>CAWIQJ010000005.1:0-1644418 GCA_963838235.1 uncultured Pseudomonadota bacterium
TCGATGTCCCCGACCTTCATGCCCAGGCGTTTCAGCACCTTCTCGGTCGCGAACGACGGGCCGGTCAGCATGATCGACGGCTCCGAGCCGATCGCCGCCATGCCCTTCACCCGCGCCCGTGGCTTGAGACCCGCCGTGGCGCCCGCTTCCTTGGAGCTGAACAGCACGGCTGCCGCGCCGTCGACGATGCCCGAGCTGTTGCCCGGCGTGTGCACGTGGTTCACGCGCTCCACTTCCGGATAGCGCTGGGTGATCACCGCATCGAACGCCATCTCGCCCAAGGCGGCGAAGGACGGGTTCAACGCGCCCAGGGTCTGCATGCTGGCGTCGGGACGCACCATTTCGTCATGGTCGAGGATGGTGAGGCCGAGCTGGTCCTTCACCGGCACCACCGACTTCTTGAAGCGGCCATCGGCCCAGGACTTCGCCGCGCGCTTGTGGCTCTCCACCGAATAGGCGTCGACGTCGTCGCGCGAGAAGCCCCACTTGGACGCGATCATGTCCGCCGACACGCCTTGCGGCACGAAATAGGTCGGGAAGGCCGCCATCGGATCGACCGGCCAGGCGCCGCCGTCCGAGCCCATCGGCACGCGGCTCATCACCTCGACGCCGCCGCCCACGGCCATCACGGCTTCGCCGGAGATCACCTTGGCCGCGGCCATGTTGCACGCCTCCAGCCCCGACGAGCAGAAGCGGTTGATCTGGACGCCCGCCGTGGTCTGGGCGTAGCCGGCGGTCAGCACCGCCGTGCGCGCGATGTCCGCGCCCTCTTCGCCCACCGGCGTCACACAGCCCAGGATCACGTCGTCCACCAGGGCGGTGTCGAGCCCGTTACGGTCGCGCAGCGCCTGCAACGCCTGGGTCGCCAGCGACAGGCCGGTGATCTCGTGCAGCGACCCATCCTTCTTGCCCTTGCCGCGAGGGGTGCGCACGGCGTCGTAGATATAGGCTCGGTCATGGGGAGCTCCGGAGGGGAACGGATGCGGGGTCAAAAGCGCAAGCTTACGTGGGCGTCAAGATAACGCCGCGTCGACTTCGGGGGACTGACAGGGAGGTAGGCCTGTGGAGGCGTGCGCGCAATCTCCTCACCCGTGAGCGGTAGCGAACGGGGGAGGTGTCGCGGAGCGACAGAGGGGGCGCGCCTCAAATGCTGCGTCGTGCAGGCGTCAGCTTCGCTGCCGTAGGGCGAGTTGAGCGCTTCCGCTTCTTGCACGCCCCCTCCGGCCCTCCGGGCCACCTCCCCCGAACGCTGCCGCGTTCGGGGGAGGAGTGAGGCTCACCACCCCGCCGCCCGGAACTGTACCTTGCCGTCGACCATGGTCATCAGCGCCTTCGCCTTCAGGATCGCCTTCGGGTCCGCGGTCATGAAGTCGGTGTCGAACACGGTGAAATCCGCGCGGTATCCCGGCTTGATCATGCCGAGTTCGTTTTCGCGGAACGACGCATAGGCCGGCCACAGGGTGTACATCTTCAGGGCGGTGGCGCGATCGACCGCCTCTTCCGGATGCCACTGCGGCGTCTGAAACCCGTCGAGCGAGCGCCGCGTGATGGCGGCGTAGAACTCGATGCGCGGATCGCCGCGCTCCACCGGCGCGTCGGTGCCGCCGGGAACGATGGAGCCTGCGTCGATGAAGCTCTTCCAGGCATAGGCGCCCTTGAGGCGCGCGTCGCCCAGGCGCTTGGGCGCGAAATAGAAGTCGCCGATGGCGTGGCTCGCCTGCATCGAGGGAATGACGCCGAGTTTCGCAAAGCGCGGAATGTCGGCGGGACTGACGATCTGGGCGTGCTCGATGCGCCAGCGCGGCGGGTTCACCGCGCGCTCCGACGCCGGCACCGCCGCGAACGCCTTTTCGTACCAGTCCAGCGCCAGGTGGTTGCCGCGATCGCCGATGGCGTGGGTGGCGACCTGGATGCCGCGCCGCAGGTCCGCCTCCATGACCGGCAGGGCGTCGGCCTCCTTCATCTGCAGGAAGCCGGTGTTGCCCGGCGCGTCCGAATAGGGCTCGAACAGGGCCGCGCCGCGCGATCCCAGCGCGCCGTCCATGAAGAACTTCATCATGCGCGTGATCACCCGCCCGTCGGGCGTGGCGCGCGGACCGTCCGCCAGGAACGGCTTGGCGTCACGCCAGTCGACGGCGTTGTAGACCTTGAGCGTCGCTTCACCGCGCGCATCGAAGCCTTCGATGATCGGTATGTCGGCGTAGTCGACGTCGAGGTTGTGCATGCCGGTCCAGCCGTAGGCGGAATAGACCTTGAACGCGGCGCGATAGGCCTTGACCTTGAAGTCTTCGGTCTCGACCGGCTCGACCTTGTCGACCAGGCCCATGGCGGCGTCGACCAGCATGCCGTCGGGATCGCCGGCCTTGTCCTTCAGCACCTGCCCTCCGAACGGAACCGGCGTGTCGCGCGTGATTCCCGCGAGCTTCAGCGCCGCCGTGTTGGCGACCAGCGCATGCCCGTCGGAGCGGTGCAGGATCACCGGATTGTCCGGCGAGACCGCGTCGAGGTCCTGGCGATTGGGAAAGCGCGCCTCGGGCCAGTGCGTCTCGATCCAGTTCACGCCGACGATAACCTGGCCCTTTGGGGTCTGAGCGACCCGCGCCTTCAGCCGCTGCATCGCCTCGGCCAGCGAGGCGGAGCCTTCGAGGTTCAGCATCAGTTCGCGCTCGCCGATGTCGCGCAGGTGCGCGTGGGCGTCGGTGAAGCCCGGAAACAGCGTCGCGCCCTTGAGGTCGATCACCTGGGTCGCATCGCCCTTCAGCGCCTCGGCGCCCGCGCGATCGCCGGAATAGATGACCCGGCCATCGCGCACAGCGATCGCCTCGACCTTGGGCCTCGCGTCATCGTCGGTGTAGATCGGCCCGCCCCAGATTACCGTGTCGGCGGGCGCCGGACGCTGGGCCTCAGCCGACGCGCCGATGGCCGCGAGGGCGAAAAACGCGATCAATCCGAATAGAGCGCGGCGCATGAGAGGCTCCCCGAAAACGAAATTTCGCTCATCCCCGCGAAAGCGGGGACCCAGGCGTTTTACAGTCTGCTGCAGCGAAGTTTACGCGGATCAGGCCCCGCTTCGCGAAACAAAAAAACCTGGTTCCCCGCTTCCGCGGGGATGAGCGGATATGAGAATGGTTTACCGCTTGCGCGCGAAATAGCTGTCGTCGCGCTCCATCCACGAGCGGCTGTCGGTGGGGTGCTTGCCGTTGCCGCCGCCCGCGCCGGGGGTGAAGGACAGGGTGAAGGCGAGGAACTTCTCGTTCACCGTGCGGCCGTAGGCCGAGAGCTCGCGCTCGACCGCGCCGAACGAAGCCTGCAGCGGCCCCTTGCGCCAGCCTATGCCCAACTGGCCCGAACCGACTGCGGCGACGTGTTCGGACGACCAGCCCGCGCGGCGCAACTGGCCTTGCGGATCGTTCAGCAGGTTCAGGCCCACCGCATTGCTGCCGCCGGCGGCGAAGACGAACCAGTGGCCCTTGTCGCGCACCCTCGGCGGCGCCGCGGCGGCCAGGCCGAGGCGCGTGACGATCGGCGTCGGCGCCACCGCCTTGCGCGCGAACGAGACTTCGAGCTGCGCCTGGTCGGTGTCGCCCTTGCGCACCAGGTGCAGGTCGAAGCGCGGCTCGTACTTGCCCGCGAAATCCGCCACGCCGTTCAGCCGCGGCTGCGCCCAGGCCGCCGTCTGGCCCGAGGCGCCCTCGGCCCATTGGATCGGCGTCGGCTTGGGATGGACGGCGGAGGCGAGCGACGCCTCGTCCTCGGCCTTGCGCTCGACCGCCTCCATCCGCGTTTGCGGCGGCATGGCGAGTTCGAGCCGATTGGTGACGATGGCCTGGTCGGGATCGGCGCCGCTGGCGTCCGCGAACGCGCCGGTCACCGCATAGATCAGCGCTGTAGCGCCGATGCCGGCGGCCCCTAACGCTCCAAGAACGGTCGCGATGCTCTTCGAGCTTCGCACGCGCGCTCTCCCCACTTTTCCCCGGGCGGCAGTGTTAACCAATTTTCAACGCTTGGAAACCGCCAAGGTTTCCCTTTGTTTTGATGAACTTGCTCGCCATGGCGCGCCATCTGGACGCGACTCAACTAGGGGCCTTGCTCGCCTGGGGCGAGTTCAGGCGCCCTCGAGCTTGGCCTTCAGGGCCTCGATCTCGGCGAAGAAGCGCTGGCGCAGCTCGGCCGCGTATGGGTTTTCCCGCTCGATGGCCAGGAACAGTTCGTCGGAATCGCCCTGGACCAGGGCCAGGGCCTGCATCATCCGGTCGTAGCTGACGGTGGTGTGCAGGCGCGGCAGCGGCTCCAGCCCGCTCATCACCTTGGCGATCATGTGGGTCAGGCCCTGCACCGCGGCCAGCGCGCGGTCGTGCGCCTCCGGCGTGGTCACCGACACGCGCAGCAGCAGCGTCTTTTCGAGGAAGCGGACAATGCGCGCCACGCGCGCGCCGCGTACCGGACAGACCACGATCTCGAGCCCGGTCAGGCTGTCGCGCGCGCTCTGCGGCCCGAACAGCGGGTGGGTGCCGATGATGTCGACATGCGCCGGCAGGGCTTCGCTCAGCCACTTCGCGGGGCCGACCTTCACCGACGCCACGTCCAGCACAAAGGCGTGCGGCGTCACGTGCGGCGCGACCGCGCGCGCCAGCGCCGCCAGCTCGCCCACCGGCGCCCCCAGCACCACGATCGGGCAGGCCGCGGTCTCCTCCAGCGAACCCGGCGTCACGTTCCACCGCCGCGCCTGCGCCCGCGCCTTCGGCGACGGGTCGTGCACGACGATGTCGAAAAAGGGCGCCAGCGACCGCACCGCCAACCGCCCAAAAGCGCCGAACCCGAAGAGACCTAGACGTCGCGACACGGTGTGCTCCCTAATCCCGAGGGTCGCCTAGCACGGCGGGAGAGTCGCGTCGCCATCTCCTCTCCCGCGCAAGGCGCGGGGGAGGGGACCGCCGAAGGCGGTGGTGGGGGCAAGCTAAGAGCGCTGTCGTCGAGATTTGCGGGACCTGGGCGCACACGCGGTCGCGCGTGTAGCTTCCCCCTCCACCACGCTGCGCGTGGTCCCCCTCCCCCGATTGTATCGGGGAGGAGACGCTACGACTTCTTGTCCTTCGCTGCGGCCTTGGCTTCGCGCTTGGCGCGGTCTTCCAGCATCTGCTGCATCGGGGTGTGCGGCAGTTCCTGCAGCGTCAGTTTGCCGTCGTGCTTCTTGTCCAGTTCATCGAACCGCCTGCGCGCGGCGTCCATCCACTCGTCCTTGGTGATGCGGAAGTCGAGGTTGCCGTCCGAGCCGCGCACCGGCTCCGGCTCGGCGAGCAGGCCGTATTGCGCCGCGCCGCTCATGGCGTCGGTCAGCTTGCCGTGCCTCGCCTGGCGCACGTCGCCGCCCTCGTCGACCTTGCGCTTGCCGGCGCCGGCCTTGCGCAGTTCCTGATCGGTCAGCACGTCCTGGGCGGCGAGGCGGTCCTGCACCTGGCAGGATTCGGGCGCGATCTTGGTCTCGTAGTCGCCGACTTCGAAGCCGTCGATCACCCCGTCGCCGTTCTCGTCCACCACCTTGAAGAAGCGCGCGGCGTCGGCCTTGAAGTCGGCCAGCGTCAGATAGCCCTTGTGGCCCTGGTCGGCGGCCTCGAACCAGGTCCTCGACCGGATAGGGCCGGCCGAACTCGGTGCGGAACGGCTCGCCCATGGGGCTGATGAACAGCTGCTGGCGGCGCGGGGTGGGGATCGGGTCGTTGGCGACATCGACCTGGGCGGCGGCCTGCGACGGGTCGGCGGCGACCGTGGGCAGCGGCGGCGCGTCCGCCGGGGCCGGGCGGGTCACCTGTCGCGCGGTGGCGGTGGGCGCGTCGGGATCGGCCGGCGCCGTCTGGGTCGGGGCGGTCTCGGATGGGGTGGTTTGGGCGAGCGCCGGACCGGCGGCCAGCGCCAGGGCCGCAGCGGCGAGGCCGGCCGTCAGCCCGGACTTGAGACTCGCATTCGGACGGGAGGCCATGGGCTCCTTGGGGTTCACGCTCGCGGTCGCGCGTCAGCTAGGGACCGTACCCGGCTCCCGCGCAAGCCGAAACTCCCTTGGGGAGCAACTGCGGTCGAATTCGGGCCTCAACCTAAGCTGCGACCTTACTTCGCCTTCTTCTGACGCGCCACGTAGTGCTGGAAGGGCGTCAGCGGCAGCTCGTCGCGGGTAACCTTGCCGTCGTGACGCAGGTCGAGCTCAGCGTAACGGCGGTCGGCGGCCTCGATCCACTCCTTCATGGAGACGCGGAAGTCGATGTTGGTGTCGGCCGCGCGCACGGGCTCGGGCTCGTTGAAGAAGCCGAACACCCCGGCGCCGCGGCGGACCTCCAGCGCGGCCCTGCGTTCTTCCTTGCCCGCATTGGCGGCCTTGTCGTCGTCGATGCGGCTGGCGCTGTCGCGGTAGGTCACCGGCGCCTCGCCGTTCATCTGGCCCATGTCGATGGCGCTGGGCTCGTAGTGGACCGCGTTCGGATCGGGCCCCATGGCCGATTTGATCTCGGGCGCGATCTTGTTCTCGTAGGTGTCGATCTCCTGGTCGTTCAGATAGCCGTCGCCGTCGGTGTCGAGCGCCTTGAAGAAGCGGACGGCGTCCGCCTCGAAGTCCTGTTTGGTGATGTAGCCCTTGTTCCCGGCGTCGACGCCCTTGAACCAGGCCTCGACCGGATAGGGCTCGCCGGTGTGACCGCGGAAGGGCTCGCCCATCGGGCTGATGAACTCCTGGGTCAGGGCGTCGGGATCGTCCTGGGCCGAAGCGACGGGGGCCATCATGGTCAGGGCCGCCAGCGGCGCGACCGAAATCAGCAGGGCGAGGGCTAGGCTGGTGCGCAGCATGGAAGGTCCTCCCCGAGGGTTCGGCAAAAGGTCTAGCTGCAACGTCATCATGGCGAAAGTCCGTCGATGGTCGCGGGCCCCCGGCAGGGTGCGCCCCTTGCCTGACCCTCAGCTTTCCCCGACCAGTTCTTGGCGCGTCTTTTCCAGCTCTTCGGCGTAGCGCCGCGCCGCGTAGGTTTCGGTCAGCAGGCCCAGCACCGCGCCCTGGCTGTCGACGACGGCCAGCTCGTCCGAGTGCGAGGTCTCGAACGCGCGCATGGCGTCCTTCACATTGGTGTCGGCGCGCAGCGCCAGCGCGCGGTTGATGCCGATGGCGCCCACCTGTTCGGCGTCGTCGCGATCGGGCGCGTAGGCGTCGGCGGCCAGCACGATGCCGGCGTAACGGCCCTCGCTGTCGAGCAGCACAACCCGTTGCGTCGAGCCCAGGGGAAAGCGCCGCTTGAATTCCGCCAGGGTTGCGGTCGCCAGCGCGGTCGGCGGGTTCTGCCGCATCATCTTGCCCGCGGTGAGCGAACGGATGCGTCCGATATCGTGCGCGCTGCGGATGGTCTCGCCGCGCAGGTGGAAGCGCCAGGTCGAGAACGAATAGCCGAAGAAGCGCCGCGTCACGAGGCTGCACACCAGGGTCGCCGCCAGCGTCGCGCCGGCGAGCTTGATGTCGCCGGTGGTCTCCAGCACCAGGAAGCTCATGGTCAGGGGTCCGCCGACCACGCCCGCGGCCAGCGCCGCCATGCCCACCAGCGCGGTGACGGTCATGTCCGGAAGATGCGGCGCGCCCGCGAGTTCGAGGGTGAACCAGTACATCTGGCCGAACAGCGCGCCGAGCAGCAGCGAGGCGAAGAACAGGCCGCCGCGGAAGCCGCAGCCGAGACAGACGATCGACGCCGCCGCCTTCAGCAGAAAGGCCGCCGTCACCGGTCCCAGTTCGTCCGGATGCGCCAGGTGTAGCTCCAGCGCGCCGTGGCCCGAGGCCAGCACCTCCGGCGACTGCAACGCCAGGATCGCGGCGGCGACGCCGCCGATGGCGGGCTGGATCAGGCGCGGCACGCGCATGCGTCTGAGCGACGCCTCGACGAAGTTCACCAGCCGCATGATCGCGATGCCGACCGGCGCCGCGACCAGGCCCAGGACCGCGCAGACCAGATAGTCGCTGGTGACCAGGGTCACCTGGGTCGGCTGGATCACCGACGGCACCCCGCCCATGGCGCGCTCGGCGAGGTAGCCGGCCAGGCACGCGCCGACCACGGGCGCCAGGCTCGCCACCGTGTACGAGCCCATGATCAGTTCGAAGGCATAGAAGGCGCCGGTCAGGGGCGCGCCGAACGCGGCTGCGATCGAGGCGCCGGCGCCGGCGCCCACCAGGGTGCGCAGATCGGTCCGGCGCGTCTTCAGCCGCATGCCCAGCGACGAGGCGAGCCCGCCGCCCAGCTGGGCGTAGGCCGCCTCCAGCCCCACCGAGGCGCCGAAGCCGTTGGAGATCAGAGTCTGGGCCGCCAGCATCAGACTGTCGCGGAACGACATGGCGCCGCCGCGCAGCGCATTGGCCTCGACCGGGTCGACGATGGGCCGCGGATATTGCCGCCGCCAGATCCAGGTCAGAAACCCCAGCAGCAGGCCCCCGATAGGCAGCCAGATCAGCTTCCAGCCCAGGGGGTGGGCCAGCGCGCTCAGCCGCTCGCCGTAGGGGATGCCGAACAGCTCCTTATGCAGCCAGTCCGAGGCGAAGTTCAGCAGCCGCGCCATCACCCCGGACAGGGCGCCGATGCCGATGGCCGTGAACAACAGCCACGCTTCGCTCTCGCGCACCCGGTTGCGGATGAACCGCACATAGGCCGGGGCCGCGCGGACCAGGTCCGGGCCGAGCGAGCTGGAAAACTGCAGGCGAGGAAGTTCGACCATGAAACCCGAGGGAGACGGCTGGGCTCCGCCGGTTGGTCCGTCGTGGCCTGAGCCGCCTGAACTTGTGGTTAACAACTCCGTCCGTTAGGGCCAAGCCGGCGCAACCGGGAAAGGAAACCCCATGGCCGAGAGCGGCGACTTTGAAGGCCTGAACCTGCTGATCACCGGCTCGTCCTCGGGCCTGGGCGCGGCCGCGGCCATAGCCTGCGCCCGGCGCGGGGCCAGGGGCGTGATCGTCAACTACCACTCCAGCCCCGCCGAGGCCGAAAAGGTCGCCGACGAGACCCGCGCCGCCGGGGCCGAGGTGAAGGTGGTCAAGGCCGACGTGTCGCAGGATACCGACTGCCACGCCCTGGCCTCCGCCGCCGCGCCCTGGGGCGGCCTGCACGCGCTGATCAACAACGCCGGCATGACCAAGTTCGCGCCCAACCACGCCGACCTCGACGCGCTCGACGCAGAGGACTTCGTGCGCCTCTACCGGCTGAACGTGGTGGGCGCCTATCAGATGACCCGCGCCTGTCGCCCGCTGCTCGAAGCCGCCGCCAAGGCCGTGTCGCGTCCGTCGGCGGTGGTGAACGTGTCGTCGATCGCGGCCTTGAACGGCACCGGCTCGTCCGTCGCCTACGCTGCGTCGAAGGGCGCGCTGAACACCATGACGATATCATTGGCGCGCGCGCTGGCGCCCCTGATCCGCGTCAACGCGCTGTGCCCAGGCCTGATCGACACACCGTGGTTCTTGAAGGCGCCCAACGGCGCGGAGAACGCGGCCAAGATGCGCGCCTGGGCCGAACGCGACATCCCGCTCCGCAAAGCCGCCACCGCCGAGGACGTCGCCGACTCCTTGCTCTTCCTGGCCAGCCCCCACTCGCGCAACATGACCGGCGAACGCGTGGAATCCGACACCGGCTTCCACCTGATCACGCCGACGCCACACCGGGACGCGCGGTAAAACGCCGTCATCGGCCTCGGGCGCCAACTCCTCCCCCGGCTCTCCGAGCCGGGGGAGGAGACAAAAAAAAGGCGGCGTTGCCGCCGCCCTTTTTCCTCGTCGTGGGTCGATCTCACGTATCGCAGGTGTAGGTCCCGCTCAGGCCGGAGGCGGAGTAGTCCTGCCACAGGCCGAAGTCGGTGTGGGTCCAGGTGAACGCGTTGAAGTGCACGTTCGAGATCTGGTGATTGCCGCCGCCGCAATCGTCTTGCCACAGATCGTGGATGATGTCGTTTTCGCCGTCCGCCACGCTGCCTTCGTCGGCGAACCAGGCGCCGGAGAAGCTGTGCTGGGACTGCGTGTAGTTGCAGGTCACCGAGAAGGTCACGCTGCTGGCGGAATAGTCGGTCCAGAAGACGAAGTTGGTCCAGGTATAGGTGAAGGGATTGAAGTGGTCGGTCCAGCTCCCGTAGGAGGGACAGACCTTGGCGGCGCCTTGTGACGCCAGCGCGTTTTCGCCCGCGGCCACGCTGGGCTCGTCGGCGAACCAGCCGCTGAAATTGTAGGTTTTGGAGGTCGCGTTGGCGTACACCGGCGTCAGTGCAATAGCCAGGGCGGCCGAAAGCGAGAGGATGCGTTTCATCACTGACATCTCCTGCAGCGATTCAAGATCGCGTGTGTGAACCCGATGGGGGTCGGACGTCGTCGGATCGGCGCGGCGCTATTTCGGCGTGACGCTGAGCGTCGGCGCACGCTTGGGCGTGCCCTTGGCGCCTTGCTTTTCGCCGCCGACGAGCTTGCCCATGCCGCTTTCGCGCATAGGCGGCCCGACCAGGTGCTGGCCGATGGACATCGCCACGACCTTGTGAGCGCCGCCGTTATGGGTCGGCGCCCGCTTCGGCGTGCTCTTGGCGCCCATGATGGTGGCGCCCTTTTGCTTACCCATATTGCTCACAGGAAACCGCTGGATCGCCGCGATCGAGACTGCGGACGCGGCAAGCGCGATGACGCCCGCGACGGCGAAGATGGGAACAGCGCGTTTAGGCATTTTGAACATGACAGGTTCTCCCGTTTTGTTGAGGCGCGCACATCCGGTCCCGCGTCGGCTTCGCCAATCGGGAGTTTGAAATGCGCAAGGCACGAAACCGGCAGCAGGCGAATTCGATCAACATCGTCGGCGGGTGAACATGATCAACCGCCGCACGCAGGATTCTTCGACTAACTCATTGAACACAGGGGCAAAAAACCCAATCGCCCCATAGGCGACTAGAGAACCTCGATCGGCAAGTTGTCAATCGACCGGCAAGGTCAATGCCAAGTTCTGTCCACGCCAGATTGAAATGACGACTGTGTGAATGCCTACGCTTGTCCTCCCGCGAGGGAGGACAAGCCCGCAACCTCAGTCGTCGCCGTCGGCGAGGTCGGCGATGATGCCCGACACGGGCTGGTCCATGGCGGTGTGCACGTCGGCGTGCTTGTCCTTCACCCCGACCTTGGCCTTACGCAGCGCGGCCTCTTCGGTGGTCTCACCGGCGACGTCTTCAGGCTTTTCGTCCGCCATGGCGGTTCCCTTTCGCAACGATAGGCAAGGCCAAGCCGCCTCACCCGACAGGCCCTTAGCATTCGACCCGCGGCCCGGCCCGTCAAGAGCGATGCGGCCAACGCCATCCTCCTCCCCCGAAAAGCGGCAGCGTTCGGGGGAGGTGTCGCGGAGCGACGGAGGGGGCGCGCCTCAAGTGCGACGTCGCTTAGGCGTCGGCTGCCGCCGCCGCGGGATGAATTGAACGTTACCGCTTCCTGCACGCCCCCTCCGGCCCTCTGGGCCACCTCCCCCGCGCGTCCCGCGCGGGGGAGGAGCGCTACGCGCCGCCCTTCACTTCCCCCCGAACGCCTTCACCAGCCGGTAGGTAAACTCCACGCTCTGATCGAAGCTCGCCGCGATGATCCGTTCGTCGCGGCCGTGGGCGCGGTTCTCGCCCTTCTCGGTCCACACGCCGTTCAGGCAATAGGTCGGCATGCCGGCGTTGCGGAACTGGCGGCCGTCGGAGAAGCCGGTGGCCATGTTGGGCGTCACCGTCACGTCGGGCGCGAACTGGCGCACCACGGTTTCGATCTTGCCCACCACCGCCGGCGTCAGCGGCGAATCCGGCGCCTCGATCGGCGCGACCAGCACGCTCACCGCGATCTTCGGATCGGCCACCGCCGTCACGATCTGGCGCTCGACGTTCTCCGCCGTGTCGCCGGGCATCATGCGGCACTGCACCGTCGCGTTCGCGCGCTGGGGCAGGGCGTTTTCCGCGTGCCCGCCGCTGATCAGCGTCGCCACGCACGTCGTGCGCAGTTCGGCGTTGAGGTAGACGTCCGCCGCGCTCAGCCGCTCCGCCGCCGCCAGGTCGGGCTTGTCGCCCGCCACCGCGATCAGATCGGCGCGCATTGGCCCGGTCGCGCTCTTCGCCTGGTTCGCAAACCACGCGCGCGTCGTCGCATTGGTCGTCACCGGAAAGCGGTACGGCTCCAGCCGCCCCAGGCCGTCGCCCAGGCGATAGATCGCGTTGTCCGGCCCGGGCAATGAGCCGTGCCCGCCCGGGCTCGTCGTCTCCAGCTTGAAGGTCACATAGGTCTTCTCGGCGGAGTCGAAGCCGAACGAATAGGGCTTGCCGTCCTTCAGCTCCGGATCGCCGCCGTCGAGGTTGATCACCAGCGCCGCGTCGATCAGGTCGCGATGGGTCTTGATCAGCCACGCCGGCCCGTTGGCGTCGCCGCCGGCCTCTTCGTCGGCGGTAAGGGCGAAGATCACGTCGCGATCGGGCCGCCAGCCCTCGCGCTTGATCCGGATCAGGGTCTCGACCATGGCGGCGTCGCCGTCCTTCATGTCGATCGTGCCGCGGCCGTAGAAATAGCCGTCCTTCAGGACCAGCTTGAACGGATCCGTCGACCAGTCCTCTGCCCGCGCCTCGACCACATCCAGGTGCCCGTTGAACAGCACGGGCTTCAACGCCGAGCTCTTGCCGTGCAGCCGCACGATCACGCTGGCGCTGTTGGGGTGCTCGGCCGGCGCGAGGACGACGACATCCTTGGCGTCGTAGCCGGCCGCGAGCAGCCGGTGCGCGATGGCGTCGGCGGCGGAGAGGGTGCCGTGGGCGTGGGTGGTGTTGAGCTCGATCAGCTCCTTGAGGATGTCGCGCGCCAGCGCCACGTCGGCCGCGGGCGCGGCGGGCGGGGGAGGGGGCGTGCGCGCCGGCGCGGCCTGAGCCGAAACCGTGGTCGCCGCGGCCATCGCCGCCAGAAACGTTGTCGTCAGCCGCATCTTAAGTCCCCCAAACCTTGAAGGCGCACCGTATCAGCCAAACCCCGCGCCCGCGCCCCCAAACCTGTTCCACCGTAAATCACCGTATTTTACGGTGAGGGCTGTACGCTCGGGCCAAGCCGCTCCGCTCGACCGTAAATCACCGTATTTTACGGTGTGGGCTGCGTAGCTGGAGCCGTCATACACTCGGCGCCGACGGCGAGCCGCGCCCGACGGTCGCTTTCCCTGCACCATGTCAAAGACCAAGGTTGGCTCATTGTACCATCGACGCCGCCAGCTGCCGAGCGATGGCGGCTCGGATTAAAGGCCGCGAAACACAACTCGTATTGCGAGCGAAGGGGCGGAGATGCGCCTGATCAGCCGCCGCCGCTAGACCTCGGTCTCGCGCGCGCCGGCCGGTTTCTTCAGGAACGGGATCATGCGCCACAGCACCGGGTGGCCGTCGAACTGGTGCTTCAGCGCGCCCGCGACGTGGAAGAACAGCGCGATCAGGATCAGCCAGATAAGCCAATAGACGTGCAGGCTCTTGAACAGCCGCCCCCACGAGCGCGCGTTGCTTCCTGCCACGCTCAGCAGGCCCGGCATCTGCGGCCAGCTGAGGCCAAAGAATCCGATGTGCGTGTGCCGCGCCGTCAGCATCGCCCAACCCAGGAGCGGAATGATCAGAATCAGCGCGTACAGCAGATAGTGCATGGCCTGCGCCAGCACCCGCTCCCAGGTCGCGATCCCCGCCTCCATCCGCGGCGCGCGCCAGATGAAGCGACCGAAGATTCGCACCACGACCAGGATCAGCAGCAGGATGCCGAAATCGATGTGCAGGTCCTGGATCTGGTCCTGGGCCTTCGAGTGGTCGGGCAGCACCTCGTTCATGTACCAACCGAGACCGAGCTGGAGTGCGATCAACGCCGCGATGGTCCAGTGCAGCGCGATCGATACGCGGCTGTAGCGCCGGGGTGCGGCTGCGGGCTCGACCGGCAGGGGGGATTGGGGCGGCACGGGCGGCTTCCTCGTGTGGGTGGAACAGCTTTCTACGGACGCTTCGGCCAGGAATTTTCTCGCGCACACATGGCGTCCACGGTCATCGCGGCGCTCGTCCCCGGAGCGTATTCGTCATCATTCATGGCCACCGACGTCTTGGACTCGTGCGCCGGAGCGCCCCACCCGTCGCCCTGGGCATAGGACACGCTTCTGTCCGCGCAATTGACCAGGGTCGCGGTAGGTCCGAACAGCTCGCCGGGACTGCTGGTCGTGCATTTCACGTCGTCGCAGGTGGTGACGTAGATCATGCGGGTCGAGGCTTTCATATAGACGCTGTCGACATCGTACAGTTCGGTCATGCCGCTGGCGTTAGGCGGCGTGCTGACCCAGGTCGCCGCCATGGCGGCTGTCGAAGCAAGCGCGCTCGACACCGCCGCGAGCAACAGGGTCCTCCGGAACATCGAGTTCATGCCTTGGGTCCTGTTTCACTTGAGAATGGCTTCCGCCGTCTCGCTGTCGGCGCGGGAGATGATGTAGAGGCGCAGGTTGGTTTCCGTGTCGGCCGACGGCGCATCCGGGAACGCCAGCGCCCGCTCGAACGCCGCCAGCGCCGTTGCGGCATCGGCCTTGATATCCGATCTCGCGTGGACGCCCGCCGCGATGCGGGCGGCGACGGCCGGATCGACGGCGCCCCAGGCGCTGTCCAGCTTCTGTTGCGACGGGTGATGGATGTCGTAGAGGAACAACCAGTGTTCGGCCCAATGCTGGCCCACGTAACCCGAGAAGGCGTCGCTGGCGGCGGCGCCGTTGCGGTCCTTCTCCGCGACGCCGCAGTTGCGCATCGCGGCGAGTTCGTCCGCTATCGGAATCGCGCTGTCTAATCCGGCCATCGTCTGCTGGAAGGTCAGCGAAACACTGCCCGGCGCAATCGCGCGGTCGCGCTCGGCCTGCGGCAGATGTTGCCAAATGCATTGCCCGACCCCCGCAAATCCCGGTGTCGCCGCGAGCCAGACCGCCGCCGCCACGCCCGCTCCGACCAAGACCCGCATGGAATGTCCCTCTCCGGCCTGTAGGTTATCAGCCGCCGAGGCAAATTCCTAATGCCGCCCCATGCGGCCGTATTCGCATTTCAGGGTCTATTTCGCGGCGCCGAACCCAAAGCGGATCACCGCTTCGAGCACATCCATGTTTATATCCTTGAGGGTTTTGAATTTGATGCAGTAACCCGTTATGGCCGCCTTCCCCAATGTCTTCCCATAGGTCTGCGCCAGGTATTTCTTGTCCTCGATACCGAATATATAGACCGACAATCCCGTCGTGTTTGCGCTCAGTCCGATTTGATAAAATTCCTTGGTTTTGCCACCGGCATATTTCAGCGTTTGATTTCCGTATCCGATATTCGGATTGGAAACCACTTTGCCGTCTTCGTTTCTGCCGTCCAGGAACCACAACTTACACTTCGGCGATATGTGCAGGATCAGCGCGTGCAACGCGCGCAGGTCTTCGCGCTTTGGTTCGGGTTGAGCGGCAATATACGCTTTGATTTCCCCTTGTGTGTTCATGTCAGGATCTCCCCAAGTCCCCGTCGCAAAAGTGGCGACCCATCCTTACACCCAGCGCCCGGTTTCACCGACACCGCGCTTCACGGCGCGGCCGACGGGGTACGCGCCCCCACTTTTCCTTGACATTCCCCTGCATCGGTCGAACCTCCAGCTAGGCTGGGGGCTCCCATGCGCAAAGGTTTCATCGCCGCCTTGTCATGGGCCGTCGTCGCGGTCGGCGCCGTCGGAAAGGGGGCTTCGATGCGGATAGCTCTGATTGGGGCGTGCGTCTTCTCGGGAATCCGGCGACACGATACCTGTTTCCTCCACGACGGCCGTCCGGGTCGTGTGACTGGCGCGTCAACTGTATGGGCGTGGAATGCGGCGCAACACTTCAAGCCGTTGGATTCTGGAAATAGGTATGGTGTCGCCGAATTCCCGGCACAACACTTCAAGCCGTTGGATTCTGGAAATAGGTATGGTGTCGCCGAATTCCGCAAACTGAAGCGATTGCATGCGCGAAAGCGCGGGGCCACGCGCCGCTCGCCGCTCGTGGGGAGAAATACCAACAAGCCCAATCCCGACCATTGGCGACCGGCCGGCTAGGGAACAAACCGTCGCGACGTGACAAAGATTCAGATCACGCCCAGGACGGCGGCGATGCCGGCGAGGATCGCAGACGCGGCAGTCCACCGCGCCGCGTGTGCATTTAGTTTGGACGACGCACTGTAGGCGGTCTGTGTGGCGTAGCCGCTCACCTGGGTCTCTAGTATGCCGAGGGCCGGCACGTCCTCGTGCGAGACGATGGTTAGAGGTGTTGTGTCCTCAATCTTCACCTTGCTCGCGGCAAGCCACAGCGCCGCCGCCCGCCATGCGAGCCCCGCTGCCGTGAGCCCTGCGGCGAGCGTTGCCAGCTTCAGAACGAACACTGATTCGGGTGGCCAATGGCTCGAGAACATCGGGGGCGAGGCCCTTATGCTGTGGCTGGATTGCTAGGCAACTCATTAGTGGAATAGGCACGCCAAGAGCTGATGAAACTTCTGTAGCCTTATTTCTTGGAAATATCGGTCGTTACGGCGTCCTTTCTTCGCTTCGGCTTTCCAGGAATGGTGGATTTCACGCTCAGAGCCTTCTTGCCGACGATGAAAGCCTTCTGAAGAAATAGGGACAGGGCTGTCAGCAAATCAGCGATCTCATGACTGTCGGGCGCCCACCCCCTATGCGCCGCTGCATTGCCGGCATCAGTCACAACATACAGGATTTCTTTTTCGGTTTGACCGATCCAGCCGCCTTCAACAAGCGCATCCAGTTTTTCGGCAAATGTGATGGCCGGGTCGACACCGAGCACCTCCGTTGCTCGGTCAAGCGCCGTTCGCAAACCGATTGCGGAATCCGGCGACACGATACCTGTTTCCTCCACGACGGCCGTCCGGGTCGTGTGACTGGCGCGTCAACTGTATGGGCGTGGAATGCGGCGCAACACTTCAAGCCGTTGGATTCTGGAAATAGGTATGGTGTCGCCGAATTCCAAATCAATTGCGCAAAAAAATGCGCATAGACCTTCCTGCCAACCAAAATATTCCGGCGAGCAAAAGTGCATACACGCAAGACAACAACGGCAACAGAACCCATGTGGCATGCATGTCGAATTGAACTGAAGAATGCTTCGTTTCTACCAAAAGATATAAAAACGAAAGCAAAACGCAAACGACCGCATCCACAGCCACCACATTGCGGGCGTTCAATTTTGCAAAAAATATCAATATCGCAGCGATAGACGCTTGGAGGAGAAAAGTTGTCACGTAAATAGTGACAAGAACAATAACTAGCACTCTCGTTTTGTCACTATGCGGTTCATATTGATATCCCGAAAAGAACAAGATGGCACCTATACCACCCAAGGGTGCCAATAGTGCTGCAATAAGAGAGGCCGCGATTGCTCTCAAAAGCAGGTCGGACTCGTTTTTGGTGGTGTCCATGGCAACTAATTCCTGCTCTACCGCCGATGGGCTTTTCACGCGAGCTGACTCTTAGAAACTGTTACGTTCCTGGTAGTCGGGCTGGTCTGCTTTGTTCCGGACGTAGCGTCTTACGACGATGCGATCTCCCTTCCTGAAGCCCCAGTCATTGTGAAGGACTTTGCCAAATGGTGCGGCGACCCCTCCGGGCGCGTCCGGCGTTGCAGCGGAAATGGTCTCCGGCTTTCCGTCCACCGGATCGTAAATTCCAACGTGGTGACCGTTGGAGATAACGTCACCTGTTTGCAGACTCCATCACGGTCGCCCTGCATCCAGTAGAATTTTCTTGGATCACGTGGCTTCGGCTGCCGCGGCATGAGGATCCCGATGTCGATCGGCTCAATTCGTGTGGAGCCCCTGGACAAATGATCTCGGAGGGCACTCGCATTTAATCCAAACGTGTCAGCGGCCCGCAACGATTCGAACATTCTTTGGTTTTGACGCAGCGCCCGATCCAAACCGCCGATGGCAGACGCCTGACCAAGTAGCGGCGAGGCCGCCTTCAGCCATTTGGGTGAGAGCGTGGCTGGTACGCGCTTACGCGGTGCCGGGGCGCGGGGCGGCTTCACACCGAGTTTTTTCGCCGACGTGCTCTAGTGACCCGGATATCGCCGGCCCGACACGCCGTAATTCGGCATTCTCGCGCTTCAGCTTTTCCAGTTCTTTAGCTTCAGCCGTCGCCTCAGTTGGTAGCGCCCAATCGTCGCCCGGTCGGATGATATTGAGGCCGTGGGCGATTGCGGTCGCTAGCACTCCCGAGTCTTCGCTCAAAATCGCGACGTTCGCGTCGGGGTGCGCTTGGAGATAGCCCAGCGCGTCAGCGATGAGCTGATCGTCCTGCCAGTTTGGGGCGAGATCGGTTGGCGGAGTCCAACCGTGAGGCCGTTGGGGAATATAGGCAAGAAGCAATCGGGGCCCGCTCTCACGCAAAGTGGTGGGCGAACCATTTACAACGATGTCCCCAAGCTTGCGCGCATATGCGCGGGCGCGATCCTGCGCTCGGCCGCGAAGTTCAAACTTCTTTTTCTCTATCTCCTTCTGAACAGTGCGGCCGATGACGAGCGTAATTTCTTTTGCCTTCGTCACCTCGATCCAAGGCAGTTCGCTTGGGTCACGGAAATGCAGAAAAATATGTGTGTCAGGGAAGAGAAACATCATCTTGCCAATTTGATCCAACCTAAAACATCGGTATCGGACGAGCATATTGCCACGACGACAAAAGGCGGGAGCCTCACAGCTCCCGCCCTCTCATGTCAGTGCTATTTCACAGACCTTAGAAGTCCATGTCGCCCATGCCGCCGCCCATGCCGCCGCCGCCGCCGCCACCAGCGCCGCCGCCGTTGCCGCGCTTGGGAGCGTCAGCCACGGCCGCTTCGGTGGTGATCAGCAGGCCGGCGACCGAGGCCGCGTCCTGCAGGGCGGTGCGCACGACCTTTGCGGGGTCGATGACGCCGTCCTTGACCATGTCCACGTACTGTTCGGTCTGGGCGTTGAAGCCGAAGGTGTCGGACTTGTTCTCCATCACCTTGCCGACCACGATCGAGCCTTCGACGCCGGCGTTTTCGGCGATCTGACGGATCGGGGCCTGCAGGGCGCGGCGCACGATGGCGATGCCCGCGGTCTGGTCGGGGTTGTCGCCGGTCATGCCGTCGAGCACCTTGGACGCCTTGAGCAGGGCGACGCCGCCGCCGGGGACGATGCCTTCTTCGACGGCTGCACGCGTGGCGTTCAGCGCGTCGTCGACGCGGTCCTTCTTTTCCTTCACTTCGATCTCGGTCGAGCCGCCGACGCGGACCACCGCAACACCGCCCGCCAGCTTGGCGAGACGCTCTTGCAGCTTTTCCTTGTCGTAGTCGCTGGTCGTGTCCTCGATCTGCTTCTTGATCTGGCCGATGCGGGCTTCGATGTCTTTCTTCTTGCCGGCGCCGTCGACGATGGTGGTGTCGTCCTTGGTGATCGACACCTTCTTCGCCTTGCCCAGCATGTCGAGGGTGACCGACTCCAGCTTGATGCCGAGGTCTTCGCTGATCACCTGGCCGCCGGTCAGGATGGCGATGTCTTCCAGCATGGACTTGCGGCGATCGCCGAAGCCCGGCGCCTTCACCGCCGCGACGCGGAGGCCGCCGCGCAGCTTGTTGACCACCAGGGTGGCCAGGGCTTCGCCTTCGATGTCTTCGGCCACGATCAACAGCGGACGGCCGCTCTGAACGATGGCTTCCAGGATCGGCAGCATGGCCTGCAGCGAGGCCAGCTTCTTCTCGTGCAACAGGATGTAAGGCTCTTCGAGGACGGCCTCCATCTTGTCGGCGTTGGTGATGAAGTAGGGCGACAGGTAGCCGCGATCGAACTGCATGCCTTCGACGATGTCGAGGTCGGTTTCCAGCGACTTGGCTTCCTCGACGGTGATCACGCCTTCCTTGCCGACCTTCGACATGGCCTTGGCGATCATCTTGCCGACTTCGGTGTCGCCGTTGGCCGAGATGGTGCCGATCTGTTCGATCTCTTCGTCGGTCTTCACCTTGCGCGAGATCTTGGTGATTTCCGCGACGACCGCGACCACGGCCTTTTCGACGCCGCGCTTCAGGTCCATCGGGTTCATGCCGGCGGCCACCGACTTCATGCCTTCGGTGACGATGGACTGGGCCAGGACCGTAGCGGTGGTGGTGCCGTCGCCGGCCTTGTCGTTGGTCTTGGACGCCACTTCGCGGATCATCTGGGCGCCCATGTTCTCGAACTTGTCTTCGAGTTCGATCTCCTTGGCGACGGTGACGCCGTCCTTGGTGGAGCGCGGGGCGCCGAACGACTTGTCGATCACCACGTTGCGGCCCTTGGGACCGAGGGTGATCTTCACCGCATTGGCGAGGATGTTGACGCCGCGCAGCATCTTCTCGCGCGCGTCGGTGGAGAACTGGACTTGTTTAGCGGCCATGGTGGATCAGCCTTTTCAGGGAATGGAATTTAGGGGAGGGGTTCGCAGAAGGGGTCGCTCAGGCGGCCTTCTTGGCGGCCTTGGACGTGGTGACGACGCCTAAGATGTCGGACTCCTTCATGATGATCAGGTCTTCGCCGTCGATCTTCACTTCGGTGCCGGACCACTTGCCGAACAGGATGCGGTCGCCGGCCTTCACTTCGGGCTCGACGCGCTTGCCGTGGTCGTCGCGGGCGCCGGGGCCCACGGACAGGACTTCGCCTTCCTGGGGCTTTTCCTTGGCGGTATCGGGGATGATGATCCCGCCCTTGGTCTTGGATTCTTCTTCCACGCGCCGAACCAGCACGCGGTCTCCGAGCGGACGAAACGCCATCTCTCAGTCTCCGGTTTGATAAAAAGGGTCTTAGTCCCCGGGCCCCAGCTACGCTTTGGCAGCCGTAGGCCCCGAGTGCTAACAGCGGGGAGGTATGGCTCGGGGGGTGGGGAGTCAAGGGACGCAGGACCCAGGGATCTCCAATATCTCCGCTCATCCCGGCGAATGCCGGGATGAGCGGAAGGGTTGGATAGGTCCCGTCCTGGCCCCCGCCCAGCCCCCAGGCTTACCGAAGCTTCATTTGATTTCGCGGCCCCGCGGGCGGACCGTACCGGCGTTATTCGAGGGGACCGCCATGAGAGCCTGGATCGCTGCTTCCGCCGCCGTGCTGGCGGTTTCCGCCGTCGCCTCCGCCGCCTGGGCCGGGGACGTGACCGTCACGGTCCACGGGATCCAGGCCCGGCACGGGACCGTCTATGTGGTGGTCGACGACCAGGACCATTTCCTCAAGCCCGGAACGCCGTTCGTGGCGGTGCTGGCCGACCCGCCCGCGGGCGACCACGCCTTCGTGCTGAAGAACGTCCCGGCCGGCGACTATGCCGTGGCGGTCCTGCACGACGAGAACGACAACAAGCAGATGGACTACGATTCCAGCGGCCGCCCGGCCGAGGGCTGGGCCATGACCCGCTTCGGCCCCGAGGCCATGCACCCGCCCGCCTTCGACGACGCCAAGGTCAGCGTCCCGGCGGACGGGGCCAGCTTCGACGTCACCATGAGCTATCCGGCGCAATAAGCCCCCAAAGGGCGTTCTTGGGCCCGGTAGGCGGGCGCGCTCCTCCGGCGTTCCGCCCCTAAGCCGCCCGGCCGGGTCCCCTCGGCCGGGCGGTTCGCGTTTGGGGGATTGACTCCATCAAGAACTTTGAAATACAAAGTACATGGTTTCACCAAGACCCCATCCAACCCCACAGGAGACACCCTCATGAAAACCCTGCTTCTCGCCGCCGTCGCGGCCCTCGGCCTGGCCGGCGCGGCAAACGCCGCCGACGTCACCGTCAACGTCCACGGCGTCCAGGCCCGCCACGGCGTGCTGTACCTGGCGCTGCAGAGCCGCGAGCAGTTCATGCAGCCGATGATGACCACCGGCGGCTACAAGCCCGACCCCGCCGCCGGCGACCAGACCTTCGTGCTGCACAACGTGCCGGCCGGCGACTACGCCATCAGCGTCATGCACGACGAGTTCGGCACGCGGCAGATGAAGTTGGACGCCAAGGGCCGCCCGCTCGAGGGCTGGGCCATCTCGCGCTTCCAGGGCCACCACAGGCCGGCCTTCGACGAAGCCCTGGTCCACGTCGGCGACGACGGCGCGACGTTCGATCTGGAGATGACGTATCCGGCCGGGACGTAGAACGCGGGTGCAATATCTCCTCCCCCGATCTGCGATCGGGGGAGGGGGACCGCCGAAGGCGGTGGTGGGGGCAAGCGTCATGCGCGGCGGACAAGGCTTCCCCCTCCACCGCTTCGCGGTCCCCCTCCCCCGCTTCGCGGGTGAGGAGACTTACTTCCCGATGTGATGCACCAGGGCGGTGGCGGCGCCGGCCAGGTCGAGCCAGACCAGGGGGATGGCGCCGACCCAGGCGGCGGCCACCACGCGGCTTGCCTTCCTTCAGGCAGCGCTCGGCGCGGGCGTAGAGCGGGCCGGTGATCGGGCCCAGGATCGCGAACATCGCCGCCCGGCGCAGCTTCTTCGGCTCGCGGCGGATGGACCAGAGCCGCGCGACCCCCAGGACCGCCAGCCAGACCACGCCCATCAGCACCGCGAACGAGACGATCGCGATGGCGGCGGCGAGGGCAAAGACGAGACCGGCGCTCATTTGGGCCAACTCCGACAGCCAAGCTGCCAAGGACGGACGACCCCATCCTCGCGCAGACGGTTAAACACCCCGCCACCAGATGTGGTTACGACGGCGTCAGTCATAAAGCGCCCGGACGAGCTTTTCCGTTCCCGCAACGGGACGGGTCAGGCGCTCAGGCGATGTGGAACTTGTGCGCCAGAAAGGCGGTGAGGCTGGCGATGTCGAGCCAGATCAGCGGGATCGCCACGAGCCACATGGCCGCCAGGATCAGCTCGCCGCGCCGGGCGTAACGCTCCGCCAACGCCGCCATCGGCCCCGCGATCGGCCCCAGCGACACCAACGCCGCCAGCCGCGCCACGCGGGCAAAGGGGCGCAGCAGTCGACCAACGGAAGCGACAAACGGCGGCATCGACCTGTCCAAACCTGGCACGAACGCGGGAGAGCCGCTGCAAGGGGGCGGCCAGGAACCTCCCCCGTTTTCTGCTGCTCACGGGGGAGGTACTGGCGCGTACTATTCTGGCCGGTACGCTCGCCCCCATGCCCGACCTCCTGATCCGCCTGACCAAACTCTCCGACCTGGAGCACCGTTTCGCCTACACGGCGCCGGGCGGCGCCAGCGAGGACCTGACGCTGGTCACGCGCAGCTTTCTGATCCACGACCTGCTGCATTTCGCGGTGGAGCGCGAGGCGGGCCTGACCGACTCGTTCTACGGACGCCTCGCGCGCAGCGGCGACTACCGCCGCCTGGCCGAAGCGAGCGTCGAAGATCCCGGCGAGGTCGGGCTGACCGAAATGGTCGTGGGCGCGTTTACCGCCTTCGCCAAGGGCCAGGCGACGCCCGAGGGCGCCGCGCGCGCGGTGTCGGCCTGGATGCGCGCCCAGGACCGCGACCCGCCGCCCTGGCTCACCGCCGCCTTCGCGCACGCGGTCGCCGAACGCTACCGCCGCCTGATGGGCGAATGGAAGGCGACCCCCTTCGGCGCGACGATGGAACTGCGGTTCCCGTTGTAGGAAGAGAATCCACGGACCCACACGGACCCACACGGACAAGAAGACGATTGTCCACGAACCACACGAACGCGCCGATCACCCCGCGTCGCAGACGCGGCCACGATTGAAGGGCGCTTCGCGCCGAAGGTTCGCTCGGAAACACGTTCCGTGTGGTTCGTGTGGTTCGTGGCCAATCCTGAGACCGCGCGACGCCAGCCTCAGCGTCCGTGTGCAGTCCGCGTGAGTCCGCGTGGGTCCGTGGATTCTCTTCTTCCTTCTAGAAACTCTTCGTCACGCCGACGAACACGCCGCGGCGCGGACCCCACTGGGCGCGCCGACGCCGACGCCGGTGCCGTTGCGGATTTCGTACTTGGCGTCGAACAGGTTGATCACGTCGAGCCGCACGTCGAGCGGGCCGTTCAAAAACGCCTGGTCGAAGCGGTGCTGCAGCGCGCCGTTCACCTGCCAGTAGCCCGGCAGTTCGTCGCCGTTGGGGACCGCGCCGTCGGCGCGCAGGCCCGAGCCGTAGATGGCGTCGAAGCCGACCTTGCTGCCGCTGAAGCGATAGGTGGCGCCCAGCGAGGCCGGAATAGTGCTCGTCGTGATCGAGATAGATGAAGTGGTTGGCGATATAGGCGAGGTCGTCGGCGCTGAAGTTGAACTGGCTGGAGACGATGTCCTCGCCCTGGCCTGGTGTCGGCGAAGTTGGCGTAGGCGCTGAACGGGCCGGCGCTGTAGGTCCCGCTGAACTCCACGCCGCTGGATCTTGCCCTTGGCGTAGTTGAATGGCGTCAGGATGATCGGCGCGCCGAACTGGCCCTCGTCGATCAGGTTCTTGTCGCGCCGAGTAGCCGTCGACGCCCAGGGTCAGGTGGTCGCCGAGCTTCGCTGGGACGCCGAGGTCGAAATAGTTCTCGCGGTCGGCGTAGGGCGTGGTGTCCTGGGATGACGCCGCGGCGTGGGCCGTCGTGCCGGCGAACTTGACGAATGTCTTCGCTGGCCACCAGCTCGAAGGGCGGCGGGGCGAAATAGCGCGCATAGCCGCCGTGGACCGTGGTGCGTATCGGTGGGCGTCCAGACGAAGTTGATGCGCGGGCTGAGCTGGTTTTCGTCGCGCAGGGCGTCGACCTGGTCGAAGCGGAGGCCGTAGTTGATGGTCAGCCGTTCGAACGGCTTCCACTCGTCCTGCAGATAGGCGCTGTAGCTCTCGGCGTTGCGCGAGCCATTGTCGACGATGGTTTCGGGAATGTCGGCTGGTCGGCACGCCATTGGCGTCCACCGGCAGGACCTCCGAGGTGGTGTCGCTGGTCGAGTGGTCGAGCTGGAGGATGACGCCGAAGCGCAGGGTGTGCCGCGGGTCGAGGTTGTAGACGCCCTCGGCCTGGACCCCCACCGCGGCGTCGGTCTTGCGCGCCGCCTGGGAGACGCCGTTGAAACAGGAGATCGCCCAGCACGTCGGGATGGAAGTCAGGCGTCGAATAACGCCCGAACAGCGACAGCTGGCCGGTGAAGGCTTCGGTGGTGTGTTCAGGTAGGTGACGATGCCGTAGTCGGTCACCTCGCGCTGGGTCTCGTTCAGATCCTGGCTGAGATAGTCGGAGACGCCGTTCACGCTCAGCGGATCGCCGTTGCCGTCCTCGAAGCCGATGACGTTGGAATGGCTGCCCGCCGGCCTGCGGGATCTGGAAGGTCTCGTCGGAGATCCCGCCGATCACCGAGACGCGGCTCTGCGGATCGATGATGTGGTCGAAGAAGCCGAAGGCCTGGTACTGTTCGGTGCGGTCGTGGTGCGGATCGGCGCTGCCGTCGGGCGATTCGATGCCGAGCGCATCGGCGGTATAGCTGCCGGTCACGAACCAGTTGTTGGCGCCCGACGAGCCGGCCATACTCGAAGCTCGGCTCGATCCAGTCGTGGCTGCCGCCGTAGAGCGAGACCTGGCTTTCGTTGTCGAAGCCGCTCTTGGTCGAGATGTCGATGATGGCCGCGGTGACCAGGCCGTACTGGGCCGGCACCGCGCCGGTGACCAGGTTCGACGCTCTGCGCAAAGCGCGGGGTGAGGGCCTGGCCGAAGACGTTCAGGCCCTCGGGCAGGATGACGTTGTCGATGCGGAACTGGATGTTGGCGTGGTCGTCGCGCACGTGCAGCTGGCCGAAGGAGTCCTGCACCACGCCAGGCATCTGCAGCACCACCTGATTGAGGGGTGGAGTTGTCGCCCGACGGCAGGGCCGAGATCGCCTGGCTGGTCAGGGTGTACTGCGACGAGCCGAGCGCCGGCTCGATGGTCTCGCGCGCCGCGTCGAGCTTGCGGGCGGTGACCACCACCTCCTGCACGGTCGGCGGCGTCTGGCTTGTTTCGGCGTCGGTTGGGTCGCGTCGGCGGGCGCGTCCGCATAGGCCGAAGCCCGGAATCAGGGCGAACGCGGAAACCGCGCAGAACAGCACAGGCGCAAGCGCACGCATCGGGTAACCTCCGAGAGACGGATGCGTCTTCCGAGCGTCTTTGCCCCCGGTTCGACGCGGCGCGGCGGGACCATCCGTGCTCGGGCGCGCCTCTGCCACGCGCCATTTTCCCGATTTTCGTTGGAATTTTTCCCAATCGACCGGCGCCGTTGTCAGGCGCGCGCGCCGGTGCTTAAGGGAGCGCAGGATGTCGCCTCAGGGTGCGACGGGAACAAACGGCGGGTGGATGAACGTCCTCCTGGTGGACGACCACACCATTGTGCGCGACGGCCTGAAGCGTCTGTCGGCGCCGATGGTGCGCGGCGAGGTGTATGAAGCGGTCAACGGCCGTGAGGCGATCGGCGTCGCCGGCGCGCACGCGCTGGACCTGATCGTGCTCGACCTGAACCTGCCCGAGCTCGGCGGCATCGACCTGTTGGAGCGGCTGGTGCTGACCGGCGCGGCGCCGGTGCTGATCTTCACCATGCACGCCGAGCCGCTCTATGTGACCCGCGCCATGGCCGCCGGCGCGCGCGGCTTCGTCAGCAAGAACGCCGCGCCCGAAGAGCTGCTGACGGCGGTGCGCCGGGTCACCGCCGGCGGCAAATATATCGAAAACGACCTCGCCCAATCGATCGCGGTGCAGACCGACACCGCCTATCACAGCTTCGACCAGCTCGCCGCGCGCGACCTCGAGATCCTGAGCCTGCTCACCCGCGGCCGCAGCCTGACCGAAATCTCCGAGTTCCTTGGGCATGGGCTACAAGACCGTCGCCAACCGCCTGAGCCTGATCAAGGCGAAACTGGGCGTGAACGGCACCGCGGAACTGGTGCGCATGGCGCTGGAGGCGGGGGTGGGGTGAGGGGCGTAGACTGACCTCCGCAGCGAGGTGATTCGATGACCCCTCCCGTTGGAAACCCCGGCGTCGTAACCGCCTTCGACCTGCCCTGGCCCTGGGACGGCGAGCGGTTCGAGCTGGGCGCCATGCGCACCCTGACCTACATCACCGGCCCGCTCGGCAGCGGCAAGACGCGGCTGGCGATGATGCTCGCGCAGCATCTCAGTGACGCGGCGTTCCTGGGCCTGGACCGTCTGGAGCCCGACAACGCCGCGACGCCAATGGAGCGCGACCCGGGTCTGCGCGATCGCGTCGAGCGCACGCTCGTCTTGTTGGAGGACCAGGGCGCGACGCGGTCCGGCGCCTTGATCGCGCTGCTCGCGGCGCTGGAGTCCGGGTCGCCGAAAATCCTGGTCATCGACATGGTCGAACAGGGCCTCGACGAAGCCACCCAGGCCGCCGTCATCGCTCACCTGCGCGACCAGCGTCGGCCGGATCGCCCTCTGTTCATGCTGACGCGATCGACCTCGATCCTCCGCCTGGAAAGCCTGGGCCCCGACGAGGCCATCATTTTCTGCCCCGCCAACTACAGTCCGCCCATGCATGTCAAACCGCACCCGGGCTCGCCCGGCTACGAAAGCGTCGCGACCTGCCTCGTATCGCCGGCGGTCCGCGCGCGCACGTCGGGCCTGGTCGCCGTGCAGACGTAGGCAAGCGCCTCTCCCCCTCTAGGGGAACGGGCGACTTTTCGCGTCCCGAGCGTGCGCCGACGCCGCCTAGCCGTAGGTGAAGGCCGGCTTGCTCTGCCCGACCTCGATGATGTAGCCGTCGGGATCGCGGATGTAGCAGCGCGTCTCGCCGTACTTGTCCTTCGGTTCGGTGATGAACGCCGCGCCGCGGCTGCGCCACAGGTCGTAGCAGGCCTGAATATCCGCCACCCGGATGTTCATGAAGCTGCTGACGGCGTTGGGGTCGGGGGGAACGCGCAGGGTGACCATCGGCTTGTCCGGCGTGCCGCCGCCGCCGACGTTGACGATCAGCCAGGTGTTGGCGATCTGGACGTAGCCGGGCGCGCCTTTTCCGTCGCCGGTGCTCAGGATTTTGGCCCCGAAGACCTTCGCGTAATACTGCACCGATCGTTCGATGTCGGCGACAGTGAGAAAGTGCGTGATGCTGATGCCCTCCTGGGGCGGCATCTCATAGGTTTTCTGCTCGACGCTTACTTCAGGTGACGCCAGCTCCGACATGACTTCTAACCTCCACCGTGCGCCGAGGCGCGTTTCGATTTGTTGTTGTGACGTCGTCTTTCGCCTCCGCTACTGAGCCCGCACATCGAGCACCGCCTGGGCGAAGGCGGCCGGCGCCTCCTGCGGCAGGTTGTGCCCGACGCCGCCGGTGAGGGTGCGGTGTGCGTACTTGCCGGTGAACTTCTTGGCGTAGGCGCCGGGATCGACGTGCGGCGCGCCGTTGGCGTCGCCCTCGAGGGTGATGGTCGGCACGCCGATCGTCGGCCCCTCCGCAAGGCGACGTTCGAAATCGTCGTACTGTCGTTCCCCGTCGGCGATGCCGAGCCGCCAACGATAGTTGTGCACCACGATGGCGGCGTGATCGGGGTTGTCGAAGGCCGGGGCGGAGCGCTCGAAGGTCGCGTCGTCGAAAGCCCAGCGCGGCGACGCCTGTTCCAGATCAGCTTGGCGAACTCGTGGTGATTTTGTTCGTAACCGATGCGGCCGCGCTCGCTGGCGAAATAGAACTGGTACCACCACTGCAGCTCCGCGGCCGGCGGCAGCGGGATCTTACCCGACGCCTGACTGCCGATCAGATAGCCGCTGACCGACACCAGTCCGTTGCATCGCTCCGGCCACAAGGCCGCGACGATGTCGGCGGACCGCGCGCCCCAGTCGAAGCCGGCCAACACCGCCTTGTCGATCTTCAACGCGTCCATCAGGTCGACCACGTCGCGCGCCACCGCCGACGGCTGGCCGTTGCGCATCGTCGTGTCCGACAGGAAGCGCGTGGTTCCGTATCCGCGCACATAGGGCACGATGACGCGATGTCCCTTGGCCGCGAGCCGCGGCGCCACATCGACGAAACTGTGAATGTCGTAGGGCCAGCCGTGCAGCAGGATCACGGCGGGACCATCGGGCGGACCAGCTTCAGCATAACCGACGCTCAGCGGCCCGGCGTTGATCTGCTTCAGCGGACCGAAACCAACCGCGCCCGCGTGCTTGGGCGCGGCCGGCGTCCGGGAAGCCTTCGTGGCGGCCTCGGCGGCCGTTCCGGTCAGAATAAACTCGGTGCCCGTTGCGCCGACGACAGCGGCGCCGAGCAAGCGGCGGCGTTGGGCGTTGAAGGATTGAGCCATGAATTCCTCCGGTTAGGGTGCTGTGTAAGTTCACGTCTTCGGCACGGTGACAAATCCATTGGACTCAAGGCGCCGGTGATGCCTTCGTAGGGGCGTTCCCCGTACGAACCTGTCATCGATACCAGCGTCCAATGGTGAGGCCGGCGCCTTACTGGGCCAGCGTCACTTCGAACCGGAGCATTCTAGCAAAATTCCAGGGGGAAATCGCATGTCTTCGAACTTGTCGAACTCCAATCGTCGGGAAATGCTTGCAACAACCGCGGCAGTCGGCGGCGCCGCGCTGTTCGTTTCGCCCGGCTTTGTCGACACGGCGCTCGCGGGTGGTGTGTCCTCCACCCTGCGACCCATCAGCGTGCATTTTCCTGACGCCGACCTTGCCGATCTGCGTCGCCGCGTCGTCGCGACCCGCTGGCCCGAGAAGGAGACCGTGAACGATACCACCCAGGGCGTTCGCCTGGCGACGATGCAGGCGCTCGCTCAGTACTGGGCGAACGACTACGACTGGCGCCGCTGCGAAGCGCAGCTCAACGCCCTGCCGCAGTTCGTCACCGAGATCGACGGCCTGGACATCCACTTCATCCACGTCCGCTCAAAGCACGCGAACGCCCTGCCGGTCATCATCACCCACGGCTGGCCCGGCTCGATCATCGAGCAGTTGAAGGTCATCGCGCCGCTGACCGATCCCACGGCGCACGGCGGCACGGCGGCTGAAGCCTTCGACGTGGTGATCCCGTCGCTGCCGGGACACGGGTTCTCGGGCAAGCCCACTGCGACCGGTTGGGACCCGACAGCGGATCGCGCGCGCCTGGAGCGTGCTGATGCCGCGCCTGGGCTACACGCGCTACATCGCCCAGGGCGGCGACTGGGGCAACGCGGTCACCGAGCAGATGGCGCTGCAAACGCCGCCGGGCCTGATCGGCATCCACACCAACATGCCGGCGACCCTGCCGCCCAACGATTTCCGCAGCGCGCTGCGCCGGCGGTCCGGCGCCGGTGGGACTGACCGGCCGACGAGCTGTATGCCTGGAACCAGCTCGACACCTTCTGGAAGCACGGCCTGGGCTACGCGAGCGAGATGGCGAACCGGCCGCAGACGCTCTACGCGCTGGCGAACTCGCCGATCGGCCTCGCGGCGTGGATGCTCGACCACGACGAAAAAAGTTATGAGATGATCGCGCGCGTGTTCGCCGGCGGCAGCGAAGGCCTGTCGAAACAGGACGTGGTCGACAACATCACGCTCTACTGGCTCACCAACACCGCGGTGTCGTCGGCGCGCCTCTACTGGGAAAGCAAGCTGCCGTTCTTCGACCCGAAGGGTGTCGAAGCTGCCGACCGCGGTCAGCGCCTATCCGGATGAGATCTACACCGCCCCGCGCAGCTGGACGGAAAAGGCCTATCCCAATCTCATCTACTACAACCGACTTCCCAAAGGCGGCCACTTCGCCGCGTGGGAACAGCCGAAGGAGTTTACCGACGAACTTCGCGCCGGGTTCAGATCGCTCCGCACAGCCTGACGCCTGCCGTTGACGACCCGCCCTGCGCCTCACCACCCAGGGCAGGTCTGCGCGGGGCCCCGCTCTACCAGAGACGGCGCGCCCCGCGGGGTGGCTTGCCACCCGAAGCTCCGAAGGAGCGAAGGGTGGTGGCTGGGGGCGGGATCGAACCGCCGACCTGAGGGTTATGAATCCTCCGCTCTAACCATCTGAGCTACCCAGCCAACGCGGGACGAAGCGCTATATAGGCGGCCTCCCTTCGCAGCAAGCCTGCCTTTGCCCGGGTGGGGTTCGGGTCCACAATCGCGGCCCGTCCAGCCCCGAGGAGGCCTGTCATGAAGCGCCGAACCGTCCTCATTGCGTCCGCCTGTCTGATGGTCGCCGGCATCGCCTGGGCCGGCCCGATCCCCGGTGGGGGCAGGGCGCGTCTGCCGGACCTGGTGATCACCCAGTTCGGGCTGTCGTCCTGGGGGAAATGCGTCGAGCGGCAGGCGGCGTTCACCTTCACCGTGACCGTGAAGAACCAGGGCGACGCCTCCTGGACGGGCTCCAGCTACGTCACCGCCAAGGATTTGAAGCATTCCAACTGGTTCACCACCGTGGCGGTCCAGCCCATCGCCCCCGGCGCCAGCCGCACCCTCTCCGTCCCGATCGACTATGCCCCAGATCCCCAGATCATGGTTCCGGGGCAGGTTCACCCGTTCCAGGCGACCGTGAACGACGCGCACATGCCGGTGGAGTCCGACTACGCCAACAACGCCGGACCCGGTCCCGCGACCTACATGGGCAAGAAGGTGATCATGGTCGAGCTGCCCAAGAGCTGCACGCTGAAGTAGGGCCGTCGCTTTGCCGCCCGGCCGCTTTGCGTCATAGCTGAGGCGTTCGCGGCTTCGCCGAACGAGGAGATTTGAGATGAAACGCCGATCCGCCCTGGTTGCGTGTGCGTGTCTCGCTTTCGCCGGGCTTGCGCTCGGCCCCGCCGCGGTCGCCCAGACCGCCGCTCCCAAGCCGAACCCGGGCCATGTCCGCGCCCTGCCGGACCTGGTGATCACCCAGTTCGGCCTGTCGTCCTGGGGCAAAAAGAAATGCGAGCCCGGCCAGGTGATGTTCAACTTCACCATGACCGTGAAGAACCAGGGGCACGCTTCCTGGACCGGCGACAGCAACGTCTTCGCCCGCGATCTGAAATACCCCGGCTGGTTCACCAGCGTCGTGCTGCCGCCCCTGGCCCCGGGCGCGAGCCGCACCGTGGACCTGCCGATCATGTACTACCAGCAGAACCCCGGGGTGATGTCCTCGGGTTCGCCACATCCCTTCCAGGCGACGGTGAACGACGCCCCGCACATGCCCACCGAGTCCGACTACGCCAACAACGCCGGACCCGGTCCCGCGACCTACATGGGCAAGAAGGTGATCATGGTCGAAGTGCCCAAGGACTGCGCCCGAAAGTAAGCGGGCCTCTACGGGCATGCTTTACCAGCGCGCGCACCGGTCTATAGGTGCGCGCGCATGAGCGCGCCGCCCCCCACGCTGCACCTCCTGGGCTCCTCGGGCGAAGGCGGCGCCGAAACCTATTTTATCGAGCTGGTGAAGGCGCTCCACGCCGCGGGCCTGCCGACCGAGGCGGCGATTCGTTACAACGACGAGCGCGAGGCGGTGCTGCACGAGGCCGGGGTCGAAACAGGCATCTTGCCCTTCGGCGGGCCCTTCGACTTTTCCACCCGGAGCCGGGTCGCCAAGGCGGCGCGGGCGATGGGTGCGGGCGTTCTGGTGGCGTGGATGAGCCGCGCGGCCCGGCACGCGCCCCAGGGCCCGTGGCGGCGGATCGGCCGGCTCGGCGGCTATTACGACTTGAAATACTATCGAGGCTTCGACCGTCTGGTGGGCAACACGCGCGACATCTGCGACTGGATCGCGGGCCAGGGGTGGCCGGCGGAGCGCGTGAGCTACATTCCCAACTTCGCCGAGGCCGGCGACGACGCGCCGGTCGACCGTGCGACGCTCGACACGCCCGCGGGTGTTCCGCTGCTGCTCGGGATGGGCCGCCTGCATCCGTCGAAGGCGCACGACGTGAGTCTCGCCGCGCTGGCGCAGATCCCCGACGCGTGGCTGTGGATCGCAGGCTCCGGCCCGCTCGAGGCAGAGTTGAAGGCGAAGGCGTCCGAACTCGGCGTCGCGGACCGTGTGCGCTTCCTCGGTTGGCGCAATGACGCAGGCGCGCTCTATCGCACCGCCGACGTCTGCGTGTTTCCCTCGCGCTACGAGCCGCTCGGCAACACGGTGATCCAGGCCTGGGCGCACGGCTTGCCGGTGGTCGCCGCGGCGTCCAAGGGACCCGCGTCGCTGATCCGCGACGGCGAGGACGGCCGGTTCACGCCGATCGACGACGCCGACGCGTTTGCCTCGGCGGTGCGCGAGTTGATCGCCGACGCGTCGTTGCGTGCAAAGTTCGCCGACGCCGGGCGCGCGCGCGTCGGCGCCGAGTTTTCGCCGCGACGCCGTGGTAGCGCTGTGGCGCGACCTGTTCGAAGCCGTCGGAGACGCCTCATGTGCGGCATAGCCGGCGTGCTCGGCCCGGGCGTTCAGCCCGGCGCGGTGACGGCGATGATCGAGGTCGCTGAAGCATCGCGGTCCGAACGGCATTCGCATCGAGGACGGTGACGGTTACTCGCTCGGTCACGCGCGCCTGTCGATCATCGACCTCGAAGGCGGCTGGCAGCCGCTGCACGCGGCCGGATCGACCGTGATCGGTAACGGTGAGATCTACAACTACCTCGAACTGACGCGCGATTTTCAGCTGAAGGATAAGCTGGCGACCGGCTCCGATTTCGAACCGTTGCTGCATCTCTACGCGACGGAGCGCTCCGACGCGTTCGACCGTTTGCGCGGCATGTTCGGCCTGTGCCTGATCGGCGACGACGCCTGCCGCTGGCTGGCGCGCGACGGTTTCGGCATTAAGCCGCTCTACCACTGGACCTACGACGACAAGCTCTATTTCGCGTCGGAGCCGCGCGCCCTGCAGGTCGCGGGCGCGCCGCGCACGGTGGTGAAGGCACGCGCCGAGGAGTTGCTCGCCCTGGGCTACACCCTGGGCGACGACACCATCTTCAACGAGATCTGTCGCTTGGCGCCCGGGCGCACCCTTTCCTTCGCGCACACGCCGACCGATGCTCAGCCCGGACACCTGGCCCAAGGCTGGCTCGAACGGCATCCCGAGACGTTCGCCAGCGACGAAGCGGCGCTTTCGGCGCTCGACAGCGTGCTCGAAGACAGCGTCATGGTGCACCAGCGTTCCGACGTGCCCTACGGCCTATTCCTGTCCGGCGGCATCGACAGCGCCGCGATCGCGACCCTGATGGCGCGGCTGAACGAACGGCCGGTGACCGCCTACACCTGCGGCTTCGACGTCGAGGGCGCCCGCGACGAACGCGCAGCGGCCGAGGCGGTGGCGAAAGCGCTGAACCTCGACTGGCGCGAGACGAGCTTCGACGAAGCGGACTTCTGGCGCATCCTGCCGCGCGTCTGCTGGGCGCTCGACGATCCGACCACCGACTACGCCTCGCTGCCGACCTACAAGCTCGCCGAGGCGGCGAAGGGCACGCTGACCGTGGTGCTCACCGGCGAGGGCGGCGACGAAATGTTCGCGGGCTACGGCCGCTATCGCCGGGGCTTACGTCCACGCTTCCTCGGCGGCCGTGCGGCGGAGCCCCAGGTGAACGCGCCGCATCTGCCCGACAACGGAGAAGGCGCGCTCGACCGCTGGCGCGCGGTCGCGAACGAGTGGGCGGCGCCGTACGGCTCGACCATGCTGCAGGCATCGCAGATCTCCGACATCAAGACCTGGCTGCCGGCGGACTTGTTGCTGAAGCTCGATCGCTGCCTGATGGCGCACGGGCTCGAGGGCCGCACGCCGTTTCTCGACGAGAAGGTCGCCGAGTTCGCCTTCCGCCTGCCTGACCGGCTGAAGGTGCGCGGGCGTTTCGGCAAATGGCTGCTCCGCCGCTGGCTCGAACGTCACTGCCCCGCCGCCGAGCCCTGGGCCAAGAAGAAGGGGTTCACCGTCCCCGTCGCCGCCTTCATCGCACCCCGCGCCGCCGACCTGGGTCCAAAGATCGCCGCCTGCGAGGGCGTGGCGAAGGTTTGCGACGTCGAGGCCGTGAAAACCATATTCGCCGACGACCGGGCGGTGCACGCGCGCTGGCCGCTCTTGTTCTACGCGGTCTGGTGGAACATTCATGTCGCGGGGGCAAATCCGGACGCCGCCCTGGCCGAATTGATCCGGGTCTGAACGGGAGTTGGCCCATGCGCTACGTCGTCGTCTTTGCGATCGCCGCCGTGCTCGCGGGTTGTCACCGGCCCGGCGCCGGCAGCCAGAACGGCAACCCCGAGACGCGCCCGACCGAAGCGACGGGCCAGACCCCGGCTTTCCCCGGCCAGACCCGCGCGCGCGGCGTCCACTCCGCCACCGCCTACACGATCTCGACCGTCGCGAACGGCCTCAATCATCCGTGGAGCCTGCAGTTCCTGCCCGACGGGTCTATGCTGGTGACCGAACGGCCGGGTCGGATGCGCATCGTCAGCGCCGACGGCGAGCTGGGCGATCCGATCTCCGGCGTGCCCGCGGTATATGCGCACGGCCAGGGCGGTCTGTTCGACGTCTGTCTCGACCCGGACTTCGCGAAAAATCACACGCTGTATTTCAGCTACTTCGAGCCGCGCGGCGGCAATCCTGGCCTGACCGTCGCCAGCGCGCAGCTCGACGCAAACGCGCTGACCAATGTAAAGACGATCTTTGCAGCCCAGCCCGGCTTCAACCAGACCGCCAATATCGGCGGCCGTATCGTGGTCGCGCGCGACGGGACGCTGTTCATCACCGTCGGCGATCGCTTCGCGCTGAAGGACGACGCGCAGAAACTCGACAACGATCTCGGCAAGGTCATCCGCATCAACACCGACGGCTCGATCCCGCGCGACAATCCCTTCGTGGGCAAGCCCGGCGCCCGGCCCGAGATCTGGAGCTACGGCCACCGCAACTCCGAAGGCGCCGCGATCAATCCCGAGACCGGCCTGCTGTGGACCGTCGAGCACGGTCCGCGCGGCGGCGACGAGGTGAACATTCCGCGCCCGGGCAAGAACTACGGCTGGCCGGTGATCACCTACGGCATCGACTACGACGGCATGCCGATCGAGGGCGGCATCACCGCGCACGCCGCTATGGAGCAGCCGCTCTATTACTGGGACCCGGTGATCGCGCCGTCGGGCTTTATGTTTTACACCGGCACGCTGTTTCCCGAGTGGAAGAACAACCTGTTCATCGGCGGCCTGCGCGGCCAGCGCGTCTCACGCCTGACGCTCAGCGGCGACAAGATCACCGGCGAAGAATGGCTGTTCACCGACCTGCACAAACGCATCCGCGACGTGCGCCAGGGCCCGGACGGGGCGATCTACCTGCTCACCGACGAGACGGCGGGGCAGATTTTGAAGGTGACGCCGAAACCGTCAGGTCGGTGACTTCCTCCCCGCGCGTCCCGCGCGGGGGAGGAGAATTACGCGCTCCACACCGCCAGTTCGTAGCCATCCGGATCGGTGAAGTGAAACCGCCGCCCGCCGGGGTAGCTCAACACCGGCTTCGCGATCTTGCCGCCCGCGGCTTCCACCGACGCCTGGGCCGCGGCGAGGTCGTTGGCGTGCAGGATCACCAGGGTCGCGCCCGGGCGCGGCTTCTGATCGCTGGTGAAGCCGCCGGACAGGCGCCCGTCCTCGAACGAGGCGTAACCGGGCCCATAGTCGGTGAACTTCCAGCCGAACGCTTTTTGATAAAACGCTTTCGCCCGCGCCACATCGGCCACCGGGACTTCGATGTAGTCGATACGCAGGTCGTTGTTGGATTGCGCGGCGGCGGGAGTTGCGACCGCCAAGGCGGCGCCGGCGGCGCCCAGGGTTATTTCTCTACGGGTCACGGGTGATCCTCCTCTGAACGAGGCGACCATGCGCCACCCCTACTGACAGCGGTTTGTCAGCAGGCTGTCGCTAATGCTTCGGCGGCTCCGCCTTCAGCTGAAACGCCGGGAAGGTCAGGGTTTCGGCGCAACGGGGGTCGAGCTTGGCGGCGTCGGGGTCTTCCAGGAAGCGGATCGACAGCGCCACGACACAGTCGAACGCCGCTTCGGTAGCGCCATGGCCCTGGTTGGGCAGGCGGATCAACCGGCCGTTCGGGAATTGCGTCATCAGCCGTTGCGCGTAGACGGCGGGCGTCACCGGGTCGTATTGGCCGACAAAGGTGAGAACAGGCCCGTTCCAGGTCTTCAGCGTGTGCAGTTCCGCCAGACCCTGACCGTGCGGCCACAGCGCGCAGGCGGCGACGAGTTGATCGGTGCGGAAATGACCATAGAGCGTGCCGGCTTCCTCGCGGTGCAGCGCGCCCAAATCGTTGCGCTCGAAATCCTCGCCGCACACGATGGAGAGATAGAGCCCCTGCGATAGCGCCGTGTCGATGGTGATCCGATAGTTTACCGCCTTTGCCGCGAAATCGTCGTTGTCGCCGTTGGCCAGCGAATGCAGCGCGAACGGAACCCACTTTGCCGTGTTCGGCTCGTAGAGCGCGCCGCGAATCAGGGTGGCGACGACGCCGGGGCTGATCGTCACCGTCTTGCCCTTGTAGGTCGCGGTGATCGGGCCCTGCGCCAGGCGCGCGCGAACCTTGGCGAGATCGCCTTCGAGGTCGGGAAACGCCGTCACGCAGGGCGTGTCCTCCATGCAGAGGTCGATCACGCTCTGCAGCGACATCTCGGCGTGCCGCGCAAACCCCTTCCGGCATGGGCGCGTCCGGCGCAACCGGGCTGTTCAGCACCGCCGAACGCACATGCTCGGGATAAAGATGGATGTAGGCCTGGGCCATGCGCGTGCCGTACGACCCGCCGATCAGATCGATCTTGTCGTAGCCCAAGGCCTGACGCTCAAGATCGAAGTCGACGGCGGAATTGACCGTGCTGTATTGCGTCAGGTCCGCCTTGCCCTTCAGCGCCGCGACGCAGCCGCGGATGCGATCGAGCGGCCACTCGTCGATCAGCGCCGCCTGGATCGACGCATCGTCGGTCCCTGGTCCACAGCGGATGTCGGGCGTCTCGCCTGTGCCGCGTTGGTCGATGTTGACGATGTCGAAGTCGGGCAGCGCCTTGGCCAGGTCGACGGCGCCTTCGACGTCATCGGTCTCGCGTTCGCCGGGTCCGCCGCCGAAACTGAACAGGGCGCGCTTCTCCGGCCCGGGCTTGGCCGCTGGGATGACGAAGCCGTCCAGGAAGATGTGTCGTCCCTCCGGATGGGCCGGGTCCTCGGCAAGCTCGACCTTGAAGCAGCGGCGCCGGTCGTCGGCGATGGGCCGGCGGCAGGGACCGGGCGCGATCTTCGCCTGGGCCACGATCTGGGCCTGGAGGGGCGGGGCGAAACCGCCGAGGGCAAGCAGCGCGGCCGCGGCCAGCCAGGATGGTGCAAGGCCTCGGTGCGACATGGAACTCCCCCGGTTTTCCGGACGGTCGCGCCCTGGCCGGTCGCCGTCAATGTCGTTGGCGATGCGAAAGGAGACGCTCAGCTATTGCGTCGGAGCGCCGAGAATGCCTAAGGGAAGGGCATGATTTTTCCCACAATGCCTCGGGGGAGGATGCTTTGACCAATTCGCTCGACCCGGTCGACGCCAAGATTTCTCGATATCATTCAGCATGACGCCAGCCTGTCGGTCGCGGAAATTGCGGAAAAGGTTGGACTTTCTCCCTCACCCTGCTGGCGTAGAATCAAGCGGCTCGAGGACGAGGGGATCATCCGCGGACGGGTGACCCTGCTCGACTCCGAGAAGCTGGGGCTGGGATTCGAGGTGTTCGCCACCATCAAACTCGGCCAGCCGACCCGCGACAACCTCGACGCCTTCGAACAGGCGGTGGCCCAGTGGCCCGAGGTGGTGCAGTGCGCCAACATCACCGGCCGCGAGGACTACGTCCTGCGCGTGGTCGCCACCGACATCCACGCCTTCGACCACTTCCTGCGCGAGAAGCTCTTGTCGCTGGGCCTGGTCCAGGACGTGGAGAGCCACATCGTCATCCGCGGCGTGAAGAACTCCACCGCCGTGCCGCTCGGCCTGATGAAGTAGGCGCCGCCGGCCCTGCGGCCGCTCGCCTCGCCGCCTTGATGGCGCTAAGACGGATCGGTCAGAGATGCGGGAGACGGGCCCATGATCGAAATGCTGATCGAGGCGCGGAAGAAGGACCTCGGCGGGTTCCAGGTCGGCCGCGTGCTGCCGTTCGCGCAGAAGCGCATGGTCGGGCCTTTCATCTTCCTCGACCACATGGGCCCGGCGGAGTTTGCGCCCGGCGGCGGTATCGACGTGCGCCCGCACCCCCACATCGGCCTGTCGACGGTGACCTATCTGTTCGAGGGCGAGATCATCCACCGCGACAACCTCGGCAGCCACCAGTCGATCCGTCCGGGCGAGGTAAACTGGATGACCGCGGGCAAGGGCATCGTCCACTCCGAACGCACCCATCCCCTGCGCCGCGAGATCGGCGCCGCACTGCACGGCATGCAGGCGTGGATCGCGCTGCCCGACGGGCACGAGGAGGCCGAGCCGGGGTTCGAACACTACGCCGGCCGCGACATGCCGGCCTACGAGGGCGATGGACTGTACGCGCGGCTGATCGCGGGCGAGGCCTATGGCGCCAAGTCGAACGTGAAGTCGATGTCGCCGCTGTTCTACGTGCACTGGGAAATGGCGACCGGGGTCAAGTCGGCGGCGCCCAAGGGGTATGCCGAACGCGCGGCCTATGTCGCGCGCGGCTCGGTCGAGGTCGACGGCCAGACGCTGACCGCCGGCCACATGGCGATCTTCGACAGGAAGGACGACGCGGTGATCACCGCACTCGAGCCGTCGACCCTGATGCTGCTGGGCGGCGACCCGGTCGGGCCGCGGCACATCTGGTGGAATTTCGTCTCCTCGTCGAAGGACCGCATCGAACAGGCCAAGGCCGACTGGAAAGCCGGCCGCATGGATCTGCCGCGCGGCGACGACAAGGAGTTCATTCCGTTGCCCGAAAACGCACCGCCGCCGCAACTTGAGACGCCGTCGAGCGAACCACCGCCCCCGCCGGTCGTCGAAAAGGTCGCGCCCAAGTCCGACCCGGTCGCCAAAGTCGACGCCGGGTCCTGATCCTTTCGTTGCAGGAGGTCCCGGCATGAAGCCGCTTCTCGCCGCCTTGACCACGGCCGCATCCACCCTGGCGCTCTGCGCCGTGGCGCACGCCGCCGAGCCGAGCGACACCCAGTACGTGGTCCTCATGGGCAAAGGCCCCTCGGGCGCCATGGAGGTGAAGGTCGACGCCGACGGCGCGCGTCACGTCGCCTATCAGTACAACGACCGCGGCCGCGGCCCCTCGACGCTCAGCGACCTGCGCTTCGACGCCCAGGGCAATGTGATCTCCGACCAGATCACCGGCGTCGACTATCTGAAGGCGAAGGTCGACGAGCGCTTTGCGCTCGATGGCGGACAGCTCACCTGGAAAACCCGGGTGGACGAAGGATCGGCGCCTGCGGCAGGGCGGATTTACCTGCCGTTCAACGCCAATTCCGAGGATCTCGCGATCCTGGCGCGTCGATTGCTCGCGGCGCCGAACCGTGAACTCGACCTAGCGCCCAACGGGCATGCGCGGATCGAAGAAACATCTGTGCACGAGGCGCTGTACTACGGCGACCCGAAGCTCGGGTGCGCCGGGGCATGCTCTGACGAGGCCACGCTTTACCTCATCGAGGGTTTGGCGTTCGAGCCGGTTCCCATCTGGCTTGGCGGCAGAGCTCCCAACGGAGACCGCGTGTTGGTTTTCGAGGCATCGAGCTGGATGTCCACGGTCGAGAAAGGTCAGGAAGGCATCGCGCCGAAGTTGATTGCGGCTCAATCCAAGGTCCTGGCGGACCGCAGCGCCGCGGAAGCCAAGGCGATGCAGTCGCGTCCCGGCGTGCCAGTGGCGATCGAACACGCGACTCTGTTCGACACGGTGACGCGCAAGTTAATCCCCGACACGACGGTGATCATCGACGGAAACAAGATCACCGCGGTCGGCCGCGACGCCGGGGTCGCCGTTCCGCCCACCAGCATGGTCATCGACGCCCACGGCCGCGTGCTCATGCCCGGCCTCACCGACATGCACGTGCATCTGGGCGGCGAGACCGACGGCAAGCTCGACATCCTCAACGGCGTCACCACGGTGCGCGACATGGGCAACGACCTCGACGAACTCGGCAAGTGGGAGGCCGAGTTCGACAGCGGTGAACAGATCGGCCCGCGCGTGTGGAAGGCCTGTCTGGTCGATGGTCGCGGCCCCTTCGCCGGCCCGACCAAGATGCTGATCTCGACGCCCGAGGAAGCCCATGCGGCGGTGCAGACCTGCTGGGACCACGGCTTTCGCCAGATGAAAATCTATTCGTCGGTCGACCCCAAGCTTGTGCCGGTGATCATCGCCGACGCCCACGGTCGCGGCATGCGCGTATCGGGCCACATCCCCGCCGGCATGACCATGGAGCAGGGCATCGCGGACGGCTACGACGAGGTCCAGCACGCCAACTTCTGGTTCCTGAACTTCCGCCCCGCCGAGGTGGTCGCCAAGACCAACACCATCGTGCGCCTGAAGGACCCGGCCGAACACGCCAAGGACCTCGATCTCGATTCCCCCGAGGTGAAGCGCTTCATCGCCCTGCTGCAGGCGCACCACACGGTGGTCGATCCGACCCTGGTCGCCTTCGAAGACGAGATGGTCGGCGATCCGCATCAACCGTCCCCCGAACTCGCGGTCGACTCCGACCGTCTGCCGCCACAGGTCGCGCGCGGCGCCAAGGGCGACGGCCTCGGCGGCGATACCGAACAACGCAAGGCCTACGCGGAGTCTTATCAGCGCTTCCTCGACTTTACCGGCCGCCTGCACAAGGCCGGCATCCGCATCGTCGGCGGCACCGACGGCATGGCCGGCTTCCCGCTGGTGCACGAGCTCGAGGAATACGTCGCGGCCGGCATTCCCAGCGACGAGGTGCTGCAACTCGCCACCCTCGGCGACGCCCGGGTCATGCACCGCGACGACCTCGCCGGCTCCATCGCGCCCGGTAAGAACGCCGACCTGATCCTGATCGACGGCAACCCGGTCGCCAACATCTCCGACCTGCGCAAGGTCGTCTTCGTGATGAAGGACGGCGTCATCTACGACCTCCCGGCGATCGAACGCTCCGTCGGCGTTAAGTCGCTCCCGGATCAGCACTAATCATGGCGGGTTGGAAGCCGGTTCACGTCGGCTTCGAGAACGACGGCCTGAAGATCGACGGCGTCGATGTATGGCCGTTCCGGTGGCGCTCGACGCGCACCCAGGTGCGATTGCCGCATCCGGCCCATCCCGATCAGATGCACGACTATACGATCTGGGAAATCCCGCGCCTGCTGCGCAAGCCGCTCCGCTTCGCCGCCACCGAACTCTCGGCTGGCGTCTACGGATTTTACGTTCCGGACTGAACCGGCGTCCGCGCCACCGCCACATGGGCGCCGTGCTTGGGCAGAAGCCAGCGCGGCGCGCGCGACAAACCGCCGAACAGCTCGCGCGGTCCGCGGTCGTCGATCTCGCTGAAGCCGCATTGGCGTAGCACCGCGTGCAGATCCTTGGGTTCGAAGTTGCTGACGAAGGGCTCGCCGGCCTCGGCGACGCGTTGGGCCAACTTTCGCCCGGTGCGCCGGAACAGGAACGGCGTCTTATGCGGCGGTTCGCCGTAGTCGAACGCGACCTCGGCGCCGCCCGGCAGGGCACCGATGGTCTCGAAGGTGGAAAGGATCGCCTCGCGGGTCAGATAGTAGGTGACGCCGAGCCAGACGAAGAACGTGCGCTGCGCCGGGTCGAAGCCGGTGGCGGCGAGCCCATCCATCAACCGATCGCGTTCGAAGTTCACCGGCGCGTAGGTCACGCTGTCGGGAACCGCGATGCCGGTCTCCGCAAGCCGCCGCCGTTTCCACGCCTGGGTCGCCGGATGGTCGACCTCGAACACCCTCAGGCGTCCCTCGAACGGATTGCGATAGGCGAAGGTGTCGAGCCCGGCGCCCAGGATCACCGCCTGGGTCACGCCGTGCTGCGCCACGCCCTCGGCCAGGGCGCGCTCGGCGATGGCGGAGCGGAGCGCAATGAACAACCGCAAGCCCGTCGCCCGCATCCGCCGCGGATCGGCCAGAATCGCGTCCCGGTCCTCGCCCAGGATCTGCACCGCCAGCGGATCCTCTGAAGATACGCCCGCCATCGAGCGTCTGATGCGCCGCCCGGTGGGCGGCGGCGCCTAGGGCGGTGCGGCTTGGTTGTCGTTCCTGCACGGCCTCTCCCGATTGGTCGCCGACCTACAGACACGGCGCGCGTTTTCCGGCAATCTAAATTCAACATGACCGGCGCCCAACTCAAACCCCAGGCCTATGTTCTCGCCGTCCAGGACCTCGCCGGCTCGACGGCCTATTTCGTCGATGTGCTGGGTTTCACCCAGGAATGGGCGGACGCAGACAACTGGCGCGGGCTGATGCGTGACGGCGTGCGCGTGAACCTCGGACGCTGCCCGGACGCCTTGCCCGTCCGCGAGCTGGGCGACCACAACTACTTCGGCTTCTTCGCCACCGACGACGTCGATGCGTTGCACGCGGAATTTGCCGGTCGCGGCGCGCGAATCCTCTCGGGGCCGGCGGACAAGCCGTGGGGCTGGCGCGAGCTGGCGGTTGCTACCCCGGAAGGCCATCGCATGATGTTCGCGCAATGGATCGGCACGGCCCGGGCCTGAGCTTAACCGGGGCCGTGGGTTGACTTTGCTGCACTGCGGCGCCACATAGCCCCCGTCGCATGTCGCGACCTTGGGCGCTCCAGCCGCGTGAGGGTCAGCTTTCTTTGAGCTGAACCGCTGTCGAGCCCGACATTTCCAGATCGCCTCGAGCGTCCGTTCAACGCGGGACGCCGACACAAAAACCCTTCGCCCACAGCGATTCCGCTTGGGCGAAACGGCGTGCGTGCAGCCTGTGGGCGCCGCGCGCCGATCACGAAAGACGTTTTGTTTTGACCAACTTTGATACCCTCGGCCTTTCCAAGCCGATCATGAACGCCCTCGCCCACGAGGGCTACGTGACCCCCACCCCGATCCAGGCCAAGGCCATTCCGGTGGTAATGAGCGGGCGCGACCTGCTGGGCATCGCCCAGACCGGCACCGGAAAGACCGCGGCCTTTGCGCTGCCGATTCTGCATCACCTCTCCGAGAACCGTAAGCCGCCGCTGCGCGGGACCTGCCGCGTGCTGGTGCTGTCGCCGACCGCGTGAACTCGCCACCCAGATCGCCGCAGAGCTTCAAGTCCTACGGCAAGCACCTGGGACTTCTCCGTCGCCGTCGTGTTCGGCGGCGTGAAGTACGGCCCGCAGATCAAGGCCATCAACGGCGGCCTCGACGTGCTCGTGGCCACGCCCGGGCGCCTGCTCGACCACATGGGCGAGAAAATTCTCGACCTGAAGGCCACTGAAATCTTCGTCCTCGACGAGGCGGACCAGATGCTCGACCTCGGCTTCGTCAAGCCGATCCGCCAGATCGCGTCCAAGCTCTCGCCCAAGCGCCAGAACCTGTTCTTCTCGGCCACCATGCCCACCGAAATCGGCAAGCTGGCGTCCGAGCTGCTGAAGGACCCGCAGCGCGTGGAAGTCACGCCGCAGGCCACCACAGTGGAGAAAATCCAACAGTCGGTGCTGTTCATCGAACAGACCCGCAAGCGCGCCTTGCTCAGCGAGCTGTTCGCCGACCCGACCTGGACCAAGACGCTGATCTTCACCAAGACCAAGCGCGGCGCCGATCGCGTGGCCGCCTATCTGGAAGCCGGCGGCGTCGAAGCGGCCGCCATCCATGGCGACAAGAGCCAGGCTCAGCGCGAGCGCGCCCTGCAGGCGTTCAAGGACGGCCGCGTTCGCGCGCTCGTCGCCACCGACATCGCCGCGCGCGGCATCGACATCGACAGCGTCACCCACGTGGTCAACTTCGAACTACCGTTCGTTGCGGAAGCCTACGTCCACCGCATCGGCCGCACCGCGCGCGCCGGCGCCTCGGGCATCGCCGTCAGCTTCTGCGCCGACGACGAACGCAACCTGCTGAAGGACATCCAGCGCCTGACCCGCCAGACCATCCCGACCTTCGACCGCCGCAAGGACCGCGCGCTCGGCGCGCTGGACGCGGCGATCACCGCCGCGGGCGTGAAGGAAAAGGCGGCGACGCCGGATCGCGTGGAACAGCCGCGCGGCGAACGCAAGTTCGGCCGCGGCGGCGCCGGCGGCGGTCGCGGCCGCAAGCCGGAACGTCGCGGCGAAGGCCACAGTTCGAACTTCGGCGAGGGCCGCTTCGCCCAAGGCCAGGGCAAGAAGCACGGCACCGAGCACAAGCACGGCCGCCCGCAGACCCACGCCGCCCGCCCGGCGGTCTCGACCTGGGACCCCAAGTCCTCCGACAAGGCCCCGGTTGCAGCCTCCGCATCGGAAGCGGCGCGCAAGCCCAAGCGCCGCAAGCGCCGCGGCAACGACCAACGGTCGGCCGCGCGCTGATCTGAAAGTCTGATCGCAAGTTAAAAGGGCCCGCGTCGAAAGACGCGGGCTTTCTTGGTCAGGCTGTGAACCAACTGCCGCGCCGGCCCCAGGCCTGCAACAGGTCGGGCCATGCGGCGCAGGGCTTGCCTTTGGCCAGGCGGATGCCGAAGCCGTGGTCGCCTTCCTGGAAGAAGTGCGCCTCCACCGGAATTCTTCTGAGCGCGCAGGGCCGCCAGCAGCGCGAGGCTGTTCTGCGGCGGCACGGTGTGGTCGTCGAGCGCGTGGACGACGAAGACGGGCGGCGTGTCGGCGCCGACGGTGCGCTCACGCGAATAGGCGAGGGCGATCTCGGGCGACGGCCGCTCGCCCAGCAACTGCGCGCGCGATCCCGGATGGGCGAAGGCCGCGTCCATGGTGATCACCGGGTACATCAGCGCGGCGAAGTCCGGCCGCGCGCTCGCGCGATCCGCGTCGTCGATCGCCGCATAGGTCGGTTTCGCAGGCAGTTCCGCGAGCGAGGCCGCCACGTGTCCGCCGGCGGAGAAACCCAGCACGCCGATACGCCGCGGATCGACGCCGTAACCTGCCGCGCCCGCCCGGATCAGGCGCAGCGCGCGCTGGGCATCCTGCAACGGCGCGTCCGGCCCCGCGGCCCAGCCGTCGGCCGGCAGGCGATAGCGCAGCACGAAACAGGTGACGCCCGACGCGGTGAGCCGCTGCGCCGCCTCGAAACCTTCCTTGTCGATGACCACCCGCACATAGCCGCCTCCCGGCGCGATCAGCAGCGCCGACCCATCGGGCCGCGCCGGTCGGAAGACGGTGAGGATCGGGTCGGTGATCCCGGTCGCGAACCGGTCGCGATACTCGGCGACGTTGGGGCTCCGCTCGACGATCTCGAGCTTGACGGTCACCCGCTCGCCGCCGGGCGCACCGTTGGGCCAAAGCTGGACGATCTCGGACGGATCTGACGCGGGCGCCGCTTCGGCAGCGCCCGCGACGGCAGTCGCAGCGCCCAGGCTGAGAACGGTGCGGCGGTCGAAGGACATGGCGGCAGACTATCCGAAGGTTGGCGCTTTGCCACCGGTGTCATCCACTTGCGAATCCGCAATCAATAATAGATATTGGACGGGCAAGGAGTTTCCATGGCGATCAGCGTCGATCTCGGCCCTCAGCTCGAAGACTTCGTGACCAAGTTGCTCGAAGAGGGCCGCTACGGTTCGAAAAGCGAGGTTCTGCGCGAGGGCGTGCGTCTGGTTCAGGAACGCGAAGCAAGACTGGCTGCGCTCGACGCGGACATCCGTACCGGAATGCAGGAAGCCGCCGCCGGCGATTTCGAGCCTGCCGATGAGTTTTTCGCACGACTGCGCGCGAAATATGAATTGATGAAATGAAGCTCGTCCTTGCGCGCCAAGCGCGTCGCGGCTTGCAGGATATTGGCGACTGGATCGCGCAGGACAGCCCGGGCCGCGCCATCACCTTCGTTGCCGAACTCGAAGCGAGTTTACAGGTTCTGACCGATGCGCCGGAGGGCTTCCCACTGGCGCCGGGTTACGAAGAGTTCGGTGTTCGCCGCAACGCCTGGAAGGGCTATCTCGCCTTCTATCAAATCATCGGCGCGAATGTGGTTGTCTTCAAAGTCGTGCACGGCGCGCGCGACCTGAGGGATCTGACGTTCGACTCATAGGGCCGCTTTGAGCGTCGCGACGCCGCTCAGACCAACTCCACCGCCATCGCCGTCGCTTCGCCGCCGCCGATGCAGAGGCTGGCGAGGCCGCGTTTCTTGCCGCGAGCTTCCAGCGCCGACAGCAGGGTGGCGAGGATGCGCGCGCCCGAGGCGCCGATCGGGTGGCCGAGCGCGCAGGCGCCGCCGTTCACGTTCAGTTTGTTGTGCGGGATGTTCAGGTCGCGCATGGCGATCATGGCGACCACGGCGAACGCTTCGTTGACCTCGAACAGGTCGACGTCCTCGACGCTCCAGCCGGCCTTCTTCAGCGCCTTTCGCATGGCGGGAACCGGCGCGGTGGTGAACAGGGCAGGCTCATGCGCATGGGCGGCGTGCGCGACCACCCGCGCCACGATCGGCAGGCCGAGCTGCTTGGCGATCGACTCGCGCGTCATCACCAGCGCCGCGGCGCCGTCGGAGATCGACGAGGCGTTCGCCGCCGTGATCGTGCCGTCCTTGGCGAAGGCGGGTTTCAGCGTCGAGATCTTGGCCGGGTCGGCCTTCAGCGGCTGTTCGTCTCTGCTGACGGTCTCGGTTCCCCTGCGGCCCACGATCTCCACCGGCACGACTTCGCGGTCGAAGGCGCCGCTTTCGATCGCGCGTTTGGCGCGGGTCAGGCTCTCGATGGCGTAGGCGTCCTGGGCTTCGCGGGTGAACTGATATTCACGCGCAGAGTCCTCGGCGAAGGCGCCCATCAGCTTGCCCGGCGTGTAGGCGTCTTCCAGACCGTCGAGGTACATGCTGTCGCTGATCACATCGTGGCCGATGCGCGCGCCGGCGCGGTGCTTCTGCATCAGGTAGGGCGCGTTGGTCATGCTCTCCATGCCGCCGGCGACGATCACGTCGGCCTGGCCGGCGGCGAGCGCATCGTGCGCCATGATCGCGGCCTGCATGCCTGAGCCGCACATCTTGTTCACGGTGGTGGCTTCGACGCCGAGCGGAAGGCCGGCGCCGATCGCCGCCTGGCGCGCCGGCGCCTGGCCCAGGCCCGCGGGCAGGACGCAACCCATGAAGATCTGCTCGATCTTTTCCGGCGCCAGCCCGGCGCGTTCGACCGCGGCCTTGACCGCCGCTGCGCCCAGCTGGGTGGACTTGGCCCCGGACAGCACCCCCTGGAAGCCGCCCATGGGCGTGCGGGCGTAGGCGGCGATGACGACGGGATCGGAACCGTTGGCGGACATTGGGGGGAGGACTCCGGCTGGTATTTTGCGGCTTTAAGCGCCTGGGCGGGGTCGCCCGCAAGCCCTGCGACGAAAAGACGGGGAGCCCCGCGCGGGGCTCCCCAAGGGGACATCGCGACCGGGTCGGGGCCTTCCGGGTCAGGGTTTTCGGACCCGGAGCGCCGCCGAGATCAGTTGCGTTTCAAAACTAACTCACTAGGTTCGGAAACGCAACGCACTTGTCAAACGCCGGATCAACGCGCACTTTCAAGCCCATGGGTCGAACCGCCGACTATTCCAAGGAAAGCTGCACCGTCGCCGCCGCGCTGGAGGTGATTGGCGACCCGTGGACCCTGCTGGTCATCCGCGACGCCTTCCAGGGCGTGCGTCGGTTCGAGCAGTGGCAGGAGCGGCTGGGCGTCGCCCGCAACGTCCTGGCGGCCCGGCTGAAGTCCCTGGTCCGCCACGGGGTGTTGGAGCCCCAGGCCTATTCCGAGCGGCCGCTGCGGCATGAGTATCTGCTGACCCGCAAGGGCAAGGACCTCTATGCCGTGCTGCTCACCCTGCACGGCTGGGGCGCCAAGCATCTCTACGGCGAGAGCGGCGCCGGCGTGAGCTTCGTTCACAAGGCCTGCGGCCAGGAGCTCGACCCGACCCTGGCCTGCGGCTGCTGCGGCCAGCCGGTGCGGCCGCGCGACCTCGAGATCAGGCGCACCGCCGGCCTGCCCACCGTGGGCGAGGTTCTGGCCAAGGATGAAGCCGCCTGAAATTTTGTTTGAGCGGGTCGCGGGCGGAAAACCGCTCCACGCTTTTCCTCGACCCGCTCTAGAGATCCGCCGGATCGACGGTGAAGATCGACACCACCAGCGGTCCGTCGCACAGCTTGCGATCCTCCGCCGAGTCCAGGCCCCAGTCGGAGCCGGGCGGCGTCGCGGTCAGTTTAACGAACGGCTTGCACGGCGTCTTGCCGGTGTCCTTGGGGAAGATGACGCGGAAGTCCGCGCTCTTTCCCGGCCGCAGCACCAGGCCGATGCCGCGGCGCGATATCGTCGGCGGCGGCTCGAACTGCTGAATGGTGACGTCGAGCGTGCCGCCGTCGGGACCGGTGAGAGCGATCGCCGGATAGCCCTTCAGGCTGCACAGCCGCTCGCTGCGGTTCACGAAACGATAGGTGACGAGGCCGACCGAGGCGTCCTCGGCGGCGCGTTTCAGGGCGAGATCCTGGGAACGACACGGCGGAGTCTCGGCCGCGTTCGCGCCTGCGCCTTCGCCTTTGTTCGGATGGCATCCGGCAAGCGCCATCGCGCCCAGAACGCTCGCAGCCAGCACGGTTTGCTGTCGCATGCACGCCCCCGCCTCGGCGCGCGGACTCACGCGCCCCTCCAGCGACTATAGCGCCGTTCGCGGCCTTACGGGTTAACCGTCAGCTCGGGCGGATCGGCGACAGCATGACCTGGGTGTCGCAGACCTGCAGGGCGTCGTTCACATCGATGGCCTGGGTGTTGCCCGGCGGCGTCACGCGGATCTTGGCCGTGTTCACACACGGCTTCCCGGCGCCGGAGATGCCGGTGTAGCGGATGCGGAACACCGCCTTGCCCTTGGACGCCAGGTTGACCGTGGCGGCCGCGCCGTTGGCGGCGAAGTCGCCGTCCTGGGACTGGACCGTGGTCACCGAGGTGATCGGCTGGCCCTGGGCGTCGATCAGGGCAAGGGTGGGGAAGCCGGTCAGGCTGCAGGCCGCCGCACTGTTATTGGTGAGGGCGTAGACCACCTCGCGCTGGCCCGCGCCGGCGTCGTCGCTCTGGTGCGCCAGCGCCAGGTCCCCTGACTTGCACGGCGTGGCGTTGGGGGCGGGCGTCGCGGCGCCGGCCTGGTTCACCGGCGTCGTGTTCACGGGTGTGACCGCGTTGCCGACATTGGCCGTGTCGCTCGAGTTGGCGGGCGTGGCAGGCTTGCCCGGATTGCAGGCGGCGAGGCTGAGGGCCGCCAAGCTAAGAAGGGTGGGGGCGAAGGCGCCGTGGACAAGTTTCATCACCGGTCTCCCGAATAGTCCCGCACCATAACGCACCTTCGCCGTGTTGGCTCCGCCTCGCCCGGCGCGCGAATCCGGGATCAGGTCGCCAGGGCCTCGGTGGAGGCGATGAAGCCGCCGCCCAGCACGCGGCCGGGGTCGGCGTCGTCGTAGAGCACGCAGGCCTGGCCCGGCGCGACCCCTTCTTCGCCCTCGTCGAAGCGTACGACCGGGCCCCAGGCGTCGAGGTCGAGGCGCGCCGGCGCCGGCGGCCGGGTCGAACGCACACGCGCCCGCACCTTCAGACCCGCCGTCGCGGCGTCGTCGAGCGTCGGCTGATCGCCCAGCCAGTTTTCTTCGGTGAGACGCAGCACGCGGGTGAGCAGGGCGTCGCGCGGACCCACGATCACACGCGCGGTCTGCGGCTCGATGCGCACCACGAACAGCGGCTCGCCCACCGCGACGTTCAGGCCGCGGCGTTGACCCACGGTATAGCCGATGACGCCCGCATGTTGTCCGAGCACGCGACCGTCGAGATGCACGATGTCGCCCGGCTTGCGCCCGTGCGGACGCAGCTTGTCGATCAGGGTGACGTAGTCGCCGTCGGGCACGAAACAGATGTCTTGGCTGTCGGGCTTCACCGCGATGTCGAGGCCGACGGCGGCGGCGACGCCGCGCACCTGCGGCTTTGGCAGGTCGGCGATGGGAAAGCGCAGATAGTCGAGCTGATCGCGCGTGGTGGCGAACAGGAAGTAACTCTGGTCGCGCGCCGGGTCGGACGCCACGCGCAACTGCGCGCCGCCGGGTGTTGCGGCGCGGCGGACGTAGTGGCCGGTGGCCAGGGCTTCGGCGCCCAGGCTCTTTGCGACGTCGAGCAGGTCGCGGAACTTGACCGTCTGGTTACAGCGGATGCACGGCACCGGCGTCTGGCCGGCGAGATAGGTGTCGGCGAAGGTCTCGATCACCGCGTCGCGGAAGCGGCTCTCATAGTCGAGCACATAGTGCGGCATCCCGATGTGCTCGGCGGCGCGGCGCGCGTCGTGAATGTCCTGTCCCGCGCAGCAGGCGCCCTTCTGCTTCACCGCCGCACCGTGGTCGTAGAGCTGCAGCGTTACACCCACCACGTCGAAGCCGGCGCGCTTGAGCAGGGCCGCGGTCACCGTGGAATCCACCCCGCCGGACATGGCCGCCACCACCCGGGCGCCGGCCGGCAGGCCCACGGCCGCGCGGGCGCGCTCGACGGCGAGGTCGAGGTCTACGGCTTCCAGGGGCGGGATCGGGCACGAGGTCATCGCGCCCATTTAGCGATGCGCGCGTGAGATTGCGAGGCGCCGGGCGGTCGCGGCCCCGTTGGCCGAGATTTAGGCGGTGGCAGAAAGGATATTCAGCAGCGAGTTGTTCTGCAGGCCCGCCAGGACCTCCGCCGAGGCCTGCACCGACTGCTGGGCCTGGGTCAGTTTGGTCAGGGCTGTGGCCATGTCGACGTTGGTCTGGTTGCCGAGCAGGGTGGTCAGGGAGTCCGACTGGGCCTGCTGGGCGGTGATGTGGTTGGCCACGTTCTGCTGCAGGGCGCCGTTCTCGGCCTGGTAGTTGGTCACCTCGGTATTGGCCGTGTCGAAGCTCGACAGCATGCCCTGCAGGGCGGTGGTCTGGGCCTGAGTCAGCTGGCCGCTCAGCGGCCCGTTCGCGCCTTGGTCCAACGCCTCGATCTGCTGGAAGGCGCCCAGCAGGTCCGAACCGACGTCGCTGGCCAGAAAGCCGGTCTGCACCGTGGTGGTGTTGTCGAGTTGCGAGGTGCTCTTCAGCGAGCCGTTCTGAAAGACCGACGGTACGCTCGGCGCCGCGTTCAGCGCCTGCAGCGTCGTTGCACTCACCGGCGGCTGGTCCGAGCGGCCGCCGCCGAAGACATAGACGCCGTTGCTCTGGGTGTTCAGGCCGTCGACCGCCTGCTGATAATATTCCTCGATGGTCTGCATCAGGCCGGTGCCCGTGCCCGACGCCAGCGCGTTGGTGATCGCCTGGCGCGCATTCGTGCCTGCGGTCGAGATCTCGGTGAAGGCGGTGTCCTGGGTGGTGAGCCGCGCCGACACCAGCTGGCCCGACTGAATGAAGCCGTTGAGTCGCGTCTGCGCGCCTTGCATGGCGGTGAGCGTCTCGGAGCCTTGACCATAGCTCTGCAGGTCGTCGCCGACCTTGCCGGTCGAGACCTGGTTCTGGGCGGTGGTCTGGGTCTGCTCCGCCGTCATCAGGTTGAGCAGGGCTGAGTTCCAGGAGTCCGAGGTCGAGGTGATGTTCATTTACGCTCTCCCGATCACGAGCCGGGCGCCATGATGCCGAGCAGGGTGTCGCTCATGTCCTTGGCCGCCTGGATCAGACGCGCCGAGGCGTTGTAGGCCTGCTGGTACATGGTCAGGTTGGTCAGCTCCTGGTCCAGGTTCACGCCCTGGGCCGAGGAGAGTTGCGAATTGGCCTGGGTCTGCAGCGCGTCCGCCGCGGTCGACGCCGAAGCGAAGCTCGCCGCCTGTTCGCCGAGGGAGCCCGCGAAGCGCGAGGCGTAGTTGTCGATGCTCGACAGGCCGCCGGGATCCTGGCCGATGGCGGCGAACGTCGCCTGCGCCTGACCCACGTTGGCGAAGGCTTGCGCGCCCGTGCCGTCGCCCGCGACCACCGCGGGTGTTCCGACCGCCGCGCTGAGGTTGAGCTGCGCGATCGGCAGGTTGTTCGGATTCTCGAATCATCCCGGTGTTGACCGAGAAGGTCATTGCGCGGTTCGCGCGCAGGCCGGGATCGGCGCCGAACAGCGCGTTGAGCGTCGGTCCGCCCGCCCCGCCCCAGGCCGTGGTGTCGTTCAGCACCGACAGGCTCGCCGCCGGCGTGACCGACGGCGTGAAGTTGAGCGCGCCGTTGGAATCGAGAGCGAAGGTTCCGTACTGCCCGACGCCGCCAGTGGTCGAGTTCAGCGCCGCGAGCACGTCGGACATGGTCCCGCCGCTCGGGATCGAGACGGTGATGTCCTTCAGGAGCGAGCCCTGCGGGCTGGTGAACTGGAACTGCACCTGGCCGCCCGCGGCGAACTGGTTCGCACTCGCGTTGGTCAGGCTGGTATTATAGTTGGTGATCTGGCTCGAGGTGATCAGGTTGTTCAGGCCGAAGTACCACGAGAAGCCCTTACTGCCGTTGCTCGAGGGCGTAGTCGCATCGTCGCTGATCGCAACCCCGAGACCGCCCGAGCCCGAAAGGCTCAGCACGCCGTTGCTAAAGCTCGCGCTGCCGTTGCCGGCCAGCGTCGTGTTCAGGGTGGTGAGGAAGGTCGACGGCGTGAACGCCTGCGCCGCGCCGCCGTCGAGGCTCATCGTGCCCGTGCCGCCGGCGAAGTCGATCGACACCTGATGCTGGACCACGCCGTTCGAATCGACGAGGGCGATGGTGGTGTCGCCGCTGAAGCCGGCGATGGCGCTCGGGAGATCGAGACCGATGTCCTGGCCGGTCAGGGTCGTCGGCGGCGGCGAGGCGGTGTTGGCGTTCGACACCTTGTTCAGCTGATCGGCGATGCCCGAGGTCAGTTCCGCGAGCTGCGAGGCCGCCTGCGGCGCGGTCTGGTCGCGCAACTGCAGCAGGCCGGCGATCTCGCCGGTCGAGATGTGATCCGCCAGGTCCACCGGCGCGCCGCCGGGCGGCGTCAGGAGCACCTGATTGAAAGACGTCTGCGGCGTTACCACGCCCGACGGGGTGTAGCTGAGGGTCGCGGCGCCGTCGCCGGCCAGCAGCGTGCCGTCGGTGGTGCGCACCATGACGCCGCCCTCGGGCCTTTGCTGCACGGTCACGCCCATCATCGACGACAGCTGGCCGATGAGCGTCATCTGGTTGCTCTCGGCGCCGGTGGCGTCGGTGCCCGCGACCGTCGCGCGCGAGATCTGGACGTTCAGCGCCTCGATCTGCTGCAGCAGGCTGTTGACCGTGTTCACGTCGGTCGAGATCTGGGTGTCGGCGTTGGCGCGGACGGTCTGGATGCCCTGGGCGATGGACGTCGCCTGGGAGAACAGGGTCTGGGCGCCGGTCAGGGTCGCCTGGCGCTGCGGCGTCGACGTTGGGTTTTCCGCGAGGGAAGAGAACGACGCGAACAACGCGTCGGCCTGGTTGAAGAAACTCGACGGATCGGACGGGTCGCCGAACAGCGACTGCAGTTGCGAAAAGTTGCTGTTCAGCGCGTCGGCCTGGCTCGCGTCCGATCCTGCATTCAGCGCCGCAGTTTGCAAGAACACGTTAGTGGCGAGATCGATGCCGGAGATGTCGACGCCGGTGCCCACGCCGTCGGTCACCGTCGCCACCTGCTGGGCGATCTTGCGGATGTAGCCCGGCGTGTCGGCGTTGGTGACGTTCTGCGACACCACCTGCAGCTGGGTCTGGGCCGTGATCAGGCCGCTCAGGCCGGCGTTGGCGATGGAGTTCAGCGACACCTCAGGCCGTCCCGCCCGGCAAGCTCGGGTCCGCTCCCGGCAGGGTTTGCCGGGTCCGCACCGCGTCGCGCGGTGTCAGATCATTGAATTTACAGCGGTTCCTCGACATGAGGTCGCCTCCTCGCAAGTCGGAGGCGCAAGAGCGGCGCCAGGACCGGAGACGCGGCCGACCCGGGCGGAACATGCCGGGCGCCACGGCAATTCCCGCCGCCCAAAGGGGTCGACCCGGAGCGGTCTCCAAAATGGAAAAGGCAATTAAAACAGCTATTTGATGCGCACGAGGGCCTGTGGCCCAGGGGTTGCTGAGCAAGGACCGAATAAACCCGGCGCAGCACGCGCTCTCGACCCCGAGCCCCGGACGTCCCGAGCCGCATGCCGTCGCATCCCGCCATCGCCATCGCCGCACCGAGACCGGCGGCCGTTGCAGCGCCCGTCGCTGTTTCGGGCGCTGCGTCGGGCGACGCGGCGCTGTTCGGCCAGGCGTTGAACGCGGCGAACCAGGGCTCGACGCTGGCCGCGCTGCCGCTGTCGCGAGCTCAGACCAATTCTTCCGGCGCCGCCGGCTTCGCCACGCCCGACAGCGCGCGCGCCGCGCCGTCCATCCCGCAGGCGTTCGCCTCGCTTGTACAATCCGCTTCGGGCGCCGCGAGCACGACGCCGGGCGCAGCGACGGCCGTGTCCACCGCGACCGCCGCAGCGGCGGCAGCGACAAACACTGCACCGACGACGACAGCATCGACAGCAACAACCACGCCCGCGACCGCGTTGCAGACCGTCGCGGCGAGCGCCACTGCTTCGGCGGCGGCGGCGAAAGCCAATCTCAAACAGCAGGCGGCGGCGCTGAAGGCGCAGGTCCAGTCGCAACCGGTTTCGACGGTGAGCGCAGCGCTCGCCGGCATGCAGACCACGCTGCAGAACGCGCCAAACGCGGTGTCGGCCAGCACCGCGGCGGGCGTGACCGGCCTGTTGCAGCAGGCGTCCGTGGGCGTGACCGGCGGCCCCGGCGCCATGCAGGCGCGTCTCGCCAATCTGAACCAGCAGCTCAACAAGCTCGAGGCGCGCGAGACGGGGGTGGATCCCAGCGCGCCGCCGCAGGGCTGGACCGAACCGCCGGTCTTCTCCCAGGCGCGCAGCCTGTTGAACTCGCTCGCAGGCGGGACGGCGACGACGCCGGCCGCGATGGCCGCCACCGGCGACCCGCTCGCGACCGCGGGCCTTCCGATTGCCGGCGCGCCGGCGACGCCGAGCGCAACCGCCGCGGCGCAGACGGCCGGAAGCGGTGTGGCGCAATCGGCCCAGACCGGTCCGATCGCGGGCGCGCTTCAAGCCGCCCAGGCGACCCAGTCCGCGGGAACCGCCCAACTCGATCCGCGCATGCTGAAGTCCGCTGCCGGCCAAGCGCCGGGGCCGCTGTCGGCGCCCGCGCAGATGGTTTCGACGAACGCTTCGACGAGCCCATCGGCAAGCAAGGAACCGTCGCGCGTGAGCGCCAATGATCGTGACGCGTCCTCGACCACGACCGTCGCCGATGCCTCGGCGAACGGCGCAAAGGTTGTGGCGCCCGCGACGCCGAACAATGACGCCGGCGGCAACGACAACGCCTCGCTCGCCGCTGAGGTCGCTGACCAGGCCGCCGCCCTGGAGAAGGACGCAAAAGCCGACGAGACGCCGGCGATGACCGTCACCTCGCAGGCCGCCGACGCCCAGGCGGCGCAGGCGCAGGTCCTGGCCCAGTCATCGTCACAGACTCAATTGCAGGCGCAGATTCAGGCGCAGACCCAGACCGAGGCGGCGCAGACCTCGACCGGCGCCTCACAAATGGCGCCGCAGGCGACCGCCTACCTCGCCGCCCAGATGGTCAAGGAGCTTGACGGGCGCTCGACCCAGTTCGACCTGCAGCTTCATCCCGCCGATCTCGGCCGCGTCGATGTGCAGATGCGCATCCAGCAGGATGGAAAGCTGAACGCGCAACTCGCCTTCGACAATCCCGCCGCCGCCGCCGAATTCCGCGGTCGCTCCGACGAGCTGCGCCAGCAGCTGCAGCAGGCCGGCTTCCAGGTCTCGGACGACTTCCTGACCTTCAGCGAACGCAACCCGCAGGGCTTCGGCCAGCAACCGGGCTTCGGCCAGCAATCGCAGAACGGCGGCGATCAGCCCGACTTACGCAGCCGCGCCTTCCAGAACAGCGCAATCAACGCCCAGACGGCCGACCTCGCCGCGAGCTCTTCGAGCCGCGTGGTGACCGGCCTCGACATGAGGGTCTGACGTCATGACCGACGCAACGTCCAATATCCTGAGCGGCGTCTCCGCTTCGGCCGCCGCCTCCCAGGTGAACAGCGGGCTCTCGGGCCTGACCAGCAACTTCCAGAGCTTCCTGTCGCTGTTGACGACACAGCTGCAGGACCAGGACCCGACCTCGCCGGTCGATCCCAACCAGTTCACCCAGCAGATCGTGCAGATGACGGGCGTGCAGCAGCAGCTGCTCACCAACAATCTGCTCACCACCCTGGTGGGCCAGGGCCAGAGCGGCATGAACGGCGCGGTCTCGTACATCGGCAAGGAGGTCATGGCGACCTCGGCCAACCAGAACATATCGGGCGGCTCGGCGACCTGGGACTACCAGCTCGCTTCGAACGCCGCGTCGGCGACGATGACCATCACCAACAGCCTGGGCCAGACGGTCTACACCGGCGCTGCGCCGAGCCTGCAGGCCGGCCTCAACCAGTTCACCTGGAACGGCAAGTCCTCGTCCGGCGCCCAGTTGCCCGATGGCGGACCTTATACGCTCACCATGAGCGCCGTAGACGCCAACGGCTCGCCGGTCACCTCCCAGTCGGTGGTCGTGGGCGAAGCGACCTCGGTGCAGATGAACAATGGCGCGCCCTACCTCTCGATCAACGGCCAACTTGTGCCGCTGACCTCGGTGGTCGGCGTGACCGACACGTCCGACTGATTTCGAACAGGACGCGCCAGAAGGCGCGTCACACGGAGCCCCCGGACTTCGAACGCACAAGGCGCAGGCAATCGAACGCTAAAGGATCAAGACTATGAGCATCAACAGCGCCATGCTCGCCGGCGTGTCCGGACTGGCCGCAAACTCGGCCGCCCTGTCGTCGATCTCCGACAACATCGCGAACGCCAACACCATCGGCTACAAAGAGAACGAGACCACCTTCGAGACCCTGGTCGCGGGCGACAACAACGGCGACGCCGCGTCGGTGTCGGGCGGCGTGATCGGCGTGGCCCAGCAACTGGTCACCCAGCAGGGTCTCATCCAGAACACCAATTCGGTCACCGACTTGGCCATTCAGGGTTCGGGCTTCTTCGTGGTGACGCCGGAGTTGGGCTCGCCCGCCGCCGGCAATCCGGTCGAGTTCACCCGCGCGGGCTCCTTCACCGTCGACAGCGAAGGCAATCTGGTGAACGCGGCGGGCCTCTACCTGCAAGGCTGGCCAGTGAACTCCGACGGCGAGGTGCAGTCGGATCCGACCGACGCCACTAAGCTCACCACCATCAACGTGACCTCCATCGGCGGCGCCGCGTCGCCGACGAGCCAGGCCGAGATCAGCGCCAACCTGCAGGGCGACCAGGCGGTCTCCGCCGACGCGACGATCACGCCGCCGGCGGTCACGCCCGCCTACGACACTGCGACCAACTCCATGGCGATGTACGACGCGACAACGGGCACGGGGGTAAAGCCGGATTTCTCGATCCAGATCCCGGTGTCGGACTCCAAGGGCGGCAAACAGACCGTCCAGGTCGACCTGTTGAAGAGCTCGGTGCCGAACCAGTGGTACGCCGAAATCGTCGCCGTGCCCGCCTCCAACGTCACCGACGGCACGGGTCTGTCGGACGGTCAGATCGCCACCGGCATCATCGCCTTCACCCCGAACGGCCAGTACGACCCGACCAACACCACACTGTTCGCCGACCCGAACAACCCGTCGATCAGCCTGGGCGCCTCGAACGCCGCGGCGCCCGCCCCCGGCGCCGTGAACTGGGCCTCAAGCCTGGGTGTCGAAGCACAGACGGTGGCGATCAACCTCGGTTCGTCCGGCTCGGCCGGCGGCCTGACCCAGTTCGACAGCCCCTCGGCGGTCCAGTCGGTGACCTCCAACGGCACCACCTTCGGCAACCTCACCTCGATCAAGATCGACCAGAACGGCTTCGTGACCGCGGTGTTCGACAACGGCGTGACCCGCCAGATCGCCCAGGTGGCCCTGGCCACGGTGCCCAACGCCGACGGCCTGACCCAGCTTTCGGGCGACGCCTACCGGATCTCCACCGCCAGCGGGAACTTCACCCTGAAGGCGGCGGGCACCGGCGGGTCGGGCACGATCTCACCCTCGTCGCTCGAGGCGTCCACGGTCGACCTCTCGACCGAGTTCACCAACCTGATCACCACCCAGCAGGCCTACTCAGCGTCGTCCAAGATCATCACGACCGCGGACAACATGATGTCAGACCTGATCAATGTCATCCGGTAGCGCTTTTCAGTTAGTAAGGCGGGCCGGGGCGGTCCGTTAAAGTAAACAAAAGGTAACTCACTGCTGAATTAAAAGGAAACAAGGGCCCCACGTCGCGATTAGATGTTTGTTAGCTAACGCGATTAAGCCGCTGTTATGGGGCGGTGGGGTATCTTCTTCTCATGATGGTGGTGAGAGAGGCGTAAGCCCATGCTCCAAGAGCAACGCCTAAACAGTAAAGGCGAACGATATGTGGTTGGACCGACGGGCGCGCCTTTGACCCTCTCCGATCTGCCTCCGGCGAATACCCAGCGCTGGGTCATCCGGCGCAAGGCCGAGGTCGTGGCCGCCGTGCGCGGCGGGCTCCTCACCCTCGAGGATGCCTGTGAGCGTTACCGGCTGACCGCGGACGAGTTCCTGTCCTGGCAGCAGTCGATCGACCGCTGGGGCATGCCGGGCCTGCGCACCACGCGGATTCAGCAATACCGCTGATCCAGGGGTGCTGAGCGAGATTATGCGGCGCTGCCCGAGCGGGCGGCGCCGCTTTCGCGTCAAATGCGCCGCTAAGCTTTTAGAAACCGGATTTAAACGCGGCGTTTACCATCCACTCGGAAAATACTGCCTAGCGGGAGGCCACGTGCGGGCCCGTTTGGCGGGGCGTTTCGGTGGGCGGCTTTTTCGCAATTCTGCAGAGGTTCGGCATTGGGCGCGTGATCGCCGTGCTGGGCGCGGCGGCCGGCGCGGTGGCGGTGATCGCCATGGTGGTCTTTCACGTGGGCGGCGAGCCGGAGTCGCTGCTCTATTCCAACCTGGATCTGAAAGAGGCGTCGCAGATCACCGGGGCGCTGAGTCAGGCCGGAATCAAATACGACAGCAAGGGCGACGGCTCGGTCATCATGGTGCCGCGCGACAAGGTCGGCACGGCGCGGATGATGCTGGCGTCCAAGGGCCTGCCGACCTCGGGTTCGGTCGGCTATGAGATTTTCGACAACTCTTCCGCCCTCGGCCAGACCGACTTCGTCCAGAACCTCAACCGGCAAAGGGCGCTCGAGGGCGAACTGGCCCGCACCATCACCTCGATACGCGGCGTGTCCACCGCCCGGGTGCATCTGGTGCTGCCCAAGCGCGAACTGTTCGAGGAGGAGGCCGCGCCGCCCACCGCCTCGATCGTCGTGGGCCTCAGCGCGGGCCAGCTCTCCGGCGAGCAGGTGGCGGCGCTGCGCAACCTGGTGGCCGGCGCGGTGCCCAATCTGAAGCCCGAGAAGGTCACCGTGGTCGACGAGACCGGCCGCATGCTGGCCGCAGGCTCCGAGGACGGCGACGACTTCACCTCGAGCACCGCCTCCGATCGCAAGAACGACGCGGAAGAGCGGCTGCGCAAATCGATCAAGGACGTGGTCGAAGGCGTGGTCGGCGTCGGCAAGGCGCGGGTCCAGGTCACCGCCGATCTCGATCTCAACCGCGTCACTACCCAGGAAGAGAAGTACGATCCGGACGGCCAGGTGGTGCTGTCGACCTCGACCGGGGCGGAAAAGACCCAGGACAACTCCTCCAACTCGTCCACCGGCGCCACCGCCTCGGCCAACATCCCCGGCCAGGGCCAGGCGGCGGGAAGCGGCAGCACGAGCCAGGGCAACAGCAACGACAAGAACGAAGAGACCACCAACTATGTGATCTCCAAGACGACGCGCACAGAGATTCAGGAGCCCGGCGCGGTCAAGCGCCTGTCGGTGGCCGTCGCGGTCGATGGGGTCTCGACCGCGATCAAGGGCGGCAAGACCACCTATGCGCCCCGCTCGCCCGAAGAGATGCAGCGCATCCAGGATCTGGTGCGCTCGGCCATGGGCTTCGACCAGGCGCGCGGCGACCAGGTCAGCGTGGTCAACGTGCGTTTCAACCGCGAGACCGACGCGGTGGGCGGCACCGAGGCCAAGGCGGGCCTGTTCAACTTCGACAAGAACGACATCATGCGCGGCGTCGAGCTCTTGATCCTGCTCATCGTGGGCGTGTTGATGACCTTCTTCGTGCTGCGCCCGATCATGAAATCGGCGGCGGGCGCCTTACCCCAGCTTATCCCCGGCGGTCCCGCCCTGGCCGGGGGCGGCGGCGGTTACGTGGGCGCCCAGACCCAGCAACTGGCCTATGCGAGCGATGCCGGCGGCGGCGGCGGACAGCTCGTTCTCCCGGCGCCGGACAACAGTATCGACATCGCCAGGATCGAGGGCCAGGTGAAGGTCTCCTCGATCAAGAAGGTCGCCGACTTCGTCGACAAGCACCCGGAAGAATCGGTCTCGATCATCCGCAGCTGGCTGCATGAGGGCTAATGGCCGCCGCAGTCGCCCGTAAAAAGAATTCAGTCGAGGACGCCAAGCGGCTCTCCGGTCCGGAAAAGGCCGCCGTGGTGATGCTGGCGCTCGGCGAGGAGCACCGTCACCTGTGGCAGTCGCTCGACGAGGACGAAATCAAGGAAGTCTCTCAGGCCATGGCCGGCCTGGGTTCGGTCCAGGCCAATGTGGTCGAGCAGCTGCTCATCGAATTCGTCTCGGGCATGAGCGGCGGCACCGGCTCGATCATGGGGTCGTTCGAACAGACCCAGCGCCTGCTCGGCTCCTTCATGGAGAAGGACAAGGTCGACACCCTCATGGAGGAGATTCGCGGCCCGGCCGGCCGCACCATGTGGGACAAGCTGGGCAATGTGAACGAGGCCGTGCTGGCCAACTATCTGAAGAACGAATACCCCCAGACCGTCGCGGTGGTTCTGTCGAAGATCAAGGGCGATCACGCCGCGCGCGTGCTGGCCTCCCTGCCCGAGGACTTCGCGCTCGAGTGCGTGCAGCGGATGCTGCGCATGGAGCCGGTCCAGCGCGAGATCCTCGACAAGATCGAACAGACCCTGCGCAGCGAGTTCATGTCAAACCTGGCGCGCACCTCCAAGCGCGACTCGCACGAGTTGATGGCCGAAATCTTCAACAACTTCGACCGCCAGACCGAGTCGCGCTTCATCGCCGCCCTGGAAGAGCGCAACCGCGAGGCGGCCGAACGCATCCGCGCGCTGATGTTCGTGTTCGAGGACCTTTCAAAGCTCGATCCGGGCGGGGTGCAGACCCTGTTGCGCGCCGTGGAGAAGGACAAGCTGGGCTTGGCCATGAAGGGCGCCTCCGACAGCCTGCGCGAGATGTTCTTCTCCAATATGAGCGAACGCGCCGCCAAGATCATGCGCGAAGATATGGAATCGATGGGCCCGGTGCGTCTGAAAGACGTCGACTCGGCCCAGATGGCCATGGTCCAGGTCGCCAAGGACCTCGCCGCCAAGGGCGAGATCATGCTGGCCGGCCAGGGCGGCGACGATGAGTTGATCTACTGATGGCCGAGCATCGCCCTTTCAATTTCGACAACGACTTCGGCGACGCGGGCCACGCACCGCAGCGGCGCAAGCGCGTCTATCTGTCCGACGAGGTCGACGCAATCCGCGCGTCGGCGCTCAGCGAAGGCGAGGACGCCGTGGCCGCGCGGGCGAAACAGGCGGAAGTGCACGCGCTGACGGAGATCGCCGAGGCGTGCCGCCAGGCGCTGTCGACCTTAGCCGACGTTGTCCGCGATCATCGCCGCGACGCCGCCGAGCTGGCGCTGGTCGCCGCGCGCAAGATCGCCGGCGGCGCGCTCGACCGCTTTCCCGAGGCGCCGATCAAGGCCGCGCTCGAGACCCTGGGCCGTGAGATCGAAGCCCAGCCGCGGCTGCTCATCCGCATCGCCGAGCCGAGCGAGGCGCTGCGCGACGCGGTCGAAGGCGCCGTCGCCGATGCAGGCTTCGCCGGGCAGGTGGCGTTCCGCGCCGACCCGGAAGCGGGATCGGCCGCCGCCTTCGTCATCGAGTGGAGCGACGGCCGCGCCGCCTTCGACCCGGCCGAGGTCGCGCTGCGCATCGCCCAATCCTTTGAGAGCGCGCTCGCCGCCGACGGCGTCCACGCCGAAAGCCTGAGCCGAAACCCTTCAACCCCGCCTGCGGGAGCCTGACATGGCCAGTGAAACCGATCTTCCGCTCGAAGAATTCCCCGAATCCACTGCCGTGGTGCCGGTGACCGACGAGACGGAGAAGACTGCCGCCGATCTCGCGCCGGTGTTCGACGTGCCGGTGAACATCTCCGCCGTGCTCGGCAAGACCCACATGACGGTCTCGCAGCTCTTGAAGCTCGGCCAGGGATCGGTGCTCGAGCTCGACCGCAAGGTCGGCGAGGCGATCGACATCTATGTGAACAACCGCCTGGTGGCGCGGGGCGAGGTCGTCGTGGTCGACGACCGGCTCGGCGTGACCATGACTGAAATCATCAAGAGTGAGGACGCGGCGGCCTGAACGGGCGCCCGCTGACTGAGGAGAGAATACCATGCGGCTTCTGGTGGTCGGACGACTGAGCGGACAGCTTGCTGCTGCCGTGAAGATGGCGATGAGCCAAGGCGCGAAAGTGGGTCACGTGGAGACCTGCGCCCAGGCGACGGACGCGCTCCGGCGCGGCCAGGGCGCGGATCTGCTGATGGTCGATTATGAACTCGACATTCGCGCGCTGATCGACGCCAACGAGGCCGAGCGCATCCATGTGCCGGTGGTGGCCTGCGGCGTAGGGGCTGATCCGAAGAGGGCGGCTGACGCCATCCGGGCGGGCGCGATGGAGTTCATCCCGCTGCCGCCCGAGGCCGACCTGATCGCCGCGGTCCTGGCGGCGGTGGCCGACGACGACCGGCCCTTGGTCACCCAGGATCCGTCGATGCTCGCGGTGCTGAAGCTCGCCGACCAGGTGGCGGCGTCGGAGGCCTCGATCCTGATCACCGGCGAAAGCGGCGTCGGCAAGGAGGTGATGGCGCGTTACGTCCATGCCAAGTCGCGTCGCGCTCAGCGGCCGTTCATTAGCGTCAACTGCGCCGCGATTCCCGAAAACCTGCTCGAAAGCGAGCTGTTCGGCCATGAGAAGGGCGCCTTCACCGGCGCCGTCGCGCGGCGGGTGGGCAAGTTCGAGGAAGCCGACGGCGGCACTCTGTTGCTCGACGAAATCAGCGAGATGGACGGGCGGCTCCAGGCCAAGCTGCTGCGCGCGTTGCAGGAGCGGGTGATCGACCGCGTCGGCGGATCCAAGCCGGTGACCGTCAACATCCGGGTCATCGCTACGTCGAACCGCGACCTCGGCCAGGCCGTGCGCGAGAACAAGTTCCGCGAGGACCTGCTCTATCGCCTGAATGTGGTGAACCTGAAGCTGCCGCCGCTGCGCGAGCGACAGCAGGACGTCATCGTGCTCTCCGACTATTTCGTGAAGAAGTACGCCAAGGCCAACGGCGTACCTGAGCGTCCACTGTCGGCGGAAGCGCGCCGGCGCCTGCAGGGCCATAGCTGGCCGGGCAATGTGCGCGAGCTCGAGAATGCCATGCACCGCGCGGTGCTGCTGGCCGTGGGCCCGGAGATCGACGAGACCGCCGTGCGTCTGCCGGACGGTCAGCCGCTGACGGCGGGAAGTGTGGGCGGCGGCTACGCGTCCCAGGCGGTGCAGGCGGCGGACGCGGCAGCGCGCGCCTTCGTGGGCCAGACCGTGGCGCAGATGGAGCAGGCGCTGATCATTGAGACCCTGACCCACTGCCTCGGCAACCGCACCCACGCGGCCAACATCTTAGGCATCTCGATCCGCACCCTGCGCAACAAGCTGAACGAATATACGGCCTCGGGCCTCAGCGTTCCGGCGCCGCAGAGCGGGCTCAGCGCAGCGTGAGCCTCTCTTTTTTTCCGTCACCCTCGGGCTTGTCCCGAGGGCCCATGGTTCTGCACGCTCTTCGGTCGGGAGGTTCGCGCTGCGGATCACCGCATCCGATGGCGCACGCTGACAAATGGGCCCACGGGACAAGCCCGGGGGTGACGGAGATTTATAGAGCGTTCCTCCATGGTTGACGCGACGCTTCCCAGAGTCGGCGGCGGCGCCCCCAGTCCGAAGGAAATGTGGGGCTGGGTGGCGCGTGGCGAGGTGGCGATGGCGCTCGGCGTCATCCTGATCGTCGTGCTCTTGATCGTGCCCATGCCGAAGGTCGTGCTCGACCTGCTGCTGGCGGTCTCGATCACGGCGTCGGTGCTGATCCTGATGACGGCGCTGATGATCAAGAAGCCGCTCGAGTTCACCGCCTTCCCGACCGTGCTGTTGGTCTCTACCCTCTATCGCCTCGGCCTGAACCTCGCCTCTGTCCGCCTGATCCTCGGCCACGGCCACGAAGGATCGGACAGCGCCGGCAAGGTGATCGAGACCTTCGGCCACCTGATGATGCAGGGCAATTTCGTCATCGGCGTGATCGTCTTCATCATCCTGGTGATCGTGAATTTCGTGGTGATCACCAAGGGCTCGACCCGGATCGCCGAAGTGTCAGCCCGCTTCGCCTTGGACTCCATGCCGGGCAAGCAGATGGCGATCAATTCCGACATGTCGTCGGGCCTGATCAACGAGCAGCAGGCGCGTCAGCGCCGCAAGGACCTGGAACAGGAATCCACCTTCTTCGGCTCCATGGACGGCGCGTCCAAATTTGTGCGCGGCGACGCCATGGCGGGCCTGATCATCACCGCCATCAACGCGGTGGGCGGCATTCTCATCGGGGTGTTGCAGCACGGCATGCCGGTGGCCGCCGCCGCCAACAACTATGTGCTGCTGACCGTCGGCGACGGCCTGGTGACCCAGGTGCCGGCGCTGATCGTCTCCATCGCCGCAGGCTTCCTGGTGTCGAAGTCAGGCGTGGAAGGCTCCGCCGACAAGGCGCTGGTCGCCCAGCTCGCCACCAATCCGGTGAGCCTGGGCATGGTCTCCGCCGCCGCCGGCGTGGTGGGTCTGATCCCGGGCATGCCGATGATCCCGTTCGCGGCGCTCGCCATCGGCGCCGGCGTGCTGGCCTGGAAGGTGGGCCACAAGAAGCCCGAGGTGGAGGCATCGACCGAAACCAAGCCCGCTGCCGACGAGGACGAAACGATCGCGACTGCGCTGGCCATCGACGACGTGAAGATCGAGCTGGGCTATGGCCTGCTCACCCTGATCAACGATCTCGAAGGCCGCCGGCTCACCGATCAGATCCGTGCGCTGCGCCGCACGCTGGCGGGCGAGTACGGCTTCGTCATGCCGCCGGTGCGCATCTTGGACAACATGCGCCTGCCGAACCAGGGCTATGCCATCCGCATCAAGGAAATGGAGGCGGGCGCCGGCGAGGTGAAGCTGGGCTGCCTGATGGCGATGGACCCGCAGGGCAAGCAGGTCGAACTGCCCGGGACCCACGTGCGCGAGCCGGCGTTCGGGCTGCCGGCGACCTGGATCGACGACGGCCTGCGCGAGGAAGCGACCTTCCGCGGCTACACCATTGTCGATCCCGCGACGGTGCTGACCACCCACCTGACCGAAATCCTGAAGGACAATATGTCGGACCTGCTCTCCTATGCGGAGGTGCAGAAGCTGTTGAAGGACCTGCCGACGGAACAGAAAAAGCTGGTCGAAGACCTGGTGCCTTCCGTGGTGACCGCCACCACGGTCCAGCGCGTGCTGCAGTCGCTGTTGCGCGAGCGCGTGTCGATCCGCGACCTGCCGACCATCCTCGAGGGCATCGCCGAGGCCGCGCCGCACACGACCAGCGTGACTCAGCTGGTCGAGCACGTGCGCACGCGTCTGGCCAAGCAACTCTGTTTCCAGAACAAGGGCGAGGACGCGACCCTGCCGATCGTGACCCTGTCGCCCAACTGGGAGTCCGCCTTCCACGAGAGCCTGATCGGTCCCGGCGAGGAAAAGCAGCTCGCGCTCGCGCCGTCCAAGCTGCAGGAGTTCATCGGCCATGTGCGCGAGGTGTTCGAGCGCGCCGCCCTGAACGGCGATGCGGCGGTGCTGCTGACCAGCCCGGCGATCCGGCCCTATGTCCGCTCCCTGATCGAGCGCTTCCGCGGCCAGACCGTGGTCATGTCGCAGAACGAAATCCACCCGCGCGCCAAGCTGAAGACGGTCGGGACCATCTGAAACCTTTCAGGGCGTTAACTTGACCCCCCTCGCTGGGGCGGCTCATGCTGCCCCCAAAGCGCCGGCCCCAGGCCGCGCCTGTCGGGGAAATCACATGAAGACGTATCTGGGCCTGATCAGCCTCGCCGCGCTCGCGGCCGGCCTCGGAATTGGCAGCGCGGCCGAGGCCGCCTCGCCGCCCTTGCTGCTGCAGCATCCGAGCCTTTCGCAGACCCAGATCGCCTTCAACTACGGCGGCGAGATCTGGACCGTCCCACGCGACGGCGGCCAGGCCGAGGCGATCGTCGCCGGTCAGGGCCGTAACGCGGGGCCGATCTTCTCGCCGGACGGCCGCTGGATCGCCTTCACCGGAACCTATGACGGCAACTCCGACGTCTATGTGGTGCCCGCCGCGGGCGGCCAGCCGCGCCGCCTGACCTGGGCCCCGGGATCGGACACCGCGATCGGCTGGAGCACCGACGGCAAGAGTGTGCTGTTCCGCAGCGACCGCGCCGAGGTGCGCGACAACGAGCAGTTCTACACCGTGCCGGTCGACGGCGGCCCGCCGGTCGAGCTGCCGCTGCCCTCAGGCGGCGAAGGCAGCTATTCGCCGGACGGGAGCCATCTCGCCTACACGCCCTTCATCCAGTGGCAGCCGGCGTGGAAGCAATACCGCGGCGGCCAGACCCAGCGCGTGTGGATCGCGGACCTCGCCAACTCGCACGTCGAAAAAGTCCCGCGCGAGAACTCCAACGACAAGAACCCGATGTGGGTCGGCGACACCCTGTACTTCCTCTCCGACCGTGACGGCCCGGTGGGTCTGTTCGCCTACGATACGAAATCGCACGCGGTGAAGCCGGTGGTGGAGAACCCCGCGGGCTTCGACATCAAATCGGCCCAGGCCGGCCCTGGCGGCATCGTGTTCGACGAATTCGGCTCGCTGAAGCTCTTTGATCTCGCCAGCGGCCAGACCCATGTGGTGCCGGTGACGATCAACGCGGAGCTGCCGCAGGTGCGGCCGCACTTCGAGACGGTCAAGCCCGACGCGATTCAGAACGCGGCGATCACCGCGTCGGGTAAACGCGTCCTCATCGAAGCGCACGGCGAAATCCTCTCCGTGCCCGCCGAAAAGGGCGATGTGCGCAACCTGACCAAGAGCCCGGGCGTCGCCGACCGCGACCCGGGCGCCTCGCCCGACGGCGCGCGCGTGGCCTATTTCTCCGACGAGTCCGGCGAATACGCCCTGCACATCCGTTCGGCCGACGGCTTGGGCCCGGTGACCAAGATATCTCTGGGCTCGCCGTCGTCGTTCTTCTATTCGCCGCGCTGGTCGCCCGACAGCAAGAAGATCGTGTTCTGGGACAAGCGGCTGAACCTGTGGATGGTCGACGCCGACAAGGGCGTGCCGGTGAAGCTCGACACCGACCTCTACAACTCGCCGTTCTTCAACTTCGATCCGGCCTGGTCGCCGGACAGCCGCTGGATCGTCTACACCAAGCAGCTGCCGAACCACCTGCACGCCGCCTGGGTCTATTCGACCGAGACGGGCAAGGCGACGCAGATCACCGATGGCCTGTCCAATGTGTCGTCGGCGCGCTTCGATAAGAGCGGCGACTATCTCTATTTCGTCGCCTCGACCTCGACCGGTCCGGCCGGCGGCTGGCTCGACATGTCGTCGATGGGCCGCGCGGTCGACGGCGCGGTCTACGCCATGGTGCTGCGCAAGGACACGCCCTCGCCGGTGGCGCCCGAAAGCGACGAGGAAGCCGGCGCGCCGGTGAAGCCCGGCGCCGTCGCGGACTCCAAGGCCAGCAAGGGTAAGAGCAAGGCAAAGGACGACACGCCGCCCGCGGACGCCAAGCCGGTGGTCATCGACTTCGATCACATCGACCAGCGCATCGTGGCCCTGCCGATACCGCGCGCGAACATCGTGGGCCTGGAGGTCGGAACGCCCGGTGTCGTCTTCACCGTGGTCAATCCGGTGGCCCAGACCGACGACGACATGCTGCAGGCGCAGGGCCCGCCGCCCGGAACCCTGTCGCGCTACGATCCCAAGACGCGCGCCAATGTGAAGTTCGCCGACGGTCTCGCGTCGGGCCTCGAAGTTTCCGCCGACGGTTCGAAGCTGCTCTATGCGGCCGGCGGCGCCTGGTTCCTGGTCGGCGGCGACGCGCCGCCCAAGCCGGGCGACGGCAAGCTCAATCTCGACAATGTCAGCGTCTGGGTCGAGCCGCGCGAGGAGTGGCGGCAGATGTATCGCGAGGCGTGGCGCATCGAGCGCGACTTCCTCTACGATCCCAAGCTGCAGGGCCTGCCGCTCGAAAAGGCCGAAAAAGTCTATGCGCCGTTCGTCGACGGCCTCGGCGGCCGCCAGGACCTCAACACCCTGTTCGAAGAGATGACCGGCCACATCGGCGTCGGCCATACCTTCATTCGCGGCGGCGACATGCCGGAGCAGACGCCGGTCAGCGTTGGCCTGCTGGGCGCCGACTACGAGGCGGTCGACGGCCGCTGGCGCATCAAACACATCCTGCGCGGCGAGAACTGGAATCCCAAGCTGGCTTCGCCGCTCAGCCAGCCCGGCGTGAGCGTGAACGAGGGCGAGTTCATCCTCGCGGTGAATGGTCAGCCGGTGACCGCCGACAGCGAGATCTACCGCGCGTTCCAAGGCCTCGCCGGCAAGCAGACGGTGATCACCGTCGGTCCACGTGCGGACGGAAGCGGTTCGCGTAACGTCACCGTGGTTCCGGTCGGCAACGAGACCTCGCTGCGCCTGCGCTCGTGGATGGAAGGCAATCGCCGCAAGGTCGACGAACTGTCGGGCGGCAAGCTCGCCTATGTCTATCTGCCCGACACTGCGACCGGCGGCTTCGCCAACTTCAACCGCTACTACTACGCGCAAGTCGGTAAGCAGGGCGCGATCCTGGACGAACGGTTCAACCACGGCGGCCAGATCGCCGACTACATCATCAACGAACTGATGCGCACGCCGCAGATGATCAACTCCACCCGCGAAGGGGCGCCGACGCTGGAGCCGGCGGCGGCGATCTTCGGACCCAAGGTGATGATCATCAACCAGCTCTCGGGGTCCGGCGGCGACGCCATGCCCTGGCTGTTCCAGAAGAACCACGTCGGCACATTGGTCGGCGTGCGCACCTGGGGCGGGCTTGTCGGTATCGGCGGCTATCCGCCGTTCATCGACGGCGGTTCGATCACCGCGCCGCGCTGGGCGATCTATGGAACGACCGGCCAGTGGGAGGTCGAGGACATCGGCATCGCGCCGGAGGTCGAGGTCGAACAGGACCCGGCGCTGATCCGCCAGGGACATGACCCGCAGCTCGAGGCCGCCGTCGCGGTGGCGCTCAAGCAACTGCAGGAGCACCCGACGCCCGCCTATCCTGCCGCGCTCGCGCCCGACCGCAAGCCGGTGATTCCGGAGGGGAACTGAACGCATCTGAGGTCGAGACAGGCCCCGGCGAGCACGACTTGTCGGGGCTTTTCTTTGGGCGGGACTTGATCGTCCGTTCAAGTCATGCTTGGTTGAGTGTTCAATCAAGGGCCCTCGTGTGGACTCCACCCGCGACCGTCTCGTGTTCACCGCGCTGCAGCTCTTCGGAGAGAAGGGCTACGGCTCGACCAGCGTGGCCGACATCCTGAAGGCGGCCGACGCCAATTCGGGCAGCCTCTACCACTTCTTTCCGACCAAGCAGGACCTGCTGGTCGCGGTGCTGGAGACCTACCGCGACGGCATCTATCCGATGCTGCTGGCGCCGGCGTGGGAGGGCGTCGAGGATCCGATCGAGCGCGTGTTTGCCCTGCTGGCGCGATATCGGTTCGGGTTGGAAATCACGCAATGCGCCTACGGCTGCCCGATCGGCAGCCTCGCGCTCGAACTGCACGAGCCCGATCCGCCGGTGCGCGAGATGCTGGCGATCAACTTCGAGGGCTGGGTCAACCACGTGCGCGGCTGTTTCGAAGCGGCGAAGCATCGCCTGCCGCCCGATGTCGACACCGAAAAGCTCGCGCGCCTGACGCTGACCGTCATGGAAGGCGGCGTCATGCAGTCGCGCACCTACCGCACGCTCGACGCCTTCGATTCCGGAGTTGAGATGTTGCGCGACTACGTCACCCGGCTGGAACAAGCCGCCAAAACTCAAACCAAGGGGAAGCCATGAAGACCATCCTGATCGCGGGCGTCCTGGCGCTCGCCTGCTCCGCTCAGGCCTTCGCCGAACCGATCCCGAACCGGCCCGACGTCAACGATCAGTCGAGCGTGCAGGCCGATGGCGCGCGCGTGCTGAAGCTCTCCATCCTGATCCATGCGCCGCGGGAGAAGGCGTGGGAGGCGTTCGCTACCACGCCCGGCCTGGGCAGCTGGGAGGCGCCGGTCGCCGCCATCGACCTGCGCGTCGGCGGTTATCTCGAAGCCAGCTATGACGAGAAGGGCAAGCTCGGCGATCCGAACAACATCAAGCACAAGATCATCGCCTTCACCAAGGGGCGACGGCTCGAATTCCGCAACGTGCAGGCGCCCAAGGGTTTCCCGCACCAGGAGCTGTTCGGCACGGTGCGCCACATCCTTGCCTTCGAGGATGCGGGCCACGGCATAACGCGGGTGACCATCACCGACGTTGCCTATGGCCATGGCGCCGACTGGGACCAGCTCTACAACTTCTTCCACAGCGGCAACGCCTATGTGCTGGAGTTGCTGAAATCGCACCTCGAAGGCACGCCGCCGCCCACCGGGCGGGCGCACTGAACGGAGCACGTACAATGAACCGCAATGCACTCGTCTTCGTGACCCTGATCGGCACAGCCGCCCAGGTCGCCATGGTGGTGATCGGCCACTTCGTCCCCGCCGTACGCGGCGCCTACATGTGGGGCGGGCTCGGCCTCTCGCTGATCGCCGGCCTGCTCTACGCATGGAAGGCCCGCGGCGGCTGGGGCGACGCGCTGATCGGCGGCCTGATCTCGGGCGGTGTTTGCGCCGTCGTCGGCATCGCGGTTTCGTACTTCTTGAAGGACGTACCCCTGAGCCTGATCGCGCTCGGCGGCGGCGGCTCGGCGGTGACCGGCCTGATCGGCGGCGCCGTCGGCAAGCTCTTGGCACGGGCGTCCGCGGCGGCGTGAACCCCTGGATTCAGGGCTCGTTCACCCGGTTCGGGCCAGGGTTGCTGCGACGGTAGGGAACGTTGCACCCGCAGAGGGCGGGCTGTTAGCGGACTCTCCCCGCCCTCGGAGCGACTCATGGCCCGCCAGCCCGCCCCATCCACCCCGCCGCGTCGATCCTCGATCGAGGACTTCGGCAAGACCACGCCGGGCGACCTGCTCTGGGACCTGATCACCTTCGACCGGCTGGTCACCGGACCGGTGATCCATATCGTCTACTGGGCGGGCCTGCTGATCCTGCTGATCCTGGGCTGCGGCTCGGTCGGGGCGGCGGTGGGCGCGGCGACGCACGAGGACGGCGTGAACGCCTGGCTGCTCGGCGGCGTGTTCGTGGTGGTGGGCCTGCTGTTCATCAGCGCCGCCGCCCTGATCTGGCGCGGCCTGTGCGAATTCTACGTCGCGGTGTTCCGCATCTCCGACGATTTGCGCGCTATTCGGATGCAGATGGAGAGCGGGGTTGCGTTGCCGGAGCGGACCCCGCGCCGCGTGCGCGTAAGAAGGCGGTGCCTGCGTCGTCGTCAGAATCCGCTGAAGTTCGAGTAGCGTCACCCGCCAATTTTTTTCCGTCACCCCGGCCTTGTGCCGGGGCCTGCGCCTGACCTCGCTATTGGGGTCGTGTGAGCGCTTGCGCGAACCTTCCACCAGAAGAGCTTTGGCGCTTACCGCGGGTCCCGGGACAAGCCCGGGATGACGGCGATAATGGATGTAGAGCGCTATAGCCTCACAAACGCGCGCGCCATCGCTTTCGCTCTGCCCGTCGTCGTCGAACAGCACGGGCGCGTCAGGAACAAGGCTCTTGTTTTCGGGCGGGCGGCGGAGCCAGGAGTCCTTGTCGCGGGCGGCCCAGATCGTCACGCCGTAACGTTGCGCCTCGGGCAACCCGGCCATCGCGTCTGAAACCTCGGCGGCAAGCACGGCCTGCTTCCTCTCAAGCCCGGCGCGATCCAATCCCGACGCGCGGTTCAGGCTCACGTCGAACTCGGAGACGTGCACCTTCAAACCCAAACTTGCGAGATCGGTCACCGTGGCGCGGATGCGGCCGGGTTCGAGGTCGGCGTCCACGTGCGTCTGGGTGCCGAGGCCGCTGAGCGGCGCGCCGGCTTTCAGCAGGGACTCGGCCAGCTTCAGGAACGCTGCGCGTTTCGCCGGTTTGGATTCGAGATTGTAGTCGTTGAGGAACAGGGGCGCCTCGGGCTCGGCCTCGCGCGCGTGCTCGAACGCCAGGCGGATGTAATCGTCGCCGAGCGCGCGGCGCCACAGACAGTCGCGCAGCGTTCCGTCGTCGGCGAACGGCTCATTGACCGCGTCCCAGCCTTTGACCTGGCCCCGATAGCGGCCGGCGACGCCCAGCAGATAGGTCCGGTAGGCGGCGGCGAAGCGCTCGCGGTTGTCGGCGATTTTCGCGAAGGCGTCGGGCGCTTCGAAATACCAGACCAGGGCGTGACCGTGGACCTTCAGACCGTGCGAGTGCGCGAGGGACACGAGACGATCCGCGCGCGTCCAGTCGAAGGACCCGTCGCGGGAGACCAGGGATTCGGACTTCATCTCCCATTCGGGCGTGACGCGGCCGAAGTTGGTGACGGCCAGCGCGGTCCAGGCGGGATCGTCGAACTCCCCGGTCATGGCGGCGACGCCGAGCGGGAACGGGACGAGGGTGTTCAGCGCCGGCAACGGTCCGTCGGACGCGCGAGCGCGACCGCAGGCTGCGAGTGCAAAAGCGGAGACAAGTGCGGCCCGTCGAGTGGTTCGGATCACCTTGCGGCGCGGCGCAGCGCGGTCTCGTCCAGCTGCGCCGTCTCCTGACGCGCGACCTTGGCCTTTTCACTGAGGCGCGAGAGCTCGGCCACGTGCTCGAACTTCTTCTGTTCCTCGAACGCCTGGGCGAGCGCGTCGCGCGCGCCGGCCTCTTCGGCCGCGGTTTCTTCGGCGGTGGCCTGGGCGGCGCCGCGGCGCAGCTTCCAACCCTGGACGTAGGTCGCCAACTGCATGGCGGCATAGGCATCGACCGCCGCGCGCTCGCTTTCCACCTCGCGCTCGGCGTCGAGCACGGCGACGCGCATTTCGGCGGACGCTCGGCGCGCCGCAACCTCGGCCAGGCGCTTCTGCAGGGTTTCCACCTCGTATTTCGACAGGCGGATCAGCGAGTGGGCCCATTTGGTCATGCGGGCGGTCCTCCTTCGGCGAGGATGGCGTCGAGACGCTTAAAGGAGTCTTCAAGCCGGGTGACTTCGTACTTGTCCTGGCTGAGGAAGGCCTCGAGGTCGGGGTTCAGGCGGATGGCGCGGTCGATCAGGGCGTCGGCGCCGGTGCGGTAGGCGCCGATGCGGATCAGCTCTTCCATGTTCACATAGGCCGACAGCACCTCGCGCGCGCGGCGCACGGTCTCGCGCTCGGGCGGTTGCTGGCAGCTCGGGCATGGTCCGGCTGATCGATTTCAGCACGTCGATGGCGGGGAAGCGGCCGCGTTCGGCGATGGAGCGGCTCATCACGATGTGGCCGTCGAGGATACCGCGCACCGCGTCGGCGATCGGCTCATTGTGGTCGTCGCCGTCCACCAGCACGGTGAACAGGCCGGTGATCGGTCCCGCCTCGGTGCCGTCGGGCCGGATCGGGCCAGGCCCCGCGCGCTCGAGCAGCTTGGGCAGCTCGGTGAAGACCGTCGGCGTATAGCCCTTGGTCGTCGGCGGCTCGCCGGCGGCCAGGCCGATCTCGCGCTGGGCCATGGCGAAGCGGGTGACCCAATCCATCAGGCACAGCACTTCGAGATCCTGATCGCGCAGGAATTCGGCGATGGCGAGGGTGAGATAGGCGGCCTGGCGCCGCTTCAGCGCCGGCTCGTCCGAGGTCGCGACCACCACGATGGCGCGCTTCAGGCCGGTTTCACCGAGGGTCTCTTCGATGAACTCGCGCACTTCACGGCCGCGTTCGCCGATCATGCCGACCACGACCACGTCGCAGCTCGCCTCGCGCGCCAGCATCGACAGCAAGACCGACTTGCCCACGCCCGATCCCGCGAACACGCCCATGCGCTGGCCGCGGCAGGTGGAGGCGAAGATGTCGAGCGCACGCACGCCGAGGTCGAGACGCTCGCCCACGCGGCCGCGCGAATGGGCCGAAGGCGGCGACCCGCGCAAGGGATAGGCCGCAAGCCCGGTGGGCAGCACGCCCTTGCCGTCGACGGGCCGTCCGAAAGCGTCGACCACCCGGCCGAGCCAGCCCAGGGTCGGCCGCACCGAGGCGGCGTCCGAAAGAATGCGGATCTCGGCGCCGGGGGCGATGCCCTCGACCGGGCCGAAGGGCATGAGCAGCGCGCGCGCGTCGCGGAAGCCGACCACCTCGGCCGGCAGGGCCTTTTGGCCGCGCCGCTCGATCTCGGCCCGGGCGCCCACCGCCAGCCGGGTCAGACCGCCGCGCGCCTCGATCAGGAGGCCGTTCACCGCCGCCACCCGGCCCGACACGGTCAGGGGGTCGATACGCTCCACGGCGGCAAGAAGATTACGCAAGGAAAGGGCCTCCGACTCGTCCGTTAAGGTTCGCGCAAGGGGCGTTAACCCGGGGTGAAGGATGTGCGCGCTTGCGGCGTTTCGTCCGGCTTTCTACGGTGCCACCGGCAAGGGGAGGACGGTCTGTGTTTTCAGCAAAATGGGCGATCCTGACGACGGTCGCGGCGGCTGCGCTGTTGGCCGGGTCGGCGGCGGCGAAGGACGTGGTGATCCACGCCGGAACCCTGATCGACGGCGTCTCGGCCACGCCGCGCCATACCGTCTCGATCCTGATCCACGACGACCGGGTCACCGGCGTGCAGGACGGCTACGTCGCGCCCGCGGGCGCCGAGGTCATCGACCTCGAGCAGGCCACGGTGATGCCGGGCTTCATCGACTGCCATATCCATATCTCCGCGCGCTTGCCCAGCGAGGGCAATGAGGTCGAATACGCCGTCACCCACACCGACATCGACGCCGCCCTGATGGGCGCGAAGTTCGGGCGTGAGCTGCTGCTCGAGGGTTTCACCAGCGCCCGCGACGTGGGCGGCGGGCCTGAGACCGTCTCCCTGCGCGACGCCTTCGCGGCCGGAACCCTGCCGGGACCGAGGCTGTGGGTGTCGCTGCAGCCGCTGGGCCCGACCGGCGGTCATGCCGACCCCTCGAACGGCTTCGACCCGGCCTTGACCTACCCGGGCTGGGACGCCGGCAAGGTCGACAATGCGGAGGAGGCGCGGCTGCGGGTGCGCGAGCACAAGAAGCACGGCGCGGACCTGATCAAGATGATGCCGTCCGGCGGCATCGCGTCGGTCGGCGACGACCCGCACCGGATGCTGATGACCGACGACGAAATGGCTGCGGTGATCGACACCGCGCACAATCTCGGCCTGAAGGTCGCGGCGCACATCTATCCGGCCGACGCGATCAAACACGCCGTGCGCCTGGGCGTGGATTCCGTCGAGCACGGCTCCTTCGCCGACGACGAGGCCTACGCTCTGATGAAACAGCACGGGACCTATCTGGTGCCCACGCTCACCGTCTACGACGTGTTCTACAAGGTCGCGAGCGAGCACCCGGAACTGCTGCCGCCGGGCACCGCGGCGAAAGAACTGGCCAACGACCTGCTGCCGATCCAACACCTGCCCAGTGCGCTGAAGGCCGGGGTGAAGATCGCCTACGGCACCGACATCGGCCAGGGCGACCACGCGCGCGAATTCGTGCTGCTGCATCAGGCCGGCATGGCCCCGATGGACGAGATCTTCGTCGCCACCCGCAACGCCGCCGACCTGATCGGCGCGTCCGACCGCATCGGCTCGATCCAGGCCGGCCGCTACGCCGACATCGTCGCCGTCGCCGGCGACCCACTGAAGGACGTGGGCGAGTTCGAGCGCGTGCAGTTCGTGATGAAAGGCGGCCTGGTGTTCAAACGCGACGGCGCCGCGACGGCGCAGCGGTAGGAAGAAAGATTGCCCACGAAAAACACGAACAAGGTACAAGTCTGGCGATGCGCCCTTGACCGAATGACCGCGCGAAGCGCGGTCGAAAAACGGACGAGAACGCCGGATTAAGTCGCCATGGCGTTCGTGCTTTTCGTGGGCAACTCTTCTCTTCTCTAGCCGCCGACCGCGAGGAAGCCAGGGTTCGCGAAACCCTTGTCCGCCTTGCCGTAGGTCAGCGGCGCGCCGTCCTCGGTCAGGACCCGTCCGCCGGCGGCGACCAGCACCGCGTGGGCCGCGGCCGTGTCCCATTCCATGGTGCGGCCGGGGCGCGGATAGACGTCCGCGCGGCCCTCGGCGATGAGGCAGAACTTCACCGAACTGTCCATGCCCTGCCACACCGGGCAGCCGTGTTTGCCGGCGAGGCGTTCGGCTTCTTCGTCGGTCAAGGTGTGACTGACCAGGGCGACGCCGTTGGCGGGTTTCTGACGCACGCGGATTTGCGTCAGGTCGTTGCCCTTCACCTTGCGACGGAAGGCGCCGTCCTTGGCGGTGAACCAGACCTGGCCGGTGGCGGGCGCCGCGACCGCGCCGGCGACGGGCTTGCCGTCTTCGACGAGTGCGATGTTCACCGTGAACAACTCCGTCCCACGGATGAAGCCCTTGGTGCCGTCCAGCGGGTCCACAAGAAAGAACCGCTTGGGCGCCTTGTCGGGTAGACCCGTTTCGCTGGCGGCCTCCTCGGAGATCACCGGGACCTTGGGAAAGCGTTCGAGCAGGCGCTGAAGAATCAGCGTCTCGGCGCGGCGGTCGGCTTCGGTGACGGGGAACTCGTCGCTCTTGCGATCGACGTTCAAACCCGTTTTCCAAAGAGGAAGAATGAGGTCAGCGGCTTCTTCGACGATCTCGGCGAGCACTCGGCCGAGGTCGGCGGTCGCGACCAGGGATGCAGATTCCATATCCTCCAATATCTAGGGCGCCGCGCGGGTTTGAAGAAGCGCCAAATCACTTCAATTTGCCGGCGTGTGAGAGGCGCCACATGACTGATCCGACAAGCATTCCGGTCCCGACCCCGCCTGTTGCCGGCCAAGCCCCGGATTTGGCGGGGGCTGCTCCCCAGGTCTGGGGTGAGACGGAACTGGCCTCCCACATCGCGGCAAAGTTGTGCCACGACTTTATTAGCCCTGCAGGCGCAATCGTCTCGGGCCTGGACCTGCTGAAGGACCCCTCGGCCCAGGACATGCGCGAGGACGCCATGGGCCTGATCGAGGCCTCGGCGCGCAAAATGGTGGCGATCGTCAACTTCGCCCGGGCGGCGTTCGGGGCGGCCACCACCTCGGAGCGGTTCGACGGCGAGGAGCTGAAGCGCCTGATCGAAGGCATGTTCGAGCACATGCGGGCCGAGCTGACCTTGGCGCTGGACGTGCCGATCTTTGAGAAGCCCGAGGCCCGGGCGCTGTTGAACCTCGCCTATCTGGGCGGCCAGGCCCTGCCCAGCGGCGGCCAGGCGACGGTGGCGGCCCGCAAGGACCCGTCCGACCTGTGGATGGCGGTCGAGGCCCGCGGGGCCCGGGCGCGGCTCAAGCCCGAGGCCCTGGTCGGCCTGCGCGGCGAGCGGCTGGTCGAGGGCCTCTCCGGCCAGTGGGTCCAGCCATTCTGGCTGGCGAAGGTCGTATCCGACGCCAGAGGGGACTATCGAGGTCGATCTCGACCAGGATTTCGTGCGCATCCGGGTGCGTCTGCCGGTCGCAGACCGCCTGGAGCCAACTAAACCTTAACCGAGGTCCGCAAGGATGCCCGGACGGACGCTGCGGCGCGATGGACCGCCCGGCGCCCGCAGTCGCGTGTCCGGGAGCCGAAGCCCGTCATGAAAACCTGCCTGATCGTCGACGACAGCCGGATCATCCGGAAGGTCGCGCGCCGCATCCTGGAGGATCTCGCCTTCGAGGTGTCCGAGGCCGCCGACGGCGCCGAGGCCCTGGCCTATTGCCGTTCCGAAATGCCCGACGCGGTGCTGCTCGACTGGAACATGCCGGTGATGGACGGCCTCGCCTTCGTGCGCCAGCTGCGCATCGAGCCGGGCGGCGACAAGCCGACGGTGTTGTTCTGCACCATCGAAAACGATCCCGCGCGCATCGAAGAGGCGCTCGACGCCGGCGCCGACGAATATGTGATGAAGCCGTTCGACGGCGACATCCTGGAATCCAAGTTCGCCGAAGCGGGTCTGATCTGATGGCGTTGACGGCGCAGGACCTGGATCACCTGGCGGCGCTGGTGAAGGCGGCGTGCGGCATCATCGTGCCGCAGGACCGCGCCACCGCCATCGAGAGCCGGCTCGGCCCGGTGGCGCGGCGCGAAAACTTCCCCTCGGTCTCGGCCCTGATCGAACGCATCATGGTCCAGCCGGACCAGGCGCTGGTGCGCGCGGTGGTCGATGCGTTGCGGGTCAGCGAGACCCAGTTCTTCCGCGACCGCGCACCCTTCGACCAGTTCCGCAGCGAGATCCTGCCCGCCCTCATGGCGGTGCGGTCCGACGGCCGGGTGCGGGTGTGGAGCGCCGGCTGCTCCACCGGCCAGGAGCCCTATTCCCTCGCCATCGCCAGCGAAGAGGCGCGCGAGTTCATGCCGCAGCTCCACCTCGAGATCATCGCCACCGACGTGTCGGACCGGTGTCTCGAAAAGGCGCGCAGCGGGCTCTACACCCAGTTCGAAGTGCAGCGCGGCCTGCCCATCCGCATGCTGGTCAAGCACTTCGAAAAGATCGACGACTTCTGGCGAGCCTCGCCGCAGTTGCGCGCCGCCGTGCATTGGGGCCGCTTCAACCTGATGCACGAGCCGACCAAGCTCGGCCAGTTCGACGTGATCTTCTGCCGCAACGTGCTCACCCAGTTCGACGAGCCGACGCGGGCGGCGACGCTCGAACGCCTGAACATGGCGCTGGCGCCCGACGGCCTGCTGTTCCTGGGCGGCGACGAAACCACCCACGACTTCACCGAAGCGTTCAAGCCGGTGCCGGGCCGGCGCGGTTTGTATAGCAAGACGCCGGGGCATATCCGGCGGGTGGCGTAAGCGCGGCCGCCACCGTAAATCACCGTAAATTACGGTGCGCAATGCGGACTTTAAGCTCGACGACGATCCCTGTCGCCCACTCCCTCGTTCACACTGTCAAAGACCCACTTGGAATTTAGAGCGAGCCGGCGTCAGGACAAGGCCGCGGCGCGAGGGGAAAAAGTCCGAACACGACTTCAGGCTCTTGCCGCGTGCAAAGCGCGGCCTCGTGGCGCTGGCTGGGTCCTCGACGGCTCGGAGCTGACCGCTCCTCCCCGTCAAGGATGACGGGATCATATAAAAGTTGGCGTCATCCTTGACGTTGCGCGGCGCTCAGCCGCGCGGCGTCGAGGACCCAGCAAGCGTTGCGCCCAATTCCAGCGAATCCGAGCAACGCTCAGAATTTCACTACGTCGCCGTTCTCTTTCTTGAACGACTTCGGCTTCTTCTCCAGCACCTCGAGCGCCTTCTCGAATGGCCGCGCCAGCACCGCGCCCTTGGGTGTGGCGACGATCGGCCGTTCCACCAGGATCGGGTGTTCGGTCATGGCCTTGACGATCACATCGTCCGACACGCCGTCTTTCAACAGCCCCAGCTCCTCCGCCGGACCTTTCGTGCGCAGCACAGCGCGCGCCTTCACGCCCATGCGCTTGAACAGCGCCTTCAACTGCGCCGCGGTCCAGCCGGCCTTCACATAGTCCACCACCTCGGGCTCATACCCCGCCGCGCGGATCAGCCCCAGCGTGTTGCGCGACGTGCCGCAGTTCGGGTTGTGGAAGATGGTGACGTCGAATTTGGCCATCGTCTCACTGTTCGATCTTGAAGCTGCCTACCTCGGCTGTGGAATCAGACGCCGAGTAGGCCATAACGTTCCCGGGCCGCGGAGGCAGCGGCTTTGCGTCGGCCGGCCAGCCGGGGACGATGACCGCGTAGTGAACCTCCAGCGTCGCACCAGGTACTCGTTTCAACGTCAATCCTTGAGCTTGTCCTATGAACGGCCTGCCCTCTGCATCGGGCTGCTCCCAGGCTACCGTGAGCCATTGTCCTAGTTTTGTCGGTTTGATGGGTTGGCCGAAGAGTGAAGCCTGAAAGGGCGCACTAGACTTTATGGCGAGGATAACTCGCCTTGAACTGCCGAACCACAGGTCGATCATGACGCTGTCAGGTTGACCCGGTGACTTCCCGACGAGCGCGTGGGGCTGAACGGAAAAGCCCCCGAACGCAGCGCCGATTTCGTCCATGCGGCGCACACAATTCTTGCCGCCGTCGGGGTCGGGCAGGCAGAAGGGCTGCGTCTTATTCGGTTGGTCTTTATGTCCAGCCGTTTCGACCGCGAAGACGGGACCTTGAGCGATCGGGAAGAGTTTTTGCTTGCGGATATTGCTACCATCAGACCTCAGCGCCTGCTCACTCCAGGGGTCGAGCTTGTCGAGCAAACTCACCCGGTAATAGCGGTCAGTGTCTGCGTCGTGGACGTACATGACTTCGGTGGCGCGCGGGTAGCGGGCAGTTGCAGGACTGTCGAAGGCGATGAAGGCGATCACGGCGGCTGCGGCCACGAAGGCGAGGGCGCCAATCGTCATCGGACGCGGCGCGGTTGCGACCAGCGGTAGGATCGCCAGGGCGGCGATCCAGAAGAACAGACCAAGCGCGGCGGGCAGGTCGGCGCCGATGCCGAGGGTGAGCATGTGGGTTTCGCCCAGCGTCCAGCCCAGGCAGAGCACGGCTGCGACGCCGCAGGCGAGTTGCGCGAACGGCCGGTCGAGGCCGCCGGTGAAGGACGCGACGAACACGCCGATGGCGATGACCAGCAGCGGCCACTCGAACATGAAGGCCGCCGAGGCGGCGAAGATCTGGGCGATGATGGCGAACAGGAAGCCCAGCTTGAGGAAACCCGCAACCACGCTCCACGGCCGCACCGGGCGCCCGAACGCGGGCGCGGCAAACAGGGCCGCGCCCACCGCCGCGCCGGCGCCGATCAGATCGTGTCCGATCCCGTAACAGGCGATCCCGAGCACGACGGGGACGATCACCGCCCACAGGCGCCGATGGCCCTGCATCAGGGCGCCGATCGTCATCAGCACGCCGCCCAGCACCGCCAGCGCCAACGCTGCCTCGAACCAGCCGAAGCGGGCGAGCAGGGGCAACTGATCAACGAAGCCGCGCGCCACGCCGGTGGCGTCGCGCACGAAACTGGCCAGCGCCGACAGAAAGAACACGAGCGCGATCGCCGCGCTGAACGCGCGGATGGTCTCGATCCAGCCGATCTCGCCCTTCTTGCGCTCGCGCAGGACGGCCACGCTGAAGAACACGAGGCCGACGATCAGCACCAGCCAGCCGATCAGCGGCGGGTAAACGATGACGATCTTGCCGAACAGGTCGCCGAACACCTTGTCGGGCGCCTTGGCGGGCAGGGTCTTGTCGAAGGCCAGGGCGTGCGCCGCGGACAGCACTTGGCGGCCCAGATCCTGGATCGAACCGGGCTGGGTGCGCGCGGGGGTCGCGCTGGGGGAATGGTAGTCGAACTCGCGCCCCATGAAGGCGTAGTTCAGGCCCTGAATGCCCGCCTTCTTGGCGACGGTGTAGTCGGTGTCGTTGGGCATGTGTTCATAGATGAACACAGCCAGGGAGTTGGCCCTGGGATCGACCGCGGTCCTCTTGAACAGGTCGACGGCCTGGCCGTCGCCGGACGCGGTCTGGAACATGAAGGTGCGACCGCCGGAGCCGCGCGTGTCCATATTGATGACGAAGCCGATCTGCTTGGCCAGCGGGTCCTGTTCGAAGAAGGCGTGGGCGCCGACGAGGCCGTTCTCCTCGCCGTCGGTGATCAGCAGGTCGACGTCGCGTGCGGGCTGGCCTTGTGCCTTCAGGGCGCGGGCGACTTCAAGGGCGACGGCGACGCCGGCCGCGTCGTCCGATGCGCCGGGCGACCCGGGCACGCTGTCGTAATGCGCCATGATGGCGAGCGGCTTGGCGCTGCGGTCGCGGCCCGGCAGCACTGCAATGATGTTCTGGACATCGGCGCCGGTAACGATCTGGCGGCCACCGACGTCGAACTCACCGAAGGCGCGGCCGTCCTGGACCCGCACCTCGAGGCCCATCCCCTTCAGCCGTCCGATCAGATAGTCGCGCACCTGGTCGTGGCGCAGGCTGTCGACCGGGTGGGGCGAGCGGCCCAACTCGTTGATGTCGGTAAAGGCGCGGGCGGACGAGAAGGCGGCGGCCGGGGCATCGGGCCCCACCGGATCCGGCACGCGGATGTCGAGCCAGGCGAGCGCGAGGCCCAGGATAAGGGTCAGCGCCAAGGCCAATGAACGCATCACAGCTTCCTCCCGAACAGCGGCGCACTGTGCGACGGCGGGGGCCGAGGCTGCAAGCCGCGGCGGCTATTCCTTCGCGATGGTCAGGACCAGCTTGCCGAAGTTCTCGCCCCTGAACAGCTTGTTGAGGGTGGGGACGAAGGCTTCGAGGCCGCCGTCGACCACGTCTTCCTTGTGCTTCAGCTTTCCCTCGGCGATCCAGCGGCCCATGACCTGCGCCGCTTCGGCGTAGCGCGCGGCGAAATCGAACACCACGAAGCCCTGCATGCGCGCGCGGTTGACCAGCAGCGACATGTAGTTCGCCGGGCCCTTCACCGGACCTGTGTTGTTGTACTGGGAGATGGCGCCGCAGAGCGGAATGCGCGCGCCGCGCGCCAGGTTGGCCAGGGCCGCGTCGAGAATGTCGCCGCCGACGTTGTCGAAATAGACGTCGACGCCGTCGGGGCAGTGCGTGCGCAGCGCCTTCCTCACGTCTTCGGCCTTGTAGTCGATGCAGGCGTCGTAGCCGAGTTCGCCGGTGGCGTAGGCGCACTTTTCCGCGCCGCCCGCGATGCCGATGACCTTGCAGCCTTTGATCTTGGCGACCTGACCCACCACCGCGCCGACCGCCCCGGTGGCGCCGGAGACGACGACGGTCTCGCCGTCCTTCAAGGCGCCGACCTCGAGCAGGCCGAAGTAAGCCGTCATGCCCGGCATGCCGAGCGCGCTGAGATAGGTGGTGAGCGGGGCCAGGTTCGGATCGACCTTGGTCATCTGCTTGCCGGGCGCGCGCACATAGTCCTGGGCGCCGGTCATGCCGGTGACGTAATCGCCCGCGGACAAGCCGGGCGCGCGGCTCTCGACCACGCGGCCGACGCCGATGGCGCGCATCACCTCGCCAATTCCGACCGGCGGCACGTAGGATTTCCCCTCGTTCAACCAGCCGCGCATGGCCGGGTCGAGCGAAATGGCCAGCACCTTGACCAGAACCTCGCCGTCTCCCGCCGGCTCGACCGGCGTGGTCTCCAGGGTGAAGTCCTCGGGCTTCGTCATCCCCACCGGACGCGAGGCCAGTTTGAGCTGGCGGTTCTGAAGGGCGGTCATGGTTGTCTCCCGATCCGGCTTCTTTCCGAAGAACTTGCGAAACCACTGCACGGCCAGCCTCCCGTTTTCAATCGAAACGTGAGGCTCGGCTTTATCGCGGGATCGGGACGGGCGCCATCCGGGCCCCAAATAGAAAGCGCGCCTGCCGGGGGGCGGCAGGCGCGCATACTATGGTGACGCTACGCTACTGGTACTAAACGCGGTCAGGCGGCGACGGTGGCCACCGCTTCCTGCGGGTCGCGCAGCACATAGCCGCGGCCCCAGACGGTTTCGATGTAATGCTTGCCGTCCGCGGCGGTCGCCAGCTTCTTGCGCAGCTTGCAGATGAACACGTCGATGATCTTCAGCTCCGGCTCGTCCATGCCGCCGTAGAGGTGGTTCAGGAACATCTCCTTGGTGAGAGTCGTCCCTTTCCTCAAGCTCGAGCAGCTCGAGCATCTGGTATTCCTTGCCGGTCAGGTGCACCCGCATCCCGTTCACCTCGACCGTCTTGGCGTCGAGATTGACGAGGATTTCGCCGGTCTTGATGACCGACTGGGCGTGGCCCTTGGAGCGGCGCACCACGGCGTGGATACGGGCGACCAGCTCATCCTTGTGGAAAGGCTTGGTCATATAGTCGTCGGCGCCGCCGCCGAGCGTCTTGACCTTGGTGTCGATCTCGGCCGAGCCGCTGAGGATCATCACCGGCGTATTGACCTTGCCCACGCGAAGCTGACGCAGCACGTCCAGGCCGGACATGTCGGGCAGGTTCAGGTCGAGCAGGATGATGTCGTAGTCGTAGATCTTACCCAGATCCACGCCTTCCTCACCCAGGTCGGTGGTGTAGACGTTGAAACCTTCGGACTTGAGCATCAATTCGATGCTCTGCGCAGTCGCGCTGTCGTCCTCGATCAACAGTACTCGCATTCAGCCCCTCCCGGCGAAGCGCTCCCGTTCCAAGAATCCGCGAGCGGACCCCCAGTCCTTCCTAGGCACGCTAGGCCGTCAGTTACTTAAGATTGGTTAATCCTAAACCCTTGCCGAATTGTAGGGTGATTTGCGAGTCGGCGACAAGCCGAGGAGTCAACGATTCGAATCCGTATGCGGAATTTTCCTGGGGAAATTTCCTTACCCCGCAAGGAACCCAATAATTCTTAAGCGGAAATTAACGCGGGCTTTGTTGCACCGGTTTGGGGGTCGTGTGAGACCCCGTGACGCAGGTTTCCGAGGAGGATTTCGTGAACGAGGCGGGGGTGAATTCCACCGGCGATTACAATGGCCAAGTTTACCGCCGCGCCGGTCGTGGGAGGATCTACGACGGGGTGATCGACACCATCGGCGACACGCCCCTGGTGCGCCTGCCGCGCCTCACCGCCGAGCTGAAGCCCAAGGCCGAGGTGCTGGCCAAGCTCGAGTTTTTCAATCCGCTCGGCAGCGTGAAGGACCGCATCGGCGTCTCCATGATCGCCGCGCTGGAGGCCAAGGGCCTGCTGAAACCGGGTTCGGTGATCGTCGAGCCGACGAGCGGCAACACCGGCATCGCGCTGGCCTTCGTGGCCGCCGCCAAGGGCTATCGCCTGATCCTGGTCATGCCCGAGAGCATGTCCCTCGAACGGCGCAAGATGCTGCTGCTGCTGGGCGCCGAGCTCGAGCTGACCCCGGCCGAGGGCGGCATGCGGGCCTCCATCGCCCGGGCCCAGGAGATCGTGGCCCAGACCCGGGGCGCGGTCATGCCCCAGCAGTTCGACAACCCCGCCAACCCCCTGATCCACCGGGTCTCCACCGCCGAGGAGATCTGGAACGACACCGAAGGCCGGGTGGACGCGGTGGTCGCCGGCATCGGCACCTCGGGCACCATCACCGGCGTCGGCCAGGTGCTGAAGGCGAAGAAACCCTCGGTCCAGATGATCGCGGTCGAGCCGGTCGCTTCGGCGATCCTGTCGGGCGGGACGCCCGGGCCGCACAAGATCCAGGGCATCGGCGGGGGCTTCGTCCCCTCGATCCTGGACCGCAGCGTCATCGACGGGGTCGAAACCGTCGAAGACGAGGAGGCCTTCGCCATGGCGCGCAAGGCGGCCGCGACCGAGGGCCTGCCGGTCGGCATTTCGTCGGGGGCGGCGCTGGCGGTGGCCTTCCGCCTGGCGGCGCGCGACGCCTATGCCGGTAAGATGATCGTAACCATCATCCCCAGTTTCGCCGAACGCTACCTGTCGACAGCCTTGTTCGAAGGCCTCTAGGTCTCAGAGGCTTGGCCGCACACAACAAGTTAACCGGCGTCAGGTTTAACTGATCCAATGACCGAGACCTCGGCCAGTCGCGACCGCCCCATAGGGGACGACGCCGCGCCCCCTTCGCGCGCGCGCAAGGCGCTGTTGAAGCGTCTGGCGGACGTCGTGTCCTTGCCTGCCAGCCGGGTCAACGCCTTCGAACGCTCGATGACGGCGGACCTGCTGGTCGAGATGCTGCGCGAGGCCGAGGTCGATGAGCGCAACCGGGTGGCGCTGCGGCTCGCGCCCCTGGCGGAAATCCCGAACTGCCTGGTGCGTTTGCTGCTGCGCGACAATATCGAGATTGCGCGCCTGCTGATCGACGATTGCGGTTCGCTGACCGACGCCGACCTGGTCGCCTGCGCGCGGGACGCCACCACCGAACATCGCCGCGCCGTGGCCCACCGCAAACTGATCACCGAAGTGGTCGCCGAGGCGATCGTCGAGCCGCTGGAAACCGAGGTCCTGCAAGCCCTGCTGAACAATACTTCAGCGCGGCTGTCCCAGCCGGCGATGGAGGCCATCGTCGGCGCCTGCCGCACCCAGCCGTCGCTGATCCCGGCGCTGTTGAAGCGGATCGAGCTGCGCCCGTCCGGCGCCTACATCATGTTCTGGTGGTGCGACCCCGCCGCGCGCCGCGCCATCCTGCAACGCTTTGCCGTGTCGCGCGAAGTCCTGCAGGACGCGGTCGAAGATGTGTTCGCGCTGGGCGCCGAGGAGAACTGGGCCGACCCGCTCGCGCGCAAGGCGCTGCAGTTCATCGAACGCCGCCAGCGCAATCGCGGCGCCATCGAGAAGTCGCCCTACGGCAGCCTCGAAGAGGCCGTGTCGGCGGCCGAGGCCGGGCTCACGCGCGAGATCGCCGAGGAGATCGGCTATCTTTCGGGCATCAAGCCCGCCACCCTGGCCAAGATCCTGTCCGATCGCGGCGGCGAACCGATCGCGGTGCTGTGCAAGGCCACCGGGCTTCCCAAGTCGGCGCTGAAAACCCTGTGGCGCTCCATGAAGCGGCCCGAGGTCGACGCCGACGGCGCCCTGTCCGAAGTCCTGGAGCAGGTGCTGATCACCTACGACATGATCGCCACCGACCGGGCCCAAACGGTGCTGCGTTACTGGAACTGGGCGCTGTCGTCGGCGCTGACGCCCACGCTCATGAAAGCGATCCGGGACGGCGACGAAGACTCGCTCGACGAATATTCTGTACCGCAATGGGCGGCGATGCTTGCGCTCGCCGAAGATTTCGGACGCTGAGCAACCTTCGCGCGCGGGACGAATTGCACAGCCTGCTTGGGCGGCTTCTCTAATTAAATAATCTAGTTTGGGATATTGTGTATCCCCGGGAAGCTCTATATTCAGCGCACCCAACACTCGAAGACTCGAAGCGAGTCGCGACAGCAACCCAGGCCTCGGGAACCCAGCATTATGGACGACAAGGTTGAAATCATTGAGATGACGGCGGACATCGTGTCCGCCTACGTCGGCAACAATTCGGTATCCTCCAGCGATCTGCCCAACCTGATCCAGAGCGTGCACCGGGCCCTGTCGGCGGTCACCTCCGGCGCCATGGAAGTCGTGGCCGCGCCGAAGGAGCCTGCGGTTCCGCTGAAGCGCTCGATCACCCCGGACTATCTCATCTGCCTGGAGGACGGGCGGAAATTCAAGTCGCTGAAGCGCCACCTGCGCACCAAGTACGACATGAGCCCCGATGAGTATCGCTCCAAGTGGGGCCTGCCCAAGGACTATCCGATGGTCGCGCCGAACTACGCCAAGGCGCGTTCGGACCTCGCCAAGCAGATGGGTCTGGGCCAGGGCGGCCGGAAGCCGGCGCGCAAGGGCCGCGGCTAAGCTTCAAGCGACCAGGTTGCAGAGCGCCCCGCGGTCCGCACGGACGGCGGGGCGTTTACTTTGTCGGGACCGCTTTGTGCTTGCAGCGCTTCGCGACGCTGGCCAAACTGCGAAGCTGAACCTCGAGGAACGCGGATGATCGCGCAGACGAGCGCGCCCGCCTCGGCGCTTCGGGCGCACGAGGAACTGTTCGGATACTGGGCGGGTCGGAAGAAGGCCGACCGCCTGCCGGGCCGTCGCGACATCGACCCGGCCGACTTCAAGCGGCTGCTGCCCACGGTCAGCCTGGTCGACGTCCGCCGCGACCCGCTCGATTTCAAGACCCGTCTGGCCGGCACCGGCCTCTACAGCGTCTACGGCCGCGAGATCACCGGCCTGCGCATGGAGGACATCTACCCGGCGCAAGAAGCCGCCGAGTGGCGCGACCGCCTCAAGCGCGTGGTCGAGACGCGCAAGCCGGCCATGGGCGTGCATTCGCTGGCGTGGCGCGGCACGGGCCGCCTGTCGATCGTGTGGCTGCGCCTGCCCCTGGCGGCGGACGGCGCGACGGTGGACATGATCTTAGGCTACGACGCCGTCATAGGCGTAAGGGACGAACCACCGTCGGGCGTGCGCGCGGCTTAAGCAAAGTTCCTCCCCCTACGGCCTTCGGCCGGGGGAGGAACTAGGTCGCGCGCGCTTCGCTGCGAATCCGCTCGATCATCGCGTTTAGTCCGTTTGCCCTCTGGCTCGACAACGCTTCGGGGAGACCGAGTTTGGCGACGGCGGCCGATGCGTCGAAGGCCGTGATCTCCTGCGGTGTGCGGCCGGAGTAGAGTTTCAGCAACACCGCGATCAGGCCCTTGACGATGTGTGCGTCGGAATCGGCGTGGAAGCGCAGTGTCCCGTCCGGCTCGCGCGTGGTTGTGATCCATACCTGGCTGGCGCAGCCGCGCACGTTGTTGGCGTCGATGTGGTCGGCTTCGGGCAGGGGCTCCAACTCGCGGCCCAGGTCGATCAGATAGCGATAGCGCTGCTCCCAGTCGCCGAGCACCTCGAAGGTGTCGATCAGGTCGTCCAGCGCGGCGTCCATGGTCTCGGCCATGGGCGCGACATAGGCGTTCAAACGCGCTGCGGCAAACCGTTCAGCCCGCGCGACGCAGGGTGACGGTGGCGCGCAGGCCCTGGCCGGGGGCGGTGTCGATCTCGAAGGTCCCGCCCAGCGTCTTGCAGATCAGGGCGACCAGCGGCCAGCCGAGGCCGGCGCCTTCGACCCGGCGCACCAGGGCGTTTTCACCCTGTTCGAAGGGCCGCATCAGGCGCGGCGCCTCGGCAGGGTCGAGGCCTTCGCCCGTGTCGATGACGCTGAGCTGCACCAGCGGACCCTGGGCGCGGCCGACCAGCCGCACGGTCGAGCCTTCCGGCGCGTAGGCGGCGGCGTTCTGGATCAGGCAGACCAGCGCCGTGCGCGCGGCCCGCGCGTCGGCCAGTGCGGCAGGCGCTGGCGTCGGCGTTTCGATCGCGACTGTCACACGGCGCAGGGCGAGATCCTCGGCGCAGGCGTGGGCGGCTTCGGCGAACAGGGAGTCGATCGGCTCGGCGCGCGGGTCGAGTTCGACCTGGCCGCTCTCCAGCTTGACGATTTCCAGGACCTGGTTGACCAGCTTCAACAACCGGTGGCCGCTGACCCGGATGATTTCGCCGTACTCGCGGTACTGGGCCGGGATCGGGCCGCACATTTCCGAGGAGATGATCTCCGAGAAGCCGATGATGGCGTTCAGCGGCGTGCGCATCTCGTGGCTGACCATGCGCAGGAACGAGCGCGGCGCGGCGTCGACCGGAGGCTGAACCGTCGGGTCGTCCGGGCGGTCCACGGCGCGGGGCCGTGCGGCCGGGGCGGGGGCCTCGGATCCGGGGGTCTCGCGGCCTCGGGGAAGGGCCTGGGACATGGCTGGGCCTGCGGCCTCGCTTCTGTTTCCCCGCCAGGATGGCAGAACGCGATTACCGGACCGTTTCCCCAGTCTTTTGGTTTCCCCAGTCTTTGGATTTCTGTCCCCTCGCGTGAAGCGTGCGGGCGCTCGCGCTCAGCTTCCAGTGCAGGTACGATCCCGCGTGCAAACTCCCGAGTCGTGCAATTCTTGGTGAACGCGGTGCAAACCCCTGAGAGCGGGCCGCAGCCCGCGCCTGAGCCCCAAGCTGGGCCGGGGGGCGTCCGCGCGTCCGCCGATCCGGCGCGTCGGGTCGCGTTGCTGCAAAGCGGGATCTGGAGCGTGGGCGTGTTGGCCGCGCTCGGCCTCCTGCTCTGGCTCGTCCCCGGATTGTCCACTGCGACGGTCGCCGCCCTGGTGGTCGCCGCGGTTCCCGGCATTCTGGCGCAGGTGCTGCGTCTGCGTGACAGTGAGCGGGGGCGCACCGCGCTGATCGGCGCCTGGGCCTTCTGCGCCGCCTTCGCCGCAGGCATGACCGGCGGCCTCGCCGGACCGCTCGCCGCCTGGTGCGCGGCGCCGCTGGCCGCCGCGCTCGCCTTCGACAGCCGCAAACTGGCGCCCGGTGGCGCGGCCCTGTCGCTGGTCGCCTTCGCACTGGCGCTGTGGGCGTCGCTGGCCTCCGGCGCCGCGTTGCCGGATCCGTCGGTCGCGGTGTGGCTGGGCGCGCTCGCGGTGGGATCGGTCACCGCCTGGATCGCCGCCAGCGTTGCGCGGGCCCTGCGCGGTCGCACCGAACGCGCCGCCAGCGCCGAGGTCGCGCTGTCGCGTCTCGAATATGTGCTCGGCCAGCAGCCGCACCTGATTCTGACGCTGGACGCCTCGGGCCGGCTCAGCTCCGCCTACGGCGCACCGCCGCCGGGCTTTTCGCTCGATCAGCTGTTCACCCAGGGCGTCATCGCCTCGGCCTACCATCCCGACCGCGCGGGCCTGCAGAACGCGCTGCTGCGCGCGGCGACCCACGGCGCGGCGGAGTTCGGCTTCACCCCTTGGGCGTCGCTCGACCGCTTCTCCGCCATCGCCATCCGCCGGCTGCCCGACGGCCGGCTGATCGGGGTATTGCGCGACGCCAGCATCCAGCACGCGCGCGAAGCCGCGCTGGAAGCCGCGCGCTCCGAGGCCGAGAACCTCAACGCCGGCAAGTCGCGCTTTCTCGCCAATATGAGCCACGAGCTGCGCACGCCGCTGAACGCGGTGATCGGCTTCTCCGACGTGATGCGCCAGCGCCTGTTCGGCCCGCTGCCCGAGCGCTATGCCGAATATGCGGAACTCATCCATGAGTCCGGCGGCCACCTGCTCGACCTGATCAACGACGTGCTCGACATGTCGAAGATCGAGGCGGCGCGCTATGAGCTGCACAAGGAATATTTCGACGCGCGCGAACCGGTGTCCGCAGCCCTGCGCCTGGTGCGCGGCCAGGCCGAGGACGCGGAGATTTCGCTGAATGGCGTGCTGCCGCACGAACCGGTGAACGTCGAAGCCGATCAGCGTGCGATCAAGCAGATCGTGCTGAACCTGCTGTCCAACGCCATGAAGTTCACGCCGGCCGGCGGCACGATCACCGTGGTGCTGAACGGCGACGGCGACGTGCTCGAGCTTTGCGTCGCCGATACCGGCATGGGCGTGGCGCCGGAAGACCTGACGCGGCTCGGCCAGCCGTTCGAACAGGCGGGCGACGCCCTGTCCAGATCGCAGGGCTCGGGCCTGGGCCTGTCGCTGGTGCGCGCCTTCGCGCGCCTGCACGGCGGCGAGATGGCCATCGAGAGCATCCTCGGCGAAGGCACAGCGGTGACCGTGCGCCTGCCGGTGGTCGTGTCGGAAGCGGGCGTCCCGCGCCGCGGCGCCGAGATCATCCCGATCGAAACGCGACGCTAAGCCCCCGCGCCTTCGGCGCAGAAGAATTTTTGAACCACGAACTACACGAAAAGCACGAACGCGTCGCGTATCGCTTTGCGATGGCGTGCGACAATTGAAGACCGCGCTTTCAGCGCGGCGGCGTCATTTCGTGTGGTTCGTGTGGTTCGTGGTTCAATATTTCTTAGAGCGGTCCCAGCTTCAGGAACGCGCGGCCGGCCGCGAGGTCGCCGACTTCGAAGGCGGCGGTGCGGACGCGATCGTCGGCGAACAGGAACTCCACCGCGAACCGTTCGCGCGGATCGAGCGCCGACAGGGCGTCGAGCGACGACGCGGGAAAGCGGAAGGCGATGGCGTGATCGCGCCCGCGCGGCGCCAGCACGTCGCTCGCGTCCTCGACGTCCTGCGCCATGACCACCTGCGAGGCCCAGCGCGGCGGCAGAGGCCGGCTCTTCGGCGCGCCGACCCAGGCGGAGTGCGTCTTTGTCCCGTCGCGATAGACCAGGCGCGCCGCATAGGGTCGCTCGCCGTCCGGGAAGGCCGCGACCGCGATCAGACCGGTCGTATTGTTCTCGCCCGCGACGCCGAACAGCACCGGATCGGGTCCGGCGTTGGCGGTCTGCACCAGGCGCCAGGTGATCGAGCGATAGGCCATCCGGTCCGCGCGCCAGGGCGCGGCCTCGCCGGGGAATTCCATGTGCGTGGTGCGGCTCCAGCCGTCGAAGGCGGTGCGCACGCGTTGCGCGGCGATCTTCAGGTCGGGCGAGCCGCAGTCGACGCTGTCGGCGCGCTGGGCTGCGCGCGCGGTCACGCCGTTCACCGTCGCGCCGTCCACGCCGGCGCGGAGTGCGGCGCCGCGGGCCTGGTTGGCGGAGGCTTCGAGTGCGGCGCCGATCTGCGGCGCGAACAGGCGGCAGCGGTTGTCCGCCACGGTCATCAGCTCGCGCTCGTAATAGAGGTCGATGGCCGGCGCCGCCGCGGCGGCGACTGGAACCAGGGCCGCGACGAGCGCAAGGCTCCCGAGCAGGTTTTTTCGGGCCGTCTTCGAGGTCAGGCGACGGGCGATGCCCATGAACCGGCTTTCGTCTATGGTCGGAAGTTGCGGCGGAGCCTAAGGCTTCGCCCTTGCAGTTCGGTTTCCAGTCAGGGTTAAGCAGGTGTTGCTGTCCACCGACCTCTGGGCCGGCGCCCTGATCCGGCGCGCGGAGTTGGCCGGCGCCTTTGCGACCGTCGCGCGCAAGGGCGACGCGCGCGCGGGCACGGTGCTGGTCAAGACGCTGAACCGTCGGAGCGGCGAGGCGCGGCTCTACGCGGAAGCCTTTCGCGGCGAGGGCGAGCGGGTGTGGATGCAGCCCGTCCCCTCACGCGAGGAGGCGGCGCTCGACGCCTATGTCGAGCGGCAGGTCCGCATCGACCCGGACCTCTGGCTGATCGAAATCGAAGACGCCGAGGGCCGCCATTTCCTGACCGAGCCGGTCGAGGGCGATTAAGGTTTGCGTAACATCAGCATTTCGCCGCCGGCGCGGAATCCCGCACGCTCGTAAGCCTTCTGCGCGTGCTCGCCGCCGGGCGTGAGGAACGCGGTTTGTGCGCCGCGCCGAAAAGCCTCGGCCGTCAGGACCGAAGTCAGCGCGGACGCCAAGCCCCTGCGGCGGAAGCTCGGCAGGACGCCGATGCCCGCAACCTCGGTCATGGCCTCGGCGATCGGGGTGAACATGCCGCCGCCGGCCGCCGCCCTGGTCGCCGCTTCGAAAGCCAGGGCCACGCCCCCGCCGCACGCGAGGAAGGCGATCAGCCGGTCGTCGTCGTCCATGGCCGGGTGACCGTGCTCGGCATAGGCCAGGTCCAGCACGCGGGCGGTCCGGCGCAGGTCCTGCGGGTCCTCGACCATCCGCACGATCATCCCGGCCGGCGCTTCGACCGCCCGCAGCTGGTCGCAGGTCATGAAGGGCGGCCGGAACTCGACCTCGAATCCGGCCGCGAGCAGGGCCGCCTCGACCTCGGGCGCGGCCAGGGGTGCGTATTCCAGGCGCGGGGTGCGGTCCCGCGCCCGGTAAGCCTCGACAAGGGCCTGACTCTCTTCGGGCGTCGGCCGGGCCCCGTCATCGGGGATGGCATAGCTGACGTAGGGGTTGGCGTTGGTCGGGTGGAAGGTGGCCAGGAACGGTCCGATGCGCAGGGCTTCGCGCTCCTGCGGGGCGGTTTGACGAAGGTAGGCGTTGGTGCGGGCGTCGCGCTGGGCGGCGCTCCCGTCGGGATCGGTCGTCATTGGAAGATGTCTCTCGGGCGCTCGAAAGCGCCGGTTGCTTGCGGCTAAGGCCGGGGCTCAGATCCGAGGGACGGTCAGGCGCGGGCGCAGCCGCCCGGCTCGCCGCCCCTTGGGGCGCGATCGGATCGGACGGACGGCAAAGGCGCCTCCCTGCGGCCAGCATGGCCGCGTCAGCGAGAGTCTTATCCCTCCGTTTCACCCGTGCGCCAAGGGTAGGGGACGGTTAACCGCCTTTCTCAACCAGACCTTATGCGACCTCGGGTTAGGCTCCGCTCAATCCGGCGGGGTCGACCGGTTTCTGATGGGTGCGTGGTGCTGTTCCTGATCAACGATACGGTTTTCGAGATCGACACCCGCGCGCTGGTCCCGCCGCTGGACGCCCAGCGCTTTGCGGCGGTCAGCCTCGGCTACGTGATCCAGCTGGGCAAGGAGCTCTATTCCGAGGAGCCCCTGCTGCACCGCGTCGCCCCCGAGCGCGCGCGCCGGCTCGCGGCCCTCCTGGCCATGAAACAGCCCGACATCAACGCCGCCCTGTTCGTGGCCCCGAGCCGGGGCTGCGCCGCCGACCAGGTCACCTCGCGCTTCTGCAACCTGGCGTTCGAGGTCATGGCCTCGCTCCACACCCAGAGCGCCCAAGGGTCCCTGGACGCCGTTTCCGCCGACCGTGAGGTCTGGCGCCGCCTGGCGGCCTAAGCCTTTACCAAACCGGTTGACGCCGACCCTGGCGGGTGCGATTTCCGCACCCGTAAACCAGGAGACCGGCATGTACGGCCGCTTTGTCAGCACCAGCATCGTCGTCGTGCTCGGCGTCGCCGGCATCGCCATCAGCTGCGCCCTCGAGTGGGCGCTGCTCAAGGCCATCTTCCACTGGTGAGCCGCCGCCGATTGCGCGACTGACCCCGCCGCGCTATCCGCCGCCCCCTATGTCCAAATCCTCTTTAGCCGCCGAGGCCGCGCGCCGGCGCACCTTCGCCATCATCTCGCACCCGGACGCCGGCAAGACGACCTTGACCGAGCACCTGCTGCTGGCCGGCGGCGCGATCCGGGCGGCCGGCGCGGTGCGGGCGCGCGGCGAGAACCGGCGAACCCGATCGGACTGGATGAAGATCGAGCGCGAGCGCGGCATCTCGGTCTCGGCCTCGGTGATGACCTTCGAGCACGACGATCTGCTGTTCAACCTGCTCGACACGCCGGGCCACGAGGACTTCTCCGAGGACACCTACCGCACGCTCACCGCCGCCGACGCCGCGGTGATGGTGCTCGACGCCGCCAAGGGCATCGAGCCGCAGACGCTGAAGCTGTTCGAGGTCTGCCGCCTGCGCGACATCCCGATCCTGACCTTCATCAACAAGATGGACCGCGAGGCGCTCGACCCGTACGCCCTGCTCGATGAGATCGCCGGCAAGCTCGCGCTCGATCCGGCGCCGCTCTATTGGCCGCAGGGGTCGGGCAATCGCTTCCGCGGCGTGGCCGACTTGGCGGCGCAGCGTTTCCTGCCCTTCGCCAAGCATTCGAAGACCGACGAGGACCAGGGGCATCCGGGTCCGGTCGCGTACGACGCGGCGACTCTGTCGGACTATCTCGACGACGTCGAACGCGTCGAGCTTGCTGAGAGCGTGGAGCTGGTCAGCGGCGCGTCGAAGCCGTTCGAGTTGCAGTCCTTCTTGGAAGGTCACATGACGCCGGTGTTCTTCGGCACGGCCCTGCGCCATTTCGGCGTCGAAGAGTTGTTGTCCGCGCTCGGCCGTTTCGCGCCGCCGCCGGAGCCGACGCCAGTCATCCGCGCGGGCGCCGACAGCGAAGTCGCGCCGGGCGACGCCGAGGTCACCGGCTTTGTGTTCAAGGTCCAGGCCAACATGGACCCCAACCACCGCGACCGCATCGCCATGCTGCGACTGTGCTCGGGGCGGTTCGCGCGGGGCATGAAGCTGAAGGTGCAGAACACCGGGCGCCAGCTGTCGGTGAACTCGCCCATCATGTTCTTCGCCTCTGACCGCGAGCTGGCCGAGGAAGCCTACGCCGGCGACGTGATCGGCATCCCAAACCACGGGGTGCTGCGCGTCGGCGACAGCCTGTCGGAGACGGGCGCGCTGCGTTTCGCGGGCCTGCCCAATTTCGCGCCGGAAATCCTGCAGCGCGTGCGGGTGAAGGATCCGCTGAAGGCCAAGCATCTGAAAAAGGCGCTCGAAGGCCTGGCGGAAGAGGGCGTGACCCAGCTGTTCCGCCCGACCCACGGCGCCGACTTCATCGTGGGCGCGGTGGGCCAGTTGCAGTTCGAGGTCATGGCCGACCGCCTGGCCAACGAATACCAGCTCGAGGTCATCTTCGAGCCGAGCCCCTACGCCGAAGCGCGCTGGCTGAGCGGTGAACGCGCCGAGATCGAAAGCTTCATCGACAAGCACAAGACCGCGATCGCGCAGGACATCGACGGCGGCTCGGTGTTCCTGGCCAAGTCGGCCTGGGAGACGGGCTACGTCGCCGAGCGTTATCCGAAGGTCGGGTTCCTGAAGACGCGCGAGCGCGGCTGACGCATTGACGCCCTGCCCAGCCGCCGTATTTTGCGGCGAGGGGGTAATTTCATGCAAGTCTTTGCAGTTCTTGCACTGATCCTGGCGGCGGCGCTGGCGGGGTGCGCCGAGACGCCGGACACCTTCGTGATTGCTCGGGACGAGAGTCGGCCTCTGCGTGTTGTCAGGGCCCCAACCGCCGCCGATATCCGTAACGTCTATCCGCCCTCAGCCAAGCAGCGAGGCGTGGAGGGCAGGGTCGAGCTGATCTGTATCCTCGACGCCGAGGGCGCGTTCACCAATTGCCGGGTCGTGAGCGAAGACCCGTCGGGAGAAGGCTTCGGCGCGGCGGCCCTGCGCGTGGTCCCCGCCTTCCGCGCGGCGCCGGCCGTTCCGGGATTCCCCATGGCGGGGCAGCGGGTGCGCATGCCCATCAACTTCAAGGTCTACTAGCGCGATCTTGGCGCCGCATTCGCGCGGGAAGCGACGCCGCGAACGCCATTTCCCCGATCACGGGCGGTCCGGCCGCAACCGACACCGCGGCGTCACGTTTGCTCTGTCCTCACCCGAAGCCGCGCGGACGTCCCGCGGCGGGACGGTAAGGCCGGAGCGATGTTCGAGTTTGGACGCGAGCTGAAGAAGGCGCTGGGCGCGAGCGACGCCCTGGGCGAGCCCGATCTCAGCCTTAACGAACTGCTCGACGTCCAGGCGTTGGCCGTCCGGGGTCGGGCCAACGACATCGACGCCGGCCGCGTCTCGACCAAACATCCCTTCCCCCTGTGGTTGAAGTCCGCTGCGCTCTGGCGTGAGCATGCGCGCCGCACCGGCGACGTGCTGGCGCTCCGTCGCGCCGCCGCCGCCGCGGTCTCCGCCGGCCGCTGCGCCACGAACCAGGCCGAGCAGGCCCGCGCCGCACTCGAACAGGCGCTGACCAGCCTGCTGGGCGCCGACCTCTACGGCGACGAAGCGCTCAGCGACGCTACCCGCAATTCGCTGAAGGTCGCCGTTGCGACCGAGGCCGATGAGATCGGCATGGTGAAGATCGAACACGCCCACGCGCGGCTGGTCTCGCGCGATGCGCTGGCCGCCGGCGACTATGCCAAGGCGTTGGAGGCTGCGGCCCTGTTCGACTGCGTCGTGCACGGGCTCGACACCCTGGCGGTGGAGCGTTGCTGTGACGCGACGCGCTATGAGGCGAGCCTGGCGCGCATCGAACGCGCCGACCTGCTCGCGGGCTTCGGCGCGCGTCTGAGCGACGTGAAGCTGTTGCGGCGCGTGCAGGTCAATCTCACGGGCCTGCTGGGCCAGATCGACGGCGGTTATGAGCCGTTGTTGTGGGTGCGCGCCGCCGAGGTGCTGGGCGCCGTCGAGGTCGCGCTCGGCGAAATCCAGGGACGCCCGGAAGAGATGGCCAAGGGCGCCGCGACCCTGACCACCGCGCTCGATCGTTTCACCCGCGACCACAGCCCGCTCGACTGGGCGCGACTGCATCACGCCCTGGCCGTGGCGCTGCAGTCGCTGGGCGACGCGACGGACAACCGCACGATCTACCTCGAGGCCGAAACCGCGTTCGATGCGGCGCTGGCGGTGGTGGATGGCACGTCGTTGCTGTTGCGCGTGATGACCGCGTCGAACCGCGCCGCCTGCCTCGCGCGCCGGGCCGAACGCACCGGCGATCTCCAGGCGCTTTCGGTCGCGGAGACTGCGTTCAAGGGCGAAGCCGCCAAGGCCGATCCCCTCAACGACCCGGTCGGTTGGGCGGTGCTGCAGATCAACCTCGCGCGCATCTACGAAGCCCGCGCCGACCTGCTCGGCGGCTTCCCCAACCGCGACGCGGCGGTCTATGCGCTCGAGGAAGCCCGCGACGTGTTCTGCGAACATGGCTTGAAGTCGCTGGCGGAAAGCGCCTCGGCCGGCTTGGAGCGCGTGCGCGCAGCCCAGGTCTGACACAACTTCGAATTTCGCGCTAAGGTCTCCCCGGCCGGGGGGAGCACCATGACAGGATCGTTGAGCGCGCTGGGGCTTCTGCTCGCCGTTTCGCTGAGCGCGGGTTCGGCCGCGGCGGCGCCGCCGCCGGACGCAAGCCCGTCCGGCGACGTGGTCACCAGTCCGGGCTGGGAAAAGAAGCCGACGCCGGAGGACCTGCGGGCGGTCTACCCGACCAAGGCGTTGAAGGCCGGCGTCGGAGGACGGGCGACGATCGAATGCGAAGTCGCGACCGACGGCCTGCTCCGTAACTGCGTGGTGCTGAAGGACGATCCTGCGGGGATGAATTTCGGCGCCGCCGCGCTCGCACTCACGCTGCAGTTTCGCTTCAAACCGGCCACCCGCAACGGCGTTCCCTTTGTATCTCGGGTGGTCATTCCGATTACCTGGGAGGAGCCGTCGCGCGCGAGCTCCCCTTACAGTGACGGTCCCGGGCCTTCGGTGGTCACCAACCCGACCTGGGCCACGGCGCCCACGCGCGCCGATCTGAGGGCGGCCTATCCCAAGGGCCGCAAGGACGCCGGCGCGGTGACGCTGATGTGTTACCTGCGCCCAAGCGGCGCGCTGCGCAGCTGCACCGTCGACAAGGGCGGTCCCTTCGACAGCGCCGCCCGCTCGTTGATCAGCAAGTTCACCGTGGACCTGACCGGCGTCGATCCGAAGCGCATCCAGGACGTCGAGGTTCAGGTCCTCATCCACTTCGATCCGTCCGACGACCTCGACGCGGGCGGCGCCACGATCGTCAACAGGCCCAACTGGAAGCAGCTTCCGGGCATGGACGACTTTCGGGCGATCTACCCCGCCGCGGCGCTCGCCAAGGGGATCAAGGTGGGCCACGGCCTGGTGCGTTGCGTCGTCGGGGGCAACGGCGCGCTCGGCGATTGCCGCATCCTGTCGGAGGATCCGCCCGGACTGGGCTTCGGCGACGCGGCGCTGAAACTCGCGGCGACCTTCCGGCTCAACCCGTGGACCGAGGACGGACGTCCGGTCGACGGCGCCGTCATCAATATTCCGATCAAGCTGGTTTTTCCAGACGACGCGCCGCCCGCGCCGGCGGCGGCGCCGCAGCCTAAGGGTTAAGCCGCGAGGTCGGTGGACTGGCGGCGCATGCGCCAGAAGCGCAGGGTGCGCATGGCGGTGTCGCGGGGCAGGTCGGTGTAGAGGCGGCCGTATTCCTGGGCGCGGCCGAGCGCATCCTTGCTGTGACCCAACAGGACCACGGCGTAGGTCAAGAACAGCGCCTTATCGAGGTCCGCCGCCTTGCAGACAATGGCCAGGGCGTCGAGCTGCTTGCTCTCCACGATGCGCTTGGCGGTGAAGAAGTCGATGTCGGCGAGCTGGGCCAGGGCGACCAGCACGTGCGTCATGCCGCCCGAGCGCAGGAACCGCGCCAGCACCGTGGGCGTAAGCTCGCCGGCGGCGCGAAGCTCGGAGATATAGGCCTCAGCCTGTTGGTAGTCCGGCGGCAGCGATCCGTCCTTGGCCGCCACGCGGTTGCGTCCGGTGGCTAGCGCCTTTTCCAGCAGCGCCGGATCGAGCTTGGCGTTCTCTTCCAGGATGCGCTGGCGAAGCTGCAGCTCGACGACGAAGTACATCTCGTTCAACAGGTCGGCGGGCAATTTGGTGCGGCCGACCACGGCCTCGTGCAGGGCGGGGTTTATCTGGGCGCGGTCGACCGCGGCTTCAGACGCGCCGCGCGACAGCTTGGCGCCGTCGTTGCGCAACAGGGCGTTCAGGGTGTCGTCGTCGCCGCGGTCGACGATCACGTCGGCGATGGCCTCGGGCACGTCGGCGCGTTCGGACACCGCGCGCAGGTGACCCTGACCCTTGGTCTTGACCACGTGGAGCAGGTCGCTCTCGCTGAGCACGGGCGAGCGCTTCAGCACCGGCCCGGCCACGTCGGGAGTGTCGTTGGCGAGGGTGAAGATCAGCCGCCGCGGCGCCACCGAGGCGTCGGCGAAGCGCGAGGACAGTTCGGCGCGCACCGCCTCTTCCATCTCGCTGGCGAGCTGGGTCAGCACGCTGTCGAACAGCGCCATCTCAGCCGCGTTGCCCGTCGGCTGGCCGAAATAGAGGTCGGTGACCTCGCGCAGCAGCTCGCGGCGCTTGGCGCTCGACGGCTCCTTGGCGAGGGCGATCAGGTCGTGGAGGCGGAACTCGCTCATGGTCGTATCAGGCGGCTCCACCGTCGCCGTCGTCGCCCGATGCGTCAGCGTCGTCCTTGGCTTGCTTACTGGTCTTTTCGGCCTTGTCGGCGACGTCGACGGGCAGGTGGTCGAGATAGACCGGGGCGGGAATGACCGCGCGATCGGGCTGTTCGCCGTAGTCGCGGTGAAGCGAATAGAGGCGCGGACGCGCGGATGCGGCGGCCTGGGCGGGCGCTGCGGCGGCGACGATGGCTGCGGCGGGCGTCGCGGCGCCGGCGGCCGTTACGGGCAGCGGCGGTGGCGCGTCGTATATCGATTTCGGCGTGAAGGCCTGGGACGCAAAGGCCTGGAACGCAAAGGCCTGGGGCGGCGGGGTGACGGCGGCCATGACAGGTTCGGCCATCGGCGTCGGCGCGGCTTGCGGCGTCACAACGGGAGCAGTGGGCTTCGCCTGCGCCTTACCGGGCCAGTCGAGGTACTTCACCGCGGTCTGCGCGTCGGCGGCGCCGCCGGTGGTGAACACCCAGAGAAGGGCGGAGAAGATGACAAAAAGGGCGCGCATGACGACCGTCCCCGAAGACCCGTTTCCGGAGGGTAATGAATGCGGCTTAACCGGGGCCTAACGCGGGGCGTTTTCCCCAGCGCAGCAACGCCTTTCTTTCGAATATGCTGAGCAAGAGGTTAAGGGCGAGCGCCATCGCCACCAGCACCACCAGGGCCGCGATCATGTCGGCGATCTGCAGCCGGTGCTGGGCCTCGACGATGCGCCAGGCGAGACCCTGGGTCTCGCCCGAGCCCGCCACGAACTCCGCCACCACTGCGCCCACGATGGAGAGGCCCAGTCCCACGCGGTGGCCTTCGATGACGAAGGGGATGGAGGAGGGCAGGCGCAGCTTGAACAGCCGCTGCAGCGGCGTGGCTTGGTAGAGATCGAACAGCCGTTCGAGATCCGGGTCCGCCGACTTCAGGCCGGTCAGCACGCCCGAGAAGATCGGGAAGAAGGCGATGACCGCGGCCAGGGCCACCACCGCCCGCTGCGCATGGTCGAGGCCCGCCCACACCTGGAACAGCGGCGCCAGGGCCATCACCGGCGTCACCTGCAGGGTCAGGGCGAGCGGCCGCACCGCGCGCTCGAACAGGCCGCTGAGCGCCGACCCCAGGGCCAGCGCACAGGCCGTGGCGCTGGCGAAGACGAGCGCGAGCATCGCCATGACGAAGGTGTTCCAGGCGGACTGCAACAAGCTCGGCCAGCGCGCGACCATCGCGGCGACGACCTCAGTCGGCTTGGGCAGGAAATAGGGCGGGACGTCGAAGGCCGTGCACGCCGCCTGCCAGAGCGCGATCAGGGCCGCGACCAGGACCAGGGGCGCCCCGAGGTCGACCAGGCGTCTCATGCCGCGCGGCCCATGGCGTCGCCGAGCGCGTGGGCGATGGCCTCCGCCGTTTCGCGGAAGTCGGCGGCGGCGCGGAAACCGTCGGGGCGGGGAATCGGCCCGCGGGTTGCGATCTCAGCGGCGATGCGTCCGGGCCCCGGCGTCATCACCACCACGCGTTCGGCCAGATAGGCGGCTTCCTCCACGTCGTGGGTGACGAACAGATGGCCGGCTTGGAATGCGACCAGAGACGATGCACGTCTTCGATCAGGCCGCGGCGGGTGACGGAATCGAGGGCGGCGAAAGGTTCGTCGAGCAACAGCAGCTTCGGTTCGGTGACGATGGCGCGCGCCAGCGACACCCGCATGGCCATGCCGCCGGACAGCTGCGTCGAGCCGCGCCTCGCCGGCGTCGGCGAGTCCGACGCGCGCCAAGGCCGCCGCGGCGCGCGTGCGGCGCTCGTCGGTTGCGACGCCCGCAAGCTCGAGCGGCAGGGCCACGTTGTTCGACGCGCTCGCCCAGGGGATCAGGGTCGGCGCCTGGAACACCAGCGAGGTTTCGCCGCGCGCGAGATGGCGCACCGCCGTTCCGCGCGTCGGGCGTTCGAGGCCCGCGAACAGCCTGAGCGCGGTGGACTTGCCACAGCCGGACGGCCCGGTCAGGGCGACGATCTCCCCTTGCTTCAACGCCAGCGAAAACGGTCCGAGCGCGCGGCCGCGCCGCGGATAGTCCACCTCGACGTCGGTGAGTGCGGCGAGGACATCGGTCATCGTCCCACCCCGCGCGTCAGACTTTCACGCGCGGCAGGAACTGCAGCGTATAAGCGCTCCGGTAGTCGAGCGACTTCGGGAACAGGCCCTGTTGCGTCGTCGCCTCGAAGAAATCGGCCCAGCGCGCATCGGTCATCACGCCGATGCCTTGGGTCGCGGCGTCGCCGCCGTCGACGATGCCGTAGGCGGACATCTTCTGTCGCGCCTGCTCGATCAGATCCTGGGTCATCTCCGGATTGGCGCGCAGGATCAGCTTGTTCGCCGGCGCCGGATCGCCGTGCAGATAGGACTTCCAGCCCACCGCCGACGCCTCGACGAAGGCGCTGACCATGTCGGGTTCTTGCGCTTCAGCAGACCGTCCGACGCCAGCGCCATGGCCGCGTAGCGACGCATAGCCGTCGTCGGCGAGCAGGAAGACCTTCGGCGCAACGTGCGTCGCCTTCTCGATCGTATAGGGTTCGCTGGTCAGATAGCCCTCCTGCGCGGCGCGCGGATCGGCCAGGAACGGCGCGTCGCTGTTGTTGTAGCTGCGGATTTGATCGTCGGTGAAACCGTACTTGGCCTTCAACCACGGCCAGAAGCTGTCGCGCGCCGCGCTCGAGATCAGGATCGGATGGCCCTTCAGGTCGGCGAGGGTTTTGATCGCCGGATCGTCGTGGGCGATGATCACCTGCGGGTTCTTCTGGAAGAAGGCCGCGACCGCCTTCACCGGTGCCTTCTCGTTGGCGAGGTTCAGTACGACGAAACCGTCGGAGCCCATGCCCATCTCGATCGCGCCGGACGCGATCAGCTGCGGCACGCTCACGCCCGGACCGCCGGGGATGATCTCGACCTTCAGGCCGCGCTTGGCGTACTCGCCGGTGGCCAGCGCCTGGTAGAAGCCGCCGTGCTCGGCCTGGGCCTGCCAGTCAGTGGCGAAGCGGATACGCGTGGAATCCGCGTCCGACCTGTGGCCGCAGGCAGTCAGCGCGACCGCGGCCGGCAACATGCCAAGCAATGTACGCCGACGCATCCGCACCCCCTTCGAAGCCGCCGCGAACCTAGGGCGGCCCTATCCGCGAGGGAAGAGCATCGCCGCAGGCAATGTCGCTTTGACGACGCCGGATGTCGGAGGGTTATTCCCAAAATGGAGCGAGGGGCCAACGCCGGGGCGAACCCGCAACGCTGACCCCTCACCATGAGGTCCGGGCTGGACCCCAGGCCTGAAGGGCGCTTGCGAGCGGTTTCCCGGCCCGGTCGCTTTCGCCGCGGATCGCCTAGTCGGGGGTGAGCCCTTTCGGCGGAAACCTCGGCGGTCTCGCCCGCTTGAAAGCCAAGGTTTCCCCGGGTTTCCCGCGCTGCGATGTCCTTCGGCGTAAGAACGATCCGACCAAATCCGGAGGCTGACAACGGGCCTTCTGCGCCCGTCTCTGGACCGCTTGAGGACAGACTGGGGATAAGGCCGGGCCGCACGGAGCACTCACGACGAATAGCCGCGTTCGATCAGATGGCTTGCGCCGTCCACAGGAATTGGCGCCTCAGACGCCGCGCTCCTTGGCGAGGTCCCAGTCGGCGTAGTCGATCGCGTCGTCCGGGTCGGCGAGATCCTTCTCGTTCAGCGTCCGGCCGCGCAGGGAGACGCCGGCCTCGTGCACGGTCTCCGGGTCGCCGCTGATCAGAGGATGCCACCAGGCCAGGGGCCGGCCCTCGTGCAGGCGCCGGTAAGCGCAGCTCTTGGGCATCCACTGCAGGTCCTCGATGTTGTGGGGTGTCAGCTTGATGCAGTCGGAGACGTGCTTTTTGCGGTTTTCGTAATCACTGCAGCGACATAGTTCGTTGTCGTACAGGCGGCAGGAGACCCGCGTGGGGATGATTTCGCCGGTGTCGTCGTCCTCGAAACGGACCAGGCAGCACAGACCGCAGCCGTCGCACAGGCTCTCCCACTCCTGTACGGTCATCTGTTCCAGGCGTTTGGATTCCCAGAACGGCTTCTTGGCCATGCGGCAGGCGTCCTCGAACAGATCATGAGCGGGTCCGACCACAACCCCGGTGAGGTCAAGGACGGTTCCCCGCGGGAAACCTTCCGGGCCGATCTTCTGCACCAGCGCGACCGTCGCCTCAACGGGTTCCGCCGCGGGCTGATCGCCGCGGGCGTGGCGGCGCTCATGCTGCTGATCGTAGGCTCGGCGGCGGCCTGGCGCTGGTATTTCGGCGATCTCCCGGAAATTCCACCGACCAGCCGGCTCGCCGGCCTGGGCCAGGCGCCGGGCATGACCTTCATCGACATGGACGGCCGCGTGCTGGCCACGCGCGGCGCCAAGTACGGCGCGCCGGTGCATCTGAAGGCGTTGCCGCCCTATGTGCCGCTGGCGTTTCTCGCCGCGGAGGACCGCAGGTTCCGCGATCACGGGGCGGTGGACCTCTGGGGCATCACGCGCGCGTTCGCGGCCAACCTCGGCGCCGGTCGCACGGTCGAGGGCGGATCGACCCTCGACCAGCAACTCGCGCGCGGCCTGTTCCTCGGACCCGAGCGCACCATCAAGCGCAAGCTGCAGGAGATCGTGCTCGCCTATCAGCTCGAACACCGGCTCGGGAAGGACGGCATCCTCGAGCTCTATCTGAACCGCGTCTATCTCGGCGAGAACGCCTTCGGCATCGACGCGGCGTCGCGCGCCTATTTCGGCAAGCCGGCGAGCCAGCTCAGCCTCACCGAAGCCGCGGTGCTGGCAGGCCTGCCCAAGGCGCCGTCGAAGCTCGGCCCGATGCACGACGAAGCCGCTGCGTTGAAGCGCGGCCGTCTGGTGCTCGATCGTATGCGCCGCGAAGGCTGGATCAGCCTCGCCGATGAACGCACGGCGGATCAGGCGCCGGTGACCTTGGCGCAACATGAACCTGAAGGCGATCTCGGCTGGGCCTACGATCTCGCCGCCGCCCAGGCGCATTCGGACGCGGGGGTGCAGTCGCGGCGACCTGATCGTGCGCATCACCCTCGATCCGGCCTTGCAGAAGTCGGTCGCCGGCGTGGTGCGCGACGCCCTGGGCGGCGAGGGCCGTCGCGTGGGGGCGAGTCCAGGCGGCGCTGGTGTTGCTGGCGCCCGACGGCGCCATCCGCGTCCTGATCGGCGGCAGGGACCACCACGACAGTCCCTTCGACCGCGCCACCCAGGCGCGCCGCCAGCCGGGTTCCTCGTTCAAGCCTTTCGTGTGGGCGGCGGCGCTGGAGAGCGGCGACAAGCCCACCGACTTCCGCTCGACCCAACGCATCGCGTTCGGGCCGTGGTCACCAACGATCACGCGAGCGCGGCGTCGCTCACCCTCGCCGACGCCCTGGCGCAGTCGAGCAACAACGTCTCAGTGCGCCTGACCAGCGAGACGGGCGCCAAGACGGTCGCGGCCCTGGCGGGACGCTTCGGGGTCAGCGGCCTGCCGGCAGAAGCCGGGCCTGTCGCTCGCACTCGGCGCCTACGAGGTGACGCTGCTGGAAATGACGGGCGCCTACCAGGTGTTCCAGTCGGGCGGCCGAACGGTCAGGCCTTATCTGGTGGCCGAGATGGCCAAGCGCGACGGGACGTTCTTATCGCCGCCCCATCGGCCGGCTTCAGCAGGTCGATGACCCGTGAAGACGCGCGAGATGATTCGATGATGAGGGCGTGATCACAGCACGGCACCGGCCGCGCGGCCGTTCGGCGCCCGCCGCCGGCAAGACCGGCACCACGCAGGAGAACCACGACGCCTGGTTCGTCGGCTTCACGCCGGACTGGGTCTGCGGGCGTGTGGGTCGGCAACGACGACGGCCGCCCAATGAAGGGCGTGGCCGGCGGCGAGCTGCCGGCGGAGATCTGGCGGCGGATGATGGTGCGGCCCACCAGGACCTGCCGGTGCGCGACTTCCCTGCGCCGGACAAGCCCGACGCGCCTGTGACCGACGCGCAAGCCAAGGAGACGGGGTGTTCGCCGACCGTTCGGCCTTCCGACGAACCCTGGCGGCGGAGTTCGCGCGCGATGCGGCCGGCTCAGGCGCGCAGCCATGAGCGCTCGCGCGCCCCTGGTGGCGCTGAAAGAGGTGCGGCTGGCGGACGGGCCGGTGCAGCTGTTCGACGGCGTCGACCTGGCGCTGGAGCGCCGGCGTCGCGCGCCTGCCTGGTCGGCCGCAACGGCGCGGGCAAGTCGACGCTGCTGCGCCTGCTGGCCGGCCTGATCGAGCCCGACGGCGGCGAACGCTCGCGTCGGCCGGGCCCGCGGATCGCCTTGGTGGCGCAGGAGCCGGCGATCACCGGCGCGACCCTGCTGCGACTACGCCACCGCCGGCGGCGCGGCGGCCGCACGAGGCGGAGGCGGCGCTGGAGACCTTCGGCCTCGATCCCGCGCGCGACGACCACGGGTCTGTCCGGCGGCGAGAGCGCGGCGCGCGGCGCTGGCCCGCGCCTTCGCCGAGAAGCCGGACGTGCTGCTGCTGGACGAGCCGACCAACCACCTCGACATCTTCGCCATCGAGACGCTGGAGGCGGTGCTTGCGGCCAGCCGCGCGGCGCTGCTGATCGTCAGCCACGACCGCGCCTTCCTGAACCGCGTCACCCGCCGCTGCTTCTGGCTGGAGGACCGCCGGATCTGGCGGCTGGACAAGGGCTTCGCCGCCTTCGACGCCTGGGCCGAGAAGATCGCCGCCGAGCAGGCCGAGACGCCTGCGCCGGCTGGACAAGGCCATCGAGCGCGAGACCTACTGGTTCCACCGCTCCATCACCGCCCAGCGCACCCGCAACGAGGGCCGCGCCCGCGCGCTGGCGGACATGCGCCAGGCAGCAAGGCCGTGCTGATGCGCGACCAGACGCGGCGCCATGGCCTCGCCGTCGACGCCGGGCGCGGCGTCCGGCCGGCGGGTGATCGAGGCGCAGGGCGCTCACCAAGGCCTTCGGCGAGCGCGACGCTGATCAAGGGCTTCTCCACCCGCATCCTGCGCGGCGACCGGCGTGGCCATCGTCGGGCCGAACGGGGCGGGCAAGACCACCCTGGTCAAGATGCTGCTGGGCGAGATCGCGCCGGACGCGGGCTCGGTGAAGCTGGGCGCCGAACCTGCAGGTCGCCTACCTCGACCAGGCCCGCGACGAACTGAAGCCGCGAACACGACCCTCTGGGAGACGCTGGCGCCCGCGCGGCGGCGACCAGGTGATGGTGCACGGCCAGCCCCGGCACATCGCCGCCTACGCCCGCGACTTCCTGTTCCAGGACGCCAGCTGCGCCAGCCGGTGGCGAGCCTGTCCGGCGGCGAGCGCAACCGTCTGCTGCTGGCCCGCGCGCTGGCCCAGCCCGCCAACCTGCTGGTGCTCGACGAGCCGACCAACGACCTCGACATGGAGACGCTCGACCTGCTGGAAGAGCGTGCTGGCCGACTACGACGGCACCCTGATCCTGGTCAGCCACGACCGCGACTTCATCGACCGGCTGGCCACCTCGACCATCGCGCTCGACGGCCGCGGCGACGTCGGTCGAGACGCCGGGCGGCTGGAGCGATTTCGTCGCGCCAGAACCCGGGCTTCTTCGACACGCCGCAGATCATCAAGCCCAAGGCGGCGCCCGCGCCCGTGCGCGAAAAAGCCAAGGCCGTGAAGCTCAGCTACCGCGACCAACGCCGGCTCGCGGAACTCGATGTCGTGATGCCGTGCCTGCACGCGGAGATCACGGCGCACGAGAAGACGCTGGAAGACCCCGGCTTCTACGCGCGCGACCCGAAGGGCTTCGCGAAGATCATGACCGCGCTCGACACGGCGCGGCGCACGCTGGCGGTCTCCGAGGAGGAATGGCTCGACCTCGAAGCCAAGCGCGAAGCCCTGGCGGCGGAGGCATAAGTGGCATATTTGCCACATTGCCTCTTGCGCGCGGCGGCAAATCCCTTACCTCCCTGGGGTCTTCGGCGGTCGCATCCGCGACCGGCCGTCGTCTCCCATCCCTAGTCCGAGAGCAGAGTGGCGCAGGACCCCTATCAGGAACTGGGCGTCGCGCAAGGGGCGAGCGCGGACGAGATCAGGAAGGCCTTCCGCAAGCTCGCCAAGCAGCTACCACCCGGACCACAACCCGGGCGACAAGGCGGCCGAGGAGCGGTTCAAGCGGGTCTCGGCCGCCTTCGACCTGCTGGGCGACGAGGACAAGCGCAAGAAGTTCGACCGCGGCGAGATCGACGCCGACGGGCGCGAGACGATGCGCGGCTTCGGCGGCGGCGGCCCGTTCGGCCGGCGCGGCCCGGGCGGCCGGCCCGGCGCCAGCGGCTTCGGCCGGGCGGCGCCGCAGTTCGAGGACGTCGACCTCGAGCGACATCCTCGGCGAGATGTTCGGCGGCCGCGGCGGCGCGCGGCGGCGGCGGGTTCAGGCTTCGGCGGCCGCCGGCCAGCGCGGCGCCGACGTGCGCGCCCGGCTCGAAATCGACCTCGAGGACGCCATCAACGGCGGCGCGAAGCGGATCGGCTTCTCCGACGGGCGCACGCTCGACGTCACCATCCCCAAGGGCGCGGCCGACGGCCAGGTGCTGCGGCTGAAGGGCCAGGGCTCGCCGGGCCGCGCCGGGGCCCGGCGACGCGCTGATCGAGCTGGCCATCCGGCCGCATCCGATCTTCCAGCGCGAGGGCGACAACCTGGTCATGGACCTGCCGGTCTCGGTGCCCGACGCGGTGCTGGGCGGCAAGGTCGAGGCGCCGACGCCCGGACGGCCCGGTGACGCTGAACGTGCCCAAGGGCTCCAACTCCGGCTCGACCCTGCGGCTGAAGGGCAAGGGCGTGCACGACGCCGCGACGGCGGCGCGGCGACCTGATGGCGCGGCTGGTGGTGACCCTGCCGGACAAGCCCGACCCGGAACTCGAAAGCTTCGCCGAGGCCTGGCGCAAGGAGCGGCCCTACACGCCCCCGCCGAAGGGCTGAAACCCCTGGCTGGATCGGCCTATACCCGCGCACTGTTCAGCCGCTATTCAGGGGCCCGGCCTAATGTGCCAGCGCATGAGACGTGTCCTTGCCGTTCTGGCCGCCGGCCTCCTGAGCCTCGCTCCGGTCGCCGTCATGGCCCAGCATCGCCCGCCGCACGGCGGCGCGTGGCGGCGGCATGCGTCCGCACGGCCCGATGGGCAGGCCGGCGCCGCAGCGCAGGCCCGGCGGTCCGCCCGCCGGCTATCCGCGTCCGGGCGGCGCCGGCTGGAGGTTCCGCAGGTACCTGTGCGCGCGGCCCGGCGGCCGCATGTCCGCTTGGCCGGCGTGATCGAGTCAGATGCATCGCCGCTTCCCTGGCGGGCGCAGCTCGACGCGGGCCTGGAGACTACGGCGGGCGCGCAGGTCTATCGCGTGCGCTGGACACACCGGAGACGGCCGGCGCGTCGATTATATGGTCGATGCCGCAGACCGGCGCGATCCTGGGCGTAGGAGGACTAGACCTATGCGCATCCTGCTCGTCGAAGACGATCCCGATCTCTCCCGTCAGCTGAAACAGGCGCTGGGCGACGCCGGCTACGCCGTCGATCACGCGCCGGACGGCGAGGAGGCGCACTTCCTCGGCGAGACCGAGCCCTATGACGCCATCGTGCTCGATCTCGGCCTGCCGAAGATCGACGGCGTCTCGGTGCTGGAGCGCTGGCGGCGGGACGGGCGTAGCCACGCCGGTGCTGATCCTGACCGCCCGCGGCGCCTGGAGCGAGAAGGTGGCGGGGTTCGACGCCGGCGCCGACGACTATCTGACCAAGCCCTTCCACACCGAGGAGCTGCTGGCGCGCCTGCGCGCCCTGCTGCGCCGCTCGGCCGGCCACGCGGCGCCGCGCCTCGGCCTGCGGCGCGTCTGCGGCTCGATCCGCGCGCCGCCCGCGCCACGGTGAACGGCGAGCCGCTGCGCCTGACCTCGCTGGAATACCGGCTGCTGCACTATCTGATGATGCACCAGGGCCGGGTGATCAGCCGCACCGAGCTGGTCGAGCACCTCTACGACCAGGACTTCGACCGCGACTCCAACACCATCGAGGTGTTCGTCGGCCGCCTGCGCAAGAAGATCGGCGCCGACCGCATCGAGACCGTGCGCGGCCTCGGCTATCGGCTGGTGCCGCTCGCGGGCGAACCCGCTGAAGCCTGAAGCCCTGCATGCCGCTGAAGCCGCGCGCGCTCGCTGGTCGGCCGGCTGATCTGGCTGGCTGCGGCTGGTCGCTGGCGGCTGTTGCTGGTGACCGGCGGCGCGCTCACGGCCTTTTCCAAGGCGCCGCGATCGACCAGTTCCAGACCGGCGTCTACGACGTCGCCGAGGGGCTCTACGCGGGCACCTCGGTGAAGAAGACCGGCGAGGTACGCCCCCGACCAACACCGATGTGCGTTCCACGCGCGCCTTCTCCGGCAGCTACTGGGAGATCGCCGAACCCACGCCGCGCGGGATCAGCGCGCTGGTGCGCTCGCGTTCGCTGTTGGACCAGGCGCTTCCGCCGCCGCCCGGCGGCGTGGCGGCGCTGGCCACCCACCTCGGGCGCCCGATCTACTACGACGTCGCCGGACCGCAGAAGACGCACCTGCGTACGGTCGCCCTGATGGCGCTGGTGCAGAACCGCACCGAGCCGCTGATCTTCATGGCGGCCAGGACCGCGCGCCGGTCGATAAGTCGGTGCGCGATTTCGGCGAGCGTACGGCGCTGTTCCTGGTGGCGCTGGGCGCGGGCCTGGTGCTGGCGGTGGTGTTGCAGGTGCGGGTGGGCCTGCGGCCGCTGTTCAGTCTGGGGCGAGAGGTCGCCGACGTGCGCATGGGCAAGCCCGACGCGCCTGAGCGAAGCCTATCCGACCGAGCTCGCGCCGCTGGCGCACGAGATGAACGCGCTGGTGGCCCACAACCAGGAAGTGGTGGAGCGCCAGCGCACCCACGTGGGCAACCTGGCGCACGCGCTGAAGACGCCGCTGGCGGTGATCACCAGCGAGGCCGAGCACAAGTCGCCCTCTGGCCGAGGTGGTCACGCGTCAGGCCACGGTGATGCACGGCCAGGTCGACCACCACCTGCGCCGCGCCCGGGCCGCCGCGCGCGCCCAGAAGTCGCGGCGAGCGGCACCCCGGTCGCGCCGGCGCTGGACGAACTGGCCCGCACGCTGGAGCGGATCTTCCAGGACAAGGGCGTGGTCATCGACTGGCGCGCGCTGCCGAACCTGATGTTCCGCGGCGAACGGCAGGACCTCCTGGAGATCGCCGGCAACGTGCTGGAGAACGCCTGCAAGTGGTGCCGCAAGTCGGTCGAGATCGACGCCGCCCTGGTGGCGCCGGGGCTCATGCGCCTGACCGTCGAGGACGACGGGCCGGGCCTTCCCGACGAACAGCGCGACGAGGTGCTGCAGCGGGGCGCGCGCCTGGACGAGAGCGCGCCGGGCTCGGGCCTCGGCCTTTCCATCGTCGACGAGCTCGCCCGCGCCTACGGCGGCAAGGTGGCCATGGACCGGTCCAGCCTGGGGGGCCTGAAGGTGATCATCGACCTGCCCGCCGCCGAAGGCTGAGTGGGTTCAGCAAGCCCTTGTTTAACCTTAAGGCCTAGGATGGCCTCGACGGGCGCGTACGGCCCGCTCCAAGGCAAACCCCATGGCCGGTCCCACCTCCGCCCAGCTCGGCGCGGTCCGGATGCTGATCGAAACCGCCCCCGACCACGCCCTGCGCAGCCTGCACGCGGCGCTGGTCGGCGCGGACAGCGGTCCCATGGCGCGGATCCGCAGCATGATCGAAACCGAGCAGGCGGCGCGCCGCCTGCGCGACGCAGTGTTCTCGCCGTTGCTGCCGCTGTTCGGGCCGCAGGGATCGCTCGGCGGGCCGCGGTTCCCCAAACGGGTCAGCGCAGTGTTGTGGAGCGAATTGCAGCGCCGCGACGCCGCCCTGTTCGAGACGGCGCGCGCGGCCGACGAGGACCGCTACCCGGACGAGCCGATCCCGCCCGCCTTCGACCAACTCTGCGCCCGCGCCGCCGCGCACCTGCGCGAAACGCCGGAGACTTTCTTCCGAGGCGAGGACGGCGCCCGCTTCCGAGGCGAGGACGGCGCCCGGTCCGCCGAACAGCTCGCCGCCTTCTTCGATCTCGCCGCCGTCGCGCGCGCGCTGCTTGCGCGCCTGCCCGAGTGGCTCGGCAAGACCTCGGAGGATCGCACCGCGCAGCTGAAGCTGTTGTTCATGGATGCGGTGGGAATTGCAGTGGACGCGACGCCGCGTCTGCTCGAACTGACGCTGGCGCACGTGCCTGAACCGTCGAAAATCCTGCGATTGGTCGCCGCAATCACCGACCACGCGGGCGATCGCTATCTGGCGTCTTCCGAACTAGCGAGCTTTGGCGAACGCCTGCTGGCCGACGTGGACGCCCGCGTCGCGGCGGTAAAGACCTTCGACGCGTCCGGCGGCGCCGCGGCGGCTCAGGCCGCCGCCGACCACGTCAATCATGCGGGTGCGATGCTGAGCGAAATCGAAGAGGACATCGAACTGTCCCGCGACGGTCCCTGGGGCGCGCGCGTCGCGGCCGCGCGCAAGGCGCTGGCCGCCGGCGTGGAATTGCGTCTGCGCGACGTCGAGAGCCAGGTCGCGCACGCCCTGCCGCTGCAGACCGTGCGCATCTCCGGCCGCATGTCCCGCCCAGCGCCCAAGCTGGGCGCCGAGCCCGACGCGCTCGCGGTCGAACGCGCGCGGGCGCTGGTCGTCTTCCTAGACAAGGTGCGCGCCGCGGCCTCGGCCGGCGGCTATGGCGCCTTGCGCAACGCGGTGGCCGAGAAGATCGGCGAGCGGCTCAACGTCTATGCCGACGAGGCGCTGCACGCGATCAATTCCGGCGAGGCGCCCGACCGCGACCGCGCTCTTCGTTACGTCGAGATCGCCGCCGAGTTCCTGGGCTATGCCGAGGGCCCCAAGGCGGCCCAGTCCATTCGCCGCCGGGCCGCGGTCTCCGGCGGAATCGAGACCTCGCAAGACGTGGCCTGATCGGATAGGACACCGGCAGCCGCGCAATTCGCGCTACCGGTCATAATGCTCCTCTTCTGGATCGCCGCAGCCCTGCTCTCCGCCGCCGCCGTCATGGTGGTGCTCGGCCGCGCCGGCCGCACGACGCCTAAAGCCGCCGAGGCGCCCGATGTTCTGGTGTACCGCCGCCATCTGAGCGACCTCGAAGAACAGCGCGAGCGCGGCCTGCTCGACGACCCGGGTTACGCCGCCGCCCGCGCCGAGGCGGCGCGCCGTTTGCTCGCAGCCAAGGCCGAACCGGACGCTGTACCGGCCAGGCCGCGGGATCGCCGGCGCGACCTGACGGTCGTGCTCGCCTGCGCGGTCGTGACCGTGCTCGCCGCCGCGGGCGTCTATCTGGCGGTGGGGTCGCCGGGACTTGCGGATCAACCCTACGCCCGGCGCCTGACGACCTGGGAGCAGGTCGTGCGCCGCGAGCCGTCCAAGCTGACACCGCCCGAGTACGCCGCGCTGTGGAAAGAGGCTGCGCGTCTGCATCCGGGCGATCCGAGGGTGTGGCGCATACTCGGTCTGGCCGACAGCAAGGCGGGCGATCCCGCCGACGCGGCCGAAGCGTTCGAGAAATCCGTCGCGCTCGACCCGAACAACGCCGTGGCCTGGGCCGGCCTCGGCGACAGTCTCACCGAACTGAACGACGGCGAGATTACCGCCGACGCGCAGCAGGATTTCGCGCAAGCCCTGAAGCTCGATCCGACGCTGGTCGAACCGGCCTTGTACCTCGGTCAGGCCGCCATCGAGTCCGGTCACAAGGACGAGGGACTGAACGCGTGGCGAGCGGTCGCGGCGCGTTGGCCCGCGGGCGACCCGCGACGCGCGGCGCTGGAACAGGAGATCGCCGCGATAGCGGCGGGCGGGAATCCGAACGTTGCAACCGTCGCGACCGCACCGCCGGACCAACAGGCGCAGATGATCCGCGGCATGGTGGCGAGCCTCGCGGCGCGGCTGGCGCAGCATCCCGACGACCCTGAGGGCTGGGCGCGGCTGGTGCGCTCCTACGGCGTGCTCGGCGACGCCAAGGCGCAGGCTGACGCGCTCGTGAAGGCGCGTAAACAGTTCCACGGCCGGCCCGCCGATCTGGCCAAGATCGAAGCCGCCGCTCGCTAGAGAAGGATAGTCCGATGAAACATCGCAGGCTGGGCGCCAACGGTCCCGACGTCTCTGCCCTCGGTCTCGGCTGCATGGGCATGTCCGACCTCTACGGTCCCGCCGATCGCGACGAGGGGATCGCTACAATTCACGCCGCGCTCGACGACGGTGTGACCCTGCTCGACACCGGTGACTTCTACGGCATGGGACACAACGAGTTGCTCATCTGCGACGCGCTGAAGGGCCGCGATCGTGACAAGGTGGTGATCAGCGTGAAGTTCGGCGCCTTGCGCGCCTATGACGGAACCTGGCTCGGCTTCGACGCCCGGCCCGAGGCGGTGAAGACCGCCGTGGCCTACAGCCTGCGCCGCCTCGGCGTCGATCATATCGACATCTACCGTCCCGCGCGGCTCGACCAGAAGGTGCCGATCGAGGATACGGTCGGCGCCATCGCCGACCTGGTGAAGGAGGGCCTGGTGCGCCACGTCGGCCTGTCGGAAGTCGGCGCCGACACCATCCGCCGCGCGCACGCGGTGCATCCGATCACAGACCTGCAGATCGAATATGCGGTGGTGACCCGCAGCCTCGAGGCCAAGGTGCTGCCCACCTGCCGCGAGCTCGGCATCGGCATCACCGCCTACGGCGTGCTGTCGCGCGGCCTGATCAGCGGTCACTGGGACAAGGCCCGCACGTTCGGCCCCCGCGACATCCGCGCCCATAGTCCGCGCTTTCAGAAGGACGTGGTCGAGCAGAATTTGGCGTTGGTGGAGGTGTTGCGCGCCATTGCCGACGCCAAGGGCGTGACGGTCACGCAGTTGGCCATCGCCTGGGTCCTGTCCCGCGGCGACGACATCGTGCCGCTGGTCGGCGCGCGGCGGCGGGACCGTTGGGACGAGGCGAAGGGGGCGTTGGACGTGGTGCTGACGGCGGACGACCTTGCCCGCATCGAAGCCGCGGCGCCCGACGGCGCCATCCAGGGAACGCGCTATCCCGAGATGCAGATGAAGTTGTTGGATAGCGAGCGGTAGCTGCGTTGGACTCGACGCGACCGCTATAATTTGCCGTCACCCTCGGGACAAGCCCGAGGGTGACGGAACTAAAAGGGTGTTGCGCGCGCCTTCACTGCGCCGGCAGTTCCTTCGGCGCCAGGACTGCGCCCTTGCCTTGCGCCTGCAGGTGCGCGCGGCCGAGTTGTTCCAGCAGGCTTTCGGCGCGCGGATCATCGAGCACCCAGCCGAGCGCCGCCAACGTCTTCATCGACGTCTCCGACACGCCCATGCCGTGCGACAGCGACTCGAAGAAGCTGCGTTCGTGCGGATAGGCCTTCAGCTTCACGTCTTCGTCGGCGGGGATCTTCGCCAGCGCCTTGGCCTTGTCGATGGCGTCGTAGAAGCCGCCGATCTGGTCGACGAGGCCGAGCTGTTTGGCCTGGGCGCCGGTCCAGACGTGGCCCTTGGCGATGTCGCGCACGCGCGCCTCGGGAATGTTGCGGCCCACCGACACGCGCTTCACGAAGCCGTCGTAGATGTGATCCATCCAGGCCGAGAAGGCCGCGCGTTGGGCCGGGGTGAATTCCTTGCCGCCGGCGAAGCTGTCGGCGTATTGGCCGCCCACGCTGAGATCGCGCATGTTCACGCCGTAGCGCGCCACGGCGTCGCCGATGACGAACTTGCCGCCGAACACGCCGATCGAACCGGTCAGGGTCGAAGGCTCGGCGATGATCGACGAGGCGTTGGAGGAGATCCAATAGCCGCCGGATGCCGCATAGGTGCCCATCGACACCACCACCGGCTTGCCCGCCGCCTTGGCGGCCTTCACCGCCGCCAGAATCTGCTCGGACGCAGTGTCCGCGCCGCCGGGCGAGGAGACACGGAACACGATCGCCTTGACGTTGTCGTCCTTGATCGCGGCGTAGAAGGCGCGTGCGGTGTCGTCGGAATAGATGTTGCTGTCGGTGGCGAAGGCGCCGCCCGTGCCGTGGCCGGTGACGATGTCGCCCTCAGCGCCGATCACCGCGATGGTGCTCGCGCCCTGTGTGTAGAGCAGCGGCTTCACCGCCGTCGCATAGTCGTCGAAGTCGACGATGTGCGCGTCGTCGCCGGCGCGTTCCTTCAGCGCCTGTTCGGCGTCGTGCACCTGGCCCACCTTGTCGACCAGACCCTTGGCCATGGCGTCTTCGGCGGAATAGGGGCCGGCTTCGATTATGGTCTTCAGGGCGGCGACATCCTTCTTACGGTCGAAGGCCGCCTGGCCCATGGCGGTGTCGTAGATGCTGCTCATCCAGGACAGGTTCGCCTCGCGGTGGGCGGGCGTGTAGTCGGGGTAGAGGTACGGGTTGACCGCGTTCTTGTACTCGTAGCGCTGCTGGTAGTCGGCCTTGACGCCGTACTTGTCGAACAGGCCCTTCAGGAACATGTCCGAGGTGGCGATGCCGGTGGCCTGGAACGAGCTGTCCGGCTGCATCCAGACCTCGCCGGTGGACGCGGCCAGCTCATAGGTCGAGACCACCATGCCGTCGGGATAGAGGCCCTGGCTGTGCGCCATGATCGGCTTGCCCGAGGCGCGGAAATGGCGGAACGCAAGACGCAGTTCGTCGGCCGCCGCAGGCGAGATCCCGCCCTCGGGCAAGCGCACCAGAAGGCCGCGCACCTTGGCGTCCTTTTCCGCGTAGCGCAGGGTCTCGATGACCCGGATGACCGACATCTTGTTGGCGGTGAATATTGAGGCCGCGACCGGGTCCTGATCGCTCAGGCCGCCGCGCAGGTCGAGCTCAAGCACGGTCGGGTGGTTAAGCCGCGCCTCGTTGGTCGAAGACGCCGCCAGCGACCCGATGAACCCGAAGAGCAGGAACAGGCCCAGGAAACAGAAAATGAACATGCCGGCGACGACACCGGCGACGGTGATCAGGAACTGCTTCATGAACCACGAGAACCCTGCAAGCCAAACTCGACCATAGGGCGCGGGCGAGGGGCGTCAAATGGAGACCCGATCAGGTCCGGACGATGGCCTGACCGCCGTGGCGCCGGCGGCACGCTTTCGCCGGTTCCGGAGATCAGACCTTGCTCAGAATCGCCTGCAGGGTCTGGGCGCGCTGGCCGACCTCATCGACCAGACGCCGCGCCAGTTCGCGCGCGCCGACGGGATAGGCCTCGCCGCCGGCGGCGATTTCCTCGGCCTTGCGGGCCAGGGCGACCATCGAGATGTTCAGCTGTTCGATCTCTTCGCGCGCCAGGGTCTGGGCCTCGGCCTGGAGCTTGCGAATGCGGTCGGCGGCGGTCGCGGGGGCCTTTTCGGCCTCCGGCGGGACGAGGGTGAGACGCACCTTAGCCATGGCTTCCATCATGATCTGCGATCCGCGCGTCCCGTTTCGGAACCCGAGGCCTCCTTGGCTTGAGGAATTGCAAAGGTCGCGCCGGAATTCCCCAAGGGCGCGAATGGTTACCGGTTGAAGGTCCACACGCCGGTGCGCTTGACCTCGAAGTCCTCCAGTTCGCGCGTGGTCGCGACCTGGTAATCGGCCAGCCGGGTCAGGCCCTCGCGCGGGAAATAGCTGCGCCCCGGATCGCCGATCAGCACCCGGACGCCGCGATCACGCGCGACGCCGAGCCAGACCAGCACCTTCTCCGCCATCGGCTTTTCGTAACAGACGTCGCCGGCGCAGATCAGGTCGACCTCGGGTGGCGGCGCGTCCAGCAGGTCCGCGCCGGTGAAGACGATCGCAACCCCGTTCGCCTCGGCGTTAACCGCCACCGCTGCCGCGCAGAAGTCGTCGATGTCGCTGGCCAGGACGGACGTGGCGCCTGCCTTCGCGGCGGCGATGGCGACCAGGCCCGAGCCGGTGGCGAAATCGAGCACGCGCTTTCCGGCGACTTCCTCGGGATGATCGAGCAGATAGCGCGCGAGCGCCTGGCCGCCGGCCCAGGCGAAGGCCCAGAACGGCGGCGGCAGACCCATGGCGCCCAACTCTTCCTCGGTCATGCGCCAGATCGGCGTCACCTCGTCCGCCAGCCACAGCTCCAGCTCCGGCGCATGGGGCGGCCGTTGCAGGCGGGTGTTATTGCGGATGAAGGCGGGATGGTCCACCAAGCTACCTCAGCATCTCAGGGTTGACCTTGCGCTCAAATCGATGGTTGGGTTGTACGCGGCTATCCCATTCGCGGAGCAGAAAGCCAGCCGTCAACGATGATAATTCTAATGAGAGAAAATCGGTGGCTGGTTTGGTCAAGAATGTGGCTGCGTCTTTCGCATTCGCAGTCGTGTGGTTTGTTTCATTTCTTCTATCGTACGCACTGCTCGCGTTAATTTTGCGCTACGTCGATTCTTATATCGCCTACGTCGCCGACTTCATCGTGAATTGCATCTCGACTTGCTTATCTATCTTGCTGGCGTCGCTAGTGGTGAGAACCTTCGTAAGGGATGTCAGCGGGAAATTTGTCTTCCTCGCGTTTCTCTCAATATCGTCTTTGTTGTTTTCGCTGGCTGGTGGGGTTGCCATAACTGACACCCATTATTTTCAGTTTGCGGTAGCCTCCGTTCAGTGGGGCCTCGGCCTTCTTCTAGCTTACGGTGAGCTTTGGCCAAAAGGGGGCGCAAGCCATGAAGATAGTCGTTAGCATTGTGGGATCGCTATTAGGTTTTCTGACTCTGCCGTTGATGATTCTAAATTTCTTTGGCGGCATAGTAAGTGGAATCTGGCTGCTGGTGCTTCATCGCTGGAGCGACTTTGGATTTGGCATCGGCATACTCTTTCTTGGGTCTTTTCTGATCTCGATCCTTCTTCTCCCGAGTATCGCACTCACGGTGCCGGGAATCAGGCTGATGGAGACCGGCCAAGTCATGAGCGGAGCGATCGTTGGCCTTCTCGGGAGCGCGTGGACCTACCTCGTAATGATCGCGTGGTGCGTGACCGTCTTCACGTTCTTAATTCGACATGCTGATGGACACATCTGGCCTTACGTCCTTTGGGCATATGCCAACGCAACCGGTCCATGGACGTATGCAGCTTCTCGGGAAAACCAGAACGACGATGGTCCGTCCATGTCCTTCATCGCTACGTTCTTCGCTCAGCTCGCGTGTGTCGCAGCTGGCGCCGCAGCGGCCATTTGGCACGTCGTGCCATCATTTGCGACATTCTCAGAGGTGATCGCCCCGTTCATGGGCATCGCCCTTGTAATACAGTCCGTATTTTTCGTCGGGATTTCGCTCGATCGCGCCGCGGCGATGCGCAGTCAAGGAACTGCTGCGGACTTCTACTGAGTGTTCTAGCAAGCGCATTCGCAGGGAGATTTTTCGATGCACGCCGGTTCCTGCCTCTGCGGTGCGGTGACGTTTCAGGTGGAGGGTGAGCTGAAGGCGCCGGACGCGTGTCACTGCAGCCAGTGCCGCAGACAGTCGGGTCACTATTGGGTGTCCACCAACGTGCCGACGTCGGCGTTGACCGTCGACGGCGCCGATAGGGTGACCTGGTATCAATCCACCGAGAAGGTGCGCCGCGGCTTCTGCTCCACCTGCGGTTCGTTCCTGTTCTGGGACCCGCTCGAGCACGACGTCATCGCCGTCGCCATGGGCGCCTTCGACAAGCCGACGGGGACAAAGCTGCACATCCACATCTTCGTGGGCGACAAGGGCGACTACTACGACATCGCCGACGGTCTGCCGCAGCGGCCGGGGTATTGAACCGTTTTCGACGCAGCTAGGTTGAGCACGCCGCCGCCGTCGGGCTGGTCGCGCGTCGCGCCCGTGATCGCCGCGTCGTTCACGGACTTTTTCGTTCCTGTTTTGTTCTTGACGGCGGCCTCCAACCGCCTATCTTGAGACCGTAAGCGTCGCACCGTTTGCGCGTCCTCGGGCGCGTCAGCGGAGGTCTTTGACATTGTGAATTCAACATCGGCGCGCGGGCCTCCGGACCCGCGCCGGGCGGTCCAGCCGTCACTTGACAAGTTGGAAAGTGACGTTACTTTCCATCATGGAAAGTGAAGGCCGAGCATGACCCAGGACGCCAACGAAGCCGCCAATGCGCTGGAGGCCATGCGCGCTTCCCGCGAGCGGTTGGCCGCCGCCGCCAACTGTCCGCCCGCGCGCCACCTGGCCTTCGCCGCGGTGTTGGGGGGCATGGTGGCCTCCCAGGCCGCGCCGTCGATGATCGCGATCGTGATCGAAGCGCTGCTGATGGTGGGCATCGCGCTGATCGTCGCCTGGGACCGCAAGCGCACCGGCATGTTCATCAACGGCTACCGTGCCGGGCGCACCCAGGGCCTGACCTACGGCCTGCTGGGTTTCACCCTCGCGGTGCTGGCCCTGGTCCTGTGGCTGAAGCTCGAGCGCGGCCTGATCTGGGCGCCGCTCGCGGGCGGGGCGGTGGTCGCCATCGTGGCCTACGTCGCCAGCACCGTGTGGCAGCGCATCTATCTGCGCGAACTGAGGGAGACGCCGTGAGCGCCGCGGGGCTCGATCCGATCATTCACGCGCCGGCGCGGCTGCAGATCATGGCGGTGCTGGCCGGCGTGCAGGACGCCGAGTTCGCCCTGCTGCGCGACACGGTGCAGGTGTCGGACTCGGTCCTGTCCAAACACCTCGCTCAGCTCGCCGAGGCCGGATACATCGCCCTGCGCAAGGCCGCGCTCGACGGTCGCCAGCGCACCTGGGCCGCGCTCACCGGCAAGGGCCGCCGCGCCTTCACCGGCCACGTCACGGCGCTGCAGGCGCTGGCCGCCGTCATCGATCCCGCGGCCGCGGAGTAGGTCGTGCCTAAGTTTCAAGTCGCCCAACAGAGCCATGCTCGGCGCGGGCCTTGTCCTGTGGAGCACCGGTTCGACGCTCACGCTGCTTCATCCGTTTGGGACCGGCGACCTGCAGGACGGCGTCCAGGGCGTCATCATGGGCGTCGGGTTCGGGGTGATGCTGATGTCGATCCTCGGCAAGCGGCGCGTCTGCTGAGCGCGCGCGGACCACCGACCTATCGGCTGGCCGACGCCGCTTTCAAAACACCCAAATAGCCGCGCCGCACCTCCATCCGCTTCGTCACGCCGCGTTCGCGCAACATGCGGTGGGCCTTGGGCAGGCTCCAGCAGGGAAGCCACATGAACATGTGGTGCTCGCAGTGATAGTTCACCCAGTAGGGTGCGATGAAGGCGCGTTCGAGCAGGTTGGCTTCGGTGGTGCGCGCGTGGCGCAAGGGGTCGGCGGGGTCGGGCGTCACCGCGTGTTCGGCGATGTTGCGCAGACGGGTGACCAATGGAAACCAGGTCGCCATCGGCAACAGCCAGAACACGAACCACACCCACCACAGGCCGAACGCCGACAGGGCCGCGATCATGGCCGCGTTGACCAGCAGGAACGGGACGACCGACTGGGCGGTGACGACGGCGCCTTCGGGCAGGTCCTCGTCGGCGCTTCTGCGCCTGGCGAAGAACGCGCCGATGCGTTGCTTGACGAAGGTCTGGCCGGTGAGGTCGCGCACGATCTTGCGCCGCAGCGAGGCGCGCGTGACCGGGAAGGGCGCCGAGAGCACGAGGTCCGGGTCCTCGGGCTGTTGCGCATACTTGTGGTGCTGCAGGTGGTAGGGCCGGTACGACGGCAGGCGCGCGTCGATCGGCACCGCGCAGAACCACTCCCCAACGAAATCGTTCACCGCCTTGTTGGGCGACAGGCCGCCATGCGCGGCTTCGTGCATCAATATGGCGAGGCCGAGCTGGCGCGCGCCGATGACCATCACCGACAGCGGAATCAGCCACGGCCAGATCACGCCGAGCGCGGTCGCCAACGCGATCACGGCCCAGGCGTGGGCGACCAGGGCCAGGCCCTTCCACGACGAGCGCGCGATCAGAGGGCGCCCATTCCTGCGGTGTGAAGAAGTCCTTGGGATCGACGCGGGCGGCGACTGACATGGGCTCAGTATAGGCCTTCAGGCGCGTGACCTTAGGTCAAGCGCCGCGCTCATTGCATCGGCGTGATGTCGCCGGTCTTCGGCGGCCGTCCGGCGAACTCGTCGGCGTAGGCGGGCGCCAGCGCGTCGTGGAAGGCCTGCTGCGGCACGGTGATCTCGAAGGCCCCGTCGGAATAGGGCCCCACCGCGTAGGGCGAGAACAGGAAGGTGACCCCGCCCGCCTTGCCTGCCTGGTCTGACGGCGCCAGCACGAGGACCGAGTCCGCCGACTTCGGGCACGGCCACGTGGTGTCGGTCGGATTGAAGTTGTCGCCCTCGCGCGCTTTCTTGGCATTGACGATCATGCGACAGAGCAAGGCGTCGAGTTTCGTGCGGTTCGCGTCGGCCTTGAACAGCGCCGCCGTCTTTACGGGCGCCTTCAGGGCGCGATCCCACAGCAGCAACTCCAGATCGGAGTTGCCGTGCGCGCCACCCGAGAAGTTGTAGGTGTCGCTCTGCAGGCTCAACAGCTTGTCGGTCTCAGCGCCGAGCGTCCAGACGACGTCCTCTTCGTAGGGCGCGCCGGCGTCGATCTTCTGGCCCGCGGACTGCTTGGCGAATGTGTGCAGCGTCGCCATGCCGTCGTTGTAGAGGCGCGCGTGCAGGTCGGGCGCATCGGCCAGCGCCTGCGGGAGCTTCAGCGACAGATCGACGCTGTGCGCCTTGGACGTGAAGCTGAACGGAACCGGCGGCGCGGGCGGGACCGCGGGCGCGGGCGGCGCCGCTGTGGCGACCGTCGCGGGCGGTTTGGGCGCGACAGGCTGCGGGTTGAGCAGGGCGTAGGCGCCGGCCAGGATCATCACCACGACGACGGCGGCGCCGGCGAGGAGCCACGCAGTCTTGCCTTTCATCGCCTCACCCCCAAACGCCCGCGACCAGTCCCGCGAACAGGATCAGTCCCGCGGTGCGGTTCGATTTGAACAGGCGCAGCGCCAGCGCCGGATCGTCCAGCTTCACCCGCCGCGCCTGCATGGTCAGATGCAGAGCGTAGAGCACGGCGAAGGGAAAGAACAGCATGCCGAGCCTGGCCAAGGGCGCAACCATGATCGCCAGCAAGGTCGCCAGCGCGTAGAAGGCCAGCACCGCCAGCGGCACGCGTGCGCCGAGGCGGCGCGCGGTGGACTTCACGCCGACCAGGGCGTCGTCCTCGATGTCCTGCAGGGCGTAGATGGTGTCGTAGCCGAGCGTCCAGAACAGCCCGCCGGCGTAGAGCAAGAGCGCGGGCCAGCGGAGTTTGCCCTCGACCGCCGCATAGCCCAGCAAGGCGCCCCAGTTGAAGGTCAGGCCGAGCCACGCCTGGGGCCACCAGGTGATGCGCTTCATGAAGGGATAGGCCGCGACCAGGAGCAGTGAGGCGGCGCCCAGGATGATGGCGAAGCGGTTGAAGCTGAGCAGGATGAGCAAGGCGATCAGGCTGCAGACCGCGATGAAGGCCCAGGCCTGTTTCACCCTGATCCGCCCCGAGGCGATGGGCCGGTCGGCGGTGCGCGCCACCTTGGCGTCGATGTCGCGGTCGACGATGTCGTTATAGGCGCATCCCGCCGCCCGCATCAGCGTCGCGCCGACGGCGAACTCGACGAGCAGCAGCAGGAAGTGCGGCCAGTCGGTCAGCAGGGTGTGCGTTTCGGATGAGGCGAGGGCCACGCCCTGCCACCCTGGCAGCATCAAGAGCCAGATCCCGATCGGCCGGTCGAAACGCCCCAGCTTCAGCCACGGCTTCAACCCTTCCGGCGCATGCCGGTCCACCCAGTTCAACGGCCGCGCATCGGGCAGCGGCTCGTAGGGCTCGGTCGGCGCGTCGGTCATGGGGAGGGTTTAACCGGGAGAGGGGCGCGCGTCATTCTCCTCCCCCGCGCGGGACGCGCGGGGGAGGTGTCGCGGAGCGACGGAGGGGGCGCGGTTCAAGCGCGGCGTTTGATGAGCGTCGTGCACGTCTGCACGCCCCCTCCGTCGCTACGCGACACCTCCCCCGATCGCTGCCTCGATCAGGGGAGGAGGGGTTTCAGCGCTTTCGCCAGCGGCTGCTTCCCCTCGACGCGCACCTCGTCGAAGTCCCAGCCACCCCGCCATTCGTTCCAGCTCCGGCGCCAGACGTTCCGCGACCTCTCCAGGCGCATGACTGTCCTGTACATGCGCCGCCTTCACCAGCAGCCGCTTGCCCGCGCGATCCGCCTTCAGGTCCACGCGCGCGGACAGCGTCTCGTCCATCAGGAACGGCAGCACATAGTAGCCGTGCTCGCGCTTGTGCGCAGGGGTGTAGATCTCCAGCCGATAGCGAAAATCGAACAGCCGCTCTGCGCGTTCGCGTCGCCAGACCAGCGAGTCGAACGGCGACAGCAGCGCCGCGCGCTCGACCGGACGCGGACGTTTGGCGTTGGGGTCCATGAACGCCAACCCGTTCCAGTCCTTCACCTCCATCGGGATCAGGTCGCCCGCCTCGACCAGCTCGTGCACGCGCGTCTCGAAACCCTCCACGCCCATGCGGAAATAGTCGCGCAGGTCGCGCACGGTCGCGACGCCCATGGCGCGCACGGCGATGCGGATGAGTTCGCGTTGCGCGTCTGCTGGTTTCGGCGTCGGCGCGTCGATCACCGCGGCGGGCAACACTCGCTCCGTCAGGTCGTAGACGCGTTCGAAGCCGCCGCGGCGCGTGGCTGTGGTGATGTCGCCGCGTCCAGAACAGGCTCTCGAGCGCGCGCTTGCCCTCGCTCCAACCCCACCACGAGCCCTTGCCCTTGCCGCCCTCGCTCAGTTCGCCCGCGCTGAGCGGTCCGCGCCGTTCGATCTCCTGCAACGCGCGCTTGATGAAAGCCTTGTGCTCCTCGGCGAACTGTTTGACGTGGCGCGCACATGCCCTTGCCGGCGCGCGCCTCGGCCATGCGCCAGCGCATCAGCGGCTGCAGTCTGAGGGGCAGGAGTGCGGCCTCGTGGCCCCAGTATTCGAACAGCAGCTTGCGCCGGCCCCAGGCGGCGTCCTCCAAGAGCTTCATCGGATAGTCGCCCAGGCGGGCGAACAGCGGCAGGTAGTGCGAGCGCGCCAGCACATTGACCAAATCGATCTGGATCAGACCCACCCGGTCGAACACGCGCTTCAGGTGCGCGCGCCCGGGCGTGGCGCGGGGCAGGGGGTCGAGGAAGCCTTGGGCGGCCAAGGCGATGCGGCGCGCCTGACGGGCGGTCAAGCGTTCTTGGGGCTTCAAATCCTTGGCTTTCGGCAACTTCCGGACCCTGAGAAAGTTCGTCGTTCCTTAGAGAAGCAGGACTATCACGCATAGACCGCGCTTCGGCGAAGCGGCTATGGAGACGTCATGGGATGGGCCATCGCCATCGGGATCTTGCTGATCCTCGTCGTCCTGCTGTTCGCCCCGGTCGAGGCGCGGGCGACGCTGGAGCGGCGGTTGCGCGTCACGGTGAGCGTGAGCTGGCTCGGCCTGCGCTTCGTCCACATCGACAGCGCCGAGCCGAAACCGCCCAAGCCGAAGACCCAGGCGCGTCCGCACAAGACGCTCGACTGGACCAGGTTCGCGAACCTGCGCTCGGGTCGCGCGGCGCTGAAGGTGCTCAGGGACTCCCGCGTGCGCAGCCTGGCCTGGCGCACCGCGCAACGGTCGGTGCGCGCGGTCGAACTTGTGAAGGCGCACTTCGTGGTCACTGCAGGCCTGGGCGATCCGGTGCTGATGGGCCTTGCCGCCGGCCTGATGTCGTCGGTGCGTCCGGGCGTGCACGCCTGGGACGGTCGCGTCCGCCTGGAGTTCGAACCCGACTTCGGCCGCCGCTGGCGCGTGGAAGGCGAGGTCTTGCTCTACACTCGGCCGTTCTGGTGGTTGTGGATCGGCGGCACGATCCTGTGTTCGCGTACCTTCTGGCGGGCGTGGAAACTGTGGAAGACCGAGTCGCGGCCTAAGCCGCGCACCTAACCTATTTATCCGTCACCCCGGCCTTGTGCCGGGGCCTGCGCGTCAACTCGCTCTTAGGGCTGTGTGAGCGCTTGCGCGAACGCTCCGCCAGAAGAGCTTGGACAACCACCGCGGGCCCCGGGACAAGCCCGGGGTGACGGAAAGTAGTGATAAGTCAGCGCTCCAGCCGCCCGTCCTTCAGCGCCGCCGCTTCGAATTCGAACACCACCTCCGGGTCGGGCAGGTCTACCTTGTGCGCGACTTTCGGGCAGCCGATGGCGTGCAACAGGTGTCGCATCACGTTGAGACGGGCCTTCTTCTTGTGGTCGGCGCGCACGCAGGTCCAGGGCGCCACGGCCGAATGGGTGCGCAGCAGCATCTCGTCGCGCGCCTCGGAATAGGCCTTCCAGCGCTTCTGCGCCTCGACGTCGAGGGCGCTGGTCTTCATGCAGCGCAGCGGATCGTCGCGCCGCCGCTCCAGGCGATCGGCCTGTTCCTGTTTGGAGATGTCGAGCCAGTATTTGACGATCTTGATGTCCGACTCGACGAGCAGGCGTTCGAAGTCGGGCGCGTTGCGGATGAACTCTTCCTGCTCCTCCGGGGTGGAGAAACCCATCACCACCTCGACGCCGGCGCGGTTGTACCAGGAGCGGTTGAAGAACACCCATTCGCCGGCGGCGGGCAGGTGCGCGACATAGCGCTGGAACCACCATTCGGTGGCCTGGCGGTTCGAGGGCTTGGGCAGGGCGACGACCCGGCTGTTGCGCTTGGATAGGTGCTGGACGATGCGGCCGATGGCGCCGTCCTTGCCTGCGGCGTCGCGGCCCTCGAAGATCACCACCAGCTTCTTGCCCTTGTCCATGGCCCAGGTCTCGCTCTGGACCAGGGCGATCTGGAGCGCTTCCAGGGCCTTTTCGTAGGCGGCTTCGTCGTGGGAGGGCTTGGGGGTCTTGCTCATGGCGGCCTCGCGGGTAGAGGAGCAATGCAGATTTATCGCGCCCGTTCAACGCCGGGCGCCCCCCGGCCAGGAGAGCGGCATGTATACGGTGGTCTGGAGCTATGAGGTGCGGACCGAACATCTGGCGCGCTTCATCGACGCCTACCGGCCCGGCGGCCGCTGGTCGCGGCTGTTCCACCGGGGCGAGGGCTATATGGGCAGCGAGCTCTACCGTTCGACCGAGGAGCCGGAGCGGTTCGTGACCATCGACCGCTGGCGCTCACGCGAGCATTTCACCACCTTCATGGTCGGGTTCCGCGAACTCTACGCCGACCTCGACGCCCAATGCGACGCGTGGACCGTAACCGAACAGCGCCTGGGCGAGATCGAGCCTTGATCCGGCTTTACGTTCAGGGCGTCCTGGCGCCGGGCGCCGCGGTCGAGCTGCCGCCCGATCAGTCGCGCTATCTCACCACCGTCATGCGCCTCGCCGCGGGCGACGAACTGCTGGCCTTCAACGGTCGTGACGGCGAGTGGCGGGCGCGGATCAGCGCGGTGTCCAAGCGCGGTTGTGTCATCGAGGCGAGCGCGAAGACGCGCGACCAAGTCTCGCCGCCTGACCTCGACCTGGTGATCGCCCTGGTCAAGCGCGCGCGGCTCGAGACCATCGTGGAGAAGGCGGCCGAGCTGGGCGCGCAGCGCGTGCGCCTGGCGATCACGCGGCGCACCAACGCCGACCACACTCGTGTCGAACGGCTGGTCGCCATCGCCACCGAGGCGGCGGAACAGACCGGTCGCCTTGACGTGCCGGAGATTGTCGCGCCCGAGAAGCTCGACCGCCTCCTCGACGATTGGGAGCCGGACCGCCGGCTGATGTTCTGCGACGAGGGCCGGGACGCAAAGTCCGTGCTCGACGCCCTGACCGGTGCGCCCGTCGGTCCCTGGGCGGTGCTGATCGGGCCCGAGGGCGGGTTCGCCCCGGAGGAGCGGGACCGCTTGCGCGGCCTGGGGTTTGTCACGCCGGTCAGCCTGGGACCGCGCATCCTGCGGGCCGACACGGCCGCCATCGCGGCGCTTTCCCTTTGGCAGGCCGCAGTGGGGGACTGGGTGGAAAGGCCTTGAGCGGGACCGTCCGCGCGCCCATGTAGCGCCAACCCGTGGGGAGCACGGGGACCTGCGGCCTCGGCCCCGGGGCAGCCAGAAGCGTTGCGGACCAGGGATTACGCCCCGACCGGACGCCAGCGAGGGGGCCATGTCCGACGTGACGCTCGACGACCGCCCGCTCGTCTTTGATGACCTGGTCGGCTATTTCGCCGAGGGCGAAAAGCCCGAGAGCAAGTGGCGCGTGGGCGCCGAACACGAGAAGTTCGGCTTCAGACTGAACGGCTTCGAACGCCCGCCCTACGAAGGGCCGTGGGGCATCAAGGCCATGCTCAATGGTCTCGAGCGCTTCGGCTGGAAGGGCGTCTACGAAGGCGAGACCCTGATCGCCCTGTCGCACGGCATGGCCAACATCAGCCTCGAGCCCGGCGGCCAGTTCGAACTCTCCGGCGCGCCGCTGGAAACCATTCACGAGATTTGTTCCGAAACCGGCCGCCACCTGGAAGAGGTGAAGACCGTCGCCGACGAGATCGGCATCGGGTTCCTGGGCCTGGGCTTCGATCCGGTGTCCACGCGCGCCCAGGTTCCGATCATGCCCAAGGGCCGCTACGACATCATGCGCGCCTACATGCCCAAGGTCGGATCGCTCGGCCTCGACATGATGCTGCGCACCTGCACCATCCAGGCCAACCTCGACTTCGCAACCGAAGCCGACATGGTGATGAAGTTCCGCACCTCGCTGGCGCTGCAGCCGATCGCGACGGCGCTGTTCGCCAATTCGCCGTTCACCGAGGGCAAGCCGAACGGTTATCTCAGTTACCGCGCCCACATCTGGACCGACACCGATCCGGACCGCACCGGCCTGCTCGACTTCGTGTTCGAGGACGGCTTCGGCTACGAAGCCTATGCGCGTTACGCGCTGAAGGTGCCGATGTATTTCGTCAAGCGCGACCACTACATCGACGCGTCAGGCAAGTCGTTCGAGGCCTTCATGCGCGGCGAACTGGACGTGCTGCCCGGCCAGAAACCGAAAATGAAGGACTGGGCCGACCACCTGACCACCATCTTCCCGGAAGTGCGCCTGAAACAGTACCTGGAGATGCGCGGCGCCGACGGCGGCCCGTGGAGCCGCATCTGTGCGCTGCCGGCGCTGTGGACCGGCATCTTCTACGATCGGGACGCGCTGCAGGCCGCCTGGGACCTGTGCAAGCACTGGACGCGCGAGGACCGTATTGCGCTGCGCGAAGACAGCGCGCGCAGCGGCCTGAAGGGCAAGGTCGCCGGCCGCCCGATCCAGCAGGTCGCCGAAGAACTCCTCGACATCGCCCGCCACGGCCTGCGTAAACGGGCCCGCTTCTCCGGCGGCCTGGTCGACGAGACCGGCTATCTGTCCGAGCTGGAAGAAATCGCCGAGAGCGGCATCACCCCCGCCGAACGCCTGCTCGCGCTCTACCACGGCAAGTGGAACGGCGACGTGACGCGAGTGTACGAGGAGTTTGCGTACTAACTAACTCGCCGATCAGCGTTTCGCGGCAGCTTCAGCCGCGTTGGTCTGGCAGTCGCCGCCGTAGGCGTCCTTGTACGACTTGTCGAAGCACGCGATCAGGCCATCGACCACGTCCAGGTTCATTGGCCAGACTATCGTCCTGCCATTCTCTCTGAAGCGCTCCGCGAGGTCCTCCCAACCGTCCGGCTTCGGGAGCGCCGCGAGCCGCGCTCGGGCCGCGAGTAAGGCGCGGTGATCTCTTTTCAGAAACGCGATTGTCGCATCCACATAGGCTTCGTCGTGCATTCCGTCGCGCGAAGACTCGAAGAGAACGATAGCCTTATCCGTTTGTCCCTCGATCGCCCGCAGTTGGCCCTCGTGCCAAGCGAGTTCGGCGACCTGAAGCTGAACATGACGTCGATATTTGGCGATGAGGTCAGCGGCGGTGTCCATGCAGCCGTCCTTATGTGCGAGGATGCGCCAGCCGTTCGGGTCTTCGTCGAATTTGTCGTAGGTCATGGTCATCATGGCGTGCTCGTCATAGCGGCAATCGGCTGCGTGGGCCGCACGGGTAACGAGCGCCACGAGAGCGATGGCGAAGAAACCGATACGAATACGCATGCCTGATCCCCTGAGTCCGCCACCAAGGCTGCCTCGGCGGGACGGTAGGCGCAAGGAATGCTTGCAGCAATGGCGGTGTGGCGCCTAGTGTCGCGGCTCCTTGGCGCGGAGCGACCTATGGCAGGCAAGATTTACGTCGGCGTCGGCGGCTGGACTTTTGAGCCGTGGCGCGGGGTGTTCTATCCCGACGACCTGACCCAAAAGCGCGAGCTGGAATACGCGTCGCGCGCGCTGACCTCGATCGAGATCAACGGCACCTACTATTCCACCTTCAAGCGCGACAGCTGGGAGAAGTGGGCGGCGGAGACGCCGGATGGGTTCAAGTTCTCGGTGAAGGCGTCGCGGTTTTCGACCAATCGCAAGGTGCTGAGCGACGACGCCTCGAAGCTGTCGATGGAGAAGTTCCTGGGCCAGGGGATGGCCGCGCTCGGCGACAAACTCGGCCCGATCAACTGGCAGTTCATGGGCACGAAGAAGTTCGACCCGGAGGATTTCGGCCGGTTCCTGAAGATGCTGCCGAAAGCGGTTGAGAAGGTCCCGTTGCGCCACGCCATCGAGGTGCGCAATCCGACTTTCTGTTGCGAGGAGTTCTACGACCTCGCGCGCAAGCACAACTGCGCCATCGTCTACGCCAAGGACGAGGACTTCCCCGAGATCGACGAGCCCACCGCCGACTTCACCTTCGCGCGTCTGATGTCGACCAGCGAGGCGCTCGCGGACGGTATCGACGCCAAGGCGCTGAAACACTGGGCGGCCAAGGCCAAGGCCTGGGCCAAACGCGGCGACGTGTTCGCCTATTTCATCTCCGGCGCCAAGGTGCGCAACCCGGCCGCGGCCCAGGCGCTGATCAAGGCGGTGAAATAGCTCTCGCGTAGATCGCGTCGAGGAGGTCTGCGCCGCAACGTCGCGCTTGCCGGGTCCTCGACGGCTCGGAGCTGACGCTCCTCCCCGCCAAGGATGACGGAAACATCTAAAGGTATCGTCATCCTTGGCGTTGCGCGGCGCTCAGCCGCGCGACGTCGAGGACCCAGCAGGCGCGACGCTCGTTGATGCGCCGAACTCTAGAGCCCGAGCGCGGCGATGCGCGTCAAACCCTCGTCGGACCAGACCTCCGCGCGTTTGTAATAGACCTCGAACACCTGCGCGCCCTCCGGCAACCGCACCCAGGGCAGTTTCGAGCGGGTGAAGATGTGCACGTCGGGCGTGATGCGCCACGCTTCGTCGAGCGTGCCGCAGCGGATGAAGCGGATGACGTCCTTGGCGCCGCCGTAGTTGCTCCACACCGCCACGCGGCAGGACGGACAGCGCCAGACTTGCTGGCCGCGGCCGCTCTCCGACGGCGTCATCACCGCCTCGGGCGCGCCCTTAAGGGTCTCGACCTCCGACGCCTCGATCAGGCCGTTGATGGCGAACGCGCCGCCGCTCTCCCGCTGGCAACTGGTGCAATGGCAGCAGTGCACGATCATGGGCGGCCGCTTCATCCGGTAGCGCACCTGGCCGCAGGCGCAGCCGCCTTCGAAAGTCTCTCCGTCCGCCGCCATGGTCTTCTCGCCCCGATGCAATGGCACGCGCGAGGCCTTTCGCGCACGCTCTGTAAGCGCTTGTAAACCCCCATTCTTAATGGTCCTATCCGCGCCCAGGGAGGACGGTCGGGTGCTAAGCGCTTGACCGCCAAAGAAAAACGCGAAGGGCCGCATGGGCAGCATTCTTACGTCGATCATCTTCTGGGCGGGGCTGGCGATCACCATCCTCACCGGCATTCCGGTCTTCTATCAGCTTCTGAAGACCCACCCGAAGGGCCTGATCGTCCTGTTCTTCGCCGAGATGTGGGAGCGGTTTTCCTACTACGGCATGCGCGGTCTGTTCGTCTTCTACCTGACCCAGCACTTCCTGTTCGAAGACAAGTTCGCCTCGAACCAGTACGGCGCCTACACCTCGCTGGTCTACCTGGTGCCGCTGGTCGGCGGCTTTCTTGCGGACCGCTATCTCGGTACGCGCAAGGCGGTGACCTTCGGCGCCATCCTGCTGGTGTTCGGCCAGCTCGGTATGGCCTTCGGCGGCGACGCGTCGAAGCAGTTCATCGACTACACCTCGCCCGCCGGCGTGCATGCGAGCTACGAGGTGCAGGTCTCCGACGGCCGCCAGGGCAAGATCAGCCAGCTGGTGGTCGACGGCAAGGGCTATGAGATGGGCTCCAACGCCAAGGGCGACCTTGTGATCAAGGCCCTGCCGGCGACCGCGTCGCTGCCTGCAACCGTGCCGACCAGCGCGTTCAAGAAGCGCACCCAGAAGAACCCGATCTACGTGGGCGCGATGTATCTCGCCCTGTCGCTGATCATCATGGGCGTGGGATTCCTGAAGGCGAACATTTCAACGATCGTGGGCCAGCTCTATCCGCAGGGAGACCCCCGGCGCGATCCGGGATTCACCTTGTACTATTATGGCGTGAACCTCGGCGCCTTCTGGGCGGCGATCCTGTGCAGCGCGCTCGGTCAACAGTTCGGCTGGGCCTACGGCTTCGGCTCCGCCGGCGTGGGCATGATGCTCGGTCTCGTGGTCTTCGTGCTCGGCAAGCCGTTGCTCCAGGGCAAGGGCGAGCCGCGCAATCTCGAGATCCTGAAACAGAAGGTCCTGGGCGTCAGCCGCGAGACCCTGATCTACATCGGCGGCTTCGTGGGCGTGGCGATGATCTGGGGACTGCTGCGCGTCGACGGCGCCGCACGCGACCTGATCGCCCAGGCCATGGCGGCCGCGAACGGTCATCCGACCGGCTGGCTGAAGGCGGCCGACTTTTTCTCGGTGATCGGCGGCTTCCTGCTGTTGGCGTCCATCGGCATGATGTTCTTCATCGGCTGGTTCATGGTGACCAAATGCACCAAGATCGAGCGGGAGCGCCTGGCGCTCGCCCTGGTGCTGCTGGTCGGCTGCGTGGTGTTCTTCGCCCTGTTCGAACAGGCCGGGTCGTCGCTCAATCTGTTCGCCGACCGCAACACCGACCTCAACTTCATCCACGCGCCGGTGCAGTTCGCCATCGGCGGTCATCAGGTGGTGCTGGCCTCGGTCGACCAGCTCGCGGCCTCCCACATCGACCAGTCCAAGGTGTTCTGGGTCGACGCGGGCATGACCCCGGCCCAGGCCCAGACCTTCAACGCCGGCTTCATCCTGATCTTCGCGCCGCTGTTTGCCGCGCTCTGGACCTTCCTGGGCCGGCGCAAGAAGGACCCGGGCCCGATGGTGAAGTTCGGCCTGGGCCTGATGCAGGTCGGCGCGGGCTTCATGCTGCTGGTCTGGGGTTCGCAGTTCCACGACGCGGCCTATCGCCTGCCGGTCTATTTCCTGGCCGGCGCCTATTTGCTCCACACCACCGGCGAGCTTTTCCTGTCGCCGGTCGGCCTGTCGGAGATCACCAAGCTCGCGCCGCTGACCATCATGTCGACCATGATGGCGACCTGGTTTTTGGCCACCGCCTGGGGCCAGTGGCTGGCGGCATTCTTCGCCTCCACCGCCTCCAGCGAAACCGTGGGCGGCCAGGTGCTCGACCCGGCCAGGGCGCTGCAGACCTCGCTCGACGTCTTCACCAAGATCGGCCTGATGGGCATCGTGGTGGGGGTGGTGTTCCTGCTGCTCGCGCCCTTCATCACCAAGTGGGGACACGGCCATGCCGATCCCGAAGCCAACAAGTCGGGCCTGACCGACCGCATGCAAGAGCTCTGAGTCTTTGGCGAACGGCCGGACTCGGTTAGAGTCCGGCCGCTTTCAGTAGTGGGGGAGTGAGATGGCGACTTTCGATCCGTGGACGGCCGCCCAGGCCCATATCGCGGCCATGTCGCCCGCGGCCCAGGCCAAGGCGATCGCCTATACGCATAACGCGCACTGGATGTTGTTGTGGGGCTTCCTGGCGGCGACCGCGGTCTCGCTGATCATCCTGTGGACCGGCGTCCTGCGCCGTACGCGCGATGGTCTGGAGAAGAACGGGCCGCGGCCGGCGCTCACGACCTTCGTCGTCGCCCTGATCTCGCTGATCTTGGGCGCGGTCCTGTCGACGCCCTGGGACGTTTACAGCGGTTGGTACGTCGAGAAGTCCTTCGACATGACCAGCCAGCCGCTTTCGGGCTTTCTCGTCGAACACGCGATCGGCGCGGTGCTCGACATCGTCGGCGGCGTGATCTTTTTCTCGGTCTTCTATCTCATCCTGCGCCGCGCGCCGAAGACCTGGCCGATCTGGGGCGGGGTGCTGGTCGCAGTGGGCGTGGGCCTAGTGCTGGTCATCGGGCCGATCTTCATCGAGCCGCTGTTCAACAAGTACACGCCGGCGCCTCCGGGCCCGATGCGCGACGCGGTGGTCACGCTGGCCAAGCAGACCGGCGTGCCGTCGGACAAGATCTTCATCTACAACGGCTCGAAACAGTCGAACCGCTATACCGCCAACGTCTCGGGCATTTTCGGCTCGGCGCGCGTCGCCATGAGCGATGTGATGTTCAAGAAGGGCGCGACGGTTTCGGAAGTGCGCGGCGTGGTGGGTCACGAGATGGGCCACTATAAGCGCGGTCATTCCTTCCTGCTGATGGCGGCGTTCGGCCTTCTGGCCATGCTGGTGTTCTTCCTGGCCAAGCTGCTGTTCCCGCTGGTCTGCCGCATCGTCGGCGGGCGAGGGATCAAGGGCATCGCCGACCCCGCCGGCTTGCCGGTGTTGAACATCACCCTGGCGGTGGTGTTGCTGCTGGCGACGCCGCTGAAGAGCACCATCACGCGCATGACCGAGGCGGACGCCGACCGCTTTTCCCTAGAGCACGCCCACGACCCCGACGGCCTGTCGACAGCGTTGGTGAAGACGGCGGACTATCGCGCGCCCAATCCGACCCGGTTGGAGGAGATCGTCTTCTACGACCACCCCAGCGTCTTCCATCGCGTCTATGACGCCATGGTCTGGAAGGGGAAGCACATGGACCTGGTCGAGCAGACCGAGGCCTATGACGCGGAATTGCAGAAGCAATACGACGCGCAGCAGGCGAGCGCGCCGCAACCGGCGTCCGGCCCCGGGTCCGTCCCGGATGCCGCCGGACCGTCCGCGCCCATATCCTCCGCCGCGCCTGCGTCTTCGGTCCACACCACGGCCCGGTCCGCAAAGGCCGAACCCAACGTCACCCTCGAGACCTTTACCTGCGTCATGCCGAACGGGAAGAAGGTCCCTTGCCAGGGGAACTATAGCCAGAAGTAGGACTGAGTTGTTCCGCGGCGATTCGCCCGGAGCGCGCACTCGGCGAACGCCGTTACGCGGGCGGACGCCCCAGGATTGGGGTTAGGCCGTTAACTTTATGCGACAATTCCGCAACGACCGCGACCTCGCGCATCAACCGAAGCGTTTAAATCGGGGTTGCAACCTTTACCATTCCGGAAAATCCCTTACATCGACCCTGCGCTGCACTCAGGCGTTACGTCTCTCTAATCGTTGGGAAATCCAAAAATGAAGCTCATGTTTGCGGCTGCGGCGCTCGCCGCTGCGGCCATGGCCACGCCTGCGCTCGCGGCGGACGGCCCTGTGATCAACTGGTACGGCGACCTCGGCTATACCGCGACCGACTTCGGAGGCGGCGTGGACCTCGGCACCATCACCGGCCGGATCGGCGCGCGTTCGATGCACTTCGGCGTCGAAGGTGAAGTCGCCGGCGGCGTCACCTCCAAGGACGTCTCGGGCGTTAGCCTCAAGGAAAACGACGAATACGCACTCGACGCGGTTCTGTTCGCCCCGATGGGCAACGGCAATGGCGACCTGTTCATCCGCGCCGGCTACGGCCGCACGGAGCTCAAGGCTTCGTGCTGCGGCACCAGCGTCACCGTCGGCGACAACGCCTGGAACGCCGGCATCGGCGGCCAGTACTTCTTCAACGGCAGCAAGAACGGCGTCCGCGCCGACTACACCTATTACGACCTGACCAACGGCGGCGGTCACGTGAACGCCTACACGCTCAGCTACGTCCGCAAGTTCTGATCAGACCTTTCGGACTCGAGACCAGCGGCGCGCTCCGAAAGGGGCGCGCCGTTTGCGTTTCCGGCGTTGGAGAAGAGAGTCCACGGACCACACGGAAAACACGGACGGCGTGGCGTTTCCGCAAGAAAATTGCCCACGAAAAACGCGAAAAGCACGAACAGGCTTACTTTCCCGCGTCGTAGGCGCACTCATTGGATGGCGCTTCGCGCCGAGGTTTCGCGCGGGAAACGCGACGCGTTCGTGCTTTTCGTGGGCAAGCTTCTTTCCGTGTGGTCCGTTGACTCTCTTAAGCTCGGCGAACAAACACAGTCCCCGCGGAATAGCCCGCGCCGAACGAGCAGATCAGGCCCGTGTCGCCTGTCGTCAGGTCGTCGCTGTGTTTGTGGAAGGCGATGATCGAGCCCGCCGAGGAAGTGTTGGCGTAGTCGTCGAGGATGATGACGTTCTCCTCGCGCGTCGGGTCGCGGCCCAGGACGCGGCGGCCGATCATCTCGTTCATGTTGATATTGGCCTGGTGCAGCCAAAGCCGCTTCAGCGACGCGGGCTCGATCCCCAGGTCGGCCGCGTGTTCCAGGATCATTTCGGAGACCATCGGCACCACCTCCTTGAACACCTTGCGGCCCTGCTGCACGAACAGCTTGTCCGGCTGGTCGCGGCCCTCAGGCGCCGCGCGGTTCAAGAATCCGAAGTTGTTACGGATGTTGTTGGAGAACTGTGTCTTCAGCCGGGTCCCCAATATCTCCCAGCCGCCCGTGGCCTCGTCCGCGCGCTCGACGATCACGGCCGTGGCCACGTCGCCGAAGATGAAATGGCTGTCGCGGTCGCGAAAGTTCAGGTGGCCGGAACAGATCTCCGGATTGACCATCAGCACCGCGTCGCACGATCCGGTCGCGACATAGTCGACCGCCGTCTTGATACCGAAGGTCGCCGACGAGCACGCCACGTTCATATCGAAGGCGAAACCGTTAAGGCCGAGCGCGTCCTGCACCTCCACCGCCATTGCGGGATAGGGCCGCTGCATGTTCGACGCCGCGCACAACACCGCCCCAATTCTTTCGCGGGGCTTGCCCCAGCGCGCCAGCGCTTGCTCTGCGGCCTTCACCGCCATCTCGGCGAGAATCGAAAGTTCCTCATTGGGGCGTTCGGGCAACACCGGCCGCATCAGCCGACAGTCGAGGATTCCGGCCTTGTCCATCACATAGCGGGCCTTCACGCCGGAGGCCTTTTCGATGAACTCCACCGACGACGGCTCCAGCGCGGCGACGCTTCCCTCGGCGATGGCTTGGCTGTTTTCCTGATTGAACTCCGCGACATAGGCGTTGAACGCCACCACCAGTTCCGCGTTTGAGACGGTGTGGGGCGGCGTGAACAGACCGGTCGAGGCAATGACGGCTTTACGCACCTGGCGCTCCGGGCGGGGAGATCGAACGGCGGCAGCATTACCACGCTGTCCTGTTTCGGCGAGCCTTCGCCCCGCTTTCGCCTTTGTGCCGCCCCGTCTCCGCCCGACGCAGGGGGTCATGTCCCGCCGGGCTGAGGGGCCAAGAAACCTAAACCCCCACTCAAGGAGTATTGCTTTGAAACTCGCTCTCATCGCCGCTGTATCCGCCGCAACCCTCGCCGTCGCGGGCTTCGCCGCCCCGGCGCTGGCCCAGGACGCTGCGGCAAACGCGCCGGGAACCGTCACCTGGTACACCAACCTCGGCTACACCGGCGTCGACGCCGACCATGCCGATCTCTCCGCCGTCGACGGCCGCGTCGGCGCCCGCTTCGGCCAATACCTCGGCGCGGAAGGCGAAGTCGCGTTCGGCGTGAACAGCGACAGCGTCGGCGGCGGCGCCAATGTGAAGCTGAACGACGCAGAGGCGGTCTATGCGGTCGGCTATCTGCCGATCAATCCGAAGCTCGACCTGTTCGTGCGCGCCGGTTACGGCAACGAAGACTTCCACTTCGGCGGCACGGCGACCGGTCACGAAAGCACCGGCAGCTGGAACTACGGCGTCGGCGGCCAGTACTTCTTCACCGGCAAGGACGGCGTGCGCCTGGACTACACCCGCGTCAGCACCATCAGCCACGACGTGCCGGACGCCAACACCTGGGGCGTCAACTGGGTCCACCGCTTCTGATCGAGGCGAACATTGTTTGGGGAAATTGGCGCGCGGCGAGAGCCGCGCGCCTTTTTCTTAGGCGGCGCCGTTATTGCGGGCGCCGGTACACTTTTTGACGCGCGCTCAGCGGGCGCTCGACAAGGCGGGTCGCCGAGCGCAGCACCGGCAGCGGGCCGGCGCTCCTGCAGTTGTTGACGCAGGCGAACGACTTCAAAGCCGCACGAACGATGGTCTCTTTTGCGCTTTTCTTCACCTTCGGCGGCTTGCAGAGGCCGACGTCGCCCTTCGAGCAGTAGATGAACGGCCCGATATCGGAGGTGATCACCACCTCGCCGTCCTTGTCGATGCCCCACGCCTGGTTGTCGGCCGAGCCCACGGGCTCGATCGACGTGAAGGTCGACAGGTCGGCGCTCAGGATGAACGAGTGGGAGAAGCCGTTGACGTCGTTCCAAGAGCCGGTCATGTCGCCCTTGGCGTTGATGCCTTCGAGGTTCGTGCCGGTGGCCGTGGGGTCGGGGTAGGTGACCACGGTGACGAAGTTTTTGTTCACAATGAAGCCGTGGGAAACGCCGTCCGAGCCGAAGTAGAGCCCGACCACCGTCCCTTTGGTGTTGATGCCCCGGGCCCGGATCTGGAGCGTCGCGAACGGCAGGGTCAGTTCCTGCGCGTACTGTGCATTGAGGCCGTAAAAGCCGTTGACCTGGCTGGGCGAGCCCGCCGCGGGATGATAGCCGCCCACGAACAGACCATCATCATCGATGCCCTGGGGGATGCCGAACATCTGCGCGCCGCTCATGGTGATCGGCGTGAAAACCAGCGAAGCCGAGGCTTGGAACATGACTCCGTCGCTGACCGGGTTTTCGTCATCGGCGTTCGACATGCCGATAATGACACTCGAGTTGTTGATCGCGCGCGGCTGGGTGCCGTTCGGCCCCGCATCGAACGAGGTATATTCGCCGTCGGGTCCGACGAAGCCGTGCGAATGTCCGTCGGCGCCGGTGTAAGAGCCGGCCAGAACGCCCTTGTCGGTGATGCCGAGCGGCGATGTTGAAAACTGAACGGCTCCCGGGACCTCTGTGACCGGGATCATACTGCCCGCGTTGGCGGCTCCGGCCGCGAAGAGAAACCCGACTGACAGCAACAGAGATTTGGAGGCAGACCTAAGGTTAGTCATTGATATCTCCCTATTAGTTCAACCGACACTCCCACAAACACTAGAACTCACGCGCGAACTCTGCATCGCCCCCCATCGTCCGGCAAGCCGGGTGCTTGATATTATTTTCTAAAGCCGCGCAACGAACGTACCAGTGTGTCGGCTTGTTAACGGTGAAGCTTGATTTACCACACGGTTCTTGCGCGGCTGACCGCTCGGGCGGGCGGGGTCAGCGCAACGTCGGCAGGTTCAGGCCGATCGCCGGCTGGGCGGCGGCGCGTTCGCGCGCGAAGCGGTAGAGTTCCGCAGGCCTGCCGCCGGTGTCGAGTTCGAGGCGGCCGAGCGCTTCCACCAGGTCGGTGCGTTCGAGCGCGCGGCGGAAATTCTGTTTGTGCAGGCGCACGCCGGTGATCGCCTCCACCGTCCGCTGCAGCGCCGACAGGGTAAACTCGGGCGGCGTCAATTCGAACACCACCGGGCGGTAGCGCAGCTTGCCGCGCAGGCGTCCCAGGCCGGTCGCCAGAATGCGCCGGTGGTCGGAGATCATCGGCTCGCCCAGCGCGGCGTCGAAGCGGTCAATCTGCGGCCCAGGACGCCCGGCGGTCAACGCGCGGTCACGCGCGGCCTCGAAGGCGAGCCCCGCTTCGTAGAGCAGCTCGTAGCGCTCCAGCACCCGCTCTTCCTTCCACGGCGCGCCGTCGAGCGCGAACAGCTGGCGTGCGCGCGCCGCCCGCTGCTCCACGCCGCGTCCGCGCGCCTCGCAGGCCCAGTGGTCGAGCGCGGGCGCGATCAGGCCGTCGAGGGCGGCGGGCCGCCCGCCGCGCCAATCCTCCCACGGGAAGAACCGCGACCAGGGCGCCCAGGCGGTGTCCGGCGCGTGGGTCTCGTCCGCCGAAGACGCCAGCGCGAGATAGCCCACCGAGACCACCCGCGCCTGGCCGGCGCCCACGTCCGCCAGCGGCGCGTCGCGACCCTGGTCGCCGAAGGTGTAGAGCTGCTCAACCCAGCCGAGGTCGAAGCCCGTCTGCTCGGTCACGAACGCCCGCAGCGCGAGTTCAAAGGTGCGCGTTCCCCGCGGATCGAACGGACCGAACGGCAGGCCCGCCATGCCGGCGTCGGGCGGCCGCACGGTCAGCACCACCGCCTCGCCGTCACGCACGCCCACCACCACCGCCGACAGGCCGATGACCAGGCCCGGGTTGGTCTCGACCGGCTTCATTCGGTGTCGAAGGCCGCGGGGCCCGGCGAGGTCTCCACGCCCATGGCCTGGGCGAGGGTGTGGCAGCGCTCGAGGTAGCGCGCCTGGGCGGCTTCCGCGGCCAACGGCTCCAGCTTGAGCACGAAGCCGGGCAGGGGCTCGCCGAACAGCTTGAGCAATTCCTCCCAGCCGAAGCCGGCCAGCTGGGTCGCCTCGAGAAAGGCCGAGGCCTGGTCCGCGCGCTTGATCAGGGACTTCACCGCGGCTGGGACCTTGGGCGGAAGGCCGAAGCGGACGTGGATGGCCGCCTCCAGCCGGTCCTCGAACTTGCGATAGTCGAGGCCCAGCGCCGCCTTGAACGGCGAGATCATGTCGCCGATCACATATTCGGGTGCGTCGTGCAGCAGGGCCGCCAGCCGCCACTTGGGGGCCATCCCGGGCGACAGGTGCGCGGCAAGGTCCTCGACCACCAGGGAATGCTGGGCCACCGAGAAGGCGTGGGCGCCGATGGTCTGACCGTTCCAGCGGGCGACACGGGCCAGGCCGTGGGCTATATCCTCCAGCTCGATATCCAGCGGCGAAGGGTCCAGCAGGTCGAGCCTGCGCCCGGAGAGCATCCGCTGCCAGGCGCGGGGGTTCTCCTTGGCCTTCGGGGCCGATTGCAGCCTTTTCGCCACCGGTTCGTTCCCCAGTACAGGTTGCCCAAGCGTAGGTTTGAGCGTCTTAAGCGAGGGGCGTGGAAGATCAATGGCGTCGGACGCCGACAAGCCGATTGGCAAACCTCCGATCGACTGGGGCCGCATCGTGGTCCCGGTCACCGGCGGCGCGCGGGACGGAACGGTGATCGCCGCCGCGGCCGCGGTCGCGCGCCGGCACGAGGCCGAACTGCTGATCGCCTACACCCCGCCCGATCCGTCGGAGCTGACGCCCTGGCTGACCGAGGGCTTCATGGGCGGCGTCCAGGCCAACACGGTGGAGACCCTGCGCGAGGCCGGCGACGAGGGCGAACGCGTGGCGCGCGGCGCCTGTGAGAGCGAGGGCTATGCGAACAAGCGCTTCCTGGCGCTGAAGACGCCGGTGTGGCGGGCCATGGCGGTGCAGTGTCGTCTCGCCGATCTGGTGGTGTTCGGATCTGAGGCGGCCCAGGGCAAGGGGCCGCTGGCGGAGATTTTCGAACTGGTGCTGATGCAGGAGCGCGCCGCCACCCTGGTCGCGCGCGGCGACCTCTATCCGTCGGGCATTGCGGTGGTGGCGTGGAACGGCGGAGATCCCGCCAGCCGTGCGGCGCGCCGCGCCGTGCCGCTGCTGCGTCACGCGAGCAAGGTGGTGATCACCGGCGCCATGGCGGCCGACCAGGTCTGCGGGCTCGATGACCTGAAAGATTACTACGCGTCGCGCGGGATCGAGGCTGAGGTCAAGCCGCTCGACCTCGTCTCCGACATGGGCGCGGCCCTGATCGACATGGCCGATCGCGAAGGCGCGGGGTTGCTGGTCGCCGGCGCCTTCGGGCGCACGCGGCTGCGTGAGTTCATTTTCGGCGGGGCTACGCGTGCGCTCTTGCACGGTGACGGCCCGTCCCTTTTCCTGGCGCACTAGCCACTCTCGGAGGCTTCATGTCCCGCTCCCGTATCGTCATGCGCCTCGCGCGCAATCCCGGCACCGAATTCGCCGAGGGCGACGACCATCGCGGCTATACCCTGGTGGCGCCGCTCACCCGCGACGGCCTGATCGACGAAGGTGAGTACAAGCGCGAGAAGGACGGCTGGACCGTGCGCCGCTTCTCGCCCGACGAGGACGCCCAGGAAGGCAAGCTGGCGCGCCGCGGCGAGCAGTGGTTCTTCGACTACGGCGAAACCGACGACGAGCCGGTCTACAAGCTGGGCCACCACAAGTTCGCCACCGGCGAATACGTCGCCATCGCCGACGAGGACGGCCGGTTGCTGACCTACAAGGTGACGGATGTGCAGGTGGTGTAGGCTCAACACTCCCGCTCATCCCGGCGAATGCCGGGATGAGCGGATTGAAGTGGGCGTTACGGCTCGACGTTCTTGCGCACCAGGTCTTTGGCCCAGCGGAAGATCGGGTCCTCGTGGCGGTCCTTGCTCTTGACCATGGCGACGACGATCGGGCCGCCGGACGGGCCGCGCGCCTCGTAGCCGACGGTGCTCCAGCCGGAGGTGTCGCCCTCGTCGTTGGCGATGATGTAGGTCATGCGCAGGCCGTTGCCGTTGTGGTTGGCGCGGATTTCGGCGGCGTGGTCTTCGGCGCGGATCGAGACGTTGTTGTTGTCCGACGAAATGTTCACGCGGCCGGATTTCTTGCCGCCCTTGTCGTCGTCGGCGTCGATGTGGATGCCGGCGATGTTGATGTGCGCGCCGCCGTCGTTGGCGTCTACGCGGATGCCGGGCAGGCGGACGTTGGCGTTGTCGCCGTGGCTCTTCACCGACAGGCCCGGCAGCTTGACGTCGGCGCTGTCGCGATGATCGTCCGCGTCGTCGGCGCGGTCCGCCGCGTCATCCGCACGATCCGAAGCCCGATCCGCGGCGTCCCCGGCACGATCGGCAGCGCGCTCGGCGGCGTCTGCGGCCCGGTCGCCGGCGGCTTGGGCGCGCGCCTCGGCTTCATCGGCTGCTTTTTGAGCCTTGTCGGCGAGCGCCTGGGCGCGTTGGGCCTCAGCCTGGGGCGAGTCTGAGCCGGCGTTGTCCTTGGCGAGCTTGGCCATGGCCGTCGGCATCAGGGCGGCGAGCTGGTTTTCCAGCGGCTTCAGCACCGATTGCGGATCCTCGCCGGCCTTCACCTGGATCAGGCTCAGCGTGACCTCGGCGCCGCGCGGCCCGGCGTAGTCGCAGGAGGCGCCGTCCGGCGCCGTGCGCACCCGCGTCAAATCGCCCTGATGGTCGGGGCAGACCAGCTGCGTCACCACGCGCATCGCCTTGTCGTCATCGTCGTCGATGTCGAGGTGCTTGCTGATCTTGAGGCCGCGCCCGTCACAGCCGGCGAGGGCGGCGACACAGACGGCGGCGAGAAGGACGTTGCGCATAGGGGGCCTTGGACAGTCTCTCGAAGTTGAAATTACCCGGCTTCCCCTCATGCGCCAGTGAAATCGCGGTAACCCTCGAAACCCGTTGAAAAATCGGGGATCGGCGAAATCCTCAGGCGCCGGGCCGCGGCCCTTCGCGCCGCGCCAGGAAGGCCAGGCGCTCGAACAGGTGGACGTCCTGCTCGTTCTTCAGCAGCGCGCCGTGCAGCGGCGGGATCAGCTTCTTGGGATCGCGTTCGCGCAGGGTCTGTTCATCGATGTCCTCGACCAGCAACAGTTTCAGCCAGTCGAGCAGCTCCGAGGTCGAGGGCTTCTTCTTCAGGCCGGGAACCTGGCGGATGTCATAGAAGACCTTCAGCGCCTCGGCGACCAGCCGCTGTTTGATGTTGGGGAAGTGCACCTCGACGATGGCGCGCATGGTCTCGTCGTCGGGGAAGCGGATGTAGTGGAAGAAGCACCGACGCAAAAAGGCGTCGGGCAGTTCCTTTTCGTTGTTCGAGGTGATCAGCACGATCGGGCGCACCTTGGCTGCGATCGTCTCATTGGTCTCGTAGACGTAGAACTCCATGCGATCGAGTTCCTGCAACAGGTCGTTGGGAAACTCGATGTCGGCCTTGTCGATCTCGTCGATCAGCAGCACGGGGCGTTGCGGGCTCTCGAACGCCTCCCACAGCTTGCCCTTGCGGATGTAGTTCTTCACGTCCTTCACCCGCGCGTCGCCGAGCTGGCTGTCGCGCAGGCGCGTCACCGCGTCGTACTCGTAGAGCCCCTGGTGCGCCTTGGTGGTGGACTTCACGTGCCAGGTGATCAGCGGCGCCCCCAGCGCCTTGGCGATCTCATAGGCCAGCACGGTCTTGCCGGTCCCCGGCTCCCCCTTGACCAGCAACGGCCGCTCCAGCGCCACGGCGGCGTTGACCGCGATCTTCAAATCCTCGGTGGCGACATAGTCCGGGGTGCCTTCGAAACGCGCGGCCATGCGGTCATCCCTGATCTCAGGGCGCCGCGTTCACGAAGAACCCCCGACGCCGAAGTGCAGCATCGGGGGTTTCGCCTTGGCGTCAAGTTGTCCTTGCGCCGATCAGGTGATGTGCTTCACCGAGACCGGGTCCGAGGCGGGGAAGGTTTCTTCCAGGCCCTCGTCGATCAGGGCGTCCTGGCGCTTCTTCTCCTTCTTGGCCTCCGGTTTGGCGGCCACCAGATGGTCGTGCTTCTTGTCGGGGTCCAGCGGGGTCTCCGCGGTCTTGGCGTGCGGCCCCGTGACCTTGGCCGACAGGGGCGCTTCGTTGGCTTTGGCTTCCCGGGACTCGAAGCTCTTGTCCTCGGGTTCGGGCTGGGCGCGCCAGCGCACCAGTTCGACCTCGTCGGCAGATTTGATGGGTTGTTTAGGCGTCGTGTCGGCAGGGCGTTTGGTCATCGCTCGCCTCCTTGTTGGTCGCGATAGCCGAGCTCTTCGAGGTCTGCGTCATCGAGCTCACGGCGGGATTCGAAATGGGCGGCGCTGCCCTGGGCGCCTTTCAGCGCTTCGACATCGGGTACGAACTGCAACGGCGTGTCCTGGCGCACAGGCGCGGTGACGCCGTCGAGCAGGTCGAGATTCGGCTGGGTTTCCAGGTCGGTCTCGTCATAGGCGTCCGTGTCGGGCGCTTCGTCGCCGTCGCCGGTTTCCTCGAGACCGTCCTCGAGGTCTTCGTCGTCTTCCGAGTCGAGCTTGAAGTCCGCTTCGTCCACTTCGGGATCGTCGCGGTCGTCGCCCTGGGCGCGTGTCACGTCGAGCAGGTCCGGCGTCTCTTCGAAGGTGCGATACTCGGGTCCGGGGCCGCCGGTTTCGGTTTCGTCGAGGTTGTCCTCGTCGAAAACCTCCGACTGGTCCTGGTCGTCCATCTCGGGAAGGTCTGCCGCCATCGCACGCGCTCCCTCTCTGCAAAGGACAACGGGCGGGGAGCGCGGGTGTTCCGGCGACGCCGGTTCAGAACGCCTGCGGCAAAGCTTTGGCGACCTCGGCCAGCACCTGGTCCCAGCGGCCGAGCGCCGGCGTCACGAAGTCCTTCGCCGTCGGATACCAGGGATGCCGGTCGGTCCCCAGCATGGGCCAGTCGCCGGGCGCCGAGAGCAGCCAGACGGTTGCGCCGCAGGCCGCGGCGATGTTGGTGGTGGCGTTGGCGGGACCGATCACCAGGTTGACCGCGCAGCTCAGCGCGGCGACGTCGTCGAGATCGTCCTTCAGATTGATGCCCGGTGGGTTCCAGAATTCAGCCCCTCCGCCCCGGCGCGCGCCAGCTCTTCGCCACAGTCGCCGTACTGGAGGTTCACGAACTGGACGCCCGGGGTCGCAAGCACCTCGCGCCACAGATCGAAGGCGGCGAAGAAACGCGACCGCGCCGCGTCCATGCGCAGGCTCTTCCACAGCACGCCCACCTTGGGCGCCGGCCCGAGCGCTGCGAGCGTCTCGCGCCAGGACGCGACACGTGCGGGATCGGCGCGCAGGAACGCCGCGCGATCGGGAAACGCTCCGACGCTCGGACGGAACCGCCGCAACAGGCTGCCGAGCGGCGTCCAAAGGTCGATGGTCTCGAGATCGACGAACGGCGCCGTGCGCACGGTGACGCGGTCGTGCAGGCGGAAGGTCGCGTGTGCGCCGACGTGGGCGTCGGGAAACGACTGCTGGAACAGCTTCACCTGACGCGGCTCGACCGCCAGGGTGAGCTTGCCCTTCGGTCCCAGCGCCTCGACCAGGTCGGGCAACAGGTTGCCGAACAGGATTTCATCGCCCAGACCCTGTTCGCCGACGACCAGCAGCGACTTGCCTGCGAGGTCCGTGGCTGGCGTCCAGCGCGGCCGCTCGATCAGGAATTGCGTCGCTTCGCTGTGGTTGGGATCGAGCCGGACTTCGTATTCGGTCCAGCCGCGTTCGAGATCGCCGCGCGCGATCAGCGCCAGGGCCAGGGCGAGGCGCATCATCGGCAGGTCCGCCGCCTCCGCGTCCTTCAGCGCCTGGGTCACGTCCTCCAGTGCGCCGTCGAGATCGCCGCTGGTCAGGCGCGCATTGCCGCGATTGTAGCGCGCGCGCGCGAACCGCGGATCGAGCCGCACCGCTTCGCTGTAGAAGACCAGAGATTGCTCGATCTCGCCGCGCTCGTTGAGCACGGTGCCCAGGGTGTTCCACATCAGGGCGCTCGTCGGGGCGGCCGCGAGCGCCGGCTTCAGAATCCCGATTGCCGCGTCATAGGCCTGACGGTCGCGCAGGGTGCAGGCGAGGTTGTTGGCGGCTTCCGGGTGGTTGGGGTTTTTCGCCAGATAGTGGGTGAACAGTTTCTCGGCCACGTCCTTCTGGCCCAGCCGATAGGCCAGCCGGCCGAGGTCGTTGGCGACCGCGTCCTGGTCGGGCAGCAGCTGCAGCGCCGCCTCGTAGCATTGCAACGCGCCGTCGAAATCGCCGGCCTTCTCGCGGCAGACGGCCAGCAGCCACCAGGCGATGCCTGACCGCTCGTCCACGTTCAGGGCCGCCAGAGCCTGGTCCGAGCCCCTCTTCCAGTCGCCGCGCCGGATGGCGGTCACCGCCTGGTCGAGCAGCGGCTTGACGGCGGCCAGCTTGAGCCCGTCCACCGCGGCCTTCAGCCGCACGGTCGCCTCGGGCGAGGCGGCGTCGCCGGCGGTCATGCCCTGGGGGCGGACGAACAGCGGTTGGGCGGACGTCTCGACCATGCCGGCCGCGGACGCTCCAAGCGCTTGTTTTTTCGAAGGTTGCGTCATGGGGCCCGGTCGGAAACCGCCCCAAGGTCAGGGCCGAATGCTTAACGCCCGACTAACCGGCGGGGGCGGGCCGCAACATCCCGTTAACCATGACTCTTTAGCGTCGCTTCAACACTGTCGGCCGAAAAATCGGTCCTTCCGGAGGCTGAAGCCATGCCGCTGAAACTTTCGCTGAAGCCCAGCGAGAAATTTGTTCTGAACGGGGCGGTGGTCCAGAACGGCGACCGTCGCGGCACCCTGATCCTGCAGAACAAGGCCTCGGTCCTTCGCGAGAAGGACATCATGCAGCCGGAAGACGCCAACACGCCGGGGCGCCGGGTCTATTTCCCGGTGATGATGATGTACCTCGACGAGACGAACGCGGCCCAGTGCCACGACGAATTCGTCAAGCGCGTGGGTGAGTTCATGGGAGCGGTGCGCAACGCCGACATCCTTGCGGAGTGCATCGGGATCTCCAAGCACGTGATGAGCAAGGAATACTACAAGGCGCTCATGCTGTGCCGGAAGCTGATCGAATACGAGGACGAGAGGTTGGGGGATGTCGCTTCGGGCGTATCAGAAAGCCGCGCAGCGGGTTGAGAATCCGCGGGAGGCGGAATACCGCCTCTTCGGCGAAGTGACGCGCGCCCTGATGGAGGCGTCCAAAGCCGACGCCAAGGATTTCCAGACCCGCATCCAGGCGCTCGACTGGAACCGGCGCATGTGGTCGGTGCTGGCGACCGACTGCGCCCAGCCGCAGAATTCGCTGCCGCCGCAGATGCGCGCGCGGATCATCTCGATCAGCTACTGGGTCAGCCGCTACTCGTCGGCGGTGATGCGCGGCAAGGAAAGCTTCGATCCGCTGATCGAGGTGAACCGCGCCATGATGCAGGGCCTGGGCGGCGGCGGCTCCGCCGAAGCGGCCTAACCCGAAAACCCCCCCTCCGCGAGGAAGGCCAGCTCCTCAGGTGTGCTGTCGCGTCCCAGCGCGGCGTTGCGGTGTGGGAAGCGGCCGAAGCGTCGGATGATGTCGCCGTGGATGTCGACCCACTTCAGATTGTCCGGGTCGCCGCCGTCTGCGATCCAGTCGACGACCAGCTTGCGGCACAGGTCCTGGTCGGCGGGCAGTTCCGAGTGTTCGAACGGCAGGTAGAAGAAGAACCGCACCTTGGATGCCGCCGCCCGGTCGAACCCGTGCTCGAGCGCGAGCCGCGCGAATGTGCGCGCCAGGGGGTCGGTGGCGAAGGCGTGGGCCGAGCCGCGGTACATGTTGCGCGGAAACTGGTCGAGCAGCAGGAGCAAGGCCAAGAGGCCCTCTCCGGTCTCGGCCCAGGCGTCCAGCTCGCGGCGCGCGGCCGAGAAATGCAGGGCTTCGAAACGGGCGCGGATGTCCGCGTCGAAGGCCGCGTCCTTGGTGAACCACTTGCGGGGACCGGCATCGAGCCAGTAGGCCACAACCTCGGCGAAAGGAATCGTGCTCATGGCCCCGACGTTAGGCGCGCCCCTGCCGGTTTTCTATGACCGGGATGTCGATCGCGCCCTGATCCTTGCCCGTAAGGTCTGTGTGGTCGGCTACGGCAGCCAGGGGAGGGCCCAGGCCCTGAACCTGCGCGACAGCGGCGTGCGCGAGATGCGGATCGGCCTGCGCGCGGGCTCCAAGTCCGCCGCCGCGGCCCGGGCGGACGGTTTCGAGGTGGTGACGGTGGCTGAGGGCGCGGCCTGGTGCGACGTGCTCGCGCTCCTGACCTCGGACGAGGCGCACCGGGATCTTTATCGCGATCATATCGGCCCGCATCTGAAGGACGGCGCTGCGCTGGTCTTCGCCCATGGCCTGTCGGTGCGGTTCGGCCTGGTCGAGCCCAAGCCGTCGCTCGACGTCGTGCTCTGCGGACCCAAGGGCATCGGGCCGCGCATCCGCGATCTCTATCAGGCAGGCGAAGGCGTCTACGGCCTCATGGCGGTGCATCAGGATGCGACAGGGACCGCGAAGGCGATCGCGCTGTCGTTTCTCGCCGCGCTCGGCTGCGGTCGTAAGGGTATTCTCGAAACCACCTTCCGCGACGAATGCGAGAGCGACCTTTTCGCCGAACAGGTGGTCTTGTGCGGCGGCGTGCCCGAACTGGTGCGCCAGTCGATCATGACCCTGGTCGAAGCCGGCTATCCGCCCGAGGTTGCGTGGTTCGAGAGCTTCTACGAACTGAAGCTGGTCACCGACCTGATGTTCGAAAAAGGCGTCGCCGGCGCCTTCGAAAAGATCTCCAACACCGCCGAATACGGCGCCTATCTCACCGGCCCCCAGGTGATCGGCGACGCCTCACGCGCGGCCATGCAGGACGTGCTGAAGGCGGTGCAGGACGGCAGCTTCGTGCGCCGCTTCATGGCGGACCACGATGGGGGCTTCACAGACCTCAAGGCGCGCCGCGCGGCGCTGACGGAGCATCCAATGGAAGCCGCCGACCAACACCTGCGCGACGTGGCTTCGAAGGCCTAGGCCGCCACCGGCTCCAGGCGCTTTTCGCGTACGGCGCGGACGTTGTCGCGCCATTGCTTCAACACGGTGAACGGCTCGATGACCGAGGGCGGAATGCCGTCGAGCGAGCCGTCGGTGAGCTTGTCGACCGAGTGCAGCAGCTTCAGGTCGGCGATGGTCAGGCCGTCGCCCGCCAGGAAGCCGTTATTGCCGTTGTCGCGGATCAGCTTTTCGAAACGCGCGAAGGCGGCGGGGATGGAGGTCTCCGCCATGTCCTTGCGCAACGCCGCCTTGCGCTCAGGGTTCTCTTCGCGGATCGAGGCGCCCATCGGCGCCATCATGTCGTCGACGCCGTCCATCGCCTCGTCCACGCGCAACGCACGGGCCGGATCGGAAGGATAGAGGCCCGACAGCACGCCGGCGTAGCGCAGGATCGCGCTGCTCTGACTGATCGTCTTGCCGCCGACCTTCAGGATCGGCACCGCGCCGAAGGGCAGCTCGCCCGACGCCTTCATGGCGCCGAAGGTTTCGAAGTCGACGTGCTTGTCCTCGAACGGAATGCCGCCGATGCGGAAGGCGTCGCGGATCGGGGCCGCGCGGCCGCCGAAGGGAAAGTAAACCAGGGTGAGAGAGGGAGTGCTCATGGATGACGCCTTTCCGGAGTCAAGTCTTCTTCAGCGCTTTCAGGCGCCGGGTTTTCGAAAAAGGGCTCGACCGGCCCTTGCAGCTTGAGAGTCAGCGGCTGGCCGCGCCGGTCGACCGCCTTGCCGGCCTGGACGCGGATCCAGCCTTCGCTGACGCAGTACTCCTCGACGTTGGTCTTTTCCTGCCCCTTGAAGCGGATGCCTATGCCGCGGGCCAGGATGGCCTCGTCGTAATAGGGGCTGTCGGGATTGGTCGAGAGGCGGTCGGGCAGGGTGTCGCTCATGGCGCACAGATAGCGCCTCGCCTGGCGGAATCCAATCTCAGAGACAGAGCTTCTCGTTCTCTTCCGCGACGTGGAAGCCGTTCTTCACGACCTCTTCGCGGGCAGGCGAATCCTTGAACCTCGCCGGGTTCGACCAGTTCAGGTGGATGAAGCGTATCTTGGCGCGCTCGGCGGGCGGCAGGCCGGCGAAGCGCTGCATCGACCTGGTGATCATCGGGTGCGGGATTTTCGACATGTCGCGCCCGGGCAGTTCGCCGTCGGCGAAGAAGGTGCCGTCGAGATAGGCCACGTCTACCTTGGCGATCTGGTCTTCGATCTTCACCCCCTGGGCGTCCCAGTCCTCCCAGCGGTCGATGTCGGGAATGAACAGGACCTTCTTGTTCGGCCCGTCGATGCGAAAGCCGACCACCTCGGAATATTCCTGGCGATGCGGCACGCGCAGCGGCGTCACGCTCAGGTCGTCGCCCACCTCCACCGGCACGCGGTCGGCCAGCGGCTTCAGCACGATGTTGCCCAGGCTGACCAGCTGCGACCACGGTCCGTTCTTGGCGAGAAAGTCGGCCATGCGCGGCATCGCCCAGACCGGCAGGCTCTTGGCGCCCATGCTCTCGTTGCCGAAGAACATCAGCCCCGTGTAGTGGCCGATGTGCGCATGGGTCAGGAACACGCCCTCGAGACCGGGCGCGGGTCCGCTGGTCTTGGTCATCACGTCGAAGCGGTGAAGCTGGTCGCGTACGTCCGGCGTCGTGTCGATCAGCCAGCGGTGTCCGGTGCGCCGGTCGATCAGGCCGAGCGAGGTTGCGGTGCGGACCAGTTTCTTGTCGCGCCAGGCAGGATCGTCGTCGTGGCCCAGCTGCGGCGAACCCCCGTCCTGGCCCGAGCCCAGGACATAGAGCTCGACCTCACAGGACTTGGAATTTGCCGGGCTCGCCATGATCCATCCTGCGGCGAGCACGCTGAGGACCCAGAGCCGTCCGATCATCGCCGATACCTCTTGCAGCGACCCTAGAGCACGATGCGATTGGCCTGCCAATCGTTGAATCGTGCTCTAAAATCCTGGATTTGAGCGCGCTGAAACCGCAAAACCGGGCTCCACTTTTGCGCAGCGCGCTCCAGTGGCTTCCAACCCGGCCGGAAAGGCGCCTAATGAGGGTATGCGCCGTATCGCCTCACTCTACCTCGCCGGCCCGGACCTGTGGTTTCCGGATGCGCTCGCCCACGCCCAGCGCAAGCGCGCCCTGTGCGAAGCGGCCGGGTTCAAGGGCGTCACCTGTATCGACGGGGTGCTGACCGAGACCGAGCCCTCCGAAGCCATGGCGCGCGAGATCTACGCCGACAACATCGCCCGCATCCGCCAGTGCGACGGCCTGGTCGCCAACCTGACGCCCTGGCGCGGGCCGGGCTGCGATCCGGGCACGGCGTTCGAGGCGGGGTTCGCCGCCGCCCTGGGCAAGCCGGTGTTCGCCTACCTCAACGTCGCCGACGAGGACGACGCCGACCATCGCGGCCGCGTCGACATGATCATGGGCGCGCGCCACGACGAGGACGGCCGCTGGCGCGACGGCCTCGGCAACGAGATCGAGGACTTCGGCCTGCCGGAAAACCTGATGCTCTGGGCCGAGGCCCGCCGGTTCTTCGTGATCGTGACACCCGAGCCGTTCGCGGACCTGACCGGGCTGGAATTGGCGCTCGACGCAGCGCGGGTTTACGCGACGGCGTAGGGTGGAGTGCGTCGCGCGCGACGTATCCCCTTTTTTTCTCCGTCATCCCGGGCTTGTCCCGGGATCCGCGGTCAGTGTTTAGGCTCTTCTGGTGGAAGGTTCGCGCAAGCGCTCACACAGCCCTAAGAGCGCGCTGACACGCAGACCCCGGCACAAGGCCGGGGTGACGGGAAGGAGGGGGTGAGCGCGCAGCTTACTCACGCTGCTAGTCGGCTCACGCCCACCCCAACCCCATCTCCCCCCGCAATATCGCCTCCGCCTCGGGCGTGTGCTTGGCGTCGGAGCGGTCGTGCAGGACCAGCGGCGGCAGGAGCTGCAGCGGCGCCTTGCCGGTCTTCACCGCGCGGATGAGGACCCGCTTGGCCGGCTCGTCCGCGTAGGGATGCACCGGGCGCACCTGGAACGATCCCGCTTGGCCGGCCAGCAGGGCGATGACGTCGAAGGCGCGGTCGGCGCGATGGATCAGGATCACCCGGCCGCCCTCGCGCACGGCCTTCAGCAGGAAGCGGGTCCAGGCGTCGAGGCCGGTGTCGGCGATCCAGGCACCCTGTTTCTCGGGCGCGGGCGCGCGCAGGCTGTCGGGTTCGTCGAAGAAGGGCGGGTTAGCGAAGGCCAGGTCGAAGGGCTTTTCACCCGGCTCCAAGAACCCCTGACCGGCGAAGCCGCGGCCCACGTCGCCGGCGCGTACGGCGACCCGGCCTTGCGCCTGGTTCAGGGCCACGTTGCGTTCAGCCAGGGCCAGGGCGTCCAGGTCGCGCTCGATGCCGGTGAAAAGGCTTTCAGGCCTGCGCCTGAAGGCCTGAAACAGCACCGCGCCCGCGCCGCAGCCGGCCTCCAGCGCCCGCTCGCCCCGCGCCAGGTCGCAGGCCGCCGCCAACAGGGCCGCGTCCATCCCCGCCCGATAGCCGCGCGCGGGCTGCAGCAGCCGCACCCGGCCGTCCAGCAGACGGTCCTCGGTGGTCGCGAAATCGGGACGACCAAATTCGTGTGGGATTGTGTCGTTCATCAAGTCCGGACAGGGATTTGGGCGTTTCTGCGGCTTGACCCTCCCGGGCCGCATAACCATTGTGCGCCGCGACTGCCGGGGCGCGCCAGTGGCGCGCGCCGCCCATCTTGGAGCCCCGTTTGGACGCCGCCAACGCCGCCCTCGTGAGACGCCCCGGCGACGTCGAGACCCTGGTCCGGCTGGCCTCGGCCGATATGGCCGACGTAGACCGCCTGATCCTCGACCGGATGCGGAGCGAGGTGCCGTTGATCCCGGCGCTGGCCGAACACCTGATCTCGGCCGGCGGCAAGCGGCTTCGGCCCCTGCTCACCCTTGCCGCCGCGCGGCTCTGCGGCGGCGGCGGGGAGAACGCGGCCAAGCTGGCGGCGGCGGTGGAGTTCATCCACACCGCCACCCTGCTCCACGACGATGTGGTCGATGGCTCGGAGATGCGCCGCGGCAAGACCGCCGCGCACCTGATCTGGGGTTCGGCCCAGAGCGTGCTGGTCGGCGACTTTCTGTTCTCGCGCTCGTTCGAGCTGATGGTCGAGACCGGCTCGCTGCGCGCGCTCGAGATCCTGTCGCGCGCGTCGAGCGTCATCGCCGAGGGCGAGGTGCTGCAGCTCACTCGCGCTCACGACCTGAAGCTCAGCCAGTCGCTCTATCTCGAGATCATCAGCGCCAAGACCGCCGAACTGTTCGCCGCGGCCGCCGAGGCGGGGGCGGTCGCTGCGAGCGCCGATGCGTCACGGGCCGCGTCGCTCAGAAACTTTGGCCTGAACCTCGGCCTCGCGTTCCAGCTGGTCGACGACGCGCTCGACTATGGCGGACAGTCGGAGGTGCTGGGCAAGAACGCCGGGGATGATTTCCGCGAAGGCAAGGCGACCCTGCCGCTGCTGCTGGCGATCCAGCGCACCGCCGGACGCGAGGACGCGTTCTGGGAGCGCACCGTGGCGCGCCGCGAACAGGCCGACGCCGACTTTAAGCGTGCGCGTGAATTGATCCTGGGTACCGGCGCGCTGGCGCGCGACGCTCGACCTTGCGGGCGACTACGCGGACGCGGCCAAGGACGCGCTGACAGGATTCCCTGACACCGAGTGGCGCTCCGCGCTGGAGCAACTCGCGGATTTTGCCGTCAGTCGTACTGCTTGAAACCTAGAGCGCACCGCCGTGGGCGATGATCGCCGCGCGCACCGCCTCGATCGGCTCCTTCACCGCCTGCGACAACGCGCCGACGATGATTACGCTCTTCGCGCCGGGACCGAAAAGGCCCTCCTGGGCCATGGTGACCACGCTCACGGCCGGGGCGTTGATCCAGATCGTCGTGCCGTTGGGCCGCGTGAACGGGGTAAACCTATCGAGCAGGCCGATGCGCGTGAGAAAGCCGTCGACCGTCTCGCGCACTTTCTGGAACGACTGTCCCAGTCCGTAGACGCAGGTGATGTCGGCGCCGCTCTCCGCATCGCGATCCGCGACCGCGATCACCGCATCGGCGCGGAAGGCGAAGTCGAGGCCCATGGCGTTGGTCAGAGTTGGCACGTGGTGTTTCCTCGCCTGTTCTAGGTCAGACTGGCGCAGAATCGCTGGATGCGGCCGCACGCATCTTCCAACACCTCCGTCGCGGTGGCGTAGGAGATGCGGAAGAACGGCGACAGGCCGAACGCCGCGCCGAACACCACCGCTACGCCTTCGTCGCCGAGCAGTTCCGACGCGAAGGTCTCGTCGCTGTCGATCGTCACGCCGGACGGCGTGCGCTTGCCGATCAGGTCCTGCATGGACGGATAGACGTAGAAGGCGCCCGCGGGCGTCGCGCACCGGATGCCCTTGGCCTGGTTCAGCATCGAGACCACGAGGTCGCGGCGCTCTTCGAACACCTTGCAGCGTTCGGCGATGAAATCCTGCGGCCCGTTCAACGCCTCGACCGCAGCCCATTGTGCGATCGAGCACGGGTTCGAGGTGGACTGGCCCTCGACCTTCAGCATCGCCTTGATCAGCGGCTCGGGGCCGCCCGCATAACCGATGCGCCAACCGGTCATGGCGTAGGCCTTGGACACGCCGTTCATGGTCAGGGTGCGGTCGTAGAGTTCGGGGACCGCCTGCAGGAAGCTTACGAACTCGAGCCCGTCGTAGAGCAGGTGCTCGTACATGTCGTCGGTCAGCACCCACACCTGCGGATGGCGCACCAGCACATCGCCCAGCGCGCGGAGCTCTCCACGCGAATAGGCCGCGCCGGTCGGGTTCGACGGCGAATTCAGGATCAGCCACCTGGTGCGCGGCGTGATCGCCGCCTCCAGGGTCTCGGGCTTCAGCTTGAACCCGGTCTCGGGCCCGGCCACTGCGATGCGCGGCTCGCCGCCGGCCAGCAGCACCATGTCGGGGTAGGACACCCAATAGGGCGCCGGCACGATCACCTCGTCGCCCGGCGACAGCGTCGCCATCAGGGCGTTGAACAGCACTGGCTTGCCGCCGGGCGCCACGTGGATCTGGGACGGCTTGTAGAGCAGCCCGTTTTCGCGCCGGAATTTCTCGACGATGGCGGCCTTCAGTTCCGGGATCCCGTCGACGTCGGTGTACTTGGTCTCGCCCCGGCGTATGGCGGCGATGGCCGCTTCCTTGACGTTCTCGGGTGTGTCGAAGTCCGGCTCGCCCGCGCCCAGCGAAATCACGTCCTTGCCCTGGCGCTTCAGCTCGCGCGCCTTGGCGGAGACCGCCAGAGTCTGGGACGGCTTCACCCGGCGCAGGGCCGCGGAACTCCAGGACAGCGGCTTGGCTCATGTCGGCGCGACTCCATCTCGCAAGTGCGAAAAGCGGCGGGAAGCTAGGGCGGGGCGGGGCCGGAGTCCATGAAACCGGCGGTGAATTTTCGTTGCGGGGCTTTGCAGGATTGCTGTTCCGCGCCGCCTGTCCGCTATAAGCCGCCGGATGCTCAGGATCTGGCGCTTTCTGACCAGCATGGACGCCAAGACCGGCCGCGCGATCGCGGTCACGGTGGGGCTGTTTGCGACCGTGGCCCTGGTGTTCTTCTTCGGGAAGACCGAGCTGGGGCGATCGACCGAAGGGAGCTTCGAGGCCTGGTTGACCGGCTTTGCAGGCAGTCCCTGGGCCTTGCCGGCGGCGATCTTCGTGTTCACCGCCGCCTCGTTCATCGGAGCCCCCCAGTTCGTGCTGATCGCCGCCTGCGTGGTCGCCTTCGGGCCGGTGGAGGGGTTCTTCTACAGCTGGATCGCGACGGTGATCTCGGCGGCGGCCAACTTCTACGTGGGCCGGTTCGCCGGCGCCCGGGTGCTCGAACGGTTCGGCGGCGAGACCGCCAACCGGCTGTCGGGTTACGTCGGACGCAACGCCTTCTACGCCTCCTTCATCATCCGCAACGTGCCGTCCGCGCCCTTCATCGTGGTCAACATGGCCTTCGGCGTGTCGCGCGCGCCGTTCCTGGGCTTCATCGCCGGCTGCGCGCTCGGCGTCCTGCCCAAGACCCTGCTGGTGGCCGTGTTCGGCCGCTCGGTCATGGCCATGAGCCGCGAGGGCGACTGGCGGCTGGCGCTGCTCATCGCGGTCATCGGCTTGGCGTGGCTGGGCCTGATGCTGATCGCGCGCCGGGTGCTCGGCCGGCTGCGCTCCGAACCGGAAAGACCAGGGTCGGAAAAGCCTGAACCCCATAAGGATCCCTCATGACGCCCAAGCTCCACTACGCCCCGGGCGCCTGCTCGCTCGCCGCCCACATCGCGCTGCGCGAGGCGGGGGCCGACTTCGAACTCCGGCAGGTGAAGTTCACAGAAAACCAGCAGCGCTCGCCCCAGCACCTGGAGCTGAATCCGCTCGGCCGCGTGCCGGTCCTGGTGACCGACCAGGGGACCCTCACGGAGAACCCGGCGATCCTCGGCTGGGCCGCCCGGACCTGGCCCAAGTCCAAGCTGGCGCCCGTCGACGACCCCTGGGCGATGGCCCAGGTCGAGAGCTTCAACAGCTTTGTCGCATCTTCCGTACACGTCGCATTTTCCCACCTGTTCCGGCCTGGCCGCTGGGTTGATCCCGAGCCCGCGCAGAAGGCGACGGCGGCGAAAGCGCCCGACATGCTTCGCGAACTGTTCGACATCGTCGAAGCCAAACTCGCGGCCGGGCCCTTCGTGCATGGCAAACGATTCACCTCGTCGGACCCTTATCTCTGCGTGATGAGCCGCTGGCTGTTTCGCACCGGCGTGAGCGACGCGACGCGTCATCCGCGCGTTCGCGCGCACGCGACGCTCGTTCAGGAGCGTCCGGCAACGCTTGCCGCGCTTGCGGCAGAAGGCCTCACGGCGATTTGAGAAGGGCCAGAAATCCCTTGTGCGAACAAGGTTTTACCGCCCAAACGGAGCCGTGGGACAGGTCTGCGGGCTTGACGCGCGTCTTAGCGCTTGAAATCGCCGGTGCGACAAGGCACACGGACCCAAGCCGGCGGCGAACAACGAACCATGAAAATGCGCGGGGGGTCGCGCTTCGTGGACGTAGACCAAGGGCCGAATAAGCCGAATCCCGGACCCACAATTCGACTGGTTACGACCCGCCCATGCTCTCACCCCTGTTCGGCATGATCTCGAACGACATCGCCATCGACCTCGGCACGGCCAACACCCTGATCTACATGAAGGGCAAGGGCATCGTGCTTAACGAACCGTCGGTGGTGGCGCTGCGCAACGTGGGCGGGCGCAAGGTCGTCCACGCCGTGGGCATCGAAGCGAAACAGATGTTGGGCCGCACGCCCGGCCACATGGAGGCGATCCGCCCCATGCGCGACGGCGTCATCGCCGACTTCGAAGTCGCCGAAGAAATGATCAAGCACTTCATCCGCAAGGTCCACAACCGCAAGGGTTTCGTGAACCCCAAGGTGATCGTGTGCGTCCCCTCTGGCGCCACCGCGGTGGAGCGCCGGGCGATCAACGATTCCTGCCTCAACGCCTCGGCCCGCCGGGTCGGCCTGATCGACGAGCCGATGGCGGCTGCGATCGGCGCCGGGCTTCCGATTCACGAGCCGACCGGTTCGATGGTCGTCGACATCGGCGGCGGCACCACCGAGGTGGCCGTGCTGTCGCTGTCGGGCATCGTCTATTCGCGCTCGGTGCGCGTCGGCGGCGACAAGATGGACGAGGCGATCATCTCGTACATGCGTCGTAACCATAACCTGCTCATCGGCGAAACGACGGCCGAGCGGATCAAGAAGGACATCGGCACCGCGCGCGTGCCGCACGACGGCGAAGGCCTGTCGATCGAGGTGAAGGGCCGCGACCTGATGCAGGGCGTGCCCCGCGAGGTGCGCATCTCCGAGCGTCAGGCGGCGGAAGCCCTGGCCGAGCCGGTCAGCCAGATCATCGAAGCGGTCAAGGTCGCGCTGGAAGCCACTCCGCCCGAGCTCGCGGCCGACATCGCCGACAAGGGCATCATGCTCACCGGCGGCGGCGCGCTGCTGCGCGGCCTGGACGCGGAGATCCGCGATCAGACCGGTCTGCCGGTGTCGGTGGCCGACGACCCGCTCTCCTGCGTGGCGATCGGCTGTGGCAAGGTGCTCGAGCATCCGCGCTGGATGAAGGGCGTTCTGGATGCGACTCTGTCCTAATCAGGCCAGGGTTTCCCCGAGGGCGTGCGGGGGTGTGTGAGGGGTCGGGCCCGTGTCGTACCGGGATGGACCATTTGAAAATCTGAAAGTCCCGCTGGGACTGACGGCGGCGTTCGCCGTGCTCGTCATGGGCGCGATCGCGGTGCTCTTGATCGTGTCCGACAAGCGCGACAAGCCGGCGGCCGACGGCTTCGGTCCCGTGCGCGGCGGCTTCAGCCGCGTCACTGCGCCGGTCTCGGGCGTGCTTGGCGGCGCCGGTGCGTTGGGTCGGCCACGCCACCGATTTCATCGGCGACTACTTCGACGCGGTCGACGAGAACCGCCGCCTGAAAAAGGAAGTGGCCCAGCTCGAGGCCGTCCGCGACAACGCCATCGCCCTGCAGAACATCAACCGCCGCTACGAGGCGCTGCTGAACATCCGCACCCAGCCGCCGGTGCCGATGGTCGCCGCCGACCTGGTGTCGAAGTCGCGCGGGCCCTTCGCCAACGCCCAACTGATCGACGCGGGAACCAACAAAAGCGTGCGCGTCGGCAATCCGGTGATCAACGAGTACGGCCTGGTCGGCCGCGTCATGGGCGTGAGCCCGACCGCCAGCCGCGTCCTGATGCTGACCGACGTGGCCAGCCGCACGCCGGTGCTGGTCGATCGTTCCGACGCGCGCGCCATCCTGGTCGGCGACGGCGGACCGAATCCGCGCCTCGACTTCCTGCGCGGCACCGACTCGGTGAAGGACGGCGACCGGATCATGACCTCCGGCGACGGCGGCATGCTGCCCCGCGGGCTGGCGGTGGGCGTGGCCGCCCGCGCGCTCGACGGCACCTGGCGGGTGAAGCTCTACGCCGGCAACACCGACACCGACGTGGTCCGCGTGCTGCTGTTCGACGACTTCTCCCAGCTGCTGAAGCCTGACTCCATCAATGCGCCGCCGCTGGCCGGCATGGGCACCGCGCCGCAGCCCGCGCCGGACCTCGTCGCCAAGATCGAAGCGGCGCATCCGGATCACCCGCCCGCGCCGCCGGCCGCCGCCCCGTCGATCGCACCCGCCCAGCCGGTTCCGGTCCCGACGCCGCCGGCGAAGTCTGCGCCCGCGCCGGTCGCGACGGCGACCGATGTCGTGACCAAGAAGAAATCCAAGGACGCGTCGCAGGACACGGCCGACGCCGACAAGGCCGCCGCCCCCAAGGTCGCCGCCCACAAACCGGCCGCGAAAAAGAAACCCACGGTGAAGGCCGACGTCATCCCGCGCAGGCCCGTCCCCTACACGGCGATCCCGCAATGAGGCGCCCCTCTTCGCGCAGATCCGGCGCGGCGGTCAGGGTGGTGGGACCGCTGCACTGGCTGATCTATCCCGCGCTCATGGCCATGGCGGCGACGCTGGTGCTGTCGACCCACGTCCGTCTGTTCGGCCTGCCGCCGCCCGAGCCGATCTTCGGCATGGTCCTGGCCTTCGCCTGGCCGCTGATCCGGCCGTCCATGCTGGGTCCGATCGTGCTGTTTCTGGTCGGCCTGTTCACCGACCTCGAGCTCGATTCCACGCTCGGTCTGTGGGCGCTGACCCTGCTCGCGGTTTACGGCGTGACCCTCGGCGCGCGCTCTTACATCGTAGGCCAGCAGGTGGGCGTGCTGCTCGCCTGGTACGTCGGCCTCACCACCGCCGCGATCCTGTGCATCTATCTCTTCACCCTGGTGGAGGCCGGCGTGGCGCCGACCATCGTCGGCGCCATTCTGCAGTGGCTTCCGACCGTCGCCCTGTTCCCGCTCGGCTACATGCTGATCCAGCGGTTTGATGACGGAGACGTGCGCTTCCGATGACCGAACCCGCCATCTTCTTCGAGGACGTCAACGAGCGTCAGGGCGGCTTCCTGCGGCGCACCTTCCTGCTCGGCGGCTTGACCGGGTTCGGCATGACCGCGCTGATCGCTCGCCTGGGTTATCTGCAGCTGGTCGAGAACAACCGTTACAAGCAGCTCAGCCAGCACAACCAGTTCAACTACCGCATCGTCCAGCCGCCGCGCGGGGTGATCAAGGATCGCAACGGCGTTGTGCTCGCCGGCAACCGGGCGAGCTTCCGCGTGCTGGTGGTGCGCGACGAGACCAAGGACCTCGACGGCACGCTGAACATGGTCGAGGAACTATTGCCCGCGACCGCCGGTCACCGTCGCCAGCTGATCGCCGAGATCAACGAGAGCCCGCGCTTCGTGCCCGTGGCGGTCGCCACCGACCTGAACTGGGACGATTTCGCGCGCGTGAACCTGCACGCAGCTGACTTGCCCGGCGTCGTCGCCGACATGAACGAAAGCCGATTCTATCCGTTCAGCGGCGCCTTCGCGCATGTGATCGGCTACGTCGCCAAGATCTCCGACGACGATGTGAAGAAGGTCAAGGCGGCCAACCACGGCGACGTCGATCCGATGCTGCTCAGCCCCGGGTTCCGCATCGGCAAGCAGGGCATCGAGAAGGCCTTCGACAAGGACCTGCGCGGTTCGCCCGGCGGCCAGAAGGTCGAGGTCGACGCGCGCGGCAAGGTGGTGGGCGAGGACCGCGAGGGCGACCGCGCGGCGGTTCCGGGCTCCGACATCGTGCTCACCCTCGACGCTGAAATCCAGAACAAGGCGCTCGAGGTGTTCGGTTCGGACTCCGGCGCCGCGGTGATGATGGACTGCCGCACCGGCGACATCCTGTGTTTGCTATCGGCGCCGAGCTTCGACGCCAACGCCTTCGTCTCCGGCGTGCCGGGTCCGGCGTACAAGGCCTGGTCCGACTATGACCATAAGCCGCTGCTCGACAAGGCGTTGAACGGTCTGTTCCCGGCCGGCTCAACCTTCAAGACCATGGTGTCGCTGGCCGCGCTCGAGATGGGAATCAGCGAGCACACCACCCACACCTGCAACGGCGTCTGGCAGTTCGGCAACCACCCGTTCCACTGCGACAAGGCGCACGGCACGCTGGACATGCACAGGGCCATCGTCACCTCGTGCGACATCTTTTTCTTCCAGACCGCGGTCGCGGTGGGACCCGAGCGGATTACCGCCATGGCGCGGCGTTTCGGCATCAACGAGGTCTTCCCCGAGATCCATATCGCCCAGAGCAAGGGCACCCTGCCGGATCCCGAGTGGAAGGAGCGGGTCTATCATCAGGTGTGGTACGCCGGTGAAACACCCAGTCTCGGTATCGGTCAGGGCGCGCTGCAGGTGAACCCGCTACAGCTTTGCGTCATGTGCGCGCGCCTCGCCAACGGCAGGACCGCGCTCCGCCCGCGCCTGGTGAAGTCCGTCGGCGGCAAGGAGCTGCCGCGCGGCGATGAGGCGCCCGAGCTCGGCCTTCCGGAAGAGCACATGCAGATCGTCCGTTCGGCCATGGCCGGCGTGACCAGCGAGCCCGGCGGCACCGCCACCGGTAAGCTCGACCTCAGCCTCGGCGACATCAAGGTTGCGGGCAAGACCGGCACGGCGCAGTCGCACTCGGGCAAGACCGCCCATGGCGCGACCGGCCAGTGGAATCTGCGCGATCACAGCTGGTTCATCGCCTTCGCGCCCGAGGACAAGCCGGTCTACGCCATGGCGGTGCTGGTCGAGCACGGCGGCTTCGGCGCCGACGCGTCCGCGCCCAAGGTGCGCGACCTTCTGCGCACGGCGCTGGTGAAGGATCCCGAGATCAAGGCGCAACTCGGCGGCGTCATTCCGCCCGACACCAAGGCCGGCAAGGCCACGCCGCCGGCCAGCTCGCCCGACGCGCCGGTTCCCGACGAGGTCGTGCAGCCGGGCTCGACCGCACCGCAACTGCCTGCACCCAAGACGGGGCCCGCATGACCGTTTCCGCCCTAACCCGTCCCGGCCAGCGCGATCGCATTTCCGAGAAACTCGGCGAGATCGACTGGCGTCTCGCGGCCTTGCTCGCCTTCATCGCGGGCGTCGGCGCCATGATGCTCTATTCCATCGCCGGCGGGCATTGGGGGCCGTGGGCGGACGCGCAGCTGACGCGCTTCTTCGTGCTGTTCGGCGTGATGATCGCCTTGAGCCTGATCGACCTGAAGGTCTGGTACAGTCTCGCCTATCCGGTCTACATCATGGCGCTCGTGCTCCTTGTCGCGACCATGCTGGTCGGCCAGACGCACCTCGGCGGCAAGCGCTGGCTGGGCGTGGGCCATTTCACCATCCAGCCGTCCGAGATCATGAAGATCGGCTTGGTGATGGCGCTCGGGCGTTTCTACCACAGCCTCACCGCCAAACAGGCACGCTGGTCGTGGAAGCTGCTCATCCCCGTCGCCATGATCGGCGCGCCGGTGCTCCTGGTGGCGAAACAGCCCGACCTCGGCACCGCCATCATGCTCGCGCTCACCGGCGGGGTGATGATGTTCATGGCGGGTCTCACCTGGAAGGTGATCGCGGCGGTGACCGTTGCGGTGGCCGTCGCCGTGCCGCCGGTGGTCATGTTCGTACTGAAGGGCTTCCAGAAGGCGCGCATCACCACCTTCCTGCATCCGGACAAGGACCCGTCAGGCAAGGGCTATCACGTCATCCAGGCGGCGATCGCGCGCGGGCTCCGGCGGTCTGCTCGGCAAGGGCTACATGCTGGGCAGCCAGAGCCAGCTCAACTACCTGCCCGAAAAGCAGACCGACTTCATCTTCGCCACCGTGGCGGAGGAGTTCGGCTTCGTCGGCTGTTTCATTCTGCTGTTGGCCTACGGCGCCATCGTCGCCGCGGGCCTGCGCATCGCCTCGACCTCGCACAGCCACTTCGGCCGCATGGCCGCCGCCGGCATCACCGCAACCTTCGGCCTCTACGTGCTGATCAACGGCGCCATGGTGATCGGTCTCGCGCCCGTTGTCGGCGTGCCCATGCCCCTGATGTCCTACGGCGGCACGGTGATGGTGACGGTGATGATCGGCTTCGGCCTGGTCCAGGCCGTGCGCGTGCACCGCTATTCCGAACTGCCGAGAGGCCGCGGCGTCTTTTTCTAGGACCACGACCATGAGGTCGCGCCGGTCGTTTCTTGGTTTCACCGGCGCCGCCGCCCGTCGCCGTTGCGTCCCGCGCCGTCGCCCGCACCGAGACCTCCGCATTCACTGCGCTCGTGCAGACCTATGCGGACAGGGCGTTCACCGACGGCGTGGTGCTGATGGCGCAGCGCGGCCGGCCGGTGTTCGAAATGGCCGTGGGCTTCGCAGACCGCGCGCGGCGGGTGCGGACGGAAATGCGAACCGTCTTCCGCATCGGCTCGATCACCAAACAGTTCACCGCCGCGGCGGTGCTGACACTGGTGGACGACGGTAAGCTGTCGCTCGACGACCCGGTCACCAGGTTCATTCCCGAAGCGCCCGCGTCTTGGCGCGATGTCACCGTTCGCCATCTGCTCGAACACACCTCGGGCATTCCCAGTTTCACGACCGTGCTTGGCGACAGCGCTGACACCTGGAGGGGCAAGACGCCCGGCGACGTGATCGATCTGGTGCGCGACAACCCACTCGAGGGCGCGCCCGGGACCAAGTTCTCGTACGACAACAGCGGCTATGTGCTCTTGGGCCTGATCGTCGAACGGGTCAGCGGCAAGCCGCTCGACGTGTTCCTGCGCGAGCGCGTGTTCGAGCCGCTGCACATGAGCCGTAGCGGCTTCGCGACCGACGCGCCGCCGCCGCACAGCGCCGTGGGCAACCTGCAGGTCGATGGTAAGTGGGTAACGACGGCGTGGATATCCAATGTCCGTGCTTCGGGCGCCGGAGCAATTTTTTCCACCGCCGGCGATCTATTGAAGTGGGAAGACGCTCTGTTCGCCGTCCGTGTGCTGTCGCCGGCATCCACCCGCGCCATGTTCACCGACTACGGCCACCACTTCGGCTATGGCTTCGTCACCGACACCGTCGCGGGCCATCCCGCCTGGTGGCACAACGGCCACGGGCCCGGCTTCGGCGCCGTGATCTACCGCGTTCCCGACCTCGACCTGACGGTGATCGTGCTCTCCAACGACGACGAAGCCCGGGTCGAGCCGCTCGCGAAGGGTCTGATCGGGCAGTACGTTGCGCGGCCCTAAGCGTCAGAGCGTCAACGCCTTGTCCGCGGCCTTCAGCCCAGAACCAGCAGGTCGCTTTGTCCGGTCATCTTGACCGGCAGGGTTCCGGCCGCAAAGTCGGCGTCGATGCGGGCGAAGCCCGTTTCGATTTCCGGCTCGCTCAGATGCTCGAAGACGGAGATGCCGCGCAGCTTGAGGCGCTCGACCGCCTGGGCCGCCGAATTCGAAATAGGTTTCCTCCACTTCGCGCAGGTCCCGCCTGTGCAGGCCCGCGTCGACGAAGGCGTCGAGGGTTTCGCCCAACGTGGGGAACATCCGCACTTGGAGGCCGCGAAAACTCGGGAAGTACGGATCCCACCAGCACGCGGGCGGCCGGTCGCCGAACTGTCCGCGCATCAACACGCGGCCGCCGGGACGGAGCACCCGGGCGATCTCGCGCGCCGCGGCGCGCTTGTCCGGCGCGTGATGGAAAGACAGAAACAGCAGCACCGCGTCCGCGCTCGCATCGGGCAGGGGAATATGGGCCGCCTCGCCCGCCAGGTGAGTAACCGCAGAATGGGTGGCGTCGCGTTCGGCGTTCTCGCGCATCTTCGCCGACGGTTCGACGCCCCAAACCGGCCCTCCGAAGGCTTCCGCGAGCGCGGGCGTGAATCGTCCGGCGCCCGAACCGAGGTCGATGACGCTGAGCGGCCGCCGCTCGGGGAGGTATTCCGCGAAAATCTCCATCCATTGCGCCAGCATGGCGGGATGGATGGCGCGCGCCTTGGCGTAGACCGCGTGTTGACGATCATCGTAGTCGACCGGCGCCAGCATGGAACGGCTCCGCGGGGGTGGACGGGCTATCGGTGCTTCCTTGCCAATTGCGCGGCCGGCGTCAATCGCGCGCCTGTCACACCGGCGTGACGTCTAGAGTTTGAACGCCTCGTCCGTCGCGCGCACCAGGGCGTCGACGATGCCGGGTTCGGTCGAGGCATGGCCCGCGTCGCCGATGACGTCGAGGTTGGCTTCCGGCCAGGCCTGTTTCAGCGACCAGGCGCTTTCCATCGGCGTGACCATGTCGAAGCGGCCCTGCACGATCCAGGCCGGGATGCGGCGGATCTTGTCGACGTTGTTCAAGATCCAGCCTTCTTCCGGCAGGAAGCCGCCGTTGACGAAGTACCAGCACTCGAGCCGCGCAAACGCGATGGCGAAATCGGCCTCGGCGAACTTCTCGGGCCGCGCCTCGGGGCCGCGCACCGAGATGGTGTCGCCTTCCCAGGTGGACCAGGCGACCGCCGCCTCCAGCCGCTCGTCGGGATCGGCGCTGGTCAGGCGCTTGTAGTAGGCGCTCATCAGGTCGCCGCGCTCGGCCTTGGGGATCGGCGCCAAGAACCGTTCCCAGGCGTCGGGGAACACCATCGAGGCGCCGTCCTGGTAGAACCACGCCAGTTCGCGTTTGGTCAGCAGGAACACGCCGCGCAGGATCAGCGCATCGACCCGCTGCGGATGGGTGATCGCGTAGGCGAGCGCCAGGGTCGAACCCCACGAGCCGCCGAACACCGTCCACTTTTCCACGCCGCAACTTTCGCGCAGGCGCTCGATGTCCTCGATCAGCTTCCAGGTGTCGTTGTCGTCGAGGCTCGCGTGCGGGCGCGAGCGGCCGCAGCCGCGCTGGTCGAACAGCGCCATGCGCCATTTCGCAGGATCGAAAAACCGCCGCATGCCAGGGTTGATCGCCCCGCCCGGTCCGCCGTGCAGCACGACCGCGGGCCGGCCGGCCGACAGCCCGCATTCCTCGTAATAGACCTCGTGCTTGGACTCGGTCGGCATCCAGCCATAGGCGAAGGGTTCGATCTCGGGAAACAGCCCCCGGCGGGAGGCGTCGGTCTGAAACGCGGCCATGCCGCCTCTGTCGCCAGAGACTGTTGAGAGGTCAAGGGTTTTCCGGCGCGTCCTGTGCGGGACGCCGGAAGCGCTGTAACCAGAAGGAAAAGCCAACCCAGCATCATCAGCAAACCGCCCAGCGGCGTCACCGGTCCGAGGACCTCGAGCCAGGGACGCGATCGCGGCGCCGGAAGGCTGGCTCGCGAAAGCCAGGAGATAGATCGACACCGCGAACAGGAAGGCGCCGACCGACAGCAGCAGCGCGCTCCAGCGTGAGCGTGACAGCACGGCGACCGCCGACACGCCGTGAATCAGTTGGTAGAGCGAGCCGGTGCGGATCAGCTCTTTCACATGCGGGTCGGCGATGCCGTGGGCGGCCAGGGCGCCCAGGGCCACGCCCAGAAAGCCGTTCAGCGCCGCCAGCGCCAGGATCCACCGGTTCGACAAGGTCATGACCCGGGTTATAGCAGATCAGGGTGCTGATGCCGAAAGCCAGCGTCTTCAACGGCGCCGACGCCTATCTGGCGATCAGCGTGATGTCGTTGTTGGGCTTGGTCTGTGGGCTCAGGCCAGGGCGAGGGCTGCGGTCCGCGGCATCAGGCTGAAGGCGAAGGCGGTCGCCGCGGCCTTCACCGCCCGTTCGAGATCGTCGAGTTCGACCGGAACGTCCACGCCGTCACGTTCGAAGAAGCGCGGCACGTGCAGAAATCCGACGGGCGGCCCCTCGACGCCTTCGCCGACGCCGGTCAGCAGGCGGTAGAGGGTGAAGTTGCAGAGGTAGTCGCCCGCGTCGGACGAGGCGACGCTCGGATAGCCGGCGTCCTGGATCGCACGCATCATCTCGACCACCGGCGCGGTCGAGCGCGCCACCGCGGGGCCGGTCGGGTCGATCTTTGCGTTGCGCCACAGCTTGCCGTCGGCGTCGGGTCGCCGACGGTCGGCGTGGTTGCGCGCGCGCATCTCGACGCGGAACTCGCGCGCCTTGCCTGCGACGCCCAGCATCAGGGCGCCGTCGCAGCCGCTTTCGCGCAGGGCTTCATCGATCATCTCGGCGGAACCGGCCCAGCGCACCGGCGCCACCAGGGCGCGGACGCGCGCGCCACGCGGCGCCCAGGCCTGGGCGATCAGGCGTTCCACGACTTCGGCGGTAGGATTGGTCGGCGCCCCGGGAACGGACCGAACCCCGTGATCAGCAGCGCAGCCCGGGCGTACCCGGCGTGTTCGGACGTGTCCAATGTGCCCCCGGCGTGTGTGTGACAGGACGCCGCGTCTTCAACCTGTCGGGACCGCGCGCGATGGTCAAGCGTGAACGGCGTTAAGCCGGTCGAATCGACCCTTCGAACCGTGAAGGTGAGGCGAACGCGCCTCACTCGCTCCCGTTATCCACAGGCTTATCCCCAGAGTGCGGGATCGGGCGGCGCAATGGACGATCCGTCGAAGCGCAGTCCGGGCATCCGGTCGCGCGCCAACAGCAGCGGTCCGTCGAGGTCCGCGATCGCGGCGTCCTGGGCGCAGAGCATGGCCGGCGCGATCGAGAGCGAGGTCGAGACCATGCACCCGACCATCAGTTCCAGCCCGCGACCGCGGGCTTCTCGGATGAGCGCGAGGGCCTCGGTCAGGCCGCCGGTCTTGTCCAGCTTCACATTGACCGCGCCGTAGCGGCGGGTGCAGGCGTCGAGGTCGGCGCGGGTGTGCAGACTCTCATCGGCGCAAAGCGTCACAGGACTGTCATAGTTCTCGAGCGCCTCGTCCGCGCCCGCCGGCAGGGGCTGTTCGATCAGGGCCACGCCCAGGCGGGCGAACTCCGGCGCTAGGCCGACCAGATCGTCGAAGCTCAAAGCCTCGTTGGCGTCGACGATCAGGCGCGCCTGAGGCGCGGCGGCCCGCACCGCGCGGACCCGGTCGATATCGTGCGCGCCGCCAAGCTTCAGCTTCAGCAACGGATGGTCGGCGGCTTCGCGCGCCGCCTCGGCCATGGCCTCGGGCGTGTCGAGCGAGATCGTGAACGCCGTGAGGACCGCCCGCGGCTCGGGAAGGCCCGCCAGGGTCCAGACCCGCCGGCCTGAGGCCTTGGCCTCAAGGTCCCACAGGGCGCAGTCGACCGCATTGCGCGCAGCGCCGGCCGGCAGGTGCGTCTGCAGGCGCTCGCGGTCGAGGCCGGCTTCGATCTCCTCGCGCAAAGCGTCGATCTGGGCCAGCACGCCTTCGACGGTTTCGTCGTAGCGCGGGTACGGGACGGACTCGCCTCGGCCGCGCCCGTAGCCGTCCTCGTCTTCGATATCGACGACCACGACGCGGGCTTCGGTTTTGGAGCCGCGCGAGATGGTGAAGGGGCGCGCGAGCGGCCAGACCTCCTCGCGGACGGAAAGCCTACGCAAGCGAGCGCTAGTTCAAGTCGCCGATGGCGGCGTCGATCAGCAGGAAGGCGCGTCCCGGGTCGGAGTTGAGCAGCGCCTGAACGCGGAAGCCGTCGTGGTCCTTGCGCGCGGCCTCGTCGATCAGCGCCTCATAGCGGATGGCGAAGCGGTCGGCGTCGTCGCGCAGGCCCTGCTCGGTCAGGATCCGGCGCGCGATGCGGCGCACGGCGGCCGGAGCGACGCGGCGGGCGACCAGGCGCGCGCCGTCGAAATCGCCGCGCTGGTAGGCGGCGGCGGCTTCCTCGATGCGCGTGCGCGGCAACAGCGCGTTGGGATCGACGCCAAGCGCTGCGATCTCGTCGATGATGCGGTCGGCGAGGTCGTCGAGCTCGGTGTCATCCAGGCGCGAGGCCGACGGTTCGGGCGACTTCGGCGGCGTCGGCGTGTCGCCGCCGCGGTTGTCCCCCCCGCGGTTATCCATGCCGTTCAGCAAGTCGCGCCAGGTCCAGCCTTCCACCTCGCGACGCGGCGCAGGTTCGAAGGCGCTCTTCACCTCGTTGTCCGCCTGGGTCGGGGTAAGCCGAAGCCGGGGACGAAGCGCCGACTGGCCGCCCGCCGGGGCGGGTTCCGGTTGTGGCTGGGGTTGGACCTGCGGCTGCGGCTGCGGTTGCGGTTCGGGGCGACGCGCCACCGGCTCCGGCGCGATGGGTTGCGGCGTGCTCAGCGGAGTCGGCGCGGCGGGCTCATCAAAGCGCTGTTGCAGGCGTTCGGCGCGGGCCTGGGTCCGCACCGACAGGCGCGGCGCTTCGGACGCGGGCTCCGGACGCACCGAGGTCGCCGCGGCCGCGCCGTTGACCACGGTCATCAGGCGGACCGCTTCGGTCAGCATGTCGTAGTTGCGCTTCACCCGGTCCTGGAACGCCGCATCGACGGCGAGGGTCTCAGCGGCGGCCTTCTGCGCGGCGGCGGACACCGAGGCGATGCCGGCTTCCACCGCGATCCTGATCTCGTCCACGCGGGCGCGCGCGGCTTCGGGCAGGCGCGCGGCGCGGCCGTCGATGTCGTTCAGCGCATGGTCGAGGTCGCTCAGCGCCTGGCGCACAGCGGCGAGGTTCGATTCCAGGCGCGCGGCGGAGCGTTCCCCCGCGTCGTCGATCATGGCGGCGGACTGGTCGACCAGGGCGTGGGCGCGCGCTGCGGCGGCGGCGAAACGCTCGTCGGCCTCGCGGTTGGCCTGGTCGAGCAGGCTGGCCGATTGATCGGCGACTGCATGGGCGCGGGCGGCGGCGGCGGCGAAACGTTCGTCCGCCTGACGGCTCGCGTGCTCCATCAAGGTGTTGGACTGGTCCGCGACGGCGCGGGCGCGCGCGGCGACGGCGCTGAACCGCTCGTCCGCCTGGCGGCCGGCCTCGTCGAGCAGGGCCGAGGAGCGTTGCACCAAGGCCTCGGCGCCTTCGGTCACCAGACCGAAATGACCGTCGGCGCGCTTGCCGGCTTCGTTCAGCATGGCGGCGGAGCGCTCGAACATCGCTTGCGCGCGCTCGGCGGCGGTCTGAATGCTGGCGTCGAGATGGCGGCCGGCTTCGGCGGCGTTCTCGTTCAGTTGCGAGATGCGCGCCTGGGCCGCGTCGACGGACTCTTCGGCGAGGCGACGCGCGTCGTTGGCGGCGCCGGCGATGTGCGACAGGCCGCGCTCGGTCTCGCGCAGCAGGGCGTCGCGCGTGTCGGCAGCCAGCGCCTTGAACTTCTCCACGCCGGCCTGGGCGTCGTTGTGGAAGGCGTTGCGTTCGCTTTCCGCGGCGTCAGCCACGGCCTTCATCTCGTCGCCGGCCTTGCGCACCAGGTCGTTCAGCGACTCGGCGTTGCGCTGGGCGGCGTCGGCCAGGTCAGCGGCGGCCAGGCGCGCGTGGCTCAGGGTCTCGATCAGCTGCGCGCGCTGGGTCTCGACCTGGGCGGAGAAGTCCTCCTGGTCGCTGCGCAGCGCATAGGCGGCGTTGACCAGGGCGCCGCGCTGTTGCGACAGACCTTCCTCGACGGAGCGAATCTGCTCCGCCACGCCCGAGCCTGCGGTTTCCAGGCGGATGGTCTGGCGCGCGAGGTCGTCGGCGGCGAGGCGCGCGGCGTCCTGGGCCTCGGTGGAGGCGGCGGCGAGATCGGCCGCGCGGGCAGCGAGCGCGGCTTCCGCCTCGCCGAGCTGGGTCTGGGCGAGGTCGGACGCGTCGGCGACCATGCGCGCCTGGCGGTCGACCGCCTCGAGCACGCCCGAAGCCTGCTGGTCGAGCGTCTGCGCCAGCGTCTGCATCGCCTCGCGTTCCGCGCCCAGGCTTTCACGCAGCGTCCTGGCGCCGCGCCCGGCTTCGTTGGCGGCGTCGGAGAGTTCGCGGGTCTGGTCTTTGAGCGCGTCGCGCAGGTCGGACAGTTCCGAGCGCGCGCGCAGGGCGGTCGCAGTGGACTCGTCGATCTCGGCGCGCATGGCGCGGACCAGTTCGACGGTTTCCTTTGCCGCCAGCGCGGCCGGGGCCACCATGGCTTCGGAAAGCTCCCGCGCGCGGCGCGTCTCGGCCATCAGGCGCGCGCTCTGGCGCGTCAGGCGCGCGGCGGTGAAGATCAGGCCCACCGGCGCCAAGGCCATGATCGCCAGCATGGCGAGGTTGAGCGGGGCGAGTTGCAGCTCGCCGAGGCCGGCCTGATAGAAGGCCCACGAGCCGACGCAGCCGATCCAAAGCACCGAGACCGCAGCGGCGATCAGATAGGCGAAGCGGCCGGTTTCGGTCTCCGCGTTTCCGGCGACCGTCTTGATCGCCGCCGCCTTGCCCTTGGCGCGCGCGGTTCGGGCGTCGAAGGGGGTCGGCGGGGCCGCATCGCTCGCACCTTCCACCACGGGCGCCATCTCGGACGCGGGCGGCGGTGACGGCGCCATGGCCTCGGGGCGAGGCTCGGATCGCGTCTCCGGATGAAGGATGGGGCGCAGGTCCGGGGCCGGGGTCGAGAACACCGGTTCGACCGGCTCGGCGGACGTGTTGGGGATCGGGGTGCTGAGGATCAGCGGCGCGTCGTCGTCGTCTTCGCCGGGCGCCGGCGGCTCGGCGTCGCGCAGGTTCAGGGTGATGCGGCCTGAACGGGCGAAGATTCCCTCCGACCGATAGGCGGTCTCTGCCCGGGGCTCGGGCGCGAGTGGGGCGGGCTCAAAGGTGTAAGGCGAGGCGCTGGCGGCGGGCTCCGGCTCCGGGAGCGGTTGGACCTCGTGGGCGAGGTCCGCATGAGCCATGGCTTCGGCGTCGCTGTCGGTGGCGGCCAACGGGGCGTCGATCTGGGCGTCCGTCTCCGAAACCGCGCTGTCCGAACCGGCGCTCGGATTGGCGGCCTCGCCGTCTTGCGGCTTCAGGACCAGGGGTTCGGGCCCGGAAAAATTCAGGGGGAGCGGGGTCGGACTCTCATGGCGCGGCTCTTTCAGGTCGCGCGGCAGCTCACGCTTTCTGCGTTTCTCGGGTTCGCGCGTCAGACGAAACCTAACGGTAAGTAAACCCCACGCAAAGCGGAATGAGGCTATCCGCCGCCCTTTCGGCCCACGGTGGGGACCGAGCCTGTGGGTAGCCGCACCGTGCGCGCCGCGGCGTTCATCGCGCGGCTCTGATCGCCGCCCTCGACGGTGCGATGAACCTCGGGATTGGCGGCGGCGTTCCCCGGCTTGGTGTCCAGGGTCACCCCAAACTGGGCAAAGGCGGCCGCAGCCAGCGCCGTCACCACTGCGAAGAGGAAATCCAGCATCGACCTTCGCCCATGCCCCGAAGCGGGAGCGAGGCAGGCTTTATCCTCCTTTGCCGGCCCTGCCGCAATGTTGGGACGGTGAACTTTCGGTTATGCGAAGCGTTGCCGCCGCTCGGAGCCCGGGCACGGCCCGGTTCACCGCGGGGCCGGCCCGCTCTAGAACGGCCGCAGCCGGGGACCCCAACGGTGCTGCTCAGAGCCCATGACAACTGCTGGCGGGTGGAAAGGGCGGGGCGGTTCGCCGTCCTGATGGAGAACGCCGCCTATTTCCGGGCCCTGGCCGAGATTCTGCCCCGGGCTAGGCGCTCGGTCCTGTTCCTGGGTTGGCAGTTCGACCCCCGCACCCGCCTCGATCCCGAAGGCGGGGCCCACCAGCGCGGAACCGAGATCGGCCACCTGTTGCGCCGGATCGTGCGCGAGACCCCTGAGCTGAAGGTCCGCCTGCTGATCTGGCGGATGCCGCTGCCGATCGCCTGGGGCCAGGACTTTTTCCCCCAGCGGGCCTTCGACTGGTTCCGGCAGGGTCCGATTACCTTCCGGCTCGACCGGGCTCGGCCCATCGGCGCCTGCCATCACCAGAAGGTGGTGGTGATCGACGACAGCCTGGCGTTCTGCGGCGGCGGCGACATCTCGGTGGACCGTTGGGACGAGGCCGCCCACCGCGACCGCGACCCCCGGCGATGCACACCTACCGGCATCCTGTTCCCGCCGCGGCACGAGACCATGTGCCTGCTCGACGGTCCCGCGGCGCGCGCGCTGGGCGATCTCGCGCGACAGCGCTGGCTGGACGGCACGGGCGAGACGATCGAGCCGGTCAGCGAGACCTTCGACCACTGGCCCGGCGACATCGCGCCCGACGTGCTGGATGTGCCCGTGGGCATCGCGCGTACCGAACCCGCGTGGCGCGGCGCCGTGGGCGTCCGCGAAGTGCTACAGCTGCATCTCGAGGCGATCGTCGGCGCAAAGAAGCTCATCTATCTCGAGAACCAGTACTTCACCTCGCCGCTGATCGCCGCGGCCCTGGCGGAGCGTCTGGAGGAACCGAACGGGCCCGAGGTGGTGATCGTCTCCACCGCGCGCGCGCCCTCCTGGTTCGACCACTTCGCCATGGACAGCGCGCGGCGCTCGATCCTCGAGCGGCTGCGTCACGCCGACGTCTATGGCCGGCTCAGCGTCTGGACCCCGCTGACCCGTCAGGGTCACGACATCATCGTCCACGCCAAGGTGGCGACCATCGACGACCGCATTCTGCGCATCGGCTCGGCCAATCTGAACAACCGGTCGAGCGGCTTCGACACCGAATGCGACGTGGCGATCGAGGCCGAACGCGAGGGCGATGCGGTGTCGGAGTTCATCCGCCGCCACCGGTCGCGCACCGTGGGCCATTTCCTGGGCGTGGACACCGAGGCCTTCGACTGGACCTATGCGGCGAGCGGCACGCTGAAGGCCGCGATCGAGGCGCTGAACCAGGACGGGCGGCTGGCGCCGCTGGCGCCGGGCAGGGCGTCGCGCGGCGCCAGGCTGATGGCCGAGTGGCAGATCGGCGATCCCGCGACGCCGGCGGATTCCTGGCGGCCGTGGCGGCGGCGCCGGCTGTCGCGGATTCTCAAACGCACTGTGGCTCAGGCGGCCGACGCGGCGGCCGTCGACGACAGCTCGAAATCCACTACCAGCGGCAAGTGATCGGACGCCATCCGCGCCAGAGGCGAATAGGGCGTCTGCACGCCGGTGACGGCGACGCCCGGGCTGGTGAAACAATGGTCGATGCGCAGCACCGGGAACGCGGACGGAAACGTCGGCAGGGTCCTTGTGATTGCGGGCGCCTTCTGCGCGTCGAACAGACGCGCGGCGAGCCGCTGGTAGGGCCGCGTCAGCGAGGTCGCGTTGAAGTCGCCGACCAGCACCACCGGATCGACACAGTCCGCATGACCCAGCCACTCCTTGCCCGACCAGGGCCGCCGCCTGCAGCCGCTGTTCGCGCGGCACCAGGCCGAGGTGGGTGTTGAGGACGTTGAGCTCGACGCCGTCGAAATCGACCGCGACCCACACGGCGCCGCGCCGCTCCAATCCCCGCACGCCCTTCAGCGTCGGCAGGGCGCCCTTGTGCACCAGACGCTCGGGCCGGTTGGTCAGGATCGCGTCGCCATAGCTCTCCTCCTCGACGCGGAAGGCGGCGTTGAAGTGGTGGGTCATGGCCAGTTCGCGGGCGATGGCGTGGGCCTGGTCGACCCCGCCGGTGCGCGCGCGCAGCACGTCCACCTCCTGCAGGCAGACGACGTCGGGTTCGAACTCGGCGATCACCGCGGCGATGCGGCCGACATCGAGCCGGCGATCCACGCCGACGCAGCGATGCACGTTGTAGGTCAGGATCCGCGGCATGGTTCAGCCTAGAACGCATGAACCGGCCGGAGAACCCGCCGCAATCGGTAAATCCTTGAATTCGCCGTGATTGAGCGCGGCGGTCGCCGCCCTCAGATCTCGATCAGGCGGTCCGGCAGTTGGTTCGGATTGGGGCCGGTCGAGGGGAAATGCTGGGCCAGGACGTGGCCCACGTGCTGGATCGCCGCCACATAGCCGTCGGCGGGTTTCCCGGCCTTGATCCCCTTGGCCAGCAGTTCGGCGGCGCCTTCCCAATGGTCCTCGCCGGCCTTTTCGTGGATGTCCTCGTCGGCGACGATCTCGACCATCTTCTCCGCTTCCGAGGCGAAGATCAGTACGCCGGTGCGGCCTTCCGACAGGTGCAGCGCCTTGGAGAAGAACTGCTCCAGCGCCGCGCGCCGCACGCGTTCGCGCTTCAGCGCCTTGGGCGTCAAAAACCGCCGGACCGCGGGCAGCAGGAAGATCATCAGCAGAACCACGAACAGCACCGCCTGCACGAGCGCGTAGGCGATCAACGCCTCGGTCACCGCGCCGTCGATGGCGGACGCCTGCGCCGCCTTCCACTCCGCGCCCAAAAACGGCAGGGGCAGTTTGTCCGGGGTCAGGCCGAACGGCACGCCGGCGAACGGCAGGGCGAGCGCCAGGACCGCGGCCCAGGCGAAGGACGCCTCGCGATACTCGCCGACCTTCTTGGCCAGCACGCAGAAGATTTCGCCGGAGGTCTTGCTCTCGGCTTCGCTCACCGCGTCGGCGATGCGCTGGCGATCCGCGTCGGTCAGTTTCAGCATCTCACCAGCCTCCCGATGCGCCGCCGCCCCCGAAGGAGCCTCCGCCGCCGCTGAATCCGCCGCCGCCGCTAAAGCCTCCACCGCCGCTGAACCCGCCGCCGCCCGACCAGCCGCCGCCGCGCATGCCGCCCAGGAACAGCAACGGCCAGAAGCCGAGGCGTCCGACGACGACGAACATGATGATCAGGAAGAAGATCGCCTGAATCGGAAAGCCGTGGCTGTGACGCACGGGCGCTGCGGCCTGCGCATGTTCGGCGGCCTGGACGTTGGCCACCGCCTGGGTCTTGTCGAGGGTTAGCTGCTGGATGACCGCATCGACGCCGTCGGTGACGCCGCCGGGCATGTCGCCCGAGCGGAACTTCGGCAGCACCGTGTCCTGGATGATGACGCTCGACAGGGTGTCGGTCATCACGTCTTCCAGGCCGTAGCCGACCTCGATGCGCACCCGGTGTTCGGCCGGCGCCACGATGAACAGGACGCCGTTGTTCTGGCCCTTCTGGCCGATGCCCCACTTGCGCCCGAGCTTGTAGCCGTAATCCTCGATCGCTTCGCCCTGCAGCGAGGGCACGGTGACCACCACCATCTGGTCGGTGGTCTTGGTCTCGAGGTCGGCAAGCTTCTGTTCGAGATCGGCCTGGGTCGCGGCCGGCAGGATGTGCGCGTCGTCGATGACGCGATGTCCGTTCAGCTCAGGAAAGGTCGGATCCGCGCGCGCGGGCGCTGAGACCAGAACCAGGGCGGAGAGGGCGAGCGCCGTAAAGCGTACGGCGCTCGCAAGTCCGAACAGTCTCATTTCGCGGCAGGCGCCGGCGTCGGCGCCGACGTCTGTGCGAGCGGCGTGGAGAAGTCCACGGTCGGTGCGTTCTGCGCGCCGGCGGCCGCCTGGAACAGCTGCATGGGCTTGTAGCCCTTCTGGAACGAGTTGGCCCAGAGCAGGGTGGGGAAGGTCTGCAGCGAGGTGTTGTATGTGTTGGCCGCGTCATTGTAGTCGCGGATCGAAATCGCGATGCGGTTCTCGGTGCCTTCGAGCGACGACTGCAGCGCCAGGAAGTTGGTATTGGACTTCAGGTCCGGGTATTTCTCCACCACCAGCATCAGGCGGCCGAGCGAACCGGACAGCTGGCTCTGGGCCTGCTGGAACTGCTGGAACTTGGCCGGGTCGCTGACGGTGTTGGCGTCGACGTTGACGCTGGTGGCCCGGGCGCGGGCCTCGGTCACCTCGACCAGCACGGATTTTTCCTGGGCGGCGTAGCCCTTCACCGTGGCGACCAGGTTGGGGATCAGGTTGGCGCGGCGCTGATAGTCGACCTGGACGTCGGACCACTTGGTCAGGGCGGCGTTCTTCTGGGTCGGCAGGGTGTTGTAGCCGCATCCGGCCAGCGACAGCGGCACGATGACGGCGGCGACGAGGGCCGCGATACGCTTGGCGAAGGTCATGGTCTCCTGCCCCTTGTTCGACCGGGAACCGGAACGCCTCCGGTTACGGTCCAGGTGGATGTCAGCGGCTATATAGGGCGGCCCGAGGGTTCTGCCCATCACGTCTCGGTCACTTCGGCGAGGTTTTCGACCGGCGGACCCAAGGCCTTCTCCCAGCGCGCCACCACCGCGGCGGCGACGGAATTCCCCATGATATTCGTGGCCGTACGCCCCATGTCCATGATGTGGTCCACCGCCAGGATCAGGGTCACGCCGGCCAGGGGCAGGCTGAAATAGGCCAGGGTGGCCAAGATCACGACTAGCGCCGCGGCGGGTACGCCCGCGAGGCCCTTCGACGTTACCATCAAGACCAGCAGCATGACGATCTGCTGCCCCAGGCTCATGTGGATGCCGTAGGCCTGGCAGATGAAGATGATGGCGAAGGTCGCATAGACCATCGAGCCCATCAGGTTGAACGAATAGCCGAGCGGCAGCACGAAGCTCGCGATGCGCGGCGCCACGCCGAAGCGTTCCAGCTCCTCCAGCGTCTTCGGATAGGCCGCCTCCGAACTGCGGGTGGAGAATCCGAGCAGGATCGGCTCGCGCACGGCCCAGACCAGTTGCGGCGCGCGCTTGCCGATGAACAACGCTGCGGCGGCGATCGTCAGCGCCCAAAGGATGGCCAGCGCCAGGTAGAAGCCCGCGATGTAGCCCGCGTAGGTGAGCAGGATCGACAGCCCGTGCTGGGCGACCGTCGAGGCCAGGGCCGCGAAGATCGCGAGCGGCGCGGTCATCATCACGAAATTGGTGACCTTCAGCATGATCTGGACGATCTGCTCGACCAGCTCCATCACCACCGGCACGCGCTTGCCCAAGGTCGCGACGGCGGTGCCGACCAGCACCGAAAACACGACGATCTGCAGCACCTCGTTCTTCGCCATGCCGTCGATGATCGACGACGGTATGGCGTGGTCGATGAAGCCCTTGGCGGTGAAGTCCGCGGCGGTGACCCCCTCTGGCCTGGCGCCTGCCGGCGGAATGGGCAGGTGCAGGCCCGCGCCCGGCTGCAGCAGGGTCACGATCAGAAGGCCCAGGCACAGCGACACCAGCGACGCGACGATGAACCACGCGAGCGCGCGTCCGCCGACCCGTCCAACCGTCGCGGCGTTTTCCATCTTGGCGATGCCCGCAACCAGGGTGGAGAACACCAGCGGCGCGATGATCATGCGGATCAGGCGCAGGAAGGTGTAGGTGACCAGCCCCAGGTCGTCCGCCGCCTGCTTGGCCCCGGCCGCGTCCAGAAAGCCGTTGCAGGCCCAGCCGACCAGGACACCCAGCACCATGCCGGCGACCACGAAGAGGGTGAATTTCCGATTCATCGCGGCCGCCCCTTGTCCGCAAAGACCTTAGCGGGCGTCGAAGGCCGGCCGCAACGGCGGGGCCCGCTAAACCTATGATAGCAATGCGGTACACCTAAAAATAACGGGATTGTGTGAAAACCCACAGCAGTGGGGAGCCCTCATGCTCAAGGTCCTGTCCTGCGTCCTGGTGGATCACGACTGGCGTCTTGTCCTGGTCGCCGCCGTCGTTTGCGTGATCGCCTCGGTCACCGCGTTCCGTCTCTACGCCCTGGCCGCGCGCAGCCAGGGTGGCCTGAAGTACGCGTGGATCGGCTTCGGCGGCGTCGCCGCCGGCTGCGGCATCTGGGCGACGCACTTCATCGCCATGCTGGCCTACCAGCCCAAGCTCGCCACCGGCTATGAGCCCGCCGGCACCATCCTGTCGCTCGTGCTGGCCATCGCCGGCACCAGCCTGGGCTTCGGCGTCGCGGCGGCGCGCAATCGGCTGAGCAACCTCGCCATCGGCGGCGCCCTGCTGGGCGCCGGCATTTCGACCATGCACTACGTCGGCATGGCGGCGTTCCGCATCCAGGGAACGCTCTACTGGGATATGAACTTCCTGGTCGCCTCGATTATCGTCGGCATATTGATGGCCGCCGCGGCGGTCGCCATCGCCGGCCACGCGGCGCGCCTGCGCGATCAGGCGGTGGGCGCCGGTCTCTTCACCCTCGCCATCTGCAGCATGCATTTCACCGGCATGAGCGCGGTGACCATCCTGCCGGACCCGACGGTCAGCGTCCCCAACCAGGTGATCGACCGCGGCGTCATGGCGGCCGCCGTCGTGTCGCTCGTCGCCGTGATCGCGCTCACCGCCGTAGCGACCGTGGTGATCGAGAGCTACCTGCGCCGCGTCTCGCTCGACCGGCTGCGCATTGCGCTCGACGTCATCCCCTATCCGCTGGCCGTGTTCGACATCGACGACCGCCTCGTCCTGTGGAATGCGCGCTATGCCGACCTGAACCGCGACGTCGGCGCGTACATGGCGCCCGGCGCGTCCTTTGAATCCCTGCTGAGGGCGGGCCTGAACTGCGGACACTACGCCGAGATTACGGGACGTGAAGCGGCGTGGCTCGAGGATCGGCTGGCGCGCCGCCGCGCGGCGCCCTCCACCTTCGAACAGGAAATCGCCGGCGGCCGATGGCTGCAGATCGACGAGCGGCGCATGCCCGACGGCGGCGTGGTCTCCATCTGCGTGGACTTCACCGACCTGAAGCGTGCCTCCGAGGCGCTCGAAAAGGCGCGCGACGCCGCCGAGGCCGCCAACCGGGCGAAGAGCGAGTTCCTGGCCAACATGAGCCACGAAATCCGCACGCCCCTGAACGGCGTGGTCGGCGTGGCCGACGTGCTGGCGCGCACCGAGCTCGATCCGTCGCAGCGGGACATGGTGCACACCCTGCAGTCGTCGGCGGTGACGCTCGAGCGTCTGCTGACCGATGTGATCGATCTGGCGCGCGTGGAGTCCGGGCGTCTCGAAATCCGGCCCGAGCCGTTCAATCTCGCCGACGCGACCCGCGCCGTGGTCACCCTCTACGAAGCCGGCGCCGCCGAGAAGGGCGTGTCGCTTGTGCTCGACGCCGGGCCCGAGGCGGACGCGACGGTCATGGGCGACGCCGAGCGCCTGAAACAAATTCTGGCCAACCTCGTCTCCAATGCGGTGAAATTCACCGAGCGGGGCGAGGTGCGCCTGACCGTGGCGCCGGCCGGCGGCGATCGCTGGCGTTGCGCGGTCTCCGACACCGGCATCGGCTTCGACGCCGAGGTGAAGGATCGCATCTTCGGCCGCTTCGAGCAGGCGGACGGTTCGGTGACGCGCCGCTACGGCGGCAGCGGCCTGGGCCTGGCGATCAGCCGCCAGCTCGCCGAGCTGATGGGCGCCGAGATCGACTGCGCCAGCACCCCGGGCAAGGGTTCGGTGTTCAGCCTTAGCATCGACCTCCCGGCCTGCGCCGCGGCGGCCGTCGAACAGGAAGCGGCGCCCGCCGACGGCCGCCGGTCGGCTGCGCATCCTGCTGGCGGACGACCATCCGACCAACCGCAAGGTCGTCGAGCTGATGCTGGGCACAGCCGACGTCGAACTGACCCAGGTCGAAAACGGCGAACAGGCGGTGGCGGCGTTCCGCGACGGCGACTTCGACCTGGTGCTCATGGACATGCAGATGCCGGTGATGGACGGGCTCAGCGCCACCCGCGCCATCCGCGCCCACGAACACGCGCACGACATGACACCCACGCCGGTGATCATGCTGACCGCCAACGCCCTGCCCGAGCACGTCGAGGCGAGCCGCGCGGCCGGCGCCGAGCGCCACCTGACCAAGCCCATCGGCGCTGCGGCGCTTCTGGGCGCCATCGTCGAGGCGGCCGAAACCGCGGAGCGCCGCAAGGCCGCCTGAGCTGCCGCGCGCAAACTACCGAAACGCGTTTCGTGCGTTATGCTGCCGCGCGCGCCTTCGCGCGTTATGCTGAGCAACGATGATTCCATTCGATGTGGATGTGACGGTGGTGGGCGCGGGCGCGGTGGGCCTGGCCTGCGGCTATGCCCTGGCCCGGCGCGGGCGCTCGGTGGTGGTGCTGGAGAAGGAGGCCTTGATCGGCCAGGGCATCTCCTCGCGCAATTCCGAGGTGATCCACGCGGGACTCTACTATCCGACCGGCTCGCTGAAGGCGCGCCTGTGCGTGGACGGCCGGCGCGCGCTCTACGCCTTCCTCGAAACCCACAAGGTCCCGCACGAGAAGTGCGGCAAGCTGGTGGTCGCGCCGCACGCGCCCGACATCGCGGAAATCGAGGGCATCTTCCATCAGTCGCAGATCAACGGCGTGGAGAACGTCTCGCTGATCTCGGCGGCGGAGGCCAAGGCGCACGAGCCAGAGATCCGCTGCGAGATGGCGCTGTTGTCACACGAGACCGGCATCTTCGAGGCGCACGGTTACATGCTCGCCCTGGAAGGCGAGATCGAGGATGCGGGCGGCGCCATCGCACGCGCCTCGCCCTTCGCCGGCGCCACGCCGCTCGACGGCGGCGGCTTCGAGGTGCGGGCCGGCGGCGCCGAGCCGTCGACCCTGCGCACGCGCGAGCTGGTGATCGCCGCGGGCCTCGGCGCCCAGACCTGCGCCGGCCTGATCGAAGGATTCCCCAAGCCGCAGATCCCGTGCCTGCACTACGGCAAGGGCAGCTATTTCGCCCTGGCCGGCAAACCGCCGTTTCGCATGCTGGTCTATCCGCCGCCGATTCACGGCGCGCTCGGCCTGCACTACAAACGCGACCTCGGCGGGCGGGCTCACTTCGGCCCCGACCTGGAATGGGTCGAGCACGAAAACTACGAGGTCGACCCGTCGCGCGCGGGCTACTTCTACGACCGCGCGCGCAGCTTCTGGCCGGGACTGAAGGACGGCGCCCTATCGCCCGACTTCGCCGGCATCCGCCCCAAACTCCACGGCCCCGACGAACCACAACCGGATTTCAACATCTGCGACGCAACGACCCATGGCCTTCCCGGCCTGGTCGCTCTGTTCGGCATCGAAAGCCCGGGGCTGACGTCGTCGCTCGCCATTGGCGAAGAGGTGGCGAGAAGACTGGACGTCTAGCGGATCGTCTCAACGCTCATCGCAATGCTAACCTCGCCGTCCTGATAGGTCGCTTCTATAACAAACAACCTTCCGGCTTCTCGGCTGGAAAAGTTATCGGCATTCGATAGTCTCACTAGCTGACCGCCGACCTCCTTAAACTCCCATGCAGCGGGCGCCTCGATGGGCATAGGGGGGTAGGCTATCCCACCTTTGGACGATGGCGGACCAAAGAGATTGGTTAGCGCGACGGTCACTTCGCTGGTCGACGTGGCGGGCGTCGATACTGAACAGACGATGTCACTGCTCCGCTTGTCCGTGTCAGTGAGTGCTTGATCGGCGACGATAAGTGTCTCTTTTGTGGCCCCCTCGTCTTTAGTCCACACGCGAAATATTTTGAATGGACGTGGCGGCGGCTGACGTGTCGGCTTCTCCTACCATCTTCCTGACGTGACTCTCGCAATCGTTTGCGAAGAGTCGCCACGCGCCGAGAAACAAAGGTATTGCCAGTCCGTCACGGCTTGCATCTGCGACAACCGGACTGGCCGCCAACATCGTCGCGACCAATTGCACTATTATCGTTGCACCAATTCGCCACGTTTTGCCGCAACTCTTGCCGCCCGATGCGCGGCGGGGGCCGTGTCAGTGTCCGCCGCTTCTTCCTTCGCGGGTGTGACCGCAACCGGCGCTCTTTGAGCTGCGGTCAGGTCCTTGTTCCACGGGTTCATGCCGACGCAATATCCGCTCAGGTCGCCGCAGGCGCGCATCTCGCCGGTGTCGCTGTCGATGACCACGACGATCGCCTGGTCGTTCGCTGTTTTCGGTGGCCCGTTCGGTCGCTGCGCGTCGGCAAGCTGTGCCCACGGGCTACCGGGGGTATAGATGCCTGACGCCTTCGTAACGGCCCTTCTGGTGTTGGCCGGCATCGAACTCGAAACTGCCGTCTGCCTTCTTTTTGCACCCACCGAGCGCCGCCGCCGCGACAAGAGCCGCGCAGACCACGATTAAAGTTCTCATTGTCACCGCTCCCGCCCTCGGCCAGCGCAGCGGGAGCCTACAACACTTTCTTTCGTGAGTCGAAGTTCGCGGACTTAAACCGCGGCGCGCGCCTCTCCGCTTTCGGCTGCGGCCATGTTAAATTGCGGTCTGGTTTTGGTCTTTGACAAGTTGATCCGTCGACGGCGCCCGCCGTTCGAAGGGCTGAGCCGGTCACCGTAAAATACGGTGATCTACGGTGGGCTTCGTTTTTTGAGAGGGGCGTCGAGGGACTAGGCCGCGGTTCGGCGCGCGAGGAGACTCGCCGCCAAATAGCCCGCGCACGCCGCCACCAGCGACACGGTCATCCCCCAGCCGAGGTCGAGCAGGGTCAGCTTTGTTGACCACACCTTCAACGTCGCCTGGTTGGTCAGGTCATAGGTCGCGTAGGCGCACAGGCCGTAGAACGCACCATTCAAGGCGACGCGTTTCATTCCGCCGCTCTTCAGCCCCGGCGCTACAGCGAAAAAGATCAGGCCCGCGAGGTACAGAACATAAAACGCGATCGCGGGCCTGACTCGAAGTGTGGGGGAGAGCAGTTCGCCGATGATCGGCCGGTAGATCATGGCATTGGTCTGCGACAGCCATGTGAAGTCCATCGCCAGGAACACCACGGCGGCTGTGACAAAGGCGATCAGCCAGCGCACCTCAGGCCTGCGCCGGCTTCAGCCGGTAGTGGCTGACGCCCCAGACCTCGCCGCCGCCGGTCGCCGAACAGGCCGGCGGTGGCGAGGAAGAACAGGCGCCAGCGCCGTCCCCACAGGCGCGCGTCCGCGCCGTAGACGTCTTGCAGGATCGGCTGCGATCGGCGTCGGCGTTGCGCGTCGAAATTGGCCAGCCAGTCCAGCGCGGTGCGGCTGATAGTGCGCGCCGCTCCAGCGCCAGTCCGGCCTCGACGCTGAACAGGTCGGGAAACTGCCGGATCAGGCCGTGGCTGGGCATGATGCCGCCGGTGAAGAAGTGCTGGGCGATCCAGTCGGCCTTGTCGGCGTGGTCGAAGCGGTAGGGCGCGGCGCGATGGGTGAAGACGTGCAGGAACAGCGCGCCCGTCCGGCTTCAGCCAGCCGCGCACGCGCGCGAGCAGGGCGCGCCAGTTGGACATGTGCTCGAACATCTCCACCGACACCACGCGATCGAAGCGCCGGTCGGTGCGAAAGTCGTTCATGTCGGCGGTGACAACCTCAGGTTGGTCGAGGCCGCGCGCGCTGGGCCTGGGCCTCGATGTGGGCGCGCTGGGTGGCGGAGTTGGAGACCGCGGTGATGCGTGCGAGCGGGATAGCGCTCGGCCATCCACAGGCTGAGCGAGCCCCAGCCGCAGCCGAGCTCCAGGATGCGCTGGCCGTCCGCCAGGCCGGCGTGGGCGCAGGTTTCGGCCAGCGCGCGCGATCCTCGGCGTCGGCCAGCGAGGTGACGCCCTCGTCGTAGAGGCAACAGGAATATTTCCGCCGCGGACCCAAGATCTGCTCGAAGAAGGCCGACGGGAGTTCGTAGTGTTGGACGTTGGCGGCGTCGGCATGTTCGGCGATCGGGTGCGACGTCATGGCGTCGGCGAAACTCTGTTCGAATCCCGCGGGGGAATTCGCCAGGCGCTTGCGCGCGGCGCCGACGAGCCAGGAAACCGCCTGTTTGCGCACGACGTCGGGCAGGAGCGCCGCTTCGAAGGCGGTCACCGTGGAGGCGAGCAGGGTCATCGCGGCATTCCTGTCTTTTTTTGACCAGACTTCGAGGAGGATTTCGGGGAGGCGGTCTTGTCCGTCACCTTCTTGCGCGGCGGCAGCAGCAGGAAGGTCGAGGTCTTGGCCTTGTAGTCGTCGAACGCCTTGCCGCGCGACGCGGCCATGGACTTTTCGAGCGGCGGCACGCCGGTGCCGAAGCGCAGCACAACGAACATGACCGCGGGCGCGATCAACGACAGCCAGCTCGCCGGATCGTCGGCGGAGATCGCCATCATCGGATAGGCGAACCAGACGACCCATTCGAAGAAATAGTTGGGATGCCGCGACCAGGCCCACAGCCCTGTGTCGCAAATCTTGCCGTGGTTCTTGGGGTCGGCCTTGAAGCGCGCCATCTGGCGGTCGGCCAGGGTCTCGCCGCCCAGCGCCACGACCCAGATCAGGATCGCCAGGATATCCTGGACGCCGATCTCATAGCGCTGCGGCCGCGCCGCCAGATAGGGCGCGACGGCGAAGATCAAGGCCGCCGGCGCCTGGGTCGAAACGAAACCGAACAGCTTGGTCTGGAAAGTCCCGCCCCACTTTTTGCGCAGGTCACGATAGCGAACGTCCTCGGGTGAGCCCGCGACGCGTCGGGCGACATAGGTCCCAAGGCGCAGAGCCCACAGAACAATCATGACCGCGACGATCCAGCGGCGCGCCGGCGAGACCGGCAGGGCGTTCACCGTGTCGGCGTTCACCGGGATCAAGGCGACGGCGGCGCCGGACAGGCCCATGCCGTAGCTCCAGAACACGTCGACCCAGCCGGTGTTGTGGGTGAGCTTTTGGGTGAGCCAGGACGCGGCCATGACCACCGCCATGAACACCAGCACGCCGGCGAACAGCATGAGGACGCTCACGCCCGAGCCCGCCGCGACGCTGTCCACGCTCAGACGCCCGCGGCGGCGCGGATGATCCGGCCGAGCCAGTCGCGCGCGATCAGCGGCCCTTCGGTCGCGGTCAGGCAGAGACAGCCGCCGTCGTCGGCTTCGACCACCGGCTGGTGCTGGTGTTCGGGCCCGCGTTCGCAGAAGTCGCCCGCGGCGAACACCTCGCCGTTGTCGTTCAGCGCGCCGAAGACGACCTGGGTGAACTCGGGCCCGGAGTGGCCGTGGTCGAGGCCCTTCAGCCCCGCGCCGACGTAGAGCAGATAGACCTTGTCGCCGCTCGCATGCGCCACGTCGACCGGTTGCACCCAGACCTTGGGCGCGAGCCAGCGGCGACGCTTCAGCGGCAGGCGTTGCACCAGGGGTCGAAGATCGCGCGCGGGTTCGGCCGGCGGCGGTTCGTCGAGCCGCGCCATCAGTCGCGCCAGGGCGTCGGCCTCGACCGCGGCGGGTTCGGCGTCGCTCATCGCACCGGCCTTGGCGGACTCGAACAGGCGCACGGTCGCGCGGCACGCGGGACAGCGCTCGATGTGGGCGGCGACGATCAGGTCGAAGCCCGGCTTCAAGGTTCCGGCCGCATAGTCGGCCAGGACGGCGTCGGCGGGGTGATGACGCACGCTCACTTCAATTCCTCCAGACGCTCTCGCAGGCGCGCCATGGCGAGCCTTACGCGGGACTTGACCGTGCCGAGGGGGATGCCGAGGTCTTGAGCGATCTCCGAATGCGCCTTCTCCTGAAAGAAAGCGAGGCGGATCACCGTGACCTGGTCGGGCGGCAGGGTCTTCAGGCCTTCGCGCACCCGGCCCTCGCGCTCCGTCGCGCTGACTGCGGCGTCGGGCGTTTCGGGGGCGTCGGGTTCGTCGGTCAGGTCTATGGAATAGGCCAGGGCCGTGCGCTCTCTGCGCGCCGCGTCGATGCGCAGGTTGCGCGCGATGGTGAACAGCCAGGTCGCCGCGCCCGCGCGGGTGCGATCGAACGAGGCCGCCTTGCGCCAGACCGCGAGCAGGGTCTCCTGCACCAGGTCTTCGGCGGCCGCCGCGGATGTGCCGAGGCCCATCAGATAGCTCTTCAAGCGCGGCGCGAAGGTTGAGAACAGGCGCGCAAAGGCGTCGCGGTCCTGGGACCGGGCGATCGCCTCGATCAGGTCCGCCGGTTCGGCGGCCGTGGTCATAACCTGGGCGATGTCGACCTCCCGCACGCTACGCCGCCAGGGCCTGGGCGCACGCCGCCCCGCCCGCAGCCGAAACGGCCGCAAGCGGGGAAACGCAGGGGAGAGCGCCAGGCCGGTCATGAGGGGAGATACGGGCTGGTCGCAGGCGTGGATCACTGCCGGTGTCCTTAACTGCGCGGTGATCCGCTTTCGGAGACCGCCCGTATCGTCCAGGTTCGGCGGCTATGGGTCGGACGCTCGCTTCCGATCGGACGGCCATGATCGCCTTCACGTCTAAGACCGCCCCGCGCTCCATGCACGACGGCGCGCCGCTGAAGGTCGCTGTGATTGGGTCTGGCATATCGGGCATGTCGGCGGCCTGGCTCCTCAGCGAACGCCACAACGTGACAGTCTACGAACGCGACGCGCGGATCGGCGGGCACTCCAACACGGTCGATGCGGTGTTTCCCGAAGGCGTCACGCCCGTGGACACCGGCTTCATCGTCTTCAACGAGACCAACTACCCGAACCTGACCGCCCTGTTCAAACACCTGGAGGTCGAGACCAAGGTATCGGACATGACCTTCGCCGTCTCCCTCGATGACGGCCGCACCGAATACGCCGCCAAGGACCTGAAGGCGCTGCTGGCGCGACCGGCCAACCTGTTCAGCCCGCGGTTCTGGTCGATGGCCAGCGAGCTGATGCGGTTCTACCGCCGGGCCAAGGTCGACATCTCGCCCACCGATCCGGACCTGATTTCGCTCGGCGACTATCTCGATTCCGAGGGTTATTCCCGGGCGTTCCAGAACGAACACCTGCTGCCCCAGGCGGCGGCGATCTGGTCGGCCCCGCCGGATGCGATCCGCGACTATCCCGCCTGCGCCTTCGTGCGCTTCTTCGAGAACCACGGCCTGTTGCAGTTCCTGGCGCGTCCCCTCTGGCGCACGGTCGAGGGCGGCAGCCGCGCCTATGTGAAGAAGCTCACGGCGCGCTATGCCGACAAGGTGCGCCTGGGCCGTGGCGCCCAGCGCGTGCGCCGCACGGAGGGTGGCGTCGAGGTGATGGACGTCACCGGTAAGATCGAGCGCTTCGACGAGGTTGTCATCGCGACCCACGCGGATCAGGCGCTGGCCATGCTCGACAAGCCGACAGCCGATGAGCGGCGCCTGCTGGGCGCCTTCCGTTACACCAAGAACCTCGCGGTGCTGCACACCGATCCGGCGCTGATGCCGCGGCGCAAGGCGCTGTGGTCGGCGTGGAACTACGTCGGCCGCTCGTCGGGGACGGACGTCTGTTCGGTCTCCTACTGGATGAACAGCCTGCAGGGCCTGGCCACGCCCAAGCCGCTGTTCGTCACCCTCAACCCGCATCAGGTCCCGCGTCCCGACAGCGTGCTGAAGGTCGAAGAGTACGACCACCCCCTGTTCGACGCCGCCGCGGTGCGCGCACAACGCCAACTCTGGTCGCTGCAGGGCGAAGGCGGGATCTGGTACTGCGGCGCCCATTTCGGCTCCGGCTTCCACGAGGACGGCCTGCAGGCGGGCCTGGCGGTGGCCGAACAGCTCGGCGGCGTGCGCCGTCCGTGGCAGGTGGCCGACGAGTCCGCACGCATCACGCTCGGCCCGCCGCCCCAGCGCATGCCCCTCGAGCTCGTCGCATGAAGTCGGCGATCTACCCCGGCGTGGTCCACCACGCGCGCCTGCGGCCGCAGAAACACCGGCTGCGCTACCGCATCTTTAACCTGCTGTTCGATCTCGACGAGCTGGCCGAGATGGACCGGCGTCTGCGCCTGTTCGCCCACAACCGCGCGAACCTGCTGAGCTTCCACGACCGCGACCACGGCGAGCGCACGGGCGCGCCGCTCCGGCCGTGGGTCGAGGCGAAATTGGCGGCGGCGAATATCGCCTTCGACGGCGGCCCGATACGGCTCCTGTGTATGCCGCGCGTGCTGAACCACGTGTTCAACCCGATCAGCCTCTATTTCTGCTACGGCCGCGACGGCGGCCTGCGCGCCATCGTGCATGAGGTGAACAACACCTTCGGCGAAACCCACGCCTATGTGCTGAGGGCCGACGCGCCGGACGCCGCGGGCGTGATCGCGCAAAGCTGCGACAAACGCCTCTACGTCTCGCCGCTCCAGCCCATGGAGCTGAGCTACGACTTCCGCATCCTGCCGCCCGGCGACGAAACGACTACCGCGATCACGGTCGGGGGCGCCGACGGCCCGGTGCTGACCGCCTCCTTCCACGGCAAGCGCGAACCGCTCAACGACGCCGCCTTGTTCCGCCAATGGCTCGCCCACCCGCTGCTCAGCCTGAAGGTCCTGGCCGGCATCCACTGGGAGGCCCTGTTCATCTGGCTCAAGGGCGGCAGGTTCCATGCGAATCCGCGGCTTCAGCACTTGGCAGGTTCGCGGCCTTCAGGGTGTTCCTCGACAACCGAGCCCGAACGGACGTGGATGGTGCGCATTCCCTTTGGCCGATGGTCGATGAGCGCCCACGCGGGTTCGCCGCCGGCGGTCATGAATGAGGCGACGTGCACGTCGCCTTCGAGCGAGACATAGAGCTCGGGGAGGCGGCCGAAGACCTGAAGATCGGTCACGGCGCGCCCGTGCAGCCGTTCGAATGCTTCGGGCCAGACCTCTTCTTCGCTGAAGCTTCCGCAAACGATCTCGACACCGTGTTCGATGCGCCAGCTCCATTCGATCATAGCGGTAAACTCGCCGTCCGGATTGCCGGGCGTACCATCCTTCAGAAGGTGCGGCGTCAGGCGGCCGAACTCGAGGAAAAGCGCTGAGCCGTGCCCGCGCCAGACGTGACTCAACGGCCGGCCGATCAGGGCCTGACGGTAGGGCTCAAGAAGTTCGGCGCCGGCGCGCATGGCGCAATCCTAGGCGTCCCGATCCGCCGCAGCCAGCCCGCCGTGCGGGCGGTCGCGAATCCGCCTAGCCTCGGGTCGAGCCGCGAATCGGAGTTCTCATGGCCTCGCTTGAGGTCCCCAACAAATACTTGGCGCTTTCGCCGATCATCGTGACCTCGCCGACGGCGCGGTGCGGGACGACCCTGGTCCAGCGGCTGCTGACGGCGTCGCAGAACGGCTTCGTGTTCGGGGAGGAGATCGGCAACCAGGTCCGCGTCCTGACCGGCTGGTTCGTCGGCGAGATGCAGAAGGCGGACCGCAACGGCGCCGAGCTCGACGCGGAGTTCAAGGAAGCCCTTGAGGGCCGGCTGTCGGCGTGGCGGCCGGGCCTGTCGCCGCCCTCGGCGGTGCTGATGAAGGCCTGGGTCGAGACCTATTATCAGCTGCCCCAGGTCGTCGCCCAGTACGCGGACTTGATCGGGCGTCCGCTCTGGGGGTTCAAATATCCCGGCCTGTCGCGCGACGCGATCAAGGCGATGCTGCAGCTCATGCCCCAGGCCAGGGTCGTCTATGTCTTCCGCAATCTCTACGACGTGCTGAAGTCGGCCAAGGCGCGGCGCTTCGTCAACACGCCGGAAGAGACGGTGGAATTCTGCGCCCAGTGGGCGACCAATATGAACGAGATCGCGCCCCTGGTCGGCGACGACCGCATCACCTTCGTCAAGTACGAGGACTTCGTGACCAAACGCGACGAACACGTGCAGTTCCTCGAGCAGCGCCTGGGCGTCACCGGCATGGACGCCTCGGTGTTCGACGCCAAGATCAACACCTTCAAAGGCGCCGAGGCGGGCGGCTTTTCGCCCAGCGGCTACATCGAACCCGCCGCCCTCACCGAGGCGGACCGCACAACCATCAGCGAAACGGCCGGTCCGGTGCTGGAACGGCTCTACGACGCTGCATGAGGGGGGCGGCGTGAGCGAGCCCGAACCCGAATTGCCCTTCATCGCCTACGTGGTCCCCGGCCGCGAGCTGGTGGTGCGTCCTGCGCCCTTCGAGCGCGACTGGATGGACGCGAGCGACCAGCGTTTCGCCTACCGTTGCCTGCCGCTGAACATCGCCAATGCGCACGGCTGGGAGATCCTGACGCCGTCGGGCTTCACCGCGGGCTGGACCGGCGGCGAGGGGCTCGATGCGATCCTGATCGCCGGTGACGGCGGCAGCGAAGCGCCGGCGCTGTCGGTGTTCGGTCGAGGCGGCCTGACCTTCCACGTGAACTTTCTGTTCCGCACGCCGCCGGGCTACGACCTGTTCGTCACCGGCCCGATCAACCGGCCGAAGGACGGCATCGCGCCCTTGTCCGGCATCGTCGAGACCGACTGGGCGCCCTTTACCTTCACCATGAACTGGATGTTCACGCGCCCGAACATGCTGCTGCGCTTCGAAGAAGGCGAGCCGTTCTGCCACGTCTTCCCGGTGCGCCGCGGCGAGATCGAGGCGATGCAGACCGACCTGCGTGACCTGTCCAGCGATCCCGAACTCGAAGCCCAGTACGAGACCTGGTCGAAGGGCCGCAACACCTTCAACGAAGACCTGAAGAAACCGGGCTCCCAGGCCCAGGCGATGAAGTGGCAGAAGCACTACTACCGCGGCCAGGACGCCGCGGGCCAGGACGCCGGCATTGAAGATCACCGCACCAAGGTGCGGGTGAAACCCTTCGAGCGGAAGGACTGAACGGGCGATCGCAGGGACTGGGCAAGAACAAGCCGAGTCGCCGCGTTTCCCGATCGGTTCCGTAGACCTCCCGACACTGGGCGGCGCCAACGCCTTCATTTGCCTTCATTTCCCGCCGAGCCGCCCGGCGCTTGACGTACCCTGAATTGGGCGATGTACTCGCGACCAGAGAATTAGGGAGACCGGGGCAACAGGCGTAGCCGCCGCAAGCGCAGCACGCCGCAGACAGACCGACCTTCCAGACTTCGGAGCCGGCGGGATTCGCCGGCGTGAGCCGATTGGGCGCCAGACCTGGGGAGCGTTTGCGTTGGGACATTCAAATTCCGGCCGTACGGCCGCTGCCGCGCTCGCCGCGCTGATCTTCGTGCTGACGGCGGCCAGCCCCGCCGCGGCGCACCGGGCGTGGCCGGTCATCGGCGGTTCGGGCGATGCGTCGACCACCGTGATGTGTCCCGCCGGCGAACAGATCGTCGGCTTCGAAGGCCGCACAGGTCTGTGGATCGATCAGATCCGGCTGATGTGCGCCGCCCAGATCGACGCCGCAACCATGGGCGAGCCTCACCCGGCCGGCGATGCGCTCGGCGGCTTCGGCGGCGCGGCCAAGCGGGTGGTCTGCGGTCGCAAGTTTATGATCCACGCCATCGGCATGATCTACACCAAGAACCAGAAGCAGGTCGTCGGCATCGACTTCAGTTGCGCCTCCATCGCGAGCGACACGGCTTCGGACATGGGCTTCGGAGGATCGTACAACGCCTCGGAAGACCCCTGCGTCGCCACTGCCACCTGTGGGTCGGACCGGGACAAGGTGCACGAAATCTGCCCCAACGAGCGGTTCACCGGCGTCACCGCGCGCGTGGGCAAGGACGTGAACGCGCTCGGCTTCATCTGCGACGCGGTTCCGTTCCACGGCGCCGCCACGCACGCCGCCAAGCCCAAGAAATAAGCAGCGCCGCAAACCTCAGGAGACCACCATGCGAAATTCGCCGCGTTCGATCGTTTCGGTCGTTGCTTTGACCGCCGCCACGGTGTGGGCGTCGCCGACGTTTGCGCTGCATGCCATGCCGGTTGTCGGCGATCACGGCGACAAGAGCGTGCACGCCGAATGCCCGCCCGGTCAGACCATGGTGGGCTTCTCCGGCCGCACCGGAACCTGGGTCGACGCGATCCAACTCGTCTGTGCGCCGATCAACGGCCAGCCGGTCGCCATAGGCCCGCGCTACGGCGGCGCCGGCGGGCGCGACACCGATAGCTTATGCCCCAAGGGCTGGCGCATGCAGAATGTGTCTTTGAACATGACCACGCATCTGGCCCGGGTCGCGGCGATCGAATACAGCTGCAAGTCACGCAAAACCGGCGAAACCAACGACAACGTCTTCGGCGACGCCGCCTATGTATCGCGCTGCCCCGGCATCGGCGTCGGCAATTGCGACTCGACCAACAACGAGTTCCAGCCCTGCGCCGCGGACGAGGAACCGGTCGGTTTCAACGTCAACTACGGCAAGGACGTCAATGCCTTCGGCCTCATCTGCGGCCGGGCGACCGGCACGAGGTAAGTTCTCCATTATTCCGCTCATCCCCGCGAAAGCGGGGATGAGCGGAAATTGGGAGGCGGTGCGCTCAGCTTCCTAAATGCTTGTCGAACCACCCCACGATGCGGTCCGCCAGGTCGTGCACGTGCTCCGGTTTGCGGATACCGTGGCCTTCGCCGGGGTAGATGACCAGGCTGGTCTCCACGCCCATCGCCTTTAAGCCGTGCCAGTACTCCAGCGACTGCGGCGCGGGGCATTCCACGTCGCGTTCGCCGACGTAGATGAAGGTCGGAGTGTGTGCGTTCTTGATGTACATGATCGGCGACAGCTTTTCGTAGATCGCCGGATCGTCGTAGGCCGAGGCGCCAAAGAAGGGGATCATCCACTCGTCGATGCCGTTCTCGCCGTAGTAGCTCAGCCAGTCCGCGATGCCGGCGCCGGCGACCGCGGCGTGGAAGCGCTGCGACTGGGTCACCGTCCACATGGTCATCAGGCCGCCGTAGCTGTGGCCGTAGACGCCGAGACGGTTATCGTCGACCGGCGCGAACTTCTCCACCGCATCGACGCCCGCGAGGATGTCGCGCAGGTCGCCGCCGCCGAAGTCGCGCACATTGGCGTGGGTGAAGGCTTCGCCCTGGCCGTAGCTGCCGCGCGGGTTAGGCTGGAATACGAAATAACCGTGCTGCACCAGGTCGTTCACGGTGCCGTGCGAGACGTAGTTGGGCGTAACCGCCGAACTCGGACCGCCGTGGATCAGCACGATCATCGGATAGGTCTTGCCGGGCGTGAGATCGCGCGGGGCGAGCAGCCAGCCCTGGACGTCCAGGCCCTCGTTCTTCCAGGTCACGCTGCGTGCGCTGACGAAGGCGGGCGCAGCGTCATTGTCGTGGGTGATCGGTTGCAGCTTGTCGATGGGCCCGGCGAGCAGCACGGGCGCGTGCTCGAAGTCCTGCGCCTCGGTCGCGACCATGCGGCCGGACGCATCGAAGGCGAAGCGACCGTTGAAGGCGCTCGAGCCGAACGATGCCGACGCGCTCCAAAGCACCTTCTTAGGACCTTTGGCGGGGTCGAGGCTGACGAGCTCTGACTGATCACCCACCAGCACCGTCGCGTATGCGCCGCCGCCGGTCATGCTGAGCGAGGTGAAGGTGCCCTTGAAACCTGGAGTCACGTCGACCGGATCGCCGCCCGAGATCGGAACCGACCACAGGTCGCCGCCGACCGGGCCGAAGTCGCTCATCAGGCCGCCGATAAAGATCACCGACTTGCCGTCCGCGGTGACGCGCGGATAGTTCGCCTGGGTCTTGGGCGAGGCGATCACGCGCGCTTCGCCCGACGCCGCATTGAAAGCTTCGATCTTGGCGACCCACCAGTTGTTGTCGCCGTTGCCCTTGGCCGCCGTGCCGACGAAGCCCTTGCCGTCGGGCGTCCAGCCGTACTCATAGACGAAGGTATCGGCGGGCGAGGCGAAGCGCAGGTCGCCGCCGGCGGCGGGGACGACGGCGATGCGCTGTTCGTCGTTGGTCTCGCCGATCTCGCCGGTGAGCGGGATGCCGGCCTGGGTCGCGCCGGTCAGCTTGCGCGCGCCCACCGTCGCCAGGAATGCGATCGACCGGCCGTCCGGCGACCAGCGCGGCTGATCGCCCACGCCGTTGAAGGCCGCCACGGTGCGCGGCTTGCCGGCTTCGATGAGGATGAGCTGAGCGGCAAAATGTGACTGGTCCACCGCCATGACGGCCAGGGTGTCGCCGCTGGGCGCCCAGGCCGGCGAGAAATAGCGGCAGGTCGGGCAGGGGTCGTAGGTCGCCAGGACCTGGCCGTCCTTGGTCGAACGCACCACCAGGGTCGGGTGCGCGTCGCGGGTTTCATCGCCGGTCTCCACCACCTCGACGGCGGCCACGCGGTCGCCCGACGGCGACAGGGCGAGTTCGCGGTACTGGCGGATGGTCGGCGCCGCGGGCGCGGACGCCGCAGCCATGGGTGCAGGCGCGGCTTGAGCGGCCACCGCGGCCGCCGCGAGCAAGGCGATCATGAGAACTCCCCGAACAGGCAATTTCGTGCGTGTCGGGTAGGGTTACGCGACCTTTGGCGCCGGGACCAGAGGCGCTGGGGGTCGCTTACTGCGCGCTGCCCGCGCGCGTGCTCCACAACACGCCGATCAGGCCGCCCTTGGCGACGCGCAGCAGGGCCAGGGTGACCACGGTCAGGGCGGGCAACAGGGTTGCGCAGAGCAGGACCGGGCTCCACGCGCGCATGAACGGCATCAGCACCAGGGGCGCCACGAACAGATGGCCCACGAGCAGCACCGTGAAATAGGCGGGACCATCGTCGACGCGGTATTCGCCGGTGGCGTGGCCGCACGCCTCGCAGGCGGGACTGACCTTCAGATAGCCACGGAAGAGGCGGCCCTGGCCGCAGTTGGGACAACGGCCCTTGAGGCCGCGGGTGAAGCCGGAGCGGAAGGGACGAGGTTCCATGGCGCCGACATAGGCGCTTCGTCGTGAATTCACCAGAGGGTGAATTGGTGCGTCAGGCGGGCTTGCCGAGCACCAGGCTCACGGCCAGGTCGGCGACCTCGTCGGGACTGAACGGACCGGCCGGGTCGAACCAGGTGTGGGTCCAGTTGATCATGCCGAAATAGAGCATGGTCAGCGGCCGCTTCGCGCGCGGGGTGGCGAGGTCGGGACGCAGCTGGGCGACCAGCGCCTCGACCGCCTCGATCAGGCGGCGCTGGCGACGCACGATGATGTCCCTGCGGGCCGGCGGCAGCTGATCGAGGTCGTTGAGCAGCACCTTGTGCCGGTCCTGGGCGCCGACATAGAGGCCCATGAAACGATGGGTCAGGTCGCGCAGCTTGCGCTCGGGCGCGGCGTTCGAACTCGCCACCGTCTCCACCGCGCCGGTCAGCCCCAGCAGGTGGGACTCCATCACCTCGAACAGGATGTCCTCCTTCGAGGGGTAGTAGTGATAGATCAGCGACTTGGAGAGCTCGCACGCCTCCGCCAGGTCGGCCACCGACGCCGACGCATAGCCACGCCGGGCGAACAGGCCCGCGGCCTTGGCCACGATCGCTTCGCGCCGCTGCTCATAGTCGGCCGCCTGTTTGCGGGCCATGGTGTCATCCAGAATCGCTTGTCGTTCCGAAGACTAGCTTGCCAATTAATCGACCAAACGGTCTATTAATCGGCATTAGCCGGAGTAACCCCCCATGGCTTCCGTCGCGTCCGCCGACGAGCGCGTTGCGTCCAACAGTCCCGATCCCGACTTCGACTGGCGTCGCGTCGCCTGGTGCGTGCAGCTGTCGCGCGCGATGGACGCGCTCGAAGAAGGCACGCTCGTTCCGGAGCGGAAGATTCTCTACCAGTTCAGCGCGCGCGGCCACGACCTGGCGCAGGTGTTGCTGGGGTCGAAACTCACCGACCGCAACGACGCGGCGTGCGGCTATTACCGCTCGCGGCCGATGCTGCTGGCGCTCGGCGTCGAACCGGCGGACGCGATCGGCTCGAACATGATGAAGGCCGGCGGTTATTCCGACGGGCGCGACATTGGGGTGGTGTTCAACTATCCCAATCCGTCGGGCGCCTCGGCGTTGCCCATGTGCGGCGGGGTCGGCGCGCAGTACACACCCACCGCCGGCTGGGCTCAGGCGGCGGAATACCGGCGCACGGTGCTAAACGATCCGGCGTGGCGCGACGCCATCGGCGTGGTGTTGGGCGGCGACGCGTCGGTGGCGACCAACGGCTTCTGGTCGGCGCTGACCATCGCCACGACCTTGAAGCTGCCGATGCTGTTCTACATCGAGGACAACGGCTTCGGCATCTCGGTTCCCTCGACGCTGCAGACGCCCGGCGCCGACATCGCGGCCAATCTGAAGAGTTTCAAGAACCTCGAGGTGCTGTCCGGCGACGGGACCGAGCCGCACGAGGCCGCGCGCCTGATCAAACAGGCGATGGCGCATGTGCGCGGTCGCCGGGGACCGGTGCTGCTCAGGCTTACCGTGCCCCGATTACAGGGCCATTCGGCCCAGGACACCCAGACCTATAAGTCCGCCGAGCTGGTGGCGTCGGAGTGGGCGCGCGATCCGTTGCCGAAACTGCGCGACTATCTGGTGCCCGCGCTGATGGAAGCGGCGGAGTGGGACGCCATCGCCGCCGACGCCAAGGCGGTGCTCGACGAAGCGCTTGCTCGCGCCGAGCGTCGCGACCTGCCCGATCCCTCGACCGTCACCGACGGCGTGTTCGACGAAGGCGCCCTGCAGGGCCAGGGCGGACTGTGGGCGGAAGGCTATCGTCCGCCGCCGTCGACCGATCAACCCGTCACGGCGGGCCAGCGGATCAACATGGTCACCGCCATCCGCCGCACGCTCGAGCACGAGCTCGAGGTCAATCCCAAGGTCGTGCTGTTCGGCGAGGACATCGGGCCCAAGGGTGGGGTGCACGCGGTGACACTGGGCCTGCAGGAAAAGTTCGGCGTCGAGCGCGTGTTCGACACCTCGCTGTCGGAAGAGGGCATCGTCGGCCGCGCGGTCGGCATGGCGCTCGCCGGCCTGATGCCGGTGCCCGAGATCCAGTTCCGCAAATACGCCGATCCCGCCGCCGAACAGATCAACGACTGCGGCACCATGCGCTGGCGCACCAACAACCGCTTCGCCGCACCGATGGTGATGCGGATTCCGGTGGGCTATTTCAAATGCGGCGATCCCTGGCACAGCCAGACTGACGAGGTGCGCTTCGTCCACGCGCCCGGCTGGAAGGTCGCCAGTCCCTCCAACGCCGCCGATGCGGTGGGCCTGCTCAGGGCCGGCCTGCGCGGCAATGACCCGGTGGTCTTCCTCGAACCGCGCGCCATGCTTGACGCGGCGTGGGCGCGTAGGCCCTATCCGGGCGACGACTATGTGCTCGAGTTCGGGCGGGGAACCATTACGCGGGCCGGCGATCAGGTCACCATCGTGACCTGGGGCGCCATGGTCGAGCGTTGCGAAGCCGCCGCTGAAGCCTCGGGCAAGTCGGTGGAGGTTATCGACCTGCGCACGCTGATGCCCTGGGACAAGCAAATGGTGCTGGATTCGGTGGCCAAGACGCGGCGCTGCCTGATCGTACACGAGGACCTGCGTACCGGCGGCATGGGCGCCGAGATCGCGGCTGTCGTCGCCGACGAGGGATTCTTGGACCTCGATGCGCCGGTCATGCGCCTGACCATGCCCGACGTGCCGAGCCCGCACAGTCCGCTGCTGCTCGAGGCGGTGATCCCGTCGGCCGAGTTGATCGGCCGCAAGCTCGAGGAGCTGACCGACTTCTGATGACCGTCCTTTCCGAAATCCGCGCGCCCATCGAACAGGAAGGCACTAAGGCCGTCGTGCGCAAATGGCTGAAGGCCGTGGGCCAGGCGGTGCGCGCCGACGAAGCGGTGGTCGAACTCGAGACCGACAAGGTTGCGGTCGAGGTGGCCGCGGAGACCGACGGCGTGCTGACGGAGATCGTGGTCGCGGCGGGCGCCGACGCCGCGCCCGGCGCCCTGCTCGGCCGGCTCGAGCCGATCGGCGTGGCACGGCCGGCCCACGCGCCGAAGCCCGAATCCCAACTCGCGGCGGCGCAGGACAAGCTCGGCTGGCCGATGCGCCCGCCGCGCCGGCGCATGGCCGCCTTCGATCCGGACCTGAAGCTGTCTCCGTCGGTGCGGCGGCTGCTGTCGGAAGCCGATATCGATCCGACCGGCCTGAAGGGCAGCGGCCGCGACGGCCGCCTGACCCGCCAGGACATCGAGAACGAGCTCCATCGCCGCGGGAAGAGCGCCGCCGCCGCACCCGCTCCCGCCGAAGCCCGCGTCGAAGCGCCCGGCCCTGGCCGCTCCGGCGCCGCTGGCGTTCACGCGATCGCGCACGACAGCATGCGCCGTCGCATCGCCGAACACATGGTCCAGTCGGTCTCCACCGCGCCGCACGTGACCGCGGTGTTCGAGGCGGACTTCACCGCCGTCGCCGCGCACCGCGCCCGGTCCAAGTCCGACTTCGAGCGGCGCGGGACCAAGCTGACCTACACCGCCTATCTGGTCGCCGCGGCGGCCCAGGCGATGCAGGCCGCGCCGACCGTGAACAGCCGCTGGTTCGAGGACCGGCTCGAGGTCTACGACGACGCGAACATCGGCGTCGGCACGGCGCTCGGCGACAAGGGCCTGGTGGTGCCCGTGATCCGCCGCGCCCAGACCCTCTCGCTGTTCGAAATCGCCCAGCGCCTGCAGGACCTCACCGAACGCGCCCGCGCCGACAAGCTGGCGCCCGCCGATGTGCGCGACGGCACCTTCTCGATCTCGAACCACGGGGTCTCCGGTTCGCTGATCGCGGCCCCCATCATCATCGCCCAGCCCCAGTCGGCGATCCTGGGGGTGGGCAAGCTCGAGAAACGGGTGGTGGTGCGCGAGGTCGCCGGCGCCGACGTGATCCAGGTCCGGCCGATGGCCTACGTTTCCCTGACCATCGACCACCGGGTAGTGGACGCCCACCAGACCAACGCCTGGCTCACCCGCTTCGTCGAGGTCGTGGAAAGCTGGCGGTGAGACCTCATGTCGCCGGTCGCGTGTGGTTTTCGTGTTCCAGGCGAAATAGTTTCGGCCTTGCGGTACCACAGAAAGATCGGTTTTCGCCGAACCTGATCGGCGAATGACCTTGCGCGACTCGTACATTTGCCGCACATTTTCTCCCGATGGGAGCGGCGTTGGAGGGTCCGACGCTTCCGCTCGGATGAAACAGGTGAAACCTGCCTGTTCGCTCGATGCGGGAATTGTGGCGGGAGCCTGACAGGCCGGGCCGGAACGCCTTCTTGACAAGGCGTTAACCAAGTCCAATGCTGGTCCCAACTAAACTGGGCTGACAAATAACTCGCGCGCGACGCGAGGGCCCGGTGATCGGAGGGGGTTCCGTTTAGTCTTGTCGGTGATTTGTGGAGTCTTGAAGATTCACCAAGGATCTTCACACGAAGACAACACAGGTGGCCGAGCTATCTCTTGAGTCCAACTCACTGCAGCAGGAAGGTGACATGTACAGGATGCTAACCACGGCGGTTTTCTCCGCCGCTATCGCGCTTGGGGGAGCGACTGTCGCCTCTGCCCAGACCGTGGCCCACCCCGTCCATCTCGACGGCAAGGTCTATGACGTCGCCGTCTGCGGCGACACCGTGGCTGCGGGCATGGCGCGCTGCCACGCTCACGCGGTGACCAACTCGAAGGGCAACTTCGTCGCATCGCCCTTGCCGAACACCACGCCGGGCGGCTTCGCCCCGGCGGACCTCCGTGCGGCCTACAACACCAGCGCCAGCGGCGGCAGCGGCGTGACCGTCGCGATCGTCGACGCCTTCGGCTACAACAACGCTGAAGCCGACCTCGGGGTCTATCGCGCGCAATACAGCATTCCGGCCTGCACCACGGCCAATGGCTGCTTCAGGAAGGTCAACCAGAACGGCCGTGCGGGTCCCTATCCCGCTCAGGAACTCCGGGTGGGCGGACGAGACCGCGCTCGACCTCGACATGGTCAGCGCCATGTGCCCGAACTGCCACATCCTGCTGGTCGAAGCGAACAACGACAACAACGGTAACCTGGCGGCCTCGGTGAACACCGCGGTCAGCATGGGCGCCCTCGTCGTGTCGAACAGCTACGGCGGCGGCGAAGGCGGCACCACCGGCACTGAACCGGCCTACGACCATACGGGCGTCGCCATCACGGCGAGCACCGGCGACGAAGGCTTCGGCGCGCAGTTCCCGGCGACGGCGCCGCACGTGATCGCCGTCGGCGGCACGCACCTGGTCAAGGACGGCTCGACCCGCGGCTGGACTGAAACCGCGTGGGGCGGCGGCGGCAGCGGCTGCTCCGCCGTCTATGCGAAACCGGCCTGGCAGACGGCGTCACCGACTCGCTCTGCACCAATCGTATGGAAGCCGACGTCTCGGCCGTCGCCGACCCGAACACCGGCGTCGCCGTCTTCGGCCCGACGAACTTCGGTTTCCACTCGGCGTGGCTCGTCTTCGGCGGCACCAGCGTTGCGGCGCCACTGGTCGGCGGCATGATCGGCTCAGCCGGCAATTTCGAGCGGCGAAGGCGCTGAGCTGACCTACGAAGTTTGGGGCGGCAGCCACGCCACGCTGAACGACGTGACCTCGGGCCACAACGGCTCGTGCGGCGGCACCTACTTCTGCACCGCCGGCACGGGCTACGACGGCCCGACCGGCCTCGGCACGCCGAACGGCACCACGGCCTTCTAAGACCGGGTTTCCGTAACGTCTCGGTTCCGGCCAAGCGGCAATACGCCCTCTGGCCGGAGCTGTCTTAGGGCGCCAACTAGGCGCCAGGTGTGACCATCACGCGTACCGATCCAATCGGGGTGGATCCTTGTTCAAGTCCATTCGCATCGCGCATTCCAACCGCGGCCGCCCCGCCGCGGCTTGGCTGTTTGCAGCGTTCGCGACCCTTCTGATTGCGCTGGCCCCCGGCGGCGCGACCCGCGCCCAGAGCCAGGCCCCCGCCGTCCTGACCAGCGTGACCTCCGCCGACCTAAACGGCGGCGACGTCCAGCTGACCCTGACCTTCGCGCCGGCCGCGCCGGGTTATTCGTTGATCAAGAACGACACCGATACGCCATCGATCGCCTTCGGCCTGTCGAACCGCGGGTCCGGCGCAATCATGCCGTCCGGCGGCAAGGGCCTCCTGAAGGGCATCGACGTCCAGCAGGCGGACACGGTGCTGATCCTCCACCTCACCACCGCCGGGCCGGTCCACATGACGGCGACCAAGGCCGGGCAAGTGATCACGCTGACGCTGGCGCGCCCGACCCGCGGCCAGATGGCTCAGCAGATGCAAACCGGTCCGGTCGGCCCGCTGCCTCCGCACGCCGAGCGCGATCCGGGCCAGGACGGCTTCGAGGTCGTGCCGTTGAAATACGCCGACGTCAGCGAGATCGTGGGCCTGCTCACCGACGGCCTGTCGGTGAAGCCCAATGACAGCTTCACCCCGCACGAGCCCGCCTTCGGCTCCGCCGGCATGGGCGGCGCCTACCAGGCGCCGCAGCCGGTGACTCCGGAAACGTCGGATCAGCCGATGGCCCAGTCGGTGGATGAGGCGATCGGCGTCGACCGGCGCCTGAACGCGATCATCCTGCGCGGTTCGCCCGAACGCATCGCGCGGCTGAAGGCCAAGATCGAAAAGCTCGACGTGCCGGTCACCAGCGTGGTGCTCGAGACGACCTTTGTGGAGCTGACCGAGAGCGGCGCGAAGAATCTCGGTCTCAACTTCAACAACGGCGCCAACCAGATCGCCGTCGCGTCGTACCAGTCGGGCCAGTACAACACCGCCCAGTTCGGAAGCTCCAAGGGCCTCGCGAGCATTTCGTTGCAGGCCGCGATTTCCGCTCAGGTGGAGAAGGGCAACGGCCGCATCATCTCGCGCCCGCGCATCTCGGCGCAGAGCGGCGGTACGGCCAAGATCATCACCGGTGACGCCCTGCCGATCCTGACCTCGATCGCCCTGTCGGGCGTGAACGCGGTGTCGCAGCAGGTGCAGTATGTGAACGTCGGCGTGACCCTGCAGATCGCGCCGCGCATCTCCGACGACGGCTATGTCACCAGCCACGTGTTCTGCGAGGTCTCGAGCGTGACCGGCACTTCGCAGGGCTATCCGACCATCAGCCAGCGCGAGGCCTCGACCTCGGCGACGGTGAAGGACGGCGAGGCCTTCATCATCGGCGGCCTGACCGAAGAGAACCAGCTCACCTCCAACTCCAAGCTGCCGCTTGCAGGCGACGCGCCGATCATCGGCAATCTGTTCCACGCGCGCACCAGCACCATGTCTAAGACCCAGCTTTATATCGTGGTCACCCCGCACATCGTGCGCGGCGACGCGGCCGACGCAGCGGCGGCCGCCGCTGCGCTGAGCAAGGCGAACTGAGGCCTGTGGTGGATGATCGCGCAGCCAGGAATAGGGTATCGTGCGGGGGCTGCGGCCCCCATAGTCGCGGCGGATTCGGGGTCCGGCGAGCGTTGAAGGCCAAGGCGGCGTCATGAGTCATCGCAAACAGGGCCGGTTCGGGATCGGCGCCCTCGGGCGTCTCAGCGCTGTCGTGGCGGCTCTGGCGCTCGACTGGGCGTCGGTTTCGCTGCCCTCGGATGCGGCCCGCGCCGAGTCGGCCGCTCCCGGTCCCGCGGCGCTCACCGGCATCGACGTCAGCGACGCCGGCGACGGCAAGACCCGCGTGGTCCTGACCTTCAACAAGATCCTGCCGAGCTTCACCGTGACCGCCAACGACGCCGGCGTGGACTCGCTCGTCTTCGCCGGTGCGGTGCGCAATTCGAGCGCCCGGGCGCCGAACGGGTCGCGCGGCCTGCTGGCCTCGATCTCCTTCGACCAGGGCCAGAACAACGCCCTGACCGTCAGCGTGACCGGAATCCAGCCGATCCACCTCAACGCGACGCCGGGCTCGACGCGTACGCTCACCCTGGACATTTCCCCCGCCCTGCCCGGTTCGGCCGCGACCCAGAGGCCGGCCGCGCTTCCCGCCTACGAGGATCGCAACGGCGACCAGGACGGCTTCGAGGTCGTGCCGTTGAAGTACGCCGATGTCAGCGAGGTGGTGGGCCTGCTCACCGATGGCCTGTCGGTGAAGCCCAACGACAGCTTCACGCCCCAGGAGCCGGCGTTCGGCTCCGCCGGCGTCGGCGGATCCTACCAGGCGCCGCAGGTGCAGGGCGGCGTATCGCCCGGCTCGGTGCAGCCCAGTGATCCGATCGGCCAGTCGGTGGACGAAGCCATCGGCATCGACCGGCGCCTGAACGCCATCATTCTGCGCGGCTCACCCGAACGCATCGCGCGGCTGAAGGCCAAGATCGCCAAGCTCGACGTGCCGGTCACCAGCGTTATCCTGGAAACCACCTTCGTGGAGTTGACTGAGACCGGCGCGAAGAACCTCGGTCTCAACTTCAACAACGCCAACAACCAGATCGCCGTCGCGTCGTACCAGTCGGGCCAGTTCAACACGGCGCAGATCGGCAGCTCCAAGGGCTTGGCCAGCGTTTCGCTGCAGGCGGCGATTTCGGCCCAGGTGCAGAAGGGCAACGGCCGCATCATCTCGCGCCCGCGCATCTCGGCTCAGAGCGGCGGCACCGCCAAGATCATCACCGGTGACGCCCTGCCGATCCTGACCTCGATCGCCCTGTCGGGCGTGAATGCGGTGTCGCAGCAGGTGCAGTATGTGAATGTGGGCGTGACGTTGCAGATCGCGCCGCGCATCGCCGACGACGGCTATGTCACCAGCCATGTGTTCTGCGAGGTCTCCAGCGTCACCGGCACCTCGCAGGGTTACCCCACCATCAGCCAGCGCGAGGCCTCGACCTCGGCGACGGTGAAGGACGGCGAGGCCTTCATCATCGGCGGCCTGACCGAGGAGAACCAGCTCTCCTCCAACTCCAAGCTGCCGATTGCAGGCGACGCGCCGATCATCGGCAATCTGTTCCACGCGCGCACCAGCACCATGTCCAAGACCCAGCTTTATATCGTGGTGACGCCGCACGTGGTGCGCGGCGACGCGGCCGATGCGGCGGCGGCCGCTGCGGCGCTCAGCAAGGCGAACCCCTAAGCGACGCGGTTCTTAAGCGACTTGGCGGCGGCGCATGCCGCCGCGCTCGAAGGCTTCGATATAGTCGCGGGTGATCGGCACGGCGTCCACGCGCTTGGTCAGCTGCAGTTGGAACACCATGTGGCCGCAATAGCGGAAGGCGATCTCGCTGGAGGCGAGATAGAATTCCCACATCCGGCAGAAGCGCTCGTCGTAGAGCTCAGCGATTTCCGCGCGGCGCGCGGTGAACCGTTTGCGCCATTCCCGCAGGGTCTCGGCGTAGTGCAGGCGCAGGATCTCCACGTCGGTGATCCACAGGCCCGCCTTTTCGATGTGCGGCAGCACTTCCGACAGGGCCGGAATATAGCCGCCCGGGAAGATATATTTCGCGATCCAGGGCTGGGTCGTGTTCGGTCCGTCCTTGCGGCCGATCGAATGGATCACCGCGACGCCGTCGTCCTTCAGCAGCCGCGCCACCGTATCGAAATAGGTCTGGTAGTTGGGCCGGCCCACATGCTCGAACATTCCAACCGAGACGATGCGGTCGAACGGCCCGGTCACGTCGCGATAGTCCTGCAGGCGAAACTCGGCGCGCTCCGTGAAGCCGCGCGCGCAGGCGCGCTGTTGGGCGGTGGCGAGCTGTTCGTCCGATAGGGTGACGCCGGTCACCCGCGCGCCGTGCTCGGCCATGGTCAGGCCCAGGCCGCCCCAGCCGCAACCGAGGTCGAGCACGCTCATGCCGTCCTCCATCAGCAGTTTGGCGATCAGGTGTCGCTTCTTCGCCGCCTGCGCGTCCTCGAGCGGCACGCCGGGGTGATCGAAATAGGCGCAGGAGTACTGCAGGTCATCGTCGAGGAACATGCGATAGAGGTCGAGCGACAGGTCGTAGTGGTGGTGGATGTTGGCGCGCGCGGCGTTGCGGTCGTTCCACTGGTCGATCAGGCGCTTCACCCGCGCGAACGGTCCGGGCTTGGACGCTGGCCGCAGCGCGCGATTGCGCCCGAACAGGTCGAGGAAGCCATAGATGTCGCCCTCGACCACCTCGAAGCCGCCGTTCATGTACGCTTCGCCGAGCGCCAGCGACGGGCGCCGTGCGATGCGGAAGGCGGTTGCGGCGTCACGGACGTGGATGACGACTTCGGGCGGCGCGGGCTCGCCCACGCGGATCTGTTTTCCGCCGGGCAGGATGAACAGGGCGGAGCCCTCTTTGAAAAAGTCGCGGATGACGCCTTCGATCATGGCCGACCCTCCCGTTCGTATACGAAACGGGTAAATTCGGGCTCAGGTTCCCGCTGCGCGCGCCAGGGGATTGGGGGTCGGCTCAGCGACCTTGTGCAGGGTGTTGCGGTCGGTGTGGGCGAAGGGGTCGTCGCGGCCGTGGACCTTCAGCGTGGTCTCTTCGAAATAGCTCCACGAGCCGTCGGGGTTGACCGTCACCACCATGCGGAACGCGTCGGTGCGGAAGGCTTGGTCCAGGAACGGGCTCGACACAATTCCGGCGGTCGTGGAGCCGCGTTCGGCGGCGACCTCGAATTTCTTCGCGTCGGGCGCGGCCTTGCCGATCGCCAGCACGGCCTGGCCGCGCGGGATGGTCAGGGTGTGGATGATGGTTCCCGTCGTCGGCTCCCACAGCCAGTAGCCGACCTGGTCGTGATAGGTCTCGACCTCGCCCGGCTTCACGATGTGGGTGTGGTAGCGCAGCCCATAGAGCACCTGGGGCCCGTTCGACTGGGGATCGCAGGGCTGCAGCTCGTACCGCTCGATGTAGGGCTGGCGGCGCGGTTCGTCGATGTAAGGGTTCACGTCCAGGCTCTTGTCGCCCTCCCAGATCCCGGCCAGGGCGCGCAACGGCCCGAGGTTGTTCAGGGTGTTGTCGTCGATGTCCTCCTGCTCGGTGAAGATGTCGGCGGGGAGGGGCTCCATGGGCGGCTCCGCTAGAGGTCGAACGGTTGAGCTGTCGTTCTTTTTAGCCCGGCGCGCCCGGGAGGGCACGGACCATTAAGTCTGAGCCGCCATACTGGCGGGCGGCAACCGAAAGGAGCGCCGTCATGCGTATGTTCGTATTGGCCCTCGTCGCCGCCGCGGGCCTTATGGCCGTCTCGGCCACCGCCCAGAACTCGACCCCGGCCCAGAGCTCGGCCGGCGGGATGAGCCGGGCGGGCCGCCAGATCACCCTCTGCCTCGACAGCGAGGGCGTGCGCCATCAGGCCGTCTGCCAGCGCGGCACCGAACTCGGCCAGAATTACGTTTGTACCTGCGAGGACGGCCTGACCGCCGTCTCCGCGCCGGCCTGCGCCGTCGGCGAGACCCCGGCCCCGGAGAGCGCGGCGGCGTCCCAGGCGATGAAGGCCGCGCTGAAGACCGGCACCCTGAACGATGTCCAGGTCGACGGCCAGCGGATGTGCGTCCAGGCCCGCCACGCGCCGGGCTGAGCCCGGCGGCGAATTCCAGGCTGACGGGGAAAGCCGAGAGCAAGCTTGCCGTGCGAGGTTACGGTCAGGCTTGCATGCGCCGCGCCCCGAGGGCCCTGATGAAACGGCTCGAGATCGTCCTTTTCTGCGCCGCCCTCGCCGTGGCGGGCGCCGCCCACGCCGCATGCGCGCCGCCGGCCAAGCCGCCGCCGCCCGGCCGGCGCGGCTGGCTCGTCGTCAACCCGCGCGAAATCGCCGCCTGCGGCCGCGCCGGCGGCAAGGTCTCGATCATCGCGCACATGCGCTATTGCTCCGTCGCCTTCGTGCAGGATCGCGCGGCCGCTCACGGCGCGAAGCATGGCGTCGCCGGCCCAGGCGGCTAATCGTAGACCCCGACCCCGAGCGCGTGATAGCCAAGACACACGGTCTCGTGGGGGGACAGCGGCATGTGGAAATCCTGGCTCGTGGCGGGCTGCGTAGCGGCGGCCGCATTCGGAACGGCCGTCTGCGCCGCGCCGCAGGTCACGCGCGATCGCGTCGTCGTCGATCTGTCGCGGCCGGTGAACACCTTCACCCCGAACGAAGCGCTGGGCGCGGCCCTCGACGGCATGGAGAAGGACGAGGTCAAACTGTACCTGACGCCCTTCAACATCGAGAAGATGCATTCGTCGGGCGTCCGCCGCGTCACCTATCGCACGCGACCCGAACTCGGCATCAAACTCTGGCACTGGACCGAAGAGGGGACGTGGAGCGATCCGGAGCACAAGCAGGGCTACTGGACCGGCAGCGATCATCCGTCGAAAGAACCGGACGTCACCTGGGGCTACGACCTGCCCCGGCGCGGCGACAGCATCGATAACGCGTCCAACGTCGGCTATTCGCGCATCGACGACGGCGACCCGGCGAGCTTCTGGAAGAGCAATCCTTATCTCGATCATCGCTACACCGGCCTTGCCGAGACGCGACCGGCGTGGATTGTGCTGTCGTTCGAGAAGGCCATGCCGATCGATGCGGCGTCCATCCAGTGGGCCGCGCCCTGGGCCAAGCACTTCCTGGTGCAGTACTGGGACGGTGAGGACGGCTATTGGGAAGGCAAGGAAGTCGGTTCGGATAAGGGCCACTGGCGCACCTTCCCGCACGGCGACGTGACGGTCGAGGGTGTTCCGGGCGACAAGGTGCTGCACCTCGCCGACAAGCCGATGGCTGTGCACTTCGTGCGCATCCTCATGCTCGAGTCGTCGGAGACAGGACCGGAGGGATCGACCGACATCCGCGACCGCCTGGGTTATGCGGTGCGCGAGGTGGGCGTCGGTTCGATCGGGCGCGACGGCAAGTTCACCGACGTGGTGCGCCACGGCAAGACCAAGGAAACTCAGACCGTCGTGCAGGTCTCCTCCACCGACCCGTGGCATCGCGCGGTGGACCGCGACCTCGGCACCGAACAGCCGAGTCTCGACTTCGTGTTTCGCAGCGGGCTCAGCGGCGGCCTGCCGCTGATGGTTCCAGTCGGCGTCTATTACGACACGCCCGAGAACGCGCTGGCGGAGATCCGCTATGTGAAAAGTCGCGGCTGGCCGGTCAGCCAGATCGAACTCGGCGAGGAACCGGACGGCCAGTTCATCCGTCCCGAAGACTATGCCGACCTCTATGTCGTGTGGGCCCGGAAGATTCATGAGATCGATCCGACGCTGCAACTGGGCGGCCCCAGCATGCAGGGCGCGCTCACCGGAACTTGGCCGGATACGGAATCGGGAACCGCCTGGATGGGCCGTTTCGTCGCCGAGTTGAAGGCGCGCGGCGGCCTCGACCAGTTTCAGTTCTACTCCTTCGAACACTACGCCTTCGACGATGTCTGCGGCGCCATCGACGTGAAGCTGCGCCAGGAAGACGTCCTGCTCGACAACATCATAACGCAGAACACCCAGGCAGGCGTGCCGACCTCGATACCGTGGGTTATCAGCGAGTACGGCCTGTCGCCCTTCTCGGGACGGCAGATGTCGGACATCGGCGGCGCGCTCTACGCCGCCGACGTGGTCGGGCATTTTCTGACCAAGGGCGGCGCCGCGGCCTATATGTTCGGCTACACGCCCGACGAGCCGATCAACCAGAACTTCCCGTGCGCCGGCTTCGGCAACATGATGCTGTACCAGGCCGACGACAGCGGCCGCTCGAAGTGGCCCATGGCGATGTACTGGGCCGAGCGCATGATGCTGAAGGACTGGGCGACGCCGAACGACAAGCCGCAGCAGTTGTACGCGGCGCATTCGAGCGTGAAGGACAAGCAGGGCCGGCCCTACCTCGTCGCCTATCCGCTGAAGGGTCCCGACGGGCATTGGGCGGTGATGTTGGTCAATCGCGATCCCGACCATGCGCACGCGGTGGACCTGTCCGCGCGCGGCGCCGGTTTCTTCGCAGTCGGCAAGCTCAGCGTCGTGCAGTTCTCGCCGGCGCAGTACCGCTGGCTGACCAAGGGCGACAAAAGCCACCCCTCGCGCGACGAACCGCCGGTGCGCTCGACCGTGAAAGCCGGTGCGCCGATCCGCGTGCCGCCGATGTCGCTGACGGTGGTGCGCGGGGACGGACCGAAGCTCTAGGTTCGCCTAGATCGCGTTCATGGTGAGTAGATCGTAGCTCGCGACCGTCTCGGCGTCCTGGTTGGTGACCAGCACGTCCCAGCGCACTTCGCCGTACTCGTCGTTGCGTTGCGACTTGGATTTGGCGGTCAGGCGCACCTGGATCGCGTCGCCCGGCGACACCGGCTTCAGGAAGCGCAGGTTGTCGAGGCCATAGTTGGCGAGCACCGGGCCCGGCGCCGGGTCGACGAACAGGCCGGCCGCGAAGCTCAGGATCAGATAGCCGTGCGCGACGCGGCCCGGGAAGAACGGGTTCGCCGCAGCGGCTTCCTCGTCCATGTGGGCGTAGAAGGTGTCGCCGGTGAACTCGGCGAAGTGTTCGATGTCTTCCAGGGTGATGACGCGCGCCTGGGTGTGCAGCGACTTGCCGATCTCGAGCTCGGAGAAGCGCAGGCGGAACGGGTGCGGCGGCCCCGTGTCTTCCGGTGCACCGGCGATCCAGCGGTGCGGTCACCGCGGTCAGCATGCGGGGCGAGCCCTGCAGGGCGGTGCGTTGCATGTAGTGATGCACGCCGCGGACACCGCCCATCTCTTCGCCGCCGCCGGCGCGGCCCGGGCCGCCGTGGATCAGGTTCGGCAGCGGCGAGCCGTGGCCGGTCGATTCCTTCGCCGTGTCGCGATCGGCGATCAGCAGGCGGCCGTGGAAGGCGCCGGAGCCCAGCACCACTTCGCTCGCCACCGCGGGATCGTGGGTGAACAGCGACATGACCAGTGAGCCCATGCCGCGATTACACAGCGCCACCGCGTCATCGATGTCCTTGTACGGCATCAGCGTCGAGACCGGGCCGAACGCCTCCACGTCGTGCACGGCGCGGCCCTTCCACGGCTGGTCGCAGCGCAGCAGGATCGGCGACAGGAAGGCGCCCTTTTCGGCGTCGGCGCCTGGCGTCGTTACCGTGTCCGGATCGCCGAACACGATGCGGGCTTCGCGCGCGAGCTCGGCCACCTTGTCGCGCACGTCCTTGCGTTGCGACTGGCTGACCAGCGCGCCCATGGTCACGCCCTCGACGCGCGGATCGCCGACCACCACCTTGGACAGGCGCGCCTTCAGGGCCTCTTCCGCCGCGTTGATCAGGCTCGCCGGCACGAAGGCGCGGCGAATGGCGGTGCACTTCTGGCCCGCCTTCACCGTCATCTCGCGCTGGATCTCCTTGATGAAGAGATCGAACTCCGGCGTGTCCGGCGTGCAGTCCGGGCCCAGCACCGTGGCGTTCAGCGAGTCGCGCTCGGCGATGAAGCGCACGCTCTCGCGCGCCATCACCGGATTGGCCTGCAGCTTCTCGGCTGTATAGGCGGAGCCGGTGAAGGACACCACGTCCTGACAGGTCAGGTGATCGAGCAGATCGCCGGTGGACCCCACGATGAGTTGGATCGCGCCCGCGGGCAGGACGCTGGCCTCGATCATGATGCGGAAACAGGCCTCGGTCAGATAGGCCGTCGCCGACGCGGGCTTCACGATCGCGGGCACGCCGGCCAACAGGGTGGGGCCGAGCTTTTCCAGCATGCCCCAGACCGGGAAGTTGAAGGCGTTGATGTGCACCGCCACGCCCTGCAGCGGGGTGAACACGTGCTGGCCCACGAAGCCGCCCTTCTTGGACAGAATCTCCGGCGGACCGTCGACGAGGATGCGGTCGTTGGGCAGTTCGCGCCGGCCGCGCGAGGAATAGGCGAACAGGGTTCCCGCGCCGCCCTCGATGTCGATCCAGCCGTCGGTGCGCGTGGCGCCGGTCTCGGCCGACAGGTCGTAGAGCTCTTCCTTGCGGTCCATCACCGCCTGGGCCAACGCCTTTAAGGCATGGGCCCGTTGGTGGAAGGTGAGCGCCCTGAGCGCCGGGCCGCCGACCTTGCGCGCGTGTCTGGCCATGGCCCCGAAGTCGAGGCCTTGGGACCCCAGTTCCGCCACCGCCTCGCCGGTCACCGCCGAGCGGGCTTCGGCGAGGCCGCCGGACGCGCCATGCCAGCGATCCTCGGCGTAGTTCATCAGCTTCAGCGGCTTCATGGGGAGGGCCCTCGCGGTTGGACGGCTGACGGCTAGTATTCGCCGACCGATCGGTCAACTAATCCGTGATGACGGTCGGCCGCGAAGGGTATAGTCGGCGACCATGGCCGACCTCGACACCGTCTTCGGCGACGCAGCGCCTTTCGGCCGTGACCGGGCGCGCTTGGAAGCGGTTCAGCTCGAGCGGCTGAAAGCGACGCTGGCCCACGTCGAGGCGAACAATGCGCACTACCGCGAAGCTTTCGCGGCCGCGGGCGTCGTGGCATCGGACCTGAAGTCGCTTTCCGACCTCGCGCGCTTCCCGTTCACCACCAAGGCCGACCTGCGCGCGCGCTATCCGTTCGGCTTCTTCTCCACGACGATGGACCAAGTGGTGCGCATCCATGCCTCGTCGGGCACGACAGGCAAGCCCACGGTGGTCGGCTATACCCAGGCCGACATCGATATGTGGGCCGAGCTGATCGCGCGTTCGATCCGCGCGGCGGGCGGCAGGCCCGGGATGAAGGTACACGTCGCCTACGGCTACGGCCTGTTCACGGGCGGCCTGGGCGCCCACTACGGCGCCGAGCGCCTGGGTTGCGCGGTGATCCCGATGAGCGGCGGTCAGACCGAGAAGCAGATCCAGCTCATCGGCGACTTCGAGCCCGACATCATCATGGTGACGCCGAGCTACATGCTGAACCTGCTGGACGAATTCCATCGCCAGGGTCGTGATCCGCGCGCGACTTCGCTGAAGGTGGGCCTGTTCGGCGCCGAGCCCTGGTCCAACGCCGTGCGCGCCGAGATCGAGGCGGGCTTCGGCATCGACGCCGTCGATATCTACGGCCTGTCGGAGGTGATGGGACCGGGCGTCGGCTCCGAGTTCGTCGAGACCAAGGATGGTCCGACGATCTGGGAAGACCATTTCCTGCCGGAGATCATCGACCCTGAGACCGGGGAGGTTTTGCCCGACGGGGAGGAGGGCGAACTGGTGTTCACCACCCTGACCAAACAGGCCATGCCGGTGATCCGCTATCGCACGCGCGATCTCACGCGGCTCAAGCCCGGCGTCGCGTCCTGCATGCGCGTGATCGAGAAGATCACCGGCCGCAGCGACGACATGCTGATCGTGCACGGGGTGAACATCTTCCCAACCCAGATCGAGGAGCTGCTGCTGACCTGTCCGGGCCTCGCGCCACACTACGAGCTGCAGCTGACGCGACCCGCGCGGATGGACAAGCTCGCGGTGCTGGTCGAGGCGCGGCCCGGCTATGAGCCGTCGCACTGGCTGGTGCAGGGTGAGCGGTTGCAGGCGCAGATAAAGTCCATGATCGGCATCACCGTCGAGGTGCGCGTGCTCGACCCCGGCTCGATCGAACGCTCGGTCGGCAAGGCCAAGCGCGTCCGCGACCTGCGCCCGAAGGGCTGAATCAGGTGCCGGCCGCAGTAGGCGTAGTTTCAATTTCCTGAGAACATACCATGAACATTTCCGTTGGTCAAGCCCAGGCGGTCGTCCGGTTATTCCCGCTTTCGACATCCTTGTGCGTCGTCTAAGAAAACCAACCTGTCCGGCGAAACACCAGGGGGCGATACGTGGCGATCTGGCATGGCGGCAAGTTCCCGTTCGAGGCGCTGAACGCTTTTCCCAAGACCACCCTGGTCGGCACGCTGGGCATCGAAATCATCGACGCTGGCGACGACTGGGTGAAGGGCAAGATGCCGGTGGACGCGCGCACCAAACAGTACGCCGGGATTCTCCATGGCGGCGCCTCGTTGGCCCTGGCCGAAACCCTCGCCTCGGTGGGCTGCTACTGCACGCTGGATACGAACACCCACCTCTGCGCGGGCATGGAGATCAACGCCAACCACGTGCGCCCGGTGTCGGAAAGGTTTGTCTACGGTGTCGCGACGCAGGAGAGCGCCGGACGTTCGACGCAGGTCTGGACGATCCGGATCACCAACGAAGACGGGAAGCTGGTCTGCCTGTCGCGGTGTACAATGGCGGTGATCGCGGCGCAGCGCTGAGGTGGTATGATGTGGTTTGCGGCGCTGATTGTCTGCGTGCTTCTGGTTCACATTTTCTGCTACGCGATGATTTTCGGTCGCGTGGTAGACACCGTCGATGCAAATCGACGCATCAATGCGCGCGTCCCTCGCGATCGATTCGAGTTCGCCGGTTGGATTTTCACAGGACGACACAAGCAGCTGAAAAACTCTCTCGTTTCAGCACTCATCTGGCCGTTAAGGGCAACATCAATTCTGCTCATGCTGATAGTCTTGGTTGCGCTTGGCGCCATAGTTCTGAGAACCGTGGCACACATGCAGCGCTAGACTTCCCTCGCTCACCGCCCCGTAAACTTCGGCGTTCGCTTTTCCGTGAACGCCGCCACGCCTTCCTTGTAGTCCTCGCTGAACCCCAGTTCGCGCATGGCGTCGCGTTGCAGGTCGAGTTCTTGGTCCAGGGTGCGCGACCAGGTGGAGCGGATCAGGCGCTTGGTTTCGGCGAGGCCGCGGGTCGGGCCGGTGGCGAACTTCATCAGCAGCGCATCGGCTTCCGCGGCAAGTTCGCCGTCGTCGATGCACTTCCAGATCAGCCCCCAGTGTTCGGCCTGTTCGGCGCTCACCGGTTGGCCGGTCAGGGCCATGCCGAGCGCGCGCGCCTGGCCGGCGAGGCGGGGCAGGGTCCAGCTGCCGCCGGAGTCGGGGATCAGGCCGATGTTGGCGAAGGACTCGATGAACTTGACGCTCTTGGCGGCGATGACGATGTCGCAGGCGAAGGCGATGTTGGCGCCGGCGCCGGCAGCCACGCCGTTCACCGCACACACCACCGGCATAGGCAGGGCGACGAGGCGACGGACCAGCGGGTTGTAGAATCGTCGACGGAATCGCCGAGGTCCACCGCGCCGCCGCCGGGCGCCACGGCGCGGTCGGCCAGGTCTTGGCCGGCGCAGAAGCCGCGGCCGGCGCCGGTCAGCAGCAGGGCGCGCACGGTCTTGTCCGCCTCGACGCGGGACAGGGCGTCGGCGACCTCGCCGTGCATCTGGAGGGTGAAGCTGTTCAGCCGGTCCGGCCGGTTCAGCGTCAGCCGCGCCGCGCCGTCGGCGATCTCGAACAGGATGGTTTCGTAGGTCATGGAGCGGCCTCCCCGGTCGGGTCTCGATAGGGCGGATTGGGTCGGCGAACAATCTCCTCCCCCGCGCGGGACGCGCGGGGGAGGTGGCCCAGAGGGGCCGGAGGGGGCGTGCCGGAAGCGCAGGGGTGGTGGAAGAAAGATAGCTGGTGTTTGCCGCACGCCCCCTCCGTCGCTTCGCGACACCTCCCCCGAACGCTGCCGCTTTTCGGGGGAGGAGAAGGTCGCTACACCGCCCTCATGACCACCGACCACGACCACCGCGCCCGCGCCATCGCGGACCACATGCTGAGCCGGGAGGGCACGGGCCCGGCCTGGGGGATCGAGATCGAGGAGGTGCGCGAGGGCTACGCGCGCATCGCCATGACCGTGCGCGCCGACACGCTGAACGGCCACGGCATCGCGCACGGCGCCATGGTATTCGCCGTGGCCGATACGGCATTTGCCTACGCCTGCAATTCGCGCAATGTGGCGACGGTCGCGCAGCAGGCGTCGATCGTGTTCGTGTCCGCTGCGCACGAGGGCGAACGGTTGGTCGCTGAGGCGAAGGAGGCGGTCGTGGAAGGCCGCACCGGGGTTTACGAGATCATCGTGCGGGTCGGCGATCGCACCGTTGCCGCGTTTCAAGGATTGTCACGCACGATCGGCGGCGCCGTGATTGAGGAACAGACATGAGCGACGCCTTCATCTGCGACGCCGTGCGCACGCCTATCGGCCGCTATGCGGGTTCGCTGGCGCAGGTTCGCCCCGACGATCTCGCCGCGATCCCAATCAGGGCGTTGATGGCGCGCAACGCAGGCGTCGACTGGGCCGCGCTCGACGACGTGGTGCTGGGTTGCGCCAACCAGGCGGGCGAGGACAACCGCAATGTCGCGCGCATGGCGGCCTTGCTCGCGGGCCTGGGCGAAGGCGCGCCGGGTTCCACGGTCAATCGGCTCTGCGGCTCGGGGCTCGACGCGCTGTCGATCGCGGCGCGCGCGGTCAAGGCGGGCGAGGCGTCGCTGATGCTGGCCGGCGGGGTCGAGAGCATGACGCGCGCGCCCTTCGTCACCGGCAAGGCTGACAGTGCCTTCGCCCGCGCGCCGGAGATCTTCGACACCACCATCGGCTGGCGTTTCGTCAATGCGAAGATGAAGGCGGCGTTCGGTGTCGACACCATGCCGGAAACCGCCGAGAACGTCGCGCAGGAATTCCAGATTTCGCGCGCCGACCAGGACGCGTTCGCCGTGCGCAGCCAGGCCAAGGCCGCCGCGGCCCAGGCCTCGGGCCGCCTCGGCGCCGAGATTGTCGCGGTGAGCATTCCCCAGCGCAAGGGCGATCCGGTCACGGTCGATCGCGACGAACACCCGCGCGAGACCAGCCTGGAGGCGCTCGGCAAGCTGAAGCCGATTGTGCGCGCCGACGGCACGGTAACCGCGGGCAATGCGTCAGGGGTGAACGACGGCGCGGCGGCATTGATCGTCGCGTCGGAAGAAGCGGTGAAGCGGCACGGCCTGACGCCGCGCGCCCGCGTGGTCGCAACCGCCGTCGTCGGCGTCCCCCCGCGGATGATGGGCATGGGCCCGGCGCCGGCCACGCGCGCGGTGCTCGACAAGGCGGGCCTGACGCTGTCCGACCTTGCGGTGATCGAGCTGAACGAAGCCTTCGCCGCCCAGGGCTTGGCGGTGCTGCGCGACCTCGGCCTCGCCGCCGATGACGCCCGGGTGAACCCCAACGGCGGCGCCATCGCGCTGGGACACCCCCTCGGCATGAGCGGCGCCCGCCTCGCGCTCACCGCGACCGAGGAGTTGCGGCGCCAGGGCGGCCGCTATGCGCTATGCACCATGTGCATCGGCGTGGGGCAGGGGATCGCCACGGTGCTGGAACGGGTGTGACGCGCCCACAATTTCGCCCCGCTTTGGGGTTCATCCTCCTCTCCTGGTTTAGGGAGGCCGCCATGCTCGTTCGCGTCGTCTGCGCTGCTGTGCTCGTCCTGGGGCCGTCCGCGCGCGCCTATGCCGCGGGCGCCATGCCTGCGCCGTCCGCCGCCGCCTCGGCCCACTGTCCGGAGATGGTGTTGGTCCATGTCGACAGGTTGCCGGCGTCGGCCTGGGCGGCGGTGGACTATCCCACCGACGCCGAGAACGCGCTTCGCGAAAAGTCCGGCGACGCGCATCTGATTTCCGCGGCGAGCGTGCACGTGTTCCGTCAGGACGCGACCGGCACAGTCAGCGTGGTTGCGGAAAAGGCCGGCGGCGGCTGGACGCTGTGGGTCGCCGACGGTCGTGGCGGCAAGCTCAGTTCGCGCAAGGCGGTCCTGCGCAACAGCCGCGAACTCGACCGTATTCTGGCCGACGCCTGTTTCTGGGCCGAGCCCACCGATCTTTCGAGCGCGACGGCTGATGCGACCTGCTCCGATCCGATGGACATCCATTTCGAGGCGATCGTCCCGCAGGGCCGTCGCGTCGCTGTGCAGAGCTGTTCGCCGGTCGGTCTCACCGGCGAGGTCGCGGGCCTGCTGTGGAACGCGACGGGGGTGGAGTGAACCGGCGGCGATTCATCATCCCCGCCATCTGGCTGGCGGTCACCTTGTTCGCCCTGGCGGCGGGTCTGCTGACGTCGCTCTTGCCTCTGCATCGGCCGGGTCCGCATCCGGCGGTCTATGTGCTCTATTCGCCGGGACAGGCGGTGCAGTTCCTGGCGCCCCTGGCCGTGTTCACCGCCGCCGCCTGGATCATCGATGCGGGTCTGCAGCTGGCCTACCGGCGCTGGCTCGCCTGGGCGCATCTGGGGTTGATCCTGTCCGGGGCGGCGGCGATCTATCTGATCCCGGCGATCGTCACCCGGGTGTTCATGGCCGGCGCGCCGGTGAGCCGTCTGATGGGGGCGTTCCGGGTCCTGAACCTGATCGGGAGCGCCGGATATTTCCTGGCCCTGGCGGGGCTCGTCGCGTTCTGCGCCATGCTGATCAGCGTCGTGATCCGGGCCTGGACCCGCCCGCGTCCACGCTAATTGACCCCGCCGGAAGCTCGGCTCTGGAGTTGCGCATTTTTGCCTGGAGGTGGCTGCGGCGCCGAATAAGACGGGCGCCTGACAAAGCGGTTGAAAGCAATGGCCGAAGTCCTGATAGGATATGCTCAAGCGTTGTAACGCCGTCGGGGCGCTGACGGCTGCGCCGTGAATGCAGAGTTCCAGCCGAGATTGGGCATTGTGGATGCAGCCGAACTCATTCCGTGCGGGGTCGAGCGGGGCCGAGGCGGAGGCGCGTTACCGACAGGCCTCGACCTTCCTCGGACGCGGGCAGCGCATCGAAGCGGAAGCGGCGCTCCGCGCCGCGCTCGAACTGAAGCCCGACCACGCCGGCGCCACGCATTTACTCGGTGTCGTACTGGTCCAACTCGAGCGATGGCCGGAAGCCTTGGCGTGGATGCGCAAGGCCGCCGCGCTCGACCGTGACCGCGCGAATGTGCAGCGCGACCTTGGCGACGTGCTCTTGGTCATGGGAGAGGTGGAGCAGGCCCGTGAGGCCTTCGTGCGCGCCCTCGAACTCGGCCCTTGGAGCCTTGCGCTCCACAATGTCGTTACCCTCATCGCCATGGGCGGGAACGGCGATGATGTCTCTCGGCTCTGGCGAAAACTGACGGAGCTGCAGGCGCGCACCGACCTGACGACCGAAGAGCGGATTTTGCTCGGCTTTTCGCTTGGCAAAGCGCATGCGGATCGCGGGGAAGTCGCGCTGGCCTCGCGGGCCTGGGCCGAGGGCTGCCGGCTCAAGCGCGCGAGCATGCAGGGCTCAATCGACAGCACGCTTGTGCGCTGGCGCGAGATCCAGGAGGCCTTCGACCGCTCTGTCGTGGCTCGGTTGCAGGGCGCCGGCGCGCTGAGCAGTCGTCCGGTTTTTGTCTGTGGTCTGCCGCGCTCGGGCACCACCCTGGTCGAGCAGGTTCTGAGCGCCCATCCGCAAGTATTCGCCGGCGGCGAACTCGCCGCCTTGCCGCGCGTCGTCGGCGCCGCGCGATCGCCGGACGGTAAGCCCTGGCCGCATTGGATCAGATCGATGGAACCCGGGGACTGCAGCCGATTGGCGCAGGCCTATCTGGACCAGCTCCCCAAGGCTGAGCCGGGCCAAACCCGGATCACCGACAAACGGCTCGAGAATGTCGAAGCTCTCGGGCTCATCCACGTCTGCTTTCCGAATGGCGCTCTGATCCACGTCAGACGGGACCCGCGCGATGTCGCCTTCTCCTGCTGGACCACCCTGTTCGGGTGGGGGCAAATGTACACCTACGACATTGAGGAACTGGCGGCCTACATCAATGCTCACGAGCGCCTGATGAACCACTGGCGGGACGTTCTGCCTCCCGGTCGCTTGCTCGAGGTTCCTTACGAACAGCTCGTAACCGATCCGGAAGGGTGGTCACGCAAGATTGTCGCGCATTGCGGCTTGGACTGGGACGATCGTTGCCTGCAGCCCCACAAGTCCTCACGCCCGGTCACAACCATCAGCCTCGCTCAGGTTCGCAAGCCGATCAAAGCCGACGCCGTCGGTCGCTGGCGGCCCTATGCGCAAGTGCTTCAGGCCCTGTTCGACCGGCTCCCGGAAGGCCTCCTGTAATTAATTGACCGGTCGGTCGATTAATTCTATAATCCGGCCTCAAATCCTGGGAGTTCACGCGTGTACACGACCGAGCTTCAGAACCAGCCCGGTAAGGGGAAACCGACGGTGGCGTCGACCGAGGACCCGGCTTTGCTGGAGGCCTTCGAGGCGCGGGTGGCCGCCGACGACTTCATCGAGCCCAAGGATTGGATGCCGGAGGCCTATCGCCGGACCCTGGTGCGCCAGATTTCCCAGCACGCGCACTCCGAAATCGTCGGCATGCTGCCCGAGGGCAACTGGATCAGCCGCGCGCCGAGCCTGCGGCGCAAGGCGGTGCTGCTGGCGAAGGTGCAGGACGAGGGCGGGCACGGCCTCTACCTTTACTGCGCCGCCGAAACGCTCGGCACCTCGCGCGACGAGATGGTCGAGGCGCTGCATTCGGGCAAGGCGAAGTACTCGACCATCTTCAACTATCCGACCCTGACCTGGGCCGACATCGGCGCCATCGGCTGGCTGGTGGACGGCGCGGCGATCATGAACCAGGTGCCGCTGCAGCGGACGTCCTACGGGCCCTATGCGCGCGCCATGGTGCGCGTGTGCAAGGAAGAGAGCTTCCATCAGCGCCAGGGCTACGAGATCATGATGGCCATGTGCGCCGGGTCCGAGGCGCAGAAGCGCATGGCGCAGGATGCGCTGGACCGCTGGTGGTGGCCGTCCCTGATGATGTTCGGACCGCCGGACGAGAACTCGCCCAACACCGCGCAGTCCATGCGCTGGCGCATCAAGCGCGACACCAATGACGAGCTGCGCCAGAAGTTCGTCGACGTGACCGTGCCCCAGGCCGAGGCCATCGGCCTGACGGTTCCCGACGCCGACCTCAAGTGGAACGAGGCCAAGGGCGGCTACGACTTCGGCGCCATCGACTGGGAAGAGTTCTACGCCGTGGTGCGCGGCGAGGGGCCGGTCGCCAAGGAGCGCATGAAGGCGCGCGTCGACGCCTGGGAAGACGGCGCGTGGGTGCGCGACGCCGCCCTGGCCCACGCGGAAAAGCGTTCGCGCGCAGGGCCGCGGCATGAGCGATCCCAGAACGCGAGTGGCCGCTCTGGGAAGTGTTCGTGCGCGCGCGCAACGGCCTCTCCCACCGGCATGTGGGCAGCGTGCACGCCGCCGACGCCGCGATGGCGATGGAGGCCGCGCGCGACACCTATACCCGGCGCATGGAGGGCGTGAGCCTGTGGGTCGTGCCGTCGAGCGCGATCACCGCGTCCGATCCCGGCCGAGGCCGGACCGCTGTTCGAACCGGCCGAGGACAAGGTCTATCGCCACCCGACCTTCTACGTCATCCCCGACAACGTGAAGCACATCTGATGAGTGGCCGGGCACGCTCTGTCGCGACTATGCGCTGCGGCTGGGCGACGACAGCCCTGGTGCTGGGCCAGCGGCTGTCGGAATGGTGCGGCCATGCGCCGATGCTCGAGCTCGATCTGGCGCTGGCCAACATCGGCCTGGATTTGTTCGGCCAGGCGACGCATTTCCTGGCCTATGCCGGCGAGCTGGAGGGCAAGGGCCGCGACGCCGACGCGCTGGCGTTCCACCGCGACGTGCTGGATTTCAAGAACTGCCTGCTGGTCGGAACAGCCGAACGGCGACTTCGCCCAGACCATGGCGCGGCAGTTCCTGTTTTCCACTTGGCACGAGCTTTATCTGAGCGCCCTGACGGCTTCGACCGACGCGACGTTGGCGGGGATCGCCGCGAAAGGCGTGAAGGAAACGGTCTATCACGCCAAGCTCGCGTCGGAATGGGTGGTGCGGCTAGGCGACGGCACCGACGAAAGCCGCGCGCGGGTGATCCAGGGGTTGGACTGGAATGTGGCGCTTCGTGGACGAGCTGTTCCACGCCGATCTGGTCGATGAAGCCGTGGCTGCGAGCGGCGCGGGCGTAGACAAGGCCGTACTGCGCGTTGCGTGGGACGCGCGCATCGATGCGACGCTGGCCGATGCGGACTGGAGCGGCCGGCGGCGTGCCGCGGCATCCTCGGCGGGCGCGTCGGGCGGCATTCCGAGCATCTCGGCCACATGCTGTCGGAGATGCAGTTCCTGCAGCGCGCCTATCCGGGGGCGACGTGGTGACGCCGCTGCCGACTTCGCGAGTGTGGGCCCTCCTCGCGGGCGTGCCCGATCCGGAGATTCCCGCCGTGTCGGTGGTCGACCTTGGCATTGTGCGTGAGGTGGACGCGGAAGCCGTCGCACGATCACGCCGACCTATACCGGCTGTCCCGCGACGATCGCGATCGAGGGGATGATCCGTAAGGCACTGGATGATGCGGGTCTCAAGCATCTCGACATCGTCATCGACCTGTCGCCGCCGTGGACCACCGACTGGATCAGCGACGAAGGCCGCGAGAAGCTGCGCGCCTACGGCATCGCGCCGCCGCCGCGCGGCGATGGGCGCGGGACGTTGACGACGAGGCGGCGGTTGCGTGTCCGCGCTGTGGGTCGGTTGCTGTGGAAGAAGTCAGCCGGTTCGGCTCGACGCCGTGCAAGGCGCTGATGCGCTGCACTCGTGCCTGGAACCATTCGACCGGTTCAAGTGCCACTGATGAGCGGATCGCAGCTTCCACAAACTCAAGGTCGCCGAGGTGCGGCGCGAAACCGCCGACTCCGTATCGCTGCGCTTCGACCTGCCCGAAGATCTGCGTGACCGTTTCGTCTTTCAGCGCGGGCCAGCACCTGACGCTGCGCCACGACCTCGACGGCGAGGATGTCCGGCGTAACTATTCCGTCTGCGTCTCGCCGCATGAGAACGAGCTGCGCATCGCCGTGAAGCAGATTGCGGGCGGGGTGTTCTCGTCCTTGGTGAACGGCACGATCAAGGCCGGCGACGTGCTCGAGGTGATGGCGCCCCACGGCAGCTTCACCTGGAAGTTCGACCCCGACGCGCGGCGACGCTATGTCGGTTTCGCCGGCGGCTCGGGTATCACGCCGATTCTGTCGCTGTTGAAGACCGCCCTGGCGATCGAGCCGAAGAGCAGCTTCACCCTGCTCTACGGCAACCGTTCCTCGGCGACGATCATGTTCCTGGAGGAGCTGGCGGCGCTGAAGAACCGGTTCCTGGACCGGCTCGAGGTCTATCACTTCCTCGAGGACGAGGCGGAGGAGATCGAGCTGTTCAACGGGCGTCTCGACGCGGCCAAGACCGAGGAGGTTCTAGGCTCGCTGGTCGACGCGACTCCAGACGGACGCCTTCTTCATCTGCGGCCCCGGCCCGATGATGGACGCGATCGAGCAGGGCCTGAACGCGCGCAAGGTCGATCCGGCGAAGATCCTGATCGAGCGCTTCACCGTCGGGCGCCCGAGCGCTGTCGATCTTGCGCGCGCCGAAGTGCTCGAGGCCAAGGCCGCGGGATTGGAGATGACCGTGACGCTCGAAGGCCGTCGCGTGAAGGTCGCCTTCGATCCGGCCAAGGGCGCCATCCTCGACAACGCGCGCGCCGCGGGCCTGCCCGCGCCGTTTGCGTGCAAGGCGCGGCGTCTGCGCGACGTGCCGCGCGAAGGTGGTCGCGGGCGAGGTCGAGATGAAGACCAACTATGGCCTGAGCGCCGAAGAACTGGCCGAGGGCTATGTGCTCACCTGCCAGGCCGTGCCGGTGAGCGAAGGCGTGGTGGTGAACTATGATCTGTGAGGGGACGCGATGCTGAAGCCGAAACCGTCGGTGCTGGCCGCGCCGCGCTACCAGCCCGCCAGCCGCAACGTGCCCGATCCGGCGACCGCCATCTACGTCGACGCTAACGAGTCTGCGCTCGGCCCGTCCGCTGCGGCCCGCGCCGCGGGCATCGCCGCCGCCGCTAATCCCGAACGCTATCCCGACGGCCTGTCGACGGCGCTGCGGCGCAGGATCGGCGCGACCATCGGTGTCGATCCGGCCTTCATCGTCTGCGGCCACGGGTCCGAAGAGCTGATCCACATGTGTTGCCGTTCGTTGCTGGAGCCGGGCGACGAGATCATTTGCGGCGCGACGGCGTTCGCCATCTACCGGATCGCGACGGTGGCGGCGGGCGGCAGGGTCGTGGATGCGGAAGAGGTGGACTATGTCCTCGACCCAAAATCGGTCGCGGCGAAGCTGAGCGACCGCACGCGCATTGTCTTCGTGGCCAATCCGAACAATCCGACCGGCGCCTTAATCGGGCGCGACGCGCTCGACGAGATCCGCCGCGCGATCCCGCCCGAGGTGCTGCTGGTGCTTGACACCGCCTATGCGGAGTACGTGACCGAGCCGGGGTACAGCGCCGGCCACGACTGGGTGAGCGAGGACGGCAACGTCGCGGTGATGCGCACGTTCTCGAAGGCGCACGGCCTGGCGGCAATGCGCGTCGGTTGGCTGCACGGGCCGGCGGCGCTGGTCGACGCCCTCGACCGCGTGCGCCCGGTGTTCAACGTGCCGACCCCGTCGCAAGCCGCCGCCCAAGCCGCCTTCGGCGACGAGGGCCATCTCGACGCGGTGCGCCAACACGCCGAACGCAGCAAGGCGGCCTATCGCGCCGCCGCCGACCGCCTGCCGCCGATGCGGTTGGGCTACACCAACTTCGTCTTCTTCCCGCACGCGCCGGGCCTGACCGATCACTTGAGCGAGAACAACATCGTCGCCTTCGGCCTGAAGGGCTACCGCATGCCGGACGCGGTGCGCGTGAGCTTCGGCACCGACGAGGAAAACGCGCGGGTTATCGACGCGATCGCAGGCTGGCCGGGGCCGACGGCTTAGCGAGAACCTCCACCGCGAGCGGCGGCGAGCGGGGGAGGGGGACCATGCGCAGCGCGCATGGTGGAGGGGGCGGCGACCACGCTTCGCAAAACTCATCAGATGGCGTCTGGCGGCTAACGCGATCTCGACGTTGCGCCTGAGGTCACCCCCTCCACCACGCGCTCCGCGCGCGGTCCCCCTCCGCCCGTTTTCTGCCGAAAACGGTGGAGGTTCTGGGTCAGGCCTGAGCCGCTTCCGCCTCCGACGTGTCCTGGATCATCGGCCCGACGTGGGTCATGTAGTCGGGCTTGCCGAGGTCGACGCCCTCGTGGCGCAGGATGTCGTAGGCGGTGACCACGGCGAAGTAGAAGTGCGGCAGGGTCCAGTCGCGCAGCAGGCTCTCACCGTTGGTGACCAGCACCTTGGTTCCGAACAGCGGCATGCGGATCGCGCGTTTTTCGGCGCCATCGAAGTCTTCGGGCCGGGCGGCGGCGACCACCGCCAGGGTGTCGGTGATGCGGGCCTTCAGGTCGGCGAGGGTCTTGTCGGGGTTGTCTCCCGGGCGTTCTTCCACTTCGCCGGTCAGCACGGCCATGGCGTCCTTCACCTGCACGCAGGCGACAAAGACCTGCTGTTTCAGGGTGAACATGTCGGGCGCGAGCCGGCACTCCACATAGGCGTCCGGGTCGAGGCCCTTGGCGCGGGCGAAGTCGGCGGCCTTGTCGAGGCAGTGCACGAGGTTTCCCAGCATCAGGGTGAAGGTGGGCGCGGAGAAGTCGTAGAGAGGGCGGCTCATGACGGGTCCTCGGCTATTTGGCCGGCCCGTCGAGGGCTTCGACGGTGGCGACCGACGCGGTTTCCTGCGCCTGCAGCGTCTTCGCTTCAAGCTCGTTGTCGTGCATGACGCGCAGGACGTTGCCGCCGGCGAGCTTGGCGAGGTCTTCGTCGCTCCAGCCACGGCGGGCGAGTTCTTCCAGCACGGCGGGGAACTTGTCGACGCCGCTGAGGCCCTGGGGCGCGTCGGGGATGCCGTCGAAGTCCGAGCCCAGGCCCACGCAGTCGTGGCCGCAGACCTTGGCGACGTGGTCGATGTGGTCGGCGACCATGGCGACGGTGGTCACCGGCTTCGGATGCGCCTTGTCCCACTGCGCCATCGCGGCCTTGGCGCGCTCGGGCTGACCGATGTAGAGGCCGGCGTAGGGCGGGGCGTTGTAGCGGGTCTGTTCGGCGGCGCGGTCGGCCTCCCACTGAGCCCGCGTCTGGTCCACGTAGCCCGGGTAGAAGTTCACCATCACCACGCCGTGGTTCCTGGCCACCAGCGCCAGCACGTCGTCGGGTACGTCGCGCGGATGATCGACGATGGCGCGCGCGCCGGAGTGCGAGAAGATCACCGGCGACCGCGTCGCCGCCAGCGCCGCCTTCATGGTCTCGGCCGAGACGTGGCTCAGGTCCACCAGCATGCCCAGGCGGTTCATTTCGTGCACCACCGCGACGCCAAAGGGGGTCAGGCCATGATGCTTGGGATCGTCGGTCGCCGAATCCGCCCAGTCGATGTCGGAGGTGTGGGTGAGCGTCATATAGCGCGCGCCCAGGGCGTAGTAGGCGCGCAAGGCCGCCAGCGAATTGTCGATCTGGTGGCCGCCCTCGACGCCGATCATGGCGGCGATCTTGCCCGACTTGTGGATGCGCACCACGTCGTCGGCGGTGGAGGCCATCTCGAAGTCGTTGGGATAGGCCGCGACCATGCGGTGGACGAGGTCGATCTGTTCGATGGTGGTCTGCACCGCGGCGGGCCCGGTCGTGCTCGCGGGAATCCACACCGACCAGAACTGGCCGCCCATATGGCCCGCCCGCATGCGCGGGATGTCGGTCATCAGGCCGGTGTCGCCGCCGTGGATGGCCAGTTTCGAGGTGTCCTTGGTCAGGTCGATCCTGGAGAAGTCGCCGCCGAAGCGGGTGCGGATCTCCCAGGGCAGGTCGTTGTGGCCGTCGATCAGGGGAGTTTTTTCCAGCACCCGCGCCACCCGGGTGGCGGGGTCGGCGGCGGGTGTCGGTTTCGGCGGGGCCTTGGCCTGAGCCGTCAAGACGAGCGCGAACGCCGCGGCGGCGCCCAGCATGGTGACGTGGATGATCTTCATGGCCGCCCCTCCGAAATCCGAAGCCGCGACGGTAGCGGGCGGCGGGCGCCGTCGCCAGACTTTTTCAGGATTGGAAAACCATTTTTCCGATTTCGACCCCGCTCAGCCGGCGCCCGGGTAAGTTGACAGGTCGCGGGGAATACACTTCACTATATAGCGAAGTATATGAGTCCGGCGGTTTGCGTCCTGGGTTTGGGCGCTCGCCACAGCGGCCTGTCGGTTTGCGCCGGCGAGGTCTAGGCGCTGGATGTCAGCGCGCCTGAGGGAGATCGGACCATGTCCACTGCGATGCCTCGCCGTAATCTGTTCAAGCTCGGCGCCGGCGCGCTTGCGGGCGCCACTCTCGTACCGGCGGCGGCGACCGCCGAGGCGCGACCGGGCGAGGCGGCGAAAAACGAGAGCATCGTGCGCAAATATTACAAGTTGTGGGAACAGAAGGATTGGGCCCCTTTGGGGGCGCTGTTGGCCGACGATTTCACCTTCACCAGTCCGCAAGACGACCACATCGACTTGGCCGCCTTCAAGAAGAACTGCTGGGGCACGCAGATCGGTTTCATCAAGGGATTCGATCTGGAAGTGGTGATGGCGAAAGACGAACTCGGTCATGGTCGAATACCTCTGCCACACCGAAAACGGAAAGGCCCTGCGCAACGTGGAGATCAGTCGTTTGCGCGACAGCAAGATCGACTCGATCGTGTGCTATTTCGGCGGCAGCGCCAGCTATCCGTCCGCGGTGAGCGCGCAGAAGAGCTAGCCTGCGCTCGCCTCAACCGCCCAACTGGGCGAGATGACGGGTGTCGCCGGGGTCGTTTTCGGCGAGGCGGTGGCCGGCCGCCTTGGCGTCCATCGCACCGACGATGCGTTCGACAAGGGCGTCGCGGTCGGCGTCGGCCCGCAGGAGGTCGCGGAGCTCGATGCCGCCTTCGCCGAACAGACACAGGCGCAGTTTGCCGCGGGCGGTGACGCGCAGCCGGTTGCAGCTGTCGCAGAAACCGGGGCCGTAGGGCGCGATCAGGCCGATGCGGCCTTCGTGGTCCGGGTGCACGTACTCCACCGCCGGGCCGTCGTCGAAGGCGCGGGTGCGCGGGATCCAGCCTTCACGGTCGAGCCAAGTCTTCAGTGCGTTGCCGCTCAGATGCTGGTCGGTGAAATAGGAGGCGTTGTCGCGCGTGCGCATCAGCTCGATGAAGCGCACCGCGATCGGGCGCGCGCGCACGAAGTCGGCGAAGGCGCGGAATTCGGCCTCGGCGTTGTCGCGCAGCAGAACGGCGTTGACCTTCACCGCCGGATAGGCCTGCGCCAGCGCCGCATCGACGCCGGACACGACCTCATCCAGACGATCATGACCGGTGAGCGCGGCGAAGCGCGCCGGATCGAGCGTGTCGATGGAGACGTTGATCGCGGTCAGCCCCGCCTCGCGCCAGTCGTGCGCGTGTTTGGCGAGGTTCCAGCCGTTGGTGGTCATGGCGATCTTTGCGACGCCCGGGGTCGCTGCGGTGCGCGCGATGAGATCGCCGATGTCCTTGCGCGTCGTCGGTTCGCCGCCGGTCAGGCGGACTTTCGCGACACCGAGCGCGGCGAAGGCCGAGGCCACGCGGGCGACCTCGTCGCCGGTCAGGAAGGCGTCATCGTCGGTCTTGTGGAAGCCGTCGGGCAGGCAATAGGCGCAGCGGAAATTGCAGATCTCGGTGACCGAGAGCCTGAGATAGGAAAATCGCCGGCCGTATCCATCCGTGAGGCGCGCCACGCAGGCTCCTGTTTCCGTCCGCCAAGTTTAGGCCATACCGCGCCGGCCGGGGAGGCGAATTCAGAGGTCCAGGCCGTCGACCACCTCGTTCTTGCCCAGGGCCGGGCGCCGGGACGGCGGCGGATCAGGAACTGGGATTGCGCCAGCGCCTTCTGCGCGCCCGAGGCCTGATCGGGCAGGGGCGTGGCGGAGCCGCCGCGTCCGAGGGTGGCGCGCCAGAAGGTCTCGCGCTCGCCGGTGGCTTCCAAGGGCGCGGCCAGGCGCACGGACCGCCACGCCAGGGCCAGCTTCGGATCGTGGCCGCAAAGCCCCGCGATCAGCGTCGCCAGGAACAGGCGCGCGGTGACGAAGGCCGACGTCGGATTGCCGGGCAGGCCCAGCACCAGCCGCTCCGCCACGCGACCGAGCCACACCGGCCGGCCGGGCTTCATCGCAACCCCGGAGAAGACGAGTTCGAGGCCCGACGGTTCGAACATGGCGCGGGCGAAATCGCGCTCGCCCACCGAAGCGCCGCCGATGACCACCACGACGTCAGCGCGTTCGAGCGCCGTGTGTGCCGCCGGAACCATGGCGTCGAGATCGTCCTTCAGCCGTTCGCGGCCGAGCACGGTGGCGCCCACGCCTTGGCGAGGGCTGCGACGCCGACTGAAGCGCTGTCGGGAATGTGGTGCGGCGTCTTGCGCGCCTGCCCGGGCTCGGCCAGTTCGTCGCCGGTCGAGAGCACGATGAGCTGCGGCGGACGCCAGGTCTCGACGGTGGCGATGTCCGCCGCGGCGGCGGCCACCAGCGCCTGCGGGGTGAGGCGCGTTCCGGTCGGTAACAAAATCTCGCCGGCGCGAAAATCTTCACCGGCGAAACGGACGTAGCGCGGTCCGGACGGCGGCGTCTCGAACACCGCGTAGTCGCCGTCGCGGCGCGCAATCTCCTGGATCACCACCATGAGCGCCTTTTCGGGAACCGCCGCGCCGGTAAAGACGCGCGCGCATTCGCCCGGACCGATCGGCCCGAAGAACGGCCGCCCCGGCCGTGACTCGCCTGCGATGCGCAGGCGCGCGGGCAGGGTCGCGAGATCTTCGTCGCGCACGGCCCAGCCGTCCATGGTGGAAACGACGTTCAAGGGAAAGTCGCTCTCGGCCTGTACGGGCCTGGCGAGCACGCGGCCCAGGGCGTCCGCAACCGGCGTGTGCTCGACGCCGAGCGATCGCGCCTCGGCGATCAGCAGCCTGAGCGCTTCGTCAAAACCGATCATGTTTGAGCCTCAAAATCGCCTGATCGGCCGCCGGTCTTCTTTAACAGGCGCACGCCTTCGATGCGCATGTCTTTGTCGACGGCTTTTAGCATGTCGTAGAGGGTCAGGCACGCAACGCTGACCGCGGTGAGCGCCTCCATCTCCACGCCGGTCGGGCCGGTTGTGCGCACTTCGGCGCGCACGATGATTGCGGACGCGCCGTCGTCGATCGCGCAGACGACCTCGACCTTCGACAGGACGAGCGGATGGCACAGGGGGATCAATCCGCCGTGCGTTTCGCCGCCATGACGCCGGCGAGTTCCGCCGTCGAAATCACCGCGCCCTTGGGCGTGCGGCCTTCACGCACCATCGCGAGGGTCTCCGGCGCACAGATGAGGCGGCCTTCGGCGACGGCGAGGCGCGCCGTGTCGGGCTTGTCCGAAACGTCGACCATGCGCGCGCGGCCCTGGTTGTCCAGATGGGAGAGCTTGCTCATGCGCAGACCTCGCGCAGGCGCGGCACCAAACCCGCGAGCGAACAGGGGCGGTGACGGCTGTCGAGCTCTTCGGCGAGCACCAGGTCCCAGCCGTCCTTGCAGGCGCCGGGCGATCCCGGCAGGCAGAAGACGAAGGTGTCGCCAGCCTGGCCCGCGAAGGCGCGCGACTGCAGGGTGGCGACGCCCACCGTGGCGCGGCTCGCCTGGTGGAACAGCACGGAGAAGCCGTCCATCTCACGCGTCAAGAGCGGCTTCACCGCTTCGGGCGTCACGTCGCGCGGCGCGAAGCCGGTGCCGCCGGTGGTGATCACCACCTCGACCTCGGGGTCGTTGATATAGAGATGAAGCTGCGCGCGGATCGCTGTGACCTCGTCGGTCACGATAGTCTTGTGCGCGAGCGTGTGGCCCGCGCCCTGGATGCGTGCGGCGAGCAGGGCGCCGGAGCGGTCGGTCTCCTCGTCGCGCGTGTCGGAGATGGTCAGGACCGCAATCTTCAGCGGATGAAAGGTCAGGGTCTGGTCGATGCCGGCCATTCAGTCGCTCCAGCGCGCGGCGTCGGCGCGGTCCGTCTCCGAAGGTTCGATCCACTGCGAGCCCGCTGCGGAGTCTTCGCGCTTCCAGAACGCGGCTTCGGTCTTCAGCTTGTCCATCAGGAAATCGCAGGCCTCGAAGGCTTCGCGCCGGTGCGGGGCGGCCACGGCGGCGAAGACGATGGGCTCGCCCGGCGCGATGTCGCCGCAGCGGTGCACCACCAGAACGTCGCTGACCTGGAAGCGGCGGGCGGTCTCTTCCCCGACCCGGGTGATCGAGGCCTCGGTCATGCCGGGATACCAGTCGAGGTGAAGCCGGTCGAGCGGGCGTCCGTCGCGGTTCTCGCCGCGCATGACCCCGGTGAAGGAGACCACCGCGCCGTCATGGTCGCGGCCGCCGAGGAACTGCGTCAAGGCGTGCGCAGGATCGAACGCCTGGTCGGCGAGACGGGTGACGACCGCCATCTCAGCCTCCCGAAAAGACCGAGAAGAACGCAACTTCCTGACCGGGCGCCACCCGCGCCGCATCGTCGACGATCACGCGGTCGACTGAGGCGCGCACATCGGGTCGCTCGAGTGCGTCGCGCGCGGCGTCATCGGCGTCGCAGAGACGTTGGCGCAGGTCGCCGACGCTGAGGCCCGCGGACGGAATCTCCACCTCGCGCGAACGCCCGAGCCGCTCCGCCGTGCGGCCGAAGAACAGGACCTGGCTCATGGTTGCGACCCTAGAGCGGGTTGAGGAAAAGTGTGAAGCGGTTTTCCGCCCGCAACCCGCTCCAAACATTCGGTCAGGGTTTAGGCCAGGGCTCCAGGCCTTCGGCCAGGTGGACGTCGATCCAGGACCGGCGGGCCGCGGTCTTTTCGATGTAGGCGGCGATATGGGGCCAGCGGGTGGCGGGCTTGGGCATGTTGCGCGACCAGCGGCACAGCATGGTCAGGTGCATGTCGAGCACGCCGAAGCCGCCGGCCATGTAGCCGCCGCCGGCCAGGCGCCCGTCGATCCGGTCCCAGGCGGCCTCGAGCCCCTGGCGCGCATTGTCCTTGATCGCCGCCTCCAGCTCGGGCGGGCCGCCGTCGGCGGGATAGAACCAGCGCCGGAACAGCGGCTGCACGGTGTTGGCGAGGAAGAACATGCCCTGCAGGAAGCCCGGCCGGTCGGACGTGCCGGGTTTCGGCGCCAGCCCCGCGTTGGGATAGCGCTCGGACAGCAGGATGAGCAGGGCCGCGGCCTCGCCGCAGGCCTGGCCGTCGACGATCAGGGTCGGCACCACGCCCAAGGGATTGAGCGCCAGATAGGCCGAGAGTCTTCTGCTGGCCGGCGTCGAGATCGACCAGCTTCAGCTCGAAGCGCACGCCGAGTTCGATCAGCGCCTGGTGCACCACCAGGCTCGCCGCGCCGGGCGAATAGTACAGGGTGTACATGCGGCTCCCCTTGGCTGTCCGGCCTCTGATTCCTCCGGCGACGGCGTTTGTCCAGCGATTCCCCGGCCGGTTGTGTCGATCGCGTCCCGAACAACGCCGTTACGGTTCAGCTTGACGGGATCGGAGGGCTCCCGGACAGTCGGCCGCGCTGGAGGCCGACCCCTTGATTTCATTGGGACGAATCCTGAAAGCCGTGCTGGTCGCCCTGGTTCTGGCGGCCTCGGCCTATGCGGTCGCCAAGCTCAATCTGTTCGGCCTCGAAGCGCGCGTCGGACCGGCTGGCCGACCGCGTCTACCAGCGCATCACCGCCGCCGACTACGGCGCGCGACCGCAAGGGCCAGAGCGCGCATCAGCGTCGTCTATCTCGACGAGACCTCGATGGAGGCGATGAAGGGCTACGGCTGGAACGCGCTTCCCGCCGACCTACGACCAGCAGTGGACCATGTTCGACGATCTGATGAGCGTCGGCGGGGCGCCGCCGGCGGCCATGTTCGTCGATTTCGTCTACAGCGGCGAGGGCGGCGCCGACGAAGGGCTTCGACACCTTCCTGAAGGGCATGGCCGCGGCGACCCAGGCCGAGGCCTGGTCGGACAAGCCGGGTGCCTGGACGATCCGCTGATCAAGATCGCCTGCATCGAGGCGGCGGGCGGAACGCCGATCGATGCTTCGCCAAGCCGTCGCCGGCGGATCTCGACTCTTCACCGACGTGCAGCGCGCGCTCGACGGGGTCGCGGTGCTGGCGCCGGCGATGGTGGGGCAGCAGGCCTATCCGATGATCACCGACTATGACTTCGATGCGGCCACGGCGCGCGCGGCTGGGCGTGCACGGCTTCGACGTCTCGCCGGCGATGGCCATGTACGCCGCCTGGTGCCTGCGCCGGGCGGACGGATGCGGCGTCGCGCGATTCCGGCGGCTGAGCGCGCGCGCCGAGGCGGCACTTGGCGGGACAGGCCGTTTCCGCCCGCTCGGACGCTCAGCCGAGCGCGTTCAACGCGCCGCTGGACGTGGTGTGGGGCTCGCGGCCCGACCCGGCCTATCTGGCGATGACCGCGGCGGTGACCGGCCGGCGCGCCGCCCTGCCGCGGCGTCGGCGGCGGCTGGTCGCAGCGGCTGGGCGAGCAGATGGCCGGGTCTGCGCGGCCCGGGCACGGGCGCCGAGCAGGAGTGTCCCTACGCGCTGACGCCTGGGCTATGACCGGCTGGTCGCTGGCGCTAGGCCTGCAGCAGGGCGACCTGCGCGCCTGCTGGCGGGCAAGCTGGTGATGGTGGGCGGCCAGTTCCGCGCGTCCAACGACTGGGTGGAAGTCCCCGTGCACGGCCAGGCGCCCGGCGTGCACTATCACGCCATGGCGCTCGACAATCTGGTGGAGGACGGCGCCGAACTATCGGCGCAACGCCAACATGGTGCTCGACTCCGATCTTCTGAAGAGCCTGCTGATCGCCGCGCTGGCTTTCTGCGGCGTGATGGGCGGTGATGGCGCGCAACAGCCTGCTGGACCACGCCGTCGCCACGCGCATCCGAGCCGCGGCTGCGCACCGCGTCTATGCGCCGCTCTACCTGGCTGCTCTTCGGCTCCTCGATCGGGCGGTGGTCGCGCTGGCGACCTGGCTCGGGCGTCGCCTTCGCCCACCGCTCGCCGATCAACTGGATCGGCATCTGCGGTCTGCGCCCTCGGCTTTCTGTTCTACGCCACCCGCCAGACCCTGCCGGCCGACATTCTCGGGTCGATCGAGCACATCTGCCGCTGGGTCCGCCGGATGCATGGCGGCGGGCCAGCGTTCGCGCGCTTCCTGAAGTTCGAGGAAGACCGGCTGGTTGCACCCAAACCGCCGCTCACGGCCTCATTCATCCGTGTCGAGTGAGACCGAACCGCGCACCGCCGTCCAGCCAACGACCCGCAACTCCAAGGAGGCGCCTGCCCATGTCCAAAGCTAGTCTCATCGCTCCTCGCCCTGGTGCTCGATTCTCGAGCGCTGCGCCTGCGCCGGCGGCCTCGGCACGGGTGACCAAGTTCCTGCGGCCCACTGTCCACACCTTCGACGCCAACGGCCAGCCGGCCGGCACGCTCGAACGCCGTCCGACGTGAAGGTGCCGGCCGCCATCGTGGCGCATGGGCATGGGCGAGCAGCATCGGCATCAAGATGACGGCAAGATCGTCTTCTGCGCGGCCTCGACGTGGAGACCGAGGGGCGTGCAACGCCAAGTGCGACGCCGGTGCAGACCGCCTCGCGCGGCAGCGGCACCGCCTATGCGGCCACCAACATGGGCCTGGGCGGCGCGGCCGACTGCGAGCGGGCACTGAGACATGCGCAGGCTCTCGCGTCGAAGCGTCTTTCTGGCCGCCGCCGCGCTGGCGGCGCTGTCCGCGGGCGGTCCCGCGCTTTGCCGGCCTGGGCGGCGACGCCTTCACCGTGTCGGGCAAGCGCGGCCCTTCCTCAAGCAGGTGGCCGAGCGCGATTTCGGCGTGGGCAGGGGCGGGGCGATCGGGGTCGCTGGGTCTCGCCGACGCCATGAACCAGGGCCATTACCAGGCCGCGCGCCTGCGCATGCCGCAGACCGAGGCGAAGGTCGCGCCGCTGCTCGCCAAGCTCGACGCCGGCTGGCCTTACGCCAAGGGCGCGCCGCTGCAGGTGCAGGATCCTGGGCGTCGACTACTACAACGCCTATTCGCTGCCGGACGGCTCGATCGTGGTCGCCTTCGGCCTGCTCGACCAGGCGCAGTCGGACGACGAGGTGGCCTTCGTGCTGGCGCACGAACTCGGCCACGTGCGGCTCGGCCATTTCGCCAAGGGCGCGCGCGAGGTGCGGCAGGCGCAGCTGACCAGCCGTCTCGGCGAACTCTATGTGATCGGTTCGGCCGCTCAGGCCGGCGCGAGCAGCCTGCGCGGCGGCGGCAACGGCGCCGACGCGTTCAACGCGACCGCGGCGGAGCGGGCCAGCGCCACTAACGACTTTTTGCACTTCATCAACACCAGCCAGCCGTCGCACTCGCGCGCCGAAGAGGATGAGGCGGACGCGGTGGGCTATGACCTGGCCACGCTCGCCGGCTATTCCGCCGACACGGCCTCGGCCAAGGTGTTCGACACCATCCAGGCCGACGCGGTGAAGCAACAGGCGGAGACCCAGGACCTGCAGTCGCAGTTCAACAAGGATCTGAGCTCGGCGGTGAATCCCTCGACCGTGCAGTCGCTGATGAGCGGCGGCTCGCGCGCCGACATGGCGGGAAATCTGCTCAAGGCCGCGGGCGGTCTCGCCCAGGACATGGGCCGCGGCCGCGGCGACGACGGGACCAAGCACCGACCGCCGGAAGAACGCAAAAAGGGCATCGCACAATATTCCACTGACGCCTATCCGCAGGGCGCGCCGCTGCGCGACGAGCAGACCGAATGGCTCAAGTCCGTGCGCGGCGGCCCGGAGTATGCTCAGGCGAAGGTGACGGTGACCGCGATCTATCAGGCGATGAAGGCGCGCGCGGCGGGCGACTACCCGGGCGCCACGGCGGCGATCGCGCGCGCTCGGAAGACGAGTTTCGGAACCGAGCCGGTGGTGGTCAACGAGGACGCGCGGCTGCGCGACGACATGGGCGACGGCACAGCCTCCGACCGCCTGTTCCGCAAAGCGCACGAGAGCCCGGACCAGAGCGTGCAGGGCTACATCGACCATGTGCGCATGCTGTGGCGGCGCAACGAGAACCAGCCGGCGGACGACATCATCCGCGCCGGCGTGCGCCGCTTCGACAACGACGAAAAGCCGTTCATGTCGCTGCAGATCGCGGTGGCGAAACAGGCCGGTCGCGATAGCGACGTGGACGATCTGTTGCGCCGCTGCGCCGACTATCACGACGACGCGCTGCTGCACGACTGCAACCTCGCCGCGGGCCGCAGCGCCGACCAGAAGGCGGACGCGCCGCACCTGCCGTCAATCCCCTTCAGCATCCCGGGTTTGCCGCACTAGGGACTGAGACTTGGGGCGTTCGGAAGTGCCGTTCCCTCACCCGAAGGGGGAGGGTGGCGCGCAGCGCTGGGTGGGGGACCAAGCGCAACGGGAGCGGCTGCATCGCGCTCATATCCTACGCGCCGTAAGACTTCCTGCCTTAGAGGGCGTGGTGGAGTCACGCTGCGTTTTATGTCGCGCTTGTTACCCCACCCCGCTCGCTTTGCGAGACGACCCTCCCCTGTCAGGGGAGGGTGCAAGAACAAGCGACCCGTCCATACCCTAGGAAACGAACGCCAGCAGCTTGGCGAAGAGCTGTTCTTTCGAGTGCACGCCGAGCTTGGCGTAGGCGCGCTTGATGTGGGTGCGCACGGTGAGCAGGGCTGCGCCCAGGTCGTCGGCGACGTCGGTGGCGCTCCAGCCCTGCATCAGGCGGCGCACGATCAACTGCTCGGCGTTGGTCAGGCCGAAGGCGCCGGTGAGGTCGGGCAGGATGATCTCGCGCCGCTCGCGCCGCATGGAGGCGCCGAAGCGCATCATCGCGCCGTCGAGGGCGCGCACGCTGACGATCAGCCGGCGGTCGGGCTCCGCATGGTCGAACAGGTCCGCGGCCGCGGACCCGGCTGCAGCGCGGTCGAGCAGGGCCGACAGTTGGCTCTGGTGGGCGCGGCTCGAGCCGGCGAGATAGCCGTCGCGCAGCGTCACCGGCCCGTCGGGCGGGAGCGTCTCGGGGACGGCGCGCGAGGACCAGAGCACCGCCAGATCGCGCGACATGACCACGACAGCCATTCCGTGCGCATCAAGCCATCGGCCGCCCCAGTCCGCAGCCCCCTGCGGCTCGAGAGAATCGTCCGTAATCAAACCAATAACTCTCAGAATCTCTTCAAGCGCGACCATATAGACCCGCGTTGCGCCAAATCAACGCGAGGTTTCTGAAACAGCAATATCGGAGTACCCAATTCGTGCATTTCAGCAGGGACAGCACTAGTTAATGACTGATATTCAATACGTTAGATGGGGCGCCCGGCATTTCTGCGGCCGATTGAAGCAAGAACGCCGCCCCCGGTTTCCCGGAGGCGGCGCCAGGGCCTGGGCGGACCAGGCAAAGCGTCAGGACCTGAGCCCGTCAGGTGGTGTTGTCGGGCAGCAGGCGCGGCGCCCCGAACGAGGAGCCGATGCTCTTGAAGATCGAGACCAGCTCCGAGGCCGACTGGGCGGATGAGTTGCACCCGCCGGTGCCGCCGGAGTTGTCCGAGTAGAAGAACTGGGCGTTCGAGGCCATCTGCTGCAGGGCCGAACACGCCGCGATGTGCGTCGTATCGGTCGAGCAGCTTCCGGTCGACGAGGTCGAGGAGCCGTAGGCCACGGTATAGACCCAGGTCCCCGCCGTCGCCGCCGCTTGCGCCGCAGTGATGCCTTCGTGGCACTGGTTGGTCGCCTTGCCGGTCGGCATATTGGCCGAGGTCGCGTTGGCGTCGCCGTCGCTGAGCAGGATGATCACCTTCTGCACGCCGGAGCGGCCGGTGGTGGTCAGGTTCGACTGCGCCGTGGTCATGGCGTCGGCATAGTAGGTGCCGTAGCCGCCGACCGCGCTGAGGCCCGAATTACAGCCCGTGCCGCCGCCGCCCACCGCGCGTACGAGGTTGGAGGTCGTGCTCAGCGAGGTCGAGGAGTCCGAGGCCTTGAAGCTGTTGCCCAGGGCCAGGAGCGTGTAGTCGGGCGAGCTCTTGTAGGAAGCGATGGTCGGCGAGTTTGAGCTGCAGTCATAGTCCTTCGCCGCCTGCGTCGCATTGGTCACGCCCGGGAAGGTCATGATCCCGACCTGATCCCCCGACGGGCCCAGCGCGCTCATCAGCTGCTGGGCGCCGGCTTCCGCACATTGAATGCGGGTTGCGCCAGCGACTGAGCAGTTTGGGTCCGCCGTGTTCATCGAGGCGGTGGTGTCGAGCACCAGTTCGATGTCGAGCGACTTGGGCGGACCGCCGGTGACGCCCGCCGTGGAGGTGGCGGTGATCGTCATGTTACTGACGCCCAGGATCTGGGCGAACCACATCGGCACCACGGCCTGTTGCTTGACCACGATGGCGTTGGCGTTGTCCGAACCGGTGCAGGACACGCCGGTCGAGGCCAGGCACTTCAGCGACGGATAGCCGCTGAGCATGGTTGCGGTGACGCCGCCGCCGATGGCGTTCTTACCGCCGGCGATCGCGCTATAGCTGTTGGCGACAGTGACGGCGGAGCCGCCGGTGGTGCAGCAGTTAATGTCGTGCGCGCCCGCGAGGGCCGCCGAGTCAGTCGCCGCCTGAAGCTGCCGTTGCACGTACATCACGTGACCGACGTCGATAACGAAGCCGACCATGCCGACAATTGCCGTCATCAGGAGGGCGACGATGATCGCGGTGGCGCCGCGCTCGGAAGCGCGGAACCGGCTGAGCTTGTGGCGAGCGAAGAGAGGGTGCGGTCTCATTCGATCATGTCCGAGGTTGTGGATGTGAGGGTGCAGCTGGGCGCAAAGTTCACGCCCATAATCGACAGGTTACAGGGGTAGGTGGCAGTGGCCGTCGCAGTGCCGCCGGAGGCGGTGGAGAGAGCGGTCGTGCAAGCCGCGTCGCTCGCGCACGCCACGCTGTTGACGGAAAGGGTTACGGTGACGCTCCCGGCCGTCAGGTTTGCGGCGGAGGTCTTCACGGCGGAGACGGACGTCGTGTAAGGCGTCGTCGCAGCCCGGCTGATGGCGAACTGGCGACCGCCGGAGCGTACGCCGTCGGTCAGCTCGAGATAGTTGTTGATGGTGATGCCGAACTGGAAGAGGCCGCACACCAGGAACAACAGGAAGGGCACGATCAAGGCGAACTCGACGGCGGAGGCGCCGGAGTCGCTCTTCTGGAATCTGACGCCCGCACGAACAGCGGCGCCGACTCTCCTATGCAGGATGCTTGGCTTCATGGCCTCGCCCCAGTGCCTCTCGTCTACACATTGGCGGCCAGAATGGTCGATCTCGGCTAAGAAACCGTGCAGACGCAGGGTTAAGGCCGGTTATCCATCCCGCACGCGGGCGGTCTTGCGGGACCGGTTCGCCGCCGCGGCCAAGCGGGGTCTGCGCCTTGACAGGCAAGGCGTCGCGACGCCGGCGACCGGTTTGCTTAACGCGTCGTATTCCTTGGCTGTTACGCCGCCATTAGGGACGTCCGTATAAAATCTTTCCAATTGGTATTCCGGTCGTCGCGGGACGAAGGGACCGGGATTGCCCGCCTCGCCGCAACGGGGCGCACGCGGAAAAAAGAGAACATGAACACGAAGGACGCGAAGAAACACGAAGACCACGAAGAAGAAGGATGGCGGCTTCGCCGCCGGCTCTGGCGGGCGACATGTCGCAGGGGCAGGACGCCCAAATCCCCTATTATTGGGTAGCGCGTCGCGAGGGGGACTCCGCCCGAGTGATCGCTGATCTATCGCGAGCGCGGCCTTTTCCTGAGACTTTCTCCGGCCTTAGCAAGCGTTGTCGTGTGGCGTCGGAGCGTCGGTGTGATGACCCCGCCTTGGGGGCGTGCGCCGCTCGCAGCGTCGGGGGGGTTCGTTGGCGACCTACAGGAAACCTGGGACGAGGCCGGCTTGGGCCGCCGAGGCGGCGGAGTTTCTGAACGTCCGCGCGGCGCCGCCGGCCGGCGCCGTTTTCCAATCGCCGTGCGCCGGCGCGCCAGCCCCTCTGACCGAGATCGAGCACCAGGTCGTCCGCCGGCTGGCTCGCGGACAGAGCGCCTCGGCGATCGCCGACAGCCTGGGAACCACGGCCCTGGCCGTGCGCGTTCTCATCAAACGCGCCTATGCGGCTCTTGACGTCCGGACGAAGGCGCAACTGCTCGCGCGGTCGGGCGGTCACCGGATCCACTGAGGCGCGATTTCACGCCCCCCGGGCGGCGACCCGGCGCATCGACCCCGTTTGCGCCGCGGCGGATTCGAAGAAATTCGATCATTTAAGTGGAACCTCCCGCGCGCCCGCGCGTTTCGTGCGCTCGCGCGGGGTGTGTTCCGGAGGCCAGGCTTCATGCACAAGGACGGGTCCGGCCCAGGGCTGGGGCGGGGACGAAAGACGATCTCCGGGGCGGATTCCGCCAGCGAAAACAACCTCGACTGTCCCACCGACGCCGAACGCGTCGAGCCGCGCGAGGTTGAGCGCCTCTGCCGGGAAGGGGCCAGCCTGATCGACCTGCGGGCGCCGCAGGCCTTTGCCGCCGGGCATTTGCCGGACGCCGTCAATGTGACCGCCGACGCCCTGATCGAACGGCCCACCCGGGCACGGTGCGCGGTCATCCTCTACGACCAGGACGGCGACCTCATCGCGCGCCGCTGCAGCGCCCTGCGCGAGGCGGTGGGCGAGTTGGAGTTCTTCGTGCTCGACGGCGGCCTCAGGGCCTGGATCGACGCCGGACTGCCGCTCGAAACACAGTGAGGCGCGTCATCGACGCCCATACCCTTTTATGGGTATCAAGACCTCGAGACCGTTGTGATATTTGATAAACCCTAATCCGGCCAGCCGGGGGGCGGCGCCCAGCGCCGCAGGAGGGTCTTTTGAACAACGGGTCGCATCGATTCCTGCGCCATTCCGCTCGCGCTTCTGCGCGGGCTGTTTGCGTTCGGCGGCGACCGCCGCGGCAACATCGCGGCGATGACCGCTCTGCTGATCGTGCCGCTCGCGGGCGCCATGGGCATGGCGATCGAGACGGCCGATTGGTACCTGAACCAGCGCGCCATTCAGAACGCGGCGGACTCGGCCGCGCTCGCGGCGGGGTTCAACGGCGGCACCGCGACGTCGGCGACCTGCGCATCACCCGGGACCTTCGATTGCGAAGCGAAGGCGGTTGCGGCCAAGTACGGTTTCACCAACGGACTGAATAACGTGATCGGTGTCCGCCACCTGCATGGCGACCACGGCGGTCGGCAATTGCTCGGCGGGCACGTGTCCAGGCGGGGCGACGTCCTGTTACACGGTGAGCATCACCAAGAAACTGCCGATCTCACTCACCGCGCTCGTGGGTTTCCAGGGCACGACGACCATCGGATCGCAGAAAGCCGTGCTCATCGCGGCCAGCGCCACCTCTCAGCCCGGCGCGGCTGCGACCGGCGGCGGCTGCATGCTCGCTCTCAACAAAGGCAACGTAACCGGCTTCAGCGTCACCGGCATTACAACTCTGACCCTGAATAGCTGCGGTCTCTACGATAACGCCACCGGGTCGGATGCGTTTGACGTGTCCGGGATCGCCAACATCACCGCTTCGGCGATCGATATATCGGGCGGCAAAACCATAAGCGGAATATTCACGTCGACCCCGACGCCTACGACCGGCGCGTCCGCGACGTCGGACCCTTACGCCAGCGATAGCGTGAGCGTCGGCAGCGGTTGCGATCAGACCAACAAGGTCGTCAATTCGAACACGACCTTTACGGCGACCGGTTCCACACCCTACGTCTTCTGTGGCGGCCTCAGCGCCCCCGGCACGGCCACGATCACGCTGAATCCCGGAATCTTATGTCATAAAAACCGGAAACCTTTCGTTGACCGGCATCGACACCATCCAGGCCACCGGCGGGGTGACGATTTACCTGACCGGCGGAGCGGTCCCTGTGCTGTCGGGGATCGATACAATAAACATCGTCGCACCCACCACCGGTCCGACCGCGGGACTCCGCGATCTGGGAAGATGCGGCCTCCAGTCCCGGCTCCAATATCAACTTTTCCGGCATATCGGGCTTGAACTTCACGGGCGCGCTCTACTTTCCCGACAATACGCTCACCATCGGCGGTATCGGCAGCGGCTCCAACACGTGTGGTCAGGTCATCGCCGACAAGATCGTCGATAACGGCATCTTGAGTGTCGGCTCCAGCTGCGCCGGGACCGGCGTAAAGCCGATCGGCGGCACGCCGGGTTCGGTGACCAGACTTATCCTTTGAGCGCCGTATGCCGATGACGTCTGTGATTTTGAGGCCCACTATCGCGTTACGGGCGATCGCCCGTGTCGTGCGAAGGCTCGCCAGGGCGGACCGCGGCGCGGCCGCGGCCGAGTTCGCCATCGTCGTGACGATCCTGGTCTATATGCTACTCAACGTCGTCGATCTCGGCATGTACGTCTATGCCCGGATGCAGGTGGAGAACGCCGCGCAAGCCGCGGCTGAAAAGGTGGTCGTCGCTTGTGAATTCGACTTCGAAGTCCGACGTCACGACGAGTTGCAGCGGCATCGCGGCGACGATCACTAGCGCCGCGCAGAACACGTCGCTTGGCACGTCCGTTACCGCCGCGATCTCCACATCGCCTGCCGAGGGTTGGTATTGCTCCAATGCGAGCGCGGCCCTCATGCCGTCTTCGACCTCGATAAGCGCGGCCCAGCCGACCTGTGCGTCGACGGTGACCGGAAACACCAGCAACGCGGGCGATTATCTGCCGATCACGGCAACCTACACCTATAGTCCGCTTTTCCCTGGCGGCACGGCAGCGAGCCTGCTCAGCAGCACCATCACCAAGACCGTCTGGATCAGGGTGGAATAGCGTGCGCAGAAAGGTGCAATCGGATCTGCTGCGCGATACACAAGGTGGAAGCGCCACCGAATTCGCCGTGGTCGTTCCGATCTTCTTCGCCCTGGTCTTTGCGATCATCCACCTGAGCTTCATTCTCTGGGGCGAGACCAGCCTCCACTGGGCCACAGAAACCGCGGCGCGCTGCGCATCCATCAACGCGCCCCTGTCGGGGGCCACCGGCGCCTGCGCGACCTCCGGCAGCACGACGAACGCGACGGTCAAGGCCTATGCGGCGACCCAGTATCACGGACCGAATGTCTCGCCGGTGTTCACCGCCAATATCGCGGCTACGTGCGGAAAGCTGGTCTCGGCGACGGCGACCTATCAGCTGAACGCGGTGGTCGCCTCGGTCCCGGTGACCCTGAACGCAAAGTCCTGTTATCCCTGAGGTCGGCTTCACCGTGTCCCACGATTTCCGAGGCGCTCCGACCCTGGGCCCGTCCACAGCGGGACCCCGCTTGTTCAGCGCGCGGCGCAGGCATGACCTATCTGATCCTTGCCCTGTTCACGCTCGCCGCGATCACTGCGCTCGAGACGCGCTGGCCGGGGCGGTCCGAGACGCCGCAGCGCCTGCTCAATATCGTGGTCTGGATCGCAGGCCTTGCGGTTGCGGTGCTGCTCGTGCCCACGGTTTCGCTCGGGGTGACGCAGCTTGCGCATCGCTTCGGCGTGCCGAGTCTCGGCGTCGGCCTTTGGCCGCTGTGGCTCGGCCTGCCGCTGTTTTTCTGGTGATGGACTTTGGTGAGTTCGCCTTTCATCGCGCCCAGCACGCCATCCCCTGGCTCTGGAAGATGCACGCCCTGCACCATTCCGATCCGTGCATGAGCGCAACGACGGCGCAACGGCATTGGTGGGGCGACCAGTTGCTCAAGGCGGTGACGATCTGGCCGGCCGTCGCCCTCCTGCTGGGGCCGAGCGTGGAGATAACCGCGGCATGGGGGGCGGTGTCGGTCTACCATATCTTCGTGCACGCCAATCTGAAGGTGAACTACGGACGCTTCAGCGTGGTGCTGAACAATCCGGCCTATCACCGCATCCATCACGCGCGCTCGCCGGAGCACTACGATACGAATTTCGCCGCGCTGTTTCCGGTCTATGACCTGATTTTCGGAAGCTACCGCCGGCCCAGGACCTTCGAAGAAACCGGCCTCGAGCGCACTGCCGAGAATGTGGCCGAGGCGGTGCTTTGGCCCCTGCGACTGAGGGCCAAGGCGCCGGCGTCCGGCTCGAGCCGCGTCTGACCCGCCGCCGGCCGTTAGGAAAACCGAAACGCGAACGCGGCCATGCATGAGACCATGTCCGACGCCGCACCCTCCGACGTCCCGTTCCTCGAGGTCGTCTCCCTGGCGAAGCAATATGCCGGCGGGGGCGGGATCAGCGACGTGACCCTGACCGCGCCGGCCGGCAGCATCACCGCCTTCATCGGGGTGAACGGGGCGGGGAAGTCGACCACCCTGCGCTGCATCCTGGGTTTGATTCCGGCCGACGCCGGTGAGATCAGCCTGTTCGGCCGCAAGGCCGGACCGGAGACGCGCCGCAAGGTTGGGTTTCTCCCCGAAGAGCGGGGCCTGTTTCCGCGCGAGCGGGCGCGCGAGGCCATCGCCTTTCACGCGCGGCTGAAGGGCTTCGACAAACGTCACGCGCTTTACGCCGCCGACCGCTTGCTCGAACGCATCGGCCTGGGCGGGCGCACCCGCGCGCGCATTGAAGAACTGTCTAAGGGCAACGCCCAGCGGGTGCAGATCCTGTGCGCCCTGGCCCATGCGCCGGAACTGCTGATCCTCGACGAGCCGCTGTCGGGCCTCGATCCCGTCGGTCAGAGCGAGATTCTCTCCCTGTTCGCCGAATTCCGCGCGAGCGGCGGGGCCATCCTGTTTTCGACCCACTCCATGGCCGCCGCCGAGAGCCTCTGCGACCGCGTCGCCATGCTGGCGGGGGGCCGCACGGTCTTCCACGGCCCGGTCGAGGACGCCGCGCGCCTGGCGCCCCACGGCGTCGTGGTGGTCACCGCCGACGAAGCCGGCCTGATCGGCGCCGCCGAATGCGGTGGGCGGCGCGGCCGAACCGCTGCCTGCGCGGATGGGCGACGCCAGACGCTGGCGTATCCTGTTGCCGCGCGAGGTGACCGCGCCCGCCCTGATGCGCGCGCTCGCCGACCGCGCGGTGCCGATCTTCGCGTTCGAGCCGATCAAGGAGGACCTTGAGGGCGCGTTCTGGACGCTGGCGGCGAGCGCAGAGCCGGCGAAGCTCGTCGCAACCGAAGGGTCCGCGCTGGACCGCGCCGCGTGAGTGAATCCCCCGCGCCCGCGACTGACGTCAGGGTGCGCATTCTCGACATCGCCGAGCGGGTGTTGATCCTCATCCTGTTCGCCGGCCTGGTCGCCAACATCCGCCACGGCCTTGTGCTCAGGCCCGCCAATGTGATCCTGGTCGTTCACGAGGCGCTGACCGTCTTTTTCATCCTCACCCGGCGCAAGGCGACCCGGCTCACCCTGCGGCCGCTGGATTGGATCGCGGCCATTCTCGGAAGCGGGCTGCCGTTGATCGTGCGTCCGGGCGGCCCTCAATACCTGGATCCGGCGGTCGGGACGACCCTGATGGCGGGAGGCTTCCTGCTGGCGCTTTCGTCTCTCTTGTTCCTGCGCCGCAGTTTCGGAATGGCGGCGGCGAACCGCGGCGTCGTTCAGGGTGGTCCGTACCGTTTCGTGCGGCACCCGATCTATCTCGGCTACCTTTGCGCCCACCTCGGCTTCTTCCTGAACAATCCATCGTGGTGGAACGCCGGCGTCTATCTGGCCGCCACCGGATTTCAGATCTACCGGATCCTCGCTGAGGAGCGGGTGCTCACGGACGACCCGGTTTATGCCGAGTACCGCCGGAAGGTGCGCTGGCGTCTCGCGCCGGGCGTGTTCTGACCCGCGCCGATAGCGTTAGCGCTTCCTAAACCGGGTGCGAGCCATACGGGCCTATGGCGACGCTTATGATGGCTCGGCGGATGAAGCCTGCGGTGCGGACGATCGCGCCGTGACCGGCCCCGTCTGGCTGATTGCCGAGCGCGAGTTCCGCGCCTACGCCGCAACCGCGAGCTTCTGGGTCGCGCTGGTAATCGGTCCGGTGGCCATGGCCGTGGTCCTGGCCCTGGTCGCCGCCACCTCCAAGCCCGCCCTACCGACCCCCATCGAAATCCACGCCGACGACCCGCGCCTGACCGCAGCGGTCCAGGCCGCGGTGCTGGAGGCCGGCGGAGTGGAGGATCGTCACTACCGGATCGTCCCGGCCTCGGGCGCCGCGCAACCCGCGTCCGCGTCCACGGTGTCCGTGTCGACGGCGCCGGACGGGACGGTGGAGGCCCTGTTCAGCGGCGACTTCCCGCTCTCCAAGGTCGGCCGCCGCCTGGTGGCGCGCACGCTGGAGCGGGACGCGGCCGTGGCGGCCCTGAAATCCGCCGCCGCCTCACCGGGCAGGGTGAGGGTGCGCGAACTCGCGGTCGCGCCGCCGCCGGCGAAGGTCGACCGCGGGACCATGAGCCGCTTCGCCCTGGTCATGATGCTGTGGCTGACCCTGACCGGTTCCCTGGGGATGCTGCTACAAGCGGTGGTGCGCGAAAGGACCAACCGCGCGCTCGAAAGCCTGCTGGCCGCCGCTCGGCCGTGGCAGATCGTCTTCGGCAAGCTGGTCGGCGTCGGCGCCGTGTCGCTCCTGGTGCTGGCGGCCTGGCTCGGCTCGACCGCAGTGTTGGCGCCTCTGATGCCGGCGACGGGAAGCTACGCGGGGAGCCTCATTCGGGGGCTCGCCGAACCGCTCCTGCTTCTGCGCGCCGGGATCATCTATGTCGCGGCCTTCGCTTTTTACGGCCTGGTGACCGTCGCCGTCGGCGCGGTCGCCCGGGACACCGCGGCGGCGCAGAACCTCTCGCGTCCGATGTTCGCCGTGCTGCTCGCCGCCTTCTTCGCCGCGCTCGCCGCGGCCGGGGGCGGCGGCGGTCAGCTTGCTTGGCTGGTCTATGTCGCGCCGTTCACGCCGTTCATGCTGCTGCTCGAACCGTCCGGAACCTACAGCGTCTGGACGGAGTTCGTCGCGCTGGCGCTGATGGGCGTGGCGACCGTGCTCGCCTGCAGGGTCGCGATCCGCGGCCTGCAGCTTTCCAGCGGAGGCTCACCCAAACATAAGCCCGCCCCAAGTGCGCGCCGGTCGGCGCCGGCGCCGACCTGAGGCGCCCATGAGCAGCCGGACCTGGCGCCTGAGAGCCATCGCGATCAGCGCGGCGCCCATGGCGATCTTCGGGCTCGTGGTGATAGCCACGGCCGGAATTCCCGTCGGGCAAACCTTGTCGCTCGTGAGCGACTATATCCTGCTGGCGGCGGCTGTCTGGTGCGTGGTGGTGATCGGGCCGCTGTTGACGGTGACCGCGCGCCCGCTGCTGAAGCGGACCTTCTCCGACAGCCCACTATTGCTTGTTCGACGCGCCGTCCAAAGGCGCTGGACCGACGATTATTTCCTGTCGCTGGTCTGGCCCATGCTGCTGTTCGGCCTCCTGTTCGGCTTTCTGGCCGTCTTCAAGCAAACGGTGCTGCGCCGGCACGGCTTTGCGGACGACGCACTGTTCGCCTCCTGGGACAAGGCGCTGTTCTTCGGAATCCAGCCCTGGCGGCTCACCCACGCCCTGCCGGCCCCCTGGACGACCCTGGCGCTCGGCCGGGTCTATGCGTTCTGGTACGTGCCGGTGATCGGCGCCCTGTTGCCCTGCGCCTTCCGTCGCGGATCGCTCGAACTCAGGACACGCTATCTCCTGGCCTTCGTCGGCTGCTGGACCCTCATCGGCGGTCTGCTGGCCTATCTGCTGCCTTCCGCAGGGCCCTGTTTCGCTGAGGCCTTTCATCCCGGGATGACGGAATACCGGCCTCTGCTCGCGGCGCTCCAGGGCGATAATCTGCAGCTGGCGCGGACGGCGCCCGGAGTGCACACCTACGCCCTCGCCACCCAGGACTATCTGCTGCGGCTTCATCAGACCGGATCGCTGGGCTTCGGAGGCGGCATCTCCGCCATGCCGTCGATGCACGTCACCCAAGCGACCTTGATCGCCGCCGGCGCCTTCGCGGTCGGACGGCGGTTGGGTTGGATCGCGACCGTCTATGCCGCGGTGGTGTACGTGGGGTCGATCCACCTCGGATGGCACTACGCCATCGACGGTATCGTAGGCGGGGCTTCGGCGCTGGTCGTCTGGACCCTGGCGGGTGTGGTCACGCGGGCGCTTCTTCGCCCGCGAACCCTGGGATTGCGACGAGATGACGCGCCGTCCGTCGATCCTTGATGACCCGCCGGATGGGTACGGCGCCGGCACTGCGAGCAGCACCTAGAATAGAAAAAATATCACGGAAGCGGGCGGCTATTGGAACAGGGCCGCTGTCGGCCCGGGTCAGCGACAGGTCCGGCGTGAGGCGGCTGCCGATATACTCAAAATTCCCAAGCATGGTTAATATTCATACCCTATTCTAGAATTCGTCTCTGTAGAAATCTCAGGCTCAACACTCTAAATATGCCCATACTTGGGTATCATCACCCCCGAATCTAATCATAATCATAGCGAACATTTTGGGTTAACCTTATATTGAGGTTTACAAATCATTACCGAACCTCTAGGTTTCCGGCAACGGTGGGAGATGGGGGGTCTTCTCTCGCTCACCGTTGGACGGCCATTGCCAATCGGGCGTGGTTTGACTTCAACACGTGAGACTGGGGTTACCTCCATGACTAAGCTTCTCTCGTTCGCGCGCGACGAATCCGGCGCCTCGGCGGCCGAATACGCGCTGATCCTCGCCGTCGTGTGTGCGGCGATCGCCGGCGCGCTCGTCTTCCTGAAGGGCGCCATCCAGAACGCCACCAACACCTCGGCCAACGCGATCAACAACGGCGTCTCTTCCTAACAGGCGGCGTTGACGACCTGACGAGCATCGCCCGGCGCCCGCGTCGGGCGATGTCTTCTCGGAAGGCCAGTAAGCGTACCGCCGGCTCAAGCGGCGGAGATACGGTTCGGCGACGCTCGCCGAGGGGGCACATACTTATCGGTCGCGCGCGATGTCACTTCGTACGATCGCTACAATCGCCATTGCGATTCTGCTTGGCCTCGTGGCCGTTTTCCTGGTCCGGGGCTACGTTACCAATCCCAAGACGGGACCCTCCAGCGTGGCCTCCCAGCAGGCCTATACGCCGGTGGTAGTCGCCTCCAAGCCGATCGACCGCGGCGAGGCCCTGGGGGCCGCCGCGCTGAAGGTCGTGAACTTTCCGGCGGCCAGCGTTCCGCCGGGCGCGTTCCACACGGTGGCGGAAATCGCCAACAGTGCGAGCGCGCGCCTGGCGCTGCGCTCCATCGAAATCAACGAACCCATCCTGGCCGGCCGCATCAGCGGCCCGCGCCAAGCCGAACCTTTCGGCGGAGCTGACCGCGGGCATGCGCGCGGTGAGCCTGCGCTCTAACGACGTGGCCGGCGTCGGCGGTTTTGTTCTGCCGGGCGACCGGGTCGACATCTTCCTGACCCGCGCGGTCACGGCGGCCGATGGCCGCGCCACGACGGTCACCCAGGCCCTGGCCCAGAACGTCCGGGTGCTCGGCGTCGACCAGACCTCCAACGAGGACGGGGCGAAGCCGCAGGTGGCCAAGGCAGTCACCGTCGAGGTGTCGCCCGACCAGGCCCAGTCGATCCTGCTGGGCGACTCCGTGGGCACCATATCGATGTCCCTGCGGCAGATTTCAGACGGGGCCGCGCTCAACCGGCGCGTCACCACCGTGGCCGACCTCGGCATGTTCGGCCCGGCGCGTACGCCGGCCGCCGGCGCCGTGAAGCGCAGGCCTCGGGGCAGATCCGGACTGGCGCCGCTGTCGGTGTCGGTGACGCGCGGCGTCGAGACGGCGGCATATTCCTTGGCCCGGTAGGCCAAGAACGCTTTTCGCGGGGAGGCGAGCGTAAATGACTGAATTCAAGCTTCGCGGAGGACCGGCAGCCCGGCTGATCGCCGGCGTTCTCGTCGTCGCCGCCCTGGGCTTCGCCGCCGCCCCGACCCTGGCGCAGGACCAGGCGCTCGGCGCGGGCGACGTCTACGAAGTCTCGGTCAGCGCCGGCAAGTCGCAGGTGCTCGAATTGCCCGTCGCCTACACCGACCTGATGATCGCCGACCCCAAGGTCGCCGACGTCCTGCCGCTGTCGAGCCGCTCGGTCTATATTGTGGGCAAGTCGATGGGCTCGACGGCGCTCACCATCTACGGGCCGGGCAAGAGCCTGATCGCCGCGGTCAATGTGGTGGTCGGCGCCGACGTGCAGAGCCTGAAGTCCCGTCTGGCGGAAATTCTGCCCGGGGAAAAAGACATCTCCGTCCGCACCGCCGGCCAGTCGATCGTTCTGTCGGGCACGGTGTCGAGCCCGGCCAACCTGCAGCAGGTCATCGCGCTCGCCGACTCCTACGTCGCCGACGACAAGAAGATCGTGAACATGCTGGGCGTCGAGGGCTCGCAGCAGGTGATGCTGTCGGTCCGCTTCGTCGAGATGGAGCGTACCGCCGCCAAGGATCTGCAGTTGAACGTCCAACGCCCGTCGGCCTCGGTCACCGGGACCAACCCCGCGTTCACCGTTACGACCGGCGATACCCTCCACAACGCCACCAACCTGTTGTCCGGCACCTTCGGCGGCCTTGCGGCCCGATTCGGGTCGGGCGCCAACAGCCTCGACGTCCTGTTCGATGCGCTCGAACAGAAGGGCATCACCAAGACCCTCGCCGAGCCGACGCTGGTGGCCATGAGCGGCGACACCGCGAACTTCCTGGCCGGCGGCGAGTTCCCGGTCCCGATCGCGGAATCCAGCTCGGGCGTCGGCACCACCCCGGTGATCAGTGTCGAATTCAAGCAGTTCGGCGTCGATCTTTCATTCACGCCGACGATCCTGAAAGACGGCCTGATCAATCTTGTGATCAATCCCGAAGTGTCGTCGATCGACCCGACCACGTCGGTGAGCGCCGGCGGCATCCAGGTGCCGGGCCTGAAGGTGCGTCGCGCGCACACGACGGTAGAGCTGCGTGACGGCGAATCGTTCACCATCGCGGGACTGCTGCAGGACGACTATCAGAGCCAGATCCGGCAGTTCCCCTTCATCGGCGACGTGCCGGTTCTGGGCGCCCTGTTCCGCTCCAACGGCTACAAGAAGGACGAGACCGAACTGGTTATCGTGGTCACGCCGCACATCGTCACGCCGCGCCGCGGCGTGATCGCCACGCCGGTCGACAATTTTGTTCCACCTTCGGATTTCGAACTGTTTCTGTTCGGCAACCTGGAAGGCTCGAAGTCCAACCTGCGACCCGAAGACCGCGCGTTGCTGTCGGCCGATCCGACCAAGGGCGGCATCGACGGCGCGCACGGCCACGTTCTTTACTAGGAGGAAGCGATGAAGCGCGAATTCACAACGATCCGGGCTTTCTGCGTCCTTCTCGCAGGAAGCCTGCTTGTCGCCGGGTGCGCCGAGAGCCGCATGCACCTGTCCGACGACTTCGGCGCCGCGCTGAAACAGGACACCCTGGCCCAGATCGCCAATCCCGACGCGAAGTATACGGGCGATCCGGCGCCGGGTTCGAACGGCTCGCGGGTGGCCTCAGCCCAGGACCGGTACGTTAACGGCAAGGTCACTCCGCCTGTGGCTGCGCGCGCGGCCAACGTCGGCAGCTCATCGAGCAGCAGCTCGTCGGGTGCGTCCGGCGGACCCCAGTGAGATTTGGGGTTCTGACAAAGAGCACGAGCAGCGGTCGGCGGGAGCGGGACTGAGTGGAGTATGAAGGTGGCGGACATGTCGCGGCGCGTTAGTCCGCTTTCCTTCAATAGTGCGGAAACGCGCGCGCCTCAGGCGCGCGTCGGCGTCGTCGAAGGCGCCCTGGGCGGCCCTGAGCAGCTCACCGCCATCGCCGCCCTGTTCCCGAACGTCGCCTTCGAGACGCTGGACGAAGCGTGGCCGCGCCCCCGCGACCCCAGTCCCGACATCATCATCGCCGGCGCCAATGCATCGGTCGCCACGGACGTCGACGGCGTCGTACGCCGCATGAAGGCCTGCCCGCCGGGCACGCGCGTCGTGGTGGCGCTGCGTTCCGCGGATGTGGCGACCACGCGGCGCCTGTCGCGCGAAGGCGCCGCAGACGTCCTGCCGTCGCCGGTGAGCGAACCGGCGCTCGCCCTGAGCCTCGAGCGCCTGTTGAGCCAGGCGCCGGCGCCGGCGGTCGAAACGCCGCGGGCCATCGGCGAGGTCACCGCCATTCTCAAGGCCGGCGGCGGCGTGGGCGCATCCGCCCTGGCCAGCCAAGTCGCCGTTCAACTCGCCCGGCTGGACGACAGCGCGGTCTGCCTCGCGGACCTCGACCTGCAGTTCGGCGCGATCAGCGTTTACCTGGATATGCCGAACGCGGTGACCATTGCGGACCTGCTGTCGGGACAATCGCTGGGAGAGACGGCGCTTACCACCGTCCTGGCCAAGCATCGCTCGGGCGTGCGCGTGCTGGGCGCGCCGCGCGAACTGATGGCGCTCGAGGCGCTGTCCACCGCTCAGATCGACACCCTGGTCAAGCGGTTGCGCGGCGACTTCGCCACCACCCTGATCGACCTGCCGTCGGTATGGACGGCGTGGACCAACCGCGTGCTCGCGCTGGCGGACCGGATCGTGCTGGTGACCCAGCTGTCGGTGCCGCACATTCAGCTCGTGCAGCGCCAGTTGCGCATGCTCGCCAACCAAAGGCTCGACGACCGTGAGATCATACTGGTCTGCAACGCTCTGAATGCCGAGCAGCAGTCCTCCGTGCCGCTGAAGGCCGCCGAGAAGGCGCTCGGGCGACCGTTCGACGTGGTCATTCCCGAAGACCGCCGCGTGATGATGGACGCCATCAACCAAGGCGTCGAGGTTTCGGCGGTGAAGCGGGGCACCAAGCTGGAAAAGGCGATAGCGTCGCTGGCCATGCGGCTTCAGCCCACATCTGTGATCAGGGCGAGGCGCTGACGGTCATGTTGTGGAAATCCAGCGATCTCGACGTCGAACCCGGCGAGGTCCTCGTCCCCGGCGCGAGCCCGCAGAGCGAAGACGACATTGCGCTCAAGGTGCGGATTCACCAGCAGCTGATCGGGCTGCTGAACCTCAGCCTGCTGGACAAGACGCCGCGCGAGACCCTGCGCCACGAGATCCGCAGCGTGGTGTCGATCCTGCTCGCCGAGGAGAAGCGGTTCCTTACGATTCATCAGACCGATCGGCTGATCGAAGATGTCCTCGATGAGCTTCTGGGCCTGGGACCGCTCGAACCGCTGCTGAAGGACGACACGGTCAGCGACATCCTCATCAACACCCACGATCAGGTCTATGTCGAGCGCAAGGGGCGCCTGGAGAAGACCGACGTCCGCTTCCAGGACACCAAGCATCTCATTCGCATCATCAACAAGATCGTCTCCGCCGTGGGCCGCCGGATCGACGAGTCGCAGCCTATGGTGGACGCGCGCCTGCCCGACGGCAGCCGGGTCAATGCGATCATCCCGCCGCTGGCGGTGGACGGCCCCCTGGTCTCGATCCGCAAGTTCGCGCGCGTGCCCATTCATCTGAACCGTCTGATCGAACTCGGCAGTATCACCGGCGAGATCGCCGGGGTGTTGAAGGCGATCGTCGTGGCGCGGCGCAACGTGCTGATCTCGGGCGGCACGGGCTCGGGCAAGACGACGCTGCTCAACGCCATGTCGGCGTTCATCGATCCCCGCGAGCGTGTGATCACCATCGAGGACTCGGCGGAACTGCAACTGCAGCAACCCCATGTCGGCCGCCTGGAAACGCGGCCGGCCAACATCGAAGGTCGCGGCGAGGTGCCTCAGCGGGAACTGGTGCGCAACGCGCTGCGGATGCGTCCGGACCGCATTATCGTCGGCGAAGTGCGCGCCGGTGAGGCCTTCGACATGCTGCAGGCCATGAATACCGGCCACGACGGTTCGATGACCACGGTGCACGCCAACACGCCGCGTGACGCCCTGTCGCGCGTTGAGCAGATGATCGGCATGGCGGGCCTCGAGATCTCGCCGCGCTCGGTCCGCCAGCAGATCTCCTCGGCGATCGACGTGGTGATCCAGGTCGAGCGCATGGACGACGGCCATCGCCGCCTGGTCTCGATCATGGAGGTCATCGGCATGGAAGAGGACGTGATCTCGACCCAGGAGATCGTCCGTTTCCGCCGCCAGGGCCGCAGCAAGATCGGCGAAGTCGCCGGACAGTTCGAGACCACCGGCGTGCGGCCGCAGTTCATCGAGGCGCTCGTCGCCCGCGGCGTTGAACCGCCGGCGATGCTGTTCGCGCCCGGCAGGAAGTGCGTGTAGCCATGTCCGCCTACATCATCCCGCTCATCCTCGTCCTCGCTTTCGCCGCCGTCGTGGTCCTGGTTCAGGGCATCGCGGGCGCGGTGTTCAACGCCGGCGACAAATCGCAGCGCGTCAACCGGCGCCTCACCATGCTGGGCTCGGGCATGGATCCGAAGGCGGTCTATTCCACTCTGGTGCGCAAGCCGAACGCGGCGACCGGCGCGGTGCAGAATCCGCTGACGCGTTTCATCGACCACGTCGACACCCTGCAGCGGCAGGGCGGCCTCGACATGTCGCCGCAACGCATCTTCGTCATCGCCGCGGCGGTGGGCGCGGTGTTATGGACCCTGTCGCTGGTGATCCTGCTGAACGGCAGTATGGTCAGTTTCCTCAGCAATGCGAGCGTTTCGGGCGTTGCGGCCGTGGCGCTTGCCGGCGGCGGCGCCCTATTCTGGCTCAACCTGAAGCGCAGCGCTCGTCTAAAGAAGATCGAAGACCAGTTGCCGCTGGCGCTCGACGTCGTGACGCGCGCGATCCGCGCCGGCCACCCGGTCGTCGCCGCCGTGCAGCTCGCGGCCAATGAATTGGGCGATCCGATCGGTTCGGAGTTCGGTCTGATCGTCGACGAAACGACCTATGGCGCCGAATTCAAGGACGCGCTGCAGAGCTTTGCGCACCGCACCGGCTCGGAAGATGCACACTTCTTTGCCGTCAGCGTATCGATCCAGTGGGAGACCGGCGGCAACCTCGCCGAGATTCTCGAAGGTCTCGCCACGGTGATCCGCGGGCGCAACACGCTCGGTAAGCGCGTGAAGGCGCTGGGCTCGGAAGGCCGCGCCTCGGCCTACCTGTTGAGCGCCGTTCCGCTGTTTGTTGTGATTTTGCAGGCGCTGTTCAACCCGGCTTTCTACACGGACAAGTTCGCCGACCCGGTCTTCTGGCCGATCGTCGGCATCGTCGTGCTCGTCTATCTCGCGGGCTGGGCGATGATCTGGCGCATCCTGAACTTCAGGTTCTGACATGCAGTTCGCGATCGACATCATCATCCAGATCTTCACCTTCGCCATCGTCGCGCTGGCGTCGGTGGCGGTCATGAACGGCGTCATCGCCGCCCTTCAGGTGCGTCGTCGCCTGGGCGAGCAGAGCGGCGATCCGGCCGGCGGCCCGCGCGACCTGCTCAAGGACGAGTCGATCGAAAACCCGGTCCTCAACTGGGTGCAGTCGACGACCCTGCCGGAGCGATCGAAGGATCGCGCCAAGCTGGGCAAGGATCTGGCGCTCGCCGGGTTCGAGCAACCTTCGGCGCCGGTGATCTATGTGATGCTGCGTTTCGGCATGGCCGTGGGCCTGCCGGCGCTGTTCCTGTTCACCCAGATGCTGTCGTCCAATCCCGTCTCGGGACCGACGCTGGCGTTCGTGACCCTGGCGGCCTGCGGCCTCGGCCTCCTGGCGCCGCGCGCGATCCTCAACCGCATGATCGGCGGCCGCAAGGAGAGGTTCGAACACGAGTTCCCCGACGCGCTCGACCTGATCGTAGTCTGCGTTGAGGCGGGCCTGGGTCTCGATTCCGCCTTCGTGCGGGTCGGCGAGGAGGTCAAGACGTCGCACCCGCGCATCTCGAAGGAATTCGAGTTGCTCACCGACGAACTCGCCGCCGGCCGCTCCCGTTCCGACGCCATGCGCGACATGGCCGAACGGGTGGGTGTCGACAGCCTCAGTTCCTTTGTGGCCCTGGTCGTGCAGACCGACGCCCTGGGCGTCAGCGTCGCCCAGACCCTGCGTGTTTATTCTGCCGAAATGCGCGATCACCGGTTCCTCAAGGCCGAAGAGAAGGCCATGCGGGTGCCCGTGCTGATGACTATCCCGCTGGTGACCTGCTTCCTGCCGGTCATCGTCACCGCCGTGCTGTTGCCTGCCGTGATCGATCTGGTCCGGACGGTCGGCCCGGCCCTGAACGGTCACTAGAGAGGCCTTCCATGACCCGTCATCGGATCCTCCGGTCCCTGCTGATCTGCTCCGTCGCGCTCACCACCACGAACTGCGCGGCCGTACAGCGCCATTTCGCCTGGCTGCACATCACGCCAAAGGTAGCGCCCCGGGTCGCCACCCAGTCGGCCGACGTGGTGAAGACCGCGCTCGACGACGGTCTCTACGGCGACGCGGTCAAGGCGATCGATCGCCGCGACTACGGTAATGCGCTCGAGCTGCTGCAGGCGGCGCGCGACCGGTCGCCGGGCGACGTGCGGGTGCTGAACGCCTTTGGCGTCGTCTACGACAAGCTCGGACGCTTCGACCTCAGCGGCCGTTTCTATGCGCAGGCGTCGACCCTGGACCCGGGCTCGATGATCGTCGCCAACAACGAAGCCTATTCGCGCGTGTTGCAGGCGCGCGCCGCGGCGTCCACGCCCGCCGAGATTCAAACCGCGTCCGCCGCGCCTGCGCAGGCCGTGGCCCGACCGGCGATGGCAGCCGCAGCGTTCGCTGCGCCGAAGCCGCTGATGCAGGTTCAGACCGCTTCCGTAGCGCCCGCCCCGCCCGCCGCCCGCGCTCGACCGGCGACAGCGACCCTGGCGTCCGCCGCGCCGAAAGCCCCGGCGCTCAAGCCGGCGCCATTGCAGGTCTCGCCGGTGTTTGCCGCGACGATCAAGACGGTGTCGTACCAGATCGACGCGCTGCAATCGCCGCGCCTGCCCGCCGCCCTGTTCGAAGCCGCGCCGCAGACGGCGGCGGCGCCCGCCGTCATGTCGCCGCGACCCCGGCCGCTTCCGCTCGAGGTTGTCACGCCTGAAACCGCGTCGCTCGAGACGGTGTCGTTCAGTCCGGCGGCGCTCGACCGCTCGTCCGCGCTCGTGGCCTTCCAGGCCGAACCGCAAGTGGCGCCGCAGCCGATCAAGCCGGCTGTCGCCGCCGCGCTGCAGACCGCCAACTCACTCGGGCCGCAGATGGGCCGCGTGGTTCCCGACGGTCCGGGACGGCTGAAGCTGGTGCCTGCACCGCGTCAAGAGGCGCCGGTGCTCGCCTATGCACCCAAGTCGGTGATGACCCTCGACGGTCCGCCGCCGCGCACTGCCGTGCGGGGGCCCGCGCTGCTGGCTTCAGGCGGCCGCATCGTCGAGGTGTCGCCCGGCGTGCTGCGTCTGGAGGGCGCGCCGCATCCGACGGTGGTGGCGCTCGCTCGCGCGCCCGGCGTGACCGGCTATCCCCTGGCGGTGATCGACGCATCGGGTCGGGTGGACGGCGCGCGGGTGACGATCACACGGCTGGCGAGCCTGGGTTGGACCGCGCGCATCGCGCCGTCGACGCCGAGCCGTCAGCATTCGACCATCTATTACGAGGCCGGCGATATCGAAGTCGCCCAGGGTCTCGCGCGCACCCTCTCGATTCCGGTGCAGCTGGCCGCCTGCGACCAGGGTTGCCGAGGCGTGACCCTGGTGGTCGGCGCCGACGCGCTGGAACGCCGCGCCGGTCGAGGTTAGGCTGGTCCCATGAACTCGTAAGCGTCTCGCCCTCGTCATTGCCGCCATAGCGGTGTTCGGCGCGCCGGTCCTCGGCGCATCGGCCGTGCAGGCCGGCATTTTCGATCGTCACGCCGCCAAGAAGCCCGCCAGCGACGACGCGGCGGTGGCGCAGATTCAGCAGGCCATCGACGAACAGCGCTATCTCGACGCCGGCCGCATGCTCGACCAGGTGATCCTGGGGGGCAGCAAGGACCCGCGTCTGACCCTGCTCGCGGGCGACCTCGATCTCGTGCACGGCCGTTGGGGCGACGCGCTCGCGGACTACAAGCGCGGCGAGACGGCGCCGAACGGCCTCGGCCACGCCTACCAGGGCGAGGGGATGGCGCTGTCGGCGCTCGGCCGGTCGGACGAGGCCATGGCGATGCTGGTGAAGGCCGTCGCCCAGGACCCGATGGCCTGGCGCGCGTGGGACGCCCTCGGCGTCGAGTACGACAACCACAAGCAATGGACCCAGGCCGAGGCGGCCTATGAGCACGCCATGGTCGATTCCAACGGCTCGGCCCTGGTGCTGAACAACCGGGGCTACTCGCGGCTGCTGCAGCGCCGGGCGGACGAGGCGACAGCCGACTTCGTCGAGGCGCTCAAGAAGAAGCCCGACTTCGTCGAGGCGCGCACCAATCTGCGCCTGGCGATCGCCATGAAGGGCGACTATGCGCGCGCCACCGCCGGCGGCGAGCCGGCCGATCAGGCGGCGCTGCTGAACAACGCGGGCTTCGCGGCCGCCATGCGCGGTGACTACGCCGGCGCCGAGGACCTGCTCGACCAGGCGATGAAGGCCAAGGGCGAGTATTACGCGCGCGCCGCGGACAACCTGAAGGTGGTCGAGGGTCTGAAGGCCCAGGACAAAGCGACGCCCGATGGCGCTCATTGATATTGCGCGTTACGCGGTCGCGGCCGTTCTCGCCGCGCTGCTGACCTGGGCTTCGGTCAGTGACATCAAGGACCGGCGGATTCCGAACAGCTGCGTGCTGGCCGTGCTGGCGCTGTTTGTGGTTGCCGCGGCCATCGAGCGCGGCTCGACGCTGGTCTCGGCGCTGGAGGCCGGCGGCATCGGCTTCGTCGTCACCTTCGCGCTCTATTATTTCAACATCATCGGCGCGGGCGACTGCAAGCTGTTCGCCGCCACGGCGCTGTTCGTCGGCCTGGGCGGGCTTCTGTTGTTCACCCTGGCGACCGTGTTCGCGGGCGGCGGCATCGCGGCGGTGAGCCTGGCGACCCGGCCGCGGCGCGCCCTGGTCATGTTCACGCTCAAGGGCAAGGGGGACTTCGGCCGCGGGATCCCGTACGGCGTGGCGATCGCCATCGGCGGCGTCGTAACGGTTTGGTGTAAACTCCAGGGTTACCCCATGCCGTCCTTCCAGTCGCTCTCAGGCCTATGACGGATACGCCGCAGACCTTCCTCGACTACGCCCGGCGCGGGCGAACCGGCGTCTGGCGTTGGCTCGGCGCCGGGGTGCTGGGCGTCGTCCTGGGCTTCGTTGTCCAGCTGTTGCTGGGCTTCGGGCTCGTCGCCGCGGCGATGTTGAAGGGCTTCTCCGCCGAGCGGATTCTCGAGGAGATTCAGAAGCCCAGCAATCCCATCGGCTTCTTCGCCCTGGCGGCGGTTTCTTTCGGTTGCTTCCTGCTCAGCTTCTGGCTGGCCGCGCTCTGGATTCAGGGCAAGCGGTTCGGCGACCTGGTCGGCCGATGGCGATGGGGGCCCTTCGCCGCCGGCGCGGCGATCTGGCTGGCGCTGATTGCGGCGGGGTCGGCGGTCGACTGGCTGATGCAGCCGAAGGGCTTCACGGTGACGTTGTCGAGCGCCACCACGTCGCTCGCCGGGATCGCGATCGTCGGCCTGGGCATTCAGACCTTCGCCGAGGAGTTTATTTTTCGAGGCTGGCTGACTCAGGGCTGGCTGCTGGCCACCAAGAACCCGCTGGCGACTGCGCTCCTTTCCGGTCTGATGTTCGGCTCGATCCACCTGCCGAACCCGGACGGCCTGTTGTCGGCGGCCTCGGCCACGGTGTTCGGCATCGCCACCTCGCTGATCGCCATTCGCATCGGCAGCCTCTCCTTCGGCTACGGCATGCATCTGGTGAACAACCTCTGGGGCGCCGTGGTGGTGGTTTCGAGCAGTGACGTGTTCAAGGGAGCGCCCGCGATCTTCTCGCAGAACACCACCGGGCTCGACTGGTCGGACGTGGGGATCGAAGCTGTCTGCCTGGCGCTGGTAACCCTGGCGGTCTATGCGCGAACGCGGCGGCCGATACCCAACCAGGGGTAAGGGCGCGAGGAGAACCCGTTTGCACTCACACCGGATCAAGTCCAGTGTTCGGACGGGGGGCTGGAGGCGCCGTCGAGCGGCGCCCGATAGACGCCCTGTGGCGGTTGGACGGGGCCTCGCGTGAGCCAGCAATCCTACGACGCATCCGATGCTCTCGGCGCCGGGAGAGCGCCTTCGACGGCGCCGAGGACTCCCGCCTACGTCCGCCTGAAGGCGCAAATCTACGACGAACTGACCGAGCGGCTGAGCGCGCGGGCGCTAGAGCGTTACGCTCCGGAGCGTGTCCACGATGTCGTGAAACAGACGTGCGAGGCGGTCATAGCGCGTCAGTCGCCTCCGGTGATGTCGCCCGAGCGCGAGATGCTGCTCGACGACCTGATGAGCGAGTTCCTGGGCTTCGGCCCGCTGGACGCGCTGCTGGCCGACCCGGCGATCGGCGACATCATGGTCAACACTTGCGAGGAGGTCTACGTCGAGCGCGAGGGCCTGATCGAGCTCACCGACGTCCGCTTCAACGATGAGACGCATCTGCTGCGTATGATCCAACGCATCGCCGAGCGGGTCGGCCGCCGGATCGACGCAGACCATCCGCTGGTCGACGCCCGCCTGCCGGACGGCTCGCGGGTGAACGCCGTCATTCCGCCGATCGCGGTGGACGGCGCGCAGCTCTCGATCCGCAAGTTCGCCCACGTGCCGTTCGATCTCGACCGTCTGGTCGCCAACCTGACGATGCCGCGCGGCGTCGCCGAACTGTTGGCCAATGTGGTCAAGGCGAAGCTGAACATCCTGATTACCGGCGGCACCGGCACGGGCAAGACCACCCTCTTGAACGCCATGTCGCGCGCGATCGGGGTGCGCGAGCGTATCGTCACCATCGAAGACGCCGCCGAGCTGCAGCTGCAGCAGCGTCACGTGGTGCGGCTGGAGACCCGGCCTGCGGGCGTGGACGGGCAGGGCCGGGTGACCCAGCGCGACCTGGTCGTCAACGCGCTGCGGATGCGCCCGGACCGGATCATCCTGGGCGAGGTCCGGGCCGGCGAGGCCTTCGACATGCTGCAGGCCATGAACACCGGCCACGACGGCTCGATGACCACGGTGCACGCCAACACGCCCAGGGACGCCCTGGCGCGCCTGGAGCAGATGGTCGGCATGGCCGGCATCGACATCCCGCTCAGGACCGTGCGGTCCCAGATCGCCAGCGCCATCGACCTGGTGGTGCATCTGCGCCGCATGGGCGACGGCTCGCGCCGCCTCGTCGCGATCCAGGAGATCATGGGCATGGAAGGCGATGTGGTGACGATCCAGGAGCTGCTGCGCTTCGACCAGTCCGGCGTGGACGCGGACGGCAAGGTGCAGGGCCGGTTCGTGACCACGGGCCTCAGGCCCCGGTTCTACGAGAAGTTCGCGGTCAACAACCTGCCGATGCCGCGGGACCTGTCCACCATCGCCCGCTGACCGGCGAATTCGGCGCAAATACCGCTCCCTGGGATACCCAGCCTTGGGCATTGCCTTGCCCTGGTTAATGGCCGCCCATGACTGCATCTGGGGGGCGAGTGGGGGATTTCCAGCGATGTCAGCGGAACAGGGCCTTGGTCCTGACGCCCGACTGATCGACGAGCGCGAAGGTCGCTCGGAGAGCGAGCCTGCGCCCGTGCGCCGCCGCTCGCGCCGCATCGGCGCCGGGGTCTCGGTGCGCCAGATCAAGGCCGCGCGCGCCCTGCTCGGATGGACTCAGAAAGACCTCGCGGCCCTGGCCGGGGTCGCCGCCCCGACGGTGGCGCGCATCGAGGCGGTCGACGGCGAGTTTCGCGCGTCCGGCCATACCGCCGCGCGCATCCTCAAGGCGTTCCGCTCGGCCGGCCTGCTGTTCGCCTCCGACGCCGACGGCGAGGCGGTGACCACCTCGCCCACGGTCCTTACCGCGACGGCTTTGCACCGGCTTTGACCGGCGCCAGCACCTTATAGATCTGCAACGCTTCGCCGGGCCGTGACAGCGGCTGGAGCCAGGGGGGAACGTCGTCGCCCTGGAGGGCGACCTGGAAGCTGTCCGGTCCGCCGCGAAGAATATAGTCGGGGCATTCCACGACGTAGGCGACGTTCAACGCGCGCATGCGCGCCTCAGCCTGGGCGGGGGGCCCGTCTTCGGCTTCGTGTTCGGCGTAGATGCCGAACGACATCCTGTGATAGGGCGCGGCGAGGACGGATTGCCGGGTGTAGGCGAGGATGAACGGTCCGAAGTCGATGTCCGCGGCGACGATTCGCCGGCGGGAGCGACGCGAGGCGCCGGTAGGAGGGCCTGCGCCACGCAGCGATCTCTGTGCGGCCGGGCATACTGTCGACGGATCGCCGGCATGAACGGCTTGGACGGACCGCGTCAGGACGCTGGCTGACCGGAAACGGCGACAACACCACGGCGGCAATCCGCGTTGGAATGCAAGCGCCTTCATGAACCGCGTCCGGCGAGATCCGCGATCGCCGTCGCAAGCGCCGGAAACCAAGCCAGAAGACGTAATCCTGCATCCGAAACGCGTGATCAGAAGGCCGCCGCCATCAGGGTGGCGGTCAGGCGAACACACTGCAGGGTCCGTCGCATCGATCGCTTTGCGTCGGGCCAGAGATAGGCCGCGCCGGCCGAAGACATCACCCTGGCGGCGACGGTCGGTCAGGCCGTGGTCGAACTGGCCGTGCAACAGCTCAGGCCAGGACAGAAGCTCCTCGATGTTGTTGAACCAGAACGGGACCAGGCGCGGGATCGACGGCGGCAAACGGTCCGCGTGATGCAGGCCGGAGTAAAGGCCAGATAAACGCCCGCCGCGCGACCAGGCCCAAAAAACCAGAGACCGCCGATCCGGTCCTTCGGACGGCGCCCTGACCCAGGGGCCAGAGTGCGACAAGGCCCGCCGAGGCGATCACGATTGCAACGATCAGATTTCGTCCGAGCGCGTCGCAGAACGACAGGCGCCAACGGACGGCGGCGTCGCCAACCCAAGAATCCAGCGTCGAGCCGCAAGGGCAAGCGCGTAGTTGCGGCCGTCTTGGCTCCGGCGGGTCGATCGCGGCGCGCAGGCGCGTAGCTCGCGCCGATCAGCGCCTGGAAGGGCAGGGCTTCGATGCCGATGGCGAGCCCCAGGCCGGGCCACGCCGGCGACGATCGCCCACCGTGGACGGTCGGATCTCGTCCATCGCGCAGGCGCAGCGATCAGCGACCATGACGATCTGGACGTTATGATGGTCGATGCGGCCGGGACGTGAACTGCTCGAAGACCTGGATGTTAGTCGCCGAAGCAGATCGCCGTCATGACGCAGATCGACGTCGATCCGCCAACCCGCCGCGCGATGGCGAGCGCGCCGCCGATCGCTGGAATGGTCCACAGCGCCGGCCACAGGTGACGGGTAAGGTACTCGGCCGTGTCCTGGGATACGAAGGGCCGGAACAGCCAGGTCATCCCAGCAGGCCCGCATCGACCAGCCGAGACCAGTGCATACAAACGCCGACGGGCGGCTGCAGGCGCATGACCAACTGGTCGTACCAGCCGCGTCCGGACATGAGGTCCGTACGAGCACCAGCCGCATGGCGTCGTCAGTGTCGCCGAGGTTGTCGTGTAGCCCGCGCGCCTGGGTGGTGAAGATGACGGTGAGGACGACCGAAATCAGGAGCGTGGTCGCGATCAGCATCCGGTTCGAGGCGAGGTCCGGGACTCTGGGGAGTTTCATGGCCGGGCGTTCTCTGGCGAAGGGGGTGCGGGCGCCGGAGTGTTTAGCGCATCGGGGCGCGCCTGTCGATGACCAGTGTCGGCGTGGATCGTCTTCCAGCCTTTGAGGGTTCAGAACCCTTCGGGGAATTCGGTTGAACAGGCCGCCCCAGACCACCGCCAGGGTTCCGACCGCGATGGCCACACCGTAGGGCACGCTGAAGTCGCCCTTGCCCTTCATACCGAGCATGACCAGGGCGCGTGTGGGATTGAGCGCGGCGCGGCCGAGCACGATTGCCGCACCCGTGAGGGCCGTGGCCAGCGCCAGGGCCAGAAGGTGCTCCATCCCGGCGAACAGAGCGGCGGCGGTGAACAGTTTGCAATCGCCGCCGCCCATCACCTTGAAAGCATAAAGCGCGAAGGTGACGATGAAGGCGATACCGAAGGCTTCGAGCGCGGAGAGCCAGGATGCGCCCCGCCATGGGCCGCGAGCCACAGGACATAAAGTCCCAGCACCGCCAGAACCGCCGTATTGGGAATGCGCCGTTCGCGCAGGTCGATGACCGACGACCAGACCAATATCCCGGTCAGGACGAGCGCGAGTGCGCCGTAAACATAATCAATGGCCTGCAACGGCCGAGCCCTTGTCGCGAGCTTCCATACCGCGGACGATCTAAAGGTTTTCCACAGAAGCACGCGTAGTACTCGCCCTTGGCCTTCATGGCCTGATCGAGCAGGTCTTCCGCCTGGGCGTAATCACCGCGCAGGGCGGCCGCGAAGCCCGCATTGTTGAGCAGCGCGCTGCCTTGATCCTGCGGCGAACCCCCCGACACGGCGCGGGTGTAGTCCCCCTTCATGGCTAGGCCCAGCCGCAGGTTGGTGCGGGCCTCGGCGAAGTCGGGCTTCTTCTTCAGCGCATCCACAAAGTCGGCCACGCCCTCATCGACGCGCCCTTGCAGCAGGCGCGAATAGCCCCGGTTGCTCAGCACGACAGCGGCGCCGCTGGAATCAGTGAAGGCGTGATCGTAGGCGGCTCCCGCCTGGGTCCATTCGCGGCGGTTGTCGTATTCGCCCGCGAGAGCATTCCACGCCCGCCAGGCAGAGGGATCTTCCGTCACCGCCCGTTGCAAAGTCGCCAACGCCTCATCGGAGCGCCCCGAGGAGGGAGAGCGCGATGCCCTCGCCCTGGATAGCCGCGCGCGCGCGTGGCTGTGTCAGCTCGGCGCGTTTGAAGTCCGCCATGGCGTCGGCATAGTGACCGCGCGCCAGGCGCAGATCGCCCGACAGCATGGCAAGGCGCAGGTATTCTTCGCCGGACGCGAGCAACCGATCGAGCAAAGTCACCGGCGTCGACGTAGCGCTGTTCGTCGAGCGCACGCTGCACCTCGGCGATCTTGGCGTCGGTGAGCGTGGCCGCCGCGGGCTTCTTGTCGTGGGTAAAGATACCCGCGCCGGCCGGCGTTGCCGCCAGCATCGCCGTCAAGGCCAGGGTCAGGAGGCTGAGGGGGAGTTCACCGCATCAGGCCTTGGCCGCACGATGGCGGATCGCCTTGCGGTGCGCGATGGGGTCTTTGCCCACATGGCGCCGACGATCAGATGCACGCCGCCGCATTTCTCGCCGCACATCTCCAGCCGCGCGGGAATGGCCAGGGTGCGCGGCAGACCCTTGGCCACGGCGAGATCGCCCTCGGCATAGCGGATCGTGGTGTGGGACCACCACGGGTTCGCCGGTGGCGACCGCCACGCGGGTGGTGTCCGTCGCGTTCGGCCGAGCTCGAGCCGGAGCGGTCCGGCGCCGTTAACATGACCCGAGGCGTTGACCACCGTCAGAGGCTTGCCCGTCAGGATCACATAGCGGGGCGTGGTTGCGACCCGGATCGGCGGCGCCAAACGAAGCGGGCCGGCTGCGGCGGCGTCGCCGGTGACCGGCGTAAATCTGAGCCGGTCGTTCGCGGCGATCGTCCGGACCGGCGGCGCCAAACGAAACGGACCGGCTGCGCTTGGGGCGGCGGCGGCGGTAACCGGTGTGAACCTGAGCCTGTCGTTCGTGGCAACCGTAGTAGTGCTCGGGCCTTCGAGACGCAGAACGCCTGGCGAAACCCTCGTTAGACGCGCCATCGCGCGCGGCGCCTGAGGCGTATCGGACGCGATCGTCGTGGTGGGGACGGCCGTGGGCGCGGTCGAGGCGCAACACGCCGGGACCGACGACCGTCAGGCGGCTGACGCGCGGCGCGGACGCTTCGGCGGCAATGAACAGGGCGCCGGCGAAGGCCTGGGCGGCGGGGGCGGCGCGGGTTAAATCGACGACGCCGCGGTGGCGGCCACCGGAGCCGGGCTGTCGGTCTCATTGACAAAGCTGGTCTTGAGCACGCCCGGCGCCGACGCTGGCGCGACAATCGGATTGGACATCACGATCGCCGCCGGCGGCGCCACGACTGGGGAGGCCGACGCGGGTTGCAGACGGCCCTGCAGTTCGGAGGAATAGGCGAGGTTGTGCTCGACGATCGCTGACGACGGATCCAGCGCCTTGGCCTGGCCGTAGTACCGCGCGCTGAGGTCGAAGCGCCCGAGTTTGTCGTAGACCACGCCGAAAGCGTTCAGCACCCGTACGTCATCGGGCTTTCGCTCGCGCGCGGCCTGCAGCTGATCCAACGCCTCGGCATAGTCGCGGCGTTCGATGGCTGTCGCGGCGGCGGCGTAGGCCCCGTCATCGGGCGCGGCGGTGGCGGAGGCCACGGGAAGCGGGGGAGGCACCGAGCCCAGTGCGCATGGTGACCGAAGTTCGCGCAGGCGCAGGCGCCGAGCGAGAGCGACGCGACGCAGGCCAGGCGTAGGCTGGGGTTGCGGTTCATGGGACGCCTCAATGTGGGCCGCCGTGCGAAAACGCGGGGCCAAAGTTGCGGATCATGTCGATCAAGGGCGGCAGCAGCAGCGCCGTTGACGATTACGGGTAGGATAAAGGCGATCAGCGGCACGGTCATCAGCACCGGCACCCGCATGGCCTTCTCTTCGGCCTTCAGATAGCGGTGCTCGCGCATCTCGCTCGAATAGGTGCGCAAGGTCTGGCCGATGCCGACGCCGAGCGCCTCGGTCTGAATCACGAGGGCGACGAAGGACTTCACCATGTCGACGTTCAATCGATCGGCCATGGCGCGCAGGGATTCGGCGCGGCCGCGGCCGGCGCTGAGCTCCTGACTAAGGCGGTTGAATTCCTGAGAGATGCGGGGATGCGACTTGCGCACCTCGTGACCGACGCGGACGAAGGCCGCTTCGAGGCCGAGGCCCGCTTCGACGCAGACCGTCATCAGGTCGGGAGCACCGAACCCGGAAAACCATCTCGAGCGCCTCGCGCCGCGCGGCGATCGTGTGATTGAGGTACATGCGCGGCGCGAACATCCCCGCCGCGCACAGCCCCAACGGAATGAGGATGGCCGCGCCGCCGCTGGCACATATCGAAAGCAGGGATTCTCCGACAAGAAAGGCGGTCGGCACGCCGATCGCAAGACAAAGTCGAATGATCACGTACCAAATCGACGCCGCCGGACTGTCGAACCCTGCGAGCGAGAGGTCGCGCTCAGTTTCACCTTCTCCTTCAGAAGCGTCCCCAGGTAGTGTCGCCGACTGCACCCACTGCAGCAGCGGGTGAGTAACGTTCTGCGTGGGGATCAGGCTCGACACCGGTTCGCTGGCGCGCGCCTGTCGGCCGCCCAGCCTGCGGCGAACAGCGATGAGCGCCACGGCGCCGTTGATTGCGGCGATCGCGATCACCGTGACCACGAGGAAGGCCAGAACCTCAACCAGAATTTCGATGGGGGTGATCATCGGTCAGCCGTCAACTATTTGAAGTTGATGATGCGCTGGATGACGACCCATCCGAGCACGTACAGCGCGAGAACCCCGCCGACGGCGGGCCAGAAGATCGGGTCGGAGAATTTGTTGGTGTAGTAAGTCGGATTGACCAGCATCTGGAACGCGATGCAGGCCAACCGGCAGCGCGCTGAGCAAATAGGCCGACGCCTTACCTTCGCTGGCGAGCGCCTTCACTTTCTTGCCCAAGGTGTTGCGGCCGCGCATGACGGCGGACAGGCCCTCCAGTATCTCGGCGAGATTGCCGCCGGTCTCCGACTGGATGCTGACACTGACCGCGAAGAAGTGGGCATCGGGCGAGCCGGTGCGCCAGGCAAAACTCGACAACGCTTCCTTGAACTCGCCGCCATACGTGGTCTCGTCCACCATGAGCCCGAACTCCGACCCGATCGGATCGCCCATTTCGTTCGCTGCAAGTTGAACGGCCGCGATCACCGGGTGGCCCGCGCGTACGGCCCGGTTCACGACGTCGAGAGCGAGGGGCAGCTGTTCCTCGATCTTCTTGAGCCGCGCCTTGCGCCGCCTGCTGACCCAAAGGTAAACCCCCAACAAGGCTATCGCGGAGGCGGCAACCAGCGAGGTGGTTCCGTTGAGCAGAAGGTTCTTAGCGGCGAGCCGAGGATCACCAGCGAGATCGCCCACAACACCACCGCGATCGCCACGGTAGTGAGCGCCAGCCGCCAAAGCGACATCTTCAGGTCGGCGTGCCGTGTTATGGTCTCGATCCGGTCCTGCAGGCGCGGCCAGACGCCGTCGCCCTTCCGGGGGCCGAGCGATTTGCGCGCGAGCGCCGTATAGACGTCAGTGGGACTCATGCCCGCATCGAGCATGGTCAGGCGGCGGTTTACCCGCCGGCTCGATCGCTGGCGACGAACATCGGCACGCTGCCGTCTGCGCGAGGGATCACGACCGCGACGAAGGCCAGGACGTAGATTATGGGCAGGAAGCGGGATCATGGCGTCAGGTCGATCGTTTCCCCGGCGCGAACATCACCGAGGGCGGCTTGATGCCGCGTGCAACCAAAACTTCCATGAACTGAGGCCGCACGCCTGTGGTCTCGAATTCGACCGGCGATGCCGCCGCTCTTGGCACGACCGCTGCGGCGGAAGCGGAAGATCTCCTGGGTGGAGATCACATCCTCTCCATGCCCACGATCTCGGCAATGGACACCACGCACCGGCGGCCGTCGTCCATTCGCTCCACCTGGATAACGATGTTAATGGCCGAAGCGATCTGCTGCACGGATCGACCGCGGCGAAATTTCCAACCCCGCCATGCCGATCATCTGCTCGATGCGGGACAGGGCGTCGCGGGTGGTTGTTGGCGTGGACGGTGGTCATCGATCCCGTCGTGGCCGGTGTTCATCGCCTGCAACATGTCGAAGGCCTCGCCGGCGCGCACTTCGCCCACGATGATCCGGTCGGGGCGCATGCGCAGGGCGTTGCAGCACCAGATCCCGCTGGGTCACCTCGCCCTTGCCCTCGATGTTCTCCGGCCGGGTTTCCAGCCGTCCCCACATGGGGTTGCTGCAGCTGCAGCTCTGCGGCGTCTTCGATGGTGACCACACGCTCGCTCTGCGCGATGTAGGCCGACAGCAGCATTCAGGAGCGTGGTCTTGCCCGAGACCCGTGCCGCCGGAAATGAAGCACATTGCGGCGCGCTTCGACGATGGCCTTCATCACCTCGGCCATTTCGCCCGAAATGCTTCCGAGCTCGACCAGGGCCGACATGTGGATCGGAATTCTTGGCGAACTTTCGGATCGAAACCAGCGGCCCATCGACCGCCAGGGGCGGGATGATGGCGTTGACCCGGCTTCCGTCGGCAAGACGCGCATCGACCATCGGCTGAGGAATTCATCGATGCAGCGGCCCACCGCTGAGACGATCTTGTTGACGATGCGGACCAGGTGTTTTGTGTCCTGGAATTGGACGTCGGTCTTTTCCAGCCGGCCCTTGCGCTCGACATAGACGTGGGCGTGGGTGTTGATCAGAATATCGCTGACCGTGTCGTCTTTCAGCAGGGGTTCGAGCGGCCCCAGGCCCAAAAGTTCGTCAAGCACGTCCTCGACCAGCTGATCGGTCTGAACGCTGGTGAGTAAGCGCTTTTCCTCGGCCAGTAGCTGGCTGACCGCGCCCCTGATTTCCAGGCGCAGGCTGTCGCGCGGCGTCTTTTCCAGCAAGCTCAGGTTCAACAGCTTGATCAGCCGCTGGTGGATGCGGACCTTCAGAGCGATCGCGCCGTCGATTGCGGCGGCGGCTGTCTGCGGATCGTCGAAGGTCTCGACCAGCCGTGGCGACGGATCGGAGGATTTCCAGAGCATGCCTGTCACCGCCTCGCGCGCACAGGCGCGGGCGCGAGTGCGTCCGCGGCCACCTTGCCGGCAAGCTCGGCGATGGCTTTTTCGAGCTTGGTGCCCCGCCGCACCGTCGAAATCTCGACACCCTGGTTGATCGCGTCGGTCATGGTGCGTCCGTCCTCCGGAATCACCACGTCGAAGGGACGTCCGAGCGCGCGTTCCGCCGCCTTCAGCGACACCGACGACGTCTGGTCGAAGTCCAGGCCATTGCAGACCAGGATGAGCGGATGGTCGTCCAGGCGCTGGGACGCCAGCACCCGCAGCTGGCGCTTGACCAGCTGGATGTGGGGCACCGACAGATTGCAGATCAGCACGATCCGGTCCGACAGGTGCAGCACCCGGTTGGTCCATGCGGTCCAGACCGCCGGCAGATCGATGATGGTGAGCGCGAAGTCCCGCCGCATCGCTTTCATCAACAAGTCCACCTGCGCGGGCGAGAAGGTCTCCAGCGCCATCAGCTCACGCGGCGCGGCCAGGACCCGCGCACCGGACTTGTGGGCCGCGAGCGCGGTGGCGAAGGGCGTGTCGGCCAGGGCCTGACCGGCGCTCAGGCAATCGGCGATGGTCAGTGCTTCGGGCAGATCGAGGTAGAGCGCCGCGGCGCCAAACTGCAGGTCCAGATCAGCCAGGCAGACGGCGCCTCCCTCACGTGCCGCCAGGAGCACCGCGATCTGGGTTGCGAGCGACGTCGCGCCCACGCCGCCGCCGGCTTTGATCAGGGTGACCACCTCGCCGGACTTGGGCTGTCCCGCGGTCTCAGACGCCGGGGCGGCCAACAGACGCTCGAGGCTCAGAGCCAGGGCGGGTGCGCTCACCGGGGCGAGCAGCACGTCGGCGGCGCCGTCGCGCATCAGACTGCGCGTCGTCGCCACGTCCGGATCGCGCAATACGACAACGACCCGTGTCTGCTTCGGCGATGCCTTCAACCGGCGCACAACCTCGTCGAGATCGCCGGCCGCGCCACTGGAAACCGCGGTGATGAGGATGTCGAAATCGCCGTCCAACTGGGTCGGCCAAGGTGCGGCGACCGGCTCGAGCGCAACGTGGGGGAACAGGGCCGCCATAGAGGCCAGCTGATCGTGACCGTCGATGGCGCCATCGACGACGCCGACACGCTGGGTGCGGGCGTGCTTTTCCCCGTCGTCCGAAAAAGCTTGTGGACTGACGTCACGCCCCATGTCGCCCATCACTCTAACCGACTACCCGAACCCTGGGCCGCGACCACAAACCCTCAACGGGGATTGCGCCGCGTCCCGCGACTGAAACTAGACCTTGCCTCACTGCGGCGTGGCGGGCGCGGGCGTCGCGCCGGCGCCTGCGCCCTGCGTTCCGACCGTAGACGCGCTGGCCGTTACTGGCGGAATGACCTTGCCCTTCGCATAGCGATCTTGGGCCAGTGCGACGCGCGCGCCATTAGAGCCCGGCGCGACGTCGCCCTTGTACTTGGCGTCGGGGTCCGCGATCTGGGCGGCGAGGTCCTGATGCAATGCCTGGCCGAAGTCGCCCGACTGGTGCATCTGGACTTCCGTACAGGCGCCCATCGCGAGCACGCTGGCGGTAGCGAAAGTGATAACAGCGATCTTGGCGAGCGGACGCATGCGCATCTCCTAGTAAAGGACGTGGCCGTGCGGGCCGTCGATGCCGCCCTTGCCGGGATCGGCAGACATCAGAGCGCGATCTTCCGGCTTCACGTGAGCGGCCGATCCTTCCATGGCGCCGAACAGGAATAGTTCGAAGTCAGACGGCGGCACGAAGTGATCTGCCGGAGTGGCCACATAGCCACGACGCGGCGTCACCAGGTGCGGCGTGACGACGATGACGAGTTCGGTCTCGTCCTTCTTGAAACCGTTGGACCGGAACAGAGCGCCCAGGACCGGCATGTCGCCGACGAAAGGAAGCTGGCGCACCTGGCTCTGGTAGTTGTCCGACAACAGTCCTGCGATAGTGAAGGACTCGCCGTCGCGCAGCTCCACGGTCGTGTGGGCGCGCCGGACCTTTAGTCCGGGGATCTGAATTCCACCGGTGGTGACCGAGGTGGTGGGATCGATGCTGGAAACTTCCGGATTGACCACCAGGTTGATCAGGCCGTCGTTGCAAAATCGTGGGCGTGAACGCCAGCGCAATGCCGAACTGTTTGAAGTCGACCGAGATGGTGGGCGTCCCGCCGCTTACCGAGGCCTGCTGCGCCACCGGCACCGGGAACTCACCGCCGGCCAGGAAGTTGGCCGTGTCGCCGCTCATGGTGACCAGGGTTGGCTCGGCCAAGGTCTTGATCAGACCCTTCTGCTCCAGCGCGTCGAATAGGACGTCGAGGCTACCGCTGCCGGAACCGAACCGAGCCATGATGTTGCCGAAGGTGGAGCCGAGCAGGCTCGCATTGTTGTTGACGGTGTCGCCCGTGTTGATCTGAACGGCCGGATTGGCGCCCGTGACGCCCGCCGCCGGGCGCTGGACGTTCAAGCTCAGGTCTTTAGCGGTCGACCGCTCCATTTCCACGAAACGCACCGACAGCATCACCTGCTGGGTGCCTTCGACACCCAGCATGTTGACCACCTTGTCCTTGTCCACCGCGTAGGACTGGGCCAGCGCCATCACCTGTTCGAGCGCGATCGGGCTGCTGACCGTGCCCGACACCACGATCGACTGGTTCGCGGCGCGAACGGCGATGTCCTTTTCATTGGGCAAAATCTCGGCGAGACGCGCCTTCAGGCCCTGGATGTCGACGGCGACCACAACGTTGACCGCTGCGATCAGGCGCTTGTTGGGGCCATAGATGGTCAGGCCGGTTGAGCCCATCGTCTTGCCGACGATGTAGACCGACCGGGCGTTGAGCGGCAGGACGTCGGCGATCTTCGGGTCGCCGATCATCACGTCGGTATACGTTTCGGGAAGCTCCAGCACCTGCGACTTGCCGGGACTGATGGTCACCTCCAGGGCGCCGGCGACGTCAGGGCCCGCGGCTTCCTGGGCCATGGCGGGCGCGGGCGCCACGCAGGCCAGGGCGAAGACGCACGCGAACGCGGCGACGACAGCCCAGGCCGGGCTCCCCGGCGCGTCCTGTGCGGGCGCTTTCCGACGTCCGGCCTATTTGTCCCGTCATAGCCCCCTGCCTCTCACTGCGCCGCCACTTGGGCGCGGTCTCAATTTCGGCGCACCGGATAGCCGGAGCTTTCGGTTCCGCGGGTGACCCGCACTTCGATCATGTTGCGCCCCAGCCGGGGCTTTGCGTCGCCCGCCTTGGCGGGCGCTGTCGGGCCGGTAGCCGGCTTCGGCGCCCCACGCGGCGCGGCGAACACGCCGAGATCCGAAACCGTGGTTGCTGCGCGCTGTTGCGTGGTGTCAGGCGTGATGGGCCGGAGCGCGAGGCTCACGGTGCCCACGGCCTGGCCGAGCGAGATGCTCTGAGCCTGGGCCGGAGTGACTTCCACCGTCACCGCCTTGGCGACGACAGGCTTGTCGGTGTTTTCGTCGGCGATCTGATCCACCCCGATGACGCGCACGTCCTCAGCCAGCATCTGGGTGACGGTCGATCCGTTGTCGCCGGATCCGAAATTGCGGGTGAGCAGGATGTCGACCCTGTCGCCGGGCAGAACGAAGCCTGCGACCCCGGCCACGTCGCCGGAACGCACGCTGACGGCGCGCATGCCCGCGGCGAGGACGGCGGACAGGCCCTGGCGGGCGCCCGGCCCGCTGATGTGGGCGGCGAGCAAGGGCTCGTTGGCCGCCAGCGACTGCAGCGCTAAGCGCGGAGCGCCGCCGCCGACCGCTTCGGCAACGGTGCGGAACGAGCCGGGGGGCACGCTGTCGACCGGGAAGCGGGCGAGTTTCAGCATGGCGGGCTGCAGCGCAACGCCGCGGCTGATGGGTTGGGCGGCGACGACCACAGTCGAGAGCGCGCCGGCGGCTTGGTTGTTCTTTTGGGCCGAGCCGAGATAGCCCCTGACCAGCAACACGGCGACGAGGCCGAGAAGAAGGGCGACCCCGAGAGTCGCAATGGTGCGAATGGACATTGCGGGGCGACCGGTTGAAATCAAGACGACGGCGAACGGCGCCGTATCGAAGGGGCCGCCGCACACGCAGTGGGGCGGTGAACTCTACCGTTTCTCTACAAGAGGCGTGCACCGCCTAGCGCTCAGCGTCAGGCGGTGCGGCCAACTTGATTCAAGGAAGGTGCTTAGTGGATGGTGGTGGCGACGGACGTGAACTTGGTGTTGATGGCGGTGCCCAGCGCGGTCGCGCCAAGAATGATGGCGACGCCCACGAGGGCGATGATCAGGGCGTATTCGGCCGCCGTGGCGCCGGTTTCGTCTTTCAGGAAGGCGATAAGCTTATTCATGGTGATGCATCCATTCCGAAGTTGCTGTCGACGCGAGGCTTCGTCCCTCAGGGCGCCGCCACGAAACGGTGAATTGAAAACTCTCAACCCCCCACCGCTCCGCAAATAATACACCAACTTAACGGTCTGTAAACCTAACTATAAGGTTAACGGGCAACAGGTTCGCGGTATTTCCCAAGATACAGCAAAATATATACCTAAAATTGGGTATATTGTCAGATAATTATAGTTAAATAACTCTACGATTGGCGACGGAAAGGAAGATATACATTAGACAATACCTCATCCGCTTCCCCTTAATCTTAAATCTTCAAACGACGCATATATCTCGGTCGGATCTGCCTCTCAAATCTGGGCAAAGCCTTGTTTTTCTGAAGTGTCGGAGGCGAAGGAGCCGCTGCGCGGCAGCCGACGTTCATGCTTCCGGCGCTGATTGACGGATACGGCGCATGCTGCGACAATTCGTCCCCGGATGGGCGGGAACATTCAGGTTGGCGCGGCAGGTCTCGAGCGCCAGATCGCCTAGTGAGAGATCGTGCCGTTGACGGTAGCGAACAGCCCGGTGATGGCCCCGCTTAGGCTCGTCAGTCCAATAATTAGTCCGCCGCCGACGAGGGCGATGATCAGAGCGTATTCCGCCGCAGTGGCGCCGGTTTCATCCATCAGGAAGGCGGCCAGTTTGACCATGGTATTGTCGCTCCGTCCTCGAAATCAGGCCGATCATTGATCAACCTTCAGTATTCCGGCGAAAACGCGCGACGTCCAGCCCGCACCTACCCGACCTGCGGTAGGGAGACGTTGATACGCCGAGATTTTGACGTGTGTGTGCTTACGCGGCTGTGACGGGAGCCGAACTCTTGAGCATGACCGTCGGTTTGGAGCCCGGCGACAGCACAAGACCTCGCATGGCCAGCTTCGCGGCGGCGAGCGCGCACAGGCCTAAGAGGCCAAGCGCCGTAGCCTGGGTCGCGAGCGAATAGGCGCCGGGCGCGCGCAGCAGCAGCATGAAGGGCGTGAACGGCGGCAGATAAACCAGCCACGCGAGCTTGGCGCCCCCGCTCCCGGCCGCGGCGAGCGCAGCGAAGAAAGCGGCGAGCAGCACCGCGAACATCGGTCGCGACAGGTTCTGGGCGGCAGCGGTGTCGCGCGCGCCGTGGCGCCGACGGCCACCGTCACCAGGCCGTAGAAGGCGTAGCTCAGCACATAAATTCCCAGAGCGCGAACGACCTGGAGCGGCTTCGGAAAAACCGGTCATCAGCGCTGGGAAGACGCCGCCCGCCACCGGCGACAGCGGCGCCAACGCCGCGCCGGACCCCAGCCAGGAGCCCAGCACCAACAGTGAGACCGCGCCTACGCCGATGAGCTTTCCGAACACGATCTCCCACGGCCGCGCCGCGGCCAGCAGGATCTCGAGCGCCCGGTTGGTCCGTTCCCGCACCACCGCCTGCAGCAGCATTCCGAGCGAACCGGTGAGCGCCAGCCACAGAACAACTACGAGGCTGAAGCGGAACAGCGCCTTCCCGTGGGTCGGCGCGCGCGGCGCTCGCGTTGCCTCGCGGAACCGGATAGCGGGCCTCAGGCCCGCGGTCCCGGCGGCGGACTTCAGGGCGGCATCCCGCTCCAGGGTTCGCAGCACCAGCCCACGGCCTTCGGGCGACAGAGGAAATTCACTGCTGAACTCGGCGACCAGACCGCCGTCCGGTGCCTTGGACACCGAGAGATAGGCGCGTCCACCGGCCGCCGGCTTGGGTGAGCACGAAGCGCCGGCCTTCGATGCCGGCCGCCTCAGCGAGCGCGTCCTCCGCAGAGCGCTGCATCCTGGGGCTATCCGCTCGCACCGAGACCTGCGTCGGCGCTTCCGCATGGCCCGCCATGCCCGCGGACCAGAATAGCGCCTGCCATAGCTACGGGGCCGATGAACAGCGCCGCCCAGAAGCTGAGCGTGCTCACATAGGCGCGGAACTCGCGCTCGGCGATGAGCCACAGGGGCGCCATCACGCGGCGCGGCTCCGTGGGACGGGCGATGCCACCGGTTCCCGGCGCCGCCGAACTCCAGAACGCGCCCTCGAGATCGGCCTTGATCGGTTCGAAGGCGAAGATCGGGATCGCGCGCTCGGCCAGGGCGCGCATCAGGGCGGGGTGGGTGACGCTGCGCGGCAGCACCACGCGCCAGCGGCGCGCCTCGCCCATGCGGCTGGTCATGGGGGTGGCTTCCCCGCCCACGGACTGAGCCGCCGCGATGAGGCCCGCCTCATCGGAGGTGACGACGACGGCGCCGTGGGGCGCGCGCTGAGACACCTCGGCGACGGAACCATCGAAGACCGTCCGCCCGCCGGCCAGGATCACCACCAGGTCGCTCGAATTCTCGGCCGCGGCCATGGAATGGGTGGAGAACAGGATCGCGCCGCCGCCCGCGCGGAACTCCGCGAACAGGGACAGGACCTCGCTCTGGGCAACCGGATCGAGGCCCGAAAGGGGCTCATCCAGGATCAGGAGATCGGGCCCGTGGGCCAGGGCGCAGAGGATCTGCACGCGTCGGGTAATGCCCTTGGAGAGGGCGTGAATGCGAGGCATTACGACGATGACTGAGGCCGATGTGCATTCGAACAGCCGGTCAGCAGACAGCCAGGCTGTAGCGCGTGGACAGTGCCTTGTGGCCGGGCATGGAAGGCGATCACCTGCCGCGCGCGCTCACGCGGCGCCATGCCCCGTTCCTCGGGCGGGAACATTTATGCGGCGGCGGGCTTCGCGGCCTGCGTCCCCGCCAAACAGGACGATCTCGCCGGCGTCCGGCCGGAGCAGGCCCAGGATGCAGCGCAGGGTGGTCGACTTGCCCGCGCCATTGACCCCGATGAAACCGGTGACGGTGCCGCGTGCGACCGACAGCGACACATCGCTGACGCCGCCGCCTCCGGCGAACCGCTTGGCCAGGCCCGCCACCCGCAGGGAATATGATCCGTCAGCCTCGAGCACACGTCATTTAACCACGCGCGAGGTTAAGTTTAGCTAACAACGGTCCCGGAAAATCCGATCAGGTCGCGTTCGTGGGGGGCGGCCTCGGCGGCAACAGGGACTGGCCGACGTCGTCGAAGATGGCCACCAGTTCCGAGATCGGGTTTGCCGCGGAGTTGCAGGTTCCCGTCCCGCCGGAACCGTCGGAGTAGAACCGCTTGGGCGTGGAGGCGATCGACGCCATGGTCGAGCAGGCCGAGACCGGCGTCGTGTCGGTGCTGCAGCTGCGCGAGCTGCAGGTTGAGACGGTCGAAGCGCCGTAGGCGATGGAATAGATCCAGGTGCCGGCGTTCGTGGCGGCGGTGGCCGTGGTGACCGCCTGCTTGCACTGATTGGTGACCTCGGACGCCGGCATGTTGGTCGAGGTAGCGTTAGCGTCGCCGTCGCTCAGGAATACGATCACCTTCTGCGAGGTGGGGCGGCCGTCGCCGGCCAGGGCGGCTTGGGCCGAGGCGATGGCGTCGGAATAGAACGTGCCGACGCCGCCGACCGCGGACAGGCCCGCGGTACCCGGTACTCCCGTTCCACCGCCGCCGATCGCCTTGACCACGGACGAGGTGGTGTTGAGGATGCCGGTGAGCAGCCCGCCGAGGGGCAGAATGCCCCCCTTGGCGCCGGTCTGGGTGAACCCGCCCGTGAGGGCGACCACCTGATAGACGGGCGTGGCGGAATATTTCGCGATCAAGGGTTTGGTCGAACTCGAACAATCGGTGTCGTCGGCCGCTTGCGCCGCATTGATGAAGCCCGGGAACACCATGACGCCGACGTGGTCCACAGTCCCATCCAGCTGGGCGATGAGCTGCTGGGCGCCGGCCTCGGCGCAGGTCAGGCGCGTCGCGCCGGCGATGGAGCAGTTGGTGTCCAAGGTGTTCATCGACTGGGTCGTGTCGATGAGGATCATCACGTCGTAGCCCTTGACGTTGCCGCCTCGCGCGCTGGCGATCGAGGTCGCGGTGACGTTCATCGAGCTGATGCCAGAATCTGGGCGAAATACATCGGCACCGTGGCCTGTTGTTTCACCACGATCGCATTGGCGGAAATCGAAGCCCAGGAACAGAGGATGCCCGCGCTGGTCAGGCATTTCAGCTGCGGATAACCGCTGACCATGGTCACGGTCGCCTGGCTGGAGGCGTTCCTGCCACCGGAGATCGCGCTGTAGGAGTTTGCCGTGGTGATCGCTGTGCCGGGCGCGGTACTGCAGCAATTGATGTCCAGGGTCGCCAAGGCGGCTGCGTCGCTGGAAAACTGCAGCGATCGCTGCACCGAGAACGCCCGTCCGATATCAACCGCCAGCGCGGCGACGCCAGCCAGCACCACCATGCTCAGCGCCACGATCGGCGCGATGGCGGCCCGCCCGTCCTTCGGAAACGTCCTAAGGGCCGAGACGAAAGATGTGATTGCCCGCATCATTCGATCCGTTCCGTTGTGGTGGATGAGAGCGTGCAGCCTGGGGCGTAGTTGATCCCCAGGACCGTGAGGTTGCACGGGTAGGTGGCCGTGCCGGTTTCGGGATCTCCCGTCGCCGAGCTGAGCGCCGTGGCGCAGGCCGTATCGCTGGCGCAGGCCACGCCATTGACGGCCATGGTGATGGTGAAGCTCGTCTGTGTCAGGCCGACGCCGGAGTTGTAAACGGCGTTGGTCGTGTCAGTGAACGGGGTGGATTCGGTGCGGCTGGCCGACAGGACGCGCGAGGCCGCGCGCACGCCGTCGGTGACTTCCATGTAGTTGTTGAGCGTGAGGCTGAACTGGATGGTGCCGAACAGCAGGGTGCAGAGCACCGGCGCGACGATGGCGAATTCGACTGCCGAGGCGCCGCCCTCATCGCCGACGGCCCCGCGGCACAGTCGGCGCAGCACGCCGACCATTCTTTGAAGGGCTGTGATTTTCGCCACCGATTGGGTCAAGACGCTCTAACCGAACTTCGATCCGCCGGCAGAGGGCCGGCGCCCTGTAAAAACAGCAAAAGCGACCGTGCAAACCCTCGGCTGCTCCGGTCGGCCTGTGTCCACAACAGTCGAGATCCCGACCGGCGCGAATGGTTACCACGCGTTACCTGTGCTTTGCGTACCCAAGACTAGGAAGCCCTTGCGCCATCAGGGTTCGACCATGGCGACGGTGCGACGCTGAGGGGGATCAGGGCGCCGGGGGCGGGGCGGTCGGGGCCTTGGACGCCCGGGCCGGAGGCGCGAGCGCATCGGTGCGGACCTGCACCACCGCCCATTTGTCGGAGTAGAGCCTGCGCCGCCGCCGGGGTTGGTCGAGCCGGTCCACGAGCGCGCTCGAGGGGGGCAGGATGGTCCAGACAACGCCGTAGCGCGGAAGCGTATCGACGGCCCCTGGGCCCCGGGATCTTCAGAAAGAGATTCAGGAAATCGTCGCCATACATGTCCGAGCGGCCGTCGATAAACGGCCGCACGCCGTGAATATCAACCAGCCACCGAAGCTGTAGTTGTTGAACACGGGCTGGGCTCTGAGCGCGGGGCACGTGGTTCAGGGCGGTGACCGGGACGGTCCGCGGTTGAAGGGTTGCCCAGGGGTCGGCCAGACGCCATGAGGGCCAGGGCCACGAAGAACACGGCCCCGACCGCTCGGGGCCGAGCTTCCCGCCGGCGGCCACCCCTCGGGGGCCCGCCTCACCGTCGGGTCACGCCGCCAGCCCCGACCTAGGGGTTCGGCCAGCAATAGCGGGGCGACGGTAGCCAAAACCATCTCCTGACGGAGGTGCTGCAGGGTCATGTACAGCACCAGGAGCAGCAACCCCAGGCGCACCGCCACGACTTTCACCCCGCGGTAGAGGCAGATCAACAGGACGAAGAACAGGGCGACCTCAAGCGAGACGGCTTGTCGAAGTTCGCCTGCTTCCACTCGGCGATGGACTGGATGCTTCATGGAGAGGACCTTGATCGGATAGATCAGGCCGTCGAAGCCGTTGGGCGTGATCAGCGCGATAGCGGTGGCGGCCACGATGAAGCCGCCCCACATCGCCGCGACCTCCAACCGGCGGCCTTTGGCGTCCAAAAACGACTCCAAGGCGAAGGGCCGTAAAGGCCAGTCCAAGATGAAGTGCCGTGCAGATTGGCCCACAACGTCATCACCGGCAGCAGCCATAGGGGTGGCAACCGATCCGCGCGCCGGGCTTTCAGGAGCTGGATCTCCAGAGAATCGGCAGCGGCAGGGCGATGATGTGCGGCCGGGCCAGGAAATGGCGACAGAGGAGCCAGAACCGCAGACTCGAGCCACAGCCACGGAGATGGCGCTCGAACGTTCAACTCGGTGGCCAGCAGCGCCTCGTGGCGGCGGCGGCCATCGCGATGATGAGCGATACGCCGGTCCACCCCGCCGCGGCATAGGCCAGGGCCATCAGGACCTGGGAAAGCCATTCGTGGGTGACCCATGGATGGCCCAACGCTGTAAAGGAAAACGGATCGGTCGGCGGGACGGGCCGGTGGGCCAGGATCCAGTGGCCGGTGGCGACATGCCAGTAGGTGTCGCCGTCGTTGAGCACCGAGGCGGCAGGGTGAAGGCAAAGGCCGCCAGGGCCGGCAGCACCACCAGCCCTTTGCCAGGTGGGAAGGGCGGCCGGTTTGAACGCCATGGAATCAGCCCCTGCCGACGATATCGCCCCGGCGAGTTTGTCGAAGCCTCACGTTAAGAAAGCATTCGCTATGCAGAGCCCGGACACGGTCGCCTGATCGGCGAGGGCTACCGCGATCAGACCTCAATATCTCGACGGTGGCGCTGGGTCTCTTGGGTCGTCCGCCTTCGTCTGAACCGCGCGTTTCACGGCAATCGTGGGTGCGCGACCTTCCAGTTCATGGCGTGGCGAACGCGATGGGCGAGCGAGGGGTGGTTGTACCAGACCCCTTCCTCCAGCAGGCCCGGATCGACCTTGTCCGCACGCCACGACCTCACGAGGCTCGCGGCCAGACCATCCGGCTCGCGGGCATGGTCGAGGGAGTACTGATCCGCCGCGACGTTGATCTCGCGGATGAAGCTGTTCACGGCCAGGGCCGAGAGGGCGAGGCAGGCGACGGCGATCACAGCCACGACGGGCAGGCCATCCGGGTCCTGGAGCGTCATGCCGTCCCGGGCGCCGATCACGCGCGCCAGCGGCCCGAACAGGCGGTCGATCGCAAGCAGGCGGCAGTCCACAACAAGACCAACAGAGCGGCGTAACTCAGCATGTCGTTGTGCGCGTGATGGCCCATGACGTGGCCCACACTGGCGCGGATTTCGGCAGGCGTAGCGGTGGTCCACAGGCCTCGGGTAATCGCCATCCCCGCGTGGCGCGCATTGCCGGTGACGTCCACGTCGCTGCGCGGGTCGCGCGATACATAGACGCCATCGGCGGGCAGGCCCGCGCCGTCGATCAGGGCCAGCACAGCGTTGCGCGCGGCGCCCGGCGGCGCCTGGGCAAAGTCGTCGGCCGCGGCGTCGCTATGTCGGGCGCCCAGACCGTCGCGAGGAAATCGACGGCACCCAGGGCGGCGCAGATCGACCACCAGAAGCGGGGCGTCGTTCGGATCAGGAAATAGATCAGCGATAGAAGTATCACCGCGCCCAGCAAGGTCGGGCCCGCCGCGCTGAACGCGGCCACAATCTCCGCCCCGAGACCGGCGACAAACCCGGCGAGCGTTGCGCTTCGCGCCAGGCGGCAAACCCATCCCAGGGCGCACGAACGAGCGTGAGAAGCGCGCCAAGGACCAGGATGCTTGCAGCGGTCGTCAGCCAGGGCTTGGGCCTGTCCTGTTCGATCCGTTGGCGCAACTGAACCAAAACATTCAGGCGCAGGACCAGCCACGCGGTCGCGACGACGAGCATTGCGCCAACGGCCTGGTCCCAATGGCGGGCCTCGGTGAGGGCTGCGGCTGCCTGACGCGCCGCGGGAGCAAGGGTGTCCAGATAGCGCGCCGTGGCCGCGGCGGGATCGAACGCGGGGGTCACGGCTTGCCGGCGGTCTCAGGCGCGGGTTCGGCCGTCTCGGGCTTTTGGGGCATGAGCGGGTAGATCATCTGGTTGAGGAAGTTGGTGGGCACGCCCTCCACGCCATAGCCTTCGGGCAGCTGGCCCTTAGGCATGTAGAAGGTGCCGAACATCAGGTCGAGCACCGGGAAGGTCGGCGCGAAGTTCTTGTCGCGCACCTGCGGGTCGCTGACGTGATGCCAGCGGTGGAAGACCGGGCTTGCGATCACGTAGCGGAACGGTCCGGAGCGTCCAGTTCAGATTGGCGTGGACAAAGGTCCCGACCGCGAAGTTGAGCGGGGCGTAGATCACGAAGGTCAGGGGCGCGAAGCCTAGGATCTGGATCAGCATGGCCGTGCCCATGCTGTAGATCAAGAAGTTCACCGGATGGATGCGGAAGGTGGTCGACCAGTCCACGTTCAGCGAGCTGTGGTGAATGGCGTGGAAGGACCCACAGCGGCCGGCGATGCAACAGCCGGTGCAGCCAGTACTGGATCACGTCGGTGATCACGAACACGGCCAGGACCTGGAGGGCGATGGGTGACGCCGACTGCCAGCCCCAGCCGTTCTGAACCGCGCGCATCATGCCCGCCGCGTGGCCAGGAAAGGCCGCACCGATCAGGAACTTGAGCGAGCATCATCGTGCCCGTGTAGAAAAATACGCTGAACAGGAAATAGAGCAGATCATCGGGCGTATCGCGGGTGATCACCCCTGTTTGGGATTGCAGGGAAACAGGCGCGACAGGCCGGCGAAGACGAGAAAGGCCGCGCCTATCATGATGATCGACCAGGGCATCGGGAGGTCCTTGAAATTTGGCCTTCGAGATCGTCGAGCGTGGCGGGCATGCCGGGGTGCGCCAGGATCCAACGACCGGTCGCCAGATACCAGTAGCTGTCGCCGTCCCTGACCACCAGAGGGTCGGCCATCACTGCCAGGCCGGGAAGGCGTGGGTTGTAGCGACATCTGCGGCGGGGCTTCCTTGCTCCGCTTTTTCTGGATTTGAGACGGTTAACAGACCATTGGGACGGAGCCGGTAACACCTTGCTCACCGGTAAGCAGCCGACCAGGAGCTGGGTTTGGAGATCAAGTCGTCCGAAGCGACGTGGAGGGGGATGTGCGCGCGGTTCCGGCGGAGGTTTCCGCACGCCTACCTCTGGCTCGGGTTCTTGGCGTTGGTGGCGCTGTTTCTCGGCTTTGACATCCAGTCGCGACCGATCGTGCTCTGGGACGAATCCAGGGTGGTTTCCAACGCTCTGGAGATGAGCCGGACGGGTGCAGATTCTCGTCACCACCTACGACTTAAAACCGGACCTGTGGAACACCAAGCCGCCCCTGGTGATCTGGCTCGTCGCGGCCTCGATCCGCCTGTTCGGCGCCTCGGAATGGTCGGATGCGGCTCCCTCGCTGATCGCCGCCGTCAGACCGTCGCGATCGCCATGAAGATGACGTGGATGGAGCTGACGCGCAGCGTCGGATCGGCCGCATGTCGGCCATAGTTCTGATCCTCAGCACGGGCTTCTATGGGGCAGCCATGCCGCCCAATCCGCGGACTTCACCCGGCGCCATGGTGGCGACCTGCGACCCGGAGCCTCGATCGGCGCGGATGCGCAGGCGTTCGGCCGACCCGTGGCTGCACGAGTCGGACTCGCGGCGGTGATCGAAGGGTCGAAGGCCGGTGAGTGAACAGAACCTGGTGCGTGGCGACGGCGTCGGGGCCGGAGCGAGCCTGCGCTATGGTTGCGGACAGAGGGCCGGAACGGTCCGAGGAGTACTGAATGAGCGGAGCTGGGCGAGCCTGTCGTGGTCGCGCCTTGTTATAACGAGGAGGCGTCCCTTACCAGGAGTTCGTCCGCCCGCGACGATGGCGCGCATCGAGGCGGTCGACGGCGAGTTTCGCGCAGCCGGCAGTACCGCCGCCGCACATCCTCAAGGCGTTCCGCTCGGCCGGCTGTTGTCCGCCTCCGACGCCGACGGCAGAGCAGTGGCCCAGCCTCGCCCACGGTCCTTACCACAACGGCTTTGCACCGGCTTTTAACCGGCGGCCAGCACCTATCAGATCTGCAGCGCTTCGCCGGGTTTCGATAGCGATTGCAGCCGCGCAGGCGTGTCGCCGCCCTAAAGCTGACCTGGAACTCTCCGGCCCGCCCCCGGCACGTAAAACGGAACTCCACCACATAGGTCACGTTGAGCGCGCGTGGGCCATCGCGCTTCCGCCTGGTCCGGCGGGCAGTTTCGGCCTCGTGCTCGGCGTAAATACCGAATGACATGCGGTGGTCACGGCGCGGCCAGGACCAAGGTCCGGCGTATAGGCCAGGAATTGAAGACGGTCCGAAGTCGGATATCGGGCGGCGACGACCCCGGCGGAAGCGAGGCGAGCGCCTGTACGCAGGCTTGGCGACGCAGCGGCCGCGATAGGACCGCGGGTCGAATTGAGGCGGCCTCGGGATGGACAGGCCTGGATCGTCTTGCTCAGGGCCGATGGCCACGACAAACGGAGACGACGCGATGGCGCCGATCCCGACGGGATCAGGAGACCGCGCGCGACCTGTTGGCCAAGGACCGTGATCGCGGCGGCAAGGTCGGAAAACCCAGCCAGGAGCACGTAGTCCTGCATCCGGAACGCATGCTCGGACATGGCCGCGGCCATGAGCGTCGCCGCCAAGGCGAACGGACGCGCCAGGTCCCGCGTGCGACGCATGCACCAGGCCCAGATAAACCACGCCCGCGACGCTTAACACGCTGGCGCTGATGGTCGTCACGGCGGTGGTCGAATCGCCTCGCCAGAGCTCGGGCAGCGACGAGCAGTTATTCGATGTTGTTCGACCAGATGGGATCGAGCCGGGGGTCGACAGCGGCAAAGATCCTTTCACGCAGCGGATGCAGCGCGGTGTGCGCGCCATTGCCACGACTACCAAGGCGAATAGACTGCCCGACGCGCGCCTTGATCGGCAGATCTCGCGGCCCGCGCATGAAAGCGCGATCAGGCCCGCCGAGGCGACGAGAATGGCGACGATCAGATTGGCCGGCGCATAGCAGAAACGAGAGGCGGACCAACGGCTGGGCGGCATCGCCAGGCGAAGAACCCGAGCGTCGAGCACCGCCAGGGCGAGCGCGTAGTTGCGCGCGGTCTTGCCCTCGGTTCGAGTCGGATGGCGGCGCGCAGACCCGTGACTGGCGCCGATCAGCGCCTGGAAGGGCAGGGCTTCGATGCCGATGGCCAGGCCCAAGCCGGCGGCGACCCCGCGGCGAGCGCCCACCGGGCGCGATCGGTTCGCGCCATCGCACAGGCGGCGGCAATCGCCGTCATGGCGATCTGAACGTTGTGGTGGTCGATCCGACCGGGCGTGAACTGCTCATAGACCTGCAGATTGGTCGCGAAGATCAGGCTGGCGATGAGCACCGCCGCTCCGCCGGCCAGGCGGCGCGCCATCCAGAGCGCACAGCCGATCGCCGGAAGAGGTCCAGAGCGCCGGCCACACCCTGCGGGTCAGGTTCTCCGCCCGCTTCCTCGAGCAGGAGATGTGAGAAGAACGAGATCATTGTGGCCAACGCACCATCGAGGAGGCGCGACCAGTGCATCCAGGTTCCCGACCAGCAGTGCAGGCGTGTAACGAGCTCGGTGCGTACCAGCCGGTCCCGTGCATCAGCGAGGCGCACCAGCACGGCCGCATGGCGTCGATACGGTCTCGCCCGAGCGCCTGGCTTCTCCTGTCGCGGTGTTTCCGATGGTTGGTTGGAGTGGACCAGGACGCCGACGATCAGCGTGGCCAGGATCGGTCTGGCGTTCGAACCGAGGTCGGGGAGTTTCGAGAGTTCGACCTGCACGCGTTCCCCTATTTCCGCTCGGCTCAGGTGCTCCGGCGCGGTCCCGATTTCAGCTTCAGATTGCGCGAGCAGGCGGCCCAGGATGCCGACAGCAGCATCGGAGAAGGGGGCGGTTGCGGGACGTCGTGGTGCGCCAGGATCCAGCGGCGGGCCGCGCAGGTGACAGTCAGTGTCACCGTCGCTGACTACCGATGGGCCAGCATCGCGAAGGCGGGCGTCGATAGCGGCATGCCTAGTCTACTACGGTTATGATTGCACTGTTTTGGTTTGCGGCGGCAACAAACCCTCGGTTCAGGACGACGACAGTTGGCGCACGAGCAGTTCGACGACGCGCATGACGCCCTCACCACGGAGTGCGATCGCGACTTTAATCGGCCTGGGGTTTATCCCTGGAGACGGGTGAGAACCGCGAACGGGAACGCGCCCGGTCACGCCAAGCGACCGCATTATTTGAAATCGAACTTATTTCACCGAGCGCCGCTCCGCGACTTGTCAATTTTTCGGATTAGGGCGTCAAGCGACGCTACCGACGACCGCCTAGATAAATCCATGAGAAGACTGATTTTGTAGGGGTCTTTTGTCAAGCGACGTTATGGCTCTACCATTTCCCACGCATGGGATGGTCAGCTTTCATTTTGTGGAGTGGTCTGGTCGGCTAGGCCCTCGTGGGGACCCCCGCCGCAAGGTATCTGGCAGCTATGTCTGCCGACGCCGTTGAACGGCAAAATCGACCGAGCTGACGTGCTCCGCCAAATCACCGCGTTCGACGCGGAGTTGGTTCGCGTCAGCCAGCAGCGAGCACTGCAAATCCAGAAGCGAGATCGCCTGACAGCGTTCATCGAACTTTACGCGATTTATACGGTCCCGCCCCCCCGAGCCTGTTTCTGACACGCCGGTCGCCGAGGCGGCCAGCGTGGCCGCCCGTCCTTGAACCCGTGCCGCTCCGTCAAAGGCGGCAACGCCCAAAGCGTCCAAGTCGAAAGCGCCGCCGCGGCGTACACCCGAAGCCCAAGGGACGCCTTCGATGCCCGCCATGATCAAAATGGCTCTTCTCGACGGCCGCGCCCGCGGCTTGAAGGGTATGGAGCCCAAGGCCATGCGGAAATACATCGCCGATCAATGGTGGCCTGACGTGAAATCGGGGCAGGATTTCTCCAATCGCGTGGAGAATGTTCGACCGACACGAGCTTGAGAAAGATGGGGAGGTCTACAGCCTCCCCAAAACAGATGAAGCGCCCCCGTAGGGGCGCCTCGAAAGCTGACCCCGGACCGGCTCCGCAAGAGCCACCGGTGTCGATGGTGAACCCCTAGACCCAGCCAGGAGAGAAAAGGAGCATCCCAATGTGGCAAGCCGCCCGGTTAGACGGTGTGCGTAGGTCGGGGGCCGAAAGGCCCCCGCCTGCGGCTAGCTCTACAGACCCCAAAAGGTCTGGAAATCCCTTTTTTCATAAGGATTTCAAGCTATGCCTACCATCGCTGCATGGAACTCGATGCAAAGAGAACCACCACCACAACAACACCCGTTGCGGGCCGGGAAGCGAAATCCCGCCGCACAACAAACAGCGGGGGACTGGCGGCAAGCCGCTCTGCCGCGACTGCGCCAGCCTCAACGCCCAGGGGAAGTGACCCGGTCGTAGAATATCAGTTCCCAGTAAGGCCCTGTGGGCTCTCCGTCGATCACGTCATAGGTTCGGCGAGGGCTCGCACCCTCAGGCCATGCTGCATCGCAACAGCCAGCGCTCGAAGGCCCTCGGCCCTCTCCCCGTGAAACCGGATGGTTGGCTCCGGAAACGAGTGGCCCTCCCCACCCTCGCAGGAACTCGAAGGTCTCGACGCCGTTCTGCGACAAATCCTGACCTCGCGCTCGATCCCGGCATCTAACGCCCGGCAACCGTTGCCATCCGGCAAAACACGGTCCCTTGAGATTCCTTGGGTTTCAGCGGTCATTCTAGGTCCAACCGGCGCGTTTCAGCCCCTACGGGCATGATCCGTGCCGCCCCCCGCCCGAAGCGTGGTCAGTCGGCCCATGGCCAAGAAGCCCATCACCCTCGCGGAAGCGTTACGCACCGGGCGCGTTGCCGAGCTTTGCCGCCCAAGCGCAGAAAGCCGGAGTCGGGCCAGCCGAGGAAGCCGATTTCGCGAACGCCGTTCGCGTCATTGTCACGCCGCCGCCAATCAAAAGGTCGAACATCGCGTTCTGCATCAGGCGATGAAACGAGCGGAAAGTGAACTCGCCCAGATAGCGGTTCATATGCTTCCGCGAGATGTGAATGTGCGTCGAGGCAATCGACCGCTGAACAACCACCAGAAGCTCTCGACGTTGTTGACGTGGTGAAGCGTGCCGCTCTCGTCGCGCTTCGCGTATTCCTTTTCGCGAGTGCACGACCGTGCCGTGCTTGTAGTCGTCGCCAGTGAGTAAGGCATAGCCGACGTTGTTCGTCGGTGGAGACCGTCGTGCGGCGGCTGCGACGTTGGTCCAAGCACCACCCGAGCGGAGGGTCGCCTTGCGGGCGTCCAGGATCACCTGGGCGCGCATCGGGCCACCGCGTTCCTTCATGCCGATCACGGCGGTTTTGCCGTATCGTCCGGACCCGGACGGCCCGGCGTGTCGGGACGGACGCCGCCCATGTAGGCTTCGTCAATCTCGACGTGCCCCTTCAGGGCGACGAACTCGTCGGCCGCGCCCATCAGGTCGCGGATTTGCTGGCCCATCCGCCAAGCGGTTTTGTAGGTCACGCCGAGTTCGCGCTGAAGCTCTTTGCCGCTCACGCCGTGGCGCGTCGTGACGAACAGGTAGATCGCGTAGAACCACAGGGTGAGGGGCGTACGGCTGTCCTGAAAAATCGTGCCCGCGCACGGGTAAACGTGGTCGCCACAGTGCGCGCATGAGAACGCCCGGCGCTTGGCCAGGGCGTGAAAAGTCGCTTCCACGACCCCGCATTTGCGGCAGGTGTGGCGGAGGCCGAACCGGACCGACATCAGGTGCGCCAGACAGGCTTCGTCGTCTGGGAACCGTTGAAGAAGTCTCGAACTGTCAGCTTGTTGGCCATCTGGCGTCTCCGATAACGCCAATATGCCGGCCGATTTATACGTGCGTCAAGGGGATAATCCCCTCGGCCTTGACCACGCGGATATGTTCCCTAAATGTTCTGGAATTCCTCGCTGTTCGAAAAAGGCCGTCCCAATGCCCAAACCGCCCGCACCCACGTCGTACGATCGGCAACCAAACGACGGCTTCGGCCCTGGCAACCCAGGTCGGCTGCCGGGCTCGCGAAACCGCGCGTCGGGGGCTCGCGGTGGCAAGGGACCCTGCACGGTCTCGAGGCGGTGCTGCTGAGCGAAGGCGAGTTGCATGAGGCGTGATCGGCTGCGACCGTAAAATACGGTCGGTTTACGGTCGGCGCGGCGAGCGACGGACCCCGCTCACCGCGCGGCCGGCGCCGTAAAATGCGGTGAAATACGGTGGATCATCGCCGGCCAGGTCCAGGAAGGTGGAGAGGGACGGGTCGGTTAACAAACCCTTCGCCCGGGGCGGCGACAATCCGCCCCTCCGGACGCGTCCGGCATGGACTATGCTCGCGGTTGGACAGCCCGTCTTACGGGCGGGGCAGGGATACAGAATGGGCGTGTCGAAACCAGCGCTGTCGGTGGTAGCGCCTTGCTTCAACGAGGAGGCGTCCCTGCCGGAGTTCGTCCGGCGGACCACGGCGGCGTGCCAGGCGGTGGTCGGCGACGACTATGAGCTGATCCTGGTCAACGACGGCTCGCGCGACGCGACCTGGGCCTGCATCCGGGCCCTGGCGTCGGGCGATCTGCGGATCGTGGGCCTGAACCTGTCGCGCAACCACGGCCACCAGCTGGCGGTGACCGCGGGCCTCGGCCGTGCGGCCGGCGAGCGGGTAATGATTATCGACGCTGATCTGCAGGACCCGCCCGAGCTGCTGGGCGAGTTGATGGCGCGGATGGATGCGGGCGCCGACGTGGTCTATGCGCGCCGCCGGCGCCGGTCGTCGGAGAGCGTGCTGAAACTTGCGACCGCGCACCTGTTCTATCGCCTGCTGCGGCTGCTCTCGGACGTGGAGATTCCCCAGGACACCGGCGACTTCCGCCTGATCTCGCGCCGCATCGTCGATCGCCTGAACGAGATGCCGGAACAGGACCGCTTCCTGCGCGGCATGGTCGCCTGGCTGGGCGGTGTGCAGGCGGAGGTGAACTACGACCGCGACGCGCGCTTCGCAGGAAAGACCAACTATACGTTCGGCAAGATGCTGCGCCTGGCGATTGCCGGCATGACCAGCTTCTCCACCTGGCCGCTCCGGCTCGCAGGGTTCATGGCTGCGGTCGGCGCCCTGACGGGCGTGGGGATCGCCATCTATGTGATGGCTGGCTTTTTGGTCGGGCGCGCGGCGCCGGGCTGGACCAGCCTTGCGCTGATCATGACCTTCTTTGCGACCGTACAGTTCGCCTGCCTCGGCATCATGGGCGCCTACCTCGGCCGCATCTTCATGCAGGTGAAGGGCCGGCCGCTCTACCTGGTCGACGAAGAGATCGGCGGCGACCGGCGCGACGACGCCGAACCGCGGCTGGAGGCCCCGCATTTGGAGGCAATCCGTGGAAGTCGCTGAGTTCGACAAGTTCGCCGACGAATATCTGGCGATCCACACCGAAAACCTGAAGCTCAGCGGTGAGACGCCGGACTATTTCGCCCGCTATAAGATCGACGAACTGCGCCGGCGTTGGAGCGCGGGACATAGGCCCGAGCCGCGCGCGATCCTCGACTTCGGCTCCGGCGTCGGGGCCTCGCTGCCGCACCTCGCGCGTGCGTTTCCGACCGCGGCCCTGACCGCCATCGACGTGTCCGAACGCAGCCTCGAGATTTCGAAGCAGCGCTATCCCGAGCTTGGTCGACGCGTGCTCTATTCCGGCGACGGCGAGCTGCCGCTGGAGGCGGCCGGCTTCGACCTGATCTTCACCGCCTGCGTCTTCCACCACATCGATGCGGCGCAGCACGTCGAGCTGTTCGGCCGCCTGCGCAAGCTGCTGCGGCCCGGCGGCGCGCTGGTGGTGTTCGAGCACAATCCGGTCAATCCGGTGACCCGCTATATCGTCGCGACCTGTCCCTTCGACGCGAACGCGGTGCTGATCCCGGGACCGGTGCTGAAGGCGCGCCTGGGCGAGGCCGGGTTCACCACGGTGGAGGTGCGCTACACCGGCTTCTTCCCGCGCGCGCTGGCCGCGCTTCGGTCTGCGGAACCCTGGCTGGCATGGCTGCCGGTGGGCGCCCAGCACTACGCGTTCGCGGTCGCCTGACTCAGCGTGGCGACCTGGGGATTGAACCGCGGCGACGTCCGGGTAGACTGACGACCTTCACTCTAGAACGAATGAATTGTACTTCGAGTCCGGAGGGCGATCGATGACGAGAGACCCGCGTCGCGTGTCACGGGCGCTGCTGGCGTCGGCGGCGGCACTGGTCGGACTGGCCTCCGCATCGCCGAGCTGGGCGGCGCGCTGTGAGGACCTGGTCAACCTCAAACTGCCCGACACCACGATAAAGAGCGCAACCTCGGTCGCCGCGGGCGCCTTCTCCGGACCCGACAAGGTCGCCCATCCGGAGCTGCCGGCGTTCTGCCGGGTCGTTGCTGCGGTGCGCAGCGCGCCGGACTCCGACATCGCGGTGGAGGTCTGGCTGCCGAGCGAGCCCTGGGCGCGCGTCTTCCACGGCAACGGCAATGGCGGGTTCGCCGGTCTCCTCGCGTCGGGCTATCCCGGCATGGCGGCGGGTCTGGGCCGCGGCTATGCGACGGCGACCACCGACATGGGCACGGCGCCGGCCACGCCACTGAACGGCGACGCTCTGATCGGCCATCCGCAGAAATGGAAGGACTGGGGCCGCCGCTCGACCCACGTCATGACGGTGACCGGCAAGGCGATCGCCAAGGCCTTCTACGGCCAGGACGCCCTGCATTCCTACTTCACCGGCTGCTCTACCGGCGGCCAGCAGGGGCTGATCGAGGCGCAATACTATCCGGACGACTATGACGGGATACTGGTCGGCGCTCCGGTGGTGAACCGCACCTGGGGTCACGCGGCGGCGGTCTGGGACTGGCAGGCGGCCAACGGGTCGCCCGGGCGCAAGCTGTCGGCCGTCAAGCTCGCGCTGCTGAACAAGACCGCGATCGCCGATTGTCGCGGGGCGGGCAACGGCGTCGCGTCCGACCCTTTCATCGCCGATCCCGCCGCCTGCCGGTTCGACCCGGCGACGCTGGTCTGTCGCGACGGGGATACCGACACCTGCCTGACCCCGGCCGAGGTGGCGACCGCGAAGGCCTTCTATTCCGGTCCGCTGAACCGCGCGGGGCGTCGCGCCTACTTCGGATGGCTTCCGGGCAGCGAGGGGTCGAACGTCCTGGGTTGGAGCTACCTCGAGACGCCGCCCGGCAACGAGCCCGCCTTCGGCGGACTGTTCAAATGGGTGTTCGGCGCCAAGGTGGATTGGCGCCGGTTTGATTTCGACCGCGACATGCCCAGGGTCGACGCGGCGCTCGGGCCGGATCTGAACGACGTCACGCGCGGCAACCTGAAGGCGTTCGCGGCGCGCGGCGGCAAGCTGATCGTCTATCAGGGCTGGGCCGACAACCTGGTGGCGCCGCTGCAGACGGTCGCCTTCTATGAGAGGGCCGGTCGCGCGGCGGGTGGGACGGCGAAGGCGCGGGGCTTCGCCCGGCTGTTCCTGGCGCCGGGCGTCATGCACTGCGGCGGCGGTCCGGGCCCGTCGGCGTTCAATTCCGCCAACGGCGGCTTCCCCAGGCCGCCTTCCGAGTCGGCCGACGACGATCTGTTCGTGGCCCTGAGCCGCTGGGTCGAGGCAGGCGTCGCGCCGTCGCAGGTCGTCGCCACCCGCTATGCCGACGGGTCCGCGGCCAAGGTCGTGGGGATGCGCCGTCCGCTCTGCGCCTGGCCCGAGAAGGCCTGGTATCGGGGGAAGGGCGACCTCAACGACGCCGCCAGTTTCGTCTGCGCCGTGGCGAAACCGTCCGCCAACTGAAGCCGCCGGTCGGTCGAAGCCAGGGGCGTGAACCCGCGCCGTGGCGATTGGTGGGTGCAGTAGGATTCGAACCTACGACCCGCTGATTAAGAGTCAGCTGCTCTACCAACTGAGCTATGCACCCGCGCCGTCGGACGGGGCGGGCCCCAGCGGCGTTCCCGACCGGGCCGCGCGAAGCGCTCCGGCGAGGAGGCGGTCACTTACTGGTTCCGGACCAGCTGCGCAAGCACGCGTCTCCGCGGTTTCAGAGGCGGAAGTGCTCGAACCAGCGCACGATCAGCGGCGCGTCCTCGGCGTCATAGCCGATCAGGACCATGCCGGTCTCGGTAACGGGCTTGTAGATGCCGGGCTTGGACAAGACCGTGGCGGCGGTCCCGCCCAGGCGCAGCTGGGGATTGGCCAGGGCGAATCGCTGCATGGCGTCGTAGGTCGCCGCGGCGATCGGGTGGATCAGCTTGCGCGCCCGGTGGGCCTTGGCGATGTAGACCCGCAGGAAGGCCATCTCCGCGCGCACCGGGGCCATCCATTGCAGCTCCACCGTGGAGACGCCGACCACCTCGCCCGCGTCGTAGGCGGCTATACACAGGGTCTTGGAGCGGGCGACCGGATCGATCTCGGGGACCAACGCGCCGTCGCGGCTCCAAAGGGCGATGACGTCCAACTCCGTCCGAACATCGTTCCTGCGCCAGACGTCCCTGAGCTCGAGGTCCGTTCCCGCGATTCGGTTGGCGCCCGGTTCGGAATTCATCGCTTGCCTCTCGCACCCTGCTCCGCGACCTGACCGAATAGGGAGATCGCGCCCGAATTCAAACCCGAAACCGGCCGCCCGGGCGTCCCGGCGCCCCGATAAGGCAAAGCTTGCGACCCTGGCTGGCGCGGCCCGGGCGTTCGCTTTTCGCGCGCGAGGCGCAGTGCGGCGCGGGTGCAACGCTCGGCAGGCGCATCTCGTCGATCAAGATTCCCGAACCAGGAGTCATTCCAGGTATTCGGACTGCAAAGCCCTGAAGACTCGAGGAGTCTGCTGAGGGTGCGTAGCTGAACGGCTGATTTCTCTGGAAAATCCGCCGAGAAAAACCGGCGTTTTAGTTGCCAATGGTAAAGGCGTAAGGCACAGGAAAGACCTGCAAACGCGGGCGAGAGCCTGCGTTCCCGTCGTGCGTTCGCGCGAAACCGGGAATTTGAGGGGGATATCTGTGATGCCGACTCGTTCGTCGCTGACCGCCCGTAACAGCAACGTAGCCAAGGATTTCCGCCCCAATCCGGAGCGCGCGAAGAACCTCTCGCGCAGCGCTCTGCTGCTGGGCACGGCGCTTGGATGCTCCATCGCAGTGTTCGCCTTGGGCGCGCCGGGTACGGCCAGCGCCCAGACCTGCACCCCGGTGGTGTCCGGCGGCGTCGATACGGTCACCTGCACGCCCGGAAGCTATCCCACGGGCATCACCGTCACCGATCCCGCGAACCCGATCGTGGTGACCGTGCAATCCGGCGCGACGATCACCGGCGGCCTCGCGGCTGAAGGCGCGAGCGGAACCTACACGAACGTCACGGTCGCGGCCGGGAGCACCATCTCGGGCGCCGTTACCGGCGAGGAACTTTATAACGGCGGCGGCGCCATCTACCTGGCGAACGGCGCCGACATCAGCGCCTCCTTCGAAGGCATCGTCGCCGTCGACGGCAACTCCACGATCTTCAACACCGGCAACATCACGATCAGCGGCTCGTATATCGCCGGGGGGATCGTCACCGGTGAAAACGAATTCTCCTATGTGAACAACAGCGGCGCGATCAACATCTCCGGGAACATGTCCCGCGAAGCCGTCGGCATCTACGCGATCGGCACGGTCTACGACAAGGTCGTCAACACCGGCAGCATCACGATCGACAACACGGGCACGGGCTACACGGCCGGTATCACCTCCCGGAACTTCAAAGGCTACGTCCCCGACGTAGTCTCCATCACCGCCGGCACGATCAACGTGACCTCAGGCGGTTACGCCATCGGCGTGAACGCGAATTCCTACGACAGCAGCTCGTTCACCGGCACCGGCGCGATCACGGTTACCGGCGCCTACGCAGTCGGCGTGAGCCTGCACAGCAACTACGGCGACGTGTACGGCAATCACACCGGCGACATCACGGTGACGGGCCAGACCGGCGCCGTCGGGATGAGCATCTACGGCTACGACGTCGACGTCGTCCAGAACGGCAACATCTCGGTCAGCACCATCAGCGGCGACGCCACGGCGCTGTCGGTGGGCGGCTACTTCGGCGAGGTGGTCGTCAACGGCAACGTGACGGCCTATTCGGAGAACGGCAACGCGACCGGCCTGAACGCGCGCGGCTACTACGGCTACGGATACGGCTGCTGCAGCGTTGCGAAGGCCGATGAGGAATGCGGTGTGAAGCCCAACCTCTCCAGCCACTCCGGTCCCGGCCTGGTGACGGCGGTCTACGGCGACGTGGTCGCCATCGCGCCGCTCGGCACGGCGACCGGCGAGGTCCTGACCACCGGCGGCGGCGAATACGGCTACGTCTACGTTTCGGGCAATGTGGTCGCGCTCGGCTTTACCGGCGCGACGGGCATCAGCCTGACGACCGGCGGAAACGCCTATGTAACGGTGGGCGGTAATGTGATCGCCGACACGGTCTTCGGCGACGCCACGGGCATCGACGTGAACAGCGCCTACGATGTGAACATCCACGTCGGGGGAAGCGTTGGGGCCTATACGACTTTCGGCGACGCCGTCGGCATCAATGCACCCGCCAACGATGGCAGCGTGTACATCGGTGTGGGCGGAAACGTGGTCGCCTCGTCGATCTACGGCAATGCGACGGGGATCAAGACCTATGGGTACGACGGCGCGACCATCAAGGTCGGCGGCAGTGTCGAAGCCTATTCGAAATATGGCAACGCGACCGGCATCAACACATCGGCTTACGATTCGATGTACACCCGGGTGGGCGGCGACGTGACCGCGATCGCGGACCACGGCTACGCCACCGGCATCACCTCCTACGTGACCAAGGGCTCCGACTATACCGACACCGTCATCGTCGGCGGCAATGTGACGGCCTACGGCCGTTACGGCGCGGTCGGCGTCGAAGTGTTCAACCTCAGCGGCGGCAATTCGAGCGTCTCCATCGGCGGCGATGTTGTGGCCGAGAGCTATGTCGGAACCGCCGTCGGCGTGATCTCCGAATCGGCGGGTAGCAGCTCGGTGTCCGTGGGCGGCAGTGTCATCGCAGAGTCGGGATTGAGTTACGCCGCGGGCGTCGTCTCATTATCCGATTACAATTCTTCGGTGACCGTCGGCGGCAGCGTCATCGCCGAAGGCTACATCGGCGCCATCGGCGTCCGGTCGCAGGCCTACGTCGATGGCTTTTCGTCAGAGGTCTCCGTCGGCGGCGACGTGGTCGCCGAGACGGTCTTCGGCAACGCCACGGGCGTGAAGTCCTACGCCGAAGGCTACGCCTACGCCCGGGTCGGCGGCAACGTGATCGCCGAGACCGGCAACGGCTATGCGGTCGGCGTGAACGTCTATTCGGAAGACGGCGTGACGGATGACGCGGTCGCCAAGGTCTACGGCAACGTGACCGTTGTCGGCTCATCGGGCGCCACCGGCGTCGAAGCGCGCGCCTACGGCGACGCCAGCGTCTTCGTCGGCGGCAACATCACGGCCGTGGCCATTGGCGGCGAAGCAATCGGCGCCTTGGCGGAATCCGGGTACACCTCATCGGTGACGGTGGAAGGCAGCATTGTCGCGGTCGGCACGTACGCCGTCGGCGCCGAGGCGGAGGGTCGCTGGGCCTATGTCACGGTCGGCGGCAACGTCACCGCGGCAGCGTCGGGCGGCGAGGCGATCGGTGTCGCTGCCGTCAGCGCCTACCAGAGCGACATCTCCGTCGACGGCAACATCGTGGCCGTCTCGGTCGGCGGGACCGCTGTCGGCGCGCTGGCCGAGGCGATCGATGGAAACGTGTCGATCTCGGTCGACGGCGGGGTGACAGCCGAGAGCTTCGGCGGGTCCGGCGCGATTGGGGTCGCGGGCATTGCGGAATACGACGTCACCGTCTTCGTCGACGGCCCGATCCTGGCGGAAGGCAACATCGCCGCCGGCGTTCTGGCAGAAAGCTACAACGGCGGCTCGGTCTTCGTCGACGTCGGCAATGTGACCGTGCACCAGTACAGCGGGGTCTATGGCGGCACCGGTTCGGGCATCCGCACGGCGACCACCGGCACGACGCACATCTACGCCAGCTACGTCTACACCACCGGCAACTATACCGACGGCATCAAGGCGGGCTCGAATACCCTCGTCGGCGGCGACACCTACGTCGATGTGTCGAGCGTGAGGACGACGGGCGCCTTCTCCACCGGCGTCGACGTCTACGGGGCCGGCAACGCGAGCGTGACGGCGGGCTACGTCAAGACGCTGGGGTACAGCTCCGACGGCATCATCGCGGTCAGCTATACCGGCGGCGCCACGGTGAACGCCGGCACGGTGGTCACCTACGGCGACTTCTCGACCGGCATCTATGCGGCGGCAGGCGGCCCGGTGAACGTGACCTCAGGCTTCGTCGAGACCTTCGGCAACTACGCGCCGGGCGTCTATGCGAAAAACATCGGCACGACGCTTACGGACACTGTGACGGTGACCTCGGGCACGGCGATCACCCACGGCGCCTACTCGCCCGGCATTTACGCCTACGCCTACAACGGCGTGTCGGTGACCTCGACCTACGTGAAGACCACGGGCTACTACAGCCCCGGCATCGAAGCCTTCAGCTACAACGGGCCGGTGACCGTCAATTCGAACACGGTGATCACTGACGGCGACTACTCGACCGGCATCGTCGCCGAGAGCCCCTACGGCAGCGTCGGCATCACCAGCCAGTATGTCCGCACGTACGGATACAGCGCGGCCGGCATCGTTGGCGCCAGCTTCTTCGGCAACGTCTACATCAACTCCGGGGCGGTGATCACGAGCGGCGACTACTCGCCGGGCATAGTGGGAGAAAGCTTCTACGGCAACGTGACCATCGAGTCGCAATACGTGAAGACGACCGGCTTTGAATCGTACGGCATCTTCGGCGAGAACGTCTTCGGCGACGTCACGATCAACTCGGGCACGGTGCTGACCTACGGCGACTTCTCGCCGGGAATCATCGGTGATAGCACCGAGGGCAACGTCTCGATCACCAGCCAGTATGTGAAGACGACCGGGTACGAACTCGATCGGCATCTTCGCCTACAGCCGCTACGGCAACGTGTCGGTCAATTCCGGCACAGTGATCACCTACGGCGACTACGCCACCGGCATCCACGCCTACAGCTATGACGGCACAGCCACGGTCAACAGCGACTACGTGAAGACCTACGGCTATCGCGCGGAAGGCATCTACGCCAACGGTTACGCCGGTGTGACGATCGAACTCGGGCACGGTGAGGACCTACGGCGACTACGCCGACGGCATTCACGCGATCTCGAACGGCGGCACGGTCAACGTCACGTCAAACTACGTGAAGACCATGGGCACGGGCTCGGTGGGCATCTACGCTTACGGCTGGTACGGCGCGTCGGTGAACTCGGGCACGGTGAAGACCTACGGCGACTTCGCGCCGGGCATCGAGGCGATCGCGCCCTACGGCGAAGCCAACGTGACGTCGCACTACGTGAAGACCTACGGCTTCGAGTCGACCGGCATCTTCGCCTACGGCTATTTCGGCGCGACAGTGAACAACACCGGCGCGGTGAGGACGTACGGCGACTATGCCAACGGCATCACCGCTGAAGCCTACGACGGCAATGTGAACGTCACCTCCAACGAGGTGATCACCCACGGCTACGAGTCCGTCGGCATCAAGGCTTACGCCACCTTCGGCGACGTGACGGTGAACGCGGGCGAGACCGTGACCTACGGCGACAACAGCCGCGGCATCTCGGCGGTGTCGGCTTACGGCAACGTCAGCGTGACGTCGGAAGATGTGGCGACCTACGGCGTCAACTCGAACGGCATCACCGCTGTGACCGACTACGGCGGCAACATCTTCGTCGACAGCGACTTCGTCTACACCTACGGCGACTACTCGCAGGGCATCCGCGCCCACGCTCACGCCTTCGGCGGCAACGTCACGGTCTACTCGGGCGACGTGATCACCGAAGGCTTCTACGCCCCGGGCATCGTGGCTCTGGCCGACTACGGCACCGTGACGGTGGGGTCTGACTTCGTCCGCACCTACGGCGAATTCTCCACCGGCATCGAGGCGGAAGGCTACTTCGGGACCAAGGTCTACAGCGGCAGCGTGGAAACCTACGGCAACTTCGCCGACGCCATCTACGCGCGTTCGATCTTCGGCGACACGCTGGTCGAGACCTACGGGGACACCTTCACGTCAGGCTTCAACTTCAGCGGCGTCGTGGCGGTGTCGATCTACGGTAATGCTACGGTGGTGAACTACGGCACCGTCCACGCGCAGTATGGCGTGGGTGTCGCCTCCGTCTCCGTAACTGGCTACGCAAGCGTCTACAACTTCGGCCACATCTACGGCGGCTACGTCGGCGTTGAGGTCGAGTCCAACCTCGGCAGCTACATCTACAACAAGGGCACCATTCAGGGCGGCAACGGCTTCGCCATCGCGGCCTACGGCGCGCCGGTCTACATCGAGAACCGGGGCACGATCGACGGCTATGCGATCCTGAACACCTCGAACAACTTCGTCGATAACCGCGGCACGTGGAACGCGTACGGTGACTCGTACTTCGGCTACGGCAACGACACGTTCAACAACCACGGCATCGTGCACGTGGCGCCGTTCTCCAGTTCGCCGACCACGGTGATCTGGGACGGGGTGACGGTGTTCAACAACTCCAACCTGGTGGATCTGCGCAACGGCCACACCGGCGACGTGTTCATCCTGGACGGCAACGGCGGGGTGGGCACGGTCTGGAACGGCCTGGCGGGTTCGACCCTGGCGGTCGATGCGTCGCTGACCACCGCGCTCACCTCCGACGAGATGATCATCGGCGCGGCCAACGGCTCGACCTCGCTGGTCGTGCAGGACGTGAACCCGGGTTCGCCCGGCTCGCTGAACTTCGTGGGCACCACCGTGGTGCACGCGGCCTCGGGCACGGCGTCGAACTTCACCTGGGGCGGCGAGCAGAAGGGCTTCATCCAGTACGAGCTGCAGTTCTTCTCCGGTCCGGTGAATTGGAACATCGTGGCCCTGCCGGGTCAGGCCGCCTTCGAGATGCTGAAGGCGCCTGAGATGGCCGAGGACTTCTGGCGCAGGACGGGCGACGCCTGGTCGGCGCGCGAGCAGGAAGTCCGCGACTCGATGTGGGGCTCCGCGCCTCCGACCCGTGGCGAAGGCTGGGAGATGTGGGCCCAGGCCCAGGTGGGCGGCGAGCGTCTCGATCGCACCGAGAGCTTCGACGTCCACGGCCTCACCTTCACGCCCAACCTGTCGACCGATACCGACTGGCGCGGCTTCCAGATGGGCGGGGACAACTGGACTTCGAAGAACTGGCTGTGGGGCTTCACCGGCGGCTTCCTCGAGCAGAACTCGATCTTCCACACCGACAAGAACTCCTTCGACATCACCGGCTGGAACGTGGGCGCCTATACCGGCTTCACCTCGGGCTCGTTCTTCGCCAACGCCCTGCTGAAGGGCGACTGGTACGATGTGAAGGCGAACATGCACACCGTGCCGGCGCTGGAGACCTTCTCGGGCGACACCTGGGGCGCGAAGGGTGAAATGGGCTTCCGTCTCGGCAGCACCCATCTCTACTTCGAACCGCTGGCCGACCTGGCCTGGACCACCACCCACCTCGACAACGCCAACTTCCCGGCCCAGGTGACCAGCTTCACCTTCGGCAACAGCCAGGACCTGCGCGGATCGATCGGCGGCCGGGTCGGCGGTCAGTGGGGCTCGCTCCTGCCCTACGTCGGCCTCTATGCGGCGGAGGAGTTCGACGGCAACAACAAGATGACCATGATCACCTCGGGCGGTTGCCCCGGCGCGTGCATGAGCATCCAAGACACCAAGCCCGGCGCTTACGGCAAGGCGGACTTCGGCTTCACCACCACCTCATGGAATGGCCTCGAAGGCTTCCTGAAGGGCGAAGCCGAGTTCGGCAGCAAGACCAACGGCTTCATCGGCCGCCTGGGCCTGCGCTGGCGCTGGTAAGCCTTCCAGTCAGTTCCTCCTGACGCTTCGGGGCCGGACCCAGTCCGGCCCCGATTTTTTTGGGCCGCGATTCGGCGGCGGCCGGGCGGCCAGGCGGCGATGCATCACTATTCACGGGCATAGGATTGCATTCGAAAACGCGGTCGAATGACGTCGGCCGCTAAAACGCGCGACAACTCAAGGCTCAAGGCGTCCGCCGGGCGGGGAAAATTCTTATTTCCCTGCTGCTTCCCCTGTGCGTCGAATCCTCAACACCTATTGAATTCCGGCGAATTCCGGGCGACACAACCGTGTTCGACGACGCGGCGCAGCCGCGAGCGTCCTGTTGTGCAGCCCGCACGGCCTTATCCTGAGGGGGATATTCGATGTCTAAGCGCGTTTCCCGGACGAGCCCGTCTTCCGCCGCCGCGGAATTCGTCCTCAAGCGCAGCGGGAAGCTCTCCCGCGCCGGCCTGCTGCTGGGCACCGCCCTCGGCTGTTCGATCGCGGTCTTCTCCCTCGGCGCGCCGGGCACGGCCTGGGCAGGCTGCACCACCGTGACCGTCAGCGGCGTCGATCAGGTCACCTGCTCGGCGGGCGGCTATCCCTCGGGCATCGTCTTCACCGACAACTCCGGCAACGCTCAGTCTGTCACTCTCGCGTCGGGTGTGGATACGAGCGGGGCCACCGACGGCGTGTTTGCCTGGAACCAGGCAGCGAACGCCTATTCCTCGGTCATCGCGCAATCCGGAGCCATCGTAATCGGCGCTAACGACGGCATCGAGAACTACACGACCGCCGGCGGCAATGTTTACGTGAAAAATTACGGCTTCGTGTCGGGCGGCAATCGAGGCATTTACGCCGACGCAGTCCTTGGCGGAAACGTCTACGTCGTCGACGACGGCACGGTCCTTGCCGACAACACCCTGATCTCAGCAAAGGCTAATGGCGGGAACATCGGGGTCTATAGCGACGGCAGCATAGGCGAGGCAATCAGCGGCGACTCCGGTACGACCGTCGATATTTCGACATACGCGGTCTCAGGCGCCTCTGACGTTGTCGTCAAGGGTGGGGTCTCTCTGATTTCCGAGAACGGGTATGCCGTTGGAATTAGCACGGCTTCGACCTTTGACGGCACCAACAAGGTGTACGCCGGAGTAAGCGTCCAGGGTTACAGCGGCGCGCTCGGCATCAAGACGTCTTCTGCCTATACCGCCACCACGACCGTCTATGGCGACGTGAACGTCTCCTCCGGTTACGCCGGCAAGGGCGGCGGTCCTGCGACCGGCATCATCACGGTCGGTTCGGACTACGCGGCGACCAATGTCTTCGGCAGCGTGAACGTCACGGCGCTGAACGGCGTGGCGCTCGGCATCGAGACCGCGAGCTTCAACGGCAGCAGCGTCTATGTGAGCGGCAGCGTCTTGGCGACCGGTGATCTGGGCGCCACGGCGGTCTACGACGTCACGCTCTACGACCATAACGCCACCGTACAGGTCGGCGGCGACGTTTCGGCCTATTCGAACGCCGGATCCGCGATGGGCGTGTTCGCCGCCGCGGGCAATGTCGGCGCCAACGACTATACCTACCTGGGCGTCAACGTCGGCGGCAACGTCACCGCCATCGGGGCGACCAGTGCGACCGGCGTCGAAGCCACGAACCTGGGCGGCGAGGTCTACGTCACCGTCGGCGGTTCCGTAACCGCCATCTCCATCGGAGACGCCACCGGCATCGAAACCTATGCGCACGGCCGGAACTACGCCGGAAGTTCGGTGATCAACGTCGGCGGCGACGTGGGAGTCCTGTCGTTCACGGGCAACGCGACCGGCATCAAAGCCTCCGCCTACGGCAATCTGTATACGACGGTCGGCGGAAACGTGACGGCGATCGCCTACGGCGGCGTGGCGACCGGCGTCGAGTTCGTACGTGACCCGCAATACCTACAACAACAACGTGCACGTCTACGGCGACGTGAGCGCGTCCGGGTACACCGGCGCCATCGGCGTCCTGGTGAGCGAAAGCGGCTCCGGCGTCAGCCTGGGCAACGTCGTCATCGGCGGCAATGTGACTGTTGAAAGTGTGACCGGCGAAGCGATCGGCGTGCTCAACGAAGGCTACACCGTCAGCACGACGGTCGGCGGCAACGTCACGGCTTATTCGGAGAAGAGCCTCGCGATCGGCACATACTCGATCAGCAGCAACGGGTCCTACACGAACATCGGCGGCAGCGTCAGCGCGACCGGCTACGTCGCGGCCGGCGTCGTGTCCGCAACCCTCGGCGGGGCCTATGAGAACACGGTGATCGTGGGCGGCAGCGTCAGCGCGACCGGCTACGCGGGCGCGACCGGCATTGAGGCCCTCGGCGGCGACGTCAACGTCACCGTCACCGGCGACGTGACGGCCACGACGGCCTACGGCAACGCCATCGGCGTTTTTGTCATCGGCGACGCTAACATCACCATTGGCGGCAACGCGATCGCCTCCTCCACGTTCGGCAACGCCACGGCCGTTTACGGGAATTCGACGGGTTATCTCGGCGTGCACGTTGGCGGCAACGTCGGCGCCTATTCCTTCTCCGGCAACGCAACGGGCATCAAGGGCTACAGCGGCGGCGGCGGAAACCTGGTCGTCGGCGTCGGCGGCAATGTCGTCGCCGAATCCGATTTCGGCGTGGCGCTCGGCATCGCCGCTTTAGGCGACGGCAACGCCTCCGTGAACGTGATCGGGAACGTGTTCGCGAAATCGTATTACGGTGAAGCCGCAATCGGCGCGATTGTGTTTGGCAACGACTACACTGAGTTCAATGTCGGCGGTAACCTGGTTGCGGTCGCGCCTTATGGCGCGGCGATCGGCGCAGAGGTGGTCGGCGGCAGCGTTTACGCTCACGTCGCGGGCAGCATTGGGGCTTACTCCGGCAATAGCGTTGCGCTCGGCTTGATCGGGTACTCGCCCGGCTATGACCACATCGTCGTGGGCGGTAACGTCACTGCCATAGGCAGGTACGGTGCGACCGGCATCAAGGGGTACAGCGCCGGCGGCGATGTGAACGTCCACATCGGCGGCGACGTGTTTGCCTTTACTGAGTATGATGACGCCATCGGCGTGAAGGTGGCGGGCGACAGTGAAATCTACATTGGAGGCAACGCGACGGCGATCGCGCCCGCCGGCAATGCGACGGCGGTTTGGATCAGCAGCTTCGGCGGCGCTTATGTCCATGTGGTCGGCAACGTCTATGCCGGCGCTTACCTCAACGCGACGGGCGTGTTCAACGACACAATAGGCTATTCATCGACCGTTGTCGGCGGGAGCGTTGAGGCCAAGGCCCTCCTGGGCCAGGCGACGGGTGTCTACGCCTATTCGGAGACGGGCTCCGCCTTCGTGAGCATCGGCGGCAATGTGACCGCGATCTCCTATCTCGGCGACGCGACCGGCGTGTACGCCACCAGCGCTACCGGCGGGACGGTGAATGTGACGGGAAGCGTCGGCGCTCGGGCCTATGGCGAAGCCATCGGCGTAGAGGTCCTTGGGCCGTCGTACGCCAACGTGACGATCGGCGGAAACGTTACGGCGATCGCCTACAACGGCGACGCGACCGGCGTCACGGCGAGCGGTGACGACGTCCACGTCCTCGTCGGCGGCACGGTCACGGCCTATTCGAAGTACGCCGATGCGACCGGCGTCAGTGCGGTCAGCACCGGCTACGCCGGCGCCGGCGTGGACGGCAACGTCTATGCGATCGCGCCGGACGGCGACGCCATCGGCGTTACGGTCAAGGGCGGCCTCGGCGGCTTCTATGCGGCCGCGTACGTCGGCGGCAACGTCACGGCCGAGGGCGAGTTCTCTGCAATCGGCGTATCGGTAACGTCTACCGGCGAAAATTTCGTCACGGTGGACGGCAACGTTCTGGCGATCGCGACCGACGGCAGCGCTACGGGCATCTTCTCGACCAGCGCCTACGGCAGCGTCACGGTGTCCGTGGGCGGCAGCGTGACCGCTGCAGCCTCGGCCGCCGCGACGGGCGTCGCCGCCTATGCCAACGGGACAACCGACGGCACAGCAAGCGTTAGCGTCACCGGGGACGTCGGCGTTACCGCGGTCAACGGAAACGCGACCGGGATCATCGCCGTGGGCGGCTATTCCAATGTCAACGTGGGCGGCAATGTCTCGGCCCTGTCGGGAACCGGCAACGCCTTCGGCATCGAGGCCGTGGGGGATTACGGAGCAACCGTCGACGTCGGCGGAAACGTGTATGCCCGCAGCGTGACGGGAACCGGCGCCATCGGCGTCGTCGCCGCCAGCGATGGCGACGTGAGCGTCACCGTCGGCGGGACGACCGAAGTCATCGGCAACCTCGCCTACGGCGTGGTCGCCGAGAGCCTCGGCGGCGGCGATGTGACCGTCGATGTCGGCAACGTCGTCATCCATCAATACGGCGCCACCAGTCCGTACCAGGGCGCCGGCGTCGTCACCTACACGACCGGCGTCACCAACATCACCGCCGGCGACATCTATACGACCGGCAACTTCACCGACGGCATCCGCGCAGGCCGGGAGAGCCTGGACAACGGCGACACCTACGTGACGGTGAATTCGGTCGAGACCACCGGCGCCTATTCGCCGGGCGTCTATGTCATCGGGACCGGCAATGCGACGGTGACCATCGGCACGGCCTACACCAAGGGCCTGGAGTCGGACGGCGTCTTCGCGGTCTCGACCCTCGGCGGCGTGAGCGTGACCTCGACCATGGTCAAGACACTGGGCGACTACTCGGCCGGCATCTACGCCGCGGCGGGCGGGCCGGTTGTCGTGAACTCTGGCACGTCGGTCACCTACGGCTACAAGTCCGACGCGGTGGTTGCGATCAACACCGGCACGACGCTGACCGACACGGTCGCGGTCTATTCCGGCACGGCAATCACTCACGGTGACTATTCCGACGGCATCTACGCGTCGGGCCACAACTCGACCTACGTCAAGTCGAACCTGGTCAAGACCTACGGCTACGGCAGTGACGGCATCGTCGCCGAGAGCTACAACGGGCCGGTCACGATCATCTCGGGCGCGGTGCACACCTATTATACGTCCTCGGACGGCATCGTCGCGGAGACCTATAACGGCAACATCAGCGTCACCAGCGGTACAGTGCTGACCGACGGCGGCTACTCCGCCGGCATCCTGGCCGCTTCGACCAACGGCAGTGTCTCGGTCGCCTCGACCTACGTCAGAACGCTGGGCAACTACTCGTACGGCATTGAGGTGGAAGCCGGCGGCGACGCCCTGGTCACCTCCTATGAGGTGAAGACCTACGGCGACCACTCCGACGGCATCGGCGCCCGCAGCCTGAACGGCAACACGACGGTCAACTCTGTCTTCGTGTACACCAAGGGCAATTATTCGACCGGCATCTATGCGGAGAGCCGCAACGGCAATGTGACGGTGAACTCCGACACGGTGATCACTGTCGGCGCCTACTCCGACGGCGTGCACGGCTACAGCTACAACGGCACGACGACGATCAACTCGGACTATGTGAAGACGTCCGGCTACCACTCCGAAGGCATCTACGCGTACGGCTGGCTGGGCGCGACGGTGAACTCCGGCGGTGTGATAACCTACGGCGCCTACGCCGACGGCATCCACGCCATCTCTAACAACGGCGTGGCCAATGTCACCTCGAGCTACGTCCTGACCACGGGCATGGCGTCGGTGGGCATCTACGCCTACGGCAGTGACGGCGTGAACGTGAACTCCGGCACGGTGAAAACCTACGGCGAGTTCGCCACCGGCATTATGGCGGTCGCGCCGAACGGCGCGGCCAACGTCACCTCGCACTATGTGCAGACATCGGGCGACTTCGCGCCGGGCATCAGCGCCTATGGCTACTATGGCGCGACGGTAAACAATACCGGCCTGGTGCGCACCTACGGTTACCGTTCCGACGGCATCGACGCCTTCGCCTACGCCGGCGACGTCAATGTGACCTCGGACGAGGTGGTGACCTACGGCGACTACTCGACCGGCATCTTCGCGAAGACCTACAACGGCGACGTCAATGTGACGGTGACCGGCGGCGTGTTCACCTACGGCTATGACTCCCCGGGCGTGGTTGCGGAGTCCTATAACGGCAATGTCAACGTCTATAACTACGGGACGATCCGGACCGAGGGCGACTTCTCCGACGGCATCTTCGCCGGCGCGATCGGCGGCACCGCCTTCATCTACAACGGCGGCCTGATCAGGACCTACGGCTTCGAATCCGCCGGCGCCTTCGCCGAAAGCATCGGCGCCGACACCTACGCCGTGGTGGTCAACTTCGGCACGATCGAGGCCTACGAAGGCCCGGGCATCGTCGCCGAGAGCATCGGCGGGCACGCCGAAGTCTACAACTTCGGCCACGTCTACGGCGCCTTTGGCGGCGTGATCCTGGAATCGACGGAAGGCAGCTACCTCTACAACAAGGGTAGCATCATGGGCGGCAACGGCTTCGCCATCGGCGCCTACGGGGCCTCGGTCTATATCGAGAACAAGGGCGCGATCTACGGCTACGCCATCCTGAACACCGCGAACAACACCCTGAACAACCAGGGCCGGTGGTTCGCTTACGGCAACTCCTACTTCGGCTACGGCAACGACGTGGTGAACAACCACGGCATCATCGAGGTGCGCCGTTCTCGTCCACGCCCACCACGGTGGTGTGGAGCGGGGTGACGGTGTTCAACAACTCCAACCTGGTGGATCTGCGCAACGGCCACACCGGCGACGTGTTCATCCTGGACGGCAACGGCGGGGTAGGCACGGTCTGGAACGGCCTGGCGGGTTCGACCCTGGCGGTCGATGCGTCGCTGACCACCGCGCTCACCTCCGACGAGATGATCGTCGGCGCGGCCAACGGCTCGACCTCACTGGTCGTGCACGACGTGAACCCGGGTTCGCCCGGTTCGCTGAACTTCGTGGGAACCACGGTGGTGCACGCGGCCTCGGGCACGGCGTCCAACTTCACCTGGGGCGGCGAGCAGAAGGGCTTCATCCAGTACGAACTGCAGTTCTTCTCCGGCCCGGTGGACTGGAACATTGTGGCCCTGCCGGGTCAGGCCGCCTTCGAGATGCTGAAGGCGCCGGAGATGGCCCAGGACTTCTGGCGCAGGACCGGCGACGCCTGGTCGGCCCGCGAACAGGAGGTCAGGGACTCGATGTGGGGCTCCGCGCCTCCGACCCGCGGCGAAGGCTGGGAGATGTGGGCCCAGGCCCAGGTGGGCGGCGAGCAGCTCGACAGGACCGAGACCTTCAACGTCCAGGGCATGAACTTCTCACCCAACCTGTCGACCGACTCAGACTGGCGCGGCTTCCAGATGGGCGGGGACAACTGGACCTCGAAGAACTGGCTGTGGGGCTTCACCGGCGGGTTCCTCGAGCAGAACTCGGTGTTCCACTTCGACAAGAACTCCTTCGACATCACCGGCTGGAACGTGGGCGCCTACACCGGCTTCACCTCCGGGGCCTTCTTCGCCAACGCGCTGGTGAAGGGCGACTGGTATGACATCAAGGCCAATATGCACACGGTGCCGGCGCTGGAGACCTTCTCGGGCGACACCTGGGGCGCCAAGGGTGAGACCGGCTTCCGGTTCGGAACGCCGCATCTCTACTTCGAGCCCCTGGCCGACCTGGCCTGGACCTCCACCCACCTGGACAACGCCAACTTCACCGCCCAGGACACGGTGTTCACCTTCGGCAATGCGACCAGCCTCCGGGGCTCGATCGGAGCGCGGGTCGGCGGCCAGTGGGGGCAACTCTTGCCCTACGTCGGCCTCTATGCGGCCCAGGAGTTCGACGGCAAGAACAAGATGGCGATGATCACCGGCGGCGGCTGCACCGGCTGTGAGATGGACATCGAGGACCTGAAGCCCGGTTCCTACGAACGGGCTGACTTCGGCTTCACCACCACCTCGTGGAACGGCCTGGAAGGGTTCCTCAAGGGCGAGACCGAGTTCGGCGGCAAGACCAGCGGCTTCACCGGCCGCCTGGGCGTGCGCTGGCGCTGGTAGGCCAACGCAACACCACCGACGACAGGGGGCCGGACGCAAGTCCGGCCCTTTCTGTTTTCGCTCGCGATTCGGCCCTGCTGAGGCGTTAGGGCGACACCCGATCACTATTCTCAGGTATACGATTTTCGCCCGGTCTCGACGCCGCGAGCCGTCGCCTGGGAAAAACCCCGGAAACTCAAAGCGCAACGCTTCGGCGAATACCGAAAAATTCTTATTTCGCTTGCGCTTAGACCCCGCCGAACAACCTCGACGGCTATTGAAATTCCCCGGAATCCGAGCGACAGAACCATGTTCGACGACGCGGCGCAGCCGCGGCGTCCTGCCGTGCATCCCGCGCGGCCGATCCTGAGGGGGATATTCGATGTCCAAGCGCGTTTCCCGGACGAGCCCGTCTTCCGCCGCCGCGGAATTCGTCCTCAAGCGCAGCGGGAAGCTCTCCCGCGCCGGCCTGCTGCTGGGCACCGCCCTCGGCTGTTCGATCGCGGTCTTCTCCCTCGGCGCGCCGGGCACGGCCTGGGCCACGAACGAGTGCGGCTCGCTGGTCACAGTCAGCGGCGTCGACCAGGTCACCTGCGCGCCGGGCGGCTACCCCTCGGGCATCACCTACACCGACAACAGCGGCAACCCGGTGGTCGTCACCCTGGGGTCGGGCGCCGATCCGAGTTCCGGAAGCGGCGTCTTCGTCGAGAATCAGTCGTCAGGAGCCTACGCCGGCGTCATCGTCGACGCGGGGTCGACCATCAACGTCTTCGGCGGCGCCGGGGTCGGCGACTACACCACCGCCGGCGGCACGGCCTTCGTGAAGGCCTACGGAAACGTCTTCGGCAACGCCAACGCCATCTACGCCGATGCGATCGGCGGCGGGAATGTCTACGTCTCGACCTTCGCTGAGATTCTATCGCCCGGCAACATGATCAATGCGAGGTCCTCGGGCGGCAACGTCGAGGTCTACGCGAGCTACATCGGCGAGACCACTTCGGGCCCCACCGGCACAACAACGGGCATCAAGCTTTACGCGGCCGGTGGGTCCGGGGACACGGTCGTCGGGCCGCGCGGGATCAATCTCACGTCGGCAACCGGCTATGCGGTGGGCGTGAACTCGGCTGCGACCTTCGACAATACGACCAAGATTTATGGAAGCGTGAACGTCACCGGCTATACCGGCGCGCTCGGCATCAAGACGTCTTCTGCCTATACCGCCACCACGACCGTCTATGGGGACGTAACGGTTACCTCCGGTTACGCCGGCAAGGGCGGCGGTCCTGCGACCGGCATCATCACGGTCGGTTCGGACTACGCGGCGACCAATGTCTTCGGCAGCGTGACCGTCACGGCGCTGAACGGCGTGGCCCTGGGCATCGAGACCGCGAGCTTCAACGGCAGCAGCGTCTATGTGAGCGGCAGCGTCTTGGCGACCGGTGATCTGGGCGCCACGGCGGTCTACGACGTCACGCTCTACGACCATAACGCCACCGTACAGGTCGGCGGCGACGTTTCGGCCTATTCGAACGCCGGATTCCGCGATGGGCGTGTTCGCCGCCGCGGGCAATGTCGGCGCCAACGACTATACCTATGTCGGCGTCAACGTCGGCGGCAACGTCACCGCCATCGGGGCGACCAGTGCGATCGGCATCGAAGCCACGAACCTGGGCGGCGAGGTCTACGTCACCGTCGGCGGTTCCGTAACCGCCATCTCCATCGGAGACGCCACCGGCATCGAAACCTATGCGCACGGCCGGGACTACGCCGGCAGTTCGGTGATCAACGTCGGCGGCGACGTGGGCGTCCTGTCGCTCACGGGCAACGCGACCGGCATCAAAGCCTCCGCCTACGGCAATCTGTATACGACGGTCGGCGGCAATGTGACCGCGGTCGCCGACGGCGGCGTGGCGGTCGGCGTCGAGTCGTACGTGACCCGCGGCGCCTACAACAACAACGTGCACGTCTACGGCGACGTCACCGCGTCCGGCTACGCCGGCGCCATCGGTGTCCTGGTGAGCGAAAGCGGCTCCGGCGTCAGCCTGGGCAACGTCGTCATCGGCGGCAATGTGACCGCGGAGACGGTCAATGGCTACGCCGTCGGGGTGGAAATCACGCAAGCCGAGACCGCGAACGTGACGATCGGCGGCAATGCCTACGCCCTCTCCGAGACCGGCAATGCGACGGCGGTCAAGGCCTACGCCCAATATGACGTCAACATCAGCGTTGGCGGCGACGCGCGTGCTGTCGCCTACGGCCGTGCGTTTGGCGTCTACGGCACGTCGGCGCACGGCAATACGACCATTACCGTGGGCGAGAACGCCGGCGCCTATTCGGCAAACAGCGCCTACGCCGTGGGTGCGGTCGCCGAGGACGGCGCGGTCAATGTGACCGTGGACGGCGACGTCTTCGCCACCGGCAACCGTGCGGTCGGCGTCGAAATGGCCGGCGCCACCTACGCCAACCTCACCATCGGCGGTTCGATCGACGTGCAGTCAAATCACGACGGGGCCTACGGCGTGTTCTCGATCGGCGCCGGGGATGTGAACATCAACGTGGGCGGCAACGTCTACGTGAACTCGAGCTACGGGCAAGCGATCGGGATGTTTGTCGAAACGCTCGGCAACGCGACGATCAATATCACGGGCAACCTCTACGCGACCGGTTCGAACGGCGACGCGGTGGGCGTGCTCGAAGTCGGCTTGGGCAGCGGCTACACCAGCAGTGTCAGCGTCGGCGGCAACGTCACGGTCGAGGGCTACTATGGCGCCGTAGGCATCGAGGCGGTCAATACGAGCGTCCACGTCACCGTCGGCGGCAACCTGTATGTGGCCTCCGGCGCCGGCGACGCGGTCGGCATCGAGACGGAATCCTACGGCGCGGCGGTCACGGTGGACGGCAATGCGACGGCCAAGTCCTTCGCCGGCGACGCCACGACCATCGAGGTGATTCCCTCGGGGCCGGCAACGGCTTCATCACCGTCGGCGGCGACGTCTATGCCGGCTCGGGCCTGGGCAACGCCACGGGCATCGTCGATACCGCACCGTTCATCAACGTTCAGGTGGATGGCAACGTCACGGCCCACGGCTACACCGGCGCGCTCGGCGTGGGCGTCTACGGCGGCAACGTGGCCGTCTACATCGACGGCAATGTCGATGTGACGACGGTGAACGGCAACGCCATCGGCGTGAAGGCCTACGGCGACGAATACGTCTTCATCGGCGGCAACGCGACGGTCTACAGCACCCACGGACTTGCGATCGCTGTGCTGGGCAATTCGACCGGCTACATGGGCGTCCATGTCGACGGCAATATTTACGCCGGCACCGGCGACGGCGAGGCGGCCGGTATCGACACCGCCAGCTTGGGCGACACCCTTACCTTCGTCGGCGGCAATATCGTCGCCAAGGCTCAGAGCGGCGCCGTCGCGATCGGTCTGCTCGAGTCCGCAGCAGGCGGCGCCATTGTCACGGTGGACGGCGACATCTACGCCGGGGCGGCCCTCGGGGTCGCCGAGGGCGCGGTTGTCGTGGGCCTCAACTACGCCAGCCTTTACGTGGATGGAAACATCACCGCCAAGGCCTACGTCGAGGCGGTCGGCGCCGAGGTAGAGGGCAGCGGCGAGGCGTACCTCTTTGTCGGCGGGAATGTCTACGCCGGCTCTTCGAAAGGCGTCGCCGTCGGCTTGGCGGTTATAAGCCCGGACTATGCGCACGCCGTCATCGACGGCGATGTGGTCGCCAAAGGCTATGCCGAGGCCGTCGGCCTCGAGGCGGTCGGCGGATACGTCAACGTGGTCGTCGGCGGCAACGTGGTTGCGATGTCGGTGACCGGCTACGCCATCGGCGCCGTCATCGAGGGCGACAGCTCGATCTATATCGGCGGCAACGCCATTGCGATCGCCGGCGCGGGCAATGCGACCGCGGTGACCATGACCAGCACCGGCGACGGCTTTGTCGACGTGCACCAGAATGTCTACGCCAAGGGGACCGGCGCGGCGACGGGCGTCACCGACAGCGGTTACGACTACACGTCCGTGACCGTCGGCGGCTACGTCACCGCCCTGGCGGGAACCGGCGACGCCAACGGCGTCTACGCCTACTCCAAGTACGGGACCGCCAAGTCTTCGTCGGCGGCAATGTGACGGCGATCTCGACGGACGCGAAGGCGTATGGCGTAACGGCGCAGGGGGCGGTCTATGCCTACGCCAATGTCTTCGGCAACGTCGTGGTCCAGGGCCCCGGGCTCGCGGTCGGCGTGCAAGCGTTCGGGCTCGACTACGCGGAGATCACGGTCGGCGGCAACGTCTCGGCCAGTTCGGTCAACGGGGAAGCCCTCGGCGTTTTCGCCATCTCGGGCGGCGACGTCGATGAGTACGTCGGTGGCAGCATCCTGGCCTACAGCGAACACGGCAATGCCTATGGCGCCTTTGCCGATGCGGGCGCGACCGCATTCGTCACGGTCGCCGGCAATGCGGAGGCGATCTCCAAGTACGGCATCGCCGTCGGCGTCTCGGCCTCGGCCAATTATGACGCCGACGTCTACGTCACGGGGACCGCGGTCGCGATCAGTGAGTACGGCGGCAGTGCGACGGCGGTCTATGCCGAGGCCGGCAATTATACGCGCGTCTACGCCGGCGGCGTCCTCGCCGAAGCGCTTCACGGTAACGCCACGGGCGTCTATGCGACCGGCGTCGACGGAGCAACCGTGGACGTCAGCGGCGACGTCGAGGCGATCGGCCTGATCAGCGCCACGGGTATTAACGCCTACAGCGAGACGGGCTACGCCAATGTGACTGTCGGCGGCAACGTCCTTGTCGAGTCGGACGGGGCCGCAATCGGCGTCGAGCTGAAGGCCGCGACCTACGGCAACGTGACGGTGGACGGAAACGTCTATTCGAAGTCCTTCTACGGCGCTGCGACGGGCATCACCGCGACGGCCGCCGGCGGCGACATGGGGGTCTATGTCGGCGGCACGGTGACGGCGATCGGCACGACCAGCGCAATCGGCGTTTACGCGCGCAGCACCATCGGCAATGCGGACGTGACCGTCGAAGGCGACGTGAACGCAATCGCCGACACGGGCACGGCGGAAGGCGTCGTGGCGGAGGGCGCCCTCTACGCCGACGTCGTGATCCACGGCAATGTCACGGCCTATTCGACCGGCGGAACCGCCGTCGGCATCGAGGCGGTTGGGGACAGCGGGGCGTACGTTATTGTCGACGGTTCAGTCTATGCGCGCAGCGTCTCGGGCGCCGGCGCCATCGGCGTCGTCGCGGCGTCCCTCGGCAACGTCGGCGTCACCATCGACGGTCCGGTCGAAGTCATCGGCACGGTCGCCTACGGCGTCGTCGCCGAGAGCGTCGGCGGCGGCGATGTCACCGTCGACGTCGGCAACGTCACCGTGCATCAAAGCGGCGCAACCGGTCCGTATCAGGGCGCCGGCATCGTCACCTACGCCAGCGGCGTCACCAACATCACGGCCGACAACATCTATACGACCGGCAACTTCACCGACGGCATCCGCGCAGGCCGGCAGAGCCTGGACAACGGCGACACCTACATCACCGTGAACTCGGTCGAGACCACCGGCGCCTATTCGCCGGGCGTCTACGTCTACGGGCCCGGCAACGCCACGGTGACCATCGGCACGGCCTACACCAAGGGCCTGGAGTCGGACGGCGTCTACGCGGTCTCGACCCTCGGCGGCGTGAGCGTGACCTCGACCATGGTCATGACGCTGGGCGACTACTCGGACGGCGTCTACGCGGGGAGCCACGACGGCAACGTGCTGGTGAACTCCAACACGGTGATCACCTTGGGCGCCTACTCCGACGGCGTGCACGGCTACAGCTACAACGGCACGACGACGATCAACTCGACCTACGTGAAGACCTCAGGCTACCACTCCGAAGGCATCTACGCCTATGGCTGGCTGGGCGCGACGGTGAACTCCGGTGCGGTCAAGACCTACGGCGCCTACGCCGACGGCATCCACGCCATCTCCAACAACGGCATGGCCAATGTCACCTCGTCCTACGTCCTGACCACGGGCACGGCGTCGGTGGGCATCTACGCCTACGGCAGTGACGGCGTGAACGTGAACTCCGGCACGGTGAAGACCTACGGCGAGTTCGCCACCGGCATTATGGCGGTCGCGCCGAACGGCGCGGCCAACGTCACCTCGCACTATGTGCAGACATCGGGCGACTACGCGACCGGCATCAACGCCTACGGCTACTACGGCGCGTCGGTGAACAACACCGGTCTGGTCCGCACCTACGGCTACAAGTCCGACGGCATCGTCGCCAACGCCTACGACGGCGATGTCACGGTGACCTCCAACGTGGTGGTGACCTACGGCGACTACTCGCGCGGCATCGCGGCCGAGACTATCAACGGCAACGTCAGCGTGACCGTGGAGGACGAGGGCGGGGTGTTCACCTACGGCTACGCCGCCGACGCCGTCTACGCGGTGACCTTTAACGGCACAGTCACGGTGACCAACGACGGCACGCTCGGGACCAGCGGCGACTTCTCCGACGGCATCTTCGCGGCGTCGGTGTCGGGCGGTAACGTCTACATCAACAACTACGGCACGATCCTGACGAAGGGCTTCGACGCGCCGGGCATCTACGCCTTCGCCAACGGCGGCACGGTCGACGTCTACAACGGCGGCCTGATCAAGACCGAGGGCGAGTTCTCCACCGGCGTGTTCGCTGCGGGTGTCTACGGGACCACAGTCATCAACGAGGGCGTAGTGGCCACCTACGGCGACTTCGCCTACGGCATCGAAGCCCTGGCGGTGAACGGCGACGTCTACGTGCGCAACGACGGGGTGGTCTACACCTACGGCTTCAACTCCACCGGCATCGACGCGGTGGTGGTCGGCTCGGGCACGGCCGAGGTGGTCAACATCGGCGAGGTGTTCGCCTACAACGGCGTCGGCGTCTATGCGCGGGGGACCTTCGCCGAAGTTTATAACTTCGGTTCGATTTACGGCGGCCACGGCGGCGTGATCGTCGAACTCGAGCGACGGCAGCTACATCTACAACAGAGGTACCATCAAGGGCGGCGGCGGCTATGCCATCGGCGCCTACGGGGCCTCAGTCTATATCGAGAACAAGGGCGCGATCTACGGCTACGCGATCCTGCACACCTCGGACAACACCCTGAACAACCAGGGCCGGTGGTTCGCCTACGGCAACTCGTACTTCGGCTACGGCAACGACGTGGTGAACAACCACGGCATCATCGACGTGGCGCCGTTCTCCGGTTCGGCCACCACGGTGGTGTGGAGCGGGGTGACGGTGTTCAACAACTCCAACCTGGTGGATCTGCGCAACGGCCACACCGGCGACGTGTTCATCCTGGACGGCAACGGCGGGGTAGGCACGGTCTGGAACGGCCTGGCGGGTTCGACCCTGGCGGTCGATGCGTCGCTGACCACCGCGCTCAGCTCCGATGAGATGATCGTCGGCGCGGCCAACGGTTCGACCTCTCTGATTGTGCACGATGTGAACCCGGGTTCGCCCGGCTCGCTGAACTTCGTGGGAACCACGGTGGTGCACGCGGCCTCGGGCACGGCGTCCAACTTCACCTGGGGCGGCGAGCAGAAGGGCTTCATCCAGTACGAACTGCAGTTCTTCTCCGGCCCGGTGGACTGGAACATTGTGGCCCTGCCGGGTCAGGCCGCCTTCGAGATGCTGAAGGCGCCGGAGATGGCCCAGGACTTCTGGCGCAGGACCGGCGACGCCTGGTCGGCCCGCGAACAGGAGGTCAGGGACTCGATGTGGGGCTCCGCGCCTCCGACCCGCGGCGAAGGCTGGGAGATGTGGGCCCAGGCCCAGGTGGGCGGCGAGCAGCTCGACAGGACCGAGACCTTCAACGTCCAGGGCATGAACTTCTCACCCAACCTGTCGACGACTAGACTGGCGCGGCTTCCAGATGGGCGGGGACAACTGGACCTCGAAGAACTGGCTGTGGGGCTTCACCGGCGGGTTCCTCGAGCAGAACTCGGTGTTCCACTTCGACAAGAACTCCTTCGACATCACCGGCTGGAACGTGGGCGCCTACACCGGCTTCACCTCCGGGGCCTTCTTCGCCAACGCGCTCGTGAAGGGCGACTGGTATGACATCAAGGCCAATATGCACACGGTGCCGGCGCTGGAGACCTTCTCGGGCGACACCTGGGGCGCCAAGGGTGAGACCGGCTTCCGGTTCGGAACGCCGCATCTCTACTTCGAGCCCCTGGCCGACCTGGCCTGGACCTCCACCCACCTGGACAACGCCAACTTCACCGCCCAGGACACGGTGTTCACCTTCGGCAATGCGACCAGCCTCCGGGGCTCGATCGGAGCCCGGGTCGGCGGCCAGTGGGGACAGCTCTTGCCCTATGTGGGCCTCTACGCGGCCCAGGAGTTCGACGGCAAGAACAAGATGGCGATGATCACCGGCGGCGGCTGCACCGGCTGTGACATGGACATCGAGGACCTGAAGCCCGGCGCCCACGAACGGGCTGACTTCGGGTTCACCACCACCTCGTGGAACGGCCTGGAAGGGTTCCTCAAGGGCGAGACCGAGTTCGGCGGCAAGACCAGCGGCTTCACCGGCCGCCTGGGCGTCCGCTGGCGCTGGTAGGCCACGCCAAACACCACCGACGGCAGGGGGCCGGACGCAAGTCCGGCCCCTTTTCTTCCTGATTCGCCGACCCCCAGGCCCGGGCAAAAGGCCCTGAAAATCAGGGATCCGGTGATCGTGTCGCAAAAATTTGTCTCGCTGCGGCCGAGCTTACCGTCGCTGTTTTTATTGGACTTTTACCCAGGTCGGGCACGTTGTCTGCCCAAAACTGGGTTCATTTGATCGAACGCAATTTCCGAAATCTTGCAGTCCGCGGGGGGATCGGAGAGAAATCTGCATTCTACCTCCTGCGCGCTGGGCGCGGGGGGTCGGCCGTGGGCTACGGCCGTTGAGGGGGTTACTCCATGTCGAAGCGCGCGCCGCGGGCCACGTTCTCCAACTCGATCGCCGGTTTCGAACCGGGCGGACAGGGACGGGGAGGGCGGTCGCGACACGCGCTGCTGGTCGGAACGGCGCTGGGCGCCTCGATCCTGGTCTTCAGCCTGGCCCAACCCGGGACCGCCCGGGCGGACAACGAGTGCGGGCTGATCACGGTCGGCTCGAACGACATCGCGGTGTGCAGCCCGGCCGGCAACACCTATCCCAACGGGATCACCTATACCGACTCCGGCGGCAACGCCCTGTCGCTGATCATCGAGCCCGGCGTCGTCGACACCGACCTCAACACCGCCATGGCCGTGTATGCCCTGAACACGGCAGGCGATGCGGTCATCGTCGCCTATAGCGGCGATCTGATCAGCGGAAGCGGCCACGGCCTCTTTGCGGTCACCCAGGGGCCGAACCTGGCGCTGGTCGAAAGCGGCGCGACCGTGACCGCCGCCTATGGCGTCGGCGCCTATGCCAAGTCGGCCGGCGGCGCCGCGGAAGTGTTCAATGCCGGCGCCGTGTACGCGAGCGCACAGGCGGTCTTCGCCAAGGCGCTGGACGGCTACGGCCACGTGCAGAACAGCGGCGCGCTCAGCGTGTCCAACGCCAACGGCGAGTTCGCCTACGGGATCTACGTCGGCGCCGAAACCGGCATCGTCAGCAACACCGGCAACATCAGCGTTACCGGCTACTTCAACGCCGCGACCGGCATCCATGTGTCGGGGACCAACGGCTACCTCGCCAACAGCGGCGCGGTGACGATCAACAACACCGAGGGTCTGGCCACCGGGCTGAGCGTCTCCGGCGAGGGCGGCGGCGCGGCGGTCGTGCGCAACACCGGCGACCTGTCGGTCTACGGCTACTCGCACGCGAAGGGGATCTACGCCTACGGTGTGACGGCATCCGTCTCGAGCACCGGCAACATCAGCGCAATCTCTGCTGACGGCACCGCCATCGCGGCGCGCGTGACGTCCTTCGGCGGCTATGCCAACCTGGTGCTCGACGGAACGATCTACGCCCGCGCCGAGGGCGGCAGCTACGCGTACGGTGCGTTGGTCACCGGAAACGGCGACGGAAGGTTCGAACTGACCGGCGGGTCGATCTACGCCAAGTCGGATACGGGGACCGCGATCGGCGTGGGCGCCTATATGTCCAAGGGCTCCGCCTATGTGGATACGCGCGCCGGCACGGTGCGCGCCTACGGCGAGACGGGCGCGACCGGTATCGGAGCCACCGGCGACAGCGTCACCGTCTACAGCGGCGCGGTCTACACCAAGAGCACCGAACTCAACGCGACCGGCATCGCCGCCAGGGCGTCGGCCGGCGAAGTCACGATCCACGGCTACGGCGACATTACGGTCAACGGCTATTTCGGCGCGACCGGGGTCAGCGCGCAAGCGACCAGTGGCGCCGCCACGGTGGTGATCGACGGCAATGTTGTAGCGAACGGGTACGCGGCGCAGGCGACCGGCGTCTACGCAAAGAGTTCAGACGGGGCCGACGCCTACGTGCGCGTCGACGGCAGCGTCCGCGCTACCGGCGCCACCGGCGGCATCGGGGTCGAGGTTCTCGGTTCCGGCAACGCAACCGCCTACATCGGCGGCAATGTCGTCGCCTATAGCGGCGGCTTCGCTCCGGCGACGGGCGTCTCGGTCACGTCTTACGATGGCGACGCCCTTGCCGACGTCACCGGCAATGTGGTTGTCCACGGCGGCAACCTCGCGATCGGTGTGGCCACCCATGGCTACAACCAGACCGTTGTGGTGGGAGGCGACGTCTACGCCCTCTCATTCGACGGGTCGATCGGTGTCGAAGCCATTGCGGGCGGGAACGCGACGGTCGTCGTCGAAGGTAATGTTGTGGCGCGCGCCAACTACGGAGAGGCGATCGGCGTCACCGCGAGTTCCACCGCCGGCCATACGACGACCGTCACTTTGGGCGGGGTGTCTGCGAGCGGCATCGTCGCCTACGGTATTACGACCGGGGACGACGGCCAGAGCCTGATTTATGTCGGGTCGGGCGGGGTCGACGTCAACGCACTTTATAAGGCCGTCGGCATCGCGGGAACGTCCGGCGCAAGCACCTCGACGGTCACGGTGATCGGCGACACGACGGTCACCAGCGCCGAGAGCGCAGCCTACGGTCTTGAGAACGCCTCGTCGCTGTCGAGCTCGCTGAACAGCGAAGGCGACGTCACGGTCCACGGCGCGACGTACGCGCTCGGCCTGAAGGATTCCTCGGGCCAGAACGCCTATGTCCAGGAGTTCGGGAACGTCACCGTGACCGCCAGTGACGGTCCGGCCCATGGCGTGATCAGCGTCGGCTCCATCTACGCCAACGTGAACCTCAACGGCGCGATCAACGTGACCTCGCAGACGAACAACGCCTACGGCGTTCTCGTCGACGGATTCGGCGGGTCCACCGGACAGATCACCGGCAACGTCACCGTGCAAGGCTTCAGCTATGCGATCGGCGTGCTCGCCGAAAGCGGCGCCGGCGCGGTCAACCTGAACATCACTGGCGCCGTCAACGCTTCCGCCCGCTACAACGCCGTCGGCGTGAGGGGCCTTTCCTATGACTACGGCTCGTTCATCACCGTGAACGGTCCGACCACCGTCACCAGCACCGCCGGTTCGGCGATCGGGCTGGAGAACAGCTCGGTGGTGACGAACACGCTGACCAGCAACGGCGACGTGACCGTGCAGGGCGCGACCTATGCCCTGGGCCTGAAGGATTCCTCGGGCCAGAATTCCTACCTCAATGAAGTCGGCAACATCACGGTCACCGCCACCGGCGCCAGCGCCGTGGCTCAGGGCGTGATCAGCGTCGCTTCGCTCTACGCCAACGCCAACCTGAGCGGCGCGATCAGTGTCACCTCCGAGCACGGCGCCGCCTACGGCGTCACCCTGTCGGGTTATAATGGCGTCAACGGCCAGATCGCCGGCAGCGTCTCGGTACAGGCGCACGACTATGCCCTGGGCGTGTTCGCCGAAAGCGGCGCCGGCGACATCAACTTGACCGGCGGCGCGGACGTCAGCGCGACCTCGCTCTACACCAACGCTACGGCTGTGCGCGCCGTCAGTCCGTTCACGACCGGCGTGGCGCTCGGCAACATATCGGCGAGCGGTTTTTACAACGCGACCGGCGTCTACGCGGTCGGCCACACGGTCGACGTGTCGCTGCAATCCGTCGACGTCCACGCCGTGTTGGGGGACGCGGTCGGCGTCGAGACACCGAGCAAGTACAGCCCCGGCGGACCTCCCAGTGAATCTCTCAGCCTCGCGGAATCCTACGGCGCTTCGACGACCATCACGGTCGCGGGCAACGTAAGCGCCGTGTCCGGCCACGGCAATGCGACGGGCGTGTATGCCTACGCTTACGAGGGTCCGGTCAGCGTCGCCATCGGCGGAACCACGACGGCCACCGCGCGATACGGCAATGCCATCGGCGTGAGCGCGGTTTCCGCCGGTTACTATCCCGGGACCGTGACGGTTTCGACCGGCGACATCCACGTATCGGGCTACACCGGCGCGATCGGCGTGCGGGCCAACGCGCTCGGCGCGTACACCGCGCCCTACTACCAGCCGTGCTACGCCGACTGCTACTACGGAAACTACAGCGGGGTGAAGTCGAACAGCCTGCACGACCACAATCTTTACGGATTCAGCGGCAACACGGTGACCGTCACCACCGGCAATGTGAGCGCCATGTCGGTCAACGGCGTAGCGGTCGGCGTCTATGCCACCGGCGCGAACAGCGTCGTCCACGTGGCCGGAAACCTCACGGTCTATTCGGTCAACGGCTATGCGTACGGCGTCGAATCCTTCACCACCGGAACCGGCAACGTCACGGTCGATGGCGACATCAGCGCGATCACCCTGGGCTATACCAACGCAGCCGGCGTCGTCGCCGAGGGTTACGGCGACCAGTCGATCACGACCCACGGCAACATCGTGGCGGCGGCTGGTTCGCAAGCCTTTGGCGCCTATGCCAACAGCGGCGGCAACGCCAGCATCCACGTCGACGGCAGCGTCTATTCCCATGCAGGCCTCGCGACCTACGGCGTAATGACGCGTTCGCAAGGCTCTTCGACCATCTATGTCGGCGGCGATGTCACGGCGGACGCCGGGCCCAACACGATTAACTTTTCCTACGCCTATGGGGTCGATGCGCATACTGGCGGCGATGCCGACGTCCACGTCGGCGGTAACGTAACCGCCTACAACCCGGCCGGCGCAGCGATCGGCGTGCAGCTCTATGTGGGCGGCAACGCGACGGTCTATGTCGGCGGCGCGGTCAACGCCACCGCCACCAGCTACCGCAACGCCTACGGCATCTTCGGCAGCGTCAGCGGCAATGCGACCGTCCACGCCGGTTCGGTGCAGGCGCTCGGCTACGAAAACGCCTATGGCGTCCAGATCTACGCGACCTCGGCGAATATCGACATCGTCGGCAACGTTGTGGCGATTGCGCAGACAGGCTACGCCGCGGGCGTCTCCGTTGAGGCGACTTATGCGAACGTGACGGTCGGCGGCAATGTTTACGCGCGCGCCTTCAACGGCGACGCCGCCGGCGTCGCAATCACGACCGATGACGTGGCGGAAGTCAACGTCTACGGAAACGTCACCGCCATCGCGTACGGAAACGCCAGCGGCGTAAGCGTGCGTTCGGAGGGCGGCATCAAGGGCTACGTCGGCGGGAATGTCTATGCGGGCGCCTATGACGGCAACGCCACCGGCGTTTCGCTAGAAGCCATTGCCGTCTTTGCCACCGTTGTGGGGAATGTGACGGCGAAGAGCCAGTACGGCAATGCAACCGGCGTCAATGTCTACAGCCTGGAGGTCGCCATAGTCGACGTCGGCGGCGACGTGCACGCGTCGTCGAGCTTCGGCTATGCAACCGGCGTCTACGCCAAGTCCCTGAAGGGCTACCTCGGACTGACGGCGGGCGGCAATGTCCTGGTGACCGGCTACACCGGCGCCGCGGGCGTGAAAACCTTCAACATAAAGGGCTACACATATATCAACGTGACCGGCCAAGTCAGCGCCTACGCTAAGGACGGGGACGCCTACGGCGTTGACACGATCGGCACGGCGAATATCACCGTCGGCGCCGCGTCCGCCATCGCGCATGGCGGCTCCGCCTACGGCGTCGACTCCATCACGCCGCTTGGAGGTGACCTCAGCGTCAACGTTGCGCACGACGTCTATGCCCGTTCCTACGGCGGCAACGCGGTCGGCGTTTACGCGAGTATTAACGGCGACTATAACTTCACTGGCAACATCGGTGGCAATGTCACCGCCATCGCAGACTATAGCGCGCACGGCGTCCAAATCACGACCGACGGCAGCATTTACCTCGGGATCGGCGGTGACCTCGTCGCCGTGTCGTACGAAGGCAACGCGACAGGCGGCTATCTCAGCGCGGCCGGCGCCGCCAGCATCACCGTCGGCGGCAATGTTACGGTGCAGGCATACGGCGCCGCCGTCGGCATCGACATCGAGAATGCCGATACGGCCTATGCCGGCGTCGGGGGCGTCGTCCACGTCGTGTCCCTAAATGGGAGCGCGACGGGCGTCGAACTCTACAGCTACGACGAAAACACGGCGGTGCTCGGCGGCCTTGTGGTCATATCGCCCGGCAACGCCCGCGGGATCTGGGAGCCGTACGGTGTCAACAACACTGCCATCGTCAGCGGAGATGTCACGGTCATCTCGACCGCCGGATCGGCCAGTGGCATCGACAGCGATGCCTACGATCATAACTACGTCGACGTGACCGGGAATATGCTGGTGCAAGGCGCCGGCGACAGCGTCGGCGTCCACGCCGAGGGCAACTACTTCAACATCAAGGTCGGCGGGAACCTGACGGTAACCTCGGCCACCGGCACGGCTTACGGGATCATGGCCAGCGGCGGCCACTACGACAACTACGTGACTGTGGGCGGCAGCACCTACGTCCGGGGCTTTGGCCGGTCGGTCGGCGTCCAGGCCTTCTCGGGCTCAGGCCTCTACATCTACACCGGCGCAGTAGCCGCGATCTCGGACACCGGCGAAGCGTACGGCATCGATGCAACCGGCTGTGCGACCGTGCGGGTGACCACCACCGGCGACGTTTATGCCAAGGGCTTGGAGTCCGCTTACGGCGTGCACGCCGTCTCCACTCTCGGTGATGACGCCTTCGTCATGGTGGGCGGCAACGCGACGGCGATTTCGACCGATGGCAATGCGATCGCCGTCTATGTCCGCGGCGGCTACTATGCGTCCGCGACGGTTACGGGCAGCGTATTCGCCCACGCCGAATACACGGCCACAGGCGTCGATCTGAGCGCCCAGGGTGGTGTGATCGACGTCATGGGCGGCGTTGAGGCCATCAGCAACGACACCATCGCCACCGGCGTGAAGGGCGTCGCCTCCCTGTACGACATGTCGATCACCGTCGGCGGCAACGTCGCCGCCTTCGCGTTCGGCAACGCGACCGGCGTCTACGGCGATGCGAAGGAAGGGCATCTGACCATCGATGTGGGCGGCAACGTCTACGCGACGTCCTACGCGGGCTATGCGGTCGGCATTCACGCGTACAGCGCCGCGCTCGACAAGATCACGGTCGGCGGGTCCGTGCGCGCCTACGGCGTCGACGGCGCAACCGGCGTCGACCTCAGCGGCGACGGCCCGGTCAAGGCCAATATCACTGACGTGGTCGCCGCCACGTCGAGCGGCGGCGAGGCCGTCGGCGTCTATGCGCACAACGACAGCTACGCCTCGCTGTACCTGGGTGGCGCGTCCGCACACGGCGCGGCCGACGCGTTCGGCGTCTATGTGCACGTTCCTGGCGCGACCTATCTGACCGTCACCGGCGACGTCACCGCGGTCTCGACCGGCGCCAACGCTATGGGCGTGTCGATCCGGACGCCGAGCGTGGTGACCGTCGACATCGGTGGCAATGTCCTGGCGCGTGCGCCTGAGTCGGCTATCGGCGTCTATGTGGCGAGCGACAGCGACGTGAGCGTGAGTGCGGGCGCGGTCTACGCCCGGTCTTACAACTCGACCGCCTACGGCATCGAAATCAAGACCAGCGGCAATATCGGCGCGAACGTCGTGGGCGACGCCGTAGCGCTCGCCTACGGCAATGCGACCGCCCTGTGGGGCAATTCCAGTGGCGGCGACGTCAGCCTGAGCGCCGGAGGCAATGTGACCGCCGTGTCGTCGGGGGTGACTGGAAACGCGATCGGCATCCACGCCTTCGCCGCCGAGGGCTACGCGACCGTTCACGGCGGCACGAACACCTATGCGTCGGGCGCGTTTTTGGCCGCTGGCCTGGGCGCCTACGGGCGTAGCGGCGCCTACGTCGGCGCGACCGGCAATATCCTTGCGGTCTCCGACACCATCGCCATCGGCGCCCAGGCGATCGCCAACTACGGCAACACCACGGTGGACATCGGCGGTGTCAGCATCGCCAGGGGCGGGTACATCGCGTTCGGCATCAACGCCTACAGCTACCACGACAATGTGAGTGTGACGGCCGGTGGCGCGGCGGCGATTACGACTTCAACCAACGCCCTGTCGACGACGATCGGGGTGCATGCGACGGCCGCCTATGGGACCGTCGATGTCGATGTCACCGGCGACGTCTATGCTTCGGGCTCAGGAACCGTGTTTGGCGTCTTCGCTCACGGCGATCTAGACACCAAGGCGTCTGTCGGCGGGAACGCGACGGCGCTGGGCTATTTCTACGGTGCGACCGCGGTCGGCGTTTCGTCCGAAACCGGGTCCGCAAAGGCCTATGTGACTGGCGACGTCTACGCCGCCGCCAAGTACGGCACGGTCCATGGCGTTGTAGCCTCCAGTCCGAACTTTACGCGCGTCGAGGTCGACGGGAGCACGACGGTCAGAACCGTCGAGGGCGCGGCCTATGGAATCAAGGCGACCGGCTATGGCGTGCGCAGCTATCTGGGCGACGTCACGGCCGTCTCGCAGGACTCGTATGCGACGGGCATCCGTGTTTCGGGTGGCTTGTACGGCGAAACCGACGTCCAGGGAAACGTCACGGTCCAGGCGCAGAGCACCGCTTTCGGCGCCGACATCACCGGCGGTTACACCCACGCCCAGGTCTACGGCAATGTAAGCGTGCGCTCGCTCACGGGCAATGCGACGGGTCTCTATCTGAATTCGAGCGATGAAGAGGCCAATGTTTTCGTCAGCGGCAACGTGTTCGCGGCGGGCCAGGGCAGCGCCTACGGCGTCTCCGTCACGGCGCCGGCTTACTCCTTGATCGAGGTGACCGGGAACGTCGGGGCCTATTCGCACTACGGGCCGGCGATCGGTGTTCGTGAGATCGCCGACTACGGAAAGGTCATCGTCGGTGGCAATGTCACGTCCATGTCCGACGACGGCGCGGCGCAGGGGATCGCGGTCAGCAGTCCCTACGCCAACGTGAAGGTCACCGTCGGGGGGAACGTCTTCGCCAGCGGCGCCACGAACGTCCAGGGCGTGGCGGTGGTGGAAGGTTACAGCGGCGAAGTCTACGTCGACGGTAACATCACCGCGCTTGCCGGGTCCGGCGTCGCCGTGGGCGTCCAGGTCAGCAATAATACCTCCACTGAGCTCGAAAGCGACCACGAGCTGGTGATGGTCGATGGAACCGTTACGGCGATCTCGACCGACGGCGGCGCCACGGGCATCTCGGTGGCGGACACCGCCACGTTTGGCGGCGGCACCGTCGACGTCCGCGCCGGCAATGTTTCCGTCGAGGGCGCCTTGAACGCCTACGGCGTGAACGTACAGACCCATGAAGCCACGGACGTGAATGTCTACGGCAACGCGACGGTCATCTCCACGACCGCAAGCGCCTACGGCGTTCTTTTGAACACCACCAGCGACGGTTCGGTCGAGGCCGGCGGCAACGTGGTCGCCACCGGTTACGGCAACGCCACGGGCGTGAGCGTCACGGCCGCCGGCGACGGCAGCGTCGGTATCACGGGCAGCGTCGGCGCCTATGCGCACAACGGCGCGGCCTACGGCGTCAAAGAGAACAGCGACGGCAGCGTCTATATCGGCGGCAACGCGACGGCGATGTCGGATCTCGCGAACGCCACAGCCGTCTCGCTCTACAGCACCGGCGCCGCCACGGTTCACGTCGGCCAGAACGTGCTCGCCAGCGGCGCGGTCAACGCGACAGGCGTGTACATCAGCGGCTACACCAGCGCGACCGTCTATGTCGGCGGCAACGTCACAGCTCAGGCCGGAACCGGCACGGCGATCGGCGTGCAGGTGCTCGAAGGATACCACAGTCCGGACCCCTATCACGTCGACCATGAGTCCGTTCAGGTGCTCGGCGACGTCACGGCCATATCGACCACCGGCTCAGCGACGGGCGTATTGGCCCACCAATACTATTCGAGCTTCGACAGCGCCGTCTATGTCACGGTCAACGGAAACGTCTCGGCCAAGGCCGCGCAGGACGCCTACGGCGTCAGCATCGACGGGAACTCGACGGCCTTTGTGCACATCTACGGCAACGTCACCGCGATCTCCACGGGCGGCGACGCCTACGGCGTGAGCGTGGGTGTGAAGGGCTACGCCTCCGCGCAAATCGGCGGCGACGTGTCCGCTTTTGGAGCCGGCAACGCCTATGGCGTCGAGGTGAACGCCGGATCGGGCGGCAATGTCCACGTCACCGGAAATGCGACGGCAAAGGCCTACGACGGGTCGGCGGCGGCGGTGAGCGTCACCTCGTCCGACGCCGGCGCCACGATCTACGTCGGCGGCTCGGCCTATGCTTATGCGACCGGAACCGCGATCGGTGTACACGCCACGGCGAACGCTGACGCTTCGATCGACATCGTCGGTTCGGCGACCGCACGGTCGACCACGGGCGCTGCGACGGCGGCCATGGCCGGGGGCTTCGACGCCTATGTGACGGTCGGCGGCAACGCCAAGGCGATCGCCTACGGCAACGCCGTTGCGGTGGAGGCTTACGCTTACAACGGAAACGCGGCCGCGAACGTCACCGGCAACGTCACGGCTTACTCGAGCCACGGCAATGCAACCGGCGTGTTAGTGAGCGCGGACTATGGCTACGGCAATGTGTCGGTGGGCGGCGACATCTTCGTGCAGGCGCCGGGCCGAGCCTATGGCGTGTTCGATACCGGCAACGTCGTGAACGTCACGGTCGGCGGCAACGTCATCGCCATCTCCAAAGGCGACGGACCGGCGACGGGCGTCAGCGTCGGCGCGCAGAACGGCGTGACCGTCAATGTGGGCGGCTACGTCTACGCCTCGAGCCAGGGCGTCACCCGCGGGGTGGACAGCTTCACCGACAACGGTGTGACGACCATCGACATCACAGGCAACGTCACGGCGAAGTCGACCGACGGTGACGTCACGGGCGTTTACGCCGCGAGCGGCGTCAATCCCGGCGACGGCTACATCGGCGGCGGGAACATCTCCGTCACCGTCGCCGGCAAGACCACCGCGATCAGCTACGCAGGGGCGGCCTACGGCATCGATGTCAGGACGCCCGATGACGCGACCGTCAACGTCGGCGACGTCATGGCCTATTCGCACAACGGCGAGGCGACCGGCGTCCACGTGATCGGCGACAGCACCATCGAAACCGGCAACGTCACCGCAATCTCCGTCGCGGGCAATGCGCGCGCGGTGTACGGCCTCTCGACCGGGTACCTGGGCGTGCAGGTGAACGGCACGGCCTATGCCATGTCGACCGACGGTCACGCGATGGGCATCTATATGTCCAGCGACGGCGACAGCAACCTGGTCGTCACCGGCGAAGTGGGCGCTCGCTCGATCGACAGCTACGCGACCGGCGTCGGCATCTACACTAGCGGCAACAGCACGGGCACGATCAGCGGCAATGTGTCGGCGAGAGCGGAAGGGACCGCCACTGGTGTTCGCGACTATTCCGGCAACGTCAACCTGACGGTAACGGGCGAGGTGGTCGCCGTCTCGACGGCCGGCGACGCCACCGGCCTGATCGCCAACGGCGACACGGTCCATGCGAGCATCGGCGGCGCCTACGTCTATTCGGAAACCGGCCAGGCGGTCGGCGAACAGGTCAACGCCAGTTACGCCTTCGCCAACACGACAGGCGATGTGTTCGTAAAGGCGGTGGTCGGCAATGCTACCGGCGTTTACGCATCCGGCGACGCGACGGGCGCCGTCCATGCGGTCGGGAACGTGACCGCCGTTTCGACAGACGCCGCCGCCATCGGCGCGCGCGCCACAGGGACGGTCTATGCCGACGTCTATGTGTCGGGCCTGGCGACGGCGGTCTCGATGGATGGCGTCGCGACGGGCGCGGAGGCGGTCAGCCCTAACTACGCCAGGGTCGAGGTCGGCAGCGCCTACGCCTACTCCGCGTCTCTGCGGGCGGTGGGCATCGCCGCCTATTCGGCGGGCAACGCGGTGGCGATCGCGACCGGCGACGTCCACGCCAAGTCTGACGGCACGGAATACCACGGCTCGGAAGGCTGGGGCGCCTATGCTCACTCGACCGGCGGCAACGCCTCGGTGACCATCGGTGGCAACGCCGTGGCGCTCGCGACCTACTCGAACGCCATCGGCGTGAGAGTGATCGCGGACGGCACGGCCTATGCCAACGTCACCGGCGCGGCCATCGCCTACAGCACCAAGTCCTACGCAATGGGCGTCGACGCCCTGGGCGGCAACGTCTCGGTCCACGTCGGCTCCGCCTACGCCTATGGCGTGGGATCGGCCTGGGGCGTGCACGCGATCGCCACGGGCAACGTCTCGATCACCTCGACCGGCGACGTCTTCGGCAAGATCGGCGTGGGCGGCAAGGCCGTCGGCGCCTACGCCGACGCCGGCGACTACGCCTATGTGAATATCGGCGGCAACGCAGTGGCGCGCACGCCGAACAGCAGCGCCTTAGGCGTGCAAGTGATCGCCGCCAGCGCCAATGTGACGGTGGGTGGCCAGGTCGAGGCGATCACCAACACTGGCGAGGCCTACGGGGTGCAGGTCACCACCACCGGCGCGGCTTCGGTCAGCGTGGGCGGCGGCTATGTCTACAGCCACTACTTCGCGCGCGGCATCGAGGTCACGGCCGGCGGCGACATCTACGGCGGGGTCTCGAAGGGCACGCTATACGTCAGGACGACCAACGACACCAACACCACCACGATCGGTGTCGATCTCTATACCACGAGCGGCAACATCACGCTCGGCGGCGCCGGCAATGTGAGGGTGGTGAGCGACAAGCGTGATGCCAAAGGACTTTACGTCGAAACGAGAGCCGGGAACGTCAGCGGCTCGATCGGCGGCGATGTGACCGCGATTGGCGTCGACGCCACTGGCATTAGCGTCCACGCGAGCGGCGACGCGACCGCCGGGGTCGGCGGCAACGTCGTCGCCTACGCGACCGAGGACAGTGCGACCGGGGCGGCGGCCTACGCGGGCGGTACGGCTTCCGTTACGATCGGCGGAAACGTCACGGCAATCGCTTTGTATACCAATTCGATTGCGCGGGGTGCGGTAGCGTTCGGCGCCGGCGCCGGCGACGGTGTCGGAGAGGTTTCGATCGGCGGCTCGCTCTACGTGCGTGGCGGCACGAGTTTCGGTGCCGTCGCGGACGGCAGCGAGGGCGCTTCCGTTTCCATCGTCGGCAACACGGTGGTCAAAGGGACGTACCAGGCACACGGCGTGTACGCGCGCTCCTTCTACGGCGGCGCAGTCTCCGTCACCACCGGCAACGTCAGCGTCATTGCGTCAGATGGTTACGCGGTGGCGATCTCCGGCAACGCGCGAGGTGTTGCGTTCGCTCCGTACTCGGAGAACGATGTGAACGGCAACGTCACCGTCACTGTGAACGGCTCAGTCCTGGCCTACGGCACGACCTTCGCTGCCGGCGTCAATCTGTTCGGAACGAACGGTCTCAGCGCAGACGTTACCGGCAATCTTACCGTCTACGGCGGCAACGCGCCCAGCTATCAGCGGTCTTACGGCCCGGCCTACAGCGCCGCCGGCGTCGTGTTCCGCGGCGGGCAGGGGGATTCCCTGACGGTCGGCGGCACGCTCCTGGTCCAGGCGTCCGGGTCGGTGATCGGCGTCGACGCCTACAGCCTCAACGGCACCTACTACGCCTTTGCCGGCGAGCACACCAATGTGTCGATCAGCCTGGGCGGCCTGAAGGCCGTCTCGACCGGTACGGACACGTCAGCGTTCGGCGCTCTGGTGAACGTCGGCGGCAACATCAGCGTCGACGTCGCCGGCAATACGGTGGTCTGGGGCGGCGACTACGCCGCGGGCGTGCGCGCCACATCCTACGGCGGCGGCGATGTCTCGGTGAGCCTGGGCAATGTGATGGTGGGCGAGAGCGGCAACGCGACGACCGACCAGGCCTTCGGCGTCTACGCCGAGACCACCGGCAACATCAGCGTCGACATCTCGGGCTCGACCCTGGTCGGCGGCGAGCTGGCTACCGGCGTCTATAGCTACAGCACCGGCGGCGGCAACATCACCATCGACGTCGGCGACGTGACCGTGCACCAGTATGCGGGTTATGCGACGGACAACAACGCCGGCATCCTCGCCTACACCGACGGCAATGTGAACCTGACAGCGGGCAACATCGCGGTCACCGGCAACTACATCGTCGGCGTGCGGCTGAGCGGGCATAACTTCACGCCGAGCGGCAACATCACCGTGAGCCTCGGCAACGTGTCCACCACGGGTGACCATTCGCCCGGCTTCTATCTGGTGACGACCGGCGCCAATGCGAACGTTACGGTGGGCTCGACCTACACGACGGGCAACTACTCCGACGGCGTCTATCTGAAGGCGCTCGACGGCAACGGGACCGTGACGGTCGGCAACGCCATCACCAAGGGCAATTACTCCGACGGCGCCTACGTCTGGGCCTACGGCAACGCCAGCATCACGGCGGGCATGGTTTACACCAAGGGGGCCCACTCGGACGGCCTCTACGCCTATAGTGAAAAAGGCGGCGTGACGGTGAGCGCCAATATGGTGGTGACCAAGGGCGACTACTCCCAGGGCATCCACGCGATCGCCGGCGGTCCGGTGGTGGTCAACAACGGCGTGAACGTCACCTACGGCGCACACTCCGACGCGGTCTATGCCAAGAACAACAATACCACGCCCACCGACACCGTGACCGTCACCTCGGGCACGGCGGTAACTCACGGCATTTTCTCGGACGCGATCTACGCCGACGGCTTCTACGCCAACAGCGTCACCTCGACCCTGGCGAAGACCTACGGCAACCATTCGATCGGCATCGACGCGGCGTCGGTTCACGGTCCGGTGACGGTCAATTCCGGCACGGTCTACACCAAGGGCGTCTATTCGACCGGCATCGATGTGGTCAGCGGCAGTGCGGCCAGCGTGACCGCCAATATGACGATCACCAAGGGCGACGACTCCGGCGGCATCAGCGTGTTCGCGCCGGGTTCGGCTTATGTAAACAGCCACTATGTGCGCACCTACGGCGACTTCGCCGGCGGCATCGGGGTGGAGAGCACCGACGGACCGGTGAACGTCGTGTCCTACGCCGTGCACACCTCGGGGATCTTCTCCACCGGGATCGCGGCGAGCGCGGTCTACGGCGACGTCAGCGTCACCAGCACCCAGGTGATCGTGGACGGAAGCTACGGTTTCGGCATCGTCGCCACCACGCTCACCGGCAACAGTACGGTGTCGAGCGGCTACGTGCGGACCAGCGGCGCCAACGACGACGGAATCGTCGCCTCGACGAACGCGGGGACGGTGACCGTAACGTCGGGCGGCGTGGTCACCTACGGCGGCTATTCGGCCGGCATCGTCGCCGCGTCCTACGTCGGCAATGTGTTGGTAACCTCGACCTACGCGGCGACGCACGGAGACCATTCGACGGCTGTCTACGGGGGGACCGCCAGCGGCGTCGTCACCATCAATTCGAACACCGCCAAGACATTCGGGGATTATTCCACCGCAGTTGTAGGCAAGAACCTCTTGGGCGACGTATCGATCACGGCGACTTACGTCGCGACGCACGGGTACTATTCCGACGGTGTCGACGGCATCAGCTCAAGCGGCAACGTGTCGATCCACGTCGGCACGGCCAAGACCTACGGCGACAATTCCTACGGCGCCTACGGCTACAGCAAGACCGGCAACGTCTATGTCGGGGTAACCGCGGCGCTCACGCACGGCAACCTGTCCACAGGCGTCTCGGCCTATGCCTACGCGGGCAACGCCTCGATCGGCAGCAGCTACGTGCGCACCTACGGCGCCCACGCCGCGGGCCTGTTCGCCCGGGCCGGCGGTGATGCGTCGGTGGTCGCCAACACCGTCATCACCTCAGGCGACTACTCGACCGGCGTCGTGGTCGAGGCGACCGGCAACGCTTCGGCGAGCTCCAACTACGTGCACACTGCGGGTTTCCATTCCGACGGCGTCTACGTGGAGGGCGGCGCCAGCGCGACCGTGAACAACGCCGGCTACGTGGAGACCACCGGGAACCACTCCGTCGGTATCGTCGCCGTCTCAGGGGCCGGATCGGCGGCCGTCACCTCCAAGACCGTGATCACCTCGGGCGCCTACGCCGACGGTATCGAAAGCGACGGCTACGCCGGCGCTTCGGTGAACAGCACCAACGCGGTGAAGACGACGGGCTACGACGCGCGCGGCATCGTGGCCAACACCTATCGCGACGCTGTCACGGTGACCTCGAACGCTGTCCTAACCTACGGCAAGGACTCACTCGGCATCCTGGCCTTTAGCATCTACGGCGACGTGGACGTGACCTCGACCATGGTCTACACGGCCGGAGCCCACGCGGGCGGCATCGCTGCGGAGTCGGGGTTCGGCAACGTCAACATCACCTCAGATCACGTGGTGACCAAGGGAGACTATTCGACCGGTGTGTACGGCGATGCCCTTTACGGCGGAACCACGACGGTCCACTCGACCGACGTGCGCACCTACGGCAACCATTCGGTCGGCATCGAGGGCGTGGGCTACAGCGGTCTCAGCATCTACTCCGACCAGATCGTCACTCACGGCAACTATTCGGCGGCGATCCACGCGGTGAGCTACACCGGCGACGCGCTGGTCTCCACGACCGGAGCGACGCTCACTTACGGCGCGGACTCCGACGCCATCTACGCCGGGATCTCCACGAGCGGAAACGTCTCGGTCCTGGTGGGCGGGATGGTCGATGCCTATGACGGCGTCGGCGTGCACATCAACGCCCAAGGCGGCGCCGCCTACGTCTTGAACCACAGCCGCATCTACGGCGGCCGCGGCGGCATCGTCGCGTACTCGGCCACCGGCACGACGGTCGAGAACTACGGGGCGATCGCGGGCGGCCAGGGCTACGCCATGGGCATCTCCGGCGGCGGCGCGGTGGTCGACAACCACGGCTCGATCTACGGCTACGCCCACTTCACCGCCAACAACGACACGGTGAACAATGCGGGCCGCTGGTTCGCCTACGGCGACACCAGTTTCGGGGCGGGGACCGACACCTTCAACAACACCAATGCGGTGCTGGTCGCGCCGTTCAGTTCGTCGGCTGTGACGGTCAACTGGACGGGCCTGGAGGTGTTCAACAACTCCGGCCTGGTCGATCTGCGCAACGGCCACGCCGGGGATATCTTCGACCTGACCTCCGACACCGGCGGGACGGCCTGGAACGGCACGGGCGCCTCCACCCTCGGCGTGGATGTCGCATTCAGCGCCAACCTGATCTCCGACAAGCTGATCGTCGGCGCGGTGTCGGGCACGACGGCGCTTGCGGTCACCGACGTGACGCCGGGCCAGGCGGGCATGATCAACATGACCGGCACGACGGTGGTGCAAGGGTCCTCGGGCGCGGCCTCGGACTTCACCTGGGCCGGGTTCAAGAAGGGCTTCATCGACTACGAGCTGAAGTTCTTCTCCAGCTCCAACTCGGTGATTTGGAACATCGTGGCGCTCCCCGACAACGCCGCCTTCGAGATGCTGAAGGCGCCGGCCATGGCCCAGGACTTCTGGACCCGCTCGGGCGACACATGGTCCGACCGCGAGCAGGAAGTCCGCGACTCCATGTGGGGCTCCACGCCGCCGACCCGCGGCGAAGGCTGGGAGATGTGGGCCAACGCCGTCGGCGGCGGCGAGAACGTCGGCCGTACCGAGACGCTGAACTCCAGCTCCGGACCGTTCACCGCGGACCTGTCGACCAACACCACCTGGGGCGGCTTCCAGATGGGCGGCGACAACTGGACCAGCAAGAACTGGCTCTGGGGCTTCACCGCCGGTTTCGTCGATCAAAACTCGGCGTTTAAGCTCGACAAGAACTCCTTCGACATCACCGGCTGGAACGTGGGCGCCTACGGCGGCTTCACCTCCGGCTCGTTCTTCGCCAACGCTCTGCTGAAGGGCGACTGGTACAATGTGCAGGCCAACATGCACACCGTGCCGGCGATCGAGACCTTCCAGGGCAACACCTGGGGCGCCAAGGGCGAGACAGGCTGGCGCCTGGGCGGACCTGCGCTCTACTTCGAACCCCGGGCCGACATCGCCTGGACGTCGACGCACCTCGACAACGCCAACTTCTCGGCCCAGAGCACGGTCTTCAGCTTCGGCGACGCGACCAGCGCCAAGGGCTCGATCGGGGCGCGGATCGGCGGCCAGTGGGGCTCGACCCTGCCCTACGTCGGGATCTATGCGGTCGACGAGTTCGACGGAAAGAACCGGATGTCCATGATCACCGGCTCGGGCTGTCCGTCGTGCATGAGTGTCGAGGACCTGCGTCCGGGCTCCTACGAGAAGGCGGAGTTCGGCTTCACCACCACCTCGTGGAACGGGCTGGAAGGCTTCGCCAAGGGCGACGCCGACTTCGGCGGCCACACCTCCGGCTTCACCGGGACGCTCGGCGTGCGCTGGCAGTGGTAGGGTGGGCGGCCGTCAGATTCGCCTGATCCGGCGTCACTTCGGTTGAGCGTAACCCAACCGCTCGTTCAGCTTGCCGATCAGGTCCATGGCCGCTTCGGCGATGACCGTGCCCGGCGGATAGATCGCCGCCACCCCGGCGTCGAACAGCGCCTGGAAGTCCTGCGCCGGCACCACGCCGCCGACCACCACCATGATGTCGCTGTGGTTCGCCGCCTTCAGCGCCTCGATCAACTCCGGCGCCAGCGTCAGGTGTCCTGCCGCGAGTGACGACGCGCCCACCACATGCACGCCGGTTTCCGCGGCAAGTCTGGCGGCTTCCTCCGGCGTCTGGAACAGCGGTCCGATCTCGACGTCGAAACCGAGATCGGCGTAGGCGGTGGCCACCACCTTCTGGCCGCGGTCGTGACCGTCCTGGCCGAGCTTGGCGATCAGAATCCTGGGTTTGCGGCCGTCCACCTCGACAAAGGCTTCGACCATGCGGCGCGCCTGTTCGACACGCGGATCGCGGCCGACTTCGCCGAGATAGACGCCTTCGATCACCTTGATCTTCGCGTCGTGGCGGCTCCAGGCCTTCTCCAGGGCGAAACTGATCTCGCCCACCGTCGCCTTGGCGCGCGCCGCCTCGACCGCCAGCGCCAACAGGTTCGCCTTGCCGCGCGCGCCCGCGGTCAGGGCGTCGAGCGCGCGTTCCACCACGGCTTCGTCGCGCTCCGCCTTCAACCGCGCCAGCTTCTCGAGCTGCAGTTTCAACACCGCGGTGTTGTCCACCGCCAGCACCGGAATGTCGTCGAGGTGGTCGGGGCGATAGCGGTTCACCCCCACCACCGACTGGCGGCCGGTATCGATGCGCGCCTGGGTGCGCGCGGCGGCTTCCTCGATGCGCAGCTTGGGCAGGCCCTGCTCGATGGCCTTGGTCATGCCGCCGAGCCTTTCGACCTCTTCGATGTGCTTGAGCGCGCGTTCGGCGAGGTCGTAGGTCAGACGCTCGATGTACCACCCGCCGCCCCAGGGATCGATGGCGCGGTTCAGGCCGGTTTCGGTCTGCAGAAAGATCTGGGTGTTGCGCGCGATGCGGGCGGAGAAGTCGGTGGGCAGCGCGATGGCTTCGTCGAGGGAGTTGGTGTGCAGGCTCTGGGTCTGGCCGCCCGCCGCGGCCATCGCCTCTACGCAGGTGCGCGCGATGTTGTTGAACACGTCCTGTGCTGCAAGCGACCAGCCCGAGGTCTGGCAGTGGGCGCGCAGGCTGAGCGCGCGATCGTCCTTCGGCGCGAACTCCTTCTTGATCAGGTCGGCCCACAGCAGGCGCGCGGCCCGCATCTTGGCGACCTCCATGAAATAGTTCATGCCGATCGCCCAGAAGAACGACAGGCGCGGTGCGAACACGTCGACCGCCAGGCCCGCCGCCTTGCCCGCACGCACATATTCGACGCCGTCGGCCAGGGTGTAGGCCAGCTCCAGGTCGGCAGTCGCACCGGCCTCCTGCATGTGATAGCCGCTGATTGAAATGGAGTTGAACTTCGGCATCTTCTCCATGGTGAAGGCGAAGATGTCCGAGACGATGCGCAGCGATTGCTCCGGCGGATAGATATAGGTGTTGCGCACCATGAACTCTTTCAGGATGTCGTTCTGGATGGTTCCTGAAAGCTGCTCGGGCGCAACACCCTGTTCCTCGGCGGCGACGATGTAGAGCGCCATGATCGGCAGCACCGCGCCGTTCATGGTCATCGACACGCTCATCTTGTCGAGCGGGATGGCGTGGAACAGGGTGCGCATGTCGAGGATGGAGTCGATAGCGACCCCGGCCATGCCGACGTCGCCCTTCACGCGGGGGTGATCGGAATCGTAGCCGCGGTGCGTGGCCAGATCGAACGCCACCGACAGGCCGCGCTGGCCCGCCGCGAGATTGCGACGATAGAAGGCGTTGGAGTCCTCCGCCGTGGAGAAGCCCGCGTATTGGCGGATGGTCCACGGATTGGTCGCGTACATGGTCGGGTACGGCCCGCGCAGATAGGGCGCGATCCCAGGCAGGCCGTGCGGGAAGTCGAGGCCCGCGGCGTCAGCGGCGGCGTATATCGGTGCGATCGCGATCCCTTCGGGCGCCGCCCAGGTTTCGCCGCCGCTCAGGTCAGGCGTCGCCGCGGGCGCCGCATCGAAGTCGATCTTGGAGAAGTCGGGGAGGGCGGCGCTCATGACGCGACTTCCATAAGGTCGCCCAGCAACGCAACGATATCCTCACCCGCGACGATGAAGCCGTCGACGCCGGCGGCGCTCAATGCCGCTTCCAGTTTGCCGGGCTCGCCCGCGAGCCGCACGCTGCGGCAGCCCTTTGCCTTCAGCGCCTGCGCGGTCGCTGCCGCGGTCTCCGCGTAGCGCGTGTCCGATGAGCAGATCACGGCCAGCGGCGTCGCGGCGGCGTCGTAGGTCTCGGCGGCGTCCGCTACCGTCGCGATCCCGCCGGCGGCCAGCAGGTTCGCCGTGAACATCAGCCGCGCCGTGTAGTCCGACGCCGTGCCGATCGTTGCGAGAAACGCGCGCGGGGGGGGCGTCCGGGCCGCGGCGCGCGCGCGCAGCTGCTCGAACGGCTCGGCGAGGCGCATGGGCGGCAACGGTGCGCAGCGGCCGTCCGGGCCGGGCAGGGCCGCATCCACGGCCCTGGCGAAGCGCGATACGTCGCCCTCGTCCACCGCGACCGGCGTGCTGTTCAAATCGGCGTATTCCGACACGCCGACGAGGCCGGTCTTGCGCCGCGCCACGTCGGTCTCGCGGCGCGACCGGATCGTAGCCACCGCCTCAGCGAAGCGGCCGGTTTCGAGCGCCGCGTCGAGGCCGCCTTCCGCTTCGATCGCCTGGAACTCGGCCCAGGCCTTGCGCGCGAGATCGCGGGTCAGGTGCTCCACGAACCAGGCGCCGCCGGCGGGATCGGCCACGCGACCAAGGCCAGCCTCCTCCATCAACACCAGTTGGACGTTGCGTGCCTGCCGACGCGCGAAGTCGGTCGCGCGGCCGAGCGGGCGGGTAAAGGCGTCGAGCACGATCGCATCCGCGCCGCCGCACGCCGCGCCGAACACCGCCGCGCTCTGGCGCAGCAGATTGGTCCAGGGATCGAGCGTCGACAGCATACGCCGCGATCCGCGCGCCTCGATCCACGCGGGCGTCGTCACCGCGCACGCCGCCGTAAGCCGCGCCCAGATCGCGCGCGCGGCGCGCAGCTTGGCGATCGTGGCGAAATAGTCGGCGTCGGCGCTCAGCCCCAGGACGATGCGTGCGAACGCGTCCTCAACGCTCAGCCCTGCGCGGGTCATCGCCTTCGCATAGGCGACCGCGGCGCTCGCCATGAACGCCAGCTCCTGCGCCTTCGACCCGCCGGCCTCGTGCGCGACGCGGCCGGAGGCGAGAAAGAAGGTCGCCTTCGCATAGGCCGGCGCGTGGCGCACGGCGGTCTGGGCGGCGGAAATCAGGTGCGACCTGATCGGCCCGGGACTGGCGCCCGTCTCGGCGAAGGTCGACAGCGGATCCAGATGAAACGCCAGCGGCGCCTCCGGCGCGCCCTTGGCCAGCGCCGACAGCCAGTCCGCCGCGCGCGGGCCGAGATAGCCGGCGTCCAACGCTGTCGGCGCGAGGTCGAGCAGCACGCCCTTCAACGCGCGCTCCAGATCGTCGCGATCCGCGGCGGCTACACCGTCGGCGCCGGACGGATCGAGCCGCAGCAAGAGCGACGCGCCGCCGTTCTCCAGATCGCCCAGCGCCTGCGCATTGGCGCGCGCGGGATCAGGATGTTCGACGACCGTGCGCAGGTCCCAGGGGCGCAACGCGTCGATGGCCGGCGCGCACCGCGCTTCGGCGACCGGTTCGGCGTCGACGTACAGCGGCTCGATCTTCAGTCCGTCATAGGTGGTGGTGACCAGGCGCTCGAACGGCGCACCCTTCAGGGTTTTTTCGGCGAGCGCGCGCCATTCCGCCAGGCTCGGCGTCGCGAAGGCGTCGGCGAGGGGTTCGAAGGGCGGGGGACTACGCTCGGCGGACTCGCCCACGCGGGGGCCTTTCGCAGTGCAAAATCGCCGCTTCTGTGGGACGCCCGTCCGGTCTCGTCAAGCACGGCCCCGGGCGTGGCGTTGCGCTCGGCGGGCGGTATAACTGGGGCTGGCGCCGGGTCCCCATGACCGCCGCCCAGGGAGGGATTTCATGTCGAAGCTCTATGCAGGATTGGCGGGCGCCTTCGCGCTCGGCGCCCTCGGTCTGGCCACCGCTCAGGCGCAGTCGGGTCCGGCGGACCATTGGGCGGCCAAGACCGTCGCCGCGCGCCAGGCCAGCCTCGACATGTCCCTGGTGACTTTCGGCGCCATGAAGCACGCCACCGACGCTGGGGCGGAGGCCAAGACCCAGGGCTACGCCGCCAACGCGCTGTCCCGCTGGGCCAAGGTTCTGCCGACCATGTTCCCGGCCGGAACCGGCGCGGATAACGCCGACGCCGCCAAGACCCGCGCCCTGCCTGCGATCTGGACCGACCAGGCCGGTTTCGCCAAGGCCGCCGGCAACTACGCCGACGCCACGGCCAAGCTGCTCGACCTGGCCAAGGCCGGCGACACGCCGGGCTTCAAGGCCCAGCTCGATGTCGTCGATAAGACCTGCGACGCCTGCCACGAAGCCTATCGCGCCAAGGCGGCGGCCCACTAACCCGGCCTCTGGGTCGAAGGCCGGAACGAGGCGGGAGTCTAGGGTTTCAGGAAGGCCGCGGTCAGGGCCGCGGCGGTCAGGACGGCCGCCGCCAGGACGGCCCAGGCCAAGCGTCCCCGTACGATGCGCTGCAGTTGGTTCGGTTCGATCACAGCCAGTCCCCAGCCCGTCAACCATGACTGGAAAAGCTGGGCCGCGTCATGTGACATGCGGCCGCGTCGCCTGATTCCACAAGGGAAACGCCCAGGGGACAGGTTGGCCCGCGGCAAAGCGTTGCCGTGCAGGGGAAATCGCCGGACGACCGATCCTTCCGGGCGCGCGGCGCCTGGGCTAGAGGTCGCTGAGGCGTAACCGGGAGAGCAGCGTCCATGGCCGAGGCCGGCCCCGCAGAGGACCCCAAGGGCCCGCTCGACGCGGCGCTGGCCCACGGGGCGCGGCTGCTCGAGACCAGGCCGGACCTTGCCGAACAGCAGGCCGAGGCCATCCTCGAGGCCGCGCCTGGGCATCCCGTGGCCTTACGGCTCCTGGGGGTGGCCAAACGCTTCCAGGGCGACGCGGCCGGGGCCCGGACGGTGCTGGAGGACCTCGCGCGGGCCCAGCCGCGCTGGGCGGCGGCGCACTATGAGCTCGGCCTGACCCTGTCGGGGCTGAACGAGGACAAGGCGGCGGTCGCGGCGTTCGGACGCGCGGTGCAGCTGAAATCCGACTTCTCCGACGCCTGGCGCGCGCTGGGCGATCAACTGACACTCGCCGGCGATACGGCGGCGGCCGACCGGGCCTATGCGCGCCACATCCGGGCGTCGGTCAACGATCCGCGCCTGATGGCGGCGGCCCAGGCCCTGTGCGACGACAACCTGCCGGTCGCCGAGCGGCTGCTGCGCGATCATCTGAAGGCGCAACCGACCGATGTCGCGGCGATGCGTATGCTGGCCGAGGTCGGCGGCCGCGTCGGACGCTACGCGGACTCCGAGCTGCTGCTCGAACGCGCCCTGGAACTCGCGCCCGGCTTCGGCGCCGCGCGGCACAATCTCGCGATCGTGCTGAACCGACAGGAGAAGGCGCCCGAAGCGCTGGCGCAGATCGACCGCCTGCTGGCGGGCGAGCCGCGCAATCCGACCTACCTCAATCTGAAGGCCGTGATCCTTGGCAAGACCGGCGACTACGAAGAGGCCTTGAAGCTCTACGACCAGGTGCTGAAGGCCCAGCCGAACCAGCCGAAGGTGTGGATGAGCTACGGTCACGCCCTGAAAACCGCGGGTCGTGTCGACGACGGCGTGGGCGCCTACCGCAAGAGCCTCGCGCTCGAGCCGTCGCTGGGCGAGGCCTATTGGAGCTTGGCGAACCTCAAGACCTTCCGCTTCGAGGCTGCGGACGTCGAGGCGATGAAGGCGCAGCTTGCGCGAGACGGCCTCGGCAACGACGACCGCCTGCACCTGCACTATGCGCTGGGCAAGGCGCTGGAAGACGCGGGCTGCTGGGGCGAGTCGTTCGAGCACTACGCCGCCGGCGCGAAGATCCGGCGTGGCCAGGTCGACTACGACGCCGACGAGACGACCTCGCGCGTCGAACGGTCGAAGGCGCTGTTCACACCGGAATTTTTCGCCGCGCGGAAAGGGCAGGGCGCCGCGGCGACCGATCCGATCTTTGTGGTGGGCCTGCCGCGTTCGGGTTCGACCCTGATAGAACAGATCCTGTCCAGCCACTCGCAGGTGGAAGGCACCATGGAGTTGACCGAAATCATCTCCATCGCGCGCGAGCTGTCGGGACGCCGCGCGCGCACCGATCCGTCGAACTATCCGGAATCGATCGCCGACGTCGACGCAGTCGGATTGCGTGCGCTTGGCGAACGCTTTCTCGAGCGCACCCGCATCCAGCGCAAGTCGGGCAAGCGGTTCTTCATCGACAAGATGCCGAACAACTTTCTACACACGGGCCTGATCTTCGCCATCCTGCCGAACGCCAGGATCGTCGATGCGCGGCGCCATCCGATGGCGACCTGCTTCTCGGCCTTCAAACAGCACTTCGCCCGCGGCCAGAACTTCTCCTACGACTTGACCGAGGTCGGCCGTTGCTGGCGCGACTATGCCGAACTGATGGCCCATTTCGACGCGGTTCAGCCCGGTCGCGTGCACCGGGTGTTCTACGAACAGATGGTGGGCGACCTCGAGGGCGAGACCCGCCGGCTCCTCGACTATTGCGGCCTCGAGCTCGAATCCCAGTGCCTGAGGTTCTGGGAGACCGAGCGCGCGGTCCGCACCGCCAGTTCGGAGCAGGTCCGTCGGCCGATTTTCACCGACGCGGTCGAACATTGGCGCAATTACCACCCCTGGCTGGGGCCACTCGAAGCCGCCCTGGGGCCTGGATTGGAAGATTATGTCCGAATGTCCCAAAAGTAGGACAAGAAACACCCTGTAGCGAGAACAGAACAGTGTTCACCGAACCGTCGTGAACCCCGTGTCGACTCCTTGACAACCCCTGGCCCCCTGCGCGGTCATGCTTGGAATCACCAGGAATGCTTCGGGGGCTTGGAACAATGAAGTCGTACCTCTCGCGCGACGCGCGCCGCCCTCGTCCGGCGCTGTGGACCGCGCTGCTCGCCTCGACCGTGTTAACCGGCGTCGCCGGGGTTCATGCCGCACGCGCCGCAGACACCGACAGCAAGGCCTCGGTCGTCGAGGAGGTCGTGGTCACCGCCGAGAAGCGCTCGGAGTTCCTGCAGAAGGTCTCCGCCTCGATCCAGGCGCTGGATAGCCGCCACCTGGAGCAGCTGAACGTCACCGACTTCGGCGACTATTCGAAATATCTGCCCGCCCTTTCGGTGCAGACCCTGGGGCCGAGCGACACCCAGATCTACATGCGCGGCGTCGCCTCCGGGGAAGACGGCAACCACTCCGGTCCGTTGCCCAGCGTCGGCGCCTATCTCGACGAACTGCCGATCACCACCATCTCGGGCACCCTCGACATCCACGTCTATGATGTGGCGCGCATCGAGGCCCTGGCCGGTCCGCAAGGCACCCTCTACGGCGCCAGTTCCGAATCCGGCACCTTGCGCATCATCACCAACAAGCCCGAGATCGGGCACTTCTCGGCGGCCTACGACGTTCAGGTGAACGACGTCGCCCACGGCGGCCTCGGCGACGTGTTCGAGGGCTACGTCAACCTGCCGATCAATGACAAGATGGCCGTGCGCATCGTCGGCTGGGACGAGCACGACTCCGGCTACATCGACAGCATCGCCGGCACGCGCTCCTTCCCGACCGCGGGCTCGACGGTGAGCAACACGGGGTTCGTCCAGAACGACTTCAACGCTGTCAACACAATCGGCGGCCGCGCCCAGATGAAGATTGACCTCGACGACAACTGGACGATCACGCCGGCGCTAATCGCGCAGCACGCAAGCTCCACGGGGGTATTCGGCTACGACACGGCTCTGCCGGAGACCCTGGCGGTGCAGTCCTTCGGGCCTAACAGCTCGCGCGACACCTGGTATCAGGCGTCGCTGACCGTGCAGGGCAAGGTCGCCAACTACGACATCACCTACGCGGGCGGGTATTTCTGGCGCAAGCTGGAGACCCTGTCCGACTACATGGATTATTCCTACGCCTACGATCAGTGCTGCGGTTACGGCGCTTACTGGGTCGGCAGCGACCATGTGACGCCGCTGTCCAACCCGCGCCAGTTCATCGTGGGCCACGACGTGTTCGGCAAGGACAGCCACGAACTGCGCGTCGCCTCGCCCGCGACCGATCGCTTCCGCTTCGTCGCCGGCCTGTTCTACGAGCGCCAGACCCACTGGATCGTCCAGGACTATCAGATCGACGGCTTCGATCCGGCGCTGTCGGTGCCCAACTGGCCTCAGACGCTCTGGCTTACCGATCAGATGCGCATCGACCGCGACGAGGCGGCCTACGGCCAGTTCGATTACGACGTGACCGACAACTTCAAGCTCACCGGCGGCATCCGCTTCTACGAGTATCGCAACACCCTGACCGGCTTCTATGGTTACAGCCAGGCGATGGACAACTTCTTCGGGACCAACACCGGCTTCGGCCAGAGCGGTCAGAACTGTCTGTCGACGGCGGTCTATCGCGGCGGACCGGGCTGCGTGGACCTCAACAAGGAATCGAAGGGCAGCGGCAACACCTACCGCCTCACCGCGACCTACAAGTTCGATCCGGACCGGCTGGTCTACGCCACCCTCTCCACCGGCTATCGGCCGGGCGGCATCAACCGCAACGGCAACGCGGGTCCGTACCAGCCCGACTACCTGACCAACTACGAAATCGGGTGGAAGACCTCCTGGCTCGATCACCGGCTGGTGTGGAACGGCGCGATCTACCAGGAGGATTGGAAGAACTTCCAGTTCTCGTTCCTGGGCATCAACAGCCTCACGGTGGTGGAGAACGCCGCCAGCGCGCGCATCCGCGGCATCGAGAGCAACCTGACCTGGGTGGCGACCGACCACCTGACGTTCAACGCCTCGGGCGCCTACAACGACGCCCAGCTCACCGCGCCTTACTGCACCGACCAGAGCCTGCCGTGCACCGGCGGCAACATCGATGCGCCGACCGGTCAGCAGTTGCCGGTGACGCCTAAGTTCAAGGGCAACGCCACGGCGCGCTACACCTGGGCGATGGGCGACTGGAACGACCACTTCCAGGCGGGCGTGGTGTATCAAGGCTCGAGCTGGCCTGACCTGCGCACCTTCGAGCGCTCGGTCGAAGGGCAGCTTCCGTCCTATACGACCGCCGACTTCTCGCTGGGGACCGAGCACAATGGGCTCACGCTCGAACTGTTCCTGAAGAACGCCTTCGATTCGCACGGCAACATCAGCCGCTACACCGAGTGCACGATCGGGGTCTGCGGCGTCTTCGCCAACACCTACGCGGTGCCGATCGTGCCGCGCATGGTCGGGTTCAAGATCGGCCAGAAGTTCTGAGAACCACGCGCGCCCTCAGGGCGCTCGATCGAGAACACGGCGGCGGAGCGGAAACGCTCCGCCGCTTTTTTGCGCCTTGCGGCGAGCCCGCTCGCGCTCCGGCCGCGGGCGGGAACACGAGCCCGCGAAGCGCCGGCCCTCTAGATACATAAGGTAATCGATCGGAGAACGTGGCTCGCGAAGCCAAAAGCTTACACGAATATTTCTTAGCCTGCGTCAATACGGGGTCTGTCGATCGAAACTATACTGCCCGGGGAATCCCAGCTATTAGCGCGCCCAAGAAATATGAAAACTCGGCGATCAAGTTCTCCTAACTGTGTCGGGTTCCGGCATTGGATCGACGATGACGAAGGGCGCGAGGAAATCCGGGGCGGCGCAGGGCCCGATCGCCAAGATCGAGGTCTCGTCGCGGCGCGGCCTGGAGTCCCTGTCGGTCTCCAGCGTCGAATGGTTCGAGGCTGAGCGGGACTATGTGCGTCTCCACGCTGACGGGGGCGACTTCCTGATTCGACGCTCGATGCGCGCGCTCGAGGCTGAGCTCGACCCGGCGCTGTTCATCCGCACCCATCGCTCGGCCATCGTCAACCGGGCGCGCATCCGGCGCCTGGAGCATGTGGAGGGCGGCCGGCTCTTGCTCCGGCTCGCCTCCGGCAAGGCGGCTCCGGTCAGCGCCGCCTATGCGGCGGCCGTGCGGAGGCTCCGGCCCTCGGTCGCCGAACTCTAGGCGCCGCAAGCATTTCCGAAGACGCCGCTCGCCCCGGTGGCGCGGCTATTCCCCAACATCGGCAGGGTCTGCGATCAGGTCACAAAGATAGCTGCTGTTATATTTTACACAAGAATAGCTATTCCTGAAGAATAGAGGGCTGTTCAGTAAAGTGTGTCGGGCTTGAGACACTATCTTGCTACCTGTTTGCCAAGATGCGAACGCAATTGACCCCTTGGCCCAAACTCCAAATACGTAGGCTACGAGGGGTGATGTATTTCACGATGCTCGCACTTTCGCTGTGACAGTAGGTCGGACGCCAGCCCGTGGGGGTGGGGCGGACCGACCAACAGGAGGAATGATCTTGATTAGACACACGGTACGCGAGCGCCTGTTGGCCTCGACAATGATCGGCGGGGCGACGCTCTTGGCGTTGTCGGCCGCCCCGGCGTTCGCCGCCGACCAGCCTGCCGCCTCGACGGTGCAGGAAGTGGTCGTCACCGGTTCGCGCATTCCGCACCCGGGTCTCACCAGCGTCAGCCCGCTGACGACGGTCGGCTCCCAGGACATCAAGCTTCAGGGCGTTCAGAACGTCGAAGACCTGATCAACTCGCTGCCCCAGGCCTTCGCCGACTTCGGCGCCATGGAATCCAACGGCGCTACGGGTACGGCGACCGTCGACCTGCGCGGTCTGGGCGACAAGCGCACCCTGGTGCTGATCGACGGCAAGCGCCTGCAGCCGGGTGACCCCGGCCTGCCGGTGGCCGACCTGAACTTCATCCCGTCCGCCCTGGTGGACCGGGTCGATATCGTGACCGGCGGCGCTTCGGCCGTGTACGGTTCGGACGCCGTGGCCGGCGTGGTCAACTTCATCATGAAGAAGGACTTCGAAGGCCTTCGCATCGACGTGCAGTACGGCTTCGACCAGCATGACCAGCACTCGGACCAGATCGACAAGGACGTCGCGCTCACCCATACCTTGGGCGCCGCGCCGGTGGCCCTGCCGACCGGCTCGCTCACCGACGGCGGCCGCGTCACGGCCACCATCATCGGCGGCGCCAACTCCGCCGACGGCAACGGCAACGTGACCTTCTACTTCAACTACCAGCACACCGATGCGGTGCTGGAAAAGTCCCGTGACTGGTCGGCCTGCGGCACCCAGGACACCTTCGTCGGCACCACCCTGGAGCAGTTCTGCGGCGGTTCGTCGACCTCCTTCCCGGGCCGCTTCAACGCGGGCGCCGGCAGCAAGACGATCAGCTCCACCGGCGTCGTATCGCCGTACAGCTCTGCGGACGCCTACAACTTCGCCCCGCTGAACTACCTGCAACGTCCGGACGAGCGCTATACGGCCGGTGAGTTCTCGCACTATCAGATCAACCCGCACCTCGACATCTACTCGTCGTTCATGTTCATGCATGACACCAGCGACGCTCAGATCGCGGGTTCGGGCGCCTTCTACGGCTCGCCGTACAGCATCAACTGTAACAACCCGCTGTTGACGGCGTCGGAAATCGGTTCAGCGAACCCCTTGAGCCCCCTGCATCCGGGCTTCTGCGATGGCGACACCTCGAACCACTTGGTGCCGATGCTGATCGGCCGTCGCGACGTGGAAGGCGTGGGTCGCGTCAGCGACATCCAGCACTTCGACTATCGCTATGTGATCGGCGCTCGCGGCGAAATCACCGACGGGTGGAACTACGACGTCTTCGCCCAGTTCGGGCACACCGATCTCCAGGAGCAGGAACTCGGCTACTTCTCGAAAGCCAAGACCAACGAAGCGTTGAACGTGGTCAACGTCGGCGGGGTGCCGACCTGCGAAAGCGTGGTCGACGGCAGCGACCCCGCCTGCGTGCCCTGGAACATCTGGAACAACCCGGCCTTCCCGGGCGGCGTGACGGCGCAGCAGCTGAAGTTCCTCGAGACCAGCGCCATGTCGGACGGCGAGTCCACCGAACAGATCGTCGGAGCCAACATCACCGGCGACCTGACCAAGTACGGCATCAAGTCGCCGTGGGCCAAGGACGGCGTCGGCATCAGCCTCGGCACGGAATACCGTCGTGAGTCGGAAAGCTTCAACTTCGACGCGGCCTTCTCGTCCGGCGACCTCGCCGGTGCGGGCGGCGCGCCGCAGAACGTGGCCGGCGCTTTCGACGTGAAGGAAATCTTCGGCGAAGTGCGGATTCCGCTGATCCAGGACATGCCGTTCGCCAAGGAATTGTCGCTCGAAGGCGGCTACCGCTACTCGGACTACTCCTCGTCGGGCGGCGTTTCGACGTACAAGGAAGGCCTCGACTGGCAGATCACCTCGGACATCCGTCTGCGGGGATCGTTCCAGCGCGCCGTCCGTGCGCCGAACGTGAACGAACTGTTCGCGCCTGAGACCACCGGTCTCGCCTCGGGCACCGACCCGTGCGCGGCGACGGCGGCGGGTCCGAGCGGCGCGGCGCTGTTTACCTTGGCTCAGTGTGAAAACACGCATGTGACCGCGGCCCAGTACGGCAACGGCCAGCTGGCTCCGAGCCTCGGCGGCAGCGCCGGCGGCACGGACATCATCCCGCAGTGTATCTCGTCCCAGTGCGATATCACCTCGGGCGGCAACCCGGAGCTGGCGCCGGAAACCTCGAACACCAAGTCGGTCGGCTTCGTGTTCACGCCGACCTTCCTGCCGGGCTTCAACCTGACGGTCGACTGGTTCGACATCAAGGTGCAGGGCGCCATCGGCACGATCAGCCTGACCACCGCGCTGACCACCTGCGCGGACACGCCGACGGCGGTCGCCTTCGGCGGCGCCACCTACTGCAGCCTGATCCACCGCGACGCCAGTGCGCTGAACCCCGGCGCGATCTTCGGCAACGGTTTCGTCAACCTGCCGCTGCTCAACGCTAATGAGCTGCACACCAGCGGCGTCGACATGGAAGCCAACTACCGCGTCAATCTCTCCGATTGGGGCATGGGCGACCACGGCTCGCTGGCCTTCAACATGGTGGGCACCTACACCGAGACGCTCTACACGGCGGAGCCGGGCGGCAACGCCTTCGACTGCGCCGGTCTCTACGGCACCACCTGCGGCACGCCGACGCCGAAGTGGCGTCACAAACTGCGGGTGACCTGGATCACGCCGTGGAACCTCACTCTGTCGGGTCAATGGCGCTACATCTCCGGGACGAGCCTGGACTTCAACCAGACCAACCCCGCCTTCGCCGGCGGCCCGGGCAGCGATACGCTGGCCAGCGACGCGCACATTCCCGCCTACAGCTACATCGACCTCTCCGGCGAGTGGCGCATCCGCGATCACCTGGTCATGCACGCGGGCGTGAACAACGTGTTCGACAAGGATCCGCCGATCCTCGACTCCAACGCGTTCGGCATCGCCGCGCCGCCCTTCGGGAACGGCAACACCTACCCGCAGGTCTTCGACTCGCTCGGTCGGACCATCTTCGTGGGCATCACCGCCGACTTCTAAGACCGGCGGTCCGAAAGGATCCGACTACCCTGGCGGCGGCTCGAAAGAGCCGCCGCTTTCTTTTTGCTGAAACCCTGCGGACGGCTCGAAAGAGCCGCCGCCTTTTCTTTTCCTGAACCCTCCGGGCGGCTCGAAAGAGCCGCCGCCTTTTCTTTGGCTGGACCTCGCCAAAGCCGATAAGTCGCCGCCTCATTATTTCGAAAAACACCTTCACTGAGCAGATTCACTAGACTGGTTGAGCGAATTCGTCGCAAATCGGAAACAATACTAAGTAAATCGCTGGCTAAATCGGGGCGACTTTGTGACCCTCCTGGATGTGTGATCTGGAGGGCGTATCTTGAAATCCAACACTATGCCGGCCGTCCGCCTGCGCGCGACCATCAGCATTGAGGTCGACGCGGCCGACTATCTCGAAGCGGCCGAGCATCAGCGCCGGCTCGAGACCCACCTTTCGACGGTCCAGGGCGACTATCCTGAAGCCTGGATCGCCGTCACCGAGCGCCGCCGCTCCAGCGGCTCGGCCGAGCCTCGTCCGCGCGAGCTGCGTGTGAGGACCGGCAAGCTGCACGCCTATGACTGAGGCGTCGGCGGCGCGGCGGGAGCGCGACACCCTGCTGGCCGCGCTCGAACTGTTCCGCGGCGTCGAGGTCCCGCGCAGCCTGACCACCCTGATCCTGTTCCTCTACGTCTGCGAGAACGAAGGCCTGAATGTGAGCGAACTCGCGCTTGCGGGCGGGATTCAGGTCGCCGGCGCAGCGCGCCTGGTCAAGACCCTGGCCGGCCTCGTCCCGGAAGAGCCCATGGCGCCGGACGCGGTGCTGTTTGAATTGAAGTCCACGTCGGCCGACAAGCGCCTGCGCTTCGTCCACCTTTCGCCGCGTGGCCGCGCCTTGCGCGACCAGCTGGACGGTCTCATCGCCCGCGCCGTTCCGATCAGTCCCGCGGCCGTCCGGGCCTTCGCGGCCGAATAGGGACTAGGGCGCCGGGGCCGGCCCGATGTGCTGGTCGACGAAGTCGCCGATCTCGGTCAGGACGCGAACCCATTCCTTATGGGACTGCGGCCCGTGGCCCATGTTTTTGACCTCGTCGTAGCGCACGTCCTTGTGCGCCCGCGTCAGGGCGTCGCGCATCTCGCGCGACTGGGTCACGTCGACGATCTCGTCGGCGTCGCCGTGGATCAGCAGCAGCGGAACCGACCAGCTCCGGACCATGTTGACCGGCGACTTGGCGGTGAGCCGGTCGGCGTCCTTGGCCGGGTCGCCTTCGGACTTCAGCCAGTAGTGGTAGGCGTCGGAATCGGCGCCGTTGTGGCGCTTCTCCCAGGCCATGTCCGTGGTCAGGTCCGACAGGCCGTCGATGCTGACCGCACAACGATAGAGATCGGGGTGAACGCCCGCGGCGTAGAGCGCCGCGTATCCGCCGTAGCTCGCGCCGACGATGCACACGCGCTTGGGATCGAGCTTGCCCGTCGCCAGCGCCGCACTCACCGCGTCGTCCAGGTCGTCGGACATGCGCGCGCCCCACTGGCCGTAACCGGCTGCGGCGAAGGTGCGCCCGAATCCGCCCGAGCCCCGGAAGTTCGCCTGCAGCACGGCATAGCCGCGACTGGCCAGATAGTGGACCCAGAGATCGAAGTCGGTGTCGTCGCGCGCTTCCGGCCCACCGTGCGGCAAGACCACCAGGGGCGCCGGACCGGCGCCCTTCGGTAGCGTGAGATAGCCGCTGAGCGCCTGGCCGTCGCGGGTTTTGAAATCGAAGCGCCGCGTTTCGCCAAGGCTCGCGGGATCCACATCCGGCGCCACGCGGCCGAGCGGCGCGATTACGTCGCTCTTGGGCTGATAGATATAGAAGGTCCCCGGATCGTTCGGCCCGTCGGTGCGCACGATCCAGCGCGAGCCGTTGCGCGCTTGTGAAACCACCGCCACGTTCTCCAGGCCCTCGAAGTGCTTGACCATGGCGTCGCGCTGGGCCTGGAACGTCTTGTCCTTGTATTCGCAGATATAGACGTCGGCGTGATAGCAGCCGGCCAGCACGGCGTGGGTGGCGGGGTCGAGCACGGCGTCTTCCACGTCGTGGGCGTCGTTGGCGTAGACCACGTCGCCCAGCCTGGCGTTCACTGCGTCGAACAGGCGGATGGCGCGCGTGTCGCCCTTGCCGGTGTCCTGCGCGGCCTGGACCAGGAACACGCCCGGGTCGTCGGTGGCGGCGACGAAGATCTTGTCCGAAAAGATATTCTGCGACTTGGGGTGCACCTCGAACATGCGGGTCCATTCCTGGCTCCCGGGCGCGCGCCCCTCGAGGATGGCGTAGGAGCCCGAGAACAGGCCTTCGCCCCGGACCGTGCGCATCACGATCTCGCCCTTGCTGTTGGCGGTGTAGTCGACCACCCGCGGCGGTCCGCGTTCGATCATGACGAAGGAACCGACCGTGATGCCGACTTTGAAGACGCACAGCACGTCGTTGTTGTCGTACATCTCCACCAGCATGTGGTCCGGATCGCTGTACAGATAGTCGACGACGGCGGTTTGGGCCTTCAGCATTACGGCGTGGCCGCCGGCGCGATCGGTGATGAAGGTCACCACCGGTTCGGGGCCGAGAATGTCGCGCGCGTAGCCGCCGATCGGTACGGCGAGCGACAGCAGCAGTCGGTCATCCGACTTCCAGCCGATGTCTGCGATTTCCTGGCGCAGTTCTTTCGCCGCCTGGTCCTTGGTGGCCGGCTTGGTCCTGAACAGGACCTTGCTGTCCTGGGTGTCGAGGTCGAGCATGACCAGCTGGTCGACGTCGCCTTCGGTGCGGTCGTAGGCGAGGTAGCGTCCCGACGGCGACAGGGACGGCAGCGAGATCGCCTGGTCGAGCATGGCCTCCAACGGCGTCTTCGCGCGGGCTTTCGCCTCGTCGGGACCGCCCTTGGCGTCCTCGGCCGCGGCCCCGCCAGCCAACGCAATCAGGGCGCACGCCAAAGCGGCCCGTCGCCAGATCGAATGAAACGCCATGATACGCACCCCCACGCCGCCACCTTGCGGAAGCTTGGCCGTGGGGTCAACCGCAGGCGGTTTCCGGACGGGCGTGCAATCAGGCGCGCTCCAACAGCATCACCCCGCCCAGGCCGCCGTCGGTGCAGATGGAGACGATCGCGCGCGCGCCCTTGTCGTGTTTCGACAGCTCCTTCACCGCCTGGCTGAGAATCCGCGCGCCGGTCGCGCCGAACGGGTGGCCCAGCGCCACACTGCCGCCGTTGGGGTTCATCCGCTCGCGCGGGAACGGTCCGAAGTCGCGGTCGACGCCGACCTTGTCGCGCAGGAAGGCGCGGTCCTGCAGCGCCTTGATGTGGCAGAGCACCTGGGCCGAGAACGCCTCGTGGATCTCCCACAACTGAATGTCGTCGTAGCGAAGGTCGTGCCGCGCCAGGAGGCGCGGGATGCTGTAGGCCGGCGCCATGAGCAGGCCCTCATGCCACAGGTCGATCGCGCCGATCTCCCAGTCGACCAGGCGTGCGCGATAGAAGCGATCCGGCACGCGCTTCAGTCCCTCGTCGTCGGCGACCCAGATCGCGGCCGACCCGTCGGTGAGCGGCGATGAATTGCCCGCGGTCAGGGTGCCCTGGCCGCTGGTCCGGTCGAACACCGGCTTCAGCTTGGCGAGCTTCTCGAGCGAGGTATCCGGGCGCGGAATGGTATCGTGATCGAGGCCCGCGAACGGGATGACCAGGTCGGCGAAGAAGCCCGCCTTCCACGCCGCCACCGCACGCTGGTGGCTCTCCAGCGCATGCTCATCCTGATCCAGGCGAGGGATGTGCCAGGTCTTGGCCATCTCCTCGGTGTGCTCGCCCATGCTCTTGCCGGTGGAGCGGTTGGTGATCGAGGGGATGTAGAGCTTCACCTCGCGCAGCTGGATGTCCTTCAGCAGCTCCACCCGCTGGCCCACCGTGCGCGCGTCGAAGAAATGCCGCAGCCAGTCCGACAGGGTCTGGGTCAGGCCGATCTGCACCCGGCTCATACTTTCGACGCCGCCGGCCAGGGCCAGGTGGCGGCCGCGTCCGTCGAGCATCCCCGCGGCCTCGATCGCCGCCATCAAGGAGGTGGCGCAGGCCATGACCGTGGTGAAGGCCGGGATCGACGGGTCGAGCTTGGCGTCGAGCATCACCTCGCGGGCGAGGTTGCTCCAACCGAGGTTGGGCGCAACCGCCCCCCAGACCGCCAGGTCCGGCTTGCCGCCGTCCAGCGTTTCGACCATGGCCTGGGCCGTGGGGACCGACAGGGCGATGGCGTCGTAGGCCGCGAGCGGCCCGTCCACCTTGGCGAAGGGGGTCCTGAGGCCCGAGGCGATCCAGAGGCCTTCGCGCACCCCGCCTGCCGTGGTCTCGACTGCCGCCATGTTCGCCTCCTGTGCCGGGAGGGGCTAGTCTTAGTCGCCCGCCGGGCCCCCGGCGAGACCGGACCAAGGACTGATGACCGACACGGACTCCCCGCCCGCCGCGCCGCCGCCGCCCGCACCCCTGGTCATCGCACGCGGCCACGCGCGCAATTCCGGCGGCCGTTGGGAGACCGCGCTGCGGGTCGGCCATCATGACCTTATCGCCGACGAGTCGCCGCATCTGGACGGCCGGGACCTGGGTCCGGCGCCGTTCGAATACCTGCTGGCCGCGCTCGGATCCTGCACCGCCATCACCCTTCGCATGTACGCCGAACGCAAGGCCTGGCCGCTCGAGGCGGTGGACGTGGACCTGGCCTATCGCGAAGAGGCAGGCACCGCGGTGATCGACCGCACGCTCAAGTTCCAGGGCCCGCTCGACCAGGCCCAGCGCGCGCGCCTGGCCGAGATCGCCGAACGCACGCCGGTGACCAAGGTGCTGAAGTCCGGCGCCGACATCCGAACCACCGTGGTCTAGCGCGCAAGAGGAAAGGGCGACCGATGAGCTGTTCGCATTTCGAGCATGTCCGCAAGGTGACGCCCGCCACCGACGGCTGCGCCGAATGCCTGAAGATCGGCCAGGGCTGGGTGCACCTGCGCCTCTGCCGCACCTGCGGCCACGTCGGCTGCTGCGACGAGTTGCCGGGCAAACACGCCACCAAACACTTCGAGACGACCGACCACCCGGTGATCGAGTCCTACTATCCGCCCGACCCGTGGCTGTGGTGCTACGTCGATGAGGAATTCTCCGAGATCGCAACCTCGACGCCGCATCCGCAGGGGTGGGCGTGGTGACAGGCGCCGCGCCGCCGTCGCTCTCAAAGTCCAAGAAACGTCTCATCCTGTCTGCGACCATCCTGGGCTCGGCCATGGGCTGGCTCGACGGGACAGTGGTCAATGTCGCCCTGCCGCAGATCCAGCAGGCGCTGCATGCGGGCGCGGCGGAAGTGCAGTGGGTGATGAACGCCTATCTGCTGTTGCTGGGCGCCCTGCTGCTGGTCGGCGGCGCCGCGGGCGACCGCTACGGCCGCCGCCGGGTGTTCCTGGCCGGCGTTGTCATCTTCACCCTGGCGTCGATCGCCTGCGCCCTGTCGCCCGACGCGCGGTTGCTGATCGCGGCGCGCGCGGTCCAGGGCATGGGCGCCGCCCTGCTCACGCCCGCGAGCCTGGCCCTGCTCAGCGCCAACTTCCCCGACAACGAACGCGGCCAGGCGATTGGCCTGTGGGCCGGCCTCGGCGCGGTCACCGCCGCCATCGGCCCCCTGGTCGGCGGCTGGCTGGTGGACCAGGTGTCGTGGCGTGCGATCTTCTTTATCAACGTGCCGCTGGCGATCGGCACGATCGTGTTGACCCTGATCGCCACGCCCGAGAGTCGCGATCCCGACGCCAAACACATCGATGCGCCCGGCGCGGTGCTCTGCGCCGTCAGTCTTGGCCTGCTCACCTGGGGCCTGACCGTTGCGGGGTCGGAGGGTTTCCGCTCGGCGTGGGTGGTCGGCGCCGTCGCGGCCGGCGTCGTCGGCGCGGCTTTGTTCGCGCTCGTCGAGGCGTGGTCGAAGGCGCCCATGCTGTCCTTCGCCCTGTTCAAGTCGCGCGATTTTCTTGCGGCGAACCTGCTCACGTTGCTGCTGTACTTCTCGCTGTCCGGCGCGCTGTTCTTCCTGCCGTTCGAGCTCATCCGTATCCACGGTTACGCAGCCGCCGCAGCGGGCGCGGCGATCCTGCCGTTCCCGCTGGTGATGGGAACCCTCTCGTCCCTGACCGGGCGGTTGAGCAGTCGCTTCGGTCCGCGCTGGTTCCTGGCGGCGGGCCCGGTGATCGCGGGCGCGGGCCTTGGCCTGTTCGGCTGGGCGTCGGGCCGCGACAGCTACTGGTTCGGCGTGTTCCCGGCGGTGCTGCTGGTCGCGCTCGGCATGACGGTCGCGGTCGCGCCGCTCACCACCACGGTGATGAGCTCCGTACCGCAGGAGCACGCGGGCGCCGCGTCAGGGATCAACAACGCGGTCTCGCGCGTGGCCGGCCTGATCGCCATCGCCGCCATGAGCTTGGTGTTCTCCGCCGCCTTCGACCGGACGCTCGGCCCCCGGCTCGACGCGCTCCACGCGCCGCAGACGGCCCGTCCCGCGCGCGGCGCCGCCCTGACCCTGGACCTTAAGCCCGGCGATACCGTTCGGACGGCCGAGCGCGCGGCCTTCGAGCGCGCCTACGCCCTGGTCATGCTGCTCGCCGGCGGCTGCGCGGCGGCGGGCGGGGTGTTGGCCGGGGTTTTGGTGCGGGGGCGGGAGCCCGGGCGCATTAGCGGAGTTTAACTGGCGCGGACCGGCCGGGGCGCTAGAACGGCATTCCGAGCCAAGGAGTCGCCATGTCCCTGATCCTCAACATCCTGTGGTTCATCTTCGGCGGGTTTGCCGCCGGGATCGCCTGGATCATCGCCTCGGGCGTCCTGTGCCTGACCATCATCGGCATCCCCTGGGCGCCGTCGGCCTTCCGCGTCGGCCTGATGTCGTTCTTCCCGTTCGGCCACGAAGCGGTGACGAAATCCCTGATCACCGGCGAGAACCAGACCTTCGGCTGCCTGCTGAACATCGTCTGGTTCGTGTTCGCCGGCTGGTGGCTCGCGCTCGCTCACCTGGTGATGGGCGTCTTGTGGTGCATCACCATCATCGGCATCCCGTTCGGCTACGCCCACTTCAAGCTGGCCGGCCTCGCGCTGGCGCCCGCCGGCCGCGAGATCGTGCAGACGCACTGAGGCGCAGCTCAGGGTAGGATGGAACGTTCAACCTCAACGCTCGTCACACGCGGGTGATAGTCGTCGATTGCTTCGAAGCCTGTCGGCGTGACGTGAACGATCACACGGCGAGTAATCTGCGGGTAGCTGTCGGCTGGGCGGCCGCGCTGCGGTTCGGGTGCAAATTGGAAGGCATAGTCGCCATATTTGTTCTGCAGGTCGTCATGCTGCTCCGAAACAGATGTGATCGTCTCTGGAGAGAGGTGGAACAGGGCCACAAGACCGTCGCAGGTTGAACCCTCATCGGGCACGTCGTTCTTGCAGATGACCGGAAATTTGGCCCGACGCGAAAGGACTTGATCCCGAACAGTGTTGTAAACAAGCACGCTCCGAAGCGCTGCATCGCCGGGAGGATCTTCCGACGTGGGGACTGCGAAAACATGGCGGAACCCGCGAAACGTCGAGCATGCCAGCAGGGTGCGCGGATCGGGAGAGTCCGTATGCGAGACCTGTCCCACGACGGCGTACGTCATGCTCGTTTCCATCTTGCTTATGCGAGACGGCGTCTGCAGTCCGCGGGGCAAGTGACGCGGCGTCTCAAAGTACACGTCGTAGGTCGGGATTTCACAGAGCCCGGCGCTGAACCCGTGGGGCAAGCCGTAGAAGTAGATACGGGATGGCGCCCATCGCCGGTCGTCGCCAACAATTGTGCCTGCGAACGCGCCGAAGACCCTCTTTGTCAACGCGCTTGTCGGCGTCCCTGAGATTTCCGTCCGCGTCATCTCAGGAGGCCCGAGGCTCAGGCCATCGCCGGTCCAGGCCAGGGGACGGTCGAGTACGACCAGCGCAACGGCGGCGCCCAAGACGCCGCCGATCAACAGAAGACTGACGCCGATCAACCATTTCATTGCGGCGTTCTCCTGAAGCGTCAGTGTGACGTCGGCGGCGCGCCGGCGGCGATTGCGATGGCCGGCGCGGCTAGGCGCAGCGGAAATCTGGTCATGACTTATCCCCCCTGGGACCGCCGCAGCCGCAGCGTCGGAAGCAGATTGGGGCAGGGCGCCGGAACACGCAAGGCGTCGCGGTTCGTTCAGCGCGTGAACCGTTGCGGCAGCGCGAAGCCGCCGCCCAGCGGGTCGTCCGGATCGAGCCGGAATCTCGCCTCGCCGGTGAAATGCGACGTTCCCGACACGCGCACCGTGACCGCCGGCCGGGCGAGGCCCGCAAGCGTGGTCTGGGCTACGATCTTCGCCTCGAAGGGGACGCCGGTCGGGCCGCGAAAGGCGCGCGCGACGTCCGTCGCGATGCGGCCCTTGGCGTAGTCGAGCGCCAGGCGCGCGGTGACGCCCGATCCGGTCGGGCTGCGGTCGATCTGGCCCTCGGCGAAGACGCAGAGATTGGAGCTGGGCGCGGGCGGCGGCGCGTCGTCGGTCAGTATGGTTCCGTAGAGAAACCCGAGATCTGCTTCCACCGGATGCCGGATCGCGACCTGTTTGCGGACGTGGTCGGTGATCGCCATCGCCGCACGGCGCAGATCCTCCATCGGCGTGGCGAAGAACTCGAGACCGAGGCGCGACGAGGGCAGCACCGCGTAGAACGCGCCGCCGTAGGCGACGTCGCACACAACCTGGCCCACACCGTCCACGTCAATCGAGAGGTCCTCGATCGCCAGGAACGCCGGCACGCTGTCGAAGGCCGTGCGGGTCACGCGACCGCCCTCGACGTCGCAGACGAGATCGACCACGCCGCAGGGAACCTCGATGGAAAACCGCGTCTGCGGCGCGTCCGCCACCACGCGTCCGCTCTCGATCAGCCAGCGCCCGATCGCGATGGTCGCGTGGCCGCACATGGTGGAATAGCCCTCGCCGTGCATGAACAGGCAGGCGAACACCGCACGCGGATCGGTCGGCTCGACCGGGATCACGCCGTACATCTCGGCGTGGCCGCGCGGCTCGAGCATCAGGGCGCGGCGCAGGTGATCGTAGCGTGTCTTCGCGTCGCGCCGCTTGTCGAGGATGGTGACGCCCTCGAGCGCCGGATAACCCCCGGTGACGATCCGCACGGGCTCGCCGGCGGTGTGCATGTCGGTGACGGAGAGTTCGATCGTCATCGCGCGGTCCATCAGCTTTCGACGTCATGACCTTGGCGAGGGCGCCGGGGCGCTCAGTCGCCGCCGCCCGCTTCCGCCTGGGGCGGTTCGCCGAGCACCACCGGTCCCGCGTCGCGCAGGCCGCTGAGGCCGGTGGCGACCCATTGGGTCTTGCCCTGGGGCTTGCGCAGCACGGCGGTGAGCACCACCGGCGTCTGGCCATAGGCGTAGCTGTAACGCAGCTCCGCGCGCGCGCCTTCGCCGGCCCTGGAATCGATGCTCCAGCCGGTGCTCTGAAATCTTGTCGGGCGTGGGTTTCGGGAACAGCGCCTTCAACCCGTCGCGCTGGGTCTGCCACGCGGGGCCGGAAAGCTGCGGATCCACGTTGGCGTCCTTCGTCAGGTCCGCGCCCGAGGCGACCTCGCCGATGAAGCGCTTGGCGAGCGCATCGGCGTCCTTGTCGGGCGACGGCAACTGACAGGCGGAAAGTGAGAGGCAGGCCAAGCCCGCCGCAAGCCACAGACGCATAGGGACCCCCAGGCTCAATTCCCATCGACCCTGCGGCGGCGGCGCGCCGGGGTCAAGGCGGCGGCTGCCGCAGCTAGGCTTTCGGCGGCGCCTGCGGCGCCTCGCCGACGACGGCAAGGCCGTGCCGGCGGCCGGTGCGCCGCGCTTCGACGCCGGTGACGGTCCAGACCTGCTCGTCGTGCTCGCGATGCAGCACCGCGCGCATCAGCAGGGTCTGGTGCGGATAGGACCAGGCGTAGGACAGCTCGGCCGTTGCGCCGTCATCGCTGCGGCCGGTCATCCGCCAGCCGACCGCCTCGACCCGTGTCGGCGTGGCTTTCGGGATCAGGGCGCGCACCGCGCGCAGGCGCTCGGGCGCGATGTCTGCGGCGAACTGGGGTCCCGCGCGCGGGTCGCGCGCCACATCGACGCCCGAGGCTACCTCGGCCAGGAAGGCGCGGGCGGTCTCGTCGGCGCCGGGATAGGGGGTCTCGGCCGCGTACCGCGGAGAGGCGCAGCCCGCCAGGCAGCCGAGCGCGAACACGCCCGCCGTCGCCGCCAGCCCTAGCCGCATCAGCCGCTCCCCAATTTTGCCGCAATCGGACCCTGCGGCGCGCCGCCCGGCCCGTCAAGGCCACGGCGGGTCGCAACCCCGTGTCCAGCCTCGGTTTCCTGGGGTTCGCGGCGTCAGGTCGCGGTCAGGCCGCAGTTAGTGCGCGTTCGCCGCGGCGTTGGCGGCGGCCTCGGCCTTGTGCTTCACCGTACGCGCCGTCTCGGCGGCCTCGTGACCGACCCTGCGCGCCGCTTCCCTGGCCCGCTCGCGCAAATCGGTGGTGGAATCCGACGCATTGTCCGCCGCATTGGTTGCGGCCGCGCCGGCGTTGTCCGCCGCCGCTTCGGCCTTGTTCGCCGCGACATTGGTGTCGGCGGACGCGTCCTGTACGGCGGAGCTTGCCGTCGCGGCGGTTTCGTCTGCGGCCGCCTTGGCTCGGTCTTCGGTTCTCTGCGAGCAGGCCGTCAAAGCCACGGCCGCGCCGGCGGCGATCAGAAGGGGAACGAGGCGCATGGTAGAACTCCTTGGCGGGTCCGTGGATAGAACGGGCGCCGCCGGGAGCCGTTCCGCTTTCAGCTTGGCGGTTCGACGCGCTTGCGCCGTCCGAACGCGAGGATCAGCAGGCAGACGACGAGCATCGGCGCCCACCCCAGGGCGCCCACGTAGGACATCACGACGTCGTTGTGCAGGCTGCCGAACCACAGCGCCGTGAGGCTGCCGCCGACGCCGTTTGTGGCGGCATGGGCGAGGCTCGAGGACCAGATGCTACCGGTGCGCTCGACCAGCCAGGCGAAGATGAACGACAGCAGGATCGCACGCCACGACCAGCGCGCCGCAACCCAGCACCGCCTGGTCGCGGCCGAAGTCGTAACCGCGCAGGATGATCGGGAAGTGCCACACCGCCCAGATCACGCCGGTGACGACGGCGGCGGCGACCGGCTTGCCCGGGAACAGGCGCGGTTGCAGGTAACCCCGCCAACCGAACTCCTCCCCCCACAGGATCGGGGTGGCGAGGATCGCGGTCCCCAGCATGACCGGGATCAGCCAGGGGCCGATCTTGGCGAGCTGGGCCGCCGTCGCGGTCGCGGTCGCGGTCTGGCCGGCCGTCCCGGCGCCGGGAACTACGCCCTGGATCGCCTTCATCAGGTCGAACCCCGCCGGCAGATAGCCCAGCGCCTTGGCCTCGAACACGATGGCGGCCACAATCACGAGCGGCAGCAATAAAGCGAACAGGAAATAGGGCCACTTCGTGAGCAGCGGCAGCCTGAATTTCGCGTCCTTGAAGCCGTCTTTAGTGAAGGCGCGCACGATCAGGGCCGCGATCGCGGGTGCAAAGGCGCCTGGGGCGGCGTAGAGCTGAAACTGCGGCGTCGTCACATCGAGGTGCAACAGCCGGATCGGAATCTCCCAGCTCACCCAGGCGATGCCGAAGGCGAGGATGAGATAGGCGATGACGCCCTTGCGATCGGTCATCGGAGGCTCCTAGGTGGCCGCGCCGTTTGCGGACGGCGGCGTGATGCGGATGGAATAGACGACGGCCGCGATCAGCGGCGCCGCGACGAGCACGAGGATCTCGACCAGGATCCACACATCGGCCGCGCGACCGGTGGGCGTGAGGAAGGTCGCGGCCGTGAGCAGCGCCGCGGCGCCGACCATGGCGCGGCCGAGGAACCGGTGGGTCTTGTCCCACACGCGCTGGTCGCTGAGCGTCCAGGGCGTGCGCAGGCCGAACATGTAGTTGTAGCGGATCTTGCCCATGTAGTTGCCGATGAGGACGATTACGGCGGCCGCCAGCAGACCGCCGAACCGGGGCATGTCGATATGGACGCCGAGATTCAGCGCCACCACCACAGCCTGGCCCGCGCACATGGCGATCAGCGCCGCGTTCCAAGTGGCGATCCACGCCGCGCCCGACCGGTCGAGCGTTCCGGGCGGCAACACGCGCGGCGCCAGCGCAAAGCCGGCGCACAGGAGCGCGGCGACCACCGGCAGCATCAGCACCGCGGCCCAGGCGGGCATGTATCCGAACGGATGACCGTGCAGGTCCCAGCGCACGGCGAAATTATGCTTCGAGGTCTGCAACAGGGCGGCGGCGGCCATCGCCAGCATGGCCCCCAGCGCGAACGCGCAGACCCACAGTTGACGTCCGGTTTTCACCGCTTGCCTCCCTTGCGCCGGCTGCTCAGCCGGAAGGCGTCGAACAGCGCCATCAGGGCCTCCTCCAACACCGTGACGTTGAGCCGGTAGACGATGGTGGTGCCGGTGCGCTCCGTCTCGACCAGCCCCGCCTCGCGCAGCACGTTGAAGTGCCCCGACAGGGTGGGCTTGGAGAGGTCGAAGTGCTCGGCGATCTCGCCGGCGCTCATCTCCTTCTCCCGCAGGAGTTCCAGGATGCGGCGCCGCGTCGGATCGGCCAGGGCTCTATAGATCTCGGCCATCTGCTATTTCGGTATTTAGCAAAATAACAAAGAAACTGTCAATCGCTGTTCCCTGAGGGACGTTCAGGCGCTTGACTTGGAGAAGCGGACCTAGGCGCGGTCCGCCAGGAAGGCGTGGATTTCGGCGACCACCGCGGCGCCTTCGCCGACCGCGGCGGCGACGCGCTTGGTCGAGCCGGAGCGCACGTCGCCGATGGCGAATACGCCGTCGAGGTTGGTCATCAGGGCGGGCGGGGTGTCTTCACCGGGACGCGCCGCCTTGCCGGTGAGCACGAAGCCCTTGGCGTCGATCGCCACCTTGCAACCGGAGAGCCAGTGGGTGGCGGGATCCGCGCCGATGAACAGGAACAGGTGGCGCAGCGACCGCTCGCCGGTCTCGCCCGTGTCGGTATGGCGCCACGCGATCCTGCACAGGGCGCCGTTCGCATCCACGTCCAGGCGCTCGATCTGGGTGTGGGTGCGCAGCTCGATGCTGGGCTGCGCCTTGATCCGGTCGATCAGATAGCGCGACATGGTGGCCTCGAGCCCGGCGCCGCGCACCAGCATCCACACCTTCGCCGCCTTGCTGGCGAGATAGACCGCGGCCTGACCCGCGGAATTGCCGCCGCCGACCAGCGCGACCTCCGACCCGGCGCACAGATTGCCTTCCACCGGCGAGGCCCAATAGTGCACCCCGTCGCGTTCCGCCTCCGCCAGGTTCGGCAGCGGCGGGCGCCGGTATTCGGCGCCGCTGGCGATGACCACGGCGCGGGCCTGCAGCTGGGTTCCGTCCGCCAGGTTCAGGGCGTAACCATCGACGTGGTTGCAATCGAGCCGATCGACCGGACCGGGAATGACGATGTCGGCGCCGAACTTCTGCGCCTGGGAAAAGGCGCGGCCCGCCAGGGCCTGGCCCGATATGCCGGTGGGGAAGCCCAGGTAGTTCTCGATGCGCGACGAGGCGCCGGCTTGGCCCCCGAACGCGCGCGCCTCGAGCACCACGACCGAGAGGCCCTCGGACGTCGCATAGACGGCAGTGGCGAGCCCGGCCGGCCCCGCACCCACCACGGCTACGTCGTAGAAACGCGCGGGATCGAGCTTCGGCAACAGGCCGACGCGTTCGGCCAAGGTATGCTCATCTGGATTCTTCAGCACGAAACCGTCCGGCGCCAGCACCAGCGGCATGTCCGACAGGTCCGGCTTCACGCAGGCGAGCAGGGCGTCGGCGTGATGGTCGTCGCGCGGATCCAGCACGCGATAGGGGACCCCGTTGCGCGCGAGGAAGTTCTGCAGGCGCACGACGCCGGGATGATCCGGCGCGCCGATGACCACCGGGCCGCCGGCGCCCGTCTCGATCAGGCCGACGCGACGCAGGATCAGCGCGCGCATGATCCGCTCGCCCAGCTCCGCTTCGGCAATCACCAGGGCGCGCAGATTCTCGGGGGATACGATCAGGGCCTGGACGTCGGTATCGGCGCGCACGTCGACAAACGACGCCCGGCCGGTGAGCTGGCCGACCTCGGCGATGAAATGGCCCTTGCCGAACCGGCTCAGCGCTTCGTTGTGGCCGAGGCCGTCGCGCCGCAGCACCGTCGCGTGTCCGGACAGCACCACCACCATGCCGACGCCGGTGTCCCCGGCGCGGACCAGGTCCTCGCCCGCCTTGAACTCGCGCGTGTCGCCGAACCGCCGCAGCCGCGCGATCTCCGCCTCGGTCAGCGGGAAATACATCTGGGCGCGTCGCGCCTGGAGAACGGGCGGCGAGTATTCGGCCATGGCGCCTCTCTAGCCCAGGTCATTGCCCTTGGTCTTGGAAAAACGAACGCTCGGGGAGCGCTTGACCCGAACCCCTGCCGGACTAAACCTCCCCCGAAACCCGCCCCACCGAGGAGTCCCGCCATGACCGTCGCCGACGCCGTCCGACCCGCCCATGCGGACGAAGAAGCGGCCTTGGCCGAGGTCATCCGCAAACGGTCCTTCGCGCTCAGGAACATCGTCCTGGCGTCAGGGCGGCCGTCGACCTTCTACTTCAATCTGAAGCCCACCATGATGGACCCAAAGGGGGCGCTCTATTGCGGCCGCGCCCTGCTGCGTCAGGTGCTGGCGGAAGGGGCGGAGTACGTGGGCGGGCTCGAGATGGGCGCCGTGCCGCTGCTGGGCGCCATCGCCGCCCTGTCCGAGGCCGAGGGCAAGCCGGTGCGCACCTTCTTCGTGCGCAAGAAGGCCAAGGAGCACGGCACCCGCGAACTGGTCGAGGGCTTGGCTCCGGGCGAAACCCTGGACGGCAAGCGCGTGCTGATCGTCGACGACGTCGCGACATCGGGCGGGTCGCTCTGGCTGGCGGCCGAGGTGGTGCGCGAGCTTGGCGGCGTGGTCGACGCGGGCCTGGTCATCGTCGACCGTCTGGAAGGCGGGCGCGAATACCTGGAAGAGCGCGGCATGCGCCTGCTGTCGGTGTTCACCGCCCAGCGGTTCCTGAACGGCTAAGGCTTTCCAAACGACGCCGGCTAGGTCGATAGTGCTCCGGACTCATCCGGGGGGTATCGTCATGCGCCGTCTTTCCACCGTCCTTGCCGCCTTGTCGTTGGCGGTCGCCGTCCTGCCTGCCGCGGCCCGCGCCGCCCAGAGCGAGGCTGATGGCTATACCCGCTACGAGTTGCTCGATCCCGGCTCGGGCAAGTTCCACATCCTCTACGAGATCACCGCGACCACTCCCGGCGCGCGGGTCTACTTCAACCCAATCCGTCCCGGCAGCGTGGCCACCGACGAGCACGTCTTCGACCGGGCCACCGGCAAGGAACTGAAGTTCTCGGTCGTGCACGCCGATCAGGCCCGTGCCGAAGGGTTGAGCGACGCCGATCCGCACGCCGACTACATCCGCGTCGAACTCGCGCGGCCGGTGCCGGCCGACGGCGGCCAGGGCCGCATCCTCATCGAGAAGACCTACGAGGACGCCAAGAGCTATCACTTCGACGGCGCCGACCTGATCTTCGACCGTCCGCTTGGCGTAAAGCGCAACGCGGTGGTGCTGCCGAAGGGCTGGGAACTGGTCGACGCCAACTATCCGTCACAGGTCATCGAACAGGCCGACGGCCGCATCGGCATAGCCTTCTGGAACGGGACGCCGGCGGAGGCGCCGCTGAAGTTGCGCGCGCGCAAGCTCGCGTCGGGCGCGCCCGCCAAATCATCCGCCGACGCCCGCGCGGTGGATGAACGCGCGCACCAGAACCGCGACATCGTCTATTTCCTGAACCCGCCCGAGACCTCGAGCTTCTTCCTCTATCACGACTACACCGAAAGCCGTCCGGGCGTGGGCGTCTACGTCAATGTGGTGCGCACCGGCTCCCACGCCAACGGACCGTCGGGCAAGAATTTCGACACCGGCGATGCGCTCACCACCAACATCCTCAAGGGCGACGCGATCACCGCCGCACACCTGCCCTCAGACGAGGCGCCCGACAAGGTGACGCCCGACACCGAGGTGGTGGTCTTCACCTTCCCGCCCGTGCCCGACGGCGGCTCGGCTCGCCTGCGTATGTTCGAGACCTACACCGATCCGCCCAGCTACCACGTCGATGACAAGGGCGAACTCATCTTCCACCGCAGCTTCGGCCGCGCCGCCGACGCGGTGGTGCTGCCCCAGGGCTGGCTGCTGACCAACAGCTCGATCCCCGCGACGGTGACGACCCTCGACGACGGCCGCGTACGCCTCGATTTTGTCAATCCGCGCAATGACGAGATCGACGTGATCATCACTGCGCGCAAGCGCTAGGTCGCGACGCCGCCGTTCGCGATCCCTAGGCGGCGGCAACGCCGCCGTTCGAAATCCACGCATCCACCAGGCCGTCGAGCACGGTGAGCGGCGCGGCGCCGGGGCTGACCACCAGATCGTCGAAACGGCGCAGATCGAATTTGGCGCCGAGTGCGGCCCTGGCCTTGTCGCGTAGGCGGTTGATCTCGTTGTGGCCGACCTTATAGCCCAGCGCCTGGGCGGGGGTGACGCAATAGCGGTCGACCTCGCTGCGCATGGCGTCGTCGGGCGAGCCGGTCTGGGCGCGGAAGAACTGCACCGCCTGCTCGCGCGTCCAACGTTTCGCATGGAGTCCGGTGTCGACCACCAGGCGACAGGCGCGGAACTGGATCGACTGCAGATACCCCAGCCGTCCGAACGGATCGTCGGCGTAGAGCCCGAGCTCGTCGCCCAGCTGTTCCGAATAGAGCGCCCAGCCTTCCACATAGGCGTTGAATTCGAGGAGGCTGCGGATCAGCGGCAGGCGGCTGGAATAGGCGCCCTGCAGCACGTGTCCGGGCACGGTCTCGTGGAAGGTGAGGGTGGGCAGCGAGAAGCGCGGCCAGTTCCCCATGTCCTTCAGGTTTATGTAGTAGGTCGCCGGCCTGGTCCCATCGAGCGAGCCGTCTTCCTCGTAGCCCAGCGGCGCGCCGGCCTCGATGTCGACCGGCACGCGGCGCACCACGACATCGGCCTTGGGCCGCGGCCCGAACGCCGTGTCGAGCTTGGCGCGCATGGCGGCGATGCGGCCGTTGAGATAGGCCAGAAGCTGCGCACGGCCTTCGTCAGTCGCGGGATAGAGGAACTTCTTCGACGCGCCGAGCGCGGCCATCCGTTCGCCAACAGTGCCGCGCGACTGACCCTGGGCGCGCAACAGCTTGTCCATCTCGGCGGAAAGCGCTGCGTTCTGATCGAGCCCGGTCTTGTGCAATTCGTCGGCGGTGAACCGGCCCGCATTCACCCCGATCTGCCAGTCGTAATAGGCCTCGCCCTGCGGCAGTTTCCAGACGCCCGCGTCTACCGTCGCGGTCAGGCGCGCGGCCTTGGTCGCCTCGTTCTGGCGTTCGATCGCGGGCCGCACCGCCTTGTCGCAGATGGCCAGCGCCTTGGCGGCGTAGGCGTCGGAGAGGCCCTTGTCCTTCGCGCGCTTGGCGATCGACTTGACCAGGCCCCACTGTTCGGTCGGCTGCGCCAGGTAGGCCTTGAACTGGGCCAGCAGGGTGTCGTGGATGAAGGCCGGCGCGTTCACCCCGCCCGCGGCGTCATCGGCGATGCGCGCGCTCTCCTGGTCGAGGCACGAGGCATAGACGTCGAGGCGGTCGAGGTAGGCGTCGGCGTCGTCCGACGTCGCGACCGTGTGCATGCTGTCGAGGAAGTCGGGGACCGACTGGAAGTCGCCGGTCATTTGGGTGACCGCATAGGGCGCGATGTTCTCGGCCCACAACGCGTGCAGCACGAAGTCGTCGCCGTAGCCGAACTTCGACCCGTCGAGCGCCTGCTGGTGCGCGATCAGGGTGCAGTCGTAGCCGATCGCCTCCTCGCCCGAGAGCGCCTTGCGGTCGACCGCCTTCAGGTGCGCCAGGCGCTCGGCGCAGGCGGTGGCGCGGCGTTGTGCGCCCTCGTCGGAGCGGTCGGTCAGCCGGTGCTTCAGGGGCGCCCGTGCGCCGGTGTCGACGCCGCGGAAGGACGCGTTCTCGGGGTATTCCAGCAGCATCGCCTCGGCGACCTCGGCCAGGAGCCGCGCGACCGGGGTCGAGGGCGGGGGCGCGCTGGGCGGGGTATCGCCTTCGCTCAGGATGTCGGCGACCGTCGTGGCGCGCGCAGCCAACGGAAAAAGGGCCGTGGCCGCGGCCGAGCCGAGCAAAGCGCGACGACTGAAACGCATACGAAACTCCGGCGCCCCGGTGGAGCTATGCACGGCGGGGCCGCAGGTCGCAACCGCGCCGGTGTCACAGGCGTCGCAAGGCCCGGGAAAGCCTCAGTGGTCGCTCACCGTGAAGTCGCCGGGGCGGGTTCCCGCGATCACCCGCCACCCCGGCTTCAGGGTCAGGGTCCAGCCGTCGCCTTTCACCGGCGCGTCGCCGGCGCCGGCGGTGGAGACGGTGACGCCGCTGAAATCGGTCTTCAGCAGGGCGCCGCCGGTGACCTCCAGCACGCCCCAGTCCGCCGACACGCGCAGCTTGGTGTAGACCGTGCCCTTGTCGTCGAGCGGCTGCAGGTCCATCGGCACGAACGACACGTTGGCGTGGTGCATCGGCAGGTACAGCACCGCGCCGTCGACGAACTTGGCGCGGAAGCCGGCGAGGCGTTTCTGGCGCGCCTCTTCGCGCGCGACCTCGCTCTTGCGCAGGCTGCCGTCGTCGTAGCGCCGCGCCGCGGTCTTGACCGCCGCGTCGAGGTCTTCCGGCGTCGTCGCGTGCACGGCGGCGCGCAGCATCTCATCCAGCCGCGGCTTGTTCGGCAACTGCCGCCGCCAGCCGGCGCCGTGGCGGTCGAGCAGCAGGCCGTACGCAGGTCCCGTGGCATAGGCGAAAGTGCGCACATAGGTCTCGTCGGCCACATGGCTCGAAAGGTCGTCGAGCGCGATGCGCACGCGCGCCTTCGGCGAGGTCAGGCCGATCATCAGGCCGGTGTATTCGGCCAGCCCCTCGTTGTACTCGAGCATGGTCTCGTTCTCGGCCGCTTTGGGAAACAGGCGATAGCGTTCGGCGCGGAAATTCAGCGCATCGACCACCGCGCCCCGGCGTTCGGTCGCGGTCGGCGCGGTCAGTCCCCTGGCCAGGGCGCGCCACTCGAGCTGCAACAGCCAGCGGCCGTCCAGGGTGTCGAGGTGCTGGTTGTCGCCGTCGTTGCGCACCAGGCCGAGGCGCGGCTGAACCCGGTGGAACATCTCGTGCGCCAGCATCACGCGGCGACGGTCGGGATCCTCCACCCCGTGCAGCGGCCACATCAGCTCGGTCCAGTCGGTCCCGGACCAGTTCATCGGCGCGTTGGAGATGTTCTCCGACGCCGGGATCACCCCGACCCACAGGTCGCCGTCGGGCTTCAGCACGCCGCCGTGGTCGGGGCTGTTGGCGACGGCCTGGCGCGTGTCCGGATCGACCAGCAGCACCGGCCCGCACAGCGTGACGCCCCAGAACCGCCCCCCGTCGCGTCCGCAAAGGGCGCGCATCTCGGCGAAGGTCTTGGCCGCCTCGGCATGGGGGATGGCGGTGTCGGCCGCGCAGAGGGCCGGCGGAAAGGCGAGAAAGGCGCCCCAGAGGAGCGCGAAAGCAGCGAGGCGCAAAGGTTTCATTGGAAAAGGTTAGGGCGCGCAAAGGTCGGCGTCCATCCTCCTCCCCCGTTCGCTGCCGCTCACGAGGGAGGAGATATTGCGAAAACTCTTCCCGACCTGTCTGAATGCCGGGCCCTCGCGCGTCATGGGGCATGGCGGGGCAGTCCGCCTGACCTAAGGAGACGACGATGCAATACCTCCTCCTGATCTACAGCGACGAAAGCCGCATGGCCGCCATGACGCCCGCCGACGGCCAGCAGATGAGCCAGGTGTTCGGCGCCTATACCGAGGCCCTGAAGGCCGCGGGCGCCCTGGTCGGCGGCGAGCGGCTGCGGCCCACCGCGAGCGCCACCACCGTGCGCGTGCGCGACAGCAAGCAACAGGTGCTGAACGGGCCCTACGCGGAAACCAAGGAGCAGCTCGGGGGCTACTACCTGATCGAGGCCAAGGACCTCGACGACGCGTTGCACTGGGCCGCGCGCTGTCCGGGCGCGAGCTACGGCTCGATGGAAGTGCGTCCGATCTGGCCCATGGGCGAAGCCTGAACCGCGACATGGCGCGCGACGATGCCGTCACAGTCTTCGCCGCCGCCGAACGCGCGGCGCGGGAGAGCTACGGCCGGCTCGTCGCGTCCGTCGCCAAGCGCACCGGCGATGTGGCGGAAGCGGAGGACGCCCTGTCCGAGGCCTTCGCCGCCGCCCTGAAGGACTGGCCGCGCACCGGCGCGCCGGAAAACCCCGAAGCGTGGCTCTTGACGGTAGCGCGCCGCAAGGCCGCCGACGCCGGCCGCAAGCGCCGCACGGGCGCGGAGGCTGAGCCGCGCCTGCTGCTGATGACCCAGGAGTTGGAGGCCGTGAACACCGCGCGCGAAATCCCCGACGAGCGCCTCGCGTTGATGTTCGCCTGCGCGCACCCGGCGATCGAAGAGTCCGTGCGCGCGCCCCTGATCCTGCAGACCGTGCTCGGCTTCGACGCCGGCGCCATCGCCTCGGCGTTTCTGGTTTCGCCTGCCGCCATGGGCCAGCGCCTCGTGCGCGCCAAGAGCAAGATCAAACAGGCCGGCGTGCCGTTCAGACTGCCCGATCGCGCCGACATGGGCGAGCGGCTCGAAGCGGTGGCCGGTGCCGTCTACGCCGCCTTCGCCGAAGGCTGGACCGACCCCGAAGGCGCCGACACCCGCCGCCGCAATCTGGCGGAGGAGGCGATCTGGCTCGGCCGCGTCCTGGCCCACCTGCTGCCCGACGAACCCGAAGCCCTCGGCCTGCTCGCCCTGATGCTGCACGCGGACGCACGCCGCGCCGCGCGCCGGGACACAAACGGCGGCTACGTTCCGCTCGCCGACCAGGACACCGCGCGTTGGGACACAGCGATGGTCGACGAAGCCGAGACGCTGATCCGCCGCGCCTCGGCGATGCGGCGGCCCGGTCGCTACCAGCTCGAGGCCGCGGTGCAGTCCGCCCACGCGGTGCGCCGCCTCACCGGCCGCGCCGACTGGCCTGCTATCGTTACGCTCTACGAGGCGCTCTACGTCCTGACCGCATCGCCGGTGGTGGCGCTGAATCGCGCCGTCGCCCTGGCGGAAGTCGAAGGTCCCGGCGCCGCACTGCGTGAGCTCGACGCACTCGAGTCCGCCGCCTTCACCGCCTACCAACCCTACTGGGCCGCCCGCGCCGCCCTGCTGGCGCGAGCTGGCTGGCCGGACGACGCGGCCACGGCCTACGACCGCGCGATCGGCCTGGAGACCGACGACGCGGTACGGCGGTTTCTGCTGGCGAAGCGCGATGCGCTTATCAATTGAACCGCTCATCCCGGCGAATGCCGGGACCCAGATCATATGGCGCTCAGCTCCAGAGTCTTGATCAGCAACCGCTGGATCGGAACGACGGCGCTTCGAACGGTGAAGCGCGACGTTTTGTAATCTGGGTCCCGGCATTCGTCGGGATGAGCGGGGAGAGGGGGGCTATCGCGGCGGAGATGCGCGATGGCGTTCTTCACGCTTCATTCGCTCCATCATCTCCTTGCGCCACTGTCCGCGCAACACGGCGGGCCGCTGCGGATAGCGGTCCTCCAGCCATTGCGGCTCCGCGATGCGATCCAGGCGAAAGTGTCGGAACGCCTGGCGCAACTCGCACCAGGCGATGAGCACGCGGCTCATCTCCATATATCCGATGGCGCAGGGCCACACCGTGCGGCGAGTCTCGCTGCCGGCTTCGTCGCAATAGGCGATGGCGAGTTTGCGGCCGGCGCGGATCTGCGCGCGCAGCTGCGCCAGGTCGATCACGTCGGGCGTGTCGCTCCAGCGCGGCGGCATGGCCGAGACCGGGTCGATCACATAGGCGCGCAGGTCTTCGGGCACGGTGGCACCGATCTTGGCCAAGAGGTTTTGCGCCGCCTTGGCCAGGGTCGGGTCGCCGCGGCGGGTGACCCACTGGGCGCCCAACACCGCCGCCTCGACTTCGTCCACCGTCAGCATCAGGGGCGGCAGGTCGAAGCCGTCCTCGAGCACATAGCCGACGCCCGCCTCGCCCCGGATCGGCACGCGGCGGCCCAGCAGAGCGGCTATGTCGCGGTAGATGGTGCGCTTGGAGGTCTCCAGCTCCTCGGCGATGGCGTCGGCGGTCACCGGCCGGCGGGAGCGGCGCAGGATCTGGATGATCTCGAACAGACGGTCGGCGCGGCGCATGGGGACAGTTTCGGCGAGGCCTGCTGACATCATGCTGTCAGTAAGGGGGGTCTAGGCAAGCCCCATCACCACCTGACGCTCCAAGAGAGGAACCGCCATGCTCACCCTGTTCCACGCGCCCATGTCCCGTTCGTCCCGCTTCATCTGGCTGCTCGAGGAAGTGGGCGCCCCCTACGAAATCCGGCCCGTCTCGATTTTCCGGCCGATGAGCGGCGAGGGCTCGCCCGACGCGGCCAACCCGCACCCGGACAAGCGCGTGCCGGCCCTGGTCCACGACGGGGTGCTGGTGACCGAGAGCCAAGCCATCGCGCTCTATCTCGCCGACCAGTTTCCCGAGGCGGGCCTCGCGCCCCGCATCGACGAGCGCGAACGCGGCGCCTACCTGACCTGGATGGCCTGGTATTGCGCCTCGCTCGAGCATGCGATGTTCGCGTCGTTCGAAGGCGCCCTCGGCGACGCCCAGAAGAAGCGCAACCACGACGAAGTCGTCACCCGTCTCGAAGGCGCCCTGGCCAAGGGGCCGTGGCTGATGGGCGAACACTTCAGCGCCGCCGACGTCCTGATCGGCAGCGCGGTGAACTGGGCGCGCAAGGCCTTCCCCGAAAGTGCTGTGCTCGACGCCTACGGCGCCCGCTGCGCGACACGTCCGGCGGCTTTGCGCGCGGTGGATCTCGACCAGGCCCGCGGCGTCCAGAAGGCCGCATAAGCGACGTGTGCGGGACAGCTGGTCCGCGGGCTTGGCCGTCTCGCCATTCTCTCGCTCGAACATCATTGAGGCCCGCGGTGTCGCCGGCCTTTGGCGATTTTATCAACCTATTGATTTAAAATAGGTAGCAGTTCTCAGTGACTCTTGTTCGACGAAACTTCCAACCTCTGTTAGGCTCGCTCACAAGCGGGGACGCCGAAGGGCCGGCAAACCCTGCCTGAGGGAGAAGTTCATGAAGTTCGCTGTCAGTCTCGCGGTCGCCGCCGCGTTTGGTTTCGGCGCGGTTTCGGCCGTGCAGGCGCAGCAGGCGCCGACGCGTCTCGAGCGTTCCGGCGTCACCTTCCATCGGGCGGTCTGCCCCGACGTGCCCGCGGACTACATGCGTTGCCACGCGCACATCGTCACCGACCGCGCCGGCAACCCGATTTACAACGCCCCGTCGCCGAACAAGCCGGGCGGCGTGGGAACCCCGTCGGGCCTCAATCCGGCGGACCTGCGCTCGGCCTATAACGTGACCAGCAACGGCAGCTCGGCGATCACCGTCGCGATCGTCGACGCCTACGGCTATAGCAACGCCGAGAGCGACCTCGGGACTTATCGGTCCCAGTTCGGTCTGCCGGCCTGCACCACCGCCAACGGCTGCTTCAGGAAGGTGAACCAGACCGGCTCGACCACGTCCTATCCGCGCGACAACGCGGGCTGGGACCAGGAGGCGGCGCTCGATCTCGACATGGTTTCGGCCATGTGCCCGAACTGCAAGATTCTGCTGGTCGAGGCCAACGACGCCTCCAGCGCCGACCTCGGTACGGCGGTGAACACCGCGGCGTCCCTCGGGGCGCACGTGATCTCCAACAGCTACGGCAGCGGCGAAACCGGCGCGGCGAATCTCGACCACTTCTATACACACGCGGGCGTCGCCATCACCGCGAGTTCGGGCGACAGCGGCTACGGCACGGAATACCCGGCCTCGTCGCCGAACGTGACCGCGGTCGGCGGCACGACGCTGGTGAAATCCTCGGGCGGCCGCGGCTGGACCGAGACGGTGTGGAGCGGCTCGGGCTCGGGATGTTCGGCGGTGTTCGCCAAGCCCTCATGGCAGCATGACAGCCTGTGCACCAAGCGCATGGTCGCCGACGTCTCCGCCATCGCCGATCCCAACACCGGCGTCTCGGTGTTCGGCCCCGGCGGTCACGGCTCGGCCTGGTCGGTGTTCGGTGGCACCAGCGTCGCGGCGCCGCTGGTCGCGGGCGTCTACGGAAACAACGGCGGCAGCGTGACGGCGGGGTCCAACCCGTACGCGGCGGCGGCCGGCGCGTTGAACGACGTGACCTCGGGCTCGAACGGCTCGTGCGGCGGCACCTACTTCTGCACCGCGGGCGTGGGCTACGACGGCCCCACCGGCCTCGGCACGCCCAACGGGATCACTGCCTTCTGATCCCACGCGCCAGCTTCTGAGCGGCAAGCGACCGCCGTCCAACCGGACGGCGGCCGCTTTGTATTCAGCACTCAGCGAATAGCGTTGTTCTCCGAATCCAAAGATTTCGCGAGGGTCTTAACGCATTGTTTCGCCTCATTCGGCAGCATGATCTCCAGTAACCGGGGTGCGGGGAGGGCTTATGGTTAAGCTCGCAAGCGCCACGGAGCGTTCAGAATCCTCGGCAAACCCTGTCGAATTCAGCAAGGTGGGCGTTCATGGCTATAAAGATCGATCGTTTACTAAAGACGACGTTGACCGCCGCCGCCCTCGTCGTGGGCGGCGCTTCGGTCGCTTCAGCTCAGGGCTTCACCCCCCAGGCGTCGCCCCTGGTCCAGCATTCGGGCCATGTTTTCCACGTCGCGGTCTGCGGCGCTGCGCCTCAGGGCTACGCGCGCTGCCACGCCCATGTGGTGACCGACAGCCGGGGCAATCCGCTGGTTCAGGCGCCCGCGCGCACCGTCGGTCGCAACACCACGCCGTCGGGCTATGGCCCGTCCGACCTCAAGTCCGCCTATAACGTGACGAGCAGCGGCAGCGCTTCGGTCACCGTCGCGGTCGTCGACGCCTACGGCTATTCGAACGCGGAGACTGAACTCGGGACCTATCGCGCCCAGTTCGGCCTGCCAGCCTGCACCACGGCGAATGGCTGCTTCAAGAAGGTCAACGAGTTCGGCCAGCAGTCCAACTATCCGCGCAACAACACCGGCTGGTCGCAGGAGACCGCGCTCGACCTCGACATGGTCTCGGCCATGTGCCCGAACTGTCATATCGTGCTGGTCGAAGCGTCGACCTCGTCGTTCGGCGACCTGGCGCAAGCGGAGATGGAAGCCGCGAGCCTCGGCGCGCACGCCATCTCCAACAGCTACGGCGGCGGCGAGAGCGGCTCACAGTCGTATGAGAGCGCCTACAACCACGCCGGCGTCGCCGTCACCGTCTCCTCGGGCGACAGCGGCTACGGCACCCAGTTCCCCGCGTCCTCGCCGCACGTGACGGCGGTAGGCGGCACCCACCTGGTGCGCGTGTCCGGCGGCCGCGGCTGGAGCGAAACCACCTGGGTCGACGGCGGCTCGGGCTGCTCGACGATCTACGCCAAGCCGTCGTGGCAGAACGACACCTTGTGCACCAAGCGCATGGAGGCCGACGTTTCCGCGGTGGCGGATCCGAACACCGGCGTGGCCGTCTACGGACCGGAAAGCGCCAATGTGTCCGGTTGGATGGTCTTTGGCGGCACCAGCGTCGCCGCGCCGCTCGTGGCCGGCGTCTACGGCAATAACGGCGGCAGCGTCACCTACGGCTCCAACCCGTACGGCGCGACGACCGCGCTGAACGACGTGACCTCGGGCTCGAACGGCTCGTGCGGCGGCACCTACTTCTGCACCGCCGGCGCCGGCTACGACGGGCCCACGGGCCTGGGCACGCCCAACGGCGTCGCCGCCTTCTGAGTGTGACAATGAGTTGAGACCGGGCCGTCAACCCCCCGACGGCCCGCCCCCCGCGGCCGCCGCTCGTCCCCCGAGCGGCGGCCGTACTATTTTGCGGATGGTGGCGCACGGCGAGGCTGGCGCGGGAAAAGAATTGCGGCCAGCTTTGCGCTGCGCTGTCGGAACCGGAGAGGGCTGTCCGTCCTTGTGACAGGCGGCGTCGTTCGCCGCCCGCAACCTGAACCAAAGAGGCCGCTCATGCGCCGCCCGACGATCGCCCTGGCCCTCGCCGTCCTTGCGACGCTCGCGGCCTGCTCGCAAAAGCCTGCCGCCACGTCCGCCCCGGCGCCGGTCTCCGCCGATGCGCCGGGCGCGGCGGCGCCCAAGACCGCGCCGGCCGGCGACTATGTCAACGATCCCGCCCACTCGAGCCTGACCTTTACAATCGACCACCTGGGATTCTCCGCATTTCACCGGCCGCTTCGGAACGTGGGGCGCCAAGCTCCACTTTGATCCGAAAGACCCAGGGCAGATGAGCGTGACCGCGAGCATCGACGCCAAGTCGATCGCCCACGACAACCCGCCGGCCGGATTCCTGGCCCAGCTCGCCGGCCCCGGGTTCCTCGATGCGGGCAAATACCCGCAGATGAGCTTTCGCTCGACCAAGGTCGCGCCGACGGGCGCCGACAGCGCCGACGTGACCGGCGATCTGACCCTGCACGGGGTGACGCGGCCGGTGACGCTGAAGGTCGTCTACAACGGCGGCTATCCCGGCATGGCGCTGGATTCCGCACGCGCGCACGGGCTTCTCCGCGCACGGCGCGCTCAATCGCTCCGACTTCGGTCTGAGCGGAGGCCTGCCGCCCGCGGGCACGACCTTCGGCGTCGGCGATCGCGTCGATATCGCGATCGAGACTGAGTTCATCGGGCCGGCCTTCACCGCGCCGGCGAACGCGACGGCGCCCAAGCCCTAGTTTTTCGCGGCGGCGTCGCCCAAACGGTTGAGCTTGCTAACGCGGCCGCATGCCGGTTACCGCCGCGGCCCATCCGACCTCTTGGTCCATCAGCGGCTCTTCCGTCTGCGAGAGCAGGTGGAAGACGCCGTCCGTGCGGCTCGGCTGGATTTTCTTCAGCAGGATGCGTCCGTCCGACAAACCCACGACGCAGAGCTTGTGGTGCAGGTCCGGCGTCACCGGCGAGCGCACGTTGTCGTAGAACACCAGCCAGTCGCGGAAGAAGGCGCCGAGGCTCTCGCCGCGAACCTCGACGGCGACGGTCTTGTCGGTTGCGTCCTCGGGCCCGTCGACGCGGCCGAGCGGACCTTGGCCGTGCGAGAAGAGGTGGGTGCGCGATCCGGCGGAGACATAGCCCACGATCGGGACCTGGCGCGCCCGCGGCGTGGCGGTCGCGCGCTTGGGCGCCTTGCCCGGCCGCATCGGCCCGGTGCCGGCGTAGAGCCATTCGGCGCCCACGCCCAAGGCCGCGGCATAGGCCTTGGCCTGGTCGAAGGAGAAGGGCGCGGCGCCGTTCTCGTTGGACTTGTAGGTGTTGCGGTTCCAGCCGAAGCGTTCGACCGCGTCGGCGCCGCGTGTGAAACCGGCCTCCACCCGTGCGCGACGCAGGCGTTGGGCGCGGCCGGTCTTGTCGGGCTCTTCAGACATGGTCGTCGGTCTGTAATCTACCGGGTGGGGGTGAGGGTATCTAACATACCGCGCGCCCGCGGGAAATGCGCCGACCGGGCGGATTACGCGCTTGGCCAGCGATAGCGCGCCACGGCGCGGGCGGCGGTCATCTCGATGAGCGGAATCTCCTGGGCGCCGGCGCCGAAGTTGTGGACCACGCGCACGTCATCGGGGCCGCGCACGACCATGCCGATATGCGTTCGTCCTCCGGCAAGCCGCCAGGTGAGAATGTCGCCCGCCAGTAGCCGGCCGGGAAACGCTGAACCGAGGACCAAGCCTTCGGCGCGCCACAGCCGCGCGCCCTGGCGATCGAAAAAGGTCTCGAGGTTGAGCACGCGGCGATGGTCGATGTTGGCGTCGGGTGCGAGCAGGCCCCAGGTCCGCTTCGACGGATAGGCCGCGTAGGCGCGGACCATGTCCTGGTGCACCAGTTTCTGCAGGTCGAGGCCGAGCGCGTCGCGGCCGGCGCGCACAATCACGTCGCAACAGATGCCTGTCGTGCGCGGAACGTCGCCGCCGGGGTAGGCGATGCGGCGATAGGCCGGATCGTAGCCGCGAGTCACGCCCACTTGCGCCCGCGCGGCCATCGCGAGGCGCTCGCCCGCGCTCGGCGCCGCGAACGCGGGGCCCGCGAGGGAGGCGGGGAGGGCGGCAAGGACGGCGCGCCGATCGAGCTTGACCATAAGCCGCAGGACGCGCGCCGATCGCGGCGGAATCTTGGCGGCGGTGCGCTACCGATACCGCCAGGGCCCCTCACGCGAGCAACGGTCGCCGTTGAGGTCGCAGCGGAAAACGGCGCAGCGGTTGTCGAAGCAACGGTCGAAACGCGTCGCGTTCTCGTCGACATAGCCGTCGTAGCTGCGGTCGGTGAAATAGCCGGCGTCGACGCCGCCGTGGCGCCAGGGCGCGATGCGGGTGCAGCCGTCATCGTCGCAGCGATAGGTCGCGCAGGCGTCGCCGCTGCAGCGTTCGGTGAGCCAGGTCCAGGGTTGGGCGACTGCCGGCGGAGCACTGAACGCGGCGACCGACAGTGCGAGCGCTGCGATCGCCGCCGACGGGGCGAGTAGGCGTCTTACGGTGGTCATGGATTAGCCCTCGGTTCGGCCCCCCGAGGTACAGATGGGGACGCGCCCCCGGCTCGATCCGGGCGCGTGTCCTCAGACGATAGTCTAGCGGTAGCGCCACTCGCTCACGCGGGTGCAGTTGTCGCCGTTGGGGTCGCAGCGGAAGGTGGCGCAGCGGTCGGCGAAGCACCGCTCGCGATCAAGGCCGCCGTAGGCGCCGCTGCGATCGTAATAATAGCCGCGGTCTTCGTCGTAGCGCCACTCACTGATCCGGCGGCAGCCGTCCGCGTCGCAGCGATAGGTGGCGCAGGCGTCGTTGGTGCAGCGGTCTTCGTTGTGCGGCCAGGGCTGCGCGGTCGCCGTGGCTGCGCCCAGGGTCAGGCCTGAAAGGGTGAGCGCCGCGGCGGCGGCGGATTGGACGAATACCCGGGAAAGCTTGGTCATCACTGACCTCCTGTACTGGTCCCCCATTGAGCGGTGTTAACGTGCGGGGGCGGAAACCTTTCCATCATTTTCGGCGCCCGCCCTGGCGATGCGGCCGCGTCACTCCGGGTGACGATAGATCGCGACCTTCACCGAGTTGGCGAGGGTGTCGAGCCGCGCCTGGATGTCTTCGCTGTTGGCGACGCGGTCGCCGGGGTGAGTGGCGGCGTCGCGCGCGGTCACGTCGTCGCGATGGATCACCTCGAGCTGGGCGAGCGCGCGGCGACCGTCGTTGCCTTGCAGGTCGCCGCGATCCATGGCGGCGTGGATGGCGTGATCGAGCCATTGCTCGCGCGCCAGGGTGTCGGGACCGGCCTCGGTCCAATAGTAGCTGCGGTCGGCGTGCTCCACCGGCGGCGCCGGCTGGGCGGCTGCGATGGCGGGGAAAAGCACGATGGCGGCGACCGCCGCGATCCAACAGGACGTACGCATGGACGAGTCCTCCTTTGCGTTCGGGGGACGCGTAACGCATGAACGCGCCTCCCGTTGCCACAGGAAGCGGTTACGGCGCAGTCAAGCTGGAGCGGCGGCGCGGTTCAGTGACGCTTCAGTTCGGCTCGGGATCGCTGCCGGGGAACCATCGGCCGCGGGCGTCGAAGTAGCCGGAAATATTGCCCGCATGCCAGGCGCCGTTGCCGTCCCAGTAGCCGAGCGGTTCGCCGTCGGCCCAGACTCCATTGGCGTCATAGTGGCCGCCCTGGACGTGGTTCTGGTCGTACTCACGCGGGGAGCCGGGGCGGAAGTCGCCCATCCCCGCATAGTAGCCGGCGCGGTCACGCTTCCACTGACGTTGCTGCACACAGCGAAGGTCGGGCTTGGCGGCGGTGGTGGTCTGGGTCTGGGCGTGGCTGTCACACGCCGGTTGCGCCTGGGCGAGCGCGGGCATGAGCAGGGCCGCGGCGCCCGCTGCTCCTAAAACGTAACGGATACGCATGGTCGGATCTCCTCCGATGAGCGGCCCCCGCCCATACTGTCCTTTAAACGGAGCCGGCGCGCAATCCGTTGCCTTGGCCGCAACGCAATCGCCACGTGCTCTAGGTCTTCGCCCAGCTCCAGTCCGCGGCGCTCTTGCGGCAGCCGCCGCCCGTCAACCCCGTCCAGGCCCGTCCGTGGACGAAGCGACCGGTGTGCGCCCCGGTGGCGCGGCCGTCCTTGAAGGCGAAACCGCCGTTGACCAGCACGTCGTCGACGCCGGTCGCCAGCTGCGCCGGATTGTCATAGGTCGCGTGGTCGGCGATCGTCGTCGGATCGAACACCACCACATCGGCGAAATAGCCTGGCTTCAAGTGACCGCGGTCCTTGATCGCCAGGTTCTCCGCGGGCAGGGCGCTGAGCTGGCGGATCGCCGCCGGCAGGGTCAGGTCGTGCTCGTCGCGCACGTAGTGGCCGAGCACGCGGGCAAAGTTGCCGTAGGCGCGCGGGTGGTCCTTCTGCAGCAGGAACACGCCCTCGGGCGCGGGCGCCGCCTCGTCGGAGCCGAAGCTCATCCAGGGCAGCGACACCTCGCGGCGCACATTGTCCTCGCTCATCAGGAAATAGGCGACGCCGACGCGGCTGCCGTCCTCGACCACCAGGTCCATGGCCGCGTCCTCGGGGCTCTCGCCGCGTTCCTTGGCGACTGCGGCCAGGGTCTTGCCGGTGAGCGGCTTCAGCTTCGGATTCTTGAACGCGAGCAGCAGCATGCCCTCGGGCCCGGCGCCGGCGTAAAGGTTTTCCCAGGTTTTCGGGTGCGGGTCGTCCATCTCGGCCTTCACCCTGGCGCGCACCGCCGGATCCTTCAGCCGCTCGATCCATTTCTCCAGGCCGCCGTCCTGCACCCACGACGGCATGGCCGCGTCGAGGCCCGTGGCGCCGGCGGTATAGACGTACATGTTGGCGGTGATGCGCGTTCCGTGCGCGCGGGCGTCGTCGATCTTGGCGATCACCGGGTCGAGCTTGGACCAGTTGTCCTTGCCCGCCTGTTTGAAGTGGTAGATTTCCGCCGGCGCGCCCGACGTCCTGGCGATGTCGATGCTCTCGTCCACCGCCTCGAGCAGGCGGTCGCCTTCGCTGCGGATGTGCGCAATGTAGATGCCGCCGCAGCGGGCCGAAACCTTCGCCAGCGCTTCCAGTTCAGGCGTCTTGGCGTAGGTGTTGGGCGAATAGATCAGCGCGTCGGTCAGGCCCATCGCGCCTTCCTCCATCGCCTGTTTCACCAGGCCTTGCATGGCGCGGAGCTGTTCGGGCGTCGGCTGCACGTCGCGTTCGCCGAGCAGATTGGTGCGCACCGTGCCCGCGCCTACGAAGGAGGCAACGTTGAGCGAAACGCCGCGTGTCTGCAGCATGTTGAGATAGCCGCCGAGCGTGGTCCAGGTGACCGGGTATTTGATGTCGCCCTGGCGCTTTTCCGCGAGCGCCTTCATCTCCGGCGTCAGCGGGCCCATGGAGTCCTCGCCCATCACCTCGAGGGTGACGCCCTGCTGCAGGTCGGACAGCCCCCGCCCGTCGGCGATCAGGCTCTCTTCCGGATGGGCCAGCATGTTGATGAAGCCCGGCGCCACCGCCTTGCCGCGCGCATCGACCTCCTCTTTACCGTGACCGGCGATATGCGGCGCGATGGCCGCAATCCGGTCGCCGCGAATGGCGACATCAGCGACAAAGGGCTTACCGCCCGACCCGTCATAGACCGTCCCACCGCGGATGATCACATCGTAGCGATGAGGCGCGGCGAGGCTTGCCGCCGTACCGGCAACGAGCGCGGCGACGGCGGCGGCTGCGGTGAGAACCCATTTCGTCATTGCTCAACTCCCCGATGGCTGGCGATCATTCGCACCCTTGAAAAAGTTTTCAAGTCTGGAAAACTGTCGGGAGCAAGACCGCGGCCCCGAAATGGGCGCGGCGAGGGGAGATCGTTATGGAAAAGGCTTCTGAGGACCGGGCCAGCGAGGCCGGACTGTCGCGGCGCGGCCTGATCGCTGGCGCGGCGGGACTGGCGGGGACGGTCGGCGCGGTGACCGCGGCCCGGGCGGCGGCCCCGGCCGGTCCGGTCGGCGCCACTCCAAAGGGGCGACCTCGACACAACCGGACCCATGGCGCGGTCGATGCGGCGGCGGCCCACTGGGTGTCCGACAAGGTGAGCCCGGGCCTGCAGCTTGCGATCTTCCGGCGCGGCGGCTTCTCCCTGTCCAGGGGCTATGGCTTCGCCAACCTGGAGACCAGAACGCCCATGTCGTCGGCCTCGGTCCAGCACATCGGCTCGATCAGCAAGCAGTTCACCGCCGCCGGCCTGATGAAGATGCGCGAGCAGGGCAAGCTCGACCTCGACGCGACATTCGCGACCTACTATCCGGACTTCCCGCGCGGCGGCGACATCACCATTCGCCAGATGCTCACCCACACCGCTGGCCTGGGCAACTACACCGATACCAAGACCCCGGACATCTTCTACGACCGCGCCCGCCACGACTATCCGTCGCCGGAACTCTACGCCGCGATGAAGAGCCAGACCGATCCGGAGTTCGTCGCCGAGCCGGGCACGGCTTGGCATTACAGCAACACCGCCTTCGTGCTGCTGGGCCTGCTGTTCGAAAAGCTGGCGGGCGAGCCCTTTGCGATGGCGTTGCGCCATCAGGTGCTCGACCCCGCAGGCCTTGCGCTCACCGCCGACGACGACCTGTTCGAGGTCGTCCCCAACCGCGCGTCCGGCTATTCGCCTGACCCCAAGGCGCCGTCCGGCTACAAGAACGCGGCCTTCATCTCCATGACCTTCCCCGGTGGCGCGGGCGCCCTGCGTTCGACCTGCGAGGACCTGTGCCGTTGGCACCAGGCGTTGCTCGGCGGCAAGGTGGTGAACGCGGAAAGCCTGAAGCTGATGTTGACGCCGGGCCGGCTGAAGACCGGCCTGCTGCCGTCACACAAAGACAAGGACGGCAAGTCCGTCGACATCAAGTACGGCTTCGGCCTCGACATCGGCGAAGACCCGCACGGCGCCTTTATCGAACATGGTGGCGGCATCTTCGGCTTCCTGTCGAACATCAGGACCTATGTCGACAGCCGGACCAGCCTGGCGCGCATCCAGAACGCGGACGCCGACGCGTCGACCGCGGCGAAGCTGCAGGCGGGATGGAAGACGATCGACGAGACGATGGGTAAGGCGGCGTTCGCTTAGGAAGGCGTGGTCGTTCTTAGAGCGGGTTGCGGGCGGAAAACCGCTTCACACTTTTCCTCAACCCGCGTCAGGCCGCGCGCGACTGCGCGGCCTTGGCGACGAGTTCGTGCGCCGACGGATCGAGGCCGATCCAGCGGCACGCCGCTTCGATGCTGATGAAGATGTTGGGCTCGGACCTGTACTCGGGGTCGCGCCCGACATAGCCCTTCCACAGGTTCAGGATCGCGCCGTTCAGGCGCGAGTTGCAGACCATGGCGGAGATCACCGGCGCGTGGTCGGCCATGGTCTTCACCTTCGGGTCCATGATCCGTTTCAGCTCGACGAAGGCCATCAGGTCGAGTTCGGAGATGTCGGTCTCGGGGCTGTAGTAGCTGAGCCAGGGCGCCGCGTTGCGCGGGTCGTTCTCGTCCACCGAGCGCCAGAAGGCGAGCAGGTCCTCGCGGGTGACCGCGCCGCGGTAGACGACGAGGTTGAGGTCGGGTTCAGTCAGTCGCCGCAGGGTGGCGGCCATGGCAGCGTCCCGTGAAGCGTCCCGCCGACGCCCCGCCGGCGCGGACTCCTATCGCCCGAATAACACGTTCGACGAAATTGAGCGAGACCGGCCAAGCTTCTTTTCGGGCCCCCGTATTCAGGCCCATTTTCAGGCCCCGAGCACCAGACGGATCTTCTGGGCCAGGTCCTCGCGGTGGTAGGGCTTGGATAACAGCGGCGTATTGGCCGGGATGTCGTGCTCGCGCAGCACCGTCTCGGCATAGCCCGAGGTGAGCAAGACCTTCAGCCCGGGCCGCAGCCGCCGCGCCTCGACCGCCAGCTGCACGCCGTTCATGCCGCCCGGCATCACCACGTCGGAGAACAGGATGTCGACGCGGCGCGTCTCGCGCAGGAGGTCGAGCGCCTCGTCCGCATTGGCGGCGAGCAACACCTTGTAACCGAGATCGATCAGGCTCTCCTGCGCGGTGAGAATGACGTCGGCGTCGTCTTCGACCACCAGCACGGTTTCGCCCTCGCGCGCTTGACGTAACGGCACGGCTTCCACCGCTTCACTGACGACGGGGCCCTCGGTCGAGCGCGGCAGGATCAACGACACGGCCGTGCCTTCATCGCGCGCGGAGACGATGTCGACGCGACCGCCGGCGTCGCGCGCAAAGCCATAGACCTGGCTCAGGCCCAGTCCCGTACCGCGCCCCGGCTCCTTGGTGGTGAAGAACGGTTCGAACACGCGCTCCAAGGTCACGGCGTCCATGCCTTCGCCGCGGTCGATGATCGAGATGCGGACATAGGCGCCCGGTGGCAAATCGAGTCCGAGCAAGGGATCGCCGTCCTCGAGGTCCATATTGCGGCTCTCGATGCGCACGGCGCCGCCGCCCGGCATGGCGTCGCGCGCGTTGGTGATGAGGTTCAGCGCCGCCGCCTGAAATTCGGTCGCGTCGGCGCGCACCGGATGGACTCCGCTGTCGAGATCGAGCTCGACGCTCACCGCCTCGCCTGCCGCTCGAGAGGCCATGCCTTCGAACTCGAGCAGGATCGCGTTGGGGTTCAACACCTCGGGCTTCAGGTCATGGCGCCGCGCAAAGCTCAGCATCCGTTTGATCAGTTCGGCGCCGCGCGCGGCGGCCTTGCCCGCGTTATCGGCGAGGCGCGACACCCGCACCGGATCGTCGGGTTTGCGCCGGATGATATCGAGACTGCCGATGACCGCGGTGAGCAGATTGTTGAAGTCGTGCGCCACCCCGCCGGTGAGCTGCACCAGCGCCTCCAGCCGCTGCACGCGGCCGAGCTCCTCGCGTGAGCGGATCAGTTCCGCGTTCTGCCGCTCGGCGGTGTCCAGGGCGCCTTCGAGGCGGCCGTAGAGTTTGTTCAACTCGGCGAGCAGGCCCACCAGCACGAAACTGCCCGCGAGCAGGCCGTAGGCGCGGCCGGCGTACCAGCCCAGGTCATAGCGATGGCTGTCCACCACGGCGCTCAGGCTCACATCGCAGAACCAGGCGCACAGCACCACCATGATCCAAAGGTCGAGCACCGAGGCGCGGCGTCTCCCCCACATGGCGACGAGCGCCACGATATCGAACAGCAGCAAGCCCGGGCTCAGCCCCAGCGCGAGGGTGCGATGGTAGTCGCCGCTGACCATGATGGTCGGCAGCCCCGCCTCGTCGCGGGTGGAGACATAGGCGATGGCAAGGACTAGCCCGACGACGAGGACGATGGCGATGAGCGTCGCGGGCCAGGGTTTGAGCGCGCCCGCGCGGATCTCGCCCTTGCGGCCGGAAAGCAGGGCGTAGGCGAGGACAAACGCGGGAAACAGTCCGCGCCAGAACACATAGAGCCACGCCGAGCTCTGCGGCCCGCCGCCCAACACGCCTTCGGCCCCGAACACCTCGGGAAAGGTGAGCATGAATATCACCGCGATCAGGCTGCAGAACAGATAGCCCGACGCGAGCACCAACAACGCCGCGGTCCTCAGCCGGAAGAACTGCACGATCAGCAGCGCCGCCGTGGTCAGGTCGATCATGCACAGCGCCGCACAATAGGCGGGGGTGAACGCCGGAGCATGCCACAGATCGTGGCGCGCAAAGGGCGCGATGGCCACGAGACAAGCAACGGAAACGCCCACGGCGGCAAGCGCCAGCCGGCGCTGCTCACGCCCCACCGGCGCGGTCGACAGCCCCACGCCCAGACGCGGCGCCCGCACGCCCTCGACCATGCCAAGGTCTCCCTGATCCAGGGGAGCATACGCCGATTGGGGCTCAGGCCCAACGGGAACGGGCGTGCGTGTCCCGGGTCCTATTCCGGCGACGTTTCCGTTGCTCAGAACGCGGCGATAACGCTCGGCGCGAGATAGGCCAGGAGCGCGCAACCGAGCAGGAACAGTAAACCTGCCAGCGCCACGTCGAAGCGCGAGCCGGGCCCCGGGTGCAGGGCCTCGTCGTCGATGGCCTTGGCGGTCTGGATGAAGCGCAGGCCGGCGACCGCCACGATGAACACGCCGAGCACGATGAGCGCGAGCCCGGCGACGCCGCTGAAGCGCGGTTCGACCATTTTGACCGCCTTGCCGGTGATGCGGATGTCGCTGACGTCGAGGAACAGGGCGAACTTCTCGACCAGGAAGCCGAAGGCCATCACCGCGATGGCGGTGCGCACCCAGGCCAGGAAGGTGCGTTCGTTGGCGGCATGGTCGCTGTAGGACTTGATCATGACGTCCTCCTGTTCCCGGCGCGCGGCGCGCCGATCACGGATTTTAATCCGGACGCCGGTCGCTCGGCGTCACACGCATTCGATGATACTCTGGTCGTGTCTTGGTCTTTGACATTGTTGATGTTGGCGATCCCCACCACCCCCTCGATCGCGCCGTCCGCACCGTAAAATACGGTGATTTACGGTGAGTACGCCGAGTCGCGGGCGCCCGCCTCCGCCGCCCTGCGGCGCGCGCGGGTCTCCACGCCTTCGGGCAGGGCCCAGCGCAGGCCCGCGGACAGATTTTTCATGGCCAGCCGCACGGCCGGGCGCGGGACCAGCGCCGGCCGGAAGCCGTGCAGGGTCGCCGCCCAGGTCGGCAGCAGGTCTTCGGCGGCGGCGAAGATCAGGCGGGTGACTGGTCGCACCGACGACTTCAGGTCCTCGGTGGTGAGCAACACCTTCGCCGCCTCGCGTGTGCGGTGGTCGTAGCGCAGGTCGGCGCGCATGGCCTCGAGATAGGCCGTATTCGCCGCGCGCGTCTTGGGGACGTCGAGGGCGCCGAGCATCTCGGCCGTGAGCGCCGTCTCGGCGAAATAACGGTCCTGGTCGGCGCCGCTCAGACGCTGGCCGCCATAGATCAGACAGGCGTCGAGGAAACTCGTCGAATTCCGCCGCGTGCACCCAGGTCAGAAGTTTTGGATCGTGCGCGGCGTAAGACGCGCCGCCGGGCGTTGTCCCGTGCACGCGGTCGTGGATGTGCTTCACCCGCTCGATCTGCGTTGTGGCCTCCTCGCGCGAGCCGTAGGTCACCGCCGAGACGAACCGCGCGGTGCGGCGCAGGCGTCCGAGCCGGTCGCTGCGGAAATCCGAATGGTCCCACACGCCCGCCAGCGCGCCAGGATGCAGCATCTGCAGCAGCAAGGCCGTGACGCCGCCCGCCAGCATGGCGCCGAGATCGCCGTGCACGCGCCAGCACACCGCCTGGGGTCCGAACAGGCCGGTGTCGACGAACGGGCCCGAGGCGATGGGGTGTTCGCCCGCGCCGGGCCCGAACAGCTCGAGCACACGGTCCTGCACGGCGCGGCGGATCGCGGTGGGGGAGAGGGGGACGTCGAGCGCGGTCATGGTCCGCGCACCCTAGCGCCTCTCCACCGTCGAGGGGAGATACAGGCGCCGGTGCGATGCGTTTGCGGGCCTCAGCCCTTGGCGGTCAGCACCAGGCGGATCTTCCGCGCCAGTTCCTCGCGCGGATAGGGCTTGGCCAGCATCTCCGTGTCGGCGGGGATGTCGTGGCTCTTCAGCACCGAGGCGGCGTAGCCGGAGGTGAGCAGCACCTTCAGGCCGCGGCGCAGGCGGCGCGCTTCGATGGCGAGTTGCACGCCATTCATGCCGCCGGGCATGACCACGTCGGAAAACAGCATGTCGATGCGGCGGCTGCGCGGACGCAGAACTTCAAGCGCCTCCTGGGCGTTGGACGCGACCAGCACCCGATAGCCGAGGTCGAGCAGGCTCTCGCGCACCGAGGCGATGACGTCGGCGTCGTCCTCGACCACCAGCACGGTTTCGCCGTCGATGGCGCGGCGCAGGGGCACGGTGTCGATGGCGCCGGCCGCGGCGCCCTGGACCGAGCGCGGCAGCACGATGGCGACGGTGGTCCCTTCGTCGGGGCGGGTGGTGATCTCGCACCCGGCCGCGCGCGTCGCGGGCAAAGCCGTAGACCTGGCTGAGGCCCAAGCCCGTGCCCTGGCCGGTGGGCTTGGTGGTGAAGAAGGGTTCGAACACGTGCGCCAGGGTGTCGGGATCCATGCCGACGCCGGTGTCGGAGACGGCGACGCGCACGAAGGCGCCCGGCTGCATGTCGTCGATCAGGCCCGCGTCGCCGGCCTCCAGCTCGATGTTGCGGCTCGAGAGGCGGATCACCCCGCCTTCCGGCATGGCGTCGCGCGCATTGGTGATCAGGTTGAGCATCGCGGCCTGGAGTTCGGCGCCGTCGACGCACACGGGGTGCACCGTGCTGTCGAGCTCGAGTTCGAGCTTCACGTTTCCGCCAGCGGTGCGCGCGGCGAGGCCGCCGAGCTCGGTCAGGATGGCGTTGGGGTTCAGCACCTCGGGCTTCAGCTGCTGTTTGCGCGCGAAGCTCAGCATGCGCTTGATCAGTTCGGCGCCGCGCTGGGCCGCCCGCACCGCATTGTCGGCCAGACGGGCGACGCCGGCCTTGTCGTCGGGCTTGCGCCGGATGATGTCGAGGCTGCCGATGATGGCGGTGAGCAGGTTGTTGAAGTCGTGCGCCACGCCGCCGGTCAGCTGCACCAGCGCCTCCAGCCGCTGCACGCGGCCGAGTTCCTCGCGCGAGCGGATCAGCTCCTCGTTGGTGTGCTCGGAGACCTTCAGGGCGTCGGCGAGGCGGCCGTAGAGCTTGTTCTGTTCGGACAGCAGGGCGCCGAGGACGAAGCTCGAGGCCAGCAGGCCGTAGATGCGGCCGGCGTACCAGCCGAGATCATAGGCCTTGCCGCCCGCCGCGCTCAGACCGATGTCGCAGAACCACGCGCACAGCACCACGATGACCCAGAAGTCGAGCACGGACGCGGTCCGGCGCCGCCACATCGCGGCCAGCGCGACCAGATCGACCGCGAACAGGCCCAGGAGCACCGCGGTCGAATAGGCGCGGCTGCCGCTCGGCCCGGTAATGGCGGGAAGCAGGTCGGAGACCCGGGTCGCGGCGATGACGACCCAGCCGGTGAGCACCACGACCGCGGCGATCGCGATGGCCGCGGCGCGTCTCTGCCACAGGCGCCCGGGCGACGCCGCGTCACGCGGCCCCGAGAAGACGGCATAGGCGATGACGAACAGCGGGAAGAGCCCGCGCCAGGCGACGTTGAGCCAGGCCGCCGTCTGGGTCGACGGCACGCCCGACGCGGAGAGGCCCGGAAAACCCAGGGTCAGGGTCACCGCCATCAGGCTGCAGAACAGATAGCCCGAGGCCAGCACCAGCAGGGCCGCGGTGCGCATGCGGTAGAACTGGCCGAGCAGCAACAGCGCCGTAATCAGGTCGGTCATGCACAGCGCCGCGCCGCAGGCGGTCGCGAACGCGGGGAGTTGCGGCAGGCCTACCTGGGCGAAGGGCGCGATCAGGAGCAGGCAGAGGAAGGAGACCGCCACGGTCGTGATCGCCACGATCCGCTTCTCGCCCCCGGTCGGCGCAGACGCCAGGCCGGCGCCGAACTCGCTACGAACCACAGTCTCAGTCATGTCCCCGACCCCGACGGCCCCGGCTGAAGCCTAGCCCCGGTTGTCGTTTGAAACAACGCGGGCCGCCTGCGCAAACGCCCTATCCGCGCGCGGGAGGCGGGTTCAACGCGCAGGCGCATCGGCGAAGACGGTTATCGCCGCGCGGGCGAGCGAAGCCGCTGGCGTCCAGGCCATTCGTTAAGTAACTTAGCAGGGTCGCTCGACCTTGGAAACCTGGAGATCGCCATGAGCCTGCACGAGTGCCTCATCCAGTTGCTCATCATCGTCATTCCGGTCTCGGTGCTGGCGCTGGTGAACGCGCCGCGGGGGCGCTGATGTACGCCGCGCATTTGGCGGCGGGCCTCGCCCTGAAGGCGGCGGTTCCGAAAGCGCCGGCCTGGGCGCTGCTCGGCGGTGCGTTCCTTCCGGACTTCGCGTGGATCGCGCTCGCCGGCGCCGGGGTCGAACCGGCCGATCCCGCGGTGTTCTTCGACGGCTGGTCGCACTCCCTCGTCTCGATCCTGGCGCAGGCGACGGTGTTCGCGCTGCTGTTCTGGCGCAGCGACTGGACTGTGCGCCTGTCGATCTGGTGCGCGGTCGCGTCTCACTTTCTGCTCGACTTTCTGATTCATCCGAAGCCGCTCGAACTCTACCCGCACGCGCGGGTGCGTCTCGGCTGGGATCTCTGGAAGTGGGGCGAACAGAAGCTGTGGCTCGGCTTCAGTCATTACTGGTGGATACAGCTCGCGATCACCGTCGTGCTGCTGGGAGTCTATCTGGCGCTGCGCAAACGCGGGCGGATCGCGCCGAACCTCGCGGCCGCCTCGGTGATCGCGGTGCTCGGCCTGCATTTCCTGCTCTGAGGCGGGCGCACCGTCGCCCGGTTGCGACAGCCGCCGGTTGTAGCCGGGAACCATTCCCGCCTGCTCAGGTTAGGGCCGCGAACGACGGAGGCCGACATGGCTCAACATGAACTCGACGATGACGAGGTTCGCGAACGCCTCTGGGAGGAAATCAAGGCCGCCCGCTACGGCATGCTGGGGCTGGTGGGCTCGCCCGACCATTTCCAGCCGATGGCCGTTTTTGGTGACCGGGAGGACTCCAGCCTCTGGTTCTTCACCCGCAAGGACACCGAAATCGCGCGTTCGGCTCAGGATGCGGACACCGAGGCGATGTTCATCCTCCAGTCCAAGGACCAGCACGTCCAGGCCAGCATCGGCGGACGCCTGCTGCAGGACGGTAGCCGCGCGGTGATCGACCGGTACTGGAATCCGGTGGTCGCGGCCTGGTATCCGAAGGGCAAGGACGATCCCTATCTGACCATGCTGAAGCTCGAAGGCCGCAGCGCCGCGGTGTGGATAGCCGATGGCGGCCAGGCGAAGCGTCAGTTCGAAATCGCCAAATCGGCCGTCACCGGCGAAAGGCCCAATCTCAGCCAGCACCGGGAATTGCCGCTGGGCGGCGGCGGCTTGCGCGCCTGATCAGGCGACCGAGCGCCGTATCGCGAGCCCTTCGAGCAGCTCGCGCGCGAACTGTGTGAGGGTGTCGTCCCGCGCGCCCATGATCACGATGCGGTCGCCGGGCCGTGCGAGGTCGAGCAAAAGGGCGCCGGTGGCGGCGCGGTCTTCCAGGGCGCGCGCGTCGCGGCCCTTGGCGCGGACCGCGGCGGCGATATCTTCGCTGGTCACCGAGCGATCGGTGGTGCCGCCGTAGTAGACCGGTTGTGGCATCAGCAGGACGTCGTCCGCGGCCATGTCGCGTGCGAAGCCTTCGACTAAGGCGTCCATCATGGTGCGCAGCGGTCCGTAGCCGTGCGGCTGGAACATCAGCAACAGGCGCCCGGGAAAGGCGTGCAGGGTTTCCAAGGTGGCGTGGATCTTGTCGGGGTTGTGGGCGAAGTCGTCGATGACGGTGACGCTGGCGGTCGTGCCGACCACCTCGAGCCGGCGGCGAACGCCACTGAAGCCGTCGAGCGCGCGCGCAGCTTCGTCGAGAGTCAGGCCCGCCGCAATCGAAGCGGCGAGGGCGGCCAGGGCGTTGGCGACGTTGTGGCGGCCGGGCGTGCGCAGCTTGATAGGCGCGCGGGAGCCGGTGGCGCGCTCGTGAGCCTCGAAGGCGATGCCGTCGGGAGCCGGGGCGATGTGCGCGGTCGAGAGGTCCGCCTCGGCGTTGACGAGGCTGTAGCTGATCACCGACGCCTCGTTCGCCTCGCGCATGCGCTGGTGCGCGATGATGGCGGTCTCGTCGTTGTCGAGGTTCAGCACGGCGCGGCGCGACTTGTGCACGAAGTCGCCGAACAGGGCGCGCAGCTCCTCGAGCGACTTGTGATCGAGCGAAACGTTGTTCAGCACCGCAATGGTCGGGCGATAGCGCGCGATGGAGCCGTCGCTCTCGTCCACCTCGGCTGCAAAGATGTCGCCTTCACCGACCAGCGCGCTGGCGAAGGGGACGTCGGGCGTCATGAAATCCTTCATTACCGCGCCGTTCATCACCGTCGGGTCGCGCCCGGCGCGCGACAGGATGCGGCCGATCATGCCGGTGGTGGTGGACTTGCCGCTGGTGCCGCCGACGCCGATCGAGACCGGCGCCGCGTTGAACAGCTCGGCCAGCAGTTCGGCGCGGGTCATGATGCGCGCGCCCAGCCGCCGCGCGGCGACCACGTCGGGCACGGTGTCCTCCACCGCCGTCGAGATCACCAACACCTGGTCGGCGCGGGTCAGGCCCGATCCGTCCTGGTTGAATAGCGCGACACCACGCCCGCGCAGGAAGTCGAACTTGTCGCTGGTGCGCCCCTGGTCGAGCGCGCGGTCCGAGCCGGAGACCTCGACACCCCTGGCGCGCAGGATCAGGGCCAGGGGCAGCATGCCCGAGCCGCCGACGCCCGCGAAGAAATAAGGTACGCCCGTGTCCATGGGGCAGCAGCTACAGAGGCCCTCGGTCCGTGGCAAGCGGCCGCCGCTGCGGCGTTTGCTCAGGCGTCGGGGTCGGCTATGACCGGGTCGGGACGGGCGAGGGAGATGGCGAATGCGGATCGGGGTCGTGGCGCCGGCCGGCAGGGTGGACCCCTCGCTTGCGGACAAGACCCAGGCGCTGGCGGCGACGCTTTATCCCGGCCGCGCGCCCGAGATCTGGTTCCACCCGCAGTGCTTCCAGTCGAGCGGGCACTTCGCCGGCGATGACGGCGTCCGGGCGCAGGCCTTTCTCGAGGTCGCCAACGACCCGGGGTTTGACGCCCTGTGGTGCGCGCGCGGCGGCTACGGCTCCAATCGGCCCGCGGCGGCGATTCTCGAGGGGTTGAAACCGGCCGCGCGAGACAAGGTTTATCTCGGTTACTCCGACATCGGTTTTCTCCTGGCGGGACTCTATCGCGCCGGCTTCGAGCGGGTGGCGCACGGGCCGGTGGCGGCGGACTTCAACCGCGCGGGCGGCGAAGCGGCCGTCCGTCGCGCGCTGCACTGGCTCGTGGACGGCGCCGCGGACGCGCTGGAACCGTCGTTGGCGCACGACGCGCGGCCGGCCGCGGCGTTCAATCTCTGTATCCTCAGTCATCTCGTGGGCACGCCACTGGAGCCGGACCTGAGCGGCCACGTGCTCATGGTCGAGGAGGTGAGCGAACAGCAGTACCGCATCGATCGCTCGCTGTTCCACGTCACCGCCCAGGCTTCGATCCGCAAGGTCGCGGGCCTGCGCCTCGGCCGCATCAACGACGTGCTGGAAAACGAACCCGCCTTCGGGATGACCGACGAAGCCATCGTGCGCGAATGGTGCGCGGTGAGCGGCATCGACTATCTCGGCCGCGCGGACATCGGCCACGATGTGAACAACAAGATCGTGCCCTTTGGGCGGCGGGCATGAACGGGATCCTGACGATGCGTGGTCTTCTGATCGGCGCGCTGGCGACAATGACGTTGACGGCAGCGACCGCCGCTGCTTCCCAGGACGCGCCCGTGGCGACAGCCGCCCCCGCCGCACAGCAAGCGCCGGCCAAGGGCGAGGCGGCGCCGATGAACTGCTCCACCGGTCCGCTCGAACGGACCTACGGCGGGGCGAGCTGGCTGGTGGTCGGGTGCGATGACGGCAAGACCCTGACCTTCGTCGCGGCCGACGGCAATCCGAGCGTGCCGTTCGTGATCAAGATGGCGCCGAAGGACGACAGCTATTCGCTCACCGGCGACGGAACCGGCGACGCGGCGTCGGCCAAGGCCGCGTTCGCCGAGATCCAGGCGCTCAGCGAAGGCGAGGTCGAACTGCTGTTCGAAGAGGTGCGTGAAGCCGGCGCCAAGGCGGACGCGGCGAAGCGGCAGTAAGCCGCGCTCCAGGCATCGTCTTGGATGTCTCAGGCCTTACCGGTCTTCACCCTTGTGCGCGCGATGGACACGGGCGGGGCGGGCGCGATGGCGGGGCGCCCGACGCTCTGCCCCGCGTCGTCGGCGTCGTCTTCCTCGCCGTAGGTGCGCATGATCACCGGCTCGGCGTCGCGAAGCGCGTGCTCGAGCATGGCCAGCGCGTCGCGGACGATGGCTGGGCGACGTTTCGGCGGCGGCGCTTTGGCGCCGGTGACCCAGCGGTTGACCGTCGAAGCGCGAAAGCCGTGATGCTCCGCAAAGTCTTTTTGGCTGAGCCCGCTCTGCATGACCAGCCACAGCGCGTGGACGAAGTTGTTGCGGTCTTCGAGGTTCTCCGCGAGCACCGCCGTGTGCAGGGCGTCGATCTGTTTGCGGTAGAGGACCCGGAAAGGCAGTCCGATCGATCCCGGCGGCGCCGGTTCGTCGCCGCCGTCGTCGTTCCCCCGGCGGGACTCGCGCTTCTCGGCCATGACCTGGTCCTTTTCTTCCCAGCCGCCGACGCTCCGGCAGGCAATGGGAGCAATTAGTTGACCCCCAGCGACCTTATTTTCAAGGCGTTTACAAAATCACATGGCGCGTGATCATCGGCGTAAATGCCACAGCTATGGTATAAAGCAAGCAAATTCCCTCCTGTCTTGAATTATTCATGAGGCTGAGCTATTAACCCTCAGCGCGCGCGGACGACCTCCCCAGCCGCGTCGCCCGCGCGCTCCACAAGAAAGGAGCCCGCCTTGATATTGAGTCTCGTACAAAACCAGTCGCCGGATACCCGGACCTTCTGGCTCGGCCGCCCCACCGTGGGCGTGCTGGGCCAATGTCTGCGGCCGTTCTGCGCCGAAGCGGGCGAATTCGCCCGTGATCACTGCGACGACCAGATCTACCGCCAGCGCACCTTCGAGTTCGAAGGCTTCGCGCGCGACGGCCGCATGGCGGTGGTGCTGAATGCGCCGCGTTTCGAGCGCCGCTGCCTCGTGGGCGTGGCGCTGTGCGTGCAGAGCGAGGACGACGAAGGACTGAGTGAAATCTGCACCGCGGTGATCGATGCGCGCTTCCGGCGCCTGCACCTGGGCACCAGCGCGGCCCGCGCCCTGGCGGTGCAGGAATGCGCCGAGGCCGACGCCTTCACCGGCGTGTTCACGGTCGCGCGCGAAGACAACGATCCCTGCCGCCACGCCATACGAACCCTGGGCGCGGACCTGCATCGCTCCGCCGAGATGATCCGGCTCTATCCGTCGAGCGCTGGCGCCGTCGAGGGCGTGGAGACGCGCATGGTGCGCAACAACCGGGTGCAGAAGGCGGTGTTCTCGATGATGGGCCAGCCGGTGTTCCAGGCCGGCGCGCGCATGCTGCTGGCGGCGCGGTCGTCGCAGGGCTGTCCGCTCAAGAACGAGGTCAAGCTGCGCACCGGCCCCGGCTGGTACCCTGACGACGAGGGATTCTGGGACCAGGTCGAACTGATCGCGCGCGGCTGGATGCCCCGCACGCCCACCCCGCCCCGGCGGCTCTCAGCCTGAGGCGAGCCATCCGCTCGGGGATCAGGCCCCGGGACCCAGGCGCGGCGACGCGCCTTTTTTGTTGCCCGGACCCCTGGAGGCGTTGACGTACGCAAGAAAGCAATTTATACGCCTAGTGACATAAACAAGCATAGGGAGATTGCCATGCTTCCTCCCACCCAAACGCTGCATGCCACGGCAGCCTCGCCGGCGGACATCGTCAAGAGCTTCATTTCGATGCCGGCGCCTGCGCTGCACGACGAACGGACCTCCGACCTGCTGGCCCATGCGGTCGAGGGCTATGACCCCGCCGCGGCCGACGCCCAATCCGAAGCGTTGTGCGCCAAGGCCAATCGCAAGCTCATAGCGCCGCTGATGAAGCTGCTGCGCGTCTATCGCCTGGCGGTCGCCCTGGCGCCGGTCCCCATCGCCGCCGCGGCGTTGGCCTGCGGCCTCGATCTCGATCGCGACAGCGAAAACCTGGCGACCGGCGCAGCCCTGGCCGTCCTCCTTGCGCCGATCGGCGCCTATCTGCTGGTCCGGCTCAACTTTCTGGCCATTCACGAGGCCGACTATGAGCGCGAGCTTCTGTTCGATCTCGACCTCGGGGCCGAGCGACGCACATCGGCGGCGCAGTTCATGACCCTCGACAAGACCGTGTGTCGCCTCGGCCTGCAGGACTTCGCGGGGCGTACGCGCGCTCTGATCGCTCTCACGCGACGATTGGACAAGAGTTCGGCGCTGCTGGCCAAGGACGTGCGCTATCTCTATCGCGCGGTCGTCGTGATGGTGATCGTCCTCGCCGTCGGCGCCGCCGTCTTGCTCGGGTTGCGCGCTGCGCACGGCGCCGATCCGGGTGCGCTGTGGGGCGTGGCCGGCGCGCTGGCGACCGGAGTGCTGATCTTTGTGCTCATCGCGTGGAGCGCGCGCCGCCACATTGCCGAGATTCTGGCGCTGCTCGCGCCACCCGCCGAAAGCGGCGACGCCTTCGTGGTGATCTGCGCGAGAATTCTGGGCCTGATCGGCGAAGTCGTCTCCCAGAACGAATTCCTGCGCCGGAGCTAGTCGATGCGGGGACGGGTTTGCGCCCATCCCCGCATCGCGAAACCTAGGCGACCGCCGGAAGGCCCAGCGGCGTCGACTCGAAGATCGCCTTTTCCTCGTCGGTCATGTCGGCGGGGATATGTTCGAACAGCGGCGTCGAGAGGTACCGTTCGCCGGTGTCGGGCAGCATGACCAGGATGTTGGCGCCGGCGGGCGCCTCGGCGGCGACGCGCAGGCCCGCGGCCAGAGTTGCGCCGGAGCTGATGCCCACGAAGATGCCTTCCTTGAGCGCGAGATCGCGCGCGCATTTCATCGCCTCGGGCCCGGGGATCTTCATCACCTGGTCGACCGCCTTGCGGTCCAGCGCCTCTTGGGTGACTTCCGGAATGAAGTCGGGCGTCCAGCCCTGGATCGGATGCGGCGACCAGGCCGGGTGCGTCTTGGCCGGCGTGCCGTCGGGGTTGCGCTGTTGTGCTTCGCCGGACGAGAGCAGGGCTGCGGTCTCCGGCTCGCAGACGATGACCTTGGTGTTGGGGCTCTCGCGGTCGAGCACGCGGGTGACGCCGGTCAGGGTGCCGCCGGTGCCGTAGCCGGTCACCCAGTAGTCGAGCTTCACGTCCTTGAAGTCGTCGACGATCTCGCGGCCGGTGGTGCGTTCGTGGAAGTCGGGATTGGCGGGGTTCTCGAACTGGCGCGCCCAGAACCAGCCGTGCATCTCGACCAGCTCGCGGGTCTTGTCGACCATGCCCAGCGCGCGCATCGGCGCGGGCGTGAGCACGACCTTGGCGCCCAGGAACCGCATCAGCTTGCGCCGCTCGACCGAGAAGCTCTCGGCCATGACCGACACGAACGGATAGCCGCGCTCGGCGCAGACCATGGCCAGGCCGATGCCGGTGTTGCCGCTGGTCGCCTCGATGACGGTCTGGCCGGGCTTCAGTTCGCCGGACTTTTCCGCGGCGTCGATGATGCCGAGCGCGAGGCGGTCCTTCACCGAACCCAGCGGGTTGAAGGCCTCGATCTTGACCCAGAGGTTCACATGGGGCGGGCCGAGACGGTTGATCTTGACCACGGGCGTGCGCCCGATGGTCTCGGTGATGCGGTTGTAGCGGGTCATGGAGGTCCTTGAGGCTGACGGTTTCGCACGCTTGGGGACAGGCGCGTTCCCATACGCCCGGGAACGCCGGAAGGCGAGCGTCAGTTGAGGCGTCACGGCCGGACCCATCCTCGACACCAGGATATTGGCGTGGACGACGCGCGCCCCAGGCTTACGGGCAGAGCGGCCGGCGCGCCGGGAGAATTCGGCGGCGACGGACGACGGCTGGGGATCGAAGCTTGGTCGAGCCGCCGGGTCAGGCCGCGACGGCGGTCGCCACGGCGCGGTTGAGTTCGATGTAGAACAGCGCGCCGCCCATCGGCCCGTCCTCGATGCCGATCGAGCCGCCCTGGAGCTGGACCAGCTCGCGCGCCACAGCGAGGCCGAGGCCGGAGCCTTCAACGTCGGTCTTTTCCGCGCCCAGACGCTCGAACGGGCGGAACAGCGCCTCGCGCAGGCCTTGCGGCACGCCGGGGCCGTTGTCGGAGACTTCGATGCGCACGCGGTCGCCGACCGCGCGCGCGCCGACCTCGATGCGCGGCGGGCGGCCGCCGTACTTGGCGGCGTTGACCATCAGATTGATCAGCACCTGCTTGAGGCGCTGCGGGTCGGCGGCGACCGCCAGGGCGCCGGACCAGTCACCGGTGAGTTCGATGCGCGGCGCGTACTCACGCGTGCGGAAGCGGGCGCCGGCAATGGCCTGGTACATCGCGTCGCTGACCTCGACCTGCGACAGCGTAACCTTCATGCGGCCCGACTGCACCGCGGCGGCGTCGAGTAGGTCCGAGGCCAGCGCCTGCATGTCCGCGGCGCAGTCGGTGATCTGACTCATGCCGTCCTTCTGCGCCTCGGTGAGGTCGCCCATGGCGCCGTTCTTCATCAACTCGGCGAGACCGAGCACGCCCGATAGCGGCGAACGGATTTCATGGCTCACGTGAGCGAGCAGCTTGGCGCGCATGTCGCTGCGCTGTTCGGCTTCCTGACGCAAGGCGTCGGCGTTGCGGCTGTAGCCGTCCAGCTTGGCCAGCGCCATGGCCAGCGGGTGCACCGTCAGGATCTGCGACGCAAGGAACAGCTGCAGGCCGACGATGCGCATGTTGATGTCGGGTTCGGCGTGCACGATCGGGCCGTAGCCCATCGCTGTGGCGAGGCTGCCGATCACCGCGATCTGGGCCACGGCGAGCGCGCCGCCCGGCGCCCGCCCGGTCCACACCGCGAAGATCACCATCGGCGACAACGCGAAGATCAACGGATTGTGCGCGATGAAGAAGAGCGCGAGGGCGGAGACGAGCACCAGCACCTGGGCGCCGATCGCCGGGACCAGCGCGCGCGAGCGGAGCGCCGCGAACGGCTTGTTGAGGCTGATGCTGAGGAAAGCCGGCGCAAACACCGCCATGCCGACCGCGTCGCACACAAACCACTGCGTGGCGCCGCCGAGAATCGCCTGGGGACCGTGCAGAAAGGCGACCGTAGAGGAGGCAATGACGGATGAAACGAGCGGCGCGGCGACCACGCACGCAACGACGAGTTCGAGCAGCGATTTGCCGTCGTTGAGCGGCAGCTTCAGGTCGCGCAGCAACCAAACGGCGATCCCCACCTCGGCGATGTTGGCGGTGCTGAAGCCGAGGGCGGCGATCGGCGAGGCGCGCAGGACGAGGCTGACGCTCGCTAGGGTCAGGAAGCCGGCCAGGACGGCGATGGCGCGCTCGCGTCGACCGTGGAAGCCGCGCAACACGAAGGCCAGCAGAAGTGCGTTCGCCGGCCAGAACGAGACCACCAGCGATTTCGGGAAGAACCAAAGGCTCATGCCCACGAGCGCGCCCGTGGAGACGACCATGACCGCGAGCCGGATCAGGAACTGGTTACGCATCAAGAGCGGACTCCCCCACGCGCACAAACTGAGCTTGGCCGTAAACCCTACCCCCCGACCCGTGTGTGCGGGGTTAACCGCCGGGCGCCGCGCAACGTCGCAAGATGGGTAGGGCCGCGGGGCCAGCGCGTTACAAAAGGGTTAACGCGATGCGCGCACGGGCGCGACGTTCCGTCCTCTTTCGGAGGGAGTCTGCGGGGTTGCACCATGGCGACGTTCAATCCGGCCTCGCGGCCGGCGGGGCGGGGACCACGCGTGAATAGCTACAGCTTCTACCTGGTCGGGGGAACGGCGAACGCGCGAGCGCCGATCGAAATCCGGCAGTGTCCAACCGACGCCGAGGCGTTGTCCGCCGGTTGCCGGGCGCCTGCTGCGTATCGGCGGCGGTGCGGCCGATCGGCTGACGGGCCAAGTGGAATATCTCGGTCGCTGGGATCACGCCTGGCGGCGGTGACCTAGTCGCCGGCGCAGACGCCCTCGCGTCCGGCTGCGTCGCCGAGCAACGACGAATGTCCCGCCGGCGGCGGCACAGGTCGCGCGCCCTCGTAGATCTCAACGTTGCGCGAATCGGTGCGCACCTTGAGCAGACGCGGCGCGTGGGTCCACGCCTCGCGATCGTCGGCGCATTCGACGAGGTCGAAGGAAACGATGACCTTTCGGTCATCCAGAAAGTAGATCGTGTAGGTGGCCATCGGTGTTTCCGATGAGGCCCGCGCCGATCCGGCGCGCCTCGTCATCATCTATAGGCTGATTACCGGCAACGGCAAAGCACAATGGCTGCAAAATACGGCTGCTTTACGGATATTCCTGGCGGTCGGTGGGTTTTTTCTGATTCTCCGGTTCGCAATCGACACCTTTTTATTGAATTTAGCCCCCTCTAATCTTGACGCGATCCACGCCAATACCCCTTCATGCGGCGAATGAGTAAGTCACGTATTAGAGGGTCTTGACGGTTAAAGCGTACGCGCTAAATACCGATCTGGAGCGAGACCACAGACGAGACGAAGCCATGTCCGACCTGACCCGACCGGAACGCCTTCAGATTATGCTGACCCCCGAGGAGCTGGCCGCCGTCGACGACTGGCGCTTCAGACAGCGCATGCCGAGCCGCGCGGCTGCTGTGCGCGAGCTGCTGCGAACGGGCCTTGACGCGGTGGGGGTCCTCCCCGCCGGGCAGGGGTCGAAGTCCACGGACTACGGGGTGATCAACCGGTCCGGCGAGGGTCTGGGCGAAGAGGCCTAGCCGTAGAGGCTCTGAAAGGTCATCAGGCCCTCGGTGGTGATCACCAGGGCCGCGATCCAGGCCAGCACCATGGCCAGGGGAATGTCCGTCCGGCGCGACCATGCGGTTCCCGGGTCCCGGATCCCCTCGTAGCGCTCACCATGCGATGCGCGAATCATGGCCTGCCTCCGACACGACGATCCGACAAACCGTCGATCTTGCAAACACCGGGGGTGGGAGCGCGGTTCCGGGACGGTTCGTGCTATGCTCGGCCGTAACCGGGGGAGGGGCGGCGATGGGCGTGGTCGCGAAGAGGGTGCTGACGCTTGCGGCGTGCCTGACGCTGGGCGCCTGCTGGACGTCGCAGAAACTGTTACTGGACGAACACCAGGGCGCCGCCGTGCTGCACGACGGCGTTTACGAGAGCGACGGCCCGGACAAGACCCGCGTCATCTCGCAAGGCCACGGCTGGTACGTGATCAGCGACGGCTCCGAGACGCCGGAGAAGGCGCAGGAAGGCGCGCTGCCGCTGTTCCTGGCGCCCGCGCCGACGTCGGCCGGTCCGAACGCCTACATCTTTGCCGCGGGCGATCAGAGCTGCGTTCGCGATCCGAAAACCTGCGCAGGCTGGACCTACGGCCTTTTGACCATCGACCGGCAGGCAATTCGCGTTGCATTTCCCGACTGCAGCAAGACCGGCGATCTCGCGCGCAAGTGGGAGGCCACGGTGAAGGGATCGGCGACCAGCGAATGCGTGTTCACAAGCACCGACGCGATCAATGGCGCGCTGGCGGAATATGCGAGTCAGCCAGGCGCCTTCGAGCACAGCTATAAGCGCCAGTAATTCGCGGCCAGACCTGTCGGGCCGGTCGGCCGGCTGGTGAAACAAATCGGCCTGTTGCAGGCTTGATGCATGTGGGCGCTGCGGACGGCCGCCGCCTCTAACCGGGAGATGCGAGCATGACCACGCGCAAGGCAAACGCGGTCTGGAACGGCGGCGGCAAGGACGGCGCGGGCCGGCTGACGACGGCGTCGGGCGTGCTGAAGGACAGCAACTACGGTTTCAAGACGCGCTTCGAGAACGAGCCGGGGACCAATCCGGAGGAGCTGATCGCCGCCGCCCATGCCGGCTGTTTCGCCATGGCCCTGGCTTTCGCGGTGGAGGGCGCCGGACACAAGGCGGAGGAAATCCGCGCCGAGGCGGCGGTGACGCTGGTCCAGGACGGCCAGGGGTTCAGAATCTCGCGCTCGGACCTGACGGTGCGGGCGCACGTGCCGGGTCTGGACGACGCGAAGTTCAAGGAGATCGCCGGGGCGGCGCACAAGGGTTGCCCCGTGTCCAAGGTGTTGAACGCCGAGTCGATGCTCGACGCCGCGCTGGAGGCCTGAGCGGCTTCCGTCTGGCCGCGCCGTCCTGTACCGTTGCCCCGCGTCACAGCGCGAGGGAACAATGACGATGCAACTGAAATCGGGATTTTGTTTTGTTGCGGGCGCTGCCGCTCTAGCGTTGGCCGGCTGCGGAAAGCCTGCGCCGTCCACCCAGGGCGCGATCCCGGACGTGAAGCCAAAGACGATGGCCGTGGCGCCGAATGCGTGCGCGGTGCTGACCAAGGCGATCGCCGACAAATACCTCGGCGCGACCGCGACGTTGAAACAGGACACCCATCCCAACCCGAAAATGTCGCTGTGCCAATACACCAGCGACCACGGCGCGATCACCGTTATGTCGGGCCCCTGGGGTATGGTCTACACCAAGGCGGCGTCGGGCGACACGTCCGTCGCGGGTCTGGGCGACGAGGCGCACATAAGCGCGATGGGACTCTTCGTGCGCAAGGGCGACCACGGCCTCGACGTTGGCGTGATGACCGGCAGCGGCGAGTTCTGGGGCAAGGCCGCTGACGACGAGATCGCGCGCACCGCGGCGGCCGAGCAGAAGGTCGCGACCGACCTGGTGGCGAACGACTAGAGCGCGTTGCGCAGAAGTGGGACCCGGTATTGCGGTCACAACGCGCTCAAACTTTTGATTTCTAGAGCACGATTCAACGATCAGATCGAGTCCATCTGATCGCATCGTGCTCCAGGCTCGCGACCGGGGGTCAGCCGGCGTGAGAGGCCGCTCACGGCGGCGCTTTACAGCCCGGCTTCCGACCGCCTAGGCTTGCGTCCACATGCCGCCCGAGAAAACCGCAGAGAAAACCAAGGCGAGGGTCAAGACGCGCATCCGCCAGCGCATGCCGCGGGAGCGTGAGACCTTCGTCCCCATCGCCTCGCCGACCCTGATCTTCTTCCTGATCGCGGGCGCGGCGGCGGCGCTCGGGATCATCTATATGCTCGTGAAATTCCTGACCCATATGGGCGGCGTGTCCGACATGGGCTGAGACGGCCCGAGGGGCGGATGAAGCGCGCGATCATCGGAGGATTTGGAGCCCTGGCCTCGCCGGCGCTGCTCGCGCTCCAGCGCGGCCGGCAGGCGGGGGCGGTGCTGCTCTACCATCGCGTGTCGGACGACCGCGATCCGGCGTACGCCCCCCTGTCGCCCGAGACGTTCCGGCGCCATTGCGAGATCCTGAAAGCGCACTACGACGTGGTGACGCTGGGAGAGGTGGTCGAGCGCGTGAAGTCAGGGCGCAGTCTGAAGGGTTGTTGCGCCATCACCTTCGATGACGGCTATCGCGATTTTCTGGACCATGCCTATCCCGTGCTGGAGGCGCTGGCGCTTCCCGCGACGCACTTTCTGGTGGCCGACTGCGTTCGCACGGGCAAGCCGGTGTGGCATCTGCGCGTGTTGCGCCTGGCGCGCAAGACCGCGGACGAGGCGTCGCGGCTCTTCGCCCGACTGACGCCCCTGGACGCCGAGAAACGTTACGCCTGGCTCGACGCGGCGGAGGCCAGGGCCGGCGGCGACGAGACCGCGCCGCCTATGCTCACGACTGACGATCTGAAGCACGTGTCGCCGACGCTGATCGAGTGGGGCTCGCACACCCTGTCGCACCCGGACCTGACCGTGCTGAACGAGGCCGCGGCGCGGCGCGAGCTTGCCGACTCGCGCTCGGTGATCGAGGCGATGAGCGGGCGACCGGTTCGCTTCCTGTCCTACCCCAACGGCGCCTACGGACCCGCAGTGTCGAAACTTGCCGCCGCGTGCGGCTACCAGGCGGCGTTCGCCGTGGACCAGCGTGAGGCGCGCGCGCTCGACGACGCCTTCGCCCTACCGCGCTTCGACGTGGGCAGCCTGCCGCCGTCGATGCTGCTGGTCGAGACGACCGGCGCGGTGCAGGCGCTGCGGCGCCGCCTGCGCGGACGGAGTGCGGCGTGAAGGTCGTCCTGCTCACCTGCGACGCCCCGGGCCAACGCGCCCTGGCCGCGCGTCTGGCCTCGATCCCGGGCGTAAATCTTGAAGGCGTGGTGGTGCAGACGATCATCGGCGCGTCGGCCTGGAAGCTGCTGCGAGCGAATCCGGCGCGCTTCGCGGACAAGGTCGCGGGACGGGTGCTCTACGGCGGCGCCTCGGCGCAGATCGCGCGCGAGGGCGTGCGTCGCTTCAATTCGCCGCCGCCCTGGACTGCGCCCGCCATCGGCGTCGAGGACGTGAACAGCGCCGAAGCGGTGGCGTTCCTGCGCGCGGCGTCGCCGGACCTGATCTGCGTCTCGGGCACGCGCATGGTGAAGGCGCCGGTGTTCGAGACGCTGCCGTCGCGGGGCCTGTTGAACCTGCACACGGGCCTCTCACCCTACTACAAAGGCGGTCCGAACTGCACGATGTGGTGCCTGGCCAACGGCGAGCCGCAGTTCATCGGCGTCACCATCCATGAACTCGACCCCGGCATCGACAGCGGGCGCGTGATCCTGACCGAACAGACGTCCGTGGAGGCCGGCGACAGCGCTGCCGACCTGGTGTGGAAGACGATCGAGCAAGGCTTCGGCCTCTATGCGCGCGTGGTTGCCGCCATGGCCGCGGGACAGTCGGTTCGTCCCGTTGTGCAGGGCGAGATCGGCGAAGGCCGGACCTATTTCACGCGCGAGTGGGGAGCCGGGGAGCTTGGACGTGCGCTGCGCTTCGTACGCGAGGGCGGCGTGCGACGCTGGGTCGAAGCCGGTCGGCCGGGGGCGGTGCGCCTCTACGACGGCTTGGCGTGATCCGGAATTAAAGTGTGAGCGCGTTGCGACCGCAATACCGGGTCCCACTTTTGCGCAACGCGCTCTAGATTTCCGCAGCCTTCACCGCGGCCACGTCGCCGGTCCAGCCGATGCGCGCCTGGGCAAGATCGCGCGCCGCTTGGGTTGACTGACCCTGGGCGTCTTCGGCCTGGGCGAGCACGAGCAGGGTCAGCGGGTCGTAGGGCCAGCGGGCGAGGACGGCGCGCGCTTCCGTGGCGGCTTCGGCGGCGTGGCCCTGGGCCAGCAGCGCCTCCGCCAGACTGCGGCGCACCGGATACCACCAGGTCGGAGGATCGCCGCCCTGGCCGAAGGCGGCTTCCTGCCTTTGCGCCGCCTTGCGATAGGCGGCCACGGCGTCGGGCCAGCGCCGCTCAAGCATGGCGACGCGGCCGGTCAGCACCTCGCGCGAAATCTCGAGCGCGGCCTTCTGGCCGTCGTCGGTGACGAGCTTCTTGTCGGCGAGCGAAAGCGCCATCGCCTGAACCTCCGCGGCGGCGGTCTTGGCGTCGCCACGGCGGATCGCCGCCTCGCCGCGCGTATAACGCCACATGGCGCGCATATAGGGCGCCTTCGCGCCCGGGTCGGGCAGCGACGCGAGTTCGGCGTCGTTGGCGTAGCGGCCGAAGGTCCAATAGGCGGGCGCCAGCAGATAGGCGCTCGGCGGCTTAGGCATCGGCGCCAGCGCCCCGCGCGCGAGGCTGAGCGCGGCGGCGCCGTCGCCATCGATCAGGGCGGCGGCCATGCCGTAGCGCACGTTGTGACCATGGTAGGTGAGGCCGAAGACGCCGTCCTTCACATCGAGCCGGCGCGCGTTGGCTTCGTCGATGCGCACCGCGTCGAGGTTCGACTGCGTCGCCGCGCGGAAGCGCCCGCTCCAGAAATAGGTGTGCGACGGCATGTGCACGAGATGGCTGGCCGCCGGCGCCAGGGCCTGCAGGTTTTCGGCATAGGGCAGGGCGCGGGCGGGAAAGCCGCTCATCTCGGTGGCGTGGATGTAGAAGTGGATGGCGCCGGTGTCGTCGGGCGCGCGATTCAGGGCGCCTTCGAGCAGGACGATGGCGCGCGGCAAGGTCCAGGTCTGATTGCCCTGGGCGGCCGGGATCATCCAAGCGTCGGCGGCCAGGACAACGATCTCGTTGTCGTCGGGATATTGTCGCGCGACCGCATCCATCGCCCGGGCATAGTCGATGTCGCCCGATCCCTTGCCGCCGCCGTTGCGATAGCGCAGGCGCAGCGCCGCGGTGAGCGCCTTCTCCTTCGGCGTTCCGTGCGCCTTGGCCATGGCGTAGGCCTGGTCCGCGAGCGCGACGAGCGGTTTCTGCTGGGCGTCGTCGATGGTGAAGTTGATGGTGGGTCCGCGCGACCACGCCTCGCCCCAGACGCACATGGCGCAATCGGGATCGAGCTTGCGCGCCTCGGCGAAGGCGTTGGTCGCGGCCCCGTGCGCGAAGGCGTGGGCGAGCTGCATGCCGTTGTCGAAGAAGGCCTGGGCGCGCGGCTGGGCGGTGGTGACGGCAAAGCCGCCGGTCCCATAGCCGGGCAGGATGTCCTTCGCCGGCTCGATCTTGCTGTCTGCGGTCCTGATCAGGCCCGCGTGACAGATCGACCCGAACGTCAACGCCGCAGGTTCGCCGCCGGCAAGCCGGGCGGGCGCAAGGATGGCAAGGCCGACGGCGGCGGTCGCGAGGAGCTTCATACGGGAAGCTTAGCAGGGGCCGGAGCGTTGTGCATCTCCGCCCTCCCCAGAGGGGAGAGTCCTTACCCGGCCTTGCGCTGCTCCTGCTGCGCGGCGTCGAGATGGCGCAGGTGGGCGCTGGCGGTGGCGACGGTGACGCCGAGCAGGGCGGCAGTGACGGTGCTGACGGCTTCGTGCGCGCCGATGATCTCGTACGACAGCTCGACGCGGCAGACGCGCGTGCCGAAGGCGGTGCGGATCGGCGCGCGGGTCGCCCAGTAGAAGCCGCGCGGCGTGGTGCGGCCCTTGGCCTCTTCGCCGCTCATCAGGTCGCGCGCGAGGATCTGCTCTCCCGTGTCGGGCTTGATCTTCCAGGCGTGGATGTTGGTGAGACCGCCGTCGAAGGCGACAACATAGTCGATGATGACCGAGCCGTCCGCATCGAGGCGTCCGCCGCCGGAAAGTTCGTACTTGTCGCGCTGGATGCCGAAGGCGTCGCAGGTCACGCCCTGGCCGCGCCAGGGCGGGAACAGGAACACCTCGGGCCGATGCTCAGGCGGCGTGGTCGCCCGAGGAGTCTTGACGGCAGGCATGGCGGTCGTCCCCCAACTCGGATGGCGGAGCCTGGGGGCGGATCGGTTGCCGGTTTCTTAACCCTAGGCGCCGGCGATGACGCCGGGGCCTCGCGCCATCACTTGCCGGCCGTGTAGGTGCGCTGGTCCGCCGCGCTGACAACACAGGTCGAGGCGCCGGCCTTCTGGACGACCTTGCCGTGGTCCTGGGTGCAGGCGGCCGAAAGCTTGGTCGCAGCGCCGGCCGGGAGGCCCTTTGCGCCCGGCTTGCAGGAGGTCACGCCGTTCACCGTCACGGGCGTGCCGCCCATGGACTTGCAGCTGTTCTGGAATGTGATGTTCCCCGTGTTCGACTTCGACGAGTTGTAGTTGACCGATGCGTCCGCCGAGGCGGCGAGAGCAAGGACAGCGAGGAGCGCGGGCGCTCCGACCAGCAGATTGCGCATGATGGTTTCTCCCTTTCCGGCGTTCAGCCGGGACGTGGCGAGACTGGGGACCCGGCGGTGAACCCGCCCTGGGGTGGTCGTTCAACCAGGGTTCAGCCAGGGCTCCCGGCACACCTTTGACGATACGCCGCGCCGGGCGGCCCTGCCAGTCGCCGGTTTTGGCTCCGCCCGGGAGGCTGCTAGCTTCGGCCCCGGCCCATCGAGGCCCACAGGGGGGTTTGGCTATGAAACCGTTGAAAGCGTTGAGTATCGTCGCTGCGTTGTCGCTGTCGTCGTTGGTGCTTTCGCCGCTCGCCGGGGCCCAGGACCGGCCCTTGGAGACCTATCAGGCCAGGCTCAGCGAGCGGGACCACTTCAATTCGCAGGGCGTCCGCCTGCAGACCGCGGCGGGCATCATCCGCCAGGATCGCGCCAACTATTACGTCTACAACAAGCGCGATCCGGAGGATCAGGCGGACGCCTTCTTCGCCAGCAAGGCCAATCGTGACCGGCTGGAGAAACTGATCCTGGCCGGCCATACCACAGCGGCGGCCAACGCCGCGGTGATCAACGGCACGCCGCTGATCCGCGTCGAAGTCTATGAGAACTACGTCAACATCTACGTGATGTAGCGCCGTTGACATTCGTACGACGCTTTAGCGCCGCCGTCTTCGTGGCCGCCTGCGCGGTGGCGGGGACGGCGGGCGTACGCTCTGCTCCAGCGGCGTCATCGCCCGGAGCGGCGGATCTCGTGCGCGCCTATCCGCAGGTCATCGCACGCGTCGACGGCGGCGACCTGGTGTTTCGCGACGGCACGCGGATGAAGATCGCGACCGAGCCCGCGGGTCGAAGCTTCGACACGACCCTGGCGAAGCCCGACATCGCGGCCATGTTCTCCATTCCCTATCCGCTAGGGCCGCGGGTTGCGCCGCCGGGCGTGAACGACGATCCGGGACGCATCCGCTACGAGCCGCTGTTCCTAAAGATGTACGGCGACTGCCGCAAGGGCGAGGTGACCAGGCGCATGACGCGCGTCGCCTGGATGCCGCACCGGTTGGGCGGCTTCGTTGAGTTCACTACTGCCAATGGCGCGGACAAGGCGCTGGAAGCGGTGGTGGCGGACCTGGAAAAGCTGCCGCCGTCGATGACCAAGTACCTGGTCCCGTCGGCGGGAACCTACAACTGCCGCGCCATTGCCGGCACGGAACGGACGAGCATGCACGCCTACGGCGCCGCGATCGACCTCTCGACGCGTTACGCCGACTACTGGCTGTGGAAAGCGCCCAAGGGCAAGGGCGCGATCCCCTACCACAACCAGATCCCCTACGACGTCGTGCGCATCTTCGAGAAGCACGGCTTCATCTGGGGCGGCAAGTGGTATCACTACGACACCATGCACTTCGAATACCGACCGGAGTTGAGACCGGCGGGTTAATCGGCGCTCGCGCGTCGCGCGAGAAACGACGCGGTTGGCGTACGGTTCGGAGATGTTCGTAGCATAGTCGTGCGGACGCGCGCTAAACCGATTAGCAAGCCCTCTTGGTCAGGATAGGCGGCGTCGGGCGTCGCCGAGGTGTCATGCGTTTCAGGATGATCGGACTTGCCGCCCTCGGCGCGGCTTGCTTGGCGTCGTCGGCGCGCGCGGACGACGCGCCCGAGCACCAGCCGCTGTCCGACGCCTGGTGGACCGGGCCGCTGCTGGCCAATACGGCCGCGACCCTGCCGCAGGGGCATTTTGCCGGCGAGACCTACGTCTACGACGGCCAGACCACAGGACGCTACGACACGAGCGGGCGTTGGCAGGGCGCCGCCCATTCGGACGGCTACGGCAGCCAGACGTTTCTGACCTACGGTTTGACCGACCGGTTCACCGTCGCGGCGATCCCGCGCTTCGCCTACGACCGCATCGGTCGCGGCGAGAGCAGCTCGGAAATCGGCTTCGGCGACTTCACCCTGATGGGTCAGTACAAGCTCAATCAGTTCCACGAGGGAAGCTGGGCGCCGACCTCGTCGATCGCGGTGGCGGAGACGTTTCCCACCGGGCGCTACGACCGGCTCGACCGACCGGCCGACGGTTTCGGCGGCGGCGCCTATACGACCCAGGTGTCGTGGTACAACCAGACTTATTTTTGGGCGCCGACGGGACGCATCATCCGCGCGCGCCTGGACTTCACCTGGTCGACCTCGGCGCGCGCGCCGATCGAGGGCGTGAGCGTGTTCGGCACGCCGGCAGGATTCCGCGGAAACGGCAAGCCGGGCGACAGCCTGCTCAGCATCCTCGCCTTCGAATACAATGTCAGCCGCCACTGGGTCGCGGCGATGGACTTCGCGGACAACCGCTTCGCCGGAACGGTGGTGAACGGCGCGGTCGCCGGTGCGCCGATGCGCGTGAACTCGGGCTGGGGCGACGTGCGTTTCGCAGCGCCCGCCGTCGAGTATAACTGGAACGGCAACGTCGGGCTGATCGTGGGCGCGCGGATTCCCGTCGGCGGCCGCAACGCGAGCACGGGCGTCACGCCAGTGGCGGCGTTGAACTACGCGTTCTAGGGGTCACGCTCCAGGTCAGCGGTTCGACCTTGCGGATGATCAGGCCGTAGCCGACGGCGCCGAGCCCGCCGACCGTGGCGGCAAGCACGAACGCGGAATTGAACGACCCGGTGAGGTCCACGGTCCAACCGGTGATCAGCGGCGCCAGCAGGCCGGCGCAGTTGCCCAGCGCGTTCTGCACGCTCATCCACTTGCCGCTGGCGCGCGGGCCCGCAAGCGTCTGGCCGACGGCGTAGAGAGTGGGCGCGCTCATGCCCGCGCCGAACGCAGCGATGCACAGGCCAAGGACGGCGATGGTCGAATTGTCGATCAAACAGAGCATCAAGCCGACGGCGTAGGTGAAAGCCGCTGTCACGCCGAAGGTCTTGCGCACGCGGTTCACGCTCGCGCCCGAGGCGATCCAGCGGTCGGAGACCCAGCCGGAGCCGAGCGTCACGACGCCCTGCACGAGGTAGATCATGCCGGTGGTGACCGCCATCTCGGGCACGCTGAATCCGCGGGCCTTGATCAGGAAGGTCGGGAGCCAGGTCAGCACGAAATAGAAGGCGTAGTTCAGGCAGAAGTGGGCGATGCTGACACCCCACAGGTCGCGCCGCGACAGGATTGCCAGGAACGAGGGCGCGACGCCGTGATCGTCCTGCGGCGTGTCGGCCTCGCGCGACAGGTTGCGTGTGGCCAGAAGCCACGGGACCAGCCACAGGGCCGACACCGCGCCGAAGATCGCAAACAGCCAGCGCCAGCCTACGCCGGCCATGATCATGCCGCCGGCGTAGGCGCCGACGGCCGGCCCTAAGGCGAGGCCGACGCAGATGAGTGCATTGACGTTGCCCATGCGCTCATGTGGGACATGCTGGCCCACGAGTTTGGAGCTGCACGGGAAAAACACGCTTTCGCCGAGGCCGAGCATCAGGCGCAGAACCAGGAGCATGACGAAGCCCGTCGCCGCGCCGGTCAGAAGCGTCGCCACCGACCAGATGGCGAGGCCGAGCGCAAGCGTGCGATAGGCGTTGATGCGCTCTTGCAGCCAACCGGCGAAGAGCATGCCGGGCGTGTAGGCCCAGAAGAAGATCGACAGCAGCAGGCCGACCTGGGTCGAGGAGAGCTTCAGTTCGTCCTGTATCCGGGGCGCTGCGATCGAGAGGTTGCCGCGATCGATGTAGTTGATGAACAGCGCCAGCGCGAGCAGGCCGACCATGCCTAAACCGAACACGGCCCTGCGCGGCGCGCCGAGGGCGGCGGACGCAGCGGTCACTGGGCGTTCTCAGATCGAGTCAAAGGCGCCTCCCCCGATGGCCTTGGACGACGCGGCAAGCCTAGCGGGCGCGCGACCCAATGACCAATCCGGGGACAGGGCAGGCTTTTCGCAAGAGAGCATGGGCCTGGCCGACGTGGGGGCATGCGACCAGCTGGGGGCGCGGGTGCAGCATACCCTTGCCTCCAGGACCAGGCTGCGTTTCGGCAAACCTGTTCGCCCTGCTCCGCCCATTCATGCAGGCTCAGGCTTACCAGGGCCTGTTGCGCTCAGTACACGAGCGGCACGAGGCGCCAGCTGCGTCTGCGGTAGGCGGCGTAGTCCTCGCCGAACTGCCGGGCGAGCAGCGCCTCCTCGGCGGCGATGCGTCCGATGACCGGAATGAACAGCAGGACCGCCAAGATCACGCCCGCGACCGAACGGAAAGCCAGCGCCCAGCCGAACGCCGTCAGCAGCAGACCGAGATAGCTCGGGTTGCGCACGAAGCGGTAGACGCCGTCGGTGACCAGGGTGTGATCCTTCTGGATCGCAACCAGGCCGCTGAACCGGCGTCCCAGCACAAACACCGGCCAGAGGCGCAGCAGGTTGCCGAGCGCGTAGATCGCAACGCCGGTCCACCGCGTCGCGTCGCCGTCGACGGTCCAGAAATCGATGCGGTCGGTCCAGGCGGGGATGAAGGCGCTGAGCAGGCCGAGGCTCGAAAAGAACAAGAACACCCAGCGATTGGATTTGTCCTCGCGCTCGCCGGAACTCAGGTTGCCGCGGGTGAACAGCCCGGCGACGACCGCGATCGCGGTGACCACGACCAGGGTGGTCAGCGGCGGATGGGTAAAGAAGGCGTGGACGCCGCCGAACGCCAGGACCGCCAGGCCGACATAGAGCGACGCGGGAATCAGGATGAGCGCGAACTTGGCGCCGAGGTTCATGGCGTTGCGCACCTTGCCTCTGGGACAAATAACGGCGCCGGGACGGTCCGGTTCAAGCGCAAAGCCGCGTGCTCCCGGCGGCGAACCTCTCTAAGCTGCGCGGGGGAATCCCGGATCTGACCGGCGGCTTGATCCGCTGGAGATTTGGGGCCAGACCGTCACCGGCGCAGGAGACCTGGGCGCACATGCTGTTGGAGTTCAGCAAGGAGTTCGGCCGCGTCGCGGGTGAGCTGCTCGATCCGCTTCTGTGGTTTCTGATGTTCGCCCTGGCCGTGGGCACGCGGCGCTGGCTGGCGATTCCCGTGGCGGCGCTGGGCTATGTGATCTGGGCGACCCTGATGCTGGCCATGGCCGAGGCGGGCGCGGGCGGCTGGTCGCTGGCCACTTCGAACTTCCTCGAGCGCCTGGTGGCGGCGCTGATCTGCGGCGTCCTGGCCCGGCTGATCCTGCAGGCGCGCCGGCGCGCCGAGGCGCGATGGGAGGCGATGATCACCCTTCGACGGACAAAGGCCGCGCCGGAAGCCGAAGCGGACGGCCCTGCACCGCGCTGAGCCTGGGGCAAGGACCCGGTAAGCCCAAGGGTTCTTGAATTCGCCGCGCCAACCGCTCATCTGCCTTTCAGGCGAAGAATGGGATGTCCTGGTTCGCCGACCGGAACTGCGCCGGGCGCCGTTGAACCGACGAACCGTGGAGCCGCCATGACCGCCCAATCCGCGAACCGCCCGAACTGGAAGCGCCTGGCGCTGGTCGCGGCGGCCGTCGCCGGCTCAGCGCCGCTTGCGATCGCCGCCGCCTCGGCCGTGGCCGATCCTGGCGACCCGATCGACACGGGCTATTGGGAAGTGAAGTCTTCGGTCGAGCCCCTGGGCGCCGACAAGACCGAGAACCGCTGCCTGCATCACGATCAGATTTTCAAGTTCATGCACGGCCAGCCCAACCACATCTACAAGTGCACCTATTCGACGGAAAACATCGCCGACGGTAAGATCTTCCTGAAGGGCGAGTGCCGCGACAAGAACGGCATCGGCGGCCACATCAACGGCACGGGCGCCTATACGCGCACCACGTTGCACACGACCGGCCACGTGACCTTCCTGGGCATTCCGTTCACCGCACATCTCGACGCGCACCGTATCGGCGAGTGTCCGGCGGGCGCGAAGTAACTCACATCCGCGGCCGGAAGGCCTTCAGCCATCTCTTCTGAGCGGCGGTCTCAGGCACGTCGAGGCCGCGCGCCTGCGAGATTCGCTTCGCCGCCGTATCCGCGGTGAGACCGGGTTCGAGACGCATCAGCGTCACCGCCGCCATCAGGCTCGAGCGGCCGATGCCCGCGCGACAGTGGACGACCACCGTCTTACCTTCGGCGACACGTTGGGCGAGGGCCGCGGTGAAGCGCGTAACCGAAACGTCGGACGCCGGCAGGCCGTGGTCCTCGAACGGAAAGCTGAGGAACTCGATCCCCGCGCCCGCCGCGTATTCGCGTTCGGCGTCGAGGCCGAGCGCGGACACCTCGCTCGGCGACAAGACGCTGGCCAGCACCTCCACGCCCGCTTCGCGCAGGCGCGCCATCTCCCGCGCCAGCTGTTCGCCGGAGCGGGGCCTGCCGGCGGTCGCCAGACGGCCGGACGCGGGCGTCTCGATGAAATAGAGCTCCATGGCGGCGGAGCCGTGGACGAGTTCGGCGACGGACGCAACACCCGGGCGGGTCAGCGCTCCGGCAAAGGTTGAACCCCCAGCGCAGCTTCGCCTCGAACGCGCGGGCGACGTCGGGCCCGGCGACCTCGGCGAGGTCGTGCAGAAAGGTGGGCGTGTCGAGCGGCGGAATCCGGCCGCACCAGGATGCGATCCAAGACCGGGCGCCCGATCTGGGCCTCGAGCTCGAACAGCAGGATCGGTCCCTTGTTGTAGAGCGCCGCCTTCGACGGCTTCTTGCCGAGCCCGATGAGCGGGCCGGCGTCGGCGAGGGTCTTGCGCTTGCGCTCCAGCACCGCGTCGCGGTCCTTGACCCCGAGCACGCTCTCGCCATAGCGCAGGCCAAAATATTCGGCGACCGACTCCGAAAGCCACACGCTGTCCGGCGGAATGCCTTCGATGTTGGGCATCCAGGCGTGGCGGAACTCATGGGCGACGAAGCGCGCGGGGCTGGACTCGTCGAACGGCGGCGTCGGCGCGCCGGGCTTGCGGAAGGTGGGCATGACCACGAAGCTGCGTTCGCCGTAGCCCGCGCCGTCGCCGCGCGGCACGATCACCATGCGCACCGGGTCGGGATCGGGCGCGCCGTAGAGACCGCGATAGAAGGCCGCCGCGCCGAACGCGTGCTTGCGCAGCATGGCGACCAGGGGATCGTTCTGATCGGCCGCCCAGAAATCCACGTCCGGCGCGTGCATCAGGGTCAGGCCGATCGCGCCGTCCAGCGGCAGGTCGTTCTCGGCGTCCTCGCGGTGGATGACGAGCCGGTCGCCGTTACGACTGAGCCGGCCCTGGCTGAGCACCGTCAGGTCGGCGGGCAGGCCGCTGATCTCGGCGTCGACGGTGAAGGGCATGGCCAGGTCCTGACGCGCGGGCAGCCACATGGTCTCGAGGTCGAGCTCGATCCGCTCCGGCGACAGCGCGGGCGTGTCCTCGCCGGCCTGGTTGATCGGGCCGCTGTAGACGAAGGTCACGCTGTGGGTTGCAGGCGGTCCCGGAAACCGCACGGCGATGCGCTGCAGGTGCGCCATGGGCGTGTCGGTCGCGGCGACCTCGGTGGTTCCGCCCGGGCTGGTCTCCAGGCGTTCGATCTTGAACCGATCGGCGAGCACGAAGTCTGTCTCGCCCGCGTCTTCCGGCAGGGTCACGGTGAGCGTGGCGGCGAGCCGGCCGGCCGGCGCATCCATCCTCGCCTTCAGGGCGTAGTGGGCGGAGGGCGCGGCCTGGGCGCACGCCGACGCGGCCAGCCACGCCAGGCCGAGGATCACCGGCCAGGTGCGTTGCTTTGTCGGGCGGTCCATGCGTCCCCTCCCGCCGGTTCCCCCAGTACGAGAAGCGAGCGGGATAAATCCGCCAACGCGACGACCGGCCGGTTCAGGCCCGCACGATCTCCACCGGGCGGCCGTTCAGGCGGCGCGGCTGCTGGTAGCGGTTGTCGGGACGGGCGAGGAAGCTCGGGTCCTCCAGGATGCGCCGCCACTCGCGCGGGGTAAGGGTGAGCGGCTTAAGGCTCCCCTCGGCCGGGAGCCTGGGCGTCACATCTGAACTGGGGAAACCGTGCGTCATCGTCATCTCCATCGGTCCCCCCGACGGCGGCTTTCTAGCGCGCGATCCTTGCATTCCCATGACGCGGACGGGGCCATATTGCGGCGGCCGGTCACAGGGGCGGTTAACAGGTCGTCAAGCCTGTGCTCCTAGCCTGCGGCCCATGCTCGGTTCGTTCGATCTGCAGGATCCACCCCGCGCGCCCAAGGGCGGCGTGGGCATCGCCGTCCGGCCGGAGGTATTCCTCTATCCGGCCTGGAGCGGCACAGGTCTTCTGTGCGATGCGTTCGGCATTCCCAAGGAACGCTACACCCTGCACGGCGCCGGCCATACCGAGGACGACGGCACCATCGTCGTCGAGTACGAGTCGGGTTTCGACAGCGGCGTCGTGAACACCTATAGCTGGGCGTTCCGCAAGGAGCCGGGCGACCTGCTCTACGCCTACGACCGCCTCAACGGCATCGAGGCCAAGGGGCGCACGACCGCCGACGGCTGGCGCTGGAGCTTCTTTGCGATTGGTCACACCCCGTTCGGACGCCGCCGCTGCCGCGTCGAGGTCGCCTATCGGGTGGTGAGCCCGCACGAGGCGACGTCGGCGGTGACCCTGTCGATGTTCGGTGTGACCGTCGGCACCGGCTCGACCCACATCAAACATGTAAGCGCGATCGATTTTAAAGCGGCCTAGAGCACGATGCGATCAGATGGGATCATCTGATCGTTGAATCGTACTCTAGAACTCTGAAATCTGAGCGCGTTGTGACCGCAAAACCGGGTTCCACTTTTGCGCAACGCGCTCTAGTCACCGCCTTCTCCCTTGGGCGTGTCGTCGACGTTGGGGTGCAGGTCCGCCAGCACCGCGCGGCCGCGCCCGCTCTCCCCACCGCGTGAGACGATCTTGATCACTGCGTCGTGGCAGAGCGCCACGATGACCGAACCGTCCTGCGCCTTGTCGAGCGCTGCGCGCGTGTCGGCGTCGGAGCGCGCATAGTTGACCGCGTCGTCTCGGGCCGAACGGGCGCCGCCGACGTCCTTGCACAGATCGTCGGCGAGCGGGCCGTAGCGTGACAGCTTGTCTTCCGCCGCGGCGATGCGCTTGGCGTTGACGGCCTGGAAATTGGCGTGAAGCACGTCGGTCGAACACTGCAGCGTCGCGGTGACGATCGTCCACTCGCGGCAGGTGCGCGGCGCCGAGGCGTCGGCCTGGGCCTGCGGCGCCGGCTTCTTCGGCGTCGGATTGGTGCAGGCTGCGAGCGCCGCCAGCACGACAGCGGTGAGGAGGGGGACGCGTTTCATTGGTCGGGCGTCCCCGGCGTTTCCGGATGCTGCGGATCGAACGCCATGCCGTCACCGATACGCTCCATCGTCAGCGGCGTCCCGGCCGGCGCCTTGGCCCAGACCGTCTTGTGCGCGTCGCTCTCGATGTGGCCCTTGGTCGTGCTCATCTTGCCGGTCGAATAGTTGATCGAGAGGTCGGTGGTCTCGCCGCTGTTGCGCTGCACGTCATTGTTGTCGTAGCCGATCAGGCGAAAGCCGCGGGGCGACCAGCGGAAGGTGTAGGTCGTGACCCCCATGTCCCAGCCGCCGGCGTCGGCGAAGAGATAGAGCGCGACGCGCAGGGTTCCGTTCTTCACCGAGACGCCGCCCGACTTCGACAGGACGTCTTCGAGATTGGTCATGGTCGGACGCGGAATGAGCAGGTGGTTCTTGACCGCCAGATCGTAGCCGCCGCCCTTGCGCGCGAAGGCCACGGCCAGGATGCGCGGGTTGGTGTCGAACGGATCGGGCCCCAGGCCGTCGTTGTGGACGCGGTTCTTCGGGTCGTCGTCATGCAGCACGATCACGAGGTCGGGCAAACCGTCGCCGTTCAGGTCGCCGACGACCGACGTCTCGATCTTCCAACCCGGCGGCGCGAAGCCCTCGGCGGAACGCGCCTGATGCGGCAGGGCGGGGTAGTCGACCGGGGGAATGGCGATGTCGGCTCGCGCGACGTTCGCCACCGCCAGGCCGGCCAGGACGGCTGCAAACGGGAGTCGGGCGATCATGGGGCCTCCACGACAAACGCGGCGATCCTAGAGTGGCGAACCGTCGCCGTGAAGCTTGGCCCGGCTCACGGATGGCCGGCCGGCGCCGGCGGGGTCGGTGCGGACGACTCCGCGGCGGCCGCCGAGGTCATGCCAGGGCGCGTCGGGTCAAAGAAAAGGGCCCCGCGGCTTCCCGCGAGGCCCGATCCCGAATCTACTCGATGAGCGCTTAGTGGTGACCGCCGTGGCCGCCATGGCCGCCACCGTGGCCGCCACCGTGACCGCCGCCGCCGTGGCCATCGTGGCCGCCGTGGCCGCCGTGGTCGCCGCCGTGGCCATCGTGGCCGCCGTGGCCATCGTGACCGCCGTGGCCGCCGTGGTCGCCGCCGTGGCCGCCATGCCAACCGTGGTCATGGAAGTCATGGAAATCATGGAAGCCGTGGCCCCAACCGCGGAAGCCCCAGCCGCCGCCCCAGCCGAAGCCGCGACGCCCGTCGTAACCGCACCAGTACCAGCCCGGCCCGTTCCACGCTGAGTCGTACCAGCAGTAGTTGTGGCCGGAGAAGATGAACACCTGGGTCTTTTCGACCACGGCAGTGTTTGGCGTATCGACCCCCACGACCACGCCCGGCAGCGGGGCCGCCTGGGCTTGGCTGGTGAGAACCATCGTTCCGCCGGCGAGAGCCGTAGCCGCCGCCAGACCTAAGAGAAAATTCCGCATCCTGTCGTCTCCAGTTTTGATGCGCCCCCGTGCTTTCCGAGCGCACACGCTTTGTATCCGTAAGCTTAACTTTGGGACGCAGAAAAAGGTCCCGAACCGGCCTCCGGATGGCCGCAAATTCAGCCTTGGCGCGTGAACCCGCCATGAACGGGCAGGACAGGGAATCTTGGCTTGGATCGTCGGTTTCACTTTTTTAGACAATGGCTTATCCAGATGAACCGGGTCGTAAACGTCGACCATTTTTCGATCCGGGTGAGCGATTTTCGCAAGTCCAAGGCTGTCTATGGCAGGCTGTTCAGCTTCCTGGGGTTTACCGTCCTCGAGGACCGGTTGACCTGAGGCGCCCAGCTTGACCGGTCAGACCGTGGCGATCTGTGCGAAGCCGGCCGAGCCGTCCGGCGTCGCGGGTTCGCGCGCCACCTGGTCGGGCAAGGCGCCTTCGGGACCCACGCCGCAGACGCTCTGCAGCCGGTCGAGCGCGTCGGGCTCGCCGATGGCCAGGACTTCCACCGACCCGTCGCGCCGGTTGCGCACCCAGCCGCGCAGGCCGAAGCGGCGCGCCTGGCCCACCACCCACCAGCGATAGCCCACGCCCTGGACGCGGCCGGTGACGATCAGTCGTGCGGCGGTCTCGCTCACGCGCGGGGGATGCGCCGACGCTACGGTGAAATCAAGCTCGGCTGCAAGCCTTGACCACGCCTCACCAGATGCGCACGCGCTGGTCGGGCGCGAGGTAGTATTTGGTTCCCGGCTTCACATCGAATGCCGCGTACCAGGCGTCGAGGTTCCGCGTCGGCCCGATCACGCGGAACATGTCCGGCGAGTGCGGGTCGGAGGCCAACTGCTGCGCATGGCGTCGTCGCGCACCTTGTCGCGCCAGGCCTGGGCGAACGCCGAGGAAGAAGCGCTGGTCGCCGCGTCAGGCCGTCGAGCACCGGCGGCGCCTTGCCGTGCAGCGAGGCATGATAGGCGTCGAGCGCGACGAGCAGCCCGCCATGTCGGCGATGTTCTCGCCCATGGTCAGCTTGCCGTTGATGTGCATGCCGGGCACCGGCTCGTAGCTGTCGTACTGGGCGCCGAACTTCGTCGCCTGCGCATCGAAGCGGTGAGCGTCCTGGGCCGTCCACCAGTCGCGCAGCGCGCCGGTTGCGTCGATCTTGCGACCCTGGTCGTCGAAGCCGTGGCTGATCTCGTGACCGATGATGGCGCCGATCGCGCCGTAGTTCACCGCATCGTCCGCGTTCGGGTCGAAGAACGGCGGCTGCAGGATGCCGGCCGGGAAGACGATCTTGTTCTCGAGCCCGCCGTTGTAGGCGTCCACGGTTTGGGGCGTCATGCCCCACTTCTTGTGATCCACCGGCTTGTCGAGGTCGGACATCTGGTAGTCCCACTCGAAGCGCTGCTGCGCTGACGTTGCCGTAGAGGTCGGACGGGTCGATCTTCAAGCCGGAGTAGTCGCGCCACTTGTCGGGATAGCCGACCTGCACGTCCATCTTCGGCGAGCTTCTTCAGCGCCGCCGCCTTGGTGGCGTCGCGTCATCCAGGTCGCATTTTGGATGCGCGCCGCCATCGCGGCCTTCAGATTGGCGACGAGGTCGGTCATCTTCGCCTTGGACGACCGGCGGGAAATAGTGCGTCGACGTATTCGCGGCCCAGCAGCTTCGCCGAGGCTCGTGTCGATCAGGGTCGCGCCGCGCTTCCACCGGGGGCGCAGCGCCGACACCCCGCTGAGCGTCTTGGTGAACGTGAACCGGCTGTCGACGAAGCGCTTGGACAGATACGGCGCGGCCTGATCGGTGACGTGGAACGCCTCCCAGGCCTTCAGCGTCGCGAGCGGCGTCTCGGCGTAGAGCGCGGCGATGTCCCTGATGGCGGTCTTCTCGTTGACGATGACGCGGTCGCGGAGTGGCGATGCGACGCGCGCTGGTGAAATAGGCGCTCCAGTCGATGCCCGGGGCGTAGGCCTGAAGTTCGGCGGTGGTCATCGGGTTGTTGATCTTGTCGATGTCGCGACGGTCTGCAGCGGCCCAGCTGACCTTGGCGATGCGCGTCTCGAACGCGATCACCGCGTTGGCGTGACCCGCCGGATCCGGGTAGCCGATCAGCGTGAACGTGCGCTCGATGTAGGCGCGATAGGCGTCGAGCTGCGGCTTGAAACGTCGCGGTCAGATAGTAGTCGCGATCCGGCAGGCCGAGGCCGGCCTGGAAGACGATGAAGGTGTTGATCTCGGGCTTGGCGGGGTCTGGCAGGATGTCGAGGCCGACGACCGACTTGCCCAGGCCGAAGCTGCTGCGGCCCATCAAGGCGGTGAACTCCGCCTTGTCCTTGACCGCGGCGATGGCGGCGAGCCCCGGGGCCAACGGCTTGGCGTCGAGCGCCTCGACGCGTTGCTCGTCCATGAAGGCGTTGTAGAGCCCGCCGATCTGGACCGCGGTCGGCAAGTCCGGATGCTTGGAGGCGTCCTCGATCACCTGGCGCAGCTCATCTTGGGTGCGGTTGAAGACGTCAGCGCCGACGCCCGCGGAACCCTGATCGGCGGGGATTTCGGTGACCTGCGCCCAGTGGCCGTCGGCGTAGCTCCAGAAATTGTCACCCGGCTGCACCGTGTGGTCGCCGCCGGTGAGGTCGACGCCCCAGCTGCCGTAATGCACCGCCTGGGCCGAAGCGGGCAGGGCGGCGGCGAGGACAACCGCGGAAACCGCAGCGAACAAGGCGTTGCGCATGGTGAGATCCCCAAGGACTGCGTCCCGGCGAGCCTAGACGCTCGCCCGCGCCCGCACAGCTTAAATCCGTGTAAGGCTGAGCGAACCATCACGGCGGTTCGGGGGTTGTGCTCGGTCCAGCCGCGAAAGGTTCTCCCCATGAAACTCTATCTCACGCCGGGCGCCTGCAGCCTCGCCGACCACATTGCGCTCCACGAGGGCGACATGACCTTCGAAGCGGTGAAGGTGGATTTGCGCACCAAACGCACCGAGGACGGTCGCGATTTCACCCAGGTGATTCGAAGGGCGACGTTCCGCGCTCGAACTCGACAACGGCGAGGTGTTGACCGAGAACGTCGCGATCATGACCTTCGTCAGCGACCGCGCGCGCATCGCGGGCGCCGGACGGCGACCTCGGCCGCTACCGCCTGATCGAGATGCTGAGCTTCATCTCGACCGAAATCCACAAGAAGTTCGCGCCGTACTTCGACCCCTCCGCCGACCAGGCGCAGATGGACAAGGCGAACGAGACCATCGGCAAACGCTTCAGATATCTGGCGGAGCGGATGACCGACGACTATCTGTTCGGAGACGAGTTCAGCGTGGCGGACGGATACCTGTTCACCATGCTGACCTGGGCGACGGGCGCCGATCTCGACATCCCTGATCGGTTGGAGCTCTTCTTCAGACGCATGCTCGACCGGCCGGCGGTGGCCCTGGCGCTGCATCACGAAGGGCTCGAGGGTAAGTTCGACGCGTCGCCGCGCGACAGGGACCAGTACGAGGCGCGCACGGCCGGGCCTTGAGACTTAGGTTGACATCCGCAACAGAAGCAAGGCGAGCGTCACCATGATCGCGCCGCCGATGCGGGTGGCGATCTGGGCGAAGGGCATCAGCGACATGCGTTCGGCCGCGGTCAGGATGGCCACGTCGCCGGTGCCGCCCTGGCCGGAGTGGCAGGCGGTGACGATGGCCGCGTCGATCGGATAGAGCCCGACCAGCTTGCCGGCGACGAAGCCGGTTCCGACCATCGCCGCGACCGTGACGACGACGGTGATCAGGGTGGGCGCGTTGAACGCATCGATCAGCTTGTCCCACGGCGTCAGCGACACGCCGATGGCGAACAGCAGGGGATAGGTCACCGCCGTGCGGAAGAAGCGATAGACCACGTCGTCGCCGCGCTCGAGCCCGGGCGGGACGATGCGCGCGAGCTTGAGGACGACGGTGACGATCAGCATGGCGACCGGCGCGGGAAAATCCCACAGCTTCTGCGCCACGGTCCCGGCGAGATAAAGGGTGACTGCGAGCACGGCGGCGGCGGCCACGGTTTCGAGTGTCGGCGGCGGGGGCGGTTCGGCGCTTGTTTCGGTCTCGACCGCTTCGACTGGCTGAAGCCGGCCGTTGCCGGTGAGGTTCGGCATGCGCTTGCCGATCAAATTGAGCGTTCCGGCGATCAGGATCGCGGTCAGGCTGCCAAACATCACCACCGGTAGAATCGCGAAGATCGGTCCCTGCGCCTGGTGCATGATCGCCCCGTAGCCGATGGACAGCGGCAGGGCGCCTTCGCCGACACCGCCGGCCATGATCGGGATCACCACCTTGAAAAAGGTGTGCTGTAGGCCGAGGCCCAGCGCCCAGCCCGTCGCGCATCCCGCGCCGGTCGCAACGACCGTTCCCGCGGCCAGCGGAACGAAGATGCGGACAAAGCCGCCGACCAGCATGCGTCGATCCATGCCGAGAATCGAACCCACGATGACGCAGGCGATGAACAGGTAGAGAAAGTTCGACGACTTGGTAAAGGTCGTGATCGAGGTCGTCAAAGCCGCCGGCAGCAGGTGCGCATAGACCAGATAGGATGGCAGGAAGGTCGCAAGGATCGCCGCCGCGCCGAGGCTCGACAGATCTTGGCAACCGCTTGCCGATCTCCGCGCAGAGGAACCCGCCCAGCGACAGCACCGCGATCGCGACCTGGATGTCGGCGGGCAGGGCGCCTTGCCCGATCAGCACCGCGACGATCGCCACGATCGCCAGCGCGACCGGAACCGGCACGATCCCGATGCGCCAGTCCATCGCGCGCCAGATCAGGGCGGTGAGGGGGTTGAGGCCGGGTTCATCGGTCATCGTCAAATCCTGATCGGAGCGACTTACCCCCCAACTCTTATCCGTCACCCTCGGGCTTGTCCCGAGGGCCCATGGTTAGGGCCGTGGCTCGGCTATCAGAATTTAACCGCGGAGAACGCAGAGAAGAAGCCGCAGAGATCGCGGAGCCGTCATCTCTGCGTCCTCCGCGGTTCTCTTCCTCTTGCGATCTCTGCGGTAGACTTCTTCCAACCGCTGGAGCGCGACAACGATGGGCCCTCGGGACAAGCCCGAGGGTGACGGACGTTTTGGGAAATTTGGGGCGCCTGCTAACGTCCCTGCATGTTCACTCGCCGCGCGCTCAGCCAGACCCTTGCCGCCCTGGGCTTCACAGCCGCCAGCGGGCGCGCCGCGGGGGCCGCTGAAGACGCGCCCTTCGGCACCCATCTCACCTCCGACATCATGGTCCCCGCACGCGACGGCGTACGCCTGGCCACCGACGTCTACCGCCCCGCGCGCGACGGCAAGCCGGTCGCCGGCCGCTTCCCGGTGATCCTCGAACGCACGCCCTACGGCAAGACGGTGGTCAGCCGGTCCGAGCGCACCGCGACCGATCCCGTGCCCAAGTCGCGCGCCGAGGTCGCCGCCTTCTTCGTCAGTCGCGGCTATGTGGTGGTTTATCAGGACTGCCGCGGACGCTACGGCTCCGAAGGCAAGTTCGTGAAGTACCTGTCCGACGGCGACGACGGCTTCGACACCTGCAAATGGCTGCTCGACCAGCCTTGGTGCGACGGCAAGATCGGGACCATGGGACTGTCCTACGCCGCCCATACCCAGGGCGCGCTGGGCTCCGCCGGCGCGCCGGGCGTGAAGGCGATGTTTCTCGACTCCGGCGGGTTCGCCAACGCCTACCAGGGCGGCATCCGCCAGGGCGGCGCCTTCGAGTTGAAACAGGTCACCTGGGCCGCGTCCGAGGCGCTGCAATCGCCCGAGGTCACACGTGATCCGCAACGACTCGCCGCGATGAGGGCGATCGACCTCAAGGCTTGGTTCAATCGCCTGCCGTGGAAGCGCGGCGCCTCACCGCTGACGCCCGCGCCCGAGTACGAAGACTACGTCTTCGACCAGTGGGAGCACGGCGTGTTCGACGCCTACTGGAAACAGCTCGGCATCTGGGGCGAGGGGTTCTACGACCAGTATTGCGATGCGGCCATGACGCACATGTCGTCCTGGTACGATCCCTATCCGCGCACGGCGACGACCAACTATCTCGGCCTGAAGACGCGCAAGAAGGGGCCGGTGCGGTTGATCCTGGGCCCATGGACCCACGGCGACCGTTCGATGACCTGGGCCGGCGACGTGGATTTCGGACCCGAGGCGACGCTCGACGGCCATCTGGCGCCCGATCACCTGACCTTGCGCCTGCGCTGGTTCGACTGCTGGCTGAAGGGCGTGCGCAATGGTGTGGAGAGCGAACCCGCCGTGCGCCTGTTCGTCATGGGCGGCGGTTCGGGCCGCAAGAACGCGGACGGCCGCATGCAGCACGGCGGCCGCTGGCGCAGCGAGAAGGACTGGCCGCTGCCCCATGTGCGCGACACCGCCTTCTATCTGCACCAGGGCGGATTGCTGTCGACAGAACGTCTTCGCGGCGGTGATCGCCTGACCTTCGTCTTCGATCCCGATCACCCCGTGCCCTCCATCGGCGGGACCATCACCTCGGGCAAGCCGATCATGGCCGGCGGCGCCTACGACCAGCGCGAAGGCCCCCAGTTCTTCGGCTCGCGCGAACCCTGGCGCCCGCTGTCGGAGCGGCCCGACGTCCTGGTGTTCCAGACGCCGCCGCTGGAGCACGACGTCGAGGTCACGGGCCCCATCGTCGCGCGCCTGCACGTGAGCTCGGACCGGCCGGACACGGATTTCACCGTCAAGCTCATCGACGTCTATCCGCCGAACGAGGATTACCCCGACGGCTTCGCCATGAACCTGACCGATGGGATTTTGCGCGCGCGCTATCGCAAGTCGTGGGAGCATCCCGAGCCGATGATGCCCGGCGAGCCGCAGGAAATCGAGATCGCCTGCTTCCCGACGTCCAATCTGTTCAAAGCGGGCCACCGCATCCGCATCGACGTGTCGTCGAGCAACTTCCCGCACTTCGACGTCAACCCGAACACCTTCGGGCCCGAAGGCGGCGCGGGGCCGCGCCAGATCGCGCGCAACACGCTCTACGTCGATGCTTCGCGACCGTCGCGGGTGATCCTGCCGGTGTCGACGCTCGCTTAGCGCAAGAAGAAGGGGCCGGACTTGCGTCCGGCCCCAGGTTCACTCGGAGGAAGTCTGTAAGGCCTACCAGCGCCAGCGCACACCCAGGCGGCCGATGAAGCCGTCGACGTGGCTGCCGAACTCGTCTTCGACCTTCACGAAGCCCTCGAGCCCGTTCCAGCTGGTGGTGGTGAAGCCGAGGTCCGCCTTGCCGTACGAACCCGGATGCTCGTCTTCGATGGAGAAGCACGAGCCGGGACAGCCCGCGCCGGTGATCATGGTCAGCTTGGCGTTGTCGTCCCACTCATCCACGGCATAGATCCCGACGTAGGGCAGGAGCGAACCCCACTGTCCGCCGAGGCGGGCGCCGATGGAGCCGCGGGCCATCTGGTTGTTGGAGAAGGTGAAGTCCGTATCCAAGGCGTGGAAGTTGGCGTCGTCGAGGTGGGTGGACGTCCAGGCGACGTCGGCCACCGGCTCCAGGTAGAAGCTGTGACCGCCGAAGCGGAAGCCCGCCTCGCCCTTGGCGCCCCAGGTGTTGCCGTTGAAGGTCTCGTAGGCCGGGACCGTCGGCATGTTCGACTTCAGGTCGTACCAGTCGCCCTTCAACAGGCCGTTGATGAAGAAGTGGCCCGAGGTCCAGCCGGCGTAGGCGCCGAAATTCCAGCCGGTCATGTCGAGCGAGTTGCGATCGAAATGGAAGATCGTGTTCTGCTCGAGGAAGCCGCCGGTGAAGCCCCACAGGAAATTACCGTGGAGCGTGTCGGCGCCCATTTGGAAGCCGCGCCAGTCGGTGTCGGTACTCAGGTTCGGCGTGAAGGTGTTCCCCGCGATGGTGAAGGTCTGGCTCGATCCTCCCAGACGTTCGCCGCCGATCTGGGCCTGGGACCACATTTCCCAGCCTTCCGCCCGGGTGGCCGGATCCGAACCCCACATCGAGTTGCGGATTTCCTGCTCCCGCGCCGACCAGGCGTCGCCCGACCTGCGCCAGAACCCTTCGGCCATCTCCGGGACCTTGAGGAACTCGAAGGCCGGCTGGCCGGGCAGGCCGACCAGGTTCCAGGTGGTGGTCGCGGAATTGAACGACAGGCCGAAGTCGATGAAGCCGTCGTGCAAAGTGTCCATGGTGAAGGCGTCGGCGGAGCCCGAGGTCGCCTGCACCACCGGCACGCCGACGAAGTTTAGCGCGGGCGGACCGCCGGACACGTCGGCCACGATCACCTTGGTCGAACCCAGCGCTGCGCCAATCACCAGTTCGTCCGCCGACAGTGAGCCGTTCAGCGAGGCGTCGATGGCCAGAGTTGAGTTGACCGAGCCGGTCCAGGTCGTGCCGCCGACATCTGCGTTCAGCACGAACACGTCGCCGGTATGGCCGTTGCGCAGATCGACCAGGCCTTCGTTGTTGAAGGCCTCCAGCCCGTTCCACACGACCGTGGTCGCGCTGGTGGAGAACGGCGCCACATGCACGATGCCGCCAGGACCGTTGTTGAAGGTGTCGGTTCCGGCCCCGAAGTTGGAATTGCCGTAGGCGTTCCAGGTGTCGAAGTTGTTCACCGTGTCGTTGTTCGCGGTGAGGATCGCGTAGCCGTTGATCGTGCCGTAGTTGTTGATCGTGGCGGCGCCGCCGGTGACGCCGATCGCATAGCCGTCGCCGCCGCTGATGGTCGCGCCGACCAGGTTGTTGATCGTCGTCCCGCTGACTGAATAGGATACAATGCCGCCGTGGTAGCCGTAGATTTTCCCGGTGTTGTTCACCGTGGCGTAACCCGCCGAGTTGATGTGCACGCCGACGCCGTCATACGAGTGGGTGTACCCGCCGGTATTCACCGTCACGTCACCGGCGGTAAACGTGCGCGCATAGATCGCGTCGGACTCCGGGCCATTCGCGTAGGTGTCGCCGGTAGTCGTGATCGTTACGTTTCCGTTGGCGGTTACACCGATGATCGCGTCGGCGTAGGTTCCGAAGGTCGTGACGGAACCGCTGTTGATCGTAACGTTGCCGGTGTAGCCGGCCGCAAAGATGCCGGTCGACTCATAGCCGTGCGTCGTGACCGAACCGCTGGTCACCGACACGTCGCCGACAGCGGCCAGCGCCTTGATGCCCGGCGAATAGTCGCCGTACGTCACGACCGTGCCGCTGTTGATGGTAACATTGCCGGACGTGTAGGCGTAGGCGGAGATGCCGGCCGAGTGGTTGCCGTGGGTCACCGCCAGGCCGCTGGTGATCGAGATGTCGCCGACGTGGGTATAGGCGTACACCGCCGGCGAATGGTCGCCGTAGGTAATGACATTGCCGCTGTTGACGGTGACATTGCCCGTGTAGGCCGTCGCGGAGATGCCGTACGAGTAGATGCCGTGGGTCACCACGTTGTCGCTGGTGACGCTGACGTTGCCGTTGTAGGCGTAGGCGTCGATACCGCCGGAATAGTCGCCGGTGGTGATCACCGTGTGCGAAACGACGGTGGTCGGTCCGTACTCCGACGACGCATCGATGCCGGTCGAATCAACGCCGGTCGTCTCGACATAGCCGGTGTTGTGCACATAGGCGCTGAGATTGCCGTAGGCCTCGATGCCCTCGGAATTGTTGCCTGACGTGCGAACGTAGGAACTCGTCACCGAGACGTTGCCGACGTTGGAGAAGGCGTCGATGCCGTATGAGTCCGTGCCCGACGTGACGGTGCTCACGGCAATAACGGTGACCCCGTACCTGCCGTATGCCTCGATGCCGCCGGAGGAATTCCCAGACGTGAAAATATTGCCCGACGTCACCGAAACGTTGCCGTCGAAGGACGCGGCATAGATGGCCCGCGAGTTGTCGCCGCTGGTCGTGATCGTGCCGGTGTTGACGGTGACCGTGTAATCGCCGCGCACGAAGACGCCGTCGGCGTCTGAGCCGCTGGTGGTCACGCTCGATGCCGACAGCGCCACGTTGCCCAGGAATGCTGTTGCGTAGATGCCGAAACCTTCGTCGCCGCTGGTCGTGACCGACCCGACGGTCACCGACGTGTCACCGGCCGTGCTGTGAGCGGTTATGCCGTAGGCATAGGCCCCCGAGGTGACCACATTGCCCGCCGTCACCGACACGTCGCCGCTGCCGACCGCAAGGATACCCACGCCCGCGTCGCCGAACACGCCGGCGGCGCTCTTGGCCGTCACATTGCCGACATTGACAGTGACCGTGCCGGTTTCGCTATAGGCGTTCACGCCGACGGCAGTGTTGCCGGACGCGTAGATCGGGCCGGTCGCTGTGACCGAGGTATTGCCCGTGGCGCTGGCGCTGACGCCCAGCGCATAGCCGGTCGCGCTGATCGCCGAGACGGAACCGACGGTCACGCTGAGGTTGCCGCCGGCATAGGTGACGACGCCTGCGGCTTCGCCGCTGGCGGCGCTGGTCGTGATCGCGCCGCTCTCGATGATGGTGACCTCGCCCGAGCCGCCCTGTTTGACACCGTAGGCGCCGCCGGTTCCCGTCGCCGTGACGGAAATATTGCCGGAGTTGTTGATGTAGACGTCCGTCGCCGTGAAGCCGCTGATGCCAGCGATGCCGTAGGCATTCCCCGAACCGCTGGCCGTCACGGTGATGTCGCCGCTGTTGAATTCGGTGATAGCGCCGTTCACGGCGTTGATGATGCCGTAGGTCCCCTCGGTTCCGGTGTTGTTGACGACGATAGCGCCGGAATTGTTGAGGTATGCGTTGCCATCGTCCGCCTGAACAAGGATGCCCAGGGCGTACTCGCCGCCGCCGGTGATGGGGCCTTTCACCGTGATGTTGCCGGTGTTGACGAGCGACACATTGCCGGTCCCGCTGGCAAAGACGTTCAGGCCGCGGCCATAGGCGGTGACGTCGGCGCCGTTGACCATCGACGCATTGCCCGTGCCGCTGGCGAAGACGGCTTCGCCGTTGTAGGTCGCCGTAATCGTATCGCCAACGGCGGTGGAGAGGCTGGCGTTGTAGTTCGACGCGCCGTCCACGAACACGCCGTCGAAGGCGGTCGTCGTTTCTACGGTCACGCCGGAATCGATGATCACCTGCAGGTTGTTCAGGCCCGCTTCGGTGTAGCTGATGCCGTTCGGATAGTCGCCGGCGACGCAGGTCGCCGTGTCCGTGCCCGAGCTGTTGACCACCGCACCGCATTCGTTGGCCGCCCACGCCGCGTTCGGCGCGCCGAGCGCGACGACGGCGATCGAGCAACCCAGCGCGGTGCCTAGAAACAAGGCTGTGCGCGGCGCGCGTTTGCGCGCGACCGCAACGTCAGATGCCGTGAAAGGGACGGACCGGCCCAGGGCCGCCGTGGAGACAGAATTTGACAAGTGAAGTTCCTCCTAGCACGTGGCGACCCCGGCTCCGCAACCTGCGCGGGCAAGAGCCCCGATCTCTGAAAACGTCGATTTCTCGCCGCTTAACGACCGGAATTCAACCCGCTTTGACTGTGGAATGTGAAAGTATCCGCCACTCCGGAACCTCAACGTACAGCGAACGTTGTTGTTCCACGGCGGGTCAGGGTCAGCTTCACCTTACAATAGCATAGCTTGCAACCAATGCCTTTTCGGCAAAGGGTTTGCGCAACCTCAAACTTTTTCGCATAACGGCGCTATCAATTGATGAGCGGTGGCTGCTTGCTAGTATAACGGCCAAGCTGGACCAAATTCCCGACGCCGGACCGACCTATTCAGAAATGGGATTGTGGCCGCCGCGCCCGGAGCGATGGCGGCTCGCCGGGAGGACGTTTAACCTGGGCCATGCCCAGGGGAGGGCGTCCATGAAAGTCGCGCCGCTGATCGCTGCGTTCGTCTTCGCCCTGGGGTCACAGGCGGCGGGCGCCGCCGACCTGTCCGACCCGGTCCCGGGCCATCCCGGCCTCACCCAGTTCGACCTCCTGAAGCTGGTCGTCACCGACCTGGCGCGCGGCGACAACGGCTCGGCCAGCGGCACAAAGACAGTTCCCTTCGTCCACATCGAGGGCAAAGACTCCCGCATCGACATCCCCGACGACCTGACTGTGGTGTCGATCGAGGTGATGCCGATGCCGCGCGATCCGTCGCGTGAGATCATGCTCGCCGACTTCGGGCCGAGCGAAGGCTTCGTCGCCAACGCAGAGTTGATGGCGCTGTTCTCGCTCGACCCGAAACCGCGCCTGCTCGATGTCACCGAGGTCGGCAGCGACCGTTTCGTCGCCCTGGAAACGCCGATCAGGCTGCTCGCGCGCGACGCGCCGCTCCTGGTGATCGAGAGCGAACACGACAACTCCAACGAAGCTTACCTGTCGTCCGCCATGGTCACCGTACGCGCCGACAAGTTTCGCTGGATCGACAGCGTGTTCACCCTCAGCGTCTCGCTCTGCAGTTTCGAGGATTTCCAGCAACCGACCTTCACGCCGCGGCCGGTGAAACGCTCAGCCTATGCCTCGATCGACGTGCGCGTGGCGGACGAAACCAAACTTACCGGCGAAGACGGCTGCAACGACGAACTGAAGCCGCCCAAGCGCGGCAAACGCGTCTACGCGACGACCTATCGCTGGAACCCGGCCAAGCAGGACTTCGAGCCGAACAACAAGGTGCTCGAACGCCTGATGCAAGAGACCACGAAACGGTTCTGACGCCGGACGCGGTCAGCAATGTCCGCTCTCGGCGCGACACCTTGAGGTTCCGACCTCGTCCCCCAAATTCGGCCCGCTTCGCTCTTTGACAATCCAAACGAAAGCGCCCGATCCAGGGGACCGGGCGCCGTAAAATACGGTGAGTTACGGTGCACGCGCAAAACGCCGAGCAAGCTGCGCACCGTAAAATACGGTGAGTTTACGGTGATCGACGGATGCGGACGTGGGGGCGCGCCCCTCTCAGGACGCGCCGCGACAGACTTAGCCCTGGCCGCCGCCTTGAGCCTGGCACGCCTTGCGGGCGTCTTTCAGCTGCGCCAGCTGTTCCGGCGTGAAGATCTTTTCCCGGGCTTCGCGCGCCTCGGGACCCTTCTGATCGCTCTCGCGGAGTTCCTTCAGCTTGGCCTTCTGATCGTCGGTGAGCGGCGGGTTCAGCTTGGCCATCGCATCGCGCATGCAACCGTTGCCGCGCCCCTGACCGCCGCCGCCCTGGTCCTGGGCGGACGCGATCTGAACGGCGCCGAGTGCAAGCGTGCCGGCCATGGCCGCCGCAAGCGCGGCGCTAATGATTGAACGCATGTGTTTCATTTCCTTTGGTTCTCACGCCCCTACCTTCGGAAGCCGGATGGCCGCCGATGCTGATCTAATGCCGGGACTCTGGCGATTCCGTCGCCGACCGGCGAAATGCCGCAAGCCAGGGCCTGTGGACCTACTCGGCCGAGGCGCAGATCTGGACCTGGGCCGGCAGGCCCCAGTCCGCGCACGGGAACAGGGAGAACTCATAGGTCCCGGTCGCCGGCGTGATCATTTGGCCATTGTTCATCTGGATCTGCGAACTCGCCCCTTTCAAAGTGACGTCGATGTCGCGGGGGGCCTGGTGAGTCACGAGGCGCCCGTTCGAGCCCATGTCCTGTTCCGAGCCGACGGCGGAGACCATGAGCCGCTGGCCGGCCTTGAACTTGCCCACGAACACCTCGGCCGTGCCGCTGTAGGCCCAGCAGGTGGCGCCGCGGTGGAACTGAATCTGGACGGTTTTGGGACTGTTACAGGCCGACGCGTGGGCCTCCAGGACGAATCCACTGACGGCAAGCCCTGCGGCGAGGGCCGCGACGATGACGCGCTTCATGACATCCCCCTGAGATAACGTTGATCTTCGGAGACTAGCGCCGTGGGAAGGCCGCGGCTAGAGCGCTGTCCTCAACCCACCCTCGAGCGAGATCGCACCGCTTACTTGTGCTTCGCCGACGGCGGCAGGGTCTTCATGTCTTCGGCGATCGACGCGATCGCGGTCTTGCCCTTGGCGTTCAGCAGGGGCGTGAGCTCGCCGTAGGGAATGACGACGTCGCGTGAGCACGCGGCCACCACGTGGGCGAGCTCCGGCCAGAAGGCCATGCCGGCTGGGGTCGGATGCGGGTCCCAGAACCCGTCAACGCTGTCGAGTACGTCGGCGCACTCGCCCTTCTTGGTCCAGCGCACCGCAAGCATCTTCGCGAGCTTGGGTCCGGCCTGGGGCGTGTCGGGAACGTCGGTGGAATGGGTGACGCCGTCGGCGTTGAACCACACCCAAGGATCGACCGCGGCGCCCGTCGCCAGGTCGTACAGGCTCCAGTTCGTGGCTTCGTCGGGATGCGCGCCGCCGCAGAACTCCTCGCTGTCCTCCTCGGTGACCATCCAGCGCTTGCCGATCAGGTTTGGCTTCAAGACGTCGCTGAACTCACCGTCGCCGCCGAGCGAGCCCGTCGCGCCCGCGATGCAATCGGCGTACTCGTCCGAGGCGCCTTCGTCTTTCTTCGCCAGCACCTTGGCGAACTCCGCATTGAGGCGCGTCGCAGCGGGCGTCGTCGCGTTGAGCGAGAACGAGGCGACCGTCACGTCGAGATCGGCGCCCGTCTGCAGCGTCAGCGTCGTATAGGCCACGCCGTCGCGCACGCCCGGCGTACGCGTGATCGTCGGCGTCTTGATGCGCGGCGCGGTGAACACGCCGGCGCCGCACGCCGTGTCCGCGTCGTCGTCCTTGTCGAGCGGCATGCGCGTCAGACTGATCGGCAGGCTCTTGCCTTTGCCGGTCCAGGTCCCGCTCAGCGCATTCGCGCCCGACGCGATCACGTTCCAATGCGGCGCGGTCTTGTCGGTGTTCTCGCCCTCGCTCCAGCTGTGGGCCGGCGATGCATCGGGATCGAGCCGGATCAGCTGCAGGTGGCTCATGTAGTAATAGACGCCGGCGTTCGCGTCGCCCGCCTCGCCGAAGCAAGCGCGAATCTGTGTCCCGCCCAGCGTCCCCCGCCACACGCCCGACCAAGCCGGCGGCGGCGCGTCGGGTTGAGCGTAGGCGGCGCCGCCCAGCAAGGCGGCGACGGCGGCAAGGACGATCGTGCGCATGAGGGAGCTCCCGGGCCGCTCGCAGCCTAGTCCGCGCGGTCGCGGCCTTACAAGCCGGCCTCCCAAATCGGAGTCCTGGAGTTGGGAGGAGACATGGTGCCGCCGGACAGGATCGAACTGTCGACCTCAGCCTTACCAAGGATGCGCTCTACCACTGAGCTACGGCGGCCCCCGCGAGGGAACCGGGCCTATAACGAACCTTCCGCCGCGGGGGAAGCGCGAAAGCGCGGCTTGACGGGGCAGGGCGCCGCGGCTGAATGGCCGCCATGACCGATCGCGAGCCGCCTCGGGACAAGATCAGCCATCCGGAGCCCGAAAAAGGCCCCGCGAAGGCCGGCCGCGAAGCCGCCCTGGCGCAGGCCCTCCGCGCGAACCTGCGGCGGCGGAAGGGCCCGGCAAGCCCCGATCCTAAGAAACCCCGTTAAGACACTTCCTCTTCCGCCCGCCGCGCCGCCTGTTTAGATAGCCGCGACGGCTGCGGACCGGTTTCCTCCCCCCGGGCGGCGCAAAGGACTTCATGGATCGCATCGCCATCGAAGGCGGCGCCCGGCTCGAAGGCGAAATCCGGATCAGCGGCGCGAAGAATTCGGCGCTGAAGCTGATGGCGGCGAGCCTTTTGACCGAAGAGCCCCTGATCCTGACCAATATGCCCAGGCTCGCGGACACCCGGTTCCTCGGCCGGTTGCTGCAGCGGCTGGGGGTCGAGGTGCTCGAGCGCGACGGACCCCAAGGCGCCGAAACTGCGCTGAACGCCAAGGACGTTGTCTCCGCCTTCGCCCCCTACGACCTGGTCCGCCAGATGCGGGCCTCGTTCAATGTGCTGGGCCCGCTGGTGGCGCGGACCGGCCACGCCAAGGTTTCGCTCCCCGGTGGCTGCACCATCGGCGCGCGGCCGGTGGACCTGCACCTGAAGGCGCTGGAGGCGCTGGGCGCCCGGATCGAGCTGAACGACGGCTATGTCTACGCCCAGGCGGCGCGCGGCCTGACCGGGGCGGAGATCGACTTTCCGATGGTCTCGGTCGGCGCCACCGAACACGCGCTGCTGGCTTCGGTCCTGGCCAAGGGCGAGACGGTGATCCGCAACGCCGCGCTCGAACCCGAGATCGGCGACCTCGCCCACTGCCTCAACGCCATGGGCGCCAAGATCGAAGGAATCGACACCTCGACGCTGACCATCACCGGCGTATCGAAACTCGGCGGCGCGACCTGGTCGGTCATCCCCGATCGCATCGAGACCGGCACCTTCGCCATGGCCGCAGCCATGGCGGGCGGCGACGTGCGGCTGACCCACACCCGCTCGGACTTCATCCAGGCGCTGCTCGACAAGCTGGAAGAGGCGGGCTGTGACGTCGCTTCGACCAACGACGGCGTCGAAATCAAACGCAACGGCGCGCGGTTGAAGTCCGTCGACCTGACCACCGAGGTCTTCCCCGGCTTCGCCACCGACCTGCAGGCGCAGTTCATGGCCCTGATGACCACCGCCGACGGCGAGAGCGTGATCAAGGAGACGATCTTCGAGAACCGGTTCATGCACGCGCCGGAGCTGATGCGTCTGGGCGCCGACATCACCGTGTCGGGCGGCGAGGCGCGCGTGCGCGGGGTCGATCAGTTGCGCGGCGCCCAGGTGATGGCGACCGACCTGCGCGCGTCGGTGAGCCTGGTCATCGCCGGCCTCGCGGCGGAAGGCGAGACGGTGGTCAACCGCGTCTATCATCTCGATCGCGGCTTCGAGCGCCTTGAAGAGAAGCTCGGCGCGTGCGGTGCGCGCGTGCGGCGCATCGCCGGCGACGGGAGCGACGCCTGAGCATGGACGACGCTGACGCGGCTTTGCCGAAGAGCTCGCCGACCCCGGCCCTACGCCTGCTGGCCGAGGACGTCGACGATCTGAACATCATTTCCGCGGCCCTGCAGGACGCGGTCGCCAAGGTCGGCGACATCCGCTGGGAACAGCGCGGACGCAAGCTCACCATCGAGTTCAACCGCTTCCGCTGGGAGGCCGGCGACGGCAAGCCCGAACGCGTGCGCGCGGGCCTGCAGCTCGGCGGTGTCATGTCGGTGAAGGCGCGCCGACTGCGCCGCGACGTGAAGGGCGCGGTGGTCGAACTGCTCGCGCTTGAATTCCTGCCCGGCGAGGCGCCCGGCGGCGTCATTGCGTTCGAGTTCGCCGGCGGCGGCGACCTGCGCTGCGAGGTCGAGTGCATCGACGCGGTGATGGCCGACCTGTCGCGCCCGTGGCCCGCGCGCAAACAACCCGCGCACGACGCGCCGTGAGTGATCCGCGTCTCGTGAAACTCGACCTTGACGCCCAGTCGGTGGGCGCCGCGCCGTCGGCCGACGCGGAGCACGATCGTCAGGTCGCGATCTTCGACCTGCTCGAAACCAACCATTTCGCGCCGGCGGACGATGTGGGCGGTCCCTATGCCCTGCGCCTGGCGGTCGAGGACAACCGTCTGGTGTTCGACATGACCGGCCCGGCCTATGCGAAGCGGCACATGCTGTCGTTGACGCCCCTGATGCGGGTCATGAAGGACTACGGCCTGGTCTGCGACAGCTACTACGAGGCGGTCCGCGACGCGACGCCCTCCCAGATCGAGGCCATCGACATGGGCCGGCGGGGCCTGCACAACGAGGGCTCGGACCTGTTACGTCAACGGCTGGAGGGCAAGATCGCCCTCGACCATGAGACCGCCCGGCGGCTGTTCACCCTGATCTATGCGCTGCAGCGTCGCAGCTGAGGGGGGGACCGTCGCCTGATCTCCAAAAGTGTGTATTCTTGGTGGGCCGTGGGGGGAATCGGCTTCGCAAAACCGTGCGCCCCGCGCTAGGAATACTGACCGACCGCATCCTTAGGGAGTTAGCCTTGCGTATCATCGCTATCGCCACGTTCGCCGCCGTGAGCGCGCTCGCCTTCAGCGCCGCCGCCGCGGACCAGGGCCAGCAAAAGTCCGACAAGGGCGGCTCGACCGCCAAGCCGGACGACGCCTCGCGCATCATCTGCAAGGGCGGCCCGATGGGCGACCCGGACACCGGCACGCGCCTGCCGCCCAAGAAGGTCTGCCACAGCAAGGCCGAATGGGACGAAATCGCCACCCTGGCGCGCCAGCAGATGGACGCCAACGCCACCCACATGCAGGGCACACCCGGCGGCAACGGCGGCGGCCCCCACTAAGCCGGCCTTCACGCCCCCTTGGGGCGCGACGAACCTGCCTGAGCGACGGATGTGGTCGACCGCATCCGTCCCTTGCCGTTGCCGGCGCGGTTCCCTAGATCGGCGAACCCTGATAGACCGCGCTCCCGATCAGGGATCGAACCCGAGGCCCCATGGCGAAAGAAGAACTGCTCGAGTTTCCGGGCACTGTGACTGAACTGCTGCCGAACGCGACCTTCCGCGTGAAGCTCGAAAACGACCACGAGATCATCGCCCACACCGCCGGAAAGATGCGCAAGAACCGCATCCGGGTACTGGCCGGCGACAAGATCCTGGTCGAGATGACGCCCTACGACCTGACCAAGGGCCGCATCACCTACCGCTTCAAGTAACGCCCCCATGCGCGCTCCGCTCGTGCTGGCGAGCGCCAGTCCGCGTCGTGCGGACCTCCTCAGGCAGGTGGGCGTAGAGACCTTCGAGGTCCGCCCCGCCGACGTCGACGAGACCCCGCTCAGATCCGAAACCCCGCGCCTGCTGGCGCTGAGGCTCGCCCGCGCCAAGGCGGCCGCGGTCCAGGCGCCCGGCGCCTACATCCTGGCCGGCGATGTGGTGGTCAGCGTCGGCCGTCGCGTGCTGCCCAAGGCCGAGACCGAGGCCGAGGCGCGCGCCTGTCTCAAGCTGCTGTCCGGCCGCAACCACTGGGTCCGCGCCGCCGTCGCGGTCGTCGCGCCCGATGGCCGTGAGGCGTCGCGTCTGGTTGAGACGCGAGTCACGTTCAAGCGCCTAAGTCCCGGTGAAATCGACGCTTACATCGCCGCCGACGAGTGGCGCGGAAAAGCTGGGGGCTACGCGATCCAGAGTCGCGCGGCGGCGTTCGTGCTGTCGCTGAGCGGCAGTTACACCGGCGTCGTCGGCCTGCCGGTCTACGAGGCCCTGACCCTGCTTCACGGTCTGGGCTGGAAGCCGTGAGCGGCGTGCGCCGTCTTTTGCTCGACCGATCGCCCGGCGAGGCGAGGGCGGTGGTCACCCTGAACGGCCGCTTCGAACGTCTCCTGATCGAGCGCGAGGGCGAGCCGCCGCGTCCGCGCCTCGGCGAAACCTGGCGCGGGCGGGTGCGTACGGTGACGCGCGGCTTCCGCGGCGCCTTCATCGACCTCGGCCTCGACCGCGACGGCCTGCTCACCCTCGACCCATCCACCCGCCTGGCCGAAGGCGCCATCATCGACATCGAGGTCACCGCCGAGGCGCGCGACGACAAGGGTCCGGCGTTGCGTCTGCTGGGCGCGGGCGAGGGCAAGTCGCAACGCCTCACGGCCGCGCCGCCGTTGGACGTTCGCCTACAAGCCTTCGCCCCCGACGTGACGATCGAGACCGGCGATGAGGCGCGCCATGCCGCCGACGCCGCGGAAGAGGCGGTGCTTGCCCAGACCTATCGCATCGCGCCCGACCTGATCCTCGCCGTCGAACGGACCCGCGGCCTCACCGCCGTGGACGTGGACCTGGCCAAGCCCGACGCCAACCGCCCGGCGATCCTGGAAGCCAACCGGATGGCCCTGGTCGAGACGGCGCGGATCGTCCGGTTGAAGGGCCTCGGCGGTCTGATCGTCATCGACCTGGCCGGCGCCGCCAAGGAACGCGACAGCCTGACCGCAGCCGCCCGCGAGGCCTTCGCCCCCGACGAACCCGGCGTGGTCCTTGCCGCGATCAGCCGGCTGGGCGTGCTCGAACTCGCCAAGCCCTGGCGCGAGCGCCCCGTCGCCGAAACCCTCACCGACCCGGACGGCCGGCTCTCGACCCGGACCATGGCCCAACGCCTCCTGCGCGAACTCGACCGGGTCGGCCGCGCCGATCCCGGCGCCGCCCGCGTCCAGGCCCAGGCGTCGCCCGAGGTGACGGCCGAGGCCGCGCAATTCCTCCCCGCGCTCGGCCCCCAATTCTCTCTCGAAGCGGAACCCAGCCTCGACCGCTTCACCTTCAGAACCCGGACACTCTGACCCTTGCGCCGACGCGCGGCGTTCGCGATCTAAGACCGGTGAAACAGACCCTCTGCCCCATCTGCGAGAAGGCGCCGCCCGAGGCGGCCTACAAGCCCTTCTGCTCCAAACGCTGCGCCGACGTGGACCTGAACCGCTGGTTCACCGGCCGCTACGCCATCCCTGCGGCCGAGACCGAGGACCCCTCTGATGAGGGGGTCCAAGACGGCTGAATCCCTGGCTGGACAGCCTCCCGGGCCTCGCCTATAGACCCGTCTCCCCGCGATAGGGCGGCCTGCCTGGGTAGCTCAGTTGGTAGAGCAGCGGATTGAAAATCCGCGTGTCGGTGGTTCGAATCCGCCCCCAGGCACCATCCTGTTTCGCTCCTGCGGAGTTGTGCGGGACAAGTCCTGATCTCGATCGACGCAGGATGTCCTCCGACCATGCCCGATCCCGGTTCTCTCGCCGAAGCCGCCACCGAACACCTGCGCCGTCTGGTGGCGTTCGACACCACCTCGCGCGGATCGAACCTCGAGCTGATCGCCTATGTCGAGGCGGAACTGGCCCGGCACGGCGCGAGCATGGTGCGGATTCCCGACGCCGACGGCGGCAAGGCTAACCTGCTCGGCCTGATCGGGCCGCAGATCGACGGCGGTGTCGTGCTGTCGGGCCACACCGACGTGGTGCCGGTCGACGGACAGCCGTGGACATCCGATCCCTGGACCCTGACCGACAAGGGCGACGGGCGGCTCTATGGCCGCGGCACGTGCGACATGAAGGGGTTCATCGCGCTCGCGCTGGCGGCGGCGCCGCTGTTCGCCCAGGCTGGCCTGAAGCGGCCGTTGCATTTCGCCTTCACCTATGACGAAGAAGTCGGCTGCCTCGGCGCGCCGCACCTGATCCGCAAGCTCGTCGCCCACGGTCCGCAGCCGCGGCTGGTGATCGTGGGTGAGCCGACCAGCATGGAGCTGGTCACCGCGCACAAGTCGATCACCGTCTTCACCGTCGTCGTCACCGGACGCGAAGCGCACTCGTCACAGCCGCATCTCGGCGTGTCGGCGAACATGGAGGCGGCGCGGCTGGTGGCCTTCATCGGCGATCTGGCGCAGACGCTCGATACCGAAGCCGACACGCATTCGCCGTTCATGCCGAGAGGCCCGACGCTGACCGTGGGTCTGATCCACGGCGGCACCGCGTCCAACATTCTCGCACGCGAGTGCCGCTTCACCAGCGATCTGCGCGCGCCGGCGATCTACAATCCCGAGATCGTGCTCGAACCCGTGCGCAAACGCGTCGCCGAACTCGATCGCGAGTTGAAGGCGCGCTTCCCCGGTTGCGGCGCGACGCTGGAGGTTCTGCGCAGCGTGCCGCCCTTGACACCCGAGACGGACAGCGAAGCCGAGGCGCTGGTGCGCAGCCTGACCGGCGACAACAGTCCGGGCCGCGCGGTCTCCTACGGGGCCGAAGCCGGCCAGTTCCAGGGCGCCGGATTCTCCACCGTCATCTGCGGCCCGGGCTCCATCGACCAGGCGCACCAGCCCGACGAATACATCGACACGTCGCAGATCGAGCGCGGCGCCGTCTTCATGACGCGCCTGGTGGAAGCGCTGAGCGTGACCTGAGCGCCTATTCCGCCATGGTTTCGCCGGAGCCGCCGAACTCGGCAGGGAAGTCCTTCAGCTTCGGCAGGCCGTCGGTCATTCGCAGCACGGTCTCCTGATAGTTCACGTGCACGCCGGCGCTGAATGGCAGGTCGGGCAGGGTGGCCGAAAAAATGTCGACCAGACCCAGCGGTGGGTGATTGGCCATCAGGTGGCCGCCGCACTTCGAGCAGTACTTCCGCTCGCTCATCGCCGTCTTGGCGTAGGCGGCCAGGTGTTCCTCGCCCGCGACCACCTTCACCGCGTCCGGCTTCCACAGGCTGAAGGCGTTGACCGGGCCGCCCGACCAGGACCGGCAGGAGCGGCAGTGGCAGTAGCCCATCGCCTCGGGCTCGCCCTCGACTTCGAGGCGCACCGCGCCGCAGAAACATTCGCCCTGGTAGGTCATGTCGGATCTCCGGTTCTTTGACGGCCCAGATAGCCGGTATCGAACGCCGTTATCCACCGCCAAAGGCAAAGTTTGTCGGGGAAATCTCTGGGGAACCAACGTCCCGATGCGCCGTTTTTGGCCCACCCGAAAGGGTAGTAACCGCGGCAGGCCGCGCCTCCCTGCGCGACCGCCGCTCCAAGGAGGCATCGTTATGATTTCCGTGAAGAAGAGCGTCACCACCGGCCTTGCCGCCCTCATCGGCGTCGGCGCCGTGGCGATGAGCGCCGGTTCTGCTTCGGCCTACGTGGTCTGCAACGGCGCCGGCGAATGCTGGCGCACCCACAAGCACTACGATTATCAGCCCGGCTTCGGCGTCACCGTCTATGACGACAACTGGTACGCCACCCACCGGCACGACAGCCACTATAAGTGGCGCGATGGCTGGCATAACGACCGTGGCTACTATCGCGACGGCGTTTGGATCCGCTTCTGATCCGAGCCTGGTCACGTCTGAGGATGTGATGAAATGCGATGCGGCCCCGGCAATTCGATCGCCGGGGCCGCTCGTTGTTTGGCCAAGCCTGCTCGCGCGCCCTCAGACGCTACCTCAGGTTCGCGGACCAGGATGAAAGCGGCCCTCGAGGGCCGGACGCCTCAGGCGTCGGGGGCCCGCAGGTTGGTCGCGGAATCGCGACCGTCGCGGCCCTTCTCGAGATCGTAGCTGATGCGATCGCCCTCTTGCGGGTCACCGTGACCGGCGCGCTCGACCGCGCTCACGTGGACAAACACATCCTTCCCGCCGTCCTCCGGCTGAATGAAGCCAAATCCCTTGGTGGGATTGTACCATTTGACGACGCCGGTGGGCATTGCAGAGTTCTCCAGAGTAATAGACCCGTGCCGTTACCCCAGGCCGCGCCGGGCTGCAACCTAGCGCCGCCGGGTTTTCAGCGCCGCCGCCGACCTTTTTGGCGCCGAGGTTTCCGGTCGCGGCCGAATCGGGCGCGAACCGGCTGCGGCTCGCGGGTCGGAACCCCCTGGCCCGTGTGGTGTTTCCACGTCAGGCGGCGCGGCCTCCGAGCTTCCCGCCGAACAGCGTGAGCGGTTCGTCCCGAGACCGGCGGGCGAAGCGGCCAACCTCGTGCGGCCGGTCGAAATCAGGCCGGTGGATTCACCTTGTCTGCTATGGGTTCGGGCGTATTTCGCAGGCTGTGTCTGCGGACGTTCTCGTTGGAGGGGAAAAGCGCTTGAGGCCACTTGACGCTCTGTTATGCGTTGGTCAAAGGAGCTTAAGCGCTCTAAAAGGAGTGCAGGGCTGAGAACCGCCTCGGCGGGAGGAACCCAAGCGCCATTGTTATTCGAGTCGGGACGGCCCTCGGGCCCAACCCGTCTGAGGCTGGGCGCAGGCAGGAGCGTGTCGAGGACGTCACTGGAACTCCAGGGACAGCTTTGGGGCGTAATGAATTCTTTTAGGGTGGAAACGCTTTCGCGCTACGCCCATGGTCCAACGGTCAGACCAAACCAGGAACTGGCGAACGATGCTCGAACACAAGAAGATCCATCCGATTGTCGCTCTCTTCGGCGCCGCGGCGCTGATGCTGGGCGCTCCCGCCATGGCGCAGGCCCCGGCGGCCAAGGGCGCCGTAGCGGCTCCGGCGGCCTCGAACGCTGCGTCCAACGCCGCCTCCAATGCTGCGACGAACACCGCGGCGGCCAACAACGCCGCTGCTGCGACGCCTGACGCGGCGCCGGCCGACAACGCGGCGGCTCCCGCCGACGCCTCGGCCCCGGCGGACGAGGGCAAGCTGACGCTGATCAAGATGTTCTTGAAAGCGACTGTCGTCGTGAAGTTCGTCATGGTCGGCTTGCTCGCTTGCTCGCTGATCTCCTGGACGATCCTGATCGTGAAGCTGATGGAGTTCGGTTCGCTGAACCGTGCGTCCGACCGCTTCCTGGAAGCGTTCCGCAGCGCCAAGTCGATCGCCGACATGCGCCGCATCGCGACCTCGGACGAATTCGAAGGCAATCCGCTCGCCGACATGGCCGCGGCCGCCTCCGAAGAAGTCGAGCTCAGCCGTCAGGCCGGGCTGCAGGTCTCCGGCGCCAACAAGGACACCACGATGAGCCGCGCCTCGGCGGCGGTCTCGGCCGTGCAAGCCTCGCTCGCCAAGCGCCTGGCCGGCGGCCAGCAGTTCCTGGCGACGATCGGTTCGTCCGGTCCCTTCATCGGTCTGTTCGGTACGGTGTTCGGGATCATGAACTCCTTCATCGGCATCGCGAACACCAACACGACCAACCTCTCGGTCGTGGCGCCCGGCATCGCCGAAGCGCTGCTCGCCACCGGTATCGGCCTGTTCGCCGCTATCCCGTCGGTGATCTTCTACAACTACTTCCAGACGCGTATCGCCGCCTACGGCGCCCGTTCGGAAGGGTTTGTGGCGGAGGTTCTGAACGCGATCTCTCGTCAGCTCGACAAAGGAGCCTGAACTAGATGGCTGCCAAGCTTTCAGGCGGCGGCTCGGGCAAGTTCACGATCGAGCAAAACCACGAGATCAACGTTACGCCCTTCGTGGATGTGATGCTCGTGTTGCTCATCATCTTCATGGTGGTGGCCCCGCTGGCGATACCGATCAAGCTCGAGCTCCCGTCGTCGCACGCTAAGTCGACGGCGACGCCGCCCAAGCCGGTCTATATCTCCATCAAGAAGGACGGCACGGCCTATCTCGGCAACACCGGCGTTCCGGTTGATGTCGACGAAATTGGAACCGAGCTGTCCAAGCAGGTCGACGTGCGCGAAGGCGGGACCGCTAGCCGGGTCTTCATCCGGGCGGACAAAGGCGTCCGCTACGGCACCTTCATGAAGGTGATGAACAAGCTGCAGGACAAGGGCTTCTACAGCGTCGCCCTCGTCGGCGAGACGCCTAAGTCGGTCAAGAAATAAGAGTCACGGGTAGGACATGTCTGAAATACGTCACCGCGACCCAATTCTTGATCCGCCTCGGCGGAAGGGACTGGGGACCTCCTGGGTCATCGGCATCACTATCTCTGCGATCGTGAACGGGGGGATCGTCCTCTACGTCGTGAACCAGAAGTTCAAGCTGATCCCCTATATCTACCACGACAAGGCGGTGAACGTTAAGCTCGAGAAGCTTCCGCCGCCGCCGCCGCCGCCGAAGAAACCGCCGCCGCCGCCGCCGAAGGCTCCGCCTCCGCCGACGGTCCAGCCGCGCGTCGCCGCTCCGCCGCCGATCAATATCCCGACGCCGCCGCCGCCGCCGCTGCCGCCGACGGTTCACCCCGTGCCGGTGCAAAATACGCCGCCGGTGGTCGCGCCGAAGATCGAGGAGCCGAAGCCCAAGGCGCCGCCCGTGATCACGAGGCCGCAATGGCTTCGCCAGCCGAACGGTGCGGACTTCACCAACTTCTATCCGCCTCAGGCTCTCGAGGCGGGCATTGAAGGTCACAGCGCGATGGAATGCACGGTGAAGGCCGACGGTACGCTCTTCGGGTGCCACATCACGTCCGAATTCGCCTTCCGGTAAGGGGTTCGGCAGCGCCGAGCTGCGCTTGGCCTCGCGCTACAAGATGCGGCCTCAAACCGAGGACGGCACGCCGGTTGAGGGCGGCAAGGTCATCATCCCGATGACCTGGAAGCTGGGTCCGGGCTAAGCTCGCCGGCCGCAAGGCTGCTGAACGACAGATCCGCCCCGAAGCGCGTCTTCGGGGCGGTTTTGCTTTGTGGCCTCGGCTTGATCCTTGCGGGTCGCGCCGCTAGAACCGGCGCCTTCGTCCGGGCCACTCGCCTGGGCGCGGGGCCCATGGGCCGCCTTAGCTCAGTTGGTTAGAGCGCTAGATTGTGGATCTAGAGGTCCCCTGTTCAAGCCAGGGAGGCGGTACCACCCCGAGCCCACGGCCCGGCCCCCGGGGTCAGGGGCGATGGCGCGATCAGTCCGTCGGCTGATCCGAGCGCGGCGCCGCCGGGAACGCGAGCTTGCGCGATCCGGCGAAGGTCACGCACAACCCGACCGCCGATCCGATCGCCAGGGGCAGCAACAGATGCGCCTTCAGCGACGGCATGAGCCGGATTGCGAGCGTATAGGCCGCGATGTTCACCACGGCGCCGCCGAGCTGCACCGCGCCATAGATCAGCGCCTGTTTCAGCGGCGGATGGTGCGAGGCCGCGTGGCGGAAGGTGAAGGTGCGGTTGAGCAGCCAGGTCACGCCGATGGCGATCGGATAGGACACGAACCGTCCGCTGAAATAGTTCATACCCAGGGCCATGTCGGCGGCGAGCACCAGGCGGTCGGTGATGAAGCCGGTCAGGCCGACGAAGCCGAAGGTGATGAAGGCCGGGTCGAACTTGCGTAGCGCCCAGGCGACCTCGCGGCGCGCCAGTACGGGCTTCAGCCAGGGATGGCGTTCGAGCAGGGCTCTGATCCAGTCCATCAGCGTCGTCGTTGCCGACGTCTCCTTGCGTGCGGGCGCCAGGGTCGAAAGACCGCAGGCCGCGGCCGCCGTCAGGAGCCAGACCAGCCGCGCCTGATAGCGCGGAAACGGACCCGACAGTATCCCGCAAATCGCGGCGTTGAGGATCAGGGCCGCAATCAACAGCGCCGTCGCAAAGGCGAGCCTTGCTGAGGGCGAGGCCCAGTCCCGCGCCCGGACGGCCTCCCGCACGTCGCGCCGGCCGAGGCGCCAGAGCGCAAGACCCAGGGCCAGGGTGAACAGGACGCCGTGCAGCCAGATCGACTGATCGAGGTCGAGCCGCGGCTTGCAGCCGCGCTTGTCGCGCCCGCAGTCACCGACGTGCTCGATCATCCACGGCAGGTTTGTGGTGCTCCAGTAGTCGTTGGTCAGATAATAGACCGGATCGCGCAGCGGATCGTCGACATAGACGCCGGCGAGCTCCCGGCCCCAGTTCCTGAGCGCGGCGGAGGCGACGCCCCAGGGATCGTAGGCGATGGTTGCGAGCGCGAAGCGGTATTCCTCGCGCTCCATGCGCACGCGCGTCGGATAGTCGCTCATGTTGAACACGCCGAGCGTCTTCTGGTCGGACCACAGCATCTCTTCGGTGTCGTCCAGCGGCAGGTTGCGATAGCGGCAGAGCGCGTAGGGCTCGCCGTGCGCGCAGGCGTGGCGCAGGTAGTCGCGCCCGGGTCCGTCGGCGAGCAGGCGCATCGCCAGAAACGGCGGCCGGCCCGGCAAGTCGCCGGTCTTCAACTTCACCGCCTGCATATAGCCGGCGTTGGCTAAGAGCGCGGCGACGACGGCGCCGGCGACGACGGCGAATCTGAACGCGGCTTTCCCGCGCGGCGCGCCGAGGCGCCATGCCAACAGCGCGCCGACGACCGCCAGGGCGAAGGCGAGCAGGGGGTGCGAACCGTGGAACGTGCAGCCGGCGGCGATCAGGGCGATCAAGCCTGAGCGCTCGAGCTTGCTCGTGCGATCCCAAAACCCGATCAGCAGCACCGCCGCCAGCGCGACATAGCCGCCGAACACGTCGGGCATGGCGAAGCCCGCGAAGAACGGCAGGGTCGAGAGAAGCGCGCACGCCGCTTGCGTCGCGTAGGCGGTCCAGATCGGCGCGCCGGGCGCCGTACAGCGCCACAGCAACCAGATCAACCACGCTCCGATCGCCGCTTGGATCGCCGTCAGCAGCCACAGTGTGCCGATGCGCTGGCCGGCGTAGAGCAGAAGTCCGTAATAGGGCGAACGCGCCGCGAGCTCAGGACGCGACATGTGCGCGTCCTCGGCCGCCTGTTTTGCGTCGTCGATCGCGTCCGGGTCGGTGGGCGCCGCCGGCACGGCCTTCAGGTGCAGGGCGTAGGCGACGCTGAAGGCGAAGCTCTTGCCGTGCTCGAAATAGTCGTCCGTGTCGGGGAACACCGCGGGCCGGCCGACGGCGAGCACCGCCAGCAGGATCATCGCCGTTCCGGCGAGCGCGGGAAGCGCCTGCAGGATCTTGCGCAACGCGCTCAGCGCCTGAGAGTGAAGACCGAGGCCAGGAAGCCCGAGGCCGCGAGCTGCACGGACACGGCCACGGCCGTCAGGCTGATCACCAGGATGCGCATGACGCCGTGATAGTGGATCGGTCCGAAACCCGCCTGCGCCCACAGCCACACCGCCCAGATTCCGCCCGCCACGCCGAACGCGAAGATGACGCCGGCGATGCGCAGGATCACCTCGAGGCTGAGTCCCATCAGGAAGGAGTGGAAACTCTTCGCCGGCGGAAGAATGCCCTCGACCATGGCGTAGCGCCGCGCCAGCGACCCGAACATGACGAGCTGTACGCCGATCAAGATGGCGAAGCAGGATGACGATCAGGGTGTGGATGTCGAGCTCCAGCCCGGGCTGACGACGCACCGCGCCCGCGCGACAGCAGCGCCGCAGCCGGCGAGGCCCAGGACGATCAGCGCCAGCGCCCGGATAGACGAACAGCCACCGCGGGCTGTGCAGCAGCAGGAAGCGCAGGTGGCGCCAGCCGTCGCGCCAGGTCTTCAGGTGCGGCGGGCGCGAGCGGCCGTCGGGCGACAGCGTCGTCGGCGTCTCCTCGATGCGCAGCCCGCAGAGCGCGGCCTTGACCACCATCTCGCTGGCGAACTCCATGCCCGGGCTCTGCAGGTCGAGGCCGAGGATCGCCTGCGCGCGAGAAGCCGCGCAGGCCGCAGTGGAAATCGCCGACCGGGATGGGAAGAACAGCCGGCCCATGAACGACAGCACCGGGTTGCCGAGATAGCGGTGCAGCGGCGGCATCGCGCCCGGCGCGATGCCGCCGCGGAAGCGGTTGCCCATGACCAGGTCGGCGCCGCCGCGCAGCTGCTCGACGCATGCCGTCGAGGTTGTCGAAGTCGTAGCTGTCGTCGGCGTCGCCCATGATGACGTAACTTGCCCGTGCGCCGCGCGATGCCGCCCATCAGCGCCGCGCCATAGCCGCTGCTCGGGCACGGCGATCACGCGCGCGCCGAGCGCTTCGGCCAGCTCCTGGGAGCCGTCGGTCGAGCCGTTGTCGGCGATCAGCAACCTCGCCGTGCACGCCCGCGCGCTCGAGGTAGCCGCGCGCCTTGCGCGACGCAGACCTCGATCGTCTCCGCCTCGTTCAGGCAGGGCATCAGGATGGTCAGTTCGAGCCCCTGGGCTTCGCGGAGCCCGACCTCGCCCGTTTCGGTCGAAGGCGCGGTCACGGCCTGATCCACAAATCGATCCGCCTTTGCAGTTTCACTGTCATAGTCGCCCATATAGCGCCTCGCTTGAACGGCCGCGACGCCGCAGGCCAATTCATGGAGCGAGAGCGGGTTGCGGGCGGAAAACCACTTCACACATTTCCTCAATCCCCTCCAACGCAACGGCTAGGCCGTTCGCGCGTTCTATCCAGCGGATGAGACCATCCCGACGGAGATCTTCCCCATGACCAAGCTCGGCTTGCTTGCGCTCGTTTCTGCGACCTCCCTGGCGGCCCTGCCGGCCTTTGCCCAGCAGGCGCCCCAACAGGTGTCCTCGCCCGGCGGCGGCGACATGACCCTGGCGCAGACCGCGGACCAGAACCCCCCGCCGGCCCCCGGCTCGGGCCAGCTCTGGACCTCGACCCAGACCGTCAACGGCGCCACGGTGACCATCGTCGCCAATCCCCCGATCCCGGACACCAAGGCCACCCGTAAGCTCTACGGTCCGCCCATGGACCACCGTCCTCTGACCCGGCCCGAGCCGCCCGTTGGCGGCGGCCAGCCCGCAACGCCGAGCCCGCAGTAGGGGCGCACCCAAGGGGGCCGGCCGATCTCCAGAGGATGGCCGGCCCCTTTCGTTTCAAGGAACCTCACAATGCGACGCGTGCGTGTGAAGCCGGCCCCCAGAGTTCGGCGAAGGGGAGCTTTCGTTCTCGGGCTTCAAGGGTCCGGCGGACTATGTTCTGCATAGCGCGGACAAGCTGAAGAGCGGCGCGGGCGCGCTTGTCGGCGAACCCGAGTGCCTGCGTTCGGCGTTCCGTGCCGGCCAGGCGAAGCTGACGCTCGACGACGGGCACGATCTGCGCATCGTCGTCATCGCCCACACCGAAGGCGGCGACCGCGCCTATTTCGAAATCGCGCGCTGATCCCGACCACCGAAATGCACAACGCCCCGCGTCGACATCGACGCGGGGCGCTTTGTTGCAGTGCTGACGACGGTGTCAGGGACGACGCGAGGCGCCATCTAGGCGGTTCTGCACCTTGCCCGCCGCGTCCTGCACCGCGCCGGTCGCCTTCTGGACGGCGCCCTTGGCGCGCAGCGAGTTGTCGCCCGCGAGCTTGCCTGCGGTTTCCTTCACCTGGCCGGCGGCCTTGTTCGAGGCGCCTTTGATCTGGTTCTTGTTCATAGCGTTTCCCTTTCGTGGGTTTGCGGAGGAGGATGGGGGAACGGGCGCCGCGCGGCGCGGTTCCTCGCCGAACGCAGTTCCAAGACGAAAGCGGTTTCAGCCCTTGTCGACGATCGTGTTTGAAAGCGGCAGGGCGACTTCCTGCTGCGGAATCCGGCGGCTTCAACTGCCCCGGTCCGGGCCGCGGACCCGATTGCGGCGCCGAGGGATCCGGATAGTCGGGCGCCAGACCCGGCAGGTCGTACGGTCGCGGCTCGGCGCCGGTGCCCCACATGTCGCCGTAGATCGGCACATGCCGAAGGTCCTTTTTCTGGGGACGCTCGAGCGGCGGTTCGGGCGTGCGCGCGAAGGCGCGTGGCTCGTCGCCGACGGGCGGCGGATCGGCGGCTGGCGCGGGGCTCGGGTCGGGCGCGACAACGGGGCCAGGCTCGGGCAAGGGCTGACGCTCAGGCGCCGGCTCGGCAGGCGGCGAGGGCGGGGTCAGGGGTTCTGCGGTCATGTGCGTTAAACGCGGCCGCAACAGAAGGGCTCCGCCTTTCGACGGAGCCCTTTGCTGTATGAACGCGGCTGTGGGCGTCAGAACACGTTGGCGTATTCGTCCACCACATAACCGTCGGAAACGTCGATCAGCAGCAAGTTGGGGCCGACCCAGACCCAGGCGCAACCCGGAGGCGGCGGCGGGAGGCCGTAGTCGACCCAGTCGCTCAGGGTGTAGGTCAGGAAGAACAGCGGCAGATAGGCGCCGATGCCCCAGCTGTGGCCCCAGTACAGGCCCGGCACGGCGTAATAGCCGAAGCCCGGCGCGAAATAGAAGCCGTGGCGCGCGCCGGTGTAGCCGTTGAAGTGAGCGTTGCCGCGCCACCAGTTGCGGTTGCTGCGCCACACCGCATGGCTCGCCACGACCGAACGGTTGCGACTCCAGCCGCTGCGCAGCTGCGTGTGGACCGCGCTCGACTGGCGGACCGGCGTACGTCCGCCGACGGCGTGGGTCGTAGCGCCGCCCGTCACGCGACCGCCGCGGGCCAGGCTGGTCCCGCCTCGGGACCCGTGAACCGTACCGCCTCCGGTGCGGCCGTGGACCGTCGTTCCTGCGCCGCCGGTGTGGGTGTGGACCGTGCCGCCGACGCCGGTGCGGGTGTGGAAGCTTGCACCGCCGCCGGTATGGACGCGCGCGCCGCCGCCGGTCCGGAATCTCGGATGGCCGCCGCCACCACCGCCGCCGATGTGGGGCGCTCCGCCGCCACCGCCGTGAGGCATGCCGCCACCGCCGCCATGGGGCGCGCCGCCGCCGTGACCGCCGCCGCCACCGCCATGGTGGTCTTGAGCCGAGCTCGACATCGGACAGGCGGCCAGCGCCAGCGCCGAGGCTGCGAGCAAGAGGGATTTGAGGATCATGTCGTCTCCTTTGCGCCAAGCTTACGCCGACCGCGTCGGGAGGACGCGGGTTGCGGTGCGCTGAACAGCGTCCGGCGCTCAGGGCCGGCCCGCTGCGATAACGCAGGCTGAAACGCGGCGGTTCCGGCCCCGGCGGCGAGCGACTGCGCGCGGTTCGTCGGCCTGACGGCCAAGCTCGGCCTGTGCTAGGAACAGCCATGTCCTTGCGCACGCGCGTCGTGGTCATGATCGGCATCGTCCTGTTGACGGGGGTCCTGCTGGGCTCGCTGTTTGCGGGCCTGCAGGCGCGTCATGGCCTGGCGGACGAGTTGTCCGCGGGCATGGCCGGCGCGCGCCAGACGGTGGCGTCGTCCTTCGAGGATCTCCCGCGGTCCGATCACCCCGCCCGTGACCTGCGCCAGCTGGTGGCGACCTTCGACGGCAACCGCCACGTCCGCGCGCTTCTGATCGGCCCCGACGGCCGGGCCGGCGCGATGTCGACTGTGACGCGACCGCGTACGCCCGCGCCGGGCTGGTTCGAACGGCTTCTCGGGCCCACGCCCGCGCCCGTGCGCATCGCCGTTCCGCAGGACCTCGGCGGTTATCGCACCCTGGTGCTCGAGGCGACGCCGTCGCTCGACGTTTCGGCGCTGTGGACGGAGTTCTCAGGCGTGGTGCTGCTGCTCAGCGCGTCGTCGATGATCGGTCTCGCGCTCGTCTACCTGGCGATCGGCGCCGCCCTGCGTCCGCTGCACGACATGTCCGCGGGCTTTGTACGCATCGGCGCGGGCGACTATCGAGGCCGCGTGGCCGAGCGCGGACCGAGCGAATTGCGCAGCTTGGAGCAGGGCTTCAACGCCATGGCCGGGCAACTGGCCGCGATGGACGACCGCAATCGCCTGCTCGAGACCCAGCTCGTCACCCTGCAGGACGAGGAGCGCGCCGATCTCGCCCGCGACCTGCACGATGAAATCGGACCGCACCTGTTCGCCGTCAACGTCGACGCCCAGGTCATCGGCAGCCTGGCCGGGGTGGACCGCGCCGAAGAGATTCGCGTGCATGTGAAATCGATCCAGTCGGGTGTCGCGCACATGCAGCGCCTGGTGCGCGAGATTCTGAGCCGGCTTCGGCCCACCCGCGCGACCGAGCTCGGGCTCAACGCGGCGATCGGCGACCTTGCCGCGTTCTGGCGGGCGCGCCGTCCGGACATGACGATCGCACTCGACCTGCCGAAGACCGAACGGGGCCTCACCGAAACGGCGAAGGACACCATCTATCGCGTGGTGCAGGAGGCCCTGGCCAATGCGGTGCGCCACGGCGGCGCCGCCCACGCGGAGGTTTCGCTGACCCTGTCGGGCGGCGAAGCGGTGGTGCGGATCAAGGACGACGGCGCCGGCGTCAGTCTGGCGGCGGACGCCGGCGTGACCAACACGACCGGAGGCCTCGGCCTCATCGGCATGCGCGAGCGGGTGCGCGCGTCGTCGGGCGTGCTCGCCATCGACCGCGACCAGGGCGGCTGGGAAGTCACCGCACGCCTGCCGCTGGAGACGCGCAAGGCGGAGTCGGCGCCATGAACATCCTCCTGGTGGACGACCATGCGATCGTGCGCGACGGCCTTCGCCGCCTGCTGGCGAGCCTGCCGGTCGAAACGATTCGACGAGGCCGCGACCGGCCGCGAAGCGGTCGCCGTGGCGCGCTCAAAGCCGCTCGACCTGATCGTGCTCGACCTGAACCTTCCCGAACTCGGCGGACTCGAACTGCTCGGCCGTCTGATCCAGATCGGCGCGGCGCCGGTGCTGGTGCTGTCGATGCACGCCGAACCGCTCTACGTCGCGCGCGCGATGGACGCCGGCGCCCAGGGCTATGTGTCGAAGAACGCCTCGCCCGACGAACTGTTGACCGCGGTCCGGCGCGTGGCGGGCGGCGGACGCTATGTGGAAGGCGAACTGGCCCAGGCGCTGGCGCAGCAAGGGCCGGGACCCGCCCAGTCGCTCGACCGTCTTTCCGCGCGCGACCTCGAGATTCTGCGCCTGCTCGCCGCCGGCAAGAGCCTGAGCGAGATCGCCGACGCCCTGGGTCTCGGTTACAAGACGATCGCTAACACGCTCAGCCTGATCAAGTCCAAGCTCGGCGTCGCGCGCACCTCCGACCTGGTGCGGCTGGCCTTGGAAGCCGGAATTACCTGAGCCGGCCGGTCAGCAGAGGGGCTGTTAACCCGGCGCCTTCTCCGCAGCGCACATCTTCGCGGCCCGATCGAGGTCACGGATAATCAGGACCGCGTGGTCGTGATCCATGGCGATCAGCACGGCGTCGCCGGCGGGGATGGCGAAGATCCCGTGCGGGTCGGTTTTGAAGCGCACCTCGGGCTGGGCTTTCGCGTCCTTCAGGTCCTTGTGGGTGAGATAGTCGGAGTAACGGACCGCGTGCAGAGGCTTCAGGCTGTGCAAATCGATGGTCGCCTCGTTCGTGTGGTCCTGGCGCCAGCCCTCGTCGATGTTGTCCTGGACGATCAGGAAGGACTTGACCTTCATCACGCAACGGTCGGCCCACGACACGTCGGTATAGACGACCGTGTCCGTCTGGGGCGTGTCGACCTCGGCGCCGCGATGGTCGCGTTCGGTGAGCACAAAGCTCATGGCCGCCTGGCCGATCAGCTTCACCTTGACCTGGCCCAGGACGCTCTCGATCGTCACCGGCTCCTTTTTGTGCGGGGCGGGTAGGTGAGGCAGCGAAATCTTCGCCGTCGCGCCGGCGCCGCCCATGGCCAGGACCGCACCCAGGCCCGCGACGGTGATAGCCCGCCAGATCCGTCCGCTCATCAAAGGTCTCCGCCTTCCGCGCCCTGTCGTTCGCCGAGGGGCTTTTCCCGTCCAGGGAGATACCCGCCCGCCCGGCCCCGGGGCAAGGGCGAGCTTGCCGGGCCATCGGCGCCGAAATGCGGCGGAAAGCCCTATTCCCCCGTCCCGCGGCCGTCAGGGATCGCAATCCGGCCGGAAGCGTTGCAGTCTGCCGACGCCAAGAGGGCCCGATGGACGAAGAGACACCCCGGGACGCCGCCGCCCAGAAACCGGGCGATCCGCCGCCCAAAGGGCGTGGGACCCTGTTGCAGATTCTGGGCCCGGGCCTGATCACCGGCGCCTCCGACGACGACCCTTCCGGCATCGCCACCTATTCCCAGGCGGGGGCCCGGTTCGGCTACGACCTGGGCTGGGTCATGTTGTTCAGCTGGCCTCTGATGTGCGCCATCCAGGAGATCAGCGCGCGGATCGGGCGGGTGACCGGGCGCGGCCTCGCCGGCGCCATCAAGCACCACTTTCCGGCGCCGGTGCTCTATTTCCTGGTGCTGCTGCTGTTCATCGCCAACACCATCAACCTGGGCGCCGACCTCGGGGCCATGGCGGCGGGTCTGAACCTGATCGTGAAGGGTCCGCAGCTGATCTATGTCGCGGGCTTCGGCGTGATCTGCGCCCTGCTCGAGGTGTTCGTACGCTACTCGCGCTACGTCGCGGTGCTGAAGTGGCTGACCCTATCGCTGTTCGCCTATGTCGCCGTGGCGTTTGTGGTGGACACGCCCTGGGACCAGGTCGCCTATCACCTGGTCGTGCCGAACGTGAAGCTCGATGCGTCCTACCTGACGGTGGTGGTCGCCATTCTGGGCACCACGATCAGTCCCTACCTGTTCTTCTGGCAGGCGGAGGAGGAGGCGGAAGACACCAAGGAGCGTCCCGGCGCCGTGCCGCTCGAGCGCGCGCCGTCTCAGGCCGTTCCCGAGTTCCGGCGCATCCGTATCGACACCTATTTCGGGATGTTCCTGTCCAACGCCGTGGCGATCTTCATCATGACCACCACGGCGGCGACTCTGCACGCGCACGGGATCACCAACATCCAGACGTCGGCCCAGGCGGCTGAGGCGCTGAAGCCCATCGCGGGCAATTTCGCCTTCCTGATCTTCGCCCTGGGCATTGTCGGCACCGGCCTTTTGGCGGTGCCGGTGCTCGCGGGTTCGTCGGCCTTTGCGATCGGCGAGACCTTCGGCTGGCACGTGGGTCTGGCGCGCAAGCTGAAGCGCGCGCCGAGCCTTCTACGCCATCATCGTGATCGGCATCGGGATCGGCATCGGCCTGAACTACATCGACATCGACCCGATCAAGGCGCTGTTCTGGAGCGCGGTGATCAACGGCGTCGTCGCCGTACCGGTGATGGCGATCCTGATGATCCTGTCCAGCCGGCCTTCCATCATGGGCCGTTTCGTCTTGCCGCCGATCCTGAAGGCGGTGGGCTGGATCGCGACGGCGGTGATGCTGGCCGCCGCGGTCGGCATGTTCGCCACCTGGGGGTCCTGACCTTGGCAGGACGGCCGCTCGGCGGTAGCGTCCGGATGCGCAGGGGGCGCATCGAAGGATCGACGATGAGACTATCGGGCCTTGGGGCGGCTGTGGCTGCGTGCGCAGCGCCTTTTGTGTGGCCGGCCGCGGCCGCCGACTTCGCGCCTCACGACGGCGACGCCTATAGCGCCTTGATCGCGCGTGCGGAGGCGGGCGACACGACGGTGGATTTCAAAGTCCTGCGCTTCGCCTGGCTCGACAGCGCCGCGCGCAAACGCGAACCCGATCTCGAGGCCGTGACCAAAGCCATGTGGCAGGCCGCCAACGCCAACGATGCCGTCGCCGTGCGCGCCAATGCGGAAAAGATTGTCGCGGCGCACTACACAGACCTCGAAGCGCACAAATTCCTCCGGCAGGCCTGCGCGATCCTGAAGGATACTGCGTGCAGCGACCACGAACATTTCGTCGAGTTCGGCCTGCTCAACTCCATTGTGAAGACCGGCGACGGTAAGAGCGCCGCGACCGCATGGCTGGTCGCCGAGGTGCCCGAGGAATACGAGGTCATTCGCGTGGGTGGACGCAGGCCCGCGGGGCAGGCGCTGGTGAACCAGGACGGCAAGGCCTACGATCGGATGACGGTCATCGACGAGGACGGCAAGCAGCAGGTGCTCTGGTTCGACGTGACAATCGCCATGACCAAGGAATTTCCGGGACTGTCCTAGGTCCTGAGATTGTAGGTCAGGCCATAGGGATCGCGCATGTAGCAGCGCGGAAATTGCGGCTCGTCCTTGATGACGACGCAGCCTTTTTCGATCAGACGCGCTTTCGCCGCCGCCACATCGTCGACCTGCACCTCGAATACGGGACCGAGCGGCTGCAGCGCCCGTTCGATATAGAAGTTGATGTTCGGTCCGCGGATGCTGACAAGCGCCTCGCTCGTCTCATCGACGGCGAACCCGAGCGTTTCGGCGTAGAACCGCGCCGCCCCGGCCGGGTCCGGCGTCTCGATGATGATATCGGTGTCGAAGCTGTTGGCCATGACGTCCTCCCGTCCGGTCCGACGATAGAGGGTTGCGACGGGCTGCGGTAGCTTTTGGGAACCGCTCGGCGGATCGGGGATTATGCTGACGCTGGAAGTTTAACCTCAGAGGCGCCCATGGCGATCCCCGACGACGTGATCCCGACGCTGACGCCCGAACCGCTTTCGACCATCGGTCCGAAGATCAAGGACGGCGACATCCTGCTCTGCGCGGCGCACGATCCCTTTTCGCGCCTGATCGCCTGGGCGACCAAGTCGCCCTGGTCCCACGTCGCCATTGCCTACCGGTGGCCCGACCTCGATCGCATCATGGCGTTCGAGAGCGTGCAGAAACTGGGCGTGCGCGCCGTACCGATCGAGAAGTTCATCAGCCAGACCTCGGACGGGACCAAGCCGTTTCCCGGCGACATCATCCTGGCGCGCCACGAGGGCTGGGGCGATGACGGGCTCTCGCCGAAGCACCTGAAGCACTTCGCCGATTTCGCCGTCGATCAGTTCGGCGATCCGTTCGCGCCATGGGAGATCGCCAAGATCGGCCTGCGCGTCGCGCTGTCGCGCTTCATCCGGCAAATGCCGAAATCCCTCGGACCCAAGAACGAATATATCTGCTCGGAATACGCCGCTAAATGTTTCGCGAAAGCGGGGATCAAGATCAAGTGGGACGGCCTGGGCTTCATCGCGCCGGCCGACATCGCACACGACCCAAAGGTCACCGCGATCGCCCGCTTCAAGACGCGATGAAGCCCAGCAGTCAGTTGGCTATTTTGTCGTGCTGAGTAGGCCGAAGTAGACGCCCTGGTTGTCGAAACAGGTGCTCGCCCATTCGCCGGTCGGCACCTGCATCGGGCCCATGATCGGCTTGCCGCCGGCCGCTTTCACCCGCTCCAAGGCGGCGTCGGCGCCGTCGACGTTGAAGTAATAGCCCCAGTAGGCCATCGGGACTTCGGCGGGCTTGTTCATCATGCCGCCGGTGCTCACGCCCTGAGCGGAGAACAGATAATATTTGCCCATGGGCCCCATGTCGAAGGGCTCGTCCTTGGTCCATCCGAACAGCGCGACGTAGAAGTCGATGACCTTGCCGGCGTCGCCGGCCATCAGCTCGCGCCAGCCGACGTAGCCGGCTTCGCGGCTTTCGGCCTTGGGTGGCGGCATGGAGTTGTCGGCGCCTTTGAAGGCCATGATCACCGCGCCGTCCGGATCGGCGATCACCGCAAAGCGGCCGATCCCCGGGATGTCGCACGGCGGCCGCAGCACCTTGCCGCCGAGTTCGCCCGCGTGTTTCGCGGTCGCATCCACATCGTCCGCCGCGACGTGGGCGGCAAAGGACGGCCTCGCGCCCATCGCCTTGGCCTCTTCGGGCAGGTGCATCATGCCTGCGACGGGGACGTCGCCGGCCTTGGCCAGGGTGTAGGTCGCGCCCTCGACGCCCGGCATCGGCATGTCGTCGAAGCCCCAGCCCAGCACCTTGCCGTAGAACGCCTTGGCTGTGGCCGTATCGTCGACCATCAGCTCGTACCAAACAAAACGTCCGCGATCATCAGACATGCGGTCTTCTCCTTGGGTGTGCGGCCGCGGGGGCGGTGCGCTTGTGGGAAGAGTTGATAGCAATATCTGCGCGGCGCCGCACGCGGATATCGGCGCCGTTCGTGACGAAAAACCGGCTGTTCAGAAGCCCAGCGCCACGCCGGCCCAGACCGTGCGTCCCGGCGCCGGTTCGACGCCGTCGACGAAGGCGCGCGCGTAGTAGCGCGCATCCCCCAGGTTGCGCACGCCGCCGATCAGCTTCACGCGCGGCGTCACATAAGCTTCACCCGACAGGTCGACGACCGTATGCGCCGGAATCTTCGCCGGCACGAAACCGGCGCCCGAGCCCGAGGCCGCGTCGGAGTCCTGGAAATAGGCCGAGCTGGCCCTGACGCCGCTGACGCCCACGCTGAAGCGATGCTCCTCGCGCCAGGTCAGGCCCGCCTTGGCTATCGTGCGCGGCGCGTAGGCAGGCGTCTTGCCGTCCTGGCCGGGAATGTCGCTGCGGGTGAAGCGCGCGTCGTTGAGGTTCAGGTCGGCGAAGGCGGTCAGGTGCTGCTTGCCGCCTTTGCTCGCAAGGAAGTCGTAGGAAATCTCGCCCTCGAATCCGCGGCTGCGCACATCGCCGGTGACAATGTCGGCGAGGTCGTCGGGATTGTCGTCGACCATCACCGTCTCGATGCGGCGCTTCAGGTCGATCTCGAACACGCCCGCGTCATAGAACAGGCCGGTGACCGGAGTGCCGTGCACGCCCGCCTCGATGGCGACCGAGCGCGACGGATCGAGCGCGCGCGGCTGGGTCGCGGTGAACGGCGAGGCGACGTCGAGGAAACCCAGCGGGCGATAACCCTGGGTGACGCTGAAATAGCTTTCGTTCGACTTGCCGAAGTCGTTGCCGATCCCGAGGCCGAACAGGGCGGCGTCGCGGCCCTCGTCGGTCTGGATCAGCGGCCGCGACACAAAGCTTGGGGCTGTGCTCTCGTCGACCTCGACGCCTTCGTGTTCGAGCCGGAGGGACGGGACGAGGTGGATGCGGTCGGGCAGGCGGAACACGTTCTCGGCGAACACCGCCGCATAGTCCGACCGGCGCGCTTCGTCGAGCCGCGGCGTAGAGCCCGCGCGATCGCCGGGGTCGGCGGTCAGGTTGTCGCTGGTCCACTGCCGCCAGGGCGCGTGGTCTTCGGACAGATCGACGCCGGCGGTGAACGCGTTGCCGCGACCCCAACTCTTGCGCAGGCGCAGATCGAGGCCTTCGCTGCGGAAGATCTGGTCCTGCAGTGTCGTGGTTGATGGAGCAGGGCCGCCGGGCGCCTGGTCCGCGGCGGTGCGGTCGAACAGGTCTTCGTAGGAGGCCCACAGCTTGCCTTCGAGCCGCCAGTTGTCGCCGAGGTCGATCTCATTGCCGAGCGTTACGGCGTAGCGGCTGACCCAGTCGTGGTTGAACGGCGTGAGCGTCTGGCGCGGATCGGCGAGGAACTGCGGATCGCCGAGGCGGCCCGGATCGCCGGCGTCGGCGCGATAGGCGTGCAGGTCGACGTACCACAACACCGCCTCCGACAGCCGCCAGCCGAAATAACCGTCGCCTTCGAGCACCTGGGAACGCGCGTTGTCGCGATCGCCGTCGGTGTGCACATAGCCGAGATCGGCGCGGTATTCGACGGCGCCGTCGGTTCCCTCGAGGGTGTTCCAGGTGCTGTAGAGGCCGTCGGAGCCGATGATCTGTTCGCTCGACGCCGTCATCGCTTCGCCGGGTTTCGGTCGCCGCGAGACGAGATTGATCGCCGCCGCCGGCGCCGGGCCGTAGATCAGGCTCGCGCCGCCGCGGATCATCTGCACCTGGCTGACGTCCTGCGCCATGGGCAGGTAGGCGATGAGCGGCGCGCCCACCCGGTCGGCAGTGATCGGGAGGCCGTCCTGCAGCACCGCGACATAGCCCAGGGCGTTCGGGCCGCCGAAACCGCGATAGGTGAAGTCAAAGCGCATCAGGGTCTGCGGATCGGCTTCCAGCACGCCGGGCAAATGGGAGAACAGCTCGCGCGGAGCTTGCTCCACGATGGGCTGTTGCAGGTCGAGCGGCGCCGCGGAGCTGCGTTTGCCGACGGTGATCTTGGGGCCGTCGACCTCGCGCATGATGTGGTCGAGCTTGGGGCGGGCGTCCTCCCGGGGGCTCTTCACCACGACGCCGGGTACTTTGGTCGGCTTGGCGGCGGGCGAGGGCGCGGCGGGCTGCGGTGCGGTCTGCGCCTGGGCGGCGACGCCGGCGCCGGCGAACAGCGCCAGGCCGAGGCTAAACCCGATCACAACTCGCGACATCGAAATCCCTTTTGAGCCGACTTGTGGCGACCGTGCTCTAGAGCCGACGTGCTTGTGCGATCAAGCGCGAAGCCAACGGCCGGCGAAGCTGCCCGCGGCCGTTGCGGCCAGGGCGGGCGCGACCAACAGGGTCCAGCGCAGGCTGGAGGCGAGCGAATGCTCATAGACTTCGTGGGTCGGCCGAAGGCCGGTGAACGCTTCGAAGGCGATGACAGCGGCGACCGCCAAGCCCACGGCCAGCGCCGAAATCCAGAGCCGCTTGGGGCTGATCAAGCCGAGCGCGAGACCCACACAGCCGAGCAGCGCCGCGGCGGCGAGACTGCCGTCTCCAACCCACTCATAGCCGGTCATCGCCGCGACGCCGGCGACCAGGGCGAAGGGGTAAAGCGCCTGCACCGCATCGGTCGCAACCCAGCTCGCGCGCAGGCAGCCGAAGGCCCAGGCGAGCGGATCGGCCTCGTCGGGAAGGCACCCGCGTTCATTGATCATCGCCTGCGCCCAGTCGGGATGTGTGGCCCTCAGCCGCCGCGCCGCCAGCCGCGTCAGCACGTCCGCCAGCCGCGCGCGCCAGGCCGGGCCGCTCATCCGATCGCCCCCGCGGGGCGAAGGGCGGTCCCGCCCATCTCCGGCTCGAGACTGCGCGCGAAGGCGACGCCCTGGGGCGACAGGCGGTAGATGTGCCGCACCGGACGGCCCGGTTGGTCGGACGCGACCCACTGGGCTTCGAGGTGCCCCCGCTCGTGCAGGCGGATCAGCAACGGATAAAGGGTGCCGGAACTCAGGGCCGCGAGCTTGGCCAGTTCATAGCCGTGCAGCCATTCCCGCGGCCGCTGAAGCAGCACGGTCAGGACGTCGCGGGTCTGTCTCGATGGGGCACGCGGGCGAACGGTCATGGGGGCAAATCTGCATATATCCAATTGCAGTGCAACGTGATCGGCAAGCGTGAGGGTCAAGCCTTTAGTGCATGGGGTTGCGACTATCGTGCATCAGTAGAGTTGTTTTTCAGGCCTTACCGAAAGTTCATGCTCAAACCCCGGAAAAATCCGACTACGGGTGCCCAAAATTTCAGCTGCGCCGGAGGGACGACCTCATGAAATGCTTGCGATTTGCGCTGATGGCTGGTGTGGCCGGCGTCGCGGCTCTGACCTGGGCTGGTGCGGCCCTGGCTGACGACGCGTCAGCGACCCCGGTCGAGCAGGTTGTGGTTACCGCTCCGCGCACGACCCCACTCGAGCAGATCGTCGGCATCGACAAGACCGGCGCCAGGATCCAGGACGTGCCGCGCAGCATCCAGGTTGTTCCGCGCGCGCTCATCGACCAGCAGGGCGCGATCAAGCTGGTGGACACCCTGCGCGACGTCTCCGGCGTGACCCAGGGCGGTCAGTTCAACTTCGGCTTCTTCGACCGCGTCATCATCCGCGGCCTGAACGCGACCTATCTCGACGACGGCCTGCCGGACGGCACCTCGGACCTCACCGGCTATGTCCACACCCTGACCGGCGTGCAGCAGGTCGAGGTGCTGAAGGGCCCGGGCTCGGCCCTCTACGGCAGCACCGAAGAAGGCGGAACGATCAACCTCGTGCACTATCGTCCGAGCGATACCCTGGGCGCCGGCGTGTCGGAACAGTTCGGCAGCTTCGGGACCACCACCACCGACGCGTTTGTCACCGGGCCCACCGGCCTGAACGGTGTCGACTTCCGTCTGGACGGCGAATTCGACAACTCCGACGGGTTCCGCGGCCTCGCCAACCAGAACACCGAACTGCTCGCCGCCCTGAGCTGGCGTCCGGCCAACCACGACGTCGAGTTCCGTTACGAGTACCACAACTTCCACGCCACGCCCGACGCCACCGGCATCCCCTTCTCGCCGCCGAACGGCGTGGGTCAGCCGTTGTCGGTTCCGGTGACCAACGTCTACGCCTCGCCGGAGGCCTTCTCCGACCAGACCCTGCAGCGCCTGTTCCTCAGCGACGCCTGGACGATCAACGACGTCCTCACCATCAACCTGCGCGGCGCCTTCAGCGACCGCGACGTGGACCTGGCGCGCAACGCCGGTGGGTCGGTGAGCTTCACCGGCGGCCAGTACGCCCTGATCAAGCGCCAGCTGCGTGAACAGACCGACGCCCTGGACGACTTCAACTTCCAGGCGGAGCCGACCTGGCATTTCCACACCGGCATGCTGAACCACACGCTGATCACCGGCTTCGAGGCGCGTGAGATCGACGGCGTGACCCAGCGTGAGACCGCGGACCTGCCCAACATCGCCAACATCTTCGATCCGGTGGTCACCGACCCGGCGATCTCGGCGCTCACCTTCAAGTGCGACAGCGGCCACAGCTGCGACAACGCGCGACTGAGCGCGCGTTTCTATGGCCTCTACGCCATCGACCAGATCGACGTCACCGACGCCTTCAAGAATTCGACTGTCGGCGCGGCAGGACTGGTTCGATACCGAAGGCGAAGCGCGCGCCCTGGTGCCCGCGAACGCCGGTCAGGAGCAGCCGTGCAACCCGCCGACGGCCACCGTCTGTCCGTGGATTCCGGGCCAGCCGGTCGAGCGCAACAACTCGCTCACCTCGTGGGACATCGGCGCGGTCTATTTCCTGACCAAGGATTTGTCGGTGTTCGGCGGCTGGTCGAGCGCCGCCTATCCGATCTTCAACACCGAAGAGCCTGAGACCATCGGCCAGACGCCCGAGGCCGGCACGCAGATCGAAGGCGGCGTGCGCTATCAGCTGCCGCCGATCCTGACCGTCTCGACCTCGGTCTATCGCGCCACGCGCGACCACGTGTTCACCCTGCTCACCGAGCCCAATCCGTCGGGCCCCGGCAACATCGACGTGGCGCAAGTGTTCTCCTACGGGATCACCGGCTGGGAAACGGATGTGAACCTGCATCCGATCCAGGCGCTGAACATCATCGCCAACGCCGCCGTGCAAGACGGCCGCATCACCAGCTTCCCGCAAACCTCCGCCGACGTGGGTCGCGAACCGCCGAGCGTGCCGTCGCTGCTGGCCAACGCCTGGATGACCTACGACGTCGGCCTCGGCCAGGACGTGTTCAAGACGCTGCAACTGCAGCTCGGCGCGCGCTATCGCAACCACGAATACGCCGACGCCGGCGAGACGCGGCAGATCCCGGGTATGACACTGGTGGATGCGGGCGTGGCGCTGCCGATGAAGGCGTTCACGATCAACGCCGGCGTGGATAACGTCTTCGACCGCCGTTACTTCCTCTACGGCGACGGCACCGGCGGCGGCGCCTACCCGGGCCCGGGCCGGACGTGGTTCATGCGGATTAGCGCGAAGTTCTAGGCGCACTCATAGTTTGAGCGCTTGGTCGCCCCGGGTTCACGCCCGGGGGCGATTTAACGTGCGTAACGCTAGGCGACGTCGCGCAGAAAATCGACGAGGCCGTCGAAGTAGCGCAGCTGGTCGTCGTACATCGCGAGATGACTGCCTTCGGGCAGGTAGAGGTATTGCCCCTTGGGCAATTGCTTCGACATCGCCTCCATATGGGCCGGGTCCATGGTGTCGTAGCGCGCGCCGATCACCAGGGTCGGCGTCGTGATCCGGCCAAGATCATTGAAACGGTCCCAGTGCAACAGGCGCCCGCTCGCCCCGAGTTCGCTCGGACCTTGCATGAGGCTGTAGAGGTCCGTGTTGATGTGGGCGAAGCTGCGGTTGACCGGCTCCGGCCATTCCGCGTGCGGGCGGCGCAGAACGTGCTGTTCGTAGTGCAGCGGAATCAGGATCTCCATGTAGCGGGGGTCCGATGTCTTACCGCCGGCCTCGAGCGCCTTCACCTCGGCGAGCAAGCTCTGGTCCATCGCCGGCATCAGGACGCGGTTTGCATAGTCGTTGTACGCCGGGATCGAGGCCATCATGTTCGAGATGACCAGACCCTTCAGGTGCTGCTGGTGTTCGAGCGCATACTCGATCGCGAGAATGCCGCCCCAGCTCTGGCCCAGCAGGCAGAAGTTGTCGCGGTTCAGCCCGAGCGCCCGGCGCACCTGCTCGACCTCCTCGACGAACCGCTCGATGGTCCATAGCGCGTGGTCGGTCGGCTTGTCGCTGTTCCCCGCGCCAAGCTGATCGTAATAGTAGTACTCGACGCCGCTCGCGGGCAGGAAGCTGTCGAAGGCTTCGAAATATTCGTGCGTCGCACCGGGGCCGCCGTGGAGCAGGAGAAGTTTGAGCTTGGGGTTGGAGCCGACACGCTTGGTCCAGACGCGATGCTGGCCGAGCGGCGTCGAATCTCGATCTGACGGGCCCCGCCGCTCCAGGCGTCCGCGTGGTCACGGGTGTCGTAGTAGCTCGCCGGCGGCGCTCTTTCGCCTGTCGAGGCCATGCTCTCCTCCCGCGGGACGGTCTCGAAACGGATACGCCGTCCAAGCCGGCTATGCCAGCGCGAGCTCGGCTTCGGTCTCGGGGTCTTTCGCGTCTTCGACGGCCGTCGCGGCGGGGTGCAGCACGCGCCAGGCGCGCCAGTCGATGATTTCGAAGCGGCCGTCGTGGCGTTCGACCGCGGCGGTGCAGCTCTCGACCCAGTCGCCGTCGTTGATGTAGCGCACGCCTGCGATGTTGCACATCTCGGCCTTGTGGATGTGGCCGCAGATCACGCCGTCGACGCCGCGCCGCTTCGCCTCAGCGGCCAAGGCGGCTTCGAAGTTCTCGATGAACTGCAGCGCCTTCTTCACCCGCGTCTTCACGAAGGCCGATAGACTCCACGGCTTTAGACCCAGCGCCGCGCGCGCGCGGTTCAGCCTGGTGTTCATCGAAAGCAAGGCGCGGTAGCCCCAGTCGCCGGCGAAGGCCAGCCACCTGGCGTGGGTCACCACGCCATCGAACGCGTCGCCGTGGATCACCAGATAGCGCCGCCCGTCCGCCGCCTTGTGGATCGCGTCCAGCGCCACCTCGACCCCGCCGAAATGTACGCCGCAGAAATCGCGCACCCGGTCGTCGTGGTTGCCGGGGATGTAGACGACCCGGACACCCCGTCGCGCCAGGCGCAGCACCTTCTGCACCACGTCATTGTGCGCCTGGGGCCAGAACCAGCCGCCCTTCAGCTTCCAGCCGTCGACGATGTCGCCGATCAGATAGAGCGTCTCGCAGTCGAGCGTCTTGATGAAGTCGAGCAACAGCTCGGCCTGGCACCCGCGCGTGCCCAGGTGGACATCGGAGATGAACGCCGCGCGGCAGGAAAGGCGGCCCGTCTGCATATGCGCCCCCGGCTCAAGTCCCGACTATGGGACCCCGAGCGTCCGCTAATGCGATTGCGTGACAGGCGCGTGATGACCGCCGTTACCCGTTGGTAGGGAATCGAAGCCCCAGCCGCGGTCAAAGGCCAGCCGCGAGAGCCGGCCGGCGGCGTTCTGGGTCAGGATTTCCGCATCGTGGCCGCATTCGAGCGCGGCGGAGGCGAGCTCCTGGGCTGCGGACAGGGCGGAATTCGTAGGTGGGAAAGTGGCCGATGCGTCGCCGCGCGCAGACGATCTTCCACTCGGTGTCCATCCGAAGGATGGCGTATCGGAACATGGCCACGGATCTCTCCTCCGTAAGCCCCCCGTTGGCTCGACGCGACGCAACCTTACTCCAAGCGACCGTTTCATCGCGCCGAAAATCCTAAAAAGCGGTTTAGGAGCTTGGCCGTGCGCGCGGTCTAGCTTGCAATATCGTTCGCGCCATCTTTCGCATCGGCAGGCGCGCGGTCAGCGCCTCCTTCAGCTTGGCCGAGAGCTGCGCCAGGGTGAAGGGCTTGTTGAGCAGCAGCGAGCCCGCATCGAGCACGCCGTTGTGCACGATGGCGTTGCGCGTATAGCCGGTCATGAACACGACGGGCAGGCGCGGCCGGCGCTTGCGCGCCTCGTCGGCGAGCGCGCGGCCCGTGGCCCCGGGCATGACCACGTCGGTGAGGATCAGCTCGATCTCGGGCGCGGCGTCGAGCGCCGCAAGCGCCGTCTGGACGCTCTCGGCCTCGATCACACGGTGGCCGAGATCGCGCACGCCGTCGCAGACGAAGGCGCGCACCGACGCGTCGTCCTCCACCACCAGCACCCCGTGCGGCCGGCCTCGGCAGGCCCCGTTGCATGGACGACGGCCGGCGCCGACACGCGGTCGGTATCGGCGCGCGGCAGGTAGAGCTTCACCGTCGTGCCGACCCCGGGCTCGCTATAGATCTTCACGTGGCCGCCCGACTGTTTCAGAAACCCGTGCACCTGGCTGAGGCCCAGGCCCGTGCCCTTGCCGGGCGCCTTGGTGGTGAAGAACGGATCGAAGACGCGTTCGACGATCTCCGGGGTGATGCCTTCGCCGGTGTCGGTGAAGGCGACCATCACATACTGACCGGAGACCAGGCCGCCGGCCTCGTGCGCCACATAGGCCTCGTCGAGATAGGTGTTGGCCGTCTCGATGGTCAGCTTGCCGCCGTCGGGCATGGCGTCGCGTGCGTTGACGCCCAGGTTCAGCATCGCGCTCTCGAGCTGCGGCGCGTCGATGAAGGCGGTCCACAGGCCGCCCGCTAGCACCGTCTCGACGGCGAAGGGTTCGCCGAGCGTGCGCTGCAGCAGGCGTGACATCTCCGACACCGTCCTGTTGACATCGAGCGGCTTGGGGTCGAGCGGTTGCTGGCGGGAGAAGGCCAGCAGGCTCTGGGTCAGTACCGCGGCCCGCTGCGCGCCGTTGAGCGCGTTCTCGACATAGGTTTCGAGCTTGCCTTCGCCCCTCGAAAGCTTGCGCTGCAAAAGGTCCATGTTGCCGATGATGATCGCCAGCATGTTGTTGAAGTCGTGGGCGACGCCGCCGGTGAGCTGGCCCAGGGCCTCCATCTTCTGCGCTTGGCGAAGCTGCGCCTCCGCGCGCATCCGCGCTTCCATCTCCGACGCGAGCTTCTCGTTGCGGTCCTCCACCAGCTCCAGGCTGCGTTGGGTGGAGCGGAGCACGAACCAGGCCAGGGCGGCGGCGGCGACCAGGGAGGAGATCACCGCCCCCAGCAACAGGTCGCGTTCGAACTCGGCGCGGTCTTCGCGTCCGGTCATCAGCACGACTTCCGCCCGGTCGATCGCCTCGCTCGCGTCGCGCATGTCGGTGAGCGGCGTCACATGAATGGCGCCGGACGCACGCTTGGAATCGGCGGCGAGCGCGATGGTGTGATCCAGCTCGGCGAGCTCGCGATCGATCACCGCGCCCAGGTCGCGCACCCGCTGCTGTTGGGGTGGATTGTCGCGCGCCAGCCAGGCGAGCCGCTTCAGCATGACCGGCGTCTGGGTGCGCGCCTCGCCGATGCCTTCGAGATAGATGGGTTCGCGATTGATCACATAACCGCGGGCGCCGAGCGCTGCGGACTGGACGGTGGAATAGATTTGCTGGTTCAGGCGGCGCACCTCGACGGTATGCACCACCCAGTCCTCCGCATCGGCGGAGCGGGCGGAGGCGACGATCGCCGCTGTGCTGGCCAGCACGAGGAACATGAAGGCCGCGCCGAGGGCGGCGACCACCCAGCGCTCCTCACGCGGTATCCGTGAAAACACGTCGCGAAAAAACATGTCGCCCCGGTCGAAACCCAGTCCCTTCCTTATTCGATCCGGGCCGGATGGCAAATCTGTCCGTCGCCGGAACGGCAAAGCTTAAAGGTCGCCGCCCGAAGAGGGCCCGCAAGGGCCTCAAAACAGGCGCGGCATCCAAGGGTAGTCTCCAACCGCCGGTAAGATGAAGATCGCCACGTTCGCCAGGAACCCGAGAATTCCAGAGGATCGTCCGCGTCGTGGGACGGTTTCCGAGATAGGCCAGCACGTAGGCAAATCGCAGGATCAGAAAGGTGACCGCCAATTCGTCAACGAGCGGTTGCGGCGCATGCCGCATCTCGGCCAGGAGAACGGCGACTGCGAAGAACGGGAAGACCTCGAGGCCGTTGAGATGGGCGCCCAGAGCGCGTTCGCTCAGCTCACCCGTATAGAACGATGGATCGCGCGGACGGGAGTTGTCGAACTCGCGAGCGCGCAAAGCCTTCACCGGCGCCACGGTCAGCAGATAAAGCAACACCGCGCCCAACAGGCACCATTCGGCGATGGTCATCGGCCCCTCCTTAAGTCTCGCTATTGCTTCCAGAAGGTGACGAGCAGACCGCCGGTCACGATCAGCGCGCCGCCGATCAGGATCGGCAGGCTGGGTATGCTGCGGAACGCGACGAAGCTCACCACCTGCCAGACCACGAACAAGGTCGCGATATAGAGCCCCGCGACCTTATGAAACTCTATCGGCGCGAGGTTGACGGCGGTTCCGTAGCCGAACAGGAGCGCCGCGCCGCCGACGGCGAGACTGAGGCGCGCGACGCCCTGATAGTCATAGATCGCCCTTCGGATGACAGCGTCGCCGCTGACCTCCAGCGTCGTCGCGATCACCAGGAAAAGGATCGGGGGGAGGGTCGAGAGGGTCTTGAGCATGGCGGGACCTCGCGTGCCCCATCCATGTATCAGAACCGCAACAGCGTTCGAGCGAAACCGATGCGGCTCAATCCGATTTCCGGCGCGCCAGGATCAGCCACGCCGCCGCCGCGAGATACCAGACGCCGTAGAAGCCGAAGATCATCAAGAGACTGTGGGGCGCCAGCACGAGGTGCGACCCGAGGATGATCGCCGCGGGCGCGCCGCCGCCGATCAGGCCCAGGATTCCGACCAGGCGGCCCGCCCAACCGTCACGCCCGGTGAGCAGCGCGATCCCCCAGCCGACCAGGCCGATCGACTGCGCCACGAAACCGATCTTGGTGAAGTCCTGGATCGCGGCCGAGATCAGGACGAGCATATCCGTTCCCGATCCCGCACAAGCGTGTCCCGGCGCCGTGCACCAGGCGGCGACGTCGGGGACCACGAAGCCGTCGAACGTCGCTGCGATTGAGACCAGCACGCTGCCGCCGGCAAAGGCGACGAACCCCGCGGCGGCGGCAGGCCGTTGGAACCCGACGCGCTGGGTGAGATGCAGGAAACCCAGGGTCAGCAGACCCATCAGGCCGATGAGCACGCCGTGAACCACCCGGTCGACCCCGGCCAGCCGGTCGGCGCTCGCCATGATCGCGGCCGCGCCGCCGTGGGCTGTCGGATGATGCAGGATCATCACCAGGGCCAGAACCGTCGCGAGGCCGATGACGGCGCCCGCAAACACATCGGGGAAGGCGCGGGGCAGGGGGTTGGCGGGCGTCGCGGTCACAGGGCGTCTCCGAATACGGCTCCGCTCTGGGTATCAACGCCCGCGGGCGATATCCTGGACAAACTAGACAATGCGTCTGAAAGCAGACATAAGATCAATAATGTCTGAAACTATTGCGCGTGAGCTTTTTGCGCCGAAGCCCGGCGCCGTGATCGACCGCCGCGTGGCGCGCACCCGCGCGGCGCTTCGGGCGGCGTTCAACAGCCTGTTCTTCGAGCACGGCTACGATGGCTTCGGGGTCGGCGACATCGCCGACAAGGCCAATGTGGGCCGGTCGACCTTCTACGAACACTATGCGGGCAAGGAGGCGATCCTGGCCGAGACGGTGGCGCCGCTGCTCGCGCCTCTCGCCGAAGCCGGCGTCGATGCGACCGTCGATCCCAGGCTCGCCTGGGTGGTTCAGCATTTTTGGGAAAACCGCCGCCGCGCCCAGGCGATGATCGGCGGCGGCGCCTGGGCGGCGATGACGCGCCTGCTGGCGACGATGATCGAGACGCGCCTGAACCGGATCACGCGTCCGCGACGCAGCCGGCCGGCGTTGCCGCCGCCGCTCGCCGCCTCGCTCCTGGCCCGCGCACAAATGGGCCTGATCGAGGAATGGGTCCGCGGCCACAAACGCTGTTCCGCCGAGGTGCTGGCGCACGCGCTTCACGTCACGACCCATGCGGCGGAGGCGGCGCTGGTTTCGGGAAACTGATCGCGCGCGAGGCTCAGGTCCAGCCGCCGACGATGCGGCCGATTTCCTGCATCACCGTCTGCGCCGCGGCGCTGTTGCCGTTGGGGCTCTCGTAATAGGCCGCGATCATCACCGGTTTGCGGTCCGGCGGCCGCGCGAGCACGACGTCGTTGGTCTGGGTGTCGCCGGTGCCGGGCTTGTCGGCCACGGTCCAGGTGGACGGCAGGCCCTTGCGTATGCGGCTCAGGCCGGCGTCTCCTCCTGCATCCACTGTTTCAAGCAGCGCGCGGAACTTCGGCTTCAGGACGTCGCCGAGCAGAATCCTGCCCACGCGTACGCGCCATGGCGCGCGGCGTGGTGGTGTCGAGGCCGGCCCCCGGTTCGGTTCGGCGAGGGTTCGTTGCGGTCGAGGTGGGTGAACTCGTCGCCGAGGCTGCGCGCGAATCGCGTCACCTCCGCCGGGCCGCCGAGTTCGGTGAGGATCAGGTTCGCGGCGGTGTTGTCGCTGACGTGGATGGCCGCCGCGCACAGCGCGCCCAGTGTCATCGCGCCGTCCTTCACATGTGCGCGCGTGACCGGGGCGTAGTCGAGCAGGTCCTTCTGACCGTAAGCAATGCGACGGTCGAGCCCGTCGCGTCCGGCGTCCACGCGCGCGAGCACGTCCGCCACGGCAAGCGTCTTGAAGGTGCTGCACATCAGGAAGAACTCGTCTTCCCGATAGCCCGAACTGTGGTCCGAGCCGGTGTCGTGGGCGAACACCCCAAGCCGCCCTCCGTACTTCTGTTCCAGGTCTTGAAAATTGTCGGGTGGGTCGGCGGCCCGCGCGCGGCCGCCCAGCGCCAACCCCGAAAATCCCACCATCAGGCCGCGACGCGAAAGGCGCATGGTCTTCTCCCCCGATACGCTTCTGTGGGCGCCGGTCGCCGCGCAACAAATCACATTCCGCGTGACGCTTACAGCCCCGTAACTTGCGCCGGCTCGCGCGCTGGGCCAGGGTCGCCGCCGACCGGTTTGGAGGGTGGTTATGCGGGCGTTTTTGTTGGCCGTGATCCTGGCGGCGGGGGTTGCCGTATCGGCGCCGGCCCTGGCCCAGACGACCGAGGCTGGCCAGCGCGAGGTGCTGCCGACGGGCGTTCGGCCCGAAGCCTACGATCTCCACCTGATCCCCGACGCCGACCACCTGAGCTTCAAGGGCGAGGTCAGGATCACCGTCGATGTCATGGATCCGACCGCGACGGTCACCCTGAACGCGGACCATCTGGTGTTCGACCGCGCCGTGGTCGACGCCGATCCGGCGACGGCCGCGGTCAGTCTCGATACGAAGCTGCAGCGCGCGACGCTCGCCTTCGCCAAGCCGATCGGCAAGGGGCGTCACGTCCTGACCATCGACTATCACGGCGAGATCGGGAAATCGACGCTCGGTTTCTTCGCCATGGACTACGACACGGCGGCGGGGAGACGTCGCACTCTTGGCGACCAATTTCGAGCCGGCGTCGGAACGCGACTTCATGCCGTCCTGGGACGAGCCGGGCCTGAAGGCGAACTTCACCCTGACCGTTGACGCGCCGGAGGGGCTGCTCGCGGTTTCAAACATGCCGATCGACTCGAGCGAGACGCTCGGCGGCGGCTTGGCGCGCACCCATTTCCGGACGTCGCCGAAGATGGCGACCTATCTGATCTATTTCGGTCTCGGCGACTGGGAGCGCATCACCACCCAAGTCGACGGGACCACCGTCGGCGTCGTCACGCCTCGCGGCGAGACCGAGAAGGGCCGCTATGCCCTGGGCCAAGCGGCGTCCTTGCTCCACTTCTACAACGGCTGGTTCGGGACAAAATATCCGCTGCCCAAGCTCGACCTGATCGCAGCGCCCGGCGAGATTCAGGGCGGATCGATGGAGAACTGGGGCGCGATCTTCTATTCCAGCGAACACCTGCTGTTCGATCCGAAGTTCTCGACCGAAAGCGACCGCCAGCTGGTCTTCCTGGTGGTCTCCCACGAGATGGCGCACCAGTGGTTCGGCGACCTCGTCACCATGGCCTGGTGGGACAATCTGTGGCTCAACGAAGGCTTCGCGCGCTGGATGCAGACCAAGGCCGCGGTCGAACTGCACCCCGAATGGCGCACGGGCCTTCAGGCCATGGCGATCTACGACGGCGGCAAGCGCACCGACGCCGGCGCCGGGACGCACCCGATCGTGCAGCCCGTGCTGACCGCTGAACAGGCCGACGAAGCCTTCGACGCCATCACTTACAACAAGGGCGCCGCGGTCATCACCATGCTCGAGGCCTACGCCGGGCCCGACAACTTCCGCGACGGCGTGCGGCGTTACATGAAGGCGCACGCGTACGGCAACACGGTCGACGCGGATTTGTGGTCAGAGGTGCAGGCGACCTCGGGCTTGCCGATCCTTGACATCGAACACCAGTTCACGACGCAGACGGGCGTACCACTGATCCGCGTGGGCGACAGCGGTGGTATTGCGGAAGATCAGTTCTTTTCTGACGTCTCCGAAGCTCCGAGTTCACCGGTGCACCACTGGGACATCCCCGTTCAGGTCGCGCGAAACAACGAGATCTTCCTCAAGGCTATCATTCGCGCTGGTACAGGCCGGATCGGTGTTCTCGACCGCGAGGTCGATGAAAAGATGAAGGTGCGGTCGGGCGACGTCGTGAACGCCGATCAGAAATCCTATGCGCGTGTGCTCTACGCAGAGCCGGAATTTGACGCCGTCGCGGCCAAGTTTGGGTCAGTCGACGCGACCGATCAGTCGGGCCTGCTTTACGACGCCTGGGCGTTGGGCGAGGCGGGGTATGAGCCAGTCGCCGACACCGTGGAGCTCGCAAAGGCCTTACCCGTGAATGCGGACCCGATCGTGTGGCGTCAGGCGATCAATGTCTTGGTGTCGATCGACGCAGGCTATGGTGACGGCAATGTCGCCGGAAGGCAGCGTTTCGAAGTCTACGCACGACGAGTACTTGCACCGCTGGCCGCACGCATCGGATGGGACGCGAAGCTGGGCGAGGACGCGTCGGTGTCGACGCTGCGAACGACTCTGCTGGGCGCGCTCGGCCGGTTCGGCGACGCAGCGACGGTCGCTGAAGCGCGCACGCGGTTCGTGCGTGTGCTCGCGGATCCTGCATCCCTCGATCCCGGCCAGCGCCGCGCGGTGATCGCCATCGTCGCGCGCAACGCGACGCCGCAGGAGTTCGACCAGCTGGCCGCCATGGTCCACGCCAATCCCGACCCGCTGCAGCGTCAGCGCCTGCTGGAAGCCATGGCCCAGGTCTCGGACCCGGCGCTGGCGGCGCGCATGCTGGACATCGCCATCGGTCCCGACGCGCCCGCGGGCCTCGCACCCGGCCTGATCACTAACGTGGCGTTCAGCCACCCGGACCTCGCGTGGAGCTTCATGATGGCCCACGACGGCAAGGGCGACATTCCCATCGATGCGTCGTCGCAGCTGCGCCTGATGCCCGGCATCGCCAGCGCGTCGGCCGACCCGAAACGCGCTGACGAGCTGAAGGCCTGGGCGCAAAAGCGCATTGACCCCACATCGCAGCGTCCGGTGGAGGCGGCGATCGCGCAGATCCGGCAGAACGCCAAGCTGAGCGAGCGGCTCAAGCCGCTCGACCCGTGGCTGGCGGCCAATCGCGGCTGATCAGTTGCGCGCGGTGCGTTCGATCCAGGCTTCGAAGGCTTCCATGAAGTCGCCGAAGAAGGTTTTCGTGCCTTCGATCTTCACGTCGTCGTTGTCGTCGACCAGGTCAGCGGCATGGCCGATGTAGGCCTCGGGCTGCTGCATGGCGGGCATGTTGAGGAACACCAGCGACTGGCGCAGGTGATGGTTGGCGCCGAAGGCCGCAAGCGCGCCCGGCGACACGCTGACGACCGCCGCGGGCTTGCGTTCCCACACACTCTTGCCGTAGGGGCGCGAGCCGACATCGATGGCGTTTTTCAGCACGCCGGGAACCGAGCGGTTGTACTCGGGCGTCGCGAACAGCACCGCTTCAGCCTGGCGCATGCGGTCACGGAACCTGGTCCAGGACGCGGGCGCGTTCTCTTCGAGATCGGTGTTGTAGAGCGCGAGGTCCCCGATCTCCACGATCTCGCAGGACAGCCCCTCGGGCGCGAGTTTGATCAGGGCCTTGGCCGCCCGGCGGGTGATGGAGTCCTTCCGCAGACTCCCCACCAGCACCGCAACGTTCCGATTGCCTTCCGCCATGTCCGCGCTCCTGTATCTGGGTCGGTTGCGGACATAGGGCGGTCCCGCGGTGGCCGCCAGGGCCTTCGGACCGTCATTTGCGTTTGCGGGCGGCGCGCCTAAGCTCGCCGGGCCGCCCCGGGAGCGGCCGTCGGATTCCCGGTCCCGCGTTGGATCCTCGGACAAGGACAGGACCCATGAACCGAATCCTCGCCGCATCGGTTGCGCTTGCCGCCTTCGGCCTCGCCACAAGCGCGGTCGACGCCCAACCGGCGCCCCATCACTACGCCATTGCTCATAACCTCATCGTACGTCTGCCGCCTGGTCCCTGCGTCAATGCGGGCGGCCGAGTGGACCGCGCGCAGGGTCACGACCGCTGTGTCGTCCCGCTGGCGGCGTACGAGCCGCCGGATCCGTGCCTGCGCGACCACGGCGTGATGGTGCAGACCATGAGCGGCCACCCCGTCTGCGCCCTGCGCGATCCGCAGAGCGGCCTGCCCACCGGCAAACGCATGCATTAGGTCGCCGCATGAGCGCTCCCCGCGCGTCGCAGAAGGCGCTTGACGACTTTCGCAACTACTTCGCCGTCATCCGTCGCATTCGGAGCGACGCGGTGGGCGAGAGCGTCCTGCGCACCGCGGACATCCTGAACACCAAGGTCTCGGCGCTGCTGCAGCATGTGTCGATCATGACCGCGATCTCGTTCGCGATGCTGATCTGGTCGCGTGGTTCCGACGCGCGGCTCGACGTCTTCGACCTGATCATGATCTTCGAAGTCTGCGGCTATGTGGTCATCACGCTGTTGTGCCTGAGGGGCATCTGGGTGACCGACTACCGCAGCTTCGAGGGCGCGATGCAGCACGAGACGGAACGCCTGGTGGCGATCATCCTCAATCGGCGCGCGACCTACCGCGCTGCGGTCATAGGCACCTTTGCGATCACGCTTTGCTTCATGGCGACCTTCGTCGGAAAGCTCGTCGTCAGCTTCGGATAGAACCCGGCGTTCGAACACGTCTCTTTGGAAGGAACCCCATGTCGCCCTGGATCGTCCTCGTCACCCTCTGCGCTGTATTCTTCTATTTCCTGACCGGCGTGAACGCGGTGCGCACGCGCGTCCGCACCAAGGTCTATGCCCCGGCCATGACCGGCCACCCGGACGTCGAGCGCGCGCTGCGCGTCCAGGGCAATACGCTCGAGTGGATCGTGATCTTCTTGCCGAGCTTGTGGCTGTGGGCCGCCTACCTCGACCCGCGCGTGGGCGCGCTCCTGGGCGTGGTGTGGATCCTCGGCCGCATCCTCTACCTGTTCGGCTACATGAAGGACGCCCAGAAGCGCGGCCCCGGCTTCCTCATCCAGGTCATCGCGACGGCGATCCTGTTCTTCGGCGCCCTGATCGGCGTGCTGGCGACCCTGTTCGGTCACCCGCTGCCGCCGACGTTCATCTAGCGAGCGTTTAAATCGGCTCTTCCAGCGACTTGGCGAGGCCGGAGAACAACTTGGGTCCGGCCTCGGTCATGTGCCAGCAGTCCTCGAGGCGCACGCCGAACTCGCCCGGGATGTAGATGCCCGGCTCGTCGGAGAAGCACATACCCGCCTGTAGCGGCGTGTCGTCGTTGCCGACCAGATAGGGCGGCTCGTGGCCGTCCATGCCGATGCCGTGGCCAAGTCGGTGCGACAGGCCGGGAAGCTTGAAGCGCGGACCCCAGCCTTCCTTTTCGTAATAGGCGCGCGTCGCCGCGTCGATCGCCTTGCACGGGACGCCGATCTTGGCGGTCTCCAGCGCGATCTCCTGGCCGCGTTTCACCGTCTCCCACACCTTGCGCTGGCGCGGCGTGGGCGCGGCCTTGTGCACCCAGGTGCGCGAGATGTCCGACTGATAGCCGTGCACGGTGCAGCCGCAATCCATCAGCACGATGGAGCCTTCGCGCACGACCTCTTTCTGACGCGAGCCATGCGGATAGGCGCTGGCTTCGTTCAGCAACACCAGCGAAAACTCCGGCGCGCCGCCGAGCGCCTGGGTCGCCTCGGTCATCATGGTGGCGATGTCCGACTGCTCCATGCCGGTCTGCACCCGCTGATGGACCAGGGCGTAGGCGACCATGGTGATGTTGCTGGCGACCTGCATCAGGTTCAGCTCAGTCTGCGACTTGAACATGCGGCAAGGCCGCACGACCGGATCGCCGGAGGCGAACTCATAGGCGCCGGAGACCTTGCGCACGCCGTCGATGATGAAGAAGCGCGTGGTGCTTTCCACCGCGACCCGGCCGCTCATCACGCCGCGGTCCTTCAGGGCGCCGGCGATCAACTCGAAGGGATTCTCGTCCTCGTTCCAGGCGCGCACTTCGGCGGGAATGCCCAGGGTCTCGCGCACCGACGGTTCTTCGAACACCGGGGTGATGATGATCGGATCGCCGGTGGCGGGGATCACGGCGGCGGTGGTGCGTTCGGACCGGTGCCAGTCGACGCCGGTGAAATAGGCGAGGCTCGAGCCCAACTCGACGAGGAGCGCGCCAAAGCCCTTGTCGCGCATCAGCTTGCGCGCCGTTTCCAGCCGCATCATGCGCTCGACGTTCGAGATAGGGGTAGCGCTGGCGGCGATGTTGCGCAGCATGGTGGGGTGGTCCGGGGGCGGGGGCTTGGCCGGGTCCGCCGGCTTTGCGTCCTGGGCTGACGCCGCTTCGGCGCCCATCAAGGCGCCCGCACCGGCCGCCGCTCCGATCAATCCGCGTCTCGAAAGCATGCTCGTTCCCTCGATCTGAGACTTCATTGCGCCGCCGTAGCGATCAGCACGGCGTAGTAATCGACCATTCGCTTCAGGTTGGCGAGGGTCATGTGTTCGTTGTTCCCGTGAATCATCTTCGTGTCGGCGAGCGACATTTCCAGCGGCTGCAGGCGATAGACGTCGAGCCCCACCTTGCCCATGCGCCCGCTGTCGGTCCCCGCCACCACCAGCGAGGGGGCGAGCGGAACCCCCGGATCGCTGGCCCGGGCTGCGGCGGCCACCAGCTTCCAGCCGTCGGAGTTGGTCGAGGAGACCTTGGACGGTTCGCGCGGCGGCGAATCCCAGGCCAGCGACACCTGCACGCCGGCCACCGCCGCCTTCGCGCGCGCCATCACGGTCGCCGAGCTGTCCGACGGCATGATGCGATAGTTGATCAGACCGCTCGCGCTCTGCGGCAGGACGTTTTCCTTGGGCGAGCCGGACAGCATGGTGGGCGCGATGGTGGTGTGCAGCATGGCCGCGCCCGGCGGCGTCTTCGCCACCTGGCTCACCAGCAGCGGGCTGAACAGCCAGGCGTTGGCCACCGCCATCTTCACCGTCGGCGACGCGCTGGGCGCCAGCCAGCGGAGCATGTCGGCGCCCGGGCCTTCGAACTTCATCGGGAACGGATCATCGGCGATGGCGACCAGCGCCTTGGACAGGGTGATTACCGCGGTGGTCGGCGGCGGCATGGAAGAATGGCCGCCCGGCGCGGTCGCGGTCACGCGCAGGGTCGCATAGCCCTTCTCCGCCACCCCGATCAGGATCGACGGCTTGCCGGTCACCGGATTGTCGGTGAGGATGATCGAGCCTTCGTCGAGCACGAACAGCGCCTTCACGCCGCGTTGCTGCAACAGGGTGGCTGCGGCCTGGGCGCCCTTGCCCTGAACCTCCTCGTCCTGGCCGGACAGGATCATCACCGTGCGTTTCGGCTTGAACCCGTGCGCCGCGAGCGCATCCACCGCCTCGAACAGCCCGACCAGCGAGCCCTTGTCGTCCACCGAGCCGCGGCCCCAGACCGCGCCGTCGGCGACCTCGCCGGAGAACGGCGGATGCTTCCAGTCGCCGATCGTCTGCGCCTCCACCGGCACCACGTCCTGGTGCGCCATCAGGATGATCGGCGCGAGCGAAGGGTCGGATCCCTTCCAGGTGTAGAGCAGGGTGTTCTGCATAATGATCTCGCGCGTCATCGCCGCGCGCGCGGCCGGGTAGGTCGCGTCGAGCCAGGCGTGCAGCGCGGTCCACTGCGTCGGATCGTCTTGCGACGGGTCCTGGTGCGAGACGGTCTGGATGCGCACCGCTTCGCCGAGGTGCTGTGCGGCGCGGCTAAGGTCGATGGTCGGCGCCGTGGCCAGCTTCACCCGTGACAGGTCGGCGCTCACAGGTGCGCGGTAGGTCGCGGTGCGGACGGCGACGACGCCGACGAGGATCAGTAGTAGGACAACGGCCCCCAGCACGATCTTTCCCCACCTGCGCATACCCACCCGTCTCCCCGCGCGAATTCGCCGGACCTTGCGGTCAATGGCCGGTCCCGGCAAGGGGCGGCGAGGGTGACCGCGATGGTTCATCGCCCCCCGCGCGAATTCCGTGCTAACCGGCGGCTATGCCGACCGTCCGCTCGCTCTTCGCCACCCGCGTCTACGAAGCCTCCCTGGCGACGGAGGCCGGGTTTAAGGCGTTTAACGCCGACCTGCTCGACGCCTGCCGCATGCTGGCCGAGGAGGATACGGCCGGCCAGGTCTGGTGCCGCGAGCACGGCTACGGCGGCTATACCTCCTACGCCTCCCTCGACGACCTGCCGTCCCGGGCCACGGTGTTCGAAGACCTGAAGCGGCGGCTCGACGCCCACGCCAAGGCCTTCGCGCGTGAGGTCGCCTTCGACCTGGGTCCGCGCGGCAAGCTGAGGCTCGACAGCCTGTGGGTGAACGTCCTCAACCCGGGGGCGGCCCACTCGGGCCACATCCACCCGCACAGCGTCATTTCCGGGACGCTCTATGCGGCGACGCCCAAGGGCTCCGCGGGACTGAGGCTCGAGGATCCGCGCCTGCCCCAGATGATGGCCGCCCCGCCGCGCTCCATGGACGCACCCGAGGACCTGCGCAGTTTCGTCACCCTGACCCCGGCTGTCGGGACGATCCTGATGTGGGAGAGCTGGCTGCGGCACGAAGTGCCGGCACACGGCGGCCGTGCGCCGCGGGTGAGCGTCAGCTTCAACTACGCTTGGCGTTAGGGTGCGAGCCGACAAGAATACCTAATGATGGGTAGTAACGGCGAGGGCCGCCGTGGTGTCTCCATCACGCAACTCCGGCGAATTCGCATGAAGTTGTTGCTGAATAAGGAAAAACAACGCGACCCGGTGCACGGTTTCTCTCCGGGCGCGCGATTTTCCGGGGATAAACTCAACTGGGTATTGGCACGACTCACCAAGGAGAGGTATGTCCCAAACCCATTATGGTTATTCCACCGAACATCGATGTACCTGGCATCGCGATGATGTGCGCGTCGGCGGCCATTTTCGCCCTGATCGGAAGCTGCCTGCTGTTCTTCGTCGGCCGCTACCGCGACCGGCGCCGGCGGATGCTGGTCTGGCGTCGCGGGTTCTGGGCCGAGTTCGAACTGCAGGTGATCAACAGTTCGGGCTATCTGACCATCAACCGGTTTTTCGGCGCGCTCTTCCTGGCGATCGCCAGCGGCCTGATCTACGTCACGCTCACGGGATTCCACCCGCACTGATCCCCTCCGTCAGAGTTAGAGCGCCGGACCGACGATGTCCTTCCCGTCCGACGCGCCCGTCCTGACCACCGACCGTCTGGTCCTGCGCCCACACGACTGCGAAGACTTCGCCGACTGTTGCGCCATGTGGAGCGACCCGGCGGTGACCCGCTTCATCACCGGACGGCCCTCGACGCCGGAGGAAGTCTGGGCGCGGCTGCTGCGCTACGCGGGCGGATGGAAGCTTCTGGGCTTCGGCTACTGGGTGATCATCGAGCGCGCGACCGGGCAGTTCCTGGGCGAGGGCGGCTTTCACGATCTGAAGCGCGACTTCCGCCCGTCGTTCGACGGCGCGCCGGAGATCGGCTGGGGGCTCGCCCCGGCGGCGCAAGGGCAGGGCTACGCCTACGAGGCGACGCGCGCGATGCTCGACTGGAGCGACCGGGCGCTGGACGCGGCCCGCACGGTTTGCCTGATCGGGCCCTCGAACCTCCCTTCGCTGAAGCTCGCGGGAAAGCTCGGCTACCGCGAATACGCGCGCACCGACTATCGCGGCGACACCGTCATCCTGTTCGAGCGTCTTGGGGACTGAGCGCGCATCTGCGCAATGCGCTCAGGCTGTCGATCAGAAGCGGTGGATCCAGGAGAACATCAGGCTCGTCCGGTCGCCGCGGGAGTCGTGATAGTTCTCTTTCAGCACCTCGGTGCGCACGCCGTCGTGGTCGTTGAACAGGTACTGGGCGCCGACGCCCCAATTGACGCTGTCGAGGTCGGTCGACAGGCTCGCGCCGTTGTCTTCGTACTTATAGCGGCTGTGACCGAGGCCGAGCTTGGCGAACAGGTCGAAATGCTTGGTCCAGGGCAGGTAGCCCACGATGTAGGCCGCATAGCGGTCGGTCAGGCTGAGTTTCTTCCCCGCATGACTGTCGCCGGGGATGCTGGTCGCGCCCTCGGCCTCGAGGCCGACGTAGGGCCCGAAACGCACGCCGGCCTGGGCGCTGAAGATGCCGGTCTGCCCGGGCGCGACGGCACTGTCGCCGCCCGATCCGCCGAGTCCCATGGTCCCGTAGGTGGTCAGGTCGCCCAGCGAGAACGCCGGTTGGGACTTGTCCGGGGCCGGCGCATCGACCGGAGCGGCCGCCGGGGCCGGAGCGGGGGCGGCGTCCACGGGCGCGGCGGGGGTCTGATCGGCCGACGCCGGCGCCGAAATCTCCTGGGCAAAGGCGGGGAGCGCCAGGAATGCGATCCCCAGCCCGAGAACGACTGCCTTGGCGCCCATCGTGCGCATACGCGCCTCCTCCGACGATTTCGGCGCTGACTGGTTACGGTGGCGCTCAGGCTCCAATGGGGCGCGATCTGGACCCAATCAGGGCCGGGAGATGAACGGAGCCGTACGCCTGGACGTTGAGCCGCCGGGCAGTCAGCCCATTTCGCGGCTAGGATGGCCGCACACCTGAGGGAGCCGGGCCTTGACGCTGGAAGGGCTGCTCACGCGCAAGCGCGTCCTGATCGGGATCGCCGCGGCCTACTGGGTCCTGGCGATCGTCTTCGCCTACGGCATGGGCGTCCACGAGCAGGGCCGCATCGTCGCCGCCATGCACGGGCTCGAGCGGTTCTATCCCGGCGACGCGCGCCTCGGCCACGCGGACCGCGCCGCCACCGAGGAGGGCAGTGAGGCGGAGCTGGTGGCTCTCCTGGTCTTCGTCGCCCTGTTTCTGATCCTGCTGGTGGTCTGGCGCGTCTGGGACACGCTGCGCTTGGAAGCCGACGACCGCACCGTGGCGCGCAGAGCCGCCCGTCGCGCCCCCTTCGAGACGCCCCTGGCGCCCGAACCTCCGCCGATCCTGCCAGATCCCATCGTCGCCGAGCCGCCGGTCGAGCCGGCCGGTTAGGTGACCGCACGCGCCTGACCCGCTAGAGTTGCACAGCGAGGGGGATTTTCCATGACCATCCAGGTGATCGGCGCCGGTCTGGGGCGCACCGGAACCATGTCGTTCAAGCACGCCATGGACATTCTGGGGCTCGGCCCCTGCTATCACATGTACGAGGTGTTCAATAATCCGCAGGCGATCGAGTTCTGGCGGCGCGCGGGCGAGGGCGACCTGGGCGACCTGGCGGCGTTTTTGAAGGACTACAACTCCACCTGCGACTGGCCCTCGGCCCGGTGGTACCGCGAACAGGCCGAACGTTGGCCCGACGCCAAGGTGGTGCTGACCGTGCGCGATCCCGACGCCTGGTTCCGTTCGACCCAGGCCACGATCTTCGCCGAACGCGGCGGCCCGGACGCCCATGCCGATCCCTTCGCCGCCATGATCAAGAGCGTGGTGTTCAGCCAGCTCGGCGACGCGCGTCACGATCGCGACAAGGCGGTCGCCTTCTTCGAACGCCACAATGCAGAGGTGAAGCGCACCATCCCGGCGGAACGTCTGCTGGTCTACGAGACCGCGCACGGCTGGGCGCCCTTGTGCGCTTTCCTGGGCGTACCGGTCCCCGATGCGCCGTTCCCCAAGACGAACACGACGGAGGAGTTCGTAGCGCGCATCGAGGCGCGCAAGGCGGAGAAGCTCGCGGAGCAAGGCTGACAAAGAGACGCGGATGCCCGACCTTCTGGCCCTCGACCCCTGCCTCGACCGCGAGCGCCGCACCTGCCGCGCGGTCATCGAGACGCCGCGCGGCAATCGTATCAAATACAAGTACGAGAGGAACCTCGGCGTCTTTGCGCTGTCGCACCTCCTGCCCGAGGGGATGATCTATCCGCTCGACTACGGTTTCATCCCTTCGACTGAGGGCGGCGACGGCGACGCGGTCGATGTGATGGTGCTGAGCGACGAGCCGCTGATCGCGGGCCTGGTGGTCGAGGTGCGCCTGATCGGGGTGCTCGAGGCGAACCAAACCGAAGCCGGCGAGACCGTACGTAACGACCGCGTGCTCGCGGCGACCTGCGTCTCGCGCCTCTACGCGGAAGTCCGCACACCCGAAGATCTCGGCAAGGCGTTCCTCGACAGCGTCAAGGCCTTCTGGGTCAACTACAACGCCCTGCGCGGACGCCGATTCGAGCCGCTCGGGATGAAGGACGCCGAGACCGCCGTGCGCCTGATCGAACAATCGCGCCTCTGACAGGCGCCCAAAGGGAAGGCGCGCTAAGCTCCGCGCCTCTGGAGACCAGCCCAGGGAATCCGTCATGCCGATCCGCCGCGCCGCTTTAGTTCTCGCCGCCGCGTTCGTCCTGCTAGCGCCGGCCATCGCCGCCGCGCAGCAGCTCCCGAGCGGGGCGGTCTCGATCCTGCAGTTCATCCCGCAATCGGAATGGCCGGCCATCCGCGAGTGCCGCTCGACCTATGACGTCACGGCGGCGAAAGACCAGGCGGACGCGACCGTCTCGGTGTCGACGGGCGATTACTCCATCGGCAATGGCGAAGTCGACTGGCCGGCGGGCTGCTACGCCTTCGCCGGCACGCTGTCGCAAAAGCACACCGTGCTCGAGCGCGGCGTCTCCACCGGCCTGCCGGCGGGCGGATCGACGATCTGGCGCTTCCCCCCCTCGACCGGCGGCATCGACATCGACGGGGCCGCGACCTCGCACTGTCAGCGCGCGCCCAAGACCACCACGAGCGGCCAGGGAACCCAGCTCATCGGCATCACCCTGATCGGCGGCGGCGGACCGGCGGACCAGACCTCGCACGGCGTCTGGATGTGCATGACCGCCCAGCTGACCGACGTGAACATCCGCGACTTTGCCGGCGACGGCGTGCACATCGATCCGAACGGCGTCGGCAACACCAACGAGTTTCGCATCTACAACGGCATCATCGGCCGGGTCGGCCGCTACGGCCTCTACCAGCACGGCGCCGACGCCAATGCGGGCCTGATCGTGGGAACCGCGATCAGCGATCCCGGCGGCGGCTGCGACGTGGACCTCTCGTTCCTGGGCAACACCCACGTGGGCGAACTCTGCCAGAGCGCGGGCAGGGGCCTGACGCGCGTCAACGCCGGCGGCGGGTCGTGGCAATGCCTGTCGGTGCGCTGCGGCGAAGTCGAACCGGGCAAGGACGCGGGCGTGTGGCAGGCGGTCAAGGCCGACCCGCGTTTCCCCGCCTGGAGCGCCGGCGCGCCCTATCTCATCGCCGGCGACTATGTCGCGACCGATCCCAACACGCGCGCGCTGTTCCTCGGCGTCTATTCGGAGGAGGGCGATCCGATGTCCGACGTGCGGTCGCCCTCGATGGTCGAAGGCGGCCTGCAGGGCTCGGGCTTCACGCCGTTTTCGGTGGCGATCCGTTCCGAGAGCGGTCTGGGCGGCTATGTCGAGGCGGGCAGCGGCTTCGGCAGCACCGGCCGCACCGCCGACGGCAAGCTCGGCGTCGTCGCAGTGGTCGGCGGCAATGGGAAGAATGGCGACGTGGTGCGCAGCCAGCAGAACGCGGTCTCCATCAACCAATGGCGTTTGCGCTGGTCCGGCGCGGACCTGCGCGAGGACTGGGACGACCTCGACAGTTCGACGCTGATGCTGCGCACGGGCCCCAAGACTGCCCAGACCTTCGCGCGCGGCGCGCCGCAACCGAAAGAACTGGCATTGCCGAAGGGCGTGTTCGTGGGCGGTGCGTCGCACAGCGACCTGCGCTACGTCGGCGAAGCCGCCGCCATGCCGACCAAGGGCGTCTACGCCAAAGGTGATCGCGTGCTGAACACCGACCCGCGTGTGCTCGGCAAGCCGGGCGCCCAGTACACGGTGACGGGTTGGCTGCGCCTGACCACCGGCGGGGCGCACACGCCGAACAAGGACTGGGTCGAGATGCGCGCGCCGACCGGCACCTGACTATAAGTCTGTTCTCGACTCAACGCCTTGACGCTGAGCGCCGCGGGCCCCACGTTCTGTGGCGCTTCGCTCTTTGACAATTGAAACGAAAAAAGATGTCCGATCCAAGCGACCGGGCGCCGTAAAATACGGTGCGTTTACGGTGAGGCGCCGTAAAATACGGTGATTTACGGTGACGGCCGGTCTCACGCGACGTTCGGCGCCGGCTTATTGAGCGGCGTAAATCACCTTTCCGGCGCGAATCGTGGCGCGCACGCGGGCGAAGGCGGTGACGTCCTTGGCGGGATCGCCGTCGAGCACCACCAGGTCCGCGTCCATGCCTTTGGCCACGCGTCCCTTGCGCGCCGCATAGCCGAACCGCTGCGCCGGGTTCACCGTCAGCGTCGCCAGGATCTGGCGCCAGTCGAGCGCGCCGCTCATCAACCGGTATTCCTCGGTGGTGTCGAAAGCGTCGGTGTATCCGACGTCAGTGCCGAACAGGATCTGGCCGCCGGCGTCGGAAAACGCCTTCACTTCGCTTGTGATCGTGGCGATGTCGTTCTTGTTGTCCGCTTCGGATTCGCCAAACTTCTTCGCCTCGACCTCGAACAGGGTCATCGTCGGGATCAGGGCCATGTGATGGGCCTTGAGCTTGGCCACCAGAGCCGGCGGCCAGGGACCGTCCATGGCGGTGGTGTGGGCCAGGATATCGACGCCGCTGTTCATGGCGTTCTCCACGCCTTCGATGTTGGACGGATGGGCGAACACCGGCTTGCCCGCGGCATGGGCGATCCGGGCCAGGGCCGCGGCCTGGTCGGGGGGCATCTGCAGCACGCCCACCTTGCCGCCGACGATGGCGCCGATGAACAGCTTCTCGCCGTCCGCGCCATCGGCCAGCTCGCGCTTCTCGCGCGCCTCCGCGGCCGGCAGCGAATGGATTTCCCAGTCCGGGAAGCCGTTGTCCTTCATGAACTGCTTCACATAGATCGGCGTGCCGCCGAGCGGATAGAAGGCGTCGCCGACGGTCAGGATCTTCGGGCCCGTAACCTCGCCCGAGGCGATCCGGCGGCGGATGACGTTGGTGTTGGAAAGCTGCGAGGCAACGTCGAAGATCGTGGTGAAGCCCCATCGCGTGAGCATGGCCTCGAGTTCGTTCGACAGGACCGATGCGGGTTTCGCGTCCGCCTTCAGCAGGTCCGGCGTCATCAGGTGCACATGGCTGTTCCAGAAGCCCGCCGTCACGGCGCCGCCGTGCGCGTCGATGACCGTGGCGCCCTTCGGAATGCGCACCCTGCCCATGGTCCCGACCTGGGCGATGCGCCCGTCGTGGCTCACCACGGCCCCGTCGGCGATCGGTGCGGAGGTCGGCGAGGCGTAGAGGCGCGCGTGCACGATGGCGAGGTCGGCGGCGTTCGCGGCGCCGGTGAGCGCGGCAAGCGAAAGCGCGAACGACAGGACGAGGGGGAAAAGACTACGCGGCATTGGGCGGCGCTCCGGCGGGTTTGACCAGTTTCCGACGTTCGCGCGCCTCAAGTCTTGGACGAGATGGCGTCGAACGGTTCGATCGTGGATCATAGGCCGCCGGCCGGGATTTGACAGGAGCGTCCGGCGCGGCCCTAATCCGGCGGTCGCGACACGGGGGACAGGACGCGATGACCCAGACCACCCGCCGCCAGGCCCTGGCCATGGCCGCCGTTCTGAGCCTCGCGCCCGGCGTGCGGAGCCTCGCCCAGGACGTCGCCGCCAAGCCGTTGCGCCTGCGCCGCAACCTCAAGGGGATGAGCCGCAGCCATCCGGACCTCGAGGCGCTCCGCATCGGCATCAAGAAGCTGCGCGCCAGCGGCGCCTGGAAACGCCAGATCGACCTGCACGCTGACATGCGTTGGCTGCACCATTCCAGCTGGCGCTTCCTGCCCTGGCACCGGCTGCAGGTGCTGCACATGGAGAAGCTGATCGCCAAGGCCAGCGGCCACGCCGCCTTCGCCATGCCCTACTGGGACTGGAGCGACGACATCCTGCCGGCCCAGTTCGTCAACGACGAGGTGCTGTCGCACGAGGGCCGCGAGTGCGGCGTGAAGGAAAGCATCGCCAAGTTCTGCACCGCCAACGAGACTTCGCTGGCCGACCGTTCGAAGAACGATTTCCCGACCTTCTTCGGCAAGCCGCGTGCGGCGGACCAGGCGCGCGACAACGACACGCCGAGCGGCCAGCAGCATTTCTCAGGCTCGTGCGAGTGGTCGGGCCACAACCTGATCCACAGCTTCATCGGCGGCGACATGGGCGTGCTGGAGACAGCGCCCAACGATCCGCTGTTCTGGGTGCATCACGCCAATGTGGACCGCGTCTGGGCGGCCTGGTCGGGGCGCCATTCGCCGAGCGACTATGCCGACGCGTGGAGCGTCGAGCAACTCGCCGGCTACGAGGACCCGGACGGATCGAGCCCCGCGCCGGTGGCGGCCCAATCCACCATCGACACCGAGACGCTCGGCTACGGCTATGGACCTGAGGCGCGACCGCCGCTCGCGGCCGCCAGCCCGATGGCGTCGCGCGGCGCCGGACGTCGCTTCCATGTGCAGAACTACAGCTTCGAGATGACGCGTCTCGGCCCGTCCAGCGGCGTGATCGATATTCCCGCCGAGGCGTCCCAGGCGGTTTCCGCCCGGGCGGTCGGCTATCTCACCATCGATCCCGATCCGGCGCACGCCTCGGTGACGCGGATCAAGGCGACGGACATCGCCGATGGAACCACGCCCTTCGACGACAAGATGTTCCTGGTGCCCATGGGGATGTCGATGGGGATGCAGAACTACCGCATCGACCTGTCGGCGGTCTGGAGCGGAGCCGGGGTGCGCGGCCTGAAGCTCGAGGCCGAGACCGGGCCCCTGGTCGGCCGTCAGTCCGGGCCGCACCCGCCGGCCATCGCCGCCTTCGTGGTGGACGCCGCGGCCCTGTTCTACGACTGATCGATTAATGCCTATTGACGCGGTAGGAATTAAGCCTTAACTTCAATCCTGCGGTCCTGGCCCCCCTCTAGCGACCGCCAAAAGTTGGGCCGGACCTCTGTCTCCCCTCAGGTCCGGCCCATTTTTTCTCCGCCCGGTCCCCGCTATGGTCGCTCCCGCAAAGACAGGGGAGTGAACGATGGGCTGGACGCGCAGAGGCGCCCTGTGCGGGGCGGGGGGAATGATGTTCGGCGCGGCTGCGCCCGCCTGGTCGGCCGATCCGACCGCGACGCCCGCGCTTCCGTTCAATCTTGTCGACCTCGGCCACGGCGTCTGGGCCGGGATCGACATCGACGGTCACGCCGGTTCGAACGCCGGCTTCGTGATCGGCGACGACGGCGTGCTGGTGGTGGACACCTACTATGCGCCGGCCGCCGCGCCCGCCCTGCTGGCAGAAATCCGCAAGCGCACCGATCGTCCGATCCGCTATGTCGTCAACACGCACTATCACATCGACCACGTCTCCGGGAACGCGACCTTCAAGGCCGCGGGCGCGACCATTGTGGCGCAACGCAATGTCGCCGGCTGGATCCATTCCGAGAATCCGAAATTCTACGGCGACAAGATCACCCCGGAGCAGAAGGCCGCCATCGCCGCCATCCCGGCGCCCACGATGCTGGTCGACAAGCGTCTGACCTTGAAACTCGGCAAGCGCGTGATCGAGATCGTCGAGCGACCCGGCCACACCGGCGGCGACGTCACGGTGACCATTCCCGACGCGCATGTGATGTTCTGCGGCGACCTGTTGTGGAAGGAGATTCCGCCCAATCTGATCGACGGCACGATCTCGAAATGGGCCCCGACCCTGAAGGCGATCGAGGAGGCGCCGCATGCGGCCGATCTGACCTATGTGCCGGGCCACGGCGAGGTGGCGAAGCTGGCCGACGTGACCGCCTTCCGCAGCTATCTCGAAACCCTGCGCAGCGCAACCAGGGCCGCGATGGACAAGGGCCTGACCGGCGACACACTGAACAAGGCAGTGATCGACGCCATGTCGCCCCGCTTCGGCGCGTGGCCGTACTTCGCCCGCGCCCTGCCGCGCGAGATCGGCTACATGAAGGGCGAACTCGACGGAACCAAGCGTTGGCCCCAGCCGCAGACGGCGAGCTGAGCCGGTTGCCCACGCGGGTCCAACCTCCGTTCGCAGCATTCGGCTTGCCGCTGCGAGCGTGACGGTCATGGATGGCGGTCCTGCGGGCCGAGGAGGGGTGACCATGCAGCTGGGTGCGCGCGTCTACGGACTGGCGGCCATCGTCCTGGGCCTCGTGGGCATCGCCTTCGATGACTACGCCGCCATCTGGGAGCCGGTCCCCAAGACCTGGCCAGCGCACGACGTGCTGGCCTACGTCAGTGCCGCGATCCTGCTTCTGGGCGGGGCGGCAATCTTCATCCCGAAGACGGCGAAGTGGGGCGCGCTCGGGCTCGCCGGCTTCTACGGTCTGTGGGTGCTCGCCCTGAAGCTGCCCGGCGTGGTCGCACACCCCTTGAGCCTCGGGCCCTGGCAGGCGATGTCGGAGATCATCGCCATGACTGTCGGCGGCGTCATCGCTTTTGGGCTGAGCGGCGGCATGACGAATAGCGAGACGAGCCTGAAGATCGCGCGCTGCGTCTTCGGCGCCTGCTGCCTGATTTTCGGCGCCTCGCACTTCGTGTTTCTCAAGGCGACCGCGTCCTTCATTCCGACCTGGATACCGCCGTCGCCAATGGTCTGGGCCTATGTCACCGGCGTGTGCCAGATCGCCGCGGGCGTCGCCCTCATCACCGGCATTCAGGCGCGGCTGGCCGCGATTCTGCTCACCGTCATGTACGTAGGCTTCGGCGCCCTGGTGCACCTGCCGCTGATCCTGAAAGACCCGCACGACCATTTCAGCTGGTGTGCTAACGCGATCAACGCGACGCTGATCGGCGCCGCCTGGTGTGTCGCGGACTCGCTGTCGCGCAAAAACGCCAAGGCTTGAGGAGACGATGATGAACGACCTCGGTAGACGCGTCTTCGGCCTGGGAGCGATCGGTCTTGCGGCCGTCAGCCTCAAGTTTCACGACTTCTCGCACCTCTTCCATCCTGTCGCCGGAAAGATTCCGTTGCTGGACGTTTTCGCCCTGGGCTGTGACGGGCTCCTGATCGTCGGTGGTATCGCGATCCTGCTCGGTCGCAAGGCGGCGAGCCTCGGCGCGCTCATCCTCGCGGCGGTGTTCTTCGCCCGCGTGGTGGTGCTGACCTTCCCGCCTTTGCTGAAGAGCTGGAATACCTGGGTTCCCTACGAGAACCTGGCGGAGATCACCGCCATGGCCATGGGTGGGCTGCTGGCATGGAGCCTGTTGGGCGAGGGCGATGCGCGCCGCCGCGCGGGCCTGATCGCGCGCTATGTCTTCGGCGTCTGTCTCATCGTCTTCGGGATCAGCGACGTGGTCTACGCCAAATTCACGGCGTCACTCGTGCCCACCTGGCTGCCGCCGTCCCAGATGTTCTGGACCTACTTTGCGACCGTCGCACACATCGCCGCGGGCCTCGCGGTCTTGTCGGGAATCCGGGCGTGGCTGGCGGCGCTCCTGGTGACGGTCATGTACGCCATCTTCCAGATCGCTGTGCACCTCTTCCTGGTGCTCGCCGATCCGAGAGACGGCGGCCACTGGGTGGAGCCCGCCACCAACGTGATCCTGCTCGGCGCCGCATGGCTGTTGACGGAATATCTGGGCGGGACCCGAAAGCGTCTTGCGCCCGCTTAGCCCGGCCCGACAGTGTCTACGGTGTCGGTGACCACGTTGCAGAATCCGTCAACGCCGTGGTCGTCGCCCCAGAAGGTGATGCGCGAAATGCCGGGCCCGGTGAGGGTAAAGCGGCGGGCGGGAACGTCCTGGTAGCTGGCGATCCGCGCCTCGCCGACCTGGCTGAGCTGATGGCCGTAGGCGTCGTAGGCGGTCGCGGTCCAGACCGGGTGGGTAATGCCGCTGGGCCCCGGCACGAGGGCGGAGCGGTTGAACGCCACCGAGGTTTTCGCCACGTCGAAGATGAGGGTGTACTGGCACGGGTGGCCGCCCTGCTGGATCAGCACGATCCCGCCGCGGGCGCCGGTCACGGCCTGTCCGCCCGAGACGTCGCTCTGATCGTACATCACCAACGGCTGGTCGGGCGGCGCGACCAGGGTCATGCCCTTGGTTCGGAAGGCCGCTTCGAGTGCGGCCCCCTTGATCCCGTCATCCGCCATGGCCGGCGCGCTGGCGGCAAAGAGTGCGGCCGCGGCCGTCAGTGTCGTCAAGATCGTGCGCATAGGACGCCTCCGGCAGAGGTCTGATCGCTGCGACCCCGACCCTACGCCCGGGCCGGCCAGGGCGAAAGCTCGGCGCTCGACGGTTGCGGAATCGGGCTTTGGGCCACACAAGGCCGGGGAGCGCCCATTTCGCGCGCCGCCGGGGACGCCATGTCGGTCAGCCTCAGACGAGAAATCGGCCTGCCGAGCGCGGTGTTGCTGGTCATCGGCGGCATCGTGGGGACCGGCATTTTCCTGAACCCTGCGGTCGTGGCGCGATCGCTCCACTCGCCGGTCCTGATCCTGTCGGTCTGGGCGGTCGGCGGCGTGATGGCCATTCTAGGCGCCTTCGTCTACGCCGAACTCGCCGACCGCATGCCCGCGACGGGCGGGGAATACGCCTACGAGCGCTCTGCCTTCGGCAATCTGATCGCCTTCCTGTTCGGATGGACAACGCTTCTGGTGGTGCAGACCGGCGGGATGGCCGCCGTGGCGATTTCGTTCTCGAAGTACGCCCTGATCCTGTTCGGTCACGAGGCGCCGGCGGGCGGACCGGATCCGCTCGCCAACATCGTCGCCATCACCGTCTTGGCCCTGCTTGCCATTACAAACTGCCTGGGCGTGAAGAGCGGCAACGGCGTCCAGACCCTGCTGGGCGTTTTGAAACTGGTGGCCATCGCGGGCCTGGTGTTCGGCGGCCTGTTCCTGATCGCCAAGCCGTTTCCCATTACCCACCCGGTGCTCGACCGCGCGCCATCGACCAGCCTGGTCAAGTCCTTCGGCGCCGCGTTGATCCCGGTCGTGTTCGCCTACGGCGGCTGGCAGACGGCGAACTATGTCGGCGGCGAGATCAAGAACCCTCGCCGAAACCTGGCGCTCGCGCTGCTGATCGGGGTGATCGGCGTCATCGGGCTTTATCTCGCGGTGAATGTCGCCTGCCTGCGCGCGCTGGGCCCCGCGGCGCTCGGTAAGACATTGGCGCCGGCGTCGGACGTGCTGAAGGTCGCGATCGGACCGGTCGGCGCCAAGCTCGCCGCCCTGGCCATCGCCATTTCGACCCTGGGTTATCTGTCCCAGGGCATGTTGACCGGACCCCGCGTCTATCTCGCCATGGCCGGCGACGGCCTGTTCTTCCGCCAGCTTGCGAAGGTGACGGAAAAGAGCCGCGTGCCTGCAGTCGCCATCGCCGTGCAAGCGGTGTGGACCGCGATCCTCGTGCTGTCAGGCACCTATGAGCAGATCGTGGCCTACGACGTCTCAATCAACTTCCTGTTCTTCGCCGTCACGGGCGCGGCTGTCTTTGTTTTCCGTTCGCGGGATAAGGCGGCGAGCGCAGAAACGCGAGCCGACGCGGGTTTCCGGATTCCGCTGCATCCGTTCAGCACCATCCTGTTCATCCTGATCTGCGTGATCGTGGTGGCGAACGGCTTTTGGTCGGACCCGCGAGACAGTCTGATCGGATATTCCATCCTCGCCGCGGGGGTGCCGGTCTTTTTCCTATGGACGCACTGGCCAACTATCGTTCGGTTCGCCCGCGATCTCTTTGCAAAGACCAGTTCCTGATGAGCCAGAAAACCGGCAGCGACCGCACCATGGCGTCGCCGTACATGCAGTACGCGAAGCTGAACACCACGGCGCGTTACAACATCGCCTCGTCGGGGGTGATGAACTGCACCTTTGCCGATCTCGGCGCCGAGATCGGCGATCTGGAGCTGCACGGCCCCAACGCTTACGGCTACGCGCCGCTGGTGGACGCGATCGCGGAGCGTTTCGGCGTCTCGCGCGACTGCGTGGTGACCGACGAGGGGACGAGCGGGGCCAATCACCTCGCGTTCTCGGCCCTGATCGATCCCGGCGACGAGGTGCTGATCGAAGAGCCGACCTACGAGCTGATGCTGTCGGCGATCGAGCATCTGGGCGGGCGACCGATCCGTTTCCAGCGGCGGCTCGAGACGGGCTGGGCGCTCGAGCCCGACGCGGTCGAAGCCGCCATGACGCCGCGCACCAAGCTCGTGGTGCTGAGCGATCTGCACAATCCGTCGAGCGCGCTGGCGGACCGCGCCGCAGTCGAGGCGGTCGGCAAGATCGCCGCGCGCCAGGGCGCCGTTGTGCTGGTCGACGAGGTCTATCGCGAACTGCTGTTCGGCGCGGGGCCCCAGGGCGAGGTAAAGCCGTACTCGGCCTTCACGCTCGGGCCCAATTTCGTCGTCACCGCCAGCCTGACCAAGGCTTACGGCCTCTCGGGCCTGCGTTGCGGCTGGATCCTGGCGCCTGACGACTTGGCGCATCGTATGTGGCGCGTGCGCGATCTCTTCCAGTCGCTGCCGCCGTTCATGAGCGAGCGGCTGAGCGCCGACGCATTCAAACGCCTTCCCAGGTTCAAGCGCCGCGGCGACGCGATCCTGGCGGCCAATCACGCCGCCTATCGTGAACTCCTGGCCGACCATCCCGCCCTGGACCAAGTCGTGCCGGCCGTCGGCACCACCGTGTTCGCGCGCCTGCGCCGCGGCGGCGTGGACGCGTTCTGCGAGCGGTTGATGGAACAGTACGACACGGGCGTGGTGCCCGGACGCTTCTTCGAACGCGCCGACTTCATCCGCATCGGCCTCGCCGGCGAGCCGCAGATGACGCGGACGGGTCTCGAGCGTCTCGCCGAAGCGCTCACTGAACACGGCGCCTGAGTCCGCTCCATGGCCGTCTTCACCCCCGTCACGCCCGAGGACGCGAGCGCCTTCCTGCAGCGTTACGATCTGGGCGGCCTGAAGGACCTCGTCGCCATCGCCGAGGGTGTGGAGAACACCAACTATCGCCTGGAGACGGATCACGCGAGATTCGTGCTGACCCTGTTCGAGAAGCGCGTCGAGCCCGAAAGCCTGCCGTTCCGCCTGGGTTTCACCGAGCACCTGGCGCTGCGCCGATATCCGGCGCCGCGCGTGCGGCGCGACCATGAAGATCGACTGTTCTCCGACCTGAACGGGCGACCCGCCGCCATTCTCGAATGGCGCGACGGCGCGTGGCTGCGCGGGCCGAGCCTTGCGGACGTGGAAACCGCCGGGCGTTCGCTCGCCGACCTGCACGCGCGCGGCGCGGACTTCCCCGCCATTTGGCCCAATCCGCTCGGCCCCGAAGGCTGGCGCAGGATCGTCGAACGCTGCCGTGGCGTGGCGAAGGGCGAGGCGGCGCGTATGCTGCACGTGCTCGACCTGGAGACGGCGTTTCTCAGCGACCATTGGCCGGAGCGTCTGAAGCGCGGCGCGATCCACGCCGACTATTTTCCCGACAATGTGCTGTTCGAAGGCGCAAACGTCTCAGGCGTAATCGACTACTATTTCGCCTGCACCGACAGCCTTGCCTACGACCTCGCCATCGCCTTGTCCGCCTGGGGGTTCTCCGCCGACGGCGCACCGGATCGCGACGCCATGAACGCCTTGCGACGCGGTTACGAGGCCGCGCGGCCGCTCGATGACGCCGAACGCAAGGCGCTGCCCTTGCTCTGCCGCGGCGCGGCGGTGCGGTTCACCCTCTCGCGCCTGCACGACCGCCTGTTCCACGATTCGGAGTGGCTGGTCACGCCCAAGGACCCCGCGCCCTATTTCCGACGGCTGGCCTATTTCCAGCGCGAAATGGACGCTTAGCGCACTGCGGCGCGCGCGGCTTCGATGTCCGCATCGATGACGGCGAGTCGCTCCGGCTTGTCCATCACCGCCTTCAGCCGCTCCGACGCCTCGGGTTCGAAACCGAGCGCTTGTCTTACGAAGTCGGGGAACTTCGCCGGATGCGCGGTCGAAAGCGCTATCACCGGGCCGCCGCGCCGCAGGTTGCGCGCCGCGTGCAGCGCCACTGCGGTGTGCGGGCAGATCACGCGGCCGTAAGCTTTCCAGGCCCGTGCGATCTCGCGGGCGGTGGTCGCATCGTCCACGCTCGCGGCGTTCACTTCGTCGCGCACCGCGCCCAGGATGTCGGGCGGCAGGTAGACGCCGCCGCGGGCGGCGAACACCTCAAACAGGTTGCGCGTGCGCGTCGTGTCGCGGCCGGAGGCCTCGAACACCATCCGCTCGAAATTCGATGGCGCGGCGACATCCATGCTGACGCTTGCGGTTTCGACCGCTGGCCGGTGCTCGTAGCGGCCGGTCTCCAATGCGCGGCGCAAGGTGTCGTTGGCGTTCAGCGCTGCGGTCATCGGACCCATGCCGAGACCCATCCGCTTGGCCGCGATCCCGGCGAAGGCGTCGCCGAAATTGCCGGTCGGGACGACGAAACGCGGCGCGGCCTCAGCTTTCGCGGCGGACGTCAGATAATAGGGGATCTGGCCCGCGAGCCGGCCCCAGTTGATCGAATTGACCGAACTGACCCGCCGGTCGCGACGCAGCGCCTCGTCGGTGAGCAACAGTTTCACCAGCCGTTGGCAGTCGTCGAAGTCGCCGCGCACTGCGAGCGCCAGCACATTGTCCGCGCCGGTAGTTGTCATCTGCCGCCGCTGCACCGGCGAGACGCGGCCCTCGGGGTGGAAGATCACCAGCCGCACGCGCTCTACCCCGGCGAAGGCCGCCGCCGCCGCCGCGCCGGTGTCGCCGCTGGTCGCCGTGAGCAGGAGCAGGTTTTCGTCGCGAGCCTTCAGCGCCGCCTCGACCAGGGGCGCCATCATCTGCATGGCGAGGTCCTTGAACGCGGCGGTGGGGCCGTGAAACAGTTCCAGCAGGAACAGGCCGGGCTCGAGCTCGACGAGCGGCGTCACGTCCGGATGGTCGAAGGCGGTCACACGCGCCGCCGCTGCGGCGATAGCGTCGGCAGGCAGGCTGTCGCCGGCGAACAGGGTCAGGACCTGCCGGGCCGTCTCGACATAGGGTCGCGCGCCGGCTCCGGCGAGGTCATCGGGTGCAAGCCCAGGCCACGCCGCAGGCATGTAGAGCCCGCCGTTGGGCGCCAGGCCATCCAGCAGCACGTCGGCGAATTCGGCTTCGGGGGCGAGCCCGCGGGTCGAGAGATAACGCATCGCGGCCTGCGCATAGCCTGCTCCGGCTTGGCTGTCAGCGGCTTCCTCGCCGCTTGCCTCGCCTTTGGGCCTCGCCTTTGGGCCTCACCCGGTGGGGGCGGAACCCCCGGCTGCGCCGTTGCGTTGACCCGGCACGCTTCGCCACGGTGACGGTCCGATCATGTCCACGACTTCGAGCGCCGCGTCCGAGTTCACGGGCGCCTTTTCCGATCCGATGTCGGCGGTCGACGGGACCGCGATCCAGGTCGGCGCGTCGGCGGTATCCTGGCCCGCGGTCATCGCCGGCGCGATCAGCGCGGCCGCGCTCAGCGTGTTGCTGTTCGTGCTCGGCGCGGGCCTCGGCTTCGCGGCGGCGCCGTTCGGTTCTACGAATTCCGAAGTGGCGACCTTCACCGTCTGGGCGGCGATCTGGCTGATCGTGATCCAGTGGCTGGCGTCCGGCCTCGGCGGCTATATCGCCGGGCGTCTGCGCCACCGCTGGCGCGGCGTGAACGAGGGGGAAACTCACTTCCGCGACACCGCGAATGGGTTCCTTGCGTGGGCGCTCGCCACCGTGCTGGTCGCCGTCCTGGCTGCGTCCACCGCCGGGTTGGCGGCCCACCGTCACGCGGGCGGCCCGGCGGAGCCTCACGCCTATCAACTCGACATTCTGTTCCGATCGCCGACCGCCATGGCCACGGTGTCCGATCCCGCGACCCGCGCCGAGGCCGGACGCATTCTGACTGAGGCCGCGACCGAAAAGCAGGTGTCCGAGGACGACCGCGTCTACCTGACCCAGATGGTCGCCCTGCGCGCCGGCGTCACGCCGGCGATCGCCCAGGCCCGCACCGACGCGGCGATCAACAAGGTCCGCGACGAGGCGAACCAGGCCCGCGGCGCCGCCGAGGGACTGGGGCTGTTCTCCGCCCTGGCCCTGGCCATCGGCGCCTTCATCGCCGCCGTCTGCGGCGTGCTGGGCGGCCGCGAGCGCGACAAGCACGTCTGAGGTACGGCCTGGCTTAAGGCTCCGGAAAGCGGGACCGTGCTAGGCGTTGCGCCCCCCTTTCCCGGACGCGCGTCTTGGCCCAATCGAAGCTCGATCCCGCCCTGCCGCCGTTCACGGCCGCCTGGGACCGCCTGCGCCGGCCGGTCTGGGTGTTCGACCCGCAGACCTGTTTCGGGCTCTACGCCAATCCGTCCGCCATGGAGCTCTGGGGCGCCGAGACCCTCGACGAGCTGTTGAGCCGCGACTTCTCCAAGCTCTCGCCCGCCGTCCGCACGCGGGTGGAGCGCCTGGCCCAGGCGACCGCCAGGGGCGAGGCCGTGATCGAGCGCTGGACCTTCTATCCGCGTGGCCAGCCCCTGACCGTCCAGGCGGTGATCTCATCCCTCACGCTCGCCGACGGCCGCCAGGCGCTCCTGTTCGAAGCCGCGCCGGTCGATGTGGAGGAGGGCGAGCGCCGCGCGGTGGAGGCGCTGCGTCACACCTCGAGCCTGATCACCCTGTTCGACGCGGAAGGCCGCGCGGTCTTCTCCAACCCCGCAGCGTTCGCCGCCTACGGCGAAGCCGAACTCGGCCTGGGCGACCGGTTCACCGATGCGGCGCGTGGCCCGGCGATGCTTGAGGCGGTGCTCGCCGGCGAGGTGCTGGCGGAGCTGTCGCGCGTGCGCACGTCTAAGGGTGAGCGCTGGCACCATCTCGATGCGCGCACTGTGGTGGATCCGGTGACCGGCGTGACTGGGGTTTTGCTCAGCGAACGCGACGTCACCGCCCAGATCGAGGCCGAAGAGCGGGCCGAAACCGCTGAGGCGAAGGAACGCTTCCTCGCCAATATGAGTCACGAACTGCGCACGCCGCTGAACAGCGTGATCGGCTTTGCGGGTCTGTTGAAAGGCGCCGCGCTCACCACCGACCAGTCCGGCTACGTGGACCGCATCGCCTCCGCCGGCGAGGTCCTGCTGACGGTGGTCAACGACCTGATCGAACTGTCCGAACTCGATGTGGGAGAAGTGCGCCTGGACGAGGCCGCCTTCGATCCCGCCATCCTGGTCGGCCACGCCGCGGACGATTTCCGCTCGGCGGCCGAGGCGAAAGGCCTGACGCTCGAGGTCGAGACCCTCGGCGATGCGCCGGGCGATGTGGTCGGCGACGCGACCCGGCTCGGCCGCGTCCTGCGTCACTATTTGTCAAACGCGGTGAAGTTCACCGCGCGCGGCCGTATCCGTGTGGTGCTGTCCACAGCGGCCTCGAACAACGGCGCCGAACTGGAGATCGCCGTGATCGACACGGGTCCCGGGGTCGCGCGGCGCGACCAGGCGCGGCTGTTTCGCCGCTTCACCCAGGCTGATCCGACGTCGAGCAAGACCGTTGGAGGCGGCGGCCTCGGGCTGGCGGTCAGTCGCGAACTGATGGCGCTCATGGGCGGCGAGGCGGGCGTGGAATCCGAGCCCGGTCAGGGCGCGCGGTTCTGGCTGCGGGTAAGCCTGCCGCTGGCCGAACCGGCGGATGTGGGCGAGGCGTTCGAGGTGGCGGCGCTCAGGGTGCTCTATGCCGACGACCACGAGGCCAACCGTATCCTCATCCAGGCCATGTTGCGCGCCCAGGGCCACACCTGCGACCTCGCCTGCGACGGGGTCGAGGCGGTGCGGATGGCGCAGACCGGCGGCTATGACCTGATCCTGATGGACATCCAGATGCCGGTGCTCGACGGCGTCGGCGCGACGCGCGAAATCCGCGCGCTCGATGGCTCGGAAGGCCGGGTCCCGATCCTGGCGCTGACCGCCAACACCCTGTCCGAACAGGTGGAATCCTACCGCGCGGCCGGCATGCAGGACTGTATCGCCAAGCCGGTGAATATGGCCGAGCTGCTGCTCCAGGTGGCGCGCTGGGGCTCAGCCGCGGCGTCCGCCCGCCAAGCCGCCTAAGAATCTCGCCACAAAACGGTCACGCAAATTCCCTGCGCCCGCGCTTGCAACCGGATACGTGTTACCGTATTAACACGCCATCCCAACCGCAACGGAGCGTGCGCCATGGCTGCTGCCGCCAAAAAGTCGAGTGCTGAAGATAAGGCCGAGAACGAACTCTACGGAGCCTTCCTCAGCTTGCAAAACCGTCGGGAAGTCAAGGATTTCCTGGCCGACCTCGCCACGCCGGCCGAAATTCGCGCATTCGTCGAGCGCTGGCGCATTACTCGCCTTCTCGATGAGGGCAAGCTGAGCTATCGCGAGATCGCCGACGAGGTCGGGGCCTCGACCACGACCGTTACCCGCTGCGCCCGTTTCCTGCGCGACATGCCGTTCAAGGGCTACCGCAAGGTGCTCGACCGCATGGGTCGCCGCTGATGTCCCAGCGTCTGCGCATCGCTGTCCAGAAGAGCGGCCGGCTCGCCGACCGCAGCCTCGACCTCGTGCGCGATGCGGGCCTTCGCGTGGTCAAGGGCCACAACGACCTGCTCTATCGGGTGGAGAACTATCCGATCGACCTGATGCGTGTGCGCGACGACGATATTCCAACCTTCGTTGAAAACGGCATCGCCGATTTCGGCATCGTGGGCGGTAACGTGCTGGAAGAGCACATGCCCGGCCACGCCGCCGCCCCCGAGCGGATCATGCCGCTGGGCTTCGGTCGTTGCAGCCTGCGCATTGCCGTTCCCGACGCTTTCGACTGGACGGGCCCCAAGTGTCTCGACGGGTTGAAGATCGCCACCACCTATCCCAACCTGCTCACCCGTTATCTGGGACGAGAAGGGATCTCGGCCGAGATCGTGGCGATGCGCGGCGCGGTCGAGGTGGCGCCGCGCCTGAAGATGGCGCATGCGATCTGCGACCTCGTCTCCACCGGTGCGACGCTCGAAGCCAACGGGCTGAAGGCCGTGTCCCTGGTGCTCGAAAGCGAGGCCATGCTGATCCGCGCGCCCCGGCCGATCGCGCCTGAGTTGACCGACCTCGCCGACAGCGTGGTGGCGCGGTTCAAGGGCGTCGTCGCCTCGCAGGGCGCCAAGTACGTGATGATGAACGCGCCCAAGGCGGCGCTCGCCACCATCCAGCAGATCCTGCCCGGCGCCGGCGCGCCGACGGTCACGCCGCTGGCGGGCCGCGACGATGCGGTGGCCGTGCACGCAGTCTGCCAGGAGTCGGTGTTCTGGGAGACCCTGGAGCGGCTGAAGGCAGCGGGCGCCTCGGCCATCCTGGTGCTGCCCATCGAGAAAATGATGTGAGGCGTCGGTGAAGCGTTACGACTGGTCATCGCTCAGCCCCGCCGAACGGACCGCCGCCCTGGCTCGTCCGCTGAAGCGCCGCGACGCCGCGGTGCGCGACGTGGTGCGCCGCATCTTCGACGAGGTCGAGCACGAGGGCGAAGCCGCCGTCCGCCGCTGGTCGATGAACCTCGACGGTCGCGCGCCGGAGCGGCTGGAGCTGACCCCGGAAGTGGTCGACAAGGCCCGCGCGCAACTCGATCGCGAAGATCTCGCGGCCATGGAGATCGCTGCGGAGAACGTGCGCCGCTATCACGAAGCGACCCGGCCTGCCGACCAGACCGTCGAGCCCGCGCCCGGCGTGAAGCTCCGCCGCGTCTGGCGCCCGATCGAAACCTGCGGCCTCTATGCGCCCGGCGGCACCGCGCCCCTGTTCTCGACTTTGCTGATGCTCGCCATTCCCGCCGCCGTCGCCGGCGTACCCCGGCGCGTGACGGTGACGCCGCCGCATCGCGAGGGCGTGGCGCCGGTGATGATCGCGGCCGCGGCGCTTTCGGGTCTCGAGGTCTTCTATCTGGTGGGCGGCGCCCAGGCGATTGCGGCGCTCACTTTCGGCGCCGGCCTGCCGCGCGCGGACAAGATCTTCGGCCCCGGCAACGCCTATGTCGCCGAGGCCAAGCGGTTTGCCGCCGACCTTCCGAACGGTCCGGCCATCGATCTGCCGGCGGGGCCGAGCGAACTGATGGTCATCGCCGACGCTTCGGCCGATCCGGTCCTGGTCGCCGCCGACCTGCTGAGCCAGGCCGAACACGACGCCGACGCCCAGGTGGTGCTCGCCGCGACCGGCGAGGGCGTACTGGCGGCCGTCCTGGCCGAACTCGAACGCCAGGCCGCAGTCCTGCCGCGCGGAAACATCGCCCAGGCGAGCCTCGCCGAAGGCCGCGTCTTCCTGGTGCGCGATCTTGCCGAAGCGGCCGATGCGGCGAGCGCCTATGCGCCTGAGCACCTGTCGATCCAGGTCGGCGATCCGGAGCCGCTGGTCGCCGCCATTTCGAACGCAGGCACGATCTTCGTCGGCCGTTGGGCGGCGGAGACCTTCGGCGACTATGTCGCGGGGCCAAGCCATGTCCTGCCCACCGACGGCGCCGCGCGCACCTGGAGCGGCGTGTCGACCGCGTCTTTCATGAAGAGCTTCGCCATCCAGGAAGCGACCGAAGCCGGCGCCCGCGCGCTCGCGCCTGCCGCCGCCCGTCTCGCGCGTCTCGAAGGCCTGGAAGCGCACGCGCTCGCCGCCGACCTGAGGGCGCGATGAAACCGGGTGATCGCTTTTCGCCGCTCGGTCCCGAGGCCGAAGGGATGCAGACGCGCCCGGTCGCGCCGACGGCGCTGGCGCAACGCATGGCCGAGGTCTGGGGCGTCAGGCCCGAACAGGTGCTGCCGGTGCGCGGCGCGCTGCACGGTCTCGAACTGGTGTTCCGCCGCGTCGCCCTGGACGGGGCAGGCGAGGTCGTGTGCGAGTCGACCGAAGACAACCGGCGCCTCGCGCGCATTTCGCGCCTGGAGATCACGCCGGAACCGGGCGCAAACGCGGGCGCGGTGGTCGTGCGCTCGCCGTCCGATCCGCTCGGCATTGCGCTCGACGGCGCGGAGGCGGAGCGGTTTCCAACACGCGTATCGCCGGCGCTGCTGGTGGTCGATGAAGGGCGCGCGGACGTCGCGCGCACGCCGTCCATGACGCGTCTGATCGGTGGCGCGGACAATCTCGTCGTGCTGAAGAGCCTGTCCGGCGTCTATGGCCTGGCCGGCGCACGTGTCGGTGCGGTGATCACCCAGGCGGCCTTGATCGAACGGCTGCGCGAGGTGCTCGAGCCCTACGCCCTGCCGGCGCCGAGCGTAGCGTTGGCGCAAGCCGCGCTGTCGCCGTCACGCGCGATCCTGGTCGCCAACCGCATCGAGCTGATTCGCGCCGAACGCGAGCGGCTGTGCATGGTCTTGGAAAAGTCGCACGAGGTCGCGCGCGTATGCGCGGGCGAGGGGCCGTTCCTGTTTGTCGAAGCGCGCGACCCTGATGCGACGCGCGCGGCGTTCGCCCGCTTCGGCGTCGAGGCGGTCTGGCGCGAGGACGTCGCGCCGGGCGGCTTCCGGCTCGACCTCGGACCGCCGGACGTCAACGACCGCGCGTTGGCGGCGCTCGGCTGCGTGACCGCCGCAACTGCGCACCGCCGCGCGGAGCTGACGCGCGAGACCAAGGAGACGAAGATCAGCGTCGTGCTCGATCTCGACGCCTCGGGTCAGGTGAAGGCGCGCACCGGCATCGGTTTCTACGATCACATGCTCGAACAGGTCGCCTTCCACGGCGGCTTCGACCTTGACCTCGCCTGCGCGGGCGACCTCGAAATCGACGCCCATCACACGATCGAAGACTGTGCGCTCGCCTTCGGCGCCGCCTTGAAGGAAGCGCTGGGTTCCAAACGCGGCATCGCCCGCTTCGGCTTCGTGCTGCCCATGGACGAGACCGAGGCCAAGGTGTCCATCGACCTCGGCGGGCGGCCGTTCGCGGTGTTCGAGGGCGCGTTCTCGGCCTCGCACATCGGAGACTATCCCACCGAGATGACCGCCCATGTGTTCCGCTCTTTCGCCGACGCAATGGGCGCAGCGATCCATGTGACGGTGACCGGCCAGAACGACCACCACAAGACCGAAGCCTGTTTCAAGGCCTTCGGCCGCGCACTGCGTCAGGCGATCCGCGTCGAGGGCCAGGCGCTGCCTTCCACCAAGGGCGTGATCTGATGGCCGTCACGGTGGTGAAACTCGGCGTCGGGAACACGGCGTCCATGATGTTCGCCCTGGAACGGCTGGATGCAGACGCGCGACTGACGGACGACCCCCGGGTGATCGCTGAGGCGGAGCGTCTGATCGTGCCCGGCGTCGGCGCGGCGGCGCACGCCATGGGGCTGGTCGAGGCGCTGGGTCTCACCGACACGCTGAAGACCTTCGGCCGCCCCATGCTGGGAGTCTGTCTCGGCCAGCAGCTTCTCTACGAACGCAGCGAAGAGGGGCAAGCGCCCTGTCTCGGTCGCATTGAGGGCGAGGTGTTCCGCCTGCCGTCCGCGCCCGACCGGCCGGTGCCGCACATGGGTTGGAACCAGATCCGCCGCGAGCGCGACGATCCGTTGCTAGAAGGCGTGGACGACGGCGCCTTCGTTTATTTCGTGCACGGCTACGCCTGTCCGCAGGGCGACGCGACGCTGGCGAGCACCGACTACGGTCGCAGCTTCTCTTCGGTGGTGCGCAAGGACAATGTTTGGGGCTGTCAGTTCCACCCGGAACGATCCTCCGCCGCCGGCGCGCGGATCCTTCGCAATTTTCTCGAGCTGTCATGCTGATCTATCCCGCCATCGATCTGAAGGACGGCCAGGCCGTGCGCCTGCTGCACGGAGAATTCGAGAAGGTCACCGTCTATGACGACGATCCGTTCACGCGACTGGACGCCTTCGAGAAGGCGGGAGCTGAGTGGGTGCATGTGGTCGACCTCGACGGGGCGCGCCTGGGCGCGCCGCAACAGCACAGCCTGGTCGCGAATCTTGCCGCCGCGGCGGAGGCCTACATCCAGACCGGCGGCGGCGTGCGTGAGCGCGACGACGTGGAACGGCTGCTCGATACCGGCGCTCGCTCGTGTTGTTATCGGGTCGACGGCCGTGTTTCGCCCCAAGGAAGTGCGCGCCTGGATCGAGCGGTTCGACGTCGCTCGCGTATGCCTGGCTTTGGACGTCCGTCCGCGTGAGGGCGGGGATTGGAACGTGGCCGTGCGCGGGTGGAAGGAAGACTCTGGCGTAACCCTGACCGAGGCGTTCGGCTTCTATCCGCCGGGCGCGGTGAAACACGTGCTGATCACCGACGTGTCGCGCGACGGCGCCCTCACCGGACCGAACATCGAACTGATGCGTGAGGTCGTACGCCTGCGCCCAGACCTGCAGATTCAAGCGTCGGGCGGCGTCTCGGGGCTCGGCGACCTGAAGCCGCTGCGTGACGCGGGCGCAGCGGGCGTGATCATCGGGCGGGCGCTCTACGAGGGCAAGTTTACCCTCACCGAGGCGATCGATGCTGGCTAGGCGGATCATTCCCTGCCTCGATGTGAAGGACGGACGCGTGGTGAAGGGCGTGCGCTTCCGCGGTCACGAAGACATGGGCGATCCGGTCGAGCTCGCCGCGCGCTATCGCGACCAGGGCGCCGACGAGCTGGTGTTCTACGACATCACCGCTTCGGCCGAGGACCGCACCCTCGACTATGCCTGGGTGGGCGCCATCGCCGCCGAGCTCGACATTCCGTTCTGTGTGGCGGGCGGCTTGCGCAGCGTGAAACAGGCGCTGGCCTGTCTGGAGAGCGGCGCCGACAAGGTCTCGATCAACTCGCCGGCCCTGGAGCGGCCGGACCTGATCGGCGAGATCGCCAAGACGGCCGGTTCGCAATGTGTGGTGCTGGGCGTCGACAGCCTGATCGACGGCGACGACTACTTTGTGCACCAATACACCGGCAGCGAAGCCACCAGTCGCGCCGCGGGCAGGCGCACCCTCGACTGGATCGTCGAAGCCCAAGAGCGTGGCGCGGGTGAGGTGGTGCTGAACTGCATGAACCAGGACGGCGTGCGCAAGGGCTATGACATCAATCAGTTGAAAGCGGCCCGGACGCGGCTGACCATTCCCCTGGTGGCCTCGGGCGGCGCCGGTTCGGCCGACGATTTTCGCGTGGTGTTCGAGGAAGCCGACGTCTCCGGCGCGCTCGCCGCCAGCGTCTTCCACAAGGAGATCCTGACCGTGCCTGATCTGAAGGCGGAACTGGCGCGAGCCGGCGTGGCGGTGCGGATATGAGAGTGACGATGAAGCCGGAAGATCGCCAGCGCGTCGACTTCGCCAAGGGCGACGGCCTCGTCCCCGCGGTGGTGCAGGACGCGGACACCCTGCAGGTCCTGATGTTGGCCTATATGGACTCCGCCGCCCTCGATGAGAACTCTGGCGAGCGGCGAGGCGACGTTTTTCTCGCGCTCGCGCGGCGGACGTTGGCGCAAGGGCGAGACCTCGGGCAACCGCCTGAACGTCGTCTCGGTGACGCCCGACTGTGACGGCGACACCCTGCTGATGCGTGTGCGCCCGCTTGGGCCGGCTTGTCACCTGAACACCACCAGCTGTTTCGGCGACGAGGACGCGCCGGGTCTCGGCCGTCTCGCGCGGCTGGAGCAGACCATCGATGCGCGCGCCTCGGCGGACCCCGAGACAAGCTGGACCGCAAAACTTCTCGCCAAGGGTCCCAAGCGCGTGGCGCAGAAGGTTGGAGAAGAGGGCGTTGAAACCGCGCTCGCCGGCGCCGCGGGCGATGAGGCCGAACTCGCGCAGGAGAGCGCGGACCTGATCTATCACCTGCTGGTGCTCTTGAAGTCGCGCGGCCTTCAGTTCCAGGCAGTGCTCGACGTGCTGGCGGATCGGGCGAAGACGCCGTGAGCGGTCCCAAGCCCCGTCCGGGCATCCTCGACATCGCCCACTATGTTCCGGGCAAGGCGAAGATCGAAGGCGTCGCCAAGCCGATCAAGCTATCGGCGAACGAAAACGCACTGGGCTGCAGCCCGCTCGGCCGCGAGGCCTATCTCGCCGCCGCCCAGGACATCGCGCTCTATCCCGAGGGCCGTGCCAACGCGCTCCGCCACAAGGTCGCCGAGAGGTTTGACCTCGAGCCCGAGCGGCTGATCTTCGGCTGCGGCTCCGACGAGATCTTCACCCTGGCGTGCCAGACCTTCCTGCAGCCCGGCGACAACATCGTGCAGCCGCGGCACGGCTTCGCCGCCTGGGCCATCGCCGCGCGCGCAAACGGCGCCCAGGTGAAGGATGCGCCGGAAACCGACCTGCATGTGGACGTGGACGCGATGCTCGCCGCCATGGACGAGCGCACCCGCATCGTCTTCGTCGCCAATCCCGCCAATCCGACGGGCACCATGCTCAGCGACGCGGAGATCCGGCGCCTGCATGCGGGCCTGCCGGAAAACGTGCTGTTCCTCTACGACGGCGCCTATGCGGAATTCGCGCGCGGCCTGGAGGGCTATGACGATGGTCTTGCGCTGGCGCGCGAGGCGTCGAACGTCATGGTCACACGTACGTTCTCCAAGATCTACGGTCTGGCGTCCCTGCGTGTCGGCTGGGGATATGCGCACCCTGAGGTGGCTGCCGCCATGGACCGAATCCGCCTGCCGTTCAACGTGAACCGCCCCGCGCAAGCGGCCGCCGTCGCCGCCCTCGACGACCAGGCCTTTGTCGACCGCTCCATCGCCCACGTGCGCAAATGGCTGCCGGTGTTCAGCGAGACGTTCCGCGACCTGGGACTGGAGCCCGCGCCTTCCGCGACAAACTTCGTCACCTTCGGCGTGCCGGAGGCGACGGGGATGACCGCCGCGAACTTGGACGGCGCGCTCCTTCGGGAGGGCCTGATCCTGCGCGCCTTGAAGAACTATCACTTGCCGAACCACCTGCGGGTGACCGTGGGGAGCGACTCGGACAACGAGACCTTGCTCGCGGCGATGGAACGGATTTCTGAGCACGCGCTCCCACGCCTGAGGTCTTCGTCAGCCTCGCGGCAGCGCTCGAATCTCGACGGTGCCGCCGGCTTCGAAAACAGGGTTGCCTTGGACCAGGTCCCGCGCCGCTTCCAGGCTTTCGGCGCGAACGCGGATGTAGCCCGTGAGCTGTTCGGTGACGGAGGCCGGATCCGCGCCTTTTCGATAGACGGCTCCGGTTCCGATGGCGCTGCCGCCGTCGAACACTCCCAGTTCGCGCAGGCGCGCGAAATAGGGGTCCCACGCACCAGGGTCGGCGCCGCGAGGTGCGTCGCCGTGCATGAGGATCAGGAATTCGGCCATGGCGGGTTCAGTCCGCTGAAATGCGCACGCCCTATGTTCCGCGTCGGCCCCGCGGCGTCAATGCGCCTTTCTAGTCCGGTGCATGCGGCTTGGCGAACGTCGCGCCCCGGTCCATCCTCCGGTCATGGCGATCATCCTCAGCAGAGAATTCCCGACGCCGAACCGTGACGCGCAACCCATTCGTCGGACGAAGGATGACGACGGCGTTCTCGATATCGGCTGGTGTGAAGGATTGATGTCCGACGGGCGGCCGTTCCGGGTGGAGATGTGGGCCCAGGACGGAATGAGCCTGATCACCATCTTCTTCAGTTGCACGGGCCTCGAAAACGAAAGCTCTGCCACCCTGGAGGCGCGGCTCATCCGCGAGGGCCTGTTTTCCTACCGCGCCGACGCCGGCTCCCATTTCCAGGCCGTGCCGATCACCGACGACGCGGGACAGCCCATGTGGTCCGCCAATGTGGTCGTGGGCAATGAGGACGAAACCTACCTCGATCGCTCGCCGCCGGTTTGGGCTTACACACACGGTGCGCCGAACACGTCGTTTCGCAGTTAGAGCCGCCGCGTCAAAGTGCTGAGACAGGCTCAGTATTTCCCTTCATATGCTTAGCTAAGCTAATCAAAACCGCCTTGTTGACGGGGTGCGGGCGAGGTGGCTCTTTCGGGTTGGCCCGGGGCTTGCTCCAGGGTCTGCGGAGGGCGACGGCGAAGCGCCCCCGGCTTGGTGTCACAGGGAGTTAAGCGTGAGCAAAAGGGCTGTCCCGGGGCTGGATGAGGCCCCGACTTGGCATGGTGGGCTGATCCAATGGGTGGGCGAGATCGCCGCCTTGGCCGAGCCGGACCGTGTGGTCTGGTGCGATGGCTCCGACACGGAATGGGACCGGCTGACCGCCGAGCTGGTCAGGTCCGGCACCCTGACCCTGCTCGATCCCAAGAAGCGTCCCAATTCCTTCCACGCCGCCTCGGACCCCAAGGACGTGGCGCGCGTCGAGAGCCGCACCTTCATCTGCTCCCAGGAGAAGGCCGACGCCGGCCCGACCAACAACTGGGTCGATCCGGGCGAGATGCGCCACAAGCTCGAAGGCCTGTTCCGCGGCTCGATGCGCGGTCGCACCATGTACGTGGTGCCGTTCTGCATGGGCCCGTTGGGCTCGCCGTTCTCCGCCATCGGCGTCGAGATCACCGACAGCGCCTATGTCGCGGTCTCCATGCGAGTGATGACGCGCATGGGCAAGGCCGCGCTCGACGAACTGGGCGACGACGGTTTCTTCGTGCCCGCGGTGCATACGCTGGGCGCGCCGCTCGCGGCCGGCCAGGCCGATGTGTCGTGGCCCTGCAACGAGACCAAATACATCGTCCACTTCCCCGAGACGCGCGAGATCTGGTCCTACGGTTCGGGCTACGGCGGCAACGCGCTGCTGGGTAAGAAATGCTACGCCCTGCGCATCGCTTCGGTGATGGCGCGCGACGAGGGCTGGCTGGCCGAGCACATGCTGATTCTCAAGCTCACCTCGCCCAAGGGCCAGGTGCGCTACGTGGCCGCCGCCTTCCCGAGCGCGTGCGGCAAGACCAACCTGTCGATGCTGCAGCCCACGCTCGAGGGCTGGAAGGCCGAGACCATCGGCGACGACATCGCCTGGATGCGGTTCGGCGAGGACGGGCGTCTCTACGCGGTCAATCCGGAGGCGGGGTTCTTCGGCGTTGCGCCCGGCACCTCGATGCGCACTAACCGCCACGCGCTCGCGACCCTGCACGCGAACACCATCTTCACCAATGTGGCCCGCACCGCCGACGGCGACGTCTGGTGGGAAGGCATGACAGATACCCCGCCCGAGGGCCTGATCGCCTGGACCGGCGAGACCTGGACGCCGGAACTCGGTCGGCCGGCCTCGCACCCGAACGCGCGCTTTGCCGCGCCCGCGTCGCAGTGCCCGACCATCGCCGACGAATGGGAAGATCCCAAGGGCGTGCCGATCTCCGCCATTCTGTTCGGCGGACGCCGCGCGACGGCCGCGCCGCTGGTGGTGGAGTCGTTTAACTCGGCGCACGGCGTGTTTCTCGCCTCGAACGTCGCGTCGGAAGGCACGGCCGCGGCGGAGAACAAGATCGGCGAACTGCGCCGCGATCCCTTCGCCATGTTGCCCTTCTGCGGCTACAACATGGGCGACTATTTCGCCCACTGGCTGTCGATGGAAGGCCGCGCGCCCGACGCTGACAAACTGCCGCGCATCTATTTCGTCAACTGGTTCCGCAAGGACGAGAAGGGCCGCTTCGTGTGGCCGGGCTTCGGCGAGAACTGCCGCGTGCTGAAGTGGGTGTTCGAACGCCTCGACGGCGAGGCCGACGCTCAGCCGACGCCGATCGGCATGTTGCCGACGCGCGGAGTCGCTCGACGTCGCGGGCCTCGGCCTGACCAGCGACCAGCTCGACATCCTGCTCAGCGTCGATCGCGCGGTGTGGAAGGAAGAGGCCTCGCTGATTCCGGCGGCCTATGAGCCGTTCGGCGACCGCCTTCCCGAAGGCCTGTGGCGCGAGTACGAAGCCCTGGTCGACCGGCTTGAGCGCTGGCCCGCGGGATTCGTCGAGATCGAAAGCATGCTGCGCCAGGGTCGGCTGTCGAAGACAGTCGCCTGGGCCGAGAGCGCCTGACCAAACCAGATCACCAAGCGCGACGGTTCGGTCGTTCGGATCGCGCGATTGGCCGCCTGCAACACGGATGGAACGCCGTTACGGCACGGCTTGTTCTGCCCATGTCCCCGAGGCCGGGTCCTCCCGCCCGCGCGCCGGGAAACGAGGAGATCGGACATGATCAAGCAGCTCGCAATCGCGGCCGCCTTCGCCACCGGCTTCACCTTGGTCGGCGCCGCCGCCGTCGCCCAACCCGTCTGGCAGCCGGGCCCGAATCCGGACATCGCGCCCACCACGCCGACCACGGGCATCAGCGCCGACACCACCGGCTCGATGCAGACCTCAATGAACAACCCCGACCGCTCCATGCCCGCCTACGACGCCCAGAGCGGGCCGCGCGCGGTGCATACGACCGACGCCGGCTATTACGTCGCCCGGGTCTCGCATCGGCATCATCATCATCGGTACGGGTACTAAACGCCTAGCGCGCCGCCTTCAGGTAGGCGATGAGGTCGCGGCGATCCGCGTCGCTCGGCGTGCGTAGAATCATCGCCGTGCCGGGAACCAGGGCGCGCGGATCGGTGAGCCAGCGGTCGAGGCGGCCCTCGTCCCAGATGAAGGTCTGGGCCTTCATCGCGTCGGTGTAATGAAATCCGGCGGCGCCGCCCGCCTTGCGGCCGACCACGCCGTGCAGGTTCGGCCCCAGGCGGTTCGGACCTCCGGCCTCGACCGTATGGCAGGCGGCGCAGCGCGCGAAAAGCTGCTGGCCATGGACGGGATCGCCAGTCGGCGCGGCCGCGGCGCCGCTCGAAACCATAAGCGCGGCAAGCGTGCAGATAAGGGATAATCTCATGCAGACGGTTTCCGATAGGTGGCGTTGAGATACTCGACGACCTTCTTCTGGTCTGCGTCGGGGATGTCGGCGCCGTAGGCCTTGATCATCTTGGTCACTTCGCCCTGCCAGAAGGCGCCGCCGACGCTGGGCGGTTGGGTCAGAATGTAATCCACCGAGTGGCAGGCGCCGCAGTAGTTGTTCGCGACATCGAGATTGGGCCCTGGCTTGAGCACCGCCGTTTCCGGAGGCGGGTCGTAGGCGACCGGCGCGGCGCGTACGCCGACGCTCGACGTGAGCGTGATGGCGCAACCAAGAGCAAGAAGGGCGGGAAGGACGAAGGCGCGCATGACGATCCTCCTCAGGCCGCCGTCACGTGGACGGTCTCGATAACGTTGCGCATATAGCCGCTCGGATTCCATGTCGGTTCCAAAGGCTGGCCCTTGTCCGCGTTGTTCGTCGCGCGGACCTTCAGCGCGTGGGCGCCGGGCGCGAGCACGACGTCCGCCGTCCAGGGCCTGAAGGCGTACTTGCCGAGGTTGGGTCCAAGCTTCGCCGGTTTCCAGCTCTTGCCGCCATCGGTCGACAGCTCGACGGAGCGGATGCCGGTGCCGTCGTCAAAGGCCATGCCGCGCAGATGGGTGCGCTTGCTTGCCTTGACCCGGGCGCCATCGGCCAGGTTGGTGATGAACGAGCGGACGTTCAGGCGGTTGATCGGCACGGTGGACGCCGGCGCTGTTCCCGGCGCCACGCAGGCGCATTCGTTGTCCGGGATGCGATAGGCGGTCTTCATCCAGAAATTGTCGAGCGGATGATTGAGCACCGTGATCATGTTCACGTGCTTGACCCAATAGGTGCCGTACCAGCCGGGCACGACCAGCCGCACGGGAAAGCCGTTCAGAATCGGCAAATCCTTGCCGTTCATTTCAAAGGCCAGCATGACCTCGCCGTCCATGGCGTGGTCCACGTCGAGCGCCTTGGCGAAATCGGGCGTGCCTTGCAGCACCGGCCCGTCAGCGCCGTCGAACTGAATTTGCTTCGCGCCGGCTTTCACGCCCGCCTTGTCGAGGACAGCCTTCAGGGATACGCCCTTCCAGCTCGCATTTCCCATCAAGCCGTTGCCGGCCTGGCCGCCGCCGACGCGCGGTTCGAAGAAGCCGCGACTGTTGCCCGAGCATTGCAGGACCGCCACGTATTCGAGCGGTTTGAACTGGGTCTTCAGGTCCTTGAGCGCCAGCGTCAACGGGCGCTCGACCTCTCCGCCGATCGAGATCTGCCAGGTGTCCGGATCTATCGACGGCGGCGTGTCGGCGAGGTGGTAGCGCACAAAGAATGCGTCATTCGGCGTCAGCGTCCCTTCGTCGAACACCTTGAACGGCGTCTCGAGCTGAGGCGGGCGCGTGGTCAGCTGAAGCAGGGGCCGCTTCTGCGGATAACGAACCAGGGGACGCCCGCCATTGGCGAAGGGCAACACCGCGACAGGGGGGTCGGCCGCCTCGGCGGGGACCATACCCCCGGTCGACGCCAGCGCTGCCCCGACGCCCGCCTGTAAAAGTCCCCGGCGATCGAACATGGCTCCCTCCACGGACGAACTCTGGTCCCTGGATACCCCCGTCCGCGGCGGCGCGCCACTTTCTGAGAATCGGCGGCCCTGTGTTATCGGACCGGCCATGCTGCACGCCCATCCCGGACGATCGGACCCGGCCGCCCGGCCGCCTCATGGCAAGGCCGGTCCGCAGGAGTCGAGCATCTGGATCGATCTCGAAAGCCCCAGCGACGATGAGATCGCGACCGTCGAGGGCCTGATCGGCGTCCGGCTCCCGACGCTGAAGGACCTGAGCGAGATCGAGTTCTCCAGCCGCCTGCGCCGCGACGGCGACGTGCTCTATCTGTCGGCGCCCTTCGTCAGCCAAGCGGAGACGCCCGACTATGCGCCGAGCCCGGTGGGGTTCGTGGTGACGCCGGAACGGCTGGTGACGATCCGCTATTCGACGTTCGTGGCCTTCGATGCGGCGGCGGACAATCTGACCGACGAAGACCGCGCGAGCGCCATCGGTGCGTTCACCGCCCTGCTCGAGGCGGTGGTCGACCGTTTGGCCGACCTGCTCGAGAAATCATCGGCCGAGCTCGACGCGCTGTCGCGCCGCGCGTTTCGGGTGGACGAGGTTCAGGGCCGCCGCGCGGCGCGCTCGACCCAGAATTCAGCGCCGCGCGTTGTCGCAGGTGGGGGGGCTTGGCGACCGGCTGTCGCAAATCCGCGACGCGCTGCTCGGCGTCGAGCGCATCGTCGCCTATGTCACAGAAATCCGCAAAGGCCGTCACGACGAGCGCGCCCTGCAGCGGCTGAACGCCATTCACGCGGACCTGACCTCGCTGAACGACTACGAAACGCGGCTGTCGGACAAGATCCAATTCCTGCTCGACGCGATACTGGGCTTCATCAGCGTACAGCAGAACGACATTTTCAAGGTGCTCACCATCGCCTCGGTGGTGGGCATTCCGCCGACCTTCCTCGCCTCCATGTACGGCATGAATTTCGTGAGCATGCCCGAGTACCACTGGAAGTTCGGGTACGCCTACGGCCTGGCCATGATCGCGATCTCCACGATCATCCCGCTGGTCTGGTTCAAGTGGCGCGGCTGGCTGTGATTTAGGGCGTCCCACGGCGACCGGCGAGCGGGGCTGCAGCGCTCCAGCCGGCGTTGCTTTGCGCGCTTCCGGACGGGCTCGGCGGAGCTTGAATGCCTCGGGTATTTGCGCGGCAAAGCCGGAACCGGCGGGATTGCGCAAGCGTTGCGGGGGTCTCAGGTCGGGATCGAGGAGATCCACCAGATGCTTACCAAGATCGCCATCGCCGGCGCCGCCTCGGCCCTCCTGCTCGGCGGCATCGCGGTCGCTCAGGTCGCCCAGAGCACCCAACCGGGCCCCACCACGCCGACCACCGACACCAGCGCCAACACCACGGGGTCGATGCAGACCTCGAGCAACAATCCCGATCCGAACATGCCGGCGACGGACGCCACCAGCGCAGCGGGCCAGACCACGCCGTCGACCACGGCGGACGTCTCGGTGACGCCCGAACCCACCATCAGCACCGTGGACAAGCATACCGGCTACGCCGGCGGCTACACGGGCGGCGGCGACCAGGGCGCCCAGGGCTACTACACTGCCTCCAGCAGTACGGCCACGTCGACGTCGACCGACAGCGCCACCACCGGGGAACGTGGCTGAGCACGCCCGTGCGCATGTCGCGTCCGGCGCTCTGGGAACCAACGGTTTCCCGAACATCGGCGCTTCGGCGCTGGAACAGGAGGACCGCCGCGGCCGCCGCGGCGGTCTTCTGCTGGCTGGCGGTGTTCGTCCTGGCCGGCGTGCTGATCGGAATGACGGTGCGGGGGGATCGCTTCGCCTTGACGCAGCCGCAGAAGGCGATGGTTTCGGCGACCCGGCTCGACCCGGCCGCGGCCGTCTTCTACCGCGGCCGCGACTGGCGTCCGCTATGGTTCGACGGCGTCCGGCCGCGACCTGAGACGAACCAGCTACTCGCGCTGTTGCGCAATGGCGCCGCCGATGACCTCGACCCGCGCGACTATCAGCCGGACCGGCTTGCAATCCTGATCGCCACCACGCCGCCAAAGGACATCGAGGCGCGGGCCCGCGTAGATGTCGCGCTTTCAGAAGCGCTTGCGTCCTATGTCGGCGACCTGCGTCGACCCCCGCCGGGCGCGCGAGTCTACTACGCCGACCCGGGCCTTCCACCGCCGGCCACAGCAGAGTCGGCCGTGCTGGCGCAGGCCGCGGCCGCGCCGTCGCTCAGCGCGTGGCTTGCGAGCGCGCGGCAAGTCAATCCGATCTACGACCAGCTGCGCGACGCGTTATCCGCCTACCGCGCCCGGCATCCGGGCGCGCTAGATGCGCGTGCGATCCTGCTCGCGGCCAACATGGAGCGCGCGCGGGGCCTGCCGGCCGATCTCGGCGACCGCTACGTGCTGGTCAATGCGCCGTCCGCGCGGCTGTGGGCCTTCGATCATGGCCGCGTGCAGGCGACCATGGAGGTCGTAGCCGGTAAGCGCACCGACCAGACGCCGCTGATGGCCGCGCAAATTCGCTGGGCCGTGCTCAATCCGTACTGGAACGTGCCGCCGGACCTGGCGCAGAACCGCTTCGCGCCCAAAGTGCTGCAATACGGCCCGCAGGTGCTCGCCGCCCAGCGCCTGCAGGTGATGAGCGACTGGACCCCAAGCGCTGTGCCGGTCGATCCGGCGACCGTGAACTGGGTCTCGGTCGAGACCGGTCAGACCAAACTGCGCATGCGCCAACTGCCCGGATCCGGCAACATGATGGGCGCGATCAAGTTCATGCTGCCCAACAAGCTCGGCGTCTATCTCCACGACACCGCCGCCTCCGAGCGGGGCCTGTTCGGCAAGCAGAGCCGCTTCTTCAGCGCCGGCTGCGTACGTCTCGAACAGCCGGGGTTGCTCGCGCGCTGGCTGTTCGGCCGGCTCATGACAGCGCGACGGAACGGACCGCCGGAACAGCGTGTCGACCTGGCGCGGCCCGTGCCGGTTTACCTGGTCTATTTCACCGCCTTGCCGACCGGGAACGGGATCGTCTATCCGGCGGACGTCTATGGCCGCGATCCGGCGCTGATCCGCACCGTGCGCGCGGCCGGGCGGCTTCCCGGCTGATTACGACGGCGGATAGCCGAACCGTTCGACCCAGGGCACGAGCCGGGCCAGCACCGGCGTCAGTTGATCCGCATAGTCGCGCCAGCGCCCGACGCCGGTGTCGGTGAGACCGGCGCGAACCTGCGACGCGCTGGGCGTGCGCACCTGACGCGCCTTCGCCGTCGCCGCGAAATCCGCAAGGGCGGGCGACCAGTCGAGGTCGAGGAAGCCGCAGAGGTCGCGCATGCGGACCTCGAAATCCGCTACCAGGTCTTCGTGGCGCAGGTCGAACCAGGCGAGACCGAGACGTTCACGTCCGGCTTCACGCAACTGCATGAAGGCGTCATAGCAGGCGGCGGCGCCGTCGAGGGTGGTGAACTCGTAGGTGAGGGCGTTCACCTGGAAGCCGCGGCGCAGGCAGCTCAGCACCACATCGCGTGGATCGCGCACGGCAAAGACGATCCTAGCGCGGGGGAACAGCCGACGGATCAGCGGGAGGTGCAAGGCGCCGCCCGGTTGCTTGTCGATGAAGACGCGACCCTTCACGTCCAGTCTGGCCTCGCGCACCGTGTCCCAGTACTTGCGCCGGCGCGCCTTGAGTTCCTGTGCGTTCATGACCGGCAGGGCGTCGATCGCCTTGTGATCGTCGTACAGACCGCCCGAGGCGTTGGTGAGCGTCGGCCATTCCTCGAGCGTGGTCACCCTCGGATGGCCCGCTAGGGCCTGCTCCAGCAGCGTGGTGCCCGAACGCGGAAAGCCGATCAGGAACACATGGATGTCCGGCGGATCGCTGTTGCGCTCGTCGGTTGACCAGGATGCGGGATCGGCGGCCTCGGTCCAGGCGGCCAAGCGACGCGCGCGCGCGGTCTCGCTTTCGCGGCTGCGCGCGCGCTGGGCATAGATGGTGTGCAACGCCGCCTTGCCTTCGACGTAGGCGGCGAAGGCCTCGCTCCAGCGCGATTGTGCATGCAGAGTGTCACCCAGCTCGACGCGTGTGTCGGCGCGCTGAAGCGGCGTGAGGCGCGGATCGGCGAGGAGGCCGCGCAGAACCGTCTCGGCCGAGCGTGGATCGTCCTGCGCCATCGCCGCCTGGGCCAGCAGCCACAGGGCTTCAGGAAAGCCGGGCTGAAGCGTCAACGCTTCGCTCGCAGCGGCATTCGCCGCGGTCCAGTCGCCGCGTTCGGCGGACAGGTGCGCGAGGCCCATGCGTGCGGCGAGGTGCTTCGGGTCGGACTCCAGCGCGGCCTCGAACAGCGCGCGCGCCTCGTCGGCACGGCCCTGGCTCATCAACACGCGCGCCTTACCTTCGAGCGCGGGGGCGAACTTCGGGCTTTTCGCCAACGCCAGGTCATAGGCGCCGAGCGCCTCGGCGGGCCTGCGCGCGGCGTCGAGGCAGCCGCCCAGACGGGTGGACAGCGACGGGTCGCTCGGGTCGATCTTGACCGCCCGCGCCAGCAGGGACGCCGCCTCGTCAAGGCGGCCCGACTGTTGGTGGACGTGCGCGAGCACGGCGAAGGGCAGGGGATGTTTGACGTTCGCGCCGATCGCTTCGCTCGCGAGGCGCGACGCGGTGGCCATGTCGCCGCTGCGCGCGGCGGCGTCGATCTCCGTCAGGCGATCCTGCTCCGCCGCGGTCAATAGAGCACGCTCGCGCCCGCCTCGGCGCCGGTCGCCTGGGCGCGCAGATGCCGAAAGAGTTCGCGGCCGAGGCCCCACTGCGGCTGTTGGTGTTGAACGACGGGACGCCGCATCAGTTCATCGTGGGCGACCTTCACCGTCAGCGTGCCCGCATCGCCGTCGAGACGGATGATGTCGCCGTCGAGCAAGCGTGCGATCGGGCCGCCCTCGGCCGCTTCGGGGGTCACATGGATGGCGGCGGGGACCTTGCCCGAGGCGCCGGACATGCGCCCGTCAGTGACCAGCCCGACCTTGCGGCCCTTGTCCTGCAGCACCGACAGCGGCGGCGTGAGTTTGTGCAGTTCCGGCATGCCGTTGGCGCGCGGGCCCTGGAAGCGGACGGACGGCGATGAAATCGCGGTCGAGTTCGCCGCGCTTGAACGCCGCGATGAAGTCGTCCTGATCGTGGAAGATCAGCGCGGGCGCCTCAACCGTGCGATGCTCGGGCGCCACCGCCGAGGTCTTGATCACTGCGCGGCCCAGATCGCCGTCAGCACGCGCAGACCGCCTTCGTGGTCGAACGGCTCGAGGCGGGCCGCAGCACGTCCGTGTCGAGCGATTGCGCCGGCGCGTCGCGCCAGGCGAGCGTCCCGTCGTCGAGCCAGGGGTCGCGCGCGTAGGGCCAGAGGCCGCCGCCGGCGATGGTCGTCACGTCTGCGTGCAGTAGACCGGCGTCCAGCAGCTCGCGGGACAGAAAGCCCATACCGCCGGCGGCGTGGAACCGGTTCACGTCGGCGGCGCCGTTCGGGTAGATGCGCGCGAGCAAGGGCGTCGCTCGCGAAAGGTCGTGCGAAATCGTTCCAGTCGATCGCGATCCCTGCCGCATGCGCCATGGCGGGGATGTGCAGGGCGTGGTTGGTCGAGCCGCCGGTGGCCATCAGGCCCACCACGCCGTTTACGATCGCGCGCTCGTCGATCACCTCGGCTGAGCGGCGCTTCGCCGGCCTGGGCAAGCGCTACGATACGCTTCGTCGCCGCGGCGGTCAGGGCGTCGCGCAGCGGCGTGCCGGGATTGACGAAGGCCGTGCCCGGCAGGTGCACCCCCATCAACTCCATCAACATCTGGTTGGAGTTGGCGGTGCCGTAAAAGGTGCAGGTGCCCGCCGCGTGATAGGCCTCCGATTCCGCCTCCAGCAGCGCATCCCGGCCGACCTCGCCGCGCGCGAACTGTTCGCGCACCTTGGCCTTTTCCTTGTTGGGCAGGCCCGAGGTCATGGGACCCGCGGGCACGAAAACGATCGGCAGGTGACCGAAGCTGAGCACTCCGATCATCAGGCCCGGCACGATTTTGTCGCAAACTCCCAGGCACAGGGCCGCGTCGAACATGTCGTGGCTGAGCGCGATGGCGGTCGAAAGCGCGATCACGTCGCGCGAGAGCAAGGAGAGCTCCATGCCGGGCTGACCCTGGGTCACGCCATCGCACATGGCCGAGACGCCGCCGGCCACCTGGGCGGTGGACCCGGCCTCGCGCGCCGCGGCCTTGATCAGGTCCGGATAGGTCGCGAACGGCTGATGCGCCGACAGCATGTCGTTATAGGCGGTGACGATGCCGACGTTGACTGCCTGTTCGGCGCGCAGGCGCAGCTTATCGCCGAGTGGTGCTGCGGCGAAACCGTGGGCGAGGTTGCCGCAGCTCAGGTGCGCGCGCGAGCGGCCCTTGCCGCGCGCCGCGGCCATGCGGTCGAGGTAGTCCTTGCGGCTGTCGCGGCTGCGGGCACGGATGCGCTCGGTGACCTCGGCGATGACGGGATGGAGCTCGGCCACGATATGACTCCGGCTAACTCAGGGCGCCCAATAGACGCCGACAGGGACCGCGTCCTGGTGAAGGATTGCGCGCACCGGCGCGGGATGCGGATCGGCGGGCGCGTTCAACGCTTTCTCGAACGCCGCGCGCTTGTCGGCGCCGCGGATCATGATCGCGATGAAGCGCGATTCGAGCAAGGCGCGCAGGGTCAGCGTCATCCGCTCGGCGGCGCCCGCGGCCCGGTCATAGCGTACGGCGCGCACCAGCGCCGGATCGTTCACATCCATTGCGCGGTCTACGCCTTCGCCGCCGGCGAACAGCGACGCCACATGCCCGTCCGCGCCCATGCCGAGCAGGGTCACGTCGAAGGGCTTACGGATGACGGCGATCATCCAGTTGACCTTGGACTCAGCCTCCGCGGCGGTGCGCGTGTCGATCCTGAGTGGCGTAAAGCGCGCGCGTTCGGCGTTGTGCACCAACAGGCGTTCGCGCACGAGCGTCTCGTTCGCGTCGGGACTGCCCGCGGGGGTCCAGCGCTCATCCGACAGGGTGACAAAGATGCGGTCCCAGGCCAGACGCGCCCGGCAAAGACGGTCGTAGAGCGGCCCCGCCGTGGTTCCGCCGGTGACCACCAGGCTCGCGCCGCCGCGGCCGGCCAGGGCGCCGCCCAGGCGGCCGGCGATCTCCTCCGCCAGGCCATGGGTCATGGCCAGCGTGCTGTCGTAGGCGTGAAACGTTGTGGCCATGGTGACGGGAGCCCTGAGGCTCACTCGTACCAGCTTCGCCCGTCCCGTTCGACCAGGGCGAAGGCGCCGGCCGGGCCCCAGGTCCCGGCGACGTAAGGATTGGGCTTCATCCCCGTCTTCTGCCAGCCATGGACCACGGCGTCGATCCAGGCCCAGGCGGCTTCCGCCTCGTCGCGGCGGACGAAGAGGGTGGTGTCGTTTTTGATCACCTCGAGCAGCAGGCGCTCGTAAGCGATGCGCCGTCGCGCGGGGAAGGCGTCCGAGAGGCTGAGATTCAGCGCCAGCGGCTTCAGGTCCATGCCGCGACCCTCTTCCTCCAGGGTCGGCGTCTTGTTCATCAACAGCAGCGAGATCTCCTCCTGCGGCTGCAGACGGATGGTCAGGCGGTTGGCCAGCAGTTCGGCGCCGCCGAACACCGAGTGCGGCACTCCGCGGAACTGGATGACGATCTGCGACGAGCGCTCGGGCATGCGCTTGCCGGTGCGCAGGTAGAAGGGCACGCCGGCCCAGCGCCAGTTGTCGATGTACGCGCAGAGTGCGACATAGGTTTCCGTATCGCTCGCCTTGCCGTCGGCTTCGTCGGCGTAGCCAGGAACGGAGCGCCCGTCGGCGACGCCCGCGCGGTACTGACCACGCACGGTCTTGCGGTCGACCTCGCGCCCGTTGATGGTGCGCAGCGAACGCAGCACCTTGACCTTTTCGTTGCGCACCGAATCCGGATCGAGGCTTGCCGGCGGCTCCATGGCGACGAGGCACAGCAGCTGCATCATGTGGTTCTGCACCATGTCGCGGATGGCGCCGTATTCGTTGTAGTAGCCCCAGCGGCCTTCGACGCCGACGGTCTCGGCCACGGTGATCTGGACGTGGTCGATGGAAACCTTGTTCCACAAGGGTTCGAAGAAGGTGTTGGCAAAGCGCAGCGCGAGCAGATTCTGCACAGCTTCCTTGCCGAGATAGTGGTCGATGCGGAAGATGCGGTCTTCGCTGAACGCGTTGCCCAGGGCGTCGTTGATGGCGCGGCACGAGGCGAGGTCGCGGCCGATCGGTTTTTCCACCACGATGCGGTTGGTCGCCGCGGCGAGCCCGCACCGACCGAGGTTCTGCGCGATCGCGCCGTAGAGACTGGGCGAGGTCGAGAGGTAGTAGATCACCTCGCCCGCGCCTTCGAGCGCGTGCGACAGTCGCAGGTACATTTCCGGCTGGCCCGCGTCGCCGCCGAGATACCTCAGGCGCTTGCGGAAGCCTTCGAATACCTCGTCGGAAAAATCCTTGCCCGCGCGCTCGCGCACGGCGGTTTCGACGCGTTCGGCGAAGCCGGCGTCGGAAAGCTGCGAGCGCGAGGCGCCGACAATGGCGAGTCCCTTCGGCAGCAATCCGTCGAGCTCCAGGAAATAGAGCGACGGGTAGAGCATGCGCAGGGCGAGGTCGCCGGTGGCGCCGAAGATCACGATCGCGCAGGTGGAAGTCGCGGCGGGGCTCACCGGATCACTCCGCCGGGCCGCGAGCGGCGCCTCCAAAGGCGGGCGCGCGCGTGGGCGTGTCGTGAGTTTCGCCGAGGCCTGACGGCTCGCCGGCGATCCAGGTGCCGATCACCTTCAGGTCGTCGTCGGTGACGACCAGGTCGGCCCGCAGGCCCGGCGCGATACGGCCCAGGTCATGGTCGAGGCCCAGGAAGGCGGCCGGATGGGCGCTGGCCATGCGTACGGCTGAGGCGAGGTCGAGGTTCAGCATGCCCCGTGCATTGCGCACGGCGCTGGCCATGTCCAGGTCCGAGCCGGCCAGGGTGCCGTGGGCGTCCACGCAGACGCCGTCCTCCACCGTGATCATCCGCCCCTGCAGCATGAAGGTCTTGGAACCGCTCATGCCCACGCTGGGCATGGCGTCGCTGACCAGAATGAAGCGGTCGAGCGGGCGACATTTCAGCGCGATCTTCAGCACCACCGGGTCCACGTGGCGGCCGTCCACAATCAGGCCGCACCAGGCGGTTTGATTCTCCAGCGCCGCGCCGACCACGCCGGGCTCGCGGCTGGTCAACGGCGACATGGCGTTGAACAGGTGGGTGAAGCCGCTCAGGCCGTGATCCAGCGCCGCCCGGGTCGCGGCGTAGGACGCATTGGTATGGCCCGCCGCCACGGTCACGCCGGCGTCGCGGAGCATGCGCACGATGTCGGGCCGCGTCTTCTCAGGCGCCAGGGTCACCAGCGTGCGGCCGCGTTTCAGCGACGCGAGCAGGCCGAGCGAGCCTTCGTCGAGAGTGAGGAACTTCGACGCGTCGTGCACGCCCTTGCGCCGCACGTTGAGGAACGGGCCTTCGATGTGGATGCCCCGCACGCCGGGCACGCCTTGCGCAATGGCCGCCTCGACGGCGGCGATGGCTTCGCGCACCACCTCCAGGTCGTCGCTGATCAGGGTCGGCAGGAAGCTGGTGGTGCCGAACCGTCGATGCGCGGCGCCGATGGCGGCGATGGTCTCCACCGACGGCGAATCGTTGAACAGCAGCCCCGCGCCGCCATTGACCTGGGTGTCGAAAAAGCCCGGCAGCAACAGCGCGCCTTCGAGGCCGGTGCGCCGGGCGTCGGCGGGGATTTCGCGCGCGGCGACCACGCCGGTGATGCGGCCGTTCTCGATAACCACCGCGCGGCCCTCGACGAAGCCGCCGTCTTCCAGAATCCGGGCGTTGACGAGGGCGCGGATCATCAGACCGTCCTGGTGACCTTGGCGAGGTGCGGCGGCCGGTCGGCGTCGAAACCCCGCGCGCGGGAGAGGTCGGCGGCCATGCCGTAGAAACTCTGGATCTCGAGCACGGGCTGCAGCACCGGATGCGCCTTCAGGGTGGGGAGGACGATCGCGGACGACTGTTCAGCGCCCGCCAGCAGCACCTTGGCGCCATCGCGTGACAGATCGGCGGCGAGCGCCTCCAGACCCGGCCGTGTCGCATCGTCCTGGGCGAAGGCGAGCACCGGGAAGCCCTCGGTCACCAGGGCCATGGGACCGTGGCGCACCTCCGCCGAGCTGAAGGCTTCCGCATGCAGGCCGCAGGTCTCCTTGAACTTCAGAGCCGCCTCCTGAGCTATGCCGAAGCCGAGACCGCGGCCGATGGTGAACAGGTTGCGGCCGGGCGTCAGCACTTCGACCGCCGCATCCCAGTTAAGATGCGCCGCGCGGTCGAGAAGTTCCGGCGCGCCGTCGAGGGCGGCCAGAAGCTCGGCGTCCTTCGCCCATTCGCTGACCAGCTGGATCACTGCCGCGAGCGCGGCGATGTAGGACTTAGTCGCCGCCACGCTGCGTTCCGGGCCCGCGTGCAATGGCACGGCCGCATCGGCTATGGCGGCCAGCGGCGTATCCTCGGCGTTGACCAGCGCAATGACGAAGGCGCCGCCGCGTTTCGCCGCTTCGACCGAGGACAAAAGATCGGGACTGCGGCCCGATTGCGAAATCGCAAGGCACACCGCGTCGCGCATGGCCGGCGACGATTCGTAAATCGAACTCACCGACGGCGCCGCGGACGAGGTGATCACCCCCGTGCGTGTCTCGATCAGATATTTTGCGAAGGTCGCGGCGTGGTCGGAGCTTCCGCGCGCACAGGTCACCACCGCCCGCGGCGCCCGCCGGCGCAGTTGCGCGCCGAGATCGCGCAAGGTCTCGCGATTGGCGGCGATCGCCCGCGCCACGGCCTGCGGCGCCTGCAGCGCTTCGCACGCCATCTGGCTTTCGCCGGCGGCCGTGTCGCGGCTTTCGCCGTCCTGCCCGGGGATTTGGCCAGGGATTTGGGATCGCTCCATATTCACGCGAGCGCGCCTCAGCCCTGGGTGCTCAGCTCGGCCACGAAGTCGTAGGCGTCGCCGCGATAGAAGGATTGGGTGAACTCAACCGCCTGGCCGCTCTTCAAAAAGCCGCGCCGCTCGATGAGCAGGCCCGGATCGCCGGCGGAGATGCCGAGGAGCTCGGCCTGTTCGGCGGTGAACAGCACCGCGCGCAGGCGCTGTAGCGCGCGGGTGGGGCGGTTGCCGTGGCGCGCGAGCGCATCGTAGAGTGACTCGCCCACCTCCTCGAGCGCGCCAAGGCAGGCGGCGGGAATGGTCGAATATTCCAGCGCCATAGGCGCGGCGTCGGCGTAGCGGATGCGACCGAAGCGATGCACGCCCGTGCCAGGCGAAAGGCCCAGGGTCATGGACTCTTCCGGCGTGACGCTGCCCGACGCGCGGTTGATCCACACGCTGTGCGGCTTGCGCCCGCGCGCGATCATGTCCTCCGAAAATGACGTCAGTTTCGCGAAATTCTTTTCGACGCGGCCGGCGACGAAAGTGCCCGCGCCTTGGCGGCGTGTCAGCAGACCTTCGCTGACCAGGCCGTCGAGCGCCTTGCGCACGGTGATTCGCGACACCGAGAACTCGTCGGCCAGGTCGCGCTCGGCCGGCAGGGCGTCGTCAGGGCCCAGGACGCTGGCCCCGATCGCCTCACGCAGAGCGCGTTGCAGCTGCTGATAGAGCGGCTGCGGGCTCGATTCGTCCAACGGTCCAAGGATCGACGAGAGAGACACGGACAGCTCCGGGAGGCCTCGAGATAGGGGAGTGGTTAGCGGTTTCCAACGGGTTATGCCATATGACCGTACCACTTGCATACCAATAAATCTAGCGGTCCGTGATTGGTATCATTTTTGTCTTTCTTTCTTCGTAACCTCGTTATAGGGTCCGACTCCGATGCCGGAGGATTCCGGTAGAGCGGGCGGCCCAAAACGGCCCCCGGTTGGGATTGAAGAACGGGTCGCAGAGAGGCCCGGCTTCGCAGGGGAAGCACCGGTGCAGGTCCTGGCGGCCGCCCGGAAGAGGGAGGGAGTTACATGCGTTTGCGCAAAGCAATGCTGATCTGTTCGTCGAGCGCCGTGGCCATGTTGGTCGCCGGCGTCGCGGCGCCCGCGTTCGCAGCGGATCCGGCGCCGTCGGCCGACACCACGGTCTCCGAGGTGGTGGTGACGGGGATTAGGGCGTCGCTTCAGAAAGCGATCCAGATCAAACGCAACTCCGACAACGTGGTCGACGCGATCTCGTCGGAAGACATCGGCAAGCTGCCCGACAAGAACGTGGCCGACGCCCTGGCGCGCCTGCCCGGCCTGAACACGGTCTCGGCCTCGAGCGGCGAGGGCGGCTTCGACGAGAAGGACCGCGTGTCCATCCGCGGCACCAGCCCCAGCCTGACGCAGGTGCTGATCAACGACCACCCGGTCTCCACCGGCGACTGGTTCATCCTCGACCAGTTCCAGACCGTGGGCCGCAGCGTCAGCTTCACCCTCCTGCCGTCGGAAATCGTCAATACGGCTGAGGCCTCGAAGACCCAATCGGCCGACATGGTCGAAGGCGGCACCGTCGGCTCGATCAACATCCTGACCCGCGATCCGCTGGCGCTGCCGACGCAGACGACGATGGAAATGGAGGCCCAGGGCGAATATTCGAGCCTCGCTGCCGACTGGAAACCCCAGGTCAGCGGTCTGCTCGGATGGAAGAACAGCGACGATACCTTCGGCGTCATCGCCCAGGCCTTCTACGAGGCGCGCGACACGCGCCGCGATGGCCAGGAGTTCCTCGGCTATTCGCAGGTCGGCGCGGGCGACGCGAGCGGGGCGGCGATCCCGTCGCTGGTGGGCAAGTGGTATCCGGACCTGATCGGTTCGGCCCTGTTCCAGCAGCAGCGCGTTCGCGAAGGCGGGGACCTGACCTTCCAGTGGAAACCGAACGATCAGTGGGAGTTTAAGCTCGATGGCTTCTACTCGCACCTGAACGCGACGAACTACAACACCAACTACATGTTCTGGGGCACTAAAGAGTTCCAGACGAATGTGCCGACCAGCTACACGGTCAAGGGCGACACCATTACCGCAGCCAGCTTCCCGCTGGTGGGTCCGGGCGGCCCGACCGATGGCGTGGTCGTCGACAACATCTACCGTCCGAACGAGTCGTCCTCGACGATGTACGTGAACCTCGACGGCGCCTACCATCCCAGCAACCGGATGACCGTCAAGTTCCAGGTCGGCTACACCGAAGGCCACGGCGACACGCCGTCGGCGCCGTCGTTCGAAGTCGATGGGCCCACCGGTGCGTCGTACGCGATCTCGTCGTCCGGCGTCGCGGCGGTGTCGTTCCCGAACATCAACCCGTCAAACCCCGCGGGGCTGTTCAACGACTGGGCCTGGAACGAGACCTTCCACGAGCTCGACAAGGAAGCTTACGGCAAGATCGACGGTACCTACGATCTCGACGACGGTCCGTTCAAGGCGGTGAAGTTCGGCGTTCGGGTCAACGACCACACCCGCTCGGTCGTGGGCTGGGACCATGGCTGCTCGATCGGCGCCAACGGCCAGTGCTGGACGGGCGGCGGCGGTTTGCCGTTCTCGGCGGTCGATCCGACCGGCCAGGACTATCCGTCGAACTTCGGCAATCAGTTCAGCATTCCGGGATTCCTATCCAATCCCGCGATCGGCAACACCGGCCTGATCAGCTCGACGGTCACGCCGATCCTGAATCCGCGGCCGGCGGGGCTGACGAACTTCTTCTACTACTGGCCCGGGTCGTTCAAAGTGCACGAGACCGACTACGCCGGCTATCTGATGGCCGAGGTGGGCGGTGATCGCTGGCACGGCAACTTCGGCGTCCGTCTCGTCGACAGCGAACTCAGCAGCTATGTGAACGTGTCCGCCGGGCCGTCCACAGCGGTCTACGCTTTCGGGGCCTTTACGACCGACGACATCAAGCACAGTTACGTCGACGTGCTGCCGTCGGCGAACTTCACGTTCAACGTAACCGACAATCTGCTTCTGCGGTTTGCCGCGGATGAGACCATCTCGCGTCCTGACTACTCCGCCCTTGCGGGCGCGGTGTCGCTGACCGATCTGACCAAGACCGGAAACGGCGGCAACCCGAACCTGCAGCCGATCAGGTCGTCGAACTATGACGTCGGTCTCGAGTGGTATTACGCGCCGACCGCCTTGCTGGCCGGTCACCTGTTCTACATGGATTTGCAGAACTACGTCGGCTACGGCACGTCGCAGGCCACGTACTACAGCATGTTCTACGGCGCGCTGACGAACTACACCATCACCTCGCCGATCAACGTCAGCGGCAAGAGCGAAGGCATCGAACTGCAATGGCAGCAGCCGATCGCCTACGGCTTCGGCTTCCAGGCCAACTACACCTACGCTGACGGAACAGACTCCAGCGGCAACCCGCTGGTGGGCAACTCGAAGAACACCTTCAACGCGACGGGCTACTTCGAGAACCGCTGGCTGAGCGCGCGACTGGCCTACACCTATCGCTCACACTTCTTCGTCGGCCTCGACCGCTCAGCGGCCGAGAACCAGGGCAATACCGGCGAACTCGACGCCTCGGTGAACGTCAAAGTCACGCCGAACGTCACCATTACGGCGGACGCGCTCAATCTCACCGACCAGCTGTTGAAGTATTACGCCCTCAACACCAACCAACCGCGGGCGATATACGACAACGGGCGGCAGTTCTTCGTGGGGCTGCGCGTCAAGTACTGATCAAGGGCGTGGGCGGCGACTGGTCCAGCGCCGCCTATGCCAAGACCTTCAGCCGAGGCTCTGACCACCCCCGGGTGGGGGCCCCGGCTGCGGACCTCGCCTTCGCTCCGTCTCCGACAGGGTGCGGGCGGCCTGGCCTGAGGGCGTCCGAATCGTCGGACTCCGGATTGGATCAGGCATTGAGTATCTTCCTGAGCACAGCGATGACTTGGGCGGAGCGCTTCGCCGCTCCGCCTCTCTTCGCGCGAGGCGCCCAGGCGGAAGGTTGGCCCGTGAATCGACCGGTGTTTTCAGGCAAGTTCGGGATGGCCCTGGCCGTGAGCCTCGCGCTCGCGTTTGCCGCGCCCCGGGCCGCCGACGCCGCCTCGTCGCCTTTCGGCGCTCTGTTCGGGCCGGTCGCGCAGACCAAACCGTCGCCGCCGTCGATTATCCCCAAGCCCGTGTCGATGACGCCCGACCAGGGCGATTTCGTCCTGTCGTCCGGGACTCACATCCTCGTCCCCCCCAACGATCCCCAGGCCCGCTGGGTCGCGACCTGGCTGAGCGACCTGCTGAAGCGTTCCCGCGGCATCGCGCTGAAGGTCGATGAAGAGAACGGCGAGATCAAAGGTCCGGTCATCCACCTCGCGCGCGGCCCCGGCGCGCCGCTGGGCGAGGAGGCGTACGGTCTCACCGTTTCGCCCGGCGGGACGACCGTGCTCGCGGCGGGCGACGCAGGCCTGTTCTACGGCGCGGTGACGATCCTCCAGCTCGCCACCGAGACCGACGGCCACGCGAGCGCGATCCCGATCGCGGCGCTCAGCATTCACGACGCGCCGCGTTATCCGTGGCGCGGACTGTTGCTCAACTCGGCGCGGCACTTCCAGTCGCCGGCCTTCATCGAGACGTTCATCGACGCCATGGCCGTGCACAAGTTGAACGTGCTGCACTGGCACCTGACCGACGACCAGGCCTGGCGTCTCGAGATCAAGAAGTATCCGCGCCTGACCGACGTCGGCGCCTGGCGCGTGCCTGCCGGGCAGGGGCCGGCCCAGGACATCGATCCTGCGACGCACAGGCCCAGGCTCTACGGCGGCTTCTACACCCAGGCCCAGGTGCGCGACATCGTCGCCTACGCCGCCCGGCGCCATGTGACGATCGTGCCCGAGATCGACATGCCGGGCCATTCGAGCGCAGCCATCGTGGCCTATCCGTGGCTCGCCTCGACGCCACATCCACCGACCAGCGTGCCCGCGGACTGGGGCGTCTATTCCAACCTGCTCAATCCGGACACGCCGACCATCGGCTTCCTGCAGGATGTCCTCACCGAGGTGATCGACCTGTTCCCCGGCCCTTACATCCACGTGGGCGGCGACGAAGCGGTGAAGGACCAGTGGAGGGCCTCGCCGCAGATTCAGGCTCAGATGCAGGCGCTGGGCCTGAAGAACGAGGACGCGTTGCAGTCCTGGATGACCGGACGCATGGACGCCTGGCTCGACCAGCACGGCCGGCGGCTCGTCGGTTGGGACGACATTCTGAAGGGCGGTCTGACTCCCCACGCTGTCGTCATGTCGTGGCAGGGCGCCGCGGGCGCCGCGGCTGCGGCGGCGCAGGATCACGACGCCGTGCTGGCGGCCGATCCCACCCTCTATCTCGATCATCGCCAGAACCCGTCGCCGGATCAGCCGCCCGGCCGCGGCGCGGTGTTGACGTTCAAGGACATCGCCGGCTTCGATCCGGCGCCGCCGACGCTCACTGAGGCGCAGCGCGGACACATATTGGGGGTGGAAGGCGCGGTCTGGACCGAACACATCCGCACCGAGCCGCGCGTCGAGTTCATGACCTTCCCGCGCGCCGCCGCCATCGCCGAACTCGGCTGGTCCGCACCCGGCGCCACCCAGGATTTCCTGGCGCGCATGCCGGCCGAGACCGCGCGCCTGCGTGACCTGGGCGTAGGCGCCGCCGACAGCGCCTACGAGCCGTTGTTGGCCTCCGACTTCGATCCCAAGACCAACCAAGCGACCGTCACCCTCTCCGACGAAAGCGGCGACGGTGAGATCCGCTACACCACCGATGGCTCCGAGCCGACGCCACGGTCGAAGCCCTATGCGGCGCCCTTCGCGGTCGCGATCCCGTCGCGCGTGCGGGCGGCGACCTTCATCGGCGAAGAGGCCATGTCGCACGCCATCGAGCGACGCTTCGATGCGGACACGGTGCGCTCGCGCGACAGCCACGAGCTGAAGACCTGTTCGGGAAAGCTCGACCTGTCGCTCGAGGACGACGCGCCGGTGAACGGGCCGCGCGCGGTGTTCCTGGTCGACATTCTCAATCCGTGCTGGATCTATCCGGCAGCCGAACTCGGTGGCGTCTCCGCGATCGGCGCGGCTGTGGGACAGGTTCCGTTCAACTTCCAGATCGGTGACGCGGTGAACCAGATCAAGTTCCGCACGCCGGCGACGCGGGACGGAGAGCTTGAAGTCAGGCTCGACAGCTGCGACGGCGAGCGGATCGCTGTGCTGCCGCTGAAGCCGGCGGTCGGCAACCCCGCGGTCACCGCCCTGGCGCCGGTTCCGATCAAACCGATCACGGGACGGCACGATCTCTGCTTCAGCTTCACCCAGAAGGGCGTCGATCCGATGTGGGTTATCAAGACGGTCGATCTCCTTCCGCAAGCCAAGGCGACGTCGCGCGGCCTCGGCGACCTGTTCCACCTCGGCGGCCCGAAATGACATGAACGACAGGAAACCGCCCGTGCCTGAACTGACCCTGATCGCGCCGCTGTCGGGCTGGGTTGCGCCGCTGGACGAGGCGCCCGACCCGGTCTTCGCCGAGCGCATGATGGGCGACGGCGTGCTGATCGATCCGACCAGCGCCGAGTTGCGCGCGCCGTGCGACGGCGTGGTCGTGTCGGTGCACCACACCCGCCACGCCGCGACGGTTCGCGCCGTGGGCGGCGCCGAGATCCTGGTGCACATCGGTTTGGAGACGGTGGCGCTGAAGGGCGAGGGCTTCACCGTTCACGTGAACGATGGGCAGAGCGTCCGCGCCGGCGATCTCCTGATCAGTTTTGATCTCGACTCCCTCGCGCTCAAGGCGGCGAGCCTGGTCACGCCCGTAATCCTGGCCAACAGCGACGGCTTCGTGATCACCCGGCGCGCGGAAGGCGCCATCGAAGCCGGCGCATTCCTGATGGCGATCGCGCCACGCGGCGAGGCGACGGTCGCACCGACGACGGTGTCCGGCGTGGCGGCGTCGCGCACCGTGCGCCTTGCCCTCGCACACGGCCTGCACGCGCGGCCCGCCGCCTCAGTTGCGGCCTGCGCCAAGCGTTTCTCGTCCGAGGTCAGCCTGGCGGCCAGCGGCCGCAAGGCCAATGCGAAGAGCGTCGTCGCGCTGATGGCCTTCGGCGCGCGCGACGGCGACGCGATCGAGGTCCTGGCGCGCGGCGCCGACGCGGAGGCCGCGGCCCAGGGCGTCGCCGACCACATTGCAGGCCTTGTCGAGACGGCGCCGAAGCCGCCGGCGCCCGTCCGTCGCGCCCGATCCGAGCCCGACAGCGACCCGAAGCTGATCTCCGGTGTGACCGCGTCGCCGGGCTTGGCGGTCGGGACGGCCGTCCATTTCACCGCGCCCGAGATTCCCATCGTCGAACAGGGGGCGGGCGCCGCGCAGGAGAGCGCCGAGCTGACGCGCGCGCGCGGGGTCGTGCGCGATGCGCTGGAGAAAGCCTCGGCCGGCGGCGAGCGTCACCGGCGCTCCATCCTCGCTGCGCACGTTGCCCTGCTCGACGACCCGGAACTGCTCGACGCGGCTCAGGCGGCGCTGAACGACGGCAAGAGCGCGGGCGCGGCCTGGCGCAAGGCGGTGCGGACGCAGATCGCCGTGCTCAGGGCCCTGGGCGATGCGCGCATGGTCGAACGGGCGGCCGATCTCGCCGACCTCGAGCGTCAGGTTCTGCTCGCGCTCGTCGGTGAAGCCCACGCGCCGGCGCCGGACTTGCCGGAAAACACCATCCTGATCGCCGGTGAACTGCTGCCGTCGCAACTGGTCGCGCTGGACGCCTCGCGCCTGGCGGGGTTCTGTCTTGCGCGCGGCGGTCCGACCTCGCACGTGGCGATCCTCGCCGCAGCCATGGACATTCCCGCCATCGTCGCCGCGGGCGAGCGCGTGCTGGACACGCCGGACGGCGCGACCGTCATTCTCGACGCCGACCAGGGGCGGCTGCACCTGTCGCCCGAGCCGTGGGAGACCGACGCGATCCGCACCGCGCTCGCGGCGCGAAAGCAGCGTCAGGCGGCGGCGCGTCAGGCGGCGCGCGAACTTTGCACCACGGCGGACGGCAAGCGCATCGAGGTGTTCGCCAACCTGGGCGCCGTGAGCGAGGCCACGGGCGCGGTCGAAGCGGGCGCGGAGGGATGCGGTTTGCTGCGCACCGAGTTCCTGTTCCTCGACCGCGAGACGCCGCCGGACGAGGCGAAACAGAAGCGCGAATATCAGGCCATCGCCGACGCCCTGGGCGGGCGGCCGCTGATCGTGCGCACCCTCGACATCGGCGGCGACAAGCCGGTGGCCTATCTGCCGATGCCGTACGAGGACAATCCCGCGCTCGGCCTGCGCGGCGTGCGCACCAGCCTGTGGCGGCCCGACCTGATGCGCGAACAGCTGCGCGCCATCCTGGGCGTCGAACCGCCTGGCCAGTGCGCCATCATGCTGCCGATGATCGCCCAGCTCTCGGAGTTGAAGGCGGTGCGCGCGGTGGTCGACGAGATCGCCCGCGAGATCGGCCGCACCGATCCGGTCAAGCTCGGCGTCATGGTGGAGACGCCCGCCTGCGCCGTGCTCGCCGACCAGATCGGCGCCGAGGCGGACTTCTTCTCCGTCGGCACCAACGACCTCACCCAGTACGTGCTGGCCATGGACCGCGGCAATCCTCAGCTCGCCGCCCAACTCGACGCCTTGCACCCGGCCGTGTTGCGCCTGATCGGCCAGGCGGTCGACGGCGCCTCGAAGCACTGCCGCTGGGTGGGTGTGTGCGGCGGTCTCGCCTCGGACCCGGTCGCAGCCCCGATCCTGATCGGCCTCGGCGTTACCGAGTTGTCAGCGACGCCTAACCGCATTCCCGACCTGAAGGCCCTCATCCGTCAGATCACCCTCGCCGACTGCCGCAAGGCCGCGTCCCAGGCGCTGGCCCTCGCGTCCGCCGCCGAGGTGCGCACGCTGGTGATGAAGACCTGGCCCGCGCTCACCGGCCGCGAATAGGAGCCCGCCATGCTCGCGAACCTGCAAAGACTTGGCCGGGCGCTGATGCTGCCCATCGCCGTGCTGCCCGTGGCCGGTATCCTGCTGCGCCTCGGCCAGGACGATGTGTGGGGTTGGATGCCCGCGACCCCGTGGGCCCATTGGTGGGTGACGCACGGCGTGTCGTTCATCGGGGCCAGCGCCGACACCATCTTCTCGCACCTGGGCTATCTGTTTGCTGTGGGTGTGGCCGTCGGTTTCGCGCGCGAGAACAATGGCGCGGCGGGTTTGGCCGGTCTCGTCTGCTTCATGATTGCGATTGCGGGCGCGGCGGCGTTGATCCAGGCGCCGCCGAGCGTGACCACGGGTCTTCCGGACAAGTTCGCCAAGCTGGCGCAGGCGGACTATGCCAACAGCGCGGTGAACCATTTCGGCGTCCTGTGCGGCATCCTGTCGGGGGTGATCGCGGGGCTTTTGTACAACCGCTTCTACGATATCAAGCTGCCCGACTATCTCGCCTTCTTCGGCGGACGCCGGTTCGTGCCGATCATCAGCGGCTTCGCCGGTCTGTTCCTTGGCGGGTTGTTCGGCTGGGGCTGGCCCTTCCTGTCGAACGGGCTCGACGCCCTGAGCCAGGCTGTGCTGGCATCCGGCGGATGGGGGCTGTTCGTCTTCGGCTTGCTGAACCGGCTGTTGCTGGTCACCGGCCTGCATCACATTCTCAACAATGTCGCCTATTTCGTGATCGGCGATTTCCACGGCAAAACCGGCGACCTGAACCGTTTCTTCGCCGGCGACCCGACGGCTGGCGGGTTCATGAGCGGCTTTTTCCCGGTAATGATGTTCGGCCTGCCGGCGGCCTGCTTCGCCATGTACCGCGCCGCGCCGAAGGAGCGGCGCAAAGAGGTAGGCGGCATGCTGATGTCCATGGCGCTGACCTCGTTTCTGACCGGCGTGACCGAGCCCATCGAGTTCACCTTCATGTTCCTGGCGCCCTTGCTCTACCTTTTGCACGCGATCCTGACCGGTCTCGCCGAGGTGATCATGCACCTGCTGCATGTGAGACTAGGCTACAGCTTCTCGGCGGGAGCGTTCGACTATGTCCTGAACTGGAACAAGGCGCAGAACCCCTGGCTGCTCTGGCCGGTCGGCGCAGCCTATGCGCTGATCTACTACTTCACCTTCAGCTTCGCGATCCGCCGCTTCAACCTGAAGACTCCTGGACGCGACGAGGCGCCCTCAGCGGCGGCGGTCCAGACCAGCAAGGGCGACGGCCGCATCGACGGATTGATCACAGCGCTCGGCGGCGCGGCGAACCTGAAACGGGTCGACGCCTGCACCACGCGCCTGCGGCTCGAGGTCGCCGACAGCCAGGCGGTCGACGAAGCGGCGCTGAAGGCGTTCGGCTCGCGTGGCCTGATCCGGCCGTCGGCGACGACGGTGCAGGTGGTGCTGGGCCCCACCGCCGACATCACGGCGGGCGAGATCCGCGCGCGCCTGGCGACGATGGAGATCGAACCGGTTCTCCCGACGCGGCCGGCGCCACCGACACGCATCGACGCGAAACCGGCGCAACCTGCCGACCCGAAATTCGCCGTAAGCCTGCTCGCCGCGCTCGGCGGCGCTTCAAACGTCACCGCTGTGGAGGCGAGGGCGGGACGCGTGCGGGTCGAGGTGGCCGACGACGCTGTGGTGGATGAAGCGTCGGTGCGGAAGGCGGGCGCCCGCGGCGTCGCGCGGCCGGGCGCCAAGGTGGTGCATCTGATCGTGGGGCCCGCGGCTGAGGGCGTGGCCGGCGCCCTGGCGGAGCTGGCCGTCTGATGCACGCGGCTTGACTCAATTCCATAATTCCGGAATTATGGAATTATGGAAGACGCCATCGAAGCCCTGGCCGCCTTAGCCCACCCCGGACGCCTCGCTGTGTTTCGCCGTCTGGTGCAGGCGGGGCCGCAGGGCATCGCCGCCGGCGACATCGCACGCGAGCTCAGCGCCCCGGCGAACACCATGTCGACCCAGCTCGCCATCCTGACCCGCGCCGGCCTGATCGCCTCACGGCGCGAGAGCCGCTCGATCATCTATTCGGCGAACTACGAGGCCATCGGCGGCCTCATCGGTTTCCTTATGGAGGACTGCTGCCAGGGTCGGCCCGAAATCTGCGCACCGATCGCCGCCCGAGCCGTCTGTTGCGTCGCAAAACCGGAGGTCACTGCGTGAAACGCCTGCATATCCACGTCGCGGTCGATGATCTCAGCCAATCCATCGGCTTCTATTCCACCCTGTTCGGGACCGATCCGTCGGTCGTGAAGACCGACTACGCCAAGTGGATGCTCGACGACCCGCGTGTGAACTTCGCCATCTCCGCGCGCGGGCGCACCGCCGGCCTCGATCATCTCGGCATCCAGGCGCACGAAGCCGGCGAGCTCTCCGCAATCTCGGACCGCTTGAAGACAGCCGGCGCCGTGACGATCGACGAGGCGGCGACGACTTGCTGCTATGCGCAATCGGACAAGACCTGGACGACGGACCCTTCCGGCATCCGCTGGGAGACGTTCCACACGTTTGGCGACAGCACCGTCTATGGCGAGGACCTCGCCCCGGCGGACCTGAGCGGCGAGGCCTGTTGCACGCCCGCGACTCCGCAGGGCGCCTGCTGTCCGCCCAAACCCGACCTCAGCGCCGAAGCGCCGTGCTGCGGCGCCGCGAGAACCTGAGGTCGACGATGGGGGCGCCCTACACCATCTTATTTCTCTGCACCGGAAACTCCGCGCGATCGATCCTCGCCGAGGCGATCATGAACCAGATCGGCGCCGGGAAGTTCGTCGCCTATTCGGCGGGGTCCATGCCGAAAGGGGCGGTCCACCCCGAGGCGCTGAAACTACTCGAAAGGATGGGCCACCCAACCACAGGCCTCCGCTCGAAGTCGTGGGATGAGTTCGCCCAGCCCGGCGCGCCGCAGCTCGATTTCGTCATCACCGTCTGCGACAACGCGGCGGGCGAGGTCTGTCCATACTGGCCGGGACAACCGGTCACGGCGCATTGGGGCATGCCCGATCCGGCCGCTGTCACGGGATCGGAGGCGGAGGTCGCGCTCGCCTTCGCCGACGCCTACCGGGTGCTGTCGAACCGGCTCAAGCTCCTCGCCGGCCTGCCGCTCGACAAGCTCGATCCGCTTTCGCTCAAGCATCGCGTCAGCGAGATCGGCCGGGACAACGTGACCACGAAATGACCGAGCCGAAAACGCAGCCTGTGGACGCAGGAACGCTGATCGCGAGTCTCGAACCGCCGATCCATCCCTTCTCCATGGCGCGCCGTCTCGTCGCCGAGGCGTTGGGGACCGCGCTGTTGCTCGCCGTGGTCATCGGATCGGGGATCATGGGCGAGCGCCTGGCGGGCGGTAATGTGGCGATCGCCCTGCTGGGCAACACGCTGGCGACCGGCGCCGCGTTGGTGGTGCTGATCACGGTCTTCGGGCCGATTTCGGGGGCGCACTTCAATCCGACGGTGACGCTGGCCTTCGCCCTGCGCCGCGAGATCGCTCCGGCGCTGGCGTTGGCCTATATCGCGGTTCAGGTCGCGGGCGCCGTGCTCGGCGTCTTTGCGGCGCACGCCATGTTCGCCGAGCCGATCCTGCAGATCTCCACCAAGCTCCGCGACGGGCCGGCGCAGGCTTTCTCCGAGTTCGTGGCCACGTTCGGTTTGCTGGCGACCATCTTCGGCGCCCTACGCTTCCGCCCGGAATTCACCCCGGTAGCGGTGGGGCTCTACATCACCGCGGCCTACTGGTTCACCGCCTCGACCTCGTTCGCGAACCCGGCCGTTACGATAGCGCGCGCGCTGTCGAATACCTTCGCGGGCATAGCGCCGTCGTCGGCGCCGGTTTTCATCGCCGCCCAACTCGCCGGCGCGGTGGCGGCGGTCGGCGTCTTCGGCTGGCTGTTGCGCGAGAGGCGGCCCGCGTGAGCGAGGCATTTCCGGTCACGATCTATCACAACCCCGCTTGCGGAACTTCTCGCAACACCCTCGCGATGATCCGCGCCGCGGCCTACGCGCCGACGGTGGTGGACTATCTCGAGACGGGTTGGACGCGGGTGCTGCTGGGCGAGCTGTGCGCGAGGACGCAGTCCACAGCGCGCGAACTCCTGCGCGAGAAGGGGACGCCCGCCGCCGAACTGGGCCTGCTGGACGGCGCCGGCGACGAGGCGATCCTAGACGCCATGGTGGCTTACCCAATCCTGGTGAACCGCCCCATCGTGGTCACGCCCCGGGGCGCAGCCCTGTGCCGGCCGTCGGAACGCGTCTTCGATCTGCTGGATCGTCGCCCGGAGACCTTCACCAAGGAGGATGGCGAGGTGGTCGTTCCAAGCCTAGTCTCCGGCCGGTCCTAAGCCCGCTTTTTCGCGGCCGAGGCGTCCTTTGCGAACTGTTTGAACAGTTCAGTCGCGATGGATTCGTAAGAGAAATCGCCGGATTTGCGCGCCGCCGCCACCACGTTGCGGATCGCGTCCGCTGACGCGGCCATGCGGGTGGTTTCATCCTCGAAGGGAATCAGCACGCGGCGCATTTCGGCAACGCTGCGGACGTCCACACGACGCGAACTTCCGATGAAGGCGGGCTCCAGCATTCGGGCCTCCTGAGCGACGTCCCCGCGCCGCGCTTCAGCCGTATCGTCGAAAAGACTAGCAGATTCCTTTCGGATTGTCTCCCGCCGCAACTCGGCGCCGTCACGGCGCGGCCTGACCGGTGCGCCGTTCGCGGACTTATTGTGTTCGCGCAGCGCCTTCGTTCGCCGCTTGTCCGGTGCTAAACTGCAGGCGGGTCTTTGACATCTTGTCGCCGGAGGAGCCCGTCCAGGGACCGTCGTCGCATTCGACGCCGCGCAGCGTATTTTACGGTGGTTTTTCGGTGGAGGGGCCGCGGTCTCGCGAAGCTGAGGGGGGGGCGTCGCACCGTATTTACGGTGGTTTTACGGTGGACTGGCGGTATCAGACGCCGAAGCGATAACCTACGCCGGGCGCGGTGAGGATCAAAGTCGGACGGCCCGGATCGGCTTCCAGCTTCTGTCGCAGCTGGCCGATGAAGACGCGCAGATACTGCACGTCGTGCTCGTGCGCCGGGCCCCATACGGCGGTGAGAATCTGGCGATGCGTCAACACCCGGCCGCCGCCTTCGGCCAGGCGCGCGAGCAGGTCGTATTCCTTGGGCGAGAGATGCACCGCTTCGCCCCCGCGCGTGACCAGGCGGCGGACCAAGTCGATCTCCACATTCCCCACGCGCACAAGGGGTTCAGAGCCCTCGCTCTGCAGCTTTCGGCGCATCGCCGCGCGCAGGCGCGCGAGCAGTTCGCCGACCCCGAACGGCTTCTCCACATAGTCGTCGGCGCCCAGGTCCAGCGCGTCGATCTTCTCGGCCTCCTGATGCCGCGCCGAGAGGATCACGATGGGTCCGGCGTAGAAGGCCCGCGCCTTGGCCAGGGCCTCCTTGCCGTCCATGTCGGGCAGGCCGAGGTCGAGCACCACCGCGTCGGGGGGCTTCCGCGCGATCTCGCGCAGGCCGTCGGCGGCGGTGTCGGCGCGGACCGGCTCATAGCCCGCGACGTCCAGCGCCGGGCTCAGGAACCGGTGGATCTGCGGCTCGTCGTCGATGACGAGGATGCGCGGGCGCGAGGCGGTCAAAGGGGGGCGCTCACAACAGGAACTCGTGGGTTCTGATCGTCTTGGGCAGGCTGATCAGCAGGCGCGTCCCGCCCGTGCCCGCGACCGGGCTGACCGCCGCAATGCGGCCGCCCATGGCCTCGACGAAGCCCTTGGCGATGGACAGGCCCAGGCCCGCGCTCTTGCCGCGGTCGGTCGGGATGTCGAGGCGGCGGAACTTGTCGAACACCCGCTCCAGCTCTCCGCGCGGGATGCCGCGCCCCTGGTCCTCGATGGAAATCACCACCTCGTCGGGGTCCTCGTGGGCGGCCACCTCGATGCGGCTGCGCTCAGGACTGTAGCTGATGGCGTTCTCAAGGATATTGACGACCGCCTGCTCCAGCAGGCCCGGGTCCACTTTCACCATGGAAAGTTGGGGCGCGAAATCCCGCTCGAGCGTCCGCTCGCCCAGGCGCCGCGAAACGCGGTCGATCGCCGCCTCCAGCGGCTCGCGCACATCCACTAGGTCCGTCCGCGGCTCGAGCCCGCCGCCCTCCAGCTTGGTCATGTCCAAGAGGTCGCCGACGTAGCGGTTCAGCCGCTCCGCCTCCTCGCGGATGCTGAACAGCAGGTCGCGGCGCACCGGCTTCTCCAGCTTGTCGCCGTATTCGATGAGCGTCGTGGTCGACCCCAGGACGGTCGATAGCGGCGTCCTCAGGTCGTGGCTGATGGAGTTCAGCAGCGCGTCGCGCAGCCGGCCGGAGCGGCGCAGCGCTTCCGCGTCGGCGGCCTCAGCGGCGAACTCGGCCCGCTCCAGCGCCACCGCGCCCTGATCCAGCAGCGCCAACACAAAGCGCTCATCCGCCTCCTGCGCGGCTTCGCCCGCCTCGACGCCGGCGACGCCGGAGCGGTCCTTCAAGCCGTCCAGCGGGCGGAACGTCCAGGCCGCGTTCGGCAGAGTGCCTGTGCCCGATCCCGCCGCCTCGCCGCGCTCCCACGCCCAGCGGGCGGCGGCCATGTCCGCGGTCGAAAGGGATTCCAGCGTCGGCGCGCCGGCGCAGGGCGCGATGTCGCCGTCCTGGGGCAGCAAAATGACCGCCTTGGCGCCCACGGCGGCGGCGAGCTGTTCTGCCAAGGCCTGCGCGGCCTCTTTCTGGCCGGCGGCGGCGGAGAGGCGGCGGCTCGCCTCGAGCAGCGAAGCAATAGCGGAGGCGCGCCTCGCGGTGGCGCGGCCCTGGTCGCGCACCCGGCCGGTCAGCCAACCGGTGGCCGAGGCAACGCCAAAGAGCACGATAAAGGTGAGCACGTCTGCCGCGTGACCGATGTAGAAACTGAGCCGCGGCTCGAGGAAGAAGAAGTTGTAGGTGATGGCCGCCAGCGCCGCCGCGAACAGCGCCGGCCCCATGCCCCAGCCGATGCCGGCGGCGAGCACGCTGACGAGGTAGACCATCGCCAAGTTCGCGGTCTGGTTCGACATCTGGTCGATGACCGCCGAGACCCCGGTCGCCGCCGCCACGCACCCGACCGCCGCCAGATAGCCGAGCCAGGGGCGGCGCGCGCGCGCCCTCGGGCGCACGCCGGGGATCAATCGCGCGTCGGCGGCGGTCTCGGTGACGATGTGCAGCGCCGCGCCGCAGGAACGCTCGAGCAGCGCTTGCGGCAGGGACCGGCCGAACAGGGCGCGGAAACGGCGTTGCGGCGTGCGCCCGATGACGATCTGGGTCACGTTGTTGCGGCGCACGTAGTCGAGCACCGTCTCGACGATGTCGTCGCCGGTCAGCACCGCGGTCGTGCCGCCGAGCTGCTGCGCCAGCTTCAAGGCTTCGTTCAGGCGATGCGCGCTCGCCGCGTTCGCCGGCGGGCGGTTCGGCTGGTCGACGTGCGCCACGGTCCAGGGCGCGTTGGCCATCATGTCCGAAATCCGCCGGCCTGACCGCACCAGAGCAGCCGCCACCGGCGCGCCGCCGATCAAGACGAGAATACGCTCGCCCGCCGCCCATGGGCCCTCGACCCCCGCACGCTTCATGGCGCCGAGGAGCTGGTCGTCCACGGTCTCGGCGGTGCGGCGCAGCGCGAGTTCGCGCAGGGCCGTCAGGTTTTCCGGCTTGAAGAAACGGTCGGCGGCGACGCGCGCGGTCTCTTCCAGATAGACCTTGCCGTCGGCCAGGCGCTGGCGCAGTTCGCTGGGGGTGATATCGACCAGTTCGATATCGTCCGCGCGCGATAGGGCGGAATCAGGCACGGTCTCGCGCTGGCGCACGCCGGTGATCTTCCAGACCACGTCGACCAGGCTTTCCAGGTGCTGCACGTTCAGGGTGGTCCAGACGTCGATGCCGGCGGCCAACAATTCCTCGACGTCCTGCCAGCGCTTGGGGTGGCGCGCACCCGGGACGTTGGAGTGGGCGTATTCGTCGATCAGCAGCAGCGCGGGTTTGCGCCGCAACGCCTCGTCGAGATCGAATTCGAGGAAGGTCCGGCCGCGATACTCGAGCGGCTTGCGCGGCATCACCTCAAGCCCACGCAGCAGCGCTTCGGTCTCCTTTCGGCCGTGCGTCTCCACGACGCCCACCAGCACCTCGCCGCCTCCCGCTTTGCGACTGCGCGCGGCGCGAAGCATTTCGTAGGTCTTGCCGACACCGGGCGCCATGCCGAGGAAAACCTTGAGCTGACCGCGGTTTGCGCGATCAACCTCCTGGAGCAGGGCCTCGGGATCGGGGCGTCGGGGTTCTTCGACGGTCATTCAGCGCGAGGGTGGCTGATCGCGAGACCCTTCGCAAACCCGGCCGCAAAGAAAATCGGCTCCCCTGCCGTGCAGGAAAGGGGAGGCGTCAGGGCGTTGGGAGCCCCTGGCGCCGGATTCGGCTGCTCGGCGCGACTCACCCGGCGCCGAAACGGTGCATCGGAAAACGCGCGTCCAGCGCCATGTTGGCCTTCAGCACGTTGATCCGCGGCTGACCCATGAAGCCCATCGCAGGGCCTTCGGTCGCCCGGTCGATCAGCTGCGCGACCAGGGCCGCATCAACTCCCCGCGCCTTGGCGATGCGATAGATCTGAAGATGCGCGTTGTCGGGCGAGATGTCGGGATCGAGCCCCGAGGCGGAGGTGGTGACCGCATCTGCGGGCAGGGGGCTCGCACCCGCGCCGTCCTCCTTGCGGAGCTTGTCGGCGTCGGCTGCCTCGCGCTTGGCGAGATCGGCGTTCAGCGGTCCGTAGTTCGATCCGCCCGAACTCATGGTGTCATAGCCGTTCTTGCCCGCCGCCGAAGGACGCGGATGCAAGTATTCGGGCCGGGTGAAAGGCTGGGCGATGAGGGCCGACCCGATCACGTGACCGGCCTTGTTCTTCAGAAAGCTGCCCTTCGCCTGGAACGGCATCGTGGCTTGGGCAGCGCCGGTGATCGCAAGCGGATAGGCGATGCCGAGCAGGACGGTGAAGGCGAGCGTCGAGACGATGGCGGGGCGGATTTGGGAGAGAAGGGACATGGTCTTACCTCACCAGCGCTTGGAAACGCCGACATAGAGTTGCGAACGCGGCGTCGCCTTGTTCAGGCCGAAGTTGGCGCCCACGTCGAGTTGAAGGGTGTTGTTCACCGCATAGGTCGCCGCCACGTCGGCCGAGCTTTGCGACACCGTGCCGAGCGGATCCCAATTCTGGTCGTTCCAGTACTCGGCCGCGAGGCTGATCTTGTTGGTTACTGGCCGGGAGACGTTGATCAGCTGCACCATGTTCAGGTGATGGCCGTCGAGCGCTGCGTTTTCGAGCGAGTCCAGCTCGGGCCCGAAGGTCAGGCTGAATTTGTCGGGCAGGTTGAAGCTGACCGGTACGGCCAGGCCACCTTCGACCTCGCCGTTGCCGATGTGGTGATCGGCTGTCGGCGCCTTCACCCACGGGAGCACCGACAGGCTCCAATTTGCGTTGGAGACCGCAGCCCACTTCAGCCGCAGGAAGAGGTCGCCGACGCCGTTTTCCGTCTGAGAGAACGGTCCGAACCTGGTGTGGATTTCCTCAAAGGGGGCGATGTTGAATTCGACGTCTAGCTTGTTGTTGATCCCGTACTTGAGCGTCGGGTTCGGAGCGAGAATGACGTCGGTCGAAAGACCGTCGGCGGACGCGTGCGTCCAGTTCACAAGATCGCTCTCTACCTGCCAATGTCCGGCCGGCACGGTGCACGTCGCGTTCGCTTTGGTCGGACGGTCGGTGCAGATCGCGGCGTCGGCCGGCGACGCAGGGGTCGCCGCGGGCGCCGGGGCAGACGTCTGGGCAAAGGCGGCGGCCGGAGCGATGACTGCGGCCAGCGCGAGAGTGGAAACGAGGGCCTTCATGGAAACAACTCCGATGGCTCAGGGATGCACCGGCGCAAGGCCGAGCAGAACGACGACCCAGTCGACGAGCCAGATGCCGACAAAGGGGGCGATGACGCCGCCCAGGCCATAGAGGAGGAGGTTGCGCGACAGCAGTTTCGCCGCGCCGATCGGACGGTACTTCACCCCCTTCAGCGACAGGGGGATTAGCATGACGATGATCAGGGCGTTGAAGATCACCGCCGACAAAATCGCGCTTTGCGGGCTGTGCAGGCGCATGACGTTCAACGCGCCGAGCGCTGGCAGCGAAGCGAGGAAGATCGCGGGGATGATCGCGAAATATTTCGCCACGTCGTTGGCGATGGAGAAGGTGGTGAGCGCGCCGCGGGTGATCAGCATTTGTTTGCCGACCTCGACGATCTCGATGAGCTTGGTCGGGTCGCTGTCGAGGTCGACCATGTTGCCGGCCTCGCGCGCGGCCTGGGTGCCAGTCTGCATGGCCACGCCCACGTCCGCCTGAGCCAGGGCTGGGGCGTCATTGGAGCCATCGCCGCACATGGCGACCAGGCGGCCTTTGCTTTGCTCGGCGCGGATCAGGTTCAGCTTGTCCTCTGGCGTGGCTTCCGCGAGGAAGTCGTCGACGCCGGCCTCCGACGCGATGGTCGCGGCCGTGACCGGGTTGTCGCCGGTGATCATCACCGTGCGCATGCCCATGCGGCGCAGGTCGGCGAAGCGCTCCTTCACGCCGGGCTTGACCACGTCCTTAAGATGGATGACGCCGACCAGGTTGCCGTTTTCAGCCACCGCCAAGGGGGTGCCGCCCGAACGCGCAATGCGATCGACCGCGGCGGCGACATCCTTGGGCATGTCGCTTTCCGTCAGGCCGACGAACTTGCAGATCGCGTCAACCGCGCCCTTGCGCCAATGCATGGTTGACGTGTCGAGGCCCGACATGCGGGTCGTGGCGCTGAACGGGACCACTTCGGCGCCGGTAGGAACCTGTTCGACCAGCCCGTGCTTCTCGCGCGCCAGTTCGAGAATCGAACGGCCTTCCGGCGTCTCGTCGGCGAGCGAGGCCATCAGCGCGGCCCACAGCGCCTTGTCGCCGGGAACGCCCGGGGCGGCCACAACCTCGGTGGCCATGCGGTTGCCGAAGGTGATGGTGCCGGTCTTGTCGAGCAGCAAGGTATCGCAGTCGCCGGCCGCCTCCACCGCGCGTCCGGACACGGCCAGCACATTGACTTTCAGCAGGCGGTCCATACCCGCGATGCCGATCGCGGAGAGCAGGCCGCCGATGGTGGTGGGGATCAGACAGACGAACAGCGCCCCTAGCACCATGGGGTCGAGGTCAACTTTCGAGTATTTGCCGAGGCCGAGCAGGGTCACCACCGCGATCCAGAACACCAGCGTCAGGCCTGCGAGCAGGGCGGCCAGCGCCACCTCGTTCGGCGTCTTCTTGCGCTCGGCGCCTTCGACCATGGCGATCATACGGTCTAGGAAAGTCGAGCCGGGCTCGGCGGTGATGCGAACTTTGATCCAGTCGGAGACCACGGTCGTGCCGCCGGTGACGGCGGAGCGGTCGCCGCCGGCCTCACGGATGACGGGCGCGCTTTCGCCGGTGATGGCCGCTTCGTTCACCGAGGCCACGCCTACGATGATTTCGCCATCTGACGGGATCACGTCCCCGGTCTCCACCAGCACGATCGCGCCGGCGCGCAGCTCGTGCGCAGGGGTGGGCACGGTGGTTCCTGTCCTGGGATCGACGATGACCTTCGCTTTGGTCGTCACGCGCGCTGCGCGCAACGAGTCCGCCGCCGCCTTGCCGCGACCCTGCGCGACGCTCTCGGCGAAGTTGGCGAAAAGCACCGTGGCCCAAAGCCAGAGCGCGATCTGAATCGGGAAGCCGAAGGGCTTTCCACCGGCGATTGCGGCGATGGTGGAGACGGTCGCAAGCGCGGCCACCACCTCGGTCGCGAGGATCACCGGGTTGCCGAGCAGCCTCGCTGGATTGAGCTTGCCGAAAGCGGCGATCAACGCGCGGACGAGCACGCCGCGCGAGAAGGTCGCGTTGGCGATGGCCGACTTGGCTTGCTTGGCCGGCTCTTGGGCAGGCTCTCGAGTCGGCTCGCGGCCGCCTTGAAGGGTTGCGGTCGTCATGACGACGGACTCCGGATGTCAGTGAAGCGCCTTGACCGCGCTGAGCACCTGGAAGTGCTCGACGATCGGGCCAAGGGCCAGGGCGGGGAAGAAGCAGAGCCCCCCGAGGATGAGGATCACGCCGATGAGCAAGCCGGTGAACAGCGGCCCGCTGGTCGGCAGGGTGCCGGACGTCGGCGCGAGTTTCGGTTTCGCGACAATCGAGCCTGCGATGGCGAGCACCGGGATCGCATAGCCGAAGCGGCCGAGCAGCATGGCGATGCCCAGAGTTGCATTCCAGAACGGGACGTTGGCGTTCAGGCCCGCGAAGGCCGACCCGTTGTTGCCTGTGCCTGAACTGTAGGCATAGAGAATCTCGGACAGACCATGCGCGCCGTCGTTGTTCAGCGACTTCAACGCGATCGGCGTGACTGCGGCAATCGCGGAGAAGCCGAGAATGGAAAGCGGCAGGATCAGCGCCGCCAACATGGCGAACTTGATCTCGCGCGTTTCGACCTTCTTGCCGAGATACTCGGGCGTGCGCCCGACCATCAATCCGGCCACGAACACCGAGAGCAACGCCAAGACCACAATCCCATAGAGACCCGAGCCGACGCCGCCGGGCAGGATCTCACCGAGCTGGATCATGAACATGGCCGTACCGCCGCCGAGCGGCATGAAACTGTCGTGCATGCCGTTCACGCCGCCGTCCGACGCCCCTGTGGTCATGGCGGTCCAGACAGCGGTCGACGGCGCGCCGAAGCGGACCTCCTTGCCTTCCATGTTCACATAGGAGTCGACGTGGGCGGCGACCTGCGCCGGCGCGGGCTGGGTTTCGGTGAGGTAGATCACGGCGGCGGCGGCGCTGACCAGGATCAGCATGGCGGCGACCAAGGCGCGCGCGTCCTTCTTGGCCATTGCGACCCGCCCGAAGGCGACGACGCAGGCGAAGCCCAAGGTGTTCATCGCCACCTCTTCGATGAGGTTGGTCCAGGCGTTGGGATTCTCGAACGGATGAGCGGAGTTGGCGTTGAACAACCCGCCGCCGTTGGTGCCGAACTGTTTGATGATTTCCTGGCTCGCGACCGGAAACAGGGTCACGGTCTGCTTGCCGCCTTCGATGGTGTGGGCGTCGAGACCCGCCGCCAGGCTCTGGGGTATGCCGAGTGCGACGAGAACGAGCGAGCCCACGATCGCGACGGGCAGAAGGACGTAGAGGCTGATGCGGGTCAGATCGACCCAGAAGTTGCCGAGGTCGCTGCCGCGATTTGCCGCGAAGGCGCGCGCGATGGCGGCGGCCACAGCAATGCCGGCGGCGGCCGACAGGAAGTTGTGCGACGTCAGGCCGGCCATTTGAGAGAAGGTCGAGATGGTGGATTCCGGCGTATAGGCCTGCCAGTTCGTATTGGTGACGAAGCTGATGGCCGTGTTGAACGCGAGATCGGGGCTGAAGCCCGCGAAGTGTTGCGGGTTCAGCGGCAGCAGGTTCTGGAACCGAAGGATCAGGTACAGCACGACGAAGCTCGCCACGCTGAACATCAGGAAGGCGAAGGTATATTCGAGCCAGCCCTGGCCCTTCCATCCGTCGCCTGCACGCCTTACGCCGAAGCCGGCATACAGCACGCGCTCGACCGGCCGCAGCACCGGATCGAGCCAGGTGCGCTCGCCTGTCCAGACGCGCGCGAGATAAAGGCCCAACGGCCACGCGAGGGCGACCGTGAGTGCGAGTGTGAAGGCGATTTCCGCCCAGCCCTGCCAGTTCATGGGAGTGACCCGCTCAGAATTTTTCGGGCCGCAGCAGCGCTGCGACCATGTAGACGGCGACCGCGACGGCCGCGCCCGCATAGATGAGGCCGACGATCATCGCGGTCAGGCCTTCTTCAGGAGCACGGCGTAGGCGGCGAACGCCGCAAACGCGGCAATGCCGACCAGGAGGTAGATTGCATCGGCCACCGGATTTCTCCTTCGGCCCGCCGGATTGGCGGCCGGGGCGAAACGTGGCCACGCTCGCATCAGAATGCGATCCGGAACGGCTAGGCCGGACATAAGGAAAGCATAAAGACCGGCCTTGATGCGGCGCTTATCAAAGCGCGCGGGATCGGCATCGAATTCTTATGCGGCGGACCGCACATTTATGCCGCCCGCGAGACGTCGGGCGTACTACAGGCTGCATATCCGTGGTTCAGTTCCAGGCTCTCTCCATGATCAGTTTGGCGGCGCGGCGATCCGCGCCCGAGCCGAAGAACCCCGCTGATGACCTTGACTCGATGACCTACGAGATCGTCCGCGAAGACGACGCCTGGCGCATCCTGTATCACGGTTGCCCGGCGGGGCGGTTCGCCAGCTTCGACGCCGCGCTCGCCTTCGCGCGCAATCTCACCCGTGAACGTGCGGCGCTGGGCACGACCGCCTGCGTCGCCCTGCAACGCAATGCATCGCCCTCGAAGCGCGAGGTCTATCCGGCGCGCCCTGTGTGACGGAAAGATATGCCCGGCGGCTGCGGACGCCGCCGGGCGCTCTGAGCGCGTTGCGTAAAAGTGCAACCCGGTTTTACGGTCACAACGCGCTCAAATGTTGGAGTTCAGAGCACGATTCAACGATCAGATGAGTCCATCTGATCGCATCGTGCTCTAGGCGATCAGTTCATCCTGAAGCGGATCGGTATGGTCACTTCCGCGCCTTCGACCGGTTGTCCATCGACGGTCTTGGGCTTCATGCGGAAATAGGGCGCCAGATGCTTCGCCGCATTGCCGAAGCCTTGCCGCGGCGGCGTTTCGGACGCGACGGTGCAGTTGCTGAGCGTTCCGTTGATCGTCACCACACAGTGGATCGACGCCATGCCCTCGATGCCCGACGCGGCCGCGCCCGGCGGATAGAACCGCGACATGGCTGCGGCGTCCGGCTGGCTGAGCCAGGTCGGGTTGAGGATGACGGAGGGCTTTGTCGTGATCCCACCGCCGCTTTCGCCGTTCCCGCCGTTGTTGTTGTCGCCCGGATCCGGCCCGGTGGGCGGCAGCAGCTTGTCGCCGGCGCCGGACGGGGCGGGCGCCAGGTGGACTTTATCGTCCGGCGTCGTCGTCACGATCGGATCGGATTTCTTGGACGTGTCCGGGTTGGTCTTGGTCGGTGTCAGCGGCTTCGGCGGCGGCGTCACCTTTGGGATTGGCGGTAGGATGGTGACGATCGGCGGGACCCGGTCGATCGCCATCACGGGCGCGACCCAGTGCTGATTGTACACCCACCAAATTCCGGCGGCGTGCAGGGTGAGCGATACGCCCAGGGCGCCCCAGAGCCAGGGCGGAATCCGGCGACGTCCGCCGTTCTCGTTGAGCGATTGCAGGACGCCGCCTCCGGCGCCCGCGGCTTGCATCATCATGGTGTCCCCTTTTCCTGCCCTCGGTGTCCTCCTCTTAACCAAGGCGCGAAGCGAGGGCGGCTTGCGCCCGAGGTTGAGCCTCCGCCCGGCTTGCGGCGAGACCGTGGGCGACTTGCGGCGGGAATGCGGCCGAGCTTGCGCGGTCAGTCGGACGCGAGCGCGCCTAACAGCGGCTTGAGGCGATGCGTATACGCTTTCCAGCGTCCGATGCTGGCGGTGTAGATCGGCCGACGCACCTGGGCGGCGCTCGCGGTGCGCACGGCGCGGGACGTCGTATGAAAGTCGAGGCAGGCCGCATCCCAATCGAGTTCGCAGAAGGCGACGAGCCTGCGCGCCGCCGCATCGAGATTTTCGACAACATCCTCGTAACGCACTTCGAGGAAGCGGTTCGCCGGCAGGACCGCGCGCCAATGCGCCATCAGACGATCGCGCGCCCGGTAATAGCGCCCGAGTTCGGCGAGGTCGTAGGCGAAGGGCTGCCGGCCGGTGAACAGCTTGGTGTAGCAGGACACGGCCGTGTCGGCCGGATCGCGGCGGCAGTGGATGATGCGCGCGTTCGGCAGCACGCGGTGGATCAGGCCGGCGTAGCGGAAGTTCGACGGCATTTTGTCGACTACGCGCTTGCGTCCATCGGCAAGCTGCTCGACGCACCCGACGTAGCGCTGCCCCAGCGCCTCGAGGTCTGCAGGCGACAGGGCCGAGGCGCGTTCCGGATAGCCGTCGGCGCCCAGCGCGTCCACGATCACGCCTTCGAGGACGCCGAGTTCTCCGCCGCCGCGGACGTCCGGATGCGACGCGAGAATTTGTTCCACCAGCGTCGTGCCGGACCGCGGCATACCGACCACGAACACCGGCAGGTCTGAGGCGCAGCCGCCGCTCGCGCGGCTCGTATCGTCCGGAAAGGCCGCAGCGATGCGCCCGAACAGCGCAACATCGTCCCGGGTGTCGTAGTCGAAGGTCGCGCGCTTCCACGCGTTTCCGGTGTCGAGCCGGTCGAAGGCGCGATCCACGTCGCCCGCGTCCAGCCACGCCTTGCCGAGCGCGAAGGCGAGGGGAATGCGCACCTCATCCGCGGACGAGGAGGCCAACAGGGTCTCCATGCTCGCGATGTCGGGATCGCCGGCGGAAAATCGCTTCAGGTCGCTACGCGCATGCCAGGCGACCGCCGACGACGGGTCGAGCGCCAGCGCGGCGTCGAGGGCCTGGAGCGCCGCCGCGTCGCGTCCAAGCTCCTGCTGCGCGACGCCGAGATTGACCAGCGCCTTCGCATAGCCCGGGTGGTGAGCCACCGCGCGTTCGAACGCGCGCGCCGCCTCCTCGGTTCGACCCAGTTCGCGTAAGGCGACGCCGAGATTGTTGTGCGCCTCGGCATAGTCGGACTTCAGCGCGATGGCGCGGCCGTAGGCCTCGACCGCCGCGTTTAGCCGCCCCAGTTCGCGCCGCGCGGCGCCCAGATTGTTGTGAGCCTCGGCCAGGGCCGGGTTGAGCGCGACCGCGCGCTCATAGGCGTCGGCGGCGTCCTGCGGCCGGCTCAGACGCTGCAGCACCACGCCCAGGTGGTTGTGCGTCTCCGCGACGCTCGCATTGACCGCGACGGCGCGTCCGATCAGGTCGGCGGCCTCGACGTTGCGGCCGGTCTGGGCCGCGATCAGGCCCAGCAGGCGCAGGCTGTCGAAATTGCCCGGATCGGCCGCCAGCACCTCGCGATAGAGCGCCTCGGCCGGGACGAGCTCGCCGGCCTGGTGGCGGCGCACGGCGGCCTGAAGCGTCGCGTTGAGGTCGGAAGCGGGCGGCATGGGCCCAAGCACGGCACGATTCCCCCGTAGGCGCCACGGCGGCGGTCCTCGCGTCGCTGGGCCCGGTTAGGTTTCATTAACCATAATTTGGCCAGCCTCCCGCCAATGGCCGTCCCCTCCATCAATGGATTCGCCGGGGTGGAAGCCGCGATCCGTCGCGCGGCCCAGGCGACCGGCGTCGATTTCGACTTCCTGCTGCGCACGGCGAAGCGGGAAAGCGGCCTCAATCCCGGGGCGCGGGCGCGCACGACCTCCGCCGCCGGCCTGTTCCAGTTTGTCGACCAGACCTGGCTCGGCACCCTGAAGCGCTACGGCGCCAAACACGGCCTGGGCGGCTATGCGTCGGCGATCGAACAGGGGACCGACGGGCGCTGGCGGGTGAGCGACCCGGGAGCGCGGCGCGCGGTGATGGCGCTGAAGATGGACCCGCAGGCCTCCGCCCTGATGGCGGGCGAGATGACCGCCGATCACGCCGCCTATTTACGCGGCCGCACCGGCCGCGATCCGTCGGCGGGCGAGCTCTATGCCGCGCATTTCCTCGGGCCGGCGGGCTCGGCCAAACTCATCGAGACCGCGGCGGTGCGTCCGGGCGTCTCCGCCGCCAGCCTGTTTCCGGAAGCGGCGGACGCGAACCGTTCGATCTTTTTCCACGGCGGACGTTCGCTCTCGGTAACCGAGGTGCTGGCCAATCTGTCGAAGCTCGACGGCGGCGCGTCGTCGCCGGTCCTGACCTCGCTGCCTGGGCTCGACGAAGCGGGGATGAAGAACGCCGGTATCGCCGCGCGCCTCGATCGTCTGCGCCGCGAAGAGGCGGTGATGGGATTATTCAACGGCGACGACTCGGGCGGCCTGGGCGGCGGCTCGCTGCTCGACGCGCAGCTGCTCAGCGCGTTCGGACCGGGCAAGAACGGCGAGTGAAAAAAACCCCGCCAGCATCGCCTGGGGGACGCGCTGGCGGGGTCAAAGGAGACCTTAGGGCACTTGTAGTGTGGGACGGGTTGCTGTCAGGGACCTGTCCAGGCCTAAGGAATTCCTGGGAAAAAAGCCTCAAGCCTGCGGCGCAGGTCCGGCCTGTTGGTCGTCCTGCGGTTGCTGCTGTTGTCCGTCGCCGTCCTGCGGCGCCGGGCCGTCCTGGGGCGGCGGCGCGCCCTGGGGCGCGGCCATCGCATCGGCCGGCGGCGGAGCGCCTTCACTGTAGCCCGGGCCGCCGGGACCGCCCGGAGCGCCGCCCTGCGGCGGCGTAGGCGCGACCGCGCGCCACGGGCCCTGGCAGGACCGCACATAGGGGTAATAGCCCGCGGGATTGTCGCAGTAGTACCAGGAGCCGCCCGCCTGCGGGACGTAATAGTCGGCGACGTAGCCGGGGTACGGATAGACCGGCGTGTCGTAGAGGTACCAGAAGCCGTCCGCCCACCACCACCAGCCGAAGCGGCCGCCAAAGCCGCCGTGGAACCAGTGGCCGCCGCGCCAGGCGTTCATCTGGAAGCTCGAGAAATGGCTGACCGAGCCGGCCGCGAAGTGCGAACCGCCGTGGCCGCCACCGCGGAAAGACGGGCTGAAGCCGCCGTGCGAGCCGCCGTGGCCGCCGTGCGAACCGCCGTGGCCGCCGCCGGAACTGTGTTGCGCCAGGGCCGCGCTCGGAATCGCCAGGGCCGCGACGGCGCAGGCTGCGGTAAGTAATCTGTTCATGGGCACCCTCATCGACTGCCGCCTTCGGACGTCTTCCGGCGGCGTTGGCGCGGACCCTGGCCCCCGCTGCTTGAACGGGACCTGAACGGATTGTTGAGGAACCTGACGGCTCCCATTCATCTCCGCGCCTGAACTAAACGCGCGAAGGAGCGGAATCCGCCGAACTCGAAGGCGAAACCTAGGCCGCGGCGGCCCGGCGGCGGCCGTTGGCTTTGATCGCGCCCGCGTCGGCCACGGTCCGGGCCACGGAGGCCACGGTGACGGGCTTGCGCAGCACGGTGTCCGCCCCCGCCTCGGTCATGGCCTGGGCCTCCTCCGCATCGCCGCCGATCACGGCCACGATCGGCAGGTCGCCGGTGGAACCGCCGAGCCGGCGGATCTCACGCGCGGTTTCCGGCCCGTCCATCCCCGGCATGCGCCCGTCCAGCATGATCAGGTCGAACTCGGAGACCTTCAGAAGATCGATCGCGCGCTGGCCGTCCTGGGCGTGCAGCACCCGGTGGCCGAGTTGCTCCAGCACCGCGCGCAGCATGGCGGCGTTGAGCGAGTCGTCCTCGATCACCAGCACGCGCAACGGCCGCGTCTGAGGATCGGGCCCTGCGTGCGTGACGTCTTCGAGGGTCGCCTTCGGATCGAACGGCAGATCGAGCCAGAACCGCGAACCCACGCCCGGCGCGCTGTCGGCGCCCACGTCGCCGCCCATCAGACGCGCCAACTGGCGCGACAGCGACAGGCCCAGGCCTGCGCCCGGGACACCTGCGCCGGTGCGTTCGATGCGCTCGAACGGGACGAACGCCCGCTTCAATTCTTCGGCGGAAAGGCCGGGGCCGGAATCTACGACTTCGAGCCGCATGCGATTGGCGCCGATGAGTTGCGCGCGCACTTCGATACGGCCGCGCACGGTGTACTTCACCGCGTTACCGACCAGGTTGTTCAGCACCTGGCGCACGCGGGCGCTGTCGCCGATCGCGGCGCCGCAGGTCGCGGCCAGCAGGTCGTCCACCTGGGCCGAGAGCTCCACGTTCTTGGTCGCGGCGTTCGGGCGGTTCAGCAGCACGAGTTCCTCGACCAGACGCGCCGCGTCGATCGGCCGGGCTGCGACCGACAGCGTGCCGGCCTCGGCGGTTTCGGAATCGAGGGTGGCGTCCAGCACGTCGACGAGGTCGTGCGCCGCGTGCAGCGCGGCCTTCAGCTGTTCGCGGACGGCGCCCCGCGCGAGCCGGCGCCCAGGGCGCCCGCCAGGACGTGGGCCACGCCCGAGAGGCCGTTGCGGATTTCGTGCGAGAGGGTGGCGACGATGTCGCTCTTCGACTTGGCCAGGCGTCGCGCTTCGGTCAGCGCGCCTTCGCGGTCCTCGATCAGCCCCTGGCGTTCGAGATTCAAGGTGAAGTGCTCGCGCAGATGCCGGTTCAGGATGAGGGTGAGCGCCATGCAGAGCGCGAGCCCGCTCTCCACCAGATTGCCGACATAATCGGTGCTCGGGTTGCTCTTCAGCACCAGGATCGGACCCGCGGCGGCGACCGGCGCGACGACGAGAAGGCTCGGGAGGGTCGGGGAGGCGAAGAAGGTGATGCCTGCCGCCGCTCCGGCGCAGAGCACCAGCAAGGTCTCCGACAGCCACCCCGCGCCGGCGGCGAACATCGAGGTCTGAAACAGGGCGATGGCCCAGAGCAGGCCGCCGGCAAGCTGGATCCGCGTCCGCAGCTCGACGTTTTCGGCCGCGCCGGGCGTGCGCCGCAGCCAGTCGAGCACAAGATAGAACAACGCCCAGACGAAGCCGTAGGCCCCCAGGCACACCGCCAGCCAGGTAGCGTTGGGCGTGCGCACGCCCAGCATGACGAACACCGGAAGACAGATGCCGAAAAAGCCAAGCGCATAGGGGAGCAGGCGCACCTGGGCGTCGAGCGCCTGGCGCGTGATCGCGCGCTCGATCTGTTCGGGCGGCAGCGTCAACTGGCGAGGCTGGGCCATTGGGAAAGGGTCATCTGACATGCCCTGATCTTAACCAGTCAGAGTTGCCGTCGGGTTTACGACTGAACCTGATCGACCAAGCTTTCTGAGATGCATGGTAAATCTTCGTTAGGGTTGACCGATCATTCTCGCTGTCTGGCGTACCAGGGGCGAGAGCCATGACCACTCCCCAGCTGCGGCTCAGCGAAATGGACATCCGCAGGCTCGTGAAGGGCGACAGCGTGGACGAACGCGCCGCCGCCGCCCACAAGCTCTGTCGCGCGGTCGAGCGCGCCAGCCTGACCGAGGCCGACCGCGCCGCGGCCCAGGGCGTCATCCGCGTGCTCGCCTGCGACACCGCCGAACTCGTCCGCCGTGCGCTGGCGGTGACGCTGAAAACCTCCGACCTGATGCCCCGCGACGTGGCGATGAAGCTGGCCCGCGATCTGGAATCGGTGGCCCTGCCGGTGATCAACGCCTCGCCGGTGTTCACCGACGACGACCTGGTCGAGATCGTGAAGGCCGGCGCCGTCAGCCGGCAGGTCGCGGTGGCCGAGCGCGAGACCCTGTCCAAGCAGGTGACCGCCGCGGTCGCGATCTATGGCGCCGAGCCCGCTGTGGCCGCCGCCTGCGCCAACGACAACGCCAAGTTCGCCGAGGCGTCCCTGCAGCGCGCCATCGACCGCTTCGCGCGTTCCGACGATGTCACGCGCGCCATCGCCTATCGCAAGGAACTGCCGGTTACGATCTCCGAGCGGCTGGTCGACATCGTCTCCGAGAGCGTGCGCCAGCATCTCGTCGAACATCACGCGTTGAAGCTCGACACCGCCATGCGGCTGACCAGCGTGGCGCGCGAGCGCATCACCGTGGACCTGGTCGACCAGGCGGCGGTGACATCCGACTACGCTTCGTTCGCCGAGCACCTGAACCAGAACGGGCGCCTGACCGCATCGTTGCTGCTGCGCGCGATGGCGCGGGGCCAGATGCTTTTCTTCGAGCAGGCGCTGGCCGAGCTGTCGGGCGTGCCCCACGAGCGCACCTGGCTGATGGTGCATGACGCCGGTCCGCTCGGCTTCCGCGCAATCTACGAGCGCGCCGGCCTGCCCACGCGCCTGTTCGCCGCGTTCCGGTCCGCCGTGGATTGCTGGCGTGCGGTGGAGAGCGAAGGGGCTGTGCTCGACCGCGACCTGTTCCAGGAGCGCGTGCTGCAGCGGTTTTTGACCTCGCAGCCCTACGCCTCGCGCGAGGACCTGAACTATCTGCTTGAGCGGATTGACCGCGCGCCTGAGTCGGGCCGACCCGTGCGCGTGCTCGAGCACGCCAACGCAGCCTAATCGGTCTCTTTCGCTTCGCCGGACGCCGGCGGCGCCATCAAGCGCCCTTCGCGGCGTGCTGCGTCCGCGGCCAGCGCGCGCCATTCGGCGGCCATCTTCTGAAAGGACAGCCGCGTGCTCTCGCCCACCGATTTCAGGGCGAGCCGCTCGCATTCCGCGGCGTTCTCCCGGTACCGCTGCGCATCGGACATGGCGTTTTATGTCGGCTTGCCGACGCATTCGCAATGCGAGTCGGAGAAAAATCCTAAGCTTAGCCTTAAGATTCAGGTCTTTGCGGGGTCCGCGGCCAGCGAGAACAATTTCCGCTTGCCGTCCCAGACCTCGACCGAAACGAACCGGTCCAGGTACGGACGCGCCGCCTCGACCGCCGCCGCTTCGTCGGCGCACTCGATGTAGTCTCCGAACACGATCTTCCCGGCCGCGTCGCAGCCGTACAGGCGGTACGTCGCCATCTCTCCCCCCGGACCCAGTCAAGCCTTCGGGCTCGGTTCGTCCGCTCTAGGCGCGAGGGGTCCGCCGCGTCGGTCGCCTGGCCGACTTCCACCTCCTGCGGGTGGAAATATTCGCGTGATGCGGGATCGGCCTCAGCGACCGCTCACCACCTTGCTGAAGCGGCTGCGCACGTGGGCGTAACATTCGCAGACGGACGCCTCGAGCGCTTCGCGGTTGGTGATGGTGATCTCGCCGCGGCGGTAGCTGATCATCCCGGCCGCCTGCAGCGATTGCGCCGCCGCCGTGACGGTGGTGCGCTGCACGCCCAGCATGAAGGCGAGATATTCTTGGGTGAGACGCAGCACCGGTTCGTCGATGCGGTCCGCCGCGGTGAGAATCCAGCGGCACAGGCGCGCCTCCACGTCGTGCAGCGCGTTGCACGCGACGGACTGTTCGGCCTGCACGTCGTTGCCCTGGGCATAGCGTGCGGCCGCTTCGAGCAGCGGCGGGTTGCTCATCGTCGCTTCGCGAAGCCGTAGGCCCGGCATGGTTAGCGCGTCGCCGCCGATCTGCACGACAACGCGATTGAACGCGGTCTTGGCGCCCAGGGCATAGAGCAGGCCATGCGCGCTCTCGCGTCCGATCGTGCAGCTTTCGACACTGCGTCCGTCTTCCATCAGTGTGATGACCGAGAGGATAGAGCTTATCGGGAAGAACACATCGTCGACCGGCGCGCCGGGATCGTGCAGCACCATGTCGCGCGGCAGATACTTTTCCACGAGGTGGGGCGCGAGAATTGCGAAGTCCGCGTCCTTCAGCGAGTCAAGAAAGGCGTTCCCCACGGGAGAGCGCGACTTTTTCATGGCTCTCTGATCAATGTACGGCCCGCCCCAAGCCCGTTGACTGTCATTCATGGTTGAATCACCGGGCTTGGCCGTAGTGCCACGCGTCCTCTTCGTCCGTCTGTCGCGTCGCCGACAGACAGGTTGATTCCATTGACCATCTGGCGAGCGCCGCAGGGCGCGGCGCGACGGCCGGCGAAGTGTAGGGACCCTGCAGGGTGGAGATCGCCGGTATAGGGCTACGGTCCTTGGACTTGGACCGGCAGGGACGTCCGGCTTGGCTGGACCATCCAAAAACGCGGGGCGCGCGGCGCGGGTTCCGGCCATGCCGCTGGCCGTGGTCGCAAAGCCTTATGCTGTAAGCTTCGCGTCAGTCCGCGAGTTGGCTTGGCGTCAGCCCTGCGCCAGGTGTTCGGCGACCCGGCCTTCGAGCTCTTGGGCCAGCGCCTTGCCGACCGGATGGGTCTCGTCACGGATCTCGTCGCGGACCGCGGCCTTGATCGCTTCGATGTGCGCGTCGATCAGGAACAGGGGCGCCTTGGCGCGCGCGGCGGCCGTGTCGGTGATCTTGCACAGCGAGGCGGCGATGCGGGTGATCAGCGGATACTCGTAGGTCGAGCCCAGGCCCTTCAGGTCGTGGGCGCGCAGGTAGAGCGCCTCGGCGGTCTCGGGGTTGTAGCCCTTGGCGGTGATCTCCGCCCGGGCGGCGTCGAGCTTGACGAGTTCGTCGTTCAGCCACTGGCCGAACTGCGACGACAGGCTCTTCAGCGCGGCCTCGGCCTTCGCCACCGCGTCCGGATCGATCCCGCCGAAGCGGCCGCCGGCGACCTTCAGGCGAAGGGTGTTGGGCGGCTGAATGAACTGGGCGGACGACGGCTTGGACACGGGCTGGCTCCCTTGAGCGGGTTGAGGAAAAGTGTGAAGCGGTTTTCCGCCCGCAACCCGCTCTCCCTCTATGGGTGGCTCCGGGGGCGCATGATCAACGGAACGGCTTAATAAGTGCTGACCGCACAAGCTTAACGGCGCTCAAGTGTTGAACTGCTCGTCCAGGACCCGCTCCTCGAAAGTCCTTCCCGCGTCGAAGAGCATGACCAGGGCATGGTCCATGACCTCCTTGATCTCGACCTTCATGACTTCGCGGACCTCATGGTTATCGGCGACGGCCGAGACCGGCCGCTTGTCAGGTTCCAGCACCTCCACGCACACCTCGGCGGTGTGGGGCAGCAGCGCGCCGCGCCAGCGGCGGGGCCGGAACGCGCTGATCGGGGTCAGGGCGAGGACCTGGACGCCCAGGGGGATGATCGGGCCGTGGGCCGAGAGGTTGTAGGCGGTCGAGCCCGCCGGCGTCGCCACCAGGGCCCCGTCGCAGAACAGCTCCTTCAGCCGCACCCGGCCGTCAACGATGATCCGGAGTTTGGCGGTCTGGCGGGTCTCGCGCAGCAGCGAGACCTCGTTGATGGCGAGGGCCTTCTCGACCTTGCCGTGGATGGTCGTGGCGGTCATGGCCAGGGGATTGACCGAGGCCCGTTGGGCTTCGCCGATCCGCTCGAGCAGGCCGTCCTCGGCGAAATCGTTCATCAGGAAGCCGACCGAGCCGAAGTTCATGCCGTAGATCGGCTTACGGCTTTCCAGGTGCGCGTGCAGCGTCTCGAGCATGAAGCCGTCGCCGCCCAGGGCCACGACCACGTCGGCCTCGGCCTGCGAACAGTCGCCGTAGCGTTCGGCCAGTCGCCGGCAGGCCTGCTGGGCCTCGGGGCGGTCGCTCGCGGTGAAGGCCAGCTTCAGGGACAAAGGGACGCTCGCTGTGGCGCAAGGGCCTGCTTCGAGCGCCTAACGCGCCCGATGTCAAACGGAGACCGGTCGAGGGGACTAGCGGCTCAACGCTGGCCGCACCCTTGCCTTGATCGCCTGGCTCCAGGGGTTCGCCGGCGTAGCGCTGGTCAGCTAATCGGCGCCGCCGATGCGTTCGCGAAAGACCTTAGCCGCGTTTTCGGCCGAGCGGTTGAAGGCGCCGGCGGCGCGCTTGCCGCCCGCCGCGTCGCCCGCCGGACGGCCTTCGTTCAGTTCGCGCACCATCATCAGCACGTCGGGGAAGGCCGAGCGGTCGATGCTCACCGCCGTGCAGGCGAGCGCGAGCAATTCCGGATCGGGCGCCGCGCACGCGCGATTGAGGTCAGCCACGGAGAAGCCGCCGAGGCTCGACAGCGCGCTCACGAACAGCGACAGCTTGCCTTCCTTGAGCGCGCGCACGAGGTAGCCGGGGCGCAACTGGCCCGCGGACTCGAGCTTGGCGATCAGGCGACTTTCCATGTCTTCGCGCTCGCCGTCGCGTTCGACGACGAACTCCGCCTTGGCGCCGGATGCGGTGGCCACGGCCGCGTTCACCTGCGGACCCAGCGCCTCGGCGTCGACTTGGAAGCGTTCGGCGATCGCCGACTTCAGCGCTTCGCCCACATAGGCGTAGAGCTGTTCGGCGAGAATCTTGGTGAGCTTCGGATGCCGTGCCAGCGGCGAACGCAGCGAAGCGATGCGCTTGGACGCTTCGACCAGGCGCGTCATCGCCGCTTCGCTGATCTGCGCCGTCGCGTTGTTGGCAAGCGCGGTCATCACCGCCGGCTCGCCGCCGTCGACGATCGCGTCGACCACCGGCGAGGCCAGCTTCGGCCGGCGCGCGACTTCGATCTGGTGCTCGATGGTCGCCTCAACCAGCAGGCGGATGGAGATCCTGGTCCTTCAACAAGGGACTCGACAGGATAACCGGCCGGGCGATGTCGATGTCGTCGAGCGCCAGGACATTGATCAGCGATGGCGGCGCCCAGCTCGCGGTCGCTAGGCGTTCGGCGAGGGCGCGACGGATGCCGCGCTCGGCCTCGACCACCAAGGCCATGAACACGTCGTCGAGGAGGGCCTGCAGCTCCGGCCGCGCCGCCTCGGGCGAGGCGTCGCACAGGTCGGCCACCGCCAGGAGCAGGCGCTCGCGATCTCCCTCGTGCCGCCCGTGGGCGAGCTCCATCAGGTCGCGGGCTTGAACAGCCGACACGGGCTTCTCCGTACGAATTGGGGCTTCTTGCCCCGGTGAAGCTTCGCAGAGGTGCGTGAAAACTCGCTTAACGATGACCGTGGCATGGGGCCCGGCCAACTTGACGCCGTTCACACAGGGCGCGAGGCTCCGGCGGCATTTCGAGAGGCAGCCATGGCCGACGGGTCGCTCGCGTCACTCAAGGACAAGGTCAGCGAGGCGGAGTGGAAGGCGCGGGTGGACCTTGCCGCGCTCTACCGCCTGGTGGCGCTGCACGGCTGGGACGAGGCCATCTTCACCCACATCTCGGCGCGGGTCCCCGGTGAGGAAAACCGTTTCCTGATCAACCCTTACGGCACATTCTTCGACGAGATGCGCGCCTCCGACCTCGTCAAGGTCGACCTCAACGGCCAGATCGCCCAGGAGACCCAGGCCTTCATCAATCCGGCGGGCTTCACCATCCACTCGGCGATCCATGCCGCGCGCGACGACGCCCACTGGGTGCTCCACCTGCACACGGTTCAGGGCACGGCGGTCGCCGCCCAGAAGGAGGGCCTGCTGCCGCTTACCCAGACCGGCATGGTGGTGCGTCCCCAGGTCGCCTACCACGACTATGAGGGCATCGCCCTGAACCTGGACGAGCGTGCACGTATCGTCGCAGACCTCGGCGGCAAGACCCTGATGATCCTCAGGAACCACGGGACGTTGGCGGTCGGCGCGACGCCCGGCGAGGCCTGGATGGGCATGTTCTATCTCGAGCGCGCCTGCGAGGCCCAGGTGCTCGCCCTGTCCGGCGGCCGCGACGGCGTGATGCTGGCCCCCAAGAAAGCCCAGGACGAGGTCACGACCCAGACCGCGGACATTTCGAAGGTGGCGAACCTCGCCTGGCCCGGTTGGCGCCGTCGCTTGGACCGGCTCTCGCCGGGGTACGACGCCTAGGCCGCCGAGACGCGAAAAGGTCCCGTTCGAGGGGAAGCTGCGCTCGTCAAAGCCAAGGTTGCGATAAGTTAATCCGCCTGCGGCAAGATTTCGCCGACGAGCGTATACGATCGCCCTATTCACCGCCGCAATTGTGTGATTGAGCACGGCAATCGGTCGCGGCGGGGCGCGACAGGTCCTCCAGCATAGAGTTCCAGGGTGAGACGCCACTTTTTCCTGATGTTCGCGGTCGCCTTCGTGGTGGGCTTGGCCGTGTTGGGCGGTATCAAGCTGCTGGCGGGGAAGGGCGGCGGCGCGGCCGGCGCGGGACCCGGCGCCGCGGCGTCCGCGGCCTCGCATGCGCCGCTGATCTCGGTCGCCAGCGTAGCGCCCCGGCAATTCGTCGGCCGCATCGACGCGGTGGGCGTGGCCAAGGCGCGGGAGTCGGTGACGCTGACCTCCCAGACCACCGAGATCGCCACCGACATCTTTTTCCATTCGGGCGAGCATGTGGCCAAGGGCCAGGTCCTGGCCCAGCTGAAGACCGACGAACAGCGGGCCGACGTGGTCAACGCCGAAGCGGCCCTGGCCAAGGCCAAGAGCGACAACGACCGCTGGCAGGCGCTCGCCAAGCGTGGTTTCGCGCCGGCCGCATCGGTGGATCAGTACGTGGCCGCCTATGCCCAGGCGAAGGCGCAGCTGAGCGCGGCGCAATCGCGGCTGCACGACCGCGTCATCCGCGCGCCGTTCGCAGGCACGATCGGCCTGTCGGACGCGGCGCCCGGCATGTTGATCACGCCCGGCACCCCGCTGGCGACCCTCGATGACGTTTCGTCCGTCCTCGTCGACTTCGACGTGCCCGAGCGGTTCATGAGTTCGGTGCGGGAAGGCTCGCCGATCACCGCGACCGCGGACGCCCTGAACGGGCGCGTGATTTCCGGCCGCATCGCGCGCATCGACACCCGGGTAAAGCCCGACACCCGTTCGGTCACCGCCCGCGCCGAGATCGCCAACCCTGGTGCTGCGCTGAAGCCCGGCATGCTGCTGAAGATCACGGTCCAGCAGGGCGCGCGCACCGGCCTGGCCCTGCCCGAGGCCGCGGTTCAGTTCGAGACCGACACGCCCTTCGTCTTCACCCTGGCCCAGGAGAACGGAAAGACCGTCGCCAAACTGAAAAACGTCGTCGTGGGCGTGCGTCAGGACGGTTACATCGAAATCGTCGGCGGCCTCAGCTCCGGCGACAAGGTCGTCGGCGACGGCCTCAACCGCATCCAGCCCAACCAGGCGGTGAAGGTGCTCGCCGCGCCATGACGCTGTCCGATCTTTCGGTCAAACGCCCGGTCTTCGCCGCGGTGGCGGCGATTGTCCTCTGCGTGATCGGCGTCACCGCCTTCTTCACCCTGCCGGTGCGCGAACTGCCCTCGATCGACCCGCCGGTGGTCTCCATCGAGACCGACTATGTCGGCGCCTCCGCCGAGGTGGTGGAGCAGCGGGTGACCCAGGTGATCGAACAACAGATCGCCGGCATCCAGGGCATCGACGTGGTCAATTCGTCGAGCCGCGACGGCGCCTCGTACATCAACATAACCTTCACCCTGAACCGCGACATGGACGGCGCCGCCAACGACGTGCGCGATGCGGTCAGCCACGTCGCCAACCAGCTGCCCCTCGACGCCAAGCCGCCGCAGATATCTAAGGCCAACGCCAACGCCCAATCGATCCTGTTCATGGGCTTCACCTCGAACAAGCTTAGCCAGCTTCAGCTTGCCGACTACGCCAACAAGTACCTCGTGGCGCGTCTGTCCACGATCCCGGGGGTGGGGCAGGTGCGGCTCGGCGGCGCGGGTCTCTATTCCATGCGCATCTGGCTCGACGCCGACGCCATGACCGCGCGCGGCGTCACCGTCGACGACGTGCAGAACGCGCTGAACGCCCAGAACGTGGAGCTGCCCGCCGGCGCGCTGGAGTCCCAGTCCAAGGACTACACGATCCGGGTCAACCGCCAGTACAACACCCCGGCCCAGTTTGCGGCCCTGCCCGTCGTGGCGTCACGCGGCGCCACCAGCGGCTCGGCCGCCTCCAGCTTCAACGCCCCGTCGCCTACGACCTCGGCCGCGGTGACCGCCACCGCCCGCGGCGCCAACTCGCAGATCCCGACGGTCGGCGCCCAGCTGCCCAATGCGCAGTCCGGCTCGAACTATATCGTGCGCCTGGGCGACATCGCTCACATCGAGGAAGGGCCCGACGACCGGCGCAACTATTTCGAGGTCTCCGGCCAGAACGAGGTCAGCCTGTCGGTGACCGGCCAGGCGCAGGCCAACAACCTGCAGATCTCCAACGACGCGCGGAAGATGTTGAAGGACATCAACGCCTCGCTTCCGCCCGGCACGCGCCTTGACATCATCGTCGACTATTCGGTGTTCACCTCCGAGGCGATCAAGGAGGTGTGGATCACCATGGCCATGTCGCTGGGCCTGGTGGCGTTGGTGAACTTCATCTTCCTGGGCAGTTGGCGCGCGGCGATCATTCCCTCGGTGGTGGCGCCGATCTGCATCGTGTCGACCTTCACCGTGCTCGCGGTCTTCGGCTTTTCGATTAACTTGCTGAGCCTGCTGGCCCTGGTGCTGGCAATCGGTCTGGTGGTCGACGACGCCATCGTGGTGGTGGAGAATATTCAGCGCCACGTGGACGAGGGCGAACCGCCGGCGGTCGCCGCCCAGCGCGGGGCCAAGCAGGTGTTCTTCGCGGTGGTGGCCACCACCATCGTCCTGATTGCGGTGTTCGCGCCCTTGATGGTGCTGCCGGGCTATATCGGACGCCTGTTCGTCGAGCTGGCGGCGACGGTCGCGGCCGCCGTGTTCTTCTCCGCGCTCATGGCGCTCAGCCTGTCGCCGATGCTGAGCTCCAAACTGCTCCGGCCCGCCAGCAGCGCCGGCTTCTTCGCGCGCGCTGTGGACGCCGTCATGGAGTCGGTGAAGCGCTCATACAGCGCCTCGCTGCGGATGCTGCTGGGCAGCGGGTTGAGTACAGTGCTCACCGTTGTGGTGGTGGTCGTGCTCGCAGGCGCCGCCGGTGGCCTGTTCCTGCTCCTGCCCAAGGAGCTGGTGCCGTCCGAGGATCGTGGTCGTGTCGACCTGAACATCCAGGGGCCTGAGGGCGCGGGCTATGACTACACCGTGCGCGCCGTGCACCAGGCCGAGCCCTATTTCGCGGACCTGCGCAAGAAGGGCGTCATCACCGACTATCTGTTCGCGGTGCCGGCCTTCGGCAACGGACAGTTCAACACCGGCTTCGGCACCACGGTGATGGGCGACTGGCGCAAGCGGACCCTGACCGCCGACGATTTCGCCGCCCAGATCAACAAGCAACTGTCCTCGATCACCTCGACCCAGTTCATCGCCTCGGTGCGCGGCCCGTTCTCGCGCGGCGGCCTGTCGGGCTCCAACGTCGACTTCATCGTCACCGGCAACGACTACGACGAGATCAACCGCTGGATTCAACCGATCCTGAAGGCGGCCCAGGCCAACCCGGGTCTGGCGCGGCCGCGCATCGACTATGAACCGACGTCACCCCGTTTGCTGGTGGACATCGACCACGACAAGGCCGCCTCGCTCGGCGTCTCGGCGCAAGAGGTCGGCTCGGCCCTGCAGGTGATGTTCGGCTCCAAACAGGTCACCACCTACGTCAAGGACGGGCAGCAGTATTACGTCACCCTGCAGACCGATCTGGACAAGCGCCGCACCGTCGAGGACCTGGACAAGCTGAACGTGCGCACGGCGTCGGGTTCGCTGGTGCCGCTTTCCAATGTGGTCAAGACCGAAGTGCGCGGCGACACGCCCGATCGCCCGCGAGTGGATCGCATCCGCGCCATCACCCTGACCCAGCAGCTGAACCCCGGCTACACGGTCGAACAGGCGATGACCTTCTACAAGGATCTCGCCGCCAAGCAGCCGCCGGGCATGCTGATCAAGTGGGGCGGCCAGGCCAAGGATTATCTCGAGGCGTCGAACGCGGTGGGCTTCGCCTTCGCCGGGGCGCTCCTGCTGGTGTTCCTGGCGCTCGCGGCCCAGTTCGAGAGCTGGATCCATCCGGCGATCATCATGCTGACCGTGCCGTTGGCCGCGCTGGGCGGCCTGTTCGGCCTGCTCATCGCGGGGTCGTCGATCAACACCTACAGCGAGATCGGCCTGATCATCCTGATCGGCATCGCCGCCAAGAACGGGATTCTGATCGTCGAGTTCGCCAACCAGCTCCGCGACGACGGCCGTTCCGTACACGACGCGGTGATCGAGGCGGCGGCGCTGCGTCTGCGCCCGATCGTGATGACCTCGATCTCCGCCGCCTTCGGCTCCCTGCCGCTGATCCTGGCCGCGGGCCCCGGCGCCGGCAGCCGCCGGACCATCGGCGTGACCGTCTTCACCGGCGCAATCTTCTCGACCCTGCTGACCTTGTTCGTGGTGCCGGTGTTTTACAACCTCCTGGCCCGCTTCACCCGCTCGCCCGAATGGACCGCCAAGGAGATCGAGCGCTACGAAGCAGAAGAGCGCGCTCGCGGCGCCGGCGCCGAGCCAAATCCCGCCGAATAGTCCGCATCACGACGAGGGCGTCGCCGCCTCAGTTCCCGATCTTGTGGAAGACGTCGCCGAAGACGGTGATGGTCGTCGCGTTGATCCAGACCACGCTGTAACGGATCGGCGCCGGCTTGTAGTTGGTCTGGTTCATGATGGTCAGGATGCCGCCGCGGCTTGAGGCCTGCCAGCCGCAGCGTCCGATGATCAGTTGCCGCCCGGCGGTGAAACGGCAGGTGCCGGTCGTCATCACCACCAGCATCTCGCTCTTGTTGGCGGTCTGCCATACGCCCACCGGCGCGGCCGCGCCCTGGGCCAGGGCGGGCGAGGCGCCCGCGCCGAGTAAAAGCACAGCGGCGGCGAGCGCGCCCTTGAATCTCGATGTCATGACGTCCCCCGGTCAGCGGACCCTCCCGGTCCACTCTTAGGGGTAGCGCGTCCCGGCCTGGACGCCAAACGCTGTTATGCGAGCTATTTCTTCGCGGAGTCGGGCTTGCCCGCATCGGCCGCCGGGGCCGCCTCGACCTTGGGCTTCGGCTCAGTCGCCGTCTTCAGATAGGCGATGAGGTCGATCCGGTCCTTGGGATCGTTGAGGCCGATGAAGGTCATCTTGGTCCCGGGCACGGTGGTCGCCGGCGCGCTCAGCCAGGCGTCGAGATGCGGCGCGTCCCAGGCGTAGGCCTGAGCCTTCATGGCGTCGGAATAGCCGTAGTCCGGCTTCGACCCCGCCTTGCGGCCGAACACGCCCCAGAGGTTCGGACCGGTCATGTTGGGTCCGCCTTGTTCCACCGTGTGGCAGGCGCGGCAGCGCGCGAAGATGCGCTTACCGTTGACCGGGTCGCCCGTGTTGAAGGGCGCCGGCAGGGTGGCGACCGCGGCCTTGTCGGCCGGGGCGACGATGTCGGAATCGTCAGCCGGCGCGCTTGCGCTCTGGTCGGCGGTCGCGGCGGCATCTTTCTTGGGACCACAGGCCGAAAGGGTCGCGGCGAGGCCGAGCGCGGCGAAAACGAAAATACGCGAAGTCATAGGCTCCTCCAGGCGCGCGCAAGCTAGCGCGCGACAGGGCGAAGGCAAGGATTTATGGCGAAGCTGGAGCTTAGGTCTGTCAGCCGGTGGTGACGGTGTCGCCGGCGGGCGAGGGCAGGGGCACGGCTTCGACCGCGCCGGCGGCTTCGTCGACAGCCGAGCCGCTGATCGCGGGGCGCAGGCGCACGTTGGGCGAGGCCGAATCCTCGGTCGGCGACAGCATCTGGGAGCCGAACGCAATGGCGGCGTAGAGCGCTACGAGACCCGCGGCGGTGCGCAGTTCGCGGCGGCTGAAGATGGAGTTGTCGGTCTTCATCACGGTCCTGTCCGTAGGGCGCCTGGGGCTGGGTCTGAGACCCGTGATGCCGGGGGGCGCGAACCAAACGCGCCGATACAGGGCTCAGAGGGCTGACGCGCGGGGGAGGGAACGCGCCCGTCGTCGAGACTCGCTGGCCTGAGGGAACCCTAGGGGGTAGTTCCGGGGGGAGCCAGCGCGATATCGGTGCATTTGGTTCGCACCCCATGAACGCGACATAAAAGGCGCGGTTCCAGCTTTGCTAGAGAACGGGCCTCGCACTACCAATAGTCGAGAAGGGCGCAGCGGCAGCTTATGAGCACAAGAGTTCTCCTGATCCGCCACGGCGATGTCGAAGGCCTTGCGCCCGCCCGCTTCCGCGGCCGGCGGGACGTCCCGCTGAGCGCCCTGGGCGAGCGTCATGTCGAAGCCGCGGCGCAGCGCGTCGCGCGCGACTGGCGCATCGACGCCCTCTACGCGAGCCCGCTGCAGCGGTGCCTGGCGACAGCCGGGCGCATTGCGCAAGCCACGGGCGTCGAGCCGCGGCCGCTCGAGGGCCTGCTCGACATCGACTACGGCGACTGGACCTGGCGCACGCACCAAGAGGTGGCCCGCGAACAGCCCGAGGCCTGGAGGGTCTGGCATGAAACGCCGGACGAGATGCGCTTTCCGGGCGGCGAGAGCCTCGCCGACATGGCCGAACGCGCGGCGGACGCCCTGCGCACCGTGTCGGAAACGGCCACGAACGGGTGCATCGCGCTGGTCACCCACGATGCTGTCGTGCGCGCGCTGGTCATCCAGTCGGTGGGCTTGTCGCTGCGGCTGTACCACCGCCTGACCGTCGCGCCAGCGAGCATCAGCGAACTCGAACTCGTTCATCCCGCGCCCGTCGTCGTGCGCCTGAGCGACACCGGCCATATCGAGCCCTGAATAGAGCGGAAACCGGCAGAGCGCGTTGCGCAAAAGTGTGCGGCGGTTTTGCGAGAACAACGCGCTCGGACTCCTGAATGAGAGCGCGATCAACGATCTTCCGATCGTTGATCGCGCTGGGGGCCGGCTTCCGAGACGCACGATGCGCGGGTGGGGGCGGGCATTCTACCCACCCCCGCTGTCGCACGCTACTAACTAATATTGCGGAAGAGGCTGAGCAGGTTCGTCGAGGACGAGTTCGCGATCGAGAGCGCTTGCACGCCCAGTTGCTGCTTGGTCTGCAGCGCCTGGAGTTGGGCGCTCGCTTGCGCGAGGTCGGCGTCAACCAGGTTCCCGATGCCGGTGTTCAGCGTGTCCTGCAGCTTGCCCGTGAAGGTGAGCTGGGTCTGCAGGGCGTTGGCGCCGGTGCCGAGGTCGGCCAGGGCGGCCGAGACGCTGTTGATGGCGGTATCGAGCGTCGCGGCCATCGCCGTGGCGATGGTCACGGTGCCGATGGTCGACGTCGCGGACACGCCGGTGAGGTTCGCGCCGCCGAGCGAAAGGTCTTCGGCGAGCACGGTGATCGTCGAGGTGCCATTGGCGTTGGCCAGGGCGTTGTAGTTCTTCGACCCGCTGGCGATCAGGTTGGTGCCGTTGAAGTCGGCGTTGGTGACCACCTGGGTGATCTGGTTGCGCAGCGACTGGAAGTCGCTGTTTAGCGCCGCGCGGCTGGTGGCGTCCAGCGAAGTGTCGGACGCGGCGAGGGCCTTCTGCTTCATCTGCAGCAGCAGGTCGGAGATCGTCTGGCCGGCGGTCATGGCCACGTCTGTGGCCGACAGGCCACGGTTCAGGGAGTCGTTGACGGCGTCCAGGGACATGACCTGGGCGCGTTGCGACTGGGCGATGGCCCAGGTTGCGCCGTCGTCTTGAGGGCTCGCGACCTTCAGGCCGGTCGAGATCTCGTTCTGGATGGTGTTGATGGAGGAGTTGGTAGCGTTGAGGTTCTGCAGCGCGATCATCGCGCCGGTGTTGGTGTTGACGCTGTTCAGCGACATGCCCGTGTCCTTCTTCAGGATGTCCGGCGCCGTTTTGGCGGCCGGGGGCGTTTTGCCCGCCTTCCCAGCAGCAAGCGGCTTGCCAACCCGGGTCGGGAGGGTCGTCGCGTTGTAAACAAAAGCTTTTTTGTCGGGCGTCGGAGCGGGGCCGGCATGGTTTGCAAATCCTTGCCGGGCAAAATCTGCAGGCGGAGTTGAAACTTGCCGGGCTCAGTGCGCCACGGGCCCCTCTAATTGCAAATCATTCGCAATCGCATTGACAAGCGTCGCCGGGAGCGGCATGGAGTTGACCGTTGCGAACTATTCGCATTTGCATCAGTCGAAAGCCTCCCATGTCCCGAGCCCTTCGCACCCCGAGTTCCAAGGCTGTGCGACGGGGTATCGAGGCGACGGGTCTCTGCCTCGTTGCGGCGGCGAATGCGACGCCGGCGTTGGCGGACACCCCAGAGCCGGCCGACGGAGCCACCAAGGTCGAGAGCGTGGTGGTCACGGCGCGCAAGCCCCAGGTCGTGGCCCTGTCCAAGACGATCCAGGAAACGCCTCAGGTCATCAACGTCCTGCCCCAGGAACTGTTGGAGAGCCAGGCGGTCTCCAGCCTGCAGCAGGCGCTGAAGAACGTGCCGGGCGTGACGCTGAACGCGGGCGAGGGCGGCTCCCACGGCGACAGCATCAATCTGCGCGGCTTCCCAGCGAGCGACGACTTCTTCCTCGACGGTCTGCGCGACACCGGCTTCTACACGCGCGACCCTTCAACCTGCAAGGCATCGAGGTTTACAAAGGCCCGGCCTCGACCCTGTTCGGCCGCGGATCCACCGGCGGCGTGGTCAATCAGGTAGCAAGATCACCGACTCTCGACCCGCTGGCGACGACCTCGATCACGCGCGGGTACGAAAGACGAGCGCGGCACCGCCGACGTCGACACGCCAATCGGCGACAACGCCGCCTTCCGCATCGACGGGATGGGCCAGGACGCCAGGCGTCGTCGGCCGGCCCTATGTGCGCAACCGCCGCTGGGGCTCGCGCCGTCGGTGAGCCTGGGCCTCGGCGGCCCCGACCACCTTTACCCTCACGTTGTACCATGAGAGCGAAGACAACATGCCGGACTACGGCATCCCCTTCGTCGGTCCGCGCCCTGCGCCAGTCTCGCACAGCGCCTACTACGGCCTGGTGAAGGACGACGTCATCAAGACGCACGTCGACATCGTCACCGGGAGTTACGCGCACGTGTTCAACGGCGGCGCTGACTTTCACCGACCTTGTGCGCTATGGCCACTATTACTTCGACACGCGCCAGACCGCGCCGCACTACGGCGGCGCTCGTGCCGCCGTCGACCGAGCACGCCTCTGGACACCATCCTTGTCTATCGCGACCGGCCGAGTGTTTCGGGCCTCATCGCGACTGAGATGAGCATCAGCGAGCTTGCCTGGCGCTCGCACCTCGGTTCGCGGCATCGACAACACGCTCACGGGCGGCGTCGAACTCGACCAGGAATCCGCCGCCCTGGTGCGCTTCGCCAACCAGCTGAGCCAGATCGCGCCGACGCCGCTACTCGATCCCGATCCGTTCGAAGCCTTCCCGGGCCACCAGACCACGGTAAGCTCGCGTCCTGACACGCGCACGAACACGATCGCCGGTTTCCTGGTCGATACGCTCGACTTCGGGCCGCACTGGAACCTGACGGCGGCGCTCCGCTACGACCGCTTCGCCGCCCATTACAACGAGCCGATCTACCGGCGCGCACTTCGATCACACCGACGACATACCGCCGCCCGCGCGCGGCGCTGGTCTACAAGCCGGTCGCCGATCTCAGCTTCTACATCGCCTACGGCACGTCCTATGACCCGTCGGCGGAAAACCTCTCGCTCTCGGCCGCGCACCGCCGACCTCGCGCCGGAGAAAGACCAGCACCTACGAGGCCGGCGTCAAGGCGACGACGCTCGGCGACAAACTCGCGCTGTCCGCTTCGGTGTTCAACACCGAGATGACCAATGCGCGCGTGGGCGATCCCACCAATCCGACGCTGCAGATCCTGGCGGGCGACCTGCGCGTCAACGGCTTCGAATTGGACGCCCAGGGCTATATTGCGCCGGCAGCTGGGAGATCCTCGCCGGCTACACCTATCTCGACGCGAAGACGATCAGATCGTCCGATCCGACCCAGGTCGGCCAGCGCGTCGCAGAACACCGCGCCCAACCAGGCCAACCTGTGGCTGACCTGGGAGCCGGACGAAGATCGCTGGAAAGTGGGCGCGGGCCTGAACTACCTCGACACCCGCGCGGCCAATCCGTCGGGCAATGTCACCATTCCGGGTTACGTCACTGGTCGACGCCATGGCGAGCTACAAGTTGAGCCGCCAGCTGACCCTGCAGCTCAACGGCTACAACCTCGCCAACAAGTTCTACTACGCCAACGCCTACTGGTCCTCGACGACGGAGAACCACGTGGTCCCCGGCGCGGGCCGCACCCTGCTGCTGACCGCGGTGGTGACCTACTGACATGACCGTCGCCGCGCCCGCGCTGGAGCCGCCGCCACGGACCGCCGAGGCTCTGTTCTCCGCGCTGTTGTTGATGCGGCCCGAGCGTCTGGCGGCATTTGCTGGCGTCCGATCCGGACCGTGCGGCGCCCTGGGTGCGCGCGGCGGCGGAATGCGGCCTCGTCGAGGCGCAGGTGCATTACGGGCCGGCTGCTGCTCGAAGGACGCGGGGTGAAGCGCAACGCGGTCGCGGCGCTCGCCTGGTTCCGTCGCGCGGCGGCGAGCGGCGAAGCGGACGCGCTGCAACATGGTCGGCCGCTGTCTCGAAAACGGCTGGGGCGCCGTCGCTTCGGCGCGCGAGGCCGCGCCCTGGTATCGGCTGCGCGGCGGAGGCCGGCCTTGCGTGGGCGCAGTATAACCTCGGCCACCTGCTGCTCGACGGGAACGGCCTTGCGCGCGACGCGACCGCCGCCTTCGACCTGTACCGCCGCGCCGCCGACCAGGGGCATGCGCGCGCGATGAACCTGGTGGGCCGCTGTCTGGAGCACGGCTGGGGCTGCGCTTGCGATCCGGCCGAGGCGCGGCGGTGGTACGCGCGCTCCGCCGCCGGCGGCTATTTCCGCGGCCGGTTCAACCACGCCGACTGTTTCGCGGCGGACGGCGATCTCGACGCCGCGGTCGCGACCTTCGAGGCGGCGTTCGCCTCGGCCCCGCCGCAGAACCGGCGCGGCATGGCCGAGGCCTTGCTGACGCGCGACGAACCGCGCTTGCGCGCTCTGGGGCACGCGCGACTGACCGGAGCGCCGTCATGCTGGTGAGAATCCCGCCGTGCTGTCCGCCGCCGAAGCCGCCGACATGCGTGCGCGTCTCGAGGCGCGGCGACTGGGTCGACGGACGCGTCACCGCCGGGCCCCAGTCCGCCCTGGCCAAGCACAATCTGCAACTTCCCGAGGACTCGCCGCTCGCGCGCGAATTCGGCGGGCTGATCCTGGATGCGCTGCGGCCGCAATCCGGCGTTCATCTCCGCCGCCCTGCCGCTGAAGGTCTTCCCGCCGCTGTTCAACCGTTACGACGAGGGGATGGGTTTCGGCGACCATATTGACAACGCCGTGCGCTTCACCAGCGACGGCCGCCGCGTCCGCACCGACATTGCCTGCACTCTGTTTCTGACCGAGCCCGAGACCTACGACGGCGGCGAACTGGTCGTCGCGGACACCTTCGGCGAGCATGCGGTGAAGCTCGGGGCGGGTGACCTCGTGGTCTATCCCGGCTCGAGCTTGCATAGGGTGCGCGAGGTCACGCGCGGCGCGCGCTGGGCCGCCTTTTTCTGGGTCCAGTCGATGGTGCGCTCCGACGAACAGAGAGCCTTGCTGCACCGTCTGGACGCCGACGTGGCGGCCCTGCGCGAGCGTCTGGGCGACGACGATCCCCAGGCGCTTTCGCTCACCGGGGCCTATCACAATCTGCTGAGACTGTGGGCCGAGGCCTGAGAACCCGGAATTCCTGCCGCATCGCCCCAGATTCGCCTCACTGTCTGTATCGCATCACGATATAATCGGGGCCGCAGTCCGCCCCCTTTCAACCCGTGGAAGCCCCCGTGTTCCTGACCCGCAAAACCTTGACCGTCACCGCCGTTCTCTCACTGGCCGTCCTCGCCGCCGCCTGCGCCACCAAGCCGAAGTATCCGGTCGGGCCCGAACACGGGCCCCAGGGCGGCGAGAGCTACACCGCGCCGCGCAGCGCCGCGCCCGACCAGGGCGTAACCTCCCAGTCCGAAGGGCCGTTGCCGGGCTCTGCCGGCGACTTCGAGGCGAACGCCGGCGACCGTGTGTTCTTCGACTACGACCAGTACGCCGTTCGTCCCGACGCGGGGCCGGTGCTGGCCGCTCAGGCGTCTTGGCTGAAGCACTATCCGGCCGTGCGCGTGCGCATCGAAGGCAACGCCGACGAACGCGGCACGCGCGAGTACAACTTTGCGCTGGCCGCGCGCCGCGCCAACGCGGTGCACGACTTTCTCGTCGACCACGGCGTCGAAGCCTCGCGCATCGACGTGGTTTCCTACGGCAAGGAGCGCCCGATCGACACCTCGGGCAGCGACGCCGGCATGGCCAAAAACCGCAACGGCCATACCGCCATCGTCAGCGGCGCGCGCTGAGCTTCATCCAGCAAACGCCTGGACGGCCATATCGCAATGCGATATTGATCCTCGACACTTGGTCGATCGTTAGAGACTGGCGGGGCTGATGCTCGCCGCGTTTCGGCGTCGGAAGGCGCGAGCACGGGCGGCGAAGTCAGCACGGGTCGAACTCAAAGGCGGAGAGGTTGGGCGCCGAGATGCAAAAGGCCGCTCTGATATCCGGCGCAGGCGTGGCCGGTCCGGCCGTAGCATACTGGCTTAACGCCGCAGGCTGGCAAACCACCATCATCGAGCGGGCGCCTGCGCCGAGAACCGGCGGCTATGTCATCGATTTCTGGGGGTTGGGTTACGATCTCGCGGAGCGGATGGGTCTGTTAGGGGAGATCGAAACGGTTGGATATCACGTTCGCGACGTGCGGGTTGTCGGTGATCATGGACAACCCCTCGCCGGGTTCGGCACACGGGTCTTCGACGAACTGACCGACGGCAGATTTGTCACCCTCGCTCGGAGCGATCTTTCCCGATTGATCCTCGATGCCGTGCGACCGGCGACAGAGGTCATATTCGGAGACGAAATCGTCGAGCTCAATCAGGATGATCACGGTGTCGACGCCGTGTTTGCCAACAGCGAGCGTCGCTTTGACCTGGTCGTCGGAGCCGATGGACTGCACTCCCGGGTGCGCCGAATTGCGTTCGGTCCCGATGCGGCGTTCGAAAAGCCGCTCGGCTACGCCGTCGCTGCGTTTGAGGCGGATGGCTATCGTGCGCGAGACCCGGACGCCTATCTCATGTATTGCGAGCCCGGCCGCATGGTCGGACGTTTCACATTGCGTGGCGATCGCACGCTGTTCCTGTTCATATTTGCGATCGAATCAGACCTTCCCGCAGAACTGGCGGAGCAAAAGCAGCTGGTCGATACCGTGTACCGGGGCGGCCGTTGGGAAACCGATCAAATCCTGGAGCACATGAAAGACGCGGGAGATTTCTATCTGGATCGCGTCAGCCAGATTAAGACGCCGACGTGGTCCCACGACCGCATCGCGCTTACGGGAGATGCTGCCTTCTGCGTCTCGCTGTTGGCGGGACAAGGCTCGGCGCTCGCCATCGTCGGGGCCTATGTGCTCGCAGGTGAACTCACCCGCGCTAGAGGTCGCTTGAGGGAAGGCTTGATCGAGTACGAGCGACGGCTTCGGCCATACGTCGCCCTCAAACAGGCCGGCGCCGCCCGCTTTGCCCGCGCCTTCGCCCCCCGCAGCCGTTTCGGCATGCGGTTCCGCAATCTCGTCCTGCAGTCACTCGCTCTTCCCGGCATCGCGAAATTCGCCGTCGGCCGGGAAATCATCGATCGACTGGATCTCCCCGAATACCGGTGGGAAGAGGCGGTAGCCTGAGCGGCGATCCTGAACCGCGGCCATATGCATCCTCCGCGCCCTTAACCGCGTTTGCGCAGCGAACCTCGCCTGCGAAGCGTGGCCCGACACTCACTGGAGGGCGCTTCCCGGCCTTGAGGTTCAAGGAAGGGATGTCATGAAAAAACTTGCTCTTGCGCTCGTCGCCTCAGCCGCGGTCGTGGCGGTCGGCGGTCTCAGCGCGTGCGCCGACTACTACGGCAGCGACGCCGGCTATTACTACGGGCCGGACGACGGCTATGTCGACGCCTACTACGACGATTCCTATGGTCCCTATACGGACGGCTATTGGGGCGACGACGGCTTCTTCTACTATTCGACCGGCGCCGACCACCACTTCGCCCGCGACAGCGACCACCACTTCCGGCGCGACACCTTCACGGGCTTCCATTCGGTGCGCGCCCACTCGCACGCGCCCAAACACCGCCCGTAAGCCTGCGACCCGCGATCGCCTCCCTCCCGCACCCGCGGGGGAGGGGCTCGCGGAGATCGCCCGCCGCGCGCCGTTGGCGGCGGCCCTGCGGACGGCTATTCATCCCGCAACTGCGGGAGGCTGTCTGTGACCCTTGCTCTTCCACCGATCATGCTCGTCGGCGGCGGCCGGATGGGCGGCGCCATCCTGCGCGGGCTCAGCGCGTCCGGCCCGTGCGAAGCCTACGTCGTCGATCCCAACATCGCCGAAGCGCCCGGCGCGACCCTGCTGCGCGACCTCGACGATCTGCCCGCGCTCGACCAGGCGGTGGTGCTGCTGGCGGTGAAGCCGCAGATCGCGGGCGACCTGCTGCCGCGGCTACAGCGCTTCACCCGGCCCGGCGTCCTGCTGATCTCGATCGTCGCCGGCCTCTCGCTCGCCAGCCAGCGCACGGCGCTCGGCGACGCGGTCCGCGCTGTCCGCGCCATGCCGAACACGCCGGCGGGGGTGCTGAAGGGAATCACCGGCGTCTATGCGCCGCCCAACATCGACGCCGCCGGCCGGGCGTGGGCGCAGGCGCTGCTGTCGTCCATCGGCGAGGTTGTCTGGCTGGACGACGAAGCCGGCATCGACCTGGTCACCGCGATCTCCGGCAGCGGCCCCGCCTATTTCTTCCGCTTTGCCGAGGCGCTGGCGGCGGCGGGCGAGGCGATGGGCTTGCCGGCGGAGACGGCGCAGAGGCTGGCGCGGCGCACCTTGGAGGGGGCCGGGGCGCTGGCGGCCTCGACCGACCGGTCGCTGGAGGATCTTCGGGTCGAAGTGACCAGCCCGAAAGGCACCACGGCCGCCGCGCTGGCGCGGTTCGACGAGGGCGGTCTGCAGGGGCTGGTGGCTGACGCGGCCCAGGCCTCGGCGGCGCGGGCGCGCGAACTTGGCGAGGAGATCGCCTCGAAACTGCCGCAGGCGCGTTAACCCTATATACCCAGGCTGTTCCCGCCGCCGAAGAATTGGCTTCGGGCCCAGCGCGGGTCCCGCTAGGTTCACAAGGTACAGCTGTAGTGAAGAGCCCCCACCCATGAGTGGCCTATTCGAGCGTCTCACCTCGCTCTCGGGGACTGAGCTCGCCAAGGCGACCAACCTCGCCCACCAGACCTATCAGAGCCGTATGGCCACGCACGGCCACACGGGTCGCGCGCTGGTGGAGACGGTGGCGCACGTCTGCCGCAACCACCCGGGCCTCGTCGGCATCGGGGTAGGCCTCGTGGTCGAGCAGTTTTTGGCGCACGAGAAGCAGGTCTACGACAAGACCCATACGCCGGACGGCACGCCGCTGCCGGCCGCACAGCCGGCGCCCGGCCAACCGCTGCCGAATCCGATCAACCACGACCTGCCGCTGCACGAGATCAAACTCGCGCACCTTCGCCCGGGCCATATCGCGGGTGAAGTCTTCGGCGCACTCGTGCTGCTGAAGATCGCCTCGACCGGTGTGCGCATGTTCCGCCACAAGCACCAGGGCGAGACCTGGTTCAATCACGCCGCGCGCATCCACCTGTTCTCGGGCTCGATCGGGGCCTACTACCTGGTCAAGTCGCTGAAGGCGAAAAAGCCCAGCGCCTGGACCAACGCCTTTGCGGCCCTGTTCATCACCGATGCGCTGAAGCCGGTGTTGAAGCGCGATCCGAAATGGCGCCCGGCGCCCGGGGTGCAGACCACCGGCGAACCGGCGCACATCGCCGAGGTCACCCCCCTGCCGGCGGCGGCGCCCGTCGTCGAGACCCCGGCCGCGCGCGCTCGCGCCGCGGCGCTCTACGCCGCCCAGCACCAGCAGGCCGCGCCCGAACCTCCGCCTCAGACTTTCGAAGGCCACGGCGAGGTGACCCAGCCGGTCTCCATCGGCGGCGACACGGTCGAGCCCCAGGCCACCGCCCACTAACGCCCGACCGACGCTCCCCTTCAGAACGGGAACCGACTAGGATCGGATTCTGACATGGGCGCTCTGCAACATCCCAAGGCTGGCCAAGACCTCCCGGCGGCGCTCGTTGCGCGCCTGCGCGAGACTTTCGGCGACCGTCTGCACCTGGACGAGGCGAGCAGGCTCCAGCATGGCCGGAGCGAGGCGCACTTCCCGACCCTCCTGCCGGACGCGGTGGTGTTTGCGCGCTCGACCGAAGAGGTCGTCGCCCTGGTCAAGGCCTGTACGGCCCACGACATCCCGATCATCCCCTTCGGCGTGGGCACCTCGATGGAGGGCAGTACGACGCCGGTCCGCGGCGGGGTGACCGTCGACCTGTCCGAGATGACCCGCATCGTCAGCGTCAACCCCGACGATTTCGACTGCACCGTCGAGGCGGGCGTGCGGCGCGAGCAGCTGAACGAACACCTGCGCGACCAGGGCCTGTTCTTTCCGGTCGACCCGGGGGCCAACGCCACCCTCGGCGGCATGGCCGCGACCCGGGCCTCGGGCACCACGACGGTGCGTTATGGCGCCATGCGCGAGGCGTCTGTCGCTGCGCGTGGTCACCCCCGACGGCGGGATATCCGCACCGCGCGGCGCGCGCGCAAGTCGGCGGCGGGCTACGACCTCACCCGCTTGTTCGTGGGCAGCGAGGGCACGCTCGGCGTCATCACCGAGGTCACCGTGCGCCTGCACGGCATTCCCGAGGTGATCTCCTCGGCCGTCTGCGGCTTCGAGAGCCTCGACGGCGCGGTGCGCACGGTGGTGGAGGCGATCCAGCTCGGCGTGCCCCTGGCGCGCGTCGAGATCCTCGACGACCTGCAGATGCAGGCGGTGAACCGCTGGTCGAAGCTCGACTATCCGGAGGTCACCACCCTGTTCTTCGAGTTCCACGGCTCCGAGCGGTACGTGGCCGAACAGATCGAGACGGTGGGCGAGCCCTGGCGGCCGCGAACGGCGGCGGTGCGTTCAAATGGTCGAACCGTCCCAGGAACGCTCCAAGCTGTGGAAGGCGCGTCACGACGCCTACTACGCCGCGCTCGGCCTGCGTCCGGGCAGCACGGGCTGGGCGACCGACGTCTGCGTGCCGATAAGCCGGCTCGCCGAATGCATCGGCGAAACCAAGAAAGACCTCGAGACTGCGTCCATGCCGGCGCCGATCGTGGGTCACGTGGGCGACGGCAATTTCCACGTCGTCTTCGTGATCGACCCGAACAAGCCGGAAGAGCTGGAGGAGGCCCAGCGTCTCAACCGGCGTCTCGTCGAGCGCGCCCTGGCTATGGACGGCACCTGCACCGGCGAGCACGGCATCGGGCTCGGCAAGCAGGACTGGCTGGTCGCCGAACTCGGCGACGCCGTCGACCTGATGCGCGCGATCAAGCGGGCGCTGGACCCCAAGGACCTGTTCAACCCGGGCAAGATTTTCGCGCTCTGAGCGTGGCCGCGACCTGTCTGACCGGTACGATCCGGTGCGTCGCCCCAAAGGCGACGCGGCCGAAACAGCCGGTAAATCAGACCCTCGCGGCATTCAGGCGACACTGGCGCCGTCCAGATTGTCGCTCATTGCAGACAACTTGATCGTTGCGCCCCCCCTCGCAGACTTGCGGCCTGGGAGCGATGGGGAAGCACCGTGGATCTTTCGACACAAAGAGATACGCGGCCCTTCACGCCCGGCGACGCCCCCCAGATCTCACAGCCCCCGACGTCCGGAAAGGTCGTCCCGAGCGCCGTCGCTCCCAACCATCTCCAGACCCTGCGCGAAGCCCGGGGCCTGACCCTGCGCGAACTGGCCCTGCGCGTCGGCGCCTCGCGCCAGCATATGTCGAGCCTCGAGCGCGGCGGGCGCAGGCTGACGGCGGACTGGCTGTTGCGCCTATCGCATGGCCTCGACTGCCATCCCTGTGAAATCCTGGCGGTGGACGAACCCGAGGGGCTCAGCCGCCGCGAGCGCGTCATTCTCGCCTATGTGCGCCAGCTCAGCCGCGAACAGCAGGCCGCCTTGCTCGACTTCCTCACCGCGGCCGCACCGGGCGCCGTCGCCGCCGCGACGTCGACGTCGTGGGGGAAGACTATTCCACGCTGGACTGAGCCTCGCGACCGAACCCGGGGACACCCATGAACGCGATCATTCCGCACCTGATTTCCGCCCTGCCGTTGGCTGCTGTGCTCGGGCTCGGGGCCGGGGATGGCGGCTCGGCCTCGCTGGCCGACGACGCGCGGGTGGTGAGCGAACTCGACACGCGCTTCCAGGAGGCGGTGAAGCACAACGACGCCGACACCATGGCGAAGATCTTCCACGACGACGTCGTGCTGGTCGTAGGCTCGGGCCGGGTGTTCACCCGCGACGACATGCTGAACGAGGCGCGCTCGGGCGTCATAGCCTACGAGGAACAGGACGAAGAGCCCGGCAGCCAAACCGTGCGGGTGTGGGGCGACACGGCGGTCGTCACCGCCAAGCTCTGGATCAAGGGTGTGGAGTTCGGCAAGCCGTTCGAGCGCAAGGTCTGGTTCACCGACGCCTATGTCCGGACCGACCGGGGCTGGCGCTATTTCTTCGGCCAGTCTTCGCTCTCCCTGCCGATTTGACGACACGATGAAGCGCCGCTTCTGCGCCATCGCCGCTGTCGCGGCCTTCGCCGCCGGACCCGTCCTGGCCGACGCCCTGCCGGCCGACCTCAGCGCGGCCGTCGCGGCCTACGATCGCGCCCAGGTGAACGGCGATACCGACGCGCTGAGCCGCCTCATCGCCGACGACTTCACGCTGGTGAATTCCAATGCGTCGGTCGAGGACAAGGCGCAGTTTCTCGCCGACTTCCACCTGCCGGGCTTCAAGATCGACCCATACGTGATCGAACAGCCGGTGGCCAAGGCGTGGGATGACGGCGCGGTCACCGGCGGCCTGCTGCACCTGAGCTGGAGCCAGGACGGCAAACATCAGACCCGCCGGCTGCGCGTCGCCTATGTCTGGAAGAAGCGCGACGGCCGCTGGCTCGCGACCTATGCGCCGGTCACGCGCGTTCCCGACTGACCCCGTCAGAACAGCAGATAGTTGCCGAAGTTCGCAAGGTTGTGCGCCAGGATCGGCAGCACCAGGCTGCCCGTGCGTTCCCGGATCAACAGCAGCACGAAGCCGATCCCGCCGGTCACCGCAATGCTCAAGGCGTCGAACGCGATGTGTCCGTCCGCCCAACCCAGCCCATGACCCAGGCCGAAGTAGACCGACGAGGCGACCGCGCCCCATCCGATCGGCGCGCCCAGGAGGGTGAGAGGTTTGTCCCGGAAGGCCTGGTTCAACAGCAGAAGCATCAGCCCGCGGAACGACGGCTCTTCCTGCAGGCCCGGCATGGTCGCCTGGTACCACAGCGTCTCCGCATCCGCCGTATTGTGCGAGCCGGCGATGGAAGTTGGCGCCCCACTCGATCGCGCAGACCAAGGCCATGCCGAGAAGTGCGCTGATTACCGCGCCGTTCTGCGACCACCGGAAGCCGGTTTCCTTGAAGGAGACGCGCGGAATGAGCGCGATCAGGATCAGGGTCGCCAGGATCGAGACGATCTTGCCGTCCCAGTTCCATTGGCCGTGGGAGATCCCCAGCTGCGCCAGCACCGCCGTCTCGAGCCGCGGGAAATGCACCGCCAGGGCAAATGTCATGATGGCGGTGGCCGCGACCGCCATAGCCATCCGCCCTAGGTCGACCCGGCCGCGGGCGACCAGCGCGAGGATCGCAAGAACGACGACCAGCATCCCGGCCTGCAGCGCCGTCGAAGCGAATCCGGACGCGCTGATATGGAAGAGCGCGTCCGCCGCGTGTCCGCTCATGCTTTCTCCGGGGCGAGCCTTCGCGCAAAAAAGGCTACGATGAGGCCGAACAGCAGCATCGCCGCGACGTTCTCGCCGCGCAGCATCAGCGACTGTGGGTGCTGGGCGGCGCGCGACAGCGGGGCGACCACGAAGGTCATGACCACATAGACGCCCACGCCGTAGGCAAGTCCCCACGGCAGCCAGCGACGCGCCAGCGTCGGCAGGCGAAGAGCGGCAAGGTCGTAGATCGCCGCGATGACAATCGACATCGCCCACTGCAGCGCGAGGCCCAGGGCCACGATCTCGCCGCCGCCGTGCCCGGCGGCCTTGCCGATCAGGCCGCTGAGAATCGCGCGCAGCACCTGGTCGGGCGGCGCGTGAAAGATTAAAGACGCGGCTCCGACGTCGACCGTGCCGGCGACGAGGCCGCCCAACAGGATTGCGCTGACGAGCCGTCCCTTCGGTGCGTCAGCCATGGCTGGGCTCCAGTTCGCGGGCCAAGCGGCCCCCCGGCGCCAGATTAGCGCTTTCCGGGTTGATGGGAACGGCGTTCTTGATCAGCGCTTCGAGTTCGGGCGCGAATCTGACGGCCGCGCTCGGTCAGGTAGATCAGCTTCAGGCGCTTGTCCTCGGGCGAGCTGCGCAATTCAAAGATCACACGCTCGGGCGCCAGCGGGGTCTCATGCGCCTCGCCGGCCATGGTCTTCACGATGCGCGCCGACATGGCCACGTGTACGCGCGCGACATGGGCGAGTTCGCTGACCGTCAGGCCCTCGTTCTCGCAGATGTAGAGGAACAGCATCAGGCCGGTGAGGCTGCGCGGCAGGCTCTCCTCGCGAAACGCTTCGATGGCCGCCAGGATGGTGTCGCGCCGCCGCGGGTGCGTCACGGCCGAGCCTTCACTCATAGGCGTTCAGTCGTCCCGAACGCATATAGAGCTTGCGCGGCGTAGCCGGGCCGGCGGCGGCGGACCGCCGGCGTTCGCTCAGGACCATCCAGGCTTCGGGGTAGGCTTCCTTCACCTGGGCGAGGTGGGTCTCGATCCGCTTCTGGTGATCGGCCGCTTCCAGGTAATCGACAGCTTCCACGTCGATGGTGATGGTGGCGCGCAAGAGCTTGGCGGGCATTGCGTCGGACGATTTCACGACTCTCTCCTGGTGAACGCCTTTGATCGTCTCAAGATGGTGACCTGATCGCCACCTCAAAGCGGCAAACGTCGTTCGGATAGCAGCGAATGCCACGATACGCAGTTCGCGACAGCGACGAACGACGTATTCGGCACAACAAACTTACAGGTTGTCTTGAATTGGCGACGAACGGCCCTACGGCCGGCCTACATGCGCAGGCGCTTGCGCACCGCGTTCTGGTATTTGCGCCCGACGGGCACTTCGACACCGTTGACGAGCACGGCGGCGAGGCCGCCGCTGGGCCGGCGCACCACGCGCTCGATCCGGCTGCGATTGACCAGGGCGGAACGGTGAAGTCGCAGGAATTGCTCCGGGTCGAGCCGGTCGGTCAGCTCGCGCAGCGCGCGGCGCACCAGGTAGCTGCGATCGGGCCCGTGGATGCGGACGTACTCGCGCTCGGCTTCGAACCAGATCACCTGGTCGATCGGAACCCGGACGCGCCCGCGGCGATCGTTGACCCAGAATCTCGCGCGCATAACCTTCGCAGTCGGGCTCGTCGCCGTCGCGAAGCTGCTCGAGCACCGCGGACATCTCCGCCAGGCGCTGGGCGTCGTCACGGGCGGCGATGCGGACGCGCGCGCGCTCCACCGCCTCCGCGAGCCGGTCGAAATCGAGCGGCTTCAGCACATAGTCCACAGCGTCGAGATCGAAGGCCCGTGCCGCGTGGCGGGCATAGGCGGTGACGAAGATCACCTCAGGGCCGTCCGCGCCCTGCAGCTCCTCGGCAAGATCGAGGCCCGAGGCGTCGGGCATGCGAATGTCCAGCAGGACAAGATCGGGCGCCGTCGAACGGATCAGGTTGCGCGCCTCCTCGCCGTTCTGGGCCGCGCCCACCACGCACACGCCGGCAATGCGCTCCAGGCCGACCTCGAGGCGGCGCAGCGACAGCGGTTCGTCGTCGGCGATCAGGGCGCGCAGGGGAGCGGTCATTGGTAGCCCAGGGGGATGCTCAGCACCGTACGCGAGCCGTTCGGCTCGGTGGCTTCCATCGCCATGCCGGCCGACGGTCCGTAGAGCGTCTCCAGGCGTGAGCGAACGAATTCGAGACCGGGCTCGGGCGCGCCGCCGATCCCTTTTGCGTCCGTCGGCGTATCATCCCAGACCCAAAGCTTTAGTTGATCGCCGTCCCGGATGGCTCCGAGCTCGATGGTGATCGGCCGCTTCGTATCGGCGAGCCCTTGGCGGATCGCGTGTTCGAGCAGGGGCTGCAGAATGAAGCTGGGCGCCATGGCGTCCTGCACCTGGGGCTCGATCGCTTCGACGAAGCGCAGGCGATCGCCGATGCGCGCGCGTTCGACGCCGATGTAATCGCGCATCGCGCTGAGCTCCTCCGCCAGAGGCACCCGCGCGCGAGGGTCCTTTTCCAGGGACCGGCGCAGGAATCGCGACAAGGTCAGCACCAGACGCTCGGCGTCGGCGTTGCGGTTCTTGTGGATCAGGGTGCTCAACGCCTTGTGGATGTTGAACAGGAACTGGGGATCGAGCTGGTAGCGCAGCATCCGGTTCTGGGCGTCCGCGGCGATCGCCTCGGTGATGCGAAGCTCGGCGCCGAGCTGCAGCGAGAAATAGACGCCGCACCAGGCCAGAAAGGTCCAGAGCACCGCCACCGCCGCGTCGAGGTGGGTAATTTCCCAATGCGTCAGCCCGCCGCCGTCGCCCATCGGCGCCACGACATAGTAGACCCAGTAGGCGTAGACCATGTAGACACCGACCCCGCCCAGCGAAAGCGCCAACGCGCTGGTGAAGCGGACGGCGAGCGGCTTGGTCTCGATCCGGCGAAGGACGAGGTACATCAGGCCGCACAGAGCCGCGCCGAGCGCGTCGGCGGTCGATCCGCGCAACGCCACCTCCACCGGCTGGTGGAACCCGCGCGGCAGGCCTGCGATCGTCCAGAAGGCGGCGGACAACACCCAGATCAGGATGGTGGTCAGGAACAGCGGCTCGCGCATCAGGCGGCCGAGCGTCATGCGCGACGCCGGCGTCGGCGTCTCGTCACGCGCACCGAGGGTCTGGGCAAGAACTCATGCGTAGGCCAGGGGCAGGGTGAGAGTGACCTTGAAGCCGCGGGGCGAGCGCTTCTCGGTGATCACGTCGGCGTGGGCGCCGTAGAGGCCTTCCAGCCGCGACCGCACGTTTTCGAGGCCGACTTCGAGATTCACCGCGCCGCGCGCGAGCTTGCCCGTGCCGTCGTCCTGCACCCACAGTTTCAGGCCGTCCGCTTCGCGCGACGCGCCGAGTTCAATGGTAATCGGCTGGGCGCTCTGGCCGAGGCCGTGCTTGATCGCGTTTTCGAGCAAGGGCTGCAGGATGAAGCTGGGCGCGAGCGCGCCTTGCACCGACGGGTCGATCGCTTCAACGAAGCGCAGCCGGTCGCCGAAGCGGGCCGCCTCCACGCCCATGTACTCGCGCATGGCGCTCAGCTCTTCCTCGAGCGGCGCAAGAACGCAGGGGTCTTTCTCCAGCGTACGGCGCAGGAAATTGGAGAGCTGGTCCACCACCTTCTCCGCTTCGGCGTTGCGTCCGTCGTGGATGAGGGTGGCGAGGGCGGAGTGGATGTTGAACAGGAAATGCGGATCGAGCTGGTAACGCAGCATCCGGTTCTGCATGTCCAGCGCTGTCGCCTGGGTGTTGCGAAGCGCCGCGCCCAGGCCGAGCGTGAAGTAGATTCCACAGCAGGCCAGCATGGTCCACAAGATCGCGACCGCGACGTCGATATGGTCGTGCAGCCAAGTCGGCTTTGCGGCATCCATTGGCAGGATGACGTGGTAGGCGACATAGAGCACGGCCATGAAGATCACGGTGGCTACGGCGGCGAACACGACCATGGCGCCGAGCCTGAGCGCCAGCGACTGGCGTTCGAGCTCCTGCAGCAGCTGATAGATCGCGCCGCAGAGGAGGGCGCCGGCCACGTCGCAGAGGAAGCCGCGCACCGCGCCGTTAAGTTGTTCCGGGACGTTCTCGACCGCCGCGTCCACGGTCCACACAAGCCAGCACAGCAGCCAGATTCCTGCCGTGGCCAGAAAAAGCGGTGAACGCAGCACGCGAGCGGACATGACGGGCCTCTCGGCGACCTTCAGGCAACCGACGGGTCCATTGTCACACTTGCCAACGGCTTGCGCCAACGGACTTTGTGCCGGAATTTCGGGCGTTTGCGACATTGGGTCTGACGACTGCAACAACGGCGCCGGGAGCGCTCAAAACCTGTTTGGCGGGTCCGCGGACGTTGCCGTTGCTTCGGCGCCTCGGCCCGGTGATTTCACCGCAACTCCTTGCACGGCAAGCCTTTTCCCCTCCGGAGGCGTTTAGTCACCATTGCGAGACTATCAGTAATAATGCAGCATAGTTTTGGAACTAAGTTAATATGTGTCGAGCTGAGCACAATGACTTGCCAGATTTGCTTCACTTCATTCTGACAATTGACTGACCTCTTTAAGTCAAAATACCTAATGCGACAGGGCGAATAGCGGGAATCCGCGCCCTTTGTTTGCTGTCGCAGGACGTCCGCGGCGGCGCGCCCTCGCGGCGTCCGCGCGACTTCAAGGAGGAACGATCTTGATTAGACACACGGTACGCGAGCGCCTGATGGCCTCGACGATGATCGGCGGGGCGACGCTCTTGGCGTTGTCGACCGCCCCGGCGTTTGCCGCCGACCAACCGGCCGCGCCAGCGGCCTCGACGGTTCAGGAGGTGGTGGTCACGGGCTCGCGGATCCCGCACCCGGGCCTGACCAGCGTCAGCCCACTGACCACGGTCGGCTCCCAGGACATCAAGCTCCAGGGCGTCCAGAACATCGAGGACATGATCAACACTCTGCCGCAGGCCATGGCCTCCTTCGGCGCGATGGAATTGAACGGCGCGACCGGCACGGCGACCGTCAACCTCCGCGGCCTGGGCATCGCCCGCACCCTGGTGTTGATCGACGGCAAACGCCTGCAAGCCGGCGACCCGATTACGCCTGTGCCTGACCTGAACTTCATCCCCTCGGCCTTGGTCGACCGAATAGACATCGTGACCGGCGGCGCCTCGGCGGTGTACGGCTCCGACGCCGTGGCCGGCGTCGTCAACTTCATCATGAAGAAGGACTTCGAAGGCCTGCGCATCGATGTGCAGTACGGCTTCGACCAGCACGATCAGCACAACAGCCAGATCGACAAGGCGGTCCACAACTCCGCCACGGTCATCGGCAACAACGTGACCTTGCCAACCGGTAGCGTGACAGACGGAGGCCGTACCAGCGTCTCCATCGTCGGCGGCTCCAACTCGGCGGACGGCAACGGCAACGTCACCTTCTACTTCAACTACCAGCACACCGATCCGGTGCTGGAGGCCAAGCGGGACTTCACCGCCTGCTCGCTGTCGACCAACAACACCGCCACCACCTTCCAGTATTGCGGCGGTTCATCGACCTCGTTCCCGGGTCGTTTCACCATCAACAACGCCAACACCGCTTTCGGTAAGAACGGCATCGACCACTGTACCTCGGGGGCAACCCCTCCGGGTGTAACTTCACTATCGACTCGAGCGGCAACGTCGTGCCGTTCACCAACGCCTCGCTCTACAACTTCGCGCCGCTGAACTATCTGCAGCGTCCCGACGAGCGCTATACCGCCGGTGAGTTCTCCCACTACCAGGTCAACCCGCACCTCGACATCTACTCGAGCTTCATGTTCATGCATGACGTCTCGGATGCGCAGATCGCGGGTTCGGGCGCCTTCTTCGGCAATGCCTACGACATCAACTGCGGCAACAACCCGCTGCTGACCGCTTCTGAATCGCAGCACTTCTGCGAGGACGTGAACGGCAATCCGCTCCCTGCCGGTACGCTCACGCCGATCGAACTCGGCCGTCGCGACGTGGAAGGCGTGGGCCGGGTCAGCCACATCGAGCACACCGAATACCGTTATGTCATCGGCGCCCGCGGCGAGATCACCGACGGGTGGAACTACGACGTCTACGGCCAGTACGGATACAGCCTGCTGAACTCGATCCAGGAAGGCTTCTTCTCAATCGCCAAGACCAACAATGCCCTCGACGTGATCTCCGACGGGTCCGGCGGGATCGAATGCGCCAGCGCCGCCGCTCGGGCTGCGGGCTGCGTACCCTGGAACATCTTCAACAATCCGGCCTTCCCGGGCGGCGTTAACGCGGGGCAGTTGAAGTATCTGGAAACCACAGCGCAACAGGAAGGCTACATCCAGGAGCAGGTGGTGTCGGCCAACCTCACCGGCGACCTTTCCAAGTACGGCATCAAATCGCCGTGGGCGAAGGACGGCGTGGGCGTCAGCTTCGGGACCGAATATCGCCGTGAGGTCCTGAACAACCAGTTCGACGCGGCGTTCACCTCCGGCGACCTGGCCGGTATCGGCGGCGCGCCCCAGTCGAACGCCGGCGCCTTCGACGTGAAGGAACTCTTCGGAGAAGTTCGCGTCCCGCTCGTGCAGGATATGGCGTTTGCCAAGGAGATCAGCCTTGAAGCCGGCTACCGCTACGCGGACTATTCATCCGCCGGCAGCGTGGACGCCGAGAAGCTCGGCGCGGACTGGCAGATCACGTCGGATATCCGCCTGCGCGGATCGTTCGAACGCGCCGTACGCGCGCCGAACGTCAACGAGCTGTTCGGGCCGCAGGCGCCGGGCCTCGCTTCGGGCACCGACCCTTGCGCGGGAAGCACGCCGGCCTTTTCGGCCGCGCAGTGCGCCAACACCGGTGTGGGCCCCACCCAGTTCGGTAGCGTGATCCAGTGCGTGTCGTCCCAGTGTAACATCGTATCGGGCGGCAACCCGGAACTGAAGCCGGAAACCTCTGATACCAAATCGTTCGGCGCGGTGTTCACGCCGAGCTTCCTGCCCGGCTTCAACCTGTCGGTCGACTGGTTCGACATCAACGTGAGGGGTGTGATCCAGGTCCTGCCGCTCGCGGTGGCGCTCGACACCTGCGCTCAGAGCCCGACGGCGACCCTGACCGTGGAGGGTCACACGGCGACCTACTGCAGCCTGATCAAGCGTGATCCGAACACCGGTCAGCTGTTCGGCACGGGTTTCGTGAACCTGCCGACCGTCAACGCCGGCCTGCTCCATACCGAAGGCGTCGACGTGGAGGGCAATTACCGTATCAACGTGTCGGACTGGGGCATGGGCGACCACGGCTCGCTGGTGTTCAACCTGGTGGGCACTTACACTGAGAAACTGTTCACTCAAGAGCCCGGTCTCGGCGGATCGTTCGACTGCGCCGGCCTGTTCGGCACCACCTGCGGCCAGCCGACGCCCAAGTGGCGTCACAAGCTGCGGGTAACCTGGGTCACGCCGTGGAACGTCAGCCTGTCGGCGCAGTGGCGTTACATGTCCGGCGCGAAGCTCGACATCAACACCGACAACCCGGTGCTGCACAACCCGCTGGCGCCGGACGTGGACGACGCCTCGATCCCGGCGTTCAACTACCTCGACTTGTCGGGCGAGTGGCGGGTGCGCGACCATGTCGTGATCCATGCCGGCGTGAACAACGTGTTCGACAAGGATTCCGCCGATCGTGGACTTCAACTCTTTCGGCATCTCGGCTCCGCCCTTCGGGAACGGCAACACCTATCCGCAGGTGTACGATTCCCTCGGCCGGACCTTCTTCATCGGCATCACCGCCGACTTCTAAGCGACCCCCGAGCTCTCCAACTTGCGGCCGCGACCTTGCCAAGGTCGCGGCCGTTCTCTTTTCTGGCCCGTCGAGAGGAGTCGCCATGTTCGCCAAGCTCGCCCTCACGGGCGCCGCAGCCGTCGCCTTCGCGGGTCCCGCGCTTGCGGCCGACGACGTCCCCGCCGACGCCCGCGCGTCCATCGCCGCCGCCAATGCGGACTGGGTCCTGGCCATGAAGGCGCGCGACGCCGCCCGCGTGGTTGAGCCCTACGCCGACGACGGCGTCTTCGTGCGCGCCGACGGTGGAGTCGTGACAGGCAAGGCGGCCATCCGGGCGATGGAGCAGAAACGCCTGGCGGACGGCCCCGCGCTGGCGGGCGGCGGCCTGGTCGACGACGGCGTCGTGGGCGCGGCCGGCGACGTCTACGAGTGGGGCCACGGCGACCTGACCTTCCGTAGGGCGGACGGTCAGACCTTCGTCTCGGCCGGGCGGTTCCTCACGGTGTGGCGGCGCAGCGCCGACGGGCGCTGGCGCATCATCCGCAATCTTACGTTCTAGAGCCTATTCGGCAGGCGCAGGTTGGGGCGTCGGACCAGGGCCGCGCGCGGCGGCCTCGTCCTTTTCCTTCTTCTGCTTGGCCTCGGCGCGCGCATCGGGGTCGACCTTCTTCCGCACGCCGTCGAGGTAGATGTAGATCACCGGCGTGGTGAACAGGGTCAGGATCTGCGACACGGTCAGGCCGCCCAGGATCGCCCAGCCCAATGGCTGGCGGAATTCCGAGCCGGTGCCGTGGCCCAGCACCATCGGCACACCGCCCAGGGCCGCACAGAAGGTGGTCATCAGGATCGGGCGCAGCCGTTGGTGCGAGGCTTCGCGCACCGCGTCCTCGGCGTTCATGTTGTGCTCGCGCTCGAGTCTGAGCGCGACGTCCACGATCATGATCCCGTTTTTCTTCACGATCCCGATCAGGAGGATGATGGCGATGATGCCGATGACGTTCAGGTCCTGACCCACGGCCAGCAGCGCGAGCAGCGCGCCCACGCCCGCGGAGGGGAGCGTCGACAGGATGGTCAGCGGGTGGATGTAGCTCTCATAGAGCACTCCCAGAATGATGTAGACGGCGAGCAAGGCCGCCGCGATCAGGATCGGCTCGCTCGACAGCGACTGCTGAAAGGCCTGGGCCGTGCCCTGGAACGAGCCGGTCACCGTCTCCGGCGCGCCGAGCTTCTCGCGCACTTTTTCGACCGCCGCCGTCGCCTGGCCGAGCGAGACGCCGGGCGCCAGGTTGAACGAGATGGTGGTCGCGGGGAATTCGCCCTGATGGTTGATTGCCAGGCTAGTCGTCGCAGTGGGGTCGGCCTTGACGAACAGGGACAGCGGCACGGTCTTGCCGGTGATCGGCGACAGCACATAGACGCGGCTGAACACATCGGCGTCGGCCTGGACCCTCGGCGGCGCCTCGATCACGACGTGGTAGGCGTTGAGCTGGGTAAAGTACTGCGCCACCTGCCTCTGGCCGATCAGGTTGTAGATCGCCGTGTCGATGTCCGTCGGTGAAATTCCGAAGCGCGCGGCGGCGTCGCGGTCGATGGTCAGTTTCACTTCGGCGCCCTCGGACTGCTGATCCGAACTGACGTCGGCGAGTTGCGGCGTCCGCTGCAGTTCGGCGAGCAGCTTGGGCGCCCATTCGTCCAGCTCCTGCAGGTTGGCGTCCGAGAGGGTGTACTGGTACTGCGCCTGGCCCGCGCGGCCGCCGACGCGGATGTCCTGCGACGCCTGGAGATAGGTCTTCACGCCGATCAGGTGATTGAGCTGCGGCCGCAACTTGTCGATCAGTTCGGCTGCTGTGTCCTTGCGGCTGTCGCGAGGCGTGAGGCTGATCGACAGGTTGGCCTGGTTCGTCCCGCTCGAGCCCATGTAGAAGCCGACGCCGGTCACGTCGGGATCCTGCTCGAAGACCTTGCCGACCAGGGCGATCTTGCTGCGCATCTTGTCGAACGAAGCATCCTGAGACGTCCGCACGACGCCCGAGATGAAGCCGGTGTCCTGCTCAGGAAAGAAGCCCGTCGGAACCACGACATAAAGAACCCCCGCCGCCACCGCCGTGGCGATGAAGACGATCAGGGTGATGACCTTGTGGCCCAACACCTTGTCGAGCGCGCGGGCGTAACTGTTTTCGAGCCAGCTGAAGCCGGACTCCAGGCCCTTGGTGAAGGGGTTGTGCGCGGGCTCCGGCGCCTTCAGGAACCGGCTGCACAACATCGGCGTGAGCGTGAGGGATAGAAAGATCGAGACGATCACCGCGGCGCTGAGCGTGAGTGCGAACTCGCGCATCAGGCGCCCCACGATACCGCCCATGAACACCAGGGGTGTGAACACCGCGATCAGGGAGATCGAGATGGTCATGATGGTGAAGGCGATTTCCTTCGACCCCGCGAGCGCCGCTTCGAAGGGATCCTCGCCGTGCTCGATCCGCTTCCAGATCACCTCGACCATGACGATGGCGTCATCGACGACGAAGCCGACTGCGATGGTCATGGCCATTAGCGACAGGTTGTCGAGGCTGAAGTGCAACGGCAGCATGACCACGCAGGTCGAGATCAGGGCGATCGGGATCACCGCGCTCGGGATCAGGGTCGCGCGAACGTTGCGCAGGAACAGGAAGATCACAATCACCACCAGAGCGATCGTGATCAGGAGCGTGATCTCGACGTCGAGCACCGACGCGCGGATGGTTTGGGTCCGGTCGGCCAGGATGTGGATGCCGATGCCGGCGGGAATATTGGCCTCGACCGACGGCAGAATCTGATTGATGCGATCGACGGTCTGGATGACGTTGGCGCCGGGCTGCTTATAGACGATGAGAAGCACCGCTTGACCGGCCTTCAACCCTTTGTCTTCATTACCTTTCCCGGGATAGACGAAGGCGCCGATTTGGTCGTTCTCGACGCTCGCACTGGCGCCGCCGATGTCGCGAAGACGGACCGCGCCGCCGTTGTGATAGCCGACCACCAGGTTCTGCCAGATCACCGGATCGAGCACCTGGCCGTTGTCGTCGACGATGTAGTTCTTGAGCGGCCCGTTTACGGTGCCCTTGGGCGCGTTCACGGTTTCCGACGCAATGGTTGCGCGCACGGCGTCGATCTGCAGGCCGAGGGATGCAGCCTTGGCCGGATCGATCTGGATGCGCATTGCGGGCTTCTGCTGACCGCCTACGTTGACCTGCCCGACGCCATCGATGGTCGACATCCGCTGCGCGAGAATGTTCTCCGCGTAATCGTCCACCGTCGACAGGGGAAGCGTGTCTGAGGTGAGCGCGATGATCAGGATCGCGGAGTCCGCGGGGTTGATCTTGCGCATGGTCGGCGCTGCGGGGAGGTTGGTCGGCAGCTGACCGCTCGCCGCGTTGATCGCGGCCTGGACGTCCTGGGCGGCGGTGTCGATGTTGCGCGAGAGTTCGAATTGGAGTGTGACGCTGGTCGTGCCGTTGGCGCTGGACGAGGTCATCTCGCTCAGGCCCTGAATCTGCGCGAACTGGCGCTCCAGCGGCGAGGCGACGTTCGACGCCATGGTCTCCGGGTTTGCGCCGGGCAGACTGGCGTTCACCTGGATGGTGGGAAAGTCCACTTCCGGCAGGGCCGCCACCGGCAGGTTGAAAAAGGCGACGACGCCGAACACGAACAACGCCGCGGCGATCAGCGAGGTCGCCACCGGCCGCTTGATAAAGCCCTGGGATATGTTCACGGCGAGGTCGCCGCCGCCGTCTTAGCTGCGCCGCGGCGTCCGTAGCTGACCTTCGAGCCGGCCTTCAGCGACATCTGCCCGTCGGTGACCACGACGTCGCCAGGCTGCAGCCCGGCGCTGATCACGGCCAGGCCGCCCTCGGTGTTCGACACCGTGACCGGCCGCTGGATGACCTTTTGGCCCTGCCCCACAAGGAAGGCATAGGCGCCGTTCGGACCCTGGTTCACCGCTTCGGTGGGAATGGTCAGGACGTTCTGCAGGTTTTCGATCGTCAGCCGTACATTGACGAACTCGCCGGGCCACAACAGGCGCGAGACGTTGGCGAAGCGCGCCTTCAGCTCCACCGTGCCGGTGGCCGGATCGACGTGGTTGTCGGCGACGACCAACTCGCCTGAACCCAGGTCCGCGCCCGTCTCCTGGCTCAGCGCTTCCGTCGGCAGCGGCCGCGTGAAGCCGCTCGACGCCTGGGCAAGGCGCTGGAACTCACCCTCAGGTATGGTGAAGGTGACCGCGATCGGCTCGACCTGGTTCACGCTGACGATGCCGGTGGCGAGGCCCGCATTGACGATGTTGCCCGGGTCGATGAGGCGCACGCCCACCCGGCCGAACACCGGCGAGACCATCTTGCACGAGGTGACGTTGTACTGGGCCGACGCCACCTGGCCGCGGTCGAGGGTGACCGTGCCGGCGTCCTGCTTCGCCAGGGCCGCCTGGTCGTCGTACTGCTGCCGCGCGATGGAGTCCTGCTTGACCAGGGTGGCGTAGCGGTCCCGGTCCATCTCCACGCCGGCCAGCAGGGCTGTGTCGCGCTGCAGCATCCCCTGGGCCTGCAGGAGCGCCGCCTTGTAGGGGGTGCAGTCGATCTCGGCCAGCACGTCGCCGGGCTTCACATAATCGCCCTCGGCCGCGACATAGGTCAGCTTGCCGGTCACCTGCGGGTTGATCAGAACGCCCTTCCAGGCCTGGGCCGCGCCCAGGGCGGTCACGTAGAGGGGCATGTTGACCAGGGTCGCCTTGGCCACGGTGACCGGCGTCGACGGCGTCTTCGCCTTAACCGGCTTGTGGTTGGCGTTCATCAGCCAGATCACCAGCCCGGCCAGTATCAGGCCAAGCGGGATCAGGCCCCAACGGAACCGTCGCGGCGGGCTCATGCGTGAACGTCGAAGCCGTGCGGCGTCGCCAAAATGCTGCTGCTGATCATCGGGTCCCTAGTCGCATTCACGCGCCAGGCGGCGATTTCCGTTCCCGCCCAAGGATAAAAAGCAGGCGCGGGCCGGGTTCGAGCCGGATAACCCGGGTCGGCGGGGAGGGTTCCGTCCGGCTGGCGGCCGCGACGCTTTGCGCGATTTCGGGCCGATGGCATGATCCCGGCTCGACTGGGGAATCCTCATGCAACTCCGCACCCTGCACGCCTATGTGGGCATGCTGATCGCGCCCACCGTGCTCTTCATGGCCGCGACAGGCCTGCTTCAGGTCTACAGCCTGCACGAGGACCACGGCGCCTATCACGCGCCGCGGGCGCTGGTCGTCCTCAGCGGACTGCACAAGGACCAGAAGCTGCCGGCGCCCGGCGGCGCGGATCACGACCATGACTCAGCGCCTGTCGCGAAGGGGGCAGGCGTCGCCCACGGTCAGGCCGACGCCGATCACGACGAGATGGACACACACGTACCGGCGCATCCGTGGGCGGTTTCGCTGCTGAAGGCGGTCTTTGCGGCCGTGGCCATCGGCCTGATCGGCTCGACGCTCGTCGGACTCTGGATGGCCTGGAAAAACCGCCCGCAGCGGCGAACCCACATGATCCTTTTGGCCGTGGGCGCGGTCGTGCCGCTCGTCCTAGCCGTGTTGGCCGGTTGAGGATGGTGCCGGCTGCAGGAATCGAACCCGCGACCTTCGCTTTACAAAAGCGCTGCTCTACCAGCTGAGCTAAGCCGGCTCCGGTCCGCTTATGCCGGGCTCCGCCGCGGGGCGCAACGCGGCCCCAGCCGCGTCAGGCAGTCGCCTTGCCCTTGAGCTTCAGCCCGCCGATCAGGGCGCCGGAAACCAGGAAATAGACGAAGGTGAAGCCGCCATCGATCTCCACCATGGTCATGTCCCGGCCCATGTAGAGCCAGTCCATACACTCCCCCATGAAGGGGAAGACGAACCACAGCAGGGCCCCCACCAGCACCCCGCCCACCAGGCTGTCGCGGCCGGTGTGGCGGATCACCCACCCCAGGCCGATCAGCATGATCAGCGAGAACGCGGCGCCCTCGGCCATACCCAGGGGGGTCTTGGCGGCGGCGGACATGGGTTCGGTCATCTTGTCGGCGAACAGCTTGGCGTACCAGACGAAGCTCATGGCCTGGGTGACCACCAGCGCGGCCAAAATCCCGACCCAGTTCAGACCCTGAAACATGGCGCAGCCTCCCGTTGCGCCCCAAGCTTAGTCGCTTTTGCCCGAGTCGGATAAGCCAACCTCCGCTTCCGCTTGCGCCCGGGCGCTTCTATATCGGGCGGCTCCCCCAGACCTTCGGACGTCCATGGCCCGCATCCTGATCACCTCGGCGCTGCCCTACATCAACGGCATCAAGCACCTGGGGAACCTGGCGGGCTCGATGCTGCCGGCCGACGTCTATGCGCGGTTCCAGCGGGCGCGGGGGCACGAGGTGCTCTACATCTGCGCCACCGACGAGCATGGCACCCCGGCCGAGCTGGCCGCCGCCGCCGCCGGCCAGGACGTGCGCACCTACTGCGACGAGCAGCACCTGATCCAGAAGACGGCTGGCGAGGCCTTCGGTCTTTCCTACGACTATTTCGGCCGCTCCTCGAACCCGCCCAACCATCGCCTGACCCAGCACTTCGCCGAGGCGCTGGAGGCCAAGGGGTTGATCGAAGAGCGGGTCGACCGGATGATCTATTCGATCGACGACAAGCGGTTCCTGCCCGATCGCTATGTCGAAGGGACCTGCCCGCACTGCGCCTATCCCAAGGCGCGCGGCGACCAGTGCGACAACTGCGGGCGGCTGCTCGACCCGGTGGACCTGATCGATCCCTATTCGACGGTGTCGGGGTCGAAGACCCTCGAGATCCGCGACACGCGCCACCTCTATCTGCTGCAGACCAAGGTCGAGCAGAAGCTGCGCGACTGGCTGACCTCCAAGACTGACTTCCCGTCGCTCGCGCGTTCGATTGCGTTCAAGCATCTCGACGAGGGCCTGATCGACCGCGGCATCACGCGCGACCTGGTGTGGGGCATTCCGGTGGTGAAGGACGGGTTCCCGCGCCCCGGTTTCGAGGACAAGGTCTTCTACGTCTGGTTCGACGCGCCGATCGAATATATCGGCGCCACCGTCGAATGGTCGGAGCGATCCGGCGAGGACTGGGAGCGCTGGTGGCGCCTCGACAAGGGCGCCCAAGACGTCCGCTACGTGCAGGTGATGGGCAAGGACAACGTCGCCTTCCACACCGTCAGCTTCCCCGCGACCATCTTGGGTTCGGGCGAGCCGTGGAAGATGGTCGACGTGCTGAAGGCCTTTAACTGGCTCAACTGGTACGGCGGCAAGTTCTCCACCTCGCAGAACCGCGGCGTGTTCATGGACCAGGCGCTCGACCTGCTGCCGCCGGACTACTGGCGCTGGTGGCTGACGGCGAACGCGCCGGAGGGTTCGGACACGGCCTTCACCTGGGAGCTGTTTCAGACCACGGTGAATAAGGATCTCGCCGACATTCTGGGTAACTTCGTCAACCGCATCCTGAAGTTCTGCGAGACGCGCTGCGGCAGCGTTGTCCCCGAGGGCGGCGAGCCGGGCGAGCTCGAACGCAAGCTCTATGCGGAGCTCTCGGCGGCGCTCGGCGAAGCGACCGAACAGTTCGAGGCGATGGAGTATCGCAAGGCCGCGCAAGCGGTGCGTCGCATCTGGGTGATCGGCAACGAGTACCTGACCGAAGCCGCGCCCTGGACGGCGATCAAGACCGATCCGGCGAGAGGCGCCATGATCGTGCGTACGGGACTCAACCTCGTCGCCCTGTTCGCCGCGGTCAGCCAGCCGGTCGTGCCCTTCGCCGCCGCGACCATCGCCGGTTCGGTCGGCCTGACCACGCCGCTCGACTGGCCGTCGATGGACGCGGAAAAGGAACTCGACCGTCTGACGCCCGGTGCGCCGATCACTGTGCCCGAAGTGCTGTTCAAGAAGATCGAAGACACGCAGGTCGCCGAGTGGACCGAACGGTTCGGGGAATCCGAAGCCGGCCCCTGACGGCTATTGCTTGGCGTGATGTCCGCGGGCGATGACGCCGCGCCAATACGGATGCGCCGCCGGACCGACGGTCATCTCGATGGTGACGTTGCGCACATTCGCAGGCTTGGCGCCCATATCGCGGCCGTCGGTGACGAGGAAGGTCATCTGTTGCGCCGGAACCTCCAGGCGCCACACCACCGTCTCGATTGCGGCGTCGCGCGAGTCCTCGACGTAGTCATAGACGCCCTGGTCATCCACCGTGCGCAGGAACGGCGTCCCGTCGGCGCGGCGGCCGGTGATCAAGAGGCCGGTCTTGGTCTGGGCGGGCAGGCCGCCGAAGGCCGGATAGGTGTCGGTGAGATGACCGACGACGAAGCGCTCGCCGTTGGCAGGGTTGGTCAGGCAGTCGCGCGCAGCATAGACGATCCGGTCCTGGTAGGGGCGGAACACCGGCTTGTCCGGCGTCGACTGCTTTTGAACATACTCCTCGAACGGCCCGGACCAGACGCCGATGAATTCGTCGTAGGGCGGATCGCACGGAACGACGGTGCAGGCGGCGGACTTGCCCGGTCCATAAGCCGCGGAACAATCCACCGATGCGCCCGCTGCGGCGGATGCGGCAACAGCGCCGCTCGGGGGTGTGAAGGTCGCTACGACGGCGAGGCTCGCCGTCGTAAGAATGAACATGCGGATCATGGGCGTCGTCCTTCTAACGATGCGCGTGGGGCAGAAGCGGCAGCAGGATCAGCGGCACGGTATCGGTGACCAGGTGTGCGATGATGTTGGTCCACAGGTCGCCGCGCCACAGGAAGACGACGGTGAAAAGGGCCCCCGTCGCGCCGACGAACAATAGATGCGAGAGGCCCCAGCTCGGCGTGTGCAGGACGGTGAACACCGCCCACGGAATCACGACCGCGACGATGCGCGATCCGGTCAGGTCGCGCAGCTTGCGGATCGGGTAGCCGCGGAACAGGATTTCCTCGGTCACGCCCGCGGTGAGCAGCGACAACAGTCTCACCGCGAGGGGCAGGGCGGCGACACTCGCAAGCGCCGTGGTCGATGCGGCCTGATCGGGCAGCTTCAGCACCTTGGCCATGGCGGCGCACGCGGGATAGAGCAGGATCGCTGCGGTCCCCACGCCCAGACCCCACAACAGACTGCCCCAGGTGAAGCGGCCGAGGCCGATGGATACGAGGGGTTTGCGCTCAATGAACACCACGATGCCGAGGACCGCGGCGACGAGGCCCCAGAACACCAGAAAGCCGATCTCGCGCTGCTGCAGGAACGCCGGGTGCGGATAGAGCTTTCGCCAGATCACCAGAATGGATGGTCCGCCCAGGGCGAGAAGCACACCGAACCAAAGCCACAGGGTGTGGCGCCGTGCTGGCGCGACAAGGTTTGTTCCGATGGCTTCAGTCATGGCCGCATTCTCCGGCTGAGCGTGGCGTTCCCGATCACGCCGCGTAGAAATTCCACATAGTCCTCGAACGCCCGCCGCCCCTGGGTGGACAGGGCCACGCGCGTGCGCGGCCGCTTGCCCACGAAGTCCTTGGTCACCGTCGCGTAGCCGGCCTGTTCCAGCGCGTTGATATGGGCGCCGAGGTTGCCTTCGGTCGCCTCCACGATGGCCTTGAGGCGGGTGAACTCCAGCGCGTCGCCCGGGGGCAGGACGTTGAGCGCCGAGACGATCTTCAGACGCACCGGTTGATGGATGATGGGATCGGGCTGATCCATCACACGGTCCGCATCCACAGGCCGCCGAGGATCAGCGCCCCTCCGCCGCCCACGGCCATCAGCAGGATGAAAAAGTCCGGCAGCCAGAGATAGCCGCCGAGGGTCAGGGCGGCGAGCGCAACGCCCAGGACGGCGATGCGCGGTGCGCGCGCCCACAGGCCGGTCAACACGTAGTAGAGCGCGGCCATCAGCGGCACGAAGGCGCCCGCCGCCGCGTCCGTGCGGGGTTCAAGGATGACGAGCACGCCGGTGGCGAAGGCGCCTACCGCGATCAGGCTGACCAACAGGCGCCAGTTGAACGGCGTCCCCGCCGGCCGCAGGCGATAGCCGACGATAAAGCTGGCGACCGTGCCTACTACCGCCAGCAAGGGCCACCACATCGCCAGGCTCGGGCGCAGGAAACAGGGCCGTAGCCCACGAACCAGACGACGCCCCAGACGATCAGATGCGGCGCGGCGGCGTTGTGGCCGTAGGCGCTGCGGCTGCGCCGGCCGGCGGCCTGGATATCGCGCAGCGAGCGTTCGGCTTCGTCGGGGGTGAGGGGCATGAGGTCCGTTTATTCGTTCTGGCAGATTACTCTGTCAAATAGAGTAATGAGGCATGAGTTTCAAGACCGATGGTCGCCGGCGCGCTTTGGCGGCGTCGAAACGGACGCCTGGCGTCTATTCGGGAAGTCTGCTGCCGAGGTCAGGCCCTGAGCGGCTCGCGGCGTTGCGGTTTGCGGCCCGCCAGCATCACCAGCACGACGATCGCCAGCAGCGCGATGCCGCCGATCAGCCACATACCCGGCGACAGCGTCAGGCCCTCGAAGCCGGCGGTCTGGGTGGCTCGCGTGCTGTGCGTCGCGCTCGGCGTCGGCGCGGCCTGAGCCATGATCGTCGGCGCAGGGGTTGCGGTCTGCGCCGCCGGTGCGGTGGTCGCCGGGGCGGCCGAGGCGGTGGTGATCGACGGCGCGGCCTTATCCGGGCCGCCGTTCAGAACCGGATGGCGACGCACATGCCAAACGCGCGCGCGCATGGCCGGGTTGGCCACCGGATAGTTGGAAATCCGCAGGAAGGTGACGCCCGTGGCGGGGTCGCGCACGTGCACGGCCATCAGGCCGGCCGGCAGGCTCGCGATATAGGCGTCGTCGTTGGCCTGGGCCTGGGTCGCGGCGGCGTCGGCCGCGGTCGTGTCGGTCGTGGGCGCCGGAGTCGCGGCGGGCGCGCCCATCAGGGCCGGCTGTTCGGGCGGGGCGGGCGGCGGTGGCGCGGCGGCCTGCTCGTCCACATGCTTCATGCAGGCCCCGAGAAGGGCCGAGGCGGCGAGGGCCGCAAGGGCGAAGCGGGAGATCGAACGTCCAGCCATGGCGCAACCCCTCCAGGATGCCGTTAACCTTTACCAAACGCCCGTCTGGGGTGAAAGGCAAGGTCAGCGGTCCCGAGGCGGCTCGAGGAAAAGTGTGAAGCGGTTTTCCGCCCGCGACCCGCCCTGAGACCTATCTCGCCCGGGTCGCCGCGTAGAGGGCCACGGCCGCCGCGTTGGAAACGTTCAGGCTTTCGAACCCGCCCGGCATGGGGATCTTGGCCAGCACGTCGCAGTGCTCGGCCACTAGGCGGCGCACGCCTTCGCCCTCGGAGCCCATCACCAGCACGGTCGGCCGCCCGTCCAACGCGGTGTCCAGCGTCTCCGCCGCCGCGCCGTCGAGGCCCACCGCACGCCAGCCCAGATCGGCCAAGCGCTCCAGGGTGCGCGACAGGTTCACCACCCGGGCGCAGGGCAGGGTCTCGATCGCGCCGGCCGCCGCCTTGGCCAGGGCGCCGGAAAGCTGGGGGGCGTGCCGATCCTGCAAAATCAGCCCCTTGGCCCCGAAGGCTCGCGCCGAGCGGAAGATCGCGCCGACGTTCTGGGGGTCGGTTACCTGGTCCAGCATGACGATGACGCCGGCGGCCGGTTCGGCGAAATCCTCGACCGCCACGCCCTCGAGCGGCGGCGTCCTGAGCGCCATCCCCTGGTGTGCGGCGCCCGGCGGCAGGGCATGGCCGATCTCGGCCGCCTCCAGGGTTTCGATGCGCAGGTCCTTGCGCCCGGCCGCCGCGCCTTCCTGCAGGGTGCGCGCCGCCCCGGCGGTCGCCAGCACCCGGAACGGGCCCTCGCGGGCGGGATTGTTCAGCGCCGCCTCCACCGCGTGCCGGCCCCAGATCCAGCCGTCCTGGTCCTCGCGCTTCGGACGCCCGCCGCCGCCGCCACGGCCGCCGCCATGGCGAAACGGCTTGGCGCCCCGCTGGTCGAATCCGCCGCTGGAACCCTGGCCGGACCGGGGTTTGCGGTCGTTGCGTTCACGAGAGGATGTCACTATAAGGCGCGCTCCGATTTGGGGCCTTGAGGCCGTCGGCCACGGGCCAGCTCGTCTAACAGCAAGCTGAAACCGTGTCCGCCGGCTTTTTTTGGTCCTGGATGCGCGCTTGGAGGAATGTCCCGAGTGGCAAAGGGGGCGGACTGTAAATCCGCTGCATTTATGCTTCGCAGGTTCAAGTCCTGCTTCCTCCACCACGCGCGCACTTGAGACAGAGATCGGACGCCCTTTTAGGGCGGCGCGGGTATAGCACAATGGTAGTGCAACAGCCTTCCAAGCTGAGGATGTCGGTTCGATCCCGTCTACCCGCTCCAGCCAACTTCGCGCCCGACGGCGCTTCGAAGGCCAAGTCCATCCTCGCGAAGTAGGTCCGTTCGCCATTGTGCGGCCTTCCTTGAGATTGCACCTCGTTGGGGGCCGCCGTAACGTTCGCGTCGTCGAACGCTCGGAGGCCAGAATGCGCCGACTCCGCAATGCCGCAGTGGGGATTTTGGTGACCGCCGCCCTGTCGGTTCCCTATGCCGCCTCAAGCCAGGACCAGTCTGCGGCCCCGGCCGCCCGTCCGTCCTTTCGGGAGGCGCCGGTGCTCTGCATCTGGGAACAGCTGATGGCGACCCAGCTGGTCGGCGAGAAGTGCCATGCCGGCGAGGACGCCGACTTACAGAGCGAGCTGGCGAGCTCGGTTCACCGGGTCGACGCCTTCATTATGGCCAACGACGCCACGGCCACGCCGGACAAGGTCGAGGCCTTCAAGAAACAGTTCCGGGACCAGTCCCTGAGCCAGGACCTGTGCGCCAACCCCGACGCCAAAGGCATGTACGACGACGCCAAAAAGGCCGGGCCGGAGGGCATGCGCTCGGACACCGACCAGCTCATAGCCGTCCCCCGAAAGCCGGTCCGGGACGGCTGCTGAGGCCCCCAAAGCCTTCGTCCCCCTTTGCGAGCGCCGAAACGGGTGCTAATGGCGCGCCCCTACGACTGTGGAGTCGGCCCCGGCCGGCCTTGCGGCGCTTAACTCTGACCGCCCGAAGGGTGAACGATGGCCAAGGAAAAGTTCAACCGTAACAAGCCGCACTGCAACATCGGCACGATTGGTCACGTGGACCACGGCAAGACGACGTTGACGGCGGCGATCACGATGGTGCTGGCGAAGTCCGGCGGCGCTACGGCGAAGAAGTACGCTGAGATCGACGCGGCGCCGGAAGAGAAGGCGCGCGGGATCACCATCAACACCGCGCACGTGGAATATGAGACCAAGAAGCGCCACTACGCCCACGTGGACTGCCCGGGCCACGCCGACTACGTGAAGAACATGATCACCGGCGCGGCCCAGATGGACGGGGCGATCCTGGTGGTGTCGGCCGCGGACGGCCCGATGCCGCAGACGCGCGAGCACATCCTGCTGGCCCGTCAGGTCGGCGTGCCGGCGCTGGTGGTCTATCTGAACAAGGTCGACATGGTCGACGACCCGGAACTGCTCGACCTTGTCGAGATGGAAGTGCGTGAGCTTTTGAGCTCGTACAGCTTCCCGGGCGACGACATTCCGATCGTGAAGGGTTCGGCGCTGGCGGCCGTGGAAGACCGCGATGCGCCCATGGGCGAGGAATTCGATCCTGGAGCTGATGACCCAGGTCGACGCCTACATCCCGCAGCCGGATCGCCCGATCGACCTGCCGTTCCTGATGCCGGTGGAAGACGTGTTCTCGATCTCGGGCCGCGGCACGGTGGTGACCGGCCGGATCGAGCGCGGCATCGTCAAGGTCGGCGACGAAGTGGAGATTGTGGGTCTGCGCGACAGCCAGAAGACGATCTGCACCGGCGTGGAAATGTTCCGCAAGCTGCTGGACCAGGGCCAGGCCGGCGACAACGTGGGCGTGCTGCTGCGCGGCACCAAGCGCGAGGACGTCGAGCGCGGCCAGGTGCTGTGCAAGCCGGGTTCGATCACGCCGCACACCAAGTTCATCGCCGAGGCCTACATTCTCACCAAGGAGGAAGGCGGCCGTCACACGCCGTTCTTCACCAACTACCGTCCGCAGTTCTACTTCCGGACCACCGACGTGACCGGGATCATCAAGCTGAAGGAAGGCGTGGAGATGATCATGCCCGGCGACAACGCCGAGCTGGAAGTGAAGCTGATCACCCCCATCGCCATGGAAGAGAAGCTCCGCTTCGCCATCCGCGAAGGCGGCCGCACCGTCGGCGCGGGCGTCGTGGCGAAGATCATCGAATAGGTTTCGGCGTCATCGCTGAACTGCAGAGACCCCGCCGGGTGACCGGCGGGGTTTTTGTTTGGCGAAGAAAGCAAGAAGAGGGAACCACGAACCACACGAACCACACGAACAAGAAAGTGATTGCGGCGCTCCGCGCCGCTTTCGATCATCTGGCTCTGCGACCTGATACGAACCTCGTTCGTGTGGTTCGTGGTTTTCTTCTCTTCCTACCCCGCCAACTCCACCGCCTCGCGGATCTCCGGCCATTCCTTCGCCGCGCCGTCGAGCCACGCCATGGCGTCGGCGAGTTCGCGGGGGTTTTCGGTGGCGCCCTGGTCGATCACTTCGCGGCGCAGCGCCGTGTCGTAGGCGTGCTCAGGCGCCTTGGAGTACTGGCGCATGATCGGGCCCTCGACGAGCGCCTTGATTTGCTCCGGCGGATGTTTCACGCCGAACACGTCGAGCACCACCTCGAGCCCGGGCCCAGGCGCGGACAGGAAGCGGTCGAAGTCGAGCCACTGCACCTTGTCCTCGCGCGCGGTCGAACCGGCCAGCATGGCGGTCATCTCCGAGGTCCAGCCCATGGCGATGCGCGCGCCCTCGCTCATGGCGGCGAGGCGGAAGGCGTCGGTTCCCAGGCGCTGGTTCAGGCGGCGCAGACGGCCGGGCGACAGCACCTTGGCCTCGATGCGCGAGTTCGGCCCCGCCAGTATGCCCGACACATAGGTCTTGGGCGTCGCGTAGAGCATCACGGCGCCCTTGCACCCCGGCCGGCCGATGATGTCCTCGGCGGTTTCCGACGCGAAGCTGGTGGCCTTGACCACCGTCATCTGTTCCGGCGTCCAGGTGCGCGACCAAAGTTCGAGGAACATGGCCATGTCGCGCTTGTACTGCGCGGCGGTCAGCAGGCTCTCCGGCGTCGGCAGTTCCGCCTTCACCTGCGACAGCACGCGCAGCGGCGTCGGCTCGCGCATGGAAAACAGCTTCGCCCCGTCGATCAGGCGCGAGATCAGCGTCGAGCCGACGTGACCGGTGTGAAAGATGAAGCCCAGTCGCTCGGGAATCTTGGCCTCGGCCACCGCCGCGCGCACGCCCGACATCTGCGTCCACTGCCCCTTGGCGTTGGCGTTGATGGCGCGCTGATCGAGGAAGGAAGCGGCCGTATAGTCCCTGGCCTGCATCTGGACGAACAGCACCTGATCCTGGGCGATATCCCAGGTGTGCGGATAGACCTCGGGCGATCGCTTCAGGTTCTCGGCAAGGGTGTTCATGCAGCGCGCGGGCCCGGAATCGTCTCAGGTGAGGGGGACCTTAGCGACGGCCCGGGCAGGCGTCTCGGATGGATTTCCGTCAAAACGCCCAGGGCGGCCAGGGCTCCCGCCGCTTGAATTGGTCGGGGATTTGCGGCATAGGGCCCGATCCTAATCCCTGCAATGGAGTTCCTTTCTTCTCACCGCCCGGCGGGCGACGGTCACTGTCTCGAAACAGGCGGCGACAACGACGAGGAAAGGTCTGCTGCGCAAGGGATTTAGGAGTGTAGCTCAGCTGGTAGAGCATCGGTCTCCAAAACCGAGGGCCGGGGGTTCGAGTCCCTCCACTCCTGCCATTCACCCCCGGGGTTCCTATGTACGGAACTCCTGAGAAAGCGAACGACGAAGCTTATGGCCAAGGATCAAGCCGCCGGCGTAACCGGTGCGAGGATGGGCAAGAAGCAGCCGCCCAAGGGCCGCCCGGCTCAACCCGCCGTGATCACGGCGGAAGCCAAGGGCGCCAAGGACGACGCCGCGCCGCGCCGCAATATCATCGACATGATCCGCGGCTTCCCGCGCTTCGTGCGCGAGGTGCGCGCCGAGGGTCGCAAGATCACCTGGCCCAGCCGCAACGAAACCTGGATCACCTCGGTGATGGTCGGGATCATGATCCTGATCACCGTCGCCTTCTTCTTCGCAGTCGACCTCGTGATGAGCACCGTCATCGGCTACATCATCAAGCTGGGAACCTAAGATGGAAACCGTCGTAACCGAAGCGGCGCAGGGCGCCGACGGCGAGGCCAAGCCCGTCTCCAATCCCCGCCACAAGTGGTACATCGTTCACGCCTACTCGAACTTCGAGAAGAAGGTGGCCGAGGCCATCCGCGAACAGGCCAAGAGCTCGGGCCTCGAGGATCAGTTCTCCGACATCCTGGTGCCGACCGAGGACGTGGTCGAAATCCGCCGCGGCCGCAAGATCAACACCGAGCGCAAGTTCTTCCCGGGCTATGTCCTGGTGAAGATGGACCTCACCGACGAGGCCTACCACCTGATCAAGAACACGCCGAAGGTCACCGGCTTCTTGGGCCAGGGCAACAAGCCGATGCCGGTCTCCGAAAAAGAGGTCCAGCGCATCATGGGCGCCATTGAAGAGGGCGTCGAGCGGCCCAAGCCCACCATCCGCTTCGACATGGGCGAGAAGATCCGCGTCACCGACGGCCCGTTCGCGAGCTTCGACGGCGTGGTGGAAAGCGTCGACGAGGAGCGTGCGCGTCTGCGCGTGTCGGTCTCGATCTTCGGCCGCGCCACCCCGGTGGACCTCGAATACACCCAGGTCGAGAAGACCTGAGGGTGACAACAACGGCAGGGTCCGCTATAGGCCCCGCCTTCAAATCCGTGGGAGGGGATCGCCCCCCGCACCACGGCTCATCGGTCCCTCAGGGGCCAAGGAGATCACATGGCGAAGAAGATACTGGGCTATATCAAGCTCCAGGTGCCTGCGGGCGCGGCTACGCCGTCGCCGCCGATCGGTCCGGCGCTGGGCCAGCGCGGCGTCAACATCATGGGCTTCTGTAAGGAGTTCAACGCCCGCACCTCGAGAAGTGGACAAGGGCACCCCGCTGCCGGTGGTCATCACCGTCTACCAGGACAAGTAGTTCACCTTCGTCACCAAGACGCCGCCGGCCAGCTTCTTCCTGAAGAAGGCCGCCAAGCTGCAGAAGGGCTCCAAGCTGCCCGGCCGCGAGACGCGTCGGGCGGGTGACCGCGCCCAGTGCCGTGAGATCGCTCAGAAGAAGATGAAGGACCTGAACGCCAACGACATCGAGCCAGGCGACGAAGATCATCGACGGGTCGGCGCGCGTCCATGGGCCTGGAAGTGGTGGGGTAATCCGATGACCAAGCAAGCCAAGCGCATCAAGGCCTGGACCGGCGACCGCGACAAGGACTATGCCGTCGCCGAAGCCATCAACCTGGTGAAGGCGAACGCCAAGGCCAAGTTCGACGAGGCGATCGAAATCGCCATCAACCTGGGCGTCGATCCGCGCCACGCCGACCAGCAGGTCCGCGGCGTGGTCGAACCTGCCCTCGGGCACCGGCCGCGACCGTGCGCGTCGCCGTCATCGCCAAGGACGCCAAGGCGGCCGAAGCCGAAGCCGCCGGCGCCGATGTGGTGGGCGCCGAGGATCTGGTCGAACGGATCCAGGGCGGCTTCATGGACTTCGACCGCGTCATCGCCACTCCGGACATGATGGCCCTGGTGGGTCGCCTCGGTAAGGTGCTGGGCCCGCGCGGCCTGATGCCCAACCCGCAGGTCGGCACCGTCACGCCCAACGTCGCGCAGGCGGTGAAGGACGCCAAGGGCGGGGCGATCGAGTTCCGTGTCGAGAAGACCGGCATCGTCCAGGCCGGCGTCGGCAAGGCGTCCTTCACCAGGGCGCTCTGGTGGCCAACGTCCGCGCTTTCATCGACGCCATCCAGAAGGCCCGTCCGTCGGGCGCCAAGGGCGTCTACATCAAGAAGGTCTCGCTCAGCTCCACCATGGGCCCGGGCGTGAAGATCGACATGGCGTCGCTGACGGCCTGAGCCGAAACGCATCGCTGAAGTTGAAGAGGCGGGTCGGAAACGGCCCGCCTTTTTCGTTTGCGGCTTGACTCGGAGCCGCCGCGTTACGATACTTAAGCTGATGCTAAAGTGTCAGTCCGAGCCCGTCGACCAGGCTTTCCACGCGCTTTCCGATCCGGCGCGCCGGGTCATGGTCGAGCGTCTGGCGCGAGGGCCGGCCAGCGTCAGCGAGCTCGCCAGGCCGCTGCCGATGACCCTGTCGGCGGTGGTCCAGCACCTGGCGGTGCTCGAGGCCTCGGGTCTGGTGAAAACCAAGAAGGTGGGACGCGTGCGGACCTGCAGCCTCGATGCGAAGACACTCGGCGCCGCCGAAAACTGGTTCGTGGATCGCCGCGCCGCGTGGGAGCGCGACCTCGACCGCCTGGAGCAATACCTCGCCGAAAGCGACCCGAAACCCAAGAAAGGAAAGTCGTCATGACCGAACGGAGCACCGCGCACTCGACCTTCGTCGTCGAGCGCACTGTTAACGCCTCGCCGGCGCGCGTGTTCGCCGCCTTCGCGACGCTGGAGGGAAAGTCGAAATGGTTCGGCGCCATGGACGGCTTGGAGCTGATCCGCCGCGAGTTCGAATTCCGCGAACGCGGCCACGAACACTTCTCCGGCAAGTGGACCGTTCCCGGACCCAGCGGGACGATGCTCGGCAAGGTATCGACCTTTGACGCGGTCTATCTCAGCATCGTTGCGGACGAACGCATCGTCTACGCTTACGACATGACCCAGGGCGGCAAGCCGATCTCGTGTTCGCTCGCGACCATCGAAGTGACGCCGGACGGCGACAAGACGCAGTTGAAGATCACCGAACAGGGCGCCTTCCTCGACGGCTACGACGACGCCGGTTCGCGCGAGCATGGCACCAACTTCCTGACGGACTTGCTGGTGAAATCGGTGGAAGCAGACGTGAAAGCGGAGGCTTGAGAACAATGGCGCTTGAACTCTTCTCTCACCCGTTCTCGTCCTACTGCCAGAAGGTGCTGATCGCGCTCTACGAGAACGACACGCCCTTCACCCAGCGCGTGCTCGAACCCGGCGATCCCGCGACGTTTCAGGAATTCGCCACCCTATGGCCGTTGAAGAAGTTTCCGCTGCTGCGTGACGGCGATCGCGTGGTCGCCGAGACGTCGGTGATTATCGAACACCTTCAGGTCGACCATCGGGGACCCGTGCGTCTGATCCCCGAAGAACCCGCGACTGCGTTGGAGACGCGCTTCATGGACCGGGTGTTCGACAACTATGTCTCCAACACGCAGGGCAGCATCGTCGGCAACGCGCTGCGTCCACAGGATCATCGCGATCCGTACGGCGTCGATCAGTCTCGCGCTGCGCTCGAGGCGGCTTACGCCTGGCTGGAAACGCGCATGGCGGACCGGCAATGGGCGATCGGCGACGCCTTCACCCTGGCGGACTGCGCAGCGGCGCCGGCGCTGTTCTACGCGGATTGGACCCACGAGATCGGAGCGCAGTTTCCCAACGTGCGCGCCTATCGCGCCCGCCTGAACGCCCGCCCGTCCTTCGCCCGCGCTATCGACGAGGCGCGCAAGTACCGCTCGTACTTCCCGCTCGGCGCGCCTGACCGAGATTGAGGAGCAACGCCATGACCGATCCGACCGAAGTCGTCCGCCGCCAATTCCAAGCCTTCAACGACGACGACCGTGTGGCCGCCGCGGCGCTGATCGCGGAGGACTTCCGTTTCACCAGCCCGATCGACAACGGTATCGACCGCGCGTGCTACGTCGCGCGCTGCTGGCCCGGCGACTACGGAATGAGCGACTTCCGAATCGAGCGGCTGATCGCCGACGGCGACACGGTGGTTACGATCTTCGACGCCAAGACCAAGGACGGCCGGCGCCTTCGCAACGCCGGCACGAACAGGGTCCGCGACGGCAAGATAGTCGAGGCCGAATGCTATTTCGGCTGGAGCTTGCCGCATCCGGCGGCGGCGGGCGGCTACGTCGAACAGACCTAGTCCGGCAGGACCTGAAAACTCGGGTGCTCGCGCAGGCCGCGGGCCTTGTTCACGGCGGAAGGCGCGACCGATTTCCAATAGTCGGCGTCTTCGTGCCGCTGGACGCCTAGGCGTTCCTTGGCGCGCAGTCGGCGGGCGGCGGCGACCACCAGCATGTGGGCGTGCTGCTCGCGAAGGGTCAGCGGCGGCTTGGGCTCGGGCAGTTCGATGACCTGGCCGGTCGAAACATCGACCTCGGGGGTGGGGAGGGTGGCAAACATGGTCTTGGTCCGGCCGGCAACCGAGGCGTTCGACGTCGGGAGCGGCAAGAGCGACCGTGTTCTCGGCCGCAACACAATAATAGGGCGAGTCGCTTCTGGTTCCTCACTGAGTCGAAAAAATGGCAATTCCGGCAATGCTTTAATTGGTTAATCAAAGGTAAATTATCAGAACTGGGCCCCTGGGTCGGCCGTCAGATTGCGTTTCCGGCCCCGTTCCTGTAAACGCCCGCGGTCCGGCCGGTGGGTAGTTCCTCCGGCCGATCCTGTCCGAGAACCGCGGGGCCTTACGGCCTTAATCTTTCCGCCGCGGGGAGACGGGGAGCAAGACGCCCGATCCGATATCCGCCATCGCGGCGGCCGGTACGCGCGCTCGAGCATCCTGGGACAGGCTGAACGGAACGGCCGCGAGGGCATCCCCCGCGCGGACGCGCCGTGATCGTTTGGCCGCCGGATGATCCGGCTGCTGCACTTAGATACGGAGACCGCGATGGACCGCGCACAAAAGGCCAACTCGATCGAAACGCTGAAAGGCGTCTTCGATTCCGCCGGCGCCGTGGTCGTGACCCACTACCTGGGTCTGACCGTTGCGGAAATGACCGACCTGCGCGGGCGCCTCTCGAAAGAGGGCGCCAAGCTGAAGGTGGTGAAGAACCGTCTGGCTCAGAAGGCCATGAACGGGTCCGGAGATGGGGCCAAGCACGCCCTGTTCAAAGGTCCCGTCGCCATTGCCTATGGCCCCGACGTGTCTTCCGCCGCCAAGGTCGTGACCCAGTACGCCAAGGACAACGACAAGTTCACCGTTGTCGGCGGCTTCATGGGTGAGACGATTCTCGACAAGGCCGGGGTAAAGACGCTCGCGTCCCTGCCCACCCTCGACGAGATCCGCTCCACCCTCCTGGGTCTGCTCAATGCGCCCGCGACCAAGGTCGCCGGCGTGCTGCAAGCTCCGGCGAGCCAGCTCGCCCGCGTCTTCTCGGCTTACGCCGCCAAAGACGCCGCTTGATCGGTCATCCCCGCAAAACACCACACCCTTTGAAGGACATCAGACATGGCTAAGCTCGAAAAACTAGTCGAAGACCTCTCCGCCCTCACCGTTCTGGAAGCGTCGGAACTCTCCAAGCTGCTCGAAGAAAAGTGGGGCGTCTCGGCCGCCGCTCCCGTCGCCATGATGGCGGGCCCCGCCGCCGGCGGCGGCGCTGCCGCTCCGGCCGCTGAAGAGCAGACCGAATTCACCGTCGTGCTCACCGGCGGCGGCGACAAGAAGATCAACGTCATCAAGGAAGTCCGCGCCGTCCGCTCCGACCTCGGTCTGAAGGAAGCCAAGGACCTCGTCGAAGGCGCTCCGCAGAACGTGAAGGAGAACATCTCCAAGCAGGAAGCGGAAGAGATCAAGAAGAAGCTGGAAGAAGCCGGCGCGAGCGTCCAGATCAAGTAATCTGGCGTCAGCCGAGGTTACGAATTTAACGGGCCCGGACGGCGACGTCCGGGCCCGTTTTGTTTGCGCGCTTGTGTGCTACGCTCGATGGGATCGATCGGGAGGCCTCACCTTGCGTATTCTCTTGGCCGCGTGTTCGGGCATTGCCGTCGTTGCCGCAACACCGGCGCTCGCTACGGATTGCGTGACGGCGCCCGCGAACGTGGATGGGGTCATCATCCCAGCGAAGCAGGTCGTCTGGCTGAGGCCTAAGGAACACTTCGTCTATCAGCCGTCGCACACTGACGGTCCTCAAGAAGGGACAGTGCGCCTTGATTGTGTCTTCAAACCAGACGGCGGCCTCACGGCGTGTCGGATTCTCGAAGAGACGCCAACCGACGAAGACTTCGCCGACAACGCACTAAAGTTCTTTTCAAGCCTGCATGCCGACATGGCGCGGAGCTGCGCCATGTCGGGGATGCATGTTGAGGTCACCATGCGGTTCAAAGAGGCGGGTTGATTGCTGCGCCGACTGCTCAGTGATCACGCGTGCTCCGTGACCCGTCCCGCCGCCTGGCGCGCAGCTGCGGCGGTGAAGGCCGGGTCGGCGGGTTGGCGGATCGGCACGTTGATGCGGTTGAAGAAGTTGATCAGGGCGATGTGCACGATCAACAGCGCCAGCGCCTTTTCCGGATAGTGCTGCTTGGCTTCGTTCCAGATTGCGTCAGGCACCGGGTCGGACTGGTCGGCGATGCGGGTCGCCGATTCGGTCAGCGCCAGGGCGGCGCGTTCGGGATCGCTGAACAAGGTGCTTTCGCGCCAGGTGGCGACCGCCCAGATCATGTCTTCTCGGGCGCCGGCGGCTTTCAGCTCGCGGGCGTGCATGTCGTTGCAGAAAGCGCAGCCGTTGATCTGGCTGGCGCGCAGATGCACCAGGGCGAGGATGCGTTCCGGCAGGACGCCGGTGTCGTCGCGGACGGCGCCGGCGGCGAGGATGCCCTTCAGCACGTCGGGCAGAAGCTGCAGCGGGTTGGTCATTCGGGCTTGCATGGGAGGAGACTCCTTTCAGGGCGGGCGTGTGGGACCGAACCGGGACGCGGACGTCCCGGTTGCGGCAGAGGTTCAAGCTTGTTGCAAACGGGCGTCTGGACGGGTCGGACGGCGACGCTCAGGCGCCGCGGCGCGAGATCACGACCAGCGCTTCAGCTGGCTGATCTGGACGAGGTTGCCGCAGGTGTCGCTTAGCTGGGCGATGGTGGCGCCGGGGACCTCGGTCGGCGACATCTTGAAGTCGCCGCCCTGGCCCTTGATGCGTTCGTAGTCGCTCTTGACGTCGTCGCTGAAGAACATGACGGCGGGCTTGCCCTGCTGCAGCATAGCGCCCTGGTAGGCTTTCGCCGCCGGATCGTCGTTCGACGCGAGCTGAAGTTCGACGCCGTCCGGGTCGTCGGGCGTGGCGACCGTCAGCCAACGGTAGGGCCCGTTGCTGAAGTCCGCCTTCTTCGAGAAACCCATCACGCCGGTGTAGAAGCCGAGCGCCTTTTCCTGGTCGTCGACGTAGATGCTGAGCACTTTCATTTTCATAGCGATGTCCTTTCTGATCGCTTCGGGGGGGGATGCGCGACGTCAGTCAGTCCGCGCGAGAAGCTCTTCGAGCCTACCGATGAACCGCGACCAGCCGGCCGTGGCGCCGCGATAGGCGTTTTCGTTACTCGGGCCGAAGCCCCTGTGCTCCATGCGCACGTGCGTGCCGCCCGGCGTGGGCGTGAGCGTCCATGTCACCGTCGAAACGAGCCCGAACGCGCCCCAGCTATAGGAAAGCCGCGTCGGCTTCTCGACCTCGAGCACCTCGGCCAGGACCACGCCGTCCCAGTTGGGCACGGGGTCCATGCGGAAGGCGAACCTGTGGCCGACGCGCGGTTCGAAATCGTTCTTCATCAGCCAGTCTTCGAGCAGCGCCGGCGTGGTCAGCGCGCGCCAAACTTTTTCCGGCGCGTGTGGCAGGTCGCGCTCCATCACCACGCTGCGGGTTTCGGTTGCGGCGGCGGCGGGGCCGGGGGTTGCGTCGGTCATTGGTCCATCCGTTTGAGCAGGTCTTCGAGCTTGTCGAAGCGTTCACGCCAGAACACGGCGTAGAAGGTCATCCAGTCGATCAGCGGCGCCAGCGCCTGCGGCTCGGCGCGATAGTGGGTTTCGCGCCCTTGCCTGCGGTCGCTGACCAGGCCCGCGTCCTTCAGCTGGGCCAGATGTTTGGACACCGCGGGCTGGGACACGCCGGCCCCGTGGGTCAGCACGTGCACGGTCAGTTCGCCCTCGCTCGACAGCCGCTCGAACAGCGCGCGTCGGGTGGGGTCGGCGAGGGATCTGAACAGAGCGTCCGGGGAAGCGGGCATGGCCAATCAATAACCAAATGGTTATGAGTTGTCAACCGGCTTGGTTCACCCGTGCGCGCGCTGGGGCAGCAGCCGTTCCAGCGTCGTCTTCAGCGTCTCGAAATCATAGGGCTTGGAGATCAGCGGGAACTCCATCGCGTCGCCCATGGCCTCGCTGAACCCTGTGGTGAGCAGGATCGGCAGTTCGGGGAAGCGGTCGCGGATTTTGCGCGACAGTTCCAGGCCGCTGATGCCGCCCGGCATGATGATGTCGGCGAACACCAGGTCGAAGGCGTCGTCGCGGGTGAGCCGGGCCAGGGCTTCGCGACCGCTGTTGACGATCTCGCTCGCGTAGCCGAGTTCCTCCAGCAGCGCGCCGGCGAGTTCGGCGACCACGGCGTCGTCCTCGACGATCAGAATTCGCGCCACGCCCTGACATCCCTTGCGCGCGTTGGTCAGTTCGGGCGAGCGGTTGCTGGAGGGCAGATAGAGGGTGATCGACGTGCCGCGACCTTCTTCGGAGGTCAGCTTCACGGCGCCCTTGCTTTGCAGGGCGAAGCCGTAGACTTGGCTCAGCCCCAGGCCCGTGCCCTTGCCGAAGCTCTTGGTCGTGTAGAACGGCTCGAACACCCGTGAGCGGATCTCTTCGGGGATGCCTGTGCCGGTGTCGGCGATGGTGATCGCCACGTGCGGGCCGACCAGGCCGTCCGGGGAGCCGTCGAGCTCCATATTGCTCGCGGCGATGCGCAGGGACCCGCCGGCCGGCATAGCGTCGCGCGAATTGAACGCGAGGTTCAGCAAGGCAAGCTGCAGCTGGGCCGGATCGGTCTCCAGCCGCCAGAGCGGGTCGGAGAACTCGGTGACGATTTCGATCTCCGGTGAGATCGAGTGCCGGACCAGGCTCACCAGCTCAGGCAGGGCGTCGCGTAGATCGACGATCTTGCTCTCCAGCGGCTGGCGCCGCGCGAAGGCCAGGAGCTGGCGGGTGAGGGCGCCGCCGCGCTGGGCGGAAGTGATCACCGCGCGCAGAAGCGACTCGAGCTTGGCGTTGTCCTGCCGGTTGCGCATGGCCAGCTCGGCCGCGGAGATGATCGCGGTGAGCAGGTTGTTGAAGTCGTGGGCGAGGCCGCCGGTGAGCTGGCCGAGCGCCTCCATCTTCTGGGACTGGAACAGCTGGTCGCGGGTCTGGTCGAGGCGCATCTGGGCCTCGCGCCGCTCGGTCACGTCGCGGGTGAGCTTGGCGAAGCCGATCAGGTCGCCGGCGTCGTCGCGGATCGCGTCGATGACCACGCTGGCCCAGAAGCGGCTGCCGTCCTTGCGGACCCGCCAGCCTTCGGCCTCGAACCGGCCTTCCTGCGAGGCGATGGCGAGGGCCTGTTGGGGCACCTGCCGGGCCAGGTCCTCATCGGTATAGAACTGGGAGAAGTGCCGGCCGATGATCTCGCCCGGGGCATAGCCCTTGATCCGCTCGGCCCCGGCGTTCCAGCTGGTCACCACGCCTTCGGGGCTCAGCATGTAGATGGCGTAGTCGACGACCGACTGGACCAGTTTTTCGTAGTGGCGCGCCTCGAGCGCGCCGGACCCCGCCGCCTCCGGGGACCGGCGCGGCTTTTTGTCGACTTCAGCGACGGGCTCTTCGGTCACAGTCAAGCTGGGTCCCCCGGGCAACCATAGCTAACGCCCCGAAAACACTAGGGTTCCCTCGGGGGCCTTCGGCGGAGGCGGCCCGCCAGGCGGTGCGGGCGTTTTGCCGCGGCGCAAGATCTTAAAAAATCCTTGGATTTGAGAGGGAGGGGGGCTTTTCTTCCGTCCGTGTTGGGACTACATACGCCCTCCGCGCGAATCGAGAGACTCGCGTGGGGCGTTTGCTGTTGCAGCAAGCTAGCTGCTCGCAATGTCCAGGCCTCGAGGCGCGGTCGCCTACCCTCCGACCGATGCGAAGAGGCGCTCCTGCCCGGGAGCTGAAATGCGGCGTCCGACGGTTCCGTTCCGGAACCGGCCTGAGGGTGGACGCGAAAATCCAGGCGACCGGGCGGCTCAGGCCATCCGTGCGCCCACTTGCATTGAAAGGCGCGGAGCCTCCCCCCGCGCCCCAGGGAAACAAAATGGCGCAATCGTTCACCGGCAAGAAGCGGATCCGTAAGTCTTTCGGCCGCATCCCCGAAGCCGTGCAGATGCCGAACCTCATCGAGGTTCAGCGATCCTCCTACGAACAGTTCCTGCAGCGCGAGACGCGCCCGGCCGAGCGCCGCGACGAGGGCATCGAGGCGGTCTTCAGGTCGGTGTTCCCGATCAAGGACTTCAACGAGCGCGCCACGCTCGAATACGTCTCCTACGAGTTCGAGGACCCGAAGTACGACGTCGAGGAATGCATCCAGCGCGACATGACCTACGCCGCGCCGCTGAAGGTCAAGCTGCGCCTGATCGTGTTCGAGACCGACGAGGAAACCGGCGCCCGCTCCGTGAAGGACATCAAGGAGCAGGACGTCTACATGGGCGACATCCCGCTCATGACCGACAAGGGCACCTTCGTCGTCAACGGCACCGAGCGGGTCATCGTCTCCCAGATGCACCGCTCGCCCGGCGTGTTCTTCGACCACGACAAGGGCAAGACCCACTCCTCGGGCAAGCTGCTGTTCGCCGCCCGCATCATTCCCTACCGCGGCTCCTGGCTCGACTTCGAGTTCGACGCCAAGGACATCGTCTATCGTGCGCATCGACCGGCGCCGCAAGCTGCCGGCGACGACCTTCCTCTACGCGCCTCGGCATGGACGGCGAAGAGATCCTCACCACCTTCTACGACGTCGTGCCGTTCGAGAAGCGCCGACGGCGGCGGCTGGGCCACGCCCTACAAGCCCGAGCGCTGGCGCGGCGTGAAGCCCGAGTTCCCGCTGATCGACGCCGACACCGGCGAAGAGGTGGCCCCGGCCGGCACCAAGATCTCCGCCCGCCAGGCCAAGCGCCTGGCCGACAACGGCCTGAAGACGCTGCTGCTGTCGCCCGAGGCGCTGGTCGGCCGCTACCTCGCCCGCGACGAGGTCAACACCGAGACCGGCGAGATCTACGCCGAAGCCGGCGACGAGCTCGACGCCGACCTCGATCGCGACGCTGGAAGAGCAGGGCTTCACCACCATCGACGTGCTCGACATCGACCACGTCACCGTGGGCGCCTACATCCGCAACACCCTGCGCGTGGACAAGAACTCGGTCCGCGAGGACGCGCTGTTCGACATCTACCGCGTCATGCGCCCGGGCGAGCCGCCGACGGTCGAAGCCGCCGAGGCGATGTTCAAGAGCCTGTTCTTCGACCAGGAGCGCTACGACCTCTCGTGCGGTCGGCCGGGTGAAGATGAACATGCGCCTCGAGCTCGACTGCCCCGACGACATGCGCGTGCATCCGCAAGGAAGACGTGCTCGAAGTGCTGAGGACCCTGGTCGGCCTGCGCGACGGCCGCGGCGAGATCGACGACATCGACAACCTCGGCAACCGCCGGGTCCGTTCGGTGGGCGAGCTGCTGGAGAACCAGTACCGCGTCGGCCTGCTGCGCATGGAGCGGGCGATCAAGGAGCGCATGTCCAGCGTCGATATCGACACGGTCATGCCGCACGACCTGATCAACGCCAAGCCGGCGGCCGCGGCGGTGCGCGAGTTCTTCGGCTCCTCGCAGCTCTCGCAGTTCATGGACCAGACCAACCCGCTGTCGCGAGATCACCCACAAGCGCCGCCTCTCGGCGCTTGGCCCGGGCGGTCTGACCCGCGAGCGCGCCGGCTTCGAGGTGCGCGACGTGCACCCGACCCACTACGGCCGCATCTGCCCGATCGAGACGCCGGAAGGCCCGAACATCGGCCTGATCAACTCGCTGGCCACCCACGCGGTGGTGAACAAGTACGGCTTCATCGAAAGCCCGTACCGGCGGGTCAAGGACGGCAAGATCACCGACGAGGTGGTCTACATGTCGGCCATGGAAGAGGCCAAGCACATCATCGCCCAGGCCAACATCGCGCTGCAAGGACGGCGAGATCGTCGATGATCTGGTCCCCGGCCGCATCAACGGCGAGCCGACCCTGCTGCCCAAGGACCAGGTCGACCTGATGGACGTGTCGCCCAAGCAGGTGGTCTCGGTCGCCGCGGCGCTGATCCCGTTCCTCGAGAACGACGACGCCAACCGCGCGCTGATGGGCTCGAACATGCAGCGCCAGGCCGTGCCGCTGATCCAGTCCGACGCGCCGCTGGTCGGCACCGGCATGGAAGACGTGGTCGCCCGCGACTCCGGCGCCGTGGTGGCCGCCCGCCGGCACGGGCGTCGTCGAACAGATCGACGGCACCCGCATCGTCATCCGCGCCACCGAAGAGACCGACCCCACCAAGCCGGGCGTCGACATCTACCGCCTGTCGAAGTTCCAGCGTTCGAACCAGAACACCTGCATCAACCAGCGTCCGCTGGTGCGGGTGGGCGACAAGCTCGGCGCCGGCGACATCATCGCCGACGGTCCGTCGACCGATCTCGGCGAACTGGCGCTGGGCCGCAACGTGCTCGTCGCGTTCATGCCGTGGAACGGCTACAACTTCGAAGACTCGATCCTGATCTCCGAGCGCATCGTGCGCGACGACGTCTTCACCTCGATCCACATCGAGGAGTTCGAGGTCATGGCCCGCGACACCAAGCTCGGGCCGGAAGAGATCACCCGCGACATCCCCAACGTCGGCGAGGAAGCCCTGCGCAACCTCGACGAGGCGGGCATCGTGGCGATCGGCGCCGAGGTGCTGCCGGGCGACATCCTGGTCGGCAAGGTCACGCCCAAGGGCGAAAGCCCGATGACGCCGGAAGAGAAGCTGCTGCGCGCCATCTTCGGCGAAAAGGCCTCCGACGTGCGCGACACCTCGCTGCGCCTGCCGCCCGGCGTCGCCGGCACGGTCGTCGAGGTGCGGGTGTTCAACCGCCACGGCGTCGACAAGGACGAACGCGCCCTGGCCATCGAGCGCGAAGAGATCGAACGTCTCGGCAAGGACCGCGACGACGAATTCGCGATCCTCGAACCGCAACATGACCGCGCGCCTGCGCGACCTGCTGCTCGGCAAGACCGCCGTCTCCGGGTCCCAAGGGCCTGGGCCGCGGCGAGATCACCGCCGCCAAGCTCGGCGACATCGCGCCCGGCCTGTGGTGGCAGATCGCGCTCGACGACGAAAAGGCGATGGGCGAGCTGGAGGCCATGCGCCGCCAGTTCGACGAGGCCGCGCAAGCGTCTCGATCGCCGCTTCGAGGACAAGGTCGACAAGCTGCAGCGCGGCGACGAGCTGCCGCCCGGCGTGATGAAGATGGTCAAGGTGTTCGTCGCGGTGAAGCGCAAGCTGCAGCCCGGCGACAAGATGGCCGGCCGTCACGGCAACAAGGGCGTCATCTCCAAGATCCTGCCGATCGAGGACATGCCGCACCTGGAGGACGGCACCCCGGTCGACGTGGTGCTCAATCCGCTGGGCGTGCCGTCGCGGATGAACGTCGGCCAGATCTTCGAGACCCACCTCGGCTGGGCCTGCGCCGGCCTCGGCCGCCAGATCGGCGAGCTGCTGGAGGCCTGGCAGAACGGCGGCCAGAAGAAGGCTCTGATCGACCGGCTGCAGCGAGATCTACGGCAAGGACCAGGAGCTGCCGGACGACGAGGGCGAGCTCGTCGAACTGGCGCGCAACCTGTCCAAGGGCGTGCCGATCGCCACGCCGGTGTTCGACGGCGCCCACATCAACGACATCGAGGACCTGCTCGAGGAGGCCGGCTGTCACCGCACCGGCCAGGTCGAGCTCGTACGACGGCCAGACCGGCGAGCAGTTCAAGCGGCCGGTCACCGTCGGCTACATCTACATGCTGAAGCTGCACCACCTCGTGGACGACAAGATCCACGCCCGCTCGATCGGCCCCTACAGCCTGGTCACCCAGCAACCGCTGGGCGGCAAGGCCCAGTTCGGCGGCCAGCGCTTCGGCGAAATGGAGGTGTGGGCGCTGGAAGCCTACGGCGCCGCCTACACCCTGCAGGAAATGCTGACGGTGAAGTCGGACGACGTCGCGGGCCGCACCAAGGTCTACGAGATCGATCGTCCGCGGCGACGACACCTTCGAGGCCGGCATCCCCGAGAGCTTCAACGTGCTCGTCAAGGAGATGCGCTCGCTGGGCCTGAACGTGGAGCTGGAGAACAGCTGACGGCTGACCGCCGGGCGCGCTCCCAAGCCGCGGCGCGGCGCCGCTCAGCCGCCTTCGCCCTTTTCTGATTGCACGCGGGTTCAACCCGCACGACGAACTGGAAAGATCATGAACCAGGAAGTCCTGAATATCTTCAACCCGGTCGTCGCCGCGCCGACCTTCGACCAGATCCGCATCTCGCTGGCCTCGCCGGAAAAGATCCGCTCGTGGTCGTTCGGCGAGATCAAGAAGCCGGAGACCATCAACTACCGCACGTTCAAGCCCGAGCGCGACGGCCTGTTCTGCGCGCGCATCTTCGGTCCGACCAAGGACTACGAGTGCCTGTGCGGCAAGTACAAGCGGATGAAGTACAAGGGCATCATCTGCGAAAAGTGCGGCGTCGAAGTGACGCTCGCGCGCGTGCGCCGCGAGCGCATGGGCCACATCGAGCTGGCCTCGCCGGTCGCCCACATCTGGTTCCTGAAGACGCTGCCCCGCCGCATCGCGCTGATGCTCGACATGCCGCTGAAGGACATCGAGCGGGTCCTCTATTTCGAGTACTACATCGTCACCGAGCCGGGCCTGACCCCGCTGAAGCAGCACCAGCTGCTCTGCGGAAGACGAGTACATGCGCGCTCCAGGAAGAGTTCGGCGACGACAGCTTCACCGCCGAGATCGGCGCCGAAGCCGTGCGCGGCATGCTGATGCGGCATCGACCTGCACAAGCCGAGGCCGAGAAGCTCCGCGAGCGAGCTGGCCGACCACCACCTCCGAGATGAAGCTCAAGAAGGCCTCCAAGCGCCTGAAGATCATGGAGGCCTTCATCGAGAGCGGCAACAAGCCGGAGTGGATGATCCTGACCGTGGTTCCGGTCATCCCGCCGGAACTGCGTCCGCTGGTGCCGCTCGACGGCGGCCGCTTCGCGACCTCCGACCTCAACGACCTCTATCGCCGGGTGATCAACCGGAACAACCGCCTCAAGCGCCTGATCGAGCTGCGCGCGCCGGACATCATCATCCGCAACGAAAAGCGGATGCTGCAGGAAGCCGTCGACGCCCTGTTCGACAACGGCCGTCGCGGTCGCGTCATCACCGGCGCCAACAAGCGTCCGCTGAAGTCGCTGGCCGACATGCTGAAGGGCAAGCAAGGCCGCTTCCGCCAGAACCTGCTCGGCAAGCGCGTCGACTATTCCGGCCGTTCGGTGATCGTGGTCGGTCCCGAGCTGAAGCTGCACGAGTGCGGCCTGCCCAAGAAGATGGCGCTCGAGCTGTTCAAGCCGTTCATCTACGCGCGGCTGGACGCCAAGGGCCTGTCGGGCACCGTCAAGCAGTCCAAGCGCATGGTCGAGCGCGAGCAGCCGCAGGTCTGGGACATCCTCGAAGAGGTGATCCGCGAGCACCCGGTGCTGCTGAACCGCGCCCCCACCCTGCACCGCCTCGGCATCCAGGCGTTCGAGCCCAAGCTGATCGAGGGCAAGGCCATCCAGCTGCACCCGCTGGTCTGCGCCGCGTTCAACGCCGACTTCGACGGCGACCAGATGGCCGTGCACGTCCCGCTGAGCCTCGAAGCCCAGCTGGAAGCGCGCGTGCTGATGATGTCGACCAACAACATCCTGTCGCCCGCCAACGGCCGGCCGATCATCGTGCCGTCCCAGGACATCGTGCTGGGGCTCTACTACCTGTCGATGGCCAAGGACAGGCGAGCCGGGCGAAGGCAAGAACTGTTCGCCGACCTCGGCGAGATCGACGCGGCGCTCGACGCCGGCGTGGTGACGCTGAACTCCAAGATCAAGGCGCGCTTCACCGAGATGAACGCGAAGGGCGAAGTCAGCACGCGTGTGATCGACACCACGCCGGGCCGGATGAAGATCGCCGCGCTGTTGCCGCAGTCATCCGGCAGATCGGCCACAAGCTGGTCGAGAAGAACCTGACCAAGAAGGAGATCGGCAATCTGATCGACGTCGTCTATCGCCACTGCGGTCAGAAGGCGACGGTCATCTTCGCCGACCAGGTCATGGGTCTGGGCTTCCGTGAAGCGGCCAAGGCCGGCATCTCCTTCGGCAAGGACGACATCGTCATCCCCGAGCGCAAGAAGGCGATCGTCGAGGAGACCCGCCGCTGGTGGAGGAATACGAGCAACAGTACGCCGACGGCCTGATCACCAAGGGTGAGAAGTACAACAAGGTCGTCGACGCCTGGGCCAAGGCCACCGACCGCGTGGCCGACGAGATGATGGCCGAGATCTCCACGCAAGAAGCTGACCAAGGACGGTCGCGAGGCGGAGATCAACTCCATCTGGATGATGGCCAACTCCGGCGCCCGGGGTTCGCAGGCCCAGATGAAGCAGCTCGGCGGCATGCGCGGCCTGATGGCCAAGCCGTCCGGCGAAATCATCGAAACGCCGATCATCTCCAACTTCAAGGAAGGCCTGACCGTGCTGGAGTACTTCAACTCCACCCACGGCGCCCGCAAGGGTCTGGCCGACACCGCGCTCAAGACGGCCAACTCCGGCTATCTGACCCGCCGTCTCGTCGACGTGGCCGCAGGACTGCATCATCACCGAGGAAGACTGCGGCACCACGCGCGGCATCACCCTGCGCGCGGTGGTCGAAGGCGGCGACGTGCTGGTCTCGCTGGGCCTGCGGGTCCTGGGCCGCTCCGCGGCCGAGGACATCAAGGACCCGGGCACCGGCGAGGTCGTCGTTGCCGGCCGACACCTATCTGGACGAAGACGCGATCGACGCCATCGACAGGGCGCGGCGTGCAGTCGGTCAAGGTGCGCACGGTGCTGACCTGCGAAAGCCAAGATCGGCGTCTGCGGCGCCTGCTACGGCCGCGATCTGGCGCGCGGCACGCCGGTGAACATCGGCGAAGCGGTCGGCGTCATCGCGGCCCAATCGATCGGCGAGCCGGGCACCCAGCTGACCATGCGGACCTTCCACATCGGCGGCACCGCCCAGGTGGCGGAGCAGTCGTTCTTCGAGGCCACCAACGACGGCGTCGTTCGCTTCGTCGGCGGCGCGCACGGTGAAGGCGCCGGACGGCGATCTGATCGTCATGAGCCGCAACCTGATCATCTCGGTGTGCAGGTCGACGGCAAGGACCGTGAGTCCTACAGGCCGCCCTACGGCGCCCGTCTGAAGATCAAGGACGGCGGCAAGGTCGTCAAGCGCGGCAGCGACTGGCCGAGTGGGACCCGTACACCACCCCGATCATCACCGAGGTGGGCGGCAAGGTGCGCTTCGAAGACCTGGTGGAGGGCTGTCGCGTCCGCGAGGAAACCGACGAAGCGACCGGCATCGCCAACCGCGTCATCGTCGACTGGCGCGCAACCCCGCGGGGTGCGGATCTGCGTCCGGCCATGGGCGGTGCTCGACGGTCGACGGCAAGTACAAGAAGCTGACCAACGGCGGCGACGCCCGCATACCTGCTGCCGGTGGGCGCCGTGCTCTCGGTCGGCGACGGCGATGACGTGAAGCCCGGCGACGTGCTCGCGCGTATCCCCACCGAAAGCGCCAAGACGCGCGACATCACCGGCGGTCTGCCGCGGGTGGCGGAGCTGTTCGAAGCGCGTCGGCCGAAGGATTGCGCGGTCATCGCCGAAATGGACGGCCGGGTCGAGTTCGGGCGCGACTACAAGAACAAGCGCCGGATCAAGATCACCCCGGAAGGACGGCGGCGACGCGGTCGAGTTCCTGATCCCCAAGGGCAAGCACATCGCGGTCCACGATGGCGACACGATCCGCAAGGGCGAGTACATCATCGACGGCAACCCCGATCCGCACGACATCCTGCGCATCCAGGGCATCGAGGCGCTGGCCGAGTTCCTGGTCGAACGAAATCCAGGAGGTCTATCGACTGCAGGGCGTGCCGATCAACGACAAGCACATCGAGATGATCGTTCGCCAGATGCTGCAGAAGGTCGAGATCCTCGATCCGGGCGACACCGGCCTGCTCAAGGGCGACCATCTCGACAAGCCCGACGTCGACGAGGAGAGACGCCAAGGCGGAAGCCCGCAAGGGTCGCCCGGCGGTGACGCAGCCCGTGTTGCTCGGCATCACCAAGGCGTCGCTGCAGACCCGCAGCTTCATCTCGGCGGCGTCGTTCCAGGAGACCACCCGCGTGCTCACCGACGCCGCCGTTCACGGCAAGATCGACACGCTCGAGGGCCTCAAGGAGAACGTGATCGTCGGCCGGCTGATCCCGGCGGGCACCGGCGCCTACCTGCGCAACCTGCAACGCGTGGCGCAACAACGCGACGACGCTCTGACGGCGCAACGCGAAGAGAAGATGGAAGCGCTGCCGCAGGAGATCGTCGAACCGGCGGAGTGAGCGTTGCGCTGATACCGACAAAGACGGCCCCGGAGGCAACTCCGGGGCCGTTTTCGCATCTCACCTTTCCGCTCATCCCGGCGAATGCCGGGACCCAGATCGTAAGGCTCCGGACTAAGCGATCTGCTCCCTCTACGTCTGCTCACGCCCCAGCGTTGGCGCCCTTCAGGGTTGTGCGCATCGAATTCATCTGCCAAGCTTGGCGGCGGGGATAGCGATATGAGCGAACTTCTTCCGGATTTCCTTGTGCGCGGTGAGCGCGCCCGTCTCTTTCCGTCCTCGCTGACACTTCGCGTGAGGGTAGGACACTTTCCATATTCCTCTCGTGTTTTGCGACGGTCGACGATTTTGGGCGATCGCTCCTCTCGAGCTTGGGCGCGCAATTTGGCGCTCGCTCCAAGATCGAAGCATTCACGGAAGTTGGATTTAAGAAGAGCGCCGCGAGCGCAAACGCGCGTCCCGATGGCTTGATCCTGGTTACAACCGGACATCGCCAATGGTCGGCAGGCATGCAAGTCAGGAAACGTACACGTCAGGTGCTATTGGCCGGGCAGCCCTACGCATTTCAAGGCGAGCTTGCAGAGGTAGTGCCGTGGTGGGGACAGGCTAGAAAAGCTAGAGCGGGCCGATTGACGCACACAAAATACGACCCCGGAGTCGCCTCCGGGGCCGTTTCAGGTGGGGACGTTCAGATGCGTCGTCCTGAACGCTGCGCTCTCGAACGTCAGAACTTCGTCGACAGGGACAGTTCGAACGTTCGCGGCTGGATGATTGCGACGCGACTGAAGGCGCCCAGGTTCAGGTCGCCGGTCTGACCGCGCGCGTCGCCGAGGTTCTTGCCGTAGACCATCAGCGACCAGCGGTCGTTGCTGAGACCGGCGCGCAGGTCGAACACGTCGTAGGACGGATGCTCGAACCGCGGCACGCCCAGGATTGGGGAAGGCGCCGAGCGTATGGCCGACATAGCGCCAGTCTGCGCCGACCACGCCGTTCCAGTCCCCCCACAGCGGGAAGCGATAGTCGCCGCCCACCGCGCCGCTCCACAGCGGCGTGAGCGGAAGCGGATCGCCCGACGCGCCGAGGGCGCCGCCTGCTGGGAAATTCCTGGTCAGATAGGCGTCCTGGTAGGCCGCGTCGGCGAACAGTTGCAGGCCGGCGACTGGGCGCCATGTCGCCGATCCCTCGACGCCGCGGCTGGTCGCGGCCGAACCGTTGGCGATGAAGGAGATGCCGGCGGCGCTGATCTCCTGCACCTGGATGTTGGTCCAGTCGATCCAGTAGGCGTCGAGGTCCAGGCTGAGCGTGCGATCGAACAGCTCGGTCTTGGTCCCGACTTCATAGCTGGTCACCTTGTCGGGACCGAAGGTGAGCGGCGTGCCGGCGATGCCCGTGTTCGGACCGCCGGGACGATAGCCCGTGGCGAAGCGGGCGTAGATCATGGTGTTTTCGTTCAGGTGGTAACGCGGGTTGACTAGCCAGGTCACCGCGCTGTCGTCCGACTTGATGTCGGCGTCAGTGGTGCCGTTGTTGAGCAGGCCCGTAGCGAAGGTGCGGCCGCTCTGGTTGTCGTGGCTGTAGCGGAGGCCGCCGGTGATGTCGAAGGCCGGCGTGATATGCCAGGTCACGTCGCCAAACACCGCCGCTTCCTCGAACAGGGGGGTGTTCTCGGCGAAGAAGAAGGTCGGCAGGCCGGTGATCGGCGCGCCGGTGAACTCGTTGAACACCGGCGCGGTCGCAACGATGGTCGACTGCTCGTGGGTGTAGAACCCGCCGAGCAACCACGACACCGTCTGATCCTGCGGCGAGGCCAGACGGACTTCCTCGGTGAACTTCTTGAGCGTCAGGTTGTCGTCGAGGCCCACGCCGGCGTCGGGAACGCCGAACACGCCGGCGATGAGCCCAGTGATGAGGGGGGTATAGTCGACGCCGAGGTTGCCGCGCTGTTCGTCATAGCCGGTCGACGAGGTCAGGGTCGCGAAATTGCCGAGCTTGCCCTCGATCTCGAGGTTCAGGGCGGTCAGCTTCTGCGTGTCGACATTGGTCCCGATCGCGTCGGATTCCTTCAGGTCGCCGTAAATCGGCTTGAAGGTGAAGGGATCGTACTCCACCAGCCCACTGGCGCCGTGCTGGTACTGATAGAGCGCCGACAGGCGCACCTTCCAGTCCTGATCGACCTGCCAGCCGAGCGCCGCGCGTCCGCCATAGAAGCGCGACTCGTTGACGTTGTTCTGGCCGGTCAGGACGTTGTCGATATAGCCCGGATCCTGGCGGTCGAAGGCGCTGACCCGCAGCGCCATCTGCGTCGTTGATCGGAATGTTGGCCGCGCCGCGCACGCCGTAACCGGTCCCGCCGCCGTCGACGCTCGAATAGTCGGCTTCCAGACGGCCGAAGAAGTGCGACGGATCGGGCGCGGCGGTGACGTATTTGAGCAGGCCGCCGAGCGAACCCGCACCGTACAGCGTGCCCTGGGGGCCGCGCAGCACTTCCACCTGGGCGAGGTCCTGCGGATCGAGGTCGGGCACGGTGTCGGCGCCGAACTGGGTCGAGGCGCCGAAGGGCGAGTCGTCGATGTAGACGCCTACGGTCGGATTGCCGCCGAGGCCGGTGGTGACCCCGCGGAGGGTAAGCTGGGTCGAGCCTGAGCTTCAGAGGCGTTCATGACCGTCAGGCCCGGAATGCGCGCCGCATAGTCGTCGAGCTTCACGGCGCCGATCTGCTGCAGCTGGACGGCGGGCAGCGCGGTGACCGACGCCGCCACGTTCTTCAGCTGCTCAGGCCGCTTGTCCGCCGTGACCACGATCTCCTGAACCGTCGTTGCAGCCGGTGTATCCGCCGCCTGGGCCGCTTGTGACGCCGCAAACAGCGCCAGCATGGAGCACGAGGCTGCGAGGCCTGCGCGATGGAGCGAAATCATGACCGATCCTTCCCCGGGAGCGGGTTGTTTCCCGCCTTGAAAAACGTTAGAGTGACTGCTCTAATATTTTCCAAATTGGAAAAGCCGTCAACAGGTTTTAGAGCGTTCACTCTAAGTCCAGGAAATCGTGAGTAATCTGAGGAGATGACGGGCAGGACCAAGAAGGCGGAGGCCCGGCGGGCCGAAATACTGGAGGTCGCGTCGGCCTGTTTCCGCGTGAAGGGGATTCGCGGCGCCAGCGTCAACGACATCTGCTCGGCGCTCGGGATCAGCCCGGGGCACCTCTATTATTATTTCGACAGCAAGGAGGCGATCGTCGCCGCCCTGGTGGAAATGCACCGCGAGGCGGCGGTGGCGGAGGTGCGCGAAATCGCCGCTCACGAGGATGCCCTCGACCGCCTGTTCCGCGTCCCGCCCGAGGATCGAGTCGCCGATCGGCCCAAGGGTCTCGACAGCGTCTGCGTCTGGGAACTGCTCGGAGAAGCCGCCCGCGGCGAGCCCTACGCCGTGCGCACGATCCAGCGGCATTGGGCGGAGACCGGCGACGAGATCCGCCTCATCGTCGAGGCGGCTCAGCGCAAGGGCCGCGTCCGCGCCGACGCCGATCTCGACGCGATGATGACCATCATCTCGCTCTACTTCATGACCTCGCAGATGGCGTGCTTCGCCGATCCTGCGTATCGGCAGGGGCGCTATCTCGGCGCGGCGAACGTGGCGCTGGCGTCGTTCGTGGTCGGGCCGCCGCTCGGATCTACGCCGGCCAAGGCGCCCGCCAAGAAGCGGACGCGCGTCACCGCGTGAAAGCATGGAGTCGTTCCCGCGGACAATTCGGTCGCTTGATCCTGAACTGCGCCGGCCACAGACTGGCCGGTCGCAGGTCTTTGACAATTTGAAACGCTAAGTCCACGGCGCGCCCGCCACCGTAAAGTACGGTGATTTACGGTCTTCGCACCGGGGGTACGGTTCGCACTCCTCACCGTAAATACGGTCGATTTACGGTGAGCGCCGGAGCCTACTTCCAGACCTGTCCCGCCACCCGCATCAAATTTCCGCCCAAAATCCCCGCGACGTTCGCGTCGGAATAGCCCAACCCCAGCAGCGCTTCGCCGATCGCAGGGATGCGTTCCGGTTCGACCATCGGCACCTCCATGCCGGGCTTGTAACCGAGCGAGGCGGGGAAGGCGTGGGGCATTTTGACGATCAGCTCGTCGAGCTCCGAGGTGTCGAACATATAATCGAGGCCGAGCGCCACGTGCTCGGGGCCGATCAGGGTCACGACATAGTCGATGGCGCGCACCATGGTCGCGGTTTCGACGTCGCCCAGGAAGATGCCGATGCCGTTCAGGCCGACCACGCCGCCCTTGGCGGCGCACGCGGCCATCAGCGCGTCGGGAATGTTGCGGCGATGCTCCCACAGGGCCAGCGGGTTGGAGTGGGAGAAGATCACCGGGTTTGCGCAATAGTCGATCACCTCGGCCGCGGTGCGATAGCCGGTGTGCGAACAGCAGGCGATCATGCCGACCTCGGCCATGGCGTCGAGCATCCGGCGGCCCATGTCGGTCAGGCCGCAGTCCTCGTCCTGGCAGCCGCCGCCGGACTTGTTGTTCGCGTTGTAGGCGATCAGCATCCAGCGCACGCCGAGGTCGTAATAGAGCCTGACCAGGCTCGGCTGGTCATCGACCGCGCGCATGCCTTCGATGTCGAACAGCACCGCGAGCTTGCCATCCGCCTTGGCGCGGCGGATGTCCTCGACCGTTCCCGCCAGCAGGTAGTGCTGCGGATCGCGCCAGACCCAGTCGCGCAGGGTCGCGGCCATGCGGATGTGCTCCTCGATGGAGATCTCGCCGAAGCCGATGTTGAGGGTCACCGCGTCCACGCCTGCCTGCCGGAAGCGCTCCAGCTGGGGCAGGAAGCTCAGGTCGTGCGGCCGGATCGGCATACAGGCGTGGTTGTCCCACACGATCTCGCGCGCCATCAGGTCGGCGATGCGGGAAGAGGCGGCGAGGACGGGCGAAGCCATACAAATCTCCGGCGTAGATGGACGCCGCAGACTGGCGGGGGTTTACCGCCAAGGCAAGCGCAAGCCTTAAGCCTACGTCAGCGCGCCTGGGGCCTCTCGACCTTGCGCAGCCAGGCGCGGCTCTCTTCCAGGATGAACTTCTGTTCCTGGGCGCGGGTGAAGTTGGCCACGCTGTCGTTGTTCCTGCGCAGTTCCGCGCGATAGGTCTCGTAGGCCGCCAGGCTCTCGAACGAGACCAGGGCGAAGGCCTCGTAGTTGGTCCCTTCGTGCGGCATCCAATAGCCGATCAGGTCGCCGCCGCACTGCGGGATGGTGTCGAGCCACACCTGGGCGTAGGCCTCGAATTCCGCGAGTTTGTACGGATCGAGCTTGTACTTGATGAAACAGGTGACGGTCATGGCGCAGCCTCCGCGTGTTGCACGACGTTAGCCGCACGGTTGCGATTAAAGGTTCGGTGCGAGTCGAAGCGTTGTCCCCCGTCTTGGGACGGGGAGACATCGCGCGGTTTGATTTGGACTCTTGATGCTTAGCTCGCCGCATCCAACAGCTTATTCATCTCCGACGTCCACATAGCGCCGTCGAGGAACCCGAACGTCCCGTGTTCCTTCAACTCCCGGCCGGCGCGGACAAGTGCGCCGAACGCCGTGTTGCTTAGGCCCGAACCCAGGCTGATACGGCCGGCGCCGGCCGCGGCCAGTTCCGCCACCGTGCACTTCGCCAAGGCGCCCGCCGCCAGCACGTTCACCGGCTTGCTCACCGCCGCGCAGACTGTACGCACCGCCTCGATGTCGGGCAGGAGCGGCGCGTAGAGCATGTCGGCGCCGGCCTTCTCGAAGGCCTGCAGGCGGCGGATGGTGTCGTCCAGGTCGTTGACGCCGCGCAGCAGGTTCTCGGCGCGCGCGATCAGCACGAAGGGCGCGGCCTTGCCGTGCGCGACCTCGGCGGCGGCGGCGACGCGTTCGACCGCGTGGTCGAAGGCGTAGATCGGCTTCGACGGATCGCCGGTCGCATCCTCGATAGAGCCGCCCGCGAGGCCCGCCTCCGCCGCGCGCTCGATCGTCAGGGCGCAGTCCTTCGGATCGTGCCCGAAGCCGTTCTCGAGGTCGGCCGACACCGGCATGCCGGGCGTCGCGGCGATGATCTCACGCGCATTGCGCAGCACCTCGTCGCGGCCGGGCGCGCCGTCCTTCAGACCGACGCTGTTGGCGAAGCCCGCACTGGTGGTGGCCAGGGCTTCGAAGCCGAGCGCGGCCAGCAGCCGCGCGCTGCCCGCATCCCAGGGATTGGGAATGACGAAGGCGCCGGGCGCCTCGTGCAGGGCCTGCAGTTTGCGCGCCTTGTCCGCGCGGGAGGGATGAGTGTCGGTCACGGGCGTTCTCCGGGACGGCGCGGCGGGGAGCGGCCGCGCTTGTCATGTCTCTCCGAAAGGGTAGGGATGCAAGGTCTGGGACGCTTCGGGCTCCGCCGAAGCATTCTCGACGGCGCGGACCTAGACTTTGCAGCATGGAGATTGAGCGATGAAGATGGGCGCGCTCGCGGAGATCGGGGCCCTGGTGGGCGATCCGGGCCGGGCCAACATGCTGTTCGCGCTCGCCGACGGCCGCGCCCTGACTGCGCGCGAGCTCGCCGACCAGGCCGGCGTCACGCCGCAGACCGCGAGCGGGCACCTGTCGCGGCTGGTGACCGCGGGCCTGATCCGCGTCGAGCCCCAGGGCCGTCACCGCTACCATCGGCTCGCCTCGGCCGAGGTCGCCGCCATGCTCGAAGCCATGATGCAGGTCGCAAGCGCCGGCCAGCCGCTAAAGCCGCTGCGCCTGGGCCCGCGCGACGAAGCCATGCGTACCGCGCGCAGTTGCTACGACCATATGGCGGGACGCCTCGGCGTCGCGCTCGCCGACAGCCTGGTCGCGCGCCGATTCGTGGCGCTCGACGGCGACGGCGGCGAAGTCACCCGCGCCGGCGAGAAGTTCCTGTCGGCCTTCGGCCTCGATCCGGCCGCGCCGACGCGCGGACGCCGCCCGTTCTGCCGCCCGTGCCTGGACTGGAGCGAGCGGCGCCCACACCTGGCGGGCCAGCTCGGCGCCCAGTTGCTCGACCGCACGCTGGAACTCGGCTGGATCCGCCGCCTGAAGGACACGCGCGCGCTCGCCATCACCCCCAAGGGCCAGCAGGGCTTCCGCAAGACCTTCGAGGTGTCGCTCTAGTCGGAAGTGTTCGCGCAATCGCCGCTTCCCGTCGCGCAGCAACGACGGATAGGGTGGCGCGATGCCGATCTCCCCGGAACTTTCTGAGCTTATCGAGCGGGCGCAACAGCTGTCTGTGCCAGGCTCCTACGTCGAAGCGCTGCAGCTCTACGACCAGGCCCTGGCGGCGCAGCCGGGCCTATTGCGCGCGCAGATCGGCGCCGGGCGCTGCCTGACCGCCATGGGTCGGGTCGAGGAGGCGCGCCGGCGGTTCGAGACGGTGCTGGCCGCGGCGCCGGAGAACGTCGAGGCCCTGGGCGCCTTTGCCATGCTGTGGGTGCGGTCCGGCGCGGCGGCGAAGGCGCGCTCGTTTGCTGAGCGGGCGCTGGATCGCGCACCCGACGACGTGCCGTCCGGCGCTGCGGTTGCGGCCGCCGACGTGGCCGATCTGAAGTTCGCCGAGGCGGAGGCGCGGCTGCGCACGCTGATCCCGCGCGCCCAGGGCGAGGGCTGGCGTGCGACCTTGCTCAATCTCCTGGCCGACGCGCTGGACGGTCTCGGACGCCCCTCCGATGCGTGGCCCGTGTACATCGAAGCGCGGGCGGCGATGGTGGAGGCGCAGGCGGCGCGCATGGCGCCGATGGCCGAAGCCTTCAAGGCGTCCATCGGACGTCTTACCGCCTGGTTGGAGGAGTTGAGGCCGAGCGGTTGGATGGACTCCGGCCGGTATGCGCCCGACACGCGCGACGGCGCGGCCGGCCACGCCTTCCTCGTCGGATTCCCGCGCTCGGGCGCGACGCTGCTCGAATACGTCCTGGGCGCCCACCCGCGGGTCGTCACCCTGAAGGAACGACCGACGCTGGTCGAGGCCGAGCAGGAGTTACTGCACGCCGACGGCGGACTCGCGCGGCTCGCGACGCTGAGCGAGGCGGAGGTGCTGCGCTATCGCGCGGCCTACTGGCGGGAGGTTCGGCGATGGGGCGGCGACGTGCGCGGTCGCTTCGTGGTCGACAAGTCGCCGCTCAACAGCCTCGCCCTGCCGGTCATCGCGCGCCTGTTCCCGGACGCCCGGGTGCTGCTGTCGGTGCGCGATCCGCGCGACGTGGTGCTGAGCTGTTGCCGGCGGCTGTTCGCGCCCAACGGCCTCACCTATCTCATGCTGACCCCCGAGGGCGCGGCGGCGCTCTACAGCACGACCATGTGGGTCGCGCAGCGTTCGCGCGACAAGCTGAAGCTCGCCATGCGCGAGGCGAGGTATGAATCCCTGGTCGACGATCTCGAAGGCGAAGCGCGCCAGACCCTGGCCTTCCTCGGCCTCGACTGGGATCCTCGCGTGGCGGAGTTCGCGCGGGTGACGGGCGCGCGCCTGATCGGCGCTGCCGGCGACGCGCAGGCCAAACCCGGCCTCCACCGGGGCGGGGAGGGGCAGTGGCGCGCCTATCGCGACGCCTTGGCCCCGGTGATGCCGGTGCTGGAGCCGTGGGTGAGGGCGTTCGATTACCCGGCGGACTGAGCCGGCCGGCGACGCCGCGGCCCCGCGCCGCTTGACCCGCAACCCCTTAGCGCGTATGGAGCGCGCGCTTTCGAGGCCAGGGCCAGGCGACCGGTCCAACCTTGCAAACAACTAAATCTATGTGGGCTGTGCCCTCGCCGGAGCGTCCGAAGCGCGCGTTCCGGCATGTTTTGTTGTTTGCAGACAAGGTCTTAGGAATTCAAACCCGGGCGGCCGGCGACGGACGTTCAAAAGAAGGATCTCAGGGACGCCCCTCGGCCGAAAGGCACAGCGCCCCCGCAAGGACAGAGAGATTTAAGATGCCTACGATCAACCAGCTCATCCGCAAGCCGCGCACCCCCAAGGTGAAGCGCAACAAGGTGCCGGCCCTGAAGGGCTCGCCCCAGCGCCGCGGCGTCTGCACCCGCGTCTATACGACGACCCCGAAGAAGCCGAACTCGGCGCTTCGTAAGGTCGCCAAGGTGCGCCTGACCTCGGGCATCGAGGCGGTGTGCTACATCCCCGGCGAAGGCCACAACCTGCAGGAACATTCGGTGGTCCTGATCCGCGGCGGCCGCGTGAAGGACCTTCCCGGCGTGCGCTATCACATCCTGCGCGGCGTGCTCGACACGCAAGGCGTGAAGGACCGTCGTCAGCGCCGCTCGCACTACGGCGCCAAGCGTCCGAAGTAATCAAAGCCGCCAAGAATTCATCGCGCAGCGTAAGCCGCGCCGTCCGAACTAGAAGAGACTAAGCCATGTCCCGCCGTCGTCGCGCAGAGAAGCGAGAAGTTCTTCCCGATCCCAAGTTCGGGGACCTCGTCGTCACCAAGTTCATGAACTACGTGATGTACGAAGGTAAGAAGGCCGTCGCCGAGAATATCGTCTACGGCGCCTTCGACATCATCGCCGCCAAGCGCAAGGACGTAACCGTCATCGAGGCGTTCCATGCTGCGCTCGACAACGTCGCGCCCGCGATCGAAGTGCGTTCGCGCCGGGTCGGTGGCGCCACCTATCAGGTGCCGGTGGAAGTCCGTCCCGACCGCCGTCGCGCGCTCGCCATCCGCTGGCTGGTGAATGCGGCGCGCTCGCGCGGCGAGAACACCATGACCGAGAAGCTCGCCGGCGAGCTGCTCGACGCCTCCAACAATCGCGGCACCGCGGTGAAGAAGCGCGAAGACACCCACAAGATGGCCGAGGCCAACCGGGCGTTCTCGCACTACCGCTGGTGATCGGGGCGAAGGCCCCGCCGCCCGTCCGCAACGCAATCGAAGACGCTTCCTCCCCGAACGTCTAGCTCATCGAGTTTCCCATGCCTCGTATTCACAAGATCGAAGACTATCGAAATTTCGGCATCATGGCGCACATCGATGCCGGCAAGACGACCACGACCGAACGCATTCTGTACTACACCGGCAAGAGCCATAAGATCGGCGAAGTCCACGACGGCGCCGCGACCATGGACTGGATGGAGCAGGAGCAGGAGCGCGGCATCACCATCACGTCGGCCGCGACGACCGCGTTCTGGAACGACAAGCGTCTGAACATCATCGACACCCCGGGCCACGTGGACTTCACCATCGAAGTCGAGCGTTCGCTGCGCGTGCTCGACGGCGCCGTCGCCGTGCTCGACGGCAACCAGGGCGTCGAGCCCCAGACCGAAACCGTCTGGCGCCAGGCCGACCGTTACAATGTTCCGCGCATCGTGTTCGTCAACAAGATGGACAAGATCGGCGCCGACTTCGAAATGTGCCTGCGCACCATCCGCGAGCGCCTGGGCGTTAAGGCCGTGCCGATTCAACTGCCGATCGGGTCGGAGCATGCGCTGAAGGGCATCGTCGACCTGGTCCGTATGAAGGCGGTCGTCTGGGAAGACGAAGGCCTGGGCGCCAAGTTCCACGACGAAGAGATTCCCGCCGATATGAAAACGGCGTGCGAAGAGGCGCGCCACTATCTGGTGGAGAACTCCGTCGAACTCGACGACGAGGCGATGGAGTCTTACCTGTCGGGTGAACAACCGTCGGAAGAGTCGCTGAAGAAGTGCATCCGCAAGGCGGTGCTGACCGGCGCCTTCTATCCGATCCTGGCGGGTTCGGCGTTCAAGAACAAGGGCGTGCAGCCCCTGCTCGACGCGGTGGTCGATTACCTGCCGTCGCCGGTGGACATTCCGCCGACCCCGGGCCTCGACTTCAAAACCGAGGAACCGGTGGTGCGCAGGGCGTCCGACGACGAACCGCTGTCGGTGCTGGCGTTCAAGATCATGGACGACCCGTTCGTGGGTTCGCTCACCTTCTGCCGCATCTATTCGGGCAAGCTCGAAACCGGCTTGGGCCTTTTGAACTCGACGCGCGACAAGCGCGAGCGGGTCGGCCGCATGCTGCTCATGCACTCGAACAACCGCGAAGACATCAAGGAAGCCTATGCCGGCGACATCGTCGCCCTGGCCGGGCTGAAGGACACCCGTACGGGCGACACCTTGTGCGACCCGACCAAGTCGCCGGTGATCCTGGAAAAGATGATCTTTCCCGATCCGGTGATCGAGATCGCGGTCGAACCCAAGTCGAAGGCCGACCAGGAGAAGCTGGGCGTCGCCCTGGCCAAGATGGTCGCCGAAGATCCGTCCTTCACCGTCGTCACCGACCAGGAGTCGGGCCAGACGATCATGAAGGGCATGGGCGAGCTGCACCTCGACATCAAGGTCGACATCCTGAAGCGCACCTACAAGGTGGAAGCCAACATCGGCGCGCCGCAGGTGGCCTATCGCGAAAGCCTCGGGCGCAAGACCGACATCGACTACACCCACAAGAAGCAGACCGGCGGCACCGGCCAGTTCGCGCGGATCAAGCTGATCTTCGAACCGGGCGAACCGGGTTCGGGCTTCGTGTTCGAATCGACGGTCGTCGGCGGCAACGTGCCCAAGGAGTTCATTCCGGGCGTGGTCAAGGGTCTGACCTCGGCCAAGGAAAACGGCCTGCTGGCCGGCTTCCCGGTGATCGACTTCAAGGCGACGCTCTATGACGGCGGCTATCACGACGTGGACTCCTCGGTCCTCGCCTTCGAAATCGCCGCGCGAGCGGCCTTCCGCGAACTCCGTGAAAAGGGTGCGCCGAAGCTGCTCGAGCCGATCATGAAGGTCGAGGTGCTGACGCCGGACGAATATCTCGGCGACGTCATCGGCGACCTGAACAGCCGCCGCGGCCAGATTCAGGGCACCGACCAGCGCGGCAACGCCCAGGTGATCACTGCCTTCGTGCCGCTGGCCAACATGTTCGGCTACGTATCGAACCTGCGCGGCATGAGCCAGGGCCGCGCGCAGTTCACCATGCAGTACGACCACTACGAAGCGGTGCCGCAAGCGGTCGCCGACGAAGTGATCAAGAAGTACGCCTGACCTCCACAATTCAATCAACCAACAAGCTGATGGCCCAGCGGGCCGGAGTTAGAAGACAATGGCCAAGGAAAAGTTCAACCGTAACAAGCCGCACTGCAACATCGGCACGATTGGTCACGTGGACCACGGCAAGACGACGTTGACGGCGGCGATCACCATGATCCTCGCCAAGTCGGGCGGCGCTACGGCGAAGAAGTACGCCGAGATCGACGCGGCGCCGGAAGAGAAGGCGCGCGGGATCACCATCAACACGGCGCACGTGGAATACGAGACCAAGGCGCGCCACTACGCCCACGTGGACTGCCCGGGCCACGCGGACTACGTGAAGAACATGATCACCGGCGCGGCCCAGATGGACGGGGCGATCCTGGTGGTGTCGGCCGCGGACGGCCCGATGCCGCAGACGCGCGAGCACATCCTGCTGGCCCGTCAGGTCGGCGTGCCGGCGCTGGTGGTCTATATGAACAAGGTCGACATGGTCGACGACCCCGAACTGCTCGACCTTGTCGAGATGGAAGTGCGTGAGCTTTTGAGCTCGTACAGCTTCCCGGGCGACGACATTCCGATCGTGAAGGGTTCGGCCCTGGCCGCCGTGGAAGACCGCGATGCGCCCATGGGTGAGGATTCGATCCTGGAGCTGATGACCCAGGTCGACGCCTACATCCCGCAGCCGGATCGCCCGATCGACCTGCCGTTCCTGATGCCGGTGGAAGACGTGTTCTCGATCTCGGGCCGCGGCACGGTGGTGACCGGCCGGATCGAGCGCGGCATCGTCAAGGTCGGCGACGAAGTGGAGATTGTGGGTCTGCGCGATAGCCAGAAGACGATCTGCACCGGCGTGGAAATGTTCCGCAAGCTGCTGGACCAGGGCCAGGCTGGCGACAACGTGGGCGTGCTGCTGCGCGGCACCAAGCGTGAAGACGTCGAGCGCGGCCAGGTGCTGTGCAAGCCGGGTTCGATCACGCCGCACACCAAGTTCATCGCCGAGGCCTACATTCTCACCAAGGAAGAAGGCGGCCGTCACACGCCGTTCTTCACCAACTACCGTCCTCAGTTCTACTTCCGGACCACCGACGTGACCGGGATCATCAAGCTGAAGGAAGGCGTGGAGATGATCATGCCCGGCGACAACGCCGAACTGGAAGTGAACCTGATCACCCCCATCGCCATGGAAGAGAAGCTCCGCTTCGCCATCCGCGAAGGCGGCCGCACCGTCGGCGCCGGCGTGGTGGCGAAGATCATCGAATAGGTTTCGGCTTTATCGCTTAACTGCAGAACCCCGCCGGGTGACCGGCGGGGTTTTTGTTTGGCGCCTCAGCCCTCGTCCCAGGGCGGCGGCAGACGGCCGGCCTTGAAGATGATCACCGGGTTCTCGTCGTATTCGCCCATCTCGACGTCGGCGGTGGCCGAAAACGCCACCACCCCCTCGCGCAGGGGCGCCAGGCGCTCGGCCTTGCGGCGGGCTTCGTCGGCGGTCTTGCAGCCGACCTGCTGCTCGGCCTTCAGGGCCTTGCCGCGACCGGCGACATAGGCCTGTAGGATGAAGACGGTTTCTTTTGCCATCCCCCGCAGACGCGCCTCGGACCGAGTCTGGGTCAAGGGTCGCCGCGGCCGTACCGGCGCGAAACCGGCCCTTCAACGGCTCCGCCTAAGCTGCTGAATCGCAAACCCCACGCCGGTTTCCAGCCGGGGAGGGATTACGGCCGAGTCATGACCGCGAATTAAGCTGACTTCCCGGCCCGGGCGGGTAGCTTCCGCCTCGAAGGTTCAGGAGACGAACGATGAATATCCAGATCGCCGCCGCCGCCGCGCTCGCCGCCCTGGGACTCGCGGCCGCCGCCGCCCCTGCCGATGCGGCCTCCGTGGAGGTCCGGCATGCGGTCGCCCGCGTCGTGGTCATTCCCGAGTTGCGCACCGACATCAAGGTCGAGGCGGTCCAGGGCACCGGCACCGCGGCGTCCCTCCCCAAGATCACCGTGCGCACCGGCCTCGACGGCAAGATCATCGTCGACGGCGACCTCGAACACCGGGTACGCGACTGCAACCGCTCCGGCTCGGACCGCACTGCAGACCTCGACCCCGCCAACATTCCCGCCGACATCAAGGTCCGCGTGCGCGACATCGGCGAAGTGCTGGTGAAGGACGCGCCGCTGATCGTCATTCGTACGCCGATGGACGTTCACGTGGATGCGGGCGACGCTGTCTACGGCGCGGTCGGCCGCGCCGACAGCGTGCACCTGGGCGCCTCGGGCTGCGGCGACTGGACCGTGGCCAATGTGAAGGGCGAGCTGCACATCTCCTCCGCCGGCTCCGGCGACGTGCGCACCGGCTCTGCCGGCGACGTGAAGGCGAACATCGCGGGCTCGGGCGATATTAAGCTCGGCGACGTGAAGAACATCGACGCCTCGATCGCCGGCTCCGGCGACGTCTACGCCCAGTCGGCCGACGGCTCGGTCAAGGCTTCGATCGCGGGTTCGGGCGACGTGGACGTGCGCGGCGGCCATATCGATACCGTGAAGGCCTCGATCGCCGGTTCCGGCGACGTGAAGGTGGCTGCGGCGGTCAACGACGTGGACGCCTCGATCATGGGCTCGGGCGACGTGCATGTGACTTCGGCGGCGCACATCTCCAAGATGGTGATGGGCTCCGGCTCCGTCGTCGTCGGCAAGTGAATATCGAGCGACGGGAAGGCTGGCGATGAACAGGCAACTGACGACGGCGCTCGGCGCCCTGTCCCTGGCGCTCGCGGGCGCGGCGGTCTCGGCGCCCCAGGCGTTGGCCGCGGGCTCGACTTTCCGGATCGAACACGTGGCGGCCCACGTGATCATCATCCCGGAAGCGCGCGACACCATCCACGCAGAGGTGCGCAACTCGGGTAAGGGCGGCCTCGGCCGGCCGCAGCTGACCGTGAACGGGCCCGACCTGCTCATCTCCAGCGACATGCCGGAGTCCAAGTTCCGCGACTGCGGCGTCAACAACTTCGGCCACGGCGTGAAGTTCGGCCTGTTCCATCACGTGTCCGAAGACGACCTGCCGGTGATCACGGTGCATGTGCCGATGGACGTTCAGATCGTCGCTGACGGCGCGATCGAGGGCGAAATCGGCCCCTCCCACGCGGTGAACCTGACCCAGAAGCGCTGTGGCGCCTGGAAGGTCGCCGACGTGGCCGACCACTTCGAATACGAACTCGAAGGCCGCAGCGACCTGACCGCCGGTTCGGCGCGGTCGACGACGATCCGCCTCGAAGGCATGGGCGATGTCCACATGCGCGCGACCGGCAGTCTCGACGCCAGCCTGCAGGGCATGGGCGACGTCGTCATCGGCCAGGTGAACGGACCGGTGAAGGCCTCGGTGCAAGGCATGGGCGATCTGAAGATCCATGGCGGCCACGCCACCGATTTCCAGGCCAGCCTCGAAGGCATGGGCGACATCCGCTTCGATGGCGTAGCCGACACGGTGGATGCCTCGGCCGAGGGCATGGGCGACATCAACATCGCCAAGGCTACCGGCTCGGTCAGCAAGAGCCAGAGCGGCTTCGCCAGGGTTCACGTCGGGCAATAGCGGCCGGCCGGTCGGCGCGGGTTTCGCGCGAACGACGATTTGGCGAACGTGCTCGACGGCGCGGTCCCGGTTGGGCATGGTGCGTCGTCCGATAAGGGGGAGAGTCCCGTGCGTATCCTTCGCCTGCTGGCGTGCCTGGCGCTCGCGTCCATCGTTCCCGCTGCGGCGGCCATCGCCGACGCGCCCTCTAAACCGTCCTTGTCCGAGCCCGCCCTGTCGCCCGACGGCGCGACGGTGGCCTTCATCTCGGGCGGCGCGGTGTGGACCGCACCTGCGGGTGGCGGCGAAGCCCGCATCCTGGTCAGCGATCAGGCGACCGATTCGCATCCGCTGTTCTCGCCCGACGGGACCCGCCTGGCCTTCACCTCGACTAAGGCGGGGCAGGCCAACATCTATGTCCTGACCCTGGCCACCGGCGCCCTGCGCCGTCTGACCTTCGCCGACGTGTCGGAGACGCTGAACGGCTGGTCTTACGACGGCAAGTGGATCTATTTCAGCTCGCCGGTGAACGACATCGCCCGGCAGAACGACATCTTCCGCGTCAGCCTTGACGGCGGCACGCCGCTCGCGGTCAGCGACGAGCGCTATATGAACGAATTCTTCGGCGCGCCGTCGCCCGACGGGTCGCAGATCGCGATGATGGCCAAGGGCATCAGCAGCACCCAGTGGTGGCGCAACGGCCACGCCCACATCGACGAAGCCGAGCTGTGGGTGAAGCCGGTCGCCCAGGCGGGCGGCTATCGCCAGCTGCTGGGCCCGGACTCCAAGCACCTGTGGCCCATGTGGGGGCCGGACGGCCGTTCGATCTATTACATGAGCGACGCGTCGGGGTCGGAGAACCTGTGGCGCCTGTCGACCGACGCGGGCGCCAAGCCGGAACAACTGACGCGTTTCAGCGACGGCCGCGTGCTGTGGCCGACCATCGGCTACGACGGCAAGAGCATCGTCTTCGAACGCGACTTCGCGATCTGGAAGCTCGATCTCGCGAGCGGGCAGGCGGCGCAGGTCGCAATCAACCTCGTGGGCGCCGTGCCCTCACCGGGCGTCCATCATCTGACCGAGACGAAGTTTAATGCGCTCGCCCTGTCGCCCGACGGAAAGAAGGCCGCGCTGATCGCCCACGGCGAAGTGTTTGCGATCGGCGCCAAGGACGGCGGCGCCGCGCAACGCGTGACGCACACGCCCCAGGCCGAACGCGACATGGTCTGGTCGCCGGACTCGCGCCGCGTGGCTTACATTTCCGAGAACGGCGTCGGCGGCAAGCTGGTCGAGTACGACTTCTCCGTCCAGTCCGAGCGCGTCATTGCGACCTCGGCCACAGGCATCGCCGCGCCGTCGTTCTCGCCGGACGGCAAGGTCCTGGCCTATGAGCGCGACGACAAGGAAATCCACACCGTCGCCCTCGGCGCGAACGGCGAGCCCGGCAAGGACACGGTCATCTACACCGGCGCGATCTCCGGTTTCGGCGGTGAGCATCTGAGTTGGGCGCCGGACAGCCGATGGCTCGCCTTCTTCGTCACTGATCACCGCTCGTTCCGCAATGTGATGGTCGCCAGCGTCGATGGCTCTGCGGCCGAACCGGTGAGCTTCCTCGCCAATGGGGAAACCAGCGAACAGATCGTCTGGTCCGCGGACGGCAAGTACCTGTTGTTCGATTCCACCCAGCGCGCGGAAGCACCTTCGATCATCCGCATCGATCTCGTCCCACACGTGCCGAAATACCGCGAGGACCAGTTCCGCGACCTGTTCAAGACCACGGAAGAGAAGACCTCGACGCCGCCGACCGAGAAAAAGGCGCGGCCCGGCGAGAAGCCTAACGATAAGCCGGACGGCGCGGACGACGCGCAGCCCGCGGACAAGAAGGCGGACGACGTGGCCGGCGGCGACGATAAGAAGGGCGGCAAGCCCAAGAAGATCGCCCCGGTGAAGATCGTCTTCGAAGGCATCCGGGAACGCGCCAGCGAACTCCCGCTCGGCATGCCGGCCGCGGAGCCCCTGATCAGCCCCGACGGCAAGACCCTGTTGTTCCACAGCCAAGGGAGTCGCGGTCAGGACGCGCTCTATGCCTATTCGCTCGACGAACTGGCCAAGGAGCCGCCGTCTCCGCAGCAGATCGCCTCGAGCCGCAAACCCAAGTCGGACGTCGCGTTCACGCCGGACTCCAAGGAGATCTATTTCCTGGACGGCGACGCCCTGACGCAGACGCCGGTCGAGAGCCCCAAGCTGAAAACCATTGCGGTCACCGCCGACATGGACGTCGACTTCGACGTCGAGAAGATGGTGGTGTTCGACGAAGCCTGGAGCATGCTCGACAAGCGCTTCTTCGATGCGACCTTCAACGGCCACGACTGGGTCAAGCTGCGCGACACATGGCGGCCCTATATCGAAGGCGCGCGCACCACCGACGAAGAGCGGCGCGACATCAACCTGCTGATCGGCGAACTTAACGCCTCGCACTCGGGCATGGGCGGTCCGCGCGCCAGCGGCGCGGAGCCGGTCCACGAGGGCCAGCTCGGCCTGCGCTTCGACCGAGAGGCCTACGAGGCCGGCAAGGGCTTGGTGATCACAGAAGTCATCGCCCTCGGCCCGGCGGCCATCGAGGGCTCGATCAAGCCCGGCGAGACCCTGGTCGCCGTGAACGGGACCGTCATCGGCCCGCACGTCAATCTCGACGAACTGCTGCTCGATCAGGTCGGCAAGCGCACCGTGCTGACCATCAGCGGCGGCGGAAAGACGCGCGAGGCTACCGTGCGTCCCGTGACGACCGCCGAGGCCGCGGGCCTGCTCTACCGCCAGTGGGTGGAGGCGAATCGCGCCTATGTGGCGAAGTTATCGGGCGGCAAGCTCGGTTACGTTCACATCCCGGACATGAGCGACGAGTCCCTGGCCCAGCTCTACATCGACCTCGACGCTCAGAACGAGAGCCGCGAGGGCGTGGTTGTTGACGTCCGCAACAACAACGGCGGCTATGTGAACGGTCGGGTGATCGATGTCTTCGCACGGCGCAACTATCTGATGATGACCCCGCGCGACCAGTTCGCGGTGCCGAGCCGCCAGGCGCTGGGCCAACGCGCTCTGGGCCTGCCGACCGTCCTGATCACCAACGAGTCGTCGCTGTCCGACGCCGAGGACTTCACCGAGGGCTATCGCTACCTGCACCTGGGCGAAGTGGTGGGCACGCCGACGGCGGGCTGGATCATCTTCACCGGCGGTCGGACCATGATCGACGGCTCGACCGTGCGGATGCCTACCACCCGCATCCAGGACATGGCCGGCCAGACCATGGAGCTGCACCCCCGCCCGGTGGACGTGGAAGTGCTGCGCCCCCTCGGCGAAACCGGGACCGGGCATGACATCCAGCTCGAGACCGCGGTGAAGGAGCTGCTCAAGAGCGTCCAGTAGCCATCATATCCCCCAAGCAAAACGCCCCGGATGCTTGCGCGTCCGGGGCGTCGGAAGGGTTGGCCGGCTGGCTTAGGGTCAGCCGAGGCCGGTGGAGGAAACCACATAAATCATGGCCGCAAGAGCCAGGAAGGCGAATGCCAGGTAGTGCATAGGAACCTCGGGTCGCGGGGCGGGGAGGGGGAGGAGACGCCCCACGCGATGAAGCCTAGGTGGGGACCCGCGCGCCCTAGAGTAAGTGCCTGCGACATTTCATCGTCGGAACTGTGGCGGCTAAGACACGAACTGTGGCGGATGCGCCTGTGCCAGGCACGAAATCCCAAAGGTTCCGGATTTTGAGGAATAATCTTCCTGTCCGCATCCCTCCGGCGCCCCGAGCGCAAACGCCTTGACGGGCTTGGAATTCTGCCGTCATAACCCCCGCCTCTTGTTGAACCGGCTGTGTCGGGGCTTGCCTCGGCAGACGCGGTTCGCAGGAACGACCTAGTAAAGAGCCGTTCTCAAGAACGCGCTTTGGGTTCAGGGCCCACGCGGCCGTACCGCGCGGGCCATTCGTTTTTGCGGACTTTCGCGTCCTTGGGCCTCTCGAGCCCGGCGGGTCGGTCTTTGAAATGGTTCATAGGACGCGGGCGTCACGAGCCTTCAGGAACTACGAGCGATATGGATCGTCAGAACATCCGCATCCGGCTCAAGGCCTTCGATCACCGCGTGCTGGATCATTCCACCCGCGAGATCGTCAACACGGCCAAGCGCACCGGCGCGACCGTGCGCGGGCCCGATCCCGCTGCCGACCCTGCATCGAGAAATTCACCGTCAACCGCTCGCCGCACATCGACAAGAAGTCGCGCGAGCAGTTCGAAATCCGCACGCACAAGCGCGTGCTCGATATCGTCGATCCCACCCCGCAGACCGTGGACGCGCTGATGAAGCTCGACCTGTCGGCCGGCGTGGACGTCGAGATCAAGCTCTAGGGGGCGCGGATCCATGCGCACCGGCGTGATCGCCAAGAAACTGGGCATGACCCGCTTCTTCGACGAGGCGGGCGCGCACGTGCCCGTCACCGTGCTGGCGCTCGACGGCTGCCAGGTCACCGCCCAGCGCACCAAGGACAAGGACGGCTACGTCGCCCTGCAGCTCGGCGCGGGCGGCCGAAGGCCAAGAACACCTCCAAGGCCGATGCGCGGCCACTTCGCCAAGGCGCTGGTCGAGCCCAAGCGGCACGTGGCCGAGTTCCGCGTCTCCGACGACAACCTGATCGAGGTGGGCGCGGAGCTCACCGCCGACCATTTCGTCGCCGGGCCAGGACGTGGACGTCACCGGGCGTGACCATCGGCAAGGGCTTCCAGGGCGGCATCAAGCGCTGGAACTTCGGCGGCCTGCGCGCCACCCACGGCGTCTCGGTCTCGCACCGCTCGCTCGGCTCGACCGGCCAGCGCCAGGACCCGGGCCAGCACCTTCAAGGGCAAGAAGATGGCCGGCCACATGGGCGACGAGACGCGTCACCACCCTGAATCTGACCGTGTTCCGCGTCGATGTGGAGCGCGGTCTGATCCTGGTCAGGGGCGCGGTTCCGGGCGCCGAGGGCGCGCTACGTCAAGATCCGCGACGCGGTGAAGCAGCGCCGCTGCCGGCCGATCCGCCGAAGCCGGGCGCGATCAAGGCGGCGAGAGGCCCGGCTGACGGCGCCGAAGCCGCCGCCGAGACGCCCGGCCGAAGCCGCCGATGACCGCCGCCGAAGCCGCCGGAGACCGCCAAACGGGGGCGAAGCAGCAATGAAAATCGACGTCATCACCCTCGACGGCGGCAAGGGCGGCTCAGATCGAGCTCTGCCGACGACATCTTCGGCATCGACGAGATCCGCGCCGACATCCTGCGCGCTGCGTGAACTGGCAGCTCGCCAAGCGCCGCGCCGGCACCCACAAGGTGCAGACCCGCAACGAGAGTCTCGCGCACCGGCAAGAAGATGTACAAGCAGAAGGGCACCGGCGGCGCCCGTCACGGCTCGCGCCGCGCGCCCCAGTTCGTCGGCGGCGCCGCGCGCCTTCGGCCCGGTGGTGCGCAGCCACGAGTTCGAGCCTGCCCAAGAAGGTCCGCGCGCTGGCGCTGCGCCACGCGCTGTCGTCCAAGGCCAAGGCCGGCGCGCTGATCGTGCTGGACGACGGCGACGCTGAACGACGCCGAAGACCGCGGCCCTGAAGGCGCCAGTCTCGCCAAGCTCGGCCTGACCAACGCGCTGGTCATCGCCGGGCCCGGAAGTCGACGGCAACTTCAGGCTCGCCGCGCGCAACATCCCGCACATCGACGTGCTGCCGAACGCCGGCCTGAACGTCTACGACGTGCTGCGCCGCGACACGCTGGTGCTGACCCGCGCCGCGGTGGAAGCGCATCGAGGCGCGCTTTCGCCAGACGAAGGGAGGCCGCCTGATGGCCGCGACCGCCCGCCACTACGACACCATCCTCGCCCCGGTGATCACCGAGAAGGCGACCCTGCTGTCCGAGCAGAACAAGGTCGTGTTCAGGGTCGCCAAGGACGCCACCAAGGACGAGATCGCCGCGGCGGTCGAAGCGCTGTTCAAGGTCAAGGTGACCAAGGTCAACACCCTGATCGTCAAGGGCAAGACCAAGCGCTTCCGCGGCCTCGCGGGCCGCCGCTCGGACGTCAAGAAGGCCATCGTGACCCTGGCCGAGGGCCAGTCCATCGACATCACGACGGGGCTCTAGAGCACGATGGCGCTCAAGCAATTCAATCCGACCTCGCCGGGCCGCCGCGGCCTGGTGCTGGTCGACAAGTCCGAGCTGCACAAGGGCAAGCCGGAGAAGAGCCTCGTCGAGGGCCTGACCAAGAGCCGGCGGCCGCGGCGGCGGCGGCCGCATCGCCGTGCGTTTCCGCGGCGGCGGCGCCAAGCGCCTCTACCGCATGATCGACTTCAAGCGCCGCAAGTGGGACGTAGCCGGCGACGGTCGAGCGGCTCGAGTACGACCCGAACCGCACCGCCTTCATCGCGCTGATCAAGTACGCCGACGGCGAGCTGGCCTACATCCTGGCGCCGCAACGCCTGCGCGCCGGCGACGAGGTGATCGCGGCCGAGAAGGTCGACGTGAAGCCGGGCAACGCCTCGCCGCTGCGCTCGCTGCCGATCGGCACGATCATCCACAACGTCGAGCTGAAGCCCGATGAAGGGCGGCCAGATCGCCCGCTCGGCCGGGACCTACGCCCAGCTGGTCGGCCGCGACGCCGGCTACGCCCAGATCCGCCTGGGCTCCGGCGAGCTGCGCATGGTGCTCGACAGCTGCATGGCCACGGTCGGCGCGGTGTCCAACCCCGACCACATGAACGAGGTGCTCGGCAAGGCCGGCCGCGTGCGCCACATGGGCCGCCGCCCGCACGTGCGCGGCGTGGCCATGAACCCGGTCGACCACCCGCACGGCGGCGGCGAAGGCAAGACCTCCGGCGGCCGCCACCCGGTGACCCCCTGGGGCAAGCCCACCAAGGGCCGCAAGACCCGCACCAACAAGGCGACGGACAAGTTCATCATCCGCTAGCCGCCACGTGAAGAAGGCCCGCTAAGCGATGACCCGCTCGGTTTGGAAAGGCCCGTTCGTCGACGGCTATCTGCTGAAGAAGGCGGAAGCCGTCGCAGGGTTCGGGCCGCAAGGACGTGATCAAGACCTGGTCGCGCCGCTCGACCATCATGCCGCAGTTCGTCGGCCTGACCTTCGGCGTGCACAACGGCCAGAAGCACGTGCCCGTGCTGGTCAGCGAGGACATGGTCGGCATGAAGCTCGGCGAGTTCGCGCCGACCCGCTACTTCCCTGGCCACGCCGCCGACAAGAAGGCGAAGAGGAAGTAGCCATGGGCCAGAAGCCAAGAAACGCCGCGTCTGGAGCCGGCCGAGGCGATGGCGCAAGGTGCGCAACGCTGCGCACCGGCCCGCGCAAGCTGAACCTGGTGGCCCAGTCGATCCGCGGCCTGAAGGTGCAGCGCGCGCTGAACGAGCTGGAGTTCAGCCACAAGCGCATCGCCAAGGACGTGCGCAAGGCGCTCTATTCGGCGATCTCCAACGCCGAGAACAACCACAGCCTCGACATCGACAACCTGGTCGTCGCCGAGGCCTATGTGGGCAAGAACCTGGTGATGAAGCGCTTCGCCGCCCGCGCGCGCGGCCGCGCGTCGCGGATCGACAAAGCCGTTTTCCGAGATCACCATCGTGGTGCGCGAACTCGGCGAGGCCGCCTGATGGGTCAGAAAGTCAATCCGATCGGCTTCCGGCTCGGCATCAACCGCACCTGGGACAGCCGCTGGTTCGCCCGCCGGCAGGACTACGCCCGGCTGCTGCACGAGGACATCAAGCGTCCGCACGGAGCTGAAGAAGCGCCTCGGCCAGGCCGGCGTCTCGCGCATCATCATCGAGCGCCCGCACAAGCAGTGCCGCGTGACCATCTACGCCGCCCGCCCGGGCGTGATCATCGGCAAGAAGGGCGCGGACATCGACAAGCTGCGCAAGGATCTCGCGGCGATGACCGAGGGCGAGGTGCACCTGAACATCGTCGAGGTGCGCAAGCCCGAGACCGACGCCCAGCTGGTGGCCGAGAACATCGCCCAGCAGCTCGAGCGCCGCGTCGCCTTCCGCCGCGCCATGAAGCGCTCGATGCAGAGCGCCATGCGCCTGGGCGCCAAGGGCGTCCGCATCAAGGTGTCCGGCCGCCTCGGCGGCGCCGAAATCGCGCGGATGGAATGGTATCGCGAGGGCCGCGTGCCGCTGCACACCCTGCGCGCCGACATCGACTACGGCTTCGCCGAGGCCAAGACCACCTACGGCATCATCGGCGTGAAGGTCTGGATCTTCAAAGGCGAGGTGCTCGAGCACGACCCGATGGCGCAGGACAAGCGCCTGGCCGCGCGAAGTGCCGGCCCGGCCGGCGAAGGCGGCGGGCGCGACGACCGCGGCCCGCGTCGCGACCGCGCGGCCCACGCCGCGACCGCGGCCAGCGTAAGGGAGCGTAACCGTCATGATGCAGCCGAAAAAGACCAAGTACCGCAAGCAGTTCAAGGGCCGCATCCACGGCTCGGCCAAGGGCGGCTTCGCGCTGAACTTCGGCTCGCTACGGCCTGAAGTCGGTCGAGCCCGAGCGCATCACCGCGCGCCAGATCGAAGCGGCCCGCCGCGCGATCACCCGGCAGATGAAGCGTCAGGGCCGGGTGTGGATCCGCGTCTTCCCGGACGTGCCGGTCTCCGACAAGCCGGCGGAAGTGCGCATGGGCAAGGGCAAGGGCGCGGTCGAGTACTGGGCCGCGCGCGTCGCGCCCGGCCGCATCATGTTCGAGGTCGACGGCGTGCCGGACGACGTGGCCCGCGAGGCGCTGCGCCTCGGCGCCGCCAAGCTGCCGGTCAAGACCCGCGTCGTCACCCGCCTCGACGCCGGGCATGCCGGAGCACGCGAGCATGGAGACATCGACGACGTCCGCCGCATGACGCCCGACCAGCTGCAGGACGAGCTCGCTGAAGCTGAAGAAGGAGCAGTTCAACCTGCGCTTCCAGGCCGCCACCGGCCAGATCGAGAAGACCCACCGCGTGGGCGAGGTCCGCGTCGCGACATCGCGCGCATCAAGACCGTGCTGCGCGCCAACAGCGCCCGCCGCCTGAGGAAGAGAGAACCGATGCCCAAACGAATTCTCGAAGGCGTGGTCGTCTCCGACAAGGGCGACAAGACCGTTGTCGTGAAGGTCGAGCGCACCTTCCTGCACCCGGTGCTGAAGAAGACCGTGCGTCGCTCCAAGAAGTACCACGCCCACGACGAGGCCAACGCCTACAAGACCGGCGAGCACGCCCGCATCGTCGAGTGCGCGCCGAAATCCAAGCTCAAGACCTGGGAAGTCCTGCCCAAGGGCAGTCCCGCGGCTTGATGAAGAGGCAAGGTAGTCGTCATGATCCAGATGCAGACCAACCTCGATGTCGCCGACAATTCCGGCGCGCGCCGGGTCATGTGCATCAAGGTGCTGGGCGGCGCCGGCCGCCGCTACGCCTGCGGTGGGCGACGTGATCGTCGTCTCGGTGAAGGAAGCCATTCCGCGCGGCCGCGTGAAGAAGGGCGACGTGCTGCGCGCCATCGTCGTGCGCACCGCCCAGGCCATCAAGCGCAAGGACGGCTCGGTGATCCGCTTCGACCGTTCCGCCGCGGTGATCGTCAACAAGCAGAACGAGCCGATCGGCACCCGCATCTTCGGCCCGGTTCCGCGCGAGCTGCGCGCCAAGAACCACATGAAGATCATCTCGCTCGCGCCGGAGGTGATCTGATGGCCGCCAAGATCAAGAAGGGCGACCGCGTCGTCGTGCTGACCGGCAAGGACAAGGGCCGCCAGGGCAAGGTGACCCGCGTGTTCCCGGCCGAAGAGCCGCCTGCTGGTCGGCAGGCGTCAACATGGTCCAGCGCCACACGCGTCCGAGCCAGGGCGAACCCGCAGGGCGGGATCGTCAACAAGGAAGCGACGATCCACGTCTCCAACGTGGCACATGTCGACCCAAGGCCGGCGAGCCGACCCGCGTCGGCTTCCGCATGGAAGGCGACAAGAAGGTGCGGTTCGCCAAGAAGTCCGGCGAGGTCATCGATGGCTGATACTCCGAACGAAACGCCGGAAACGGCCGCGCCCGCCCCTGACGCCGCGCCGGCTGACGCCGCGCCGGCTGACGCCGCCGCGCCGGCCAAGGCTGCGCACGAGGGTTCGCCCGAAGGCGAGCGCGCCAAGGCCAAGGCCGCCAAGGGCTCGGGCCGCAAACGCGGCGACGTGGGCGCCGCGGTCGGCAAGGCGCATGGCCGCGTGGCCAAGACGCCGGACGGCCAGGCCTACGAGCCGCGGATGAAGCAGACTATCGTGAGCGGATCCGCGCCGCGCTCAAGGAGAAGTTCGGCTACTCCAACGACATGCAGATCCCCAAGACTCGACAAGATCGTCGTGAACATGGGCATCGGCGAAGCGGTGGCGGACTCCAAGAAGGCCGACGCCGCGATGAAGGACCTGGCGGCGATCACCGGCCAGAAGCCGTTGCCGACCAAGGCGCGCCGCGCCGTCGCCGCCTTCAAGCTGCGCGAGGACATGGTCGTCGGCGCCAAGGTCACCCTGCGCAAGGATCGCATGTACGAGTTCCTCGATCGCCTGATCACGATCGCTCTGCCTCGCGTCGAGACTTCCGCGGACTCAATGAAAAGTCCTTCGACGGCCGCGGCAACTTCGCCATGGGCCTGAAGCGAGCACACCGTGTTCCCCGAGATCAACTACGACGAGATCGATCAGATCTGGGGCATGGACATCGTCGTCTGCACCACCGCGCGGACCGACAGGAGGCCAAGGCCCTCCTGAAGGAATTCCAATTCCCGTTCACGAGCTGAGAGCGGGAGAAAGAACGAGCATGGCCAAGAAAAGCGCCGTCAATCGCAACGAGATGGTCAAGCGTCTCGTCAAGCAATACGCCGCGAAGCGCGACGCCCTTGAAGGCGGTCGCCAACGACGAGTCGCTGCCGCTGGAGGAGCGCTTCGAAGCGCGCCTGAAGCTGGCCGAGCTGCCGCGCAACTCGTCGCAAGACGCGCATTCGCAACCGTTGCGTCGTGACCGGCCGGCCGCGCGCCTACTATCGCAAACTCAAGATGTCCCGTATCGCGCTGCGCGACCTAGCGTCCGCAGGCCAGATCCCGGGCATGGTCAAGTCGAGCTGGTGAGCGTCAACATGTCCGTGAACGATCCCCTCGGCGATATGATCGCCCGCATCAAGAACGCGGCCACCCGCAAGCGCTCCAAGGTGCTCGACGCCGGCTTCGAAGCTGCGCGAGCGCGTGCTCGATGTGCTGCAGCACGAAGGCTACATCCGCGGCTACCAGCTTCTGGAAGCCCCGGGCGAGCATCCCGCAGTTCGAAATCGAGCTGAAGTATTTCGACGGCCAGCCGGTGATCGCCGAAATCGCCCGCGTCTCCAAGCCGGGCCGCCGGGTCTATTCATCGATCCGTGATCTGAAGCCGATCAAGAACGGCCTCGGCATCTCGATCCTGTCGACGCCCAAGGGCGTCATGTGCGACACCGCCGCGCGCGACGCCAACGTCGGCGGCGAAGTGCTCTGCCGCGTCTACTAGGGCAGGGCGAAGGGAACCGACGATGTCTCGTATCGGCAAATAGGCGATCGCAGTGCCCTCCGGCGTCCAGGTGACGCTGGACGGCCAGACGGTCACGGTGAAGGGCCCCAAGGGTCAACTCGCCTGGACGGTCGCCGACGAGATTCAGGTCCAGCAGGAAGCGGGCGAACTGAAGCTCACGCCGCGTGACGACACCACGCGCGCCGCCGCCATGTGGGGCCTGTCGCGTTCGCTGGTGAACAACATGGTTCATGGTGTAACCCAAGGCTACGAGGAATCCCTTGAGCTGGTGGGCGTGGGCTATCGCGCGGCGATGAAGGGCAAGGCCCTCTCGCTGCAGCTCGGCTTCTCGCACGACGTGGACATCGCCGCGCCGGACGGCATCACCTTCGCGGTGCCCAAGCAGACCGAGATCAAGATCTCGGGCATCGACAAGCAACTCGTGGGCGAACTCGCCGCGCGCATCCGCAAGATCCGCCCGCCGGAGCCCTACAAGGGCAAGGGCGTGCGCTACGCCGGCGAGCATGTCCGTCGCAAAGAAGGCAAGAAGAAGTAAGCCATGGCCCTTACCTCCCGTGATCTCGAAGCGCGGCGCTCCCAACGGACGCGCACGCGGCTCAAGAAGGTGGCGAACGGCCGTCCGCGGCTGTCGGTCTTCCGCTCGTCCAAGAATATTTCCGCCCAGATCATCGACGATCTGAAGGGCGTGACCCTGGCCGCCGCCTCGACGCTCGAGAACGGCAAGATCGGCGGCTCCAACAAGGACGCCGCGGCCAAGGTCGGCAAGCTCCTCGCCGAGCGCGCACAGAAGGCCGGCGTCAAGGACGTCGTCTTCGATCGCGGCGGCTACAACTTCCACGGCCGCGTCAAGGCGCTGGCGGACGCCGCGCGTGAAGCCGGCTTGAACTTCTAAGGGGATCGCAATGGCTCGCAGAGATGACCGGGGCGGCGATCGTCGGGGCGGAAACGCCGAAGATCGCGAAAACGAACTGGTTGAAAAACTGGTGCACATCAACCGCGTGGCCGCGACCGTAAAGGGCGGCCGCCGCTTCTCGTTCGCCGCCCTGATGGTGGTCGGTGATCAGAAGGGCCGCGTGGGCTTTGGTCACGGCAAGGCGCGTGAAGTGCCCGAAGCCATCCGCAAGGCCACCGAAGAAGCCAAGAAGTCGATGATCCGCGTGCCGCTGCGCGAGAGCCGCACTCTGCACCACGACGGCAACGGCCGTTGGGGTGCGGGCAAGGTGATGGTGCGTGCGGCGCCTCCGGGCACGGGCGTGATCGCCGGCGGCCCGATGCGCGCGGTGCTGGAAACCCTCGGCGTGCAGGACGTGGTGGGCAAGTCCACCGGCTCGTCGAACCCCTACAACATGGTGCGCGCGACGTTCGAGGCCTTGAAGGTCCAGAGCTCGCCCCGTCAGGTCGCGTCCAAGCGCGGCAAGAAGGTGGGCGACATTATCGGTCGTCGCGCTGATGGCGCGTCGGCCCCCGACGCCCTCGAAGGCTGAGGACTGAGTTATGGCTGACATCACCATCAAACAGACCGGCAGCCCGATCCGGCGCAAGTCGGATCAGCGTTCGACCCTGATCGGCCTGGGCCTGAACCGCCTCGGCCGCGAGCGGACCCTGAAGGACACGCCGGAAGTGCGCGGCATGATCGCCAAGGTCCACCACATGGTGGCCGTGGTCGAGAAGCCCGCCAAGAAGTAAGACTCCGCTTTAAGCGGTTACATAAAACCAAGCCGAGTCAGGGCGTTCGCCCTGGCGCTTATGCTCCGAGGAGAAGGCTGAGATGACCAAGCTGAACGAAATCCGCGACAACGAAGGCGCACACAAGAAGCGCATGCGCGTGGGCCGCGGCCCCGGCTCCGGCAAGGGCAAGACCGCCGGCCGAGGCGTGAAGGGCCAGAAATCCCGTTCGGGCGTGGCCCTGCGCGGCTTCGAAGGCGGCCAGATGCCGCTGCACATGCGCATGCCCAAGCGCGGCTTCAACAATCCCTTCGCGCTGAAGCTCGTCGAAGTGAACCTCTGGCGCCTCCAGAAGGCCATCGACGCCAAGAAGATCGACATCAAGAAGACGGTCGACGCAGAGGTCCTGATCGCCGCCGGCGTCATCCGCCGGGCCAAGGACGGCGTGCGCTTGCTGGGCAACGGCGAACTGAAGGCCAAGCTCGACCTGGTGGTCTGGTCGGCCTCTGCGTCGGCGATCAAGGCGGTGGAAGCGGCCGGCGGCAAGCTGACCCTGACCCGTCCGGAGCCCGCCAACGACGAAGCCAAGGGCGCGTAAGGCTTTTTTGGGCCGGCCCTCGCGCCGGGCCACGCATTCACCTATTTGAGACGCTCGCAGTCTCGGGGACAGCCATATGGCTTCGGCAGCCGAACAGTTAGCCGCCAACATCAACTTCGGCGCCTTCCAGAAGGCGACGGAGCTGCACAAGCGCCTGCTCTTCACCGTGGGCGCCCTGATCGTCTTCCGGTTCGGCACCTTCATCCCGCTCGCGGGGATCAACCACGCCGTCTTCGCCCAGACCATGGTGGGCAAGGGCACCGGCATCTTCGACACCTTCAATCTGTTCTCGGGCGGCGCCGTGCAGCGCATGGCCATCTTCGCCCTGAACGTGATGCCCTACATCTCGGCCTCGATCATCGTGCAGCTCATGCAGTCGATCTATCCGCCGTGGGAGAAGCTGAAGAAGGAAGGCGGCGAAGCCGGCCGCAAGCAGCTGAACCAGTACACCCGCTACCTGACCGTGGTGCTGGCCCTGGCGCAGAGTTTCGGCATCGCGATCGGCCTGCAGAACACCCCCGGCGTGGTGTCGACCACTGGCCCCTACACCGGGATCTTCTTCCTGGCCGGCACCATCGCGACCCTGACCGGCGGCACCTTGTTCCTGATGTGGCTCGGCGAGCAGGTGACCTCGCGCGGCGTGGGCAACGGCAACTCACTGATCATCTTCGCAGGCATCGTGTCGCGCCTGCCGACGTCGGTCGGCAACCTGCTGGGCAACAGCGGCAAGAGCGGCGGCGTGTCGCCGGTCCTGTTGCTCGCGATTGCGGCGGGCGCCATCGCCATCCTGGTTTTCATCGTCTTCATGGAACGCGCCCAGCGACGCCTGCTCGTGCAATATCCGAAGCGACAGGTGGGCAACCGAATGTTCGGGGGCGAGAGTTCGTTCCTGCCGCTGAAGATCAACACATCGGGCGTGATTCCGCCGATCTTCGCCTCGTCGCTGCTGCTCCTGCCGACCACGGCCATGGGGCTGATCGCCAACCACCCGCCCAGTTGGCTGACCTGGCTGCCGCAGGTCACCACCCAGCTCTCGCACGGCCAGCCGATCTTCATGCTGCTCTACGCCGCGCTGATCATCTTCTTCTGCTTCTTCTACACCTCGGTGGTGTTCAACCCCGAGGAGACGGCGGAGAACCTGCGCAAGTACGGCGGCTTTTTGCCCGGCATCCGGCCGGGTAAACGCACCGGCGAATACCTCGACTATGTGCTGACGCGCCTGACCGCGATCGGCGCGCTCTATGTCACCGCGGTCTGCCTGATCCCCGAGTTCGTCACCAACTTCACTTCGGTGCAGCTCGCCTTCACCGGCACCTCGATCCTGATCGTGGTCTCGGTGATGATGGACACGGTGGCGCAGATTCAGTCGCACCTGCTCGCGCACCAGTACGAAGGCCTGATCAAGAAGTCGAAGCTTCGCGGGCGAGGGCGCTAGTCGTGCCGGGGGGCGCGCTCAATCTGATCCTGTTCGGACCTCCGGGTTCGGGCAAGGGCACCCAGGCCAAGGTCCTGGTCGAAAAGCGGGGCATGATCCAGCTCTCCACCGGCGACATGCTGCGCGCGGCGATCGCTGCGGGCACGGAGCTCGGCAAGCGCGTGGCGCCGATCATGGCGTCCGGCGGCCTGGTCACCGACGAGATCGTCATTGCCCTCATCGAAGAACGCATGGACGAGGCCGAGCACGCCGGCGGCGCCATCTTCGACGGTTTCCCGCGCACGGTCGCCCAGGCGCAAGCGCTCGACGCGATGCTGGCCGGCCGTAGCCGCTCTATCGCGCGCGTGGTCCGCCTGGTCGTGGACGAGGCCGCCTTGCTCGCGCGCATCTCCAAGCGCTTCGAGGCCGAGGGCCGCCCCGACGACAACCCGGAATCGTTCAAGGTCCGGCTCGCCGCCTACAACGCCCAGACTGCGCCGCTGCTGCCCTACTACGATGCGCAGCGGAAGGTGGTCGAGGTCGACGGCATGCGCCCGGTGGCCGAGGTCGAGAGCGCGATCGCCCAGGCGATCGACCGCCCGCTCGCCTGACCGCCATGATCCTGCGGCGCTGGTCAGCTCTGATCCGCACCGAGGACGAAGACGCCTACCGCGTCTATATCGAAGCGACCGGCGGCGCCGACTATGCCGCAACGCCCGGCAACCTCGGTTTCCAGATGCTGTTCCGCGCGCTCGGCGACGGCCGCAGCGAGGTGACCACGCTGAGCTGGTGGCGATCGATGGACGACGTCACGGGCTTCGCCGGCGAAGACGTCGAGATCGCGCGCTACTACCCCGAAGACGATCGCTTCCTGCTGACGCGGCCCGAAAAGGTCGAGCATCACCGCGTGGTGGCGAAATCCCCTTAGGACGGATGCGCGCCGGCCCGGCGCGCGAGCTCCAACGCCTTGGCGAGCGCCCGGTCGGCGGGGACCGCGACGTCGGGCGAGACGCCCTTGCCCTCCCAGTCCCAGTTGGTGTCGGGGTCGTAGGTGCGGCCGACCGGAATGAACGCGGCGAAGCGGTCGCCGATCGGATCGATGCCGCCATAGTGGCCGGCCCCGCGCGTCGTTTCGCCGACCAGCGTCGCGCGGTGGGTGCGCTTGAACACGAGCGCCGCGTGCTCGCCGGCGGAGACGGTGTTGTGCGACGCCAGATAATAGACCGGCACGTGCGACAGGCGATGTTCGTTCGGATCGGGGATCGCGACCTGGTCATGACGGTCGAACTCGGGCGGAGAGGGCTGTTTCACCAGCGTCGGCACCGCGCCGAACGGCGAGCCTCGGGCGGCGGCGATGGCCGCACGGGTATCCATGCGCACGAGCGTCGTGCGCTCGGGGTAGAGCAAGGACGCCATGACGTCGATTTCGCTCAGGCCGCCGCCGTGATTGTGCCGGCTGTCGATGATGACCGCCTTCGCATCGGCGTGTGCGAGCATGAACTGGCGAAGCGTTGCGACCTCCTTCGGGTCGCCCGGGAAGCCGTTGAAGTCGAGGTACATCACGTCGCCGATCATCTTCGACGCGTCCAGGCCGAGCGGTTGGCCCGCCGGCATCGGCGCAGTGCCCGGCGGCGGGAGCCTGAAGGCGGCCTTGAGGGCGAGGCGCAGATGCCCGTCCGGCGACACGGCCTGCAGGTCCGCCGTCACACGTTTGGCGAACTCTGTCGGATCGGTGATCTGGTCGTACGCCCCTGCCGCCAGATTGGCGCGCAGCATGGCGGCGTACCTTCGCGCGACGTCGGGGAAGACGAAGTTTTCCTCGAGCGCCTTGGCAAGGTCCTCGATGACGGTTTTGCGCTCGGCCGCGGTGAGGGGCGCTGCCGGCGCGGTCGCCGGCGCAGCGCCTCCGGCGGCGGGCTGCGCCAGAACGGGGGCGGTGATCGCGACAGCGGCAAGGAGAGCGAGGGTCAGGCGGCGCATGGCGGTTCTCACCCGGTGTTGTTCAAGTAACAGTTTTACATAAAATTGTTTTGAAGCAAATTAAATCGGGGTAAGTTCGTTTCATGGCTGAAAAACTCCCCATCGACTTCGGGCCGCTGAATGAGCGGATCGGCTACCAGCTCCGCCGCGCTTTCTTCCGCTCCAATGGGCTGTTTGGCCGGCTGGCGGGGCAGGCGGAGCTGGCCCCTGGCCAGTTCGGTGTCTTGAAGCTGGTCGAGTTGAACCCCGGTCGATCTCAGACCGAGATCGCCGGCGCCGCGGGCCTCGATCGCTCGAGTCTCACCCAGTTGCTCGACCAGCTGGTCCGTCGGGGCCTGATCGAGCGGCGGCCGGGTCGTGACCGGCGCACCGTAAGTCTGCACCTGACGGCGGCGGGCGCGGAGGCGGTCAACCGGGCCGAACCCAAGGTCGAAGAGCACGAGGCGATCATCCGCGCCGGCCTTTCGGATGCTGAAGCCGCTGTTTTACTTGAGCTTTTGAAACGGCTCCAGCTCGAACCTGCAGGGTCAGCCGCGATCGCCAGGCCGGCGGCTTGAAATCTCGTAAACGGCCCCCATTTAGGGCCTCGAACCCCATTGACGTAAGCGTTTCGATCCCTATAACGGACCGCTTCCGCGAAACAGCGCGCGCGCGCCGGCTCTTGAGTTCCTATTTCAGAGCCGGGCGTCGGCGTCGCGTTCTTGCGCGTTCAGGAGACTATGGCCTTGGCCCGTATCGCCGGCGTGAACATTCCGACCAACAAGCGCGTGGAAGTCGCGCTGCAGTATATCCATGGGATCGGTCCCAAGCGCGCCAAGGACATCATGTCCAAGGTCGGGCTCGACGAGGCCCGCCGGGTCAACCAGCTGACCGACCAGGAAGTGCTGCAGATCCGCGAAACCATCGACAAGGACTACAGCGTCGAAGGCGACCTTCGCCGGGAAGTGGCCGTCAATATCAAGCGTCTGATGGACCTGGCCTGCTACCGCGGCCTGCGTCACCGCAAGGGCCTGCCCGTGCGCGGTCAGCGCACCCACACCAACGCCCGCACCCGCAAGGGTCCCGCCAAGCCGATCGCCGGCAAGAAGAAGTAAGGGCTGATCTCGATGGCCAAGGAACCGGCAGGTCGCGTCAAGCGGCGTGAACGCAAGAACATCATCTCGGGCGTGGCGCACGTGAACGCCTCGTTCAACAACACCATGATCACCATCACCGACGCCCAGGGGAACGCGATTTCCTGGTCCTCGGCCGGAACCATGGGCTTCAAGGGCTCGCGCAAGTCGACGCCCTACGCGGCCCAGATGGCCGCCGAAGACGCGGGCCGCAAGGCGATGGAACATGGCGTCAAGACGCTCGAAGTGAACGTGGCGGGTCCCGGCTCCGGCCGTGAGTTGGCGCTGCGCGCGCTGCAGGCCGTCGGCCTGACCATCACCACCATCCGCGACGTGACCCCGATACCGCACAACGGCTGCCGCCCGCCGAAGCGGCGCCGGGTCTGATCGCGTATTGAATTTGACGTCGCCGGCTGTCTCCTCACGGCTGGCGCAACCCGTTCGAGGGACCGAATGATCGAAAGAAACTGGCAGCAGCTGATCCGTCCCGAAAAGCCGCAAATCGAGACCGGCGCCGACGCTCAACGTAGAGCGCGTCTGGTGGCCGAACCCCTCGAGCGCGGCTTTGGCGTGACGCTCGGCAATGCGCTGCGCCGCGTGCTCCTGTCGTCGCTGCAAGGCGCGGCGGTGACCGCCGTGCAGATCGACGGCGTGGTGCACGAGTTCTCCTCCATGGAGGGCGTGCGCGAAGACGTCGTCGACATCGTGCTGAACATCAAGCAACTGGCGCTGCGCATGCACGCCGAAGGCCCCAAGCGCATGACCCTGCGCGGCCAGGGCCCGGGTCCGGTGACCGCCAGGATGATCGACGCGCCGTCGGACATCGAGATCCTGAACCCCGACCACGTGATCTGCACCCTCGACGAGGGCGCCACCGTGCGCATGGAGTTCACCGTCGAAAACGGCAAGGGCTACGTGCCGGCCGAGCGCAACCGTCCCGAGGACGCGCCCATCGGCCTGATCGCGGTCGATGCGCTCTATTCGCCGGTGAAGCGCGTGGCCTATCGCGTCGAGCCGACCCGCCAGGGCCAGTCGCTCGACTACGACAAGCTGATCATGGAAGTGGAGACCAACGGCGCGGTCACGCCCGTGGACGCCGTGGCCTACGCCGCGCGCATCCTGCAGGACCAGCTGCAGATCTTCATCACCTTCGAAGAGCCCAAGAAGCCGTCCGCCGACGAAGGCGCGCCGGAGCTGCCGTTCAACCCAGCGCTGCTCAAGAAGGTCGACGAACTCGAGCTGTCGGTCCGTTCGGCCAACTGCCTGAAGAACGACAACATCGTCTACATCGGCGACCTGATCCAGAAGACCGAAGCGGAGATGCTCCGTACCCCGAACTTCGGCCGCAAGTCGCTCAACGAGATCAAGGAAGTGCTCGCTTCCATGGGCCTGTCGCTCGGCATGGACGTGCCGAACTGGCCGCCAGAAAACATCGAAGACCTGGCCAAGAAGTTCGAGGACCAGATCTGATAAGCGCGAAACGCGCACGACTTTTGGAGCCGGCCCCGGGAAACCGAGGCCGGTTTCCTTTTTATAGGAGCGCGATTTTTCGCCCTCCCGCTCGCTGGGAAAGAGCCAAGACCTTGTCCCGGCGACCTCGGCGCACCTTCGGGGGCGCCGACGTCCGGAACGGGTGTTCGCCATCAGGCGTCGCCTTCGCGTCCGGGCCCGATTTTGGGGGATCGGCGATCGGCCGGTCTCAGGAGACGAAACGATGCGCCACGGTTCCGCCCGACGTAAACTCGGTCGCACGGCCAGCCACCGCACCGCCATGTTCGCCAACATGGCCGCGGCCCTTATCAAGCACGAACAGATCGTCACCACGCTTCCCAAGGCGAAGGAGCTGCGTCCCTTCGTCGAGAAACTGGTGACCCTCGCCAAGAAGGGCGACCTGCCGGCGCGCCGCCTGGCGATCAGCCGCGTGCGCGATCAGGACCAGGTGCGGAAGCTCTTCGCCACCATCGGCCCGCGCTACAAGGACCGTCACGGCGGCTACATCCGCGTGCTGAAGGCGGGCTTCCGCCACGGCGACGACGCGGCGATGGCGGTCATCGAGTTCGTCGACCGCGACGTCACCGCCAAGGGGCAGGACTCCGGTCCTGCGCCGGAGACCTTCGGCGAGGCATAGGGGTGAGCCGCACATCTCACCGGATCGGCAAGACCTTCGGCCGCGCGCTGCTTGCGGGCGCCGCGGCCGTCCTGCTGGCCTCGGTCGCGCCGGCGTTCAGCCAGGACGACCAGGATCAGCCGCCGCCGCCACCGGCCGCGCCCTGGTGCCAGAGCGAGGCGCCCGAGGCGTCCGCAAACTCGCTGAGCCTCGCCTTGGTCTACGTGCCGTCCGAGTACGCCCAGGTGAAGGCGCGTACGATCCTCGCGGAATCGAACTATCAGCCACTCAGCAAAGAGATGGCTGCCGATCTCGGCGTGCCGTCCGACTATCAGCTGCCGAACGCCTACCTCGTGCGCGCGGGCGGGTACTTCCAGCCGGAAGGCCGCCCCGACCGCAGCGTGCAGGTCTATTTCGATCCCGGCGACGGCCTGCTGCAGATCAACACCTACGCTTCGTCCACCTCGAACGCGTCGGTAAACTGGGCCGCCGTGGTGGTTGCGCCGGCCGAGGTCACCGCCGTGCGCTCGATCTGCGTGCAGACGAACGGCTGATCGTCCGATGGATGCGCTCGGCGACCGCGTCCAGGCCGAGGTTGCACGACGCCTCGATGCGATCGAGCGCGATCACGGCGTGCGCATTCACTTCGCCGCGGAATCCGGCAGCCGCGCCTGGGGCTTCGCGTCGCCCGACAGCGACTACGACGTCCGCTTCGTCCACGTCCGCTCGATCGACGACTATCTCATGCTGTCGCCGCCGCGCGATGTGATCGAGACGCCGATCGAGGGCGTCTGGGACGTGAACGGCTGGGACCTGAAAAAGGCGCTCCTGCTGCTGCGCAAAGGCAACGCCGTGGTGATCGAATGGCTGCGGTCGCCGCTCATCTACCGTGAAATTGGACCGACCGCCGAAGCCATGCGCGCGATGGCCGAGCGCTTCGCCGAATTCCGAAAGCTCGATCCGTCATTACGGCGGGTTGATGCACGGTCTCGTGGAGCGCAGCCTCAGCGGCCGCGAGCAGGTGAAGCTGAAGGCCTACATCTACATCATGCGCTGCGCCTGCGCGCTCGCCTGGGTGCGGGCGCGCGGAGCCGTGCCGCCGATGGCGCTCTCCGAGTTGCGCGCTATCCATCTGCCGGCCGAGGTTTCCCGAGCGCTCGACGCCCTGTTGGCGGCGAAGACGGGGTCGGACGAACTGGGGCAGGGGGCGCGGATCCCGGTCCTCGACGACTTCGTCAGCGAGCAGGCGGCCTGGGTCATGGCCTCCGGCGCGCTGAAGCCGTTGCGCGCCGATCCGGCCTTCCTCGAAGCCACCGACGCCCTGTTCCGGGCCGCCGTCCTGGGCGCCTAGCGGTGGCGCGGTTCCGCGCTGCGCGGACGCGGGCGTTCGTCACAATATCGAAGCGGAAGCGCGCCGGAGCGATATCTTTGTCTCTACGCTGTGACAGGAGCGCGCGATGACCGACCAGCCAGCCGAACGGCCTGACGCGAAGGGCGGCGCCCTTTGGGTCGGCTTGGCGTGGATCGTTCTCTACGTCGCGCTAATTGCGCCCGTATTCGTCGGATCCGCGCTCGGCGGGCAAATGGCCGCCCGCGCGCTCGCCATGCCCTGGCTGTCGCCGGTGCTCCACGGCGTCCTCTGGATCGCAGGCGTCCTGTTGGTGACGTGGCTCGCGCGGGTGAAGCTCAACCGGCGGCCCTGGTCCGGCCTCGGCCTGCCGCGTCCGCAACTCGGGCGCCTGGCCCTGGGCGCCGCCTGCGGCGTCGCGGTGATCCTAGCGATCGCGGCGATGGAGTGGGGTTTGGGCTGGGTCAAGTTCTCACCAGTGGATCGAACCGATGTCCATCAGACGCCGCGGCTCGTGTGGATGGCGCTCACGCTTCTGCCGTCGCTGGGCGTCGGCGTCGCAGAGGAGCTGGGCTTTCGCGGCTATGTGTTTCAGACCCTCGCCGAGCGGTCGCGGGTGTGGATCGCGGCGCTCGCCATGGGCGTCATCTTCGGCGCGCTCCAATTCACCCTCAGCGGCTTCAGCTGGTCGTTCGTGGTCTCGGTGCTGCTCATCTCGATCACCTATGTGGTGTTGCGGTTCGCCACGGGCTCGCTCTGGTTCGCGATCGGCGTCCACGGCGCCTGGGACTGGACCCAGACCTATCTCGTCGGCCTCTCCTCCTTCGGAACGCCGCACGATCCGGCGCTCATCCACGTTCGCCAGTCCGGGCCCGCGCTCTGGGTCGGCGACGGCGAGGCCATCGAAGGCGGCCTGCTCTTCCTGCTGGCGATCGCCGGCCTGCTGGTCCTGACCCTGCTGTTTTCGCGCCGCGTGCCCTGGACGAAACGGCTGGCGACGACGGGCCTGACGCCGCTCGATCGCTGAGCCGCCGTCACGGTCCCGCCCCGGACGGGGCTTGCAATTAGTTGTCAAATACTGTAACTATTATCGATATCCGCAAGGAGATCGATAATGCCTTCGAAACTTCCGACCTTCGGGTCGTCGGTCTATTACGAAGACCCGCTGGCGGCGCTCGAGTGGCTCGAGCGCGCGTTCGGGTTCGAGCGGTCGATGGTCATCACCGGCCCCGACGGCAAGCTGGCGCACTCGGAAATGACCTTCGGGGACGGCTACATCATGGTCGGCAGTCCCTGGGCCGATTTCATCGCCGCGCCCGGCCAGATCGGCGGCAAGAACACCCAGATGGTCCACATCCATGTCGCCTCCGACATCGATGCCCTGTGCGAGCGCGCGCGCGCCGCCGGCGCGAGGATCGAGCAGGAATGCCAGGACCAGTTCTACGGCGACCGCACCTTCCGTTGCGCCGATCCGGGCGGCCACGTCTGGACCTTCAGCCAGACGGTGAAGGAGATGACGGTGGAGGAATGGGACAATGAAGGCGGCGGCCTGAAGACTACGCTCGGACCGGGGTGGAAGGGATGAGCGAGCAATCGTTTCCGCTCACGCCGTCGCTCGCCTACCGCGATCCGAAGGCGGCGATGCAATGGCTCGAGGTGGCCTTCAGGTGCGAGGTCTCGATGCTGCTCACCGACAAGGACGGCGAGATCGCGCATCTGGTCATGAGCTTTCGCGGCCAGCCGTTCGGCGTGATGCGAGAGTGGGAAAGCCCCGAGATCATGGGACCGGCGAAGATGCGCAGTCCTGCTTCGCTCGACGGTCGCGGCACCGGGTTTCTGCGCGCAATCGTGGAAGGCCTGCCTGCACACTGCGAACACGCGCGCGCGGCCGGCGCGCGCATCGTGCAGGAGCCTGCGCTGCAGTTCTACGGCGACCGCACCTATCGCGCGCTCGACCTCGAGGGTCACGTCTGGAGCTTCCAGGAAAAGGTGAAGGACGTCTCGCTGGAAGAGATCGAACAGTCGATGGGCTTCAAGACCGTCAAGGCCAAGACGGACGAATGACCCGCAACGCCCAGGCGCTTGATCGCACTTTGGAGGCGCTGGCCGACCCGCATCGGCGGCGCGTGGTCGATCTGCTGAGTGAGCGGCCCCGGCGCGCGGGCGACCTCGCCAAGGCGACGGGTCTCGGCGCGCCCGCCATGAGCCGGCATCTGCGTGCGCTGCGCCAGGCGGGCCTGGTGGAGGAATCGCATCCCGAGTTCGACGCGCGCGTGCGCATCTATCGTCTGAGGCCCGAACCCATGGCGCATCTGAAAGACTGGCTGGAACGCGCCGAACGGCTGTGGAGCGAACAACTCCTGGCGTTCAAGGCGCACGTCGAGAAGGGCGCGCGCAAGTGAGCTCGCGCGTGCTCGTCTCGGTGCGGGTGAAGGCCGACCCGCTGCGCGCCTTCGAAGCCTTCACCGCCGAGATCGGCGAGTGGTGGCGGCCGCAAGCGATGTTCCGCTTCACCCCACGCAGTCCCGGCGTGGTGTCGTTCGAAGGCGGAGAGCGCGGTCGTTTCATCGAGACCCTGCCCAACGGCAAAGTATTCGAGGTCGGGACCATCAAGGTCTGGAAGCCCGGCGAACGTCTGGTGTTCGGCTGGCGCTGCGCCTGGTTCGAATCGGGCATGGACACCGAGGTCGAGGTGCGTTTCGAGCCCGTGGGGGACGAGACCCGCGTCACCGTCGAGCATGGCGGCTGGGACACGGTCCCGGTGGAAAACGCCGCCCGCCACAGCTTCCCCAACATGATCTTCCTCAAACACGAGGCCGAGTGGTGGACATCCATGCTCGCCTCCTTCAAAGGCCGAGCGTTATGAGCGACACCTTGCCCGAGGAACCCGTCGACCTGCCGCCGCCCACGGGCGTGAAGGCCGGCAAGGGCGCGTTCGCGTTCGTCCTGATCACAGTCCTGCTGGACGTGATGGCTCTGGGCATCGTGATCCCGGTATGGCCGGCGCTGATCATCCATTTCAACCACACCGCCGCCCGCGCCGGAATTTGGGTCGGCATCTCGGGCACGACTTTCGCCCTGATGCAGTTCTTCTGCCAACCGATCATCGGCGCGCTCTCCGACAAGATTGGCCGGCGGCCGGTGATCCTGGCGTCGAATCTCGGAACCGGCATCGACTGGTTCGTGATGGCGCTCTCACCGTGGCTCTGGTTCCTGTTGGTCGGCCGCCTGATCTCGGGCGCCACCTCCGCCACGTTCGGCACGGCCGCGGCCTATATCGCCGACACGACCGAGCCGGCGAAGCGTGCGTCGCGGTTCGGCATGATGGGCGCGATCTTCGGCCTGGGCTTCCTGCTCGGTCCGGGGCTCGGCGGTTTGTTGGGCGACGCGCATCGCTCGCTCGCGATTCCCGGAACCGACTGGGTGCTGCACGGCGGCACGCGCATGCCGTTCTTCTTGGCCGGTTTTTTCTCGTTGGCGAACTTCGCCTACGGCTGGTTCGTGTTGCCTGAATCGCTTCCCAAGGACCGCCGCGACCGCTTCCGCTGGTCCCGCGCCAATCCTGTCGGCGCGCTTCAGCTGCTGCGATCGCATCCGGACCTGCTGCCGCTGGCGTTCGTCAACTTCCTGGCGCAGCTCGCGCACCTGGCGCTGCAGACCGTCTTTACGCTTCACGCCGCCGCCAAATTCCATTGGGGTTCGGGCGAGATCGGCATGGCGATGATGGCCATGGGCGCCTGCGGCGTGGTGGTGCAAGGCGCGCTCACCGGACCTCTGGTCAAGCTGCTGGGCGAGCGAAGAGCGATCTTTTTTGGCCTGTTCTTCGGCGCGGTCGGGTTTGCCATCTATGCGCTGGCGCCCGACTGGCGGACCTTCATGATCGGTGTGCCGATCATGTCGCTGTGGGGCGTGGCCGGGCCTGCTGTGTCGGCGCTCATGACGCGCCGCGTGGGACCGACCGATCAAGGCAAGCTCCAGGGCGCCAACCAGGGCGTCATGTCGATCGCCTTCATCATCGGCCCGGGCCTCTACGGATCGCTGTTCTGGCTGTTCAATGGCAAGCTGAGCTACCTCGGCCTGCCGGGCTTCCCGTTCCTGGTTTCGTCGTTCTTCCTGCTGTGCGCCCTGGCGATGTCGGTCCGGGCGGCACGCGATGCCGGTCGGCGAGAGTCCGAGGCCTTGGTCGCCGCGGAATAGCCGCGCGACCCACTGACACGGATCGGCAGCCCGGGCGTTACCGTGGGCCCGGGGCGCCGCTATGATGCCGTCATGGTCAAGCCGTTGAGGTTTGCGCTTCCCTTCCTGTTCCTCTCGACGATCCCGCTGGGCTTCGAGTTGGGCGGCGCCTGGTCGTTCCTGACCGTGGCCTTGATGCCGCTTGCGATCGCAAGCCTGGATGGCGTGCTGGGCGCGGCCCTCGGCGCGCCGGGCGCGCGGCATGATTGGTCGTATCGGCTGCTGCCCCGGCTCTACATTCCCGCCCAGCTCGCCGTCGGCGCCTGGGCGGCGTTACAGATCGCCGATCCGGCGGCGCCGACGCTCGATGCGGTGGGACTGACGCTCTCGGTCGGGCTGACGGCGGGGGTGTTCGGCATGCTGGCGGCGCACGAGATGGTGCACGCCGCCTCCGCTGCGGAACGCGCGCTGGGACTGAGCTTCCTGGCGAGCGTCGGCTATATGCAGTTCCGCATCGCTCACGTGCACGGCCACCACACGCGCGCCGCGACGCGTGAAGACCCCGCCTCGGCGCGTCGGGGCGAGAGCGCCTATCGGTTCGCGGCGCGTTCGGTGGCGGGACAGTTCCGCGAGGCGTGGGCGTTCGAGGCGGAGCGGCTGCAGCGCAAAGGCCTGCGCGTGTGGGGCGCACACAACCGCATGCTGCGCTATCTGGCGGCGGAATTGCTCGTGCTCGCGGGCGTGGCGTCGCTGGGTCCGCGCGTGCTGGCCTTCTTCGTCTGGCCAGGCGGTGCTCGCGATCTTCTTGCTCGAGCTGTTCAACTACATCGCCCACTACGGTCTCGAACGCCGCGTCGAGGCCGACGGTCGGCCCGAGCGGCTGGCGGCGCGGCATTCCTGGAACTCGGCCCGGCGCATGAACAACTGGTCGCTGTTCAACATGGGCCGCCACTCCGACCACCACCGCTCGCCCATGCAGAGCTTCCACCATCTGCAGGCGGTCGAGGGCTCTCCGGAGCTGCCCACGGGCTATGCCGGGGCGATCCTGATGGCCTTGGCGCCCCCGCTCTGGCGGCGGGTTATGGACCCCAGAGTCGACCAATGGGCCGAGGCCTGGGCAGAACCGCCCCGCTAAGGGCTGGCGTTCGCCGCAAAGGCGTCCCAAATATCGACGACATAGCTTCAAACCGAGCGGTGACACGCATGCGCAAACCCCGTTTTCTGCTGCCCTTGTTCGCCCTTATGGCGGCGGGCGGCCTCTTCGCCGGCCAGAGCCAGGCCCAGCCCGCGGCGACCCCCGCCCTGGCCGAGCCGGTCCGGCACGTGCCCACCGACGCCGCGTCCATGCGCATCTCGTTCGCTCCGGTGGTGAAGCAGACCGCCCCGGCGGTGGTCAACGTCTACGCCAAGAAGATCGTGCGCCAGTCGATCGACCCCTTCTTCTCGCAGTTCGCCATGCCGGGCCTGACGCAAGAGCGGGTGATGCAATCGCTCGGGTTCCGGCGTCGTGGTGCGCTCGGACGGTCTCATCGTCACCAACAATCACGTCATTGAAGGCGGCCAGGACATCATGGTCGTGCTGTCCGACCGGCGCGAGTTCCCCGCCAAGGTTCTGCTCGCCGACGGGCGCGTCGATCTCGCAGTGTTGAAGATCGAGGTGGGCAATGAAAAACTCCCCGTGCTGCCGATCGACGATCGCGGCGATCAGCAGGTGGGCGACCTCGTGCTCGCGGTCGGCAATCCGTTCGGCGTCGGCCAGACGGTCACCAACGGGATCATCTCCGCGCTCAACCGCTCCGCCGCCGATCCGGGCGGCGAGGGCGGGTCGAACTACATCCAGACCGACGCGCCGATCAATCCGGGCAATTCCGGCGGCGCGCTCGTCGACATGGACGGCAACCTGATCGGCATCAACAGCTTCATCGTCTCGCGGTCGGGCGGCTCGGTGGGCGTGGGCTTTGCGATTCCCGCAGCCCTGGTTAAGCGCGTGGTGGCGAGCGCTGTCGGCGGCGAACATACGCTGGTGCGGCCCTGGCTCGGGACCAAGACCGACATGGTGACCGCCGACATCGGCCGCAGCCTCGGCATGGCCGCGCCGTCGGGCGCCCTGGTCACCGACCTCTATCCAGGCAGCCCCGGCGCCATGGCCGGGATCAAGATCGGCGACGTGATCGTGGGCGTCGACGGCGGCGTGGTCACCGAGCCGGGCAACCTGAACTATCTGATCTCCACCAAGTCGCCGGGCGACGTCGCCAAGGTCGAGGTGCTGCGCGACGGCAAGCGCCTCACCATCTCCGCCCGCGTCGAGCCGCCGCCCGCCACGCCCGCCAAGGACGAACAAACCTTGAGCGGCCGCAACCCCCTGAGCGGCCTGACCGTGGTCAACCTCTCGCCGGCGGTAGCCGATGAGCTCGGCGCCGACCCGTTCGTGAAGGACGGCGGGGTGCTGGTCTCGGGCGTCTCGCGCGGCTACGGCGCGTCGGTGGGCCTCCAGCCGGGCGATATCGTCCGCGCTGTGAACGGCCACGACGTCGCCACCGTCTCGCAGCTGCGCCAGCTTCTGGATCAGGGCGCAACCAACGGCATGTGGACCCTGATCATCCAGCGCGGCGGCCAGACCATTACGGCGCGAATCCGAGCCTGAGGTAGGACGCCGCGGCGCGGAGTTCTGCTAGTTTCGGCCTTCCGCGCGGCTGCTTCGCCGCCGAAAGGACCGCCATGCCGCAACGCCTAGGCCTTTGGTGCGCGTTCATCGCCGGCCTCGCCCTGGTTGCCTCTCCGGCTGCCGCCAAGGCGCCGCCTAAGCCCGACTATGACCCCGCCCAGCTCGCCGGCTGGATGACTGGCCTGTTCCATCCGGCTCCCGCGCACCAGACCCTGGTCGGCAGCCGGGTGAAGAAGCTCGACCGTCCAGGAGAGATCATGGTGCGCATGGACATGACCGACGAGGATGCGCACGCGCGCGACTTCTGGTTCTTCGGGATCAGCCGTGCGGGCAAGGACGCGCTGATGGTGCGGCAGTACTGGGTGCTCGGCGACGACCGACAGACCTTCGCCGACATCAGCCCCGGGCGCGACCGGCTCGTGCGCAAGGAAGGTTGCGCGATCCGCCTGGTTTCGCACGGCGGCGGCTACGTCGGCCGCGTCGATGCGAAGACCTGCAAGGGCGACGTGGACGGGCGTCTGTTCCGCGTCGATCGCGAACTGTCGGTCGACTACCAGTCGGTGACGCCGACGGTGAAACTCTCCGCCGAGGCCAAGCGTAAACATCCGGACGACACGGGCACTGAGATGTACTTCCGCTCGGAGCATTGATGAGCGACCTCTTCCAGGCTGCGGGACTGGAGCCTGCGGCGCCGTCGCCGCTGGCCGACCGCCTGCGCCCGCAGCGGCTCGAGGACGTGGTGGGGCAGGACCATCTGCTCGGCCCGGAAGGCCCGATCCGGCGCATGGTCGAGAACGGCCGCCTGTCCTCGATGATCCTGTGGGGGCCGCCGGGCACCGGCAAAACCACCATCGCGCGGCTGCTGGCCAAGGCCGGCGGCTATGAGTTCCAGCAGTTGTCCGCGGTGTTCTCGGGCGTTGCGGACCTGAAGAAAGCGTTCGAGACCGCGCGCACGCGCCGACTTGCGGGCCAGTCGACGCTGTCTGTTCGTGGACGAGATCCACCGCTTCAACCGCGCGCAGCAGGACGGCTTTCTGCCGTTCGTCGAGTCGGGGACGGTGACCCTCGTCGGGGCCACCACCGAGAACCCGTCGTTCGAACTGAACGGGGCGTTGCTGTCGCGCTGTCAGGTCTTCGTACTGAAACGCCTCGATGACACCGCGCTGGAAGCCTTGCTCGAAAAAGCCGAGGCGTTCGAACAGAAGTCCTTGCCGCTGACGCCCGATGCGCGTCACGCGCTGATCGCGTTGGCGGATGGCGACGGGCGCTATCTGCTGACCTTAGCGGAGACCCTGTTCGCGATCGGGCCGGACCAGCCGATGGAGACCGCCGACCTCGGTCGCCTGCTGCAGAAGCGCAGTCCCGCCTACGACAAGGATCGCGAGGAGCACTACAACCTCATCTCCGCCCTGCACAAATCCGTGCGCGGCTCCGATCCGGACGCGGCGCTCTACTGGCTCGCACGCATGCTGGAGGGCGGCGAAGACCCGCTGTTCTCGCGCGCCGTATCGTGCGCATGGCGGTGGAGGACATCGGCGAGGCGGACCCGCTGTCGCTGCTGGTTGCCAATGCGGCGAAGGAGACCTACGACTTCCTCGGCTCGCCCGAGGGCGAACTCGCTCTCGCCCAGGCGGTGGTGCATCTCGCCACCGCGCCCAAATCCGTCGCCGTCTACGACGCCTATAGCGCGGCCGCGAAGGCCGCGCGCGAGACCGGCTCGCTGATGCCGCCCGCGCACATCCGCAACGCGCCTACGCGCCTGATGAAGGACCTGGGCTACGGCAAAGGATACAAGTACGACCCCAATACCGAGACCGGCTTCTCTGGCCAGAACTATTTCCCCGACGGCATGGAGCGCCGCGTGTTCTACGCGCCGAAGGGCGAGGGGCATGAGGCGAAGATCAAGGAGCGGCTGGAACGCTGGGCGAAGATGCGTGGGGGGACGGAAGAGTGAACGCGCCGTTTCTCCTCCCCCGTTATCGGCAGAAAACGGGGGAGGTGTCCCGGAGGGACGGAGGGGGCGTGCAAGGAGCGCTGCGCATTGACATGGTCCCGTCGCGCGCTCGGACGTATGAATTTAGTGTCGCGCGTTTGCACGCCCCCTCCGTCGCTTCGCGACTCCTCCCCCGGACGCTGCCGCTTTTCGGGGAGGAGAGTAGTGCCGCGCACGCCGCCTCGCGTTCGTGCGGTCGACGTCCCGGTCACGCTCTCGTCCGACGAGATCGCGTTCGTGCGCTCCCTCGTGATCTACGAAGACGCCCAGATCCTCGCACTCAACAAGCCGTCGGGCCTGTCCAGCCAGGGCGGACGCGCGCAGGTCCACACCCTCGACGAACTGCTCTGGGCCTTCGTCAAGCCCGGAAAGGCGCGGCCGCGGTTGATCCACCGGCTCGACCGCGACACCTCGGGCGTCATTCTCACCGCGCGCACCAAGCCGGCGGCGGGGTTCCTCGGCAAGGCGGTGATGGCGCGCACGTTCGAGAAAACCTACGTGGCCATCGTCACGCCCGGCCCGCCCGAGCCGCGCCAGGGCGAGATCGCAACCGCGCTCCGTCGCGAAGAGATCGGTCGTGAGGCCTATATGCGGCCCTGCGCCGACGACCATGCGGACGCCGAAAGCGCACGCACCCTCTATCGCACCCTGGCAGCGTCGGACGAGGGCGCGCTGGTGGAGCTGAAGCCAGTGACCGGACGCATGCACCAGCTGCGCGTGCATCTCGCGTCGATCGGGCGACCCATCGCCGGCGATCCGCGCTACGGCGGCGCCCTGCGGGTCGGCGATTACGCGGTTGCGCGCCTGATGCTGCATGCCAGGGCGCTGACCTTCCCGCACCCCGACGGTGGAACGAAGACGATCGAAGCGCCGCTGCCGGCGGACTTCGCGGCCCTGGTGACCGCCCTGGGCCTCGCCTGAGCAATTGGTATTGAAAAGGTCCCATTTTGGTCCCATCATCGCAGCCTGAGCGCGCGGGGAAGGGTTCGGCATGGGGAAGCCGGTGAAGCATATCCTGGTGGTGGGCGGCGGCGCGTCCGGCTGGCTGACCGCGGCCTACCTCGCCACCAAGCTCGGGTCGTCGCGGCCCGATGGTGTTCAGGTCACCCTGGTGGAGTTGAGCGACATCCCGCTGGTGGGCGTGGGCGAGGGCACGTTCCCCACAATCAAGCGCCTGCTGACGTCGCTTCGCCAGACCGAGGAGCAGTTCCTGCGCGGCTGTTCCGGCACGTTCAAACAGGGCATCGAGTTCGTGAACTGGACGAAGCCGCCGCAGGGCGGCGTCGACAGCGCCTACTACCACCCGTTCAACCTGCCCGCGGCCGGCGAACATGCACTCGACCTGCTGCCGTACTGGCTGATGGGCGTGGCGGGCGACATCCCGTTTTCCCAGGCGGTCGCCTTCCAGGACATCGTCTGCGACCGCAGGCTGGCGCCGAAGAAGATCGACGGCGACGAATGGTTTGGACCGATGAACTACGCCTACCATTTCGACGCGGGCAAGCTTGCCCATTATCTCGCGGGCGTCGGCCAGGCCGCCGGGGTCAAGCGCGTTATCGACACCGTCGACAACGTCAATCTCGACGAGCGCGGCAACATCGCTTCGGTGACGACCGCGAAAGGCGGCGACATCAGCGCCGAACTGTTCGTCGACTGCACCGGCTTTCGCGGCGCCCTCATCGGCCAGGCGCTGGGGTCGCCCTATCACGACATCGGCGATGTGCTGTTCGTGGATCGCGCGCTGGCAATGCAAGTCCCCTACGACCGTCCCGATCATCCGATCGCGTCGACGACAATTTCGACCGCGCAGGAAGCCGGCTGGACCTGGGACATCGGCCTCGTCGAGCGGCGGGGCGTCGGCTACGTCTATTCGAGCGCCCATACCAGCGACGAGCGCGCCGCGGAGATCCTGCGTGGCTATCTCGGCAATGATGCGGGCGATCTGACCATGCTGCCCATCAAGTTCCGTTCGGGCTACCGCCATCAGCCCTGGGTGAAGAATTGCGTTGCGGTCGGCCTGGCCGGCGGCTTTCTCGAGCCGCTCGAATCCACGGGGATCGTGACCATCAGCGCGGCGGCGGAGATGATCGCCGACTTCTTGCCGCAGACCGACGACACCTTCGAGCCGGCGGCCAAGGTGTTCAACAACGCGATGGTCCAACGCTATGAACGCGCCATCGATTTCGTGAAGATGCACTATTGCCTCAGCGGACGCCGCGACACCGACTTCTGGAAGGAGAACGTCGAGCGCAAGAGCTGGGGCGATCGCCTGCCGGAAAAAATCGACATGTGGAAGGCGCGCCTTCCGTCGCACTACGACATCTCCTCGACCCATGAGTCCTTCGGTCTGGCGAGCTGGCGGTTCATTCTCTACGGCATGGGGTTCAAGACCGACCTGCGCGCCGGGGCCTATCCCTACGTCGAAGAGGCGCGCGCGGCGTTTCAACGCATGGCCGGCCTCAACCAGGCGATCGTGCAGCAGCTGCCGACCCATCGCACCCTGATCGACGAGGTCCACGCGACGGGCTTTCGCCGCAAGCCATCCCGCTCTGTGTCGATGGCGACGGTCGCCTAGCGCGTCTTGCGATACACCAGGAACCCCGATTTCTCCGCGATCTTGTCGTAGAGCTGCATGGCGTGGGTGTTGGTCTCGTGGGTCTGCCAGTAGATGCGGTCTGAGCCGGCCGCCTTGGCGCGCTCGAACACCGCCTCGATCAGCGCCCGGCCGACGCCCTGGCCGCGCGCCGCCTCGGTCGTGAACAGGTCCTGCAGATAGCAGGTGAGCGGGATCATCGTGGTGGAGCGATGAAACAGATAGTGGGTCAGGCCCAGCATCACGCCGTCGCGCTCGGCCGCCAGGGCGTGGACCGGCTCGGACGGATCGAAAAACCGCGCCCAGGTCGCGGCGGTGATCTCGGCGGGCAGGGCAGTCGGGCCCGAACGGCCATAGAAGGCGTTGTAGCCGTCCCACAGGGGCAGCCAGGCGTCGTAGTCGGCTTCGGCGAGGGGCCGGATCAGAAGGTCGCTCATGCGGCCTGCATAGCGGTTCGGGCGCGCGGCGTTGAATCACACGGCGTTTCCGATTTCGGTGGGCTTCGCGGCGCGCGAGAAAGCGGCGGCCGGACATCTGCGAATTGACGCCAGGCGCCGGGCGCCGCCAACTGGGCTCCAGAGAAGCGACAGGAGAGTCCCATGGTCTCGTCCAAGCTTGCCGCCGGCGCGGCCTTCGCCGGGTTTATCCTCTTCGCCGGCCCGAGCCTCGCGGCGTCCGGCGACTGCACCGTCCAGGTCCACATGCGGCGGGGGACCGACACCATCAGCTACAGCGGCCGCCTGACCCAGGCGCGACCCGGTTGCGATTATCATTTCAAGGCCCGCGCCGGTCAGACCTTGACCTGGTCGGTGACCGGACCCGCCACGCGCCAGGTGATCAGCTATCCGGACGGCAACGGGGACGGGCCCGGCATTCCGCAGCACATCCCGTTGCAACAGACCGGCGAGTACGTCTTCAGCGTCAGCGCCGACCTGATGGCCGAGGGCGCCTTCGGCCGCTACAAACTGCGGCTCACGATCCGCTAGAGCATGATCCGGAAAAGTGGAAACCGGTTTTCCGAAAAGATCATGCTCAAAGCAAAGCGCCTGGATTACGATCCAGGCTTCGTGCGGTCGCCGTAGCGCCAGACCTTCACCTTCTCGGTGGTGACGAGGCCCGAGCCCATCATGGCGTCGAGCACCTGAAGGAACTTTGTGATCTTGGCTTCGTCGTCGACGATCTCGATGACCAGCGGCAGATCTTGCGACAGGCGCGTGATCTTCGACGTGTGCAGCCGGCTCGAGCGGCCGAAGCCCATCGGACCTCGCAGCACCGTCGCGCCCGCGATCCCCATCTCCCGCGCCTTCAGCACGATCGCTTCGTAGAGCGGCTTGCCGTCATGACGGTCCGCTTCGCCGAAGAAGATGCGCAGCAGCATTGCGTCCTGGCCGGTATCCATCTCAGGCGCCTTTCAGCTGGTTGACGGCCCCCGCCGCGATCGAGCCGAGCCAGACGGCTATGAGGCACATTACGACTGACCCAACCACATTGCCTGCCGCCCGCGTCCACTCGCCATCGTTCATCAGGGTCAAGGTCTGCAGGCTGAAGGCGGAGAAGGTGGTGTAGCCGCCGCAGAGGCCGGTCAGCACGAAGATGCGCGTGGCGGGGCTCACGAACAGCCGCCCATCCGGCGCGGTCAGGGTGGCGAAGAAGCCGATGACGAAACAGCCGGTGATGTTGACGATGATCGTCCCCCAGGGAAACGTCTCGCCGAACATCGACCCGACCAGGCCGGACACGACATAGCGGGCGAGACCGCCGAGGGCGCTCCCCGCCAGGACGACGAGGTAAAGCTGAATCGGCAGACTCATTCGCCCTCCAGGCCTGGACGGCGTTCAGTCTGCCTTGCGCCGGTAGGTCCCGCCAAGCCGTCCAGTCGATCGAACCAGGCCAGGGCGTGGGCGCGCTTGCCGGCGACCATGTGGGCCCACTGGCTGGAGCGGAACGGATCGCGTGCGTCGCCCGTCCACCAATCCTCGCGCGCCACCATGATCGACCAGCCGTTCCGGCCCCGCCGCTCACCCACGATGATGTCGAGGGTGAGGGTGTAGTCGGCGGTGGTCGAGGTCTGGTGCGTCTGGCGCCATTCCACGCCCTCGATAGTCCATCGGCGCTCGCCCTGGGCCCCCGGCGCCGGGCGCACGAGGCGGTCGAACAGACGGAAGAACTCGAGCTTGGCGAAGCTCGTCATGCACGCCGGCCAGCGCGCTGGGTCTCGTCGGTGTCTTGGGCTTCGCGTCTCACAGGGCGCACTCCTACCGTTGGCGGTTCGGTAGGAGTCATCAGCCTCCGCGGCGATTAAGGGGGGACTCCATCCCCACCACCCCACTGTGGCCAAGCGGTCCGCGACCGTCAACCGGAAGGCCCCGCCTCTCGCGCTCGCCGGCCGGGCCGCTATAAGGCTCCGCCATGACGACGCGCGAAGTCAAATCCCTGACGGTGGGCGAGGCGGAGGCCGGGATTCGGCTCGACCGCTGGTTCAAGCGGCGTTGGCCGCATCTGAACCATGTCCAGCTGCAGAAGCTGTTCCGCTCCGGCCAGGTGCGGGTCGACGGCTCGCGCGCCAAGGCCGACACGCGGCTCGAGGCCGGGGCGGTGGTGCGCGTGCCGCCGCTGCCGGACGTCCAGGCGCGCGGAGAGGGCGAACGCGAGCGTCTGCCGGCCCGTGATATCGCCTACGCCAAGTCGCTGGTGCTCTATGAAGACGACGAGGTGCTGGCGCTGAACAAGCCGGCGGGCCTGGCGGTCCAGGGCGGCACCAAGACGACCAAGCATGTCGACCGCCTGCTGTCGGCCTGGGGTGAAGGATTGGAGCGGCCCCGGCTGGTGCACCGGCTCGACCGCGATACCTCAGGCGTGCTGCTGCTCGGTAAGTCGCCGGACGCGGCGGCGCGGCTGGCGGGGAACTTTGCCAAGCGGCGCGCGAAGAAGACCTACTGGGCCATCGTCGCCGGCAACCCGAAGCCGGGCGAGGGCGTGATCGAACTGGCGCTGGCCAAGCGCGGCATCGGCGATCGCGAGCTCATGGTCCCGGCCGATCCCAACGAGCACAACGCCGAAACCGCGGAGACCGAATACGTCACCGTCTCACGCGCTGCCCACCGCGTCGCATGGATGGCGCTGCGCCCGCACACCGGCCGCACCCACCAGCTGCGCGCCCACATGCTGGCGATCGGTCACGGGATTCTGGGCGATCCGAAATACGCCGACGAGGCGTCGCGCGGTCTGTCCGAAGGCCTGAAACTGCAGCTCCACGCGCGCCGCATCGAGCTCGACCATCCCGGTGGCGGCAAGCTGATCGTCGAGGCGCCGATCTCGCCGGAGATGAAGTTCGGTTTCGAACGGTTTGGATTTGACCCGCACGAGGCGGACGAGGATCCGTTTGCGGGTAAGGGGCGCGGCGTATCGCGCAAGGGTCGCTGAGCGCCTGATGTTCGTAGACCGCCCGCTCGCTGTGTTCGACGTCGACGGCACCTTGGTGGATTCCCGCACGACCATCCATCGCGCCGCGATCGAGGCCGCCGACGCGGCGGGGCTCGATCCACCGGACTATGACTCCGTGCGCCAGATCGTCGGCCTCTCGCTGGTCGAAGGCCTGCGTCTCCTCGTACCCGAGATCACCGACGCCCAGTTCGCCGAGTTCGTCACCGGTTTCCAGGAATTGTTCCGCCGCATGCACCTGGACCCATCGTTCCAGGAGCCGCTCTACGCCGGCGCGGTGGACCTGCTGAACCGCCTGAAGGCCGACGGCTGGCGCCTCGCGCTCGCGACCGGCAATTCGCGGCGCGGCGTGGACCGGTTGCTGGACCGTCACGGCTGGGGCGAGCTGTTCGACGCTACCCGCTGCGCCGACGACGGCCCCGGCAAACCGCATCCGTCCATGCTGCTGCAGGCGATGGAGGCCACGCGCACGCCGCCCGAACGCACGGTGATGATCGGCGATACGTCGCACGACATGCGTATGGCGATCGCGGCGGGCGCTTATCCGCAGGGCGTGGCGTGGGGGTTTCACACGGCAGATGAGGTCGCGGCCTCGGGCGCGGCGCACGTGGCGCAGACTTTCGCAGAGCTGAAGGCGGCCTTGGGGCGGTTCGCCGCCGCGCAGGCCGGGCCGGCCGGCGTCGGACCTTCAGGGGTTGGCGAAACAAGCTGAGCGTCATAGCTTCGCTGCAAGCAAGGCAGAGTTGAACCCCATGGCCTTACCGCTCACTCCGTTCGTCACCGCCCTGATCCTCGCGCTTTCCGCCATCGCGCTCGGAGCCGCGGCGCCGCGACAGGTCAATCTGACGGCGGACTCGGCGCCGGGGTGGGTCCCGTCGGCGGATTTGGAAGCGGCCGCGAGTAAGGCGGCAACGGATTATTTCGCGGACGAGGACGGCGGTCGCTACCCGCAGGCCTATGCCCGCTTGAGCGCAGGGTACCGACAACATCTGTCCCTGAAGGATTATTCCAGGCTCGCGCGCGAGCTGCACGACAAGGCCGGGTCCGTCATCGAACGACGGATCACCGTCGTCACCTGGACGAAAGACCCGTCGCACGCGCCTGCGCCCGGCGTCTACGCGGCGCTCGACTTGACCGGCCATTTCGTCAACGCAGACCGCTACTGCGGTTATCTGGTGCTCTATCAGCCGCCATCGGGCGGCGGCCTGACGGTTGTGCGGGAGGAAACCGCATTCATCGACAACGCGACGGCGCGCAGTATCGAACACGACAAATCGCGCGCTGAGCTCGACGATACCTGGGCGAAGATGTCGGCGAACTGCCCGAACTATCAGGCAGCGCCGGCACCACCGGCGACGGCGTCCGAACCCCTTCCTGAATCAAAGGAATCGACAATCGGCTATCCGAATGTCGAGGCGGCTCTAAAGGGCTTGCATGCGCGCCCGGATGTGGCCTTTTCGGTCCAGAACGGATGGACGATCGCGGTAGAGAACGCGTCCCACACCTTCTGGTCATTTCCTCCACCCGGACATCCCGCCTACCCGGCGGCGGTGAAGCGCTGGCTGGTCCAGGACGGCGCCGGCGTTGACATGAAGATGGGGGTCCTCTGCGAGGCGTCGAAATCGGCGTGTGACGACCTCGTGCGCGCATTCCAGGCGCTGAACGCACAGCTGTCGGCGAGCATGCAGAAGAAGCCCTAGGTTCCGCCGACACACCCAAAAAAGAATGCCCTCCCCGCGTTGGGACGGGGAGGGCAGGTCGGGATCGGGTCTCGGCCGAGCTATTGGGCGCGGGGGGCGCCTTGGGGAAGGCGTCGGCCGAGACCTGACACCCGTCTAATTGAACGTGTTCATCAGATCAATCCGTCGCTGGCGGCGACCGATTGGCTGTCGGGGAAAACCACAGTGTCCAGCTTGGCCTTGTCGACCCCCAGCTGGTCCCGCAGCAGACCCTTGAAAACCGAGCGGACTTCAAGGGTTGGCGCGAGGTCGCGCTGTTCGAACAGGCGATTGTCGGCCAGCGTCGGCCAGTCGCCCACGATGCCGCCGCGCTTCAGCGCGCCGCCCGCCAGCAGCAGGGTCGAGGCGGTGCCGTGGTCGGTGCCCGGCCGTGCCATTGATTTGCGCGGTGCGGCCGAACTCGGTGGCCATGACCACGGCGGTGTCGCTCCAGGCGGGGCCCAGGCCCTCCTTCAGCCCGCCGAACAGCTGGTCGACATAGGCGAGGCGGTTGGCCAGCTGGCCCTTCGAGCTGCCCTGGCTCGCGTGGGTGTCGAAGCCGTCGAGCGACAGCGCCACCACGTCGGGCCCGTCGTGGGCGACCATGAACTTGGAGATCGCCGCGCCCAGCGCCTTCACGTCGTTCTGCTTCACCTGTTCCTTGCCGATGGCGTCGCGCGCCATCGCCTCGTTGGAGAGGCCCGACGCCAGCGCGGGCGCCAGCAGCGGATCGTCCTTGTAGAGGTCCATCAGAATGCCGGCGACGCGGTCGCCCTGCGGCAGTTCTGGACCCGGCGACCACGAGGCTGTCTCGATGGGCCCGCGGATGACCAGCGGCGCCTGAGCGCCGACCGAAAGCGCGCGCGTGGTGTTCATCGCCGCCAGCGCTCGGTTCAACCAGCCGGTGCTTGTGGCATAGACCTGGGCCGTGCCGTTTTCGAGCATGTCCTGGGCTTCGAAGTGCGAGCGGATGCGATCGGGGATCGCTACCGCCGGCGCGATGCGCGCCTCGCCCACCTGGGTCATGGCCCAGATCTGCGGCAGGGCGGGATGCAGGCCGAAGGTCCCGTCGAGTTTCAGCGCGCCGCCGTCGGCGCCCGGCGGCGGGATGGCGATGGCGCCGCGCAGCGCCTGGTAGTTTGCGTCGCCGTAGGGCGTGCTCACCGACAAGCCGTCGAGACCGCCGCGCGCAATGATCACCACCAGCTTGCGCCGGCCGCTTTCCGAGGCGAACGCGGCGCGGCCGGAGAACATCACCGACACGCCGGCCATACCGCCCAAAAGCGCGCGGCGATTCATGCGGAAGGATTTGAGGGCGTTTGTCACATTTTTTGGGGTCATCGGCGTTGAAACTCCGGCGACATGAGAAGCAGGGCGAGCGCTTCGGGACGGCTCTCGGCGCGGGCGATGGCGGTTTCGGTGCGGTCGCTGAGCCGCGCGCCCAGGGACGACTTGGCGGTGGCGACGGGATCGACCAGCGGGCCGACCACGGCGGAGAAGCCCTTGGCCCACTCCAGCCGCTTGATGATCCCGTCGGAGCTCGCCCAGTCGGCGGCCTCGTCGGACCAGCCTTTCGGCGACGGCGGACTGAACGGCTTCTGGCCGAGCGCGGTGAGCACGCGCAGATGCTCGATCTTCGTCGGCTGCACCCCGGCGGCGCGATAGCCGGACACGATCAGTTCGTAGGGCGTCTTGAACTTGCGCGCTTCCGGGTCCCACGCTTCCGGTGCCTCGACCAGCGCACGGGCGACGACGTCGAGCTTGCCGCCCGACTTGATCCAGGCGTCGCTCAGGCGGTCGACCAGAGCCTGGGGCGGATCGTCGGCGACGAAATGGATGGCGAGCTTGCGGCTGATGCGCCTCGCCGTGCGCGGATCGCCGGCGAGGTCGTGCAGAACCGCGCGCGCCTGCGTCTCGCCGGAGTCGCCGTAGCGACGGCCCATGATCTCTCGGCCGCCCGGCTCGTGGATGGCGGCGCGGAACAGATAGCGACCATCCAGGCCCCGGTTCGCGTCGCGCGGTCCGCCCACCGACCAGCCGGTCAGCGCGCGCGCGAACTCGGTCACGTCCGCCTGGGTGTAGCCCGCGTCGGCGCCGACGGTGTGCAGCTCCATGATCTCGCGCGCGAGGTTCTCGTTGAGCCCCAGTTTGCGCGTGCGGCCGCCGAGGGAGTCCGGTCCGGCCGAACGCGCCTGGTCGAGATAGAGCAACATCGCCGGATGGGTGCTCGACGCTACCAAGAGGTCCTCGAAGCGGCCGAACACGCGCGGGCGGATCGCCTCGCGCTCGAACGGCCCGGTGACCACGGCGGACTCGAGCTTCACGGCGGACACGGTGAAATGGTTGAACCAGAACAGCGTCCAGCGTTCGCGGAAGCTCGCCGGTGTGGAGGCGCCCAGTTGCGCGCGGGCCAGGAATTCACCGGAGGCCTCGTCGCGCACGTCCTTCAAGGCAGCCCTGAGCGTGTCAGCCTTGCGTTGGGCGTCGGGATCCATGGCGGGCGCAGCCGGGGCGGTGTCGGCCATCGGCGACATCGCCGCGCCGGCCTGGGCGGCGGCGGCGCGCTTGGCGGCCTGCGGCAGGATCACGCCCTCCGCCTTGGCCTCCTTGCGGTCCTGGCGGTAGGCGGCGAGGGCTATGAGCTGGTCGCGTGAGTTCGGTAGGGGTCCGGACGGCTGGTCCGCGCCGCTGGAGCGAATCTGGTTGATCAGCCACGCCTTCGGGTCGGGCGTCGCGGCGTCGATCTCGCCCGGTCGCGCGCCGAGGCCGAAGCGGGCGGCGGCGATCGCCGCTTGCAGTCCGGCTGAGTTTTGCGCCATGTCCACCTCTGCAACGCTACCATACTTGGAACGGCCACGCAGGACCGTCTCCGTTGACTGTAGGCCGGACAAGCTGACGCATCGATGAACAAGGACGAAAGCAAACCTCGCCGCTTCTGGAAGGCGGCAACGGTGGGGCCTTACGGTGAAGCCGGATTTACCATCCGGCTCGACGGGCGGCCCGCGCTGACCCCGCGCCGCGCACCGCTGGCGCTGCCGACGCGCGACTCGGCCGAACTGGTGGCGCTCGAGTGGGACGGCGTCGGCGAACACCTCGAGCTCGCACAGATGCCGCTCACCCGGCTCGCCTTCACCGCCATCGATCGCGTGACCAAGGCGCGCGAGGCGGTGGCCGATGAGGTGGCGCGTTTCGCCGCGGCCGATGCGCTGTGTTATTTCGCGGAGATGCCGACGAAGCTGGTTGAACGCCAGGTGGAAAAGTGGATCCCGGTGCTCGAGTGGGCCGAGCGCGATCTCGGCCTTAAGTTCGAACGCGCCACCGGCATTCGCCACACGCCGCAACCGGACGCGACAGTCGCGCGCGTGCGCGACCTCGCGCTCGAACTCGATGACTTCAGCCTGACCGGCCTTGCCTGGGTCGCATCGCTGTTCGGGTCGGCGATCCTGGCGCTGGCGCTGCAGCGCGGCGAACTCGACGCGGCGACGGCGTTCGATCTCTCCCGCCTCGACGAGACCTTCCAGGCCGAACAGTGGGGCGAGGACGCCGAAGCCGCGGCACGCGCCGCCGCCATGCGCGCCGCCGCCATCAGCGCCGGCCGTTGGCTCGAAGCGCTCGCTAGGACTGCGGCTTAGGCTCCGGCGGCGCGGCAGGCGCGAGACTGTCGATGACGGCCTTCGCCGCCGCTTTGACCGTCTTGTCCCCGCCCATATCCTCGGCCGCGTTGGCTGTGATCAGCACGCCGGTGCGGAAGGTCGGGAACAGAATGACCTTGGCGTACCAGGTGCCGTCGGAGCCGTCGTGAGTGAGCAGTGGCCCTTGCCGTCCGAAGCCCTTGGGCGCCGCGCCCCAGCCCAGCGCATAGATGCCGTTCGGCTGGGCGGTCTGCATCAGGGTGTAGGTCGCGGGCTTGAGCAGCTTGCCGTGACCGCTGGCGCCGTCGATCTGGTCGATGCAGAACTTGGCCCAGTCGTCGAGCGACAGATAGATGTTGCCCGCCGGTGCGAAAAAGTCCGGATTGGCGTCCGTCGCCACGTCGGGCTTGCCCTTGGTGTGCCCCTCCGGCTGGCCTGAGTGGGTGATGCCGAAGGCCGCTGTGGTCATGCCGAGGGGTCGAAACTCCTCCTCGCGCATCAGATCTTCGTAGCTCTTGCCGGTCGCGTGTTCCGCGATCGCGGCGGCGAGGACGAAGCCGGTATTCGAATAGCTGAACGCTGTCCCCGGCGTGTTGACCGGCGCGTCGGTGACCGCGAGCTTCAGATAGGCGAGGCGTTGCTCGCGCAGCGGCCGCTTGTCCGTGTAGAACGGTAAGAGCGCGTTGTCGTCGTGATAGTCGTGCGGCAGGCCCGCGTGATGCGACATCAGCTGCAGCAGGGTGACCTTGCGGTACTCAGGCCGCATGTCGGCGGCAAGCTCGGGCAGCATCCGGTCGAGCGGCGTATCCCAGTGCAGCACGCCCTTGTCGACCAGGCGCGAAACCATGGTCGCGGTCATCGCCTTGCCGTCCGAGCCGATGTGCCAGACGTCGCCCGGCTGCACCGCCTGGTCGCCGCCGATGCGGCGCAGACCGCGCTGGGCCTCGCCGGCGATCTTGCCGTCGCGGATGATCAGGATCCCCATGGCGGGGACCTGGGAGTCTTTCATGGCGTCGGTCAGGACGGCGTTCAGGTCCTGCGCGTTCGCGGGCAGGGCGATGGCCACGGCGACGACGGCCGCCAGGGCGGTGAAGAGGCGCTTCAGCATGGGATCCCCCAGGTTTGCGGCGATCGAACGCTTTCGCGCCGGCCAGCGCAAATGAAGCTTTGGTAAGCCGGGCGCGACGCCACCGTAAATCCACCGTATTTTACGGTCGCGGCCGAGGCCGCTTCGAGCGAGCGAACCGTAAATCACCGAATTTTACGGTGTGGACGACCCTTTCGCGGGTCGCCGTCACGGAGCAACAATGTCAAAGAATGAGGCATTCCCCGAGCGTATCACGACTTGGGGTGTCGGTAGAGCAGGCTGCGTTCCGGAAAAAGTCCGCGATGACGACGGGCAGGATCAGTAGGCGAAGACGCGATAGCTTTCGCCGCCGGCCACAGCCTCTTCGACCGTGTCGAACACGGAATTGAAGCGCAGCCAGCGGCGCGCGCGCTCGGGCAGGCGTTCGAGTGTGGGCTTGGGGACGCGGATACCGACCTCGGGACGATTGAGCCAGCGCCGGGAATAACCGACCACCACCATCGGCCGCGGCGTCCCTGACGGGTTGGGCGTGCCGCGGTGGATGTGGCGCACGTCGCGGATTATCACGTCGCCGCGGTTCATCAGAGCCTGGACCAGCGGGATCGCGCCGCTCGCCACCGCCGCGAGTCCGTCGGCCTTGGACAGCATGTGCGTGCCCGGCGCGTACTGCATCGGCCCGTTGTCGGGTGTGACGTCCACGAGCGGGAAATTCACCGCCAGCTGATAGGCCGGGGTCTCGACGCCGGTTTCGGGGAACAGCAGCTGGGTGTCGCGATGCAGGTCCTGGTATTGCGAGCCCGCGACCGGCGTATCGGCCGCGAGCTGGCACAGCACGCCGTCGGCCCCGACCAGCCGCTCGACCACCGCCATGATCGCGTCGTTGTCGATCACCACCGGATCGGCCCACAGGTCGTGGAAGGGCAGGGTGGTGTAGTAGCGCCCGGCGCCGCGGTTGGGATCGTCGCGCTCGGCCTCGATCGTCGCCTCGAGCAGCGGCTGGAACGCCGCGTTCCAGCGGTCGATCACCTCGACCGGAATGGCGCCGCGCAGGAGGGTCGAGCCGGTCGCGCGCACCTCGGCGGCGTGGGCGTCGGCCTGGGCCGGCGTGAGCGTGCGGCCGATCGGGGCATGGATCGTCATGCGGCGGTCTCCGGGTTCCGGAGCCAGGATAGCGCCGACGGCCCGGCCAAGCTTCGCGCCCATAATGTCGCATGCCGTACGGCCCAGGGGTGCGTCGCTACCGCGTTGAACCCTCACGCCGCGCGATCACATCGAGGGCGATCTGATAGGCGTCCGGCTGCTGGGCGCTGATCCTGATGTCGGGTTCGAGTCGCGCATCGCCGCCGTCCGCGCCGAACAGAACGAAACGCTTGTGCGATACGTGCATCTGCAGCTTTGTGTGCGGCAGGTCGAATTCGTAATAGTCGCCGTAGAAGGTGAGGGATTCGGTGGGCGCCTCGCCGATCACCGTCGCGCGTTTCCAATATTTGTAGGGCGCCGAAGCGATCAGCGCCGTTGAATAGGTCAGCGGGCTCACCAGCAGGTACAGGTCGCCGGTGAAGGCCAAGGGCTCTTTGAACCGGCGCGGGGTCGGTTGCGCCCCGTCCGGATGCAACACGAAGACGCCGTCGTCCGGCGCGTTCTGGATGCCGGCGAGTTGGGGGATCGCCTGGTTGAGCGGAATCCAGCGGAAGCCCTCAGGCAGCAGGGTGCTGTAGGCGGCCTTGACTTCGGGCGTGGCCTTGACGTCCACCTCCTTGATCGCCGGCAGCACGCGGTCGGAGAGATAGGCCTGCAGCGCGTCGCTCTGGCGGGTGTCGCCGCCGGTGTTCTGACGCAGGTCCAGCACTACGGCGCGCACCTTGGCGTCGTGGATCTTCTGGAACGCGGCCTTGAGCCGGCTCTGGTACTTGTCCCAGGGCTGCTCGAAATCCTTCACCAACAGATGGGCGACGCCGTTGTCGATACTCACCGACACGCCCGCATCGCCGCTCAGCGACTGCCGCTGGGTCCAGATCTCGACCGGGATGCCGGAGGAGGTCGCCGCCGCGTCGGCGCGGGCGCCGGGCGCGCGGGTGACGATCGCGTAGGGCGCACGCAGTCCCAAGGACCAGACGCGCACAGCGAAGCGATGGGCGCCTTCCGCCGCACGGCCCGCGTCGGTCTCCATGGACTCGGAGTTCACCAGCCAGTCGCGCAGGCTCGCCTCCGGCACGCCGTTCAGCGACACGAGTTCGGCGCTCGGCGCGAGGGCAGGCTCGCCGAGGCGGCGGTCGACAAGGATCCGGCCGTCCTCGATGCGCACCGTGAACGGCGGCGCCATGCCGCCGTGCGCCTTGTAGTCCGCCCACTCCTCGTCGGGGGTCAACAGCTCGGTGTGGCCGTCGGCGTAGGCGCGTCCCAGCGCCGGCGCTATGGTGCGGAAGAACTCCGTCCGCGTCATCGGATGATCGAGCGACGCCAGGGTGAGCGCCTTGATCGCCGCGTACTGCGACTTGTCGGTGATGGCGGCCACATCGGGGTGGATGTGCTCCACCGTGGCGGTGAGATAGCGGAAGTCGGACTTCAGCTCGTCGGCGCTGTACCGGCGCGAAAAGTCCGCCGGGGCGACATGAGCATGGGGGAAACGGAGATAGACCTTGTCGCTGAGATAGAACCCCAGCCCCACCACCAGGGCCACGACCGCCGCCACGGCCAGGGCGACGCCCGCCGCGATCTTCTTCCACATGGCCCATCCCCCGGTGCTCACCCAGCATGAGGATTCCGAGGGCCCGCTTGGATGCGCTATTACCAAAAGTTAATCCCGCGACATCGCCGATCCTCCGCCGCGCCGACAAGGTCGCTGGCGACAAGCGCGCTTGCCGTCGCGCGCGCTTGGCGCAAGTCTGTGGCGAAGGTTTCGGGAGGGGTGTCGTGCCGATGATCCGTTTGCGTGCCGCATTGATCGCCGCCGGCGTGCTGGCGACCGCCGCTGTGGCCTGGGCGGGACCGCGCGACGCCGAGGTGCTCACCTCGGACGTGGACCTGTTCTACCGCCTCTACGACGCGGCGGGCGGCAAGCCGACGGCCGAGGTTCTGGACCGCGACTACATCAAGGGCGGCACCGACGGCGTGCGCCAGTTCGTGCCCCACCGCATCCTCTCCGGCGAGGAACTGGCCAAGACCGTCGCCGAAAATGGCGCGCTCTACGACAACGCGCGCAAATGTCTGCAGGCGCTGCCCGCGGTGCGCACGCGCCTGCACACGGCGTTCGCCAAGCTGGCGCGACTGTATCCCGAGGCGCGGTTTCCGCCGGTGACGATCCTGATCGGGCGCAACAACTCGGGCGGTACGACGGGCAAGTCCGGCGTGCTGATCGGGCTCGAAGTGGTCTGTCACACCACGCCGGAGAAGGGCGACATCGCCGCGTTCATGACCACCCTGATCATGCACGAATACGGCCATGTGCAGCAGTTCCCCGACGGCGGCGAAGACGCCCATCGGGCGGACCTACTGACCCAGTCGCTGATCGAGGGCGAAGGAGAGTTGACGGCGGAACTGACCACCGGCCACATCTCCAACACGCAACTCTTGGCCTGGACCAAGGGTCATGAGCGCGCGATCGACGAGGCCTTCGTCGCCGACATGGACAAGACCGATCTGAAGCCCTGGCTCTACAACGGGCGTGGTACGGCGGAGAAGCCGGGCGACCTCGGCTACTGGGTCGGCTGGCGCATCGCCAAGGCCTATTACCTCAAGGCCAGGGACAAACCGGCCGCCCTGAAGACGCTGTTCGAGCTGAAGGACCCCAAGGCGATCCTGGCGGCGAGCGGCTGGAAGCCCGGCGACCCGGACTAGGTCAGCCCTCGGTCTGCGAGGGACGCAGCGCGAGCGCGCCCAATTTGCCGTCGGCGGAGAGCTGGATGGCCCAGTCGTAGGCGGCGTTGGCGAACACCACGCGGAAGAAGATCACCCCGGAGTCCGGGTCCATGCCCAGCACCGACACGGTCTTCACGTCGCCGAGGCCGGTCAGGATGTTGTGGACCTGGTCGGCCTTGGGCGTGATGCGGTCGCGCAGTTCGTCGGTCATGGTCGAGTAATCGGGCTTGCCGGCGCGGAACTCGTCGATGACCTGGCGCAGAGCGGTCTCCGCGGCCTTGGCGGCGGCGGGGCTCGGCTGGGGCGGCTGGGTCGGGGCCATCAGCGGCGGGGCGGGCTGCGCGGGCACGGTCGTCTGGGCGAGCGCCGGCGCGGCGGCGAGGGTCGAGACGACGAGGAGGGCGGCGAATTTCATGGAGCTGTCCGGGTCCGATTGAGGCGGCGCATTGGCCGGGAGCGCGAAGGCGGAATGAAGGCCCCCACATTACACCGAAATTTCAACGCGGGATCACACCTGTTCCCGTCGCGGGAGAGCGCGCGAGGCCAACAGGGCCGCGACGACCAGCGGGATGACGACGGCCGCGATGGTCATCCAGATCGGCTGGGTGGTCCGGGTCAGCATCCAGACGTCGCCGGCGAGCGCCACGAGACCGCCGACCCAGGCCATGCGCGCGCTCCCACCCCACCGGGCCGCGACGAAGCAGGCGGCAAGGGCGCTCACCGCCCAGACGCCCATGATGCAGAGTTTGGCGGGGATCGGCGCGCAGCTCAGCACCGCGCGCACCATGGCCGGGTCGGTGACGCTGGTCCCCGGCGGCAGGGCGTAGACCTCGGCGATGGTCCACAGGCCCGCCAGCGCCACGACGCCGTAGACGATGACCGACAGCAGAAACGCGACGACCAGGCGCATGTGTGAATCTCCCTAAGCGTTGTCGAGCTTTCGCACCGGCAGGTTGGCGATGATGGCAGGATCGAACAGGCGCGCGTTCACCCCCATGCGATCGACCGACTTCAGCGGCGCCCAATGGGTGGTGCAGCCGCAGACCTTGCAGCGATGGAAGGCGAGGTCGCGGTCGCCCCAGGCGTAGGTGTCGGTCTCACCGGTCACCTGCACGTCCGCCACAGGGTAGTAGGACCAGAGCGTCCCCAGCCGTCGGCAGATCGAACAGTTGCAATCGGCGACGTCCTTGGGCGGGCGTGCGACCCGCAGGAGCACCGCGCCGCAATGACAGGAGCCTTCGATCATTGCCAGATGGGCGCCATGTTCGGCGACTGCGGGTCGGTTGGGCATTCGCCGGGCGTCTTGCGTGTGTTCAACAGTTTGAACCTCGCGCCGGTCAGGACGAACTCGTCGTAGACGCAAAAATGCGCGCCGTTCGCGCCATCCGACGTTTGGTCCCATCGCGCGCGCAAGAGGCGGCTGTCGGGATGGAAGTCGAGATCGAGGTCGGCGTAGGTCTCGCCGCTGCGCGGGAAGTCATAGATCGCGCCGGTGGTCAGGTCGCCGAGCCAGGTGAAGGTGCATCCGGTCCCGCAGCCCGCGCCCATGAGGGCGTAGTGGCCGGCGAACCGGGGCGCGGACTTGAAGCCCCAGCGGAACATGGTCCGATAGTCGCGGTGCTTGCGATTGCGGCCGGTGAAGGTCGGCGTGACGACGTGGCCGAACGCGGGCTTGGCGGGGTAGTCCTTGAAGTCCGCTGCACGCGCCGGAACGGCGGCGACGGAGACCAGGATCAGGGCGGACGCGACGAGGGCGGCGATACGCATGGGAGCCTCCGAAATCCGGTGCACGACCTTAGCTCAGCGGGGCGGGCCGCACGAGGCCCGGGCTCGACCGGCTTGCCACCCGCGCCGCTCCCCCCTAATCCGGGGCGGTAGGTTTCAGCCTTAGGCGCCCGACCATGCAGGACATCCTCGAGGAACTCGAACGCAGGCGCAGCCAGGCGCGGCTTGGGGGCGGGGAGCGGCGGATCGCGGCCCAGCACGCCAAGGGCAAGCTGACGGCGCGGGAGCGGGTCGAGGCCCTGCTGGACGAGGGCTCCTTCGAGGAGACCGACCTCTTCGTCGAGCACCGCTGCGTCGACTTCGGCATGGCCGACCAGAAGATCCCCGGCGACGGGGTGGTCACCGGCTGGGGCGCCATCAACGGGCGGCTGGTCTACGTGTTCTCCAAGGACTTCACCGTGTTCGGCGGTTCGCTGTCGGGCGCGCACGCGTCCAAGATCGTCAAGCTGCAGCACATGGCGCTGAAGAACGGCGCCCCGATCATCGGCCTGTTCGACGCCGGCGGCGCGCGCATCCAGGAAGGCGTCGAGAGCCTGGCGGGCTACGCCGACATCTTCCTGCAGAACGTGATGAGCTCGGGCGTCATCCCGCAGATCAGCGTGATCATGGGACCGTGCGCGGGCGGCGACGTCTATTCGCCGGCGATGACCGACTTCATCTTCATGGTGCGCGACACCAGCTATATGTACGTCACCGGCCCGGAGGTGGTGAAGACCGTCACCAACGAGGTGGTCACCCACGAGGACCTGGGCGGCGCGCGCGTGCATGCGATGAAGTCGGGCGTGGCCGACGGCGCGTTCGAAAACGACCTCGAGGCCCTGGCGCAGATTCGCCGGCTGATCGACTTTTTACCCTTGTCCAACCGCGAGAAGCCGCCGCGGCGCGACAGCTTCGACAATCCGCGCCGCGACGAGCCGTCGCTCGACAGCCTGATCCCGTCGAACCCGAATAAGCCCTACGACATGAAGGAGCTGATCCTGAAGGTCGTCGACGAGGCCGACTTTTTCGAGGTGTCGCCCGAATACGCCAAGAATATCATCATCGGCTTCGGCCGCCTCGACGGCCAGCCCGTGGGTTTCGTCGCAAATCAGCCGCAGGTGCTGGCGGGCGTGCTCGACAATGACTCATCGAAAAAGGGCGCGCGCTTCGTGCGCTTCTGCGACGCCTTCAACATTCCGATCGTCACCTTCGTCGATGTGCCGGGCTTCATGCCGGGCACCAAGCAGGAGTACGGCGGCCTGATCAAGAACGGCGCCAAGCTGCTGTTCGCCTACGCCGAGGCGACCGTGCCCAAGATCACCGTCATCACGCGCAAGGCCTACGGCGGCGCCTACGACGTGATGAGCTCAAAACACATCCGCGGCGACGTAAACTACGCCTGGCCCACCGCCGAGATCGCGGTGATGGGCGCCAAGGGCGCGGTGGAGATCATCTTCCGCGCAGAGGCGAAGGACCCCGAAGTGCTGGCCGAGCGCGAAGCCGAATACAAGGCGAGGTTCGCCAACCCGTTCGTGGCCGCGCAACGCGGCTACATCGATGACGTGATCATGCCGCATGGCACGCGGCGGAGGATCATCAAGGCGCTGAAGACCCTGGCGAACAAGACGCTCGAGAACCCGTGGAAGAAGCACGATAATATTCCACTCTAAGAAGTGGGGATCCTCCCCATGCTGAAAGCATGGGGAGGGGGACCGCGCTAGCGGTGGCGGGGCCCGAGCTGCGTGCCGCAGCTCGGGAAAAGCTGCACGACGATTGACGATGAGCGAAGGGGTGCGTGAACTCGACGTCGGCGGCTGCCGCCCTTCGCCCATAGCCGACGTGCTGCGGCATTTGCTCGCTGCGTATTCGCAGCTTCGCCCCCTCCACCGCTAGCGCGGTCCCCCTCCCCACGCGACGCGTGGGGAGGATCGCGTTTTCCTATTTCTGAATTGAGGTATGGTTGAGCGATGAACAGAGCTTTCTTCATTCTCTCCCTGGGCGCTACGGCGCTTCTGGCCGGCGCCGCCCAGGCCGCGCCGGCCGATCCCGCCGCCTCCGTGAACCCTTTCATCGGCACGGCCAACGGCGGCAACGTCTACCCTGGCGCGACGGCGCCGTTCGGGATGGTGGTGTTTAGTCCGGAGGAGACCTCTCTGCGCAAGGACGGCAGCACGCGGGTTGCGGCGGCGGGCGGGTATGGTTGGAAGGCCAGCCATGTGCGCGGGTTCTCGTTGACGCACCTGTCGGGCACCGGGTGTGCGGGCGCGAGCGGGGATGTGCCGATCATGCCGGTGACGGAGGCGGTCGTGCGGTCGCCGTCGGCGGATGAGCCGTACGGCGCCTATGCTTCGACCTTCGATCACGCCAATGAGCATACGGCGCCGGGCGCCTATGGCGTGCGGCTGGACAACGGCGCGGCGGTGGACCTGGGCGCGACGGCGCGAACCGGGGTGATGCGCGTCGGGTTTCCCACGGATAAGCCGGCCAATCTGTTGTTCCGGGTTTCGGACTCGGAGGTGGGGTCGAGCGAGGCGCAGATTTATATCGATGCGGCGCATCGCGAGGTCACGGGGTCGGTGACCAGCGGGAATTTCTGCGGCTATCTCTCGAAGGATCGGCAGCACAGCTATTACACCCTGCATTTCGTGGCCGTGATCGACCAGCCGTTCAGCGTGGGCGGGACCTGGAGCGACCTTACCGTGACCGCGGGCACCACCGATGCGCACGGCGGGACGACCTATGGCGACAAGGGCAATCCACCTGCGGGGCGTGGTTCCGGCGGCTGGATCGCGTTCGATGCGGCGCATGCGCCGGCGGTCACCCTGCGCATCGGCGTGTCGTACGTGAGCGAGGCGGCAGCGCGGGCTAACCTCGCGGTGGAAAGCGCGCCGGGCGTAACCGTCGACCAGGTGCAGGCGCAGACGCGCGCGGAATGGAACAAACGGCTCGGCGAGATCGCAATCGACGGCGGGACGCCCGAGCAACGTACGGTGTTCTACACCGCGCTCTACCACAGCCTGCTCGAGCCCAATCTCTACAGCGACGCGGATGGGCGCTACCTGGGCTTCGACGGCGCGGTGCATGACCTGTCGCCGGGGCAGGGGGCGCAGTACGCCAACTTCTCGGGCTGGGACGTCTATCGCTCGCAGCTGCAGCTGGTGACCTGGCTCGATCCCAAGGTCGGGTCCGACTTCGCCCAGTCCTTGCTCAACCAGGCCAACCAGAACGGCGGGGTGTGGGATCGCTGGACGCACCTGACCGGGCGCACCGGGGTGATGAACGGCGATCCGTCCGCGCCGGCCATCGCCGATATTTCGGCCTTCGGCGGTCATGGGTTCGACGAGTTCCGCCGCCTATCGTTCGCTGCTCATCGCGGCGACGAACCCGACGCCGGGCGACGAAGCGCGCGACGGCTGCCCGGTGTTGTGCGGCGGCGAGCGGCCCGGGCTCGCCGAGGAGATGCGCCTGCACTATCTGCCGGCCGGCGCGCCGGGTTGGGGGTCGGTGGCGGACACGCTCGAAATGGCGACCGCGGATTTCGCTCTGTCGCAGCTCGCCTTGCACGAGGGCGACGATCTGATGGCGCATGCGCTGCGCGTGCGCGCGGGTTGGTGGCGCAATCTCTATAATCCGAAGGCCGCGCCCGACGGCGGCTATCTGCAGCCGCGCAACGCCGATGCAACCTGGCCCGCGTTCGATCCGAAATCCGACGACGGCATGGTCGAGGGATCGGGGGCGGTATACCTCTGGATGGTTCCGTTCGATCCACAGGGTCTGTTCGACACCCTGGGCGGCGTCGACTCGGCGCGCGCGCGCCTGGACGCCTTCTTCTACGAGCCCGACGGCAAGCTGGCGGTGACCAACGCCGGGCCGTTGCACGCGGAGCTGAACAACGAGCCGTCGGTCGCGGCGCCGTGGCTCTATGATTTCGCGGGCGCACCGTGGAAGACCCAGGAGTTGGTGCGCGCGACCGAGGTGCAGATCTGGACCACCAAGCCCGACGGCATCCCCGGCAACGACGACCTGGGCGAGATGTCGTCCTGGTACGTGTGGGCGGCGCTCGGTCTCTATCCGATGTGGCCCGGCCGCGCGGACCTGGTGCTGGGCAGCCCGCTGTTTCCGCAGGCGCGGATCGACCGGCCCGGCGGTGCGGTTGTCATTCGCGCGCCGGGCGCCGCGGCGGACCGGCCCTATGTGGTCGGCGTGCGGGTGAACGGCCAGGCGAGCTCGCGGCCGTGGCTGACATCGGACTTCGCGACGGGGGGTGGAACGCTCGAGTTTGATCTCGCCGCCAAGCCCGATCCGCACTGGGGCGCGTCGCCCAAAGACGCGCCGCCGTCGTACCCGCCGGAACACTGAGGTCGGCGCAGATGCGCCGCATCTGCGCTTGCCATTTTTTTATTCCGCTCATCCCGGCGAATGCCGGGATGAGCGGGGAGAAGAAGGGTTACTGCTCTTGACCTACTGCTGCGGTCCGTCGTTGTCGCCCTCGTCGCCGTAGTCGATGTCGCGGTCGCGCCTGGTTTCGAAGCCGAAGGCGTAGATCAGGCTGAAGAACACCACCCGGGTCGAGGCGCGGTTGCGGTTGTCTTCGCGCAGGGTCTCGGTGTCGAGGATGCTGTCGTTGTGCATGGTGTTGAACACGTCCTGGGCGGTGACCAGCATCGACAGGTGGGTGTCGAACTTGTGCCGGTAGCCCAGGTTCAGCGCGCCGCGCGGCTCGGTGAAACCCTGGGGCGCCAAGCGTTCGCCGAAATAATTGACGTGGGCCTGTAACATATCGGTCGGCGTCACCTGCCAGGTGACCGAACCGCGCGCGCGGCCGCTGACGCCCGAGCGCAGTTGCGCAAAGCCCAGCGAACGCGCATCGATCTGGTCCCAGGCCGCGTCGCCGGAGACGTTGAAGTTCAGCGTCGGCGTAATGTGCGCGGCGGCGATCAGCTCGAGCCCCGCGCTCTTGCTGTGGCCGAGGTTCTCCAGCGTCGACAGCAGCACCCCGTCGCCGAGGCTGTCCTGCACCGTGGTCACCGAGTGCTCGTTGTCCTTGTAGAAAAAGGTCGCGAGATAGTTGGTGGCGCCCTGGCGATAGCGATAGCCCGCCTCCCACGACTGGGTCTCCTGGGGCCGCAGGTTCGGGTTGCCCCCGGAGATGTTGAGCGGACCCTGGATCACCTGGAAGGGATCGAACTGCATCGGTTGGGGCCGCTGGACGCGCTGGCTGTAGCTGGCGACCAGGGCTTGGGTGTCGGTGAGGTCCCACTGCAGGTGCAGCGAGGGATAGAACCGGCCCTGGTCGTTCTTGCCGGTCATCGCGGACGTCACATCGTCGATGTTGATCTGACTGGTCTCGTAGCGCAGGCCGGCCAGGACGGTGAGCTTGCCCAGCGGCTGCTGGTAGGTGGTGTAGAGGGAATTGATCTGACGGTTGAAGTGGAAGATGTCCGTCTCGCCGGGTGATGACGGCGCGGTCGGGGTCAGCGCGCCCTGGAAGCCGGAGTTGTCGACGTCGTCGTTTTCGATCTTCACTTCGGCGCCGGCCTTGAAGCGGCCGCTGAACGGCATCGGCCGCTGATAGTCGAGCTTGATATCGGTCAGGGTGGTGACGCTGTCGGTGACCTGTTTGTCGAAGGTGTCGCCGATCGCGGGTACGAGGTTGTCGTCGGTGAAATTCTGGCTGGAGTTGTAGGGCGTGCGGCTCTGCTGCAGGCTGAGCGACAGGTTGTGCTGGTCGCCGGTGAAGTCGTGGCGAAGGCTCGCCTCGGCGGTGGCGTGGGTCAGGTCGGTGTCGGTGCGGCCGCTGCGCTGCTCGTCCTGGATGACGGCGCCGGTTCCGTCCTCGCCCAGGATGGTGGAGGTCGCGCGGTTTTCGGAATTGGAGCCGAAGACGGTGATGCCCGCGCTCAGCCGGGTCGCGTCGCTGATGTCGTAGTCGACCTTGCCGCGCACGGCATAGCTGTCGCGGTCGCCGTGGGTCTGGCCGGTGGAGTTGGTGGAGAAGGTCGGCGCGCCGGTGGCGTCGAAGCCCTCGCGCGTGTCGTTCGACTCGCCGCGCTGCACCTCGTGGCGCCAGAACAGGTTGCCGGTGACGGTCAGCGAACCTGCGTGATAGGCGCCGTTGACGCCGAGGTTGTAGCGGCCGTCGGGGCTGACCGCGGCGCGCACCGAGCCTGAGACGCCCTTGCGGCCGCCGCGCTTGGTCTGTTTGGTGATCAGGTTGATGATCCCGGCCGAGCCGTCGGGCGAGAATTCCGCGGAGGGATTGGTCATCACCTCGACGCGTTCGTACTCGTCGGCGGGTACGGTGAGCAGGGCCTGGCCCGAGCCCGGCCCGGAGAACAGGCTGGACGGCTTGCCGTCGACCAGGATCTGCACGCCGGAATCGCCGCGGACCGAAATCTTGCCGTTCAGATCCACGTCCACGCCCGGCACGTCGCGCAACGCGTCCGCCACCGAGCCGCCGGCCTGGACCATCAGGTCGTGGCTGATGTCGTAGCTCAGCCTGTCGATCGAGGTGTGCATCTCGGTCTTGACCGTCACCGTGACGCCGCGGACGGTGGTGGCGCCGGGTTCGGGTTTGGCGACCTTGTCGCCGGGTTTGGGCGCGGGCTTGTCGGCGGGCGGCCGGCGATGATGCGGATGCTGGGTCCGCGTCTGGCTCTGGTCGTCGCTCGGGGGCTGCTGGGGATCGGCCGGGGGGGCGTCCTGCGCGAGCGCCGCGCCCGCGGGCGCAAGCGCCGCCACGGCGGCGAGCCACGCCCACCGTCTCCGCCCCGACCCGGTCAGGGCGACAAACTCCTGTAAGAATTGAAACACCTAAGCTGATCCCCGCGCCGTCTTCAGGAAAAGAACGTGCCGGGCGCGATTGTCCGTCGCTCCGGAGGGGTTGGCGAGCGCGCTAGTGCGGCGGCGCGCCGGTCTGTTCGCCGTAGTCGAAGTCCGGCTGCTGCTGGCGACCGCGCGGCGCGGCGCCGAAGCTCAGGGTCAGGCCCAGGAAGACGGCGCGGTCGTGCTGGTGGAAGACGCTGTTCCCGCGCAGGAGCGGGCTGTCGTAGACGGTCGTCTGCCCCGCGGTGTTGAACAGGTCCTGGCCGGTGACGAGGAAGCTGAGCGTGTCGGTAAGCTTGCGCCGGTAGCCGAGGTTCACCGTGGGCTTCCTCTCGGTGAAGCCCTGGGGCGTCAGGGTGCGCCCGCTCGCCGAGGCGTTCACCTGCAGAAAGTCCTTCGGATCGATCTGCCAGTTGATCGAGGCGCGACCGGCGACCGTGGTGTCCGAGCGCGTTTCGGTGAAGCCCAGAGCCGAACCGTCGATCTCGTTCCAATAGAGGTTGCCGCTGACGTTGTAGCTGAAGCCGTGCGGCAGCTTGCCGCTCGCCACCAGTTCGAGGCCGGCGTCCTTGCTGCGCGTCAGATTCTCCTGGGTGGTCAGCAGCAGGCCATCGCCGACGTCGCTGGTGACTGAGGTCACGCCGCCGGTGTTCAGCTTGTAATAGACCGTCGCGATATAGAACTGGCCGCCGCCGCGGTATTGCCAGCTGCCCTCGAAGTCTTTGGTCTGCTCCGGCTGCAGGCGCGGGTTGCCCGCACTTTCGCTGAACGGGCCGGTGACGCGCACGAAGGGATCGAACTGGTTGTTGCCGGGCCGCTGGATGCGCTCGCTGTAGCTCGCCATCAGCGACTGGCTGTCGTTGATCGCGTAGGAAAGGTGCAGCGTTGGATAGAGGTGCGTGTCGCTCGAGCGCGCCTGGGACGCCGTGGTGATGTCGTCGATGTCGAGGCTTTCGTTTTCGAGACGAAGACCGCCCAGCACGGTCAGCTTGCCGAACGGTTGCTGGTAGGTGATATAGCCCGCCGACACCGTGCGCTGGAAACGGAAGCGGTCCGACTGGCTCGGATCGTCCGGCGCAGTGGACGAGGCCGCGTCCAGGAACCCGTCGGTGGTGATGAGGGCGTCCTCCGCCCTGACGTCCCAGCCCGCCTTCAGCTTACCGTCCGAAGGCATGGGCCGCACATAGTCGCCCGAAAACTGTGTCGTGTTATCGAGCGTGTCCTGGTCCGACCGCTCGAAACTGTCCGGTTCGATCGGTGCGAGAAACACTTCGTCAAACGCTGACCGGTCGGAGAAATCGCCGCGATCGTGGGTGAGCGCGACGCTCAGGTTGTGATCGTCGCCTTCGAAGTCCCGGCGGAGTTTCAGCTCGCCGTGCAGAAACTGTCCGTCGATGCTGCTGGTCGAGGCCTGGTCGATGTCTTCGACCACGGCGCCGGTGCCGTTCGACAGTATGGAATCGGTTGTTCCGTCCGCGTGTCCGCCGAAATGAAAGGCGTTCAGGCCGGCGGTCAGGGTGGTCTTCGGATCGAAGGTCCAGGTGACGTTGCCGGCGCCGTACTCGAAGGCCGAGCGGAAGTCGCCGCCGCCCTGGGACGTGTTGGACGTGAGCAGTGCGCCGGTCGGGTCGAAGTTCTGCGTCGTTCCGGACGAGATCTGAGGCTGGTCGTCGTGACCGCCGCCGGCATAGAGGATGACGGTGAGTTTGTCGGTGTGGATCGTGCCGTTGGCGCCGCCGCGATAGCGGTCGCTGGCGGCGACCGACGCGCGTACCGATCCGAAGCTGCCCATCGGGTGACGCTTCTTCGAGATCAGGTTGATGATCCCGGCCGTTCCGTCCGGCGAGAAGGCGGCGGAGGGGTTGGTCATCACCTCCACACGCTCGTACTGGTCGGCGGGTATCTGCAGCAGCGCCTGGCCGCCGCCGGGGCCGGTGAACATCGGCGCCGGCTTGCCGTCGACCATGATGGTGACGCCCGACTGCCCGCGCAGGGTCACCGCGCCGTTCACGTCGACGTCGACCGACGGCACGTTGCGCAGCGAGTCCGCAAGGGACGCGCCGTTCTGGGCCCCCAGGTCCTTGGAGATGTCGTAGCTGCGGCGGTCGATGTCGCTGCGCACCGCCGCCTGCTCGGCGGTGACGGTGACGCTCTGCACGGTGGTGGATTGGGCCTTGTCGGGCTTCTTGTCTTTGCCGCTCTTGTCGGCCGGGGTCTTGTCGGGCGCGGGGGCCGGCGTCTGCGCCGGAGTTTGAGCGGGGGCGTCGGACTGGGCGACGGCGGCGCCCGACAGGGCCATGGCGAGGGCGAAGGCCCCCACGCCGGCGAGACGCGCGAGTTTAGGGCTGCGGCGCGCGTCCGCGGTCATAGGCGCAGGCATAGGCACAAGAATCCCCCTGGAGCGGCCGGGTTCGGCCGAGTCTCAGCGGGCCGGATACCTCAATGTAATGGCGGCATTGTTAAGGCGGAATGGGGCGGGAAGCCGCTAGTTCGCCCCCTGTCCGAAATCGATGGCGGGTGTGTTCTTGGCGGCACGCCCGAAGCTGTAGGTGAAACTGAAAAGAACCGCCCGGTCGCGCACCTGGTAACGGTTTTCACCGACCAGATCCGGGCTGTCGTAGATCGTTCGGTGGCGGTTGGAGTCCAGCACGTCCTGGGCGGTGAGGAACAGCGACAGGTGATCACTGATCTTGTGCCGGTAGCCGACGTTCAGATAGCCGCGCGGATCGACGAAGCCCTGGGGCATCAGCGACTTTCCGATCAGGCCCATGTCGAGCTGAACTTCATCCTTCGGCGTCGCGTCCCAGATGATCGAGCCGTGGCCGCTGTAGGTGTCGGCCGACCTCGGCGTGGGAAAACCGAGCGCCTGCGCATCGATCTCGTTCCAGGAGCCGAAGCCCGAGAGATTGTAGCGAAGGGTCGGGGTCAGCCGGCCGGCGGCGCTGAGTTCGAGGCCGGCGGACTTGCTGCGGGTGAGGTTCTCTTGCGTGCTCAACTGGACGCCGCCGCCTAGGTCGGTGTTCACCGACGTCACGCCGCGCTGACTGTCCTTGTAGAACAGGGTGGCCAGGTAATAGGTCGGGCCCGCCCTGTACTGATAGCCCGCCTCGTAGGACTGGGTGACCTCGGGCTTCAGGTCCGGATTGCCGGCGGAAATGTTGAGCGGACCGTAGATTACCCGGAACGGGTCGAACTCACTGGGCGACGGGCGTTCGATCCGCTCGCTGTAGCCGAACTGCAATTGCTGAGCGTCGGTGAACTGCCAACCGAGATGCAGCGTCGGATAGAGCCGCGCGTCGTCGTTGTGGCCGGTGATGCTCTGGGTGACCTGGTCGATGTCGATGCGGCTGCTTTCGTAACGCAGACCGCCGAGCAGGGTCAGTTTGCCGATCGGCTGTTCATAGGTGACGTAGGCGGCGTCGATGCGCCGGGTGAACTGGAACTGGTCGGTTTGGGCGGGATCGAACGGCGCGAGCGGCGAGGTCGCGCCGTCGAAGCCGAGGTTCTGGATCCGATCGTTTTCCACCGTTAAGGCGTAGCCGGTCTTGAAGCGCCCCTCGCCGGGCATCGGTCGCTGATAGTCGGCCTGGAAATCGGTTTCAGTCTCAGTGTTGTTGCTGTTCAGCTCGTCGAAGACCGTCCCGGCCGCTGGCACAAGGTTCAGAACCGTGTCCGGCCTCGTCTGATCGTCGATCCGGCAACTCTGAGAAAGGTCAATGACCAGGTTGTTGTCTTGGTCGCCGGCAAAGTTGTGCTGCAGCGTGGCGTCCACACTGCCGATGTCGGCCTGGCGAAGGTTCAACAGCGATCGATCAAAAACCAGTTGCGGCGTTCCGCCCGCATCATCGACGGTTGCTTCCCCGTCCTGGCGAACCTTCAGCTGCGCGAAACCATCCTGGATCGACGCGTTGAATCGCGTGGCCGGATCGAATTGATATTCGAGGTTGGCGCTGACGCCTTCGTTGTCGCCATAACCCCGCGCGCGAGACGCGCTTTGAGTGGAGGTGTCCAGGAGGCCGCCCACAAACGCATCGCTGGACCCGGCGCCCCCGTTGTCGATGACGCCGCGGTTGGCGTAGACGCCGCCCGACAGGGTCAGCTTGCCGACCTGGTAGGAGCCGCGAATACTCGACCGCCATTGGCCGTCGGTGCCGAGCGACGCGCGCACGCTGCCGGAGGCGCCGGGCGGTTGGGTCTTCTTGCTGATCAGGTTGATGATGCCGGCCGTACCCTCGGGCGAAAACTCCGCCGACGGGGTGGTCATCACTTCGACGCGCGAGAACTGGTCGGCTGGAACCGAGGTGAGTGGGCCGAGGTGCGACGGCTTGCCGTCCACCAGAATGGTCACGTCGCTGTCGCCGCGAATGGAAATCGCGCCCTGCAGGTCCACCTGCACGCCCGGCACGTTCCGCAAGGCGTCGGTCACCGACGCGCCGCTCTGCGTCTGCAGGTCCTTGCTGATGTCGTAGCTGCGCCGGTCCGGTGAACTGCGGAAGCTGTTGTCGCCGGTGACCGTCACGCCCTTGACGGTGGTCGAGCCCTTGGCGTCCTGCTTGTCCTTGGCGCTTGCGTCAGGTTTCGGCTTGGCGGTGGCGGTGTCCTTCTTCTGCGCGTCGGTCTGGGACGGTTGGGTTTGAGGCGCGGGCGTCTGGTCCGATGGCGCCGGCGCGGACTGGGCAAGGGCGGGCGCCGCGGCGACCAGGGCCGCGGCGCAGATCAGGCCCGCACACGGCGCGCGGCGGCGTAGTCCCCGATCGCTTCCCACCACAGCCTCCCGTTTAGTCTCTCATGGCCATACAATTTGGCCACGAAATGGCAAAGCTGGGGTTATCGCCGGTCAGATTTAGGCGATGCCGCCGATCAGTGCGGGCCGCCGCCGGCGCCGAAGTCGAACTGGGGATCGCGCTTGGTCGCGCCGCCGAAGCTGTAGGTCAGGCCGACCAGCAGTGCGCGCTGGCGAAACTGCAGAGCAATATCCTCGCGCAGAGTCGGCGTGTCGAGGACGGTGTGGAACCGCATCGTGTTCATCACGTCGATGCCGGTGACGAACAGCGACAGATGCGGATCGAACTTGTGGCGATAGCCGAGGAAGAGCACGCCGCCGGGCTGCTGATAGCCCTGGGCGGTCAGCCGCTTGCCGACGATGAATCCGTTGGCTTGGATGAGATCGCCGGGCGTCGCCTGCCACGCAATCGTGCCGTTGCCGCTGAGCGAGTAACCCGTCTCGCGGTTCGGAAATCCCAGCGGCGTCGCGTCGATCTGGTTCCACGCGCCGTCGGCGGACAGACTGTAGGTGATGGTCTTGAACAGCTTTCCGCTGGCGACGAGCTCCAGGCCTCCGCTTCGGCTCGACGCCAGGTTCTCCTGCGTGGTCAGGATGACGCCGTTGCCGATGTCCTGTTCCACCGGGGTAACACCTTCGCGGTTGTCCTTGTAGTAAAGCGTGGCGAGATAATAGCTCTGGCCCTGTTTGTATTGGTAGCCCAGCTCGTAGTCCTGGGTCTGTTGCGGCAACAGAGCGGGGTTGCCCTGGCTGAGGGAGAGCGGGCCGAGCACGCCGCGAAACGGGTTGAAGTTCTGCGCGTCCGGTCGCTCGATACGCCGGCTGTAGCTCGCCGTCAGCTGCTGTGTGTCGTCGATCTGATACGAGACATGCAGGCTGGGATAGAGGCGCGCTTCAACGCGCGAGCCCGTGATGTGCTGGGTCTCCTGGTCGAGATCGATGCGGTTGGTCTCATAGCGCAAGCCGCCGAGTACTGTGAACTTGCCGAAGGGCTGCTGGTAGGTGGTGTAGATCGCCTGGATCGCGCGATCGAAGTGGAACAGGTCGGTCTCAGCCGGGTCCAGCGGACCCGTGGGCGTCGGTGCGCTCTGGAAGCCCGTGTTGTTGTACCGGTCGTTCTCGTCGTCGAGCTCGTAACCCGCCTTCAGTTGACCGCCCTTGGGCATGGGCCGTTCGTAGTCCGCCTTGACGGTGTTGTTGACCGCGACGCTGTCGAACAGGATCGCTTCGAAGCTGTCGGGCAGGGCCGGCAACACATTGACGTCGGCGTAGTTGTCGAGGGCCGAAATGGTCAGCCGGTTGCTCGAGACGCTGAGTGTGAGGTCGTGCTGGTCGCCGTCGAAGGTCCTGCGCCAGGACAGATCGGCCTCTTCGTCTGCAACCGGGAAGGTGTTGTGTTCGACACGATCGTCGATCAGCACCGGGACGCCCGCGCCATTGTCCTCGGAGATCGGCGACGGGCCGTCGCCCGCCTGGGAGCCGTGGAAAGAGTGCAGGCCGAGGCTCAGGCGCGTCTTGTCGTCCAGATCGTCGTCGAGACCGGCGCTGGCGAACCCGAACACCTGGACGTTCCTGAGGTTCTCGGCGTCGAAGGACGAAAAGGTCGGCGCGCCGGAACTGTCGAAGCCTTCGCGTGTGTCGGTCCGGCCGCCGCGCAAGAGGTTGTAGGCTTCGCCGGCGTTCAGGGTGAGGGATATGGGGCCGGAGACGTAGTTCGCGCTGGCGCCAAGGCGCCAGTGGTCGTTCGTACCCTCCATCGCACGCACCGATCCTGAACTCGCCGCTCCGTGCGATTTCTTCGAAATCAGGTTGATGATCCCGGCCGAGCCGTTCGGTGAGAATTCCGTCGAGGGATTGGTCAGCACTTCAGCGCGCTCGTACTGGTCGGCGGGCAGGGATTCCAGCACCTGGGCGCGGCCGGGGCCCGAGAACAGGCTCGACGGCTTGCCGTCGACCAGGATCACCACATTACTGTCGCCGCGGATCGACACATTGCCTTGCACGTCGACGTTCACCCCCGGCAGATTGCGCAGCGCGTCGCCGATGGGCGCGCCGGCCTGGGTCTGCAGGTCCTTGGTGAGGTCGTAGCTCTTGCGATCGATGGCGCTCTTGAAGCCGCCCCGTTCGCCGGTGACCGTCACGCCCTGAACGGTGGTCGAGCCCTTGTCCGCCGGCTTTTCGGGCGTCTTGTCCTTCTGATCGCTCGGCGCTGGCGGTGGCGCTTGGGTCTGTCCGGCGGGGGTCGGCGGTGGCGGCTGGTCCTGAGCGGTCGCGGCGGATGCGTCGCTTAACAAGGCTGCGGCGCAGGCCGAGGCGGCGAGCATCAATTTACGACCGTAAATCATGGGTCATGATTGACGCGTGTAAATTTGTTCGTCAAGGGCAAATCGACGAGCCGCCATGCGCCGGTCTCAGCCGGTGGCTAGGGCATGTCCTGGCTGTAGTTGTCGTGCGAAGAGGACGTGCCCGGCGGCTCCAGGGTCAGGACCGTCACCGACACCGCGACCGCCAGCGCCGCGACGGCTGCCGCGCCGAGCATTTCGCGTGACAGCGAGTGGCGACGCATCGACAAGAGCCGCACGCGGAGCTCAAGCGGATGGCCGGCCATGCCGGACCAGGCGCAGGCGAGCCATGAGCGCGGGCCCGCGAGCTGGGCCTTCAGCAGCACTTCGCCGTAGGCGCGCGGCCCGACGTTGACGTCTTCGAGCGCGAGGGCGTCACAGGCCAGTTCCTGGTCGAGGCGCATCGCATGGCGCGCGAGGTGCATCAGCGGGTTGAACCAGAAGACGATGCCGGCGACCGCCGCGAACAGGTTGGTCACCGTGTCGCGTCTTTGCATGTGGACGCGCTCGTGGATGCGGATGATGCGGCGCTCGCTGGCGTTGAACTGAACGGCGTAGTCGGCGGGGACGACGAGACGCGGCCACACGCCCACCACCGCGGGGCCGGCCTGTCCGCGCCGCTCCATCCGCCGGAAAGTCAGTTCCGCCCGGGCGAAAACGAGGAAGGCGGCGAGCGCGCCGAGGCTCCAGAGTTCGAGCGCGGCGCCCAGGCCGAAGTCGCGGTTGAGCGCGCCCGCTGCGGTCGTGATGGTCGCGTTCAGGGTCGCGATCGACGGCGCCAGGCCCGCGGCCAGGGCCGCAACCGGGATCGCCCAGAGCCGGTAGGCGAGCCGCGGCCCGATCAGCCAGCGCGCCCACGGACGCAGCAACAGGACCAGGACGATCGCGGCGGACGCCGCGAACTGGGTGCGCAACAAGACGCCGAAGAGGACTTCACCCAGCATCGTCGTCGAGCTCGTCGAGCAGGGCGCGGATGCGTTCGACCTCCGCCGGGGTCAGCGCACGGCGTCCGGCGAAATGGGCCACCAGCGGCGCCAGCTCGCCGTCGAACAGTCGGTCGAGCAGACCCTGACTCTCGGCCTGCACATAGTCGGCGCGTTCGAGCAGGGCGCGGTAGTGGACGACGCCGTCGATCCGCTCGGAGCGGATGGCCTGGCGCTTGAGCAGGCGGTGGATCAGGGTCTTGACCGTGGCCTCGCCCCAGTTCTGGGCCTTCACCGCCTCGACGATCCCGGCGGCGGTCAGCGCGCCCTCGCGCCAAAGGGCGTCCATGATCTGGCTCTCGGCGGGGGTGACGGCCATAGGGTCAACCTACAACCGTAAATTCGAGAGAGCAAGAGGCCGCCGCCTCAGTTGCTGTAGTCGAAGCCCGGGTCCTTCTTGGCCCCACCGCCGAAGGCATAGCTGAAGCCGATGAAGGCCGCCTGGGTGCGGCTGCGGTCGTGCAGAAACTCCGTGAAGTGCGGATCGAAGACGTCGGCCGACTGACGATAGGTCGCAAACGCGTCCTGAGCGGTGACGAATACCGACAGCTTGTCCGACAGCTTGCGCCGATAGCCGAGATTGATCAGCGGACCGAGCTGGGAGAATCCCTGCGGGTTCACCTCCTTGCCGCTGGCGCGCACGCCGATCTGGAAGAGGTCGTTGGGCGACGCCTGCCAGTTCAGACTGGCGCGGCCCGACAGCGTGGTCGCCGCGCGCGTGCCGGGGAAGCCTGCCGCTTCGGAATCGATCTCGGTGCGGTGCAGGTCGGCGCTCGCATTGTAGGTCAGCGACTTGATCAGACTTCCGTTCGCCACGAGCTCGAGGCCGGTGCTGTGGCTGCTTGTCAGGTTCGCGAAATTGCCGACGACGACGCCATCGGGAATCAAGGTGTTGACGCTCGTCAAACCGTGCTGGTTGTCCTTGTAGTAGAGCGTCGCGAGGTAATAGCGGCCGCCTGACTTGTACTGATAGCCCGCCTCGAAGTCCTGAGTCTCCTGGTCGCGCAGGTTCGGATTTCCGGTGTGCGCGTAGAAGGCGCCGTCCAGGTAGAGGAACGGGTCGAACAAGGCCGGCGACGGGCGTTCGACACGCTGGCTGTAGCTCGCGGACAGCTGTTGGGCGTCGCTGAGTGTGTAGGTGAGGTTCAGCGACGGATAGAGGCGGAAATGATCCGTCGTCTGGGTGACGCCCAAGGTCGCGTCGTCGATGCTCACCCGGCTCTGTTCGCCGCGCACGCCCGCCAGCACGTCGAGCTTGCCGAAAGGCTGTTCCCAGGTGGCGTAGAGCATGTCGATCTGGCGGCGGAAATGGAAGTCGTCGGTCTGGGCCGGATCGTCGGGCGCGGAGGGTGATGCGGCGCCCTGGACGCCGTGGTTTTGGCTCGTGGTGTCGTCAATCTGTAGCTCGTAGCCCGCCTTCAGGCGTGCGCCGTGCGGCATCGGCGCCTGGTAGTCGGCCTTGATGTCGGTCAAGCCGTCGACGCTGGCGGTGCGCACGCGGTCGAACAGGTCGGGCAGCGGCGGCAGCATGCTGCTGTCGGTGAAGTCGAGGCCGAGGTTGTAGGGCGTGCGGTCGTAGCTGGCGATCAGGGTCAGGTCGTGGTTGTCGCCGTCGAAGGTCCGGCGCAGCGTCGCACTACCGCCTTCGGTCTTGCGGTCGGTGTTGTCCTGGCCGCTGCGCGTGAACGCTTGGTCGAGCGCGCCCGACGTTTCGAAGGCCTCGAGCCTGGAGACGCTGGGCAGCCCCAGGAAGAAGTCGCTGTAGTGGGCTTCGGCGCTCAACTGCGTCTTGGGATCCAGCGCGTAGTCGACGCTGCCGCGCAAGTACCAGATGTGCAGCGCGCCGCTGCCGATGACGGTCTGGTCTTGCGTCGAAGTCGGGTGGCCGGTTGCGTCCAGCGTGGTGAGACGGTTGCTGTCGACCGTGTGCTGCGGATCGTAGCGATAGCCCCCGGTGATCTGCGCCGACAGCTTGTCGCCCTTGTAGGCGCCCACGGCGCTCGTGCTCCAGCGGCCGCGCGTGCCCTGGGACGCGCGGATCGAGCCGGAGGGTCCGCTCTTGCGCGTCTTCTTGGTGATCAGATTGATGATGCCGCCGGATCCCTCGGGCGAATAGGCGGCGGAGGGATTGGTCATCACCTCCACCCGCTGGTACTGGTCGGCGGGGATCGAGAGCAGAATCTGACCGGCGCCGGCGCCCTTGAACAGGCCGGACGGCTTGCCGTCGACCAGGATCTGGATGTTGGCGTCGCCGCGGATCGAGACGTTGCCGTTCAGGTCGACGCTCAGCGAGGGAATGTTGCGCAGCACGTCGGCGAGCGTGCCGGTCTGGCCCTGCAGGTCTTTGGTCAGGTCGTAGCTTCGCTTGTCGGGCGAACTGCGGAAATCATTTTGCTCGCCGGTGACCGTGACGCCCTTGACCGTGCTCGCGCCCTTGCCCGGCTGCTGCGCCGTTTGGGTCGGTTGGCCGGTTCCGGTTTGTTGGTCGGACTGGGCAAGCGCTGCGGCGGGCATGGCGGCGACCGCCAAGGCAAGGCTCACCCGGCGGGCCGTGCAGAACAAACGGAACTTCGACACAGAATCCCCCGGCGGCCCTAAGGCCTATCCCCTAGCGCGGCGGATGAGGAGGGGAAAATGAAGCATTGGTAAGGCTTGCCGGCGCCTGTTCGATGCGACGCCCGCTTGTTCCTTCCCGTCTGGTAGCGATAGGGTGCGAGCGCTCATGCGAGGGAACATCCAGTGAAAACTCTGCTCCTGGGCGCCGCCGCGCTCGCAGCCCTGACCGTTGGCGTCGCCGTCGCCGCGCCTGCCGAGAAGGCGCTCCACTACGGCAAGTGGGGTTTTGACGCCGCCGGCGAGGACCCGTCGGTGAAGCCGGGCGACGACTTCTTCGCCTACGCCAACGGCGGCTGGGACAAGCGGACCGAAATCCCGGCCGACCGCGTGCGCTTCGGCGACGACGAGGTGCTGAGCGACACCGCCGAGGCGCGCATCCGCACCATCATGGAGACCGGCGCCGATGGCGTGAGCGGACCGACCGCCGCCGACGCCGCCAAGGTCGGCGCCTTCTATCACGCCTATATGGACGAGGCGCGGATCGAGGCGCTCGGCGCCAAGCCGATCGAGCCCGACCTGAGCGTCATCCGCAATGCGTCCTCGCGCGAGGCCTGGGGGAGGCCATGGGCGCAGGGCAGAGCGGCGGCTTCCTGCGCGCGCCGTTCGCCTGGGCATCGACACCGACGCCAAGGCGCCGGACCACTACATGGTGGGCATGGACCAGGGCGGCCTCAGCCTGCCCGACCGCGACTACTATCTCTCCGACAAGTTCGCGCGCGAAGAAGGCCGCCTACCAGGCCTATGTCGCTCAGATGCTGGCCTGATCGGCTGGGAGCATCCGGAGGAGAACGCCAAGGCGATCGTCGACCTCGAAACCTCGATCGCCCAGGCGAGCTGGTCGCGCGCCGAACGCCGCGATCCGGACAAGACCTATAATCCGATGACGCCGGACCAACTGGAAGCGCCGCGCCGGGTTTCCGTGGCGCGCCTATCTGGCCAAGACCGGGCTTCCGCCGGTCGAGCAAGGCTCGATCGTCGGCGAGCCACCGCCTTCACCAAGATCGCCGCGATCTACGGCGCGACGCCGCTCGAGACGCTGAAGGCCTGGTCGGCGTTCCGCGTGGCCGACGGCGCCGCGCCCTTCCTGTCCAAGCCGTTCGTCGACGCCAACTTCGACTTCCGCTCGAAGACGCTGTCGGGCCAGACCGAACAGCGGCCGCGCTGGAAGCGCGCGGTCGGCGTGGTCGATCGCGGCATGGGCGAGGCGGTCGGGCGGGTCTATGTCGCGCGCTACTTCCCGCCGGAGGCCAAGGCCAAGATCGACGCCCTGGTCGGCGAACTGCGCGTCGCGCTGCACGCGCGCATCGACCAGCTCGACTGGATGAGCCCCGAGACCAAGGCGAAGGCGCAGCGCCAAGCTCGACATGTTCACGGTGAAGATCGCCTACCCGGACAAGTGGCGCGACTATTCCGCGCTGCGGATCGCCGCGACGACCTGTTCGGCGACATCGCGCGCGTCGCAGGCGTTCGAATGGAACCGGCGAGGTGAAGCGCCTCGAACGATCCGGTGGACCGAGTCCGAGTGGGGCATGACGCCCCAGACGGTGAACGCCTACTACAACCCGACCATCAACGAGATCGTCTTTCCCGCGGCGATCCTGCAGCCGCCGTTCTTCGATCCCGACGCCGACGCGGCGGTCAACTACGGCGGCATCGGCGGGGTGATCGGCCACGAGATGACCCACGGCTTCGACGACGAGGGCCGCAAGTTCGACGGCAAGGGCGCGCTGGCCGACTGGTGGACCGCCGGACGACGCCGACGAGTTCGAGGCCGCGGCCGAGCAAGCTGGGCGCGCAGTACGACACCTATCGCGCCGTTCCCGGGCGTGCACGTCAAGGGCGACCAGACCATGGGCGAGAACATCGCCGACCTCGGCGGCGTGCTGCATCGCGCTGGACGCCTATCACGCGCTCGCTGCACGGCAAGCCCGCGCCGGTGATCGACGGCCTGACCGGCGACCAGCGCTTCTTCCTTGGCCTACGCCCAGTCGTGGCGCGAGAAGTCGCGCGAAGACGCGATCCGCCAGCGGCTGGTCTCCGACGTCCACATTCGCCGGAGCTCTACCGGGTGAACGGCGTGGTGCGGAACATCGACGCCTGGTACGCGGCGTTCGGCGTGAAGCCGGGCGACAAGCTCTACCTGGCGCCGGCGGACCGCGTCAGGATCTGGTGAAGGCGTGGCCGCAAAGCATCCCTGGTCAATTTGACCTGCGCGTTCGGCCCGGCCACAACCGTCTCCACAGTTCGGAGATAGTGGGGCATGGCGGCGGACCCGCGCGAGATTGAGTCCAAGGCGCGTCAGGGGGACCTGAAGGCGCAGTTCGCCTATGCCGCCTTGCTCGACCAGCAGGGCCGTCACCCCGAGGCGCTGGACTGGCTCGCGCGCGCCGCGCGCGCCGGCGATGCGCGTTCGGGGACCTTCCTGGGCGCGCAGGTTGTTGACCGGCTATGCGGCGCCGAAGCTTCCGGACCGCGCGGCGCAGATGCTCGCGCTGGCCGCCGGCCACGGCGGCGCCGAGGCGAACGAACTGACCGCGGCCATGCGGGCGGCCGGACGCTTTCTGCCCGCAGGACTGGACGCGGCGTTCGACGCCCTGCAACGCGCGGCAGACGCGGCGACCTCGCGCCCGCGACCAGATGCGGCTGCTCGCGACCGTAGACGGCGTCGACTTGGAGGCCTTGCTGGCGGTTCCTGCGCCGCGCGTGCTGTCGGCCTCGCCGCGCATCGCGGCCTTCGACGGCTTTCTGACGGCGGACGCAGTGCGACTGGCTGATCGAACGCGCGCGGGGGCGCATCAAGCCGGCGCGCGTCTATGACGAGGGCACGGGCGGCGGCGTGCAGAGCCGCGCCCGCTCGAACGGCTCGACGGAATTTCATCTGATCGAGAGCGACGTGGTGATGGCGCTGGTCCGAGCCCGCATCGCGCGCGCGACCGGCGTCGCGACGGCGAACTTCGAGGAGCTGTCGGTGCTGCACTACGAGACGGGCCAGGAGTTTGTCCGCCACGTGGACTTTCTCGATCCCGAGAACCCGGCGCACGCGACCGTCATCGCTGAGCGCGGCCAGCGGGTCGCGACCTTCCTGATCTATCTGAACGACGGCTTCGAAGGCGGCGAGACGGAGTTCCCGCGCCTCGACCTGCGCTTCAAGGGCGGCAAGGGCGATGCGATCCTGTTCTGGAACGCCGACGCCGACGGCGAGCCCGACCGGATGACGCTGCACGCGGGGCTGGCGCCGACGCGCGGGCGCAAGTGGCTGCTGTCGCAGTTCCTGCGCGACCGGCCCTGGCCCTACGAATAGGGGGCTATGAATAGGCTGAGAAAGGTAGGGGTCGCACGGTCTTGATCCCGAGCAAGAGAGGGCAAGCCGGAGAGAGCGGCCGCACGACCCCGTTTGGCGGCCCCCGCCGCCACTCGCCGCGGCACGAATCCTGGATCGCGGCAGCCGAACGCGAGCTGAAATATCGGGTCCCGGCTGGCGAATATCCTGCGCGCCGGAACGTGCGAGCCTTCTACGCCGACCGGCCGGGTCGCAGCAGAAGGCGGATCGTCGCAGGTGAGCGATCAGCGTTCAGCCAACGTGGGCGCAACCGTGGCCAAGGGCGCCTGGACGGGACGCTCGAGCGCGATCATAAACGGGCCATGAGCCTCTATATCGCGCTCCTGCGCGGGGTGAATGTCGGCGGCCACGGCAAGGTCGCCATGGCCGATCTGAAAACCATGCTCGCGGACATGGGCTTCGCTGAGCCGCGCAGCCTGTTGCAGAGCGGCAACCTGGTGTTCGGCGCCCAGCGCGCAAAGCCGGAGGCGTTGGAGACGTGGCTGCACAAGGAGATTTCGGCCCGGTTCGATCTCAAAACCGAACTGTTCGTGCGTTCACCGGAAGCGTGGGACGACCTGGTCGCCGGCAATCAGTTCACCGCCGAGGCGAAGACGGATCCGGGCCGCTGCTCGCCTGGGTGATGAAGCAGGCGCCGACCGCCAAGGCCGTCGAGGGCCTGCGCAACGCTAACCCCGGTCGCGAGACGATGCAGGCCAAGGGCCGCACGCTCTACATCTATTTTCCCGACGGGCAGGGCAACTCCAAGCTGACGTCGCTGATCGACCGGCACATGCCGGGCCGCGGCACGGGCCGCAACTGGAACACGGTGCTGAAGCTGCAGGCGATGGTCACCAAACCCTAACTGACGTTCGCCGCGCCGAGCCAGATCCACGCCACGTGGGCGACGAAGGCGGTAATGATGGCGCCCAGGACCACGACCATCAGGTTCATCTGGGCGAGGTGGCGCGAGGCGTCGTCGCCCTGGTGGAACTTGTCGTAGGCCGCACGGCGCACGAACAGCAGTGTGTAGAGCACCAGGAAGATCGCCGCGCCGACCAGGCTGAGCCAGAAGCCGACCATGTTCTGCGCCTGCTGCAGGCGGAAGATCCAGACGCCGTGGCTCGCCGGCGCCCAGACGGTCTCGCCGAACAGGGTCTTCATCACATCGACATTGACGAAGGACCAGGCGATGACCGGGAACAGCATGGACAGGAAGACGATGCGCGTGCCGCGGTAGAGCAGGGCGCTGGCGCCGGAGACCGCGATCGCCATCACCGCTTCATAGACCACCAGGGCCACAAACGCTTTGCGTCCGCTCGACAGGTCGAGGTGCGGCACGGGCACGGCGCCGAAGAAGTGCAGCAGCGAAAAGGCGAAGGTCGCGACGGTGATGATCGCCGCGATGCGGTCGATCCACTTGAGCAGCTCACGCATGACGGTCCCCCCAAAAGGCCCCGGCGGCAGTCTAGGGCAAAGCTGGGCCGTTTTCGACCGCTCCGCTTCAGGACTCTACCAGGAACTTGCGGGCGGGCGTCACGGTTAAGAAGCGGGACGAATTGGGCCGGGGCCCATCGAAGGAACAGCGAATGAAACTCTTCCCTGTCTTAGCCAGTGCGAGTGTGTTGCTGATTTCCGCCGCCGCCTTTGCGCAAGACCAGCCGACCACGCCTCCGCCTCCGCCGGCCCAACCGGCCGCTCCGCCAGCGCCGGCCGCCACGCCGCCGGCTGACCAGGCGACGCCGATGACCGCTCAGTCCACCCCGACCTACGGCAAGGGCTGGAACGCGAAGAAATGTGCAGACGCCAAGGCGAAGGGCAAAAAGATCCCCGACGGCGCCTGCCCGGACGAGATGGCGCCGAAGTAGAGCTTCCTGCGCCCCGCTGGGCGGGTCCCGGCGGGGCGTCCTTTTCGATCCAGGCTTCACCGGCGCCGTGCTTAGCCGTATGAGGCGGGGATGGCCGCCAAGACCGCCCTGTCGAAAGCCCCCGAGGCCCTAAGCGAAGCCGAAGCCGCCGCCGAGCTTGAGCGGTTGGCCGACGCGATCGCGGGCCACGACGCTCTCTATTACCGAGAAGAGACACCCAGCGTTTCCGACGCGGACTACGACGCCCTGAAGCTGCGCAACGCCGCGATCGAGGCGCGCTTCCCGAACCTGGTCCGCGCCAACTCGCCGTCGAAGCGCGTGGGCGCCGCGCCGTCGACCCAGTTCGCGCCGGTGGTCCACGGCATTGCGATGCTGTCGCTGGACAACGCCTTCACCGACGAGGACACCGCCGAGTTCGTCGCGCGCATCCGTCGCTTTCTGAAACTGGGCGACGAGGAGGTCTTCTTCACCGCCGAGCCCAAGATCGACGGCCTGTCGATCAATCTGCGCTACGAGCACGGCGTGTTCGTGAAAGGCGCCACGCGCGGCGACGGGCGCACCGGCGAGGACGTCACCGCCAATCTGCGCACCCTGAAGGACATACCGCACAAGCTGAAGGGCAAGGCCTGGCCCGAGCTGATCGAGGTGCGCGGCGAGATCTACGCGCCGAACGACGCCTTCAACCGCTTCAATATCGAGGCCGAGGCCGCGGGCAAGCGCACCTACGCCAACCCGCGCAATTTCGCGTCGGGATCGCTGCGCCAGATCGATCCGCAGGTGACGGCGGGACGGCCGCTGCGCTTTTTCGCCTACGCCTGGGGCGAACTGTCCGTGCCCTTCGCCAAGACCCAGTGGGAGGCGCTCGAGACGTTCAAGGCGTGGGGCCTGCCGGTCAACACGCGCTCGGTCCGCGTGAAGAACGTCGAGGGTCTGGACGACGCCTATCGCGTGTTCGAGGCCGAGCGGCCGAACCTCGGCTACGACATCGACGGCGTGGTCTATAAGACCGACCGGCTCGACTGGCAGAACCGCCTCGGATTCGTGTCCCGCTCGCCGCGCTGGGCCGTGGCGCGCAAGTTCCCCGCGCAGCAGGCGCGCACCGTTCTGGAAGGCATCGACATCCAGGTGGGTCGCACCGGCTCGCTCACGCCGGTGGCGCGGCTGAAGCCGGTGACCGTCGGCGGGGTGGTAGTGAAGAACGCGACCCTGCACAACGCCGACGAGATCGAGCGCCTGGACGCGCGCATCGGTGACACGGTGATCCTGCAGCGCGCCGGCGACGTGATCCCGCAGATCGTGGAGGTGGTGAAGTCAGAGCGGCGCAAGGGCGCGCGCGTCTATCAATTCCCGACGTACTGCCCGTGCCCGCTGCACACCCTGGTGATGCGCGAGACCACGACCGGCGGGGCGGAGACAGTGGTGCGCCGCTGCACCGGAGAGTTCGCCTGTCCGTTCCAGCGGGTCGAGCACCTGAAGCATTTCTGCTCGCGCCGCGCCTTCGACATCGAGGGGCTCGGCGAGAAGCAAATTCAACTGTTCTACGACGAGGGCTGGGTCGCCGAGCCCGCCGACATCTTCAAACTGGCCAGGGATGAGAATCGTCTCGACGCCTTGCGCGAACGCGACGGGTTCGGCGAGACCTCGATCCGTAATCTGGTGAGTTCGATCGATGCGCGGCGGACCGTCTCGCTCGACCGTTTCATCTATGGGCTTGGCCTGCGCCACATCGGCGAGACCACGGCGATTACGCTCGCGCGGGGCTATGGTTCGGCGAAGGCGTTTCTCGAGGCGATGGACGCGGTGGCGCGCGGCGACGAAGCCGCCATCGCCGACCTCGACGCGCTCGACCAGGTCGGCGACGCGGTGATCGAGGCGGCCGCCGCCTATTTCGCGGAAGACCACAACCGCTCGATCGTCGAACGCCTGCTCGCAGAGCTCACCGTCCAGGACGCGGAGCAGCCTAAGACCGACACGGCGGTCGCGGGCAAGACGGTCGTCTTCACCGGCGCGCTCGAACGCATGACCCGTGAAGAGGCAAAGGCGCGCGCGGAGAGCCTTGGCGCCAAGGTCGCCTCGTCGGTGTCGAAGAAGACCGACATCGTGGTCGCCGGTCCGGGCGCCGGATCGAAGCTGAAGGCCGCGGCCGAGCTTGGCCTTCAGGTGCTCACCGAAGACGAGTGGCTTACCCTGATCGGAGACGCCTGAGATGGGTGTTTCCAGATGAGCGGGGGCCCGACCTCGCCGCGCTACGGGCTGCACGCCGATCGCTATCCGATTTCGCCCGGGCTATCCCGGGTGGCTGTTCGACAAGGCGGCAGAAGCCTGCGGCGTGCCGCGCAACCTCGCCGCCGAACTCGGCGCCGGATCCGGCCAGGCGACGCCGGAGGTCCTGAAGCGTTTCGCGCACGTCATTGCGGTCGAACCCGACGCTGACATGGCAGCGCGCATCGCGCCCGATCCGCGCCTGGAGGTGCGGGTAACGCCCGCCGAGGCAGTCGCGTTCGAGGCGCCGCTCGACGCAGTGTTTTCCGCCACGGCATTCCATTGGATGGATCCGGTCGTGGTGGGGAGAAAGGTCGCTGCGGCGCTACGGCCCGGCGGGGTGTTTCTTGCCTTCGGCTACCAGCCGTTCGAGGTGTTGGGGCCCGTGGCGGCGCGACAGCTGGTCGATCACGAGATGGGCCTGTGGGCGCCGCATGTGGATGCGCGGCTCACCGTATGGAAGCCCTATCCGGAGTTGCTGGCGGCGTCGGGCGCGTTCGCGCGCATCGAGCCGATCACGTTCGACTTCACCGAACAGCGCACGCCGGAAGCGGCGGCCGGCCTGTTCCTCACAACCTCCTACGCCGGCCAGTACGCCCGCGACACGGGCGACGAGCAGGCCTATTGCGACGGCTTCGCCCGCCGCATGGCTGAGGCCTCCGGCGGCGGTCCGATCGAGATCGGCTTCTTCGTCACCGGCGGCCTGGCGCGCGTGTAACCGCTAAGGCGCGATGCCGTAGCGGGCGTAGTCCGCGGCGACATCCGGGTCGCTCTGCTCGGCCGTGGCGATCTCAGCGTCGCCTTCCTTTTCGCGACCCATCCGGCGCAGCACGACGCCGTGCATGAAGCGCGAAGACGTGAGCCGCGTGTTGTGGGAGAGCGCCGCCTCATAGTCCCTGAGCGCCAGATCGAACTGCCCGAGGCGGAAGTGCGCAAGGCCGCGGCTGTCCAGGAAGTCGGCATTCGTGGGTGCAAGTCCCACCGCGCGATCGCAGTCCGTCAGCGCCGCCGGCAGGTCGCGGTTCGCCTCGGCCCTGAGGAAGCAGCGCAGGTTGATGGTCGAGGCATCGTCGGCCTTGAGCTTCAGCGCCGCGTCCAGGTCCTTCATCGCGCCGTCATAGTCGCCGGTCTCGAGCCGCGCGTCGGCACGGTCGCGGAATTGCTCCGGCGTGTCGGCGCTGCGCTTGACGCGGATTTCCGTCTCCACCAGTGAGGGCTTGAACCCGACCGGCGCCTTGAGTTTCACGTCATCGCCGAAGCCGATCATGTCGTGGCGCGCTTGCGTCTCCTGCGACGGGCTCAGGTCGCGCTGGGTGGTGCGCGAACTTAGGTCCATGGTGAACACGCCGTCCTTGATGGCGGCGGTCCGGACGTAGTCGTGGCCGATGACGCTCTTGTTTATGTCGGCGCCGTCAACGGTGAATCCCGCGCCGCCGCGGGGCAGGATGATGGTCACGATCGTGCGGTCGTACTGCCAGTCCGAAAGCGACAGCGTGTACGGCGAGGGTGGCGCGATCATCGGCACGACCACGGGCGGCGTCGGCATAGGGACGACAATGGGCGGCGGGATGGGCTGTCCGAGCTCCGGCGCGATCTGCGCCAACTCTTTCAAACTGTGCGGCTGCGGATGGATGACCGGCGGCAGCGGGACCGGCGCCGGCGTTACGGTCGGCGATGAGTTGCTGACGACAGCGCTGCGATCGACCGCGAAGGCCAGCGCGCCCGTGGCGGGGTCAGCGACCCAGGGCAGGAAGGTCGATCCGTCGAGAGTCTCGTGCGCCTCATGGGTGGCGTGGTCGTAGACGAAGGCGACCTTGGAGACGTCAAACGTCCGTCGGATCGCAACCGGGATCGAGGCTTTCAGCGACCTTTGCCGGTCGGCGTCGTCCAGCTTCACGAAGCGACGGTACTCGTTGCGCGCCGCTTCTCCGCGGAAGATGTATTCAATGTGCACAGGTGTGAGCGCCTTTGGGCCGGCGCTGGCGTCGTAGGCGATGTGATATTCCCGAAGCGGTTTGTCGGGCTTGGGCGCGGAGAGCAACTCCAGGTCGGCGCCCTGGTCGTTGATCGGAAGCGCCGAGACGTATCTCGGCATGGCGATGAGTTCGAGGTCGCTGTCGTGCAGGCGCGTGGGGTCGAGCCAATAGACTTGGCCGCCAATCGTCGCCCGCACAAAGACATGGTCGAAGATTAAGGCGCCCGGGAGACTGTCGGCGACGTCGTGGCCGCGGGCGACGCTCACCATCGCGACTTCGGCGGAGATGTTCAGTTCGCGCAGCAGGGCGACGAGCAGGACGCTCTTGGCCTTGCAGTCGCCGTAGCGGCGCCGCCAGGTGAGGTCGGCGTCGGTCGGCACAAAGCCGCCGAGGTTCATTCCCTTGAAGACATAGCGCACGTCTTCCTGCACGAGCGTCAACGCTGCTGCGGCGCGTGTCTCGGGATCGGACGACGCGGCGGCGATCTTGGCGACTTCGGCCTTGAGCGGCGAGTCGGGCCCCAGGGTTTCGGCCTTGGCGTAGAGCGGAGCGAATTCGCGGGACACGTCCTCCCAGCGCGCGTAGTCGCTCACCTGCAGCCGGGCGCCGATCGGAAAGAACTGCGGACTGTTCTTGAGGCTCAGGTTCCTCATGTCGACGACGAGCTCGCCGCCGTCGGCAGTGCGCGTCACCTTGGGCGCGTCGAGCCCTTTGGTCTCGTGCCATTTCATGTCGACGCCGGCCGGCCAGGTCGCGCGGAAATAGACGCGGTCGATCGGGACGAACGGAACCGGCAAATCCACCGCGCCTTCGGCATGGCCTTTCAAGGTCGAAGTCGTGGCGCTTGAGCGTGTAGGCGAAGTCGATGATGTCGCCGACCCTCACGCCGTCGGGTTGAAACACGACGGTCTGCCGGCCGAAGAGCATGGAGGCTTCCAGGTCCGGCTCGCGCTGAAGCACGGTAAAGGTCTGACCCGACGCCAGCACGTCGATCACCACGCCGTCGCGGATGATGCGAAGTCGATTGATCACCAGGGCTTCGGTGGACGGATCCCAGTCCGCCGTGACGGTGCCGTATTTGAGCGCCTCAGGCTGCAGGATCTGCACCACGGCTTCGTTGTAGTAATCCTGGCCCGCGTCGGTGAACCGGCTCTGGCCGTCGATCAGCAGCATGTGGGCGAGGTCGCCCTTCGGGGGCGACACGGCGGCCACATAGTAGACCGGCTTCACCCACAACTCCACGGGTCCGATCGTCGGCTGGTCCTCCGCCTGGGCGGACCCCGCCCAGGCGACCGCGGCCAAGGCCACAAACGCTTTGATCATACCTACGCCCCCACTCGCCAGGCACGATACCGGCGGGCGCGGTGAAAGTGCAACCCTAACGTTGGTCCCGATCGCCGGTCGCAGGGTTCACAACGTGGCGGCAGGCCGGTCGGCGTCCCCGGCGCGGCGCGATCAGTCGTCGGCGTCCCAGTGCTCGGAGATCATGCCGTGTTCGACGCGGAACATGTCGAAGCTGAGGTGGCTGCGCGGCGCGCCGGTGCTGTCGATCCAGGTCTGGCGCACATAGATCGCTACCCGGTCGTAGTCGGCGATGCTGTCGAGGATGACGCGCTTGTAGCCGGGCGGCGGCGGCGCCTTCCATCCCTCGCCGAAGTCCTTCATGAAGCCGTCCAGGCCCGGCGAGACGTGCGGGTTGTGCTGGATATAGGTCTCTTCGAGGTATTCCGGCGCCTTGCTGACGTCGCGCGCCATGAACACGGTGTTGTAGAAATCGAGCACGAGCTTGCGGTCGGCTTCTGCTCCGGCGCGCGTGCAGACTGCGGCCGAGACCGGCGCGGCGGCGCAGACCAGGGCGCCGGCAAGGGCGACAAGCGATACGGACCGTAAGACCATCGTCGTCTCCGTCAGAAGTAGTCGGCCAGCCGCACTCGCCGCACCGTACCATCGGCCAGGGTGAACTCAACCACCGTTCCGGCGGACTGTCGGGCCAGGGCGACCAGCGCTTCGCGGGGCCATGCCGCGCGCGGCTTACGGTCGATCAGAACCACGTGCTCGCCGGTCTTGAACCCGACCGCTTCGGCGGGACTGCCGGGCGAAACGAACTCAATACTCATGTCGCGATTGCTTTTGACCAGTAACAGGCCCAGCCGGTCCTTCGCGAACGGCGCTTTGATCCGGTCCGGATCGGGAGTCAGCCAGGCGCGGTCGTGGGAGAAGTCGATGATGACATGGAAGCGGTCGATGATCGGCAGGCCGACGTTGCCGACTGCCACATTCGAGTTCAGCCCCGCGTTCGAAGTCCCCGGGAACACCGTCGGCACGTCGCTGAAGTCGGCGCCGGCGAAGGTCAGGCGCCGGATTGTCGCTTCGGTCTCCGGATGAACCCCGCCGACGGCGCCGCTGAGGACCTGGGAGGTCTGGCGGCCCTGCAGCAGGCCGTGCAGTTCGTAGTAGGCCGGCATAACCAGAAGCGGCGCGCCGTTGCCGAGGTCGAAGTCAAAGGGGACCTCAGGACCGCCCTCCACCGACACGGGGACCGACCGGATGCCCTGCACCGGTTCGAGCGGGACTTCGACGGCGCCGGCCGGCTTCTGCAGACGGTCCGGATTGCGGAAGGCGAGACGCCGGTTGGCGAAGTCGATGTCGATCGCGAGCTCGTTGAACACCTCGCCGCCCAGAATGAACGGCAGGGGGTGGCCCAGGCGTTGGCCGATCGGTGCGATGTCGATGGCGGCGATGGAGAGGTTGTCGAGGACGAGATCGCCTATCTCGATGTTCACGCCGTTGATCAGGCCGGCGGTGTCGGTCCCGCCCGCGCCCATGGCGGTGACCGCGCCCTGGGCGGTGAGGCCGATCTGAGCCGCATAGGTCTTGTCGATCACCGAGGTCTCGGCCCCGCTGTCGAGCAGGACGACGGTGTCGTGACCGTTGATCTTCGCCGGGAAGAAGATGCGGTTCTCGTCGTAGAATTCGAACGGGATCCAGCTCGTCGACGACGCGCCGTCCTTGAACGATGCGCGACGCACCGGCGCGGGACGAGCGAACAGCGCGCCTTCGAAGCGGCCGTTCAGGGCGATCTCGCTGAAGCGGATCGTGGAGTTCTCGGTCTTGATGTCCGCGGTGGTGGTCAGCAGGAACGGCACGCGCACGCCGTCGACCACGCGCCAGTCGGCGAGCTGTTCGAAGCGGCCCTTGCGGTTCTCTAGAATGCGAAAGCCGTCAAGTTCGCCGGTCGCCGGGTCGATGAAGGCGTCGTAGCTGTCCTCGTCGCCGAAACTAACCCGGATCACGCCCCAACTGCGGCGGTCGCGCGTCTCGGTTCCGAGATAGCGGTCGGCCGCGCCGTCGCGGCCGCGCAGGGCGTCGGCGAACTGGAGGGCGGCGTCGCGCTGGGCGTAGCGGACATCGGCTTCGGCGGAGGTCTCGATCTGGCCGCTTGCGGTCGTGTCCCAGGAAGCGCCGCCCGCGATGACGGAGGTGTTCTTCAGGACCCCGAGGTCGGCGTCGCTGCGCTGGCGTCCGCCGCGCTCCATCCAGAATTCCAGCGCGCCTTCGAGGCCGGAGGATTCAACGCGCCCCTTCTCGTGCACGGACGTCAGGCGTTCAAACGCCGCCCCGCCGCGCCAGGCGACGTAACGGTCCACCAGGTCGGACGCCGGATCGGCGCGTGCGGGCGCCGGCGCGAGGGCGATGAGCGCGAGGGCGAACAGCGCCGATGGAGCAAGGCGGCTCACAGGTGCTTCTCCAGGAATCGGATCATGCGCAGCCAGCCGTCAGCCTGGGCGCGGGCGTCCGCTGCGGGCGTTCCACCGTCGTGGAACAGGCCGGTATTGTCCGCGATCGTCGAATTCCATCCCGTATCGACAATCAGATGTCCCGCGCCAGGGTAGTTCACGGCGTCAACGGGATAAGAATAGTTGTTGGCTTTCAGAAGCGCCGCCGCGCGCGTGACGATTGCGCCAGAACCGGCCGTCTGGTCGTCTTCGCCGCCGACCAGCAGGAATGCCGAGCGGCTCTGCTCCACGCGTATGCGCGCCGCGTCGCGGACCGCCGCGGACGCCCCCTGAAAATTCGCCTCGTGTACCGGCGCCAGGCGGACGCCGCCGCCGGACCGGCGTCCCTGGACGATGACATCGCGCAGGCCCGCTTCTGGAATGAACGGAATGTCCTTGCCCGCCTTCGACCAGGACGAGCCGGCGCCGGCCTCGCCCGATCCGTAGGAGAATCCTTGCCAGACGTAGTCGGCCGGCACGTAGGCGACCGTGGCCTTTACCCAGGAATAGGTCGCTGCGATCAGAAGCGCGAATTCTCCGCCTTTCGACGCGCCGACCACGCCAAAGCGGTCGATGTCGGCCTCGGGCCGCGCCGCGAGCCAGGTGCGCGCGCGATCGGCAAGTTCGACGGGAATGTGCTCGAGCGCGTTCGGAATGCCCGCGATGGAACCGTCCGCCGAGAAATAGGCAATGCCGAGGCAGGCGTAGCCGCGCGACGCCAGGCGCGGCCCGAGCCAGTCGCCGAAGAAACGTCCGCCTTCCGCGCCGCCGAGGATGATCACACACGGCCGTCGCACGGCGCCGCGTCGGACGTGGAAGCTTCCGACCAGGCCGTCGGCGCGCACCTCTTCGCGCACCACGTCCGGATCAGCGGCGTTGAGCGTCAGCCGCGCCTGGTCTCCGATCTGGCCGCCACGCTCGAGGCCGAGCAGGACCTGACCGGATTCGAGCGGCGCTGCGGGACGCCAGCGATCGGCGTCAGCTTGCGAGGACGCGTCCACGGGCCGCCGCGACCAGAAGAGACCGCGCAGGTCGGCGCCGGTGTACGAGCCCGAGCGCGGCGCACTGGTCGCGAGATCGACGACGCCGTGCGCGTCGGCCAGGAAGCTCGCCTGGGCGAACTGAGCGTGGCCCGCCGCGTCACGGGACAGGGCGCAAAGGGTGACGCGCTCGCCGGCGGACAGCCCGGTTACACGGATCGAGACCGGATCGCCCTCGAGGACCGTGGACGGCGCAATCCGAAGCCGCGCCGCGCCCTCGGCCGAGACGAAACCCGGAACGGCGGCGAACGCGAGCGGCAGGGCGAGCGCACTGCGGCGGTTCATGCGGCGTCTCCTTCCATCTGTTTCGGCGGTCCCATCAGGGCGCGAAGGCCCGGGGGAAAGGCGTGCAGCAGGGCCACGCCGTTCAGCGGGTCCTGGTCCAACGGCGCGACCTGCGAGACCCGGATTTCCGCCGCCAGGCCCGAGTGTTTCAGGCAGGCGAGATAGGCGCTGTCGCTCCACACCGCGTGGCGCACGGAGCCGCTGTCGGGCGCCAGGAGCGCAGTGAGATGTTCGCGCGCGTCGGCGACCAAACTGATCTGCTGGCCGGGCCAGCGCTCGGCCACCGTCGCGGCGCCGGCGGACGAGATGACCGGGAAGGGCAGGGCCGGCGCCGCCCCATAGGCCAGGCCTGCCACCACGACCTTGCGTGCGTGCGCCTGGACCAACAGCGGCGCGAAGCGCTCGAGCGGTCCGGGAAACAGGTCGAACAGGACGATCTCCTGGGCGCGCTGGATCATCGCCGAGGCCCGCTCGAAGACCTGGGCCGGGGTCGACAGCTGATAGAGGCGGTCGTCCGGGGCGGCGGGCTTCAGGGTGTCCAGCGCAGTCATGGCCTGGGCGCGCCGGTCTACGAAACCGCGCTCGAGGGCGGCCAGCAATTCGGAGGGCGAGGTGGCGCGGTAGGTCTTGGCGTCGCGGTCGTCGACCAGGACGGCGCCCTTCTGGGTGAGCGAGGCGAGGGCCTGGTAGGTGTTGGCCGCCGCCTTGCCGATGGCCTGGCCCAGCCGGTAGCCCGTCGCCGGTCCGCCGCGAAGCAGCTCGCAGTAGACCGCGGCCTCGATCTCGGTGAAGCCGAGCGCGGCCAGGGCGGTTTCGGGCGCAGCGCCGGTGCGCATCAGTAATAGTCCTTCAGCGTGAGCCTCCGCACGGTGCCGTCGGCCATGGTGAGGGCGACGGTTCGGCCGGCGGCGTCGGCGCCCCACCGCGCGATGGGACCAAGCGCGGCGGCTGTCTGTGTCAGATTGCCGTCGACGGCGACGATCACGTCGCCGGTCTCCAGCCCGCCGCGTCGGCGGGACTGCCGGGCGAGACGTAGATGACACGGGCTCCGTCCGGCGCCGGCTCCAGGCGCAGCCCCGAACGATCCTTCTCGAACGGAAGCGCCAGGGCCTGGGCGTCGCCGATCAGATAAAGCGCGTCGCGCTGATAGTCGGTCATCATCCGGAAGCGGCGCAGCACCGGCATGCCGACGACGAAGCCGCGCGCCGCCTCGGGCGCGTCAGCCGCTCCGATCGACACCGGCACCTCGTGCAGCACGACACCGCCGAATCTGAGGGTTCTCAGCGTCGATATGGCCTGCGGGCGGAAGCCGCCGACGCCGCCGTGCAGACGTTGCGAGCGGGGGCGCCCGTCGAGTACGCCCGCCTGGTGCGCATAGCTTTCGGGCATGACCACCGGCGACGCGCCGCCGAGGTCGAAGATGGCAAGCACCGCCAGCCTTCCCTCGATCGAGATCGGCGTCTGGCGCCGTGCGCCGTGCGCGCGGGTCAGGCCCAGGCGGACCGCGCCGTCGGGCGGGCGCCACTGTTTGGGATCGTGGAACGCCAGCCTGCGGCCTGGAATATCGAGGTCCACGATGAGGCTCGAGAAGGCCTCGCGACCCAGGATGACCGGGGTCGGGTGTCCGATCCTGTCGCTCACCGGTTTGAGATCGAGGATCAGGACGGTCAGGTTCTTCAGCCGCACGCCCGAGGTCTCGATGGTGACCCCCGTAGCGACCCGGGCGTCGGCGTCGCCGCCGCTCCCATGCACCGTCGCGGCGCCGATCGGGCTGAGGCCGATCTCGGCCGCGTACGCCTTGTCGACCGTGGTCAGCCCAGCGCCGCTGTCGAGCAGGACGTCGGTCGCCCGGCCATTGATCGCGGCCGGGAGGTAGATGCGGGAGTCGTCGAAAAAGTCGAAGGCGGTCCAGTCAGACCGCCCGGCCAGGTCGACAAAGTCGACCTCCGGCGAGGAATTGGCGGCGCGAAGGACGGCCACGGAGGCGCGAAGGTTGTCCTGCGCCCGGGGCGAACAGGCGGGCAGGAGGAGGCCGAGAACCAGGACGGACGCCGCAACAGCTGGCTTCATGGATATGCGCCTCTATAATAGTAGCGAAAACTACTAACATATGCGGCAGGCGATGGCTTGCGATTTTTTCGAAGATCGCCGGGGTGACGGCGATCAGCGGCGGGCTTCCCGAGGGAAGGGGGCGTGGCCGCTCTGACCCGCGCTTGTTGCCCCCGCCGCCGGCGCGCCGCTCCGGACGGCTCAGCTTCAATCCCTTATGAGATAGGACTTTCCGCGAACGGCCGGGCGCCGCCAATAGAGCCGAGTATTGGCCTCAGTATAGCCTCAGATCGGGGCGCAGGCCGTCTCGAGCCAGGCGCGAATCGCGGAATCGAGCTGCGGACCGACTACCTTCAAAACGCGCGCATGATAGTCGTCGAGCCACGCGCGTTCGGCGGCGTCGAGCAGGCTGCGATCGATCAGCGTGCGGTCGATCGGCGCCAGCGTCAGCGTCTCGAAGCCCATCATCGGACGCTCGCCGCCTTCGATATCGGCTGCCGGCGTCACCACCTGCAGGTTCTCGATGCGGATGCCGTAGGCGCCGGTCTTGTAATAGCCGGGCTCGTTGGAAACGATCATGCCCGGCTTCAGCGCCACCGTGTTGGGCGCCTTGGCGATGCGCTGGGGCCCCTCGTGCACCCCGAGGTAGCTGCCCACCCCGTGGCCGGTGCCGTGGTCGTAGTCGAGGCCCTTCGCCCACAGCGCCACGCGCGCCAGGATGTCGAGCGCGCTGCCGGTGGTCCCGTGCGGGAACCGCACGCGGGCCAGGGCGATGTGCCCCTTGAGCACCAGGGTGAACCGCTCGCGCATCTCCTGTGTCGGCTCGCCAACGGCCAATGTGCGGGTCACGTCGGTGGTGCCGTCCAGGTACTGGGCGCCGGAATCCACCAGCAGCAGGGAGCCGCGCTGCATCGCCTTGGCGAGCCGGCGGGTCGGGCGGTAGTGCACGATGGCGCCGTTGGAGGCGGCGCCGGCGATGGTGTCGAAACTGAGATCCTTCAGCGCGCCGGTCGCCTCGCGGAAGCCTTCGAGCTTCTCCACGATTTCAGTTTCGTTCGGCAGGCTCGCCTGAGCGTCGGTGGCGACCCAGTGCAGAAAGCGGGTGAGGGCGGCGCCGTCGCGGGCGTGCGCACGGCGCGAGCCCTCGATCTCGACCGCGTTCTTGCAGGCGCGCGGCAGGGTGGTCGGATCCGGCGCGCGAACGACATGGGCGCCGGCGCGCTCGAGCCGGTCGAAGTACCAGGACGACGACTGCGAGGGGTCGACCAGCACGCGGCCGCCGGCGAGGCCGTCCACCGCCGCAGGCAGGGCCGCGTCGGTCTCGAGACGGACCCCGTTGCCGAGCCATGCGCGAAGCTCATCGCTCACCTTCGCGGGGTCGAGGAAGAGCTGCGCCGAGCCGTCCTTATTGAGGATCGCCTGACCGAGCGGCAGGGGCGTACGGATGACGTCGCCGCCACGCACATTAAACAGCCACGCGATGGCCGCAGGCGAGGTGAGGACCGCGGCGTCGGCGTCCTGCTGCGCGATCGCCTGACCGAGGCGTTCGCGCTTCGACGACGAGTTTCGCCGGTGAATTCGAGCGGATGCGCAACCACCTGCGCCTGTGGTTGCGCCGGACGTTCAGCGCCCCACGCTTCATCCAAAGGGCTGGGGGACACTGGTTTTAGCGTTGCGCCCGCTTTTTCCGCAGAGGCGAGCAACCAATGCAACGCATCGGGTGAGTGCAGTTTCGGATCGTAACCAATCACCGCGCCGCGTTGCGTCGCGCTCTCCAGATAGAGCGGCACGCCGCCGTCCACGAGGTCGCGGATTTCGAATACGCTCTCATCCACCTGGTCGCGGACCTGAAGGGTGTAGCGCCCGTCGACGAACACCGCCGCCTTGTCCTTCAACACCACCGCAGCGCCGGCCGAGCCGGTGAAACCGGTGAGCCAGCCCAGCCGGTCGTTGGCCTTGGGCAGGTACTCGTTCTGATGCTCGTCCTCGTGCGGCACGAGGAAGCCGTCGAGGCCCTGGGCGGCCATGCGTTCGCGCACGCGCGGCAGGTGCTTGGGTCCGAAGGAGCGGTCGGTGGTCTCGTCGAAGGTCTGGCGCATGAGGCTTTCTAGTCCTCCCCGCGCGGGGGTGCAAAGTGCGGGCGTCGAGGGGTTCTATTGTGCAGTGCGTCAGACGGCCGGCCTTCGCCGGATGTCCGATCGGATACGATAGAGTCGGCGGTGCGCGGCAGGGACGATTGTGGCGCTGAGGTGTCCGACGGCGCCGAGCGGGCTGTGCGGAAGGTGTGCGCCGCCTTTGGGTCGTCCGACGTCCTGACCCCGCGTCGCCCTAACGCTTGCGCAGGATAAGGGTGCACCACGCGTCGCGCGGGATGCGGCGTTCCATCGCGAAGCCGCGCGCGAGGTAGGCGGCCTTCACCTGACGCTCCTGGGTGCGCAGCAGGCCCGAGAGGATCGTAACGCCCCGCGGCTTCAGCGCGATGCGGATGTCCTGGGCGAGCGCGATCAGCGGCTTCGCCAGGATGTTGGCGAAGACGAGATCGTAGGGCCCGTCCGCGCGCACGGTCGGGTGACCCAGGCCCGAAGCGTGAACAAAACGCGCCCGGGCGCGGTTGAGTTGCGCGTTTTCGCGGCTGATGCGCACCGATACGGGGTCGATGTCGACGCCAAGGACGCGCCGTGCGCCGGTCCTCGCGGCGGCGATGGCGAGCACGCCCGTGCCGCTGCCGACGTCGAGCACCCGCTCGAAACGGCGCCGTTTCAGCAGCTGATCGAGTGCGCTGAGACATCCCGCGGTGGTGCCGTGATGACCGGTTCCGAACGCGGCGCCGGCGTCGATTTCGAGGCTCGTTGCGTTGATCGGAATGCGTGACGAGTTGCGTGCTCGCCGTACAAAACGAATTGCCCTTCGAGCACCGGAGGGAGCCCGGAAAGCGCCATTGCGAGCCAATCTGCGTCCGCGAGATGAACTTTTTTTATCGTCAGTGTGCGGATTTTATTTAAGTGTTCGGCAAGAATTTCGCCTTGTTCTGCCGTATTCGGAAAAGCGTCTATTCTCCAAACGTTTAGCTCTTCATTTTCGGCCAATAGGCTGAACGCAATGCCTTCCAGGCGATGATCCGCCTCAAAAATTTCACTCACCGCATCAACATCGGCCCGAGTACCGCGTGCGATTATTTGAATTGAGTTTTTGGACATTTGAACTCAGTGAATATACACTCTCGAATCGTATCAGCCCGGATACGCGCGTGTGCGTATCGCAACCAACCGGGGGTGCTGACTATCATGGTGAAGAGTAAGTCCAAGAGGAAACCGGCCGCCAAAGCGAAACGCAAGGCGACCAAGCGGAAGCCCGTTGCAAAGCGCGCGGCCGCCCCGAAGAAGCGCAAGGCCGCGAAGCGTAAGTCCGCTGCCAAGAAGCGTCCTGCCGCCAAGAGGAAGACCGCTCGCAAGACGGTCCGCAAGGCTGCGAAGCGTAAGTCCGCTTCGAAGCGGAAGTCTCCCGCCAAGAAGCGGAAGACAGCCAAGCGGAAATCAGCCTCGAAGCGTAAGTCTCCCGCCAAGCGGAAGACGGCCGCCAAGAAGACCGCCAAGCGGAAGCCCGCCAAGCGGAAGTCTTCCAGGCGGAAGAAGAAGGTTGTGGCGGCTCCCGTCGCTTCCTAAAGCCTGAACGTCTAAGTCGACAGGGGGTCGGCGCTCGTCGCCGGCCCCCGTCGCATTTCTCGCATTCCCTTATTTTACAGGCGAATTGTCACGACGCGACGGTGCGCATGCGCGCAGCGATCTCGCGATCGCGCGGATCGTTCGACGCATCGAGCGCGGCGATCACCGCAGCCTGATCCTCAACGCTCCGGTTCTGCGACAGCTTCCGTTTCGCCTCGATGCGCGAGATCTCGAATCGCAGGCCGATGATCGCGCCGAGCAGCCGCTCGAGGTAGCCGGGATCAGCTTCATCGACCGACCAGGGCTCAGCGATGTAGGCCTCGTGCCGCTCGGTCAGGCGCCGGACCACCGCGCGCAGCGCCTCCCGGTCGGTGAACCAGGTCAGCCGGCCGTAGAGATGCACAGCCTCGTAGTTCCAGGTCGGGACATGGCGTTGGTCCGCGGCGGTCGATACGTACCAGCGGGGTGAGATGTAGGCGTCGGGACCGCTGAGCACGACCAGCGCCTCGCCGTCGCCCGCGGTCGCTGGATGGGGATTGGCGCGCGCGACGTGGCCGATCAGGGTCTGCGTCTGCGGTTCGTAAAGAAAGGGCAGGTGCGTGGCGCGCAGCCCGTCGGGACCGTGCGTGATCAACAGACCAAGGCGCGCCGACGCAATCATGGCGTCGATTTCGGCGGGGTCGGTCTCGGCGAAGGCGTCGGGCGTGTACATGCGCCCTGTCTACCGCGCCGGGCCGGCATGACAATTCCTGTGGACAGGGTGTGGGCTGCGAATTGAGAGCGGGGGACTTATCTTCCGAACCGCCCCAACCCGGAGGCGATTTCGTCAAAGATAACCGTGGTTTCCGAGCTGTATTTCGCCTTGATCTTACCTGGTTTGACAAGCCTCCCCTCGGGGGCGAGTTTAGCTTCACCTAAGGCATTTCAGCGTTCGGCGGCCCGCGTATTCGGGGCGCCGCGGCCGGTAGCGGTGACTCCGGCCGAGATCCTTATTCTGTGACCCCCGAAGGGCTGGCGGAGGGACGATGCGAACTTTGGCGGTGCTCTCGCGCAAGGGCGGGACAGGCAAGACGACGGTGGCTCTGCACCTGGCGGCGGCGGCGCACAAGGAGGGTCGCTCCACCATCCTGTGCGACATGGATCCCCAGCGCTCGGCCCTCGACTGGCGCCGCGAGCGGCGCATCGACGGACCGGACGTGGCGGAAGCCAAGGTCGGCACCTTGTTCACCGCCCGCCAATCGGCTGTGCGCGCCGGCGTGGACCTGATGGTGCTCGACACCCGGCCCTCCAGCGACATGGAGAGCGCCGAGGCGGTCCGCTTCGCCGATCTCTGCCTGATCGTGGTCCGCCCCTGCTATTTCGATCTGCGCGCCATCGTGCGCACAGTCGAACTGGTGACCAACATGAACCGGCGCGGCCTGTTCGTGCTGAACCAGGCGCCCATCCGTCACCGCGGCACCGAACCCAAGCTGATCCGCGAGACCGTCGCCGAACTCGAACGGCTCGGCCTGCCGGTAGCCGACGTCGGCTTGCGGTTCCGCACCGCCTACCAGACCGCGGTGCGCCAGGGTCTCGCGGCGCAGGAGGTCGAACCCCACAGCAATGCGGCGGTCGAGATCAATGCGCTGTGGCGCCAGGTGAGCCGCGACCTGTGGCCGCCGGAAGACAAGATCGAGACGCCCGTCGCCATGCTCGAACGCGAGCGGGTGCTCGAACTGGGTTAAAGTTTCAGAGCGCGAGCACCACCGCGGTTCCCCCCACTCTCCGCTCATCCCCGCGCAAGCGGGGACCCAGGCGTTTTGGGCGCGGTCCAAGCGAATGTTTGAGTGCAGGTGTGCACACTTCCGGTTATGGCGGCTTTCAATTCAAAAAAAGCCTGGGTCCCCGCTTGCGCGGGGATGAGCGGAAAAAGAAGAGAGTGTCAGGCCCTGCGGTTCAGCGTGACCGCTTTCGCTTCGCTGATGTTGGAGCGCGCGTTGGCGCCGTAGGTCGATACCGGCGCGCGCTGGCGCTGGATTTCGGTCGCGATGGCGCGGACTAGGCCTTCGGTGAGCGTCCTGGCGGCTTCGAGCACGCGCGTGTGGCGTTCGAGCACCGCGTCGAACTTCTCCGTGGCCGTGCGCAGACGTTTCATCATCGTCGCCGGCGCGCCGGTGATCAACGACGGATCGGCCTTCACCTTGGCCGCCTCGCGCCGATACATGTTCGCCAGGTTGGCCGTCTCAGGCAGAGTGTTTGCGGTCTCGTGCGGCTTGCGTTTCTCGAACAGCACGAGCTCGGCTGCGAGCCGTCCGGTCAGGCGTTCGGTCAGGGCGATGAGCTGTTCGACGCGATCACTCGCATCCGCCGCCGACATCGCCATCAGTCGTCATCTTCCGTGGTCGACGGCGTCCTCGCGGCGGGCGTCGTCGGGGTTGATGCTGAGGTTGTCGCGTACGCACTGGTCGCGGCGGCGGGCGTTGCAGCGCCGCCGCTGTTCATCTGCTGCATGCGGATCATCTCGCGCTCGATCGTCGGCGCGAGGCCGATGCCGCCGGCCTTGGCCATTTGCTTGGCCATGGCGTCGACCAGGAACGAACGAAACGCGCCTTCGCCTTCGCCGCCGCCGAAGGGCGCCGCGGTGGACAGACCTTCGAACATCGGCTGCAGCATCTGACCGATGAAGCTCGCCTCGAAGGCCTGAGCCGTCGACTTGATCTTGGCGCGCGACGCGTTCGGTGCTGCATAGGCGAGGCCGGGCGGCCGGGCGCAGCAGGTTGAGCGGAGGGGCGGCGGCCGCGAGAGCGCTCATCACATCACCTCGATGTCGGCCTGCAGGGCGCCGGCGGCCTTGATCGCCTGCAGGATGGAGATCATGTCGCGCGGCGTGACGCCCGAGCGCGTTCAGGCCATTGACCAGGGTCGACAGCGACGACGCCCGCCTTGATCACCAGCAGCTTCTTGCCCTTCTCCTCGTCGACCTGAGACCTGCGACTGCGGCGACGACCGTGGTCTGGCCCTGGCTGAACGGCGCGGGCTGGCTGACACCTGCGGCGTCTCCTGGACGGAGATGGTCAGGTTGCCCTGCGCGATCGCGACGGTGGAGACGCGCACGTCGTCGCCCATCACCACCACGCCGTTGACCTCGTCGATGACCACCTTGGCGGGCGCTGTCGGCATCGACCGGCAGCTGTTCCACCGAGGTGATGAACGCGACCATGTCCTGGCCTGTGGGGCGCCTTCAGCGCGACCACCGTGGGGTTCTCGCGACTCGGCGGACCCCGGATAGCGGCCGTTGATCGCATCGGCGATGTGGCGCGAGGTGGTGAAGTCGGGATTGCGCAGAGTCAGGCGCACGATCGGCATCTGGTCGAGCTGGAAGCCGACCTCGCGTTCGACCGTGCCGCCCGACGGCGATGCGGCCCGGCGGTCGGCACGCCGCGGGTGATCGACGAGCCCGAGGCGCCCGAAGCCGAGACCGAGCCGGTCTGCACCGTGCCCTGCGCCACCGCATAGGCCTGGCCGTCGGCGCCCAGCAGCGGGGTCACCATCAGGGTGCCGCCGAGCAGGCTCTTGGCGTCGCCCATGGCCGAGACCGTCACGTCGATGCTGCGAGCCGGCCGCGGCGAACGCCGGCAGGTCGGCGGTGACCATCACCGCGGCGACGTTCTTGGTGTCCATGTTGGCTGTCGCGCGTGTTGACGCCCAGGCGCTCGAGCATGGCTTCGAGGCTCTGCTTGGTGAAGGGCGAGTTGCGCAGGGTGTCGCCGGTGCCGTTCAGGCCGACCACCAGGCCGTAGCCGACCAGCTGGTTCTTCGCGCACGCCCTCGCACGTCGACGATGTCCTTGATGCGCGAGGCCGCATAGGCCTGGTCGCAGCCGAACAGGAAGAGAAGGGACAGGAGGGAGACGGAGCCGAGATAGCGGAGCATGCGCGGCGCACCCCATTAAGCATAATTCCCTCCGCGCGATGCGAACTCCGTGCCAGCGCCGCCGTCGGAATTCTCCTGCGAAATCAAAGTGGATGAGTTCGGGGCGGGCGGCGCTCGGCGCCGGGCGGCAGAAACTGCCGGGCCGTTAAGAATTCAGGAACCCGACGGTCCAACACTGAAGACACGAACGCGGGTTCGGGGATTCGCATGAAGGTCACAGGTCCGGGGGGAGCTCTCAGACGCCGACAGGCGGGGGCGGCAAGTCCGCGGCCGCGCCCGGATTCTCGGTCCAGGCCTCCGAGACTCAGGAACCCTCTGTCGCCTCCAAGCTTTCCGCGCCGGGCGCCGTGGCCTCGGTAGACGCCCTGTTGGCGCTGCAGGAAACCGAAGGCCCGGTCGAGCGGAAGAAGCGGGCGGTCCGCCGGGCCGGCCGGCTGCTGGACGTGCTGGACGAGGTCAAACTGGCGATTCTCGGCGAGGGCCAGGGGCCCGTGGCCCTGCAGAAGCTGGCCCAGGCCGCCCGGGAGGAGCGGGCACAGACCGACGATACTCGCCTCGAAGAAGTCCTGAACGAGGTCGAAACTCGCGCCGCAGTAGAGCTGGCTAAGGCGGAAATGTCACGCCTTGCGGCGTAAGGAAGCTTAACCGTTCACGGCTAGCTTTGGCCGATTGTCGGGAAAACCGGACGTGGCTATAAGCCCGGTCCTCTAATGGGGGCGTTGCTTAGCGTGAAGCGCATGAAGGCGACCGCGTCAGTGATCATCGTGGAGGACGAGTATCGTCCGACCGATAGAGAGCCGTTCATGAACGAACGGCAGCTCGAATACTTCCGCAAGAAGCTGCTGGGCTGGAAAGAGGACATCCTGAAAGAGTTCAAGGAGACTCTGTCCAATCTGCAGTTAGAGACCGAGAACCATCCCGACCTGGTCGACCGCGCCTCGTCCGAAACGGACCGCGCGCTCGAACTTCGTACCCGCGACCGCCAACGCAAGCTGATCTCCAAGATCGACGACGCGCTGCGCCGGATCGAGGAAGGCACCTACGGTTACTGCGAAGAGACCGGCGAACCGATCGGGCTCGCGCGCCTCGACGCGCGGCCGACCGCGGTGCTCAGCGTCGAAGCCCAGGAAGCGCACGAGCGCCGGGAACGCGTTCACCGGGACGACTGAAGCTGGACGTGTTCTCCGACTTCGGAGCGGCCCAAGCCGCCACCCTGGGCGGACTAGTGGTGGCCCTGGCCGTCATCGTGTTTCTCCGGCGCTCGGCGCGGGCCAAGCGCGCGGTGGCGAGTGCGATCGAACCGCCCGCGGATTTCAAGCATCTCAGGGCTGGCCGCCCGTATGCGGTCGTGCGCGCCTTCGTCGATTTCGACGGCGAGACCCACCCCGTCGGAGAGACCTGGATCTATCTGGGGCACGCCTTCGCGCCCGACGACGACGCCCTCAGCCTCCACGTCCGCGGCGACGACGACGCCGAACGCCGGATCCGCCTGTCCCGGCGCAGCGAGGATCAGGGCCCGATCATCGACGCCCTGGCGGCCTACGTGCAGCCGTCGGACGGGTAGAAATTCGCACTTGACCGCCGGGCCGGTAACGGGCGCAATCTCCAGTAGTTTTGGATCGCCTTGGGGGGCGAAGTCATGACCACCGTCAAAGCCATGATCGCGGCCGCGTGCGCCGCCGCCTGCACGCTGAGCGCCGCGTCGGCGTTCGCGCAAAGTTGTCCGCTGCCGCCGGGCCCTCCGCCGGAATCGGAGCGCCCTGTCCGACCGAGCGATCCGCCGGGCCAACCCGCCTGCATCGATGCTCGCGGGGGCACCGCCCGCTGCAGGAAAGGCGAGATCGACCGGGCGAACGCCCAGGTCGACGCCTACAATGTGGCGATCCAGACCTTCAACCAGGCTTCGCACGCCTACGTTCAAACCCTGAACGGCTACGTCAGCGCCGCCCAGGACTACGCGTCGTGCGAACTGGACATCGTCAACGGCAAGGCGCACCCGACGACGAACTCGCGGTAGCCGACACGAACTCTGTCCGGCGCCTGACCGTCCGCTCGTCCCGCAAGAGGTCGCTACTGCCGGATCGCGCAATCTCCGCTACCATCGGCCTGTGATGACCGCCTCCACCAGCCTCCCGGCCTGGATCTATTCCGACCCGGGCTATTTCGACCTCGAGCGCGAGCGGGTGTTCCGTCAGGCGTGGCAGGTGGTCTGTCACCTCAACGACATTCCCAAGGCCGGCGACTACCACACGCTGGATTTCCTCAACGAGCAGGTGGTCGCGGTGCGCGGCGAAGACGGGGTGGTGCGCACGTTTCACAACGTCTGCCGCCATCGGGCGGCGCGGGTGCTGGATGGAAGCGGCGGCAACTGCGGCCGGCGCATGGTCTGCCCCTATCACGCCTGGAGCTATGGCCTGGATGGGCGGCTGATCCGCACACCGGCGTGGCAGGGATTCGAGGGGCTCGATCCGGTGGTCAACGGCCTGGCGCCGGTGGAGCAGGACATCTTCGGCGGCTTCGTCTTCGTGCGATTTGCGCCGGGGCTGCCGACCGTCAGCGAGATGATGGCGCCCTACGCCGACGAACTGGCGGTGCATCGCTTCGAGGAGCTGATCCCCCAGGGCCGCGTGACGCTGCGTCCGCGCGCGGTGAACTGGAAGAATATCGGCGACAACTATTCCGACGCCCTGCACATCCCGGTGGCGCACCCGGGCCTGTCGCGCCTGTTTGCCGGCAGCTACGCCATGGAGGCTGACGCCTGGGTCGAGAAACTGTGGGGCGACATCACCGAACAGCCCTCGTCCAATCCGACCGAGCGCGCCTACCAGTCCCTGATGCCGATCTTCGATCACCTGCCCGAAGACGGGCGACGGCGCTGGGCCTACTACAAGCTCTGGCCCAACATCGCCTTCGACGTCTATCCGGACCAGGTGGACTTCATGCAGTTCATCCCGGTCTCGGCCACCCAGACGATGATCCGCGAGATCGCCTACGCCCTGCCGGACAAGCGGCGCGAGGTAAGGGCGGCGCGCTATCTGAACTGGCGCATCAACCGCCAGGTCAACGCCGAGGACACCGCGCTCGTCGCCCGGGTGCAGGCGGGGATGGCGTCCTCGTCCTACACCGTGGGGCCGCTGGCCAAGGGCGAGGTGGGGCTGACCGCCTTCGCCGAGCGGCTGTGCCGCTTCGTGCCGGAAACCCTGCGGGAAGCTTGACACCGCCCGTCCGGTGACCGACCTACCCGGCTCGTAAGAGGTCGCTTTTCCATGTCCGTCAAAGTCCGTATCGCGCCGTCGCCGACGGGCCGGCTGCATGTCGGCAACGTCCGCACCGCCCTAGTCAACTGGCTGTTCGCCAGGAACCAGCAGGGCTGTTTCGTGCTGCGCATCGACGACACGGACCGCGAGCGTTCGACCAAGGCCTTCGAGGAGTCCATCCGGCAGGACCTGGAATGGCTGGGCCTGACCTGGGACGAGTTCTACCGCCAGTCCGAGCGCTTCGCGGTCTATGACGCGGCGGCGGAAAAGCTGCGCGCGACCGGCAAGCTCTACCCCGCCTACGAGACCCAGGAGGAGCTCGACCGCCGGCGCAAGGTGCAGCTGTCGCGAGGTCTGCCGCCTATCTACGATCGCGCGGCGCTGAAACTAACCGACGCGGAGCGCGCCGCCCTGGCGGCCGAGGGCCGGCGTCCGCACTGGCGCTTCAAGCTCGATGGACGCCGCGTCGCCTGGAACGACCTGGTGCGCGGCGACTGCGAGGTCGATACGGCCTCGATGTCCGATCCCGTGCTCATTCGTGAAGACGGCGCCTATCTCTACACCCTGCCGTCGGTAGTCGATGACATCGACATGAGCATGACCCATGTGATCCGCGGCGAGGACCATGTCGCCAATACCGGCACGCAGATCGAAATCTTCCAGGCGCTGGGCGCCAAGGAGCCGGGCTTTGCACACATGGCGCTGCTCGTCGGCGCCGATGGTCACGCACTATCGAAGCGCCTGGGCTCGTTGTCGGTCGGACAGATGCGCGAAGAGGGTTTCGAGCCGCTCGCCATCACCAGCCACCTCGCCAAGATCGGCACCAGCGACACCGTCGAGGCCGGGGAGTCGCTGGCCGCGCTCGGCGCGACCTTTTCGTTCGACAAGATGGGGCGTCATCCGGCGCGCTACGATTCCACCGATCTGGAGCGCCTGAACGCGCAGATCCTGCACGCGATGGACTATGCGACCGCGAAGCCGCGGCTCGCAGCGCTGAACGCCGACCTCGGCGAAGCCTTCTGGCATGCGGTGCGCGCCAACCTAGGCACGTTCGATGACGTGACCCTGTGGGCCGAGGTGGTGCGCGGCCCGCTGGCGACGCCGCAGGACGATCCGGCGTTCCTCGCCAAGGCCGCGGCGCTGCTGCCGGCAACGATGGACGCTCAGATGTGGCCGACCTGGACCGAGGCGGTGAAACAGGCGACCGGCGTGAAGGGCAAGGCGCTCTACATGCCGCTGCGCAAGGCGATCACGGGTTACGATCACGGTCCCGACATGGCGTCGCTCGCGCCCCTCATCGGTCGCGAGCGCATCGAGCGTCGGTTGCGGGGCGAAGCGGCGTAAGGTTCGAGTCCACGGCTTGCCCGCCGAAGCCGTGGACTCTTTTTCTTAGGCTTTCGCCGCGGCGTTGCACGTTGCGAGTTGATCCGCCGTCAGGGTCTTGCCCTGCCAGGTGAACGTTGTCACCTGACCGAGTTGGGCGACTACCCGCTTGCACGCGCGCAACGCCGGTTGCGAGTCGCCGCCTGAGGCCAGGCAGATGCCGGCGGAGCAGCGCCAGTAGGCGCCGTCAACGATGGCGTGATCCGGCGTCTTTGCCGACGCGTCCTTCAGGGTCAGGCTTGTGCCGACGGGCTGGGCGAGGGCGGGAAGGGCCAGGGCGAGCGCCAGGGACGCGCCCGATACGATCTGAATGAAACTACGCATGAACAGTCTCCTTGATCCGGCGCCGCCGCGCGATGGGTTCGCGGTTCGGGAGGGCGCGGGGTCATGAGTCCGTTTCTAAAAGAGACTGTCAAGTGACGTTTTCATTGAAAACGCACATCGGCGCCTGAACGTTGTTAAGTTATCACAGTTCACCTAGATGGGAAGACGCTGTCAGGCCGCGTCGGCCTGGGCCTCCAGGGCGGGCAGCATGTCCTCGATCCGCTCGACCGCGGCGAAGGCCTCGGTGAAGGCCGCGGGCGTCAGCCGGGCCTCGATGGTGTGGCGGAACAGCTCGAACAACGGGTCCCAAAATCCTTGAATATTCAGGAAAACCACCGGCTTGCGGTGAAGGTCCAACCGCTTCCAGGACAGCAGTTCGATAATCTCCTCCAGGGTGCCGATGCCCCCCGGCAGGACGGCGAAGGCGTCCGACTCTTCGAACATGCGCAGCTTTCGGGTGGGCATGTCGCGGACCACCACGGTCTCGACCGCGCCATAGACGCCTTCGCGGTCGGTGAGGAACTCAGGAATGATGCCCAGGACCCGGCCGCCGGCCTCATGCGCCGCCCGCGCCGCCGCGCCCATCAAGCCCACGCCGCCGCCGCCGTAGACCAGACGGACGCCGTTTTCGGCGAGGTTTCGCCCGAGGTCGCGCGCTGCGGCCAGGAAGGCGGGGTCCGCGTCGTTGGACGAGCCGCAATAGAGGCACACCGAATTCACACGCCGGATTTGGCGTTCGGCCGCCTCGACCATCCTTATCCTCGCTGAATTGACGGCGCGCGCTTGCGCCCGCGGTCCTGTCTAACAATCTTGGGCCTAACGATCCTGGCCCAAAACCATTTAGGCAGGGTCGGGTTTCCCGGTTCTGAAGGCAAGCGGAATGCACAGCCACGGTCTCGCCCTCGGTTTCATCCTCTCCACGCTCATGCTTGCGGCGTGCGGCAAGAAGGATGCGGCCACCCTGCTGACCGCCCCCGATCCGTCCCACGCGCCCTCCACCTATCTGTCGCCGCCGCAGGTCCTGGCGGTCGCCGCCCGGCCCGGCGGCGCGATCGCGATCGAAGGCGCCGCGGCGCCGGATAGCCGCATCCGCGGCGTCACGCCGGACCGCAAGGGCTATGGCGCGACCACCGGCAAGAACGGGCGCTTCTCGCTCGAGGTCCCGCCCAGCAATGCGCCGGAGCTGATCGCCATCTCCGAAGAGAACGGCCGCCGCCAACTGCAGACCGACGGCTGGCTGTTCGTGCCGCCCGATGCGCCCCAGCGGGCGGTGATCCTGCGCGCCGGCGCGCCGTCGCGGCCGCTGCAGGCGGGTCTCGTCGCCGCCATCGATTTCGACGCGGCGGGCGGGGCGGCGATCGCGGGCGTCGCGGCGCCGGACGCCGAGGTGGACGTGTCGGTGGACGGCGGAACCGCCGTGCGCGCCTTTGCGGATGCGCGCGGCGTCTGGGGCGCAAGGCTGGGCGTCGACAAGCACGTGACCCCGGGCGCCCACCAGGTGCGCGTGATCAGCGGGAGCCTCGTCGTCGATCGCTCGTTCGACTTCACGGCGGGCGCCACCACGCAAATCTTCACCGCCACGCGCGAAGCCGACGGTTGGCGCATCGCCTGGGTGATGCCGGGCGGCGGCGTGCAGACCACCTTCCTGCTGGTCGGGGCGGCGCGGTCTTGAACGGTCGCAAAGGCACGGGCCAGGGCAGGGGACGCGGCAAGGACCGCGGCGCGAGCGAAGCGCCCGCCGAACGGGCGACGCCATTTTTCCAGGCGATCGGCAATCTTGCGAAACTGGTGCTGCGCTCTGGCGCGCCGGGGCTGCCGTGGCGGCTGACGGCGGCGGTGACCCTGACCGTGGTCGGCAAGTTCATCGGCGTGGTCGCGCCCTTGATCCTCGCCGCGGGTCTCAATCGCATCGCCAAGACCCACAGCGTGGAGATCTCGCTCGCCCTGACCTTCGCCTCGTTCATGCTGTTGTGGGCGCTGGTCAACTTCGTGTCGGCGGCAGCGCCGCAGATGCGCGACGCCATCTTCGAGACCGTGTCCATGGCGTCCCAGCGCCGCGCGGCGTCGGAGACCTTCAGCCATGCCCTGTCGCTGTCGCTCGACTACCACCAGACCAAACGCTCCGGCGCCCTGTCGCGCACCCTGGACCGCGGCTCGCGGGCGGTGGATTTCCTGTTGGGCATACTGGTGTTCAACCTGGCGCCGACGGGACTGCAGCTGGTGTTCACCGCCGTGGTGTTGTGGGGCAAGTACGACTGGCCGTTTGCGGTCACCGCGCTCGGCACCATCGGCATCTACGGCGCCCTGACCTTCGCCATCTCCAACTGGCGCATCCGCCACCGCCGCGCGCTGAACGAGGCCGACATCGAGGCCGCCGGCCTGCGCGGTCGACGCCCTGATGAACTACGAGACCATCAAGGCCTTCGGCGCCGAGGAGCGCGTGGTCGACGGCTACGACGAGGCGCTGAGCGACTATGCGCGAGCCGCGGTGAAGGCCAACACCTCGCTGCAGATGCTGAACGTCGTGCAGTCGGTGGTGCTGAACCTGGGCCTGGCGGTCATGGCCCTGCTCGCCGGGCTGCGAGGTGATGCGGCGGCCAGATGACCATCGGCGACGTCACCGCCTGCATCCTGATCCTGCAGACGGTCTACGCGCCGCTCGAACAACCTCGGCTTCAACTACCGCGTGATCCGCCAGGCCTTCATCGACATGGAGCAGATGGTGGAGCTGCGCGCCATCGAGCCGGACATCGCCGACGCGCCGGGCGCCGCGCGACCTGCCGCCGGCCGTCCGGCGCGGGCGCCGAACTGGTGTTCGACCACGTCACCTTCCGCCACACGGCGCGCGCTCGGTGGGCCTGGAGCGACGTGAGCTTCGACGTCGCCGCCCGGCACGACCACCGCGCTGGTCGGGCCGTCCGGCGCCGGCAAGACCACCATCGTGCGGCTGGCGCTGCGCCTGATCGATCCGCAGGCCGGCGCGGTGCGGATCGACGGCGTCGACCTGCGCGGCGTGCGCCAGGCCTCGCTGCGCCGCGCGGTCGCGCTGGTGCCGCAGGAGGTGGCCCTGTTCAACGACAGCCTGCTGCGCCAACATCGCCTTCGCCAAGCCCGGCGCCAGCGAGGCCGAGGTGTGGGACGCGCTGCCGAGGCCGCCGAGCTCGCCGAGTTCGTCGAGGACCTGCCCTACGAGCTGGAGACCCGCGTCGGCGAGCGGGGCCTGAAGCTGTCCGGCGGCGAGCGCCAGCGGGTCGGCCTCGCCCGCGCCCTGCTGGCCGATCCGCGGCTGCTGGTGCTCGACGAGGCCACCAGCGCGCTCGACGGCCGCACCGAGGCGGCGATCCAGGCGACGCTGCGCAAGGTGCGGGCGGGCCGCACCACCCTGGTCGTCGCCCACCGCCTCTCCACCATCGCCGACGCCGACCAGATCCTGGTGCTGCGCGCGGCCGCATCGTCGAACGCGGCGACCACGCGGTGCTGATCGCCCGCGACGGCGAGATATGCGCCGCTCTGGAGACGCCAGATCCGCGAGAAGGTCGAGGTCGAGGCGTGAACGACGCGCTCGTCGCGGTCACGGGCTGCGAGGACCGAGCTGCTGGCGTTGAACAACGACCACGCTGCGGAACTGTCGCTGTTGGACGCAGCGAGAACTCGACGCCCTGTTGCGCGAGGCCTTCTACGCGCGGCGCATCGGCGCGCTGGACGCCGCGCTGATCGCCTTCGACCAGGACGCGGACTACGCAAGCAGCAACTTCCTGTGGTTCCGCGATCGTTACGAACGCTTTGTCTACGTGGATCGCGTGGTCGTCGCGCCTGAAGTGCGCGGCCGAGGCCTGGCGCGCGCGCTCTATTCCGACCTGTTCGCCACTGCGGCGCGTGAACGTCACGCCCTCATCGTCTGCGAGGTGAACTCCGACCCCACCCAACCCGGGCTCCGACGCCTTCCACGCCGCGCTCGGATTCGAAGCCGTTGGCGGAGCGGCGATCCACGACGGCGCGAAGACGGTCAGATACTTGGCGCGACGGCTGTAGACCACAGACTCTCCGCCCAAAGGGCGGAGAGTCGTGCGTTCTGACTCCGCCGGCTCAGGCACGGGATGGTCCCACGGTCCAGGCGCCTTCGCCTGCTTCTTCCGCTGCAGCCAGCCCATTCGGTCCATGATCACGCCGGGCAGGGCGAGCATCACCGGGGTGAGCAACAGGGTCAGCAGGGTCGAGAAGCTGAGGCCGAACACCACCGCGCCGGACAGCTGCACCCACCACTCCGAGCCCGGCGGCTTGTAGTCGATGCCGCCGGTGCGGAAGTCCGGGTGCGACCTGGAACATCAGCGGCAACAGGCCGATCACGGTCACGACGGTGGTCAGCATCACCGGGCGGAAGCGCTGGGCGGCGGCCGTCACCGCGGCGTCGTCGGCGTCGTGGCCCTGGTGCGGCGCAGCGGTAGAAGGTGTCCACCAGCACGATGTTGTGGCCCACCACCACCCCGCCAGCGCGACGACGCCGGTGCCGCACATGATCACCGATATGTAGTCGAAGGTGTGGAGGACGTTGAGGTGGATGCCCAGCAGCACGCCCACGGTGGACAGCACCACCGCCGAACAGGGTCACCGAACACGCCGTAGAAGCTGTTGAACTGCCACAGCAGGATCATCGCCATCAGGAACAGGGACGTCAGCATGGCGACGATGAAGAACGCGCCGGCGTCCTGGCGTCTTCCTCGTCGCCGCCGAGGAACTTCCAGTGCACCGAGGGATCGATCGGCTGCTTTGGCCAGCCAGGGCTTCAGCTCGGCGATCTTCTGGTTGGCGGCGACGCCCTTGACGTTGGCCTGGACCATCACCAGCCGCTGGCTGTCGCGGCGCTGTGATGTGGTCGACCTGCTGGGCCGGCGGTCATCTTGACGAAATAGCTCGCCGGCACCGGGCCTGTTCGGGGTGGCGATCTTCAGCTGGTCGAAGCGCGCCGAGTTGCGCTGGTCGGTCGGGAAGCGCACGCGGATGTCGAGCTCGTCCTGGGCGTCGTCGGGACGGAAGCTTGCCCGACCAGCAGCCGTCGGTGACGAACTCGATCGCCTGGCCGACCGTCAGCACGCTCGACGCCGTAGCGGCCGGCCGTCGACGCGATCGACCGTGAAGTTCCATTCGATGCCGGGCGAGGTGCGGTTGTCCTCCAGCTCGATGATCTGCGGATCGGCGGTCGAGATGGGCGCGGCACCAGGTCGGCGGCCTTGTTCGAGCGCGGCGGGGTCGTCGCCGCGCAGCTCCATCTGCACGTCCTTGCCGGCGCGGCGGCCCGCTTTCCGGCAGGCGCACCTCGGTACCGGATGCCCGGCGTCTCGGTGAGGCGCTTGCGGACCGCCGTTGACGATGTCCCTGCCGGTGAGGTGCAGCGCCTTCGCGCCTCGTATTTACGAAGTGCAGCTGGATGCGGCCGATGGTGTCGTTGCGGCGGTGCCGCCGCCGCCGCCGAGCGAGTTGGTCCGGCCGACGCGGGCGTCCATGGCCTCGACGCCCTTGATGCCGATCAGCTTGCGCTCGACCTGCGCGACCAGGGCGTCCTGGGCGGCCGACCGAGAGGTTGCCGCGCGCCTTGACATAGACGCTGTCGCCTGTCCGGATCTTCCTTCGAGGAAGAACTCGGTGCGGTGCGGCTGACTGGACGAAGCAGGCCACGATCTGGCGGTGACGAACCAGCCGATGACGCCCGCGATCACGATCACCGCGACCAGGATCGCGACGGCCGCCTGATCGCGCCGGACGCGTGCGGGCGTACCAGCCCATGAAGCCCGTCATCGTCGCGCGGATCGCCGTGCTCGGACTTCTCGATCTCGGCCAGAGTCGGATCGGCGCTCCTGCGTTGCGCTGCCGAACACCGAGCCCAGGGCGGGCGTGAAGATCAGCGCGACGAAGATCGACGCGCCCAGCACGAAGAAAAGGGTGATCGGCAGGAAGCTCATGAACTTGCCGGCGATCGAGTTCCAGAACAGGAACGGCAGGAAGGCGCAGAGCGTGGTCAGCGGTGCCGTTGACCACCGGCCAGAACATCCGCTTGCCGGCGGCGGCGAAGGCTTCGCTCCTTGTCGTGGCCCTCGGCCATCTTCCGGTCGGCGTATTCGACCACCACGATGCCGCCGTCGACCAGCATGCCCACCGCCAGCACCAGGCCGAACATGACCATCTGGTTGAGCGTGATGTCGGTCGCCTGCAGCAGCAGGAAGGCGATCATGAAACAGCACCGGGATCGCCGCGCCGACCAACAGGCCCGCGCGGATGCCGAGCGAGGCGACCATGATCAGCATCACCAGCATGCGTGGCCATGATCAGGCCGCATTCCAGCAGGTTCAGCGTGCGGTTGATGAACTCGCTCTCGTCGTCCTGGAACTGCAGCCTTGATGGTCGGCGGCCAGCGCTCCTGTTCGTCTGCCACGGCGGCGCGGGCGTTCTTGACGGTGTCCGAGATGTTGGCGCCGGGCCGCTTGACCACCTCGATGGTGAAGGCGCGCTCGCCGTCGATAGCGGGTGATTGGTGGTCGATTCCTTGAAGGTGCGGCGCACGTCGCCGATGTCGCCCAGGGTCACGACCTTGTCGCCGCTGGTCTTGACCGGCAGGGCCAGGACGTCGGCGGGGCTCCGCACCACGCCGGGCACCTTCACCGCGAAGTCGCCCTGTTTGGTCTGGAGATCGCCGGCCGGGATCAGCTGGTTGTTGCGCGTTGATGACGCGCGCGAGGTCGTTGACGGTGACGTTGTAGGACTCCAGCTTGACCGGATCGATGGTCACTTCGAGCTGCTCGTCGCGGGCGCCGTACAGGTTGGCGCTGATCACTCCGGGCACAGCTTCCAGCTTGTCCGCCAGACCGCCGCGACGCCTGGTAGAGCGCACGTTCCGGCGCCTTGCCCGACAGGATGACGGTCAGAACCGGGTTCTGGTCGACGTTCTGTTCTTCGATGGTCGGGTGGCAGCGCATCGGGCGGGAAGCGGCTGCGCGCCTGGTCGACCTTGGCGCGCACGTCGTTGAGCGTCTTCTCCTTGTCGAAGTTGACCTCGAACTCGAGCACCACCACGGCCGCGCCGGGGATGGCGGCGGCGTTCATCTCCTTCAGGCCCTCGAGCGACTTGAACTGGGTTTCCAACGGCCGCACGAGCAGGCGCTCGGAATCCTCGGGACTGACGCCGGGGAAGGGGACGGTGATCACGATATAGGGCACCGTGACGTCGGGTTGCGACTCCCGCGGCAGGTTCAGATAGGCGACGACGCCGAACACCGACGCGATGAGGGTGACGATGATCACCACCAGCCGCCGCTTGATGGCGCCGCCGATGAGGGCTCCGATGAAGCTCATGGTTTCCCCCTCAGCCTAGCGCGACGCCACGCGGACGGTCTGGCCTTCGGACACGTAGGACTGGCCCACGGTGATGACGCGGACGGGGCCGTCGAGGCCCGCCACCCACACGCCGTCGGCGGTTTCTTCGATCGTCTTCACCGGCGCGAAGGCGACCTGGTTGGCGGCGGTGACATAGCGCACGCCCTGGCGGCCGTTGGTGTCGAGCACCAGAGCCGAGGTCGGCACCAGGTGGGCTGAGCCCTGGCCCGCTCTGGATCGAGATCTCGCCGGACAGGCCGGCGCGGAATTCATGGCCCGGGTTCGGCGCGACGAGTTCGACGTGGTAGGTGCGCGTCTGGGCGTCGGCCTGGTGCGAGACGAAGCGCACGCGGCCGCTCAGCACGCCGCCGGTGGTCAGTTTCGCGGTTCCCGCGGCGCCCACGACCAGCTTGCTCGCGTCGGCCTCGGGCACGTCGCCCACGACCAGGATCGGGTCGAGTTCAACCACCGTGCCGCAGGACTGGCCGGGCGCGAGATAGCCGCCCACTTCGACGTCGCGGGTGTCGAACACGCCCGCGAACGGCGCCTTGATGTCGATCTGCTTCATGGCGACCTGGGCGCTGCGCACCGCCGCCGACGCCTGGTCGAGGTCGGCCTTGGCGGCCAGCACCTGGGTTTCGGAGCGGAAGCCCTTGGCGGCGAGTTTCTGGTTGGCCTGATAGGTCAGGTCCATCGAGCGCAATTTCGCTTCGGCCTGGTCGAGCGACGCCTGGCGCGCGTCCACGGCGAGGCGGCACAGCACCTGGCCTGCGTGCACCCACGAACCCTTGGTGGCGGGCGTCTCGGCGACGAGGCCGGCCGTCTCCGAACGCACCTGCACGGTGCGCGGCGCTTCGGTGCGGCCGCGGATGGTCACGTCGTAGGGACGCTGCGTCGGCTCGACCAGACTCACCTGCACGGCCTGCATCTGCGGGCCCTTGGTCGGCGCCGCTTCGGCGGGCTTTGATTTGGCGCCGAACACCGCGGACAGGGCGAAGAAGCCCACGACCGCGCCCAGGATCGCGCCGGCAAAAATATAGGACCGCTTGATCCGCATGGTGCGCCCTGAAAAATCAGCCTCGCGCCTGTTCCGACGCGGAATTCCGGTCCGGTCATGCGACCGGCCCCTTTGGCTAACAAATGAAATCGCGGTAATTGTGGGCGAGTTAAGGTTCGGATTGAGGCCGACCCTTTGCCGGGCCTGCCCAACTCTGAATTCAACTTAAATAATGGTAATGCCGGAGGGCGCGATGACTTGGAAGATAACCGGCTTGAGCTTGACCTTGGCGCTTGGACTGGCCGCCCCCGCCTCGGTCGCCGAGAAGGCGCCGGTCCCACTGACGCCCAGCGTCGCCTGCAATGTGCGGCTCAACGTGATCGACAAGGACCCCAAGGGCCTGAACGTTCGCGCGACGCCGGAGGTGCGGTCCGACAATATCCGCACCGTGATCCCCGCCGCCGACTGGATCCGCGTCCACGTGGTGGGCATGGCCGGCGATTGGTACCAGATCGACCACTACGAAGTGTTCCCCGACAACGGCGACGACGACAGCGAGCACGATCTGCCCGGCGGCCATCTCGATTGGGTGCACAAGTCGATGCTGGGCGGGGTCTCGGCCATGCACGGCGCGATGCTGTACGCGGCGCCCAGCGGTCGCGGGAAATACATCTACAAGTTCGGGCCCGAGGAGCAGGACGTCACCGTACTCGGTTGCGAGGGCCTGTTCCTGAAGATCCAGTTCCACAAGACCATCGGCTGGATTAACGCGGTCTGCACCAACGAACGCACGACCTGTGTCTAGGGCGCGCTCCTAGGCGCCGCCGCACGAGTGCTCGGAATCCGGGGCGCGCCAGGTATCGCCGGATCGCTGGTTGGTCGCCGCATAGACGATGCCGCGGTGATCGTTCGGCGGACAGTTCTGCGGCAGCTCGACCACGCACAGCAGCACCGGGTCGCCCACTTTCGAGCGCACGGCGCCCGGCATGGCGTCGTAAGACACCTGAACTCTTGCCGTCGGCGTAGGACACCGCCGTGCCGCTGTCGGGCGCGCCATCGAGCCGCGAGCCGATGCTCGCGATGGCGCTGGTGGTGCAGGTCCCGACGCGAGGGAAGCCGTTGGCGTCGAGCTTCTGGTTGAAGGCGCCTGGACTGACCGGGTCGGCGGCTCCTGCGGTCGTCGGACTGTTCGAGGCAGGCGGGCCAGACATCCGCGTCGAGTTGTCCGGATTTTTTTTGCATCCGCCGACGGCGGCGACCGCCGCGACGGCCAGGACCAAGGCCAGGGGTTTCGAGCGAGCGATCATCGTGATCCTCCCGTGGGAGGCACTAAGTTAGCATGGAGACCGACGGTATCCATCGGCTGCGCCGTTCAATTCGTAAGTTCGGCGTAAGACGCGGGGGGCGCACAACAAAGGAGCGTCCTTATGGGTACTCGTTCGATTCTCATCGCTTCGGTCGCTTGCGTCGCATTCGCATTTTCCTCGCCGGCGTTTGCCAGCCCGCCTGGAGGCGGTGGCGGCGGCGGTGGCGGTGCGCCGTCCAGTTCAAGCGGGGGCGGCGGCTCGTCCAGTTCTACCAGCAACAGCGGCAACTCGGGCGGCGGCGGGTCGTCGAGTTCGAGCAGCAATTCCGGTGGCGGTGGCGGCGGTGGCTCGCACGGCGGCGGCGGTGGCGGTGGCGGCGGTTTCGGCGGCGGCCATACGGGCGGCGGCTTTGGAGGCGGTCACGCCGGCGGCGGGGCGTTCAGCCCCTCGCACGCTGGGCCTTCGTCAGGCAGCGGCGCTATCCAGCCGGGGCGCAGCACCACGGTGCAAACCGAACGTCCGACGGCGCTCACTGCGTGGATGGGCTCGAACAACAACGCCGCGCGCGCCCACGTGGCCGCGGTGTGGCGGGGTCAGAACCATGGTTTCGATCGCACCGCGGTCTGGAAGCGCGGCGGCGACTGGTGGAAAGGCCGGCCGGGCTTCAGGGGCTTTAACGGTCATCACCGCCATCATCCCTTCATTCCCGACATCGGCTATGTGGACGCGAGCGACGACTGTCCGTTCGACACGCTCGAGATCGGCGATCTCGCGCCGCGTTGCGCGACCTTCTACGGCCTGTCCGACTGGGCGTCCTACGGCCTGCCGCCGGCCCCGCCCGGATGCAAATGGATCTGGCTCGACGGCGACATCGCCCTGGTGCAGAGATCGGACGGCTACGTCATCGACGTCGTGCGCCACGTGTTCTGAGAGTCTCTGAGCGGGTCGCGGGCGGAAAACCGCTTCACACTTTTCCTCGACCCGCTTCTAGTCGCCGTTGGAGACTTGTTGCAGGCGCTCGGCCTCGCACAGCGCCTTGGTCCGGAAGATCAGATAGCCGCGGTCGGGGTGAGAACGCTTGCACTCGGCGGCGGGCGCGCCGGTCGATGTGTTCGTCACCTCGGTCAGAGTGCACTCGTACGGCTTGGACTGGAAAGCCTTCAGCAGCGCACCTTCGACGCGTGCGCACTTCGTCTTGGCGGGATCGCCGGCCCAGTTGAACGCCCAGCGACCTTTCAACTGTTCGATGGGCGAAGCGGCGGAGGCCTGACAGGCGAAGGCCAGGACAAAGGCGGCGATGGTCCAGCGGATCGGTTTCATGAGGGTCCCCCAGGCGCCCATTCTCTCAGGGGCCTACCGAGGCCGCCACAAAAAAAGCTGTTCGCGCGCCGTCTCCGCGCGACGGTGTTTGTCCCGCCGGCCAAAGGGCCCTAGCTTGTGCGCGCCGCCGACCTCAGGGGCCGGGGTGAGGCGGCGCGTGGGATGCTCGAGGCCCGTCCGGGAGAACCCAGTGACTCGTTCGACGCCGCGCCGGCTTGCCGCCCTCATCGTTCCCAACCTCGCCGCCCTGGCGCTCGCCTCGGCCGCCGTCGCCGCCCCGGCCGTGAAGGACGCCAAGGCCTTGTCCGCGCCCGCGACGCCGACGGTCAAGGTCGACTCTGCGGTCTATTCGGGCCTGCACTGGCGCGGCATCGGGCCCTATCGCGGCGGTCGCGCCATTGCGGTGAGCGGCGTCGCGGGCCAGCCGGGCGTCTACTATTTCGGAGGCGTCGCGGGCGGGGTGTGGAAGTCCGTCGAACTCGGGCGCGAGCTGGAAGCCCATCTTTGACGGCGTCGACGAGTCCTCGGTCGGCGCGCTCGCTGTGGCGCCGTCGAATCCCAACGTCATCTACGTCGGCTCGGGCGAGGGCGCGCTGCGCGGCAACATCACCTGGGGCGACGGGGTCTACAAGTCGAGCGACGGCGGCAAGACCTGGGCCAACATCGGCTTGAAGGACACGCGCCAGATCGGCGCCCTGATCGTCGATCCGACCAATCCCGACATCGTGCTGGTCGCCGCCATCGGTCACGCCTTCGGCCCGAACAGCGAGCGCGGCGTGTTCCGCACCACCGACGGCGGCAAGACCTGGACCAAGGTGCTCTACCGGGACGACCACACCGGCGCGATCGACGTGACCTTCGATCCGAACAATCCGAAGATCGTCTATGCCGCAATGTGGCAGGTGGAGCGCCAGCCCTGGACCTTCACCAGCGGTGGCCCGGGCTCGGGCCTGTTCCGCTCCACCGACGGCGGCGTCACCTGGATCGAACTGAAGGGCGGGGGGCTGCCCGCAGGCCCGCTCGGCAAGATCGATGTCTCGGTCTCCCAGGCCGATTCCAATCGCATCTACGCGATGATCGAGGCGCACGACGGCGGACTCTACCGCTCGGACGACGCGGGCAAGAGCTGGAAGCTCGTCTCCACCGACGGACGCATCCGCCAGCGCGCCTGGTACTTCTCCAAGACCTACGCCGACCCCAAGTCACCCGACACGGTCTATGTGTTGAACACCGGCGTCTTGCGCTCGACAGACGGTGGCAAGACCTGGAACCTCGTGCCTGCAAAACACGGCGATCACCACGGCCTGTGGATCGATCCGAACGATCCCAATCGCATGATCAACGCCAACGACGGCGGCGCGTCGGTGTCGCTCGACGGCGGCCAGACATGGTCGACGCAAGACAACCAGCCGACGGCGCAGTTCTACCACGTGTCGCTAGACGCCAAGCGCTGGCCGTACTGGGTCTATGGCGCCCAGCAGGACAACTCCAACGTCGCGATTTCGAGCTACGACGACGACGGCGTAATCGGCGCGCGCGACTGGTTCGCGGCCGGGGGCGGTGAGGCGGGCTATGTGGTGGCCGACCCGGACCATCCGAACATCATCTATTCGGACTCCGAAAACAGCTTCAACAAATACGACGCCAAGACGCGGCAGGACGAGGACATCTCGCCCTGGCCGGTCGACAACTCGGGCCACCCTGCGTCGGAGCTGGCGCACCGGTTCAACTGGACCTCGCCCCTGATGATCTCGCCGCACGATCCGGACGCGCTCTATGCGGCGTCGGAGGTGCTGTGGAAGTCGACCGACCATGGCCAGAGCTGGAAAATCATCAGCCCCGACCTGACCCGCAACGACAGGACCAAGCAGTTCGCCTCGGGCGGTCCGCTGACCAAGGACATCACCAGCGTCGAGTATTACGACACCATCTTCTCGCTGAACGAGTCGCCGCTGGCCAAGGGCATGTTGTGGGTGGGAACCGACGACGGCCTGGTTCAACTCACCCGCGACGACGGCGGCCACTGGGCAAACATGACGCCCAAGTCGATGCCGGCCTGGGGCTCGGTGGATTCGGTCGAACCGTCGCACTACGACGTCGAAACCGCCTACATCGCCGTCGACCGGCACAAGCTCGACGACATCCAGCCCTATGCGTTCAAGACCAGCGACGGGGGCAAGAGCTGGACGTTGATCGACGCCGGCCTGCCGGACGGCGCAGTGGTGCATGTGGTGCGCGAGGACCCGGTACGCCGCGGCCTGCTCTATGCGGGTACGGAAAAAGGGGTGTTCGTTTCCTTCGATGACGGCGCGAGCTGGCAGAGCCTGCAGCTCGACCTGCCGGCCTCGCCGGTTCACGATCTGGCGCTGCGCGGCGATGATCTCGTCGCGGCGACACACGGGCGCTCGTTCTGGATCCTCGACGACGTGACGCCGTTGCGCCAGGCCGGCCCCGACACGGTTATGGCCGACGCGATGTTGTTCAAGCCTCAGACCGCGCTGCGCCTCAACTATCCCAACTCCGTCGAGCATACGCCGCAGGTCGGCGAAAACCCGCCCGCCGGCGCCCTGATCGACTACTACCTCAAGGCCGCGCCCAAGGGCGAGCTTACCATCGACATCTACGATCAGGGCGGCGCGCTGGTGCGGCATCTGTCGAGCACCCATTCCGACAAGGTGGTGCAGCCGCCGGAATGGCCCGACCAGATCGTACCCGACGACCGCATATCGGCGAAGGCCGGGATGAACCGGCTGGTCTGGGACCTGCGGATGAGCGATCCCGAGCAGATTCCGGGCGCCTTTTATTCGGGTCCGACGCCGCGTGGGCCGCGCGTCACGCCCGGTGCCTATCAAGTGAAGCTGAGCGTGAACGGACAGTCCTTCACCCAACCGCTCACCCTCGTGGTCGATCCGCGCGTGCCCGACTCCGAGCCCGCCGTGCGCGCCAAGGTCGCGCTCGCCGTAGCGACCGAGAAGGACATCGATCGTCTGCACCGAGCGGTGAACGAAATTCGCGCGACGAAAGCGGCGCTCGAAAAGGTGAAGTCGGACGCCGCCGGCAAGGACAAAAAGCTGGTGGCGGACGCCCAGGCGCTCGAAGGCCAGTTGACGCCGATCGAGGAGCAACTGATGCAGGTCAATATGAAGGGCTCCGAAGCGAACCTCGCCTTCCCCGGCATGTTGAACGAGCAGTACGCGACCTTCTCGCTTGCGCTCGACGATGCGGACACCATGCCGACGGCCCAACATCAGGCAATGTTCAATTCCCTGCATGCGCAACTGGAGACTCAGCTTGCGAAATGGGAGGCGTTGAAAAACGGCCCAGTGAAAGCGTTCCGGGCGCGCCTGACCGTGGGGTCTCCGACGACGGGCAAATAGCCTCTACCGGGGGCCTGTGGAGGTTCCGTATACGATTTTGTTGAGGCCCGGCCCGTGTCTGCTAGGGTGGCGGCTTCGGTAGTCCCGGGGGGATTGAGTGATGCCCAGGTTCCGCGCGGCCTTGGCCGGTCTGGTTCTCATGCTGGCGGCCGTGGCGGCCAACGCCCAGGACGCGCCCAAGAAACCCGCGGCCGAGGGGCCGGCCTTCCGCTTCTTCGGTCCGCAGGACGGGAACCGGGTGGCCGCTATCGAGGGCGTAGCCAGCGACCCCAGCGTCTATTACGCGGGCGCGTCCTCGGGCGGGATCTGGAAGTCGGTCGATGGCGGGGTGAGCTGGAACCCGATCTTCGACGATGCGCCGGTGGCGGCCATCGGCGCCCTGGCGGTTGCGCCGTCGGACCCGCAGGTCGTGTGGGCGGGCACGGGCGAGGCCTGGGCCATTCGCGACATCGACGTGGGCGGCGACGGCGTCTACCGCTCGACCGACGCGGGCAAGACCTGGAAGCACATGGGCCTGCCCGATGCGGGTCGCATCGGCCACATCGTCATCGACCCAAAAGACCCCAAGACGGTCTTCGTCTGCGCGCTCGGCCGCATGACCGCGCCGCAACAGGAGCGGGGCGTCTACAAGACGATCGACGGCGGCGAGCACTGGACCCACGTGCTGTTCGCCGACGCCAACACGGGCTGTTCCGGCCTCGCCATGGACCCGCACGACAACCGCACCCTGTTCGCGGGCATGTGGCAGGTCGAGATGCATCCGTGGGCCGAACTGTCCGGCGGTCCGGGCAGCGCGATCTATGTGTCCCACGACGGCGGCGACAGCTGGAAGCGGCTCGAAGGCCACGGCCTGCCGCAATCGCCGGTCGGCAAGATCGACGTCGCGGTGGCGCCGACCGATTCCAAGCGCGTTTACGCACTGATCCAGACGGCGGGGCAGGGCTCGGTCTGGCGCTCCGACGACGGCGGCGAGACCTGGGCGGTGACCAGCTGGGATCGCACCCTAATCGGGCGCGCCGGCTATTACATCCGCATCGCGGTGTCGCCCGGCGACAAGGACAAGGTGCTGATCGCCAACTCCGGTTTCCACGTCTCCACGGACGGCGGCAAGACCTTTCCGGAAGTGCACTGGGGGGGAGACAACCACGACATCTGGATGGATCCCAAGGACCCCGAGCGTTTCGCCATCAGCTTCGACGGCGGTCTCGGCATCACCACAGTGGGCGGCAAGGGCTTCCGCTATTCCACCCTGCCGGTGGGCCAGATGTACCACGTCGCGGTCGACGACGAGATCCCCTACGACATCTACGGCAACATGCAGGACAACAGCACCATGCGTGCGCCGACCTATCCGATCGGCAACGACGGCGGGTGGCAGCGCGGGCTGGGCGGTTGCGAATCCGGTTTCACGCTGCCGGACCCGCGCGACACCAACATCGTCTGGTCATCCTGCTACGGCGGCGAGGTGACGCGGTGGGACAATCGCACCAAACGCGCCCGCTCGGTGCCGCCGTGGATACACACGCTCGATTCCCAGCCGGACCAGGTGCGTTATCGCTGTCACTGGACGCCGCCGCTGGCGGCCGATCCGTTCCAGGCCAACACCATGTACTTCGGCTGCCAGATGGTGCTGAAGACCACCGACGCGGGCCAAACCTGGAGCGAGGTCAGTCCTGATCTGTCGACCAAGGATCCCAGCCGCATCGTCTCTTCGGGCGGGTTGATCGGCGACAACCTCGGCCAGTTCTACGGGGAGGTGGTGTTCGCCATCGCGCCATCGCAAGTGAAACGCGGTCTGGTCTGGGCCGGCACCAACGACGGCAAGGTCTGGTACACCACCCACGGCGGCGGCGACTGGACCGACGTCACCAAGGCCATCACCGGCTTGCCGGTCTGGGGCGCGGTGACCTCGATCGAGCCCTCGCACTTCGACGCGAATACGGCCTATATCAGCGTCGATGCGCACCTGACCGACGACCGCGATCCGTACATCTTCAAGACCACGGATATGGGCCGCAGCTGGACGCGCATTTCCGGCGGTCTGCCCAAGGGCGAACTCGCCTACGTCCGCAACGTGTCGGAAGACCCGAACGTGAAGGGCCTGCTGTTCGCGGGGACAGGGCACGCGTTGTTCTATTCGCTGGATGACGGCGGACACTGGACGCAGTTCAAGGAAGGTCTGCCGCCCGCGCCGGTGACCTGGACGGTGGTGCAGAAGCGCTTCCACGACCTGGTGGTCTCGACCTACGGCCGCGGCTTCTACGTGCTCGACGACATCACCCCGCTGGAACAGCAGGCGCTGAAGCCGACCACCAAGGACGTGCGCCTGTTCGGCCCGCGTCCGACCTGGCGTTTCGGCCGTGGCGAGAACGCGTACATCAATTTCGAACTCAGCGCCGCCGCCGCAGCGCCGGCGAAGGTTGAGATTCTCGACGCCCAGGGCGTGGTGATCCGCACCCTGACCCAGTCCGCGCGCGCGGGTCTGAACCGGGTGAAGTGGGACCTGCGCTACGAGGACCTGAACACCGTCATCCTGCGCACCCTGCCGCCGGAGGACCCGCACATCTGGGAAGGGGCGCGCTTCAAGGGCAAGGACTCGCGGCCGGTGACACACTGGGGCATGTCCACCCACCAGCGCGGGCCGATGGCGGCGCCGGGTCGCTACAGCGTGCGCCTGAGCGTCGACGGCCGCACCTATTCCGCGCCGCTCGAGATTTTGCTCGACCCGCACGCGCCGGCCAAGGCGGCGGACCTGAAGGCGCAGACGGATATTCAGTTGCGCATCGCCGGCGATGTCGACCGCGTGGCGCGCAAGATCAATCTGCTCGAACAGATGCGCCATCAGATCGAGGAGTTGCGCGCGCGGACGACCGACATGGCGCAACTCGCGGCCTACGCCGACATCGACGGCAAGCTGCACGCGGTGGAGAACGAGATGTTCTCCAAGGATCTCGCGCCCTCGGACGACAAATATTACATCTCGGCCTACAAGGTTTACTTCAACCTGCTGTGGTTGAACGCCGAGATCGGCCAGGGCGCTGGCGACGTGGCCGGCGGCGCCGAGCACGGCCCCACCGCGGCGCAACCGAAAGAACTGGCCTGGATCGAGGGCCAGCTTGCGACCGCCGAAGGCCATTTCGCAACGCTGATGTCGGGTGAGGTCGCCGCATTCAACCAGGCGCAGGCGGGCAGGCGCCTGCCGGCGCTGCGCACGACCCTCGACGGATCGTCCGACGCCGAGAAGCGGACCCGCGCCCAGGAAAACAAGGAGGCCGACGAGGACTACTCCGACGACTGAGCCGCCGCCGGTCGTCGCCGCTTGTCGCGTATCGGGCGACTCGATGACCCGGCGCAGGCCGGCCGCAAGATATTCTTCCTCGAGAGAGTGAGCATTGACGCCCGTGCGCCGGTCGGTGCATGCTCGCCTGGGACATCGGCGCTAAGGATCGATGCCGTGAGGGGAGTGGCCCGGTGCGGACTGGGACCGTTGTGCGGCCGTCAGGGCCGGTCTGCCTGCGCCGTAGGGTTCGCGGCATGATGGGGTCTGACCTATGACGTCGCAAACGGTCGTCCCCGCGCCCGTCAGGACCAGCGCGCGCGCCTGGTCGGTGCTGTTCATCCTGTGCTTCGTTTACATCGTGAACTTCCTGGACCGGCAGCTGCTATCGATCCTGGCCAAGCCGATCCAGGACACGCTGCACATCACCGATGGCCAGCTCGGGCGCATCGGCGGACTGTATTTCGCACTGTTCTACTGCGTCATCGCCATTCCCGTCGGCTGGATCGCCGACCGCACCAATCGCTCGCGCGTACTGGGCCTGGCTTGTGCGCTGTGGAGCGCCGCGACCATGGCGTGTGGCTTCTCCAGGACCTATCCCGAACTCGTCGGCGCACGCATGGCGGTGGGCGTGGGCGAGGCGGGCGGCGTGCCGCCATCCTACGCGATCATCACCGACACCTTCCCGCCCGGACAGCGCGGCACGGCTCTCGGCTTCTACAATCTCGGACCCCCGATCGGCCAGGCGCTGGGCATCGCCTTCGGCGCGGCGATCGCGGAGGCCTATAGCTGGCGTCACGCCTTCATCGCGCTCGGCGCGGTCGGCATCGGCGCGGCGCTGATCGTCTTCATCTTTGTGCGCGAGCCGAAGCGAGGCGGCCTAGACGCCGAGGTCGCTGGCGCCACGCCTGCGAAGGCGGGGCTGTGGGCCACCACCAGGATGTTCTTCACCACGCCGGCCTTGCTGCTGATGGCGCTGGCCTGCGGCTCGACCCAGTTCATCACCTACGGCGCGGTGAATTTCACCACCCTGTTCCTGATGCGTGAGAAGGGCATGACCCTGAACGAGGTCGCGGTCTGGTACGCGCTGCTGACCGGCGTCTGCATGAGCGGCGGCATCTTTTTCGCGGGCTGGATCTCGGACATTTTCGGCAAGCGCTCCAAGCGCGCCTTCGCCATCATCCCGGCCATCGGTCTCGCGTTCGCCGCCCCGCTGTTCGCGGCCTTCGTGCATGCGCCGACCTGGCAGAGCGCCATCCTGTTCCTCGCCGGCCCGACCTTCTTCAACTATTTCTATCTCTCGCCGGCCGTCGCCTTCGTGCAGCAGGAAGTGCGGCCCGAGCAGCGCGTGCTGTCGGGCGCGTTGCTGCTCCTGGTAATGAACATGATGGGCCTGGGCCTCGGGCCGACCTATGTGGGGGCGGCGAGCGACTATCTGCGCGCCTACGCCCCGCATCACTCGCTGCAGCTCGCGCTCTATTCGCTGCTTCCGTTCTATGCGATCGCGATCGTACTCTTCCTGTGGCTGGCGGCGATCATGCGCCGCGCGCCCAAGCTCGAAGGAGTTTCGGCCTGATGTTTCCGCTTCATCGTGTGGTCGCAGCCGCTTTCGGGGTCGCCGCGCTCGCCTTCGCCGCGCCGTGTCTTGCCGCCGGTCCGATCATGCAGGCGCCGGCGGGTTCCGCCGAAGGGGTGTCGCAAGGCGACCTGAACGTCTTCAAAGGCCTGCCCTACGCCCAGCCGCCTGTGGGCGCCCTGCGCTGGGCGCCGCCCAAGCCGATCGAGCACTGGGATGGTGCGCGCAACGCCAGTCAGTTCGGCGCCGCCTGCATCCAGCCGAAGTCGGGAAACAACAGCGCCAACATCTACGCCGACGATCCGGCGGCGATGAGCGAGGATTGCCTGTTCCTGAACATCTGGGCCCCGAAGAATGCCAAGGGCGCGCCGGTGTTCGTGTGGATTCATGGCGGCGCCCTGACCGGCGGCGCCAGCAGCGAGTCGATGTACGACGGCGCCAAGCTTGCTGCGCAAGGCCTTGTGGTGGTGTCGATCAACTACCGCCTGGGCGTGCTCGGTTACCTCGCGCATCCGGGGCTCAGCGCGGAATCGCCGGAAGGGATTTCCGGCAACTACGGCCTGCTCGACCAGATCGAGGCGCTGCGCTGGGTCAAGCGCAACATCGGCGCGGTCGGCGGCGACGCCTCCAACGTCACCATCGCAGGCGAATCCGCCGGCGGTCTCAGCGTCATGTACCTGCTGGCCTCGCCGCAGGCACGCGGCCTGTTCGCCAAGGCGATCGCCGAGAGCGCCTATATGATCACCACGCCGGAGCTGAAGGGCACGCGTTTCATGCCCTCGGCCGAGCAGGTCGGCGCCTATCTATCCGCCAAGCTGAAAGCGACCGACGTCGCCGCGCTGCGCGCCATGGACGCCGAAACCATCACCAAGGAGGCCATTGCGGCGGGCTTCGTGCCGTTCGCGAACATCGACGGCCATGTGCTGACCAAGCAACTTGTGGAGACCTTCGACCTCGGAGAACAAGCGCCCGTGCCGCTGCTGGCGGGCTCGAACAGCGGCGAGATTCGTTCTCTGCTGTTCCTGCTGCCGCCGGAGCCCAAGACGCCGGGTGACTATGTCGGGATCATCAACAAGCAATACGGGGAACTCGCACCGGCGTTCCTGAAACTCTATCCGCCGAATCCTCTGCGCGAGAGCATGCTCGCCACCACACGCGACGCCATGTACGGCTGGACCGCCGACCGGTTGGCCAAAAAACAAACCGTGATCGGCCAGCCGTCCTATCTCTATTTCTGGGACCACAGCTATCCCGCGGCGGAGGCCAAGGGCCTGCACGGCTTCCACGCCAGCGAGCTGCCCTATGTGTTCGGTACGGCGAAGCTCACGCCGCCGTACTGGCCGAAAAGTCCCGACACGCCGGCCGAGCAGAAGCTGTCGCGGGAGATGACGGCCTACTGGGCGAGCTTCGCGCGTACCGGCGAACCCAAGGCGCCCGGCGCGCCGAGCTGGCCGCGTTACGATGGCGACGCCGGCTATATGCGTTTCACCGACGGGCCGCATCCATCGACGCACCTGAACGCGGCCGCCTACGCGCTGGACGAAGAGGTGGTCTGCCGTCGACGCGCCGCGAATATCTCGTGGGTGGTGAACTACGGCGTCACCTCGCCGCCGCTGCCGCCCAAGGCCCCCGGGTGTGAAAAGCCCTGACCGGGCGCGCCGCGGTCGCCGCTCAGCGCTGAGTACGACCCGCGCCTTTGGCCTTGGCCTTGGCGCCCGTGGAAGGTGCGTCCTTCAGGGCCAAGAAGCCCGCCGCCATGAACCGAGCGATGCGTTTTTTCACCGCCGGGAAATCGTCGGAGTGGCAGAGGCCGCCCGATAGCCGGTCGATGCGGCCGGTGCGCGCCAGGGTGTTCATCAAGGCGCCGGTCACGAAGTGATAACCCCAGAAGATGTCCTCGTCCGTATAGTCGGGCAGGGCCTTCTTGAGGATGCTCACCAGTCTGAGCACCACCGGGTCGAAATGGGTGTCGAGCAATGCGGCGCCTTCGAGCGTGTTGCTGTGCCGCGCCCACAAGGTCGCATAGTTCATCCAGAGCTCGCCGCCCTCGAAATAGAGATCGAGATCGGTATCGAGGAAGGCGTGCAGCGCGCCTTCGACGGTCGGGTGGTCGCCGACCTCCTGTTCGTACTTGTCCAACGCCGCCATGCGCCGCCCGCTGGAGACGCCGGCCCGTCGACCGAACACGGCTTCGAACAGCTCTTGCTTGTCCTTGAAGTAGTAGTTGAGGAGCGTCGTGTGCACGCCGACGCGGTGCGCCACGTCGCGCAGGGTCACGCCGTGCAGGCCGCTCTGGGAAAACAGGAACTCGGCCGCATCGAGGATCTGCTCGAGCGTTTCCGCCCGCTGTTCAGCCTTGCTGCGGCGCGCCCTGACCGGAGAATCGCTGTTTGCCATCGAGCCGAGCCTATCGTTCGCCGCGAGCCTTGGCCGCTGAGAACTGCTCAGTGGTTCACGCCCTCGAGCTTGCCGTTTACGTAGTCGGCACGCAGGCGAATTTTGTCAATCTTTCCCGTGGCCGCCAGGGGCATGGCGTCGATTTGCACCACCTGGTCGGGCATCCACCAGTCGACGATCTTGCCGCGCAACGTCCCCAGGAGGGCTTGGGAATCGACGTGCTCGCCCTGGCGCGGCTCGATGATCAGGACCGGGCGCTCGCCCCACCTGGGGTCCGACCGGCCGATGACCGCGGCCTGGCCCACCGCGGGGTGGCGACCTACGATGTCCTCGATCTCCGCCGGGTTGATCCACTCGCCGCCGGACTTGATCAGGTCCTTGGTGCGGCCGCAGACGGTGAGATTGCCGTCCCCGTCGATGCTGGCCAGGTCGCCGGTATCGAAATAGCCCTCCGTGTCGAGCGCGTCGGTCTCGGCCTTGAAATAGCGATCGACCACGCTGGCGCCCTTCACCCAGAGACGGCCGATCACACCGCGCTGCTGGGGCAGGGTCACGCCGTCGGCGTCGGTCAGTTTGAGGTCGAGGCCCACCGGCGGGCGGCCCGAGGCGCGCGTGCGCGACGGCGATCCTTCTGCGGGCGCGACCGTCCCGAGCGGCGACAACTCGGTCATGCCCCAGCTGGTCTGAACCCGGGCGCCCAGGCGTTCCTCCATGCGCTCGATCAAGGCGTCCGGACATTTGGAGCCGCCGATGGTGATGCGCTTCAGGTCGGGCAGGTCGCCGCCCACGGCGTCGAGGTGATCGAGCACGCCCAGCCACACGGTCTGTACGCCCGCGGCCACGCTCACGCGTTCGTCGCGCATCAGGGTCGCGAGCGCCGCGCCGTCCAGGTGGCGACCCGGCAACACCAGCTTTGCGCCCACCGCCGGCGCAGCGAAGGGCAGGCCCCAGCCGTTGGCGTGGAACATCGGCACAGCGATGAGAAGGGTGTCGGCGCGGGTGAGCGAGAAGGCGTCGGCCTGCAGCGAGCGCAGGGTGTGCAGATAGTTCGAGCGGTGGGTATAGAGCACGCCCTTGGGCTTGCCCGTAGTGCCCGAGGTGTAACAGAGCCCCGCCGGCGTCGTTTCGTCGAAGCTGCCCCACGCCATCGGCGCGCCGCGCGTCTCGAGCAGGGGTTCGTAGCGCCAGATCTTCGCAGGGTGCTCACCGAGGCCGAACGGCGCCGGTTCGTCGTCGAGCAGGATGACGTGCTCGAGCCGCGGGCACAGCGGGGCCGCCTCCAACAGCAGCGACGTCAGGTTCGACGAGACCGCCAGCACCCGGTCCTGCGCCTCATTGATCATCCCCGCAAGATGCGCGGCGGAGAGCCGCGGATTGAGCGTGTGGCACACCAGGCCCGCCCCCATGGCGGCGAAGTAGATCTCGAAATGATGCTGGGTGTTCCACGCCAGCGTGCCGACCCGGTCGCCGAGGCGAAGGTCCAGCGACAGCAGCGCGCCGGAGAAACGATTGCTGCGCTCTCTGAGCGCGGCGTAGCCGATCCGGTCGCCGGCGCCGCCGGCGTGCGCCGTCACGATCTCGCGGTCCGCGGACCACTTGGCGGCGTGATCGAGGAATTTGTCGACGGTGAGGGCGTAGGACTGCATGACCTCTTAGGCGCCACGGCGGAAAAAATGGCCGCCGGCTGTCGGTGACAACACGGCGGCCCACGTCAGGAGGGAGGATGCTAGAAGGTCTTCATCACGCTGATGCCGAACTGGCGCGGCGCGCCCGCCAGGCGGATGGGCGAGGCGGCGGCCGACACATAGTGATCGTTGGTGCAGTTATAGCAGTACAGGGTCGCCAGCAGGTCACCGTGCTTCCATGCGAGGGTGAGGTTCGCCAGGTCCCGCGGCGTCAGGTAGTCGCCGGCCGCACGGTTGTCGAACAACGTCGCCCACTGCTCCGAGATGTGGCTGTAGGTGATGCGTGGCGTCAGCAGATCGCTGTTTGAAAGGTGGAAGTCGTACTGGACGCCGACGTTGAAGGTGAAGTTCGGCGCGTAGGTCTGCGGGTGTCCGCTCAGGTTGATACAGCTGCCCACGCCCGGCCCCGTGGTGGGGTTACAGATTGGCTGCGTGATCGGCTCTCGGGGATCCTGCGTATAGAAATTCGGCAGTGAGCTGTGTGACAGCGCCACGCTCGCTTCGTACGAGAGGTCCCCGAATACCGCCTGCGCGGAACCTTCAACCCCATAGAGCTTGGTGCGGCCCGGGACGTTCAGTTCTTCCGTCTGGGTAGGTTGGTCCGGGATCGGCAGGATGACCTGGAAATCCTGGAAGTCGTTGTAGTAGGCGCCGATCTGGGCGCGCAGGTGGTTGTCCATCATGCTGGACTTCCAGCCCACCTCGTAGTCGGTGACATACTCCTGCTTGAACGGCGGGGTCAGCGCGGCGGCGCCGAACAGACCGCTGAAGATCAGCGGCGTGCCGAGACCGCCCGGCTTGGCGCCGGTGGCGACGAACGCATAGGCGAAGTTGTGATCGTCGACGTTCCAGTTCAGCGCAATCTTTCCGGTGACGTTCTGCCCGGAATAGGTCTGGTTGATCGGGAAGGTGTACCCGTACGCAACGTATTCCGGCACCGTCCAGGCCCCGAGGTTCTTGGTGTACCAGCCCGAGTAACGCGCGCCGACCTGGAGCTCGAAGTTGTCCGGCAATTCGAAGGTGGCCTGTCCGAACACCGCCTCTGAGTGGGTGCGGTTGGTGCCGGCGAGCGCCTCGTCGAGCGAACCCGGCGGGAAGCCGATGTCGAACTGGCCCGCGGGGAAGTTATAGACGTTGCTCTGGTAGTAGGTTCCCAACACCCACCGGAACGGACCGGTATTGGGCGATATCAGGTTGAACTCCTGCGACAGCAGGGTCTCGTCGACCGCTTCGGCGATCGATACGGAGGTCGCGTAAGGCGCGTCCTGCCCGTCGATGTCGCCGGTCCAGGCGGTGCGGCCGGTCTGGGCGCTGGTGACCGAGCGGAAGGTGATCCCGGAGTCCATCACATAGTCGATCTTCAGCGTGGACCGCACGAAATCATCGACCGCGTAGGTCGGGAAATCGTTGTTGAAATCGTCGAACAGGTGGCTGGTGCCCTTGTTCAGCAGCGAGTCGCCGAAGTAACCGCCGTTGTCGAGATAGCTGCCGTCGGTCTTCCACAACACCGTCAACTGCGGCGTCGGGGTCCACAGGAAGGCGAAGCGCAGGCTCGCCCACTTGAGGTTCGGATCGCCGGTCCAGGGACCGCCGATCTTATAGAAGGTGTCGCGGTACGACGTGTCGAAGGCGACGCGCGCAGCCATGGTGTCGTTGATCGGCAGATTCACCGCGCCTTGCAGCATAGCGGCGTCGTAGTTGCCGTAGGACCCCAGCAAATAGCCGGTGTTGCCGCCGTTGATCACCGGATTGGCGGTGTTGACGAGAATGGCGCCGCCGGTCGCGTTCTGGCCCGCGAAGGTGCCCTGCGGGCCGCGCAGCACTTCCACGCTGGCGACGTCGTAGTAGGGCTCTTCCTGGAAGTAGCCGGGGAAGGTCGCCGCGCCGTCGCGATAGGTGACCACGCCGGTTCCGGTCTGGGTGTTGTGCTCGCCCTTGCCGATGCCGCGGATGTCGACGTCGTTGCCCTGGCCGAAGCTGTTGACCGTCAACGAGGGACTGACGAACTGCAGCTGATCGACGGTAAAGACGCCGTTCTTGGTCAGGTCGCTCTGGGTCAGAACGGTGGCGGCGATGTTGGTCTTCTGCAGGGCGGTGGTGCGCCGGTCGGCGGTCACCACGACCTCTTTGACGGTGGTGTCCGTGTCGTCCTTGGTCGGAGAGGGCGCGTCGGCGCCGCCGCCGCTGCCTGCGCCGTCGGGCGCAACCGCCGCCGTGGTCGACTGGGCGTAGGCCGCCCCGCTCCAAGCCAGGCTGAGCATCGTCGCGCACAGCAAAAGCGTCTTGTTCTTCATGATCCTTCCCCATGCCGAATTAGCTCGCGCTCTTCGGCGCGTGGCGGAAAGGTCGCCCCAGTTCGGGGTCCTGTCAACGCTAATTATATCGAGAGCGAATATCTTGAGGTCAGTTTCGCCTGGTGCGAGTGCCCAGGGGGCCGCGAGAGGCTAAATATTTCCACAAAACAACAGATTGACCGTCGTCAGCGCTGCCTGCGTGCGGCGTCCAGCACGGTCGAGACCGCCTTGTCGGGGGCGGTGACGTTGAAGCGCATCCAGGGGCTGGGCGTCTGATGCGGCGAGAACAGCGCGCCGGGCGCGACCAGCACGCCCTGCTGGCGGCACACCACGGCCAGCTCGTTGGTATCGCAGCCCATATTCACCCAGAGGAACAGGCCGTCGGCCTCTGCCGCGAAGATCTCGACCCCGGCTTTGTCAAGTCGTTCGCGCGCCGCGGCGCGCCGCTCGGCCAGGCGCTCGCGCAGCCGCCGGGCGTGGTCGGCGAAGCGGCCCTCGACCAGCAGCTTGTGCACGAGGCGCTCGTTCAGCTCCGGCGTGGTGAAGCCGGTGAGCACCTTGGCGTCCACGATCTTCGCCGCGAGGTCGGCGTTGCAGGCGAGGAAACCGACGCGCACGTTGCTGGCCAGCACCTTGGAGAAGCCGCCGGCGTAGATGACCCGCTCGAGGCCGTCGTGCGCCGCGAGGCGCCGGACCGCTGTGGCGCCGAGATCGGCATAGACGTCGTCTTCGAAGATATGAAAGCCCTGCGCCCGCGCAATTGACAGTATCGCCGTCTGGGTTTGCGGCGACAGCGACATGCCCGTCGGGTTGTGCGTGGCCGAACTCACGATGAACAGCTTCGGCCTTTCCTGGCGCGCGATCTGCTCCAGCAGGGTCAGGTCCAGGCCTTGGGGGCCAAGCGGAACGCCCACGACGCGCGCGCCGTGGGCCGCGGCGATGCCGAGCGCGCCGAACCAGAACGGGTCCAGGCAGAGCACCGCTTCTCCCGGCGCTACGAGAGCACGCAGCGCCAGGTCGAGGCCCTGGGTGATGCCGGTGGTAAGCACGATCTGGTCGGCGCCGGCGACGATGTCGAGATCGGCGAGACGCGCCTGCAGCACCGCGCGCAAGGGCTCGAACCCATGACCCTCGCCGGGCCGCAGCCAGCGTGCGGGCGCCTCGCGGCCGAGCGCGCGCAGCGCCGCGCCCAGTCGCGCACCGTCGAGCCAGGACGCGGGCAATACGCCCACGCCCGGACCATAGGCTTCGACGCCTTGCAGCATGTGATGCAGCAGCCAGCTGAAGTCGATCGCCGTGGGCGCGCGCGCGGGCGCAACGACGGGTTCAACGCGGGGACGCACATAGAAGCCCGATCCGCGCCGCGCTTCGAGATAGCCTTCCGCGACGAGACGCTCGTAGGCTTCGACCGCGGTGAACGGCGAAACGCCGCGCAAGTTCGCAAGCGCGCGCACCGAGGGCACGCGCATGCCGGGGCGATAGACCTGTCCGTGGATGCGCGACAGCGTCCACTGGATGCAGTCGTCGACACGGGTCTGGTCGGAAGCGGGGCGGGCCGGGGGCATGGGATCAACTGTAACGGCGACTTCGGCCAAAGTGTATCGGTATTGTACCGGCAGAGGCGGTTAGGGTTCAAGCCGGCCCTGATCGAGGAACCCCATGTCCGCTCGCCAGATGCTTTGCCTTTGCGCCGCCACTGTCGCGATCGCCGCCTTCGGCCCGGCCCCGGTCCATGCGGACCCCAACGACCGCGCCGCCCAGCTGCAGGACCTGGAGGTCGTCCGCACCCAGTACCTGCCGAAGGAGATGGCCTTCACGCCGGCGACGCGGGCGATGGCGCAAGCGCTGCTCGACACGCTCGAGACGCGCGCCGGTTCGATGTCGCAAACCGAGTTCGCGGTCGAGCTCGCCGAGGTCGGCGCCTTGGCCGACAACGCGCACAGCGGCCTTCGCCTGTTCGATCCCAGTGCGGCGCCGACCAGGCGCCTGCCGGTGCGCCTGGTGTGGATGCCCGACGCCCTGATCGTCATCCGCGCGGCAGGGCCCGCCAGGGATCTCGCCGGTGCGCGCGTGTTGCGCATCGAGGGCCGCTCGCCCGAAGCGCTGTTCGCCGGCGCCAAGGTGCTGCAGGGCGGCAAGCGCGTGGCGCGCGAGTTCTGGCTCGACGACTGGATCGAATCCGACGGCGTGTTGCAGGCGCTGGGCCTCGCCAAGTCGGCCGACGAAATCGCCATGACCTTGAAACTGCCCGACGGCCGTGTCGTCGAGCGCACCCTGCCCATGCTGCCGGTCGCCGAGTTCGGCGCCTTCGCCGACCTCGAGCGCATCTGGTCGCCCGAGCCGGCGGAGAAGGAAACCGGATGGTCCCCGGCGCTCAAAGTCGAGCGCGAGCCGCTCTATCTGCGCGACGCCGACCGGCCGTTCCGGGTGCTCCCGTTGGCGAAACAGCGCGCGCTTTACATCCAGTTCCGCTCCAACGAGGACGAAGACGGCTACCCGATGGCGAAATTCCTCGATGAGGTGCATCGCTCGATCCGGACCGCGCATCCGCGCGATCTGGTCGTCGACCTGCGCTTCGACAACGGCGGCAATCTGCTCACCACGCTCGACTTCATGCGCGGCCTGAGCAAGACCGTTACCGGCCGTGTCTATCTCCTGACCGGGCCCTATACCTTTTCGGCCGGCATCATCTCGGCGGCCGCACTGAAACAAGCCGGCGGCGCGCGCGTGACCATCGTCGGCGACGAGGTCGGCGACCGGCCGCACTTCTGGTCCGAAGGCGCCTTCGTCAAACTGCCCAACTCGCACCTCTGGTTCCGCTATACCGACGGTCAGTTCAATCTGAAGGACGGCTGCACCGGCGAGCCGGCGTGTATGGACGACCGCTATCCGATCCAGGTGAACTTCGCCTCGCTCGACCCCGAGATTCGCGCGCCCCTGACCGCCGCCGCCTATCTCGCCGGCCGCGATCCCGCCATGGAGGCGGTGGCCCGCGACATCCGCCGGCGCACCGGCCGATGACGGGCGGCCTGATCGTCACCCTGGGCGCGGCGAGCTTTTCGGCCAAGCTCGAAGCCAAGGCGGCCGCCACGCTCGCCTGGCTCATCAAGCGTCTTCCCTTCGAAGGCGTCGCCCAGCACGCCCGCTGGAGCGGCGAGGCGGCCTGGACCAGGCTGGGCGCGCGCCCAGACCTGCCGTTCGAGAATGCGACGGCCTATCCCGCGCCGGGCCAGCTTCTGCTCTACGCCGGCGGGGCCAGCGAGCCCGAACTTCTCCTGCCGTACGGTCCGTGTGCGTTCGCCTGTCGCGCGGGCGCGCTGGCCGGCAACCACTTCGCCAGCATCGACGGCGGATCGACCGAGCTGCGCGTGATCGGCGAAACCTTGCTGCTCACCGGCGCCCAGCCGCTGCGGATCGCCGCTGCGACCTGACCGCTACGGCAATCGCGCGGACTGTGCGACACTATGACGATGGCCCTGCCTGTGACCCCCGTCCGCGACGTGTCCGCCGAGGAGCGCGAAGCCTATGCGCGCGACGGCGCCGTCGTGCTGCGTGGCATGCTGCAGCCGGAATGGATCGAGCGCATGGGCGAGGCGGTGGACCGCGCGGTGAACAGTCCGAGCGCGGCAGCGTCGGAGTACACCGAGAAAGGCAAGAGCGGGCGTTACCTCGGCGATTTCTTCGTCTGGAGACGCGATCCGCTGTTCCGCGCGTTCGAATTGGAGTCGCCCCTGCCGCGGATCGCGGCGCAGATGATGGGCGGGGCGTCGGAGATCACGCTCTTCTACGACCAGCTGCTGGTGAAGGAGCCTATGACGCACGAGGAGACTCCGTGGCACCAGGACCTGCCCTATTGGCCGGTGCGCGGGAACGACATTCTGTCGCTGTGGATCGGCTTCGACCCGGTTCCCGCCGAGGCCGGGGCGATGCGTTATGTGAAGGGCAGTCACAAGGACGGCGTGCTCTATGCGCCCAAGGCGTTCGGCCGCGACACCGGCTTTGCCGAAATCTTCGAACGCGCCGGCCTGCCGCCGTTTCCCGACATGGACGAGGTTCTGCGCCGCGCCGAGGTGCTAGTGTGCGAGGTCGAGCCCGGCGACATCGTCGTGCACCACCCGCTGACGTTCCACGGGTCGCCTGGCAATCTGCGAACCGATCTGCGCCGGCGCGCCCTGGCCGTACGCTACCTCGGCCCGGATGCGGTGTTCGATGCGCGCCCGGGGACCTTCCTGGAGAATCGCAAACTCGACGTCCTTCTCGCCGAACCCATCGCCGCGCGCGACGGTGACCGCCTCGGCGGCGCGAATTTTCCGACTGTGTCGTTGACGACGTGAAGGCGCAGTTCGCTGGCCTGAGCGTTGACGCATGCGCCTTGCTCGTCTACCAGCGCGCGTCCCTTGGGGAGTAGCCGTCCGCTTCTGAGCGGAGGCCGCGTCAACATACCTGATCGCAAGATCATGGCGCGGCTGGGCGGACCGATCCGGTCCGTTTGGCGAGACCAACGGCGTAGACGCTTGCGGCTGGCGGGCGCCCGCGTCGTTGCGCGTCTCGACCGGCCCCGGATGTCGTCATGGAAGCCTTTCTGGTCTCGACCGGCCTCGTCGCCCTCGCCGAGATGGGCGATCGCACCCAGCTTCTCGCCATCATGCTGGCGAGCCGGTTCAAGCGGCCGGTCCCGATCCTGCTCGGCATCCTTCTCGCCACCATCGCCAGCAATGTGCTGGCCGCGGTCGCGGGCTTCTATCTGTCGAGCCTGTTGTCGTCGGTCTGGTTCAAATACGCCGTGTCCCTGTCCTTCATCGGCATGGCCATGTGGGCGCTGGTCCCCGACAAGGTCGCCGAGGAAGACATGCCGCCGCGCGCGGGCCTGGGCGTGTTCCTGACCACCGCCGTGTCGTTCTTCGTGGTGGAGATCGGCGACAAGACCCAGATCGCCGCGGCAGCCCTCGCGGCGCAGTTCCACGACGTGCTCATCGTGGCCGCGGGCACGACCGCCGGCATGATGATCGCCAACGTGCCGGCCGTGTATCTGGGTCACGGATTCAGCCGCCGGCTCCCGCTCGGCGCGCTCAGGATCGCCGCCGCGCTGGTCTATCTGGGGCTCGGCCTGTGGGGCATGGCGACGGCGGCCGGGCTGGTGCGCTAACCCGGTGCGACGGGCGCGGCTTGCGGCTTTGCCGCCGTCTCCGGTCGCGGACTGAGGATCAAGGCGAGGGTTCCCAACACCGCCGCCGCGGCGGAGCCGACCAGGACGCCGAGCTTGGCGACCGCGGCCACATCCATTCCGGGGAACGCCTGTTCGGCCATCAGGATCGACAGCGGATCGCCGATGCCGCACAGGCACGCCGCGCCGATGAAGGCCATTTGCGATGTGTCGGCGGGGCCGGTGGCCAGCCTCAGCTTCGATGCAAGCCAGGTGGCGCCGACAATTCCGATCGGTTTGCCGATCGCCAGCGCAAGCGCGACGCCGCTGAGGACAGCGAGCGCGTCGGGCGCGCGGGTGTCGACCATCAGCGGCACGCCGGCGGCGGTGAAGGCGAACAGCGGCAGGACGACATAGGTTGACCAGCCGGACAGGTCGCGCTCGACCCGCTCCGCCGGCGACAGCAGCCGCGCGGCGGCGGCGGACAGGTTGCGGCTGGCCCAGTCCCAGATCGGTTCCTGCTCGATCCGTCGCGCGCCGCTTTCGCGGGCCAGCAGCTTGTCGACCTGGTCAAGTTCCGCAAGCGCGTTGGCGGCCTGGGCGAGCAGCGGCGCAGCGCTGGGGATGGGACGCGTGGGCAAAAACGCCGCGAGCACTACGCCGGCGAGCGCGCCGCTGACTCCGGCCTGGTGCAGCATCAGCCAAAGGCCGATGCCGACCGCCCAGTAGAGCCACAGGGCGTAGACGCGCCACCGGTTGAGCATGAAGAGCCCGACTGCGGCGAGCGCCGCGCCGACCAGCCATTCGGCGTGCAGATCGTGCGGAAAAAAGATCGCGAGGATCACCACCGATAGGATGTCGTCGACCACGGCGTAGGCGGCGATGAACGCCTTCAGCCCGCGGACGCGCGCGCGCCGAAGATCGCCAGGACCCCAGGGTGAAGCGATGCCGGTGTCGGCGCCTGTCGCCCACCCCTTCGCCGTCGCGCCATGATTGATCGCCAGATAGATCGCCGCCGGCGCGATCACACCGCCGAACGCGGCCAGGATCGGCCCCGCGGCCGCGCGCCAGCCCTGCAGCGAGCCGCCGGTGACTTCACGGCGAATCTCCAGGGTGACGATCAGGAAGAAGAGGGTCAGCAGACCTTCGGCGCACCATTCCGCGACGCTGAGCCAGACGCCGGCCTGGCTCGGCCCGATGCCGAACTGCATGGTCACAAGTTGCTGGTACAGGCCCGACAACGGCCCGTTGGCGAGCATCAGCGCTACGGCCGCGGCGGCGAGCAACACGAGCCCCGCGGACGCGGGCAGGTTTGCAAAGCTGCGCGCCGAACGCCGGACCTTGGCGCCGACCGGCCGGTCGAGCGCCTCCAGCACGGAGTAGAAATCCCAGGCGCCGTCGTAGCGAGCGCCGTCGACAAAAATGGTCGGCGTGCCGGTCACGCCGTTGCGATGGCCGTCTTCGACATCCTCTTCCACGCGCTCGCGCACATGGGCGTCGTCGAGGTCCTTGCGGAACCGGTCCATGTCCAGTCCCAGCGACTGGGCGATCTCGAGCACTGCGGCTTGCGCAAGCGGTGGCGTGTGCTCGTAGAGCGCGTCGTGCATCTCCCAGAACTTGCCCTGGCGGCCGGCCGCTTCCGCGGCCCGGGATGCGAACTGGGCGCCGGGATGGACGCGCTCGTTGGGGAAATGCCGGTAGACGTAGGTCAGGCGCTCGCCGAGCGCCTTGCGCAGTCGCTCGAGCACGCGCTTCAGCTGTTGGCAGTAGGGACACAGGTAGTCGCCGTAGACGACCACGACATGCCGGCCGCGGCCGGGCTCGCCGCCGCGGATGTGGTCGCGGCCTTCATCGACGGCGCGAAGCAGCCGGTGCGCTGACGCTTTCCTGGCGCTGGCGGCGGCCATGGATCAGACGGTGTCCACCAGGATGACCTCAGCGTCCTCGACGCCGTCACCCGCAACACATCGACGTCGCGAACCGCCGCCCCGTCGCGCGGGCCGACCCGCACGCCGTTCAGCTCGACGACGCCAATGGACGGTGTGAGGTAGGCGTGTCGACCCGGGCCGAGCCCGTATTCGGTCGTCTGACCCGCTTTCAACGTCGCGCCCAGAACCCGCGCGTTCGCCGCGGATGGGAAGGCGCGTCGCCGTCCGCCGCGCCAGAGGCCAGGGTCACGAACTTTCCGGCGCGATCGGCCTTGGGGAATGGCCTTGCGCCCAGCTCGGCGCCTGGCCGCGCGACGACGGTATAATCCAGATCTGAAAGATCTGCGTCTCGCCGGGCTCGCGATTGTATTCGCTGTGCACAATGCCCGTGCCAGCCGACATGACCTGGACGTCGCCGGCCTCGGTGCGTCCCTTATTGCCGAGGTTGTCCTCGTGGGTGATGGCGCCTTTGCGGACGTACGTGATGATCTCCATGTCGGCGTGCCCGTGCGGCGAGAACCCGCTGCCCGCCGCGATGGTGTCGTCGTTCCACACGCGCAGAGCGCCCCAGCTCGTGCGCTTGGGGTCATGATAGTCGGCGAACGAAAAATGGTGCTTGGCCTTGAGCCAGCCGTGATCGGCCGAGCCCAGGCTGTCGAACGGACGAAGATCGATCATCGGCGCATTCTCCCGGGCGTCAGCCATAGGCGCCTGAGTTCGCGGCGTCGAGGCGGAAAGACGCAAAGGCCGCGAATCTGAACGGCGTGCGCGTGAGCGGAAACGTCGGGGATCGCCTCCTAGTAACGGTTTGTTTTTCCTGATGGATTGACACTGTGGGTAGGATTTAAACCTACCTGCACCGTTGCAACTCGCAGGGCGGGGACGCAAACTCCGGTGTGCGCCAAGCTGGGACCGCAATTGTGATTGAGTGGCGGATGGAGGGGATTTGCGGATGAGACGGATGTCAGGAGGCGCCGCGATTGTCGCGGTGGCGCTTGTCGCAGGTATGGCCGACGCCGCTCCACCGACTTCTTCCGCCGCCGCCCGCCATCGCTCTACAGGCTCCAAGCGCCTTATCGGAACAAGGTCTGATCGATCTGCATGCCTTCGCGCGCCTGTACGGCGTCGTTCGCTTCTTCCATCCAAGCGACGAAGCCGCCGCGGCGGATTGGAACGTCGTTGCGATCGAGGGCGTGCTGCGGGTCGAGGCCGCGAGCAATCCCGACGAACTGGCTGCAGCGCTCAAGTCCGTGTTCACGCCGCTGGCTCCGACTCTGCAGATCTATCGGGTCTCGGCTCCTGCGCCCGCGCCGCGCCTCACCGGCGCCGAACCCGGCGAGTGGATTGCATGGCGTCATCAGGGTGTCGAACTCGCGCCGAACACCGTCTATCACAGTGCGCGCGGGGTCGGTCTCCCAGTTGAGGCCGGGGCGAAGCGACGGTGATCGACCTCGGCGGAGGTCTTCGCGCGCGCGTTCCTCTTACCTTGCCGCGAGAGGCGAGGCCACACGACGCCGGGCGCGACCGCCGACGACCCGATCGCACTTCCGCCGCACTTCACGCCGAGCGGCGACGATCGCGCCACGCGCCTCGCCGATGTGGTGATCGTCTGGAACGTCATGCAGCATTTCTACCCGTACTTCGACGTCATAAAAGTCGATTGGCCCGCTCAGCTCGACCGAGCGCTGAAGTCGGCGGCGACCGACCATGACGACGACGCGTTCACCGAGACACTGGAACGCATGATGGTGAGCTTGGACGACGGACACGGCGCCGTGCGGCACAAGCCTGTGACAGAGGTTCTTCCGCTGCGTTGGCGCTGGATCGAGGGGCGGATGATCGTGGTGGCGACTGCGCCGTCTGCGGGCGAAGTCAAGGTGGGTGACGAGATCACCAGCTTTGACGGTCGACCGATCAAGCAGGTTCTGCAGACGCGCGAGGCTCTGACACCCAGCAGCACCGAGCGCCTCAGGCTTGTCAAATGCCGCCGACGACCTGTTCATCTCGGCGGGAAAAGCGCTGTCGAACTCACCGGCCGACATGCCGATGGACGATCCTTCAAGCTGCGCATGGCCTACAGCCTGCCGGTGGCCGATTACGTCAAGCTGCCCATGCCCCGGCGCATCGAAGATGTCGCTCCGGGCATCGTCTACGTGAATCTGCTCAGCCTGGACGAGCCTGCTCTAGAGAAAGCCCTGCCGCGACTAGCGTCCGCCAAGGCGATCATCGCCGATGTGCCGAGGCCATCCCAGCCGCTGCAGCGACAGCTTTTCTTCAACATGTATCGAGCACGACCCTTCATTCTTCGCATTTCAACATTCCGGTCCTCATTCGTCCTGACCGCATCGGCATGACGTTCGAGGACGGCCGTGACTGGACCTGGAGCCGCTCACTCCGCACTTCCCCGGAAAAGTCGTCTTTCTCACCGACGAGAATGCCTACAGCTACGGCGAGACCGTAATGGAGATCGTGGAGTCTGCATCCGTCTGGGTCCGATCGTCGGCGGCCGACAGCAGGCGTGAACGGCAACATCAATCCTTTCAGAATCCCCGGCGGCTACGCGATCCAGTGGACCGGCCTGGAAGACCCTCAAGCGTGACGGATCGCAATTACAGGGAATAGGGATCGCTCCCACCGTGCCGGTGAAGGTCACCGTCGCCGACGTCCGAGCCGGGCGTGACGCGGTGCTGGAGGCGGCGATCAAGGTTGCACAGCGGCGCCTAAACCCACCGTGCGCCGAACGCTCGACGGGCTCTTCCCGATGGGGAGGCGCCTAATAATCAATTAGGCTTTTGAATTAGAAAGGGAAAATGGCTCCGCGGGTAGGATTCGAACCTACGACCAGCCGGTTAACAGCCGGCTGCTCTACCACTGAGCTACCGCGGAACAGGGTCGCTCGAAGGCGCGCCCTATAGCAGCGGCCGAGCCGACGGCGCAAGGCGGCAGGGCGCGTGATTCCGTCGCTCTCCAAGGGATCGGGGCCGCGCGGGACAAAAAAAGCCCGGCGGAAGCCGGGCTTTGAAAGTTCGGTGATGGTGGGGTGTCTCCAAGGAGAAGACCGTGTCAGATCACGCTGATTTGGTTAAAGTCGCGTTAATGAAGAACACCGTTCGGTTTACGCCCGGACCGGGCGGCCCAGATGAAGAACGGGATGGCCGCCAGCTCTCCCACAACGCAGAAGCCGATCACAGCGGAAAGCGAGCGGTCGTAAAGGAATCCGATCAGGGCGCTGCCGGCGAACCAGGCCGTGCCGTAGACCGCCGTGAACAGGCCAAAGGCCGAAGCCCGCCGCTCGGGCGCGACCATCGGGGTCACCGCGGCGGGAATGATCAATTCGAAGACGCCGGTGGCCACGCCCCAGACTGCGGCGCCCACGAGCGCCATCCAGAACCCTCCGAGAAAGACCAGCGGGGCGAACAGGGCCGCGATCAGCGAGGCGGCGATCAGGACCCGAAAGCCGAACCGGTCGAACAGGTGCCCGAACAGCAGGCGAGCCGGCGCCGCTGGTCGCCATGGCCACGGAATAGAACACCGCGATCCAGGCGCCGGGGACGATGTTGGCGCGCACGAAGTGATAGGCGATCAGCGGATAGTCGGCGAGGCCGGCGCCGGCGAGCGCGGCGCCCGCCATGTAAATCCAGAAGGCGCGCGGAAGGCCCTTGGGCGACGGCACGGATGACTTGTGTTCGAGTTCCTGCGGCCGCGGGTAGAGCAGGCGCGCTGTGACCATCAGCACCAGCGTAATGGCCGCGGGAAAAGCCAGCACCGCAAAGGCAAGATGGTAGTCGTGACGCAACGCCAACACCGCCGCCATCACCAGGGGGCCGACCATCGCGCCGGTCTGGTCGAGCGCTTCATTGAGGCCGAACGCCCAGCCGACGCCACCGGCCTGCTTGCCCGCGTGCGAGAGCATGGCGTCCTTCGGCGGGTTGCGGATGGCGCGGCCCGCACGCTCGGCCACGATCAGCGCTGCCGCGGCGGGCCAGCTGTGGGTGAACGCCAACGCCGGCACCGCGATCATCTGGATCGCGTAGCCCAGCAGGGTGATCGGCCAATAGCGTCCGGTCCGGTCGGCGATCGGTCCCGAGAACAGCCGCAGGCCGTAGCCCGCGAGTTCGCCGAATCCCGTCACCGTCCCGACCACGAAGGCGCTGGCGCCGAGCATCGCCAGATAGGGCCCCAGCACGCTGCGCGAGCCCTCGTAGGCGAAGTCGGCGAACAGGCTGACCACGCCCAGCAGGAGCACAAAGCGCAGGGCCGTATGGCCGGGCTTGGCGGCGGGCGTCCGGCTTTCGGCGGTCATCTCGGCTCCCTTGACGCGACGGCGCCCTGTCCCTGCGGCGGCCGACGCGCTAGAGCGATGTGCCATGAACGGCTTCAGCTTTGAAACCGCGCCGCGGACGATTTGCGAGGACGGCGTAGCCGGTCGGCTCGGCGCCTTGGTCGCGGGCCTGGGCCTCAAGCGGTTGATGGTGGTCACCGACCCCGGCCTGAAGGACGCGGGCCTGATCGACGCGCCGCTCGAGAGCCTGCGCGAAGCCGGCGTCGAGGCGGTGTTGTTCAGCGAGGTGATGGCCGACCCGCCCCAGGCCTGCGTCGAACGCGCGGTCGAGATCGCCGCGGCCGAACACATCGAGGGCGTCGTGGGTCTCGGCGGCGGTAGCTCCATGGACACGGCCAAGCTCGTCGCATTGTTGGTGGGATCGGCGCCGCGCTCGACGCGGTGTGGGGCGTCGATGTCGCCAAGGGGCCGCGGCTGCCGCTGATCCAGGTTCCGACCACCGCGGGCACGGGATCGGAGGTGACGCCGATCGCCATCGTCACAACGCCGACCGACGAGAAGCGCGGCGTGGTCTCGCGCTGGCTGTTGCCGGACCTAGCGGTGCTCGACCCCGAACTGACCACAGGACTGCCGCCGGCGGTGACCGCGGCCACCGGCGTCGACGCCATGGTCCACGCCATCGAGGCCTATACCAGCCGCATCAAGAAGAACCCGGTGTCCGACGCGCTGGCGTTGCGCGCGCTGTCGCTGTTGTCCGGCGCCCTTCGCACGGCGGTGAGAAGACGGCAAGGACCTCGGGCGCGCGACGCGCCATGCTGCAGGGCGCCTGGCTCGCGGGCATGGCCTTCGCCAATGCGCCGGTGGGGGCTGTGCACGCCCTGGCCTATCCGTTGGGCGGCCGCTTTCATGTGCCGCACGGCCTGTCCAACGCGCTCGTGCTGCTGCCGGTGCTCGAATACAATCTGCCGGCGGCCGAGCCGCTCTACGCCGAACTCGCCGAAGCGGTCGCACCCGCTGGCGTGCCTCCCGGCGCCAACGCTGCGGCGCGCATGTTCTTCGAAACCATGGGCGGTCTCGTGCGCGACATGCCGATGGCGCAGCGTTTGTCGGAGGTGGGCGTGAAGGAAGACGATATCGAGATGCTCGCGACCGACGCCATGCAGATCGAACGCCTGCTGGTGAACAATCCGCGCGAAATGACCCACGGCGCGGCCGTCGCCATCTACCGGTCGGTGCTGTGAGCGCGCCCGCCAACTCGCGTGCGACGACGCCGGGCGCGATGCCTATGCTGCGTTCACCACGCTGGACACGCGCTGGCTCGACAACGACGTCTACGGCCACGTGAACAATGTGCAGTACTACAGCTTCTTCGACACGGCGGTGAACCGCTGGTTGATCGAACGCGGCGTGCTCGATCCGATGACCAGCCCTGTGTTCGGCATGGTGGTGGAGACGCGCTGCAGCTATTTCAAGGCGCTGACCTTTCCCGACCGCGTGGACGCAGGCCTGAAGGTCGCGCACCTGGGCCGCTCCAGCGTCCGCTACGAAATCGGCCTGTTCCGCCAGGACGACCCGGAAGCCGCGGCAGCGGGCGAATTCACCCACGTCTATGTCGACCGCGAAACTCGCCGACCCACCGCCATCCCCGACGCCTTTCGCGCCGCGCTGGAGACCCTGCAGCGTTAGGGCCTTCTCTTGCGCCGAAGCTGCGCACCATCGGGCGGGGGAGCCATGGCGCGCGCTCGGTCGGCACAGAACAGCTTCATCCTCGGCGCCTGGCGGGTCGATCCGGGCGTGGGCGAGATCACGCCGCGGGTCGGCGGCGAAGCCGTGCGGTTCGAACCGCGCCAGATGGACCTGCTCCTGCTGTTTGCGGGCTCGGGCGGGCGCGTGGTCACCAAGGACGAGATCGTCGCCCAGGTGTGGAGCGGGCGCGCCATCGGCGACGACACCCTGGCTTCGGCGATCAGCAAGCTGCGCAAGGCGCTCGGCGCCTCCAAGCGCGATCGTTACATCGAGACCCTGCCCAAGCGCGGCTATCGGCTGGTGGCGAGCGTGGGCGAGGGGGTCCGGTTCAAGCGGCGCCCACGCCAAAGCCAGCGAACGGCGCACGCTCGTCGGACGCGGCGAAGGCCGAGGCGCTGGTCGCGCAAGGTCTGGCGGCGTTGAAGGTTCCGCTGCCCGCGAACCTGGTGCAGGCGCGGCTCTATTTCGATGCGGCGATCGAAGCCGATCCGGCCTCCGCCGCGGCCCAGGCCGGCCTGGCGGAGGCGTATCTGACCCAGAGCTTCGCCGGCATGGCGCGGCGTCGTCCTGCTGCCGGCGGCGAAAGCCGCCGCGCGCGCGGCGACGGCGCTCGATCCCAACCTCTCTGCAGGCTTCGCTAACCTGGGCGCCGCGATCCTGCTCGGCGACCGGGATTTCGAAGGCGCCGATGAAGCCCTGGCGCGCGCGGTCGGCCTCGATCCGGGCAACGCCTATGCGCATCGCATCCGCGCATTCGCCTTCATGGCGGTCGGCCGTTTCGCCGAAGCCGAGCGCGCCGCGCGCACGGCGGCGGACCTGGAGCCGTTCTCGCTGATCGGCCGCAGCGTGCTTCTGCGCGTGCTCGCGCTCGGGCGCCGCTGGCGCGCGATCATCGCCGAAGCGCGCAGCGTGCTCGACCGCGCGCCCAGGCGCCGGAAGCGTGGTCGGCCAAGGGCTGGGCGCATCACTATCTCGGCGAAGAGCGCGAAGCCGTCGCGGCCTTCCTCGAAAGCCTGAAGGCGTGGAGCGTCGGCGACGACGACCTCGCCGCGATGGAGCGCGCCCACGCGGACGGCGGCTTCGAAGGCTTCGCCGAGGCGGCCGCGGCGTTGTTCGAGCGCCAGACCATGGTCTTCCGGCCGCGTCCGCTCGACATCGCCATGCTGCATGCCGCGGCAGGACAGACCGACCAGGCCTTCGCCGCGCTTGCGGTCGCGGCGGAGAAAGACGACCCGTTCCTACTGGCCCTGCCATGGATTCCGCACCTCGACCGGCTGCGCAACGACCACCGCTTCAATGCCATCACCGAGCGCGTGCGCCTGGTGCGCTGAGCGACCACCAGGTTTTCGCAAGCTTTCGCCCCGGGCGTCCCCAACACAATCGCGGCCGGTCCGGTCACGCTCCTCCTGACCTCAGCGAGAGCCGTCATGACCATGCCGACCTTCGAAACCCCGAAACCGAGCGTTTGGGCGCATGCCCGTCACGTCGCGCGCCATCGTGTCGGGCCTTCTGGTGGGGCTGCTCGCCGGCAATGTCTGGCCGGTGTTGCTGATGACGCTGGGCGCGCCGCTGGCGGCCGGAGCCGAAGCCGTCTTTCTCATGCTGTATCTGTGCTGGGCGCGCGGCGGCTTCTTTCCACGCTCGACCCGAGCCGCGCGCGCGGACGCGGGCCGCGCAGGGCGCTTCAGGGCAGCGCAGTGGGCCTGGGGGATCATCGCAGCGGTCGCCTTCGCGGTCTGCGTCAATGCGGCGATCACCGTGCTCTTCCGGCTCGTCCCGTTCCCCACGGTGGAATTTCGCAAGGGTTACGACCTGTCGTTCGTTCCCACTGCGCAGTTGCGCCTCTTGGCGTGCGTCGTGTCGGCGATCTCGGCCGGCGTCTGCGAGGAGGTCGGTTTCCGCGGCTACATGCAGCGCCCCATCGAACGCCGTCATGGATCGTTCATCGCCATCCTCGTCTCATCGACGCTGTTCGCCGCCGCTCACCTGAACAAGGGCTTCGAGGCCGAACCCGCCATGATCGGCGTGACCTTCGGCGCCGGCGTGCTGCTGGGCCTCATCGCCTGGGCGTCCGGTTCGCTGATCCCCTGCATCATCGGCCACGCGCTCATGGACACGGCGCTGTTCGGCTTCTGGTGGACTGGCACACTCGGCGACTTCACCGCCCAGCCGATTTCGGTGACCGGCGTTGACGCGGGGTTTGAGATGGCCTGCGCGGTTCTGGGCGACGCCACGATCGTGGTGCTGACCTCGATCGTGGCGCTGCGGCGGATGCGCGACGCCGGATAGCCGAACGCAATGGGCGTGAGCGCCTTCGTCACGCAAACGCGCCGGTCGCACCGCAAGGTCGGCGGTTTCGTTCGAAGGAAGGGAAGTTTGGAGGCCTGACCCGGAATCGAACCGGGATACACGGATTTGCAGTCCGCTGCGTAACCATTCCGCCATCAGGCCGCCGGCTGCACCGGGACCTAAGTCCTGGCGTGGCGAGGGGCCGTGGCTATCAGATCGAGCCCGCGCCCGCAACGCGCCCGAAGCGACCCCGGGCGCCTGAAAGCCTTGTGGCTGCGGCGTTGCCATCGGAACCCGGCGCCCTATAAGCGGGCCACTCTCTAGCGGGTTGCTTCGAAAGGCTGGTGGGATGGACGTCAATCAGGCGCGCGCCAACATGGTCAACTCCCAGGTCCGGACCAGCGACGTCACCGATCTCGATCTGATCGAGGCCATGCGGACGCTGGCGCGCGAGCGGTTCTGCGCCCCGGCGCGGGCCTTCGCCGCCTATGCCGACGCCGAGCCGGAGATCTGCCCCGGCCGCTGGCTGATGCGGCCCCGGGACGTGGCCAAGCTGTTGCAGGCCGCCCGGCCGGTGCCGGGCGAGAAGGCCCTGGCCCTCGCCGCGCCCTACGCCGCCGCGGTCCTGGCCCAGGTGGGGCTGTACGTCACCGCCCAGGAGGGCGACGGCCGCGCCGCCACCGTGGTTGGGCCGGCGCTCGAGGACGCTGGGGTGGCCGCGGTCACCGCCGATCTGAAAACGCCCGAAGGGTCCGGCTGGGACCTGATCGTCTGTGAAGGCGCCGTGGCCCAGGCCCCCGAGGCCTGGATTTCGGCGCTCAGGCCCGGCGGCCGGCTGGCGGTGGTGCTGCGCGACGGGCCGGTGGGCAAGGCGCGGCTATTTGTCCGGCTCGAGAACGGCGGCGCCAGCTCGCGCGAAGTCTTCGACGCCACCCCGCCGGTGCTTCAGGGATTTGAAAGACAGGCGGTGTTTCAGTTCTGAGCGGCCCTTGCGCCGGTCCGATCTTTGGCCCCAATCCGGGTTCAACGTGACGAAACCTTAACTGGCTTGGGCCTCACGGCCCGGGCATCAGGTGATTTAGAGTATTTCGGCGCCGCGGGGGCGCCTTGGGGATTCGCTTATGTCGCACCGTCGTCGCGGGCTTAGCTCGGCCGCGGCCCGCGTTCTGTCCGCCGCCCTGGTCGTTTCGGCCGGCGCCTGCTTCGTCGTGGGTCCCGCCGCGGCCGAGAGCCTGCTGGACGCCGTGACCCTGGCCTATCAGACCAACCCGACCCTGCTCGCCCAGCGCGCGACCCAGCGCGCCACCGACGAAGAGTACGACCAGGCCATGGCCGGCTATCGCCCGACCATCGGCGTGAGTGCGACCGACAGCGAAATTTCCGGTTTCGACCCGAGCCTGTTCGGCACCTTCCACCTGAACACGTCGTCGGCGCAGGTGAACGTGTCGCAGACGCTCTACAGCGGTGGCCGCATCGCCACCGCGGTCGACGCCGCCCAGGCCGACATCCTGGAGGGCCGGGAGCAGCTCCGCTCGACCGAAGCGCAGATCCTGACCTCGGTCATACAATCCTACGTCGACGTGCGCCGCGACATGCGCGCGCTGGCGATCAACCAGGAGAACCAGAAAGTCCTCCAGGGACAACTCGACCAGGTGCAGGCCCAGTTCGACGTGGGCGAAGTCACGCGCACCGACGTCGCCCAAGCCCAGGCGCGCCTCGCCGCCGCCAAGGCCCAGGTGGACGCTGCGGGCGCGACGCTGTCCGTCAGCCGCGCCGCCTACGCTTCGGTGGTGGGACAGACGCCGACCGATCTGCAGCCCGAGACCGACCTGCCCGGCGTGCCCGCCAGCTTCGACGAAGCCATGGACATCGCCAGCAAGGAAAACCCCGGCGTCCGCTCGGCCCAGTACGCCGAACAGGCGGCGCATCATCGCGTGGCCCAGGCGCGCTCCAACTATCTGCCCAACGCCAATATTCAGGGAAGCTACGGCGCGACCCTGTCGCCGACGGAGGGCCTGTCGCTGTCCCAGCGCAGCGAGTTCCAGGCGACGGCGACGTTCAATGTGCCGATCTTCACCGGCGGCCTCACCGGCTCGCAGGTTCGCCAGGCGATCGAGCGCGACAACGCCGCGCGCGTCGGCATCGACGGCGCCCAGCGAGTGATGCTGCAGCAGGTCAGCCAGGCCTGGGCCCAGGTGCTCTCCACGCGCGCGGCGCTCGTCTCGAACCAGGAGCAGGTGAAGGCCGACGAGATCGCCGCCGAAGGCACGCGTCAGGAATACCAGGTCGGTCTGCGCACCACGATCGATGTGCTGAACGCCGAGCAGGAACTGCGCGACTCCCAACTCGCCCTGGTCAACTCCCAGCACGACAACTATGTCGCGACCGCCCAGCTGCTGGCCGCCATGGGCCGGCTGGAGGCGAGGGACCTGCTCGCCGGGACCAAGCCGTACGATCCGAAGGCGAACTTCGATCACGTCCGCAACAAGGGCACGGTGCTCTACGACCGCGCCATCCAGGCCGTCGACGAGAGCGTCCGCCTGCACGGCGACCATGCGGTGGTGGACGCCGATGCCCCCATCGACACGGCGCTCCGGGCCAAGGTCCCCTCCTCGCCGACCCCGGATCAGCCCTGATGGGGCCTGGCGAACGACCTATGCTACCCCGTGCCGCGGTAAACCTTCGTTGATCTATGGTCCCTTAGATGCGAAGGCGTTTGCGGCGCGACCGCCAGGGTCTTAGGGTTGCGCGTCTCCGAGTATCCCCCCGAGAACACAAAGACGGCTCCGCTCATGTCTGAACAGACCGCCCAAGAACCCACCATGGAGGAAATCCTCGCCTCCATCCGCCGCATCATCTCCGAAGACGAGTTCTCCGGCCGAGGCCGCTCCGGCGGCCAACGAGCCCGCTCCGGTCGCCGCCCAGCCGATCCCCGAGCCTGAACCCGCGCCGGCGCCTGCGCCCGAGCCGGTTCACGCCTTCGAGGACGAAGAGGTTCTGGAGCTGACCGACCGTTACGACGAGGCGCCTAAACCCGCGCCAGCGCCCGTCGCCACCCATTCGATCGGCGACATCGACGCCTTCGAGGCGCCCCGCGCGCCCGAACTGGCGCCGGCCCCGCAACCTGCGCCGGTCTATGCGGCGCCGCCCCAGCCTGCGCCCGCGTCCCTACTGACCCCTCAGGTCGCCCAGGCGGCCTCGGCCTCCTTCGATAATTTCGCCAGGAGCTTCCAGGGGTCGGCGTCCGGCCGTTCGCTCGAGGACCTGGTCACCGAGCTGCTGAAGCCGATGCTGCGCGATTGGCTGAACCAGAACCTGAACAAGGACGAGGTGGTGAAGCAGCTGTTCACCCCCATGCTCCAGGCCTGGCTGAACCAGAACGCAGCCCCGATCCTGAACGCCAACCTGGCCAAGGTGGCCGAGGAAATCCGCGACCTGCACGTAGGACGGCCGCAGGAGTAGATCCCCGGCCGAACCCTTACCTCAGGCTTCAATCCTGCTAAGAGGGCGGCTCCCCGGGGCCGCCCTCTTTTCTTTTGCTGATCGCATTCAATGCTCGAAAAGACCTTCGATCCGAAATCCGCCGAACCGCGCCTCTACGCAAAGTGGGAGACGGCCGGGGCCTTCTCGCCCGACGCGCGCCTGGCGGAGGACCCCAACGCCGAGACCTTCTCGATCGTGATCCCGCCGCCGAACGTGACGGGCTCGCTGCACATCGGCCACGCGTTGAACAACACCTTGCAGGACGTGTTGACCCGCTTCGAGCGGATGCGCGGCAAGGCGGCCCTGTGGCTGCCCGGGACAGATCACGCGGGCATCGCTACCCAGATGGTGGTCGAACGCCAGCTCGCCGCCGAAGGCAACATCGACCGCCGCGCCCTGGGGCGCGAGGCGTTCATCGAACGCGTGTGGGCGTGGAAGGCCGAGTCGGGCGGCACGATCACGCGTCAGCTGCGCAGGCTCGGCGCGTCGTGCGACTGGTCGCGCGAACGGTTCACCCTCGACGACGGTCTGTCGTCGGCGGTGCGCAGGGTGTTCGTCACCCTGCACAAACAGGGCCTGATCTATCGCGACAAGCGGCTGGTGAATTGGGACCCGCAGTTCCAGACCGCCATCTCCGACCTGGAGGTGCAACAGGTCGAGGTCGACGGCGCCTATTACCACTTCGCCTATCCGTTCGAAGACGGCTCGGGTGAGATTGTGGTCGCCACCACGCGGCCCGAAACCATGCTGGGCGACACCGCCGTCGCGGTGCATGCGGACGACGAGCGTTACGCCGGCGTCGTGGGCAAGATGCTGGCGCATCCGATCACCGGCCGGAAGATTCCCGTGGTGACCGACGAATACGCCGACCCGGAGAAGGGTTCCGGCGCCGTGAAGATCACGCCGGCACACGACTTCAACGACTTCGAAGTCGGCAAGCGGCACAAGCTCGAGATGATCAACGTCTTTGACGCTGAAGCGCGTCTGAACGACGCTGTTCCCGCCGAGTTCCGCGGCCTCGACCGCTTCATCGCGCGGCAGAAGATCGTTGAGCGCATGGAAGAGCTAGGCCTGCTGCGCGGCATCGAAAAGGTGAAGCACGCGGTGCCGCACGGCGACCGTTCAGGCGTGGTGATCGAACCTTATCTGACTGATCAGTGGTACGCCGACGCTAAGACCCTGGCCCAGCCCGCGATCAAGGCGGTGGAGACGGACGCCACCGTCTTCACGCCGAAGAATTGGGAGAAGACCTACTTCGAGTGGATGCGCAACATCGAGCCCTGGTGCATCTCGCGCCAGCTCTGGTGGGGCCATCGCATCCCGGCTTGGTACGACGCGGAAGGGTTTGTCTACGTCGAGGAGTCGCAGGAGGCGGCTGAGGCCGCGGCCAAGGCCAAGCACGGACGCAAGATGGAGCTGCGCCAGGACGAGGACGTGCTCGATACCTGGTTCTCCTCGGCGCTGTGGCCGTTCTCGACGCTGGGCTGGCCGAACGAGACCGACGACCTGAAGCGGTTCTATCCGACCACGGTGCTGGTCACCGGATTCGACATCATCTTCTTCTGGGTCGCGCGGATGATGATGATGGGCATCCACTTCCAGAAGGAAGTCCCCTTCCACCGCGTCTTCATCAACGCCCTGATCCGCGACGAACGCGGACAGAAGATGTCGAAATCCAAGGGCAATGTGATGGACCCGCTCGAGCTCGTGGACGAGTTCGGCGCTGACGCGCTGCGTTTTACGCTGGTAGCCATGTCCGGCCAGGCCCGCGACATCAAGCTCGCGAAACAGCGCATCGAAGGCTATCGCAACTTCGGCACCAAGCTGTGGAACGCCGCGCGCTTCTGCCAGATGAACGAATGCGTGCGCGTCGACGGCTTCAATCCGGGCTCCGTGAAACTCACGGTCAATCGCTGGATCGTCGGCGAGACCGTGAAGTGCGCCCGCACGGTGACCGCAGCTTTGGAGACCTGCGCCTTCGACGATGTGGCCACCGCGCTCTACCGGTTCATCTGGAACGTGTTCTGCGACTGGTATCTCGAACTGGCCAAGCCGGTGCTGAACGGCGACGACCACGTTGCGCGTGCGGAGACCCGCGCCACCGCGGCCTGGGCGCTCGACGAGATGCTGAAGCTGCTGCATCCGGTTTCGCCCTTCATCACCGAGGAGCTGTGGGCCGAGCTCGCCGCCTTCGGCGGGCCGGCGCGCAAGACGCTGTTGATCACGGCCGACTGGCCGCAGCACTCCGACGCCTGGCTGAACGCCGAGGCGGAGGCCGAGATCGGCTGGCTGATCGAGCTGGTCAGCGAGGTCCGCTCGATCCGTTCGGAGATGAACGTGCCGCCGGCCGCGCGCGCGCCCCTGGTGCTGGTCGGCGCGGGCGCCGACACCAGGGCGCGGCTGACGCGTCACCGCGAGCTGATCGCGACCCTGGCGCGGCTGTCCGACGTGCGAGAGGCCGACGCTGCGCCGCAAGGCTCCGCGCCGTTCTCCATCGGCGAAGCGACTGCGGCCTTGTCGATCGCCGAGTTCATCGACCTCGCCGCCGAGAAGGCGCGGTTGCAGAAGGATATCGCGAGCCACGCCTCGGACGCCGATCGCACGCGCAAGAAGCTGGATAATCCCGACTTCATCTCCCGCGCGCCGGACGAGGTGGTCGAGGAGAACCGCGAACGCCTGGCCGAGGCCGAGGCGGCCCAGGCCAAGCTGCAGTCCGCGCTCACTCGCCTCGAATCCGTGGCCTGATCCGATGCGCCGGCGCATCGACCAACTCCTGGTCGAGCGCGGCCTGTTCGAAAGCCGCGCCAAGGCCCGCGCCGCTATCGAAGCCGGCGGCGTGCGCGTCGCGGGCGTCACGGTGACGCGACCGTCGGAACCGGTCGAGGAAGACGCCGCGATCGAGGCCGAACCGGCGCACGACTACGTCGGCCGCGGCGCGCTGAAACTCGAACAGGCGCTGACGCTTTGGCCGATCGAGATCGAGGGCAAGGTCGCCCTCGATGTGGGCGCCTCAACCGGCGGTTTTACCGAGGTGTTGCTGCGGCGCGGCGCGAGGCGCGTCTATGCGGTGGACGTCGGCCACGGCCAGTTGCACCTGAAGATCGCCGCGGATCTGCGCGTGTGGAACCTTGAGGGCGTCGATGCGCGCAGGCTCGATCGCGCTGTGATCCCCGAGGCGCCGCAGATCGTCGTCTGCGACGCGAGCTTCATCGGTCTCGCCAAGGTCTTGCCGCGCGCACTCGAACTCGCCGCGGCCGACGCCGTGCTGATCGCCCTGGTCAAGCCGCAGTTCGAGGCGGGACCGGCGGATGTGGGCAAGGGCGGTCTGGTGAAGGACCCCGCGGTGCACGCGCGCGTGCTGGCGGAGGTCGCGGCCTGGCTCGAGACGTCAGGCTGGCGCGTCGACGGTACGGCCGACAGCGCGGTCGAAGGCGGCAGCGGCGCGCACGAGCACCTGATCAAGGCGACCCGCGCGCGCTGAATTCAATCCTCAGTAATAGTGACGGCGACCGTGGCTGTAATAGTAGCCGTGGGCGCACTTTACCGAGTGCTTGCCGACCTGGTGGCCGATCACGCCGCCCGCGACCGCACCGATCACCGTGCCGCCGAGACGGCCGCCACCGTGGCTGACCGCATTGCCGAGCAAGCCGCCGCCGACGGCGCCCACGGCCGTGCCGACATGTTCATTGTGCCGCGACGCATGACAGGTGCGCGCATCGGCGGCGCCGACGGTGAGCGCCGAGGCGCTGGCCAGGGCAAGCCCGAAGGCCAAGGCTTTGAGAGACTTCATCGCGTTATCCTCGCGTTTAACGGGACGGGGAGGCCGTCCCGGCTCGGACAATAGAAAGCCCTTGCGCCGCAAAGGTTCCGCGCCTGTGACATCGCCCTGAAACGGCCACGAAAAAGCCGCCCGCGGTGTCCGCGGGCGGCTCAATCGCATCCGAAAGGCTCAGGCCTTATTCGGTGTAGTAATAGTTGCCGTCGTCGCGGCGGCAGACGCGGGCGTAGCTGCCGTCATAGTCCTGGCCCCAGCGGCAGTTGTGCGCGCGGTACCAGTCGTCCGGGTGGGCGCCGCCCGAGTGGTAATAGGCGCTGTCATCCCACGCGTAGGTCTGGTCTTCGGTCCAGTAGGCGTCGCCCTTGTCGCTGCACTTCGCCGCCGAGCGACCGATGTTGGAGCCGATCGCCGCGCCTGCCGCGCCGCCGAGCACCGCGCCGCCGGCGCGTCCGCCCGAGTGGGCCGCCAGGTTCGAACCGATGATGGCGCCGCCGATGGCGCCCAGAATCGCGCCGAGGTGCTGGCCGTGCTTCTTCTGGTGGTGGCAGTAGTCTTCCGAGTTTTTGTATTGCGCGTCCGGCGGCGGCGGACCGTCCTGGGCGAGCGCGACCGTCGGCGCGCTGGCGAGGATCGGCCCGAGCGCTATGGCGGCCGTGAGCGCAAGGGTGACGGGAGCGAATTTCATGGAAACCTCCAGGGTGCGTCCTCAGAAACGAACAAGAGCCGGGCCTGTTCCGCCGACACTCGATCAAATGCAACAGAGCTTGGCGTGGCTGAACTGGCTTTGACGCCATTGTTCATCTGCGGTCAAGCTAAGGTAGTCGCAAATACAGAATCAGAAAGCCGCCCGCGGGATACGCGAGCGGCTTTCATCATCGACTGGACGGGGGCTGGATTGTCAGTCGACGACGCAGTTGCGGCCGGAAGCATCTCTGCCGACACGGTCGAACCGCTGTTGGGTCCACGGCGGCCTCACTGCGGAGGCGGCGGGGGCGGGGGATAGCCGTACGGCGGCGGGGGAGGCGGCGGCGCGGCCACGACCACCGGCGCGGGGTAGTAGTAGGGATAGGGGTAACCCCAATAGTGCCGGTAATAGGGGCGCGGATAGACGGCCACCACGGGCGCACCGCGGTAATAGCCGCCGCCGTAACAGCCCGGAGGCGACGGCGCGTTGTCTTCCGCCACGCGGTGTCCGACGATGGCGCCCAGCAGGCCGCCCAGAATGGCGCCGCCGGGGCGACCGCCGGAGTGGGCCGCCAGGTTGGAACCGATCGCCGCGCCGGCGAGGCCGCCGATTACCGTGCCGGCGGTATGGTCGTCATGGGCGCGCATGCAGACGCCCGGCGGCGGCGCGGGGGGAGCGCCCGGCGGCGGGGGAGGCGGCGCCGATTGGGCCGAAGCGGCGGAGGCGATCGCCATCGCGCCTGCGGCGAGCGCTGCAGCGACGGCGGTGGTGGTGCGAAACTTCATGTACAGGCTCCGGACTGGATATTCGGGGACGGTTCCCCATTCGGAGCCGCCCGTTGCTGAGGATAATAGCGAGCGAACCTGAACGCCGTTTAAGCGGCGCGTTCATCTTCGTTCATTTGCGCTAAGGACAGGGCCAAGGACATGGGAATGCAGGCGTTTCTGAGACTTGGCCGGCTTTGCGGCGGCTGTGGTGCGTGAGCGCGGCGGCACGCCGCAGGCGCCGCGGATCGAGACCCTGGCCATCGAGACCATGGGCGGCCAGGGCGACGGCCTTGCCCCCGGTCCGGTCTATGTGCCGTTCAGCCTGCCCGGCGAAACCGTGACCGTGCGCGTGACCGGCGACCGGGGCGAGCTGGTCGAGGTGCTGGGCGCGAAGTCCCGACCGGGTCACGCCGCCCTGTCCGCACTTCGGCCGCTGCGGCGGCTGCGCGCTGCAGCACTGGGCGAGCGCGCCCTATCTCGCGTGGAAACGTGAGCAGCTGCGTCAGGCGTTGGCTCATCGCGGGCTCGAAACCGAGATCGCCGCGGTGGTCGACTGTCCGCCGGGGTCGCGGCGGCGCCTGGCGCTGCATGCGCGGTCAGGGCCGGACGGGCCGCGGCTCGGCTTCAAGGGTCGCGGCTCATGGAGTCTCATCGACATCGAGGCCTGTCCGATCGCCGATCCGGCGCTGGTGCGCGCCTTGCCCGCGTTGAAGCGGTTGGGCGGCGCGTTTCTCGGCCGCGCCAGGTCGGCGCCGACGTTGCATGCGACGCTGACCTTGTCCGGCATCGACGTGGACGTGACCGGCGTCGAAGGCTCGGGCATCGGTGTCGCGCCCAAGACGCTGGGCCTCGTCGCCGACGCGGCCCAGGCGGGCGACTTCGCGCGCGTCACCCAGTCGGGCGAGGTGCTCTACATGACGCGTCAGCCCATGGTGCGCTTCGGCCCCGCGACCGTCGCCCTGCCCGCGGGCGGCTTCCTGCAGGCGACCGCGAAGGCGGAGGCGGCGATGTCCGCGCTCGCGGTCGAGGCGGTGAGCGGCGCCAAGCGCATCGCCGACCTGTTCTGCGGCGCGGGCGCCTTCAGCTTTCCGCTCGCCGCGGTGGCGCCAGTGCTGGCCGCCGACTCGTCCGCGCTCGCGATCGCCGCGCTGAAAACCGCGCTCGCAACCGCGCCCGGCCTGAAACCGATCACCGCTGAAGCGCGCGACCTGTTCCGCCGTCCGTTCAGCGCCGAAGAGTTCGGCAAGACCGACGCCGTTGTGTTCGACCCGCCCCGCGCCGGCGCCGAGGACCAGGCGCGGGAGATCGCCCGCTCCAAGGCCGCGCTCGTCGTCGGCGTCTCCTGCGCGCCGGCCACCTTCGCCCGCGACGCGCGGATCCTGGTGGACGCAGGCTTCCACCTGGAGCGGGTGACACCGGTCGACCAGTTCCTCTGGTCCCCGCACGTCGAACTGGTGGGCGTGTTTCGGCGCTGACGGTCACCGCCTCGATTTGACGTCCCGGCGCGAGCGTTTATGTCTGGACACAGCGGGGTGGGACATGGCCGGAGACCAGCCATCGGGAGACGAGAAGGCCGCGTCCGCCGCGGAGCCGGGGGATGCGATGCACATTCACAAGCCTAAGCCGCTGCATGGTCTGCGCGAGCTGCTCACCGAGATCGGCGTCATCGTCATCGGCATCGTGATTGCGCTTGCCCTGGAACAGGTCGTTGAGGCGTTTCACCGGCACGACAGCGCCACCGAGGCGCGCAAACAGGTTCGAGACGAGCTCTCGGGCAACGCGTGGAGGCTCTGGGAGCAGGAGCGCACGCAGGCGTGCGTCGATGCTCGGCTGGGCGAGCTGGAACGCATGCTGTCCAAATCACTTCGATCCGGTCGCATCGAGGCCGGGCTGACGGTTGGCCGGCCGTGGCATCATATCTGGGAGAGCGCGCGCTGGACCTCGCTCACCCAGGCCGGCGTCGCTGCTTATTTTCCGGAAGAGGAGAGCGCTGAGTACGCCAATCTCTACAGTCTTTTCGCCAACCTCACTGTGGACAGCACGAAGGAGCAGGAGTCGTGGGCGAACCTGCAGTCGCTCCGGTACCTGACCGAAATCGATAAATCGGAGGCGCTGTTCTATCTGCGCGAGGTGGAGAAGATCCGGCTGGATCGCGTGGAGATGCACAATCTGGCGGTCATTCTTCAGCGGGCCTACAGGCCGCTCCATCTCGATCTGCGCGGCGGTCCCCAGAGGTACGACGTCAGGATCCAGCCGCCCACTGTATGCGCGCCGTTGACCCCTGCGCGATGAGACGCGCGCGCCTCGACCTGACCGCTGGCGTTCAATGCATCGGGGACAGGTAGAGGCCTGTCGCGGCGCCTTCGGCGGCACGCCGACCTCAACCAGTCCCCCGAAACAGGTCGTTTGCAGCAGGCCGATAGACTCTAACCCCTAAACCGGCATCTTACCGGTTAGGCTACAAGGTTAGGGGACCGCATGCTCGCTCACGCACGCCGGTTGCAGGCTTTGCTCCTGATGTTCGTGCTCCTCGGCGCTTCGGCGGCCCGGGCCCAGACGGCGCCGGTCGTCCTCGGCCAGTCGATTGCGCCGCTCTATGGCCCCTGGCGCTTTCACGTCGGCGATGATCCCCGCTGGAAGGACCCGGCCTTCGACGACGCCGCGTGGGAGACGGTTGACCTCACGCCCAAGCCGGGCGCGCACGATCCGGATGTCGGCATCCGCGGCTATGTGCCGGGCTGGAATGCGCGCGGACACAAGGGCTATGCGGGTTACGCTTGGTATCGGTTGCGGCTCACGGTCCAGCCCGACGCGAACGCGCCCTTAGCCATCGAAGGACCGCCGTACATCGACGGCGCCTATCAGCTCTATCTGAACGGTCGTCTGCTCGGCGGCGACGGCAGGTTCGAGGGTAAGACGCCCACGGTCTACAGCCGCCAGCCGCGCAAGTTCGTCCTGCCCGCCGACGCCTTCGCTCACGGACCCGTCGAGATCGCCATCCGCGTCTATGTGCCGAGCGCCTTCGTGCGCGGCGATCCGCAGGCGGGCGGCGTGCAGGCGGCGCCCTCCGTCGGCGCGGCGGACGCGATCGGCGCGGAGCACAACGTGCGTTGGATGGAGGTGTTCTGGGGTTACATCGTGGACGGGGTCGAGGGACTGATCTTCCTGGGGCTTGCCGCGTTTGCGGCCCTGGTCATGGCCTTCGACCGCGCGCGGGCATCGGCCTGGCGCTGGATGCTCCTCGGCCTCGTGTGCATGGGTTTGACGCGCGGCAACCAGAGCGTCTTCGCCTGGCTGCAGATTGAGGACATCGGCTTCTACGACATCTTCCGCAATGTGATCCTGATCGCGCTGACGCCGCTCGCCTGGACCATGACCTGGCGCGACTGGCTGGGCCCGAAGCGGCCGGCGTGGGGACCGAAGGCGATCATGGGCTTGAGCGTCGTCTACGGACTGCTGGCGCTGCTCACGCGCTCTGAAGTGGGCGTCCTGCCCGACAGCGCGATGCCGCTGGTGCGTGGTCTGGCGCAGGCGATCCGACTGGTCTTCCTCGCCTGGTGGTTGGCTTCCGCGGGCGTCGGTCTCGCGCAACAGCGCGCGAATGCGATCCTTCCGGTGCTGGCGCTCCTGACCATGGGCGTGTCGGTGTTCGTGCAGGAGCTGCAGGCGCTCCACGTTCCCGGCATCTGGTTTCCGTTCGGGGTTGGGGTGTCGCGCACCGAATACGCCTGCGCCGTCTTCGACGTTGTGGCCGGCGTATGGCTGGTCGTCGAACTGCTGAAACACGCGCTTGGCCGCAGAGCGGAACCGGCGACGGCGTGATCGTCGCGCTATAGGATCGCGGCATGGCGAACGAAGCGCCCTACGTGTTCTCCTATATCGGCGGCGCCCTGGCGCTCGACCTGGTGAACACGGTCGCCTGGCGTGACGGCGAGGCGCGCGATCGGCTGGCGGCGCTGGCGGATGTGCGGCGCTGGGCGGCGGGGGTCGGGTTGCCGCCGGCTTCCGTTACTCCGTTGAAGGTGGGCGATCTGAAGGCAATCCGAGCGGCGCGCGAGGCGCTCTACGCGGCGTTCCGTCCGCTTGCGTTCGGCTTTCCGGCGGACGCGTCGGCGCTCGAGGCGCTGAACCGCCGCCTCGGCGTGCTGGCGCGGCATCGCAAACTCGCGTGGCATGGGGACGGCGCAGCCTGGCGTGTTGCTTCCTCGGCGCCGGCGGTCGCGCGGTTCCTCGCGCCCATCCTCGACAACGCCGTGACGATCCTGACCGAAGGCGAAGCGTCGCGCGTGAAGCGCTGCGAAGACCCGCACTGTGGCTGGCTGTTCCTCGATCGCTCCAGCCAAGGCCGCCGCCGTTGGTGCAGCATGGCCGACTGCGGCAACCGCGCCAAGGCGCAGCGGCATTACCGGCGGGGCCTCAACCCGCCTGTTTGAACAGATCCATCTGATCGCCCGGCCGGTCCGGCACGCGGAACTGGCTCACGTCCACACCCTCTCGCGGTTCGTTCAGCTTAAGGCGGCGCACCGCGGTGGTGAAGCGGCTGGCGATCAGGTCGGCGATGGGCCCTGTGCCGCTGCATGCGCTAGCCCCAGTTCGAGTCGTAGTCCTTGCCGCCGCGCATCTGGCGGATCAGCGACATGACGCGCGAGGCGCGGTCCGGGTCGCTGTTGCCTCCAGCCATTCCGGAACAGGTCCTTGATCTCCAGCGGCAGGCGCAGGGCCACGTAGCCGGCCGAGGTCGCGCCGGCCCGGCGGCGCGCTCCAGCACGGCCTCCAGCTCGTGGTCGTTGAGCCCGGGGATCACCGGCGCGAAGATCACGCACACCGGCACAGCCCGCCTCGGCCAGGCCGCGGATGCGCTCGATGCCGCTTGTCCGGCGTCGCCGCCCGCGGCTCCATGGCGCGCGCCAGCTTGCGGTCGAGGCGTGGTCACCGAGACTGCGGCGCCGGCGAGCCTGCGCCTGGCCATGCGGACCGAGGATATCGGCGTCACGCACGATCAGGGCGGACTTGGTGATGATCGACAGCGGATGATTGAAGCGGTCGAGCACCTCCAGCACCTGTCGCGTGATGCGCAGCTTGCGCTCGATCGGCTGGTAGGGGTCGGTGTTGCCGCCGATGTGCACCCGCTCGCACCTGTAGCCGGGTTTGGACAGCTCGCGTTCGAGCAGCTGCGCCGCGTCGGGCTTGAAGAACAGCTTCGACTCTCGAAATCGAGTCCCGGCGACAGGCCCATATAGGCGTGCGCCGGCCGCGCGTAGCAGTAGATGCAGCCGTGCTCGCATCCGCGATAGGGATTGATCGAGCGGTCGAAGCCGACGTCGGGACTGTCGTTGCGGGCGATGATGGTGCGCGCGCGTTCGGCGGTGAGCTGGGTCTTCAGCTGCGCCGGCGCCTCGTCGTTGTCGGTCCAGCCGTCGTCAAAGCTCAGCCGCTTGTCGGCCTCGTAGCGCCCGGACGCATTGGTCACCGCGCCGCGACCGCGGACCGGCGAATGGGAGATGGGGAGGGACACCGCTGGCATGACGCCAATCTAGCGGCTCGTAAGGAACAAAACAAGAACAATTTAGTAAAAAATCTGGGTTCGCAGACGCTGCGGCGTGACGCTAAGGCTGCGGGTCGGCGCCGGGACTTCAGCAGCGGCAGGGATGGCTACCACACCGGCGGAGACCGCAATGGGCGGTTAGCTCACGACCATGATCGCCACGCTGTCGATCAGCTGCGGTCGGCAAAGACCTTGACGCACAAGCTGCCGAGCTTACGAGCCAGTTCCTCCTTGCGCGACGTGGTGATGTCAGCGCCCGTCCGCTCCGAGCCGAGCCCGATCAGATGGACCGTGCAGAAGACTTTGCCTTTCACCGCCACAATCAACGAGCCGTCGGACATCTGTAGCGCCTTGTCGCCCACGCCTGTCAGCGGATCGAGGCGCACATTCGCCGGATCAGTCGCCATCTTCCAGTTTGGCTCGACCTCATCGCCCTCGCGCACGACGAGGCTGACCGATGCGCCGTTCGTTGTGTCGAACTCGCATGTTTCAGGATCGGTCGACCGATTGGTTTTCGTCACGGGCGCCGACAGGATGCTCGCGAGGTCTGTCGCGGCAATCTCCTTGGAGCAATCGCGTACCGGACCGGCCGTGGCCGTCGATGCATGAGCCGATCCGGATGATGCCGCGTTCGTCGCGGGAGACTTCGAGCACGCGGTGGCCAACAGCAGCAGCGCTGCCACTGAAGCCGTTACAAGGACTGGCTGCATCGCAACAACTCCTTTGCGGACCCAGGATCCTTCGGCCCATGCAGTCGCACCCTATGCCGACGGGTTCGCTTTGCCTACCGCCAAGTCAAGTAGCGCATATTCGCCGGTTAAGAGGCGATTATGCCATCAGACGAAGGGGCGGACGCTACTGCTGCGGGTCGGTGTCGGTGGTGGGCGCCGGGACTTCGGCGGCGACCGGAATGGCCGGGGGCGCGACCGGCGGTTTGGCCATGACCTGCACCGCCATGCTGTCGATCGGATTGGGCGTGGAGCGATCTAGCGCCATCTGCACCACGCGGTCGCCGTCGGCCACGGCGTCGAGCGAGCGGGTCTTCTCGCCCAGCATGCGCTTGTAGATCCAATAGTTGGCCATCACCCGCTCGACGTAGTCGCGGGTCTCGGGCACCGGGATGCTCTCGATGGTCATCAGGTCGTCGGCGGCATAGCCGACCTGTTTGATCGATTCATAGACCGGCCCGGGACCGCCGTCGTAGGCGGCGACCGTCTTTAAGATATCGCCGGAGATGTCGGGCTGGCTCATCAGATAGAGAATGTAGTCCTGGCCGACGCGCAGGTTGGTGCCCGGGTCGAACAGACGATCGGGATTGCTGCGGAAGCTGCCGTCGCGCTCGAGCCAGGCGGCGTTCGACGGCATCACCTGCATCAGGCCGTAGGCGCCGGCATAGCTATGCGCGCGCGGCTTGAACCCGCTCTCCTGGCGGATCAGCGCATAGACCAGCGCCTTGTCGATGGTGAAGCCGCCCTGGGGTGTAAGCTCCGGCATCGGATAGTCGCGCGTGTCCGCCTCGGCGGCGTAGGCGGGGAACATGTTGCTGACGCCGATTGCGAGCGCGGTCCATTGCGCGCGGGTCTGTTCGTCGCGGGCGAGGCCGAGGCCGGCGCGGATCTCGATGCCGGCGTCCACCTTCTGGCCGATCTCGGCCAGCGCCAGCGCACGCTTGGCGCGCGGTTCGCCGTCGATGAAGCGATGCATGGCCGGCGAGTCGAGGTCGAGGCTCGAGGTCAGCGAGGTGCGCACGATCGGCGAGGACGCGATGGCGGCGTAGGGCACGCCGCCGTCGAGCGATCCGGGCTGCAGGCCCAGCTGATGTTCGGCGATCTGGCCGTAGAAGGTGCGCGGGAATTGCGCGGCGATGCGCAGCAGTTCCGGCGCCGCGTCGGGCGCGCCCTTGGCGATGGCGGCGCGGGCGCCCCAATAGCCGGCGCGCGAGCGATCCATCGGCGCTTCGCTGACGTCGAGCGCGATGAGCTGGAAGCGGCGATAGGCCTCGTCGTAATTCTTCATCCGGTAGGCCGCGAGGCCCCCGGTCCAGCGATCGCCCGAGGCGTCGGCGAGCATCAGGGCGGTGTGCAGGTCGCCGGCGTTGAACGCGAGACGCGGCGCCTTGGGATCCATCGGATCGATGTCGCTGGTGAGCGGCACGCTCTCCATGCTCGACCAGGTGTGCGGCGTGTCGGGCGTGACGCCGGACGCGGGCGTGGGATCGGGCGCGCCGTCGGGCCTGCGCTTTTTCGCCAACGCCAGGACGCGCGGCGCCATGGGCAGGTCGCCGTATTGCGAGAGCCACTGGGTCAGCTCTTGATAGCTGGCGGTGTAGCCCTTGATCTTGAACAGCTTGTCGAACTCGACCAGGCCGACGAGGCAGCGGTCTTTCACCTGGGCGAGGTTCGATTCCACGGCGCTGATGTCGCCGTGCTTCACCGCGTCGAAGGCGGCCGCGTAGAGTTGCGCGTCCCAGGGCGACAGCGCCTGGGGCGCAGCCTGGGCCGGCGTGAAAGCCAGCGAAGAGACGCCGGCGACGAGGGCGGCCAGTGCGGTGACCGCACTGCGTCGGATCGTCATGTAAACCCCTTACGGCGCATCGATCGCCGCCAACGCGGGCCTTCCGGACCGGACGCCTCTCTCGCGTCCTTGCTCCCCCGGAGGGACCAACGATTTCGGCGCACTTGACGGAGAATGAGCCCGTCGGGTGAATGCGCAGCTAACGCCTACGATTACGTTTCAGTTTGTAACGCAGCGTGAGCGGGGCGATCAAGCCTTTGGGCCAGCGACAAAAGGTCAAACCAAGCTTTCTTTTTGGCCTGGGGCTGGCGCAGAAGGAATGCCGGGTGGAGCGTCGGTAGAAGCGGCCGTGTTAACGACCCATCCGATGAAGTCCACTCGAACCAATTGCCGCGTAACGCCAGTATTCCTTCGCTTCTTTTCAACATGGCCTTGGCCGATGCTGCACCCGCGCATACCAATATTTGTGGCTGGATTATGGCGATGGTGCGTTCGAGGAAGGGCGCGCAGGTCGCCTGCTCCTGCAGCGACGGCGTGCGGTTGCCTGGAGGCCGCCAGTAGACCGTGTTGGTAATGTAGACCCGCTCGGTTAGTCCCGCGGCCGCCAGCATGCGGTCGAGCAGCTTTCCGGCCCGGCCCACGAAGGGCAGGCCCTGGGCGTCCTCGTCGGCGCCGGGCGCCTCGCCGATGACCAGGATGTCCGCCTTCGGATTGCCGCGGCCGAACACGGATTGACGCGCCGCGCCCTCGAAGCGCAGGGGACAGCCGGCGTAGTTGGCGACGATCGCCTTCAGGGTTTCGAGGTCGTTCGCCTCCAGCGCCAGCTTCTGCGCCTCGGCGCTGAGCGCCACCGTATCGATGCTCTCCTTGCGTCCCGCCGGGCTCGCCGCGGCGCGCGGGGCCTGGACCGGCGCGAGCGGTCGGATCGGGCGGACCTCGGGCTTGGGCTGGGTGAGGGTGCGGTCCACCGGCGCGTCCTCATAGAGAGCATCGACCCCGGCTTCGCGCCAGAAGCCCAGGAGGGCTTCGGCGTCGCGGGTCCGATCGGAGGTCATGGCCGTTCCGGCGGCTTCATCCGCATTCCGCGCTTTTCAAGCATCGGCTTCGGATATACCGCACGCCCAGCGAAGGCGAGGCGAGGATTTTGTGATGCCAGAAGAAACCGCGGAAACCGCGCGCGAAGCGATGGATTACGACGTCGTGATCGTGGGCGCGGGACCGGCCGGACTGGCCGCCGCCATCCGCCTGAAACAGCGCGCCGCCGAGACCGGGCGCGAGGTCTCCGTCGCGGTGCTCGAGAAGGGCTCCGAGATCGGGGCGCACATCCTCTCCGGCGCGGTGGTGGATCCCAGCGGCCTCGACGCCCTGATCCCGGGCTGGCGCGACAAGGGCTGTCCGCTCGACACGCCGGTGACCACCGACCGGTTCATCGTGTTGGGGCCCGCGGGCGCCATGGACATCAGCTGGCTGCCGCAGCCTTCGTACATGAAAAACCACGGCAATTACGTGGGTTCTCTGGGGAACCTCTGCCGCTGGTTGGGCGAGCAGGCCGAGGCCCTTGGCGTCGAGGTCTATCCCGGCATGGCCGCTTCCGACCCGGTGTTCGGCGACGACGGCGCGCTGAGGGGCGTGGTCGCCGGCGTCTTCGGCGTGGCCAAGGACGGACACCACAAGCCCGACTTCCAGCCGGGGCTCGAACTGCACGGCAAGTACGTGTTCCTGGCCGAGGGGGCGCGTGGCTCCCTGTCCAAGGTCGTTATCCGCGACTTCAATCTGCAGGACGGTCGCGACCCGCAGAAATACGGCATTGGCCTGAAGGAGTTGTGGCAGGTTCCTGCCGACGCGTTCCAACCGGGTCTGGTCCAGCACACCACGGGTTGGCCGCTCGACAACAAGACCGGGGGCGGGTCGTTCCTCTACCACTTCGGCGACCACTTCATGGCCGTCGGCTTCGTGCTGCACCTGAACTACAGGAACCCGTACCTCTCGCCCTTCGACGAGTTCCAGCGCTTCAAACAGCACCCGGCGATCAAACCGATGTTCGAGGGCGCCCGGCGGGTGTCCTACGGCGCGCGCGCCATCACCGAAGGCGGCTTCCAGTCGGTCCCGAAGCTGGCCTTCCCGGGCGGGGCCCTGATCGGCTGCGCGGCGGGCTTCATGAACGTGCCGCGCATCAAAGGCAGCCACAATGCGATCCTCACCGGCATGATGGCCGCCGACGCCGCCTTCGACGCCCTGGGTGAGGGCCGTTCGGGCGACGTGCTTACGGCCTACGAAGAAGCCTACGAAAACAGCGCGGTGCGCCGCGAGCTTTACAAGGTGCGCAACGTCAAGCCGCTGTGGTCGAAGCTCGGGACGATGCTCGGGATCCTGCTGGGCGGCATCGACATGACGGTGACCCAGATCACCGGCGGCTGGTCGCCGTTCGGGACCCTGAAGCACGGCAAGACCGACGCCCATGTCACGGGCGAAGCGAAGGATTTCAAGCCCATCGCCTATCCGAAACCCGACGGCGTGGTCAGTTTCGACAAGCTGTCCTCGGTGTTCGTCTCCAACACCAACCACGAGGAAGACCAGCCCGCCCACCTGAAGCTGATCGACCCCTCGATCCCAATCCGGGTCAATCTCCCGGAATTCGCCGAGCCGGCGCAGCGCTATTGCCCCGCAGGCGTCTATGAGGTCCTCTGTGACGATCAGGGGAAGAACCCGCGCTTCCAGATCAACGCCCAGAACTGCGTCCACTGCAAAACCTGCGACATCAAGGATCCGTTGCAGAACATCGTGTGGACGACGCCCGAAGGCGGCGGAGGCCCGAACTACCCCAATATGTGAGCGTGCGGCGCGTGAAAGGGCTCTGATGACTTCCCGGCGTAACCCGTTGTTCCGGAGCGTGCTTCTTTGCGCAGCCGCGAGCGTCTTCGTGGTGTTCGGCTCCGGAGCCGCCCTGGCCCAGACCGAAGACCCAGCTCCGCCGAAGATCGCGCCGTCCGTCGACACGCCGTCGCTCTACGGCGCCTTCCTGGGCGGCGAGTTCGCCCTCGACAGCAACGGCGGCGCCGAGGGGGCCAGGCTGCTCATCGGGGCGGCGACGGAACGGCCCGACGACGCCCTGCTGCGCGAGCACGCCTTCGCCGCAGCCCTGCTGATCGGCGATATCCCCGCCGCCGCGCGCCTGGCGCCGGATGACACCGACCCGACCATGGCCTACCGCGGCCTGGCCACCGTCACGCGAATGGCCGAAGCCCTTGCCGAGGATCACGGCGGCGAGGCCGAGAAGATCTTGAGCGCGGCCCCGGCCGGCCTGCCTGGTCGCGGCGCCTTGCTGCTGCTCAAACCCTACGCCGAGGCGGCGGCAGGCGACTGGGACAAGGCAGTCGCCCCGCACCCGGCCGACGGCGAGCGCCTCGTGGCGCTGCTCGACCAGACCACCCGCGCCCAGCTCCTGGAGATGCGCGGCCGCTATCCCGAGGCGGAGGCGCTGTTGAAGGCGCTCGCCGACGACAGCATCACCGCGGGCCTGTTTGCCCAGCCCTACGGCGAGTTCCTCGAACGCCGCGGCCGGGCGCGTGACGCGGTCGCCGCCTACGACAAGGGCCTGGCCGCCAGCCCGAACGATCCGGAACTCACCGCCGCGCGTGATCGCGCGAGGAGCATCGGCGCATCCCAACCGCCGGCGCCGTCGATCAAGCGCGGCGCGTCCGAGGCCCTGACCTATGCGGCCGGAACCGCAGCCAGCGAGCGGCAGGTGCAGCTCAGCCTGTTCTACGCGCGCCTGGCGGTGCGGCTCGATCCCAAGAACAGCCAAGCCTGGCTCTACTGCGGTGACGCGCTGTCGTCCGGCAAGGAGGAGGCGGAGGCGCGCGAATGCTGGTCCCACGTCGATCCGGCCAGCCGGGGCTACGCCGAAGCGCGCACCCGCACCGCCTACAGCCTGCAGGGCACGGGCGACCTGGACGGCGCACTCGCCATCGCGCGCGAGCTGGCCCGCGGCGACCAGGTTCATCGCATCGAAGGCGAGCTCCTGCTGGCGGAGCTCGAGCGCACCTCGAGCCATTTCGCTGAGGCCGATCAGGCGCTGGATCAGGTGCTGGCCTGGGGCGCCAACGACTGGCGCGTCTACTACATGCGCGCCGCCGTCCGCGAACGCCTTGGGCGCTGGCCCGACGCCGAGTTCTGACCTCAAGACCGCCATGAAGACGGCGCCGGATGAGCCTGAACTGTTGAACTTTTTGGGCTACCAGTGGATCGACCGCGGCGAGGATGTGAAGGGCGGTCTCGCGCTCATCGAGCGGGCGGTGAAGGCGCGGCCCAACTCGGGCTCGATGCAGGACTCGCTGGGCTGGGCGCACTTCAAGTTGGGCGACTATCCCTCCGCCGTGAACGACCTCGAGCGCGCCGTGCTGCTGGAGCCGTCCGACCCCGAGATCAACGACCACCTGGGCGACGCCTATTGGATGGTCGGCCGCAAGGACGAGGCCTCCTACCAGTGGCGGCGCGTCCTGACCTTCGGACCCGACGACAAGGAAAAGGTCCTGGTCGAGGCCAAGCTGAAGGACGGGCTGGTCCCGAAAGCCCAGGTCGCCGGCCAGTGAACTTCAGCGCTGGAGCACGATGCGATCAGATGACTCATCTGATCGTTGAATCGTGCTTAGAATCAAAAATTAGAGCGCGTTGTGACCGCAAAACCGGGGTCCACTTTTGCGCAACGCGCTCTGGCGCCGGCCAAGATCAACCTGTTCCTGCACGTGGGGCCGCTGGAGGCCTCGGGCTTCCACTCAGTGACCAGCCTCGCCGTCTTCGCCGACGTCGGCGACCGGGTGAGCCTGGCGCCGGCCGAGACCTTCGAATTCGTCGTGGTCGGCCCGTTCGCCCCGGCGCTGGCCGGCGAAGGCCGCAACCTCGTGCTCGAAGCGGTGCGGGGCCTGGAGGCTGAGACCGACCTGCCGCTCGGGCCCGTCCGCGTCTTGCTGGAAAAGACCCTCCCTGTGGCCGCCGGGATCGGCGGCGGCACGGCGGACGCGGGAGCGACCCTGCGCCTGTTCAACCGGGCATTCGATCTGGGTCTCGACCAAGGCGCGCTGGAACGCATCGCCGCCGGCCTCGGCTCGGATGGGCCGCTGTGCCTCAGAAGCGCGCCCGCCATCGCTGAGGGGCGCGGAGAGCGGCTGTCGCCCGCCCCGGACCTGCCGGAACTGCACGCGGTGCTGGTCAACCCGGGCAGGCCGTGTGCGACCGGTGCGGTCTATGCCGCCTTCGACGGTGGGGGATCGGCGCGGCCGGTGGACCTGCCCCACCTGCCCAGAGGTTCGAGAGCGCGGGCGAACTTGCCGCCTTCCTGGCGCTCACCCGCAACGATCTGGAGCGGCCGGCGGTCCTGGTCGAGCCCGGCGTGGGGAAAGTGCTGGCCCGCCTGCACGCCGCCCCCCAGACACTGCTGGCCCGGATGTCCGGGTCGGGGGCGACCTGTTTCGCCCTGGTCGAGGGGGAGCTGGAGGCCGAGAGCCTGGCGGCGGACGTGGCGCGCGAGACCCCCGCTTGGTGGGTGACGCCGTGTCGGCTGGGCGGCCCCTGGGAGGGGTGCTAAGTTGACGCAGGCTCAGCCGTTTTCTAGTCACAAGCCGGGGATAGAAAAATCCGAAACACGGAACAGTCCCGCGTCGCCGAAAACCCGCGCCGCGAGCCGGGCCCAGGCCGACGTTCCGGCGAACTTCCCACTGGTTCAAAACCTTCGAGGCCCTCGATGACCTTCTTCCGCTTCGCCGCCGTCATGGCCGCCGCCCTTCTGGTCGCCGCGCCCGCCATGGCCCAGTCGACGCCTACCGCTCCCGTGGGGGCCCCGCGATCCAACGTGCCCATTCCCGTGCCTCCGCCCGTCGCCCAGCCCATCCCCACCGGCGACGTGATTCAGACCCTGCAGGCGCGGGGCAACTTCACGGTCTTCCTGAAGCTGGCGGACGCTGCGGGGATTACCTCGACGCTGAAGACGCTGCCCAGCATCACCGTCTTCGCGCCCGACGACGCGGCTTTCGGCAAGCTCGCGCCCGGCATCGTCGATGGGTGGATCGACACCGACGACAAGGACGGTCTGCAGCGGCTGATGCTCTATCACGTGATCAACGCCAAACTCACCAGCGACCAGATCATGGGCCACTACAGCGCCATCCAGACGGTGGCCGGCAGCTCGGTTCAGATCGACGGCAACCAGGGCGACGGCAAGGTGCACATCGACGCCGCCGTCGCGACCCAGAACGACATCGCCGCGACCAACGGCAACATCTTCGTCATCGACCGGGTCCTCGCGCCTCGCTGAGCCCGACGCGCTAAGGCTTTCATCGGCTTGATAAGGCAGTCGGCGGACCCTATGGTCCGCCGACTTTTTTGCACCTGCGAACAAACCCCGTGACCGACCAACCGCTTTCGTTTCAGGACCTTATCCTGACGCTCCAGACCTATTGGGGCGATCAGGGCTGTCTGATTCTGCAGCCCTACGACATCGAGGTGGGGGCGGGCACCCTGCACCCGGCGACGGTGCTGCGCGCGCTGGGTCCCAAGCCGTGGCGCGCCGCCTATGTGCAGCCCTCGCGGCGGCCCGGCGACGGCCGCTACGGCGAGAACCCGAACCGGCTGCAGCACTATTACCAGTTCCAGGTGATCCTGAAGCCGAACCCCGACAACCTGCAGGACCTCTATCTCGGGTCGCTGAAGGCCATCGGCATCGACCCGACCCTGCACGACATCCGCTTCGTCGAAGACGACTGGGAGAACCCCACCGTGGGCGCCTGGGGCCTCGGCTGGGAGGTCTGGTGCGACGGGATGGAGGTGACCCAGTTCACCTACTTCCAGCAGGTCGGCGGCCTCGACGTGTTTCCGGTGGCGGGCGAGCTGACCTACGGCCTCGAGCGCCTGTGCATGTACGTGCAGGGCGTCGACAACGTCTTCGACCTGAAGTTCAACAAGGCCGGCGTCACCTACGGCGAGGTGTTCCTCGAAAACGAACGCGAACAGTCGGCCTTCAATTTCGAGGTCGCCGACGTCGAGGTGCTGAAGCGCGAGTTCGAGGACATGGAGCGAATGGTTCCAATAATCCTCGCCGCCAAGGGTCCCCAGGGCCAACCGCTGGCGCTGCCCGCCTACGACCGCGTGCTGAAGGCCTCACACCTGTTCAACCTGATGGACGCGAGAGGCGCGATCGCCGTCGCCGAGCGCCAGAGCTACATCGGCCGCATCCGCGACCTGTGCAAAGCCTGCGCGGAAGCGTGGGTGCAGGTGCAGGGGGAGAACGCGGTCGGGGTTAAGATGCCCCAGCTCCTCCTCGAACTCTTCTCCGAAGAAATTCCCGCCCGCATGCAGGCCAATGCCGCACGCGATCTCGAGCGGCTGTTTGTCGACAAACTCAAGGACGCGGGCCTCCAGCACGGCGCCGTGCGCGCGTTTGCCGGGCCGCGCAGACTCACCCTCGTGGTTGATGATCTACCGGCTGCCCAAGAGGACCGTGTCGAGGAGCGCAAAGGCCCGCGCGTCAACGCCCCGGAACAGGCGCTTGAGGGCTTCCTGCGCTCCACAGGTCTGACCCGCGACCAACTGGTCGAACGCGACGGCGTGCTGGTTCGCCAACATCGCCCGCAGGGCCGCCCGACGCCGAGATCATCGCCGAGATCGCCGAGGCGGTCGTGCGCGGCTTCCCCTGGCCGAAGTCGATGACCTGGGGGACGGGCTCGCTACGCTGGGTGCGGCCGCTGCAGCGGATCCTCTGCCTGTTCGACGGCGCAGGTGGTTCCGTTCACGATCGACGGCATCGCCAGCGGCGATCTGACCGAAGGCCACCGGTTCATGGGGTCCGGCCAGCCGGTGAAGGTTGCGGGCTTCGACGACTATCGCGAGGCGCTCGTCGACAACTTCGTCGTGCTCGACGCCGAGGAGCGCAAGCAGCGCATCCAGGAACGCGCGCCAACACTCTGCGCCGACGCGGGTCTCGAACTGGTCGAGGACGAAGGGCTGCTGGACGAAGTCGCGGGACTCGCCGAATGGCCGATCCCGATTCTGGGCGAGATGGACCCGGCCTTCCTCGACCTGCCGCCGGAGGTGATCCGCACCTCCATGCGCACGCACCAGAAGCTATTTCGCGGTGCGCGACCCGCGCGACGGCAAGCTCGCGCCGCACTTCGTCGTCGTCGCCAACATCGAGCCGATCGACGGCGGCAAGGCTGGTCGCCGCCGGCAACGCGCGCGTGCTGTCGGCGCGCCTGAACGACGCGCGGTTCTTCTGGGACGAGGACCGCAAGGCCGGCAATTTCGAGCGCTGGCTGGACAAGCTGAAGCGGCGTCACCTTCCACGCCAAGCTCGGGACCATGGCCGAGCGGGTCGCGCGGCTCGAGCGACCTCGCGCTCGACATCGCGCCCCTGGTCGGCGCCGACCCGGAGCAGGCCGCGCGAGGCCGCGCGGCTGGCCAAGGCCGACCTCGCCTCGGGCATGGTCGGCGAGTTCCCCGAACTGCAGGGGGTCATGGGCGGCTACTACGCGCCGCGCCGCCGGCGTTGACCCGGTCATCGCCGACGCGATCGCGCGATCACTACAAGCCGCAGGGACCGAGCGACGAGGTTCCCGACGGCGCCGCTCACCGTCGCGGTCGCGCTGGCCGACAAGCTGGACACTGCTGGCTCGGGTTCTTCGCGATCAGGCGAGAAGCCGACCGGATCGCGCGATCCCTATGCGCTGCGCCGCGCCGCGCTGGGTGTGATCCGGATCGTGCTGCAGAACCGCGTACGCGCCGGGCTCTACAAGTTCCTCACCCTGGCGTCGCGCGGCCACATGGAACGGGCGGGCGTGCCGTGGCCCGCGGAGCACCGACGAGCCGTTCTGGCAGGCGCTGGCGCACCTCGGTCGTCCGCGCGAGACGCATCGCATCCGGGACAAAAACCGTTTCCGCCGACGACGATACAGGCGCGCTGGACCCACATCCGCGAGTCGATGCGAAGACCTCGTCGCCTTCTTCGCCGAGCGCCTGAAGGTTCTGCTGCGCGAACAGGGCAAGCGCCACGATCTGGTCGACGCGGTGTTCGCGCTCGGCGACGACGACCTGGTGCGCATCGTTGCGCGGGTCGAGGCGCTCGAGCGGTTCCTGAGATCCGAAGACGGCGCCAACCTGCTGGCCGGCTACAGGCGCGCGTCCAACATCCTGGCGGCCGAGGCCAAGAAGGGCCCGCTGCCGAAACCGGTGACCGCGCGATCCTGACCCGGCGCGCCCGCCGGCGGAGGAGCGCGCTGTCCAAGGCGCTCGACGCGCGCTGGCCGCAAGCTGGAGACCGCAGCTCGAGCGCCGAGGATTTCGCCGCCGCGATGCGCGCGCTCGCCGGCGCTGCGCGGGCCGGTGGACGCCTTCTTCGACAAGGTGCTGGTGAACGATCCGAGACGCCGGACGAGCGGAGAACCGGCTGAGACTACTCGTCGCGCGTGCGCGATGCGATGGGTCGGGTGGCGGACTTCTCGCTGATTTCGGGTGAGGCGATGGAGCATGGTCGATGACGGCGGATGCACCCGCAAGGGCTATGGGTCTACAGCCTTCGGCGGCGGCGGCGCCGACGGCGACGCCTCGATGAAGGACCTGCTGGGCGGCAAGGGCGCCAACCTGGCCGAGATGTCGTCGCTGGGCCTGCCGGTGCCGCCGGGCTTCACCATCACCACCGAGGCCTGCACCCACTACTACGCCAACGGCAGCGCCCTATCCCGGCGAGCCTCGACGGCGAGGTGCCGACGGCGCTGGCGCACGGTCGAACAGCCTCACCGGCAAGCGCTTCGGCGACGCCGGCGAATCCGCTGCTGGTGTCGGTGCGCTCGGGCGCGCGCGCCTCCATGCCCGGCATGATGGACACGGTGCTGAACCTCGGCCTCAACGACGCAGACCGTCGAGGGCCTGGCCAAGCTGGCCGGCGACCGGCGCTTCGCCTTCGACAGCTATCGCCGCTTCATCCAGATGTACTCGAACGTGGTGCTGGGCCTCGACCACCACATGTTCGAGGAGATCCTCGACGACCATAAGGACGCGCTCGGCGTCACCATCGACACCGCGCTCACCGCCGACGACTGGGAGGCGCGTGGTCGGCGACTACAAGGCCGCGGTCGAGCGCGAGCTCGGCAGAGCCGTTCCCGCAGGACCCGCGCGAGCAGCTCTGGGGCGCGATCGGCGCCGTGTTCGCCAGCTGGATGAACGACCGCGCCAAGTTCTATCGCCGCATGCACGACATCCCCGAGAGCTGGGGCACCGCGGTGAACGTGCAGTCGATGGTGTTCGGCAACATGGGCGAGACCAGCGCCACCGGCGTCGCCTTCACCCGCAATCCGTCGACCGGCGAGCACCGCGCTCTACGGCGAGTTCCTGATCAACGCCCAGGGCGAGGACGTGGTCGCCGGCATCCGCACGCCGCAGTCGCTGACCCGCGTCGCCCGCGAGGAGATGGGCGAGAACGCGCCCTCGATGGAAGAGGCGCTGCCGGAGGTGTTCGGCGAGTTCAAGGGCGTGGTCGAGCCGGCTCGAGCGCCACTACCGCGACATGCAGGACATCGAGTTCACCGTCGAGCGCGGGCGGCTCTACATGCTGCAGACGCGCAACGGCAAGCGCACCGCCAAGGCGGCGCTGAAGGTCGCCGTCGACATGGCCGACGAGGGCCTGATCAGCCGAGAACGAGGCGGTGATGCGCGTCGAGCCGGCCTCGCTCGACCAGCTGCTGCACCCGACCATCGATCCGGAGCGCCGACCGCGACGTGATCGCCCAGGGCCTGCCGGCGTCGCCCGGCGCGGCCACCGGCAAGATCGTGTTCACCGCCGACGAGGCCGAGCGGCTGCGGCTCGGCGGGCGAGGCGGTGATCCTGGTGCGCGAGGAGACCTCGCCCGAGGACATCCGCGGCATGGACGCGGCGCGCGGCATCGTCACCGCCCGCGGCGGCATGACCAGCCACGCCGCGGTCGTCGCCCGCGGCATGGGCCGCGCCCTGCGTCTCCGGCGCCGGCGAAATCCAGATCGACGAGAAGGCAGGGCGAGATGCGCGCCCGCGGCCGCGTCTTCAAGGCCGGCGAGATCGATCACCATCGACGGCTCGCAAGGGCGAGATCCTCGCCGGCGCGGTCGAAGATGATCGAGCCGGAGCTGTCGGGCGACTTCGCGCACGCTGATGGCCTGGGCCGACGAGGCGCGGCGCCTGAAGGTGCGCGCCAACGCCGAGACTGCCGCTCGACGCCGCGACCGCGCGCGGCAGTTCGGCGCCGAGGGCATCGGGCTCTGCCGCACCGAGCACATGTTCTTCGACGACGACCCGCATCGCCGCCGTGCGCGAGATGATCCTGGCCGACGACGAACCGGGCCGCCGCGCGGCGCTGGCCAAGATCCTGCCGATGCAGCGCGGCGACTTCGTCGAGCTGTTCACCATCATGGAGGGCCTGCCGGTCACCATCCGCCTGCTCGACCCGCCGCTGCACGAGTTCCTGCCGCACACCGAGGAGGACCTGGTGGCGGTGCGCCGAGGCCACCGGCACTCGACGCCGGCAAGCTGATGCGGCGCGCCAGGGAGCTGCGCGAGACCAACCCGATGCTGGGCCATCGCGGCTGCCGCCTGGGTGTCTCCTACCCCGAGATCTACGAGATGCAGGTGCGCGCCATCATCGAGGCGGCCTGCGAGGTCGAAGGCCACGGGCGACGACGCGCCGATGCCCGGAAATCATGCACCCGCTGGTCGCCAAGGGCGAGGAGATGAAGATCCTGCGCGCGCTCACCGACCGGGTCGCTGAGCAGGTGATGGAGGAGAAGGGAGCCGAGGTCGCCTACACGGTGGGCACCATGATCGAGCTGCCGCGCGCGGCGCTCTGCGCCGAGCGAGCTCGCCGAGAACGCCGAGTTCTTCTCCTTCGGCACCAACGACCTGACCCAGACCACCTTCGGCATCAGCCGCGACGATTCCGGCCGTTTCCTCGGCGCCTATATCGACAAGGGCATGTTCGAGAAGGACCCGTTCGTCAGTCTCGACCAGGAGGGCGTCGGCGAGCTGATCCGCATCGCCGCCGAGCGCGGCCGCGCAGCGCGCCCGGACATCAAGCTCGGCATCTGCGGCGAACACGGCGGCGATCCGGCCTCGATCGATTTCTGCGAGCGCGTCGGGCTGGACTACGTCAGCTGCTCGCCCTACCGCGTCCCGATCGCCCGCCTGGCCGCGGCGCAGGCGGCGTTACGGAAGCGGGTCTGACCGCTCAGCAATAATTCCGAGTCCGCTGCATCCGAAGGCGGGGTTGCGGGCCTCTCACTGGGGGAGGGCCGTCTCATGCATAAACCGATTGGTCTGGCGCTCATCGTAATCCTGGGCTTTGCCTGGGCGGGCCTCGCGAACGCCGCCGAGGTGCGGATCGCGCCGGCGGACTTCATCGTCCTCAACCCGACCAATCCGAACGCCGGCTATGCCGACCTCATCGTCCACGCCGCGGGCGTGCGCGCCGGGGCGGGCGAGCGGCTGAAGGTCGAACGGCTCACCATCGAACTCTTGAGCCAGGGCCGAGTGATGGAGCAGGAGGACGAGCCCGTCGAAACCCTGGTCGCCGACACTCAGCGCCTGGCGGGCGCGCCCGTGCGCGAATTCATGACCGGCCAGCTGCTCGACCCCAAGGGGCCGGACGGCGTGTTCGGCGCGCCGACCACCTTCGCCCACAGCGCGGAGATTGCCGGCGGTCAGGCGCTGTTCGTCACCCGCCGGCATTTCAGCGTGGATTTCAGACCCGACGCGGCGCGGGTCACGGTGTTCGCGACCGATGCGAACGGCGCGCCGGTCAGAGTCGAGGCGACAGTTCCGGTGCATCCGTACAAGTCGCCGATCGTCTACCGCTTTCCGCTCGACGGTGCCTGGCTGATGCGCGCCGTACCGACCGTCGGCAGCCATCACCGCTTCAATCCCTCGACGGAGTTCGCGTCCGACTTCTTCAAGATCGACGGCGACGGCCGGACCGCTCACGGCGACCGCATGGATCCGGCCGCCTGGTATGGCTGGGGCCAGCCGGTGCGCGCCGCCGCCGACGGCGAGGTTGTGCGCGTGATCGCCGACCAGATGCAGGCTCGCGAAGCCTTCGTCCCCAAGCCCGGGGAGACCGGCGAACAGGCCGGCGCACGCATCGAAGCCATGATGATGGCGCGCGCCAACGCCGACTTCGCCGCCGCCGAGGCGGGCAATCTGATCACCCTCCGGCATATCTCCGGCGGCGTGGTGGAATATTCGTCCTACGGCCACCTGAAGGCGGGCAGCGTGCGCGTGAAGGTCGGCGACCATGTCATCGCGGGCCAGCAGATCGCGGAGGTCGGCGATACCGGCGACAGCCCCGCGGTGCACCTGCACTTTCAGATCAACGCCGGACCCGACGCCATGACCGCCAAGAGCCTGCCGGTGGTCTTCGCCGACGTGCGCGACGTCATGGGCGAGGGCGAACTCGGCAAGATGGTGACCAACGCGCCGCGCTGACGCCGCGCCTCACGATCCGACGACGCGATCGCGATTGCGGTCGTGCAGGTTCGCAACGTCGGGCGTGAGGGCTTCGGCGAAGTCGGCGGCTTCGAAGACCGGACGGATCTCGATTTCGCTCGGCCCGGGCATGGGGTTGGGACAGCGCTTCACCCAGGCGATCGCCTCGTCCATGTCCTTGACCTCCCAGAGCCAGTAGCCGGCGATCAGTTCCTTGGTTTCGGTGAAGGGCCCGTCGATCACGGTCCGGTCCGCCCCGCTGAACGCGACGCGCTTTGCAACGGAAGTCGGTTTCAGACCGTCGCCGCCCTTCATGATTTCGGCGTTGATCAGTTGCTCGTTGTACTTGCCCATGGCCTCGAGCAGCTCGGTGGTGGGCAGTGCGCCCGCTTCGCTGTCCTTGGTCGCCTTCACCATCACCATAACGCGCATCGTCGCATCTCCTTCGAGCTTCCCCCCTAGGACGCCCAACCGACGGTCCAGCCGACAGCCGCCCTAAATCTTTTTTACCTCGGCCGGTCAGACGCCGTTCGGTCGGGCAGCCTGCGCCTCGGCGCGCCGGCGGATAACGTGCAGGACGTTGGTGTGAAAGTCGCGGATGAACACCCGGCCCCACCAGGCGCAATAGGCGTTAAAAGGCGTCCGCTCAAGATAGGTGGTCGTGAGTGTAACGCGTGTGCGGCGCGCGCTGAGCGGTATAAGGCTATAACCGCCGCGCTCGACCAGCAGGTTAGGCCCGTCGACCTTGATGTGGCCTTCGACCGATTTCGGGATCGAGGTGTCGCTGAAGTCGAAAGTCCAGACGAGCGATCGATTCTCGCGCCAAACCAACACCCGTTCCTTAAAATGGATCGAGGGGCCCCAGCTCGCGTAGCGGACCGCACCGACGCCTTCGCCGACCATCCGCGCGTCCGTGGGCTTGGGCACGCCCAAGACGTCCTGGGTGAAGGTCCACGCGGTCTCATGCGGTTTGATGGCGCGAGCGTCGACCAGGTTGCGCCAGACCACAGGTGCAGGCGCCTCGATATCGACCGTGGAAACCACGCTCTGTTCGACCGAGGGATAGTTGATCTGACGTTCGGCGGGAACGGCGAGAAGCGGCAGGGCGAGGATCGCGAAACAGTAGAACGACGCCGCGACGAACCCCAGGATCAGTCGCATGAGGAGCGATCCGACGACCGCGCCGGCGAGGAACAGCGGTATGGCCATCACCACGCAAACCCCACCCTCGCGAAACGCGACGACGCCCGCGACGAGTGTGCTCCCGACGATGATCGCCGCCGCCACGACGTGGGTTACATAGGGCAGCCGCCCCTTCGGATCGATAATGAGCGAGGTCAGGCAAGCCGCGCCGACCGGCGCGCCGATCAGGAAGCTGACGCTGATCTGGCCCCAGCCGGGCGCACGGTAGCCGGCGACGAGATAGAGAAAGCTCGCGTAGACGAGCGCAAACACGATGGCGCAGGCCCACATCCGCCGGCGGGGCAGGCTGGGTTGCGTGGTCGCCTTTGGCGAGTTCGTCATCGCGCCAGTGAAGCCGCAGCGTCGAGCAAAGGCAATGGCCGGTTCAGACCGCCAGATTGTCGATCAGGCGCGTGCCGCCGATCCTGACGGCGGCCAGGACGCGCGCGTCGGCGTCAACCGCGGCTCCGAACGGCTGCAGGTCGTCGGCACGGCGGATCGCAACGTAGTCGACCTTTTCAAAACCGGCTTCCAGAAGCTCCGCTGTCGTGTCGGCTTCGACCGCCGCAACCGGTTCGCCCTTCTTCGCGCGCCGGGCTGCGTCCGCCAGCGCCAGGTTCAGGCGTCCGGCGATCATGCGTTGTTGCGGGTCGAGGTAGGCGTTGCGTGAGCTCATGGCGAGGCCGTCGTCCCCGCGCACGGTCGGGCCGGCGACGATCTCCACCGGCAGGTCGAGGTCGCGGACAAGGCGGCGGATGACGAGCAGTTGCTGATAGTCCTTCTCGCCGAACACCGCGACGTCGGGCTCCGCGGCGATCAACAGCTTGGCGACGACGGTGGCGACGCCGCCGAACATCTCGGGCCGGAAGCGGCCTTCGAGGTCGTCCGACACACCGTGCACGGCGATCGAGGTGGAGAAACCCCGGGGGTAGATCGCCTCGGGCGACGGCATGAACAGCAGGTCGCAGCCGGCCTCAGCCAACAGGGCACGATCGTCGGCTTCCCGACGCGGATAGCGGTTGAGGTCTTCGCCCGGGGCGAACTGCGTCGGATTCACGAACAGCGAGGCGACGACCCGATCAGCTCTTTCGCGCGCCAGGCGCACCAGCGACAGGTGGCCTTCGTGCAGGGCGCCCATGGTAGGCACGAGCGCGACCCGTTGGCCGTCCTGTTTCCAGGCGCGAACGTGAGATCGGAGCTTGTCAGGGCTGGTCGCGAGGGGGAGGGTCGCAACAGCGGTCATGTCAGAGCGTTAACCAGGATTGTTAGGGATATCTCTCAACCGTACCGAAAGGGGAGCGGCGTTATGGCCTGGGTTATGAGCGCTTCGACCCTCGTTCGTCCAGCCATGCTGGCCGCGATGGCCCTTGGGGTTTCCGCGAGCCTGGCCGGCTGCGGCGAGGTGCAGAACGACGGCCACATGTTCCAGCGCTGGTCCGACCAGGTCGAACAGATCAAGGTCAGCGGCCAGCCCCCCGGCGAGACCGCCGACGCGTCCGCTACGCCCTCGACCGACCCCGCCGCCTCCCAGACCCTGGCGCTACGCCAGCCGATGAAGATCGACGTGGTCGACCGCATCAACATGCCTACGCCCGACGCCGCGACCCTGCGTTCGGTCATCCGGATGGTGCACGCCAGCGTGGTGTCCGGTCCCGCGCCGGCCGAAACCGAAATCGCCGGCCTGCGCCGACCCATCGAGAGCGGTCCCATGGCCGCGGGCAAGTCCGGCCGCCTCGTCCAGCTTGCCGCCTTCACCAGCGACGCCGACGCCCGCGCCGCCTGGCGCAAGTTCGCCGCCGCCGATCCGGCGGTGTTCGCGCGCCTCGCGCCGCGCTTCGAACGCGCCGACCTCGGCGACAAGGGCCAGTGGATTCGCGTGAAGGTCGCCCTGCCGGCGGCGTCCGACGCCGCCCATCGCGTGTGCGCCGCGGCGAAGCTTTCACCCGAGCGCTGCGCCTGAATAATTGATCGCTTGCGACGTTAAGAATCATCGCCGGTGCGTTGACGCGCACGCCGCGCGGCGGCGAGTGTAGCCCCTCGTCCGAGTCGGGGGTGAACCGTGCAGTCGCGTGTCGTAGTCGTCGGCAACGAAAAAGGCGGAGCCGGCAAGTCCACCATCGCCATTCACCTCGCTGCGGGCCTGATGACCCAGGGCGCCAGCGTCGCGGTTATCGACCTCGATCTGCGCCAGCAGTCGTTCGGCCGGTTCCTGGCCAACCGCCGGGCCTGGCTCACGAAATCCGGCGCGGTGGCGCCGATGCCGATCGAGGTCCGGCTGGGCGAAAATCCCGCCCGCTTCGTGGATGCGCCCGAGGCCGAGGGCCTGGCTCTGTTCGAAGCGGCGCTGGCCGACGCGCGCCAGGCGGCGGCCTATGTGCTGGTCGACACGCCCGGCGGCGACACGGCCCTGTCACGCGCGGCGCACGCGGCGGCGGATCTGGTGGTCACGCCGATGAACGACAGCTTCGTGGACTTCGATCTCCTGGGTCGCGTGGATCCGGTTAGCCTCGAGCTGACCAAGCCGTCGATCTACAGCGAGACGGTGTGGAACGCGCGCAAGGCGCGGGCGATGCGCGACCGCGGCTCGATCGACTGGGTGGTGCTCACCAACCGCCTGGCCACCGTTGAGGCGCGCAACCGCAAGCGCGTCGACGAGCGCATCGCCGCGCTCAGCCGCCGCATCGGCTTCCGCGTCGGACCGGGTCTGCGCGACCGGGTGATCTATCGCGAGCTGTTTCCCTTCGGCCTGACCGTGGCGGACCTGTCGCCGGACGTGCGGCCGGTGCCGATCTCGCTCGCCCACGTTGCGGCGCGACAGGAGCTGCGCGGCCTGCTCTGGACCCTGGGCCTCGGCGAAGCGCCGCAGGAGACCGAGGCGGCCTGAGCGGGCCGGGCCAGCCGTGGACTCTCTTTCTTAGAAAAGGCGGGTAGAATTCCGGGGTGGTTCTGGCCCTCGTCCTCATCGGCACATTCGCGGCGCTCGTCTGGCTGGGCCGGCGTGCGCGCAAGGGGCGGGCGGACTGGCGGCTGGGGGCATCGATCCTGGCGCTGCTGGCCTTTGGCGGGGCGGTGTTTGCCGCCGTGAAAGGCGAGATCATCGTCGCGGTCGCCCTGGCGGGCGTCGGCCTGCTCTTCCTGTTCGACGTGCGCGACCGCGGCCGCTGGCCGGGCGCCAAGGCAAAACCGCAACCTGCGCCGCAGCACGCAACCGGCGGCATGACCGATGCGCAGGCCCGCGCCATCCTCGGCGTCTCGCGCACGGCGGCGCCTTCGGAGATCAAGGACGCCTACCGCCGCCTCATGCGCACCATGCACCCCGACCAGGGCGGCTCGCCCGCGCTGGCGGCGCAGATCAACGCGGCAAGGGATCAGCTGTTGGGAAACGGCTGAACGGCTGGGGGGACTGCTTAAGGTGTCCCCTGGCTAGCCCCGCATCACCTGGCAGGCCAGGCGGTGTTGGTGCAGGGCGCGGCAGGCGTCACCGGCGGCCTCTTTTGTGAGTCCCATGAACCGTGTGCGATACCACCCGTTCGCGGTGATGATCGCTCCGCGCGCCGCGGCCAGCTGTTCGTCGTACTTCCGGCCGATGTCTTTCAGCCAGTCGCGCGCCTCGGCCTTTTGTCGAAATGAACCGACCTGAACGAGATATCCGCCCTTCGGCTCTTTTTTTTTGAGCCGGGAGTCGGCGTAGCGGTCGTCGGCGTGACGACCGTGGCGGGCGCGATCGCGATACTCGTCCTCGTATTGGGCGTCCTCGCGGGCGATCTTTTCGGCGCGCAGGCGCTCGGCCCGGGTCAGGGGCTTTTCCGACTTCACCGGCGCGGCGACGCGGGTGATCGGCGTCTGGACCGCGAGCGTGCGCGTCGTCTGCTGGCTGGGAAGATAGACCTGCGCCGGGTTCGGGACCGGCGCCATGCCCGCGGTGGCGAGCGTGGCGTAGGTCTGGCCGTTCGGCGTCAGCGGCGTCGGATGCTCGAAATAGCCCTGGGCGACAGTGATGGTCTCGCCCGCGGCCCTGCGGCGCAGCACGTCGAAGCCGGTGTCGAGCAACTCTTCCACATTGGTGTTGCGCAGCTTCGAGGTCGGGCCGCCCAGCACGATGACGATCAGGCGCTTGTTGTCGCGCACCGCCGAGGCGGCGAGGTTGAAGCCCGAGGCATTGGTGTAGCCGGTCTTGATCCCGTCCACGCCGGGCATGTTGAACAGCAGGCCGTTGTGGTTGTGCATCTGCTTGCCGTCGTACACGAAGTACTTGGTCGAGAAGTACGGGTAGTACTGCGGGAAGTCGCGCATCATGGCGCGCGAGAGAATGGCGATGTCGCGCGCGGTGGTGAGCTGGCGGCTGTCGGGCAGGCCGTTGGCGTTCACGTAGCGCGTCTGGGTCATGCCGAGCTCGCGCGCCTTCAGCGTCATCAGGGCGGCGAAGCGCGACTCGGTGCCGCCCAGGTGTTCGGCCATGGCGACGGCCATGTCGTTGGCCGACTGCACACAGATGGCGCGAATGGCGTCCTCGACCGAAACGGTCCCGCCGGCGCGCACGCCGAGCTTGGACGGGATCTGCGCGGCGGCGTGCGGGGAGACCACGATCTGGTCGGTCAGCTTCAGCCGACCGCTCTGGATCGCGTCGAAGGTGAGATAGAGCGTCATGATCTTGGTGATCGACGCCGGATAGCGCAGGTCGTCCGCGCGTTTGGCGTAGAGCACCTCGCCGGTGTCAGCCTGAATCACGATGGCGGCGTATTTCGGATTATCGTCGATCGGGCGCTGGGCGGCAGCGGGGGTGGCGATCAGCGTCGCGAGCGCGCCGGTGGAAAGCGCAACAGCGGCCCAGAACGCAACGAAAAGCCGGCGGGCGTGGGAGATCATCAAATTCCGTCCGTCGTGTACTGAAATGCACAGAGCCGCGGGGGAGTTGCGGCGGTTTCGGATGTAACATGGAGGGCCGAGTGTTGCTCCACGGTAAACAAGCCTCACGAGAACGTCAGGCCGGGACCGATTGCCGCAAGACCCGCCGCCCGACCCGGCGAAGTCCTGGATTCCCAAGAGCTTGAGAGCGGCCACATTGGGCCATGGAAGCGGCAAAAAAGCGGCGGCGGGCCGGGGTTGGCCGAAAAATGGTGCAGTGCACAAAAATGCCCTTGATATCGGGGAATCGATCCCGTATATGCTGCATCGCACAATAAATGCGGACGGACCCCCCGCCGCGCCGCTCGGGGCTGAAAAGCCTTACACGATCAGGAGATATGACCATGGCCGCCAACGCCGAAACCGTGAAGACCACCGTCGACCGCGCCGCCGCCGCGGGCCAGCAAGCGTTCCGCGACGCCGTTGAAAAGGGCGTGACTTCCCTGGGCGAAGTGAACGCCCACGGCAAGCGCAACCTGGAAGCCGTCGTCGAGAGCGTCACCGTCGCCACCCGCGGCGCCGAGACCCTGGGCGCCCAGGCGATGGCCTATTCCAAGAAGAGCTTCGAAGACGGCGTCGCCGTCGCCCAGTCGCTGGGTTCCGCCAAGAGCATCCAGGAAGTGGTCGAGATCCAGACCAACTGGGCCAAGTCCGCTCTGGAAACCTACCTGGCCGAAGTGAACCGTTGGTCCGACACCGTGTCGGCCTCCATGAAGGACTCCCTGAAGCCCTTGAACGAGCGCGCTACGGCCGCCGTCGAGCGCTTCCAAGCGACCCGCTGATCCCCTCCCACAGCGGGCGCTTCTAAAAGCCCGGGCCGGTAACGGCCCGGGCTTTTTCTATGCCCCACCCGCAAAGCGGGGGAGGGGGACCACGCGCAGCGTGGTCGAGGGGGCATGGACCTGACGCCCGGATGAACGCCGCCTTCAAGAGATTGGCGCCGGAAGCTGGTTAACCTGATCTAGATCGATAGGTGCGACGTTAAGGTTGAGGGAGCCGGAGGCGAATCCTCTTCCCAACCGTAAGCGTGAGCCTATCTAATTGAGCAAACCGGGCCTCGGTCGGGGCCCGTCACGGGGATCGAAGTCGGTGGCCGAGCGCAAGCAAGGTGGAGATCAGCAAGGCGGAGCGGGGACGGCGGTCGTCACCCAGGTAAAGCCCAAGACGGCCAAGCCGTCGCTCTACCGCGTCCTGATCCTCAACGACGACTACACCCCGATGGAGTTCGTGGTTTACGTCCTTGAGCGGTTTTTCAACAAATCGCGCGAGGATGCGACCCGCATCATGCTGCATGTGCATCAGCATGGGGTGGGCGTCTGCGGCGTCTATACGTTCGAGGTCGCAGAGACCAAGGTGGCCCAGGTGGTCGATACCGCCCAGCGCCATCAGCATCCGCTTCAGTGCACCATGGAAAAGGACTGAGAGGTCTTCAGTGCCGTCGTTTTCTAGTCAGCTTGACGAGACGTTGCATCGCGCGGTCGGTTACGCCAACGATCGCAAGCACGAGTACGCGACGCTCGAACACCTGCTGCTGGCTCTGGCCGACGATCCGGACGCCATGGCGGTCATGCGCGCCTGCAACGTCGACCTGGGCGTGCTGAAGAAGGGCCTCACCGCCTATATCGACACCGAGCTGCGCTCCCTCGTCGTCGACGAGGGCGAGGACGCCAAGCCCACCGCGGGCTTCCAGCGCGTCATCCAGCGCGCCGTCATCCACGTGCAATCCTCCGGTCGTGACGAAGTCACCGGCGCCAACGTTCTGGTCGCCGTGTTCAGCGAGCGCGAAAGCCACGCCGCCTATTTCCTGCAGGAGCAGGAGATGACGCGCTACGACGCGGTGAACTTCATCGCTCACGGCATCGCAAAAAAGGCCGGCGCCTCCGAGGCGCGCCCGGTCAAGGGCGCCGCCGCGGAGGCCGTTGAAACCGAAGAACGTCCCGTCAAACAGAATGGTGAGGCGCTCGAAGCCTATTGTATCGACCTCAACGAAAAAGCCCGTCAGGGCAAGGTCGACCCGCTGATCGGCCGCACCGCCGAGGTCGAACGCTGTATCCAGATCCTGTGTCGCCGCACCAAGAACAATCCGCTGCTGGTCGGCGACCCGGGCGTGGGCAAGACCGCCATCGCCGAAGGCCTGGCGCGCAAGATCGTCACCGGCGACGTGCCCGACGTGCTGGCGGAATCGACCATCTTCTCGCTCGACATGGGCTCGCTGTTGGCCGGCACCCGTTATCGCGGCGACTTCGAAGAGCGCGTGAAACAGGTGGTCAAGGAACTCGAGGCTCACCCGAACGCCATCCTGTTCATCGATGAGATTCATACGGTGATCGGCGCGGGCGCCACCTCAGGCGGCGCCATGGACGCGTCGAACCTGCTGAAGCCGGCCCTGGCCTCGGGCACGCTTCGCTGCATGGGCTCGACCACCTACAAGGAATTCCGCCAGCACTTCGAGAAGGACCGGGCGCTCGTTCGCCGCTTCCAGAAAATCGACGTCAATGAGCCGACGCTCGACGACACGATCAAGATCCTGCGGGGCCTGAAGAGCTATTACGAGACCTTCCACAAGCTCCGTTACACCGACGCCGCGATCAAGGCGGCGGTGGAGCTGTCGTCGAAGTACATCAACGACCGCAAGCTGCCGGACAAGGCCATCGACGTGATCGACGAGGCGGGCGCCAGCCAGATGCTCGTCCCGGTCGCGCGCCGCAAGAAGGTGATCGGGGTCAAGGACGTCGAGGCGATCATCGCCAAGATCGCGCGCATCCCGCCGAAGTCGGTGTCCAAGTCCGACACCGAATCCCTGCGTGCACTGCAGAGCGATCTCGAACGCACCGTGTTCGGCCAGGAAGAGGCGATCCATCAGCTTTCCGCCGCCATGAAGCTGGCGCGCGCGGGCCTGCGCGATCCGCAGAAGCCGATCGGCTGTTACCTGTTCTCGGGTCCGACCGGCGTGGGCAAGACCGAGGTGGCCAAGCAACTGGCCTCGACCCTCGGCATCGAGCTGCTGCGCTTCGACATGAGCGAATATATGGAGCGCCACACGGTCAGCCGCCTGATCGGGGCGCCTCCGGGCTACGTCGGCCACGACCAGGGCGGCCTGCTCACCGACGCGGTCGACCAGCATCCGCACGCGGTGGTGCTGCTCGACGAGATCGAGAAGGCGCACGCCGACGTCTACAACATCCTGCTGCAGGTGATGGACCATGGCGCGCTGACCGACGCGGTCGGCAAGAAGGTCGATTTCAGGAACGTGATCCTGATCATGACCACCAACGCCGGCGCCGCCGACAACGCGCGCAATTCCATCGGCTTCGGCCGCAGCAAGGTCGAGGGCGAAGACACCAAGGCGATCGAACGGCTGTTCGCGCCGGAATTCCGCAACCGCCTCGACGCGGTGGTGAACTTCCGCGCCCTGACGCCGGAAATCATCAAGAGCGTCGTGCAGAAGTTCGTCATGCAGCTCGAGGCGCAGCTCGCCGACCGCCACGTGACCATCGAACTGACCGAAGCGGCCGCCGACTGGGTCGCCAAGAACGGCTTCGACGAACTCTACGGCGCCCGCCCGCTCGCCCGCGTCATCCAGGAGCACATCAAAAAGCCGCTCGCCGACGAGATCCTGTTCGGCCGCCTGGTCCGCGGCGGCCACGTCAAGGTCGACCTCAAGGACGGCAAGATCACCTTCGACATCGACGTCGACGAAAACGTGCCGCAAGCCAAGGCCGACGACGAGTTGGAATCCGAGACGGTGTGACAGACACCACGATAGTGGGTTAGCTTGAGAGCCGCTCCGGAAACGGGGCGGCTCTTTTGCATTGGGGGGATGCGATGATCGTGGGACTGATATCGCTGGTCCTGGCGGCGGCCGCGCCGGCCGCTGGTCCCGTTATTGAGAATCCGGTTTGGGCGCACGTGCCGACCCAAATTGATATGGATCTCTCCTACCCGGCGCGCACTCAGGAAAAGAGCGGCTATGCGGCGATGGATTGCGCGGTAACCGATACCGGCCATCTCAGAAATTGCCGGGTGACGAGCGAGACCTATCCGGCGGAAGGCAACGGGTTCGGCGCCGCGCTGTATTCTCTCCTGCCGAAATACCAATTGGACCTGTCGCCGACGGGCAGTCGACCGGCATATGGCCAACGAGTTCGCATAACCGCGTTTTGGGTCGAACCATCGTCGGCGAGACTGGCCGCGAGCCCTCCGGCAATGCCCGTTGCGCCCCGCATGCAGTACGTGCTCGCTCCTCCGAGTCCTGAACCGCCGCGTCCCATGGCGCCGTCCATCGTCCGCTATCCGATCTGGAGCAGCGTGCCCGGCGCCGAAGACGCCGCGAGGGTATATCCGCGCCATGCGGTCGACGCCGGGGTGGGTGGCAGGACGACTGTGCAGTGCACGATCGCGAACGACCTGACCTTGAAAGACTGCAGCGTTGCAGGCGAGGAGCCGTCCGGAGAGGGATTTCGGCCCGCGGCGCTCGCGTTAATTCCGCAATTCAGCGTCAAGTCGTCCGATCTCGACGGAGCGCCGGTTAGGGGCGCGAAAGTCTTCATCGCGTTGAGCTGGGACGTCCCGCCTGCCACGCCGCGGAAGGGTCACATCAGTTTTGCGAGCGTGTCGCCGCCGTTGCCGGTGATCGCATCCGCGCAGACGCCGGGGCCCGTGGTCATGGCCCTGCCGACCGGCGCGTCACCTGCGCGGTCGAGCGTGATAACGAACCCGGCGTGGGTTACCCGCCCCAGCGGCGACGACTTCGTGCGCGCCTATCCGCTCGCAGCTCTGCAGGCGAGCGTCGAAGGGCATTCGACCATGCAATGTCTCGTGGAAGGCGGCGGTAAGCTGAGCGACTGTCGCGTCATCAGTGAGAACTCCGGTCGGGAAGGGATTTGGGGAGGCAGAACTGGAGCTGGCGCCCAAGTTCCGCATGCAAACAACAACCATCGATGGACAACCGGTCGGCGGCGCAACGGTTGTCATCCCAATGAGCTGGCGTCTCGACGATTCGACACCGCCGCCCGCGCCGGCGACGCACTGAGCCGACGCCGCTTCACCGGATGGCGCCCCCGTGCGGAACTGATCAAGTTTTGGAGACTTAATTTCTGGCCTTCGTTGGCAATCCGATGGCGTTCGTGAACGCAGTGAGGTCGCACACATTGGCCGCGAGGTGACAGCCTGACCCGACCGTGCTTAGTTTGCTCGGATTGGGATCGGGTGGACCATGATCTTTGCGCTGATCGCGGCCTTCGTCGGCGCCTCCGTTACGCCGCCTCCAACGGTGCATGTAACCCATAAGGTCGTCACCCTCGAACCCATCTGGCTCGCCGAGCCGACGCGCGAGGACATCGACCACGAATACCCGCCGCTGGCGAAACAATGGCATGACAACGGGCGTGCGGTGGTCGAATGCACCGCCCAAGAGGACGGCACGCTCGCCGCCTGCACGATCGTTTCGGAAACGCCGGATGGCGAAGGCTTCGGCGACGCGACCATGCGCCTGACCCCGCTCTACCGCCTGGCGACGACCGACGCGAAAGGGCGCCCGATCAAAGGCTTCCGCGCACGGCTGACGGTGGCCTGGGGCGTGTTGCCTTAGGATATGACATTGGCGCCGCGGCGCTGACGAGCTTTTGGTGTTGGGGGACACGATGTTCTTGCAGTTGGTGCTGACGCTCATGGGCGCGCAGGTTGAAGCCTCGATGCCGCCAAGCGCACAGCCCAGTGCGAAGCCTCTCGTACCGTGCGAAATGTTGGGCCCTGAAGATTGGACGACCGATGCCAGTCCGTCTGAACTTCTGGCTGCCTATCCAGGCTCTCGTGTGCTCGGCGACAAAGGCACAACGTTGTTGAGCTGCACCGTTAACGCGGACGGTTCGCCGGCGAATTGCGCCGTCGTGATCGATAACCCGTCGTACTTCGGCTTTGGCGCCGCAGCCCAGTCGATCGCTCCCAAGTTCAAGCTGAAGACGGATCATGCAAAGTTATATGGCAAGAACGCCTGCATGTACCTCAGCTGGTCGCCGACGGAAGTGAAGGTGATCGAGATGAAAATTATCACGAACCCGACGATCATCTCGCCTCCGAATTCTAGACAGCTCCTCAAAGCTTATCCAAAGCGCGCTTACTTCAGCGGCATTGCAGGCGGCGCTAAAATGGAATGTGAGGTGACAGTCTCGGGAAGCCTGGCGAATTGCGCGATCAAATCGGAGGCGCCCGAAGCGTGGGGATTCGGTGACGCGGCTCTAAAGTTGGCGCCGTACTTCGTTATGAAGCCGCAGACCGAGAACGGAAAGCCGGTCGGGGGCGGGAAGGTGATTATTCCTTTGAACTGGAACATGCAGTAGACGGCGCTGCTGTTAGAGCGCCGCCGCGATCGCCTGCGCTGTCGCTTGCAACTCAGCCATGTCCGCCACGCCGCCCGTGCCGTGCGGGCGCAGCGCCTCGCCCTCGAAGCGCGGGATGATGTGAAAGTGCAGGTGGAAGATGGTCTGGCCCGCGGCCGTGCCGTTGAACTGGGTGATGACGATGCCGTCGGGGTTCAGCGCCTTGCGCACGCCGCGCGCCACCGTCTGGGTCGCCGCAATCAGCGCCTCCAGCGTCGCCGGCTCGGCGTCGAGCAGGTTCCGGGCGCGCGAGGTCTTGGAGATGACCAGGGTGTGGCCGCGCGCCTGGGGAAAGACGTCCATGAAGGCCAGGGCGTCGGCATCCTCGTAGACCTTGGCGCAGGGGATTTCGCCGCGGACGATCTTGGCGAAGATGTTGTCCGGATCGTAGGCGCCGTCGAGGCTCATGCGCGGGTCCTCCGATTTCGCTAGACTGTCCCTCTAACAAGGCGCGCCGCGAAGAGGAAGAGATGCCCCAGACCAAGGCCAAGAAAGCATCGCCCGGAGCCAAGACCGGCGTCGAGGGCCTGACCGAACGCCAGCAGAAGTGGTTCGCCACGGCGAAGGCCAACTTCGAGGCCAAGACCGGCAAGTCCATGTCGGACTGGGTCAAGATCGCCAAGAAGTGCCCGCATACGGCGCACCGCGCGCGGCTGGCCTGGCTGAAGGAAAACTACGGCCTGGGCCAGAACCACGGCAGCTTCGTTCTCGGCGAAGCCTTCCCCCCCGAGGGCCCGGGCTGGGACGACGCGGCCGAATTGCGTGCGGCGCTGTGGAGCGACCCGGCGTCGCTGAAGATTCTCCAAGCGCTGGAGAAGGCGACGAAAGGGGTGGGCGAAATCCTGCAGGGCCAGCGCAAGGGCTACACGGCGTTTTCGAAGGGCGTGCAGTTCGCAGCAGTGCGCCCGCTGAAGGGCGGCAAGGCGCTGCTGGGTCTGAAGCTCGACCCGAAGACGTCGAAACGTTTGTCGCCGTCGGTGCGCAAGGAGTCGTGGTCGGAGCGGTTGGCGTCGGTGGTGGAGCTGGCCTCGCCGAAGGAGGTTGATGCGGAGTTGAGGACGTTGTTCGCGAAGGCGTACGAGAACGGATAGTCAATTTTTCTTCCGCTCATCCCGGCGAATGCCGGGACCCAGATCATATGGCTCTGCAATTCACCGCACTTGGCGCCGTTATAACGCGAGGCACGCCATGATTTTGTGTGTCAGTGCCTTACGATCTGGGTCCCGGCATTCGCCGGGATGAGCGGAGGTTATGGGGTGTTCAGCCGCGCTTGAACGGCGAAAACTCCGCCTCCAGCATCGCAATGTCCCGCTCCACCGCCGGGCGTTCCTGGGCGAGGTAGCGCGCCACCGGGTCGCGCAACGCTTTGTCGGCGATGTAATGGGCGGAATAGACCGGCTTGGGCAGGTAGCCGCGCGCCAGCTTGTGTTCGCCCTGGGCGCCGGCTTCCACGCGTTCCAGCCCATGCGTGATGGCCCAGTCGATGGCCTGATAGTAGCAGAGCTCGAAGTGCAGGAACGGAACGTGCTCCAGCGCGCCCCACTGGCGGCCGTAGAGGGTGCGGCCGTCCGAGAAGTTCAATGCACCCGCGATCCAGTCGCCGTCGCGGCGCGCGAGCACCAGCACGATGTCGTCGGCCATGCGCTCGCCGATCAGCGAGAAGAACAGGCGCGTCAGGTACGGCCGCCCCCACTTGCGCGCGCCGGTGTCCATGTAGAAGGCGAAGAAGGCGTCCCAGTGATCCTCGCCGATCTCGCCGCCGGTCAGGCCGACGATTTCGACGCCGGCCCGCGCGTCGCGGCGTTCGCGGCGGATGGTCTTGCGGCGTGACGACGACAGGGCGCCCAGGAAATCGTCGAACGTCCGATAGCCGTCGTTCTCCCACATGTACTGCAGGTCTTCGCGTTGCAGCAGGCCGGCGCGACCGAACGCGCGCCACTCGGGCTCGGTCGGAAAGTTCACGTGCAGCGACGAGGCGCCGGTCTGCTCACACAGGGTCAGCGCGCCGCCGAGCAACAGCGCCTCGGCCGCGGCGACATCGACGTCGGGCCGCACCAGCATCCGCCGGGCGGTGACCGGCGTGAACGGCGCGCCGCAGAGCAGTTTCGGATAGTACCGGCCTCCCGCCTGTTCATAGGCCTGGGCCCAGGCGTGGTCGAAGACGTATTCACCCTGGCTGTGGCTCTTCAGATAGAGCGGCATGACCGCGGCTGTGCGTCCGGCCTCATCCTCGACGCTCAGGTGGCGCGGCCCCCAGCCGGTGCGCTCGACCGCGCAGCCCGCTTCCTCGCAGGCGTCGAGAAAGTCGAACCGCATGAACGGACCGCCCCCCGCCGCGGCGCAGGCGTCCCAGGCCTCGCGGCCGATCTCGGCCACGCGCGCATGCACCCGCACGGCGGGCTTCAGGGCAGGGGAGGCGATTTCGCCGTCAGCGGGCATGCGACAGAGCTAAGCGCTCTTTTGCGGCGGGAAAAGAGCGTCAGCGAACTTCAATGACCGCGTCGACCTCGATCGCGAAGTTGAGCGGCAGGCGATAGACGCCCACGGCCGAGCGGGCGTGGCGGCCGGCGTCGCCGAGCACCTCGACCATCAGGTCGGAGCAGCCGTTGATCACCTTGGGGATGTCGAAGAAGTCCGGACCGGCCTGGACGAAGCCGCCGAGCTTGAGCACCCGCGCCACGCGGTCGAGATCGCCGTCACAGGCCGCGTTCATCTGGGCGAACAGGTTGATGCCGCACATGCGGGCGCCCTGGACCGCGGTGTCGAAGTCCACGTCGATCCCGACGGTGCCCTTGATGCCGCCGCTCGCATCGGTCGAAACCTGGCCGGAGATGTGGACCAGGTTCCCCGAGCGGACGAACGGGACATAGTTCGCCACCGGCGCCATGGGCTGGGGCAGGGTGATGCCGAGTTGGGCAAGGCGTTCGGAGATCTTGGACATGGGGCATCCTCTGGCGGGTTGGGGCGTCATACCGCCGGGATGAGCGGAAAGTAAGAGGGTTAGGGTCGACGCTTCTCCGGCGTTCCCACCGCCCGGCCGCTGACCACGGCGGTCTTGCCGAAGCGGGCGCGCAGGGTGTCCAGCACGGTTTCCGCCTTCAACGCCCGTTCCTCGTCGCCGGCGAAGAAGTCGGCCTCTACCGCCTCGCCCTCGATCAGGTCGGCCAGGCCGATGCCGATCAGGCGAAACGGCCGCCCGTCCGCCTCGCGCTTCAGGAGGTCGCGGCCCTGCTGGAACAGGGTCTTGGCGGTGCGCGTGGGCACGGGCAGGGTTCGGCGGCGGGTGTAGAATCCGAAAATCGGTGGTGCGCAGCTTCAGCACCACCACGCGACCGGCGACGCCCGAGCGCCGGGCATGGACGCGCGAGCTTGTCGCAGAGCGGCCAGAGCTCGTCCTCGAGCTCGGCGAGGGTGCGCAGGTCTTCGTTGAAGGTGGTCTCCGCGCTCATGCCCTTGCGTTCGCTGTCGGGATCGACCGCACGCGCGTCCTTGGCCGCGGCAAGGTTGGATAGCCGCAAGCCATATTCGCCGTAGCGCTTGACCAGGTCCTTCGGCTCGGCGCGCGCGAGGTCGCCCACGGTTGCAAAGCCGTCCGACGCCAGGGTCCTGGCGAAGGCGGGACCGACGCCCGGCAGAATGCTCACCGGTTTGGACGCCAGGAAATCCTTCGCCTCGGCCGCGCCGATCACCGTGAAGCCGCGCGGCTTGTCGAGCTCCGAGGCGATCTTGGCCAGGAACTTGTTGGGCGCGAGGCCGATGGAGACGCTGAGGCCGGTCTCGCGCCTCGATCTCCTTCTGCAGCCGCAGCAACTGAAACGCGGGCGGGCCGCCGTTGAGGCGCTCGGTGCCCGACAGGTCCATCCACGCCTCGTCCAGCGACAACGGCTGCACCAGGGGCGTGAGCTTCGATAGCTTGCCCATGATGCGCTGGCTCTCGGCGCTGTACTTGGCGAAGTCCGGCTTGATGACCACCGCGTGCGGGCAGGCCTGCCGGGCCTTGAACATCGGCATGGCCGAGCGCACGCCGTACTGGCGCGCCACATAGCAGCGGTGGTGACGACGCCGCGCTTGCCGCCGCCGACGATCACCGGCTTGTCGCGCAGCTCGGGCCGGTCGCGCTTCTCCACCGAGGCGTAGAAGGCGTCGCAGTCCATGTGCGCGATGGAGAGTGTGTCCAGTTCCGTGTGCGCCGCGATCCGCGGCGAGCCGCACGTCGGGCAGCGTGGGGGTTCGGTCTCACCCCACCACAGACAGTCGCGGCAGATGGCTTTCATGCGTCCGCGGCCAGAGCCAGGCCGCGCCGCGCACGCCGGAGCTGTCGCCGCACTTGGCCTTCAGCACCGGCGTCGTGAACACGTCGGTGAAAGCGCGCTCCGCGATCACGGCGGACAACGCGCGCATAGAGCTCATCCACATTCGACATGCCGCCGCCGAGCACGATGACGTCCGGGTCCAGGATGTCGCAGATCACCGCGAGCCCGCGGCCCAGCCGGTCGACATAGCGGTCGAGCGAGGCGGCCGCGGCCGCGCGTCGCCCCCGCGCGCGCGCCGCGACGATCTGCTTCGCCGCTCAGCGTCCTGCCCGTCGCCGTTTGATGGTCGCGCGCGAAGCGCGGTGCCGGAGATCCAGGTCTCCAGACACCGCTCGCGGCCGCACCAGCAGCGTGTGCGCGCCGCGCTCCTCGACGCTGGGCCAGGGCAGGGGCGTGTGGCCCCATTCGCCGGCGATGCCGTTGCGGCTGTCGAGTAGGCTGCCGCTCACGACCACCCCGCCGCCGCAGCCGGTGCCGAGGATCGCGCCGAAACCACTCTCGCACCCGCGCCCGCGCCGTCCCTGGCCTCGGACACCGCAAAACAGTCGGCGTCGTTGGCCAATCGGATCGGGCGGTCGAGCGCCGCCTCCAGGTCCTCCTTGAAGGGCCGGTCGTTCAGCCAGACGCAATTGGCGTTGCGCATCCGTCCGGTGGTCGGGGAAATCGAGCCCGGCACGGCGACGCCCAGGCGTTCGGCGCGGCCGACCTCGGCCTCCACCTGGCCCAGGACCGCCCCCACCGTCTCCACCGCGGCCTTATAGTCCCTGGGGTTGGGAGCCCTGTGGCGCGCCAGGATCCGGCCGTCCCCGTCCAGGGCGGCGGCCTCGATCTTGGTGCCTCCGAAATCGATCCCGATGCGGATCACGCCCGCTTCACCCGCCTTTAAGAGTCAACGTGAGACAACCATAGCCGAAGAGGCGGCGTCCCATGCGGATCCGCCCGAAAAATGCGATGGTCCGGGTGATGATGTCTAAGAAGGTCCTGATCGTCGAGGATAACGAGCTGAACATGAAGCTGTTTCATGATCTGCTCGATGCCCAGGGCTACGAGACCCTGGAGACCCGCGAGGGCTTGCAGGCGCTGGCGCTGGCGCGCGCAGCACCGGCCCGACCTGATCCTGATGGACATCCAGCTGCCGGAGATTTCGGGCCTCGAAGTCACCAAGTGGCTGAAGGAAGACGACGAGCTCAGCCCACATCCCGGTGGTCGCCGTCACCGCCTTCGCCATGAAGGGCGACGAGGAGCGCATCCGCGAAGGCGGCTGCGAGGCCTACATCTCCAAGCCGATCTCGGTGTCGCACTTCCTCGAAACCATCCGGCGGTTATCTGGGCTAGGGAGCGAGCGCATGACCGCGCGCATCCTCGTCGTCGACGACATCGAGGCCAACGTCCGCCTGCTCGAGGCGAAGCTCACGGCCGAGTACTACGACGTGATCACCGCCTCCGACGGGCCGACGCGCGCTGGAGCTCGCCGCGCAAGAACAGCCCGACATCGTGCTGCTCGACGTGATGATGCCCGGCATGGACGGCTTCGAGGTCTGCCGCCGGCTGAAGGAAGACCCGTCGACACGCGCCACATCCCGGTGGTGCTGGTCACCGCGCTGGACGGCCGCGCGCGACCGCATCGCCGGCCTGGACGCCGGCGCCGACGAGTTCCTGACCAAGCCGATCGACGACATCATGCTGTTCGCGCGCGTGCGCAGCCTGACGCGGCTGAAGACTGGTGATCGACGAGCTGCGCCAGCGCGAGGCGTCCGGCCGGCGCATCGGCGTCATCGCCGGCGCGGCGTCGCGGCTCGGCGGCGCCGGCGGCCGCATCCTCATCGTGCGACGACAACGAGCGCCAGGCCCAGCGCATCGCCGCCGAACTGGCCGATCGAGCACCGGCCGGTGATCGAGACCGACCCGGACAAGGCGCACCTGTCCGCGCGCGGCCCGGTCGACCTGCTGATCATCAACGCCACCGCCAAGAGCTTCGACGGCCTGCGCTTCGCCGCCCAGATCCGCTCGGACGAGGCCACGCGGCACCTGCCGATCCTGGCCGTCGATCGACCCCGACGATCGCGCGCGGATGGTCAAGGCGCTGGAGATCGGCGTCAACGACATGCTGCCGCGGCCGATCGACCCGCAGGAGCTGTCCGCGCGCGCGCGCACCCAGATCAAGCGCAAGCGCTACACCGACTTCCTGCGCAACAATCTCGACCACTCGCTGGAGCTGGCGGTCACCGACCAGCTCACCGGCCTGCACAACCGCCGCTACATGATGGGCCAGCTCGAGCGCCCTGGTCGACCGCGCGGCGCGCGGCGGCGAGCCGGTCGGCGGCGCTGATGATCGACATCGACCACTTCAAGAAGATCAACGACAGCTTCGGCCACGACGTCGGCGACGAGGTGCTGCGCGAGTTCGCCGTGCGGCTGGCCTCCAACGTGCGCGCCATCGATCTGCCGTGCCGCTACGGCGGCGAGGAGTTCGTGGTGATCATGCCCGACACCCAGCTGGCGGACGCCGAGCGCATCGCCGAGCGCATCCGCCTGCACGTCGCCGGCTCGCCCTTCCGCGTCGGTCCGGAGAACGAGCCGCTGACGGTCACCATCTCCATCGGCGTCGCCGCCACCCTGGGCGAAGGCGACACCGCCGAGGCCCTGCTCAAGCGCGCCGACGACGGCGGTCTACGAGGCCAAGGCCGCCGGCCGCAACCGCGTGGTCACGCGCGCGGCTTGACCGGGCGGCCGCGCTCGAACGCGCCCTCACATCCCGTGCGGACCGTCATGCGGCGGCGGAGGCGGGCCCTTGCGGGACGGCATGGTGCAGACCTTGTTCTGGCTGTCCCAGGTGGCGGGTGGTTTGCAGACACCTTCGCCCTTTCCCTTGGCGCCGTCCGACGGCGAGACGCCGAACGTCTGGGTGAACGAGGTGCGCGGGCCGTGGGGCATGTCGCTATAGGTGCTGTTGGCCTTTTCCGCCGTCGCCGCGCCCTTTGAAGGCGGCCGCTTACTTTCGACCGTCATAGCGTCGGTGGAGGTATAGGTGATCACGCCCGCGCCGCTCTGCATGGTCGCGGTATCGCCGCTGTTCCTGCCGACAATGACGAACTGGAAGGCCACGATCGGTTCCTGAACCCAGGCGGTGGCGGCGGCGGGCATGCCTGGCGGCGGCGCCGGGATGAACCAGTGCTTCGGCGTGTCCCCCGGCTTCTTGAGAAAGGTGAAGTCCGCGCCGGTGACATTGTCGCCGTGGTACTTCAGCGCGATGGTGAACTCCGCGCCGGCCGGCAGGGTTTGGGGACCGGGAAGGTGATTCAGCGGGCCGCCGTATACCGTGGGCAAGTTTGTCGTGTTGAAGTCGTAGGGGCTGGCGAAATATTCGATGGAGGCGCCCAACCAGGGGCCGCCGTTCTTGTTCGGATTGAAACCCATCACGTACTGGCGCCAATTCGTGTGCGTGGCGGGGGTGTCGGCGGTGTCAGCGTTCAGCTGGATATGAAAACCGAGATCGTCGCAGACCACGTCCTGGGTGAGTTTGACGGTGACCACCAGTCCGTGGATCGGATTGCCTGCGTTGTAGAGATAATAGTTCGAGCTGCTGCCGAGGCCGCCCTTGGGTTGGGGCTCCGTCCCTGCGGCGGCGGGTGATGCGTTCCAAGCCATGAACACGCACCCCAGAGCGAGCGCCGCCAAGGTTCGCGTCGCGCTCCGCGTGGCAGGAGCGGATTGAATGTTCAAAAGCAAATCCTCCAAGGCCGGCAATGGCCGGCGATCTCTTGTCGCTAGGCCACGTCGAAGGCGCCGGTGTAGCTCACCGGCTTAGGCGACGCGGCCACGGTCGTCGCGGTGATCGAGACCGTGTAGCGCCCCGGATTGAACGCGTTGTTGCGCTCGAGATAGAGGTAACCGAAGCGCATCGTCTCCTCGATCGAACCTGTGAAGACGTGGCCGCCAGGTCCGGTCACCGAGAAGTCGGTGATCGACACAGCGCCGTCGCAGTGAAGGATCATGGGCAGATAGTATTTGCCGCCCTTCTGCGAGCGTCGCGCCTCCCTCAGGAACAGCGCCGGCGCACCCGCGCCGCTAGCGCTCAGCCGGGTCCCCGACGGCGCCTCCGCGTTGTTCGGATAGGCGACGGCGGCGTATTCCTGCCCCGCGAAGAAGGCGTCGTAGTCATACCAGATGCGGCCGTTGAAACCCGGATCGTTCGCCGGTCCGGGATTCCACCCGTCGCCGAAACTGTTCTGCACCAGGAAGGCGCCGTTCGTCCCCTTTCCGTCGTCGAAGCCCACGATGCACTGGCCGTGGCCCGACGGATTGGAGAAGCCGTTGGGCGCCGTGTAGGCGCCGTTCACCAGCGGCGGACTGATCTGGCCGTATTGCTTGGGCACCAGGCCGGTGAAGGCGATCGCATGCTTGTGGCGGATCAGCGAACGGAAGCTGTCGAGAAACTGCGCCTTCTGGTTCTGGATGCCCTTGAAGCCCTTGTACGAGCCGATCAGCAGGCGCGACGCATCGGCGGGCAGGTTGCTCACATTGATGCTGTCGATCTCCCCGCACATGGTCGCCACGGTGGTGTCATCGTTCGGATTGTACGGGAAGTCCGCCGTGCTCGGCGCGCCCGCGCTCACCAGCTGCTGCAGGTAGGGCGTAGCGCCCGAACCGCTGGGACAATCCTTCGAGCCGCGCACGACGTGTTGCCAGTGATAGAGCCACGCCGCGCTCGGCTCGTTGCGCGCGTTGGCCGCGTCCCACTTGACCTGGCCGTTGGGATGCCGCGCGGCGGTGTAGGCGCCCAGGCAATAGCCGAATGAGTTCGCCTCGCACGATCCGGGATCGCCGATGCTCGTGGGCGTGCCTTGGGCCATGATGGCGGGCAGATTGTCGAGCACCACGCGGTTCGCGCTCGCTGGCGCGGGGTCGAGGATCTGCAAGATCGTGCCGTTGAGCAGGTCGGGGTCGAGCGGCTGCAACAGTTTGGCGAACTCGCGCGGATTGACCTCTTCGCCGCCCCAGCGGCCGTTCTTCGGGTCCAGGAACAGCATCTTCGGCTTGGCCGCACTCGCGGCGCCCGCCAGGGACGCCATGCCGACGCCCGCCAGAAATTGCCTTCTTCGCATCATGACTCGATCTCCCTCAGTGGCGGCGGCTCGCACGGGCGCGGCCGCGTGCATCGTGTCCGAAGCTGTGACTGCGGGGCTGCTGCGCCCCGACCGATGAACTGACGTAATCGAAGCTCGCCCTGCGCGTTACTGACGCCGAGGCAGGACGCTCAGGCAATATAACCTGGGTTTCAGGTTTTCGGAAGCATAGAACCGGGACAATCGCCGTTAAAAGTCGAATACCAAGACCTGCACTCAGCTTTGACAGGCGCGCCGAAGCCTTCGAAAGTCATGCACGCTGAGGGAGACGCAAGATGAAGAGAATGGTCCTGGCCGCCATCGCGGCGCTCACGCTTGCGGGTCCTGCGACCGCGGCGCCCGATCCGAAGGCGCTGGTCTACACCTTGCCCGACAAGATCGAGTGGAAGCAGAAAAATCCCGACAGCCCGCAGACCTTCGTCCTCTGGGGCGACCCGGACAAACCGGGCCCCTACGCCATCCTGGCGCGCTGGCTTCCGCATCACATGAGCCGGCCGCACTTCCATCCGCACGATCGCCACATCGTGGTGCTGTCCGGGACCTGGTGGGTCGGCACCGGCAAGGCCTTCTCGCCCGACACCACGATGCCGTTGCCGGCGGGCACGGTGGTCACGCACATCGCGAAGCAGTATCACTACGACGGCGCCAAGGATGAACCTGCAGTCCTGGAAATCGTCGGCGAGGGACCGCAGTAGGCGACCGCAGGTTACTGACATCATGGCGAAGCGCCCGATCGGTCCATACGTGCTGTCGGCCTTCTTCGCGATCGCGACTCTGATCCTCATCGGCGTGGGCCTCGCGCTCCTGGCGCCGGGGTCGCCTCTCGAAGCGATCTGGCGACTCTATCCTGCGCGTCGAGCCGAACTCATGCCCTATCGCGCGTGGATGGGGCCGGGATTCCTTGTGCTCGCCGGGGCGATGGCGGCGGCCAGCGCCGGAAGTCTGAGGCGGCGGCGCTGGGGTTGGGTGCTCGCGGTCGTGATCTTCGCGGTCAACGGGTTCGCGGATCTTGCTCAGCTCGTCATGGGGCGCGTGCTGGAGGGCGGGTTGGGCGTCGCCGTCGCCATCGCGATCCTGGCCTATCTGTTCTGGTCCAGGACCCGGGCGGCGTTCGCCTAGCTTCCGATCTCGAGCGGGCGACAGATTTCGGCGGTCGATTTCAATGCGGCGGCGCGCTTCACGGCCGCGTTGAATGTCGCCGGGTCGATCATGCCGGTGGCGCGAATACGGTCGAGCGCGATACGGCTCGTGCTCAGCATTATGCCGGCCGAGAAATGCGCCTTGGCGAGCGTCATGCGCAGGGTCTCCGCCTCGACGTCGGTGAACTTGCGCCCGGGACCGACCAGGGTGCCCAGCGTATTCCACTGGTCCTGCTCGAGGTCGCTGAGGTCGGCGAGATAGTCGCTCTGAACCGCGAGGGTGGAATAGGACTGCACCTTGTTGTGCGGCATGTGCGCCACCGTCTGGCCGGCGGTCAGGCCTTGCCACACCGCGTTGCGCCACGGACTGAACGGCGGATGGCCGAGGACGCTGAGCGACGGCAGCCGCCCCGACGCGGCGGCCCGGGCGACGAGGGCGTCGAGCTGGGCCAGCCGGTTCGAGACGCAATCCTTCTGCGCCTCCAACTCCGCGGCGTTGTCGACCACGCGCACGAAGTTATCTTTCAGCGACGCCTCGCCCACCTCGATCTGATGCGACCAGTGGAACGCTTCCACGATCTGCTCGCCGCTGAGGGCGATCACGATTCCGACGACAATGACGCCGATCTCGGTGAGCAGTTCGCGCCAGTTGTGCACCGGCTTCGGCTTGTGGATGTCCATGCGGGGCCCCCGACCGCCGGTCACGATAGCGAGCGTCGTTGACAAGGCAAAGCCGGACGGCGCCCATGGGTCCGGGCGGGATTCGGGAGCGGGACCATGTCTGATGTCGATGACAAGGCGCGCGCGGTATGGCGCATGGGCCTTGTGGCGTCGGCGGCGGGGCTTTCCGTCCTTGCGGCGTGCGGCGCCAAGGCTGCGTTCCCCGACTGGGCCTATCCCGGCGACGGCGCGTCAGCCGCGGCCCCGCCCGGCGAAATGCTGACCGTCCCGCGCTCGGATCGCAGCTTCCCGCGCAGCCGGACCACGGATTTCCACCAGCCGGTCCCGGACTGGTTTCCCAAGGACCATCCCCAGCCGCCGGACATCGTGCTGACGCCCAAGGGCGCGGTCGCGGCGTGCGGCTATTGCCACCTGCCCGGCGGCGAGGGGCGGCCGGAGAACGCGGCCCTGGCCGGTCTGCCGTTCGACTACATCAAGGGCGAGATCGCGGCCTTCCGCTCGGGCGACCGCGCCGGCGCCAAACCGGACTGGACGCCCACCGCCCTCATGGTCCAGGAGGCCAAGGGCGTCAGCGACGCGGACCTGAACGCCGCGGCCGACTATTTCTCCAAACTGCCCTACCAGTCCCGCTTCCGCGTGATCGAGACCCGGACCGTCAATCAACCTGTCGCCGGCGGCTTCCTGCTGTCGCCGGGCAAGGGGCCCAGCGAGCCCCTGGGCGTCCGCATCCTCGAGGAGCCGGTGAACCCCGAATGGTTCGAACGGCGCGACCCCCAGGTCACCTTCATTGCCTATGTGCCTGAGGGTGCGGTGGCGCGAGGCAAGGCCCTTGCCGCCAGCGGCGGTCCCGCCAAACAGGCCTGCTCCGGCTGCCACGGCTCGGACCTGGGGGGCGGGGAGGGCATTCCCGGGCCACCCCTGGCTGGGCGCGGGCCGGTCTATCTGTTCCGCCAGCTCTACGCCTTCCAGACCGGCGGCCGGAAAGGCGCGGCGGCCGAACCCATGCGGGCCGAAACCGAAAAGCTGAGCCAGGCCGACATGGTGGACCTAGCCGCTTATCTGGCCTCGCTGCCGGCCAGCTGAAAGCAAAACGCCCGGCGCGAGGGCCGGGCGTTTACAGTAACATTCTGATTTAACAGGGTTACTTGATCTTGCCTTCCTTGAACTCGACGTGCTTGCGCGCGACCGGGTCGTACTTCTTCAGCACCAGCTTTTCGGTCATGGTGCGGGCGTTCTTCTTGGCGACGTAGAAGAAGCCGGTATCCGCCGTGGAATTCAGGCGGATCTTGATGGATGCCGGTTTGGCCATGGCGTCAGTCCTTGGCGGCCAGAGCCGCGAAATCGGGAGCGGCGGACAATACTCAGGGAGCCCCGGAAGTCAACGGTCCGGCGGGCGGCGGCGCCGATCCGGATTCAAATCCGGACCTCGACCGGAGCGACCATCGGGCCCGATACCGCCCGCCCTCAAGCGGACCTTCTGAAGCTCTCCTGAGGGTGGTGAGCGGACTTTGCCTCATCACCGAAATCGGGCTTGTGACGGCTTAGGGCCGAGTGCGGCGTTCCGCCTTTTCTTTGGATAGCTTGGCGGCTTCCAAATTTCGGCGTGCGAACTCGAAATTAGGTTCAAGTCGAAGCGCAGTTGTGAAGTCTTGGATTGCTCGGTCATACTGACCTTTACCAGCGTATGCAGCACCGCGACTGTTGTAGATATTCGCTTCCGGTTTGAGATCGATCGCCTTGTCGAAGTCCTGAATCGCGCGGTCGAACTGACGCAGGCTGCTGTACGCGACGCCGCGGTTAAAATAAGCCGCGAAATTATCAGGCCTAAGGCGAACGGCTTCGTCGTAGTCCTGGATCGCGCGGTCGTAAGCACCTTTGGAAGCATACGCGGCTCCCCGATTGTTGTACGCCTCAGCGTAGTCGGGCTTCAGTTTGATGGCTTCGTCGTAGTCCTGGATCGCACGGTCATGCTGGCCTAAACTATCGAACGTGCTGCCTCGATCGTTGTAGGCGCTCGCAAAGTCGGGCTTGAGTTTGATGGCTTCGTCGTAATCCTTGATCGCGCGTTCGTTTTGACCCTCCACCCCGTAGGCGTGTCCGCGATTGAGGTAAGTCGAAGGAGAATCCGGCTTGAGACGAGCGGCTTGGTCGTAATCGGCGATCGCGCGGTCAAACTGGCCCTTCTCGGCATAGTCATTGCCGCGATTGTAGTAAGCAACTGCCAGATTTTCATTCGACACAACCCCAGAGTTGATGATCGCAGTGCATCCTGTGATCCGGTCGTCGAGAGAAATATGCGCGACGCCTTGGCAGGCGACGGCATCTTCCCGCGTGAGAGCGTGTGCCGATGGACCGATGCTACCAATCGTGACGGCAACAGCGCATGCGATCGAAAATCCGCACAGCGCCGAAACCGGCCTCAGTTGTGACAGGTGAACCATTTGCGCCTATGCCCCCAGGCTACATCCTAAGCTGACCAATCCAAGGTCAGCAATGGGTCGGCTGCGGTCATTGGTTCGTGTTCGCAAAGCGGACGCTGAAAAGGCGCTCTTTGAGTTCGGCGTAGCGCGTCCTACCATACGCGGCTGGGACGGAGACATAGCATGGACCTGGGCTTGCTGCTCAACCTGGCCACCACGGCCGCCGTGGTCGGAGGAGTGCTGTTCGCGGCTTGGCAGCTTCGCCTCGCAGCGAGAACACGAGCGACGCAAATCTGCCTCCACATGATGGAAACGCTCTACAGCTCTGAAATCGTCGACGGGATGATGGCGTTATGGGCCCTCCCGGACGGACTTCCAGCAGAGGAACTCCGCAAACGCCTGGCCGGACACTGGAGCAACGCCTTTGCGACCATGGTGACGTTCGACGGCCTGGGCATGCTCGTCTACCGTCGTGAGCTGCCCTTTCGGATCGCGGACGATTTCTTCCGCCATTCGGTCTCTCTCGTTTGGGAGAAGGTGCGCACAGCCGCCGACGACATTCGCGCCGAGCGCCGGGATGAACGCGCTCTGGAATACCTGCAATGGCTCGCCGAGCAGATGGGCGTCGAACGCCAACAACCGGCCGTTCCTGCTTACCGCTCGGGCCTCGCCGTCAAGCGCTGACGGCGACGTGTCATCGCTGAGTCCGCATTGGGTCGAGGCTGTGTGAAAACTGGAACCGTGAAAAACTTTGGAGTCGTTTCGTTCGCTAATGGCGCTCCTGGGAGTCACTCGTTGCGTTCTCGGCCACAGCAGCGAGCATCCGCGCAAGTTCATTCTACAGTTTCTTTTCCGAACTGAGTTTTCACACAGCCTCGGTCGAAAGCGGTCCCGAGGTCGATACCCGAAACCGGACGCTCGGGCCCTGCGCCAGACAGCGGGGCCCATGGACGGCCGCCCCGGGAAGAGCGGAGCTTGCGGCCCGTGTAAGATGCATGGAGCGGGGTCACCAGGCCAAGACAGATTTGGGGGTTTATCTCTAAATGAAAGCGATGATTTATCGCCGCTACGGTGACCCCTCTGTTCTTGAAATGGCCGACGTGCCGCCTCCCGAACCGGGCAAGGGAGAAGTCCTGGTTCGCGTGGTCGCCACCACGGTCTGCTCGGGCGATTTGCGGCTGCGTCGCGCTGACCCGTTTTTCATGCGCGCCTATAGCGGGTGGCTGGGTCCGACGCGCATTGGCATCCTCGGCATGGAATTGTCCGGTCGCGTTGTAAAATGCGGGGGCGGGGTCGAAGGCTTCGCAGAGGGCGACGCGGTCTTCGGGTCGACGGGATTGAAGTTCGGCGCATATGCGGAGTGCGCCTGCGCGCCGGCTGTGCCCCTACTCGCCCAGGCGCCTCGCAATCTGCCGCTGACCGATTGTGCGGCCTTGAGCTATGGCGGCGTCTCCGCCCTCCATTTCCTTCGCGCCGCCCGCGTTGGCGCCGGCTCTCGCGTCCTCGTCTGGGGCGCAACGGGGAATGTCGGGACCTTCGCCGTCCAGATCGCGAAGCAGATGGGCGCGCACGTCACCGCAGTTTGTAGCGCGCGCAATTTCGATTTCATTCGAGGGCTCGGCGCGGACGACGTCCGCGACCACAAGGAGACCGACCGCCCGAACCCTGGCGACGCGTTCGACCTGATCTTCGACGCGGTCGGCAAGAGCCGGCCCTGGCGGTGGGTCGGCGTCCTGAAAACCCGCGGGGCCTACGCCTTCGCGGCTGCTGACCTGGCGTCCTATCTCGGCGTCACCCTCTACGCCAACATCACCGGCCGGATCCGTGTACTGGGCGGCATCGCGCGCACGCGCCCTGGCGATCTCGATTTCTTGCGACGGCTCGTGGAAGCTGGAACCCTGAAACCAGCCATCGATCGTTCATACCGGTTGGAGGAGGCGGCTTCGGCGCACCGCTACGCTGAAGAAGGTCACAAGCGTGGCAGCGTCCTATTGCTTGTTGAGAACTAAAGTCCGCTCAGGGTCGAAACCGGCCCCTAGGCCCTGGCCCGAAAGCGGACACCCCTTAGCCCGCCAGGGTACCACGGTGCGACAAGCGGAAGTTCGGAAGGGCCGTGCAGGGTGGGGAACGGACCCTGGGCTGGCGCGAGCGCCGCCGTAATCCGGCGCCGCTTGCGCTGCCTCAACGGTGCAGGGTGAACCACCCCTTGAGGACCCGGTTCTTCAGGTCTTCCTCGGCATATCTGCACATCATGGCTTGGGAGTACTCACTGGCGAGCCGACCCTCGGTGTCCTTCAGGGGCGGCAGATACCCGGCGTCATCGATGCGCCGCAGGATTTGCTTCGACACCTTGGTGAGGTCATCATTGAGCCAGATCAGCCTGGCGATGTGCTGCAGCAGCGCAACCCGCTGGTCCGGCGTAAGCGTGATCGCCTTGTCCTTGAGGACGTCGAGGTCGGGCAACTCGGTCTTCTCCGCAAAGCTCTCCTCGCGCATGTTTCCTACCGTGTAGTAGAGCAGGCTCAAGGCGCGGGCCCGGTCTGGATTCAGGTGGACGTAGGTGCCGTCGGCCATGACGCCATCCCAGGCCTGGGTGGTCCACGCGCAACTCGGCGGGCGATAAAGCGCGGCCATCGGATAACCACCGCTAGCAGGTGGCAAGGGGGCCGGAGGCTGGGATCCTTCAGCCACCGCCTTGAGCACGTGCAGCCGGTCGTCGAGGCAACGGCTGACGGCCACGCGTTCCGACGCGAGATCCGCGGTGAGCGCCAAGTCAGTCCGAAAGGCGTGCTCGGCCGAGCGCACCTTCCCCTGCCAATGCAGCCATTCCACCGCCTGCTCAAAGGCCAGAGCGGTCAGCACGCCGATCACGATCGTTGCGTATTCCTTCAGGAATTCCCTGAACCCGTGCCACGGCTTCGGCTTGTGGATTTCCATGCGACCCCCCAGCGGATGCACTCGTCCGACTGGGTACACGGATCGCCCGAGGGGCTGCAATGGGTCGGGAGCGGTCCGCGAGGCCGGCCCGCGGAACTTTGGTTCATTGACGCGGCCGGTGACGCCGCTATCCACTCAGTGTGCGGATGCGGGATGGCGAAATCAGCACCTCGCAAGCGGCCCACGACCTCGCCTAAACCCTCGGAGACGGCAGTGGAAGTCCATCATAAATCCAAGCCATTTCACGGATGGCGGGCGTTCTTCAAGGAATACGGCATCATCGTACTGGGCGTACTGACCGCGCTCGCAGCGGAACAGGCCGTCGAGCAGATCCACTGGGTGAACCGCGTCCACGAGACTGAGGCTGCGATGGACGCTGAGCTGCATGAGGACGCCGTCAACGCCTACTTCCGATTGTCGCTGCACGGGTGCGCGCTTTCGAGGCTCGATGCGATGCGCGTGGCGCTCGAGGCCTCGCGCGACCGAGGGACGCCCGTTCCGGTTATGCCTGTTTACAGTTGGCCCCTGCGTCCCGCGCAGAGCGATGCCTGGCAGGCGGCGCAATCGATGCAGATTATCAGCCACGTTCCGCGCGACCGGCTGTTGGCCTATTCGCGGGTCTATTTCTTTGCGAGCGCCCTCATGAAGCTCCAGCTTGAGGAGCGCAACGCAATGGACTCGATCAACACCCTGGCCATCAACGCTGGCCGCCTGCAACCGGCCGAGCGCGACCGCCTCTTTGTCGGGCTCGTCGCCACACGCCGGCTGCTCAACGAGTTCGACGCCGCCTCCGCCCGCCTTATCAGGGAGGCGGAAAAAGTGGGCGTACGTCTTTCGGCGGCGGACAAAGCCGGACAGCTGCTCGAAGCGCGCCGGCAGTTCGGCGCCTGCGTCCGCGAGACCTCCATCGAGCAGATCCATCACGACGCGCTGAATTGACTGCGCGAGGCAAGGGCGCAAGAGCCGACCCGTGGAGTACGCGCTCAGCCGGCCTGTCGGCGCATGCGATCTTCGGCGTCGGGCGGGCTGGGTAGAACCATCATGACAATGACGGTCGCCAGCGCGACGACGTACCCGGTCCAGGGGGTGATCCAGGACAGGGCCGCACCGGCGAAATTGGCCAGCGCGAAGCCCAGGCCGATGACGATGCGTCGTCTGCGCCAAGCCTTCATGTCGGGGTTGTCGTCGATGGTGGAGTGCGACGTGAGGCGGGTGAACACCATCGCGGCCATGTAGCCGCCACAGGCGGCGGCGATCAGGCAGGCCCCCAGGGGCTCGAAGGGACGGGCGGCGGCGTCCTTGGCGGCGAACGGAAGCAAGGTGACCCAGAACAGGGCCGCGAGATTCCAGTACAGCGTCCGCGAGGTGATCTCGCTCACCCGGGCGAGGCCCTGGTGATGCACCATCCACAGCACGCCAACGATGAAGAAGGCGGCGGCGTGGACCAGCAACTCGGGCCCGATTTCCACCAGCGCCCCCACGCCGTGCGCCGCCGGCACCCGCAGGTCGAGCACCAGCAGCGTGAGGACGATCGCAAAGACCCCGTCGCTAAACAGTTCGAGCCTGTGCTTGGTCATTGGCGCCCCCAGACTGCCGCCACGTCGAGCGGTCAACCTTGACCAGAACGTAGGCGGACTTTGCCTACGTCCGCTAGGGGTCGATGGCGGTCGCGAGCCCGCAGCCCGAAAGCGGACCCCGATGCCGGGTCGGAGGCGTGACTGGACGACGGCTGGCGGGACTGCGTAGGGTCAACGCCTTGAGGGTGCCGGGGGCCATTTCGTGAAGTCACTCAGCTTTGTAATTTCGGCGCTTTTGACGTTCGCTGCCATTCAGTCGGACGCTTCGACGTCAGGTGCCGGCCCCGCCTCCGCCAGTCCCGAAGTGCGTCACGGCTGGAATTGTGAGGGCAAGGTGCGGCTTCACGGATACGCCGTCTCCTCCCGGCTTCATCTGTCTCCTGAGGGCAAGATCACCGAGAGCACAATTGGTTGGTCTCCCCCGCCCAACCCTTCGTTCCCGGCGGCCTTAATAGAACTGGACTATCCGGGGCCAGCGTCCCCCATCGGCCCCCTCGACCTGTCTCGACCCCAACAGGTGGAGATAGAATTGTTGCTGGCGGGCTCGATGCCGGACGCGAACCAAGCCTGGGTTGAGGTCATTGCGGACGGGAAGCCCGTCTATCGCGCTCCGCTCAAGGATTACCAAGAGAAGGTGCAATCGGTTCGCGACATGCCGTCGGCAAGGTCGGAAGAGTTTCTGACGATCGATGATGCCCCTGCAACTCTTGACGCTCGTGAGAGGATCGCGCGGAGCGAGTTCCTCGAAGTCGAGATCGTGGGCCCTAGCGACCGCAACTTGGGCCAAACAAGCTTTCATATTCATCGCACTACCGGTCAGCTCGAAGAGATGGCCCGCTCTGCGTTGAAGTTCGTGTTCGATGCCGCGCAATCGCCTAACGAGAAATGTCTGCGGGACGACGTTGTCGTCACCAGCTAGCGCACCGGTTTGGAGCGGTATCGCATGCTGACCAAGAGTCCGCTCTGGGTCGATGGCGGCCCTCGGCGTTTAGCCCGAAAGCGGACACCCTAGGCCAGTTGAACCCCTGCCCCATGTAAGCGACGACCGCGGCGCAAGACGCCTTGTCGAAACGTGTCGACTGCCGCGCCGTCCGCGGCGGCCCAGGCGCCGGTCCGTCCGTCCGCTTGACCGCTGGCTTGCGTCCCGCTCCGCCGGCCATGACGAGCCTCCGCGAAGCAACAAAAAAGCCCCGGCCAATCGGACGGGGCGCAAAACATCGAGCGTCTATTTCCTGAGAATGCCCCACGTCAGCGGACGGTGCAAGCGTCGGAAATGTCCCGCCCCGACTCCGCTGCACCATTTTCGCGAGGGCGCCGGGCGCCTCGCCGCACGCGCCGACGCGGAGGGCGCGGGGACGTCAGCGGCAATAACGCTCTCGCGAAACCGAGCGGCCCCTTAGTTAATTCGCCGTCATGACTTGCTTGCGGCGTATCGCGGAGCGGCGCAGGGGTTCACTATGACGCACGCGGGAAGGCGTTCGCCCGGGTTGCTGGGAAGGTCATCGTCATGCGACAAACTCTGTGCGGCGCTGCGCTCGTGGCGGCCCTTCTTTTCCCGGCGGCGACGGCCGGCGCGGCCCCGGTGCGGACCGATGCGGGTCTGGTCGAAGGCGTGCGAGAAAGCGGCCTCGAGGTCTACAAAGGCATCCCCTTCGCCGCGCCGCCGGTGGGGCCGCTGCGCTGGCGCGAGCCGCAGCCGGTGACGCCGTGGACCGGCGTTCGGCCCGCAACCGAATTCGCCCCCGCCTGTGAACAGAAGGGCGTCTCCATGCCGGGCGAGGCGCCGCCCAAGATCAGCGAGGACTGCCTCTATCTCAACGTCTGGACGCCCGCCCATGGCGCCAACGAGCGGCTGCCGGTGCTGGTGTGGATCTACGGCGGCGGTTTTTCCAACGGCTCGGCGTCCATGCCGCTCTACTGGGGCGACAAGCTTGCGCGCAAGGGCGTGATTGTGGTCACCGTCGCCTACCGGGTCGGCGCGTTCGGCTGGCTGGCGCATCCCGAACTCACCGCGGAGTCGGCGCACCATTCGTCGGGCAACTATGGCCTGGAAGATCAGATCGCGGCGCTGCGCTGGGTGCAGACGAACATCGCAGCCTTCGGCGGCGACCCGTCGAAGGTGACCATCGCCGGACAGTCGGCAGGCGCCGCGTCCATGAGCATGCTGATGACCTCGCCCCTGGCCAAAGGACTGTTCCGCGGCGTGATCGCCGAGAGCGGCGGTCTGTTCGAACCGATGCAGCTGGCCCCGAACTACCAGCTCGCCAACGCCGAACACGCCGGCGTGGCCTTCGCCAAATCCCTGGGCGCCACGTCGATCGCCGAGTTGCGCGCCCTGCCGCCGGACGTGGTGCTGGGCGGCGATCGCGATGCGGTCACCCACCCGGTTGTCGAACCCTACGCCCTGCCGGCCTCGCCCTACGACGTCTTCGTGGCCGGTCGCCAGAACGATGTGCCGATCCTGGTGGGCTCCAACGCCGATGAGGCGCGTTCGCTGGTCACCGATCTGGATACGGTCACCGCGGCCACGCTCGAGGCGGGCGTCACCAAGCACTGGGGTCAACTGCCGCCGCAACTTCTGGCGGCCTATCCGCACGCGACGGACGCCGAAGCAGTGAAGGCGCGCCTCGGCTTCGAGCGCGAACTGCGCTTCGGCTGGGACGACTGGACCTGGGCGCGGCTGCAGGCGGCGAAGAGCCGCCATCCGGCGTTCTACTACCAATGGGCTCATGTTCCGCCGTTCCCGAAAGGGTCGGTCTACGAAGGTTGGGGGCCCAGTCACTATTCGGAGCTCTGGTACGTATTCGACCATCTCGATCAGGAGCCGGCGTGGCCCTGGACCACCCAGGACCGCAGGCTGGCCGAGACCATGTCGAGCTACTGGACCAACTTCGTGAAAGCCGGGGACCCGAACGGCCCTGGCCTGCCGCCCTGGCCGCGCTTTAATCCGGCGCGCGACAGCGTGCTTCGCCTGGACGACCCGATCGCGGTGACGGCGGTGCCCCATATCGACACGCTCCAGGTCTTCGATGCGGTCTATGCGAGCGTTCGCGGGACGCCGGTTCCGCAACACTGACCTATCTGCGCTTTCAGACAGTCGCCGCGTACGGCCCTGTTCTATTTTTGCCCCGCGACCGGCGCCGCCGGCTTGGGGATCAGGCCGAGCTGCTGGCGCAGGTCGAAGTCGTCGAACTCCTCCCAACAGTGGCCGAGGCGTCCGGCTTTCACCTCGCAGATCATCATCTGCGAGACCTTGATCGGCTTGCCGGTGGCCGGGCCCAGGAACGGACCGGTGTTGGTCCCGGTGAAGGTCAGGCGCATGGCGATCTCGCCATGGTCGACCAGCACGTCCTCGATGGTGAAGTGGAAGTCGGGAAAGCCCGTCCGCCAGCGCTGCACCACGGCCACGACCGACCCGGCGTGCGGGCCTGCCGGGAAGCTGTGACCGCGGAAGACCAGGGCGGCGTCCGGCGCAAACAGGTCCGGGACGGCGGTGTAATCGCCCTTGTTCCAAACCTCTTCGATGAAGCGGACCATGGGCTTGGCCTGTTCGGGCCACGCCGGATGGTCCTGGGCCGAGCTCGGGGTCGCGAGGCCCGATGCGGCGGCCAGGGCGGCGGCGAACGCAATCGCACGGTGTTTCATGGCAGGTCCCCCATTTGAAACGGCCTGCGGGCCGGTTCCGCGGGAGATCATACGCCGAAATCGGGCCGGCGGATCAGCCCGCGCCAATCCGCTCCACCACGTGTTTGCCGCGAACCATGCGGACAAACGGCACGTCGCGGTTGGGGTCTGCCAGGCGCTCGGTCACTTCGCCGAGCACGAAGCGGGTGATCTGCGGCAGGTCGAGGCCGCCGGTGTCCGACAGGCGCAGCCAGGCGATCTCGTCGAGCTCGCGGTCGCCGGTCTCGGGCTCCATGTGGACGAGGGCGTTGGCCTCGGCGAGGAAGAACCGCGCATCGAAACGGCGCGCGCGGCCCGGCGGCGTGATCGCGCGGGCGATGAAGCTGAGCGACGCGAGGTCAGGCGCGACGCCCTTCTCGGCGAACTCGCGCCAGGTGCGCGGCGGCGCTTTCTCGTAGGTCGCGGGCTTGGCCAGCATCAGGCCGGCTTCTTCGAAGGTTTCGCGCACCGCCGCAATTCCGAGACCGCGCGCGACGCCGCGACTGGCGCCCAGGGCCGGGTGCGTGACGACCTCGGGCTTCAGCTCAGTGGCCGACGGCGCGGTGATGTCGCCGCCGTCGACGCGGCCGCCGGGGAAGACCCACTTCGACGCCATGAACACGTGGCCTTCGGCGCGACGGCCCATCAGCACCTGTGGTGCGCCCTTGTCCCGGCGCACGAGGATCAGAGTGGCGGCGTTGCTGGGCCGCAGGCGCGCACCGACGTTGGGCGCGTCCTTCAGGTCGGCGGCGGAGTCGAAGGGCTTGGTCACCGCACGGGCCTAACACAGCCCGCGCGGCAAGACGACGTCAGTCCTGCGGCCGGACCAGGATCAGAAGGTGCAGGTCGTCGGTGGGCAGATAGTTGCTGCGACGGACCTCGAAGGCGGTCGGCGAGGTCTTGGTCAGGCCGGTCACGCAGGTGCTGAGCAGGCTGGTCGCCAGGCCCTTGTCGAGGGTCAGGTGGAAGTCGCCGATCGGGTCCTTCCAATTGGCGCCGGTCTTCAGGATGTAGTCGATGCGCAATTCGTAGAAGGCCTGTTTGTCTTGTCCGACCTCAGCCTTGCGCTTGGCGACGGCCGCCAGATAGGCGTCGTCGATACAGTACTTGGCCTTGTAGGCGGTGTATTCCTCGCTGGTGCGCACGTCGGCGCTCTCAAGCGCGGTGCCGGAGGTGCCGCCGACGCTGGGTTTATAGCTGTGCTCCACGTGCAGGATCTTGCCGGCGGGGAAGGTCTGTTCCCACCAGTAGGTGGTTTTCAGCGTCCAGGCGGCGCCCAGGTGGTGCTCGGGTCCCTTACCCGCGTCGTATTCGTCGTCAGCGACGAGCTCGAGCTTGATCAGCTTCGCCTTATCCGCCGCCGGCAATGCGTCGAGCGCGTCGTCGGTTTCCTTCCTCAGCGGCATCAGCGGCACATGCATCTGCTGCAGCATGGTGGTGTATTCGACGCCGTTCTTGAACACGCGCTGTTCGACATGGGCCGCGACCGGTTGACCGTCCACCAGGGTGGCGAAGTCGAGGAAGTTGTCGGCCTGATTGATGTCGGGAATGGCGATGTTGTCGTCGACACCCTCGGTGGTGATGTCGGGCATGGGGAAGGCGACGATGATCTTTTCGTCGTTCGGTGTGGTGTTCAGAAACTCGTACTTCACGCGGACCGCCTCCGGTGAGATGAAGAGGTCCTCGGACTTCATGGCGATGCCGTCGTGCTTCTTCAGCACCAGGCCGCCCTGAGCCAGTTCGGCGGAACTGTCGTTGGCGAAAGCCGGAACCGCGGCGAGCGCCGCGAGCGTGACGCCGGTCAGAAGGATGCGAACGCGCATGTGAGGTCCCCTGCTTGGGGGGCGACTCTAGGCGCGAGACCGGACCGGGCCAAGTCGAATAACGCCGGTTTCCAGGGGCCCGTTACCGCCGCTTGCCCCTGCGCACCCCCGGGGGCGGGCCGCCGCGCTTGCGCACTCCCAACCTTGGCCGCGGGGCTTTCGGATCCGACGGCCCGGGCTCGCTCAGCATCTCGAACAGCAGGCCGCCGGTGATCGGCGTCGCTTCCGTCAGGCGCACCTCGACCTCGCGGCCCAGCCGCCAGCGTGCGCCGCTGCGTTCGCCGACCAGGGCGTGGGCGCGGTCGTCGTGGCTGGAAATACTCGCCGCCGAGGCTGGAGATCGGCACGAGGCCGTCGGCGCCGGTCTCGGCTCAGCCGCACGAACAGGCCGAAGCGGGTGACGCCGGTGATGCGCCCGGTGAAGTCGCGCCGACGCGGTCCTCGAGGAAGGCGGCGACGTAGCGGTCGGTGGCGTCGCGCTCGGCCGCCATGGCGCGGCGCTCGGCGACGGTGATGTGCTCGGCGGTGTCGCTGCAGCCTGGCGATGTCGGGGTCCGACAGGCCGTCGTCGCCCAAGCCCAGCGCGCGGATCAGGCCGCGGTGCACGACCAGGTCGGCGTAGCGGCGGATCGGCGAGGTGAAGTGGGCGTAGCGCTGCGAGGTTCAGGCCGAAGTGGCCGATATTGTCGGTGTCGTAGATGCGCCTGCATCTGGGTGCGCAGCACCACCTCGTTGACGATCTCGGCGTGCGGCCCGCCGCGCGTCTGTTCCAGCAGCTTGTTGAAGCGTTTGGTGGTCGGCGACCTCGCCCTTGCTCCACGGGATGTCGAGCGTCGCCAGGAAATCGGCCAGGGCCTGCACCTTCTCCTGGCTCGGCGTATCGTGGATGCGGTAGATCAGCGGCGTGCGGCGTCTGTTCCAGCGTCTCGGCGGCCGCGACATTGGCCTGGATCATCAACTCTTCGATCAGGCGATGCGCCGTCAGCGAGGCTCTCGCGCCTCGTAATCGAGGCCACATTGCCGTCGGCGCCGATGACGATGCGCCGTTCGGCGCTACTCGATGTTCCAGCGGCGAGCGCGCTTCGCGCCCGCGCTTCAGACACGCGTAGGCCTCCCATAGCGGCCTCAGCACCGGCGCCAGCAGGGGCGCGGTGCTTATCGTCGGGCCGCCCGTCGATGGCGCGCCTGCGCCTGTTCGTAGGACAGCTTCGCGGCGGAGCGCATCAGGCCGCGCATGAAGCGGTGCGAGGTCTTCTTGCCGTTGCGGTCGAACACCATGCGCACGGCCATGCAGGCGCGGTTCTCGCCCTCGATGCAGGCGAGCACAGGCCGGCCGACAGGCGCTCGCGGCAGCATCGGCTCGACCCGGTCGGGGAAATAGGACGAGTTGCCCTTCTCCCGCGCCTCGCGGTCCAGCGCGGAGCCCGCGCGTACATAGGCGGCGACGTCGGCGATGGCGACCCAGACGATCCAGCCGCCAGGGTTGCTTCGCATCGTCGTCGCGGCTCGGCGTAGACCGCGTCGTCGTGGTCGCGCGCGTCCGGTGGATCGATGGTGATCAGCGGCAGGTCGCGCAGGTCCGTGCGGCCCTTCAGGGTCGGCGGCTTCGGCGCGCTTCGGCCTCTTGTTCCGCGGCGTCGGAGAAGCCGGTCGGTATGCCGTGGGCATGGATGGCGATCAGCGAAGCGGCGCGCGGCTGGTCCTCGCGCCCGACCACCTCGAGCAAGCTTGCCGCTCTTCGGGCCGATACCGCCGCTCCGCCTGACCCACGGCGGCCAGCACCAGGTCGCCATCCTTCAGCTTCTGCGCCTCGGGGCCGGAGAGCAGCAGTGTCTCCTTGGAGCTTGCGGTCGACCGGCTCGACCCGCACCTCGCGCGCGCTCTTGCGGATCACGCCCAGGATCCGGTGCGCGCTCTGGCCCAGCCGCTTGATCATGCGCGCTTCGTAGCCGTCGGCGCCCTGTTTCGAAGCGCACCAGCAGCCGGTCGCCCATGCCCGGCGCGCCGGCGGCCTTTTCGTTGCGGCCGGGCGCCAGCCGCGCCAGCGGTGCATCCGCCTCGCCCTTGCTCAGGCGCACGAAGAGCTCGCCGTCCGCGTCGCGTTCGACCACGTCGACGACGCCCACCGGCGGCAGCGACCCGCGCGGCGCAAAGCCCTTGCGGCCGCGGCGGCCGAGCGCCCCTTCGGCCTCCAGTTCGCGCAGCATCTCGCGCAAAGCCCGGCGTTCGGCGCCCTTCAGGCCGAAGGCGCGCGCGATATCGGCCTTCTCGGCCTCGCCGGCTTCGGCGAGGAAGCGCACCAGCGCCGCCTTGGTCGGCAGGCCGGCCGGGCGCGGGGCGACCGCGGCCTGGGCCGCGCGCTTTCCGGGCTTGGTGTTGGGATGTTTCGACCAGCTCTTGCCGGGCGGCTTGGGGGGTTTGGCCATCGGATTCGCAGCATAGCGCGACTGGCTATGCGGGTAGGAGTCGAACCTGATGCGGTGTCGCCGCGGCTAGGGTTGCGGGTCAAGAAAAAAGAGCCCCGGCCGGCGCGAGGCGCGCCGGCCGGGGACTGGCCTGCTTACTGGTGAACGAAAGCGCTGTTGCCGCTGCCGTTCTGGGTGACGGTCGACGTCGCGCTCACGCCGTGCTGTGAGACGAAGGCGTAGTTGGACGAGCCGTTCTGGGTGATGATCGACAGGTTGCCGTAGCCGGACTGCTCGACCTGGGCGTTGTTGCTGTCGCCGTTCTGATAGACCTGTGAATCCTCTTGCTGCCCCGTCTGGTTGACGCTGGCGAGGTCGAAGTTGCCGGTCTGCTGGATGGCGGAGCCTTCGGTGTCGGTGCCGGCCGCCTGGGTGGAATAGGCGGTGTCGCTCACGCCCGTTTGGAGGATGTTGGAAAAGTCGCCCGTGCCCGCTTGCGAGACCGTGGCCAGGTCGCCCTGGCCGCCCTGGATGATCTGGGTCTCGTTGCCGCCATCGGCCCCGCCGCCCGTCTGGGTGACGTCGGCGATCGTGTAGTCGCCGAACTGGATGATGTTGGAGACGTGGCCGTCGCCGATCTGGGTGACCGACGCCGAGGCGCCTTGGGTGTCAGGCCCGTCGTTGAAGGGCAGACCCAGACTGTCGACGTGCGTGCCCTGGCCGATCAGCGAGGTGGAGGCGCCGTCCTGGTAGACGGTGATATTGCCGCCGTCGCTCTTCTGGGCGGCGCCGCTGTACGCTGCGCCGGACACCTGGGTCAGGCTGTCGGAGTTGTTGCTTCCGATGGTGGTGAAGAAGCCCGTGGCCTGGTCCGCCAGGGGGTTCTGGGTAATCCATTGGAAGTTGTTGTTGCCGGTGGCCTCGTTGATGGCGATGTTGTTGATGCCTTCCTGGTTGATGACGCTGGTGTTGTCGTCGCCGATCTGTTGCGATCCGCCGCCCTGGCGCCCGCCGAAGTCATCGGCGTTCAGCGTGCCCGGAAGCACGTTCTCGAAGACCGTAAGCGGATAGGCTCCGCCGATGCCGGTCTGGGTGACGATCGAGACGTTGTAGTTGCCGGTCTGCAGGATCCAGCCCTGGTTGCCGAAGCCGTTCTGCTCGAGGAACGCGCCCGTGCCGGGATTATAGCCGGTCTGGGTGATGTAGCCCGTTTCGCCGATGCTCTCGGCGCCTTGGGTCGCCGTGGCGGCGTTGTAGCCGTGCTGGAACACCTGGAAGGTGCCGTTCTGACCGATCTGGGTGACGGTCGCGGTGCTGCCGGTATAGGTCCCGTCAGTGTCCTGAACGACGAAGGCTTCCTCCTGGAAGCCGCCCTGGGTCACGGTGGCGACGTTGCTCGATGAGAGCTGATCGATCTGGGTCAGCTCGTCCGTGCCCGCGGACTGGTCGGCGCTGGCCGAGTTGTAGTTGCCCGGCTGGTTGATGGTGGTGACGTTCTGGGCGAAGGCCGAGGTGGCCAGCAGCAGGGCTGCAGTCGATACGGCGCCGAGGATCAGAGCTTTCATGTCGTTCTCCATAAGGTGTGAGTCGTCTTGTCGCGTTGAGTCCGGCAGGCGTCGCCGCTGGGTTTCGACCGTGATCGTCGAATGATCCGCGGCGCCGCCGCCCGACGGTTGGATTTGTTGGTGGGTTTGAACGGGGTTTGCGACCGCGCCAGCCGACCGAGGCTAGCCCCGCGGCTGCGGCGAACGCCGCGCTACACATAGTCCCCCCATGCCGACGTAACCCGGGCCTCATCCCTAGGGTTACTCAAATCCTTACGCTGAAATGAAAGCCGCCAGTTTGGTTAGCCGGTCAATAATAGAAATCTTTATTTTCACCTCGCACAGCACGAAGGCTGCCGACGCGGACAATGCTGCGGCGTAAGTAATTCGATCCCGATTTCTGGATTTCCCTGATCGCGGGAATCCTGCCTCAGGCGTGGTGTTTCCGGTGCGTCGGATGCGCGGTCGCGTGGTGCGACGCACGATGGACGAGGCGGCGGCCATGCGCTTTGCCGGAAATCTTCGCCGCGGCGGTCGCGACGGGTTCGGTCAACGCCGCCAGGCGGCCGGCTTCCCAGGCGGAGCCCTTCCAGGTCGCCCGGGTCGAGGCGGTGACGCAGGTCGCCGTCTCCTTCAGCCCGTGCTCTGCGAGGCAGAAGACGTCCTCGTAGCGCGGCCCGGCCACGGCGAGACACTGGAAGAGGTTGAGCTTGGCGAGATTGTAGCACTGGCGCGTCTCGGGCTCGTAGAGCACCGCGCGCACCGTGATCGGATCGTCGGTGCGCCGCAGCACCGCCAGCGAGGCCAGCACCAGGGCGCGGGTGATCACCGGCGAGCCTTCGCGCCGGGTGAAATCCGGCTCCGGCGCCTGGGACATCTGCGTCATCGCCTTGCGCAGTTCGTCGCCGTCCCGCGGCCTGGCGACGAAGCGCGTGGCGGAGAGTTTCTTCACCAGCGCCAGTCGCGCGCGGCGATCGGAATCGCGCACCTGCGACCACGAACTGTGCTGCACGTCGTAGGCCGACTGCTTCACCTCGGCGCCCACCTGGGCGAGGTGGCGGCCTTGATCCTGTATGCGCGCGGTGGCGAGCCCCGCCGCTTCCTCGGCGCCCGGTAGCGAGTAGACCGAGAACGGATCGTCCATCAGCCGGCGCGTCAGCGCCTCGTTCTGCACCGGGTCGTCGGCGATGCGTTTCAGGTTGGCGACGAAGTCGGCCTGCTGCAGCGCGACCAGGGCGCCGTAGGCGATTTCGCCCTGCTCGAGCTGTTGGGGTTCGTAGCCGGCGCCGGTCTTCAGCGCGATGCGCACCTGCAGGCCATTGCCGAAGTTGGCGTTCACCGCGCCGGCCTGGTTGACGAAGGTTTGCCACGCTTCCGCGTCCTCGACCACGTCGCGGGGCAGGCCGACCTGATCGCCATAGGGCGCCTCGACCGCGCTCGAGACGCTGAAGCCCGCGGCGCACAGCAGCGCCCCCACGCAAACGGCGCGTACGAAACGGACGGACATGACGGAACTCCCCCCTCAAAGACCCCCGGGGGAGAAAAGCCCAGCTTGGCGCGGGCGAAAATGAGATTCGCCTTTCGCGCCAGTCACTTTACCGTGACGCTTAACCCTCCGCGGCGCGCTTGACCGGGGCTTTCTTGGCCGCTTTCTTCGCCGGTGCCTTCTTGGCTGCCGCTTTTTTTGCGGGAGACTTCTTCGCCGCCTTCTTGGCCGCCGACGCGGTCTTGCGGACCTTGCCGCCGCCCTTTGCCGCGCGTTCGGCGATGAGCGCGACCGCCTGGTCCATGGTCACCGTCTTGGGATCGGCGCCGCGGGGCAGGGTGGCGTTCACGTCGCCGGACTTCACATAGGGTCCGTACTTGCCGGACAGGATCCGCACGGACTCTCCGCTCGCGGGATGCGCGCCCAGGTCGGCCAGCACCGTCGCCTCCGCGCGTCCGCGGCGGCCGGCGCCAGAGCGCTTTTCGGCCAGCAAGGTCACGGCGCGGTTCAGGCCGACGTCGAACACCTCCTCGATGTCCTGCAGGTTCGCATAGGTGCCCGCGTGCAGGATGAACGGCCCGTAGCGGCCGAGGCCCGCCGTGATCGGCTTGCCGTCCTCCGGGTGCATCCCGACCTCGCGCGGCAGGGCGAGCAGGCGCAGTGCGCGCGTCAGGTCCATCTCCGCCGGCAGCCAGCCCTTCGGCAGTGACGAGCGCTTGGGCTTCTCGCCCGCGCCCAGCTGCACATAGGGACCGAAGCGGCCGATCTTCAGGCTGACCGCTTCACCGGTCGCGGGATCGACGCCCAGTTCGCGATCGCCGCCCTCGGCGCTTTCGCCGTCGGCGCCGGGAGCTGCAACCTGACGCGTGTAGCGGCACTCGGGATAGTTCGAACAGCCGATGAAGGCGCCGAAGCGCGAGGTCTTGAGGCTCAGGCGCCCGGCGGCGCACGACGGACAGGCGCGTGGATCTGAGCCATCGCCTTTGTCGGGGAAAAGATGCGGCGCCAGCGCTTCGGTGAGCGCATCGAGCACGTGGGTGACGCGCAGCTCCGTCATACCTTCGATGGCGGCATGGAAGTCGGTCCAGAAGTCGCGCAGCAGCACCTTCCAGTCGAGCTCGCCGGCGGACACCAGATCGAGGCGCTCTTCCAGGCCCGCGGTGAAATCGTACTCGACGTAGCGCGAGAAGTACTCTTCGAGGAAGGCTGTGACCAAGCGTCCCTTGTCCTCGGGAATGAAGCGCTGCTTGTCCATGCGCACATAGGCGCGGTCGCGCAGCACGCCCAGGATCGAGGCGTAGGTCGAAGGCCGGCCGATGCCGAGTTCTTCCAGCTTCTTCACCAGCGTCGCTTCCGAATAGCGCGGCGGCGGTTCGGTGAAGTGTTGGTCCGCGCGCGCGGCGGAGACCTTGCCCTCGGCGCCTTCGTTGATCGCCGGCAGGCGGCCGCCGTCCTCGTCGTCAGAGGTGTCGTCGCGGCCCTCTTCGTAGACGGCGAGATAGCCATCGAACAGGATCACTTGTCCGTTGGCGCGCAGGCCCGTGCGGCCGTCGGCCGTTTCGATGTCGACGGTGGTCTTCTCGACGCGCGCGCCTTCCATCTGCGAGGCCATCATGCGCTTCCAGATCAGCTCGTAGAGCCGCTGCTGATCGCTTTCCAGGCGCAGCGAGTCCGGATGCCGCGCCAGGCTGGTGGGGCGGATCGCCTCGTGCGCTTCCTGGGCGTTCTTCGCCTTGGTCTTGTAGATGCGCGGCGCGTCGGGGACATAGGCGTCGCCGAAGCGCTGGCCGATCACGCGGCGGGTTTCCTCGACGGCCTCCGGCGCGGCCTGCAGGCCGTCGGTCCGCATATAGGTAATCAGGCCCGTCAGATCGCCGCCGATGTCGACGCCTTCGTAGAGGCGTTGTGCGGTCTGCATGGTGCGGGTGGCGGAGAAGCCGAGCTTACGCGCCGCCTCCTGCTGCAGGGTCGAGGTCATGAACGGTGGCGGCGGCGAGCGCCGGCCGGGCTTCTTCTCGACGGCGGTGACCTTGAACACGCCGGTCTCGACCGCGCGCTTGGCGGCCGTAGCGGTCGCCTGGTCGGGCAAGTCGAACTTGCCGAGCTTCTTGCCCTCGTGCTTGACCAGTCGCGCGAGGAAGGCCGGCGAGTTGGCGGTGACGTCGGCTTCGACGGTCCAGTATTCCTGGCTGCGGAACGCCTCGATCTCGATCTCGCGATCGACGACCAGCCGCAACGCGACCGACTGCACACGCCCCGCCGAACGCGCGCCCGGCAGTTTGCGCCACAGCACCGGCGACAGGTTGAAGCCCACCAGATAGTCGAGCGCGCGGCGCGCCAGATAGGCGTCGACCAGCTCCATGTCGATCTGGCGGGGCGCCGCCATGGCGGCGGCGACGGCCGACTTGGTGATGGCGTTGAAGGTGACCCGCTGGACCTCGGCGCCCTTGATCGCCTTCTTCTTGGTCAGGACCTCGAGCACGTGCCAGCTGATCGCCTCGCCCTCGCGGTCGGGGTCGGTGGCGAGGATCAGGCGCTTGGCGCCCTTCATCGCCTCGGCGATTTCGGAAAGGCGCTTGGAGGACTTGGGATCGACCTCCCAGTCCATGGCGAAGTCCTGATCCGGGCGGACCGACCCGTCCTTGGAGGGCAGGTCGCGCACGTGCCCATAGGACGCCAGCACCTTATAGCCGGGGCCAAGATACTTGTTGATAGTCTTGGCCTTAGCCGGGCTTTCTACGACAACAACGTCCATGCGGGGGAGGATTCGGACCGGGGAAAACGGGGCGCGAAAGTGGGGGCGAGGCCCCGGCCTGTCAACGTAGTCCCGACCGGACAACGCTTTGCCAACGCGCTTCCCCCCTACGGGGGGAAAGAATGATGGGGCGCCGTCTGGTCGCGCACGTAGAGCGCCCGGATGGCCTGGTTGACGGTCCGCAGCCCCACCCAGAGGATCGGATTTTACCGCGTCGGGGTCGCCAGCGTCCGCTACCCGACGAAGACGCCCCCGAGCACCGCGCCGAAGTGCAGCGCCGCGCCCACGCAGACCAGGCTGTGCCAGACCGCGCGGCGGAACGGCAGGCGGCGGTTGAGAAAGAGGAGGCTGCCGGCGGTATAAACCAGGCCCCCGGCCAGGAGCAGCAACAGCGACTCCACCGGAAGGCTCCGCCGCAGGGGGTCCAGCGCAATCACTGCCACCCAACCGAACAGCACATAGACCCCCGTCCACACGCGCTCGGAGATGCGCGGCAGGGCGATCTTACCCACGATGCCGAAGGCGGCGATGCTCCAGACCACCGCCGTCATCCAGAACGCCCAGCCGCCATGGAGCCTCTGGGTGGTGAAGGGGGTGTAGGAGCCCGCGATCATCAGGAAGATGCCCGCTTCGTCGAGCCGGCGCAGGAGCGGGCGGGCCCACCCAGCGCGGCTGAGATTATAGGCGGCGGAAAAGGCCAGCATGGCGATCAGGGCCGTGCCATAGAGCGCCGCGGCGACGATCAGCCCGGGCTTGCCGCGCTCGGCGGCCATCCAGATCAGCGCCGCCGACCCGGCTCCGAAGGCGACCAGGGCCACGATATGCACCCACCGGTCGGCCATCCGCTCACAGACATTGGGATAGTGGGCGGCCGCACAGTCGTCCGGAATGCTCACAGCCATTCGGGTTTCCACCCTTGGAGAGGTCATCAGGCGCCGAGGTGTTTCCCCGATCCCGAGACACCAGCCGCTACCCTATACGTAAGAAGTTGCTAAATCGGGCGCCCGCGCCGGAGGTCCGACGGCGCGCGGCGATAGACCTCGCGGAAGGTGGCGTTGAAACTCCTCAGACTGGAGAAGCCCGCTCGTGCGGCGATCTCGGTCATGCTGAGGTCAGTCTTATCGATCAGTCGTTTGGCGCGTTGCACCCGGGCGGTCCGGGCGGCCTTCACTGGCGTGGAGTGCAGGTGCGCGCGAAACAGCCGCGCGAGGTGTCGTGCGCTTACGCCCAGCCGCTCCGCCAGGGCGTCGACGCCGTTGTGGTCGAGCGCGCCGTCCTCGATAAGGCGCAGCGCCCGGTCGAGCGTCGCATGTACGCCCTTCCACGCCGGCGAGCGAAAGGCGGTCTCGGGACGACACCGCAGGCACGGGCGGAATCCCGCCGCCTCCGCCGCCGCGGCGCTCGGGTAGTAGCGGACGTTCTTCGAAAGCGGCTGACGCACCGGGCACACCGGACGGCAATAGATCCGAGTGGATGTCACGCCAATGAACAGGCGGCCGTCGAAGGCTGCGTCACGAGCGTAGCGCGCCCGCTCGCAGGCCGCGAAATCGAGCGTTGGATGGGAGGCTCTGTCCATGGCGCCAGGATACCATGCCCGGCGCGGCGCGAAGTCCGCCCCGGTGATGAGGTCCGATTCCTGCCAGCGCCCGCCCGGGGCCTCGGCTAGCCTGCGGCCAATCTAAACACGGACACCGTTCATGGCCTCGATCCACCAGGAAATTGTCATCAACGCCGCACCCGACGCGGTCTGGGACGCGCTCAGCGATGTGGGCGCCATCCACCGGCGTCTGTGTCCGGGCTTCGTGGTGAACACCGAGATGGAGCCCGACGGCGCTGCCCGGCTGGTCACCTTCGGCAACGGCATGCAGGCGCGCGAGGTGATGATCGACGTGGACGCGGCGCGTCGGCGCGTGGCCTGGACCGTCGAGAGTCCCCGCCTGACCCACCACAACGGCTCGCTTCAGGTTTTCGACGCTGAGGACGGAGCGACACGTGCGGTCTGGATCGCCGACGTCCTGCCGCACGCCGCCGCCGAAACCGTGGGCGCGATGATGGCGGCGGGCATGGCGGCGATGAAGCGTTGTCTGGAGGCGACGGCCTGAGCGACTGCATTCACGTCTTGTGGAAGATCAGCGACAGATTGTTCGCCGGCATCGCGACCCGTTCGCTGAACGCTATGCCATGCTGCGCCGCGAGCGCCCTCACGTCGTCCAAGTGACGCAATCCCCATGCCGGGTTGCGGTTCTTCAGGTTCTCGTCGAAGGCGATATTGGACGGCGCGGTGACGACATCGGCTTCGACGTAAGGACCATACAGGAACAGCACGCCGCCGCGCGGCAGGATACGCCCGGCGCCGCTCATCAGGCCTTCGGTCGCGGCCCAGGGCGAGATGTGGATCATGTTGATGTTCACCATCGCGTCGGCGTGGTCCACCGGCCAGGTCTCCGGCGCCGACGCATCGAGACGAACCGGCGCCAACAGGTTCGGCAGGTCCGCATGATCGCGCCACGCCGCGATGCTCGCGAGCGCCTCCGGATCAGGATCGGTCGGCAGCCAGGTGAGAGCGGGCAGGGCGGCCGCGTTGTAGACGGCGTGCTCGCCGGCGCCGGCGGCGATTTCCAGCACCAGGCCGCTTGCCGGCAGATGCGAACGCAACACCTCGAGGATCGGATCGCGGTTGCGCGCCGTAGACGGCGAGCTTCGCGCGCCGGGCGGTGGCGCGTCCTTATTCACGCCGCACACACCAGTCCGCCGTCGAGCAGTTCCGCCTCGCCCATCAGCGCCAGTTCCACCAGGGCGGCGGCCACCGCGGCTGCGCCGGCGCCGGTGGCGCGCACCAGCTCGTCGCGCGGGATGGGCGTGGGCGACAGCAAACGCTTGATCTCGGCGCGCAGGCGGTCGGTCTCCGCGTCGGGCGGCAGGGCGTCGTAGTCCGCCGCCGGATCGCGCACGATCCGCGCCGCCGGTGACAGCGAGCGCAGCACGTCGTCGGCGCTCTCGCACAGGATCGCGCCCTGGCGCAGCAGATCGTTGGAGCCCTTGCAGCGCGGATCGATCGGCGACCCCGGTACGGCGAAGACGTCGCGTCCCTGCTCGCCTGCCAGCCGCGCAGTGATCAGCGAGCCCGAGCGAATCTCCGCCTCGACCACCACCACGCCGAGCGCGAGACCCGAGATGATGCGGTTGCGGCGCGGGAAGTCGCGCGCCTGGGCGCGGGCGCCGATGGGGCTTTCGGAGACGATGCAGCCGCGATCGGCGATGCGCCGGTAGAGGTCCGCATGTTCGGGCGGATAGACGTCGTCGACGCCGCCGCCGAGCACCGCGACGGTGCCGGTCGCGAGCGCGCCCTCGTGCGCCGCGGCGTCCACGCCGCGCGCCAGGCCCGAGACGATGCTGTACCCCGCTTGACCGAGTTCGTTGGCGAGCCCGCGCGCGAACCGCTGCGCCGCCGCCGACGCCGTACGCGCGCCGACAATGGCCACGGCATCGCTGCGGCAGGCCGCGAGGTCGCCCAGGATCCACAACACCGAGGGCGGCGGATCGAGCGCGCTCAGCAGGGCCGGAAAATCGTCGTCGCCGAAGACCAGGAGGCGCGCGCCGAGGGCTACGCCGGCCTCGATCTCCTGTTCGATGTCGGGCTTCCTGGCGGTCCTGACGCCGGCGGGGAGCCGCTCGATCGCGTCCATCGCCGAGCCGTGCAGATGCAGCAGCTCACGGAACGCGACCGGCCCCACGCGCTCGGTGCGCGCGAGCCGCAGGCGCTCGAAGCGTTCCTGATCGCTGAGCCCGGCCACGCGTCAGGCCGTGTCCGGCGGCGCCTTCGCCTTGCCGGCGCCGATCCTGGGCTCCTGGCCGGTGAGCAGACGCGCGATGTTGGCGTGGTGGCGGACAAAGATGAGCACCGCCATGAAGGCCGCCATCCAGAGGAAGGGATAGGCGCCGTCGCTCGCCAGCACGAAGAACGGCGCCAAGGCCGCCACCGTCAGGGCGGCAAGCGAGGAGATGCGGAACACGCCCGCCATGGCGAGCCAGGTCAGGGCTGCGAGCACGCCGGCCGGCCAGTGCGCGACCAGCAGCACGCCCAGAAAGGTCGCCACGCCCTTGCCGCCCTTGAAGCCCAGCCACACCGGGAACAGATGCCCCAGGAATGCCGCGCTGCCGGCGACCGCGGAGATCAGGTCGTCGTGCGTCGCGAAACGCGCGATCAGGAGCGCCGCCATGCCCTTGCCGCCGTCGCCGAGCAGGGTGATCAGCGCGAGGTCCTTCCGGCCTGTGCGCAGCACGTTGGTCGCGCCGATGTTGCCGGAGCCGACCTTGCGCAGGTCGCCCGCGCCGCCGAGTTTGGTGGCGATCACGCCGAACGGGATCGAGCCGAGGAGGTAGCCTCCCACGGCGGCGATCAGGAGAGGAAGATAGCGGCCGAAATCCACCGAACGCCCCCGAGGCGCAACTGACCCCGCAAAGGTTAGCGAGGCCGGCGAAAAACGCCTAGCGAATTGAACGGGCGGCTGTTTACCGGCTCAGTGCTGGTCGAGGCCCTGCTGGTGGGTCGCGTTGGCGTCCAGGTTCTGCCGGGTCAGGGTGGCCTGTTCTTCCCACTCGCGCTTGGAGTGGCATTCCTTCTTGGCCGGCAGCCGCGTCCCGGTCTGGTCCCGGGAATGGCAGACGATCCGGTCGAGGTCCGACGGCTTGGCGGTGCTGGCCGCGGCCTGCTGGACCGGCGGCTTGGCGGGCGGCGGCGGCGGCGGGGGCGTGTCGGCGGCGGCGGACAGGGCCGCGCCGGCGCACAGGGCGGCAAGAACGAGGAGGCTGGCGACGCGCATCACGGGGACTCCTGAAGGCCTAAAGATCGGGGCGTTTGGGCAGACAAAAACCGCCTTGGGAATTTCGCCCGGATTACCGTTTCGTCACGTTTGGAGGCTGCGGCGCGGCGTCCCCGTCCCTGGACAACCTGCGGTCCGTCTGCAAGCTGGTGGCGCTCAAAGGGGAATTTCGTGACCGCTCGATCCTTGTTCCGCGGCGTCGTGGCCGCCATCGCCATCGTGGGCGTCGCTGGCCCGGCCATCACCCAGACCGCGTCGGCGGTCTGCGCCGCCTGCGTGAAGACGCACATGGAAGCGCTGGCGGGCGACGCGCTGCGCGGACGCGACTGCGCCACCGAGGACGAGCACAAGGCCTCGCTCTACGTCGAGGGGGAACTGAAGAGTCTCGGCCTCCAGCCGGCCTTCGCCGGCGGCATGCGCCAGGCCGCGCCGTTGGCGACGCCGCGTTTGGCGGCGCCGGCGACGCTCGACGCCGGCGGGCGACATTTCGCCTTCGAAAACGACTTTCTGATGTTCGGCGACTTCGCCTCGGCAAAGGGCCGCCTGGTCCATGTGAGCGACGCGGATCGGGCGTCGAATGTCTCGGGCGCGGTGGTCTTCTACGACAAGCCCGGTCGCGACCGGGCCGCCATCCGCAAGCTGACCAGCGCGGGCGCCGCCGCCGTCCTGTTCCCCGCCGACAAGACCGCGACCGCACGCTGGAGCGCCTACGCCAGCGCGCTGAAGCCGCGCAGCCGGGTGGTCGGCGCCGAGAACGAGCCGGCGCAGGGCGCGACCGTCATGCTGTCCGAAGCCGCCGCCGATGCGGTGCGCGCCCTGGCCGACGGAACGCCGATGACTCTCGACCGCGAAGCTCGGCGCGCCCGAGCGCAGCACGACCTATAATGTGGTCGCGGTGATCCACGGGTCCGATCCGGACGCCGACCGCAAGGCGCTCTTGCTGAGTGCGCACTACGATCATCTCGGCGTGCGCAACGGCGTGATCTACCACGGCGCCGACGACGATGCCTCGGGCACGACGGCGGTGCTGGAGTTCGCGCGCATTCTGGCGACGGGGCCGAAGCCCCGGCGCACGGTCTATTTTGCGCTGTTCGGATGCGAAGAGTCCGGCGGCCTCGGCGCGGTCTGGTTCCGCGCCCACACGCCCACCAAGCTCGACGACCTGGCGATCAATCTCGAGTTTGAGATGATCGGCAACGACGATCCGAAACGCCCGGGCGTACTGATGCTGACCGGTTGGGAGCGGTCGAACCTCGGCCCCACCCTGGCCGCGCACGGCGCCCACCTGGGCCCCGATCTCTATCCGGCGCAGAACTTCTTCCAGCGCTCGGACAACTATGAACTGGCGCGCAAGGGCGTCGTCGCCCAGACCGTTTCGGCCTGGCCGATCCCGCCGACCTATCACGACCCGTCCGACACCCTCGACCGCATCGACTTCGCGTTCATGATCGGGGCCATCCAGTCGATGGTCGAGCCGGTGCGCTGGCTGGTGGACGGCGACTTCAAGCCGGAATGGAACGCGGGGCAGAAGCCGTAAGCGCGGGTTGAGGAAAAGTGCGAAGCGGTTTTCCGCCCGCGACCCGCGCCGGCTAGCGGACTACTTCCGCACCTTCGGCTTGGACTTCGCCGCGGCGCGGGCAGCGGCCTCGGCCTCATGCCGGCGCTGGGGGCCTTTCGGGAGTCAGCCGCGCCGCTTCGGCGGCCTCACGTTTCATCTGCAGCGCCAGCCGGGCCTTAGCGGCCATGTCCACGGGCTTGGCGGGGGTCTTGGTCTCGTCGTTCATGGGAAAGCCTTTAGCACGCGCGGCCGTCGGGCCGACGCTTTTGTTGCGCCGCCTGGTGCACCACGCGGCCGTCGACGATGGTCATCAGCACCTGGCCCTGCAAGCCTGCGGCCGTCGAAGGGCGAGTTCTTCGACTTCGAGACCAGCTTGTCGGCGTCGACGATGATCGGCGCGTCGATGTCGATCGAGCACCAGGTCCGCCGGCGCGCCGGGCGCCAGCCGTCCCGCCTGCAGGCCGAGCAACTCCGCTGGCGCGATGGTCACGGCGCGCAACACGTCGATCAGGCTGAGGCCCGCGTCATGGTGCAGGCGACAGCAGCGCGGGCGACAGGGTCTCCAGGCCGACGGCGCCCGGCGCGGCCTCGCTGAACGGGCGGCGCTTGTCCTCGGCGGGGGCGGGCGCGTGGGCGGAGACCACGACGTCGATCAGGCCCTGGCCAGCGCTTCCACCAGCGCCTCGCGGTCGCGCTCCGGCCGCAGCGGCGGGTCGAGGCGATAGAAGGTGCGATAGTCGCCGATGTCGATCTCGTTGAAGCGCAGGTGGTTGATCGAACAGCTGGCGGAGACGTCGAGACCCTTGTCCTTGGCGCGGCGCAGGCAGTCCAGCGCCTCGGCGGTGGAGGATCTGGTCGACCAGGAAGGCCGTGCCGGTCAGCTCCACCAGCGCGAGGTCGCGCTCGAGCATGATCTTCTCCGCCGCCGCCGGCGCGGCGGGCAGGCCGAGCCGCGCGGCGAATTCGCTTTCGGTGGCGCTGGCGCCTCGCTGAGCCACGGATCGGACGGGCGGTGCGCCACCAGGGCATTGAAGCCGCCGGCGTAGACTCAGCACGCGGCGCATCGCCTTGGAGTTCACGATCGGCCGGTCGACGTCGGTGAAATAGACCGCGCCGGCCTCGGCCATCAGGCCGATCTCGGCGAGCTGCTCGCCCTGGCAGCCGCGTGTGGCGGCGCCGGCCGGATAGACGTGCACCAGCTCGATGTCGCGCGCGCGACGCAGGATGAAGTCGACCACGGACGGATCGTCCACGGTGGGATGGGTGTCGGGCTGCACCACGATGGAGGTGACGCCGCCGGCGGCTGCGGCGCGGCTCGCGGACTTCAGCGTCTCCTTGGGCTCGGTGCCGGGCTCGCCGGTCTTGACCCGCAGGTCGATCAGGCCCGGCGCCAGCACCGCGCCGGAGCAGTCGATGCACCCGCATCTCGCGCCGAGCCGCGCTCCAGGTCGGGCCGCTCTGCACGTCGGCGATGACGCCGTTCGCGCACCACCAGGGAGCCGGGTCCGTCGTAGCCGCTCTCCGGATCGACCAGGCGCGCGCGACGAAGGCGATCGGGGACTGGCGCGGCGCGCTCATCGGTCGTTCTCCAGCCGCGCCGCCAGCGTCGCCAGCACCGCCATGCGTGCGGCCACGCCCATCTCGACCTGGTCCTGGATCAGGCTGACCGCCGAGGTCGTCGGCCACATCGGAATCGATCTCGACGCCGCGGTTCATCGGCCCCGGATGCATCACCCGCGCGCCGGCGCCGCGTGCGCCAGCTTTTCGCGATCGAGGCCCCAGAAGCGGAAATACTCGCGCATCGACGGCACGAAGGCGCCGTCCATCCGCTCGAGCTGAAGGCGCAGCATCATCACCACATCGGCGCCGGCGATGCCTTGCGCTGCATGTCGTTGAACACCTCGGTGCCCCAGCGGTCGGCGTCGGCGGGCATCAGGGTCGGCGGCCCGACCAGGCGCACTTCCGCGCCCATCAGGTTCAGCAGCGCCACGTTCGAGCGCGCCACCCGGCTGTGCAGCACGTCGCCGCAGATCGCCACGCGCAGGCCCTCGGCGCGGCCGAAGGCGCGGCGGATCGACAGCGGGTCGAGCAGGGCCTGGGTGGGATGTTCATGCCAGCCGTCGCCGGCGTTGATCACGCTGCAGATCGACCTTCTGCGCCAGCAGCGCCGAGCCGCGCCCGACGCGCGTGGCGCATCACCAGCAAATCCGGCTGCATGGCGTTCAGCGTCACGGCGGTGTCGATCAGGGTCTCGCCCTTGGCCATGGACGAGGCGCGCGGGCTCATGTTGACGACGTCGGCGCCCAGCCGCTTGCCGGCGAGTTCGAAGGAGCTCTGGGTGCGGGTCGAGTTCTCGAAGAACAGATTGATCAGGGTCCGGCCCTTCAGCAGGTCCAGCTTCTTCGAAGTCTGCCGGTTCAGCTCGACGAAGGCGTCCGCCAGGTCGAGCAAAGCCGCGACATCCGGCGGATCGAGATCCGCCGCGCTGACAAAATGTCTCTTGGGAAACGGAAAGAGCCGCGCTCGGATGGTCTCGGAAACGTCTGCGACAGGGCTCATTAAAGCGCCGCTATAGGGGGTGTGGCCGGGAGGGAAGGGCGGCCTCAGGCCCGGAGCCGGTCCAGCGCTCCCTGGAGGATGTAGCCCGCCGCCGCCCGGTCCACGACGTCGGCGCGTTTGGCGCGGCTGAGGATCGGCTTCGGCGATCAGCATGCGGTTCACCGCCGCGCTGGACAGGCGTTCGTCCCAGAAGGCGATGGGGAGGGTTTCGTCCAGACGCAGCAGGTTTCGGGCGAAGGCGCGGACGGACTGGCAGCGGGGGCCCTCGGTCCCGTCCATGTTCACCGGCAGGCCGATGACGATGCCCGATGCCCCACGGGCTTTCATGAGCTTGAACAGGGCCTTGGCGTCGTCGGTGAACTTGGTCTTGCGGATCAGCGTCATAGGGCGAGGCGATCAGGCGGGTGGTGTCGGAGACCGCCACCCCGATGGTCTTCTCCCCCAGGTCGAGGCCCACAAAGGGCGTGCCCTGAGGGCTTCGCCGCGGGCAGGTCTAGGAGGTCGAGGACGGGCACGGGGGGGCTTTGGCGCGGCCCTGAAGCGCTTGTCAAATCGAGGGGCGGGCCCCGGAGCGCTTTCAGGCGAAGTGTGCAGCGGTTCGCCGTCAGAAAGCGCGACCAAGCAAGAACCTCGAGCCTCCGATCCGATTGCATCGGAGCGGATCAGGCTCTAGGGCAATGCTGCAACGCAACAGGATTTGAAGGACCTCTTTCCGCCATGGCCGTGGACATCGCCACCGTTCGCCGGGTCGCCGAGCTGGCGCGCATGCCGAGCCCGAGGACCGGCTGCAGGTCATCGTCGGCGAGCTGAACGGGATTCTGGCGTGGATCGAGCAGCTGAACGAGGTCGACGTGACCGGGGTCGAGCCCATGACCACGGCGGTCGAAGCGTCCGCGCCGTTGCGCGAGGATAAGGTCACCGACGGCGGCGACGCCGCCCGCGTGCTGGCCAATGCGCCGAAATCCGCCGACGGCTTCTTCGTCGTGCCGAAGGTGGTGGAATGACGATCTTCCAGTCTCACCCAACTCACCCTCAAGACCGCCCTCGACGGACTGAAGGCCAAGGCCTTCTCGTCGGAGGAGATCACCCGCGCCCACATCGCGGCGATCGAGAGGGCCAATCCGCACCTAAACGCCTTTGTGCTTCCGACGCTCGACCACGCCATCGACATGGCCAAGGCGTCGGACGCGAAACTCGCCGCGGGCGAGGGCCGCGTGCTCGAAGGCGCGCCGCTCGGGATCAAGGACCTGTTCGCGACTGAGGGTTACCGCACCACCGCCGGCTCGAAAATCCTCGGCAACTTCATTCCGCAGTACAAGTCGACGGTCAGCGCCAATCTGTGGCGCGACGGCGCGGTGATGCTGGGCAAGCTGAACATGGACGAGTTCGCCATGGGCTCGTCCAACGAGACCTCCGCCTGGGGTCCGGTGGTCAATCCGTGGAGGTCGAAGGGCTCGAACGCGGAGCTGACGCCGGGCGGCTCGTCCGGCGGATCGGCGACCGCGGTGGCGGCGGACCTGTGCCTGGGCGCGACCGCGTCGGACACCGGCGGTTCGATCCGCCAGCCCGCGGCCTTCACCGGCACGGTCGGGGTCAAGCCCACCTACGGCCGCTGTTCGCGCTGGGGCATCGTCGCCTTCGCGAGTTCGCTCGACCAGGCGGGACCGATCGCCAAGACGGTGGCGAACTCGGCGATCCTGCTGAACTCGATGACGGGGTACGATCCGAAGGAATCCACCAGCCTGAACGTCGACTACCCGACTTCACGCAATTCGTCGGCAAGTCGGTGAAGGGAATGCGCATCGGCGTACCGAAAGAGTACCGCCTCGACGGTATGCCGGCCGAGATCGAGACGCTGTGGTCCCAAGGCATCGAATGGATGCGCGCCGCCGGCTGCGAGATCGTCGACATCAGCCTGCCGCACACCAAATACGCACTGCCCTGTTACTACATCATCGCGCCGGCGGAGGCGTCGTCGAACCTCGCGCGCTACGACGGCATGCGCTACGGCCTGCGCGCGGACGGCAAGTCGCTCGCCGGCATCTACGAGAACACCCGCGCCGAAGGCTTCGGCAAGGAAGTGAAGCGCCGCGTCCTGATCGGCACCTACGTCCTGTCGGCCGGTTATTACGACGCCTACTATGTGCGCGCGCTGAAGGTGCGCCGGCGTATCGCCGAGGATTTCGAAAAGGTCTGGGACAAGGTCGACGCGATCCTGACGCCGTCGACGCCGTCGGCCGCCTTCGCGCTCGGCGACCAGCGGGTCGACCCGGTGACCATGTACCTCAACGACGTGTTCACGGTGACCGCCAACCTCGCCGGCATCCCGGGCATCAGCGTGCCCGCGGGCCTCGACGCCAACGGTCTGCCGCTGGGCCTGCAGCTGATCGGCAAGCCGCTCGACGAAGGCACGATCCTCTCGCTGGGCGCGGCGCTGGAAGACGCCGCCGCGTTCAAGCACCGGCCCGAGGTGTGGTGGTGACAGTCGACTGCACTCGTCTGCGCCGCGTCGGAGGCGTGATCCTGCTAATTGCCGCCGTCGTCTATCTGGCCGGCCCGGTGCAGAGATCGACGTGCACGATCATCGGATCGGCGACGATGTGAAGGCGCGTCGAGGCCGATCTTGACGCCATGACCTACCAGATCACGCTCGGCGGCGTGCTCCTGCTGTTCGGCGCCTATTTCCTGACCAAGAACAACTCCCGAAGCCCGATGCTGCTCGACTGACCGCGCGCCCGATCCCAAGCTCCTCATCGACGGCCGCACCGGGCCGTGGGAGATCATCGTGGGCCTCGAAGTCCATGCCCAGGTGGCGTCCAAGTCGAAGCTGTTCTCCGGCGCCGCCGTCGGCTTCGGCGCGGGGCCGAACGAACAGGTCTCGCTGGTGGACGCGGCCATGCCCGGCATGTTGCCGGTGTGAACCGTTTCTGCGTCGAACAGGCGGTGAAGACGGGACTGGGCCTGAAGGCGCAGATCAACCGCAGAGCCGCTTCGCGCGGAAGAACTATTCTATCCCGACCTGCCGCAGGGCTATCAGATCTCGCAGTTCGACGAGCCGGTGGTGGGCGAAGGCGTGGTCGAGGTCGAACGCGACGACGGCTCGTCCTTCGAGGTGCGCATCGAGCGCCTGCACCTGGAACAGGACGCGGGCAAGCTCGATCCACGACCTGTCGCCGACGGAATCCTACGTCGACCTGAACCGCGCCGGCACCGCGCTGATGGAGATCGTCTCGCGCCCGGACATGCGCTGTTCGGATGAGGCGGGGCCTATTTCAAGAAGCTCCGCACCATCCTGATCTATCTGGGCACCTGCGACGGCGACATGGAAAAGGGCAATATGCGCGCCGACGTGAACGTCTCGATGCGCCGGCCGAACGGCGAGCTCGGCACCCGTTGCGAGATCAAGAACGTGAACTCGTTCCGCTTCATGCAGCAGGCCATCGAGTACGAGGCGCGCCGCCAGATCGAAATCCTCGAGGACGGCGGCTCGATCAAACAGGAGACGCGCCTGTTCGACCCGACCAAGGGCGAGACGCGGTCCATGCGTTCGAAGGAAGAAGCGCACGACTACCGCTATTTCCCCGACCCGGACCTGTTGCCGCTGGTCATCGAAGAGGCGTGGATCGAGGACATCCGCAAGAGCCTGCCGGAACTGCCCGACGAGAAGCGTAGGCGCTTCATCAGCCAGTACGGCCTGTCGCCTTACGACGCCGACGTGCTCGTCGTCGATCAACTCGGGGCGGACTTACTTCGAGAAGGCCGCGCATCGGCGCGATGCAAAGCTGGTACGCGAATCTGGGATCACCAACGAGTTGATGGGCCGCCTGGCCAAGGACGGCCTACGGGCATCGACCATATCCCGTGGGGCCGTCGGCGCAATCGCCGAACTCGTTGAGCTGATCGAGGACGGACGTGTCTCGTCGAAGATCGCCAAGGACGTGTTCGAGTATCTTGTGGGCGGGCGAGGGTCCGCCGCGCGAGAGGTGGCTGAGACGCGGTCTGAAGCAGGTCAGCGACACCGGCGCCATCGAAAAGGCGGTGGACGAAATCATCGCCGCCAACCCCGACAAGGCCGCCGCGGTGAAGGACAAGCCGCAAGCGATCGGCTGGTTCGTCGGCCAGGTCATGAAGGCCACCGGCGGCAAGGCCAACCCCGCCGCGGTCAACGACATCCTGAAGGCGAAGCTCGGCGTCTGACCGGGCTTCCGTGGCTTCCGTTTGTTTCCCCCGCCTCAGCCGCCGCCGAAGCCCTTCATGCTAGTCGCGAACGGCGGGCGCTTGAAGTCGGCGGAGCATTTGCCGACGTCGAGGTCCTTGGCCGACGCGGCGCGCACGAAGGCGATCTTCAGCGCGTCGGTGCACGGCGTCTCGGTCACATGCGCGGCGCCATCACCAGGGCGCGCTTGGCGTTAGGCAGGTAGGCGAGTTCTTGCACCGCCGCCTGCGGCGGGCTGGCCGGATCGTCGGAGCCTGAGATCATCAGCACCGGCAGGTCGCTGCGCACCGGCTCGTTGACGGCCGCCGGCGCCCGCGCGACGTTCCAGATCGCACAGGCCCGCTGTTCGGCGCGCACGCGCGTGTCGCCCATGAAGGTATGCGCGCCGGCGGTCTTTATCGCGTTATCGGTGATGAACGGGATCTGTTCGGCGCAGACGTAGGACAGGTTCGAGCCGATCTCGACGAATCCGGTGAGCGCGAGGGTGGTGGTGTCGATCATCTGGGCCAGGGGGCCATAGTCGCCGTCGTACGCCCGGTCGATGGCGAAGGGGACATAGGCCGCCCCGCCCGGGTCGTAGAGCGTCTGGCGCAGGCGGTCGGCGAACACCTCCTTGCTGAGCATCACCGGCGCGCCGTGATCGGTGAGCCCGGTCTTAACCGGGCCCTGGTCGAAGCGCGCCGCGACCGCTGCGAAACGTTTGGCGAAGTCGGGATAGCGCGCGTGGCACGCGGCGTCGGCCGCGCAGGCGGCGATGAGCTTATCCATTGCCAGCTGGGCGCCGCCGGCGTCCTCGAGCGGTATGGTCAGAAAATGCGGCGGCGCCACGCCGTCGAGCACCGCGGACTCCACGTGCTCGGGATGGCGGCGCATGAACACCAGCGCGTCGTAGGTCCCGTATGAATCGCCGTCGAGCACCAGCTTGGAATAGCCGAGCGCGCCGCGCAGGCGGTCGAGGTCGTCCATGGCGTTGACGGTGGTGTACCGGCTGAGGTCCGCCTGGGCGGCGTGCGTCGCGCGGCACGCCTTCATCGCGCCGTCCGGAAACAGCTGGCGGAAACGGTCCGACAGGGTGGCCAAGGTCTTGTAGTCGCAGCGCAACGACTGCGATGCGCCCATACCGCGGTTGTCGACGAGCAGAATGTCGTAACGGTCGCTGAGCGCGGCGAGCTCTTTCTGGCCCTGGCCCTGCGCCAGCGCCGCGGCGGCCGGCAGGGTGGCCGCGCCCGGTCCGCCCGGATTGAAATAGACCGCGCGCCCGTTCGGCTGTTTCGCCTTCAGCACAATGAAGTGGATGCCGATGGCGCGGCCGTCAGGTTTCGCGGGATCCTCGGGCGTCTGCATCACGCCGCATTTGGCGTCGGCCTTGGCCAGGTCTTGCGGACAGGTCTCGAACGTCAGGGACGCGCCGCCCGCGTGCGGCGCCTGGCACGGCGAGCACGAACGCCAGGACAAGATGCAGTTTCGCCATCGCCGTCTCCCTCCGCCATCCTCACGTCAGGGGTAAGGGATCGGCTGCGGCTGCACAACGGACGCGCGGCCAGCGCCCCACTTAACGCCGCGAACGAAAAAGGCCCCGGATTGCTCCGGGGCCTTCGTCGTACCGCCTTGCGGCGGGTTCATCACCAGACGTTGTAGTCCATGTCGACGATGTAGCCGTCGCCCGTGTCGATCAGGCCGATGGCGCCGTTCAGCCAGACATAGGCGCAGCCGTCGGGCGGAGGCGGCAGGCCGTAGGACGCCCAATCGTTGATTTCGTACCGCCAGAAGAAGTCCGGAAGGTACTCGCCGACCACCCAGTTGTGACCCCAATACTCGTGCGGGATCTCGTAGTAGCCGAAGCCCGGCGCGAAGAAGAAGAACTCGCGGATGCCGTGGTAGCCGCCCCAGCCGGCACGCCCACGCCACCAGAAGCGGTTGTGGCCCCAGATCGCGCGGTCATGCCAGCCGCGGTGTCCGCCGAGCCACGAACCGCCGTGGTTGCCGCGGGGCGTGCCGTGGCCGCCGTGACCGCTCGGGCCGCCGTGACCACTCGGGCCGCCGTGACCACCCGGGCCGTGACCGCCGGGACCGTGGCCGCCGTGAGTGATCATCGGGGTGCCGCCGCCGTGCGAACCGCCGCCGCTGCCGCCGCTGCCGTGCGAGCCGCCGGTCGCCGGCGCGAGGGTCACGGGACCGTGGCTGGTGCCGCCCGGGCTGCCATGCGAACCGCCGCTGCCACCGCTGCCATGCGAACCGCCGCTGCCGCCGCTGCCATGCGAACCGCCGCTGCCGCCGCTGCCGTGCGAGCCGCCGCTTCCGCCGCCACCGCCGCCGTGCGAGCCGGAGGGATGGCCCTTACCCTTGTCCGGCGGATCGGCGAAGCTGACCGCAGGAAGCGCGAGCGCTGCGACGACGGTCGTCGCGAGCAAAATACGTTTGAGGATCACGTGTCTGTTCTCCGGTTGTAGCAAGCCAACGAAGGCGCCTGCGGAATGGCGGCAAGGTGTTGGCCGCCGGCTGAACCCAGTCTGAACGCCGCGCACCATGCCACAGTCAGGTTTGAGTGACAAAACCCCTCGTCTGATCCCGTATAGCGGCGTGGTTTTCCTTGAGGATCAAAGACTAAAAGACGTCTTCCTCGACGTCGAGGATCAGGCCGGACCCCTGGCTGACCAGCGCGATCTGCCGGCCGCACCAGACCCAGGCATAGCCCCGGGGCGGCGGCCGTACCCCGAACCAGGCCCAGTTGCCGACCACCCGATGGCGATAGGCTTCGGGCAAATACTCGCCGCGCCGCCACTTGTGCCGCCACAGCGCAGGGTCGACCGGGTAGTAGCCGTAGCCGGGCGCGTACCAGAAACCGGGACGCTCACCCTTGTAGTCGCGCCACTCGGCCCGGCCGCGCCACCAGCCGCGGTCGCCGCGGTTCCAGTGCTGGGGCCCAGGCTGCGCCGGACGCAGCACGGGATGGCGCTTCTCTTCGTTGGCCAGCGCCACGCGCGGCGCCGCAAGGCCGGCGGCGAGCAGCAGAAGGGCGAGCCTGCGGTCCATGGCGTGCATCCTATGGCCGAGCTTCGCCCCCCTTGTCTGAATTGGGCCTGAACGGATCGTCCCGCCCTTGCCTGCGCCCGCGCGCGCCGCCATCTGCGCGGTGTCGCACGAGGTCAGCATGAGCGCTCCCATCGAAGTCTGGTTCTGGCCCACGCCGAACGGCCGCAAGATCACTATCGCCTGCGAAGAGATGGGCCTGGCCTATACGCTGCACCCGGTCGACATCGGTCGCGGCGAGCAGTTCACCCCCGAATTCCTCGCGATCAGCCCGAACAACCGCATGCCCGCGATCACCGATCCCGACGGTCCGGGCGGCAAACCGATCTCGGTTTTCGAGTCCGGCGCGATCCTGCAGTACCTCGGGCGCAAGACCGGCCGCTTCTATCCCGCCGACGAACGGGCGCGCGTCGAGGTCGACGAGTGGCTGTTCTGGCAGATGGCGGGCCTGGGCCCCATGGCGGGCCAGGCGAACCACTTCCGCATCTATGCGCCCTCGATGCTGCCCGACGCGCGGATGACCGCCTACGGCGCGGCCCGCTACACCAATGAGGTCAACCGCCTGTTCGGCGTCCTCGACACACGGCTGAAGGATCGCGACTTCGTCGGCGGCGACTATTCCATCGCCGACATGGCGATCTGGCACTGGACGCGCGGGTGGAAGGCCTTCGGTCAGGATCTCGCCCAGTTCCCCGCCATGAAGGCCTGGTCCGAGCGCATTGAGGCGCGCCCGGCGGTGAAGGCCGCGGCGGAGAAGGGCGAAGAAATGCGCCGCAACCTCGCCGACCACACCGACGAGGCCGAGGCGGCGCGCAAGATCCTGTTCGGCCAGCGGGCGCGGGTGTAAACCAAGTCTTACTTGCGGGTAAATCAGAAATTAGCGCCGCCTTTCGTATTGTTTAAACGTAATTTGAGTATTCATTTCCTCTTTACGAAAAATATTTTGAACAATTCGCGCGATTAACTTTAATTTCATCGCGACCGCGCTCTTCTCCTCCCGAAGATGATGGGCTGAACCGGTCAAAAAGACCGGCCAAGGGGAAGAAGACCAATGATCGACGCGATCGAAATCAAGACTGCCGACGCCGGCCTGCCGCTGCCGACGCCGGAGATGGGCGGAGACGAGCTGTTCCGCCTGGGCATGATGTACTCGACCGGCCAGGGCGGCGCGCCGCTCGACCTGGTCTCGGCGCACATGCTGTTCAACCTGGCCGCCCTGAAGGGCTCCACCGAAGCGACCGTCTACCGTCGTGAGCTGAGCCTGGAGATGGAGCGCGAAGACGTCGCCGAAGCCCAGCGCGCCGCGCGCCGCTGGCTCGACCAGGGCACGAGCCGCCTGGCGGCCTAGCGCGGGTTGAGGAAAAGTGTGAAGCGGTTTTCCGCTCGCAACCCGAGCCGCTAAAAAGGCTTGCCGATATAGTAGGTGAAGGTGAAGGGCAGGGCGTCCTTCACCTGGTCGAGGAAGACGCCGATCTCGGCCAGGCTCGAGCGCGGGACATAGACGATGTCGAAGCGCCGGAGCGGGACCAGGTCCGCATGGCGCGGATCGTTCAGCGCCTGCCTCAGATTGACCACGCGCCGCATCGGCCGGCCATCGCCGCCGCGGCGGATGACCACCACCTCGCCGAGCTTCGCCGTGGCCTTGGGCCCGCCCGCCGCCATGACGGCGCGGAGCGCATCCAAGTCGCCGCCCATGTCCACCCAGCCCGGGGTCGTGACCTCGCCGCCCACCAGCACGCGCATGGGCGCCGCCTGTTTCAGGCTGACCTCCACGATCGGGCGCACCAGTTGCCCGGCGTAAGCCTGGGCCAGGGTGGTCTGCAGTTCGTTCACCGTCCGGTCCGCCGCCATCACCGAGCCCACCAGCGGCATGGCCACCCGCCCGTCCGGCCCCACGGTCACCGAGCGCGACAGCTCGGGCGCAGTGGGGGTCGCGATATCGATCTGGTCACCGGGATAGAACCGGTAGGCCGGCTCGTCCTCGCTCCAGGTGGCGAAGGGGATGTTCTCGAAACCGCGGTCCGAGCGTGCGCCCCAGACCGGCGCTGCCGCCGCCGGCGCCGCCAGGGCCGCCAGGGCCGAGGCCAGCAACAGCCGCCTTTTCCGGTCGAATCGAATGGACACGCAACGCTCCCGACGATTGGCCGCAGCCTTGTTCGTTAACGGGTAACGGGTGGTTAACGACGCCCCGCGCACCCTGACGCAGCCTAAGTTTTTTCCGCGTCGGGATTTGCATGCGCGACCAATCGGGCTGGCTGGACGGCCAAGGCGCTGCACGCGCCGACGCGCGCCAGCGGCCCCGCTATTCCGTAACCGAAGTCGCGCGCCTGCTGAACCGCGAGCGCCTGCTCATGCTCGTGGTGTTCGCGGTGGTGCTTCTGGCCGGCGTGATCTTCGCCGCCACCCTGCCCAAGACCTATACGGCGCACTCGAGCCTGCTGGTGAACCTGAGCCAGCAGTACGTCTATGAGCCAGTCACCGGCGACGCCGGCCGCGGCATCGCGCCCCAGAAGGACCAGGTGGTCCAGTCCGAAGCCGAGATCCTCGGCAGCGACACCCTGAAGCGACGGGTGATCGACACCCTGGGCCTGAAGGTGATCGATCCCGAGACTCGCCGCGCGCTGGAACGGCGCCGACGCGGACGACCGCCGCAAGCTCGAGGCCGTGGCGTTGAAGGAATTCAAGCGCGGCCTGACCGTCTCCACCACGCCCGACTCCAACGTCGTGCGCCTCGACTTCAAGCACCGCGATCCTGACGCCGCGGCGCTGATCCTCAACACCCTGGTGAAGAGCTATTTCGCCTATCGCAAGGAGGTGTTCGTCGACGCGTCCTCGCCGGCGCTCGACCAGGAGAAGGCGGCGTTCGAGGCGCGGCTGGTGAAGGCCGACGAGGCCTACCAGGGCTTCCTCAAGAACAACGGCGTGGCGGATTTCGCCACCGAGAAGGCGTCGCTGGCGGCGACCTACCAGTCTATCTTCGACGAACACGTAAAAGCTGAGGTATCGCTGCGCGAAATCCAGGGCCAGCTCGGCGCCTTGAAAGCGCGCGAAGGCGAGGCGCCGCAGGAGATCGAGATTTAGCGCGACCTCGACCTGTCGGTGCCGTCCGATCTTTTGAAGCTGCGCTCCGAACGCCAGGACCTGCTGTCGCGCTATACGCTGCAGTCCGAACCCGTGCGCGACATCGACGCCAAGATCGCCAGCCTGCAGGCGCTCGCGTCGTCGAGCCAGGGCGTCGGCGAAAAGGACAGGCGCCTGGGCGCCAACCCGGTGCGCCAGGGCCTGGAGACCCAGCGCATCAATCTCGAAGCCCAGCTCGCCGCCGTCACCGACCAGCGCGACGAACTCGCCCGCCAGCTCGGCGAACTGGCGACGCGGCAGATACAACTGAGCGGGCTCGAGTCCCAGTACCAGGATTTGTCGGTGCACCGCGACGTTCTGCAGGCGAATGTGAAGGACTTCGAGACCAAGTCGGAAGAGAACCGCGCCCTGCGCGACCTCGCCAACGCCTCCAACGACGACATCCGCGTGATCGAAAGCGCCTCGCCGCCGGTCGAGGCCAAGAGCCTGCGCCGGATCATGCTTTTGCTGGCGCTGCTGTTCGCGGCCTTCACGGCGATTTGCGCGGGACTGCTGCGCGTGTTCACGCGCAAAGGCCTCGCCAGCCCGGATGCGGTCGTACGCACGCTCGACATGCCGGTGCTGGCCACCGCCTCACTGAAGCCGTGACCTGATGGTCGACCTCACCGAGGACATGGCGAGCCTGTTGACGACGCTGGGACCGGGGCCGGCGGAGCGCGGGCGTGTGATCCAGTTTGTCTCAGCGCGCAAAGGCGAGGGCGCTTCGACCGTCGCGCGCGCCTACGCGCGTCTGGCCGCGGCGCACGCGCGCAAACCGGTGTGGCTGGTGGACGCCGACCTCGAAACCCAGGGCCAGATGGCGGCCATCGGCGCCCATCCGGAGCTCTTTGGCCTGCTGGGCAAGGCCGCCGGCGCGTCGCCCGACGGTTCGGCCTTTTTCACCATCCAGCCGCCGAGTCAGACCTCGCGGGGACGCCCGATTCCCGACTCGGCCATGTTCCTGGCGCGTCCGGCGCTCGGCAAACGGCTCTGGGTAACACGCCTGCGCCGGGAACTCGATGAGTTATGACCAGCACGCGCGCGTGGCGCCGTCGCCCGGGTACTGGCGCGCGCTCAGCCGTCATGCGGGAGAAGTGGTGATCGACGCGCCATCGGCCGACCGGTCAGAAGCCGCGCTGTCCATCGCGCCCCACATTGACGCAAGCGTGATTGTGCACGCCGCGGACGAAACCGATGCGGCGCTCGCCGCCGACCTGCGCGACGCCATCGAACGCGCCGGCGGGCGGGTGGCGGGCCTCGTGCTCAATCGCCTGCGCGCCCCACGCAACATCCCGCGCAACAAACGGAGCCGCGCCGCATGAGCTATCTGCCCGTCGGAACCCGCGTCGGAGGCTCGGAGCACCCGCTGCGCTGGCTCGAACCGCGCGCGGTGGTCAGCGGCCGTCGGCGTACTGCAGCGCCGGCGCACGCGGGCTGGCTCAGCGGCTGGGTGGTGTTCGCGCTGTCGGTACTGGTGCTGTTCACCTATTCGGAAGCCTGGCTCGCGCCGCTCACCGGCGAGAAGCCCGATGTCGCCGACGCCGGCCTGCTCCGTGCGGTCTACTATCCAACGTATGCAGCCACCCTGGTGATCCTGGCGAGTTGCGGGCGCGAGACCCTGCGCGCCCTGTTGCGCACGCCGCTGCTGGTCGCGCTCGTCGGCTTCGCGGCGCTGTCGCTGATATGGTCGGCCGATCCCGACGCAACGATGCGGCGCGCGGTGGCGATCGTGCTCACGTCGCTGGGCGGGGTGGTGATCGCGGCGCGCTACGATTGGACGCGGCTCGCTCAGGTGCTGGCGACCACCTTCGCCATCCTCGCGATCGCAAGTTTGTGCGCGGGCCTGTTCGTGCCGACCGTCGGGCGCATGGAAGACCTGTTCCCCGGCTCCTGGCGCGGCCTGTGGCTCGAGAAGAATACGCTCGGCGGCTTCATGGCGCTCGGGACCGCGATCTTCAGCGCGACCGCTTTGCTCGATCGGCCGCGGCGCTGGCTGTGGGCCGCGTTTGCGGTGCTGGCGATGGGGCTGGTGTGGCTCTCGACCTCGAAGACCGCGCTCGCGTCGTGCGGCCTCGCGCTAGCCGCTTTCAGTTTTGTCTGGCTCGCCAAGCGCGGCCCGATCATGAGCGTGGTCACCGTCTGGCTCGGCGTCGTTGCGCTGGGTGCGGTCGCCGCGGTGATCATCTTCGAGCCGCAGTGGATCTTTACGCTGCTCGACAAGGACGCCACCCTGACCGGCCGCACCAAGATCTGGGAGGCGGCGTCGCGCCTGATCCATCAGCGTCCGTGGTTCGGCTGGGGCTACGGCGCCGTCTGGGACAACAAGGACCGCTGGGGTCCGCTCACCCGTATCGTCGACCAGGCTGGCTTTACGCCGCGCCACGCGCACTCGAGCTGGTACGAAATGGCGCTGAGCCTCGGGCTCGTCGGCGTCGGCCTGTGGGCGCTGTGGTTCGCCGAGACTTGGATCCGCGCGCTCGTCTCGATCTTCACCAACCGCGGCGCCTATCTCGTGGTCCCGGTGTTCGCCGTGTACACCGTCACCAGCTTCAGCGAGAGCGTGACAATGACCTGGAACGACCTCAGGTGGGTGCTGTTCGTGCTGCTGGCGGTGAAACTGGCGCTGGGCGCGCGCGAAGCGGAGCGCGCCTAGGCGCCGATCCGGTCCAGCGCCCCCGACACGGTCGCAATCTCGAAACCCATCTCGTTCGCCTGGCCGAGCAATCGCTCGAGCGCATCCGGCGTGCAGCCCCAGTCCGAGGGTGTTTCGCTCACGTCGTGGGTGTACAGGATCAGCCACGCGTTCTTCGCCGCAGCACGCTTCAGCCAGCGCCAGGCGCGCAACTCGCCGCTCGGACCCTCGACGCCGACGGCGGGGAGTTGGTTAAGGTCGCAGCCGTCTTGGATCAGGCCCTGGTGCAGAGCCCGCGCGGCGCGGAAGCGGCGGGCGGTGACCTTCTTGGCGTCGAGCGACACGTCGCCGTAGGGATAGGCGAAGGTGCGTGGCCGGCGCACCGCGAACTCCGCCAGGCGCTCGGAGTTCATCTGCACCTCACGCTCGATCTCGCCGGCGCGCGCCTGGCCGCAATCGAGGTGGTTGAAGCTGTGGCACCCGATCTCGTGCCCGCGCCGGGCCAGGCCCTTGATCTCGGCCTCCGACGCGTTCAGCCCCATCGGACCCTCGCGCCCGCAGAGGCCCGCGGAGATGTAATAGGTGGCCAGCGCGCCGGCGGCTTCGACCCGGTCCGCGCCAAGCTGGACGGCGCTCACCGGCGCGTCGTCGAAACTGATCGACAGCATCGGGTGGTCCAGCGTGAACCGCAGCGGCTTGCGTTCGAGCAGGCGCAGGTAACGGCGGCGCACCTTGCCCTTCAGCGACGCGTCGGCGCGATAGGCGCTGGCCGCTTCGCCGCTCATACCGCCTCCGCATAGAGCGACGCGCGGTACAAACGCAGCGCAAAGGCGCGCGAGCTCGACGGCAAGACCGGCGTCAGCGCCGTCTGCTTGAACAGGGCGCGCCAGAATTTGAGCGCGGGGAGCTTCTTCAATAGAGAAGCGGCGCGATAACTCGGATAGGTGGACACGATCTCGGGATGGAGCGCCACGACGCGGCCGTAGTTGCCGACCGACTGTTCGTACTTGCACGCCAGCGACGCGACGGTGTCGAGGCCGAGGTGGCTCGCAGGATTGTCCACGTGCACGACGGTGAACCGCTGCACCATACGCATGGCCCACTCCACATCCTCCCAGCCCCAGCCCGTGAAGGCGTTGTCGAACGCCTCCGCGTCGAAGGCGTCGCGGCGGACCAGAAGGTTTGAGGTGTAGACGTATTTCTCCGGCGTCAGGGCGCGCTGGAAGTAAGGCACGCACTCGGCCTTGGCCGCCATGCGGCGATGCACCCGGAACTTGCGGTCCTTCGGCGACTGGGTCAGCGAAAAGCCGCCGAACGCCACCGCCGGATCCTTCAGGGCGACGAAATCCGCCCAGCTTTGCAGGAAGCGGTCGTCGTCGGGCCGCATGTCGGCGTCGAGGAACAGGTAGGACGACCCGCGCGCGTGCGCGGTCAGCCGGTTGCGCCCCTTGGCGCGGCCTTCGTTGCAGCGCAGGCGCACGAACCGCGCGGCGAGCTGAGTCAGGGCGACCTGGTTCTCGACCTTGCGCGCCAGCGCCTCATCGGCCGAGCCGTCGTCGAGCACGACGATCTCCACCGAACCGTGCAGCTTGGCCGCCTCGCGGTCCAGCGCGGAGATCAGATCACAGGGATCGTCGCGATAAAACGGGATCAACACCGACAGAACCGGCGTGGCTTCCGTCCAGGCGCGATTGATCACCGCACGCTCCGTCCACGGCTCCGCCGGCTCGAATGGCACGATCTCGGCCGAGACCAGTTGGTCCTCGGTCCAGTCGATGGTCAGCACCTGACGACGCGGTTGCGCACTCATGCCGCCCTCCGTGCCTGAAAAGTCTTGAGAAGCCGTGACGCGTGGGTGCGTACCGACGCCGCATCCAGCACCCACGCCGCCGCCGCGTAAACCATAAGCCCGACCGACGCCTTGGCGGCGACCTCGAGCAAACCGCCCGCGGATGGCGTGCAGAGCACGGCGATCGCCATCAGCGCCGTCGCCAATCCGCACTTGCCGACCGTGTCCCAGGGGATCGGAAGCGCTCCCGCGCGTTTACCAAGAGTCCAGGACGCGAAGGCGCCGATCGCATAACTCAGCGCCGTCGCCCACGCGGCGCCGACCACGCCGAACCTCGGCACCAGGATCAGGTTGAGCGCCACATTGACGATGGCCGGGACCGCCATCGCGAGCAGCAAGAGCTTGGTCTGCCGCGCCAGGGTGAAGGCCTGGTGGAAATAATAGGTGGTGATCCCCGCAAAGAAGCCGCCGATCGCGATCCAGGGCGTGACCTGGGCCGCTGCGTCGCGCAGGCCTTCGCCAACCAGCACCTGCGCCAGCGGCCGCGCCACCAGCGCCAGGCCCGCCGCAGCGGGCAGGGCGATGAGCAGCAGCAGTCGAAGCCTGTTCGCGCGCCGCCTCTTCCAGCGACGGCACGTCCGCCGCGCTCCAGCGCCATGACCAGCGCCGGTCCGCCGGCGGCGCCCAGCCACAGGAAAATCACGTCGAGGGTGCGGTTCGCCAGGCTGTAGGCGGCGTGATAGGCGCCGACACTGCCCGCATCGAGATAGGCCGCGATCAGAAACCGGTCGGTGGTGGCCAGCGCCAGCGCCAGGATCAGCGAGGCGGAGATCGGCAGGCCGTAGGCGGCGTAGCGCCGCCCGCGCTCGGCCTCGAAATGTCCGCCCTTGAGAAAGGTCAGTTCCTTCGGCAGCGCGAACGGCAGGCACAACACCGCCGCGAGACCTGCGCCGATCAAAGGCGCCGCGCCGCCGAGGCCCAGCACCGCGAAAAGGGCGCCCAGCGCAAACCCGCCCACAGTCTGTCCAATGTCGAGCGCCGAGGCCGACACCACTTCGCCCGCCGCGCGCCGGCGTTCCTGCACCAGCTTGATCAGGCAGCGGCCGAGAATGGCGCCGAGGCCTGCGCCGATGGCCATCTTCAGCGCCGGATTGGCCGGCCACAGCCACAATCCGATGGCGCAGACCGGCGTGAACACCAGCGCCATGACGACATAGGCCCGATAGAGCGTCTTGAAGTGATCGGCCAGACGGTCGCGCGCCTGTTCGGCGGCGAAGAAGCGCGCCATCGACGCTTCCAGCCAGGTGAAGCCTATGGTGTGCACCAGGGTCATCACCGAGAAACCCAGCGCATAGAGGCCGAACTGTTCGGGCGTCAAAAGCCGCGTGAACACGACGATGGTGAGCAGGCCCACCACGCCTTGCACGATATTGGCGGGCAAATAGGCCCAGACGCCACGCCAGAACATGGGCGCGCTCAGCGAATGGCCAGACGGTCGCCCACCAGCACGGGGACGGTCATCAGCACGCAATAGAGGTCGAGCCAGACCGACTGGCGTTCGATGTACTCGATATCGAGCGCCACGCGGCGGCGCACGTCGGCTGCGGTGTGCATCGGCCCGCGCGAGCCCTTGATCGCGGCCCAGCCGGTCATCCCGGGCTTCATGCGGTGACGCCAGGCGTATTCGGCGACCAGGCGCGTGCTTTCCAACTGACCGGTCTTCATCCCGACCGCGTGCGGGCGCGGGCCCACCAGCGACATCTCGCCCTTCATCACATTGATCAGCTGCGGCAGCTCGTCGAGGCTCATCTGGCGCAGGAAGCGGCCCGCCCGGGTCACACGCTCATCGTCGGCGACGACCTGGCGCGAACCGGCCTGGTCGGCGCTCGCGTGGCGCATGGTGCGGAACTTCCAGACGGTGACGATCTCGTTGTTGAAGCCGTGCCGCTTCTGGCGGAACAGCACCGGGCCAGGGCTGTCGAGCTTCACCCACAGGGCGATCATCGCCATCAGCGGCGACAGCATGAGCAGCGCGAGCGATCCTACGCCGAGGTCGAGCAGACGCTTGGAAAAAGCGCGACGTACATCCTCGGGCTGTCCCGACACGCGGGTCAGCGGCGCGTCGGCGAGCTTGGCCAGCGCCGCATCGCGGTCGGTCTCGGTCTCCAGGTCCACCAGCAGCGACACTTCGTTGGGCAACACGCGCAGGCGCTCGACAATGTCGCGCACGCGCCCACGCGCGCCGGCATCGACGGCGACGACCACGCGGTCGACAAACGGGGTGATGCGATGCTCGACCAGGGCCTGGACGTCGCCTAGCACCGGCACGCCCGACAGCGCCTCGGGCGAACGCGCCAGCCGGTCGTCGAACACACCAATGACGTTCACGTCTCTGCGCGCCAGGGCGGCGGTGATCAGGCGCTCCGCATGTTTGGTCGCGCCGACGATCACCACATTCGGGGTCAGGCGTCCCTCGTCGCGCCAGCCGCGCACCGTGGAGAACCACAGGCCGTGCAGCGCCATCACCGCGAGCGGCGTCATCAGGAACCAGGCGTCGAGGCCGGCAATCGCCGCGTCGCCCGCGCTCAGCACGAAGGCGAGGCCGTAAGCGGGAACCAGCGCAATGGCAAAGGCGGTGGTCACCTTGGACAGGTGCACGCCCAGACGCTCGTGTCGCCCAAACCCGTAGAGCCCGAACACGCCGAGCAGCCACGCCGCGATCGGCGCGCCCACCACGATCGGCAGGAGGTCGCGCAGCGGCGCGGAGCCCAGATGACCGCTGAGCGCAAGGGCCGTGGTCAACAGCGCGAGCGCCAGGACGGTAACCACGTCGCCGGCGCGGAAGAAGCGCGCCGCGAGTGCGCCGCTCTGTTTCAAGCGTGCGGAAACGAGACGCTCGGGCCGGAATGGGCCACGCCGGTTAACCGAGTTGGGGTTCGGCGCCTTGGCGAAATCGGCGGCCAAGGCCTGCAGGGCGACGGCGTCGAGTGCTGCGGTTTCCCGGACTTCAGCAGGGACTTCCGGGGTGCGGGTGCGAGTGAGTGCGGCCGGCATGGGGTGTCCTAGATGGGGAATTTCCCCCACCCCGATGCAATCCGCGTGCGAAACGGCCGCGCTGCTCGTTTAGGGCCGTGCCGGCATCCGCCGAAAGAACCCCACCACCGCTTCCGTCGACTTCCGCGCCACCACCCCGTTCCAGCGGAACGGAACCTCGCCGCCCTTGCCTTGGTGGGAGAAGGGGTCGGTGATCACCGTGTCAGCCTCGCGCCGGTCCCAGGCGTGTCCGGCGTCCGGATAGACCGTCACCGTGACCAGCTTGCGCGCCGCCTCGGGCAGCCCGGCCCGCAGGGTCTCACAGCTGTCGGGCGCGTCGTAGAGGTCCCTGGCCCCCGCCTGGATGAACACCGGCGCACCGGTCAGGCCCGCGAAGGCATAGCCGGGCACATGGTTATAGACCCAGCACACCGGATAGAGCGGCGCGTGCGCCGCGAAGGCCTCGCCGGGCGCCGCGAACGCGTCATGCCCCTCCCGTGTCGCGCTCAGCATCGAGACCACGCCGCCCCAGGAAAACCCCATGATCCCAATGCGCTTGGGATCGATTCCTGAGCGCCGGCTGAGGAAGTGCAGGGCCGCGAAGGCGTCGGGCAGGGTCTCCGCCACCGCCTTGGGCCGGTCCTCGGCCCGCATCACCCCGCGCGCGGCCCAAAGGTCGATCTCCAGGGTGGCGAACCCGGCCTTGTTCAGGCCGCGGGCGTAGTTCTCCCCCCGGCTGTCCACCCCGCCGGAGCCGTGGACGATGACCACCGCGGGCATCGGCCCGGACCCGCCCGGATCGCGATTGGGCTCGCGCAGTTCGCCGGCCGTCTGCCAGGACTTGCCCTGAGCCGAGACCGGAAAGGACACGAACGAGACCTTCACCGCCGTCCGGTCCGAAGCCGCCCGGTCGAGCCCCTGCGCCCGCGCCGCCGACCCCGCCAGCAAGCTCGCCATCGCCACCAGGGCCGTCGCCGCCAATACGCCGCGCTTCATCGTGTCCCCCAGGTTTTCCGCCCAAACACTAGCCGCTCCACCCGGTCTCCGCTAAGAGGCGCATCCCGCTTGACCCGCCGCGCCTGCGCGGCTGTAAAGCGGCCAGCTCCGGGGGCCTCCTCCGGACCCGGTGTGGGTGACGTGGCCGAGTGGCTGAAGGCAACGGTTTGCTAAATCGTCATACCCGAAAGGGTATCCAGGGTTCGAATCCCTGCGTCACCGCCACCATGCCGGGGTAATGCGCTGGTTATCTCGATATTATGACCTAATGCAGAAGTTTGACCCCGGCGATAGCCGCAACAATCCTCGTCGACAGCGGCGGACTCGCAGCGGCTATGCCGCGAAGCGACGGGTGCGCCCTCAACCCACATGCCCTCGCGCCTCAGCGCCGGATAGACGTCCTCGCCCCAGACGGTCGTTCATGTGCGAGCTCGAGGTTGCCCCTGTGCGCGCTGGACCCGCGATCGTTCGGCGGCACGAAGGCCGAGTCCCTTTTTCTGAGGTCTTCTTCGCGGACCTGGCGCTGCCCACATCGTCCACGTTCGCATCGCAAACCAGCCGATAATCACCGCGTACCCGGTTACGCAGAGCAGGACGTTCGGACGCCGTGGGGCGGCGGTCGGACCTGATTTCCAGACTGTCTCCAAGCGTAATCTGCGACGAATCCCCTCAATAACACGACGAACCGGCGTGCTTGCGCCACCAGTCCTGGCATAGACTGTGAGAGGGGAGTCCGTCCGGGGGCTTTCGGAAGACGGGTCTGCATCGGACCCCTTCACGCGGTGGCGAAACGTCCAGCCGGGCGGGGGGTCGCGATGCTGAGCGCTGTAATCGTCGAGGACGAACCGCACGCGGTGCGGCGGCTTTCCATGCAGATCCGTCAGATTCCGGACCTGACCATAGCTGGGATAGCTCGCGACGGGATCGAGGGGGTGCGGCTGATCGAACGGCTCGATCCCGATATCGCCTTCGTCGACATCAACCTGCCGGTGTTGACCGGATTGGAGTTGGCCGATCGGATCAAAGGGCGATTTAAATGCGCAATCATCTTCGTGACTGCCTACGACACGCACGCCATCGAAGCGTTTCGCCTGGCGGCCGTCGATTACCTACTCAAGCCTGTGCAAAAGCATCGGGTGGTCGATGCGGTCGAACGCGCCCGCGCCCGTAAGAGCGCCGGCGAGGAAAAGCTCGATGCGCTCTTTGACGTATTCCGGAGCGCCGGGCGGATGCCCCCGCCACCGGAGTTCGAGGCGGAGATGTGGGTGTCCTCGCGCCGTAAGACCGTTCGGCTCGTCCTCTCCACCGTGGAAATTTTCGAGGCCGAACGCGACTACATCCGCGTCTTTTCGGAAGGCGGGGAATATCTGATCCGGCAGTCCATGTCCGCGCTCGAGAAACGCCTGGACGCCAGGCGCTTTTTGCGGGTGCACCGCTCGTCGATCGTCAATATCGACCACGTTGCCGAAATCGAACGTTCGCCCAGCGGGCGACTAAAGGTCCGCCTGGCTTCCGGCCGTAGGGCCGCGGTGGGCGATACCTACGCCGAAGGCGTGCGCATACTCATGCCGCGGGAGGCGGGGCCGCCGCGCCGTGACGTTGGGTAGGTCCCCTCGGCCGCGCCGTCGAATTACTCGTGTTGCGCTGTCCGGCCCCGACGACCAGTTCAAATCGTGTTAGACGACCGGAGGCTGAGGTTGACGCCAAAAAAGCCCGAGTGGCGCCAGGAGGTTTGAGTTGCGTTTGTTTGGCCGCAGACTTCAAGCTCTGACCATTGCGACATGGCTCTTTTGGGCGATGCAGGCGCTTACCGTCGTAGTCCATTATCAACCAATCGCGTCCGATTGGCTCGTGCTCACTGTCGGGGGCGCCCTCTTCTTCGCCGGTGGAACATGTCTCTGCTTCGCGCTGGACCGCCTGCTGCGTCGATACGACGCGCTGCCGGTCGTTTACACAGTGGCCGCGGCGGTTGTCGCCTGCCTGTTCGGCGTCACCGTATACACCCTCTACTACTTTGGCGTGACGCGGCTGATGGTGCCGAAGTTTTATGCAGCGGAACCGCTCACGCCGTACCTCTACTTTCTGTGGGTGTTGTCGACGGCACCCACCATCATCGCCTGGGCAGGGGTGCGGTACGCGGCGCTCTATTCCGATCGTCTGTACCAGCAGGAACTCTTGCTGACAAAGAGCCAACTTCTGACGTCGGACGCCCAGAACCAGATGTTGCGTTACCAGCTCAATCCGCACTTTTTGTTCAATACCCTCAGCGCGGTGGCTACACTGGCGGCCGAGGGTAATGTGAAGCGGGCCGAGACGACCGTGCTCAGTCTGTGCGATTTCCTCAGGATGTCGCTCAAATACGCGCCCGGCGACAAAATTCCGATCCGCGACGAGGTCGCGCTCGAGAGAACTTATTTGGCGATCCAGCGAGTGCGCTTCGAGGAGCGACTCGAAATCGACATTGTCGTGGATCCTGCGTTGGAAGAATGCCTGGTTCCCAACCTCATCCTCCAGCCGCTTGTGGAGAACGCGGTCAAATACGGCGTAGGGCGCACGCTGCGGAAGGTGCGAGTGAGTTTGCATGTGTCGGCCGAAAGCGGCTCCGTGCGCCTCGCCGTCCGCGATAATGGCGGCGGCGACGCCCCCGGTGCGCCGGCCTCGTCCATGGGCCTCGGGCTAGCCAATGTCCGGGATCGCCTCAACGTCCTCTACGGCGCACGCGCGCGGTTTACCGCCGGCCACATCCAGCCCAGAGGATTCGAGGTCGTGCTCGAAATCCCCGCCGAACGCGGGCCGGAGCCGGCGGCGTGAACCGCCGCGTTTAAGCCGGCGCCGAACAAGCGGCTTCTTCCAACCGCCGCCCCGATCCGTCGTTCTGTACCCACGGTTCATCGCAATGTGGTGGCGGCCTCGCGGGCGCGCAGCGAGCCTGACCTCGACCGACTGCTGTCGCGTTCACGCCGCCCGGTCAACCGCGCGGCGCAACCGGTTACGAGGGGGATTTACATGTTCAAGCGAGCGCTGCATGCGACGGTGTCGAAATCCGAGACCGCGATGTCACGGATCGAACTTTCCCCGCGGAAGGGTGATAAGCTCACGCGCTCCGCGCTGTTCCTCAGCACCGCGCTGGGTTGCTCGATCGCCGTCTTCACACTGGGCGCGCCGCAACAGGCCTGGGCGGCCAACGAATGCGGACCGACCGCGATCGTGAACGGCGTCGACACCGTCACCTGCACCGGAGCCTCCAACCCCTATCCATCGGGAATCCTCTACAGCGACGCCAGCGGCCGCGGCTTGGTAGTGGTGCTCGACAACCTCACCGTGGTTAACACCGCCGGCGAAGGGGTTTTTGCCAACAACACCGCCGGTGGTTACACGGGAGTGACTATCAACAGCGGCGCCTCAGTCACCGGCGGCGCTATCGGCATCGCGGCCTACAACACATCCGCCGGAAGCGCCTTCGTCGACAATTACGGCAGCGTGAGCGGCGGCACGTTCGGGATTCTTTCCGAGACCACAGGCGCTGGAGATGTCTCGGTGACGAACGTGGGTCAGGTTTCGTCAGGGGCAGATGGCATCTTTGCCTTCGCCCACGACGGCAACGTCGGCATCCTGACCACCGGCATCAGTATCTCGACAAACACCATTACCGCTTCCGCCGTATACGCCAAGGCGTACCACGGCAGCGATCAGACCGTGTCGGTCGGCAATATCTATGTGAAGAACGCGAGCGGCGATGCATTCGGAATCGACACCGCCGCGACCTATCTGGATAATGTCAATTCGCACGGCAATGTCTCGGTACACGGGGCGACCTATGCCATCGGCATCCGCGCTTCTTCCGGCGAGACCACCTCGGTGGAGCAATACGGCAATGTTTACGCCGGCTCGGCCGGCGACGCGGTCGGGATCCTCGCAGTGGGGTCTAACACGGCGTCAATCTACGTCGTGGGCGATGTCACCGCGATCTCTACCGGTGAAATCGCGATCGGCGTGGAGACGCAGAGTGACCTGGACAGCGGCGTGTTCGTCCTGGGCAGCATCACCGCCGTCGGCAGCGCGGGCGCGTTCGGGGTCTACGACAAGACGCTTTCGCCGAATAACCCCGCCAGCGTCATCGTAGGCGGCGATGTCTTAACCCAATCTTCCGACGGCGTCGCGACCGGCGTATTCGACACCACCGCTTCCGGTAGCGGCGGTGGCGGTGACGTCGACATCTTCGTCGGCGGCAACGTCGTCGCCTTGGGTACGACCGGCGCGACCGGCGTCGACGCCGACGCGGGCACGGGCAATTCGACCATAACCATTGTCGGCGAGGTGGGCGTGCACACCGCGAACGGCGACGCCGTCGGCGTGAAGAATTACTCCTTCTACAACGCCAACGTTTCGGTCGGCTCGGTCTACGCGGCTTCGATCAACGGCAATGCGACCGGAATCAACAATTCAGCCTTCGGCAACGTCACAACCACCGTCGCGGGCGACGTCACCGCCGTCTCCGGCGGCGGCTACGCCGCCGGTGTCGAATCGACGGTGACCGACTTTAGCTTCCAGCAGACGATAACGGTCGGCGGCAATGTCACCGTCACCGGCTACAGCGGGGCGGTCGGGGTCTCCACCTATGACATGCATGGCGAGGGAGCAGACAGCGCCAGCATCACCGGCAACATCACCGTGAACACCGTTCACGGCTACGCCACGGGCGTCGCCATTGACGTGAAAGGCATCTACAGCGCCGCCAATTCCGACGTCTTCGTCGGGGGCTCGATCAGCGCCTATAGCAAGTACGGAGAAGTCTGGGGCGCCAGGGTTTATTCGGCCGGCGCCGCCGCTATCGTCGTCGACGGCGACGTGACGGCAAAATCCAATGAAGTCGGCACCGGCGTCTGGCAGGAGGCGGGCGGTCCGGGCGACGCCAACGACATCACGGTCGGCGGCAACGTCTATGCCAGCGGATTCGACCGGGCCATCGGCGTCGACGCTTACCGGGGCGACGTGAATGTCCACATCGGCGGCAACGTGACCGCCCTCACCACCTTCGGCTACGCGATAGGCGTGGATGTCGACGGCGACGCCTATATCTTCGTCGGCGGCAACGTCATTGCGGAATCCTTCTTCGGCAATTCGACCGGGATCTACGGCAATTCCTCCGGCTATCTGGGCGAGCACGTGGACGGAGGCGTCTACGCGCAAAGCGTCGACGATAACGCCATAGGCGTCTTCGCCGGCGCAGAGGATCTCGCGAAGATCTACGTGGCCGGTGCGGTCATCGCAAAGTCCCTCTATGGATACGCAACGGGCGTTAAAGCGCTTGCCGGCGACGTGGAGATCAGCGTCGGTTCGGTGTATGCCGATGCCGGACGCGCCGGAAGCGCCACAGGTGTGTACGTTGCCGAAAGCGACACGCTGAACATCGACGTCGCCGGTCAGGTCGCCGCGAAGTCCATGGCGGGCTACGCGGCGGGGATCAAGACTTACTCCCAGGACGGCACGAACATCACCGTCGGCTCGGTCTACGCCTATTCCAAAACCGGCAAAGCCATCGGCATTTACGCGTCCGCCTACGGCGACATCAGCATCGACGTAAAGGGCGATGCGGTCGCGAAGTCGGTCAGTGGCTACGCCGTCGGTATCGCGTCCTACGTGACCAAGAGCGGCGTCATACAGGACTACGCCAACCGGGTCGCCGTCGGCGGCAATGTCGTGGTCATCGGTTACGCCGGCGCAGTGGGTATTCGGGAAGGCGTGACGGTCACCGGGTACAGCAACGACTACGTCACCGTCGGCGGCAATATTGTCGTCAAGGCGGGGGATGGAGACGCGTACGGCGTCGTTATTCTCGCTGCCGAGACGTCGACGATAAGCGTCGGGGGGTCGGTCTATGCCTATTCCAAGAACGGCGACGCGGACGGTGTCGACGCTATCGCCGTCGGGAACGCCAGCACCACCATCGGCGGCGACGTCATGGCCAGGTCGATCAACGGCGGCGCCTACGCCGTGCTCCAGACGGCGGGCGCGACGTCCGACAACGACCTCACTGTCACCGGAAACGTGATCGCGGAGGGGTTCACCGGCGCCGTCGGCGTGGGGGCCTACGGCGGGGACGTTGGTGTGAACGTGGGCGGGAACGTCTATGCCAGGGCCTTCGGCGGCAACGCCTACGGCGTTATGGTCGTCGGCGACAGCACGATCCTCATCGGCGGCAACGCGTCCGCGATTGCCCTGGGTAACGCGACGGCGGTTTACGGCAACTCAAGCGGGGCGATCCACGTTCAGGTGGACGGAAATGTCTATGCCGACGCCTTTGGCAACGCCACAGGCGTCAACTCGATCGCCCAGAGTGGTGACTCAGACGATTACGTGAACGGCAGTGTTCTCGCCAAAGCACAACTCGGCGAAGCGGTGGGCGTGGCTTCGGAAGCCACCGGCGCCGCGCGAGTCACCGTCGGGGGGAGCGTCTTTGCGGAGTCCTATCATGGGAAAGCTTATGGCGTGGCGGCGATCGGTGACGGCTACGCCGGCGTCAACGTCTTCGGCAATGTCGTTGCGGAGGGCTACACCTACGCCACCGGCCGCCATTGCCGCGTCGTTTGGCAATGTTTCCGTCGACGTCGACGGCAGCGTAACGGTCATAACCACCGACGGCGGCGCGGTAGGCGTGCATGCCTATAGCAAGTCCGACGCGGTCTATGTCGGTGTTGGATCCAACGGCGGCGACGTCGTCGTGGGGGCGACGCACGGCAACGCCACGGGCGTGGTCGCTGCGAGCGACCTCGGAAGCACGGTGACCATAGACGGCAACGTGACGGTGATGGCCCTTACGGCAGGCTACGCAGCCATCGGCATCGACGCGAGTGCGTTGGACGGCGGCGCCTACGTGCACGTCAACAACGGCGTGCTGGCCGACGCCGTCGGCGATGCGACCGGCGTCCTGGCGACCGGCGACGATGTGAAAGTCTTCGTCGGGGACGACGTTGTTGCTTATTCAAAACTTGGCAACGCGACCGGCGTCAACGGAAACAGTACCGGTTACGCGGGCGTCACGGTGGACGGAAACGTCGTCGCGAGCGCCCTGGCCGGCAATGCGACGGGAGTCGCGGCCCAGGGCGGGTTGGGCGGCTTCTACGCCGACGTCACCGTCGGCGGCAATGTCACGGCGCAGGGGAAATACTTCGCAGCCGGCGTCGACGCCCTATCGAGCGGCTACGTCCATGTGTCGGTGAAGGGGTACGTCACGTCGGTCGCGACCGCAGGCAACGCCTATGGAGTCATCGCCGAGACCGGCCAGGGCTACCACAACGACGACGTCAACGTGTCCATCGGCCAAAGCGTAGCGGCGATGGGCGCGGTTGGTGCGTTTGCAGTTGAAGTTGAAGCAGGCGGCGACGGCGACATCGCCATTAATGGGAATGTCACCGCGGAATCGAACCTGGGAGAGGCGGTCGGCGTCGGGGAGCAAGCCGACGGCAACGCCAAACTTTACGTTGGGGGCAACATTACGGTGATGTCCACCGCCGGCCGCGCTTACGGCGCGGTTGCTGAGGCGGGGGGCAACGTCAGCATCCTCGTTGATGGCGGGGTCACCGCGCAAAGCGTGACCGGATATGGAGCGGTCGGGGTCTTCGGCGCCAGTGTCGGCGACAATGTCGCGATCACGATCAATGGCGCGGTGTTGGTCGAAGGCGACATCGCCGACGGCGTGGTCGGCGAGAGCCTGGGCGGCGGTACCGTCTCTGTCGATGTCGGCAATGTGACCGTGCACCAGTACGCCGGAAGCTCGGCCAACAACAGCGGCGCGGGCATCCGCACCTACACCACCGGCGTGACCACGATCGACGCCGACGACATCGTCACTACCGGCGACTGGACCGACGGCATCAAGGCGGGCGGCAATATCGGCGGCGGGCTGAACGGCGGAAATTCATATGTAACGGTCGATGACGTCTCGACCTTCGGCAACCATTCTTTTGGCGTGTACGTCGTCGGCCAAGGCAACGCCACCGTCGTCAGCACGGGTGAAGTCTACACCAAGGGCAGTTTCAGCGACGGCATTGTTGCGGAGAAGCGTGATTGAAGGCGCTTATGTCACCGCCAACGTCACGGTGACCAAGGGAACAGAACTCGGCCGGAATCTTCGCGGCCGCGGGCGGTCCGGTGGTCGTCCACTCCACCTATGTGTCGACCTCGGGCTTTGCCTCGACAGGCATCGTCGCGGAAAATCTCGGCCTCACACCGTCGGACACGGTGAAAGTCTATTCCGGCACGGTGATTACTCACGGCGACAGCTCTGACGGCATCGTCGCCAGCGGACACTATGCGACGTATGTGAAGTCGGGTGGGGTCAAGACCTACGGCAACTTCAGCGAAGGCATCGAGGCCCTGAGACGCACGGCCCGGATACCGTCGTCTCCAATACGGTGCTCACCTATGGCGCCCACTCCGACGGCATCTATGCGAGCTCGACCTCAGGCGACGTCGAGGTCACAGCCAATATGACGATGACGCACGGGAACTACTCCACCGGCATTTCGGCGGCTGGCCACGCGGGCGACGTTTTGATTAACTCAGACATCGTCAGCACCAGCGGCGACCACGCCTACGGGATCGTCGGGCTTAGTGCACTGGGTAACGTCGCTGTGCACTCCTCCGAAGTGTTCACGACAGGCAATTACTCGGGCGGAATCTACGCCAAAGCCTTCGCGGACACGGCCTACGTTTCTTCGAGATACGTAAAGACCACCGGCTACCACTCGACCGGCATCTATGCCTTCGGAGATCAGGTCGCAGACGTGCACTCTCTTGTCGTGCGGACCGCCGGCGACTATGCCGACGGCGTCCACGCGGTGGCGAACGCTGGCGCGTCCTATGTCTTCTCAGGCTATGTGAAAACCACCGGCACGGGATCGGTGGGGATTTACGCCTACGGTGACGACCGTGCGTTCGTACAGTCGGGCGAGGTGGTCACTGTCGGTGACTTCGCTCAGGGCATCGAAGCAATCTCGCCAGACGGCACGACCCTTGTCGTGTCGGCTATGGTGGTGACGCAGGGTTACGCCGCCATCGGTATCGACGCCTATGGCTACACCGGGGCCACGGTAAAGAACGGGAACCTGGTTGAGACCTACGGCTACAAAGCCACGGGCATCAAGGCCTACGCTTTCGGCGGCCCGGTGAGCGTAATTTCGTATGACGTGGTGACCAAGGGCGACCTCGCGCGCGGCATCTCGGCGGTGACCTCTCACGGCGACGTGACGGTGACCTCCACCGGGGTGTGGACCTACGGCTACAGCGCCGACGGCATTGCCGCGGTCACCGACAACGGCGGCAACGTCTCGGTGAAGTCGACCTTCGTCTATACCGAGGGTGACGACTCCCAGGGCATTCACGTCCACGCCCACGCGGCCGGCGGGGACGTCTATGTAAACTCGGGCGAGGTGACGACCGAGGGCTTCGCCGCCGACGGCGTCTACGCCGTGGCCAACGGCGGTGCGACCAACGTGCATTCGAACTATGTCTTCACCTACGGCGCTTTCGCCACCGGCATTCTGGCCTACGGGCACAACGGGTCCAGGGTCTACAGCAACAATGAGACCGTCACGCACGGTTCCGAGGCCGACGCCATTGATGCCGAGGCTGGGGCGGGCGACGTCTATGTCAGGAACAACGGTCTGGTGGCGACCTACGGGGCCTCCGCCAACGGCATCGTGGCGGAGACCATCGCCAGCGGCAATGTCGCGGTGGTCAACTACGGGGCGGTGTACTCGGAGTCCGGCGCCGGCATCGCGTCCTTCGCGGAGGGCGGCAAGTCGAGTATTTTCAATCGCGGCGAGGTCTACGGCGGCGCAGTTGGAATCTATTCATACTCGGCGGCCGGGACCTATATCGGGAACAACGGCACGATCAAGGGCGGCGCCGGCTATGCCATCGGCATCGCAGGGGCTCCGGCCCTGCTGTGGAACAACGGCGATATCTTCGGCTACGCCATCATGACCTCCAGCCAGAACCTGGTCGACAACACCACGACGGGCAGGTGGTTCGCCTATGGCAACTCCTACTTCGGTACGGCTCAGGACGTGTTCGACAACGCCGGCCTCGTCAAAGTAGCGCCGTTCAGCGTCACGCCGACTACGGTGACATGGTCGGGACTGACGGTGTTCAACAACTCGGCCTTGTGGACCTGCGCAACGGCCACACCGGCGACATCTTCAATCTCGAAGGCAACGGCGGGGCAGGGACGACCTGGACCGGCCTGACGGGTTCAACGCTTGCGGTCGATGCGACGCTCAGCGCCTCGCTGACCTCCGACGAGATGATCGTCGGCGCGGTGAACGGGACGACCACCCTGGTGGTGAACGACACCACGCCCGCGCTGCCGGGCACGCTGAACTTCACGGGCACGACGGTGGTGCACGGGACCTCCGGCGCGGCGTCTGACTTCACCTGGGCGGGCCGGACCAAGGGCTTCATCAATACGAACTGCAGTTCTTCTCCGGTCCGGTGGATTGGAACATCGTGGCGCTGCCGGGTCAGGCCGCCTTCGAGATGCTGAAGGCGCCTGAGATGGCCGAGGACTTCTGGCGCAGGACGGGCGACGCCTGGTCGGCGCGCGAACAGGAAGTCCGCGACTCGATGTGGGGCTCTGCGCCTCCGACCCGTGGCGAAGGCTGGGAGATGTGGGCTCAGGCCCAGATCGGCGGCGAGCGTCTGGACCGCACCGAAAGCTTCGACGTGCACGGCCTCACCTTCACGCCGAACCTGTCGACCGATACCGACTGGCGCGGCTTCCAGATGGGCGGGGACAACTGGACCTCGAAGAACTGGCTGTGGGGCTTCACGGGCGGCTTCCTCGAGCAGAACTCGATCTTCCACACCGACAAGAACTCCTTCGACATCACCGGCTGGAACGTGGGCGCCTATACCGGCTTCACCTCGGGTTCGTTCTTCGCCAACGCCCTGCTGAAAGCCGACTGGTACGATGTGAAGGCGAACATGCACACGGTGCCGGCGCTGGAGACCTTCTCGGGCGACACCTGGGGCGCGAAGGGTGAAATGGGCTTCCGTCTCGGCAGCACCCATCTCTACTTCGAGCCGTTGGCGGACCTGGCGTGGACCACCACCCACCTCGACAACGCCAACTTCCCGGCCCAGGTGACCAGCTTCACCTTCGGCAACAGCCAGGATCTGCGCGGATCGATCGGCGGCCGGGTCGGCGGTCAGTGGGGCTCGCTCCTGCCTTACGTCGGCCTCTATGCGGCGGAGGAGTTCGACGGCAACAACAAGATGACCATGATCACCTCGGGCGGTTGCCCCGGCGCGTGCATGAGCATCCAAGACACCAAGCCCGGCGCTTACGGCAAGGCGGACTTCGGCGTCACCACCACCTCGTGGAACGGCCTGGAAGGGTTCCTGAAGGGCGAAGCGGAGTTCGGCAGCAAGACCAACGGCTTCATCGGCCGCCTGGGCCTGCGCTGGCGCTGGTAAGGACTTAACGTTCCCTAACCCCCCTCAGGATAGGAGCGTTAATACCGCGGGGTCGGACGGCATGCAGCCCGTCCGACCCCGCACCTCGTCTAAGCGCAGGCGATACGTCACGAAGCGCCTCACGCGTCATAAATGTAATTGGTCGGGCATTGGAGTTTTCGCCGGAGGAACTCGCGGCCGCTCTGCCGTTCGAGGTCGTACGCGGCGCGCAAAACGGCGGGACCGGGCGGGTTGGTCTCATGGACGGCCGGGCTCGTCGCAAAGCGGCTGCAATTTCCCGAAGATTTCACGGCGCAATATCACGACCTTTCCTCGACACCCGCCAAACGGCGACGAGTATCTGATGAAACCCAACGCCATGCGATCTTCGCGGCTTCGTGTCACCACCAACATCGAAGCCGATGCGACCGATTTCCGCTAAGCGGCCGAACACCAGCGCCGGACGGAGTTCGCATCTGGCTTCCGTCCGCGATGATTTCCCGGAGGCCTGAATCTCCGTTGGGGTGGCTTCCGAGGGGTCACATTTTGATGAGCAGTGACAAGTCCGACCCAGGGCTGGGACGGCGTCAAACTGCGATATCCGCGGAGGATCCCGTCATTGGATGCAACCTCGACTTCTCCTACCGACGCCGAGCTGGTCGCGTCGCACGACGTCGGGCGTTTGCGCGCCGAGGGTGTGAGCCTGATTGATTTGCGCCGACCTGAGGCCTTCGCCGCCCGGCATCTGCCCGGCGCGATCAATGTCCCCGTCGACGCCCTGATCGAGCGGCCGACCCGGGTGCGGGGCGCGGTCATTCTCTACGATGATGACGGCAGCCTTATTGCACGACGATGTGAGCCGCTCCGCGAGGCGGTGGGCGTGATGGAGTTCTTCGTGCTTGCCGGCGGCCTCCGGGCCTGGACCGACGCCGGTCTGCCGGTCGATGAGCCTTAGGTCCGGTGCACAACTATCGGTCTGAGCGACCTCGCGGGCCATTCTGAAGGACCCGCCATGACCTCCACAACGCCATCCGGCAGGAGCGAGGGCCAGTTTGAGCGGCTGCTCGGCTATCTGGAGCGCGATCCCAACAATGCCGGGCTGCTGACCGCGGCGGTGGCGAGCGCCCTTGCGGAGGGGCGACCCGGAGAAGCCGAGGTCCTGCTGTATCGCCAATCGAAACGAGCGCCCCTATCGCCGGCGCACGAGTACCTCCGCGGCATCGTGCTCCTGCGCGTCGGCCGCTACGATGAGGCCAGGGCGATTTTCTCAGCCCTGCTGGCGGAAGCGCCGGCAGATCCAACTCTCAGCCTCAACCTCGCATGGGCGTTGGCTTGCCGGAAGGACTATGCGGCCGCCGAAACCGTGCTCACCGACGCCATCACAAGGGAAATCGCCGAAGCCGCTCTGCTCAAAGTTCGTATGCTGCACCAGCTGGGTCGGCTCGACGACGCGCTGGCTCTGGGCCACGACTCTCTCGACGCGCACGCCGACAAGACCGAATTGCTCGGCGCCTTGTCCGAGATCGCCTTGGACCTGAAAGACACGACGCTCGCGCATCAGTTCGCGGAGCGCGCCGCGGACAACCCCGAGGCGTTGTCAACCATCGGCCTCCTGTTCCTGATCGACGACACGCCCGAAGCGGCCGCGGAGGCGTTCGACCGCGCGCTCGCCGGTCAGCCCAACAACCCCCGCGCGCTGCTCGGCAAGGGTTTGAGCCGGCTTGCACGTGGAGACGTCGAGGCAGCCGCCGCCGATCTCGACCGGAGCGCCGCCCTGTTTGACGACCACGCCGGGTCGTGGGTAGCGTCAGCTTGGGCCTATCTACTGGCCGGCGACTACCTGACGAGCCGCGCCCGTTTCGAACGGGCGCTGATCATCGACGCCGACTTCGCCGAGACGCAGGGCGGCCTCGCCGTTCTCGATATTGTGCAAGGCGATCTCGCCAGTGCGCGACGTCGCACCGATGCGGCGCTCCGTCTCGATCGCCGCTGTCTGGGCGGCGCGTTCGCCAAGACGATGTTGCTGAGTGCTTCGGGCCAGCCGCACGACGCGGAGCGCGTTCTGCAAGCCGCTCTGAGCACTCCAATTGGACCAAACGGCCGCACCCTCGTCCAGGCCGCCGTGAGCCTCGGTCGATTGACGGGGCGCACGCGCCCGCGGCTCGCTGATCATCTCGCTGCCAGGTGGGTCTGAGAAGCTGAGTCCTGAGACCTGCATCGGTCCCCGCTCAAGCGGAGGGATCAGACTTTCCGTCGCGGTGGGACGCCGGTTCAACGCATTCCGCTGGTGCGCGACGACGGACGTCCACTTACTCGCCTCAGTTGGAGGGAAGGTGTGGCGATGAAGCTCAGTGCGACGAGCCTCGGCGCAGGTCTAATCCTTGCGACCGCATCCTTGGCGTGGGCGGCGCCTAAGCTGGCTGTGGACCAGGTGATCGCCGCGGAACGCGCGTTCGCCGCCGATGCACAAAAGCTTGGCGTGGCGCCGAGCTTCGCGGTCTGGGCCGCGCCGGACGGCATCGTCCTCGATCCTGACCCCACAAATGCGCGTCAACGCTACGCGGGCGGCGCCGGCGCCCCCAATACACCGGCCCTCAAATGGCGGCCTCTCCGTGTGGGCGTCTCCCGATCCGGCGACCTCGGCTACGACGTCGGACCATGGACCCTCGGCGAGGGCGCAGATCAGGCCCGCGGTTGGTTCTTCACCGTCTGGAAGCGCCAGCCGGACGGCGGCTGGCAATGGGTCTTCGATCACGGGACTGAGAACGGCGCACCGGTTCCTCGCGGACTCGCGTCGGTGGTGACCCTCTTTCCGGCGCCGTCCCTGGGAGCCGACAGCGCGACTTCAGCGCTCAGCCAGGTCCAGGTGGAGGAAGCGCGCCTCGCCTCCGACATGGCTGCGGGCAGGACCGCCGCAGGCTCAGCGGCTCGACTGTCTGCAACCGCCTGGATCATCGCGTTGCAGCCCGATCCGCTGACGAACCCGGCCGACGTCCGCGCCGGCCTGCTCAGACTGCCGCCGGTGATGATCGCGCAACCGCTCGGCGGCGGGGCGTCGGACGCCGGCGACGTCGTCTACACCTACGGCAAGATCGCGTGGACTGCTCATGGGAAGCCGGCTGAAGGGCGCTATGTGCGAGTCTGGCAGCGCGATCACGGTGCATGGCGCATTGTGTTTGCCGAAATGACGCCGCTCTAAGGGTCGCGGGGCGGGGTGTTCGTCGACCGTTATAGATTCGCCCGGCACCCCGAGGTGGTCGCCGCCGCCTCGGCGTCCCGATTGGTGGCCCTGTTCCAACGTCCGCGCTCGCGCGCGCGCGCCGCTCTAATCCAATATCGCCATCGCGCCGAAATCCGCGAGGCGCTCGACGCCTTCGCCGATGATGAGAGCCGCGCCGTATTCCGCGATGTGCTGCGCTATCGCGCGCGGGGCGGGGCGTTCTCGCGTCTGGCGCAGGACGGTGTGCGCTACGCGGGGCTCGAGGCGTGGATGGCGTCGGCCATGCCCTCGGATGACCTGCCCGTCGGCATCGAGAGCGCAACCGGCGAGATCTTGCGACTTTGGCGGCTTGAGCACGGCGGCCGATCGCTCGCCATGGCGGCGGCCAAGTACGGTCTCTACTGGGCGTTCGCCTCCGATCAGTACCAGTTCCAGCGCGACGGCGTCCGCATCGCGCCCGAACCCGGCGACGTGGTGATCGACGCCGGCGTCTACCTCGGCGAGACCGCGATCCGTTTCGCGCTGGACGTCGGGCCGAAGGGCCGCGTGCTGGCGTTCGATGCATCGCCCGCTCACGCGCGCCTGGCGTATGCCAACGTCCAGCGCAACGGACTGGACGACCGGGTGCAGGTCTTCGCCGCCGGGCTCGCGCGATCCAGCACTGTCGCGGGCCTCGACGCCGCCTCTCGGCTTGAAGACACGCCGCTCCATTCGGCGAACGCGGGCCGGAGGATGCGCCCCGACGATCTGCAGGTCTCGATCGATGACGCCTGCTTCTGGACCGGCGTCGACCGCGTCGACTACATCAAGATGGACATCGAGGGCTCGGAAATCGCGGCGCTCGAGGGTGCGCGCGAGACCATCCTGGCGCATCGCCCCAAACTCGGCGTCTGTGTCTATCACCGGCCGGTCGAGCTCTGGACCATCCCCAACCTGATCCGGCGCGCCTATCCGTTCTACGACCTCTATCTCGACCACCACTCGCTTCACGGCGAGGAAACGGTCCTGTACGCGCGCGCGCGATGACCGACGCCGAACCGACAGAGCTGTCCGACAAGGCGTTCGGCGGACTGACCCAGGCCGCGGCGCTCAAGGTCTCCGCCGTAGCGGCATGGCGAATGTGCTCGTGGAAAGAATGCGACCTTCCGACCCTCAAACCGCCTGTCCCGCCGCCCAGCCGCTCGCCCAGGCCCACTGGAAATTGTAGCCGCCGAGCCAGCCGGTGACGTCAACGACTTCGCCGATGAAATAGAGGCCGGGCACGTCGCGGGCCTGCATCGTCGTCGAGTTCAGGTCGCGGGTGTCGACGCCGCCGACCGTCACCTCGGCCGTGCGATAGCCCTCCGAGCCCACGGGTTTCACGGTCCACGCGTTCACCCGTTCGGCCATCCGTCGCAGCGCCTTGTCGCCGGTTTCGGTGAGGGCGAGCGGCGCGCCTTCCGTGTCGACGATCAGTTGCGCCAGGCGGCTGGGCACATGGCGGGCTAGTGCGGTGGCCGGCATCTGGCGAGGATGTTCGGTGCGGGAGTCGCGCAGGGATGCGTACAGGTCGACACCGGGCGCCATGTTCAGCGTGATCGCGTCGCCCGCGCGCCAGTAGGATGAGATCTGCAGGATGGCCGGCCCGCTCAGGCCGCGGTGGGTGAACAGCATGGCCTCGTCGAAGCGGGTCTTGCCGCAGGCGACGCGCGCGTCGAGCGCCACGCCAACCAGGGACTTGAGGCGTTCGAGCAGGCCGATCTCGAAGGTCAGCGGCACGAGACCGGGGCGCGTCTCGACCAGACGCAGACCGAACATCTGGGCGATGTCGTAGCCGAAGCCCGTCGCGCCCATTTTCGGAATCGACTTGCCGCCGGTGGCGATGACCACGGTGTCACATTCGATGTTCCGGTTGGCCGCTGAAATGCGAAATCCGTCGGCGCCCTTTTCCAATCCCTCGACGGCGGCGCCCAGGCGCAAGGCCCCGCCGGCCGCCTTCAACTCGGTGAGCAGCATGTCGACGATCTGCCGCGCGCTGTCGTCGCAGAACAGCTGGCCCAGCGTCTTCTCGTGCCAAGCGATGTCGTGGCGCTCGACCCAGTCGATGAAGTCCTTCGGCCGATAGCGGCTAAGCGCCGACAGGGCGAAGCGCGGGTTCTGCGACAGGAAGGCCTCCGGCCGCGTGTGGATATTGGTGAAGTTGCAGCGTCCGCCGCCGGAGATGCGGATCTTCTCGCCCGGCGCCTTGGCGTGGTCGAGTACGAGCACGCGGCGGCCGCGCTTGCCCGCCTCGATGGCGCACATCAGCCCCGCGCCGCCCGCGCCGATCACCACAACGTCGAATCGCTCCACCGGCGCCTCCTTGCCGTGGAGGTATAGCCGCGGATCGTCCCCGGTTGATTGTTTTGAGCAGAGTTGGTCTATCCGCCGCCATGGCCTGGACCCGCCGCTACGAGGAACCCGAACCCCAGCGCGTGAACCGCTGGCTGGCGCAGTCCGGCGTGTGCTCACGTCGGGAGGCGGAGACGCTGATCGCCGACGGGCTGGTCTCCATCGACGGCGAGGTGGTCGAAGACGTCGGCCGCAAGATCGCGCCGGGCCAGACCCTGGTCCTCGCCGACAAGGCGTCGGAGGGGCTGGCGAACGCCCTGACCGTGCTGATCCACAAGCCGGTGGGTGTCGTCTCCGCCCAACCCGAACCGGGCCAGGTCCCGGCGATCCGGCTGCTGACCCGCGAGGCCCTGGTCGGCGAAAGCCCGCGCATTCCCGATCGTGACACCCAGCTCGCGCCGGTCGGCCGGCTCGACCGCGACTCCCGGGGCCTGTTGATGCTGTCCGAAGACGGGGTGGTGGCCCGCGCCGTGATCGGGCCGCAGTCGGAGCTGGAGAAGGAATATCTGGTCAAGGTCGCGGGCCAGATCACCGGCAGGAAGCTGGCCCTGCTGCGCCACGGCCTGGCGCTCGACGGCCGGCAACTGAAGCCCGCCGACGTTCGTCCGATCGCCGACCAGCGCCTGCGTTTCGTCCTGACCGAGGGCCGCAACCGCCAGATCCGGCGGATGTGCGACCTGGTGGAGCTCGAGGTGACCGATCTGCTGCGCGTGCGCATCGGCCCGATCCAGCTCGGCGATCTCCCCGAACGCCGCTGGCGGGTGCTGACGCCGGACGAGCGCGCGGCCCTGGCGGGGAATTGAGGGACATTGGTCGACCTGAGTCTCAGTCCGGAAGATCAGGCGCTGCTCGACGGGGCGCGCGGGCCGGCGGCGGCGCGCGCGATGCGGCTGCTGGTGCGTTACGGCCGGGCGCTCGGCGCCGACCGGTTCATTCCCATCGTGTCCGCCCACATCGACGGCTGTTTATTTCACGGCGAGGCGAGTCTCGATTTCGCGCGCGCCTTCGTGGAGGACGGCGGTCGCGTGGCCGTGCCCACCACGCTCAACGTCGCGGCCGTGGATCTGCAGCACGCGGAGCTCTATCCCGGGAAGCGCGAGTTGATCGACGACCAGGCCGAGCTGATCCGGCTGCACGAAGCGCTCGGCTGCACGCCGACGCTCACCTGCGCACCCTACCAACGCCTCATCCGGCCGAGGTTTGGGGAACACGTGGCCTGGGCGGAGTCGAACGCCATCGTGTTCGTGAATTCGGTGCTGGGCGCCCGCACGGACCGCTACGGCGATTTCACCGACCTGTGCGCGGCGATCGCCGGGCGTGTCCCTTACGCCGGTCTTCACCGCGACGAGAATCGTCGGGCGATGCTGCGGATCGACGTTCCGACGCTGGAGCGCAGCGGCCTGCCGCGCGACCTCTATTTCGCGGCGATCGGCTATCGGCTCGGCGAGTTGGCGCGCGGTCGCGTGGCCGTGCTGACCGGGTTGCCGCTCGAGAGCCAGGAGCACGAGCTGAAGATGTTGGGCGCGGCCTCGGCCACGTCGGGATCGGTCGCTCTGTTCCACGCTGCGGGCGTCACGCCGGAGGCGACGACGGTCGAAGCCGCAGCCGGCGGAAACGCAAACACGCTGGAGGCCGAGGTCGTCTCGGCCGCGGACCTGGCGAACGTCCTTCACCGAACTCTGTCCGATTCAACCGGGAGAGCCCATCGACGCCGTATGCCTGGGCACGCCACACTATTCGTTGAGCGAATTCGCGGCGCTCGCGAACGCTGTCCGGGGTCGCATCCGCCTTTCCGACGTCGAATTTTACGTTTCCACCTCGCGCGCTATCGCCGCGGAGGTCGAGGCCGACCCCGCGATGCAGCCGCTGCGCGATTTCGGCGTGCGGTTGGTCATGGACACCTGCACCTACATCGTGCCGGTGGTGCGCGGGAGCGGCGGCGCCATCCTGACCACCTCGGCGAAGTGGGCCCATTATGCGCCGGGCAATATCGGACGGCGCGCGGGCCTGACCTCGCTGGAGCGTTGCGTGCGCTCCGCCGAACTCGGGCGGATGGCGGCGGAATGAGCGCGACCAATCTCACCCTGGCGCCGGGCATGGCGCACGGCCGTGTCGCACGGTTGTCGGCGCCTCTGAGCCTGTGGGGCGGTTTCAGTTCCGAGACCGGACGCATCGTCGACGCCAACCATCCCGAGCATGGCCTGGAACTCGCCGGCCGGATCCTCGTCATGGATGGCGGCCGCGGCTCGTCCTCGGCGTCGAGTACATTGGCCGAAGCCGCGCGGCGCGGGACCGCGCCCGCGGCCATACTGCTCACCCGGCCCGATCCGATCCTGGTGATCGGATCCCTGGTCGCGGCCGATCTCTACGGACGCGAGATACCCATCGTCCTCGTCGCCGACCGCGACTGGTCCCGACTGATCGACGGCGTCGAAGTCGAGGTGAATGCAGGGCAAGACGAGGCGGCGCTTATCTTCTGAAGGCGAGAGCCCCCGCGAAATACTTTGCCCCAACGGTGCGGGCCCGGTTATGCCTTGAGCCATGAAGCTGAACGCGCTCGGGCCGCGGATTCTGGCCGGCATGATCCTGGGCCTGTTGCTGGGCGCGGGCTTAGGCTGGCTAGCGCCCGACTGGCGCACCGGCGCGGCAACCCTGGGCGACGCGCTCGGCGGCGCGTGGCTTGCGGCGCTTCGCATGACCATCATTCCGCTGGTGTTCGCTTTGTTGTTCGTGGGCGTGGCGCGGTCCGCCGACGTGATCCAGGGCGGCGGCTATGCGGCGCGCGCCGTGGTGACCTTCGCCGTGCTGTTGCTGGCGTCGGCGGTTCTGGGCGCCATCGCCGCCTCCGTCGCGCTGAACCTCTGGCCGATCTCCGCACCGGTGGCGGACGCGCTGCGCCGCATGGCGGGGCCCGGTGCGCCGAACCCGGCGACGCCGACGCTGGCTGAGTGGGTTCAAAGCCTGATCCCGGTCAATCCGATCAAGGCGGCGGCCGACGGCGCCATGGCGCCCCTGGTCGTGTTCGCCCTGGTGTTTGCGCTTGCCGCCGTGCGTCAGACCGCAGAGCGGCGCGCCGCCTTGTCGAGCTTCTTCGAGGCGGTTCAGGAAACCATGCTGACCATCGTCGGATGGGTATTGCTGGCGGCGCCGGTCGGCGTGTTCTTTCTCGCCCTGTCCATCGGCGCCAGGGTGGGTGTGGGGATCGCCGCGACACTCGGACAGTACGTCGTTCTGGTCTCGGTGATCTGCCTGATCGGCGCGCTGCCGGCGGTGCTCCTGGGCCTGTTCTCGGGCGCGCGGCCGGCGCGCACCACTGCGGCCTTCCTGCCGTCGCAGCTCATGGCGCTCTCGACCCAGTCCTCGCTCGCGACCCTGCCAATGATGTTGCGCGGCGCCGAACGCCTCGGCGTGCCCGAGCGCATCCGCGCCCTGGTGCTGCCCATGGCGGTAGCTTTGTTCCGCGCCACCAATCCCGCGGCCAACATGGCCATCGTGCTCTACATCGCCAGCGTTTACGGCGTCGCCGTGCCCTTGCCGCGCCTGCTCATCAGCATCGGTCTCGCCGCCTTGATGAGCCTGGCCGGCGTCGGCGTGGCCAGTTCGGTCGCCTTCGCCACGGTGCTGATCCCGCTGTGCATCGCGCTGAACCTGCCCATCGCCATCCTGCCGCTGTTGTTGTCGGTCGAACCGATCCTGGATTTCTCACGCACCCTGGGCAACGTGACCGCCGACCTCGCGGTGACGGTGTGGGCCCGCCGCTGGACTCGAGGGCGGGCGGTCGAGAGCTGACGAGAGAAGCAAGAGAGTCCACGGACCACACGGAAAACACGGAAAGAAAGAGGCCCACGAAAAACACGAAAATCCAAGAACACGTCGCGTCTCCCGTGTAACTCCCGGCGCGAAGCGCCATTCAATAAGCCGCGTCTGCGACGCGGGGAGTCTCAAGCTAGTTCGAGCTTTTCGTGTTTTTCGTGGGCAATCTTACTTTCTTGTCCGTGTTTTCCGTGTGGTCCGTGGGCTCTCTTCCTTATTCCGCCTCCAGCGGCACGTTCCACAACGCTCGCGGCGTGTTCACCCCGCCGCGTTCGCCCGGCGTCACAGAGCCGAACCGCTCCGCGAACACCGGCGGTAACGGTTGCGCACCCAACGGCGCCAGCCACAGTCGCAGCAGATGCCGCCGCTGCGCCGGTTCGGGCCAGTCTTCGAAGGCGGTGCGGTCGTGGAACAGGACGTGGTTATTGACCAGCTGAATGTCGCCGGGGTGGAAGTCGATCTCGATATGGAAGGCGGGATCGTTGGCCAGCGCCTCCAACAGATCGAGCGCTGCGCGTTGCGTCTCCGTCAACGGCGCCACGCCGTCGAAGCGCCGCGCGGAATCTATGTACTGGCGCTGGAAAATGCCGGCGAAATGGCCCTCGAACCAGTTGAACACCGGGATGGTGAAATAGGGCCGCTCGCCGTCGGCGACTTCGCCGCGCCGGTCGGTCTCGATCGGGTCGAACAGCGCCAGCGCCAGATCCGGCGCCTCGGCGCGCATGGCGTTGTAGATCTCAACCGAGCTCACCAGGCTCGACCGCCCGCCGCGTTTGGCCGGCCGCAGGCACATCAGCGCGACCACGTCGGCGGAGTCGGTGTGATAGGTTTGCCGTTCCTTGGTCTGGTACAGTCGCGCGGTCGGATCGTCGCTCGATCGGCCGAGGTCCTTCACGTGACCCAACAGGTGTCCCTTGGCGTTCTGCGGCCGCGCGGCGCCCAGGTGCGCGCCGATCCCCAGGAAGGCGGCGGCGTTCTCCGCGCGGGTCAAGCGCGCGGGATCGAGGCCCTGGATCACGGCAAAGCCGCGTCCGCTGAGTACGTCGTCGTCGAGCAGGGCGCTGAGTCGCGCCGCGAAGCGCGGGATCGGAAAGTCAGCAGCGGTCAGCGCGCCCAGGTCCGCCCCGGCGGCGACCAGCGCCTTGGCCGCGGCTTCGATCTCGGCGATCTCGTCCGGCGTGAGCGCGTGCACCCATTCGTCGGCGCGCAGATCGGCCGCCCGCCATGCGGCGAGGGTGTCGATCCGTTCCGGCGGACGCTGTTGGATCATGGACTCAACCGCTGCGACAAGGGCCGCCCGAAGGGTGCAACCACAACGCCGTCCAGGCAAGCGCCGCGCAGCCGGTCCTCAAAACCTATCGCGTCCCTCCGCCTCGAGCCGCGCGCGGATCTCCGGCGCCGCGTCGTTTCCGACATTGGCGAACGCGAGGCGGAGATAGGCGTCCTGGTCCGGGCCGAACATGGCGCCGGGCAGGGTCAACAGATTTTGGCGTTCGACCAGGCGCCGCGCGACCACCGTGGACCCCTGGCCCCGGTGCGGATGGCGCAGATATGCGAAGTAGGCGCCGGCGCTGACGATCTCATAGCCGCCCGCCCCGTTCGCGAAGGCAGCCTTCAGCGCCGCGAGCCGGTCGCGCATCAATTCGGTGTTGGACCGCCGCCAGACGCCCAGATGCTGCAACCCCCACTCGGCGGCGATCTGGCCCAGCCGCGGCGCGCAGATGGCGACGCAGTCCATCGCCTTGCGAATCTCGTCCAGCAGCTCGGGCGCGCCCACCACGGCGCCCACGCGATGGCCGGTCAGACAGAACACCTTGGAGAAGCTGTAGAGATGCACCAGCGTCGAGGCCCAGTCGTCGCGCGCGAACAGGCTGTGCGGCGGCGCGTCCGTCGGCAGGAAGTCGCGATAGGTCTCGTCGAGCACCAGCGCGATACCGGCCGCGCGACAGAGGTCGAACGCCGCCTGCAGGAACGCCTCCGGATAGACCGCGCCCGTCGGGTTGTTGGGCGAGATCAGGACCAGGGCTCGGGTCCTGGGTCCGATCGCGCGTTCGATGTCGCCGAGGTCGGGAACGCCGCCGCTGTCGGAGTTGAAGCGGACGAGGCGCGGCGTGATCCCGTTCATCTCCAGCCACTGCCGGTGATTGAAGTAGCAGGGCAGCGGCAGCACGATCTCGTCGCCGGCCTTGGCCAGGGCGAGCGCGGCGAGACAATAGGCCTGATTGCAGCCCGCGGTGATCAGGACGTTCTCGGCGCTAACGGCGTCTGAAGCGTAGACGCGCGCGATGTCTGCCGCCAGCGCTGCGCGCAAGCCGGGCAGGCCGGAGATGTCGGTGTAGCGATGCGTCTCCGGATCGGCGACCGCGGCGGCCATCTGCGCGGTCAGTTCCGCGGGCGGCGGGTAGCCGGGTACGGCCTGGCAGAGATCGATGAGCGGCTTGTCCGCCGGAAAGGTGCGGCCCTCGATCCAGCCGAGCGCTTCGCCGATCGGCGGCCCGTCGACGGCGGTCAGCCACGGTTGCGCCCGCAAGGTCATGGCGCGGTGATTGCAACCGGCGCCGGTTTGGCGGGGCGCGCCGCCGACCACAGGAGCTGCGTTGCCGCATAGATCACCACCGCCACCACGCCCCAGCGCACCGTCATCAACGGCAGCGACTTGACCAAAAACGCGGCCGCCAGCACCGCGGGGATGCCGCCGAGCGCGATGCCGGTGACGATCCTCAGGTCGACGCGCTGAATCCGCAGGAACCGGACCCCCGCCACCGGCATCAGGAACGCGCACGCCCCCATCATGATCGGAAACGCCGCGACGGGATTTAGGCCCAGCAAGCTCAACAGGATCAGCGACGGCGCATACATGCCGATGCCGAAGGTCATCAGCGCGCCGAGCACGAAGTGCGCGGCGAACACCGGCAGCAGCAAGCCCGCGGGCAGCGACAGCGCCGTACCTCCACCCGGCATGAGCTTCAGATTGGTCATGGCGAAACACACCGCCGCGATCGTCAGCGCCGCGCCCACCATCGCCTGGACGACCGGCACCGGCGCGCGGGCCACCAGATGCACGCCCACCGCGGCGCCCAGCACCGCGCTGCCGATACAGCCCGCGAGCAGGAGCGGATCGACCTTGACGATCTGGATGAAGATCAGCGCCTGCACCACCGAGGGCAGGCAGTGGCCGACCGTGAGCATCGCCGGGATGCCGGCGTCGGGCGTGAGCTTGCGCAGCCTCAGCCACGCGGTCGACGGCGCGTAGGACCCGATGCCGAGGGTGTCGAAGAAATTGGTGACCGCCCCGAGCACGACCGCTTCGAGCCTGGGCGCGTAATCGCCCTGGCGCAGCATGGTGCGCCCGAGCTGAACGGCGAAGGCGACGCCGAACAGGGCCAGCAGAACGAGCAGGATCTGAACCATGGTGTCCGGCGTTCCGGCCCGGGCGCCCGCGCCCCGGTCGAGGCTGGCAGACGGGAGCGCGGGTTACAAGCCGCCCCGGCGCGAGACGATGTTTGACGGACCACCCCCGCTATGATCGATCAGGCCAAAGCTTGGGCAGGACACCGATGGCCGCCGAAATCGATCCGTTCCACGCCATGTCGGTCAGCCGGCTGGCGCATGAGCTCAAGGCCGAGGGGCGGTCGGTGCTGCACATGGAGTTCGGCCAGCCGTCGACCGGAGCGCCCACGGCCGCCATCGCGGCGGCCCACCACGTGCTGGACACCGACGGCATGGGCTATTGGGAGAGCCCCAGGCTGAAGGCGCGGCTGGCCCGGCACTATGAGGAAACCTACGCCGTCACGGTCGCGCCCGAACAGTTCATCCTGACCTGCGGCGCCTCGCCGGCCCTGGTCCTGGCGCTCGCCTCGACCTTCAAGCCGGGTGATCGCATAGCCCTCGCGCGGCCGGGATACGTGGCCTACCGCAACACCCTTAAGGCGCTGCACATGACGCCGGTGGAGATCGCCTGCGACGCGGCCACGCGCTTCCAGCTTTCCACCGCCGCCATTGCCGCGCTCGATCCGGCGCCCGACGGCGTCATCATCGCCAGCCCCGCCAATCCGACCGGTACGATTATTCTGCGCGACGAACTCGCGGCCATCGCCAAGGTCTGCCGCGAGCGCGGCGTCAAGATCATTTCCGACGAGATCTACCACGGCCTGAGCTACGTCGGCCCGACGCCCTCCATGCTCGAGTTCGAGCCCTCGGCGCTGGTCATCAACAGTTTCTCGAAATACTTCAGCATGGTCGGCTGGCGCCTGGGCTGGCTGCTGACTCCGGCCGAACATCTGCAGCGCGCCCGCAACTACATGGGCAGCCTGTTCCTCACCGCGCCCTCGCTCAGTCAGCACGCGGGACTGGCGGCGTTCGACTGCCGTGACGAACTCGAAGGCCATGTGAAGACCTATGCGCGCAACCGCGCCCTGCTGCTCGAACACCTGCCGAAGATGGGCCTGACCGCCATCGCGCCGCCGGACGGCGCCTTCTACATCTACGCCAACGTCGCCCATCTCACCGACGACAGCCTGGAGCTCTGCAAGACCTTGCTGCGCGACACCGGCGTCGCCACCGCCCCCGGCATCGATTTCGACCCGGTCGACGGCCGCCACTTCATCCGCTTCAGCTTCGCCGTCTCGACCCAGCAGGTCGAAGACGCCATCGGCCGCCTCGGCCCCTGGTTCTCGGCGCGGTCGTTGTAGCCCGCCGAGACGCAAACCTCTCTGCTTGCTATAGGGCGCCCATGTCCCACCCCGTCTTCACCTTCGATTCCGCCATCGTCCGTACGCCTGGCAAGAGCGTCGTCAGCGGCATCCGCGCCGGCAGCGGGCCCGACCCCGACTACGCCGCGATGTTGGACGAGCACGCGCGCTATACCGACGCCCTGCGCGCGGCGGGCCTCGCGGTCACGGTGCTGGAGCCGCTGGAAGCGTATCCGGACTCGGTGTTCGTCGAAGACCCAGCGCTGGTTTTTCCGCAGGCGGCCATCCTGTTGCGTCCGGGCGCCGAAAGCCGCCGGGGCGAGGCCGCGCATCTGAAGCCGGCCCTCGAGGCGCGGTTCACGACCGTGCTTGCCATCGCGGAAGGCTACGCCGACGGCGGCGACGTCCTGGTCACGCCGGAAGCGGTCTTCGTCGGCCTGTCGAACCGCACGGACGCCGCCGGCGCGGCGAGCCTCGCGCGTCACCTTACATCACTCGGTCTGAACCCGCGCGTGGTGCAGACGCCGCCCGGAACGCTCCACTTCAAGAGCGCCTCGACCCTGATCGACGACGAGACCGTGCTCGCCACCGCCGAGCTCGCGGCTTCGGGCGCGTTCGACGGCCTGCGCGTCCTCACGGTGCCCGACACCGAGAACGCGGCGGCCTGTGTGCTGCGCGTCAACGACGTGGTCCTGGCAGCCCGTCAGTTTCCCCGCACCCTCGATATTCTCGCGGCGCACGGGCTGACCGTCGTCCCGCTCGCCGCCACGGAGATCGTCAAGCTCGACGCCGGCCTGACCTGCCTGTCGTTGCGCTGGAGGGCGGCCGGCTGAGTCGTCGGCGGCCTTTGCCGCAACTGGCGCCTGGGGCGCCGATCGCTACATGCCTTGGTGGGTGTATGGCGAGGCGGCGATGCAGGGCGAGACGACCGTATTTACGGTGGAACCGGCCGCTCCGGCGGCCGGTTGAGGCTCGACCGCTCGGGTCGCCGCGCCGAATCGGGAAAAATTCCCGGCGAAATCGGGAAGTCTCGGCATGGCCCGGCCCCGCCGACTCCCGCTATCTGCCAGGGATCGCGGAATCCCGGCGGATTCCGTGGCTTAGCGTTGTCGCGTAGGTGTGTACCGCTGGACCGGAACCTGATCGGCCGCGTTGAACAGGACCTGTCGTCCGGCCCCGGTCCGACGAGGGGCGTAGCCGCGCGCCTTGCGGCCGTTGTGCTCGCCTGCCTCGCCGCCGCCGGCTGCGTCGCCGGACCCAACTTCAAGACCCCCGCCGCGCCCGACGTCACGCACTACAACGCCAAGCCCATCGACAGCTCGGTCGCCACGCCGGGTGTGACCGGCGGCGAGGCGCAGCAGCTCAGTTCCGGCGCCGACCTGCAGGGCGACTGGTGGACCCTGTTCCACTCGCAACCGCTCGACGACCTGATCGACGAGGCGCTGAAGAACAATCCCGACCTGAAGGCGGCGCAGGCGGCGTTGAAGGCGGCGCGGGAAGGCGTGCTGGCCCAGCGCGGCGCCTATTACCCGACCGTCACCGCCGGCTTCGGCGCCACGCGTCAGCGCACATCCTCGGCGCTCGCGCCCACGCCGTTCAACAATGCGCAGATCTACAGCCTGTACACGCCGGAAGTCAGCGTCGCCTACTCGCCCGACGTGTTCGGCCTGAACCGGCGCACGGTGGAGTCCGCCAAGGCGCAGCAGGACCAGGCGCGCTACGAGCTCTACGCCGCGGACCTGACGCTCACCACCAACATCGCCAACGCCTATATTCAGGACGTGGCGCTGCAGGCGCAGATCGACGCGACCAAGGACCTGATCGACATAGACGCCAAGTCGGTCGACATCCTGAAGGAGCAGTTGGCCAGGGGCTATGCGAGCCGGCTCGACCTCGCCGCGCAACAGTCCGCCCTGGCGCAACAGGTCGCCGTGCTTCCCGGCCTGGTGAAACAGGAACAGCAACAGCGCGACCTGCTCGCCGTCCTGGTCGGCCGCTATCCGGAGAAGGCGCCCGAAGCGCCCTACGAACTGACCAGCCTGCAGTTGCCGCAGGACCTGCCGCTCAGCCTGCCCTCGACCCTCGTGCGCCAGCGGCCCGACATCCTGCAGGCGGAAGCCAATATGCACATGGCGAGCGCCCAGATCGGCATCGCTGCAGCCAACCGTCTGCCCAACATCCAGCTCACCGCCGATGTGGGGACCATGGCGCTCGCTTTCGGCAAGATCTTCTCTGCAGGATCGCAGTTCTGGGACTTCGGCGGCCAGATCACCCAGACGATTTTCGACGCCGGCCAACTGAAGCACAAGGAAGCCGCCGCCAAGGACCTCTTCACGCAGGCGTCGGAGCAGTATCGTTCCGCTGTCTTGACCGCGTTCCAGAACGTGGCCGACACCCTGGTCGCGCTCGACCAGGACGCCAAGGCGCTGCAGGCCAACGCCGCGGCCGCCGACGCGGCGAAGACGACGCTCGATCTCTCCCAGGAGCAGTACAAGGCGGGTTACGCCAACTACCTGTCGCTGCTCAGCGCCGAGCAAGGCTACCAGCAGGCGCGCATCAACCTCGTACAGGCCCAGGCCAGCCGTTACGCCGACACCGTCGCCCTCTACCAGGCGCTCGGCGGCGGATGGTGGAACCGGGCCGAACTCGTGAAGGGCAAGGATGGCCGCTGAGTCCCGAAAGTTCGTCGCGCGAAATCTCGTTTCGGCGCTCGGCGCCGTAGCGATGCTCGCCGCCGTCGCCGGCTGTTCCTCCAAGGCCGACGAGAACACCCAGGCGCAGGTCACGCCGACCAACGTCAAGCTGACGTCGGCCCAGCGCGCGCACATCCAGATCTTCACCGTCAACCAAACCGATTTCCACAATCTGGTGGACGCGTCCGGCGTGGTGGACTTCGACAACGACCAGGCGACCCAGGTGCTCGCGGCCTTCTCGGGCCCGGTCACGCGCATTCTGGTCAACCCGGGCGATCACGTGCGCAAGGGACAGCCGCTGGCCTATGTGCAGTCAGCGGATTTCTCCGCGGCGGCTGGCGCCTACGCCAAGGCTGTGGCGGCGGCCAAGAACGCGCGTAAGATCGCCGACACGGATCAGGCGCTGCTGGCGAATCAGGGCGTCTCCGCCAAGGAAGCCGAGCAGGCGCAGTCGGACGCCGTCGGCGCAGAATCGGACCGCGACGCGGCGTTGCAGGCGCTGAAGGCCATCGACGTCGACCCCGCCGAGATCAAGGCGCTGCAGGATGGTCGGGAGGTCGCCCATCTCGAAGGAATTATCCGCGCTCCGCTGTCCGGCGTGGTGGCGGAAAAGCTGGTCACTCCGGGTATGCTGCTGCAGGCCGGCACGACGCCGACCTTCACCGTCGCGGACCTGTCGAGGATGTGGGTCATGGCCCAGCTCTCGGACAAGGAGCTGGCGCAGGTGAAGGTTGGCGACGCCGCCAGTGTGATCAGCAATTCCACCTCGCAACCGTTCCTGGGCGTGGTGACCAACGTCGCCTCAGAGCTGGACCCCAATACCCGTTCGGTCATCGCCCGGGTCCAGGTCGACAACCCCGGCAGTCTGCTGAAGAAGCAGATGTACGTGCGCGTCCAGATCCGCTCGCGCGACCAGTCGACCGGCCTGCTGGTTCCGGTGTCGTCGGTGCTGCACGACGACGAGAACCTGCCCTTCGTCTATCTGATGCAGTCCGACGGCAGCTTTGCGCGGCGCGGCGTGACGCTGGGCGAGCGTAACGGCGACAACTATCTGGTGCTGAGCGGCCTCGGCTCCGGGGATCGCATCGTCAACGACGGCGGCATCTTCCTGCAGTTCATGCAGAGCCAATGACCGAGACGCCTGTGCCGCCTCCGCCGGCCGAACCGACGCCGCCCGTGGACGAAGGCGGCGCCGCGTCGTTCATGAACAAGATCGTTGCCGCATCGCTCGGCACGCCGTTCCTGGTCGCGCTCGGGACAGTGCTGCTGATCCTTGTGGGCGCCTGGTCGCTGCAGCGCCTGCCGGTCGAAGCCTATCCCGACCTGTCGCCGCCGATGGTGGAGATCATCACCCAGTGGCCGGGCCACTCGTCGGAGGAAGTCGAGCGCCTGATCACCGTGCCGGTGGAGCAGGGGATGAACGGCGTTCCCGACGCCGCGGTGATGCGCTCCATCTCGCTCTATGGTCTGAGCGACGTCATCATCACCTACGTGAACGGCGCCGGCGACCTGGCCACGCGTCAGGAAGTCTTCAACCGCCTGCCGGGACTCAGCCTGCCCGACGGCGTAGCGCCTTCGGTGTCGCCGCTGTCGGCGCCGTCGGGCCTGATCTATCGCTATGTGCTGCGGAGCACCGACCGCTCGCCCATGGAGCTGAAGACCTTTGAGAACTGGGTGATCGAGCCGGCCTATCGCTCGGTACCCGGCGTCGCCGATGACTCGGGTTTCGGCGGCGGCGACATGCAGTATCAGGTGCTGCTCGACCAGGCCAAGGTGGCGGGCCAGGGTCTGTCGCCGGGCGGGATCGAGGCCTCGATCGCCAGCAACAACGCCAATGCGGGCGGCGGCTTCTACACCCAGGGCGGCCAGTTCTATTACGTGCGCGGCTCGGGCCGCATTGAGACCGTCGACGACATCGCCAACATCGTGCTGAACGTGAAGAACGGCGTGCCGGTGACGGTGAAGGACGTGGGCCACGTCGCCATCGGCATCGCGCCCAGGCTCGGCGAGTTCGGCTACGAGAAACAGGATGACGCGGTCGAGGGCGTGATCCTGCTGCGAACGGGCGAGAAAACCCAGACGGTGCTGAAGCGCGTCGAGGAGAAGACCAAGTACCTGAACGAACAGGTACTGCCCAAGGACGTGAAAATCGTCCCCTATTACGACCGGACGGAGCTGACCAACCTCACCATCCGCACGGTCGAGGACAACCTGCTGCGCGGCATGCTGCTGGTGGTCATCGTCCTGATCTTCTTCCTCTACGACATCCGCGCCGGCCTGATCGTGGCGGTGACCATACCCCTGGCCCTGTTGTTCGCCTTCATCTGCCTGGATGTGCAGAAGGCGTCGGCGAACCTGCTGTCGATCGGAGCGATCGACTTCGGCATCCTTGTCGACGGCGCCGTGGTGATGGTGGAGAACATCTTCCGCCAGATTGCGCTGCGAGAGGGCAAGCCGTTCAACATCAAGGCGGTGATCCGCGAGGCCGCCGCCGAGGTCGACCGGCCGATCTTCTACGCCGTTGCCGTGATCGTTGCGGGATTCCTGCCGATCTATGTGCTGAACGGACCGTCCGGCAAACTGTTCAAGCCCATGGCCGACACCATGGTGTTCGCCCTGATCGGCTCGCTGATCGTCACCCTCGTGCTGCTGCCCGTGCTGTGCGCCTGGCTGATGAAGCGCGGGGTGAAGGAACGGCGCAACCCGGTGTTCGAGGGCGCAAAGTCGATCTATGCCGTCGGTCTCGACTTCTGTCTGGCGCAGCCGTGGCTGGCGACCCTCGGCGCGACCGTCGCCCTGGTGGTTGCGCTGCTGCTCACGCCCTTCATCGGCGGCGAGTTCATGCCGCACCTGGACGAGGGCGCCCTGTGGGTGCGGGCGACCATGCCCTACACCATCTCCTACGATGAATCCGCCAAGATCACGCCGCAGATCCGCGACGTTCTGAAGTCGATGCCGAACGTCACCACCATCGCGTCAGAGCTCGGCCGGCCCGACGACGGCACGGATTTTACCGGCTTCTTCAACGTAGAGTTCTACGTCGGTCTGAAGCCCTATAACCAGTGGACCGGCCCCTACCACAACAAGGCGGAGCTGATCGAAGCGCTGAACAAGAAGCTCGCCAGCTTCCCCGGCATCACCTTCAACTACACCCAGCCGGCGGAAGACGCGGTCGATGAGGCGGAGACCGGGCTTAAGAGTTCGCTCGCGGTGAAGGTGTTCGGCCAGGATCTCAATACGCTGCAGGCCAAGGGCAAGGCGATCAAGCAGGTGCTGGAGAAGGTGCGCGGCATCAAGGACGTCACCCTGGTGCAGGAGCTCGGCCAGCCCAGTCTCTCGATCAGGATCGATCGCGACAAGATCGCGCGCTTGGGTCTCAACGTCTCCGACGTGAACAGCATCATTCAGACCGGCATCGGCGGCGATGTTGCGACCCAGGTCGTGCAGCAGGAGAAGCAGTTCGACCTGATCGTACGCCTCGACAAGGACTATCGCGACAATCCCGAGGAGATCGGCAACATCCTCGTGGCCACCCCCGGCGGCCAGCAGGTGCCGCTGAAGGAAATCGCCGACATCAGCGTCACCAACGGCGCGTCCTTCATCTACCGCGAGAACAACTCGCGCTACATCGGCGTGCAGTTCTCGGTCGAGGGCCGCGATCTCGCCAGCGCCGTGGGCGATGCGATCAAGCAGGTGAAACAGAAAGTCTCGCTGCCCCAGGGCTACCGCGCCGACTGGGGCGGGGAATATTCGGAGTACACCGCCTCACGCGGCCAGCTGTTGCTGGTGTTACCGCTGACGGTCGCGTTGATCTTCCTGTTGCTGTTCATGCTCTACGGTAACTTCAAGTTCCCGCTGATCACCGTGGTGGGCGTGATCCTGTCGGCGCCGGTGGGCGGGATCATCGCGCTGTGGATGACCCACACCCCGTTCTCGGTGTCGTCGGGGATCGGGTTCCTGGCCCTGTTCGGCGTCTCGGTGCAGACCGCGGTGGTCTACATCTCCTACGTCAACGAGCTGCGCCGCGACGGCATGCCGATGGAGCAGGCGATCCGCGAAGGCGCGCTGTTGCGGTTGCGCCCGATCATGATGACGGCCCTGGTCGCAGCCCTCGGCCTGCTTCCCGCCGCGCTCGCCACCGGCGTCGGCACGGACTCGCAACGCCCCTTCGCCCTGGTTATCGTCTCGGGCCTGTTCTCGCGCCTACTGATCAGCATCTACCTGATGCCGGCGCTCTACGCGTTGGTGGCGCGCAAGGACGACCGGCTTCAGGTGTGACGGCGCTTAAGCCGGCTGGTTCAGATTGTATTTCATGATGCCGCCGTGCCGACCCGAGCGATCGCGCTCGAGGTCGTAGACATCGCCCGCTGGGCCCTTTCGTCGCGTGAGAATTCTCGCGAGATCTGTTCGATCCTGGTCGGTCAGGCGAACGACGCCGACCTTCAGTGTCTTGTTGAGATGTTCACGGTTGCGCGCGCCCAGGACAACCGCGGTGACCTGCGGCTGATCGAGCGTCCAGCGCGCAGCGACGGTGGCGATGTCGGCGCTCTGACGGTCCGCGATGCGTCGGAGGACGGCGAGCAGGTCCTGAAACAGCGCCCACCCACCGAACTCGTCGATGATCAGCCGGTACTTCACCAGTGAGCGGTTCTCGAAGGCGTGGCCCGGATCGTCCTTGCCGAGCCAGCGGTCGCTGAGGAACCCGCCGGCGATCGCGCCGTAGCAGAGGAGCTTGACGCTGAGCCGCGCGCAGGTCGCCGCCATAGCCCGCGCCGGACGGTCGTCGAGCAACGAGTATTGCACCTGCAGGGAGGTGAGCGGGACCCCCGCGTGCACCATCGCCTCCACGTGCGGTGTGTCGAAATTGGTTCCGCCGACCCGGTCGATCTTGCCTTCGGCGCGCAGTTCGTCGAGCCACTGCGCTGTCTCGATGTATCGCGGCGCGGCGTAGTCCCACCAGTGGAACTGCACCAGATCGAGCCGATCCGTGCGCAGGCGTGTGAGCGACCGATCGATGATGCGCTGCACATAGGCGCGGTCGATCACCGGAAGCACGTCGAGGTCGGGCACGAATTTGGTGTGGACCTTGAGTCGGCCGAGCGCCTTCGCGCCCAGGCGACGGCGCACGCTCTCGCGGAAGGCTCCGAGCTTCTCCTCGACACCGGTATAGATGTCGGCGCAGTCGAAGGTGATGATCCCCGACTGGAAGAAGTCCAGGAGATCATCGTTGACTTTGTCGTCTTCGACCGGTCCATGACCGCCCGCGAGCTGCCAGCCGCCGCGAATGATCCGCGAGACGAGGTAGCCCGGCGCGAGTTCGGCAGTCTCAGCGAACATCAGCTGCGGTCCGGATGCGGCGTGGCGGTCGTGTCGCTGTGCCGGAAGCGACGCTTGCCGATTCGCGTGATGCGAAAGCGCGAGGGGCAGTTGGGGTCGGGACAGGCAATCTCGGCGTCGGTCGACATCCAGTCGTTCGGGTCGGCGGGCCGCTGTTTCGCCGGTAGCAGCGGCAGAAGCGCCGCCAGCGAATAGATTGAAAAGCCCTGACCCTCGGGCAGGTGCAGGCTCTCGCCGCGCAGCTCGAAGTAGTCGCCGGATTTGGCCGAGCAATAGAGCTTTGCGTCCGGCGGGGCGGTCACCTCGACGCGGAGGTCCCAGAGTTCGAAGGAGTTGTCGTCGCTCATGCGGAGGCCTCGAGGGTTGCGGCCGGTCTGGGCCGGTCAAAGATCAGGGTCGCGATCAACGCGACTGCGGCCGCGACGAAGAAGACCGCGATGGTGAAGGCGATAGGCGACGCGAGCCCGGCCGAGGCGCCGAACAGATGCGCGCCCGCGAGCGCGACGACGGTGGGACCTAGGCCCGCGCCGACGGCGACGTTCAGGAAGAAGCTGATGCCCATGGCGATCCCGCGCGAGCGGTTTGGCGTCCTGTCGAGGATGGCCGACAGGCCCGAAGCGGTCACCACCGCCGACAGCGCGAAATAGAGCGGCACGCTGACCATGACCTGGCCGAGTTGCGGGGCGTGGATCAGGACGGCCGCGACCAGCGTCAGCACCGCCGCGACGAGGCAGAGCTCCACCCTGCCGCGCGGCCCATGCCAGGCCGCCATCCGGTCGGCGAGGAAGCCGCCAAGCAGCATTCCACCAGCGTAGCCCGGAGTTACCAGCCGCCCGAGCAGGATCCCGGCGGCGCCCGGCGCGACCTTGAAGGTGCGACTGAGCAGCGACGGCGTCCACGCGGCGACGCCGTTGTCGACCAGCGAGGCGATGGCGACGGCAAGGAAAACCGGCGTGATGAGTAGAAGCGGCTTCCAGTCGATTCTCGCCGCCTCTAGGCGGATCTCGCCCGCGCTCTTGCCGCCCTGTCGGGCCGGTTCGCGGATCGCAAGGATGACGAACGCCCAGATCAAGCTCGGCGCGCCTATGGCCAGCAGCAAGAGCCGCCACACCGGGAGCTTTGCCAGCGGCGTGCCGACCAACAGCCCGTCCGTGATCGCCTGGAGGATTGCGCCGCCAATGAGGTACGAGCCTCCCACACCGACAGCGATGCCGGTAAAGTAGACGCTGACCGCAAAGCCGCGTCGCCGTTCCGGGAAATAGTCGCTGATCAGGGAGATCGCCGCCGGGGACAGAACCGCTTCCCCGAGGCCCACGACAATACGCGCCGCGAACAGCTCGCCGAAACTGTGCGCAAGGCCGCAAGCGACCGTGCCCAGGCTCCACACCCCAACGCCGCCGAGGATCAGGTTGCGTCGCGATGTGCGGTCCGCGAACCAGCCAAGCGGCATGCCGGCGACGCCGTAGATCGCGGCGAACGCTATTCCCATGAGCAGGCTCATCTGGGTGTCGTCGATCTTCAGGTCGGCGCGGATCGGATCGACCAGCAGGCTCAGCACCTGCCGGTCGGTGTAGGCCAAGACTGCAGTCAGAAACAGGATGCCGACCACACTCCAGGCGTAGGCCGGGCGCGGGTACGGCTGAGCGCTGTCAGACATAGACGGGTGCGCCGTCTGCGATCCAACCGTCGATCTTCGCTTCCAGGATCGCCAGCGGCATGGAGCCGGTCATGATGACCTGATCGTGGAAATCCTTGATGTTGAAGCGCGCGCCGATCTTGTCCTGCGCGCGACGGCGCAGCGCCTGCAGTTTCAGCTCGCCCACCTTGTACGCCGTCGCCTGGCCGGGATCGGAGATATAGCGGTCGATCTCGACGCGGATATCCTTGGCGGCCATCGAGGTGTTGACGGTCATGAAATCGATCGCCTGGTCGCGCGTCCATTGCTTCGCGTGCATGCCGGTGTCGACCACGAGCCTGACCGCGCGCAGCATCTCGAAGTCGAGATGGCCGAACCACTGCCAGGGACCGGTGAACATGCCGAGCGCCTTGCCGAGCGATTCCGAATAGAGGCCCCAGCCTTCGACATAGGCCGTGAAGCCCCCGCCGCGGCGGAGGATGTCGGGCAGCCGCGTGTTTTCCTGCGCGAGCGAGCCCTGGAAGTGGTGCCCCGGGATGCCCTCGTGCAGGGTCAGGGTTTCGAGCGTCGGTATAGGCCGCGTCGACAGCATCGACATGTTGAAATAGAGTACGCCCGGCGCCGATCCGTCGGCCGGGCCAAGGTTGTAGTAGCCGGTGCCGCGCGCATCGCCGAGCGTAGGTAGCGGCCGTACTTCGAAGGGCGCCTTGGGCTTGCGGTTGAACAGCCGCGGAATGCCCAGCCAGATCTTCGCCTCGATTGTCTTGAACCGGGCGAGCAGATCTTCGGGGCGCTTGTAGTAGAACTCGGGATCGGTGCGGACGTGTTCGAACAGGGCGTGTAGATCGCCCTGAAAGCTGAGCGTCTTGCGTACGTCCTCCATTTCGCCGCGGATGCGCGTCACTTCCGACAAGCCAAGTTGATGGATCGCGTCGGCGTCGAGGTCCGTGGTCGTGTGATGTCTTAGCGCCGCGGCGTAAACGCGGGCGCCGTCCTTTTGCGCCCACAAACCCGGCGCTTCGCGCGCCAACGGAAGGTAGGTTTCGGTCAGATAGGTTTTCCAGCGGCCATACCCGGCCAGCACCTTGGTCTCGATGACGTCGCGATAGGCTACGCGCAGTCGTGTTTGGTCCGCTGTGGAAATCGCCGTTGGCATGTCGATAAGCGGCTTGTAGAACGGCGTCTCCTCCGGCGTCAGCGCCAACATCACGTCGACCTCGGCCAGGACATTTTGCACGAGGACGCGCGGCTGGAGGTAGCCGGCGGCGACGCCCTGCTTCAACCGCGCGACCGTGTTGTCGAGGTAGCCGCAGAAGCCGCGCAGGCGCTCCAATCCCGCATTGTAGTCGGCGACGGTCTTGAACGAGGCGCCCGCGCCCGACGCCGCATCGGGAAAACTGACCTGAAGTCCGAACGACGGATCGAGCGGCGTCATGCGCGCGACCTCGATCAGGCCCGAGGAGAATTCTACGAGCGCCTCGTCGGTCTTGTACTTGAAGACGTCGTAGGCCAGCCGTTCAATGGCGCCCAGGCGCGTCCGGTCTATCGAGGCGAGCTCGGCCGCCTCGGAACGCTTGGCGGACAGTCGCGCATCGGCGTACCGGTCTGACAGAGGGTCGACGAACTCGCCGCCGCCGAACCGCGCCGCCTCGAGCGGATCGAGCAGGCCTTCGGCCTTCACGCTCGCGGCGATCAGGCGATTGAGCCGCGCGCCTTCATCACCGCTGCCGGGCGCCAGGGCGAGGGCGCTCGTTGCCAGGGCCGGCGTCGCAAGCGTCGCGCCGACCAGAGTGCGGCGGCTTAGATCGAAGGCGGAAGGCGGCGGCCGCATGGTTCGGGTCTCTTTCAACTCGAATCCCAAGCTGGACCGACCGGCTTTGCCGATCAAGCGATGGAAACTTTCCGTCTTGCGGGACGGGAGGGTGTCGGCCTAGTGGCGGCTCGTCCGTCCTTGGGGAGGAGGGGGCCCGGCCATGCTCTACGCGATGCTTTGCTATAACGACGAAGACGCCGTCTTCTCCTGGTCCAAGGCCGAGGACGACGCGGTCATGGCGCGGCTGGGCGAGGTGCGGGAACGACTGGTGGCCGCCAAGAAACTGGGCCCGTCGCTCAGGCTCATGCCGACCACGACCGCGGTCACCCTGCGCAAGGACGCCGACCCGCCCCTGGTGCTGGACGGCCCCTTCGCCGAGACCAAGGAGCAGCTGCTCGGCTTCTTCGTCGTCGATTGCGAGTCCCTCGACGAGGCCATTGCGATCGGGCGCGACCTGGCCAAGGGCAATCCCGGCGGCGCCTACGAAATCCGGCCGGTGAAGGTGTTCGTTCCGGGCGCGGAGGTGGCGTGAGCGACGTCGGCTGGATCGGCGCGACGCTGACCGCGGCGCGGCCCCAGGCGCTGAGCGCCCTGGTGCGCTATTTCCGCGACCTCGACCTCGCCGAAGAGGCGTTCCAGGACGCCAGCCTGCGTGCGTTGAAGGCGTGGCCGAAGAACGGGCCGCCGCGCAATCCGGCGGCGTGGTTGATCCTGGTCGGCCGCAACGCCGCGCTCGACTGCGTGCGCAAGCGCAGCCGCCAGCAGGAACTGCCCGACGAAGCGGCGATCTCCGACCTCGACGACGCCGAAGACGTCATGGCGCAGCGGCTCGACGAGGGCCACTATCGCGACGACGTGCTGCGTCTGCTGTTCATCTGTTGCCATCCCGAGTTACCCGCGACCCAGCAGGTCGCACTCGCCCTGCGCATCGTCTCGGGCCTGTCGGTGACCCAGATCGCCCACGCCTTCCTGGTCACCGAGGCGGCGATGGAACAGCGCATCACCCGCGCCAAGGCCCGTATCGCCAAGGCCGACGCCTCGTTCGAATCGCCGGGCCCGGTGGAGCGCGCCGAGCAACTCGCAGCGGTGGCGGCCATGCTCTACCTGGTGTTCAACGAGGGCTATTCGCGCGGCGGCGAAGGCGGCGAGACGCGCGAACAGCTGTGCGGCGAGGCGATCCGCCTCGCACGCCTGTTGCTGAAACTCTATCCGTCGGAGCCCGAGATTCTCGGTCTCACCGCCCTGATGCTGTTGCAGCACGCGCGCGCCGTCGCGCGTTTCGATGCGGACGGCGCCATCGTCCTGCTGGAAGACCAGGACCGTTCCTTGTGGAATCAAGAGCTGATCGCCGAGGCGTCGGCCCTGATCGACAAGGCGATGCGTCACCGGCATCCCGGACCCTATCAGGTGCAGGCCGCGATCGCGGCCCTGCACGCGCGCGCGCCGTCGCCCGACGCGACCGATTGGACCCAGATCGACCGGCTCTACGCCACGCTCGAGCGAATGGATCCGTCGCCGGTGGTCAGTCTGAACCGCGCGGTCGCCGTGTCGAAGACCGCGGGACCGGAAGCCGCGCTCGCCATGATGGAGCCCCTGGCCGACCGGCTGAAGGGTTATTTCTATTTCTTCGGGGTGAAGGGCGCGCTGTTGTTGCAGCTCGATCGCAAGGCGGAAGCGAAGGCGGCTTTTTCGCAGGCGATCGCGCTCGCCACCTCGGCGGCCGAGGCCGCGCACATCCGCTCCCACATCGATCGGCTGACCGTGGAGGGCGTGTAACGCATCATGCCCCCCATCTTGGGACGGGCGGAGATTGACGCATCACGCACCGTCGAGGAAGTGCACCACGCCGGTCTTGATGTCCTTCACCGCGGCGACGATCTTCAGAGTCCCGCTGGCCAGCGCCGCAGCAATGGAGGTATCGGCGATCTTGATGCCGTTGGCGACGTGCCTTGCGTTCTCTTCGACCGAGGCTAAGGCAATGTCGCCGCCGTGGCTGCGCGCCTTCACGTGCAGCACCGCGGGGATGATCGGCGTCACCATTTCTTCCAGCGCGGGATCGAGTTCGGCGCGTCCCTCGACAATGGCCTGGGCGAGGCCCACCGCGCCGCAGCCCGTGTGGCCCAGAACCACCACCACCGGCGTCTTCAGGTGCTTCACCGCGTAGACAATGGAGGCGAGGCCGCGTCGGTCCACGGTGTTGCCTGCGACGCGCACGATGAACAGTCGGCCCAGGCCCTGGTTGAACAGCAGGGTGGGCGGCGTGCGGCTGTCGGCGCAGGCCACGACCACGGCGAAGGGTTTCTGGCCGTCCTGAAGTGCGGCGAAGTCCTTGGCGGAGACGCGATTGATCACCCCTTCGCCGTTGCAGAAGGCCGCGTTGCCGGCTTTCAGCGCGGCCAGCGCCTCGTCGGGAGTGCGGACGTCGAGGGTACCCGAGAAGCGTGGCGGTTCCTCGCCGCCGCCGCCGCCGGCGGGCGGTGTCGCGAAAGCCTTTCTTGAACCTTTCTTGCCCTTGAAATCGAACATGGATTGGGCCCCTGGGTCGCCATTTTCCCCTGTCATAGCCTAGTTTCGCGGCCTGTCGAACCAGCGGGACCTTTCCGGTCGCTGAGGGGTTTCCTAAATGGGGCACATCCGCCTGGAATTGCCTACGCCGAGCCTGAGTCATGCAGACCCTTGCCAACATACTTGCCTTGCTGGTGGCCTTCCTGCTGACAGCGGTGCTGTTCGTCCACTACCGCGGGCGCGTGCGGCTGAAGTTCCTGCGCCAGGTCACCGACCACTCCACCTTCACCGCGCCCTACAACGCCCTGGTCTATCTGTCCTCCAAGGTCCCCACCCGGCCGTTCCTCGACCCGGCGGAGTTCCCCGAACTCGCGCCGCTGAACGAGGCCTGGACCACGGTGCGCGAGGAGGGTCTCAGGCTCGCGCGCGAGCAGAAGGTGCGGGCGGCGACCGCTGACAACGACGTGGGGTTCCACACCTTCTTCCGGCGCGGCTGGACACGGTTCTACCTGTGCTGGTACGGCACGACGCCGGCGTCGGCGCTGCGCGAGTGCCCCAGGACGGTCGAGATCCTGAACCAGGTCCCCAACGTGAAGGGCGCCATGTTCGCCCTGCTACCGCCGCGCGCCAGGCTCGGCCGTCATCGTGACCCGTTCGCCGGCAGCCTGCGCTATCACCTGGGCCTCGCCACGCCGAATAGCCCCGACTGCTGGATCGAGGTCGACGGCCAGCGCGCCGAGTGGCGCGACGGCAAGGTGATGATCTTCGACGAAACCTACGTCCACGAGGTCAAGAACGAGACCGACCAGCACCGCCTGATCCTGCTGTGCGACGTGGAGCGGCCGCTGCGCGGGCCGATGGCGGCGGTGAACCGCTGGATGATGCGCCGCGTCATGGGCGCGACGGTCACTCAGAACGAGGCCGGCGAGAAGGTCGGCGCCATCAACCGCGCCTTCGGCCCGCTCTATCGCCTGTCCGGATTTGGCAAGCGGCTGAAGGCGACGCGTCGGCGGCTCTATTACACGCTGAAATATACGACCCTGGCGGTGCTGACGGTCGCGGTTATCGCCACTATCGTGGCGCCGTACGTCTAGGGCGCGCCCTCCGCTTTGCAGGTCAGCGCACGCGCGTGCAGGCGGCAGGTCGCAAGCACCTTGTCGTCCATGTCGCGGAAACTGCCGACCCAGTCCTCTCCCTGGCGATCGAGCAGCAGATAGCCGTAGCGCTCGAAGGTGAAGTCCTTACCGGTCATGCCGTCGACGTGAACGGTCTCCACCTTGGGGACGATCGGCTCGCCCGGTTCGCCCACGTCGCCGCCGGTGCCGGCGACGAGTTGCGCGGGACGCTTGGGGCCATAGTCGATGGCGGCGAAGTCGTGCACGTGGCCGGCCACGATCATCTGCACGCCGTCGAGATTGCGGTGGGCGATCGCGACCTGTTCGGTCCGGTCGAGCGGAATGTTGCCCGGGCCCAGCGGGCCGATGTGCTGCTGAAAGGTGACGCCCCAGATCGGACGGTGAGTGACGATCCATCCCTTGCCGTGCGCGAGGTCCGCCTTCAGTGCGTCGAGCTGATCGGCGAAGTGCTTCACCGGCCCGGGGGGCGCGGCGATGTCGTCCGCGTCGGCGCCGTCGAGGACGTAGAGGTTCAGCCCGCCGAGATCGACCTTGAACGCGGCGCTGACGGCGGGACAGGCGAGCGGCGTCTTGCCGGCGTCGAGGAAGCGGAACCAGCCCGGCGCGCCGCGCTGACAGTCCTCGTGGTTGCCGCGCGCAAACACCCAGGGCGCGACCGCGAACAATGGATCGGAGGGCGCGAAGAAGTCGGCGTCCCACGACGCCCAGTTGTCGCCGCGCGGACTGCCCTGGCAACCGGCCGCGGCCACGGGACAGGGGCTTTCGCGGTAGTAGTAGTCGCCGACGTGAATCACCAGGTCGGGCTTCATGGCGGCGGCGTGACGCGCGATCTCGGCGAAGGGCCACTGGCGCGGGTCGTTGCAGGCCTGCGCCGCCTTTCCCTTCAACCGGCAGCCGCTGTCGCCGAAGATCAGGATCCGCTGTGTCGGATGTGTCGGGACGGCGAAGGGGTGGGCGCCGGCGCTGACCTGTTTGGCGCCGGCCGGGAGCGCAAGCGCGCAGGTCAAGACCGCGAATTCCGCACTCGGCGCTGCGCGCACGGTCATGGGAGCCGGCTGGCCGTCGACGGTGGCTACAGGGCAGGCGCTCGCGCTGGTGACCGCGCGTAGTTCGAGGCCGCCCGCAACGTATTGCACCCAGGCATGGTCGACCGGCGGCGCCGTCTCAGCGACAGCGGCGGACGCGATCAGGAGGGACGCGGCGAGGGCGGCGATGATGGGCGGGCGCATGGCGCGATATCGCGCCGGTTTCAGGCCGCAGGCAAGGGCTTCAGTTCCGGCGCCTGCTCCCAGCCGCCGCCGAGGGTCTTGAACACGGCGAGCTGGTCTTCGATGACCATCTGGTCGGACTGGGCGAGGTCGGCTTCGGCCTGGACCAGCAGGCGTTCGGTCTGCAGATAGTCCGGGAAACTGATGGCGCCGTTGTCGAGCTGGACCTTGGCCAGGGTCGCTGCGCGCTCGCTGTTGTCACGGGCGGATTTCAGCGCGGCGTTGCGTTTCAGCTCCGAATTATAGGTGGTCAGCGCCTGTTCGACTTCCTTCAGCGCCGTCAGCACCGTCGAATCGAACTGGGCGAGGTCGGCCGAGTCCTGCGCGCGGGCTTGTTTGATCCTGGCGCGGGCGACCAGGACGTTGGGGAAGCTCCAGCTGATCAGCGGTCCGACGCCGAAGGAGGTATTGTTGTTCTGCGACAGCTGGTTGAAGCTCGACCCAGCCGTGCCGACGTTGGCGCCGAGCGAGACGGTCGGATAGAGGTTCGCGGTCGCCACGCCGATGCGCGCGGTGTCGGCGGCCAGGGTGCGTTCGGCGGCACGCACGTCGGGCCGGCGTTTCAGCAACGCCGCGCCGTCGCCGGTGGGCAGGAGCTGCGACAGCACCGGCGGTTTCATACAGGCGGCGGCGGCCTGGGAAATCTCCGCCGGCGGCTTGCCGGTGAGCACCGCGAGTTCGTAGAGCGCGCTGCGCTGCTGGCCTTCGAGTGTGGGAACTGCAGCGCGGGCTTGGTCGAGGATGGCGCCGGCGCTGGCCACCTCGAAGTCCGAGCGGGCGCCGAGGTCGCGCTGGCGAACGGTCAGGTCGTAGACGTTCTGCACCACCGCGACGGACTGGTGGGCGATGTCGACCTCCTGGCCGAAGGCGCAGGCGTCGGCGTAGGCGCGGGTGGTTTCCGCTGCGATGTTCACCCGGGCGAGGTCTTCGGCCGCCGCCACCGATTCCGCGTCGGCGCGCGCGGCCTGGATGGTGCGGCGGATGCGGCCGAACAGGTCGAAGTCGTAGGAGACGGCGAACGCGCCGTCAAAGCCGGTCGACGGTCTGGCTTCCAGATTCTTAAGCGATGCGACGAGGTCGGTGGTCGAGCTCTGGCCATAACTCACGCCGGCATTGATCTCGGTCGACGGGAAGCGGCCCGCGCGCGCCTCCTGCAGCACGGCGACCGCCTTGGCGAGATTGGCGGCGGCGACCTTCAGGTCGCGGTTCTCGGTCAGCGCCTGTTCGACCAGGGCGTCGAGCGCCGGGTCGTTATAGAGTTTCCACCAGTCGGCCGGCAGCGGCTGATTAGTGCTGGTGGTCGCATCGCCCGATACGAAGGCGCCTTGCGCCGTCGGCGGCGTGACCGGCGTGTGATAGTTCGGCCCGACCGCACAGGCGCCGAGCGTGAGCGCCGCAAGCAGGCACGTGCTTGCAAGAATGCGCGCGCGGCTCATTCGGCGGGTTCCGTAGCAGGCTTGCCGAAATTCGGCTTGGGCAGGCGGTCGGCCACCCAGCGGAACACGATGTAGAAGACCGGCGTGAAGATCAGGCCGAACAGGGTCACCCCGATCATGCCGAAGAAGACGGCGACGCCCAGGGCTTGACGCATTTCCGCGCCGGCGCCCACCGCGAAGGCGAGCGGCGCCACGCCGAAGATGAAGGCGAACGAGGTCATCAGGATCGGACGCAGGCGCGTGCGCGCCGCCTCCACTGCGGCCTTGTAACGGTCAAGGCCATGCTCGAGCTCGCCCTGGCGTGCGAACTCGACGATCAGGATGGCGTTCTTCGCCGCGAGGCCGATCAGCACGATCAGGCCCACCTGGGTCAAGATGTTGTTGTCCATGCCGCGGGCTTTCACCCCGAGCATGGCGGCGAGCAGGCACATGGGCACGATCAGAATGACCGAGAAGGGCAGGGTCACGCTCTCGTAGAGCGCGGCCAACAGCAGGAAGGCGAACACCACCGCCATGGCGAACACGATCATGCCGGTACCGCCCGCGGCCTTTTCCTGGAACGCCAGGTCGGTCCATTCGTAGGTGAAGCCCTGCGGCAGGTTGTCGGCGGCGGCCTTCTCCATCGCGATCAGCGCCTGGCCGCTCGACTTGCCCTTGGCGGCCTCGCCCTGGATCTCGGCGGTGGGATAGAGGTTGTAGCGCGGCACGCGATAGGGGCCCGTCGTGTGCTTCAACGTCATCACCGAATCGAGCGGCACCATCGCGCCCGACGCCGAGCGCGTCTGCAGTTGCCCGATGGCGGACTCGTCGCGGCGGAACTGCCAATCGGCCTGGGCGTACACTTGGTAGGTGTGGTTGAGGTAGTTGAAATTGTTGACGAACACCGAGCCCAGATAGGTCTGCAAGGTGTCGAAAATGTTACTGTCCGGCACGCCCAGCACCTCGGCCTTGGTGCGGTCGATGTCGGCGTAGAGGCGCGGCGTATGGGTGTTGAAGGTGACGAAGGCGTTGGACACGTCGCCCGACTTCATCGCCGCGTCGGCGACCGCGTGGGCGGCGGCCTCGAGATCCTCTGAGCCCGCGCCGCTCTGGTCCTCGATCATCATCTTGAACCCGCCGGCGGTGCCGATGCCGCGCACCGGCGGCGGCGGGATGATTTTCACATCGGCGCCGGTGATCTTGTTCATGCGCACGCGCAGATTGTCGGCAATGACGTTGGCCGAGAGGTGGCGCGCGAGGCGCCAGGAGAACGGCTTCAGGATCAGGTAAATCTGGCCGGCCGAGGGCGAGGTGGTGCCCGAGGTCGCATCCACGCCGACGTAGGTGCTGCCGGCGTCGACGCCGGGCGTGTCCAGCGCGGCCTGCATCACCTGCTGCACGACGACGCCGGTGCGCGCGAGCTGGGAGCCCGCCGGCGCCTGGATGGCGGCGATCAAATTGCCCTGATCCTGGGCCGGAATGAAGCCGGTCGGCGTCGACATCAGGCTCCAGACCGCGGCGCCGAGCAGCAGGGCGTAAGCGCCGAGCATCAGCACGGGCACGCGGATCAGGCCGGCGGTCAGGCTGGAATAGCCGTCGCTCAGCCAGTCGAAGCTCCTGGTGAAGCCCTTGCCGAAGGCCGAGAACGGCTGCTCCCAGGCCTTCAGCTTGCGATGGCCATGCGCGCGCAGCACCAGCGCGCAGAGCGCGGGCGACAGGGTGAGCGATACAATCAGCGAAATCATGGTCGCCGAGGCGATGGTCAGAGCGAACTGACGATAGAACTGGCCGGTGATGCCGGTGATGAAAGCCGCCGGCAGGAACACGGCGATCAGCACGAAGGCGATGGCGATCAGGGCGCCGGCCACTTCGTCGACGGTGGCGTGGGCGGCCTCACGCGGCGACAGGCCCTCGCGCATCCGTCGCTCGACGTTTTCGACCACCACAATGGCGTCGTCCACGACGATCCCGATGGCCAGCACCAGGCCGAACAGGCTGAGGTTGTTCAGCGAAAACCCGACCACCTTCATCACCGCCAGGGTGCCGATCAACGACACCGGGATGGCCAGAATTGGAATGATCGCGGCCCGCCAGGTCTGCAGGAAGATAATGATCACGATGACGACGAGGATCATCGCCTCGAGCAGCGATTTCTTCACCTCGTCGATGGAAGCCGCCACATAGTCGGTGGGATTGTAAATGATGGCGTACGACAGTCCGGGCGGGAATCCGGGCTTGAGCTGCGCCATCAGCGCCTTGATGGCATTGGCGGTGTCAAGCGCGTTGGTGCCGGGCTGCTGCAGGATGCCCTGGGCAGCGGCGTGATAGCCGGACAGATAGGCGTCGGTCGTGTAGTCCGCGGCGCCCAACTCGACCCGGGCGACGTCGGAGATGCGGGTGATGCGGCCCTGGGCGTCGCGCTTGACGATGATGTCGGCGAACTGCTGCGGCGTGGTCAGCAGGCCCTGGGTCTCGACATTGTAGGTAAAGGCGCCGCTGCCCGTGCCCACGGGCGGCTGATTGATGGCGCCGGCCGCCACCTGGACGTTGTGGCTCTTCAGCGCACTGACGATGTCCTCGACGGTCAGGTTGCGCTGGGCCGCCTTGTCGGGGTCGATCCAGATGCGCATCGAGTAATCGCGCGCCGCCCGCGAGCCGATATCGCCCACGCCCGGAAGCCGCAGCAACTGGTCGTGGACGTGCAGGGTGACGTAGTTGGCGATGTACTGCTGGGTGAGCGACTGGTCCGGCGAATAGAAGTGCACCGCCAGCAGGATATCCGGCGTCGCTTTGCGCACGACCAGGCCGGTCTGCTGCACCACGGTCGGAAGTTGCGGCACGGCGACCTGGGCGCGGTTCTGCACCAGCACCTGGGCCTTATCGAGGTCGGTGCCGAGCTTGAAGGTCACCGTGATGGTGAGGTGGCCGTCGCCGGTTGACTGGGAGGACATGTAGAGCATGTCCTCGACGCCGTTGATCTGCTCTTCGATCGGTTGGGCGACGGTGGAGGCGAGGGTCTCGGCGTCGGCGCCGGGATAGGTCGCGGTCACGGTCACGGTCGGCGGCGCGATCTCGGGATATTGCGCTACCGGCAGCGTCGGATAGGCGATCACGCCCAGCAGCGTGATCAGGATGGAGATCACCGCCGCGAAGACGGGATGGTCGATGAAGAAGTGGGTGAGCTTCATCGTGCGTCGGTGAAGGTCGCGGAAGACGGCGGCGGCGCCGAATCCGGCGTGGACCCGGTTTCATCAGCTTGCGGCTCGATGCGGCCGACCTTGGGCGTGACCTTGCCGCCCGGGTGCGCGCGGGTGATGCCGTCGATGACGATCCAGTCGGTCGGTTGCAGTCCCGAGCGCACCACGCGCAGGCCGTCGATCAAGGGGCCGGTGGTCACCACCTTCTGGCTGACCACGCCGCGCACGACCACATAGACGAGCTGGCGCGACTGGTCCTGCACCAGGGCCTGGTCCGGGATCAACAGGCCCGTATAGGGCTGCGAGCCGAGCAGTCGCATGTGGCCGAACATGCCCGGCGTGAGGAAGTTCGACGGATTGCGCACGATGGCGCGCGCCCGGATCGTGCCCGACGAGGTGTCGAGCGCGTTGTCGATGAACTCGAGATGGCCCGGCCAGCGGTAGGTGGGCTCGTCCTGAAGCCGGATCTCGACCGGCGCGCCGCCGGCTTCGCTGCGGCCGCCCGCGGCCTGGCGCTTGTACTTCAGGAACAGCAACTCCGGCCCTTCGAAGTTGAAGCGGATCGGGTCGAGGCTGACGATGGTGGTCAGGATTGTGGAATCCTGGGTGACCAGGTTGCCCACGGTCGCGCGCGCATCGGAGATGCGGCCCGAAATCGGCGCGGTGACGTGGGTGAAGGTCACGTTCAGCTGCGCCGTCTTCACATTGGCCTGGGCGGTCGCGAGGTCGGCCTCGTCCTGGTGCTCTGTGGCGGCGCGGGTGTCGTAGTCCTGCTGGCTGCCGGCCTTGGCGGCGAGCAGCGCCTGGGACCGTTGCATTTCGACCTTGGCGTCGGCGAGCGCGGCCTTGGCGTGGGCGAGCTGGCCCTGGGCCTGGGCCAGCAGCGCCTGGTAGGGCCGCGGGTCGATCTGGAACAGGAGCTGGCCCGACTTGACGGTCTGGCCGTCTTTGAAGGCGATCGACTGGATGTAGCCCGAGACTCGGGGCCGCACCGAGACGTCGTTAACGGCTTCGAACTGGCCGACGTAGTCGTCCCAATCCTGCACCTGGCGCTGCAGGGGCTGGGCGACGATCACCCCGATGGGCTTGGGTTTCGGTGTTTCCTTGGCGGCGCAGCCGGCCGCCAGGGCGACCATCAGGAGCGAGACGAGGACGTGCGTACGGGAAGCCATTCGAGCTCGCGAAGTCACCGGGGTCGGTTGGGAATGGGGCGCACGACCGCCGTGAGAAACAACGGTCGCCGCCTCGTTGTATGTCACGGCGTTCACGCCGGAATCCGTCGACGCGAGCCTGATTTACCGACCATGTTCATCCGGCGCCAGCCTTGTCGCCTGCGACACGTAATGCGACCCGTGGTTTGCGACCAGCGATCGTCATGGCATCGTCGGGCAATGGAAACCTCTGAATATCTATGGCCCAGCCGGCCCCGGAACCGGGTCCCCAAGATGCGGGCAGCTCTGATAACGGCGGTAGCCGTCCTTGGGCTGGCCTGCACGGCCCATGCCGCCGGCTCGGCCGATCCGACCGCCCCGGTGATCGCGTTCCACGACGGCCTGGCCGGCCTGAACCCCGCCGACCCGGCCGCCGACCAGCGGCTGGTCAAGCGCCTAACGGCGCGAACCTTCGACATGGACGCCATGGCGCGCGCCGTGTTGGGCGACCAGGCGGGACGCTCGACCCCGGCGCAGCGGGCGCGCCTGGAAGCTGTCTTCGTGCGCCTGATCACCGACCGGATCGAGAAGGACCCGACGACCGGCGCGGGCTCGGTGATCACCGTGGCGAAGGTCACACCCATGCGCAGCGGCGACGAATGGCTGGTCGCGACCCGCACCGTGCGCGGCAAGTCGGTGGCGCCCCTGACCTGGCGGGTGCGCGCGGAGCCGGGCGGCCCGCGCATCGTGGACGTTCTGCGCGCGGGGACGAGCCTGACCGCGGTCGAGAACGCGCGCGTCGCGGCCGACCTGCGCGCACGCGGCATCGACTATGTGATCGGTGAGTTGGAGAAGTCGCCGGCTTAGGTCAGCCTGCGGCGGTAGGCGAGGATCGCAAAGACGGTCCCCACGGCGGTGAAGATCAGGATCGGCGGCGTGTGGGCCCAGACCGCCTCGGCGCCGTGGCCGCGGATCAGGACGTCGCGGGTGGCGCGCAGGTAGTGGGTCAGCGGCATGACTTCGCCGACGACCTGGGCCCAGCGCGGCATACCTTCGAACGGGAACATGAATCCCGAGAGCAAGAGCGACGGCAGATAGATGAAGACCGCGCTCTGCGCCGCCTGCACCTGGTTCTGTGCGATCGCGGAGAAGGTGAAGCCGACGATCAGATAGGATCCGGCGAACAACGGCGCGGCCAGCACCAGCGCCCAGGTCCCGGCGCCCAGCGGCACGCCGAACAGGACGTGCACCAGCAAAAGCAGGACCACCGTGTGCGAAACCCCGATCGCCAGATAGGGCGCGAGCTTGCCGACCAGGGCGTCGATCGGCGTTGCAGGCGTCGCCAGCAGCGTCTCCCACGAACCGGTCTCCCGCTCGCGAACCAGGGTGAAGCAGCCGAGGAACAGCATGGTGACCATCACAATGGTGCCGATCAGGCCCGGACTGATCGACCAGGCGTCCGGGACGCTGGCGGTGGCCGTTCCGTTGTGCAGCCAGAGCGCTTCCACCTTCGGCGGCTCCTCCGCCGCATAGGTCTTGGCGTAGTTGGTCGCGATGCTCTTCCAGACGCCGGCGTCGAGCGCGGCGAGCGCGCGTCCGACCGCTTGGGGATCGCCCGCGTCGGCGTAGAGCGTGACCGTGATCGGCTCGGTCGCTTCGGGTTTCTTGGCTTCGATGCCGATCAACGCCTTGCCGTTCAGCACCGCAATCTTCGCCGAGCCCGGCGGCCCCACCGGACCGATCAGGCGCACCGCCGAACTCGACTTCAGCTGATCTACCGCCGGCTGGACCAGTTCGCGATCGTCCGCGGCGATCACCATGCGGACGTGCTGGGGGTTTAGGTTGATCGCGTAGCCGTAAAGCACGATCTGGAATACCGGAAGGAAGAAGATGATGCTGAGCAGCATCGGGTCGTTGACCAGCCGCTTGCTCTCGACCTTGGCGATCGCCGTGATGCGCCGGAAGCTGAACCCGAACGTCATGACGTGACCCCGTGCAGCGGCGCCGAGCGGCGTTGCACCGCGACGAAGGCGGTGTCCTCAAAGCGACGCTCCACCGGCTCTGCGCGCACGCCCGCGGCTTCGGCCAGGGCGTGCACGGCGCGTTCCGACCCGGGCTTGGCCAGCACGCGCAGGCGCCGGCCTTCCGGATAGGCCGCGAGCACGCCGTCGACGGAGCGGGCCTGATCGGCCAGCTCGTGCGCCGCCGGGCCGTCCAGCAGGATCGCCTCCATCGGCAGGGCGCGCGACAGGGCGTCGGGTGCGCCCTCGGCGAGGATGCGACCCTCGGCGAAGAGGGCGACGCGGGTGCACTGTTCGGCCTCGCCCAGGTCGTGGGTGTTGATGATGACGCCGGCGCCGGCGCGCGCCAGCCGGGCGATGCGCAGCCACACGTCGTGGCGCGATTCTGCGTCCAGGCCCGCAGTCGGTTCGTCGAGCAGCACCAGACGCGGCTTGTGGATCAGGGTCGCGGCGAGCTGCAGCCGGCGCGCCCAACCGCCCGACAGGCGCCCCGCATGCTGTTTGCGATGGTCGCCGAGGCCGAAGGTCTCGATCGAGTCCTCGACGGCGCTGCGCGCGTTCGTAAGCTCGTAGATGTCAGCGCGGAAGCGCAGATTGTCCGCTACGCTCAGGTCGGCGTAGAGCGCGAGCTTTTGCGGCATGTAGCCGACCTGGCGCCCGATCGCTTGACGGTCGGCGTAGAGATCCATGCCGAGAATCTCGCCGGCGCCCGCGTCGGCGCGCAGCAGGCCCGCGATGATGCGCATGGTCGTGGTCTTGCCCGCGCCGTTGGGGCCGACAAAGCCCACGATCTCACCCTCGGCCAGCGCCAGGGTCGCATCCGCTACCGCCTGCACGCGCCCATAACGCTTGGCCACCCCGCGCACCGACAAGAGCACGGGGGCGGCGGGCGCATCGTCGGCGGCTGGGGGCGAGGCGCTCATAGGCAGGACCCTAGCGGATTCTGCGAGGCCGGTCCTGACAACCTCACGCCATGGCCAGGAGGCCAGCGTCGGCCAGGATATCGGCGGCGGGTTTCAACTTGTCGCCGTAGCGTTTCCAGCGCCCGACGGAGGTTGTGTAGACCGGGCTGCGGACCTGGGCGGCCGAGGCGGTCGAGACGCCCGCGGTGTTCTCGTGGAAGCTGAGCACGCGGTCGTCCCAGACGAGGCCGCAGAAGTCGAGCAGGCGCCGTGTCTCGGCGTCCTGGCGCGCGACGAGGGCCTCGTAGCTCACCTCGAGGAACCGGTCGGCGGGCAGGACCTGGCGCCAATGCGCGACCAGGCGGTCGAAGGCCACAAAATAGCGCGCCACGTCTTCGAGCCGCGTGGTGTAGTCGTGGAAGTGCGAGCCCACCGCGAACATCTGACGATAGTTGTTCAGCACCGTGTCCATGCCGTCGCGTCGCAGGCAGATGATGCGCGCGTCGGGCAGGGCGCGATGGATCAGGCCCGCGTAGAAGACGTTGAACGGCAGCTTGTCCACAAAGCGCGGCGTCTTGCCGGTGAGCGGGCGCGTCCCCTTCACATAGTCCGCGCCGAGTTTGCTGCCGTCGATCTTCAACGCCTGACGAAACGCGTCCGCGTCTACGAGCTTCGGCGTCTGCGACTTGCCCTGCCGCTTCACCAGGAACGGAAAGATCTGCAGCTCTTCCGCCGAGGTCACGTCCGGGTGCGCGGCGAGGATGCGGTCAACCAGCGTCGTGCCGGTGCGCGGCATGCCCACCACGAAGATCGGCTCGTCGCTGCTGAACCCGCCGCTCGGTCTGTCACCCGCCTGGAAGGTTTCCGCCGCGGCGGCGAAGGTCTCGCGTGTCTCGTCGATGGAGAAGGCGACCGCGGTGCGCCGCTCGGCTTTGGCCTTGTCGAGCCAGTCGATCGAGTCCTCGTACCGGCCCAGGTCTTCGCAGGTCTTGGCCAGGGCGTGGCCGAGCTGCAGCCGGTCGTCGGGTCGCGACCAGGACGCCTGGTAGATCTCGCTCATGGCGTCGAGCAGGTTGTTGTCGTGCGTCTGTTTGCGCATGTCGACGAGCGCGAAATAGGCTGCAACCAGACCCGGATCGACGCCGATCGCCGCGCGGAACGCCGCTTCGGCCGCGTGCAGGTCGCCCAGATGCTGCTCGCCATAGCCGAGATTGAGCAGGGCCGAGGTGTTGTTCGGCTCGAGCTCGACTGCTCTGCGGAACAGGCTGGCGGCTTGCGGATAGGCGGCGGCGCGGCTGAACACCACGCCCAGGGTGTCGAAGGTGAAGGCGTCGTTCGGACCGGCCCGGAGGGCAGCCTCCGCCGCCTGCTGCGCCGCTGCGGTCTGGCCCAGGGTCGAGAGCGCCGCCGCCCACATGGTGAGCACCCGCGCCGAGCCCGGGTCGAGCTGGACGGCGCGGGAAAACAGGCGCTCGGCTTGCGGATAGGCCTGCTGGTTCATGGCGCCCATGCCCATGAGGAAGGCGGGCTCCCAGGCCTGAGGGTCGATCTGCTTGGCGGCGGCGCAGGCCTGCTGCAGGTCGGCCCAGCGGCCCTCCGCCAGGGCCCGGCGGCCTTGCTGCAAATGACGCTCGATCTCGCTCACGAACCGGCCTTCCTGCAATGCGAGCGCAACCTAGCTGGGGGTCTCAAGTTCCGCGAGCCCCGTTCGCTGTGCTTGACAGGGCCCCGGAAATCGCTCCCAAGAGCGCATACGCCGGCGTCGCCGGTCCGTCTCATCCAGGGGAAAAGCCCATGCCCGATCTGGCCCAGGTCACCGACCATATCCGCAGCTCTGTCGGCGCCGACGCCGGCCTCGGCAAAACGGTGAAGCTGGACTTCGGCGCCGACGGCAAGATCTTCATCGACGGCGCCTCGACCCCGAACACGGTGAGCAACGACGACAAGCCCGCCGACTGCACCATCGCGATGAGCTGGAACGACTTTCTCGCCCTGTCGGACGGCACGCTCGATCCGATGATGGCCTTCATGCAGGGTAAGATGAAGATCCAGGGCGACATGATGCTGGCCCAGCGTCTGGCGCCGCTCCTGAAGCGCTGACGGTCCCGGGCCATTGTCGCCCGGGAAACACACTATGTTATTTTCCTCGCGGGGGACGCGACCAAACGCGCCCATGCGCGGTTTAGGGCTCAAAGTACCCATTCGGCTCAATCAAGGCAGAGCCGCAAAGCGGGAGACCCCAGGGGTGGCAAGCACGCGTGAAAGCCGGCGCAGTTCTGCGCCCTCGACGGCGCTGACGGAGTTTGAAATCCGCCAGGCGAGCGAGGGTCTCGGCGCACAGCTGAAGGCCATGTTCGACGGTGTCGCATGCGAGCCGCTGCCGGACGAGATCGTCCATCTGGTCGACGCGCTCGAGGGCCGCGCCCGGCGGCCGTCGCGCAAGCCCAATCACTGAATTCCTAAAGCGGTTCGCGTCCCAGCCCGGAGCGCACGATCTCCGGCTCCATGATCCGGACCAGCCGCGCGCGGGCGCGGTTCACTCGGCTCTTTATGGTGCCGAGCGCACAGCCGCAAATCTCGGCCGCCTCCTCGTAGGTCAGGCCCGCGGCACCCACGAGCACCAGGGCTTCGCGATGTTCGTCCGGGAGTTTCTGCAACGCTGCATGCAGGGCGTGCATGGTCATGCTCCACTCCTGGCTCGGTGCGCACGACAGGGATGCGGCGTGGATGCCCTCGGGGTCGGGCGTCTCGCGCCGGCGGCGGGTGGCGGCGGTGTAGTAGGTGTTGCGCAGGATGGTGAACAGCCAGGCTCGAAGGTTGGTGCCACGCTCGAATTTCGCCTGGTGCGTCCATGCCTTCACCAGGGTGTCCTGCACGAGGTCATCGGCGTCGGCGGCGTTGTGGCTGAGCGACCAGGCGAAGGCGCGGAGCGCGGGTATCAGCGCCACCACGTCGTTACGCCAGCTCGCGGCATCCTGGTCTTCGCGCGCAGCGTCCTTCTCCGGCCGCAGTTCGGCGGATCTTTCGAAATCCGACATCGAGGTCATGGAGGACGCCTTCTCCGCCGACACGCGGGAGCGATTGGCCCCCGTCGCCGTCCAGTGAACGCATCCTTTTTCTATCCGTTCCTTCGCCTGGACGGGTGGAGGCGCTTTTCCGTGGCAAGGTTTTGTGACAGAAGGTTCGCGTTTTGTTCTTTACTGGACAACCGAACCCGGATATCCCATTTGCGTTTCGGCCTCGCCGTCGGGGCGAGCGGACAGCAAGGGCAGGTTCCTATGCGTGAATGGGCCGCGCTCTGCATGTGTGCCGCATGAGCCCCACCGGAGATCAACGCGGCGTCGCTAGCGCCCGGACGTTCGAGTTCGGCTCGCCCCTGGGGCCGGTCGACCGCTATCTGGCCGTGCGCGCGCGCAGCGAACGTCTGGCCGAACCGTTGTCGCCAGAAGATCGGCTCGCCCAGTCCATGCCGGACGCGAGTCCGGTGAAATGGCACCTCGCGCATACGACCTGGTTCTTCGAGCAGATCCTGCTGCAGGGCGTCGCGGGCCGCGCGGCGATCGATCCGGTCTATGACCGCCTGTTCAACTCTTATTACGAAGCCATCGGGCCGCGCGTCTCGCGCGCACAGCGCAGTTTGATAACGCGTCCTGACAGCGCGGAGGTCACGCTCTATCGGCGCCGCGTCGACGAGGCGATGGCAGGCTGGCTGTCCAAGCCGGGCGCGCTGGACGACCCGCATGCGGCCTATCTGTTCGAGCTCGCGCTCAATCACGAACAGCAGCACCAGGAGTTGATCCTCACCGACGTGCTGCACCTCTTCGCCCAGTCGCCGCTGCGACCGGCGTACCTGACGGGCCCTGGGACGTTTTCAGCCCCGGCGCGACCGCTCGGCTTTGTCGCTTTCGATGGCGGCCAGGTAGAGATCGGCTGGGACGGGCAGGGGTTCGCTTTCGACAACGAAGGCCCGCGCCACGCCGTCCTGCTGCGGCCGTACCGCCTCGCCAACCGGCTGACCACCAACGGTGAATGGCTCGCGTTCATGGCCGACGGCGGTTACACGCGACCGGAGTTCTGGATGTCCGACGGCTGGGCGGTCGTGCAGGCGGAAGGGTGGCGCGCGCCGCTCTATTGGAGCAACCGCGACGACCGTTGGACCGGCATGACGCTGCATGGGGAGCGCGTGATCGATCCGTCCTCCCCGGTGGCGCACGTGTCCTGGTATGAAGCCGACGCCTTCGCGCGGTGGTCGGGCAAGCGCCTACCCACCGAGTTCGAATGGGAAGCCGCCGCTCAGGCCTATCGCGTCGAAGGCAACCTCGCGGCCGACAAGATTCTGACCCCGCAACCCGCGCGCGGCGAAGGCGACCTCGACCAGCTGTTCGGCGAGGTGTGGGAGTGGACCGCTTCGGCCTACGCGCCCTATCCGGGCTTTGCACCTACCGAAGGGACGGCGAGCGAGTACAACGGCAAGTTCATGGCGAACCAGCTGGTCCTGCGCGGCGGTTCGCTGGCGACGCCGCCCGGTCATGTGCGCGCGACCTATCGCAACTTTTTTTATCCGTCCCAGCGCTGGCAGTTCATGGGCGTGCGTCTCGCCGAAGACGTCGATGCGCCGAAGTCGAAGCATCGCGCGCCCGCCAATGCGAATGCGCGCGATCACGATTTCCTCACGGCGCTTCAGGAAGGTCTGTCCGGACCCGATAAGGCGGTGTCGCCAAAGTGGTTCTACGACGAGGAAGGCTCGCGCCTGTTCGAGGCGATCACCACCCTGGGCGAGTACTATCTGACGCGCCAGGAAACCGCGCTGCTCGACGATATCGCGCCGGACCTGTCGGATCAGATTCCCCAAGGCGCGGTGCTGGTGGAATTCGGCAGCGGCGCCAGCGCCAAGACGCGGCTGGTGCTCGACGCGGCGCCGCAGATCGCGGCCTACGTTCCCGTCGACATCAGCGTCGAAGCCCTGGGCGAAGCGGCTGAGCGCATCCGCGACGCCTATCCCGCGCTCGAGGTCCTTCCCCTCGCCGGCGATTTCACCGCGCCCCTGACCCTGCCCGACGCCGCGCGCGGGCGTCCGCGCGTGGGTTTCTTCCCCGGGTCGACCATCGGCAACTTCACGCCGGCGGAGACGCGCGCCTTCCTGAAATCCGCCGCCGCGCTGTTGGGCGAAGGCGCGGTCTTCATCGTGGGCGCCGATCTCGTGAAGGACGAGGCGACGCTGGTCGCTGCTTACGACGACGCCCATGGCGTAACCGCGGCGTTCAACCTCAATGTCCTGGCGCGGGCGAATCGCGAACTGGCCGCCGACTTCAACCTGAATGCCTTCATCCACCGCGCGCTGTGGAACGCGGGCGAGCGCCGGATGGAGATGCATCTGGTCAGCCTGTGCGAACAGGTGGCCCACCTCGGCGGCAAGCGGATCGTGTTTCGCAAACGCGAAACCATCCACACCGAGAACTCCTACAAGTTCACGCCGGAGGGGTTTGCCGACCTGGCCGAGGCGGGCGGCTGGCGGATCGAGCGGCGATGGACGTCGCCCAGGCCCGAATTCGCCGTCTTCCTGCTCAGGAACTGAGCCGGGAGGGGTGAGCCGCGCCCGCGGTTCTGCGGGCGCCGGGCTCGTGGTTCAGCCGGAGATCAGCTGTTGGGGGTTTCCGAGGTACGGCGGTCGGTCTTGCCGCGCCCACCGTGGGAGGCTTCGCCGCCCTTGCGGCCGGCCTGGGCCGCAAGCGTGCGGTCCTGGGAGAAGCTGCGCTTTTCGCTGGGAACGCTGGCTCCGCCCTTGCGGGCGATCTCCTTCTGGCGCGCAGGGTCCATCGAGGCGAACCCCCGTCGCGAGATTCCGTTCGGTTCTTTGGTGCGACCTTCCTGCATCGCGGGCTCCTTCGGCTGTCAGCAAACAACACCCAGCCGCTCAGGTGGTTCCACTCAAGCTTCGCGGAACCTGTGCCGCTCTTGTGGATTTCCCTTCTGTTCAGTGGGAGCGTCACCTGATGGCCGCCAGGTCCGTGCTTCGGCACGCCCCCTATCTGCGCCGATACGCCCGCGCCCTGACCGGCTCCCAGTCGGAGGGGGACGACTTTGTGCGCGCGACCCTCGAGTCGCTGATCGGGTCCGAGCAGAAGCTGGCCGGGGTCCTGCCCATTCGCGTGGCGCTTTTCCGAGCGTTTCACGCTACTTGGCGCAAGGCCCTGAACGGTCACTCGATCGATGCGCCGAGCACCGGCGGCAGTCTGATGGCCGACCAGCGGCTCCAGCGCATGACGCCGGAGCACCGCACCGCCATCCTGCTCATCCTGATGGAGGGCTTCACGGCAGCCGAAGCGGCCCAGATCCTCGAGGTGCCCCAGGTCGAGGTCCAGCGCCGGTTCGAAGCCGCCCAGCGCTCGATCGAGCGTCAGTTGGCCACCGACGTCCTGATCATCGAGGACGAGACCCTGATCGCCCAGGGCCTGGAAACCCTGGTCAGCGAGATGGGCCACCGGGTAACCGGCGTGGCCTCAACCAAGGACCAGGCCCTGGCTCTGGCCGAGCGGCGAACCCCGGGCCTCGTGCTGGCCGACGTGCGCCTGGCCGACGGCTCGAGCGGCATCGAGGCGGCGGGCGACATTCAGAAGACCATTGATGTGCCGGTGATCTTCATCACCGCCTTCCCCGAGCGCCTGCTGACCGGCGAACGGCCCGAGCCGGTGTTCCTGGTGTCCAAGCCGTTCAACGACGAGACGGTGAAGGCCCTGATCGGCCAGGCGCTGTTCTTCCACCAGCCGCGCCCGAAGATGGCCCTGGCCTAATCTTTCACGGCCTCGCGCCTGAGCAAGGCCAAGAGGGCGAACGCCGCCACGATCTCGATCGGCACCAGCGCCAGCAGGACACCGGTGGTTCCGGCGCCTGCGGCAAGCAGGCTCGCCGCGAGCAGTGGCCCTGCAATCGCGCCCAGCCGTCCCGCCGCCACCGACGATCCCACCCCGGCGCCGCGCTCGATGACCGGATAGAAGGCGGGCGACAAGCTGTAGAGGATGATCGATCCGCTGACGATGAAGACGCCCGCGGCAAAACCCGCGCTCCCCGCCGCGGCAAGATCGGCGCCGGCGAACGCCAGGGCGACCAGCGACAATGCGAGCGCGCTGAACCACACGCCCACGATCAGCGCCTTGCGCTTGCGGCTCAACAGATCGCCCAGCCCGATCACGCCCACGGTCCCGCCGATGTTGAACAGGACCGAGATGACGCTGGCCTCGGACTTCCCCACGCCCTTGGCGCCCATCAACGTCGGCAGCCAGTTGAGCAGCAGGTAGAGCGTCATCACAACGGCGAAGGACGACAGCCAGAGCAGCAAGGTCGTGACGGCGCGCGTGGGGCCGAAGAGGGTTCCGATCAGGTTGATCGGCGCCGCCTTGGCCGAGACGTGCGCGCTACGGGCGGTGAGGAAGTTGAGCGACTCCGGCAGCATCGCCATCATCACCGGCGCCAGGATCAACGGCGCCGCGCCGCCGATGAAGAAGATGTCACGCCAGCCTGCGGCCGCCGCCACGCCGCCGGCGATCGCGCCGCCCAGCGGCATGGCTGACGCGGTCAGAGCCACCAGCCGTATCCGCAGCGGCGGCGTCACCGCCTCCGCCGATAGCGCCAGCAGATTGGGCAAGGCGCCGCCCAGGCCAATTCCCGCGAGCACGCGAATCCAGAGGAGGCTGTCCAGGTCCCATGCAAACGCCGTCGCCGCCGAGAAAACGCCGAACACCGCCATCGACCCGATCAGCACCCACTTGCGCCCGATGCTGTCGGCCATCCGCCCGAACAAGACCGCGCCGATGAGCAGGCCCAGCAGGCTGGCGCTGAACACGGGCCCAAGCTGATCGCGGGTGATCTTCAGCGCCGGCCCGATCCCGGGCGCGGCTACCCCCATGGACTGAATGTCGAAGCCCTCGGTCAGGGCCGCCAGGCCGCAGAGCGCAAGCGTCCAGCGGGCGCGCACGGCGCCGAGTTCGGTGTTGGCCCAGCCCATTGGTAGACTCCCCCGAGAGAGCAGAGCCTACGCGTCCTTCAGGTCGAAGCCCAGGTCGCGCGCGGCGCGCACCAGATCGTCCTCGGTGTAGGGCTTGGGCAGGAAGCCGGTGCGGTCGTCGCCCTTGAAGGCGTTGCGCAGGTCCGCCACGTCATAGCCCGAAGCCATCAGGATCGGCAGGTTGGGCCGTTGGGCGCGCAGCTCCCGCGCCAGGGCGTCGCCGCGCACGTCGGGCAGGCCGACGTCGATCACCGCGAGGTCCGGCTCGAACCGCGCCCAGTGGTCGCGCGCCTCGGCGCCGTTGCGCGCGATGGTGGGCTCGAACCCCAGCGAGCTCAGCACCTCTTCGGCGAACATGGCGACCAGCGCCTCGTCTTCGACCAGCAGTGCGCGCACGGATTGTCCCAACTCAGCCGCCGAAGCGATCATCGCAGATCATCCAGGCAATAGCGACGTTCGAGGATTTCCACGCGCTCATGCCGGGCGTCCCGTCGGCGAAGACCACGGGAAGATACGGCAAAGCTTGCAGATTCAGCCGGCCTTGGCGGCCAGCACGTGATCGGCCACGAAGGGATTGCTGCGCCGCTCGTCGCCGAAGGTCGACATCGGCCCGTGGCCTGGCACGAAGCGCACGTCGTCGCCCAGCGGCCAGAGCTTCTGGGTGATCGAGTGGATCAGGGTGTCGTAGTCGCCGCGCGGGAAGTCGGTGCGGCCGATCGAGCCCTTGAACAGGACGTCGCCGACCTGGGCGAACTTTCCTTCGCGGTGGAAGAAGATGATGTGGCCGGGCGTGTGGCCCGGACAGCGGTAGACTTCGAACTCGGTCTCTCCTAACTGCACCCGGTCGCCGTCGTCGAGCCAGCGGTCGGGCGTGAAACGCCGCGCGTCGGGCATGCCGTAGGTCTTGCCCTGGGCCTCGATGCCGTCGATCCAGAACTGGTCGTCGGGGTGGGGGCCTTCGATGGGGACGCCGGTGCGCTCCTTCAGCTCCGCCGTGCCGCCGGCGTGGTCGAGGTGGCCGTGGGTCACCCAGATCTTCTCGATGGTCAGGTCGCGTTTGGCGATCTCGGCCAGCAGGTGGTCGACCTCGCCGCCGGGGTCGATCACCGCGGCGCGGTTGGTCTTGGGGCAGGCGACCACCGTACAGTTCTGCGCCAGCGGGGTGACCGGAGCGATGAAGGCCTTCAGCGGCGGCGAGTCTGACATGGCTTGCAGATAGCGGTCCCGGGAGGAGAAAAAAGAAGCCCGGGCGCGAACCCGGGCTTCTCGGTTGAAGTGTCGCGTCGGTCAGGCCGGCGGCTCGCCCGACCCGTGGTCTTCCAGCGGCACCGTGTCCACCACGCCTTTGCGGATGTTCGAGTTCCAGAAGCCGAACAGGAAGTAGAACACCAGGCCGATGCCCGCCCACACGGAGAACAAGATCTTGGATTCCATGTTCAGCGCCGCGAACAGGACCACGCAGCCGATGATCGACAGCGGGGCCACGATGAACACGAACGGAGTCTTGAAGGGTCGAACGCGATTCTTGTCGGTGAAGCGCAAGACCATGACCCCGATCGACACCGCTGCGAAAGCGAACAGGGTGCCGGCGTTGGAATAGTCCGCGAGCTGACCCACCGGCAGGAACGCCGCAGCGATCGCCACCACGATGCCGGTGATGATGGTGATCACCCACGGCGTCTTGAACTTCGAGTGCACAGCGCTGAGGAAGTTGGGAAGCAGGCCGTCGCGGGCCATCACGAAGAAGATTCGTGTCTGACCGAACATCATCAACAGCACGACCGAAGGCAGGGCGATGGTCGCCGCCAGACCCACGAGGAAGCCCGCGAGCGGCTGGTGCAGTTCGCGCAGCACATAGGCGAGGGCTTCCTTGGAGCAGACCAGCGGCGCGTGCGACGCCATACAGGTGGCGCTGCCGTAGAGCTGGGGCGAGCCATCATCGTAGAAATGGCCGCTTGCGTCCGCCAGCGGCTGAGCTCCGAACGAACCGATCACGCCGGCCGCCACCAACAGGTAGAAGACGGTGCAGATCAGCAGACTGGCGATCAGGCCGATGGGCACGGTGCGCTGCGGGTTCTTGGTTTCCTCGGCCGCGGTGGAGACCGCGTCGAAGCCCACATAGGCGAAGAAGATCGAGGCCGCTGCGCCCAGGACGCCTGTGCCGGACGAGCCGAGCGGGTTGCCCCATCCGCGCGGGGTGAATGGCTTGAAGTGGTCCATGTGGCCGGACACCAGCGGCAGGGTCAGCACCACGAACAGGGTGAGCGCCGCCACCTTTACCGCCACCAGCACGGCGTTGAACGTCGCGCTTTCCTTGGTGCCGATAACCAGCAGGATCGTGACCAGAAGCGTGATCACTACGGCTGGAAGGTTGACGATACCGCCCGCCTCGCCGCCCTTGATGAAGCCCAGGTCGATCGCCGGGCCTACCGTCAGGGAGTGTGGCAGGACGTGATAGCCGTAACTGTCCAATAGCCCGACGAGGTGTCCGGACCAGCCGACGGCCACGGCGCTGGCGCCGAGCGCGTATTCGAGGATCAGAGCCCAGCCGACCAGCCAGGCGATCATCTCGCCCATCACCGCATAGGAATAGGTGTAGGCCGAGCCCGCCACGGGGACCATGGACGCCAGTTCGGCGTAGCACAGGGCCGCCACGCAGCAGACTGCGCCCGCGATCATGAAGGAGACCATCATGCCCGGGCCGGCCTTCTGGGCCGCCGTAGCCGTCAGCACGAAGATGCCCGTGCCGATGACCGCGCCTATGCCCAGCAGTGTGAGCTGGATGACGCCGAGCGAACGCTTGAGCGACTTCTTTTCCGCAGTCGCTAGAATCTGATCGAGTGGCTTAACTCGCCACATAGTTCCCCCTCCGAGCCCTACTGTGAGCCTGTCGCAAATCGGTTGGCAGGCAAAAGAGCCGCAAGCCAGGGCAGGGTCAAGGGTCAGCTTAACCCCGGTAACAATGGACTTTGAAATTTCGCTTCCGATCCAAGACGCCCTGCCGGCGCTGAAGGCCGCCCTTCAGGCGCGGACCGAGGCCGTGCTGGTCGCGCCCCCTGGCGTGGGAAAGACCACGCTGGTCCCCCTGGCTCTGCTGGACGAACCCTGGGTCCAAGGCCGCAAGCTGCTGGTGCTGGAGCCGCGCCGGCTGGCGGCCCGAGCGGCGGCCGCGCGCATGGCCTCGCTGATCGGAGAAAAGGTCGGTGAAACCGTGGGTTACCGGGTGCGGCTGCAGTCCAAGATCAGCGCCCGCACCCGCATCGAGGTGATCACCGAAGGCGTCTTTACGCGCATGATCCTCGACGATCCGGGGCTCGAGCGCGTAGCCGCGGTCCTGTTCGACGAGTTCCACGAACGCAGCCTCGACGCCGACCTGGGACTGGCGTTCGCCCGTGACGCTCAGGGGGTGCTGCGCGAGGACCTGCGGCTTTTGGTCATGTCGGCCACCCTGGACGGCGCTCGGGTCGCCGCCCTCCTGGGCGGAGCGCCCGTGGTCGAGAGCCAGGGACGAATGTTTCCTGTGGAAACACGCTACCTCGGCCGGAGCGCGGGACCCCGAATCGAGGACGCGGTGGTCCCGGTCGTCCTGTCCGCCCTCGCCAACGATAGCGGCAGCCTGCTCGTCTTCCTGCCCGGCCAGGGCGAGATTCGGCGCGTGCACGAGCGCCTGGCCGAGCGGGTTCGCGATCCGGCGGTGGTCCTGGCGCCGCTCTACGCCGCGCTGGACCCGCGCGACCAGGACATCGCTATAGAGCCTGCGTCGGCGGGTCATCGCAAGGTGGTGCTGGCCACCTCGATCGCTGAAACCAGCCTCACCATCGAAGGCGTGCGGGTGGTGATCGATTGCGGCCTCGCGCGCGTGCCGCGCTACGATCCGGCGTCGGGGCTCACACAGTTGGAGACGGTGCGCGTTTCGCGCGCCGCCGCCGATCAACGTCGCGGCCGCGCCGGCCGTCTTGAGCCCGGCGTCTGTTACCGCCTGTGGGATGAACCGGAGACGCGCGCGCTCGTCGCCTTCGCACGTCCGGAAATCCTCGAAGCGGATCTGTCGCGGCTGGCGCTCGATCTCGCGGCGTGGGGAACGACCGACCCATCGACGCTCGCCTTCCTCGATCCGCCGCCCGCCGCCGCGTTCAAAGAGGCGAGGGGGCTACTCGAACGACTGCAGGCGCTCGACGCGGCGGGCGCGATCACGGCGCACGGCCGCGCGCTCAGCGGCCTCGCCCTGCCGCCACGGCTGGCGCACATGACCGTAGAAGCCGCGGCCGCCGGCGACGCGGACCTGGGCGCGTGCATCGCCGCGGTGCTGACCGAGCGCGGTCTCGGCGGGAACGACGTGGACCTGCGCACGCGGCTGGAACGGCTTGAGCGCGAACGCTCACCCAAAGCCCGCGATGCCCTGGCGCTCGCCGGACGCTGGGCCGACACGGCGCGAAAGCACGCGCGCACCGTGCGCGCCCATCCGATCGACGTGGGGCTGTTGCTGGCTGAGGCCTATCCCGAACGCATCGCCAAGGCGCGCGGCAAACCCGGCGAATTCCGCCTCGCGTCGGGACGTGGCGTCTTCCTTGAGCCGACCGACGCCTTGGCGCGTGAGGCCTGGCTGGCGGTGGGCGAACTCGGCGGCGGCGCTGCGCGCGACCGGATCCTGCTGGCGGCGCCTCTCCACGAAGCGGCGCTGGCGAACGCGTTTGCCGACCGCATCGAGATCGAAGAGCGGGTCGAAACCGACCCGCGCGGCAAGGTGCGCGCGGTGCGCGTGAAGAAACTCGGCGAACTGGTGATCGAGGAACAGGCGCTCGCCGACACGCCGGCGTCGCTCATCGAACAGACCTTGCTCGATCGGGTGCGCTCGGGCGGCCTGGACCGTCTCGCCTGGGGCGAACGCGCGCAGCGCCTGCGCGCGCGGGTCGCGTTTCTGCACAGCCTCGACGCGGCGTGGCCGGACCTGGCCGACGAAGCGCTCCTCGCAAGTCTGGACACCTGGCTCACGCCGCATCTCGCCGGTCGCACGAGTTTGGCGAAGATCGACGACGCGACCCTCGAACAGGCCCTGTCGGACCTGATCCCCTGGGACCTGCGCCGCCGCCTGGACGTGGAGGCGCCGGAACGGTTCGAAGCGCCCACCGGCTCGCGCTTGTTCATCGACTATGCGGCGGACGGCGGCCCGCGCGTGGACATCCGCGTGCAGGAGCTGTTCGGCCTCGCCACGCACCCGACCGTTGGCGGCGGTCGCACGCCTCTGACGCTGGCGCTGTTGTCGCCGGGGCATAAGCCGGTGCAGTTGACCAAGGACCTGCCCGGGTTCTGGAAGGGCTCCTGGGCTGACGTGCGCCGCGACATGCGCGGCCGCTACCCGAGACATCCCTGGCCGGAAGACCCGGCGTCCGCGGCGCCGACGCGACGGGCGAAGCCGCGCGGGACGTGATCAGGCGGCGTGGCCGTCGTTGATCAGCCGCTTGCCGCGCACAAGCAGCAAGAGGTTTCGCCCGGCCTTCAGCACCGGATAGGCGAGTCGGCTCACCGCGGGCGAGCGGAAGACTGCGGCGTTCAGGCGGTTGAACCAGCCGCTCTCGCTGCTCAACAGCGCCAGCACGTGCAGACAATCAGCGCCGTGATAGACGCGCCCGCCGATCTTCAGCGCCATGCCCTTGTCGAGATCGAGGCCCGCGGTTTGGATTTCATCGACGACCGGCCCGCCCGCCCGCGCGTCCACCAGATGCACCTCGCCGACGCTCTTGCGCAGGCGGACGTGGCGCACGAAATTGCTGCACGCCGGACACTCGCCGTCATAGACGAGCCAAGCTTCGCCGGTCGGGGCTTGGGCAGGCTGTGAGGCCATCGCCGTAGGTTAGGCTCATTGGCGGGCCGGCGGGAGTCCGCAACCGTTTGGCGGATCGGCCGCCTTGCGCTAATCGAGGGTCATGTTTCGCGGCTGGGAAAACTTCTTCCTGACGACCGGGCCTTCGGCGGGGTCCCTGATCGGGCTGTTGTTCGTGGTGATCACGCTCACGGCCGGGCGGGATCGGGACAGCACGCTTCGGGGCGCGGCGCTCTATCTCACGCCGACGGTCTTCCACTTCGGGATGGTGTTGGCGGTCAGCGCGGTCGCCATGGCGCCGGGGCTCTCCTCGACGCAGACGGCATGGGTCGTCGCCGCCACGGCGCTCTACGGCGTCGGCTATACGCTCAGCGTCGCGGTGCGCCTGTGGAAGGCCGACGGACGGATCAAGCCGCATTGGTCCGACATCTGGATGTACGGCGTGACCCCGCCGGTCGTCTATCTGCTGCTGCTCGGCGCCGCGGTGCTCGAGTTCGCGCAGCCGAAGATTGCGCCTTACGCGGTTGCGGTGATGCTGATGGCGCTCTTGTTCATGGGCATTCGAAACGCCTGGGACCTCGTCACCTGGATGGCGCCAGGGTCCGCCAGCGCATCAACGCCGCCGGCCGAACGCCCCGGCGAGGACGCGCGCTAGGTTTCCGCCACCAGGGCGATCGAGATCTTCATTCCCTGCGGCCGGATCGGCAGCTTGGCGCCCTGGCGCGCGGGCGGGTCCTTGGTGAACCAGCGGCCCCATTCCTCGTTCATGCCGGCGAAGTCCTCCTCGTCGGCGAGGATGAAAGTCGCCGTCACCGCCTTGTCGAGCGACGAGCCTGCCGCCTTCAGGATGGCTTCGACGTTGCGCAGCGCCTGGGCTGTCTGTTCCTGGATGGTTTCGCCCACGATCTTGCCGGTCGCAGCGTCGAACGGTCCCTGGCCGGACACGAAGACGAAGCCGTTGGATTTGATCGCCTGGCTGTAGCCCGCAAGCGATTTCGGCGCCTTGTCGGTGTGGATGACCGTCTTGCCCATGCGACCCCTCCATCGAATTCTCGACGGAAACCATGGGCCGGGAACTGGGTCAATAACTCAGGTCACCGTCTCGGCGCTGTAGCGCGCGATCAGGCCGGTGCGGATGGCGTAGCGGTAGACCGACGCGAAGAACAGGCACGCCAGCACGACGTAGCCCGCCGACAGCACGCCGCCGATGGCGAGGTCGCTCCAGGGCACGGGCTTGTGCGCGACCACGGCGCGCATCCCCTCGAACACGTAGGATGGCGGCAGGGCGCGCGAAATCCAGCCCATCCACACGGGCAACACGCTGACCGGATAGAAGACGCCGGCGAAGGGCGAGATCAGGGTCGGGATCGGCCAGATCAACCACTCCGACGCTGGCCCGAGCCTCAGAACCAGGCCGGCCGCGAAGATACCGAGCGCCATGCCGCTGATGAACAGCACCAAGAGGAACGGGACGAGCGCTGCGCCGTAGCTCAGGAACGACAGGCCGAACAGGCTGGTGGCCAGCACCATCATGAAGGCGAGGCTGACGATACTGGTGAGCACCGAGGCGGTGACCAGGCCGAGCAGATATTCGCTCGTCCTCAGCGGCGTCGCGAACAGGTTCAGGAAGTTGCGCGACCACACGTCCTCGAAGAAAGCCATGGTCACGCCCTGCATCACCCGCGTCAGGAAATCCCACAGCAGCACCGCGCCCAGCAGCGCGGGCACGAAATTGAAGCCCGACTGCGAGACCGAGTTCAGGTAGCGGGTAATGAAGCCCCACAGGACGATGTCCACCGCGACCCAGGCGAACATCGGGAATACGCGCTGGGGACTGCCGCGATAGAGGTAGTACATGCGCAGGACGACGGCGCCGACCCGGGAGAGTTTCATTGCGCCGCCTCGCCTTCCAGGGACTCGTGCGCCACGGCGACGAACAGGTCCTCCAGGCTTTTCGCCTTGTGCTCGGCCACCAGCTTGTGCGGCTCGCCCTGCAGCAGGATGCGGCCGCGCGAGAGGAACAGCACCCGGTCGCAGACCTCCTCGACCTCGTACATGTTGTGGCTGGTCCACAGCACGCCGCAGCCGCGTTCGGCGAACGCCTCGATGTCCGCGCGCAAGGTCCGCGCCATGGACGGGTCGATCGAGGCGGTCGGCTCGTCCAGCAGCAGCAGGTGCGGGTCGTTCAGCATCGCCTTGGCCAGCGCCACCCGTGTCTGCTCGCCCGAGGACAGCACGCCGGTCTTGGTCTTGCGGAAGCGTTCGAGCTCGAACTCCTTCAGCAGCGCGTCGATGCGCGCGCTCAGGTTCTTCACCGCATAGATCATGCCGAACACGCGCAAGTTCTGCTCGACGGTCAGGTTGCCAGGCAGGGGCGCATAGACGGCGGCGAAGTTGGCGCAGCTCAGGGCGCGGCTGCGGTCAGCCTTCAGGTCGACGCCTTCGATCTCGATCTTGCCGCCATCCGCGGCCAGGACGCCCAGGACCATGTTGATGGTGGTGGTCTTGCCGGCGCCGTTGGGGCCGACCAGGCCCACGATCTCGCGCGGGGCGACCTCAAAGGAAATCGCGTCCACGGCCTTGAGTTGGCCGTAGGACTTGCTCAGCCGCTCGACCTTGAGGACGGGACGCGGGGAGGGGGGATCGGCGGCAGGAACTCATAGGGCCTTAGTAGCCGCCCCCGCAGCCCGCCGCACGCTCTCTCTGGTTCACGCCTGGACCAGCACGCTCTTCACATTGACGAATTCGTGGATGCCGAACTCGGCGCATTCGCGGCCGTAGCCGGAGTGCTTCACCCCGCCGAAGGGCATGCGCGGGTCGGAACGGACCGGTGCATTGACGAAACTCATGCCGGCTTCCAACTCTTCCGCCGCAATCCGTTCGCCGCGCGTCAGATCGCGGGTGAGCACGCCAGAGCCCAGGCCGAACTCCGAATCGTTGGCGATGGCGATGGCTTCGGCTTCGTCGCGCGCCTCGATCACCGCAGCCACCGGGCCGAACACCTCGTCGTCGTGGGCGGGCTGACCCGGCTTCACGTCGGTCAGCACCGTCGGCGGATACCAGGCGCCCGGACGGTCCGGGATTTGGCCGCCGGTTAGCAGGTGCGCGCCCTTGCGGATACTCTCCTGCACCTGGGCGTGGATTTCGTCGCGGGCGGCGATGCTCTGCAGCGGGCCGAATTTAGTCGCTGCGTCGCGCGGGTCGCCCATCCGGATCGCGCCCATCCTTTCGGCGAGCGCGGCCTCGAACGCCACGCGGATTTCACGTACCGCGATGAAGCGCTTGCCCGCGATACAACTCTGGCCGCCGTTGACCATGCGCGCGGCGGTCGCGACCTCGGCGGCCTTCACCGGGTCCGCATCGGCCAGCACCAGATAGGCGTCGGCGCCGCCGAGCTCGAGCACGGTCTTCTTCAACGCGCCGCCGGCCGCCGCCGCCACGTCCTTGCCCGCCGCCACACTTCCGGTCAGGGTCACCGCCGCGATGTGCTCATCCTCGATCAGGGCGCGAACGTCGCGGCTGGGCACGAGCAGGGTGCGGAACAGATCCTCGGGGAAGCCCGCCTCGCGGAACACGTCCTCGATCGCGAGCGCGCAGCCCGGCACGTTGGACGCGTGCTTCAGCACCGAGGCATTGCCCGCCATCAGCCCCGGCGAGGCGAAGCGGAAGACCTGCCAGAACGGGAAGTTCCACGGCATCACCGCCAGCACCACGCCCAGCGGATTGAAGGTCGTGAACGCCTTAGGCCCGCCGAGGTCGACGGGCCGGTCCGCCAGGAACCGCGCAGCGTTGTCGGCGAAGAAGTCGCAGCTCGCGGCGCACTTCTCGATCTCGGCTTTGCCTTCGGTCAGGGTCTTGCCCATCTCATCGGTCATCAGGCCGGCGAATTCGTCGGCGCGGCTGCGCAGTACCTGGGCCGCGCGTTTCATCAGCGGCGACCGCTCGGCGAGCGAACGGCGGCGCCAACCCTTCCACGCTTCGTGCGTGCGCGCCGCGATGGCGCGGGCCTCGTCGAGGGTGTGGCCCTCATAGACCTTGCCCGGTTCGCCGGTGGAGGGATCGACGGTCTTCATCTGCGGCTTCGACGAAGCGGTTACGCGGTCATCCATTGCGGCCTCCTGCGCGGCAGAAGAGAGATAGGCGTTCGACCCCTGAAGCCCAACCGGGGGCCGGCGTCGAGGTTCCCGCAATCAAACAGCGTCGGTCACCGCATAGATCATGATCCCCGTCGCCACCGCGAGATTCAGGCTGTCAGCGCGGCCGCGCATGGGGATTTTCACGGTCACGTCGCAGGCCGCCGCGAGTTCCGGGCTGAGCCCGGCCTGTTCCGGGCCCATCAGGATCAGGGTCGGGGCGCGGTAAGGCGCCTCGCGATAGCCGGCGGTCGCGCTCAACAGGGTCCCGACCACCGATCCCGGCCAGGTCTTGCGCCAGGCCAGGAACTCGTCGCGCGTGGCGCGGGCGAGTGGCACGGCGAAGATCGAGCCCATGGTCGCGCGCACCGCCTCGACCGAGAACGGATCGACCGTGTCGCCGATCAGGATCACCCCGCCGCAGCCGGCGGAGTCCGCCGTGCGCACGATGGTCCCCAGGTTGCCCGGATCGCGCACCTGCTCCAACGCGACGAAGCAGGACGCGGCGTTCGGATCGATATGGTCCAGGGTTGTAAACTCCTGGTCGAACACCGCGACGACGGTCTGCGGATTGTTGCGGCGGGAGATCTTTTCGAGGATCTCGCGCGTCACCTCGATGACCTCGCCGCCGACCGCCAAGGTCTCGCGCGACGCGCGTTCGAGCAGCGGATGGTCCGTCTGGCGGCTGTGCATCAGCACCTTCGGCGCATAGCCCTGGTCCAGCGCCTCGATGACGATCTTCAGGCCCTCGGCGAGGAACCGGCCGCTCTCCTCGCGCGCCTTCTTCATGTGCAGCGCACGCACGGCCTTGACCGTGTCGTTGTTGAGCGACGTGATCGCCTTGGGTTGGCCGTAACTCACCGGTCGCTCCAACGGGCGAAGAAGGACAGGCCGATTTCACGTGCGTCGTCGCCGTCTTCAACGAGAGTCAGTTCGCCCCAGTCCACACGCCCGCCGCGCTCGCCCACCGCGTCGGCCAGCAGTCCCGACAGCGCCGGTCCCGACACGCGCGCGGCATAGGCGTTGAGCAACAGGAACGACGCCTTGTCCGAGAGCAGGGCCGCGCATTGGCGCGCCAGTTCCGGCAGGTCCTCGAACAGCCGCCAGACCTCGCCGCCAGGCCCGCGTCCGTACTTCGGCGGATCGAGGATGATCCCCTCGTAACGTGACCCGCGCTTTACCTCGCGCGCGACGTATTTGCGCGCGTCCTCGCAGATCCAGCGCACCGGCATCTCATCCAGCCGCGACAGGGTCGCATTCTCCCGCGCCCAGCCGATCGCTTTCTTCGACGCGTCGACATGGGTGACTTCGGCGCCCGCCGTGGCGCAGACCAGCGACGCCACGCCGGTATAGCCGAACAGATTGAGCACCCGGGGCTTGTCCAACTCACCGACGCGGCGGTGCAGCCAGGCCCAGTTCGCCGCCTGTTCGGGAAAAAAGGCGAGGTGGCGGAAGGCGGTGAAGCGGCTGTGGAACCGCACCTCGCCCCAGCCAAGAGACTGAGCGTCGGGCGCCGCGCGCGAGAATTGCCAGCGCCCCTCGTCCTCATCCCCGTCCGGATCGAACACCGCGTCAGCCTTGGCCCACAGGTCGGGCTGGCGGGGCGCCCAGAAGCACTGCGGCTCAGGTCGCATCACGGTGAACCGCCCATACCGCTCGAGCTTCTTCCCGTCGCCGCTGTCCAGCAGGGCGTAATCGCCCCACCCGCGGGTGCGCATCATCTCAGGCAGGGGGGCGACAGCGGCCATGCCCCCCGCTTACGCGGGCGGGGGCGGGGACGTCCAGCGTCTGGAGCGATGATCCCAAGCCTGGGCGTTGTGACGCCCCTCGAAATGCGTGAGGCTGCGGGATGGCTCCGACGCGCCTCTTCGTCCTGCTCGCTGCCGCCCTGGTCTGGTTCGGGGCCATGCCCGCGCGGGCGGCCGACCTCACATCGTTCGGCGACAAGACCATCGGCTTGAAATGGCAAACCCACGGCGCACATCTGGGCGACCTTGTGCTGATCGACGCGATGAACGGCGTGTCCACGCCGATCACCGCGCCCTTCCGCCTGACCCTTGCCGACGGCAAGACGCTCGGCCTCGAACAGCTCGACCTCACCGCGGCGCCGACGCGCGCCACCTTGCCCGGCGACCCCAAGGCCTCGCGCGCGTCCGAGACGCAGCCGCGCGAGACCCTAACCTTCGTCTTCGCCGACCCAGAGAATCGCTTCCGCGTCACCTGGCGGCTGATCCAGCCGGACGCTGCGCCCTACCTGCGCGAGGAGGTTATCATCACCGCCGTGACCCGCGACGAGGCGGTCACGCGGGTAGACCTGTTTCAGGCCAACGGCCAGGACGCCGAGGTCGTGGGCAACACCGCGGGGTCGCCGATCGTCGCCGGGCGTGACTACTGGCTGTTCGAAGACCCGCTGTCCCAGAGCGACGTGAACCTGCGCCACGGACGGTTTCAGATGTGGGTGGACCGCACCCTGCCGCTGATCAAGGATCAGCCGGTCAGCTATTCGGCGGTGGTGGGCGCGACGGCGCCGGGGCAGTTGCGGCGCGATTTCCTGGCCTATGTGGAGGCCGAACGCGCGCATCCCTACCGCACGTTCCTGCACTACAATTCCTGGTACGACATCGGGTACTTCACCCGCTACGGCGAGGCCGAGGCGCTGGACCGCATCCACGCCTTCGGTGAACAACTGACCGTCAAGCGTGGGGTGAAGCTCGACTCGTTTCTGTTCGACGACGGTTGGGATGATCGAACCGGCGGCTGGGGCTTCAGCAAGGACTTTCCCAACGGCTTTCGCCCGCTTCGCGACGCCGCGGCGAAGTATGGCGCGGCGCCGGGCGTGTGGCTGTCGCCCTGGGGCGGCTATGGTGAGCCGAAGGCGCAGCGCGTCGCGGCGGGGAGGGCCAAGGGCTATGAGATCATCGACGGCGGTTTCGCCCTGTCGGGGCCGCGGTATTACGACAACTTCCACGCCGCAGCGCTGAACCTGCTGGAGAACCAGGGCGTCAACCAGTTCAAGTTCGACGGCACTGGAAACGCCGACAAGGTGGTGCCCGGTTCGCGGTTCGACAGCGACTTCTCTGCCGCGCTGAGCCTGATCGCCGACCTGCGTCGCGCCAAACCCGATCTGTTCGTAAACCTCACCACCGGGACCTATCCGTCGCCGGCCTGGTTGCGCGTGGCCGACTCGATCTGGCGCGGCGGCGAGGACCACGACTTCACCGGCGTCGGAACGTCGCGCGAGCGGTGGATCACCTATCGCGACCGCGAGGTCTATCAGAACGTGGTGATCGCGGGTCCGCTCTATCCCTTGAACGCCCTGATGCTGCACGGCATCATCTACGCCCAGCACGCGGAAAACCTGAACACTGACCCGGGCCAGGACTTCGCCAACGAGGTGCACAGCTATTTCGGCAGCGGGACCGAGTTGCAGGAGATGTACGTCACGCCGTCCCTGCTGAGCGAGGCCGACTGGGACACCCTCGCCGAGGCGGCGCGCTGGTCGCGCGCCAACGCCGACGTGCTGAAAGACACGCAGTGGATCGGCGGCGATCCCGGCCGCCTCGACGTCTACGGCTGGGCCGCCTGGGCGCCGCGCAAGGGGATCATCACCCTGCGCAACCCCGACGCGCGGCCGCGGAGCTTCATCCTGGACGTGGGCGCCGCCTTCGAGTTGCCGGCGGGGGCGCCGAAGCGTTTCCGTGTCCACGAGCCCTGGAAGCACGCGGCGCCGACGCAGGTTCGGACCGTGACGGGCGGTGAGCCCGTGATGCTCCGGCTGAAACCGTTCGAGGTGCTGACCCTGGAGTGTAAGCCTCTCAAAGGCCGATGACGCACGGCGCGCCAAGGCCCCGCCTCTGGTCAGAGTTGCCCTAACGTTAGCTTCCTGGCTAAGTGACGGGCAGTCACTCAGAGGCCCGCCGTGTCCGTAGCCCTTCAAAAACCCGTCCGCTCCCAGCGCAAGCCCAAGGGCGAGGGGCATGTGCGGCGGGGCGAGATCCTGCTCGCGGCCGAGAGGATCTTCGTGGAGTACGGTTACGAGGGGGCGACGATCCGCAAGATTGCGGACGAGGTGGGGGTTTCCTCGACGGCCCTCTACATGCACTTCCGCGACAAGAGCGAGATCCTGCTGGAGATCTGCCAGACGGCGTTCGAAGAGCTGATGGCCCAGCACGTCGAGATCAAGGCCCTGGCCGAACCGCCGGCGACCAAGGTGCGCCACATGCTCGACGCCTACATGGCCTTCGCCTTCGCCAACCCGAACGCCTATCGGCTGGTGTTCTGCGCCCGGCCGCAGGAGTCGCACGAGAACGAGGGCACGGCAGCGCAAAAGCTCGGCAAACAGGTGTTCGACAGCTTCGTCGAGATTGTGGGCGAACTCGGCGCCACGGGACGGTTGAAGGCGGACACTCAGGTTGCGGCCCAGGTGCTGTGGGGCGGTTGCCATGGCATCGTGGCACTCATTATCACCAAGCCCTATTTCCCGTGGGCCGACCGCGCGGCGCTGACGGCGGCGATGCTCGACGCCCTGTTCGACGGCTTGGTCGCGGCGTGATCCGACGGGCGGCCGCGGCGGCCTTGCTGCTTTCACTCGGACTTGCCTCTCCGGCGATCGCGCGACCGTTGCGCGTGATGTCGGTGGATCAGTGCTCGGATCAATTCGTGCTGGCCTTGACGCCGCGGAGCGAGATCGTCGGTGTCTCGCCGCATGCGCGCGATTCCGACGCGTGGCTGCGCGCTGCGGCGCGCGGCCTCACCATCCGAAGGCCGACCCTGGAGGAGGCCCTGGCGGCCCATCCGGACGTGGTGGTGAGCTACTGGACCGCCGATGGACGGCTCGCGGACGCATTACAGGCCCATGGCGCGCACGTGGTGCGCATCGAGGACGCGCACGACTTCGACGGCATACGGCTCAACATCCGCCGTGTGTCGGCGGCGCTCGGGCGAGCGCCGGTCGGCGAGGCGATGGTTGCGAGGATGGACGCGGAACTGGCCGCGAGCCGCGGCGCCTGGGGCGGCCGCAGCGCGCTCTATCTGACGCCCGGCGGGTTCACCGCCGGACCCGACACGCTGGTGGGCGCCATCATGGCCGGCGCGGGCCTCACCAACGCGGTGCGTGCACCGGGCTACGGACCGATTTCGCTGGAGCGCCTGACCCTCGACCCGCCCAACCTGTTGGTGCTGGGCTTCTTCGACGATATCGCAGGCGACCGTTGGGAGCCGGGACGCAGTCCCCTGATCGACCGCCTGGCAAAGGGGCGCACGGCGGCGCGGTTGCCCGGCGCGTGGCTCGGTTGCCCGGCCTGGTTCGCCGCCGACGCGACCGCCCAACTCGCGCGCGCCGCGCCGAAGGTCGCGCGATGAAACGCATCGGTCTAGACCTACTGTTGATCGCCATCCTGATCGCGGCGCTCGCCGCCGGCGTTACGCTCGGCGAAGCGCCGTTGTCCGCGGCGCAGTACGCCCAGGCGTTTGCGCATCCGTCGTCTGCGGCTGGCGAGGTGTTGTGGTCGATCCGGGCGCCGCGCGCGGTTGTGGCGGCTCTGGTCGGCGCGTGTCTCGGTCTGTCCGGAGGTTTGTTGCAAGGGCTGTTGCGCAATCCTCTGGCTGATCCCGGCGTGCTGGGAGTCTCAGCCTGCGCGGCGTTGGGCGCCGCGGTGGCGATCGTCGCGGGGTTCGCGCTCGCGCCCGGCGGGGTCGAGGTTGCAGCCCTGGTCGGCGCGGTCGTGGGCGGCGGCCTGCTGGTGATGTTCGCGGCGCGGTTTCCTGAGCCGGAGGCCCTGATCCTGTTCGGCGTCGCCCTGTCGAGTTTCGCCGGTGCGCTCATGGCGCTGGTGTTCAACCTGTCGCCGTCGCCCATCGCCACGGCCGAAATCCTGTCCTGGCTGATGGGGTCGGTGGAGAACCGGTCCTGGGTCGATGTGGTCGCGGTGGCGGGGCCGCTGGCGCTCGCGAGCGTGTTGAGCGGGTTGGCCGGTCGCGCCTTGCGCGCGCTCACACTCGGCGAGGAGACCGCGGCGACGCTCGGGCTCGACATGCCGCGGCTCAAGCTCATCGCGGTGATCGCCGCTTCGATCGCGGCAGGCGCGTCGGTGGCCGTGGCGGGCGTGATCGGCTTTGTCGGCCTCGCGGCGCCGCATCTGGTGCGCGCGGCGGTGCGCGAGGATCCGGCGCGGCTCTTATTTCCGTCCGCGCTGGCCGGCGCGGTGCTGCTGGTGCTCGCCGATATCGCCGCGCGGATCATTCCGACGCAACAGGAACTCAGGCTCGGCGTGTTCACCGCCCTGGTCGGCGCGCCGCTGTTCGCGCTCATCGCCTGGCGCGCGGCGCGGAGCTGGCGCACATGACGCCTGCGTTGGAACTGAAGGGATTGTCCGTCGCACTCGGCGGCCGCGAGGTGGTGTCGAACGTGTCGGGCGTGGTTCAGCCCGGAAGCTTCGTCGCGGTATGCGGCCTGAACGGGTCGGGCAAGACGACCCTGTTACGCGCGTCGCTCGGGCTTCTGCCCAAGACGTCGGGCGAGGCCTTGCTGTTCGGTCGGGATCCTCACGCCCTGAACCCCGCGGAACGCGCGTCGCTGGTCGGCTATCTGGCGCAGGAGCGCCGCATCGCCTGGGGGCTGTCGGCGCTGGCTGTGACCGAACTCGGCGCCCTGACCGCGCCGCCGGCGCAGGCTCGCGAGCGGGCGCTGAAGGCCCTGGCCGACGTGGGTATGTCCGACCTCGTCGACCGCAGCGTGTTCAGCCTGTCCGGCGGCGAGCGGGCGCGAGTGCTGCTGGCGCGGCTCTTGGCGTCGCGCGCGCCCTTGCTGGTGCTCGACGAGCCGATCGCCGGCCTCGACCCGGACGCTCAGCTGATGACGCTGGAGCTGCTCAGGGCGCAGGCGTCAGCGGGCGTGACCGTGGTCGCGACGCTTCACGACCTTCTCCTGTGCGAGCGGTTCGCCAACTTCGTGCTGGTCTTGGACCGCGGTCGGGCCGCCGCGTGGGCGCCGCCGTGCGAAGCCCTTGCGCCGCCCCTCTTGGCCGAATGCTTCAACCTCGACGCCGAATGGGTCGCAACCTCGCGCGGACAGTTCCTCTCGGCGAAACGGTTGCGGTGACGGCCGTGGCCCTTCAGCGCTGCGGTGCAGTCGATCACCACGTCATGGCTCCGCGCCGCGCGCACGGGATGCGCTTCGGGTTTCCACTTAGGCGGATCGATATAGACCGACGGATCGGGCGTATAGCCGACCGTGCCGGTTGATCCGCCCGAGGGCGGCGGCCCGCCGACGACGCCCTGCAGTCCATTGGGCGACGCACTGGCGGGCGGGATGGAGACGATCGGACCACCCGCGCCGGCGTAGGTCGTTCCCGACGGCGGCTGGGTGTAGCCGTAGGCGCCGCGCTTCAAGTCCTCGGCCGTGGTCAGGGGCGCCGAGCCGCCGGCGAGGCGTGCGCGATAGACCTCGGTGGTCTCGATCGTGCGCATCACATAGTTACGCGTCTCGGTGAACGGGATGCACTCGATGAAGTCGAGCGGATCGGTCGTCCCGCCGCGCGGGTCGCCGCACTGCTCGGCCCACATCGGCGGCCGCGTGGGCCCGGCGTTGTAACCGGCCGAGGCCATCACATACGAACCGCCGTAGGTCGCGATCATCTGGCCCAGCTCATAGGCGCCGAGGCGCATGTTGTACTGGGCGTCGTACAGCGACGCCTCGTTCCACGGAATGCCGAGACGCGCCGCATCGTGGCGCGCGGTGGCCGGTTCGAGCTGCATGATGCCGCGCGCATTGGCGTTGGACCGCGCCGCCGGCCACAGGTTCGATTCCTGGCGCGCGATCGACAGGGCATATGCCGGCTCGGCCGAACCGGGCGACTCGGGCACCGACAGGATCGGATAGCCGCGCTCGGCCAGGATGAAGCCGCGCTGGGCGCCGATGCGGATCACCCGCATCGAGAGGTCCTGGTCGCCGGCATAGCGCGCCATATCGACCAGCAATGCGGTCTCCTCCGCGTTGGGAAGGGTCTCGGCGACGGCGAGGACGTAGCTGCGGAACAGGTCGCGTTCGCCGGTCTCAGCCAGCATGCGCGCGGCGCGCACCGAGGCGCGGCCTTCGAAGCGGTCGCGATCGGCCTGGGTCGGGATCGGGTCACGCGGCAGGGTGAGGGTCTTCACTCCGGCCTTCTCGGCAGCGAGCTGGCCGTAGAACGAGGTCAGGTACTTGGCGCCGTCCTGGTAGAAGCTCGCGGCGGTGGCGGCGTCGCCGCGCGTCTCGGCGGCGCGCCCGCGCCAGTAGTCGGCGCGACCCTGGGTGATCGGGGTCGATGACACTTTTTGGAGCACGGCGAAGTGCGCGTCGGCGCCGGCCGGGTTGTGCAGCTTAGTCAGCTCGATCCAGCCGGCGAAGAACTCGGCCTCCACCAGCTTTTCACCCGACGTAAAGCCGTGGTTGGTCATGGCCGCCAGCGCGGTCTGCCAGTCGTGGCTCCTCAACGCGGCGTTGTAGTAGTTGCGCCGCTCGAGCCACAGCTTCTCGGCGATGTCGTCGTCGGCGGGCGCGGCGGGGAAGCTGTGCACCAGGTAGAACCCGGTCGTCTCCATGCTGCGGTCGCGCAGATAGTGCGCGCGCTCGAACGCCAGGGCCGAATCGTCGGCAAGGCTCGCCGGCACCGCGGAGGGCGCAACGTAGCGGCCCTGACGCAAGGCGGCGCAGGCGTCGGCCAGCGCACGATACTCGGCGGGCAGAAGCGGCAACAGTTGCTGCACCGCCGGCCCCTGGGGCCCGAGCAGCAGGATGTCGAGGCGGCGCTCGTGGTCGGACACGTCGAGCCAGGCGCCGAAGCGGCCCAGCATGCGCGCCTGCACATCGGCGTCGAACAAGTGGTTGCGCCACCAATCCTTGATCAGGGCCTGGGCTTCCGGAACGCGGGCCTTCGCCTGCAGGGCGTCGGCGAGCGTGATGGCGCCCTCGGCGGTCTGGGGCGGGGCGCCGTCGAACCAGTTGATCGTGCGGTCGGGATCCATTGCGCCGGCGGACATGGCCCGTTCTGCGGCGGCTTGGCGTTGGTTCGCCCGCGGCCAGCCGGCGAGGTCGCGGCGCGCGCCGTCGAGCTCCAGGAAGCTCATCCGATTGCCGAACGCGTCGACCTCGGCCCAGCGTACGATCATCTGGGCGACCGGATCGGAGAGCTGGGTGCGGAAGGTCTCGGCCCGGACCTGGTCGTTCGCATGCACCGCCGCCAGGGCCTGGGCCAGGGCGGTGGAGTCCGCGGCGCTCAGGGACGCAGGGTGGTAGGCCATGGCCGGCGTGCCGTAGCCCGGCGTGGAGGTGGGCGTCGGCATCGGCGCCTGGGGCTGGGCCGACGTCGGGGCGGGCGACGACGCAACCGGGCTCGCCGCCTGGTCGGGCGAGGGCGCCGGCGAGGTCTGGGCCGCGGCTCCCGTGGCGAGAAGGGCCGCCAGGGCCACGATCAGAGACTTCACGAAAGGCGTCACGCGTCCTCCACGACGGTTGCAGCGATACAAGGGGGCCCTTACGCTTTACGGGCAACAGTTTGGCCGCTTCGTGACGTGGCCGCCAGCCTTTAAGGGCGGAAGATGACAAGACCCCTGTTCAAGGGCGTGCTGACCGCGCTCGTCACCCCGTTTCGAGAGGGCGTGTTCGACCCCAAGGCCTTTGCGGACTTAGTGGAGCGCCAGATCGACGCAGGGGTGGACGGCGTGGTCCCGGTGGGTACGACCGGCGAGGCCTCGACGCTGTCTGTGGCCGAACATCACCGGGTGGTTGAATTGTGTGTGGAGGTAGTCAACGCTCGGGCGAAGGTGATCGCCGGCTGCGGCGGCAACGATACCGCGAAGGTCATCGCCCTGGTCCGCCACGCCAAGACCGTGGGCGCGGACGCCGCCCTGGTGGTGACGCCCTACTATAACCGCCCAAGCCAGGAGGGCCTCTTCCGACACTACGCGGCGATCAATGAAGCGGTGCAGCTGCCGCTGATTCTCTACAACGTGCCCTCGCGCACCGGCCTCGACATGTCCAACGAGACGGTGACACGGCTCGCCGCCCTGCCCAACGTCATGGGGATCAAGGACGCGACCGCCGACATGACCCGCGCCGGCCTGATGCGCCTGGAGGTCCCGGACGACTTCGCGATGATCTCGGGCGACGACGGAAGTTTTCTGGGTTACGTCGCGTGCGGCGGCGAGGGCGTGATCTCCGTCACCGCCAACGTGGCGCCCGAGGCGATGGTTGCGCTGTGGCGCGCGGCCGAGAGCGGCGACTCCAAGGGCGCTCTCTATTGGCAGGACCGTCTCATCCGCCTGCATCGCGGCCTGTTCCTCGACGCTTCGCCGGCGCCGACCAAGTACGCGCTGAACCGGCTGAACCTCTGCACCGAGGAGGTCCGCTTGCCGCTGGCGCCTTGCGCCGACGCGGTCAGGCCCCAGATCGACGACGCCCTGCGCGACGCGGGCCTGATCTGACATGGCAGCGCCCACGCTCGCAACCAAGGGAATCGCGGAGAACCGGCGCGCGCGCTTCGACTATTTCATTGAGGACCGGATCGAGGCCGGGCTGCAACTCACCGGCACCGAGGTGAAGTCGCTGCGCAACGGGCGCGCCAACATCGCGGAGTCCTACGCGGCGGTGAAGGGGCGCGAGATCGAGCTGGTCAACGCCGACATCCCTCCCTACGGCAATGCGAACCGCTTCAACCACGACCCCCGGCGGCCTCGGAAGCTGTTGTTGCACCGCAAACAGATCGACCGCCTGATCGGTGCGGTCCAGCGCGAAGGCCGCACCCTCATCCCCCTGCGGCTCTATTTCAACGACAAGGGAATTGCAAAACTCGAGCTGGCCCTGGCCACCGGCAAAAAGAACCACGACAAGCGCGAGGCCGTCGCCGAGCGCGACTGGCAACGGGATAAGGCGCGTTTGATGCGGGATAAGGGCTGAAAGGCGCTCGACTGGCCTGCAACGCGGAGTTACAATGGGACGGTGTTTTCGTCTCTAGGAGGAGGCTTGGTGATGATTGGCATTCTGGCGGCCGTAACGCTCAGCGGCCTGGTCGGGGGCGAACCGCAGGACGTCGAGAAGAACGTGATGGTGTTCAACGACACCAAGGGCGCGGTTGAGGTTCGTATCGATGGCGGACGCGCGCAACAGGCGCCGGCGCGGGGCGCGATCGCCATGGCGCTGCCGAGTTTCGATGAGCACACGGTCCAGGCGACGCGCGCTGACGGCCATTCGTATGGACGGGCGTTCACCTTTATTCCGACGAACGGCTTCTATCAGGCGCCGCACAAGCATTATTTCTGCGTCAGGGTGGAGCACAGCCAGATCGAGGCGCTGGACGCGGCCGCGTGCTGGTCGCGCATCCATCGGGAACACCTCGAGGAGTGATCGCGACCGAAGACGCCGAGCTGATCGAGCGGGCGACCCTGCGGGCGCTGCCGCCGCGCCTGTGCGAATCCGATGACGGCTGGCTGCTCTGCGCCAACGACGGCGTCATTTCACGGGCGAACAGCGTCGTGCCGCTCAGCGCCGGCGAGCACCGGCTGGATGCGAAGATCGATCGCGCGATCGGCTTCTACCAACGCACGGGGCTGGACGCCGCTTTTCGGGTGTCGCCCTTCGCGCGACCGCAGGGTTTGAGCGAGGCGCTGGCGGGGCGCGGCTTCACGCCCGGCATGACCACGCGGGTTATGACCATGCAGATCGAAAGCGATCGCGCCGGCGCCGTTTCGGTGTCGCTGTCCGGATCTGCCGATGCGTCGTGGCGCGCTCTGTTCGTGGCGCCGGGCGTCGGCGCGGCGGAAGCAGAAATCCGCGTCGCGACGCTTTCACGCGGGGAGGGGACGCGCTTCGCCAGTTTTGCCAACGACGGCGCGATCGTCGCCATCGGCGCGGCGTCGATCAGCGGCGGCTGGGTCGGCATCCACGGCATGCGCACCCTGGCGAGTCATCGCGGGCGAGGCTACGGCGCTGCGGTGCTCCACCGCCTGCTTACCGACGCGCGCGATCACGGGGCCGAGCGCGCCTTCCTGCAGGTCGAAGAGAGCAACCGTGACGCCATTCGCCTGTACGAACGGCTCGGATTCGCCGCCGCCTATGCCTACGACTATTGGCGCAGGCCGTAGGCGCGACGCCGCGCGCTATCCCAACTTGTACCCGCAGAGCTTGTTGCCATCGAGATCGCGGAAGTAGGCGAAATAGGCGCCCGGGCCGCGTTCTCCCGGCGCGCCCTCATCCGCGCCGCCGAGTTCCAGGGCCTTGGCGTGGAAGCTGTCGACTTCTTCGCGGGTCTTGAAACTAAAGCCGCCCATGGTCCCGTTGCCGACCGACGCCGCACCAGCGTCGAAGGGCCCGAGCACCCCGAACATACCCATGTCCTTGCCGCCATAGAGCCTGCCGCCGGTGGGGTGCTCCATCACCGAGGCCATGCCGATGTCGCCCAACAGAGCGTCGTAAAAACCCTTCGCACGCTCGAGGTCGGCGGAGCCGACGGTGAAATAGCTGACCCTGCCCATGGTGTAGATTTCCTGTTCACGCCGCGAGTGTGCCGTTATCGATGACGAAGCGGTACTTCACGTCGCTGTTCAGCATCCGCTCATAGGCCGCGTCGATGTCCTGGATCTTGATCATCTCGATGTCGGAGACGATGCCGTGCTCGGCGCAGAAGTCGAGCATTTCCTGAGTCTCGGCGATGCCGCCGATCAGCGAGCCGGCGATCGAACGGCGGCCCATGATCAGGGGACCGACGTGGGGCGAGGGGTGGGGATGCTCGGGTACGCCGACCAGGCAGAGGACGCCGTCACGCTTGAGCATGGTCGTGTAGGCGTCGAGATTGTGGCTGGCGGCGACCGTGTTGAGGATGAAATCGAAGCTGTTGCGATGCGCCTTCATGGCGTCGGCGTCCTTGGAGATCACCACCTCGTCGGCGCCCAGGTCGTGGGCGTCCTGGCGTTTGCTCTCAGAGGTCGTGAACGCGACCACGTGGGCGCCCAAGGCGTGGGCAAGCTTGATCCCCATGTGACCAAGGCCGCCGATGCCGACCACGCCGACCTTCGAGCCGGGCCCTACCTTCCAGTGGCGCAGCGGCGACCAGGTGGTGATCCCCGCGCACAGCAGGGGCGCCGCGGCGGCGAGCTGGTCTTCGGCGTGGTTGATCTTCAGCACGAAGCCCTGGTCCACGGTGATGGCCGACGAGTAGCCGCCGAGCGTGTGGCCCGGCGCGTCCGGGGTGGGGCTGTTGTAGGTGCCCACCATCGCCACTTCGCAGAACTGCTCCAGACCCTCGCCGCAGCTGTGACAGTGCCGCAGCTGCCGACCAGGCAGCCGACGCCAACCGCGTCGCCGACCTTGAAGCGGCTGACCTCCGAACCGACCGCCGTGACATGGCCCACGATCTCGTGACCCGGCACGCAAGGGTAGAGCGTCCCGGGCCATTCGGAACGCACGGTGTGCAGGTCCGAGTGGCACACCCCGCAGAACTTGATGTCGATCTGCACGTCGTTGCGGACCGGGCGCGCGGCGCTCGATGTTCAGGGCTTCCAGGGGCTTGTCGGCGGCCAGGGCGCCGTAGGCTTTGGCGTGCATCAACGATCTCGCGGTTCAGGAATGAGATATGGCATATAGGCTCAGGTCCAGGCGAAGGCCATGGCGTTACCCGAGATAGTCCCGCACGCGCTCGAACACCGCCTCGAACATGGCCGGCGTCAGGCGGCCGGTGTTCGTGTTGAGGCGCGAGCAGTGGTAGCTGTTGATCAGCCGGTAGCCGGCCGACATCGGCTCCGACGCCGTGGCCGGCGGCGCCGGCGGACGCCTTCAGCCCGAGCGCCCTCAGCACATTGCGCCGCGCCACGTCGCCCAGGGTGACGATCACCTTCAGCCGGGGCAGGGCGGCGATGCGGGCGGCGAGGAACGGGCGGCAGGTCGCCTCCTCGCCGGTCTCGGGCTTGTTGCCGGGCGGCGCGCAGCGGACCGCGTTGGTGATCATGCAGTCGACGAGCTGCAGCCCGTCGTCCGGCCGCGCCTCGTAGCGTCCGCGCGCGAAGCCGATCTTGATCAGGGTCTCGTAGAGCAGCACCCCGGCGAAATCGCCGGTGAACGGACGGCCCGTGCGGTTGGCGCCGGTGCGGCCGGGCGCGAGGCCGACGACCAGCAGCCGCGCGTTCGCATCGCCGAACGAGGGCGCGGGGCCGTTCCACCAGTCGGGATGCGCGGCGCGGTTCTCGGCGCGATAGGCGACGAGGCGCGGGCAGAGGGGGCAGTCGCGCGGCGGCTCCGGGCGCACCGGCTGCGCCGCCTCAGTCTTCGGCATCCGCCTCGTTCGCGGAGTCGTTCGCTGCGGCCGGCGCCGGGCGGCCTTGGCTCCTGGATGACCCGGGGCAGGCGCGGCGCGGACGGCCGATGATCGTCGGACAGGTCGGCGAGGTCGACGAAGGTGTCGGCCTGGCGGCGCAGGTCGTCGGAGGCCATCGGCGGCTGCGACTTGACGGTGGAGACCACCGTCACCCGCACGCCCTTGCGCTGCACCGCCTCGACCAGCCGGCGGAAATCGCCGTCGCCGGAGAACAGCACCACGTGGTCGACGCGGTCGGCGATCTCCATCATGTCGACCGCGAGATCGACGTCCATGTCGCCGCGCCAGCGCTTGCGGCCTTGGCTGTCGGCGTATTCGCGCGGCGGTCTTGGTCACCAGCGTGAAGCCGTTGTAGTCGAGCCAGTCGACCAGCGGCCGGATCGGCGAATAGTCCTGCTCCTCGACCAGGGCGGTGTAGTAGTAGGCGCGCACCAGCACGCCGCGGGTGCGGAACTCGTCCAGCAGCTTCTTGTAGTCGATGTCGAAGCCGAGCCCCTTGGCCGGCGGAATAGAGGTTGGCGCCGTCGATGAAGAGGGCGAGCCGGTCGGTGGGATAGAAGGTCATTGTGTGGCAACTCCTTCCAGGTAGTTCGTGGCGCCGCTCGACGAGGCCGTCATCCTCGCGCTCGGCGGCAATCTGGCCGGGCGACTATCCCAGCCTCGAAGCGCTTTTGGAAGCGGCGCTGGCAGCTGTTCCGCGCGCCGGGCCTGCGCGTCGTCCGACGGTCGGCGCTGGTGGCGCTCCGCCGCCTGGCCCGACCCGAGCCGCGCCTGACTATCTCAACGGCGTCGCCATTGTCGAGACGAGCGCTGCCGCCGAGGCGGCTCTGGCGGCGCTGCTACGCCATCGAGGCGACGTTCGGCCGCAGAGCGGGCGAGCGGCCGAACGCGCCGCGCACCCTCGACCTCGACCTGATCGCCTACGGCCGCGCCGGTGATCGACCGACGCCGGCCTGGTCCTGCCGCACCCGCGCGCGCACGAGCGCCTGTTCGTCATGGGCCCGCTGGCGGAGATCGCGCCGGAGTGGCGCCATCCGGAGCAAGGGCTGTCGGCGCGATCGCTTGCCGAAGGCGCCGAGGTAGGCAAAGACGCGTTACCGGCCTGACGCGGCCGCTGGGGGATGCATGACGGAAGCCGAAGAGGCCATGGCGGGCCGCATCCACTACCTGATCGTCGACGGACTGCTGACTTGAGGCGCCGCGCCGTCCAACGCCGATATGGCGACGGCGTTCGGATGTTCCGAGGCCGAGGTCGAGACCGGCTTGCGACTGTTGTCCGACATTCACGGGGTGGTGCTGCATCCTCACACGCCTGAGCCCTGGGTGATCCATCCGTTCTCCCTGTCGCCCACGGCGACCTGGGTCGCCAAAGGGAAGGGGGGCTGGTGGGCGCCCTGTCTCTGGTGCGCCTTTGGGGCCGCGACGCTCGCCGGCGGCGACTGCGTCATCCATAGTCGTATTGGTGGCGATGGCGAGGCGATCGAAATTTCCGCACACGACGGCGTTCCCGCACGTGACGACCTGCTGGTGCACTTCGCCATCCCGCCGCGGGCGGCGTGGAATAATGTGCATCACCACTGCGCCATGGTGCTGCCTTTTCGATCGGACGCCGAGATCGACGCCTGGTCGCAGCGCCACCGGTTGCCGCGAGGGCAGGGCGTGCCGGTGCGTCAGGTCGCCGACCTCGCACGGGTCTGGTACGGCCGCCACGCGGATCGCGACTGGCGCAAGTGGTCGGTGCACCAGGCGCAAGCCATCTTCCACGACGCGGGGCTGACCGCCGACTATTGGACGCTCGATTTGTCGATCGGGAAGTTCTGAGCGTGGACGAGGCGGTGATGCCGAAGCCGCGCGGCCTGACCCGCAGTATGAAACTGATGGGCGTGCTGCTGCTGACCCTGTCGGCGATCACACCGGCGTCGTCGGTGTTTGTGGGCGTGCCGGACGTGTTGAAGGATGCGGGCTCGGGCGCCGCCTGGAGCCTGATCGCGGCGGCGCTCATGGCGCTGCCCATGGCCTATGTCTATGCCGAGCTCTCCTCCGCCTTCCCGATCGCGGGCGGGGAGTACGCCATGACCGGGCGCACCCTGGGGCCGGCGGCGGGCTACGCCATGCTGGGCCTGACCACCTTCGTAAACATGGTGGCCGCCGCGGTGCTGGCGATGGGGATCGCCCCCTACCTCGCGGACTGGATTCCCGGATTGAACGCCACCGTCGTCGGGCTGACCGTCATCGGCGTCACCACCCTGATGGGCGTGCTGCACATCCGCGCCAACGCCTGGGTGACAGGCGTCTTCCTGGCGCTGGAGCTGCTGGCCTTGTTGGTCCTGACGGTGTTCGGCGCCATTCACCCCATGCGGCCGCCGCTCGAGCTCCTGTCGCACCCGGTTGCGAGCCAGGGCGCGGGGCTGGCCCCCGTCTCGCTGATCGCCATCGGGGCGGCGACCTCGGTGTCGGTCTATGTTTTCAACGGCTTCGGCGGGGCGGTTTATTTCGCGGAGGAGATGTTCGAGGCGCCGCGCCAGGTGGGCCGCACCATCATGTGGGCCACCGGCCTGACCATTGCGACCATTCTTGTCCCGGTCATCGCCGTCCTGACCGGCGCGCCGGACCTGAAGGCGCTGTTCGCATCGGAGAACCCCTTCGGCGACTTCGTCCGCGCCCGCGGCGGCCCGATCCTGGCGACAGCGGTGAACGCGGCGGTGGCGCTGGCGATCTTGAACGCGGTGCTGGCCACCATCCTGCAGAACGCGCGCTTCTTCTTCTCCACCGGGCGCGACCAGGCTTGGCATCCGTGGCTCGACCGGACCTTCCTGCTGACCCATCCGAAATTCCACTCACCCTGGGCGGCGACCCTGGGCGCCGGCGCGACCGCGGCGGTGATGTGCTTCCTGGGCGAAGACCAGCTGCTGAAGCTCGCCGGCGCGAGCCTCGCCATCACCTACGCAGGCCTGTCCGCCGCCGCCATCGCAGGCCGCCTGACGGGCGCCACGGCCCACGCGCCGGTCCGGGCGCCGGGTGGACTGATCATGCCCATCTTGGGCTTGGCCGGGGCGGGCTATGTACTGATCTCAGCCGTGAAGGACCCGGACAGCGGCCGGCTGAGCCTGATTGCGGGCGCGGGATCGGTCCTGCTCGCGCTCATCTACTACGCCCTGGTCGTGCGCCGCCGGGGGGCCTGGAGGGTACGGGACCCTGAGGGCGGCTAGACACCAGTCTAAGCCCGCGCTCTAAGCCCCGATCTGGGGCGCTTTGTCCCCCATGCCGCATTGCACAATGGGGCCGCGCTGGTTACATTCACCGGCTAACTCCCCACCTCCCCGAGGATCCGCATGGCCCGCGTCACCGTCGAAGACTGCGTCGAGAAAGTCCCCAATCGGTTCGGCCTCGTGCTCCTGGCCGCCCACCGGGCGCGGTCGATTTCGGCCGGCGCGCCCCTGTTTCTCGACCGGGACAACGACAAGAACCCCGTGGTCTCGCTGCGTGAGATCGCCGAGGATAAGGTCGATCCGGCCAACCTGCAGGACAACCTGATCGGCACCCTGCAGCGCGTCGACGAGCGCACCGAGGCCGAGGAAGAGGCCGAGACCCTGGCCCTGCTGGCCGAACCCCAGCACATGCAGATGAGCGAGCAGGAGCTCGTTCGGGCCCTTCAAAGCGACCGGGACGGCGGTCAGGAGGATCGGTACTGACGCCCCCCGGCGCGGAACCCCATCCCATCCCCGAGGCGTCCGGCGACGCCCAACCGGCCACGCCGCAAGGCGCGACCGTCCGGACTGAAAAATCGAAGCCTCTCCCGCCGCAGGCGACCACCTCGAAGGGCGCCGGCGGCAAGCCCGCGCCTGCGCGGTCGGTCCACGGTCATCTGCGCCAGTTCGAGCTGATCGAGCGGGTCAAGGCCTATGACCCGACCGCCGACGAAGCGTTGCTGAACCGCGCCTACGTCTATGCGGTGAAGGCGCACGGCGCCCAGAAGCGCGCGTCGGGCGACCCCTATTTCGCGCACCCGATCGAAGTCGCCGGGATTCTCACCGAGTACCGGCTCGACACCGCCGCCATCGTCACCGCCCTGCTGCACGACGTCATCGAGGATACCCCGACCACGCGCGATGAGATCGTGCGCCTGTTCGGCGAAGAGATCGCCGACCTGGTCGAGGGCGTGACCAAGCTGTCGCGGCTCGAACTCCAGTCCGATCACCTGCGTCAGGCCGAGAACCTGCGCAAGTTCATCCTGGCCATCTCGAAGGACGTGCGGGTGCTGTTGGTCAAACTCGCCGACCGCCTGCACAACATGAAGACCCTGGGCTTCGTCACGCCCGCCAAGCGCGAACGGATTTCGCGCGAGACGCTCGACGTCTATGCGCCGCTGGCGCGCTCCATCGGCTGTCACAAGTTCGCAACCGAGCTCGAGGAGTTGTCGTTCGAGCACCTGAACCCGACCGCGCGCGACGCGATCAAGCGCCGGCTCGAGGCGCTGAAGGCCGAGCACGGCGCCTCGGTGTCGCACGTGTCGGGCGTGGTCGCCGACCGGCTCGACCGGGCCGGCATCTCCGCCCGCGTGTACGGCCGTGAGAAGACGCCCTATTCGATCTGGCGCAAGCTGCAACGCCAGTCGCTCGGCTTCTCCCAGCTCAGCGACATCTACGGCTTCCGCGTCATCGTGGACAACGAGGAGGACTGCTATCGCGCGATCGGCGTGATCCACCGCGCCTGGCCGGCGGTGCCGGAACGGTTCAAGGATTTCATCTCCACGCCCAAGCGCAACAACTACCGCTCGATCCACACCACGGTGGTCGGGCCCAAGGGCATGCGCATCGAGATGCAGATCCGCACCGAACTGATGGACCGGGTCGCCGAAGAGGGCGTCGCCGCGCACTGGCGCTACAAGGACAAGAGCTACGGCTTCGACGCCGAGGCGGCGACGGAGGAGGGCGGGCGCGACCCCCTGGCTAACCTGCGCAACCTGGTGACCGTGCTCGACCACGGCGGCGGCGACGTCGAGGACTTCGTCGAACACGCCAAGATGGAAATGTTCCACGACCAGGTGTTCGTGTTCACGCCCAAGGGCAAGCTGATCACCCTGCCGCGGGGCGCCATGCCGCTCGACTTCGCCTATGCGGTGCACACCGATGTCGGCGACACCATGATCGGCGCCAACATCAACGGCGAGCTGCGCCCGATGCGCACGCAGTTGCAGAACGGCGACGTGGTCGAGGTGATTACCGGCCCCAAACGCAGCCTGCCGCCCGACTGGCGCTCGCTCGCGCTCACCGGCCGCGCGCGCTCGGCGATCCGCCGCCTCATGCGTCAGAGCGAACGCGAGGAATTCGGCCGCCTCGGTCGCGCCGCGGTGGAACAGACCTTCGCCCGCGCCGGCAAGTCGATGACCGACCTGTCCCTGCGCCCGGCGCTCGACCGCCTGTCGGTGGCGACTGAGGAAGAGTTGTTCGAAGCCGCCGGCCGGGGCCGCATCTTGCCCTCGGCGATTCTCGAAGCCGTGTTCCCGGGCCTGAAGGACACCGAACGCGCCGCGGCGACCGCGCGGGTCAAGATCGGCGACGGCAAGGCGGGACGCCTGTTCATCCGCGGCGGCGGCCTGACGCCCGGCGTGTCGGTGCATTTCGCGCCCTGCTGCAGCCCGGTGCCGGGCGACCGCATCGTCGGCATTCTCGAGCCCGAAATGGGGCTCACCGTTCACACCATCGACTGCGAAAAGCTCGCCGAATACGAGGACCGCGAGGGCCTGTGGCGCGACCTGCAGTGGTCGCCGGAAGCCGAGCGCAACGCCATGGCCGGCGCGCGCCTGCGCGCGACCATCCGCAACGCGACGGGCGTGCTGGGCCAAGCCTGCACCATCATCGGCGAAGCCGGCGGCAACATCATCAACCTGCGCATGACCCACCGCCAATCGGACTTCTTCGACGTCGAGTTCGACATCGAGGTGATGGACGCGAAACACCTGACCCACATCGCGGCGGCGCTGCGCGCGTGCCCTAGTGTCGAAACGGTGGATCGGGCGCGGGGTTAGGCGACTAGTCGGGAAAAACCAGCCTGGGTTGACTTTGCCCTACCTGCTCGGTGAATGTCGTACGGCAGATCGTTTTCGTTGGGGGAACAAATGAATCGTGCACATTTTGTAGTTCTCGTCGCGAGCAGTTTCGTTCTGCTCTCTTGCAGCGCGAAGCCCGACGCTGGTAAGATCACGCCTTTGATACTTGCTCACGATAAGCAAGTTTGCCAAGTTCGCCCGGTGTTTTCTGTAAACCGCGGATATCCGTGGCAGCAACTCGAGACTAGTCAGCAAACCCCGATGGTCATGGCGGGCAATCGGCTCTTCGGATATGCCAGGCGGACGCAAGAGTTTGTGATTACCCATTTGAATAACGATTTAGATGATCATGCTGTCTACGATACTTATAGATTGGTGAGTAAAAAGGATGGGGCGTCAGCTATAGTCTATACATTTGCGATGGGGATGGATGAATTTGCGACCAACAACGCCAACGCGAGGGTTCGTGCTGTCGAAGGGTGTTTAGCCATCCCGACAACAATAAATATTATTGACACAACTGTTGATAAAGCGACCGGAAAAGATGCGGTGGTTACGTACACTCGAAATGAGGAACCCTCGACTGTGGGAAAATTGCTTATGAACGGAGATCCCACCGGCGCCATTAATTCAATTATGAACGGTTCCTCGTCGTTGAAGCATGAAGCGATTTTGAAAAAGTACGACCAGGGCGGATGGACCTTGATTAGCACTCGGGAGATTCCGCCGGAAGGCTCACATCCGTAAAGCGTCGGCCCAGCATTGACGATCTCCGGTTCCCCAGGCCAAACGGCCCCATGCCCCTTCAACCCGTCCGTCTCGGCGTGAACATCGACCACGTGGCGACCGTCAGGAACGCCCGGGGAACGTCCTATCCCGATCCCGTGCGGGCGGCGGAGGTTGCGATCGCGGCCGGGGCGGATGGGATCACCGCGCACTTGCGCGAGGACCGCCGGCACATCTCCGACGCCGACATCGACGCCCTGACCGCCTTCCTGGGGCCGACCGGCAAGCCGCTGAACTTCGAGATGGCGGTGACCGATGAGATGGAGGCCATCGCCCTGCGCCACCGGCCGCACGCCGCCTGCTTGGTGCCCGAGCGGCGCGAGGAGGTGACCACCGAGGGCGGTCTCGACGTCCACGGCCAGCACAACCGCGTGGCTCCCGTTGTAAATCGCCTGCGAGAGGCGGGCGTCCGGGTCTCGCTCTTCATCGAGGCGGACCTGGCCCAGGTGCGCGCCGCCGCCGACATCCGCGCCGAGGTGGTCGAACTGCACACCGGCGCCTATTGCGACGCGGTGCGCGAGGGCCGCGACTCCGCGCCGATGCTGGAGCGCCTGCGCGCCGCCGCCGCTGCCGCCGGGCGGCTTGGGCTCGAGGTCCACGCCGGCCACGGGATCGACTACGGCACGGTGGCCCCGATTGCGGCCATCCCGGAGGTGCGGGAGCTGAACATCGGCCATTTCCTCATCGGCGAGGCGATCTTCATGGGCCTGGACCAGGCCATCCGCACCATGCGCCTGCGCATCGACGAGGCGCGGATGAGCGCCGGCCTGTTCGGGGAGGGGGTCCGATGATCCTGGGCATCGGTTCGGACCTCTGCGACATCCGCCGGATCCAGGGCTCCTTAGACCGCTTCGGCGATCGCTTCCGTCAGCGCTGTTTCACCGAGCACGAGCGCGCCCGTTCCGAGCGCAAGCCCGACCCGGCCGCCAGCTACGCCAAGCGCTTCGCCGCCAAGGAGGCCTGCGCCAAGGCGCTCGGCGTCGGCATCCGCGGCATTCACTGGCGCGAGATGGGGGTGGTCAACGAGCGCTCGGGCCGGCCGGTCCTGGAGCTTTCCGGCCGGGCCGCGGAAATCCTTGCGGGGCTTACACCTGCGGGGATGACCCCGCGCATTCATGTCACACTGACCGACGACCACCCGTGGGCCCTGGCCTTCGTGGTGATCGAAGCCTTGCCGACGTCATAATAGGCCGCTACCGAAGTCCGTTGCATTTCCAGGGCTGGAACCCACTGTCATGAGCACCGAAGACGACGCCCCCCTCCCGGGCGAAGGCCAGGAACCGGTCCAGGACCCCGCGCCCGCGGTCGAGGTCGCCGCCGAGCCCGCCGCTGAACCCGAAGCGCTCGCCGAACATTTCCAGGCCGAAGCGGTCGCCGAACAGCCGGTGGTCGAGGACGTCGCCGAACCGATTACGCCCGAGGCGCCCGCCATGGCCGCCCCCGCCCCGCAAGCCGCCGCCGTCGCTGAAGCGGCGCACGCCGAGGCGCAGGCCGAAGACGAACACGAGACCGAAGAAGAGGACGACGAACCCGTGGGCTCCCGCGCCAAGAGCGAAATGGTCGAGATCGGCAAGACGATCTTCTTCGCCCTGATGATCGCCTTCGTGCTGCGCGTGTTGCTGTTCCAGCCGTTCACCATCCCGTCGGCCTCGATGGAGCCCAATCTCTACCAGGGCGACTACATCATCGTGACCAAGTGGTCGTACGGCTGAGTCGCACTTCTCGATTCCGTTCAGCCCGCCGATCTTCAAGGGGCGCCTGTTCAACCGCGCGCCGACGCGCGGCGACATCGTGGTGTTCAAGCCTGCCGCGCGAGCCGAAGGTCGACTACATCAAGCGCGCTGATCGGCCTGCCCGGCGACACGATCCAGATGCGCGACGGCCAGCTCTACATCAACGGCAAGCCGACGGTTGACGTGCCCAAGGGCCCCGCGACCGACGCCGACGACGCGCCTCCGGGGGCGATCAAGGCTGCAGGAGACCACTACCCGAACGAACAAGACCTATCCTGGCCCAGGACTTCGGTCCGAACAATGAAGCCGACAACACCGGCGTCTACGTCGTGCCGCCGCGCTGTTACTTCATGATGGGCGACAACCGCGACAACTCGCGTCGACAGCCGCTTCGATCCGCGGATCCCGGCCTACGGCGACGTGCACAACACCTGCGGCTGGGACGCCGGCGTCGATGCGGCGCTCGGACCGGGCGCGCGTGAAGCCGGCGTCGGTTTCGTTCCGGAGGAGAACCTGGTCGGCAAGGCGCAGATCATCATGTTCTCGTGGTACCCCGGCGCGCAGCCTGTTCAAGCCCTGGTCCGTGGTTCTCCAAGGTCCGCTTCGAGCGGTTCTTCCACCCGCTCCACTGATGAATCGCACGCGCCGACGCGGTCGCGAAGCTCGAAGCCGAACTCGGCCACGCCTTCAAGGACCGGTCCCTGCTGGAGCAGGCGCTGACTCACGCCAGCGTCGGGCCAGGGCGCGCGCCCGGTGGCGGACAATGAACGGCTGGAGTTCCTGGGCGACCGCGTGCTCGGCCTGATCGTCGCCGAGCTCTGAGTCGAACGGTTTCCTGAAGCGAGCGAAGGTGAGCTGGCGAAGCGGCTGCAACGCCCTGGTCAATCGCGACGCCTGCGCGCGTGTGGCCGAACGTCTGGGCATCGGCGCCGCACTGCGCCTGGCGCCGGGCGAGACCAAGCTCGGCGGCCGGCAGAACGCCCACCATCCTCGGCGACGCGTGCGAGGCGGTGATCGCCGCGGTCTATCTGCGACGCGGGTCTCGAAGCCGCGCGCCGCGTCTTCGCGCCGCTGTGGGACGCCGAACTCGGACAGCTCGGACCGATCGCGGCGCTCGATCCGAAGTCGCGCCTGCAGGAATGGGCGCTCGGCCGCGCCAATGTCTCGCCGGTCTATCGCGTCATCGGCCGCGAAGGCCCCGACCACGCGCCGCGGTTCACCGTCGAGGTCGAAGTCGCCGGCCTGGCGCCGATCTCCGGCGCCGGGCGTTCTCGGCAGGAGGCGGAAAAGGCCGCCGCCGCCGCCCTGCTGGAGCGTGAAGACCACTCGTGACCGATTCCAATCCCTCCACCGAAACGCACGCGGGCTTTGTCGCGGTGATCGGCGCGCCCAACGCGGGCAAGTCGACGCTGGTCAACCGGCTGGTGGGCGCCAAGGTCTCCATCGTCACTCAGAAGGTGCAGACCACGCGCTTCCCTGTGCGCGGCGTCGCCATCGCCGGCGCGGCGCAGATCGTGCTGGTCGACACGCCCGGCATCTTCAAGCCCAAGCGTCGGCTGGACCGCGCCATGGTCGAGTCCGCCTGGGGCGGCGCGGAGGACGCGGACGCGGTGGTGCACCTGGTCGATGTCGCGGCAGAAATCGCGGTGCAGAGCGGCGACTCCGCGCCGGCGGACCGTCAAGTCGGTCGACGACGTGGAAGCGATTGTCGAGCGCCTGAAGACAGGTCGGCGCCAAGGCGATCCTTGCGCTCAACAAGATCGACGGCCTGCAACGCGAGAACCTGCTGGCGGTCGCCGAGGCGCTGTTCGCCTCCGGCGTCTATGATGAGGTGTTCATGATCTCGGCGGTGAAGGGCGCCGGCGTGGAAGACCTGACGCGCGGCGTTGGCCGAAGCGCATGCCCGCGAGCCCCTGGCTCTATCCCGCGGACCAGATCGCCGACCTGCCCGAACGCGCTGCTGGCGGCCGAGATCACGCGCGAGAAAGTCTATCTGCGCGTCCACGAGGAACTGCCTTACGCCGCGGCAGTCGAGACCACCGCGTTCAAGGAACTGAAAGACGGCTCGGTCCGCATCGAACAGACCATCTACGTCGAACGCGACGGCCAGCGCGCCATCATGATCGGCAAGGACGGCCAGACCCTGAAATGGATCGGCCAGCCCGCCCGCAAGGAACTCGACGAACTGCTCGGCCGCAAGACCCACCTGTTCCTGCACGTGAAGGTCAACGACCGCTGGCAGGACGACCGCGCGCTCTACGCCCAGTTCGGCTTGGACTTCGACGCTTGAGTTCGGACGTCGAATATCGCTCGCGAACACCTCGGCGCTGCCCTAAGTCTGCATCATGGAATGGGTCGAAGACGCCTTTGTGCTGACCTCCCGCCCGCACGGCGAGGCGGGCGCCATTGTCGATCTCCTGACCGAGGGCCGCGGCCGGTTCGTGGCGCACGTGGCGGGCGGCGCTTCGCGGCGGATGAAGCCGGTGTTGCAGCCGGGGTCGCGGGTGGTGGTCAACTATCGCTCGCGTGTGTCCGAGCAGCTGGGCTCCGCGCAGCTGGAGCCGGTGGGTGAGGGCGCGTCGGCCTTGTTCGACGACCCGCTGGCGCTGGCCGGCCTCGCCGCCGCCGCCGCGGTGGCCCAGGGCGCCTTGCCCGAGCGGGACCCGCATCCGGGCGCCTATCTGGCGTTCGAAGCCCTGCTGGGAGCCTTCGCCTTCCCGGAGATCTGGCCCGCGGTGTTCGTGCGCTTCGAGGGCGGCCTGCTGGAGGAACTCGGCTTCGGCCTCGACCTGTCCCGTTGCGCGTCGACCGGCGTTCTCGACGACCTGGTCTGGGTCAGCCCCAAGTCCGGCCGCGCGGTCAGCTGTCAGGCGGGCGAGCCCTACAAGGACCGCCTGCTGACCCTGCCGCCGTTCATGCTGTCGTCTCAGTCGGGGGTCGGGCCCGGCGACGTGGGTGCGGGCCTGCGCCTGACCGGCCATTTCCTCGAGGCCCTGGTCTTCGCACCCGCACAATCGCCCCCTGCCGCCGGCGCGGGTGTGGCTGCTGGACAAGCTGAACGAGGCCGGAAACTCTAATCCCCGGGTGTGACCCGCGGGCGTCTGGACAGCCCCCAAGAGTCGGGGGAGGAACGGGCCATGGGTAAGCTTTTTCCTCCTGACGACCACGGCGGCAGGATCGTCGACGAGCCGCTGACCGAGGCGCTGTCGCGGCGCTACCTGGCCTATGCGCTGTCGACCATCACCCAGCGGGCGCTGCCGGACGTGCGCGACGGGCTGAAGCCGGTGCACCGGCGCGCTGCTCTACGCCATGCGCGCGATGCGGCTGAACCCCGAGTCCGCCGCCAAGAAGTGCGCCAAGGTGGTGGGCGACGTGATCGGCAAGTATCACCCGCACGGCGACCTGGCGATCTACGACGCCCTGGTGCGCCTGGCGCAGGACTTCGCCCAGCGCTATCCGCTGATCGACGGCCAGGGCAACTTCGGCAACATCGACGGCGATAACGCCGCGGCCATGCGCTACACCGAGTGCCGGCTGACCGCAGGCGGCGCAGCTGCTGCTCGACGGCATCGACGAGGACGCGGTCGACTTCCGCCCCACCTACGACGGCGAGGAGGAAGAGCCGGTCGTGCTGCCGGCCGGCTTCCCGAACCTGCTGGCCAACGGCTCGACCGGCATCGCGGTCGGCATGGCGACCTCGATCCCGCCGCACAACGCCGCCGAACTGATCGACGCCTGCCTGATGCTGCTCGACCGACCCGAGAGCGACCACCGACCGAGCTGATGGCGCACGTCCCGGGCCCGGACTTCCCGACCGGCGGCGTGATCGTCGAGCCGCGCGCCTCGCTCCTGGAGGCCTACGAGACCGGCCGCGGCGGCGTGCGCACTGCGCGCGCGCTGGAGCAAGGAGGACACCGGCCGCGGCGACCTGGCGCGATCGTCGTCACCGAGATCCCCTATCAGGTGAAGAAGGCCGACCTGGTCGAACAGCTCGCCGGCCTGATCGAGGCCAAGAAGGCGCCGCTGCTGGGCGACGTGCGCGACGAGTTCGCCGAGGACATCCGCCTCGTGCTCGAGCCCGAGCCCGCACCGTCGAGCCCGAAGTGCTGATGGAGAGCCTGTTCAGGCTCTCCGACCTGGAGACGCGCTTCCCGGTCAACATGAACGTGCTGGACGCGCGCGGCGCGCCGCGGCGTGATGGGGCTGAAGGCGGCGCTGCAGGCCTTCCTCGACCACCGCCGCGAGGTGCTGGTCCGCCGCGCCCGACTTCCGGCTCGGCAAGATCGAGCAGCGCCTGCACATCCTCGACGGCCTGCTGATCGTCTTCCTCAATCTCGACGAGGTGATCCGCATCGTCCGCTACGAGGAGCGAGCCGAAGGCCAAGCTGATCGCGCGCTTCGAGCATCGACCGACATCCAGGCCGACGCCATCCTCAACACCCGCCTGCGCCAGCTGGCCGAGCTGGAGGAGATGGAGCTGCGGCGCGAGCACGCCGAGCTCGCCGAAGGAGCGCGACGGCATCGCCGGGCATGCTGGCGTCCGACCAGCGAAGCAGTGGAAGCTGGTCGGCGAAGGGCTGCGCGCACGTGCGCGAAGTGCTGGGCCGACACTGCTGTCGGCGCGCCGCCGCTCGACCTTCGCCGACGCGCCCGACGATCGATGTCTCGGCGTCGCGTCGAGGCGTTGGTGGCGCGCGAGCCGATCACGGTGATCCTGTCCGAGCGCGGCTGGATCCGCGCCGCCCAGGGCCGGGTCGAGGACCCGTCGGAGCTGAAGTTCAAGGAGGGCGAGCAGCCTGGGCTTCCTGGTCCCGGCCGAGACCACCGACAAGCTGCTGCTCTTCGCCTCCGACGGCCGCTTCTTCACCCTCGCCGTGCGACAAGCTGCCGTCGGCGCGCGGGCAGGGCGAGCCGCTGCGCCTGATGCTCGACCTCGACGACCGGGTCAGCATCCTGGCGCGTGTTCGCGCACAAGCCGGGCCGCAAGCGGGTGCTGGCGTCGAAGGCCGGCTACGGCTTCGTGCTGCCCGAGGACGAGGCGGTCGCGTCCATGCGCCGCGGCCGGCAAGCAGGTGCTGAACGGCGAGGGCCAGGCGTCTGCTTCTGCCTGCCGTCGACGGCGACCACCTCGCGGTGATCGGCGACAACGGCAAGGCGCTGATCTTCCCGCTGGCCGAGCTGCCGGAGATGCCGCGCGGCAAGGGCGTCAAGCTGCAGAGCTACCGCGAAGGCGGCCTGCGCGACGCCATGATCTTCAACGCGGCCGAGGGCGCCGATGGGTCGACACCGCCGGCCGCAACCGCGCGTGGCCCGACTGGCGCGACTAGCTGGGCAAGCGCGCCCAGGCCGGCCGCGTGGCGCCGCGCGGGATGAAGAAGCTGCGGCCGTAAGCCTTGCCGGGCGCCCGCGGATAGCCGACAGTCGGGGTGCGAGCGGGAGGGGCGTGCATGCGGTTCCTGGCGTTGGTGCTGGCGTTCGGTCTGGTGATGGGCGCGGGCGCCGCGGATGTGCGCGCCGCCTCGTCGCAGGCCTGGTATTTCTGTCAGGAAGACGGCCGCGCCGACCAGGCGGTGAGGGCCTGCAGCGGGATCATCAAGAACGCGGGCGAGACGGGGTCGAACCTGGCCTACGCCTACCTCTATCGCGGCGACGCCTATCTGGCGCAGCATCAGAACGATTTGGCCGCCGCCGACTTCCAGGCGTCGCTGAAATCAGCGCCCTTGGCGCACGCCTGGTACGGCCTGGGCATGGTCGCCAAGGCGAAAGGTGATTGGGCCAGCGCGGCGGACGCCTTCGGTAAGGCCGCGGCCAGCAGAAGCGACGACGCCGACGCTGACCATTTCAGTTCCGACTCCCTGGGTAGTTTTCGCGACCGTCCGCTGACGGAACTGGGCTACGCGCTGTTCAAACAGGGTCAGGCGAGCCAGGCGCTCGACGCCCTGACCCGCGCGGCGGCCGCGTGTCCGAGTTGCGCGGAGCCGCCGCGCTATCAGTCCCTGGTGCTCACCGAACAGAAGCGCTTCCCCGAGGCGCAGGCCGCCGCCGATCGCGCCATTGCGCTCGATCCGCGCGCGCCGGGCGGCTTCTTCTTCCGCGGCGTGCTGCGCGCCACCATGGGCAAGTCCGATCTCGCCATCGCTGACTATACCGAGGCGCTGCGCCTCGATCCCGCGTTCGAACAGGCGCGGCAGGCGCGCACACGCGCCTATGCGCGCGGCGGCAAGGCCGAGAAGGCCGACGCGCCTCAGGCTTCCGGCGCGCCGATGACCGGCACGGCGCTGCACGGACTGATTTCCGGAAGGACCTGGCGCGCAACGTCCGGCCTGTGGGCCGTCGACATTGAGTTCCGCGCCGACGGTTCGCTGCGCGAGCGTCTGAGCGACCAGACCGGCGGCGGCAGGTTCAAGGTGACCTCCGACGGCGCCTGGGCGGTGTTGCGCGGGCAGGTCTGTCTCTACACCAACCGGCGCGTCTGTATGTTCGCGCGGCAGAAGGGCGCCAACCTCACGCTCAGCCGCAACGACGGGACGGTCGAATTCACCGGCGCGGTCTCTGCGCTCAAGCCACTTGCCGCCGACAACGCGTCCTCGCCGGTGAAGGAGTTTCCGCTGCGCGAAGTGCTCCTGCCGGCGGCCAAACTCGCGCCGCCGCACGGACGCACGGTGCTCTACTACATCCACGGCTTCGAGGGCCGCGCCGCGGGACACAGCCAGCTGCTCGAATATTTCCTCGAGCGCGTGCGCGGCGAACAGGGCTGGGACGTGATCGACGCGGACTATCCGCTCGACGTCGGCGCCGACGGCCAGGTGATGCGCTACGAGGCCGCCAACTACGGCTCGGCCGCCTTCGTCGCGCGCCGGATCAAGGAGCTGAAGGCGCAGGGTTACGACCGCATCATCGTGGGCGGCCAGTCCTGGGGCGGCTGGACCAGCCTGGTGCTCTCGACCGAGCCGAACCTGCCGCTGTCGGGCACGTTGTTGATCGTGCCGGCGTGCTGCGGCTGGGTGAACACCGGCGACGCGGGCGATCCGGACCTGCAGGCCAACACCCTGCGCTTCAACCAGCTGATCGACCACGTGCGCTATCCCACCGTGGGCGTGTTCTTCCAGGGCGACCGCGGCGAGACCGGCGAACGCGGCGACGTCGCCGACCGGGTGTTGACAGCCCATCACGTGCCCGACCTGATCATCGACCATCCGCCGGGCCTGGTCGGTCACGGCGCCGGGTGGTTTCCGGCCTTCGATTACGAGTTCGGCGACTGTATCGCGGCGTTCCTCACCACTCCGAAGGCGTCACGCTGTGCGCCGCGTCCGATCAAGACCGCGGACTTCCGCACCGTGTTCGACGTCGCGCAGCTCGGCGCGCACCGCAAGCCCGTCGCGCCCAAGGACCTGATCGGCAAACGCTACGGCCTGTGGCCCACCGGCGAGCTGCGCAGCTTCACCTCGGCGGACCAGACGCAGGTCACGTCCTACGCGCTGGGTCAAACCAATCAGGCGTCGTCGTTCCGCAAGGGCGCCTACTGCTGGCGCGGCCGCATCGCCTACCGCCAGGCGGTCTCCACCAACGAACAGTGTCTCGATCTCTACGTCTGGTCCGATCACGAAATCCTGGCGGTGGACAAATCCACCGGCGCGGTCGTGCAGTGGTGGACCCTGCAGACGCCGTAAGCGCGGCGACCAGGCGGACGGTCAGTGAGGCGGGGTGGTCCCCTTAGCCGCCGGATTGGCGCTGCTGCCCTTGGTAGGGTCGCCGGTGGAGACGTTGCTCCCTGCGCCGCCCCCGTCCTGGGTCTGGGTCGTGTTGGCGCCCTGGGAGCCTGTGCCGGTGGAGACGTTGCCGCCGCCCGTGCCGTCGTAGGCCCCCGTGCCGGAGCCGCTTCCGTCCTGCTCCCGGACCGCACCGCTGCCCTTGGTGGGGTCGCCGGTGGAAATGTTCCCACCGCCGGTGCCGTCGTATCCCGGTCCAGTGGAGACGTTACCGCCGCCCGTGCCGTCGAAGGCGCCTGCGCCGGAGCCGCCGCCGTCCTGCTCTCGGACCGCGCCGCTGCCCTTGGTAGGGTCGCCGGTGGAGATGCCGGAGCCGGTCCCGCCGCCGCCTTCGTAGCCGCCCCCGCCTGCGCCGCCGCCGCCGTCGAAGCCGGTGGAGACGCTGACACCGCCGTTGCCGCCGCCGCCATCACTCTCCGGACCGCGCCGCTGCCTTTGGTGGGGTCGCCGGTGGAGATGCTGACACCGCCGGCGCCGTCGGCCGCGCCCGCCGCCGTCGAACCCGCCGCCCCTGCCGCCGACCGACCCGTAGAACGCCCCGCCGCCGCCGTCGAAGCCCTGCCCGGTGGACACGCCGGTGCCGCCACCTCCTTCGTACGAGCCGACCCCGCCGCCGCCTTCGTAGCCGGGGACGCCGCAGCCGGCGAAGCAGGCGACCAGGCCGCCGCCCTGCGGGTCGCCGGGCGAGGGGCTGTTGGCGTAGCCGGTGAGGGACTTGGGAATGATCACGGCCTTGCCGCCGTCGCTGGCCACGGCCGCCGAGGCGCCGGCGGCGAGCACCGCTACGGTTGCGATCAACAGGGCCTTGCGCATCGCCGTCTCCCGAGCCGCGAACGGTACGAGGCTACCTCCGGGCGCGGGCGACGTCCATTCGGACCGGCTTAGCCCGCGGCCTGGGGCTCCGGCGTCTCCGCGGCGATCTTGCGCAGCGCCTGTTCGAAGGCTTCGGCCGGCTGACCGCCCGAGATCAGGTAACGGTCGTTGATGATCACCGCGGGCACGGCGTTCACGCCGGCCATGCGCCACTTCTGTTCGTCCGCGCGGACCTCGTCGGCGTAGGCGCCGCTCTCTAGCACCTCGCGCGCCTTTTTGCCGTCGAGGCCGGCCTTTTCCGCGGCGGCGGCCAGCACCTCCGGATCGCTGATGTTCCGGCCGTCGGTGAAATAGGCGTCGAACAGGGCGTGCTTCAGCGCCGCCTGACGGCCTTCGAGGCCGGCCCAGTGCAACAGCCGGGGCGCGTCGAAGGTGCTCCAGATGCGGCGGTCCTCGCCCGTCGACATGGTGAAGCCCACCGCCGCAGCGCGGTCGCGGATCATGGCGCGGCTCTGCGCCATCTGTTCGCGGGTCGAGCCGTACTTGCGCTGGATGTGTTCGAAGATGTCCTCGCCCTCGGGGCCCATGTTCGGGTTGAGTTCGAACGGCTGGAAATGGATGTCCGCCTTGACCTGGCCGTCCAGCTTGGCCAGCGCCTGCTCCAGCCCGCCCAGGCCCACGACGCACCAGGGACAGACCACGTCGGAGACAAAATCGATCTTCAGAGGCTTGGTCATGGGGCGCATGTGGTCGCGGCGATCGCGCCGGTCAAGCGGCGAGGGCGGCGGGAAGCGCTTGTGCGGCTGCGCCGGGGCGCATAATTCTTGGGCAACCCAGGGACCCGCCTCATGATCATCGGCCTCGTTCTTCTCGCTATCATTGTCGTCGTCGGCCTCATGGCGATGGGCGGCTACAACCGTCTGGTCGCGCTGAACCAGGCGTCAAACCAGTCCTTCGCCGACATCGACGTGCAACTGAAACAGCGCCAGGACCTGATCCCCAACCTGGTGGAAACGGTGAAGGGCTACGCCGCCCACGAGAGCGGCACGCTGGAAGCCGTCACCGCCGCGCGCGCCGCCGCCACCAGCGCGACCACGGTCGACCAGAAGGTACAGGCGGAGTCGGCGCTGACCGGCGCCCTGCGCCAACTGCTCGCGGTGTCGGAGGCCTATCCGGACCTGAAGGCGAACCAGAATTTCCTGCAGTTGCAGGGCGAGCTCGGCGACATCGAGAACAAGCTCGCGGCCTCGCGGCGGTTCTTCAACAATTCGATCAGCGAGTTCAACGCGGCGCGCCGGCAGTTTCCCACCGTGTTGTTTGCGGGCGCGTTCGGCTTCGCCCAGGACCGGGCTTTCTTCGACGTCGGCGCCGACGACCGCGCGTCGATGACCGCGGCCCCGCCGCAGGTGAAGTTCGGGACCTGATCGGACGTGCAGGCCGTCGGCCTTAAGACCTACATCTGGAACAACAATTTCCGCTCGCTGCTGCTGCTGGCGGGGTTTCCGGTGCTGTTGGTCGCGCTGCTGTGGGGCGTGCAGCTCGGACTGATGGGCATGGGCTATCTGCCGCACACGGGCGTGATCGCCGAGGATGAGGCGACCTCGACGCGCTGGCTGATCGAAAGCGCGCCGCTGGCCATCGTGGCGTCCGGCGCCTGGTACCTGATCGCCTTCTTCGGCTACCAGTCGATCATCGACCTGACCACCGGCGCACATCGCGTCACCCGCACCGAGGCGCCGGAGCTGCGGAACCTGCTCGAGAACCTCTGCATCTCACGCGGCCTGACCATGCCGGACCTGCGCATCGCCGAGACCGAGTCCCTGAACGCCTGGTCCAGCGGCCTGTCGGACAAGCGCGCGGTGGTGACCGTCACTCGCGGCCTGCTGGAAAACCTGAACCACGACGAGCTCGAAGCGGTGCTGGCGCACGAGCTGACCCACCTGATCAATCGCGACAGCCGCCTGATGGTGATTGCGGCGATCTTTGCCGGCGTCATCACCCTGATCGCCGAGATATTCGCGCGCGTACTGTTCTATTCGGGCGGCCGTGGCGGCCGCAGCTCGTCACGCGACAGCGGCAAGGGCGCAGGGATGCTGATCCTGATCGGCCTCGCCATCGCCGCGTTCGGCTATGTGATGGCCATCGTGATCCGCTTCGCCATCTCGCGCCGGCGCGAGTTCATGGCCGACGCCGGCTCGGTGGAGTTGGCCAAGAATCCCGACGCGATGATTTCGGCGCTGCAGAAGATCTCGGGCCACTCAGGCATCTACGCCCCCAACGATATCCAGGCCCTGTTCATCGACAACCACGAGGAAGGCTTCGCGGGTTTGTTCGACACCCACCCGCCGATCGACCAGCGCATCGCGGCGTTGATAAAGTACGCGCATGGGCATGTGGAGGAGGCGGTTGCTGCGCCCGCGTCGCCAGCCACCGCGACTGCTGCAGTGCCGACGACGCCTGCCGAGCCCGTGAACACATCGGTTCCAGTAAGTGGTCCCGAGGCCTAGACCCGACGTGTCAACGTCGCGCTTGCTGGGTCCTCGATGACGCGGAGCTCACGCTCCACGTCCTCAAGGTTGACGCGCAACAATAAAGATATCGTCATCCTTGATGGTGCGCGGCGCTCAGCCGCGCGGCGTCGAGGACCCAGCAAGCGCCGTCATTAAAACGGGCGCTGCCCTAATCCTCCAGTGCCGTCCAACCGCCGGGCTTCAGCACTTCCAGCGGACGGAAGCGCGCCTTGTAAGCCATCTTGATGCTGCCGTTCACCCAGTAGCCGAGATAGACGTACGGCAGTCGCGCGCTTTCGGCCTGCAACACGTGATCCAAAATCACGAACGAGCCGAGGCTGTCCTTGGTCAGGGACGGATCGTAGAAGCTGTAGACTAGCGACAGCCCGTCGCCGAGCATGTCGACCAAGGCACACGCGATCAGGTCGCCCGGGCCGCGGTCGGTGGACGGCGCGCGGTACTCGATGATGTGCGTGCGCACCGCGGTGTCTTCAACCATGGCCACATAGTCAGGCCAGGTCATGTCGCTCATGCCGCCTTCGGCGTGGCGCGCCAGCAGATAGCAGCGGAGCAGGTCGAACTGCTCCATGGTCGCTTCCGCCTCGACGATGTGGCGGGTCAGGTGGGCGTTGCGTTCGAGCACGCGCCGTTCGGACTTGGAGAAGTCGTAGCGAGCGACCGGGATGCGCGCCGAGATACAGGCGTCGCACGCCTCGCAGGCGGGCCGGTAGGCGATATTCTGGGAGCGGCGGAAGCCGACCTGGGTCAGGGCGTCGTTCACCTGCGGCCCTTCGCTCAGCGGCAGGTGGGCGAAGACCTTGCGTTCTTCACGGTCAGGCAGGTACGGGCAGGGCGAGGGCGCCGTGAGGAAAAATCGCAGTTGGCGGGTGGAGAAATGCTGGGTCACAGGCCGCGCCGTCCAAACTCCTGACCGGGATTAGGACCCATCCGTTAGCCCCCTGCAAGCCTGTTCGCGTCGAACGATCGGCGTTATCCCTAAAGGCTCGAATCCGTCGGCATCACCGGCGCTTCGCGCAACAGTACAATAGCGATGCGACGGTTTCCCGGCAGGGTCGGGTCGTCCGGATAGAGCGGCTCGGAGTGGGCCTTGCCGGACACCTGGTAGACCCGGTCCGGATCGACGCCGGAGGCCTGCAGGATCTGACGCGCCGCGTCCGCGCGGGCGGCCGACAGCGGCCAGTCACCGTCGCTGCGCTGGCCGGGCGTCGCCGAGGTATGGCCGGTGATGGTGACGCGGTTGGGCAGCTTGTTGACCACGCTGGCCACCGCGCGCAGCAACAGCTTGGCCCGGTCGTTGGGCTTGGCCGAGTTGGTGTCGAACATCGAGCGGCCTTCCTGGTCCACCAGCTGGATGCGCAGGCCCTCGGGCGTCTGGTCGATGATGATCTGTTTCGAGAGCTCGGCGAGCTCGGGCATGTCCTGCATGGCCTGGCGCAGCGACTGGGCCGCGCTCTCGAAGGCGGCGTCCTCGGCCTTGGCCTTCGCCTGGTCGGCCTTGCTGTCCTGCTGCGAGGTGAGGTTGTTGGACTTGTTGGACTGGCCCGCGTCCTGGGTCTGGGGCGCCTGGGGGTTCAGCTGCTGCATGACCGAGGTCGAGCCCTCGCTCTTGGAGCCATTGTCGCCGAGCGACGTGCCGCCCAGGATGCCGCCGGAGCCGGAGGTCGTCTCGCTGACGCTGGCCGGCGCGAAATAGTCGGCGATGCCGCGCTTCTGTTCGGGACTGGTGGTGTTGATCAGCCACATGAGCAGGAAGAAGGCCATCATCGCGGTCACGAAGTCGGCGTAGGCGACCTTCCAAGCGCCGCCGTGGTGGGCGCCGCCGGTGACCTTTTTCACCTTCTTGATGACGATGGTCAGGTCGTTGTTCAGCGACATGAAAGGGCGGTTCTCCAGCCGAGCTCCGGACCTTGGCCCGTTAGCGTTAAGATCGGGTTGCGGGGCGGGTTGCAGGAATCCGGGGAATTGCCCTAGGTCAGCGGGCCTGAAAGGGATTCCGTGGACGCCGACCCGACCCTGCCCTACCGCGCCGCGCTTTCCGCCTTCGCCACCGGGGTGACCGTGATCGTGGCCGAGGATGAGACCGGGCCGGTCGGCCTGACCGTGAACTCCCTGGCCTCGGTGTCGCTGGAGCCGCCCCTGGTGCTCTGGTGCCTGGGGGACCAGTGCGACCGCCGCGCCCTGTTCAGCTCTGCGGACCGCTTCACGATCAATGTCTTGGCGGCGGAAGATATGGCGCTGTGCGAGCGGTTCGCCTGGGGCGACGCGCGGCTGGAGCCGGAAGAGACGCGGCTGGCGCCGTCGGGGGCTGCGGGCCTGAAGGGCGCCCTGACCATCCTCGACTGCGTGAGCCAGACCAAGATCGGCCTGGGCGACCACATGGTGATCGTGGGCCGGGTGCTGGATTTCGAGACGCGGCCCGGCGACGGCCTGTTGTTTTTCCGGGGCGGCTACGGCCGGGCCTCGACCTGATGAGGAGTGCTTGCGGGTGAAGATCGGTTTTGCGGGCCTGGGGGTCATGGGCGGGCCCATGGCGGGGCATCTGAAGCGCGCGGGTCACGAGGTGACCGGCTTCAACCGCTCGCCGGAAAAGGCCAGGGCTTGGGCCGAGAAGACCGGCGGCCGGGCGGTGGAAACCGCTGCCGAAGCCGCGGACAAGGCCGAGTTCTTCATCCTCTGCGTGGGCCGCGACGACGACGTCCGCGAGGTCGTGACCGAGGCTTTGCCGGCGACGGCGCCCAATTGCGTGATCGTCGACCACACCACCACCTCGGCCAAGATCGCCCGCGAGATGGCCGCGCACTGCGCCGAAAGCGGCCGGGCCTTTGTGGACGCCCCGGTGTCGGGCGGCCAGGCTGGGGCCGAGACCGGACAGCTCACGGTCATGGCCGGCGGCGACGAGACCGCCTTCCAGCGCGCGGTTCCGGTGCTGGGGGCCTATGCCAAGGCGGTCACCCGCATCGGCGGACCCGGCGCGGGCCAGCTGGCCAAGATGGTCAACCAGATCTGTATCGCCGGTACGGTCCAGGGCTTGGCCGAGGCAATGCACTTCGTGAAGTGCTCGGGCCTCGACCCCGAGGTCGTCTACGCCGCCATCTCCAAGGGCGCGGCCCAGTCCTGGCAGATGGACAACCGCTGGAAGGCGATGACCGAAAACCGGTTCGAATTCGGCTTCGCCGTGGATTGGATGCGCAAGGACCTGGGCCTTTTGCTCGACGAGGCGCGATCGAACGGGGCGCATCTGGCCCTGGCGGCCCTGGTCGATCAGTTCTACTCTGAAGTGCAGGCCCTTGGAGGCAGTCGTTGGGACACCTCGAGCTTGGCCGCGCGACTGGAAGACCGGCGCAAGCCGCGGACCTGATCCGCGTTTTCGACGGTTCGGCCGGCCGGCGGCGTTGATATCCATGTCCACGACACCGTCTCGGGGGAGCGGATCACCTAAGGCCCATCGGGGCCGGTCCGAGGAGAACGTTTGATGTTCGCAGCCTTGATGCTTCTGATTGCGGCGATGGCCGCCGGCGATGGCGCGCCCGCGGCGGGCGGCCAGGACTATTCGCTCGAGCAGCCGTCCAATTCCATCTTTCAGCGCTTCCGTCCCGACAACACCTGCGGCATCGCCGCCAAGGTCGAGCTTTCCTGCGAGGCGGGCGACAAGGACCTGAAGAGCTGCACGGTCGTAAACGAAGATCCGCCCGGCAGGGGTTTCGCGGCCGCTTCGCTGAAGGTCTCGACACGCTATCGCGTGAAGCGCCCCGCCGGCTGGAAGCCCGGCGCGTCGCCGGAGACCATCTCGGTCACGGTCGACTGGAGCGGCGCCGGCGGTGGTCTGAGAGACGCGGAAGGCGGCGGCTGCAACGGCATGTAAGGCGCGCTTGCGCAACCTGCGCTCATGCCGTCATGTGGCGGCGCTGAATTTAACGAACGCCTGCAAATGGGCGCGCCAGTCATGGGCGACGCCGCAATGATGGAGAGACCTGGGTGATTATCGGTATCGTAAGCTTGCTCGGCGCCATGGGTATGGCCGCGGCTGATCCTGCGCCGGCGCCGGCCGATGCTGCGCCGGATTTCCAAATTCAAGGCCCGGATCCGCAGTATTACGCGCGCTATCGGCCCGACAGCATGGGCAACCTACCCGCAGGTCGCGTCGTGCTCCTGTGCAACATCTCGGCCGCCAACGTGCTGACCGACTGCAAAATCAAGTCGGAGACTCCTGCGGGGTTGGGTTACGGCAAGGCGTCGCTGAGGCTGGCGCCGCACTTCATCATCATCCGCCCCGCCGGGTGGAAATCGACGGGTCAGCCGGAGCCGGTCGAGGTGCCTGTCAACTGGGCGGCGCACGGCTCGCACTAGCGTGCCCGCCGCGCCCTAGGCGCCCAGCAGCTGCGCCGCTTGCCGTGCGAAATAGGTCAGCACGCCGGACGCGCCTGCACGCTTGAACGCCTGCAGGGTTTCGAGGATGGCGCGCTCTTCCTCGAGCCAGCCGCGCTCCATGGCGGCGCGCATCATCGCGTATTCGCCGCTCACCTGGAAGACGAAGGTCGGGACCTTGAAGGTCTCGGACACGCGCTGGACGATGTCGAGATAGGGCAGGCCCGGCTTCACCATCACCATGTCGGCGCCTTCAGCGAGATCGATGGCGACTTCGCGCAGGGCCTCCTCGGTGTTGCCGGCGTCCATCTGGTAGGTCTTCTTATCGCCCTGCAGCGCCTTCGACGACCCGACCGCCTCGCGATAGGGACCGTAAAAGCCCGACGCGTACTTCGCCGCGTAGGACAGGATCATGGTGTCCTTGAAGCCTTCGGCTTCGAGCGCTGAGCGAATGGCGCCGACGCGGCCGTCCATCATGTCCGACGGCGCGATCACGTCGCAGCCCGCGCGCGCCTGCACCAGCGCCTGGGCGACGAGTTGTTCGACCAACTCGTCGTTGAGGATGCGGCCGCCCTCGAGCACGCCGTCGTGGCCGTGGTCGGTGTAACAGTCGAGGGCCACGTCGCACATGACGCCGATCTCGGGCACGGCGTCCTTGATCGCCTTTACCGTCTCGGGGACCAGGCCCGCGGCGTTCAGCGCTTCGGACCCGCGGCCGTCCTTGCGCGCGCCGTCGATGTTCGGAAACAGCGCCACCAGCGGAATGCCGAGATCGCGCGCCAGCCGCGCGGCCTTCACCGCCTCGTCCCGGTCGAGCCGGTCGATGCCCGGCATCGAAGCCACCGGCACGCGCGCGTCCTGGCCGTCATGGATTACGATCGGCCAGACCAGGTCCGAGGGCGTCAGCGTCGTCTCGCGCACGAGCCGGCGGATCCAGTCGGCCTGGCGCAACCGGCGCGGCCGCAGGGCAGGGAAGGGGGCGAAAGAGAAGTCAGGCATGGCGGCTCTTTAGAGCGCGAGCCCGCGTCCGGCCACCCCTGGCAGGCTCAGTGCGTCCGCCTGCCCGCGGACATGCCGGTGGGGTGGTCGCAGACGACCGTACCCTTGTTGGCTGTCGGCTTGCCGCCGTCCTTGGTGCAGGCGCTCATCAGCGCCGGCGGCGGGGACCAGTGGGGTTCGTTCATCCCGGCGCCCGCAAGCTTGCAGGTCGATCCGCCGCCCGGCGTGGCGACGACCTTGCCGTGCTGGTTCTTGCAGTTGGCCTCGAAGGTAAGGCTTCCGGTGTTGGACTTGCCGGCGTTGTAATTGATCGCCGCCAGCGCCGGGACGGCGAGACCGGCCGCGGCGAGGACCGCAACGAAGGCGTAAACGCGGGACATGGCTGTTCTCCCCAAGGACGACGATCCTGCGCGTCCGGCCTTACGCCGGGATTGCAAGCCGCCGAGGCGGCTGGTCCGACACCAGGCGCAGCAGGCCGAACACCGACCACCAGGCCAACCAGCCCGCGCCCACGACCCAGCTCGCGATGGCCAGGAGCAGGCTCAGGACGCCGACCGGGTGGAACTTGAAGGCCGCACTGCCCGAGGCCACGAAATAGGCGACCAGGCCGCTCTGATGGCCGATCGCGTCCATGACGTCGCCGTAGAGCACGAAGGCGGCGAAGAAGGCCGCCCCGGCCGACACAAGCATGAAAAACAGCGCGGTCCAGATCGTGCGGATCTGGAAGACGTAGTGGCTGCGCGACAGCCGCTCAGCCAGGGGCCTTCGGGCATAGGCCAGGGCCAGGGCCACGAGCGCCGTGGTCCCGCCGGTGAAGGGCGCGCCCAACAAGAGCAGGTAGCCTCCGAGCGCTATCCCGCGATCGTCGCTCGACGAAGCGGTTGCAGCTCCACTAGAAACCGTGTCCATCGATGTCCGCCTTCCCCAAGGCTTGGCCGCAGGATGCGCCGGGTCGGGGGCGGGCTCAAGAGCTTGTGGACGGGACCCCATGGACTTCAGCCTGACCGAGGACCAGCGGGCCATCCAGGACGCCGCGCGCCAGTTCGCCGAAGCGGAGTTCCTGCCCCACAGCGCCGAGTGGGACGAGAAGAAGCACTTCCCGGTCGACGTGATGCGCAAGGCCGCCGAGCTCGGCTTCGCGGGCATCTATGTGAAGGACGACGTGGGCGGCTCGGGCCTGAGCCGGCTGGACTCGGCGATCATCTTCGAAGAGCTGGCGCGCGGCGATGTTGCGGTCGCGGCCTTCATCTCGATTCACAACATGGCGAGCTGGATGATCGACCGGTTCGCGAACGACGCGCTGCGCAACAAGTACCTGCCGCGGCTCACGACCATGGAGCTGATCGCGTCCTACTGTCTGACCGAACCGGGATCGGGATCGGACGCTGCGGCGCTGCGCACGACCGCGAAGCTCGACGGCGACCACTATGTACTGAACGGCTCGAAGGCGTTCATCTCCGGTGCGGGCGCCAGCGACGTCTATGTGGTGATGGCGCGCACGGGCGTGGAGGGACCCAAGGGCGTCTCCACCTTCGTGGTCGACAACGGTACGCCGGGTCTCAGCTTCGGCGCCCAGGAGCGCAAGATGGGCTGGAACGCCCAGCCCACCGCCATCGTCAACTTCGACGACTGCCGTGTGCCGGTGGAGAACCGCGTCGGCATGGAGGGCGACGGCTTCCGCATCGCCATGATGGGTCTCGACGGCGGCCGCCTGAACATCGCCGCCTGTTCCTTGGGCGGCGCGCAACTCGCGCTGGACACCGCCAAGGCCTATTGCGAGACGCGCAAACAGTTCGGCAAGGCGCTGAAGGAGTTCCAGGCGCTCCAGTTCAAGCTCGCCGACATGGCCACCAGCCTCGAGGCCTCGCGCCTGATGGTCCGCCGCGGCGCCTGGGCGCTGGACAACCGCGACCCGCACGCCACCCAACTCTGCGCCATGGCCAAACGCTTCGCCACCGACGCAGCGTACCAAATCGCCGACGACGCGCTGCAGCTGCATGGCGGGTACGGGTACCTGAAGGACTATCCGCTCGAACGCATCGTGCGCGACTTGCGGGTGCATCGCATCCTCGAAGGGACGAACGAGATCATGCGCGTGATCACGGCGCGCGAGATGTTTCGGCAGTGAGTGGAGGGAAGGGCGCTTCCGTCGCGCTCATCGCGCTGTCTCAAGTCGCCGCGCTGGCGCTGTGGTTCTCCGTCACAGCGGTGGCGCCTGATCTCGCAGCCCAGTTCAAGCTCCCACCCTCACAGATCGCATGGCTTGCGCTCGCTGTTCAACTCGGCTTTGTCGCGGGAGGACTGACCAGCGCGACGCTCGGGCTCGCGGACCGGATTGATCCGCGCCGTTTGTTTGCGATCGGCGCGGTCGCCGGCGCAGCGGCGAACGCCCTGTTTCTGGTTCTCGACCCTCACGGATGGGCCGCGGTGGCGAGTCGCTTCGTGGTCGGGGCGTCGCTCGCCTTGGTCTATCCGGTGGGCATGAAGCTCGCGGCGGGGTGGGCGACCAAGGGTGATGCGGGTTTGCTCGTTGGAATCCTGGTCGGCGCGCTTACGCTCGGGTCCGCGGCGCCGCACGGTTTTGCCTGGGCGGGCGGCGTCGATTGGCATGCGGGCGTCATTGCGGCGTCGGTTTCTGCGGTCATCGCGGCGATCCTCATTCAATTTGCGAAACTCGGTCCGAAACACGCACCCGCTACGAAGTTCGATCCGCGCGCGGCGCTCGACATTGTGCGCGACCGCGGCGTGAGGCTGACCACGCTCGGTTACCTCGGCCACATGTGGGAGCTCTACGCCGGCTGGACCTGGATCGGCGCGTTGATGGCGGCGAGTTTCGAGGCGTGTCTGCATCATCCTGCCACGCGCGCGGGAAAGCTCGCGGCCTTCGCGGTGGTCGCGATCGGCGCAATCGGATGCGTCGCCGCGGGTTGGCTGGCGGACCGGATCGGGCGCACGACGGTGACCATGGCGGCGATGACGGCGTCGGCGCTGGCCTGCGTGGCGTTCGGCGCGGTGTTCGGCCTCAAGCCCGCGTGGATCGTCGTCGTCGGCCTGGTCTGGGGCGCTGCGGTGATCGCCGACAGCGCGCAGTTTTCCGCCTCCATCGCCGAGTTGGCGCCGCCGGCGCGGGTGGGCACACTGCTGACCATACAGACCGCGCTTGGCTTTGCGTTGACCGCCGTCTCGATCCGCCTGTTGCCGGTCTGGACCGATGCGGTCGGCTGGCGCTGGGCGTTCGCGCCGCTGGCCATCGGACCGGTGCTGGGCGTGCTCGCCATGGCGCGGCTGCGGGCGACGCCGGAAGCCGCGAAGCTGGCGGGCGGCCGCCGCTAGCGTCTCGACCTTTTCCCCGCTAAGTGCGCCCCATGTCCGAAGCCGCCAATCCCGTCGAGCCTCCCGTCCTCACCGCCGTCGAAGGCCGCGTGGGGCGCCTAACGCTGAACCGCCCGGCGGCGCTCCATGCGCTGACGGAGGAGATGTGCCGGCTGATGATCGAGGCGCTGATGGCCTGGGCGGACGATCCGGACGTGGACGCGGTCATGCTCGACCATTCGGGCGGGCGCGGCTTCTGCGCCGGCGGCGACATCCGCATGATCGCCGAGAGCGGGGCGAGCGACGCGTCGCAGGCCAAGCGGTTCTTTCATACCGAGTACCGGCTGAACCACCTGCTGTTCGTCTATCCGAAGCCCGTGGTCGCCTTCATGGACGGCATCGTCATGGGCGGCGGCGTCGGCATCTCCGATCCCGCACGCATCCGCATCGCCACCGAGCGCACGACCTACGCCATGCCCGAAACCGGCATCGGCCTGTTCCCCGATGTGGGCGGCGGCTGGTTCCTGCCGAGAATGCCGGGCGAGGCGGGAATCTGGCTTGCCCTGACAGGCGCGCGCATGAAGGCCGCGGAATGCCTGAGCCTCGGCATCGCCACCCACTATGTCGAGAGCGCGAAACTCGATGCGCTGAAGGCCGAGATCATCGCCGACAGCGACGCGGTGTTCGGCGCGCCCGAACTGTTTGCCGCCGACGCGGGTCCCGCGCGCATCGACGACAACATGGCGAAGATCGATCGCCTGTTCGGCTTCAACTCGATGGAAGAAATTGTCGAGGCGCTCGAGCGCGACGGTTCGGACTGGTCGCAGAAGGAACTCGCGACCCTGCGTACCAAGTCGCCGCAGTCGATGAAGGTCTCGCTGCGCCAGATGCGCCTGGGCGCCGCAATGGACGACTTCCAGGACGAGATGGTCATGGAGTACCGCCTGGGCGGCCGCGTGGTGCAGAGCCACGACTTCCAGGAGGGCGTGCGCGCCGTCATCGTCGACAAGGACAACGCGCCGAAGTGGTCTCCGGCCGACCTGGCGGGCGTGTCCGACGCCGCGGTGGAGGCCCTGTTCGCCCCCCTGCCGGCCGATGAGGAATGGACGCCGCTGCCGGGTTTGTGACGCAGACGTAACGATTTTGCCCCTGGCCCTGGATATCGAGGGTCTGCTAAGCCTCCTGGCGCCATTCGGGAGGTTTGATCATGCGTAAGTTTGCACTCGCGTGCGTGTCTGTGCTCGCCGTTTCCGCCATCGCCTTCGGGGCCGTGGCCGCCAAGGATTCCATGGGCAAGCCGCCCGCCTATATCTTCACCGCCCTGGGCGACAAGGACCGCCCCGCCGCCGACGTCGCCCTAGACGCGGCCCGCAAGCCGGCCGACACCATCGCCTTCGCCCAGGTGCGCCCGGGCGACAAGGTGGCCGAGCTATTGCCCGGCGCCGGTTACTTCACCCACATCCTCGCCGACGTGGTCGGGCCCAACGGTCACATCTTTGCGATGACCAGCGAGAAGGGCGTCGCGCGCTTGCAGCCCGTGCTCGATGCGCACAAGAACGTCACCGCCGTGGCGGGCGCGGTGGACGATCCGCAAATACCGGAGAGGATGGACGTGGTCTGGACCACCCAGAACTACCACGACCTGCACAACAACGGCCTCTCGGTCGCCAAGGTCAATGCGGACGCCTTCAAGGCCCTGAAGCCCGGCGGCGTCTATTTCGTGCTCGACCACGCGGCCGCGGACGGTTCGGGCCTGCGCGACACCAACACCCTGCACCGGATCGACCCGGCCATTGTGAAATCCGAGGTCGAGGCGGCCGGGTTCAAGCTGGAGGCCCAGGGCCAGTTCCTGCGCAATCCCGCCGACGACCACACTCTGAAGGTGTTCGACGATAAGATCCGTCACCACACCGACCAGTTCGTCTTCAGGTTCCGCAAGCCCAAGCACTGAATTCCTGGTACGATGCGATACCGGGGCGCGCGGGTTGCTCGCGCGCCCCTTTCTGTTCAAGGGGCCCCCTATGCGTAGACTGGTTCCGGCGCTGGCCGCGCTCGTGCTCCTCGGCGGCTGTGCCGACGGCTCGATGGATCACGCGATGGATCACGTCCGCCACTTGACGACGTGGGGCGGAGGCGGCGACTCCAAGGCCATCGCCGCCGCGATCGCCGATCCGGCGCGACCGGAGGCCGATGTGAAGCGTGACGCTGACCGCAAACCCGCCGAGGCGCTTGCCTTCGCGGGCGTGCGTCCGGGCGAGAAGGTTGCCGACCTGATCGCCGGCGGCGGCTATTTCACCCGCCTGTTCGCCAAGGCCGTGGGCCCCGACGGCCACGTCTACGTCATCCAGCCGGCGGAGATCATCAAGATCGCGCCGACCTATCAGAAGCAGATCCAGGACGTCGTTTCGGGCTATCCCAACACGACGCTGATCATGGACGCGTTACCCGCTGCGCTGAACACGCCCGAGAAACTCGACCTGGTGTGGACGTCGCAGAACTACCACGACATGCACGACCCCTTCATGGGGCCCGAGGACATGGCGGCGGTGAACAAGGCGGTGTTCGACGCACTGAAGCCCGGCGGCGTCTATCTCATCTTAGACCACGTCGCGGCGCCCGGCTCGGGCCTGTCGGCCACCAACACCCTGCATCGCATCGACCCGGAAGCGGTGAAGCGCGAGGTGCTGGCCGCGGGCTTCGTGTTCGACGGCGAGAGCAGGATCCTGCGCAACCCGGCCGACCCGCACACCGCCAACGTCTTCGACAAGTCGATCCGCGGCCACACGGACCAGTTCATCTTCCGCTTCCGCAAGCCGAAGAAATAGCGCGACGCCGATCCTGACCCGGAGGTGTTCGCCTTTGGGTCGTTGTCCGGAGACGTCCATGCAGAGAGCGCTCATCTGCCTATCGACCCTGCTTTTCGCCTACGCAGCGGTCGGCGCATCGTCCGCGAAGAGTCCTCCGAAGATTCCGACTTACATCTCCGCCGCGCTTGCGGACCCATCCCGGCCCGCTGACGATGTGAAGCTCGACGACGCGCGCAAGCCGGCCGAGTTGATGGCGTTCGCGGGGGTGAAGCCCGGCGATCGCATCGCCGAAATTCTGCCCGGGTTCGGATATTTCACCCGACTGCTGGCCGACGTCGCGGGTCCGAAAGGGGTCGTCTACGACATCGTTCCCAGCGAAGTCGCCAAGGGCTGGCGGATCGATCAAGCCAATGGCCTGGCCGCTGGCCACAAGAACGTGGTGGTGTTGCAGGAGTCGGCGAACGATCCAGCGACGCCCGCCAAGCTCGATGTCTTCTGGATCACGCTGAACTACCACGATCTGCACGATCCGCTGCTCGGGCCCGCGGACCTCGCCAAGGTCAACGCCACAGTCTTTCGGGACCTGAAGCCCGGCGGCGTCTACCTGGTCGTGGACCATGTGGCCCAAGCCGGTTCCGGCGTGCGCGACACCGATACCCTGCATCGGATCGATCCGGCGGTTGTGAAACGCGAAGTGGAGGCGGCAGGGTTCAGGCTTGAAGCCGAAAGCGACCTCCTGAGCAATCCGCAGGATGATCACACGAAGAAGGTGTTCGATCCGACGATCCGGCGACACACCGACCAGTTCGTCTTCAAGTTCCGCAAGCCGCGTCGATAAGCGGGCGTCTGGCGTCCTCCCGACGAAAGCGCTATCGGTCCGCCCATCCTCGAAAACGGAGAGCTTCACCAATGCGGATCGCCTTCATCGGATTGGGCGCCATGGGAACCGGCATGGCGGCGAACCAGGTCAAGAAGGGCCGCAGCGTAACCGCGTTCGACCTGTCGGCGCCGGCGCTCGAAAAAGCCAAGGCCAACGGCTGCGAGATCGCGGCCTCGACGGCCGAGGCGGTGAACGGCGCGGACGCGGTGATCACCATGCTGCCCGCCGGCCAGCACGTGCTGAAGGTCTATGCCGAGGATATCTTCCCCAACGCAGCCAAGACGACCCTGTTGGCCGACTGTTCGACCATCGACGTGGACACCGCGCGCAAGGTCGCGGGTATTGCCAAGGACCAGGGCTTCACCTTCGCCGACGCGCCGGTCTCGGGCGGCACCGCTGGGGCGGACGCGGGCACGCTGGCCTTCATGGTCGGCTGCGACGAGGCGGCGTTCGCGCGTTACGAGGACCTGATCGCGCCCATGGCCCGGGCGACCTTTCGTGCCGGCGACCACGGGGCGGGGCAGGCGGCCAAGATCTGCAACAACATGGCGCTGGGCATCCAGATGATCGGGGTCTGCGAGGCCTTCGCCCTGGCCGAGCGCCTGGGCCTCGACGCCAAGAAGTTCGCCGACATCGCGTCGCAGTCCTCCAGCGCCGGCTGGGCTTTGAACTACTCCCCCTGGCCCGGCCTGTCGGAGACCTCGGCCTCGACCCGCGGCTACACCGGCGGCTTCGCCACCGCCCTGATGCTGAAGGACCTGAAACTGGCCCAGGAAGCCGCCGCCCGCTCCGGCGCCGCCACCCCGCTGGGCGCCCAGGCCGAGGCCCTCTACGCGCTCCTGGAGCGCCAGGGGCACGGCGGCAAGGACTTCTCTTCGATGCTGCAGTTCCTGCGCGGGAAGCTCGCGGAACTGGCCTGAAACGGAGCCGTTCGGAAACCTGAGCGGACCGGGCGGCGTCTATTCGCGAAAAGGCGTGCGGCGATTGGCGCAGATTGCGCCAATTCTCGGCCCGTTTGGTGGACATGCGGAAGGCCCCCATGTCAAAAGCCGTCAACGCCGGAATCGCCTTATTGCGAACGGTTCTCAAGAGTTCGATGTGATGGATTATCAGGCCGCTTTCCGGGACGCGATCGACAAGGTCCGGGGCGAAGGACGTTACCGGGTTTTCGCCGATCTGAAGCGTCGCCGCGGCGCGTTCCCGCGCGCGGTGTGGACGCGGCCGGACGGGACTGAGGCGGACGTCACGGTGTGGTGCTCGAACGATTACCTCGGCCAGGGCCAGAACCCGGTGGTGCTGGACGCCATGCACGCGGCCATCGACGCGGCAGGCTCGGGCTCGGGCGGCACGCGCAACATTTCTGGGACGACCCACTATCACGTGGAGCTGGAGGCTGAGCTCGCCGACCTGCACGGCAAGGACGCGGCGCTGTTGTTCACCTCGGGCTATGTGGCCAACGAGGCGACCCTGTCGACCCTCGCCAAGATCCTGCCCGGCCTGATCATCTTTTCCGACGCGCAGAACCACGCCTCGATGATCGAGGGCATCCGCCAAGCCAAGTGTGAGCGACACGTGTTCCGCCACAACGACCTCGAGCACCTCGAAGACCTGCTGCGCACGGCGCCGGCGAGCGCGCCGAAGCTGGTGGCGTTCGAGAGCGTCTATTCCATGGACGGCGACATCGCCGACATTCCCGCCACCGTGGCGCTGTCGAAGAAATATGGCGCCATGACCTACATCGACGAGGTCCACGCCGTCGGCATGTACGGCCCGCGCGGCGCCGGCGTCGCCGAGCGCGACGGGGTGATGGATCAGATCGACATCGTCGAAGGCACCCTCGGCAAGGCCTTCGGCATGGTCGGCGGTTATATCGCGGCGAGCAGCGACATCGTTGACGCGATCCGTCTGTGGGCCTCGGGCTTCATCTTCACCACCTCGCTGCCGCCGGTGATCGCCGCGGGCGCCGCGGCGTCGATTCGCTGGCTGAAGGCGCATCCGGAAATCCGCGACCGTCACCAGGAACGCGCCGCGGCCCTGAAGCGCCGCTTCCTCGATGTAGGCATCCCGGTGATGCCGTCGGTCTGTCACATCGTGCCGGTGATGGTGGGCGACGCGGCTCACTGCAAACTGGTCAGCGACATTCTGCTCTACGAGCACGGCCTCTACGTCCAGCCGATCAACTATCCGACCGTCGCCAAGGGGACCGAGCGCCTGCGCTTTACGCCCTCGCCGGACCACACCGACGCGATGATGGACGAACTGGTTGCGGCCATGGACGCGCTGTGGACCCGCTGTAACGTCAAGCGCTTCCAGCAGGTCGCCTAGGCCGCCGCCGGTGAAGGGTTACATCCTCGCCCAGGTCGATGTGCACGACCCGGAGGCCTACGAGGCCTATCGCAGCCGCACGGCGGCGATCATCGAACAGTACGGCGGCCGTTTCATCGTGCGCGGCGGCAAGGTGGAGGCGCTCGAGGGCGAGGTTCGCCGCAACCGGCTGGTCATCCTCGAATTCCCGTCGCCCGAAGGGGCGCGGACCTTCTACGAAAGCCCCGAGTACCAGGCGATCCTGCCGTTCCGCACCCGCGCGTCCGAGGCGGACTTGCTGCTGATCGAGGGATACGACGGCTAACCGCAAGAACCGGCTGGCCCGGTCTTGCGGACGGCTTTAAAGAGCGCGGTCATGGATCAGCGCACCAACATCACCGCCCCCGCCGGCTACGACGCCCTGGAGACCGCCCGCAAGCGTGCGTACGAATGGCTGTCGTCCGTCGATGAGCGTCCGGTCGCCGCCCTGGCGACGCCGGCGCAACTGCGCGCGCAATTGACCAAATCGCTGACCGACGACGGCGTCGACCCGGTCGTGGTGATCGACGAACTGGCGCGCGACGTCGAGGGCGGCCTGCATGCGGTCTGCGGGCCCCGGTTCTTCGGCTGGGTGATGGGCGGCGGCCTGCCGGCGTCGCTCGGCGCCGACTGGCTGTGTTCGACCTGGGATCAGAACGCGGGCATGTTCGCGGTGGCGCCGGCGACCGCCATTGTCGAGGAGGTGGCAGGCGCCTGGCTGAAGGACGTGCTGCGCCTGCCCGAAAGCGCAAGCTTTGCGTTCGTCACCGGATGTCAGGCGGCGCACACCACCTGTCTGGCGTCCGCGCGCCATGCCTTGCTAAAGCGCCGGGGTTGGGACGTCGAGGCGGACGGCCTGTCGGGCGCTCCCCGGATGCGCATCCTCACCTCGACCGAGGTGCATACGACGGTGAGCCGGGCGGCGCGGTTGCTCGGCATGGGCGCCAACGCCATCGAACTGCTTCCCGTCGACGACGACGGACGCTTGGCGCCGGACGCGGTGCGCGCCAAGCTCGCCGAGACTGACGCGCCGACCATCGTTGTGCTCCAGGCCGGTGATCTCAATCTCGGCCGCTTCGACGACTTCGAGACACTCGTGCCGATGGCGCACGCGGCGGGCGCATGGGTGCATGTGGACGGCGCCTTCGGCCTCTGGGCGGCGGTGAGCGACAGGCGCCGTCACCTGCTGAAGGGCGTCGAGCGCTGCGACAGCTGGGCGACCGATGCGCACAAGTGGCTGAACGTGCCCTACGACAGCGGCCTGGCCTTCGTCGCCGACGCGGACGCGCACTCCGCCGCCATGACCGCGCGTGCGAGCTACATGATGAAGGAGGCCGACGCCGTGCGCGAACAAGTCGACTTCACGCCGGAGTTCTCACGCCGCGGCCGTGGCTTCGCGGTCTATGCGGCGTTGCGAGAGCTCGGGCGCAAGGGACTCGCAGACCTGATCGACCGCACCTGCGACTATTGCCACGGCCTCGCCTACGGCATCGGCGCGCTGGAGGGCGCCGAACGCCTGACCGACCCTGAGATCAACCAGGCGCTGGTGCGCTTCCTCGACCCGAAGCCCGGCGCGACGGAGGCAGACCACGCGCGCCGCACCGACGCGGTGATCGCCGCGATCAACCAGGGCGGCGAAGCCTTCTTCGGCGGCGTCGACTGGCGCGGCAAGCGCGCCATGCGCATCAGCGTGGTGAGCTGGCGCACGCGCGAGGCGGATGTCGCACGGACGGTGGAGGCGGTGAGGGCGGCGATGGAAAGCCTTGCCTGACGCGCTGTTCGCGAGCGGAAAGGCGTGGTTTGCTGCAAGACAGTCGCCGATTGGCAAGGGGCTTGCCACGGTCGCGCCTGAACCCGTTGGAGGTCCCGGCCATGAAGCTGCTCAAGTCCATTGCTCCCGCGCTCGTGGTGATCGCGATGTGCCTGGAAAGCGCCCCGGCGGTAGCCGCGGGGCGTGAGATCGCCGTCTTCGGCGGCGGCTGTTTCTGGACCATCCAGAAGGACTTCGAGCGCATCCCGGGCGTGATGGCGGTGCGCGCGGGCTATGCGGGCGGCACCAAAACCAATCCGACCTTCAACGAGATCCACTCGACCGCCGGGGACGGCTACGTCGAGGCGGTACAGGTGAGCTTCGACCCGGCGAAGGTAAGCTACGCCCAACTCGTCGATGACTATTGGCGGATGATCGATCCGTTCGACGCCGCCGGCCAGGCCTGCGACCGCGGACCGGCCTACCGCTCGATCGTGTTCGTGAGTTCGGCCGAGCAGCGCAAAGCCGCCGAGGCGTCGAAGGCTCAGATGAACGCCCGCTTCCAGGGCAAGATCGTCGTGGCGGTGACCGACGCCACGCGCTTCGTCTCCGCGCCGCAGGACCAGCAGGATTTCGCCAAGGTCCACGCCGCCAGCTACGAGCAATACAGCGCCGGCTGCGGCCGCGACAAACGGCTCGCGAACATCTGGGGAAAAGAAGCACGCTGAGGCGGCCTACCGTCCCTTGCGCCTCACGCCCTTGCCGAGGCCGATCTGTTTGGCGAAGTCCGAGCGGCGCGCGGCGTAGGCGGGCGCGACCATCGGGTACTCGGGAGGCAGGCCCCATTTGCGGCGGTATTCCTCCGGGCTCATGGAATACTTCGAGCGCAGATAGCGCTTGAGCATTTTTAGTCTTTTCCCGTCTTCCAGGCAGACGATGTAATCCGGCTGCACCGAGCGCGAGACCGGCACCGCGGGCTTCTGCTTTTCCATCGGCCTGAGTTCGACCGGCCGGCCGAGCGTGGTGAGGGTGTCGTGGATCGAGCGGATCAGCTCGGGAATGGCCTGAACCTGCACGGGGTTCTGGGTCAGGTAGGCGGCGACCACATCGGCGCTCAACCGCAAGATATCCTGTTCACGGTCCGCCCGAACCGACGACTCTCCGTCGATCTCGACTCCCTTTTACTTGGGCCGGGACTCGCTTTTCGCGCGACCCGGCAACCGGATTTAACGCTCTGAACCCGCTCAGTCCATGGTCAGAGAAATCTTCATTTCTCACCCGGGCGCCAGTCTTCTTCCCGAGGAATTGCGCCTCCGGTTGATCCCCAGGTGTCGCGGCGCATAAAGGAGACCGCCTTTCCTCCAGCGGATTTTCCCTCGTGACCGTAGAAACTGCCTCTGCCGATCTCCCCTCCGCCGTTCGCACCGGCGACTTCTTCACGGCGCCTCTCAAGGCGGCCGACCCCGAAGTATTCAACGGTATCCAGGGGGAGCTCCGTCGCCAGCGCGAGCAAATCGAGCTGATTGCGTCAGAGAACATTGTTTCCCGGGCGGTGCTTGAAGCTCAGGGTTCTGTTCTGACCAACAAGTATGCTGAAGGTTATCCCGGCCGCCGGTACTACGGCGGTTGCGAATTCGTCGATGAAACCGAGACGCTTGGCCCAGGCGCGGGCCAAGAAGTTGTTCGGCTGCGCCTTCGCCAACGTCCAGCCGCACTCCGGCGCCCAGGCGAACCAGGCGGTGTTCATGGCCCTGCTGCAGCCCGGCGATACGTTTTTGGGGATGGATCTGGCCGCCGGCGGCCACCTGACCCACGGCTCGCCCGCCAACCAGTCGGGCAAGTGGTTCAAGCCGATCGCCTACAGCGTGCGCCGCGACGACTGCCTGATCGACTACGACGCCATGGAAGCGATCGCGCGGCGCGAGAAGCCCAAGCTGATCCTGGCCGGCGCCTCGGCCTACAGCCGCCACATCGACTTCGCCCGCTTCCGCAGGGTCGCCGACGAGATCGGGCGCCTGGTTCATGGTCGACATGGCGCACTATCGCCGGCCTGGTGGCCGGCGGCGTCTATCCCGACCCACTGCCGCATGCCCATGTGGTGACCACCACCACCCACAAGACCCTGCGCGGTCCCCGCGGCGGCATGGTCCTGGCCAATGACGAGGACATCGGCAAGAAGATCAATTCGGCGGTCTTCCCGGGCCTGCAGGGCGGACCCCTGGAGCATGTGATCGCGGCCAAGGCCGTGGCCTTCGGCGAGGCGCTGCAGCCCGAGTTCAAGGTCTACGCGCGGCAGACCATCGACAACGCGCGGGCGCTCGCGGCCGTCCTGGTCGAGCGGGGGCTGGCCATCGTCTCGGGCGGCACCGACAGCCACGTCATGCTGGTCGACATGCGGCCCAAGGGGGTGACCGGCAAGGCGGCCGAGATCGCGCTGGAGCACGCCAACATCACCTGCAACAAGAACGGCGTCCCCTTCGACGACAAGCCTCTCCGACCATCACCTCGGGCATCCGGCTGGGCTCGCCGGCCGGGACCACCCGCGGCTTCGGCGAGAAACCGAATTCCGGCAGATCGGCCGTCTGATCGCCGACGTAGTCGACTGCCTGGCGGCCCAGGGCGGGGAGGCCAAGGCGGCGCGTCGAGCCGAAGGTCCGCGCGCGAGGTTGCTGGACTTGACCGGCGCGGTTTCCTATCTACATGGCTAATCGGTGAGCCCATTGAGGAGGCTACGATCATGCGTTGCCCATTCTGCGCGAACGTCGAGAGCCAGGTTAAGGACTCCCGCCCGTCCGAGGACGGCGCGGCGATCCGCCGTCGGCGGTTCTGTCCCGCCTGCGGCGGCCGTTTCACCACCTTCGAGCGGGTGCAACTGCGCGAGCTGACCGTGCTCAAGCGGTCGGGCCGGCGCATGCCCGTTCGATCGCGAGAAGCTCGACCGTTCGATCGCCATCGCCATGCGCAAACGTCCGATCGATCCGGACCGCGTCGAGCCGCATGGTCTCCCAGATCGTGCGCCAGCTCGAGAGCATGGGCGAAACCGAAATCCCGTCCGCAGTGATCGGCGAGATGGTGATGAAGGCGCTGAAGGCGCTCGATGAGGTGGCGTACGTCCGTTACGCCTCGGTCTACCGCGACTTCCGCGAGACTTCCGGACTTCGCCAAGTTCCTCGGCGACGAGGGCCTGCACGAGGCGTCCGAAGACCGAGGACGATGAGGAGCGCCCACCCGCGGGTCACGCTCAAGCTCGCGACCTCGCTGGACGGCCGCATCGCCACCGCCAGCGGCGAAAGCAAGTGGATCACCGGCGAAGCGCGCGCGCCGAAGCGACATCGTCTGCGCGCGCAGCACGACGCGGTGCTGGTCGGCATCAAGACCGTGATGGCCGACGATCCGTGCGCTGACGGTGCGCCTGCCGGGCTACGACGGTCCGCAGCCGCTGCGCGTGGTGCTCGACAGCCGCCAGCGCCTGCCGGCGAGTTCAGCCCTGGCCGTGCACGCGGGCGACATCGCGACCCTGGTGCTGACCGTCGAAGTCGCCCGGGACCCTTGAGAAGCCTGGCGTGCGCGTGATCCGAACCAGGTCCCGACGGCGCGCGTGTCGATGTCGTGGACGCGCTGGAGAAGCTCAAGGCCGGGGGGGTCGAGAGCGTCCTGGTCGAGGGCGGCGGCGAGGTGGCGGCGAGCTTCCTGCGTGCAGGCCTGGTCGACGTGATCGGAATGGTTCCGCGCCCCGATCGTCCTCGGCGCCGAAGGCCGCCCCGCCATCGGCGCCCTGGTCTTGGCTAAGCCTCGCAGCCAGCGCCCCAGATTCCAGCGCGTCGCGGTCGAGGCGCTGGGCGATGACCTGTGCGAGCGCTACGAGAGGGCCTGAATGTTCACCGGCATCGTCACCGACGTCGGCCGCGTGCGGCGCCGTAAGGACATCAACCGCAACCGCCGCTTCGAGGTCGAGACGCGCCTACGACACTGGCGGGTCTCGACATCGGCGCCTCGGTCGTCCACGCCGGCTGCTGCCTGACGGTGGTCGACAAGGGCGACGGCTGGTTCGCGGTGGAGGTGTCCGGCGAGACGCTGGCCATGACCACGCTGGGCGACTGGCGCGCGGGCGATCCGATCAACCTGGAGCGCGCGGCTCGGCTCGGCGACGAGCTCGGCGGCCATATCGTCTCCGGCCACGTGGACGGGGTAGGCGAGGTGGTCCAGGTCGCGCCGGACGGCGGCTCGCCTGCGTACCGTATCGCGCGCGCCCGACCCGCTGCACCGCTTCATCGCGCCCAAGGGCTCGATCACCGTCGACGGGGTGTCCCTGACCGTGAACGAGGTGGACGGACGACGTCTTCGGCGTGAACATCATCCCCCACACCTGGGAGGCGACGACCCTGGGCGGTCTGAGGCCCGGAGCGCGGGTAAACCTGGAAATCGACATGCTGGCGCGCTACGCCGCCCGCTGGCGGAGACCGAGCGCGAATGACCCTGAAGCCGGCCAATCTGAACGACAGCCCGATCTCGGCGATCGAGGACATCATCGAGGACGCCCGCCAGGGCCGCCCGTACATCCTGGTGGACGCCGAGGACCGCGAGAACGAGGGCGACGTCATCATCCCCGCCCAGATCGGCCACCCCCGACCAGGTCAACTTCATGGCCAAGCACGCGCCGCGGCCTGGTCTGTCTGGCCATCACGCGCGAGCGGGCGCGCCAGCTTCGCCTGCCGCCCATGGCGGCGGAGAACCGCACCCAGCACGGCACCGCCTTCACCATCTCCATCGAGGCGCGCGAAGGCGTCACCACCGGCATCAGCGCCCACGACCGCGCCCGCACCATCGCCGTCGCCATCGATCCCACCAAGGGCCCCGACGACATCGTTTCGCCCGGCCATGTCTTCCCGCTGGTCGCCGCGCGAAGGCGGTGTGCTGGTGCGCGCCGGCCACACCGAGGCGGCGGTCGACATCTCGCGCATGGCCGGCCTCTATCCCGCCGGCGTGATCTGCGAGGTGATGAACGACGACGGGACCATGGCGCGACTGCCGGACCTCGTCGCGTTTGCTCAACTTCACGGACTGAAGGTCGGCACCATCGCCGACCTGATCGCCTATCGCCGCCGCACGGAGCGCCATGGTCGAGCGCGTGCTGAGACGACCGTTCGAGAGCGTCTACGGCGGACCGTTCAAGCTGATCGTCTATCGCAACACCTCGACGGGACCGAGCATGTGGCCCTGACCAAGGGCAAGATCGATCCGAAACGCCCGACGCTGGTGCGCATGCACCAGGTGGACTTCGCCGCCGACCTGCTGGGCCACGTCGAGGCGCGGCAGCGACTACGTGCCGCAGTCGCTGAAGGCGATCTCCGACCATCGCCGGCGCGCGGCGTGGTGGTGTTCCTGCGCGATCCGCAGCCCGACGTGGCTGTCCGAGCGCCTGAGCGGCCAGGATAAGCACGTGAAAGCCGCAGCACGCGCTGCGCGACTATGGCGTGGGCGCCGCAGATCTGCTCGATCTCGGCGTGCGCGACATGATCGTCCTGTCCTCGACGCCAGCCGAAACCGGCGGCCATCGGAAGGCTATGGCCTGCGCATCGCCGGCTGGAAGCCGTTCGACGAACTGAGAGCCCGGCGCATGACTCAGGCCATCCGCGTCCTCATCGTCGAAGGTCGGTTCTATTCCGACATCGCCGACGAGCTGTTGTCGGGCGCCCGGTCCGCGCTCGAGGCGTTCGGCGCCGAGGCACGAGACGATCACCGTGCCCGGCGCGCTGGAGATTCCCGCGGCGATCGCCATCGCGGAGGAGGGCGCGGTGACTACACGGCTATGTCGCCCTGGGCTGCGTCATCCGCGGCGAGACCTACCACTTCGAAATCGTCGCGGACGAGTCGGCACGCGGCCTGATGGATCTTGCCGTGCGCGAGCGCGTCGCGATCGGCAACGGCATCCTCACCGTCGAGGACGAGGCTCAGGCCTGGGCCCGGGCGCGGGTGAGCGAGGGCGACAAGGGCGGCCGGGCGGCGCGCGCGTGCTTGGATCTGATCGCCTTGAAGCGTCGCCTGAAGGACGGCTCGTGAGCCAAACGCCCCGCAAGCCCCTGCCGAGCCTGAAGATCGTCGCCGCCAAGCTGGCCGAAGCGGAAGCTGCGCGAACCAAGCCGCCGCAGACGGCGCCGGACGCCGCGCCCGCCGAAGCCGTCAGGCCGGCGTCGAAGGCCCGGCGGGCCCGCACCGTCGCCCGTCTCGCCGCGGTCCAGGCGCTCTATCAGATGGAGCTGGCCGGCTGCGGCGTGGAAGAGGTGATCAAGGAGTTCTCCGATCATCGCTTCGACGGCGATCTCGAGGGCGAGATGCTCGGCGCCGCCGACGAAGCCTATTTCGCTTCGATCGTGCGCGGCGTCGTCGCCGACCAGACGGCGCTCGACCGGGCGATCGCCGACCGGCTCGCCGGTGGCTGGCGTCTGGAGCGATTGGATTCGACGCTGCGGGCGATCCTGCGCGCCGGCGCCTTCGAACTGATGCGGCGGCCGGACACGCCGGTCGAAGTCGTCATCGACGAATATGTCGAACTCACGAAAGCCTTCAACGAAACGGCCGAGGTCAAGTTCGTGAATGCGGCCCTGGACGGAATTGCGCGCGACGCGCGAAGCTGAGCGAGCAGCCGAGGTGGCGACCGCGTCCGACAGCCCCGACGAATTCGAGACCATCGACCGGCTGTTCAAGCCGCTGAGCGAAGGCGCGCCCGAGGCGCAAGGCCTGATGGACGACGTGGCCGTCCTGCCCGCGCGCATGGGGCAAGACCTGGTGATCACCAAGGACGCCATGGTCGAGGGCGTGCATTTCCTGGAGACCGATCCGCTGGACCTGGTGGCGCGCAAGCTGCTGCGGGTGAACCTGTCGGACCTCGCCGCCAAGGGCGCGGAGCCCTACGGCTACCTGCTGGCGGTGTCGTGGTCTGAGCGTTGCAAGTGGCCCGAGCGCGAAGCCTTCGCCGCCGGCCTCGCCCAGGATCAGAAACAGTACGGCGTCTTTCTCTTCGGCGGCGACACGACCTCGACGCCGGGTCCCTTGACCTGCAGCATCACCGCCCTCGGCTGGGTTCCGCACGGTCGCGCCGTGGCGCGCGGCGGCGCCCGGTCAGGCGATCTGGTGATGGTGTCCGGCGTGATCGGCGACGGCCTGTTGGGGCTCGCGGCGTCACGCGGGGAACTCAGCGAGCTCGAGCCGGCGCGGGTCGAGGCGCTGACCAAGCGCTATCGCCTTCCCGAGCCGCGCGTGAGCATGGCGAGGCTCGTGCGCGAGCACGCGTCCGCGTCGGCGGACGTTTCCGACGGCCTGATCGCCGACGTGGGACACATCGCCGAAGCCTCGGACCTGCGGGCGCTGATCAATCTCGAGGCCCTGCCGCTGTCGCGCGCGGCGCGGGCGTGGCTGCACAAGCGCGTCGAGCCGGGACAGGCGCTGCTCGACCTCGCCTCGGGCGGCGACGACTACGAAATCGTCTGCTGCGCGCGCGCCGACCGCGCCGAGACCATGATCCGCGCCGCCGAGGACCACGGCGATCTGACCGTCATCGGCTATCTCGTGGAAGGCGAGGGGGTCGCGGTGTCCTACATGGGCGACCCGATGAAGTTCCAGCGCGCCGGCTGGCGGCATCGCTAGACACGGCGCACGCGCTTACCTTTGGCTAACCGGCGCGGGTCAGAGTGCCCTCATGCGCACGCGCCTCCTCCTTCTTGTCTCGATCTTCGCCCTGTTCGCCGTCCCAGCCACAGCCGGCGAGGGCGCCAAGCCTCCGGTCGGCCAGTACGTGGACCTGCAACCCGTGGCGATCCCGGTCGTCGACGGCGGGCGGTTGCGCAACTATGTGTTCGTCAGCGTTCGGCTGAACCTTTCGGCGCGGGTCGATCCCACCGCCGAGCAGACCAAGGCGCCCTATTTTCGCGACGCCCTGGTGCGGACCAGTCACCGAACGCCGTTCTCCGTGCCCGGCGACTGGACCCAAATCAATGAGCAGGCGCTGAAGGCCTCGCTGTTCCGCGACGCCTCGGCCATCGCCGGTCCGGGGGTGATCACCGGGGTGGTTATCAGCTCATCGCAGCCGCAACGCCGCGCCGGAATGCTCACGCCGCACGGCGGATAATCACAAATATCATATCGATCAAAGACTTAAGGCGAAATTCGTTTCGGTTGCGCCGACGAAGGTCTTTTGGCATTTTCCGGCGTCTTTTTCCCCGGGGCGCATTGTGCGCCCCAACTTCCCGGGCAGAAGCGCGGCGATCGCTGCGGCCAACCCGCCAGCACCGACAGGGGCGCTTTGACTATGGATGTTACCAAGTGGCTGGGCTTTGCCCTCGCCGCCGGCTTTATCGGCATTCTCTATGGGGTCATCCAGACCTCGGCCTTGATGAAGGCCTCCACCGGCAACGATAAGATGCGCGAGATCGCAGCCGCGATCCAGGAAGGCGCCTCGGCCTATCTGCGTCGCCAGTACATGACCATCGCCATCGTCGGCGCGGTGATTCTGGTTCTGGCCTTCCTGCTCATCGGCCTGCACGCGGCCATCGGCTTCCTCATCGGCGCGGTGCTCTCGGGCGCGGCGGGTTATGCGGGCATGCTGATCTCGGTGCGCGCCAACGTGCGTACGGCGCAGGCGGCGTCGGAGAGCCTCGACCGCGGCCTCTCGATGGCCTTCCGCGCGGGCGCGGTGACCGGCATGTTCGTGGCCGGCGGCGCCCTGGTCGGCGTGTCGGGCTATTATCTGATCCTGACTCAGGTGCTGCACCTCGATCCCGCGAGCGACGATGTGAAGAACGCCCTGGTGTCGCTGGGCTTCGGCGCCTCGCTGATCTCGATCTTCGCGCGACTCGGGGGCGGCATCTTCACCAAGGGCGCCGACGTCGGCGGCGACATGGTGGGCAAGGTCGAAGCCGGCATTCCCGAAGACGATCCCCGTAACGCGGCGACCATCGCCGACAACGTGGGCGACAACGTCGGCGACTGCGCCGGCATGGCCGCCGACCTGTTCGAGACCTATGCGGTGACCACGGTCGCCACCATGGTGCTGGCCGCGATCTTCTTTGCCAAGTCGCCGGACCTGGGCGCGATGATGGCGTTGCCGCTGTTCATCTGCGGCGCCTGCACCATCACATCGATCATCGGCACCTTCTTCGTCCGCATGGGCAAGAACAAGAACATCATGGGCGCGCTCTATCAGGGCCTGATCGTGACCGGCGTCCTGTCGCTGGGCGCGGTCTGGGCGGTGATCCACTATCTCGTGCCGCCGGAAGTCTCTCTGCCCATGGCGGACGGCACGCAGATCATCTCGTCGACTAACCTGTTCTACTGCGGCGCCATCGGCCTCGCGGTCACCGCGGCGATCGTGGTGGTCACCGAGTACTACACCGGCACCGGATTCCGTCCGGTGAAGTCGATCGCCAAGGCCTCGCAATCGGGTCACGGCACCAACGTGATCCAGGGTCTCGCCGTGTCGCTCGAAGTCGACGGCGCTTCCGGCGCTGGCGATCATCGCCGGCATCATCGCGACCTACACCCTGGGCGGCCTGTTCGGCGTGGCGGTGGCGACCACCACCATGCTGTCGATCGCGGGCATGATCGTGGCGCTCGACGCCTTCGGTCCGGTCACCGACAACGCCGGCGGCATCGCCGAAATGGCGGGCCTGCCCAAGGAAGTGCGCATCGCCACCGACGCGCTCGACGCGGTGGGCAACACCACCAAGGCGGTGACCAAGGGTTATGCGATCGGGTCTGCGGGATTAGGCGCGCTGGTGCTGTTCACGGCCTACACCAACGACCTGAAGTTCTTCTCCGACCCGGCCAACGCCGCGCCGGGCAGCTTCTTCGAAGGTCTGTCGGGCAAGATCGCCTTCGACCTGTCGAACCCGTACGTCGTCGTCGGTCTGCTGTTTGGCGGTCTGCTGCCGTTCCTGTTCGGCGGCATGTCGATGACGGCGGTGGGCCGCGCGGCTCAAGCGGTCGTCGATGAAGTGCGCCGCCAGTTCCGCGAGATGCCGGGCATCATGGACTACAAGCAAAAGCCCGACTACGGCCGCGCCGTCGACATTCTCACCAAGGCCGCGATCAAGGAGATGATCATCCCCTCGCTGCTGCCGGTGCTGTCGCCGATCGTGCTGTTCGTGGTGATCCTGGTGATCACGGGCGGCGACAAGGCGGACGCGTTCGCAGCGCTCGGCGCCATGCTGATGGGCGTGATCGTGACCGGCCTGTTCGTCGCCATCTCGATGACCTCGGGCGGCGGCGCCTGGGACAACGCGAAGAAGTACATCGAAGAAGGCGCTTACGGCGGCAAGGGCTCCGACGCCCACAAGGCCGCCGTCACCGGCGACACCGTGGGCGATCCCTACAAGGACACCGCAGGACCGGCGGTGAACCCGATGATCAAGATCACCAACATCGTGGCCCTGCTCCTGCTGGCCGTGCTCGCCAGCGGCCGCATCAGCTTCTGATACGGTTGATACCAAGCGAAAGGCCCCGGGGAGCGATCTCCGGGGCCTTTTTCGTGTCCGCTTATTTGGACGAAAGCTGCGATCAGTACGGGCCGTTGCCGCCGGGCACCGAGTTCTCGTCGGTCGGGGGGAGCGTCTGGCGTCCGACGTTGCCGAGCAGCTGCTCGAGCGCGGTCAGCTCGCGGCCGCGGGTCGGGGTCTCGCGTTTGTTGTATGCGATCTTGTGACCGTCCTTGAAGCCGAGCGTATCGACGTTGGTCACCGCGTCGCTCGACTTGTCGAAGGTGATCACCACCACGTCGCGCTGGCTCACCTGCGGCAGGTGGTAGGTGTAGGTCTCCGACGTCTGGCTGATGTAGTACCAGATGTTCGGTGCGAAGGTCGAAACCGCTGAGGGCGACCCCAGCTTGGCCAGGACCGAAGACTTGTTGTCGTCGCCCACCTTCACGTCGCGCGGCGGGGTGTCCTGCACCTGGAAGCCCTGGCGGGAGATCACCGGCGAGCAGCCGCTCACCGCTGCGCCCGCCAGCAAGGCGGCGGCGGAAAGTAACAGGGCGGGGCGCATCGAACGGACCGTCAACATCGTCGCACTCATCAAATCCAGGCCGAAAAAGCTGTCGGCGGCCTTTGACCTACCGTCCCCGGCTCATTAGTTCAACGGCGAGGCGGAAAAGGGGCGCCGTAGATGCTCGATCGATTGTTTCGCACCCGCCCCGCAAAAGCTTCCGGCGCAAGGCTTTACGCCGCCGCCGTGGCGCAAGCGCGCAGGCCCGCCTTCTACGCCGACCTGGGCGTGCCCGACCGGATCGACGCCCGCTTCGAGCTCTATGTGGTCCACGTGGTCCTTTTGCAGCAACGCCTGACCGGCCACGGACCCGAGGCCGCCGAGACGGCGCAGGCCCTGTTCGACGCCTTCATCTCCGCCCTGGACGACGCCCTGCGCGAGCTGGGGGTGGGCGACCTGTCCGTGTCCAAGAAGATGCGCCGGCTGGGCGAGACCCTGTTCGGCCGCGCCGCCGCCTACCGCGACCTGTTCAAGGCCGGCCCCGACCGGGAGGCGATCTGCGACCTTGTCGCCCGCACGGTCTATGGCGACGAAGCGGCCCTGGGCCGGGCCGGGCCCCTGGCCGACTACGTGGTGCGGGCGCAGGCGGCCCTGGCGCACCAGCCCCTTGCGGCCGTGCTCAAGGCTGAGGTTGCCTGGCCGGAGCCGCGAGCATGAACCCCGCCCAAGCCGACCCCTGGCCCGTGATCGTCCGCCTCGACGAGGTCGGCAAGCGCCTGGACCGCCATCTCGTCGCCGACGCCACCGATCGCGCCCGCATCGCCGAGGCCCTTGGCCTGCAGGCCTTGAACGCCCTGGCGGCGGAGGTGACGGTTACCCAGACGGGGCCCGGCGGCGAGGTCCGCGGCGATCTCCACGCCAAGGTGGTCCAGATCTGCGGCATCAGCCTCGAGCCGTTCGAAACCGATATCCGCTCGGCCTTTGCGGTCCCGTTCACCACCGCTCCCGCCGCCGAACCCGATCCGGAAGGCCAGGAGTTCGGGCTCGCCGACCTCGACGCCCCCGACGTGATCCCGACCGGCGTGCTGGACGTAGGCGCCTATGTGGTGGAGCATCTGGCGCTCGAACTCGACCCGTTCCCGCGCAAGCCGGGGGTCGAATTCGAGGCCCCGCCGCCGGAGCACGAAGCGTCGCCGTTCGCGGTGCTTGCCGAACTAAAACCGCCCGAAAAATCGAAAGGTTAGCGCAAGGATTGCGACAGCCGTGTCCGCTATCGCTTGAATCAACCGGCTGCGGCGCTATCGTCCGGCGGCCGCAGGACGGCTCCCCTCCGAATCGAGGCGGGGTCTAAGGAGCGCCGCCCATCGCCACGTCCGCACCCCTGGTTATTTCGATCGACGCTATGGGCGGCGATCTCGGTCCGGCCGTGGTCGTGCCGGGGCTGGCGCGCGCGCTGGAGAGGCTGCAGGGCCGTCCGGTGCGCTTCCTGGTGCACGGCGACGAGAAGCGGCTGAGGACCCTCCTGGCGCGGGTGCCGGACGCCCAGGCGGTGTCCGAGATCCGCCACACCGACCGCACCATCGCCATGGACGAGAAGCCGGCCCAGGCGCTGCGCCGCGGCAAGGGCTCGAGCCTGTGGAACACGGTCGAGGCGGTGAAGACCGGCGAGGCCGCGGCCGCCGTCTCCGCCGGCAACACCGGCGCGCTGATGGCCATCTCCAAGCTTTTGCTGCGCATGGCAGCGCCGGCGCTCGACCGCCCCGCAATCGTGGCCTCCTGGCCGACCCTGAAGGGCGTGACCGCGGTGCTCGACGTGGGCGCCAACATCACCAGCGACGCCGAACAGCTGGTCGAATTCGCCATCATGGGCGAGGCCTTCCACCGGGCGGTGCACCACGTGAAACGGCCGACCATCGGCCTGCTCAACGTCGGCTCCGAAGAAATGAAGGGGCACGAGGAGGTGCGCGAGGCGGCGCAGATGTTGCGCGAGGGCGGCTTCGATCTCGCCTACTACGGATTCGTCGAGGGCGATGACATCGCCAAGGGCACGGTGGATGTGGTGGTCACCGACGGCTTCACCGGCAATATCGCGCTGAAGACGGGCGAGGGGACCGCGCGGTTCGTGGCCGCGGTGCTGAAGGACGCCCTGACCTCGGACCTGCAGGCCAAGCTCGGCGCTGCCATCGCCTATCCGGCTTTGAAAAAGATGCGCGCCCGGATCGACCCGTCCACCGTGAACGGCGGACCGCTCCTGGGCCTGAATGGCACCGTGGTGAAAAGCCACGGCGGCGCGGACGCCAAGGGCTTTGCCAATGCGATAAAGATCGCCGCCGATCTTGCGGCCAGCAGCTATGCCAGCGAGATCGCCCGCAACCTCGAACGGCTGAGCGCCGTATCGAAAAAGGCCAAATCAGAAGAGAGCGGGCCGCGGGTGGAGCAAAAGGTGTGAGCAAAGTCCTGCGGAGCGTAGTGACCGGCGTCGGCGGCTATCTTCCCGAACAGATCCAGACCAACGACGACCTCGCCAAACTGGTCGAGACCACCGACGCCTGGATCGTCGAGCGCACCGGCATCCGCCAGCGCCATCGCGCGCCGCCGGAGCAGCTGACCAGCGACCTCGCGGTCGAGGCCTCGCGCCGCGCGCTTGCCGACGCGGGCCGGACCGCGGCGGAGCTGGACCTGATCATTGTGGCCACCACCACGCCCGACCTGACCTTCCCCGCCACCGCCGCCATCGTGCAGCAGAAACTGGGCGCGCCGGTCGGGACGGCCTTTGACGTCCAGGCGGTCTGTTCGGGCTTCGTCTACGCCATGGGCGTGGCCGACGGCTTCGTGGCGCGCGGCCTCTCCAAGTGCGCCCTGGTGATCGGGGCGGAGGAGATGACGCGGCTGCTCGACTACGCGGACCGGGGCACCTGTGTCCTGTTCGGCGACGGCGCCGGCGCGGTGGTGCTCGAGCCCGGGGAGGGCGACGGGACGCCCTCAGATCGTGGCCTGCTGGGCTTTTCGCTCAGTTGTGACGGTTCCAAGACAGAGCTGCTCTTCGTCGACGGCGGACCGTCCTCGAGCGGCACCGTCGGCCACCTGCGCATGCTGGGAAATCAGGTTTTCCGCCACGCGGTGGTCAATATTTCCGAAGCGGTCCTGGCGGCGGCGGCCAGTTCCGGCGTCAGCGTCAAGGACGTGGACTGGTTCATCCCGCACCAAGCCAACCAGCGCATCCTGCACGGTGTGGCCCACCGGCTGGGTATCGAGGAGTCCAAGGTGATCTCGACCGTGGCCGAGCACGCCAACACCTCGGCGGCCTCGATCCCGCTCGCTTTGTACCAGGGGATCCAGGACGGACGCGTCAAGCGCGGACAGCTCCTGTTGATGGAGGCGATGGGCGGCGGCCTGACCTGGGGCGCCTGCGCGCTGCGTCTGTAAAATCTTGCGGGGGCGGTGGAGACTGCGCTAAAAAAGAGCGCGAGCCCTTTGACTTTCCTTCAGTTCGGCGTCTATTCCCTTAACAGTTGTCCGGCTCGGGGGAGTTCCCATGAAAGGTGAAACACTGACGCGTGCGGACCTCTGTGAAGCGGTCTACGAGGAAGTCGGCCTGTCGCGGCAGGAGTGCTCGCAGCTCGTCGAGCGGACGCTGGAACTGATCGCGGACGCGCTCGAACAGGGCCAGACGGTCAAACTGTCCGGCTTCGGCGTCTTCCAGGTCCGCGCCAAGCGCGCGCGCATGGGCCGCAATCCCAAGACCGGCGAGCCGGCCGCCATCGATCCGCGGCGCGTGATCAGCTTTCGCGCCTCGCAGGTGATGAAGGCGCGGGTGAACGGCGACGGCGACGGCGTCGCCTACGACGACGACAACAATCACTACGCCGCCTAGGCCCGAGCGCCTTGAGCAAGAGCCCGCTCGCATTCCGCACCATCTCCGAAGCCGCCGACGAGATCGGCGTGCCGCAGCACGTGCTGCGCTTCTGGGAGACCAAGTTCTCGTTCCTGCGTCCGATGAAGCGCGCGGGCGGCCGGCGCTTCTACCGTCCCCAGGATGTGGCGGTGCTGCGCGGGGTGAAGGCCCTGCTCTACACCCAGGGCTACAAGATCGAGGGCGTCCAGAAGCTCTACCGCCAGAACGGCCTGAAGCGCCTGGTCGACGCCGGCGGGCCGAGCGCTGAGGCCGACCTGCCGCTCGACGAGGCCTTCGACGAAACCATCGAAACCGACGCTTCGGCCGCACGCACGCCGCACGCCGGAAGCAACGGCGCCCTGTCGCCGCAGGCGCGCGTCCGGTTGAAACGGGCCCTGGAAGAGGTCGAAACCGCCAAGGCGCGGCTCGATTCCCTGCTCGCGCGGTCCTGAACCTCGGCCTGATCTAAGGCGTTGCGGGCCGCCCCCGCGGTCCCTATAAGGGCGCCCTTCGGAGCGTGGCGCAGCTTGGTAGCGCACTTGACTGGGGGTCAAGGGGTCGCAGGTTCAAATCCTGTCGCTCCGACCAATCTCTCCCGACATGTCGGATAAGGAAGCGGCTCCCGAAGCGGGAGCCGCTTTTTATTTTCGGCTTCAGACGCCCGTCGACTGATTGTGCGATCCGCCTGGCTGGGCGACGCCGAACATGACCGCCGCGCAGATCTCGCCGTCTGTTTCGCGTGCGAGGTCGCCGGTGGTGATGATGCCGACCAGGCGCTTTTCGCCGTCGACCACCGGCAGGCGCCGCACCTGGATGTCGGCCATATTGTCGGCGATGTCGTCGAGGTTCGCGTCATCGTAGCAGTACAACACCTCCTTGCTCATCACGTCGCGCACGCGCGTGTCCGGTCCCAGTCCCCTCGCCACCGCACGCACCGCGATGTCGCGGTCGGTGAGCATGCCGACGAGGCGGTCGTTGTCTTCCACCGGAATGAAGCCGATGTCGGACTCGAGCATCAGTTTCGCCGCGGTTTGCAAGCTCTCCCCGGGCGTGGTGGTGAGGACTTGGCGGGTCATGCAGTCGCGTACTTTCATCTCGGGTCTCCATCGACTCGGAGGGAAAACGACGAAACCGGGCGCGCAACTTGTGCGTTCCGTAGGCGGCTCATGAAATTTGCGGCAAGGCTCGTTTATCCGGAACCGCGCATCGAGGCCGCCGGTTCTTGGCGCAGCGGGGGCAAACCGCCTGACATGATGGAGACGTCCGATGCCTGACGCGCAAGGCCAAGGTTCGCAAACCAACACCGAGTCGATGAACGACACGCCGCGCGCCCGCGGCAAGGACGGCGAGCGCCGTCCGCATGAGACGGCGTCGTTCGACGCCGCGCACCGCGCGCGCGACGACGGCGCCATGTCGGAGCGGTCGCCCTATCTGACCACGCCGGACCTGTGGCGTGAGACCTGGCGTCCGCTGGCGACGATCCAGTCTGAGATGGCGCGCTGGTTCGATGAGGTCTGGCGCGAGGCGGCGAGCAACCGCGGCGGCTACATCAGTTCGACCCGCGGCCTGCCGGAACTCGCCGGCGCCACAGGCTTTGCCGGCCTGCCCCGCGCGGACCTGAAGGAGACCGACAAGGACTATCGCCTGCACGTGGAGTTGCCCGGGTTGAAGGTCTCCGACGTCCAGCTCGAGGTCGACGGCGACGCCCTGGTCGTGCGCGGCGTGAAGTCGGACGACCATCAAACCGACAACGCCAACTTCCACATCACCGAGCGCCGCTTCGGCCGCGTGGAGCGTCGGTTCGCCCTGCCGCGCGACGTGGACCCGACCACGGTGAAGGCGGATTTCCGCGACGGCGTGCTGAACGTGGTGCTGCCCAAGGACGCCGCAGCCGAACAGCGGCGCCGCATCGAGGTGCGGCCGGGCTGAACGCTCACGGCCTTGCGATCACGGGTGCGGGAACCGACGCCGTTCCAATCGGTTGGCTTGGGACGGCGGAGGCCCGCCTGAACGTGCACCTATGGTCGATCCCGATGGCGACGCGCCGGAAGATTTGACGGATGAGGCTGAGGAAGCGTCTGCGCTCGCCGACGTCGAAACCCCTGAGACTGAAGCGACCCTACCGGTGATCTGCGATCCGGTGATCGGCTTCGTCTGTCCGAAGCACGCTGCGCTGAAAGGTTAGAGCTTTAAGCCCGGGGCCTGCGAAAGCGGCCGTGCTCGGCCCAGGTGAACAGCGGAAACAGCGGCAGGCCCCACGCTACGCCCGCGAGGGCGAGGTAGAGATATTTCATCCAGCCCGCCGGCACATAGGCCGCGAGCCACATCGCGCCCACGATCCAGACGACGAGAAAGACAAGCGTTATGACGCCCGCCAGCGCCTTGCGCGTGCGCGGACCCATGGCGTCAGGCGCGCCGGCGCACGGCGGCCATGGTGATCAGCAGGAAGCCCGCGCCGATCGCCGCGAGCGTATCCTCCGTCCACGGGCCCGCGAACTCCGCCGCGGTGACCCGGGCGATGAACAGGCCGAGGAAGGCGCCGACCAGGCCGACCGCAACCGCCGAGATCAGGCCGTGACGGCGGCCGGTCAAAAGGTCGGCCAGCCAGCCCAGCACCACGCCGATCGCCGCCACGATCAGGATGGTCACCCAATTCTCGCCCATGGGAATCGACTCCGCTGAAGCGCGCCCGAGCGGTGGAATACGACAGCGGCGGCCCCGGTTCCAAGGCCTCAGGCGACGAAGCCTGGCGGAACGACGTTCGGACGCGGCCCTGGACGCGGGGGGCAGGCTCGCCTAATCCGCCTCGGCGCATGCGATATTTCCAACCCGATCAGCGATCCCGCGCCGTGGCCGTTTGGCTGTTCGTGCTCGCGGCCATGGTCCTGGCCATGGTGGTCGTGGGCGGCGCGACGCGCCTGACCCACTCGGGGCTGTCGATCACCCAATGGAAACCGGTCCGCGGCGTGATCCCGCCGCTGAACCCGAGCGAGTGGGCGCAGGAGTTCGCAGCCTACAAGCAGATCCCCCAATACAAGCTGCTGAACCCGGGCATGAGCCTGGCTGCGTTCAAAGGCATCTACTGGTGGGAATGGACCCACCGCCTGCTTGGCCGGCTGGTCGGCGTGGTGTTCGCGTTCCCCTTCATCTGGTTTCTCCTGCGCGGGCAGTTGAACCGCAGCCTGATCGTGCGCTGCCTGATCCTGTTTGCGCTGGGCGCCCTGCAGGGGCTGATCGGCTGGTGGATGGTGGCCTCGGGGCTCGAGGTCCGCACCTCCGTCGCTCCCGAGCGGCTCGCGATCCATCTGGGCGCGGCGCTGATCCTGTTCGTGGCTCTGATCTGGACCGGTCTCAACGCCCTGGCGCGCGACCGAGAAGCGCGTCCGCCGGGCAGCTGGACCGCCATCGCAGGCGTCATTCTGGCCCTGACCTATCTGCAGTCGCTCCTGGGGGCTCTGGTGGCGGGCAATCAGGCGGGGCTGATCTACAACGACTGGCCGCTGATGAACGGCAGGCTGCTGGCGCCCGTCGACTGGAAAGGCGGGGTGATGCACGCCTTGCTGCACGACCAGGCGCTGGTCCAGTTCGACCACCGGATAGGCGCCTATCTGCTGCTCATCGCCGCGAGCGCCTATGTGGTCCTCATCCTGCGGGCCCGGGCGCCGGACGCCCTGAAACTCGCCGCCGAAGTCCTGGCGCTCCTCGTCTGGATTCAGGCCGGCCTGGGCATCGCGACCCTGATGAACGCCGCCCCGCTGCCGCTGGCCCTGATCCACCAGCTGGGCGCCGCCCTGGTGCTGACCGCGGCGACCTACAATCTCTGGCGCGTCCGGCGGATGAACGAGCGGTCTTACGCCGGCGGGATCGGGGCTCAGAACCTCTAAAGCGGCATTTTGTTCCGGTATTATGATACCGTTATAAAAATATGCAATAAATACAGCGAGCTAACCGTCAGTAATGCGCACACTTGCCGTTGACGCCGCCCCGGGCCTCCTGTACTGAAGCGCGCTTCGCGGGTCGCCCGGAGGCCCCGTTCCCGAGGATTTCGACCATGCTGAGATCGTCCACGGCTTCGCTGAAGCCCGCCGATGTCGAGAAGAAGTGGATCGTGATCGACGCGAAGGACGCCGTGGTCGGCCGCCTCGCTTCGTTCATCGCCCTGCGGCTTCGCGGCAAGCACCGGCCCGACTACACCCCGCACGTCGACTGCGGCGACCATGTCATCGTCATCAACTGCGACAAGGTGAAGTTCACCGGCCGCAAGACCGAGAACAAGGTCTACTACCGTCACACCGGCCACCCGGGCGGCGTCAAGCAACGCACCCCCAAGGGCATCCTCAGCGGCCGCTTCCCCGAGCGCGTGCTCGAGAAAGCGGTTGAGCGCATGCTGCCGAAGGAAAGCCCGCTGGCGCGTGAGCAACTCACCCACCTGCGCATCTACGCCGACGGCGCGCACCCGCACGACGCGCAGAAGCCCGAAGTGATCGACTTCGCCGCGCGCAACACCAAGAACGTCCGGAGCCAATAAGATGAGCGAAACGCAAGGCTTCGACGCCCTCCAAGGCCTGTCGAGCAACCCGGAAGGCGCTAACGCCACGCCGGTGCGCGAACAGATCCTCGACAAGTTCGGCCGCGCCTACGCGACCGGCAAGCGCAAGAACGCCATCGCGCGCGTGTCGATCAAGCCGGGCTCCGGCAAGATCACCATCAACGAGCGCGACCAGGAGAAGTATTTCGCCCGTCCGGTGCTGCGCATGATGATCGCCCAGCCGATGGTGATCACCGACCGCGCCACCCAGTTCGACGTGATCGTCACGGTGGAAGGGTCGGGCCTGTCGGGTCAGGCCGGCGCCATCCGTCACGGCATCTCCAAGGCGCTGACCTATTACGAGCCGGCGCTGCGCCCGGCGCTGAAGGCCGCGGGCTTCCTGACCCGCGACAGCCGCATCGTCGAGCGGAAGAAGTACGGCCGCGCCAAGGCGCGCCGCAGCTTCCAGTTCTCGAAGCGCTAAGCGTCGTCACATCGACATCGCAAGCGGGCGCTTCGGGAAACCGGAGCGCCCGTTTCGTTTGTGGGGTCAGGCCATGCAAAAGATTTTCATCGACGGCGAAGCGGGCACGACGGGCTTACAGATCCGCGCGCGTCTCGAAGTCCGCCGCGATCTCGAACTGATCGCCATCGATCCGGCGCGGCGCAAAGACCCGGCGGCGCGCGCCGAAGCGCTGAACGGTTGCGACCTCGCGATCCTGTGTTTGCCCGACGATGCGGCGCGCGAGGCCGTGACTCTGATCGAGAATTCCGACGTGCGGGTGATCGACGCCTCGACCGCGCATCGCACGGCGCCCGGCTGGACCTACGGATTCGCCGAGATGTCGAAGACCCAGCGCGGCGAGATCGCCAAATCGAAGCGCGTGGCCAATCCCGGCTGCTATCCGACCGGCTTCATCGCCCTGGTGCGGCCGCTGGTGGAGGCGGGTCTGGTGCCGGCCGACTGGCCGGTCACCGTCAACGCGGTGTCGGGCTACAGCGGCGGCGGCAAGGCGACGATCGCCGAGTTCGAGGGCGACGCGCCCGATCCCTTCCGCGCCTATGCGATGAACCTGGGTCACAAACACGTCCCGGAGATGCAGGCGCACGCGCACCTGATCCATCCACCGCTGTTCGCGCCGTCTGTGGGCCGCTTCGCCCAGGGCATGATCGTCGAGGTCCCGCTGCAGCTTTTTGCCTTGCCGGGCGAACCCACCCTCGACCGCATCGAACAGGTCCTGTTCGCCGCCTACGTTGGCGAGCGCTTCATCGAGGTAACGCCACGCCTCGAAGCGGCGGCGACAAAGACGCTGACGCCGGAAAGTCTGAACGGCACGAACCGGATGAGGCTGTTCGTGTTCGGCGATCCGGAGGCCGGGCAGGCGCGGCTCTGCGCCCTGTTGGACAACCTGGGCAAGGGCGCCGGCGGGGCGGCGGTGCAGAACCTCAATCTGATGCTGGGTCTGGACGAGGCGGCCGGGTTTACCTGAAAATTTCTTCCGCGGACGACCGGTCCCGCGCAACGAAGTGGTCTTGCTTCTGTGGGTTTCGGCCTTAAGTTTGCCGCGCGCCCGTGTCATCCAAGACGGGTCGCCCGCCGTATATGGGAGCATGACCCGAATGTTCGTCGCCCGCCGCTCGTTTCTCCTGGGCTCCGCCGGAGCCGCCCTGTCGCTGGCCGCCGGAGCCGGCCAGGCGCTTGCCGCCGCCGATCGCTTCGCCGCATCGCCCTGGCGCAAGATCACCAACCCGGAATGGCGCAAGCGGTTGTCGCCGCTGTCCTACCAGATCCTCGCGCGAGAACGGCACGGAGCAGGCCGGCACGAGCCCGCTGAACAATGAACATCGTCACGGCACCTTCGTGTGCATCGCCTGCGGCCTGCCGCTGTTCAAGTCAGACTGGAAGTTCGACAGCGGCACGGGCTGGCCGAGCTTCTATACGGTGATGCAGTCGAACATTTACAAGAAGTCCGACCACGAACTGCTCGAAGAGCGCACCGAGTACCATTGCGCCCAGTGCCTCGGCCACCAGGGCCACGTCTTCGACGACGGTCCCAAGCCGACCGGCCTGCGCTATTGCAACGACGGCGTGGCGCTCAGGTTCGTGCCGGGCTAGGGCGGGTCGAGGAAAAGTGCGAAGCGGTTTTCCGCCTGCGACCTGCACCGGCGATTAGTCGCGGCCCATCGAGGCGATCGGCGCGAAACACCCCAGGATCAAGCGCGACGCGTCGAACGGCGGCTCGCCCGCGTTGTCCATGCGCGGATCCTCGTGCATCTTCGCTTCGGCGGCCTCGAAGCTTTCCCGGTCGGGCCAGATCTGCCAGGTGAAGACGATCTTCTCGCCCGGCTTGGCGGCGACGGCGCGGCGGAAGTCGGTCTGTTTGCCGTCGGGAACGAAGTCCTCCCAGCTCTCGACGATTTCGAGACAGCCGTACTCTCTGAAGAATTTCGCGCCGCTTTCCGCCCAGGCCCGATAGGCGTCGAGCTTGTCTTCGGGCACCGGGATGACGAGGCCGCAGACGTACATCAGGTCGCCGGCTTCTTCAGTGCGCTCTCCAGCGTGAGCCCGAAGATCACTGACGCGGCGAGCACCGCGATCGAATAGTCGTGGCCGGGCCACGCCGCCGCGCAACACGCGACAATGACGATGATCAAGGGAATGACCGCGGCGAGGATCAGGGTGATCGGCGAGTCCGCCTGAATCAGCGACGGACGATCGGGCATCTTGAACACGTAGCGCTTGAACAGCAGGTAGAGCACGACGATCGCGGGCGCGAGCACGACCACGACCCAGCGACGTTGCGCCGGCCCGAAGAAGGCGGCGGACACGACCAGCAGCGCCAGCGCGACGCCGGTGACGACGGCGAGCGTCACGTTCAGCTCGTGCGCCTTCTGCGGATCGACGGTGTGCGGTGTAGGCGTCTTCACGGTCATGAGCGCACCTTCACATAGTCGCCCGGCGCGTCGGTGACCGGCTTCAGCCTGCCCTTGGCGGGATCGCGCGCCGCGACCCACCCGCCGGACTTGGCGTGCAGCCACTCGGCCCAGTGCGGCCACCAGGAGCCGGGCTTTTCGACCGCGCCCTCGAACCATTCCTCGAACGTCGGCGGCAACTCTGGGTTCTCCCAGTGCTGATACTTCTTCGCGGCCGGCGGATTGACCACGCCCGCGATATGTCCCGAACCAGCCAGGGTATAGGTCACCGGTCCGCCGAACATCCGCGCGCTCTTGTAGACCGATCGCGCCGGCGCGATGTGATCCTCGCGGCTGGCCTGGAAGTACATCGGGACCGTCACGCTCTTGGCGTCGAGTTTAACGCCGTCGAGCACCAACTCACCCTTGGCGAAGGCGTTGGCGCCGTAGAACTGGCGCAGGTACTGCAGGTGCAGCGCCTTGGGCATGCGCGTCTGGTCGGAGTTCCAATAGAGCAGGTCGAAGCTCGGCGGCTCCTTGCCCATCAGATAGTTGTTCACGAAGAACGACCAGACCAGGTCGTTGGCGCGCAGCGCGTTGAAGGTGTCGGCCATGGCCGCGCCGGGCAGCACGCCGCCGGCGGCGTCCATCATCTCTTCGAGCTGGTTCAGCCAGGCCTCGTCGGTAAACAGCAGGAGATCGCCCGCTTCGGAGAAGTCGTGCTGGGCGGCGAAGAAGGTCACCGCGTTGAAGCGCTTGTCGTGCTTGGCCGCCATGTGCGCCAGGGTCGAACCCAGCAGGGTGCCGCCGATGCAATAGCCGACCGCGTTCACCCGGTCGGTCCCGCATTGCTCCATCACCTTGGCCGAGGCCGAATAGATGCCGCCGCGCATATAGTCGGCAAAGTCGCGATCGCGCAGGGACTGGTCGGGGTTCACCCAGGAGGTCACGAACACGGTGAAGCCCTGGTCGGTGAGCCAGCGGATCATCGAGTTCTCGGGCCGCAGATCGAGGATGTAGTATTTGTTGATCCACGGCGGGAAGATCAGCAGCGGCGTGTCGCGCGCCTGCACCGTGGTGGGCGAAAACTGCAGTAGTTCGTAGAGCTCGTCGCGCCAGACCACCTTGCCCGGCGCCGTTGCGACATTCTCGCCGACCTTGAAGCGGGTGTAGTCGGTCTGGCTGATCGCCAGCTTGCCGCCGCCGCGCTCGATGTCGGCGGCGAAGTTCTCCATGCCCTTGACCAGGCTCTCGCCATTGGTCGCTGCCAGTTCACGCAACGCCGCGGGGTTGGACGCGAGGAAGTTGGTCGGCGAGAAGGCGTCGGTCAAAAGCCTGGTGAAGAACTCCGCGCGGCGCTTGGTCAAAGGATCGACGCCCTCGACATTGGTCACCAGACTGTTCAGCCAGTCGGAGGTGACGAGATAGGATTGCTTCACGATGTCGAAGACCGGGTTCTCGCTCCAGTCCTTGTCGTTGAACCGCTTGTCGCCCTTCGCCGGCGCCACGGGGGCGTCTTGCGTTTCGCCGGCGGCGCGCCGCGCCGCGTTCTGCCAGAGGTCCATGTAACGGCCGAACAAGTCGGCCTGGGCCTTGAACAATTTGTCCGGGGTGGTGGCGAGCCGGGTCATCACCTCGCCCATGGCCGGCCCGACGTTGAACGGATCGGACGACAGGGCGCGCGGGGAGTCCGCCTGGGACAGCGCCGCTTCGGCGATCGCGCCCTGGGCGGTCAGCGCCGCCTTGGCGAGGTTCAGCGACAGCGTCTCGACCGCTTCGCGCTGGGCCGGGTCCATCAGCGCGGCTTCCCAACGTCGGGCATCGGGCGCCGGTTCGGCTTTCGCTTCGGGATTTTCCTGGCGCGGCGCGGAAGCGGCCGTCTTGGCGGCCTTGGACTCGGCGGACGCACGCTTGGGGCTCTTTGGCTTCGCGGTCTTGGACCTGGAGCCTTTGCGCGTCCCGGAAGCAGCCGCCATGGTCTGAACTCCTTTCGGCCTTCCGCCGCCCGTCCTGATCGCATATGAGCGAAGGCGAGATGATCCGCGAGCGCCGCCTTATCCGGAGGATCGCCGCCGGGCGCAAGCCGCGAGGCCTTGGGCCCCGGCGTGGCTTGGTCCTGGGCGCGCTCTGCGCGGGCGCCGCGGCCCTGTCGGGCTGCATCTCCGACCCGTTCAGCCAGTCCACCGACCCGAACGCCCAGGGGGCGGCTCAGATCAGCGCGGCCGCCGCGGCGCCGGGACCTTATCCGCACTGGTCCCAGTTCCCGGCCGTGCCCAAGAACGTGCCGACCGTGGCCGTCTGGAACACCGAGGCCAAGGGCCTGGACGCCGATCAGGCGCAACTGCTGCACGAGGCGGCCGACCTGCACTGGACGCTCCACGACACCGACCAGTGGGCCGCCCAGGCGCGCTTGCTGATCGATCCTGCCCTTGCCCTGCGAGCGCCGCCCAATTCCGCGGCGGATACCGAGGCCTTCGCCGCCAAGGCCCGGGCGCTCGCGACACCGCCGCCGCCGGTAAAGTAATCCACTGTTTCATGACCGTGAGCACCGGGGCCGTTCCCAGGAGCCCCGGACGAATCATCTAAGACTGTCGCCAGGAGCCGCCTTCATGCCGTCCATCGATCTCGAGCGCGATCTGGCGCTCGACGCCGTCCGTGTCACCGAAGCCGCCGCCATCGCTGCGGCCAAGCTGGCCGGCCGCGGCGACGAAAAGGCCGCCGACCAGGTCGCGGTGGACGCCATGCGCACCGCGCTGAACAGCCTCGACATCGAGGGCGCCATCGTCATCGGCGAGGGCGAGCGCGACGAGGCGCCCATGCTCTACATCGGCGAGAAGGTGGGCTCCGGCACGGGCCCCGAGGTCGACATCGCGCTCGATCCGCTGGAAGGCACGACGCTGACCGCCAAGGCCATGGCCAATGCGCTGGCGGTGATGGCCATCTCGCCCAAGGGCGGCATGCTGCACGCGCCCGACACCTACATGGACAAGATCGCCATGCGGTCCGGGCTATGCCGAGGGCGTCATCGACCTCGACGCCGAGCGCCGCGGAAAACGTGAAGGCGTTGGCCAAGGCCAAGGGCGTGGCGGTGAACGAGATCACCGTCTGCGTGCTCGACCGTCCGCGCCACGCCGACATCATCGAGAGCCTGCGCAAGATCGGCGCGCGGGTGAACCTGATAACTGACGGCGACGTGGCGGGCGTGATCCACACCGCCGAACCGGAAACCGGCATCGACATCTACATCGGCCAGGGCGGCGCGCCGGAGGGCGTGCTCGCCTGCGCGGCGCTGAAGTGCGTCGGCGGCCAGTTCCAGGGGCGGCTGGTGTTCCGCAACGACGACGAGCGCGGCCGCGCCGTGCGCCTGGGCCTGACCGATTTCAATCGCAAATACACGCTGGACGAATGGTGCGAGACCGACGCGATGTTCGCCGCCACCGGCGTCACCAAGGGCGCCATGCTCGACGGCGTGCGTTACGAGAGCGGTTACGTCACCACCCACACCCTGGTGATGAACTCGTCCAACCGCACGGTCCGTCGCGTGCGCATGCGCCGGCCGGTCTAGATGGTGGATTTGAAGTTCGCCCCCTGTCAGGGTCTCGCGTCGTCGCGAACTTCAAATCCAAAAAGCATACTAGCAATTATGGAGTTGCTAGTGTCCTGTTCGAATCCGAAGTTCGTTGGCGGTTTCCACAAGCGGATTCGAACTTCGAATTCGGGACACTAGCGTATGGACGGCGGCGTTCTCGAGCGTGCAACCGACGTCGAGGACGCCTTCCTTGGCGTGAGCCGTTCGATCACCGGCCGCCGCTGGCGCCAGCGGCCTGCGGACGCCGCGCTGACCCTGCACCACCAACGCACCCTCGGTCTGCCCGAGCCCCTGGCGCGCGCGCTTGCGTCGCGCGGCGTGACGGCGGAGGAGGGCGCGGACTATCTGCAGTCCGACGCTGAAGGCGCTGTTCCCCGATCCGTCGAGCTTCCTCGACATGGACCGCGCGGCGACGGTGATCGTCGACGCCCTAGTCGAAAAACGTCGCGTCTATGTGTTCGCCGACTACGACGTCGACGGCGGAACTTCGGCGGCGCAGCTGGTGCGCTGGTTCCGCGCCATGGGCTCCGAGCTGCCGATCTACGTGCCCGACCGCATGAAGGAGGGTTTGGCCCCAGCCCCGCCGCCTTCCGCGGATCTGCGCGAAGCGGGCGCGGAGCTGGTCATCACCGTCGACTGCGGCGCGGCGGCCTATGACGCCCTGATCGAAGCGACGCGCATCGGGCTCGAGGTCGTCGTCATCGACCATCACCTGATGCACGGCGAAACGCCGCCCTGTGCGTGCACTGGTCAATCCCAACCGTCCCGGCGACACCTCGGGGCAGGGCATGCTGGCGGCCGCCGGCGTGACCTTCGTGCTGCTCGCCGCGCTCAATCGCGAGGCGCGCAGGCGCGGCTTGTTCGAAGGGCGTGCCGAGCCTGACGTGCGCCAGTGGCTCGACCTCGCCGCGCTGGGCGCCGTCTGCGACGTGACGCGTCTGACCGGCTTCAACCGCGCGCTCACGGCGCAGGGGCTGAAGGTGATGTCGGCCTGGGGCAATCCCGGACTGAAGGCGCTGATGGAGGTCGCCGAGGCCAAGGGGCCGGCCAGCGTCTTCCACGCCGGCTTCATCCTCGGGCCGCGCATCAACGCCGGCGGGCGCATCGGCCGCTCCGACCTCGGCGCGCGCCTGCTGTCGACCGACGATCCCGGAAGAGGCGATGGCGCTCGCGCGCGAGCTCGACGCGCTGAACGCCCAGCGCAAGGACGTCGAACGCGAGATCACCGAAGCGGCGATCCGGCTGGTCGAGCAGTCGTCGAACTTCGATCCCCAGGCGCCGGTGATCGTCGTCGCGGCGGAAGGCTGGCATCCAGGCGTCATCGGCATCGTCGCCGGCCGTCTGCGCGAGCGCTGGCGCCGGCCGGTGATCGTCATCGGCCTCGACCCGGTCGCCGATCATCGCCAAGGGCTCGGGCCGCTCGCAGCCCGGCGTCAACCTGGGCGCGGCGGTTCAGGCGGCCTTCGACGAGGGCATGCTCATGGCCGGCGGCGGCCACGCCATGGCGGCGGGCCTGACCATCCGGCCGCGCGACGTTCCCGAGTTGCGCGCCTTCCTGTCGGCGCGACTGGCGAAGGAGACCGCCCAGGCCCTGGCCGAAGACGCCCTGGAGCTGGACGCAGTGGTCACCGCCCGTCGCGCCGACCGGGCGCTGCTCGACGCCTTCGCGCCGCATGAGCCCGTTCGGCCCCGGCAACCCTGAGCCGCTTTTCGCCTTTTCGGGGATGCGAGTGGTCGAGGCCCTCCCGATGAAGGGCGGCCATGTGCGCGCCACCCTGGCCGACCCGGACGGGGCGCGGATTCGCGCCGTGGCCTGGCGCGCTGGCGAGAGCCCGTTCAGGGAAGAGGCTTATGGAACAAGGTTCTGGCCTGCACATTGCGGGTAAGTTGAAAGCCGACGACTGGAACGGCCGCAACGGCGTCCAGCTCGAGATCGAGGATCTGGCCGATCCACGCATGGCAAGCTGACCTCGGCGACCGCCGGCCGAACCTGATTTTGCTTGAAATTCCGGCTCCCGCCGATCCCCGCAAAGCGTTGATGGGACACGGCCTTGCGCGCTCTGGCGGGGGCGGCTATATCGCCCGCTCTTCGCTCGGAGGTCCCTTCGTCTATCGGTTAGGACACCAGATTTTCAATCTGGGAAGAGGGGTTCGACTCCCCTAGGGACTACCAGGGCGCAAGATTCTCTCGGGAGGCGAAATTTTCGTTTCTCGGCTGCCCGGTATCAAAAACCCGTGTTATGGTTTTGCGCTTGCCGCGCTTTCGGCGAGCGGATGGGGCTGAGCGGTGAGTTACGATTTCGAGGATGCGGGTTCGCAAACCGAAACGGTGCGGATCAGCGGCAGGGTAAAGTGGTTCGATCCCGGCAAGGGCTACGGCTTCATCGTCCCGGACGACCCCAATCAGACCGACCTCAAGGACGTGCTTCTGCACGTGACGAGCCTGCGCGACTCCGGTCGCGAGCACGCGCTCGAGGGCTCCACCATCGTCTGTGAAGTGATGCGCCGCCCCAAGGGCTGGCAGGTCGCCACCATCGTCGAGCTGGACGAGAGTTCCGCCCCGCCGCCGGCGGAACGGCGCGGCTACGACAGCCTGCGTCGCGAACGGGACGGGGACTTCGCCGCCATGCCGCGTGCGCCGCGCCGCGCCGCGCCGCTGACCGCCACGGGTCCGCTGGAGCGCGCCAAGGTGAAATGGTTCAATCGCACCAAGGGCTATGGTTTTGTGGTGCGCGAGACCGATCCGGGCGATATCTTCGTGCACATCGAGACGCTTCGCCGGTGCGGCCTGGAAGACCTCCAGCCGGGCGACGAGGTGATGGTCCGCTTCGCCGAAGGTCCCAAGGGCCTGGTGGTGGCGGAAATCCAGCAGGTCTCGCTCGTCTGATCGCCCAACCGTAGAGCCCCCATGTCCTCCATTCGTTTGAGCCGCATTGCTTCGGGCCTCGCGGCGGCCGCCACCTGCACCCTTCTCGCCGCCGGTCACGCCCAGGCCACGCCGGACTCGCGCAGCCCCAGCGTCTGCACCGAGGTGGCGCGCGAACTGAAGTTCCATCCGCCGGCCACCCAGAAGCTCGAGATCGAGACGCACCACGGCGTGCGCACGTTCGACGTCGAGATCGCCTCCGACGACGCCTCGCGCGAGCTCGGCCTGATGTGCCGCAAGACCATGGCGAAGAGCCACGGCATGTTGTTCGAATTCCCCCAGGCCGACCCGCAGACCTTCTGGATGAAGAACACCTACCTGCCGCTCGACATCATCTACATCGGACCGAACGGGCGTATCGTGTCGATCGCGGCGAACGCCAAACCCTTCGACGAAACGCCGCTGCCTTCCACGGGCCCGGCGAACGGCGTGCTCGAGATCAAGGGCGGCTTGTCGGCAAAGCTCGGCATCCGCGCCGGCGACCAGGTCAGGCACACCTTCTACCAGGGGCGCTGAGCCCATGTTGCGCGGCGCCCTCATCCTTCTGGCGGCGGCGATCCTCACCTCGTCCTGGGCGCCGAACGCGCGCGCGCAGCAGAGCGTCACGTTCGAGGATCGGCGGCTGAGCATCCAGCTCGACCATCGCAGCTTCAGCCTTGTCGCCCACGTCTTCCGCCCGGCGGGCAAGGGGCCCTTCCCACTGGTGGTGATCAACCACGGTACGCCGGCCGGCGGCCTCGAGGGTCTGCGCGCGGCCACGTTGGACAGTCTCGACCGGCCCGCCCGTTGGTTCGCCGAACACGGCTTTATCGCTCTGACGATGCTCCGTCCCGGCTTCGGTCCGTCCGACGGTCCGTACATGGAGACCGGCACCCCCTGCGAGAACCGCGACTACGTCCGCGACGGCCGCAAGACCGCCGACGTCGAGGCCGCCATCATCGAAAGCGCCAAGGCTCTGCCGGGCGTCGATGCGCATCGCGTGATCGTGGTCGGCCATTCCGCCGGGGCCTTCGGCGCCATGGCGCTCGCGGACGCGCCGCCGCCGGGCGTTCTGGGCGTGATTGACTTCGCCGGCGGCAAGGGCGTGGACGGACCGGGCAGTGTCTGCGGCGGCGCCGCGCGCCTGGCTCAGGCCGGCGCCGTGTTCGGACGCGCCAACCGGCTGCCGCAACTGTGGCTCTATGCCCCAGATGATCGGGAGTTTCCGCCGTCCATCGCGGGTCCGCTCTATGACGCCTACCGCAAGGGTTCGAAGCCGCCGGTCAAGTTCGTCGCACTGCCGGCCGCCGGCAACGACGGCCATATGGCCTTCCTGCGGGACCCCGAAGTCTGGGCGCCCGCGGTGCTCGCCTTCCTCAGCGAAATCGGCGCGTCGGGCGGCTGAGTCTCAGCCGTAGCGCGCGCGGATTTTCTGCGCCGCCGGCCGGCTGTAACAGCGCTCGAGCCATGCGGCGACGTGCGGATGCGGCGTCAGGTCCATCTGTCCCGTGCGCGACGGCGACAGCACGCCGGCCACGTTGAGGTCCGCTACGGAGAAGGTGTCGCCGAGCAGCCAGGTCCGCCCGGCCAGCACGCCGTCGAGCTTGCTCAGCTCGACCGCCGCGAGTTCGACGAGTTCGGGACCCGCCAGCGTCTTCAGAAACCGCGTGCGCACGTCCTTCTGGATCCAAGGCTCCACGTGCCCCTGGACCCACAGCGACCAGCGCCAGACCTGGGCCTCGCCCGCGGCGTCATTCGGGTAGATCGGCGCGTCACCGCCGGAGCCGTAGGTTTTGGCGAGGTAGAGGTTGATCGCCAGCGACTCCGACAGGACCACCGGCCCGTCGACCAGGATGGGGATCGCCCCCATCGGGTTGAGCCGCAGGTACTCGAGGGATTTCAGCTTGGGATCTTCGTAGCCGATCGGGTCGTGGACGTAGTCGAGGCCGAGTTCTTCGAGGGTCCAGAAGATGCGGCGGGTGCGGGATTTGTCGGAGCCGTAGAGGGTGATTGTCATGGCCGAGGTATCGCCCGGAGCCGGGCCGGGTCAAGCCGCCGGTTGGCGGGACGGGCCCCATGGGTTATCTGGCGGGGACTGGATGACCCGCCGAGTCCGGGGCGTAGCGCAGCCTGGTAGCGCATCTGCTTTGGGAGCAGAGGGTCGCAAGTTCGAAATCTTGCCGCCCCGACCATCGGCTCGGACGTCCGGAAGACGCAGACCTTGGAGACCTCATGCTGGCCCGTATCTACCGCCCCGCCAGAAACGCCATGCAGTCCGGCCGCGCCAAGACCCACGAGTGGGTGCTGGAGTTCGCCCCGGCCTCGGCGAGGGTCGCTGACCCCCTGATGGGCTGGATCAGCTCGGACGACATGCGCGGCGAGGTCACGCTCACGTTTGAGACCAAGGAGCACGCCGTCGCCTACGCCCAGAAGCACGGCATCGCATTCCGCGTACACGAGGAGCACGACGCGCCTCTGGTCATCAAGGCCTATGCCGACAACTTCGCGTTCAACCGCAAGGAACCCTGGACGCACTGACGTCCACGACCTCGTTGGGATTCGACCCCGTAGCTCAGCTGGATAGAGCACCCGCCTTCTAAGCGGGATGTCGCAGGTTCGAGCCCTGCCGGGGTCGCCACACTACGCCGAAGGTGTCGGCGTAGTGCTGCCGGCATGGGACAGATGCGTCTCAACGGTGTAAGACGGTCGCGCGCGGGGAGGCGCCCAAACATGCGCAAGGCTCTAATTCTTGTCGGGCCGTTGGTCATGGCGGCGACGTTGTTTGCATCGCCGGTTCAGGCAGAGCGCTGGACGAAAGCGGGCGAGAATTCGGCTGTGGGCAGCGATTTCGATTTCTGCGTGGATCTCGACAGCGTGACGACGGGGGCGGACGGGTGGACGTCGTTCCGAAACCGGATGTGCGGCGAGCCGCGCGAAGTGTTCGAAAGCGCGATCCAGTGCGATCAGGATTTCTCGGCCAAGCAAGTGCCAATGCGCACTCGGGTCGTCGTCGCCAACGGACAGCCCAAGCCCGATCAACCGTGGAAGACCAGCCAGACCTATGTCAATTCCATGAGCGGGCAGATGGCGCGGATGGTCTGCCACAAGTAGCCTGCTGCGGAAATTGGTGCGTGCCCCAAACTCGCCGTCACAACGTCGGCGCCGCTTCGCTCACGCCTTTCGGAACCTTGGCGATGTCAGTCAGGCCCGTCAACGACATGCCGTCGTCCAACTCGTCGCGGAACATTTTCAGGGCGCAGGCCACGCCCTTCTCACCCTCGGCGGCGAGGCCGTAAAGCAACCCACGACCTGAGAGACATGCGTCGGCGCCGCGCCCCATGGCCTTGATGATGTCGAAGCCGGTGCGGATGCCGCCGTCGAAGAAGACCTCGGTCTTGCCCGTCACCACGCTCGCGATCTCAGGCAGCACCGAGATGGAGGAGGGCGCGCCATCGAGCTGACGTCCGCCGTGGTTCGACACGATGATCGCATCGGCGCCCAGGTCGACCGCCTGTTTCGCGTCGTCCGGATGCATAATCCCCTTGAGGATAAACTTGCCCTTCCACTGGTCGCGCACCCACCTGATGGTGTCGACGTCGAAGGATGGGTCGAATTGGGCTTCGATCCATTGCGACAGCGCCTTCAGGTTTCCGGCCTGCGCGACCTCGCCTTCGAGATTGCCGAAGGTGCGGCGTTTGCTGCGCGCCATACGCAGGAGCCAACCCGGGTGACTCAGGATATCGATGGTGTTCGACGGCGTTAGCCGCGGCGGCACCGACAACCCGTTCTTCGCGTCGGCCCAGCGCTTGCCCTGGACGTGCAGGTCCAACGTCAGCACCAGCGCGGAACAACCTACAGCGTGCGCGCGCCTGATCAGGTCCTCGCTGACCTTGCGCTGTTTCATCAGATAGAGCTGAAACCAGAATGGCCGTTTGGTCGCCTGGGCCACGTCCTCGATGGAGCAGATCGACATGGTCGACAGGCAATACGGCACGCCGAAGGATTCCGCGGCCTTGGCCGCCTCGACCTCGCCGTTGGGCCAGGTCAGGCCCGCAAGTCCGGTGGGTCCAACCGCCAGCGGGATGGTCGCATCCTCGCCCACCATCTTCACCGACAGTGTGCGAATTCGAAACGTCGCGCATGACGTGCTGGCGCAGGGTCAGGGCGCGCATGTCCGACAGATTGCGCTCCAGCGTCACCTGTTCGTAGGAGCCCCCGTGGACATAGTCGAAGATGACCCGCGGAAGCCGCCGCTTCGCCTTCTGCTCGAGATCAAAGATGGATGTGATCACGCTCACGACACCGCCTCCCGCGCCTGCACGCTCAGCTCGCCGCGCTTGGCCATGGTCGCGATGCGATCGCCGATGCGGCAGGCCAGGGCCTGGATGGTCAGGGACGGATTGACCCCGCCCGCGGTCGGAAACAACGAGCCGTCGCAGACCCACAGGTTCGGGATGTCCCAGCTGCGACCGTCCTTGTCGACGACGCTGGAGGCGGTATCGAAACCCATGCGGCAGGTTCCCATCAGATGGCTGGTGTCCGGCGTGGAGAAGACGTCGCGTCCGCCCGCGACCTCGAGCATTTCCGACAGGTATTTGACGCCGTGCCGCATCAACGCCTTGTCGTTGTCGGAATAGGAGAAGGTGATCTTTGGAATGCGCAGGCCATACTGATCGACCTCGTCGGCGAGTTCGACGCTGTTGGAGAGCTGCAACTCCGTCTCGCCCACCGGCCCGAGGCCCGCCATGTGATTGTACTTGAGCATTTCCTCGCGCAGCTTTTCGCCCCACATGCCAGGCCGGCCCGCCACCGTCTGCGCCCAGGTCACCGGCAGGGGTCCCTGGCTCATGAAGGAATAGCCGCCGAAGAAGTCCTTGCCCGCGTCGGTGTAGTTCCAGTGTTCCGACATCGCCATGTTCGGCGGCCCCTTCGAACTTCTCACCTCGTCCTGGAAGGTCGCCCAGACGCCGGGGCTCGAATGGATGGTCAGATACTTGCCGACCAGGCCAGAGCTGTTCGACAGCCCGTCCGGAAACCGCGGGCAGGCAGAGTTCAGCAACAGGCGCGGCGTCTCGACCGAATAGCCGGAAACCACGACGTTGCGCGCCCGCTGGAAATCGTTCGGCGCCGTCGCGGCGATAGGTGACGCCCGTACAGAGCCCGTCGCGGCCGACGTCCACGCGCGTAACCATGGCCATGTCGCGCACCTCGGCGCCGGCCTTGAGCGCGCGCGGGATCCAGACGATCAATGCGCTCTGTTTCGCATTGGTGGAGCAGCCCACGACGCAAAAGCCGCGATAGACGCAAGGCGGGCTCTTGCCGCGGGGCGCCGAGACGGTCGCCAGGGGAGTCGCGCACCACTTGATGCCCATCTTCTCCGCGGCGCGGCCGAGGATCTGGCCCGAGGCGTTGATCTCGTGCTCGCGATAGGGATAGGGCCCGCGCTTCGACGGCCACGGATAACTCACCGGCCCCGACACGCGCAGCGCGCGCTCGGCCTCAGTATAGTAGGGTTCGATCTCTTCCCAACTGACCGGCCAGTCCACGCCGTAACCCAGCTTCGTGCGCGATCGGAACGTCTCGGGTCGCAGGCGCAGCGAGATCATGGCGAAGTGAACGGTCGATCCCCCGACGCCGCGACCGGAGTTGTTGGCGCCCATCACAATCGGGTCTGCCCCGGCCGTGATCCGTTCGTCGGTCCAGAAGAGTTTGTGCTGAGCCAGTTCGTCCGACGCGAACTCCTCGAGCGGCCGCCAGAACGGGCCGGCGTCGAACACCACGACCGAAAATCCCGCTTCCGATAGCTTCGCGGCGAGCGTCGCGCCGCCGGCGCCCGAACCGACGATGGCGAAGTCGACAATTTCATTGTCGGAGAACTCGCGCATCGGCACGACGCCGCCGATGCGGAAGACGTCTGGAGCCGAGCCGTCGATCGCGCGCGGAGACTCGTGGATCACGGGGTCGCCTCGTGCGGCGCCTCCCACGGATCGCGTTCGCCGACGCCGAGACGGACATAGCCGCGCGGCCCCGCCGGTCCGCCGAAGCCGATCTCGCTCCAGACCGCGGGGTGGGCGTAGTAGATGGTGGCGACCGTGCGCAGCAACAGCGTGCCGAAGAACCGTTGCGCCGACATCTCGCCCCAGTCAGCGCGCTCGATCTCGCCGAGTTCAACGTGGCGCAGGATCAGGTCCTGGTCGTCAGGCGCAAGATCGACGAAACCCTTGCCGAGTCCGCCGCTGCGATTCCGCCTCAATGGCGGCAAGGCCGCTGCGCCAGGCTTCAGTCTGCGGCGGCAGATCGTCGTAGCGATAGCCGTCGGTGCGGTTCTCTGCGAGCTGGTGGTCGATCCAGGGCGTGATCGGAATCGGCGGCGATCGGTCCGGCTGCGGGATCAACCGCGCGACGACGGCTTCGAGCCGCGACCACTCGGCTTCGCTGAAGAACCGCCGCTCGGGCGTGCGTTCGAGCCGTTCGCTGAGCGCGTCGCGCGTCGCGTCGTTGAACGACGGACTTTCCCAACGCGCCAGGACGTCATAGGTGGGATAGGGACGTTTCATGGGTCACCTGACTGGGGATGCGAGGGCGGCCTCGCGGTCGCGCAGGCTGAGCGCAGCGAGGGCTGCAACGGCGAGGGCGGAAAAGCTGGGGGCGCCGGGATCGGCGGTCCATCGACCATGTTCTCGGCGCCAGTTCTTCCACCCACCCATGGCGCGCGAGACGCCGTAGACGTGGGCCAGTGCGCCGCCCACGCCGAGGACGGCGGTAAGACCCAGCCAGGCGCGGGTGAAACGGCGGCGACGCGGCGCATCGCGCTCGAACGCTGCGCGCCCGGCCAGAAGCGCGCTGATCGGTGGTATGGTGACCGGTAGCCACATGAGCGGGTTCTGAAAGGCTCCGCGGAAATGCAGCAAGCCCGCTTCGGCCACTGTGCCGGCCAGTCCCGCGCCCGCGAGCGCCGCCATGGCGCGGCCGGCTGGAATGCCGACGATGGTTTCGTCCCCGGCGCCGATGCGTTCCGCGGCCAGACCGAGCAAGCCCGCGAGCGAAAGGGCGAATGGGGCCAGCAAAGGCGCACCGTAGAACAGGTTTTGCCAGGTCAGTTTGCCGGGGCGGCGCAACAGATTGAGCAGGTGAAAGCCGAGGCCGGACGCCCCCGATCGCAACCGCCGTTCCGTAGATTGCGTCTCCGCGAATGTTGCGCGACGTCCGTCCGCTCGCCGCCGCGGCCGCTGCGTGCGCCGCCGTGACGCCCGACGTGATCAGGGGCGTATACATTCCCGGATTCTCATACGAACCACGGTAGTGTTCCGTCGCGCTGTCGGCGAGAACCGAGAGCGCCAGCAAAGACGCCGCGGCGTGCAGGCCGCGCGCACTTTCTGAACGGATCGGTTCAAGGCTATCGACGCGCCGGCTCCTGCGGCGCGGCGCCGGTGTCCACGTGCGACCGCTCGCGAAGGTCGCACCGAAGGCGGCTGCGCCGCCCAGGCCCAGAACGATCAGGCCCAGCGCGCGCGCCGTCGGCGGATCCGGGGATCGCCGGTTAAGCAACCAGCTCATCTATCCGCGTCCACCAGCACATTGCTCAGCACCTGCCGCACCGAGCCCTTGATCGCCGCGCCTTCGCTGGAGTCGTGGTGCAACAGGGCGGAGGTCAGGTTGTGCGCTTCTTCGAAGGTGATGTGGGGCGGCAGCGGCGGCACCTCCGGATCGGTCTTGACCTCGAGCACCACCGGCATGTCGCTGGCCAGGGCTGCGGTCCAGGCTGACGCCATCTGTCGGGGTCGTCGACGTAGATGCCCTTCAAGCCGATCATCTCGGCGAAGCGGTGATAGGGCACGTTGGGAATATCTGCGACGCGTCGAACTTCGGGTTGCCCATGGAGACGCGCTGCTCCCAGGTCACCTGGTTCAGGTCCTCGTTGTTGAACACGCAGACAGATCCAGTGCGGCGACTGTCCATTCGCGCCAGTATTTCGACACCGTGATCAGCTCGGCCATGTTGTTCATCTGCATGGCGCCGTCGCCCACCAGGGCGATCACCGGCCGGTCGGGATGGGCGAACTTGGCGGCGATGGCGTAGGGCACGGCTGCGCCCATGGAAGCGAGGCTGCCGGACAGGGAACACATCATGCCGCGGCGAATGTTCAGGTCGCGCGCGTACCAGTTGGCGCACGAACCGGAGTCCGAGGTGATGATCGCGCGGTCCGGAAGCCGGGGCGACAGCTCCCAGGTCACACGCTGCGGATTGACCGGGCTCGCCTTCACCTTGGCGCGGTCCTCCAGAGTCTGCGTCCAGTCGCGCTCGTTTTTGGCGATCCGGTCGCGCCAGGCCGTGGAGGTTTTCCGTTCGAGCAGCGGCAACAGGGCGGTCAGGGTTTCAGCCGCATCGCCGTGCAGCGGCGCTTCCATCGGATAGCGCAGGCTCAGCATCGACGGATTGATGTCGATCTGCACCCCGCGCGCGTGGCCCGCCTTGGGCAGGAATTCGGTGAAGGGAAAGCCCGAGCCCACCATCAGCAGGGTGTCGCACTCCATCATCAGGTCATAGCTGGGCTTGGAGCCGAGATAGCCCACGGGACCGGTGACCCAGGACAGGTCGTCGGGCAGGGCGGCCTTGCCGAGCAGCGCCTTGGCGGCGCCCGCGCCCAGCACGTCGGCCACCGCGATCAACTCGTCCATGGCGCCTAGCGACCCGGCGCCGGCCAGGATGGCGACCTTCTCGCCGGCGTTCAGAATGTCGGCGGCTTTTTGCAGATCAACTTGCGTGGGGATCACGCGCGGCCGCGTGTAGCCGACGCCGCTCAGCACCGCGCCATGCTTGCGCGGCGGGTCGGTGTAGGGCTCATCCTGAATGTCGCCCGGCAGAATAATCGCCGTGGCTGTGCGCTCAGAGATCGCGATGCGGATCGCGCGATCGATGACGTGACGCGCCTGGGCCGGCGCCTCGACCTCTTGCACATAGGCGCAGGCGTCGCTGCACAGCCGGTCGAGATTCAGCTCCTGCTGATAGTGCGCGCCGCGCGCGGTGCGCGGCGCTTGACCCATGATGGCCAGCACCGGCATGTGATCGAGCTTGGCGTCATAGAGGCCGGTGACCATGTGCGTGGCGCCGGGACCGCCGGTGGACATGCAGACGCCCAGCTCGCCGGTGAACTTGGCGTGGGCGCAGGCCATGAAGGCGGCCATCTCTTCGTGGCGCACCTGGATGAACTGGATCTTGTGCTTGGTCCGCTGCAGGGAACCGAGGAAGCCGTTGATGCCGTCGCCGGGATAGCCGTAAGATCCGCGTCACGCCCCACTGATGGAGGCGATCAACAAGAAAGTCGCCGACGGTCTGGGACATGGCCAAGCCTCATGGAGGGCACGCCCCGATGGTCGGAGCCCTGAGGCTTGAACCCCTGGCGGGGCCGGTAGTTCCGGGGAAGCTCAGCCGGTAAGGCTGGCGTAACGATCCAAGCCTTGCCGCAGATCGGCGATCAGGTCGTCGACGCCTTCGAGCCCGATGTGCAGGCGCACCAATGGGCCGGCCAGTCTGGCCTGGTGTTGTCTGCGGCGAAGCTGGGGGTCTTCGTAGGTGGCGAGGCTTTCGAACCCGCCCCAGGAGAAGCCGACGCCGAACAACTGGAGCGAATCGAGGAAGGCTTCCGCCGCTTCGCGAGAACCCGGTTCCAATTCCACGCCCATCAAGCCGGACGCGCCGGTGAAGTCGCGCTTCCACAGGGCATGGTCGGCCGATGTGGGCAGGGCGGGATAGAGCACGCGCGCGACCTCGGGTTGGGTCTCCAGCCACTGGGCGACCTGCAACGCCGAGCGCTGGTGCTGTTCCAGGCGTACGGGCAGGGTGCGCAGGCCGCGCAGCGCCAGATAGGCGTCGTCGGGCGAGACATACCAGCCGAAGTCTTCGATCACGTCGTCGATGCGCTTGGCGACCTTCGCGTCCTTCACGGCGATGGAACCCAAAAACACGTCGAAGTGTCCGCCGACGTACTTCGACAAGGCCTGCACCGACAGATCGACGCCGTGGTCGAGCGGCTTGAAGAACATGCCCGCCGCCCAGGTGTTGTCGACCATGGTAGCGATGCCGCGCGCCCGCGCCGCCGCGGCGATGGCGGGTGCGTCCTGAATCTCGAAGGTGACCGATCCCGGCAACTCCATCACGATCAGCCGCGTCCGGTCTGTGCTGAGCGCCATCAGCTCGTCCGCGCTCGCCCGAGCCGGTGCGAATCGCGCGGTAATGCCCAGGCGCTTCAACTGGACCTCGCTGAACCGGCGTGTGGGCGCATAGCTGCTGTCGGTCAGGATCACGTCGTTGCCCGTGTCGAGCATGGCCAGAATTGCGATGGTCGCGGCGGCCAGGCCGCTGGGCGCCAGGAAGACGCGCCCGGCGTGCTCCAGCTCCGCCAGGGCTTCGCGCAGGACGTCGTGCACCTGCAGACCGCTGATGCCGTAGGCCGGGCCGAGGTCGTTGCTGCGCAGGGTCTTGGCTTCGGCGTTGATCAGGGTGGTGGCCCGCTCGATCGGCGGATTGACCGGCCGGCGCGGGGCCGTGCGGCGGGCTGCGTCCTTCAACAGGCGGGTGCGCTCGTCCATTGACTTCAGGGTCCTTAAGGGCTTTTCCGTGGAGTAAGCGCTGGCCCGTTGGGGGGCAAGCGGAGGGACGCATGGCGGCACAGGCCGAGGCGAGCACGGTGACGGCGGCGGCCGTATCGGTCCGCGACCTGCACAAGCGCTTCGGCGACGCCCACGTCCTGCGCGGAATCGATCTTGAGGTGGCGCCCGGCGAAAAGGTGGTGGTGCTGGGCCCCTCAGGCTCGGGCAAGTCCACCCTGATCCGTTGCATCAACGGACTGGAAACCTTCGACGAGGGTCAGGTCCGTATCGGGGGTATCGATGCGTCGGGCCGCAGTCCCGCCGCCGAGGCCGCACGCCGGCGCACGGGTATGGTGTTTCAGGCCTTCAACCTGTTTCCGAACCGGACGACGCTGGACAACTGCACGCTCGCGCCGATCTGGGTGCGCGACATATGGCGTCGTCGGGCCGAGGCCGAAGCCGTGATCCTGCTCGACAAGGTCCACATTGGCGAACACGCGAACAAATATCCCTTCGAGCTGTCCGGTGGTCAGCAGCAGCGCGCCGCCATCGCCCGCGCGCTCGCCATGCACCCCGACATCATGCTGTTCGACGAGCCGACCTCGGCGCTCGACCCCGAGATGGTGGGCGAGGTGTTGCAGGTGATGACCGACCTTGCGCAGGGCGGCATGACCATGATCGTCGTCACCCACGAGATGGGCTTCGCCCGCCAAGTCGCCGACCGCGTGGCCTTCATGGATGCGGGCGAGATCGTCGAGATCGCCACGCCGTCCGAGTTTTTTACCGCGCCGAAGCACGAGCGGACGCGGGCGTTTCTGTCCAAGATCCTGCAATAGAGCCCGGGAGAGCCTCCATGATCGGCTATGTGACCTTAGGCACCAACAATCTGCAGCGCGCCGCGGAGTTCTACGACGCCATCGCCGAAGAGCTCGGCGTCGCGCGCATGATGGAGATGGACAGCTTCATCGCCTGGGGCATGCCGGGCGGCGGCGCCGGCATCGGCCTGACAAAACCCTACGACGGCAATCCCGCCACCGTCGGCAACGGCGTCATGGTGGCGCTGGAAGCCAAGGACAAGGCCCAGGTCGACCGGCTGTACAAGCTGGCGTTGGAGCGCGGCGCCACGGACGAAGGCCCGCCGGGCCAACGCAACGAAGGCTTCTACGCCGGCTATTTCCGCGACCCGGACGGCAACAAGCTCAACGTTTTTTATATGGGGTGAGAAGCGGTCGGGGCGCAGCCCCGCATAGGATCGCCAACGATTTGGCGATCCTCGCGCCGAACGTCCGAAGCACACGCGGAGGGCCGGGCGCCAGCGCTTCTCACGCGCCCTGTCGGAACTCTGCCCGGCCGCCCGTCTTTCGATCACAACGCAGGAGTTTCCCATGTCCAAACTCACCACCTGTCTGTGTTTTGAAAGCGCGGCCGAGGAAGCGGCGCGGTTCTATGTGTCGATCATGCCGAACGCGAAGCTCGGGGCGATCAGCTACTACGGTGAGAACATGCCGATGGCGGCCGGCGAGGTGCTGACCGTCGAATTCGAGATCGACGGCGCCGCCTTCTTCGCGCTCAACGGCCCGCGCCACCCGTTCACTGAGGCGGTCTCGTTCCAGATCCTCTGCGACACCCAGGCGGAGATCGACACCCTGTGGGACCGGCTGACCGAAGGGGGCGAACCCGGACCCTGCGGCTGGCTGAAAGATCGCTTCGGCGTCTCGTGGCAGGTGACGCCGAGGAGCCTGATGAAGCTGGTCAAGGACCCCGACAAGGCGAAGGCGAACCGCGCCATTCAGGCCATGATGAAGATGAGCAAGCTCGACATCGCCGCGATCGAAGCGGCGGCGCAGGGCGTCCCGGCCTAGGGCTGCCTCACCCTTTGGCGCGCGCCGCCTTCAGGGCTTGCGTCCACCACAGCAGATCCTGGATCATCAGCTCGGCTGCGGGGTCGCTTGCTTGCAGCGCCATCTCCACGTCGCCGCCCTTGAAATGAGCCATGAGGGCGTCGAGCGGGAGGTGAACGGCGCGGCGCACCGGCATCATCTGCAATTCGTCGACGCTCAGCCGCAACGCCTGCACCGCGCGCGCGCCGCCGACGCTACCGTAGCCGACGAAGGCGGCGGCCTTTCGGTTCCACTCCGGATAGACGTAGTCGATGGCGTTCTTCAGCACCGCCGGCGGTCCGTAGTTGTACTCGCCGGTGACGAAGACGAAGCCGTCGGCGGCGGCGATCTCGGCGGTCCAGCGTTTCACCGCCTCGTGCTCATAGGCCGCGCGGCCGGGCATGCCGGGCGTCACCGCCTCGTCGAAGAAGGGCATGGGATAGTCGCGTAGGTCGAGCAGCCGCACCTCGAGGTCCGGCTGTCTGGCCAGGTGGTCGCGGATCCAGCGGGCGGGCTTTTCTGAGAAGCGGTTCGGGCGGGTGGTGCCGATGATCACCGAGACGACGGTCATGAGGTGCTGTTCCTTCAGGCGGGTCCGGGGAGAACGAACTGGAACAGTTGATGTGGCGGTTTGGTTGCGCCGGCGCAAGCGGACTTTTGCCGGACTTGACGGCGCCCCGAATGTTCTTCATTTGTTCCGATTTCGGAGACGCCGAGCACTCGCTCCGTCACGGAGGAACGGTCGACCGTAAAATACGGTGCGAATACGGTGAGACCGCCGTCACTGCGTAAGGCGGCGACCGTAAAATACGGTGCGTTTACGGTGAGACGTCTCAGCCTGTGGCCAGAGGTGGATCCCGGCGCCCGCCCCATTCCGCCCAGGAACCGTCGTAGACCGCGACGTCGGAGCGGCCGAGCCGGGCCAGCGCCAGGGCGACGACCGAGGCGGTGATGCCTGAGCCGCAGGTCGTGGTGATCGGCGCCTTCAGGTCGACGCCCGAAGATTGGAATAATGACGCGAGGGCGGCGGAGTCCTTCACCGTGCCGTCCGCGTTCAGCAGCGCGCCGAACGGCGTGTTGTACGACCCGGGCGCCCGGCCCGAACGCACGCCGGGACGCGGCTCGGCGGCTTCACCGCGAAAGCGTTCGGCGCTGCGGGCGTCGACGAGCTGGAAGGACTTGCTGTCGATGTTGGCCAGCACCCCGCGCCAGTCGGCGACGAGGTCCGGATGGAAGGTTGCGTGAAACGTCGCGGCCGGCGGATGCGGCTCGCCGCTCTCGATCGGTCGGCCTTCGGCGCGCCACTTCGGCAAGCCGCCGTCCAGCACCTGCACGCGCTCGGCGCCGAACACACGGAAGGTCCACCAGGCGCGCGCGGCGGAGAACAGGCCCTGCTGGTCGTAGCAGACGATGTGATCGCGCTCGGAAATCCCCAGCGCCCCGACCGCCTCGGCGAACACTTCGGGCGAGGGCAGCATGTGCGGCAGGTCGGTCGACCGGTCGGCCACCGCATCGATGTCGAAGAACACCGCGCCCGGCAGCCGCGCCTCGCGGAATGCGGGTTTGGCGTCGCGCTTGTCCATGTGCCAGCTGGCGTCGACGAGCTTCAGGTCGGGCGCGCCGAGTTGGGCGGCCAGGGCTTCGGTGGAGATCAGGGGGTCGGTCATACCTGCGTTAGAGCAGCAGAGAGGCGGCTTCCGCTACACCCTCAAGCTTTCACCAGTTCCAACTGGACCACATCGGTGCGGCCGGTGCGGAAGCCCGCCTCGCAATAGCCGAGATAGAAGCGCCACAAGCGGCGGAACCGCTCATCGAAACCGAGCGGTGCGATATCGCCCCACTTGGCCTGGAACCGCTGCGCCCATTCCGCCAGCGTGTCGGCGTAATCTGGCGAAGCGGTCGATGCGGCCCAGGCCAGGCCGGCCTCGTCGGTGCGGACCTTCAGCCGCTCTTCGCTCGGCAGGACGCCGCCGGGGAAGATGTACTTCTGGATGAAGTCGGTGGAGCGGCGATAGTGGTCGAAGATCTCGTCGGCGATGGTGATGATCTGCAGGCCCGCGCGACCGCTGGGCTTCAGCACGTCGCGCACCTTGCGGAAATAAGTCGGCCAGTATTCCTCGCCGACCGCTTCGAACATCTCGATGGAGGCGACACGGTCATAGGTTCCGTCCACGTCGCGGTAGTCGATCAGTCGGATGTCGGCCTTCTCGGCCAGGCCTTTATCGAACAGGCGCTTCTTCGCGTAGTCGTACTGGGCCTGGGAGATGGTGATGCCGGTTACTTCGGCGCCGACCTCCGACGCCGCGAACTCGGCGAACCCGCCCCAGCCGCAGCCGATCTCGAGCACGCTCTGGCCTTGTTGCAGTCCCATGGCGCGGGCGAGCGAGGCGTACTTGTTGCGCTGGGCCGCGGTCAGGTCCTGGCCGGGCGCCGAATACTTCGCCGAGGAATAGGTCATGCTCGGGTCGAGCCATTGCTCGTAAAAGGAATTCCCCAGGTCGTAGTGGGCGTGGATGTTGCGCTTGGACCCGGAGCGGCTGTTGCGCCGGAACAGGTGTCCGATGCGGTTGGCCGCCTTGGCCAGCGGGTTGCCCTCGATCAGGCCCTTCATCCGTTCCAGGTTGAGGCTCAGCGCCTCGAGCAGGGCGGACAGGTCAGGGGTGTCCCACTCGCCCGCGATATAGCCCTCGGCGAAGCCGATGACGCCGCCGGTCAGGACCCGGCCGACGAAGCGATAGTCCTTGACCAGGATCCGGCCCTCGGGGCCGCCGTCCACGCCCCGGATCGGAATGTCGAGGCCGTCGGGGGTGACGATTTCGAGCACGCCGCGCGTCCAGTTGCGCGCCGCCAGCCGGACGAACTCTCGAAAGGCCGCAGGCGCGCGCTTCAGCTCCGGCAGGGTCCAGACCGGAGCTGGCTTCGCTGGGACTTGGGTTACGCTGCTCATGTCTGTCTCCGACTTGAGAGAGCGATCCTCACGGCCTGGATATCCCAACTTGACACTACGGGCCAGCAAAGCCCGCCAGGGCGACCATTCGGCCTGGGCACGCTCAGCGACAAGCTGTGGATATCTAAGTCTTTTCAGTCTGGCGCGTTGTGTCCGCGCCGGGACCGAACGCCCCACGCTTGCGTGACGGGCCCCCTTTCGCCACTTGTACGCCGACGGCGAAACGCCGGATCAAGCCGCCCGACCTCCCCTCCCAAGGACCCTCAGTGACCGCACCCAACCCAGTCGTCGAAGTCTCCACCCCCGGCGGGCGCCTGGTGCGGATCGGGGCGAAGGAGAAGCTCAGCTTCATCGCCGGCCCCTGCCAGCTCGAGAGCCGGGCGCACGCGCTCGAATGCGCCTACGCCCTGAGGGAGATCGCAGATCGTCTGGATATCGGATTGATCTATAAGACGTCTTACGACAAGGCCAACCGCACCTCCGCGACCGCCCAGCGGGGCCTGGGGCTGAAGGAGCTCGCCGCCATCTTCGCTGAGATCCGCGAGAGTGTGGGCCTGCCGGTTCTCACCGACGTCCATTCCGTCGACCAGTGCAAGCCCGTCGCCGAGGTGGTGGACGTGCTCCAGATCCCGGCCTTCCTCTGTCGCCAGACCGACCTGCTGATCGCCGCCGCCGAGACCGGCAGGACGATCAATGTGAAGAAGGGCCAGTTTCTCGCCCCCTGGGACATGAAAAACGTCGTCGCCAAGATCACCGGCGCCGGCAACCCGAACGTCCTGGCCTGCGAGCGCGGCGCCTCCTTCGGCTACAACACCCTTGTCTCCGACATGCGAGCGCTGCCGATCCTGGGCGAGATCGGTTGCCCCGTGGTGTTCGACGCCACCCACTCGGTGCAGCAGCCGGGCGGCCAGGGAACCAGCTCCGGCGGCCAACGCGAGTTCGTCCCGGTGCTGGCCCGGGCCGCGGTGGCGATCGGGGTCGCGGCGGTCTTCATGGAGACCCACCCGGATCCTGACCACGCGCCTTCGGACGGTCCGAACATGATCCCGCTCAAGGACTTCGAGGCCCTGGCCAGGAGCCTGCTGGAGTTCGACGCCCTGGCCAAGCGCAGGGCCGCCTGATGCCGCACCCCGGCACCAAGCCATGGTCGATGAAGTGGCTGGTCCGCTCGCTCCTGGCGGGCGCCGTCTTTCTGGCGCTCATGCTGTTCGCCTTCTTCGGACCCCCGTTCGCCCAGTCGAGCCTGGTGTTCCAGGCCTCCGGAGCCTGCTTGGCGCTCTGCCTGATCGTGGCCGCGGTCGCCTTCGTCTTCGAGGTGGTGCACCGGGTCACCTCGGTCTGAGCCGGCCGTCAGGGCGGTTTGCGCGCTTGTTTGCGCCCTGGGGGCGAACCGCCTAAGACCGGACGAGATTTCGGTCGGCCGCCGGACCATGGACGTCAAAGCCCTTCAAGCCCTTCTCGAACAAATCCGCGACGTGCGCATCGCCGTCGTCGGCGACGTCATGGTCGATCGCTTCGTCCACGGCGAGGTCGTGCGTGTGTCGCCCGAGGCGCCGATCCCGGTGCTCGCCGCGACGCACGAGGCGGTGATGCTGGGCGGCGCCGGCAATGTCGCGCGCAACCTGGCTTCGCTCGGCGGTCAGGCGACGCTGGCCGGCATGGTCGGCGACGACGGTCCTGGGCGCGAGGCGCTCGGCCTGCTCGGCGCCGAAGCCGGGATCGAAGGTCACCTCGTTACCCGCCCGCGACGGCGCACCACGGTGAAGACGCGCTTTGTCGCGTCGGGCCAGCAGCTCCTGCGGCTCGACTCCGAAGACAGCGCCGCGCTTTCGCCCGAGGCGGAATCCTCGCTGCTCGGCGCCGTACGCCACGCTTGCGACGACGCCCGAGCCATCCTCATATCCGACTACGCCAAGGGCGCGGTTTCCGACGCGGTCGTGCGCGCCTGTCTCGACGCGTCGCGCGCGTCGGGCGCGGTGGTGGTGGTCGATCCCAAGGGCCGCAACTTCGCGCGCTACGGCGCCGTCGATCTGGTCAAGCCCAATGCGGCCGAACTCGCCGCGGCTATGGACTTGCCCGCCGAAACCGACGCCGAGGTCGAAGCCGCGCTCGCCAAGGCGCTCGACGGCTGCACGGCGAAGGCGATCGTGGTCACGCGCGCCGGCCGCGGCATGTCCATCGCCGTGCGCGGCGAGCCGGTGCGCCACGCCCGCGCCCGGCCGCGCGAGGTGTTCGACGTCTCCGGCGCCGGCGACACGGCGCTCGCGGCCTTAGGTCTGGCCCTGGGCGCCGGTGCATCGCTGGACGAAGCCGCGGACCTCGCGATTGCAGCCTCGGGCGTCGCAGTCGAACGCGCCGGAACGGCGACGGTGTCGCCCGACGAACTGGTCGAGGCCGAGATGACCGCCCGTGCGACGGCTGCCGAAGCCAAGCTCGCCACGCCCGAGCGCATGGTCGAGACCGTGGCCCGCTGGCGCGCGCTGGGCTTCAAGGTCGGGTTCACCAACGGCTGCTTCGACGTGCTCCACCGCGGCCACACGGCCTATCTCGCCCAGGCGCGGTCGTGGTGCGATCGCCTGATCGTGGGGCTAAACTCCGACGCTTCGGTGCGCGCGCTGAAGGGTGAGGGCCGGCCGGTGAACGATCTCGCCGCCCGCGCCGAAGTGCTGGCCGCGCTCGCGTCCGTCGATCTGGTCGCGCCCTTCGACGCCGAAACGCCGATCGCCCTGATCGAGGCGGCCAGGCCCGACGTGCTGATCAAGGGGTCAGACTACACCGTCGATCAGGTGGTGGGCGCGGACCTCGTGCAGGGTTGGGGCGGCGAGGTGAAACTCGCCGACTTCGTCGAAGGCTGGTCCACCACCGAAGCCATCGCGCGGATGAAGCGCGCATGAGCCGGCGTTTTGTCGTGGTCACCGGCGGCGCCGGATTCATCGGCTCGAACATCGTGGCTGAGTTGACCGAAGGCGCGCGATTTGACGTGGTCGTGTGCGACCGTCTGCGCGCCGCCGACCTGGGCAAGTGGCGCAACATCGCCAAGCACGCGATCGCCGACTTTGTCGCGCCAGAGGCCTTGTTTGCATGGCTCGCCACGCACGCGCGCGACGTCGAGGCCATCGTCCACATGGGCGCGATCTGCTCAACGACCGAACCGGACGCGGACCTGATCATCCACAACAACTACACCTTGCCGCGCGACCTTTGGGACTGGTGCGCGGCGAACGGGACGCGGATGATCTGGGCGTCGTCGGCGGCGACCTACGGCGCGGGCCTGCAGGGGTTCGAGGATCAGGACGAAGTTCCGGCCCTGTCCCAACTTCGCCCGCTGAACGCCTACGGCTATTCCAAGGCGCTGTTCGATCTCTACGCGCGCCGCGAGGCGGATCGCGACAGCGCGCCGCCGCAGTGGGCCGGGCTCAAGTTCTTCAACGTCTACGGCCCCAACGAAGCGCACAAGGGCCCGATGGCGTCGGTGGCGCATCAGATTTGGCCGAAGGTCGCGGCCGGCGAGCCGGTCAGCCTGTTCAAGTCGCACCGGCCCGACTACCCCGACGGCGGGCAGTTGCGCGATTTTGTTTATGTCAAGGACGCGGCCGAGGTGGTGGCCTGGCTGCTCGACCATAAGAGCGTCTGCGGCGTCTACAATCTGGGCAGCGGCAAGGCGCGCTCGTTCGCCGACCTGGCCCGCGCCGTATTCGCTGCGGCGGGACGCGAGCCTGAGATCAGCTACCGGCCCATGCCCGAGGCGATCCGCGATCGCTATCAGTATTTCACCGAGGCGGACATGAGCCGGCTCTACGCTGCCGGCTGGAACCGGCCGTTCACCACGCTCGAGGACGGGATCACGGACTATGTGCAGCGCTATCTGTCGCAGTCCGATCCCTACCGCTGACATGGCGCGCCTGACATGAAGATGTGGGGCCTCAAGCGCATCGTACTCGGCGCCGTGGCGCTGGTGGCGGCGCTGATGGCCATCGCCGTCTTCGTCTGGCGCGACGATATCCTGGAATCCTTCCTCGACCCCAAGGTGCCGTATCAGACCTACACGCCGCCGCGCGCGCCCGACTATAATCTGCGCAAGGCCTGGGCCGTGCTGCCGCCGGATCCGGCGCAGGTTGCGGCGGGCGATCCGCCGGCCGATGTCTTCTTCGTGCATCCGACGACCTTCGACGGCGGCGACAACTGGAACTCGCCGATCCAGCAGAACGAGTCCGACGCCTTGCTCGAGCGCGTCATGCTGCCGAACTACGCCGGTCCGTTCGAGAAGGTCGGGCGGGTGTTCGCGCCACACTACCGCCAGGCCGCGCTCTACGCCTTCCTGACCCTGCGCGACGACGCGCGTGACGCGCGGATCTTCGCCTACGGCGACGTGGCGACGGCGTTCAAATTCTATCTGCAGCATTTCAATCAAGGGCGGCCGATCATCCTGGTCGGTGTCGAGCAGGGCGGGACCCTGACCGCCCGGCTTGCGCGCGATGCGATTGCCGCGGATCCACAGCTTCGCGCGCGACTTGTTGCAGTCTATCTGATCGATACCGTCGCCCCGCGCGACGCCTTCGGACCCAACGCGGTTCTGCCCGGTTGCACCCAACGCAACGAGGCCCATTGCGTCGTCGCCTGGGACCAGGCCTTCGTCGACGATCCAGCGTCGGCCAAACGCATCCTCGAGCGCGCCCTTGTGTGGGACGATCAGGGCGCCCTGGTTTCGCTCGGCGCGCATACCGCGCTCTGCGTCAATCCGCTGACGGGATCGGAGACCGGCGCGCTCGCGCCCGCGCGCCTGAACCTCGGCGCGGCCAACGCAACGGGCCTCGAGTGGGGCGTCGAGCCCGCCTTCCTGCCGCACCAGGTCAACGCCCGCTGTGTCGATGGCGTCCTGCACGTCTCACGCCCGAGATCGCCGTCGCTGCGTCCGTCGGGCTCGTGGGCCGACCGCAAGAAGGCGCCCGACTACAATCTCTTCTACGCGGACCTGAAAGCGGACGCGAAGGCGCGCGAAGCCGCCCTCGACGCTGCGCCGACGGCATCGACGCAGGCGGCTCCAGTCGTCCTTGTCCGGTAACAACCTCGCCCGAGACCAAGCCCGACCGCACCCCCGATCCCAATCCACAGTGAATGGGAAGAGAATGGAAAGTGGCCAGCCCGAGAAAGGATTTCGCTGACCGGACCGTTGGTCGTCACCAAGACGTCGTCTGCAGATTACGGCAGAGGTCGGGCAGGGGTTTGCTTGCGAGATGTCTTGCGGAGGCGTATTTTTTCCAAGCACTCGCGCTGAGAGGAGTTCTGTTATGGGAGTTCCTTACGCCGCCGCCGGTCTCGCTTTTATCCTGGCGGCTTCGGCTGTCTCCACCACGGCCAATTTCAGCCTGCCGGTCCGCCATGGCGGAACCCGGATCGTCACCATCTGCCTTGCACCGGACGGACGCTCGCTCCAGGGCAACGCCGTCTGCGCCTACGATGCGCGCACCCGTCGCCTGGGCGCCTGCACCTGCCCGGGCAACGCCCTGGTGGCCGAGACCGATATCTGCTGGCCTGGACAACACCCGGCGACCGATACGGCGGCGGCCAACCACGCCCGCTACGAAACGGCCGTCAGCAGCCATGGCAATCTGAGGGGCGCGAGCTTCGAAGGCCGGCCGTTCTGCCAACGCGTGCATGACGACGGCTATCCGCACTGGTTCTTCCCGGAGGAAGGTGCGCCCCAGATGCATGCGGGCGGCTAGCGCCGCACTGAAGCAATGCAACGTTTAGGCGCGCGGCCTGCGCCGGAGCACTCGTGAGAGGGTGTTCGCGCGCACAAGCCGCGCGACGTGCACCTTGGCGCCGTCCGATTTAGGCCTAACATCCGCACGCCCTCGTCGCCGGAGCCTGGGATGACCACACGCCGCAGTATCCTGACGACGGGTCTCGCGCTCGGCCTGGCGGGGTTCCGCGCGGCCGAAGACGACCAACCGACCGGCTCGCCGCCCGTGGCGGGGGTTCGCGTCACCCTCGCGGACGGTCAGCAAGCGGACCTCGCCAAGACGCTCTGGGCTTTCGGCCATGAGGCGCACATGCAGCCTGAGCAGACGTCGTTCCCCAACGGCGCGTGGAGCCAGGTCACCGTCACCCTGAAACTGAACGACCACACCTGGTTCAGTGCGAGCAACCCCGACGATGCAAAGGTGTTCGACATCGTCGTCTATTCCCGTGAGGCCGAGACGGTATGGCGGCCGATCTGGACGCGGCTGACGGACGAACTCATAGCCAGGTTCGGGGCGGTGGCCGTCGTTCAGCTGAATATCGCCGGTTAAGGCGGCGCGTTCGACCGGTCGGGTCGCCAGTCGAAGAGTTCTGCAAGCACCGCGACCGCCTGGCCGCGCGGGCTTTCGAGCTTGGGATCGCGCGCCAGCACCAGGCGCGCGTCCTGAGCCGCGCTCAGCAACAGGTCGCGATGCACGATCGGGTCGGCCAGGCGATAGTCTGGCAGGCCGCTCTGTTTCAAACCTAGCAGGTCGCCGCCGCCGCGCAACGCCCAGTCGCGCTCGGCGATGAGGAAGCCGTCGTCGGTCTCGCGCAGGATGTCGAGGCGCTGGCGCGCGCTTTCGGACAGAGGCGCATCGTAGAGCAGGATGCAGGCGCTCTCGCTCGAACCGCGGCCGACGCGGCCGCGCAGTTGGTGAAGCTGGGCGAGGCCGAACCGTTCGGCGTGTTCGATCACCATGATGGTGGCGTTGGGCACGTCGACGCCGACCTCGACGACGGTGGTGGCGACGAGCGCCGACAGGCGTCCTTCGACGAAGGCGGCCATGACCGCATCCTTGTCCGGCCCCGGCATCTGACCGTGCATCAGGCCCACCGGCGCGCGCAGACGCCGCTTAAGGTCGGCCGCGCGCGCTTCGGCAGCGGCGAGGTCGTTGACTTCTGATTCCGCCACCAGGGGACAAATCCAGTAGGCCTGGGCGCCGGCCTTCAACGCCGTGTCCAAGCGGGCGGCGATCTCGTCCAGGCGCGCGGTCGGCACGGCGCGCGTCGCGACCGGCTTGCGGCCGGGCGGCTTTTCGTCCAGGCGCGAGATGTCGAGGTCGCCGTACTGGGTCAGTTCCAGCGTGCGTGGAATCGGCGTCGCCGACATCGAAAGCAGGTGCACGCCCTGGTTGCCCTTGTCCTGCAGTCGCTTGCGCTCGGCCACGCCGAAGCGGTGTTGTTCGTCGACCACCACGAAGGCGAGGGACTTGAACACGACGTCGTTCTGGAACAGGGCGTGGGTGCCGACCGCGATCTGGGCTGCTCCCGACGCCAGCGCCTCCAGCTTCTCGCGACGTGCGACGCCCTTGTCGCGTCCGGTCAGCAGCACGGCGGTCACGCCGCCCGCCTCGAGCCACGGTGTGACGCGCTCGAAATGCTGGCGCGCGAGGATCTCCGTCGGCGCCATGAGCGCGGCCTGGAAGCCCGACGCCGCCGCGTCGGCCATGGCGAGCACGGCCACGACGGTCTTGCCCGACCCGACGTCGCCCTGCAGCAGCCGCGCCATCGACCAGCCCGACGCCAGGTCGGCGCGGATTTCGCTGAGCGACCGTTCCTGCGCGCCGGTCAGGGTGAAGGGCAGGGCGGCGAGGATCGCGTCCGCGGACGCATGCCTTGCAATCGCGGGCGCAGGCGTGGCGCGGCGCACGGATTTGCGCCGGCACAGGGCGAGCTGATGGGCGAACAGTTCGTCGTAGGCGAGGCGCCGCCGCGCCGGCGTCAGCGGCGACAGGTCCGGTTCGGTCCGCGGCGCGTGCAACAGCTCGAGCGCCGCCCGCCACGACGGCCAGGCCTCGCGGTCGTGCAAGGCGGGGTCCAGCCATTCGGGGAGATCAGGTGTGCGTTCGAGCGCGACCTGGATGAAGCGCCGCAGCTGGCGCGAGGTGACGCCGGCCGAGGTGGGATAGACCGGCTCGACGCGCGGGATTTCGTTCGCCTGTTCCGGCGGGACGAGATAGTCGGGGTGCGCGATCTGCACCTCGTCGTGGAAGCGTTCGACTTTACCGGAGACGAGCCGCCGGGCGCCGACCGGGTGCTGTGTCTGGAGGCTGTCGCCGAACACCTTAAAATAGATGATGTGGAGGAAGCCGGTGTCGTCGTGCGCGCGTATTTTGTACGGAACGCCGACTTTGCCGGCCTTCAGGTGCTGATCGATCACCACCTCGAAGATCTGCACCGCGTCCTTGAGTGCGGTCTGCACCGTTGCAGGCTCCCGCACGATCAGGCCCTGGGGGGCGGTGAAGATGAGGTCCTTGACCAGCGGCCCGGCCACGCGCTCGACCGCGGGCGCAATCTTGGGCCCGACGCCCTTGATCGTGGCGATCGGCGCAAACAGGGGGAAGAGAATCTCGGGCCGCATGGGGGAATGATAGCTGTTCTGGGCGGCGGGGCTTACACAGGGTGATCCAAGGAGTCCCCCATGGGCGTTGTGAGCACCCCGGAATTGGCGATCTACCTCGTCTGGATCGTCTGGGCCATATCCTGGATTGTGGCGGCGGTCTGGGCGTCGCGGGCGGCGAGCCGGCCCGGATTCGCGGCCGAGGCCGGATACCGCATCCTGGCGATCCTCGGCTTCGTGCTCATCTTCATGACCGGTCCCGGGTCGGGTGTGGACGCCGTGCCCGGAAGCCGGGTGCGTTTCCTGCACCTCCCGCTCGATCCGGCGTTCATCCGGCCGGTGTGGAGCGTTCCCGACGCGGTCGGCTGGGCGATGGTGGGGCTGGCGATCTTGGGCTTCGCCTTCGCCTGGTGGGCGCGCATCCATCTCGGCGCGCTGTGGTCGGGCTCGATCACCCGCAAGGCCGACCACCGTATCGTCGACACCGGTCCCTACGGCATCGTGCGCCATCCGATCTATACCGGCCTGATCGCCGCCGCGATTGCGATGGTGGTGGTGAAGGCGTCCTGGGCCGCGCTCCTGGGCCTTGTGCTCATGACCATCGGCTACTGGCTTAAGGCCAAGATCGAGGAAGGCTTCCTGCGCAAGGAGCTCGGCGCGGAAGGCTATGACGCCTACCGCAAACGCGTGCCCATGCTGGTCCCGTTCTCGCCGGTTTGAGGCGCCAAGAACCGCGCCGACAGCGCTGGCGCGCGTCCTCGCTGACGCCTATATCGGACCCGACCCGGGCCGGTGAAAACCGTCGCCCGGCGCTCGCTGTTGGACGGGACGATGGATCAGGAACGCCTGAAAAAGCTGAAATACCGCGCCTGGCATCGGGGGTTCCGCGAGGCGGACCTGATCCTGGGGCCGTTCGCCGACCGGCGTTTGGTGGATTTCGGGCCCGAGGAACTCGACGCGTTCGAGGGGCTTCTCGAAGCGCCGGATCAGGACCTGTTCGAGTGGATTGTGGGCCGCACGCCGACGCCGCTGGAGCATGACACCGCCGTAATGGCTGAGATCAAGGCGTTCGTCGCCGAAGGCCGCGCCACCATCCCCGGCGTCACGGCGCATGCGGAGCGTAACGACTGATGGACGACCAGACGACAATCGCACCGGACAAGGTGAAAGCTTCCGACCTGGACCGCGTAGCCATGGCGCCCGGCGCGCTGGAGCTGGCAGGAACGCCGGAAGGCTACGACGCCCTGGTCACCGCCGATGTGGTCCGCGCGCGCGGCGGGGTCGTGCTGTTCTGCGCGCGCGACTACGCGGCGGCCGGCGCCTTCGCCGGCGCGCTGCAGTTCTTTGCACCCGAGCTGCCGGTCCTGAATTTCCCGGCCTGGGACTGCCTGCCCTACGACCGGATGAGCCCGACGCCGTCGCTCGCGGCCCAGCGCATGGCGACGCTTGCGGCCCTGGCGCGCCGCGATCCGGACGGCCGGTCGCCGCTCCTGGTGACCACCACGGTGGGCGCGCTGGTGCAGCGCATGCCGCCGCGCTCCGAGACCGTTGCAGCCGGCTTCGCCACTCACGTCGGTCGCGACCTCGATACCACGGCGCTCGAGCGCTATTTCACAGTCAACGGCTATCAACGTGCCTCGACCGTCTCCGAGCGCGGCGAGTACGCCATCCGCGGCGGCGTTATCGACGTATTTCCGCCGGGCGCCGAGGAACCGGTGCGCTTCGACATGTTCGGCGACTCCCTCGAGTTCGATCCGCGCCTTCGACCCGGAAAGCCAACGCTCCACCCGCCAGCTCAGCGAGATCGAGCTGTTGCCGGTTTCCGAGGCGTTGCTCGACAAGGCGGCGATCTCGCGCTTCCGCTCGGGCTATCTCGAGGCCTTTGGCGCGCCGGGCGATGATCCGCTTTACGCCGCCGTCAGCGAAGGGTCGCGACGCCAGGGACTCGAGCACTGGCTGCCGCTGTTCTACGACCGGCTCGACACACTGTTCGACTATCTGCCGCCCGACGCCATGATCGCCTTCGACCACCAGGCCAGCGAGTCGCGTGATGAACGCTTGGCAGTGATCGCCGATGCCTACGAGGCGCGGCGTGAAGCGGGTCTGGCCAAGAACAGCGTGGCCTACCGCGCGCTGAAGCCCGAGGCGCTCTATCTTTCCGCCGAAGAATGGGATCGGCGCACGGCGGAGCACGCCACGCGCCGCCTTACCCCATTTCACCGCGAAGGCCATGACATCGTCGACCTCGGCGCGCGCCAGGGTCGCGTGTTCGCCGCTGAACGCGCCCAGGACAGCGTCAACCTCTTCGAGTCCGTCGCCCACCACGCCCACGCGCTCGTCCGCGAGGGCAAGCGCGTGCTGTTCGCGTCCTGGTCAGAGGGATCGTCAGAGCGCCTGGCCGCCATGCTCGGCGATCACGGCCTCGACGACGTGCGCTTCGCCGCCGACTGGAGCGCGGCGCACGCGGCGGATGCGAAGAAGCCGCTGCGTGTGGTGTTGCCGGTGGATGCGGGCTTCGTCACACCGGACCTCGCGGTCATCTCCGAGACCGACATTCTGGGCGACCGCCTGGCGCGGCCCAAGCGCCGCCGCCGCGCCTCCAACTTCCTGGCTGAGGCGTCCTCGCTGACGACGGGCGATCTGGTCGTCCACATCGATCACGGCATCGGCCGCTACGACGGCCTGAAGACACTGGACGTCGCCGGCGCGCCGCACGACTGCCTCGACCTGCAGTACGCCGGCGAGGCCAAGCTCTATCTGCCGGTCGAGAATATCGACCTTTTGACGCGCTACGGCGCCGAAACCGAGGGCGTCCAGCTCGATCGCCTTGGCGGCGCGGCGTGGCAGGCGCGCAAGGCGCGGGCCAAGGAACGCCTGCGCGAGATGGCGGAAGGCCTCATCGCCATCGCGGCGGCGCGGGCGACCAAGACCACAGCAGAGATCGATCCGCCCGCCGGCGTGTTCGACGAATTCTGCGCGCGCTTCCCCTACGAAGAGACCGAGGATCAGCTCAACGCCATCGGCGACGTGTTGTCAGACCTCGGCGCCGGACGTCCGATGGATCGCCTGATCTGCGGCGACGTGGGCTTCGGCAAGACCGAGGTGGCGCTGCGCGCGGCCTTCGTCGTGGCCATGGGCGGCCAACAGGTCGCGGTCGTCTGCCCGACCACGCTTCTGGCGCGCCAGCATTTCAAGACCTTCTCCGAACGCTTCCAGGGCTGGCCGGTGCGCGTGCGCCAGATTTCACGCCTGGTCTCCGCCAAGGATGCGGCGGAGGTGCGCCGCGGCGTGGAGGCCGGGGAGATTGAAATCCTGATTGGCACCCACGCGGTGCTGTCCGAACAGTTGAAGTTCAGGGATCTGGGCCTCGTCGTCGTCGACGAGGAGCAGCACTTCGGGGTCAAGCACAAGGAGCGGCTGAAGAGCCTGCGCACCGACGTGCATGTGCTCACGCTGTCGGCCACGCCGATTCCGCGTACCCTGCAGATGGCCCTGTCGGGCATTCGCGAGATGTCGATCATCGCCACGCCGCCGATCGATCGCCTGGCCGTGCGCACCTGGATCACGCCCTACGATCCGGTGATCGTGCGCGAGGCGCTGCTGCGCGAGAAGTACCGCGGCGGCCAAGTCTATTACGTAGCGCCGAGGGTCAGCGATCTGCCGGAAATCGACCAAGTTTCTGCGCGAGCACGTGCCCGAGGTGAAGTTCGTCATCGGCCACGGCCAGATGGCGCCGAGCCAGCTCGAGGACGTCATGGCCGCCTTCTATGACGGTTCCTACGACGTGCTGTTGTCGACCACCATCGTGGAGTCGGGCCTCGACATTCCGACCGCCAACACCCTGGTGATCCACCGCGCCGACATGTTCGGCCTGGCCCAGCTCTACCAGCTGCGCGGACGGGTGGGGCGCGCCAAGGCGCGCGCCTTCGCCTATCTGACCACCCAGGCGGAAAAGCCGATCACCGCCTCGGCCGAGAAACGTCTGAAGGTGCTGCAGTCGCTCGACAGCCTGGGCGCCGGATTCCAGCTCGCCAGTCACGACCTCGACATCCGCGGCGGCGGCAATCTCCTGGGCGAGGAGCAGTCGGGGCACATCAAGGAGATCGGCGTCGAGCTCTATCAGCAGATGCTCGAGGACGCGGTCGCGGAGCTGCGCGACAAGGGTGTCACCCTCGACCTGTCGGCCGAACGCGGCTGGTCGCCGCAGATCAACGCCGGCGTCGCGGTCCTCATCCCCGAAGATTATCTGCCCGATCTCAACGTGCGCCTGGCCATGTACCGGCGTCTGTCGGAGGCGGAGAAGCTCGAAGACCGCGAGGCCCTCGCGGCGGAACTGATCGACCGCTTCGGCCCGCTGCCGCCTGAGGCCGCGCAACTCTTGAAGATTGTCGGCGTGAAGAGCCTCTGCCGCCAAGCCAATGTGGCCAAGATCGACATCGGGCCGAAGGGCGCGGTCGTCGCCTTCCGCGGCGACGCTTTCGCTAATCCGATGGGTCTTGTCGAGTTGGTGCAGAAAAACACCGGCGTCTGGCGCCTGCGTCCCGACCACCGCGTCGTGGTCAAGGGCGAGTGGGAAACCCCGGAACGCCGGCTCAATGCGGCGGAAAAGATCGTCGGCGAGCTGGCGCGGGTGGCCAGGGCGGCCCCATAGTCATGGCTGCGGAGGGTTCATGGCCATTCGGCTGACGCGACGGGCGCTGACGGCTGCAGGCGCGGCGATACTGGCGGGCAACGCGGCATGGGCCGCTGCCGATGAGCGGTTGCAGTCGCGGCCGGGAGAAAAGCCCGCGCAGCCCCTGCCGCCGGGAAGGCATGTCCTGCCGGTCGGACGCGCCGGCTACAACCTTTTGTTCGTACCCGCGGGGCTCGATCCGGCGACGCCCGCGCCGATGGTGCTGGCCTTGCACGGCGCCTATCAGGTCGGACCGGAGATGTTCGAGGCGCTGCGCCGCACCGCCGAGCGCCGCAAGTTTCTCCTGGTCACGCCGACCAGCGTCGAGTTCACCTGGGATATTGCGCACGGCGGCTTCGGCAAGGACGATCGGGTCATCGATCACACCCTGATGTACGCGTTCCAATACGCCTGGACCGACCCGGCGCGCATCGCCTGCCTCGGCATGTCCGACGGCGCCAGCTATGCGCTGACCATCGGTCTTTTGAACGGCGACTTCTTCAGCGACGTGATTGCGTTCTCGGCGGGGATGATGAAGCCGGCACGGTTGGTGGGACGGCCGCGGATATACATGTCGCACGGAACGCACGATACGGTGTTGCCGTTCTCAGGCGCTGAGAAGATGGCGGCGGCGTTGAAAGCGGCGCACTACGACGTGCTGTTCCAGGCCTTCGACGGCGGTCATGAGATGAACCAAGCCTGCGTCGACGCGGCGCTCGATCGGTTCCTGTTGTCGCCGCCGCGACAAATCCAGAGCGCAGGTCGCTAACCCGCGGCCCGCCTTGCCGGCGTCTGTTCCGCGGCGCGTTCCAGCGCACGCGCGGCGCTTTCGCCGGGTTCGACCTGGGCCACGCCGACGTCGAAGTCGATGACGAAGGGCGGTTGGTCGCCGGCGCTTTCGAAGGCGGTGCAACCGATGACCGCGGCGATCCGGTCGCCGACCAAGCGCGCTTCGCCGCCGTTGGTGGCGGGTAGGGCGAGGGCGAACATCTCCGGCGCCAGGCGCGCAGCGGTGTCCTCGGCGCGCACGAGGCGCGACACCATCGAGCCGATCTGGGCATGGCGCGGTCGAGCCAGCCGTGCGCGCGCGCGCGCGTCACCTCGGGCCGGTCGCCGACGCGCAGCACGCAGACCGACAGGTCGCGCCCGCGTTCGCGCGACGCTGTGGTCAGGCGCGCCAGGTGGGCGGCGAACAGATCCCGCGTGAACAGGCCCGTCGTCTTGTCCATAAGCCCCGACCCGCGCGCGTTCTCGAGCGCCTGACGGATCGCGCTCTGCCGGCGATAGGCGCGGGCCAAGCCGACGATGCGCGCGGCGGTCTGGGACTCAGACGCCTCGAGCGCCGCGACGTCGGTGACGCCGCGATTGAACACCTCCGACAGGTTCAGGTCCTTGGTGGTGGTCAGGTAGAGCACGGTCGGGATGTGGAACAGGCGCGTGTTGCGCCGCATCCCCGCCGCAATCGACAGCGCTTCGCCCTGATCCTCGCCGCCCCACAGGGCGACCGCATCGAACGGCTTGTCATGCAGGTAGTCGAAGGCGGTGTAGGCGGTGAAGGCGCCGACCACCTCGGCCTCGGTCTTCTGCAGCGCGTTGGACAGCGCCAGGAACTGCGGCGCGGGCGAGCCGACGGTCAGGACGCGTAGCGGACGATCGCCCTCCTGCGGTGGATCGAGCCGCGCCCCGCGCTCGGCGAAGGTCTCGGCGCGGAGCTCGAATTCTTCTTCGGACACGGCGACGCGGACGAGCTGTTCGAGCCTGAGCGCCGTCTGGACCGGGTGCGGTTCGGCTGCGAGCACCAGGTCGAACAAGCTCGGATCGATGTTCGGGTCGCCCGCGCCCAGGCCCACGATCGGCAGGCGGCGCGGCCAGCAGGCGGTGCGCAGTTGGGCGCTCAACGGGCCGGTGTCGGCGCCCAGGCCTTTGGGATCGATGATCGCCGCTTCGATCTGCAGGTCGCGCAGAGCGACGGCGGCGCTCGCCAGGGAGCGGGCCGTGACCGTGCGCCAGCCGAGCCGGTCGAGCCCCTCGGCGAGGGGTCCGGCCAAGCTGTCTTCCGCGGCGACGATCAATACCCGGGCGCTCGGCGGCAAGCCCATCCCTCCATACCGCTTTCGGCCTTTAGAGCACGGACCTTAACAGGATTTCTCCGGCCCGCGACCGCAACTGCGCGTCCGGACGCCGCAATCCGAACCTCGCCATCAGAACGCGCCAGGGCGCGGCCTCAACGTCAAGAATCAACTGGAAATCCCCGCCATTCCGGGCGTTTATCCTTCTGGTCCGAGGAAGACGGGCTTATGGTCCTTGCGGGACAGGGGAGAACACGCTTGGCGGTCGTGAGCGAGCGAGCCGCGCAGACCGGGTGGATGTGCCTCGGCATCGTCAAGCGCGCCGCGCTGCGCTGCTGGGGCCGTGACGTGATGCTCTATGTCGGCGGCGTGTCGTTCTTCGCCCTGCTGGCGCTGTTCCCGGCGGTGGGCCTGCTGATCGGCTTCTACAGCGCGGTGTTCACGCCCGAGCAGGCGGAAATGCAGACCCAGGCCTTCGCCCAGCTTATGCCCGAGGGCGCGCGGGGCTTGGTCGAGCATCAGCTGCATCACCTGGCGGCGACCTCGGCGCGAACCATCTCGGTCCAGAGCGGCCTGGCCCTGATCATCGGCGCCTATGCCGCGCACCGCGGTTTCAAGGCGCTTCTCGCCGGCCTGACCTTCATCCACGACGAGGAGGAGCCGTGGGGGTTCCTGCGCTTCAACTTCATCGCCTTCGTGGTCGCCATCGGGTCCTTCGTTATGGCCACCAGCCTGTCGGGCCTGATCATTGCCTCGCGCATCGTCAAGACAGAAGCCCATCTGCGCACAGGCGAGACCTTCAGCTGGTTCACCAACGAATGGCTGTGGGTGACCCTGTTCCTCGTCTTCGGCCTGACCTGCCTCTATCGCTGGGCGATGTCGCACTCTGGCACGGTGATCTGGCGTGCGGCGATCATCGGCGGGGTTACGGCGACCTTCCTGGCGGTGTGCGCTTCGGCGGCGTCGGCCTTTTACGTGAACCAGATCATGCACCTGGGCGCGACCTACGGTTCGATCGCGACCGTGATCGTGTTTCTGATCTGGGTGTCCTGGAACGTGAACGCGGTGTTCTTCGGCGGCGCCCTGGCGACCGAGGTCGAGATCGTGCTGGACGCCTACAACGCCCGGCGCCGGGCCGAAGCTATGCCGCCGGAAGCTTCGCCGGGTCTGTCGTCGCCCGAGCGCGCTTTTCGACCGTGAAAGCGAGTGCTCGGCCGTCCTCGCGCGTCTCAACCAGCACCGCGCCCGATTGCCCCACCGTGTGAGGGACGTCGACCCGCGCCATCGGGTCGTCGGCCAGCAGGATCACCCGCTCGCCGTCGGCCATGCCCTCCAGCGCCTTGCGTAGGCGCAGTGACGGGATCGGGCAGCGGTGACCCCGCGCGTCGATGACCGGAAGCTCGTCCATACCCTCTCAACCGAATCCCGGCATGCTTTCGCCCATGTGGAGCGCGCCGTCGAGAGCGGGAAGAGTGTTGGGCCTCGGGCTTCTTATCGCCCTTCTGGCGGCTCCGGGTCTTGCCCAGACGCCCGCGAGCGGGCCGCGGCTCGAGCCCGACTTCTACGCTGTGATCGGCGTGGCCGGCTTCGAACGCCCGGTCGAGGTGCGCCAGTCGGGCGCCAAGCGGCGCGAGGACGTGGCCACCGGCGGGGTGGTCCAGACCTTTCTGACCGACCGCGCCCGCGGCGCTCTGGTGGTGATGACCGCGGCGGGCCAGCGGCGCGTCGCCTTCTTCTTCCCGCTGTCGCCGGGCCACGCGTCGCCGCCCCTGCCGCTCGACCTCGCGGACCTGCAGGCCACGGCCAAGCTCAACCGCGTCGGCGGCGCCAATGTGGCGGGACGGCCCTGCAACCTGTGGCGCTACAACGGCTATCTGAACCGGTCGGGCATGGTGTGCGCGACCAACGACGGCATCGTGCTGCAGCTGACGCCCGATGGTCGTCATACGCCGTTGTTCTCGGTGGTCAGCATCACCTTCGCGCGTCAGGACCCGCGCTGGTTCACCATCCCGCCGGATTATCAGATCGCCTCCCTGCCGGGCGAGGGCGGCGTGGCCGTCGCGCCCGCGCCGCCCGCTCAGCCCCCGGCGCACTGAACCAAGGCCATGTCGCCGTCGTTGTCTTCCCGCACCCGGGAGAGACCCTCATGGCGCCCAGACCCACGTGGCAGGGCCACCTTCGCCTTTCGCTCGTGACCTGTCCGGTGGCGCTCTACCCCGCGACCAGGCCGGGCTCGGACGTGTCGTTTCACCTGATCAATCCGGACACCGGCAACCGCGTCCGCATGATCGCCACCGATCCAGAGACGGGTCCGCTCGACCGGTCGGACCTTGTCCGCGGCTACGAGTTCGAAAAGGACCGGCACGTCGTCCTCACCGATGAGGAGATCGAAAGCGTGCGCATCGAGAGCACGCGCACCATCGAGATCGAACGCTTCGTCAACGCCGGCGCCATCGACCGGCTCTACTGGAGCACGCCCTATTTTCTCGTCCCCGACGGAAAGCTGGCGGCCGAGGCCTTTGCTGTCATCCTGAAGGCGATGGAGGACTTCGAAACAGATCGCGATCGGCCGGGTGCAGATGCATACGCGCGAACGCCTGCTGGCGCTGGAGGCGCGTGCGCCGGGGATCGTGGCGACCACGCTCAGGTCTTACAACGAGGTGCGCCAGGCGGCCGACGCGTTCGACGACATCCCCAAGGCCAAGCCCGAGAAGGGCATGGTCGAGATCGCCGCAAAGATCGTCGACCAGCTCTCCGGCAAGTTCGAGCCGGAAGAATTCAAGGACCGTTATGAAGACGCCCTGCGCGACCTGATCAAGGCCAAGCTGAAGGGTAAGGCCGCGACCATCACCGCGCCGGAGCCGGAGGACACGCCGGCCGGCGACCTGATGGCTATGCTGCGCAAGAGCCTGCAGCGTGGCGCGACGCCGGCGCCGCGCCGCTCGTCCGCTCGTGCGGAGTTCGGCAAAACGGAAGAGCGCATCGGGTAGCAGAAAGCGGACGTCGAAGCGCCGCGCGTGAGCGGCTATTCGAACACAACGCGCGGAAAATAGTACGACACCACCCAGTTCGGCTGGTCGACGACCTCGCTGATGCGCAGGTCGCCGCAGACGCTGCACAGCATATAGGCGTCGACGGGGTTCAGCTTCTGCTCGCGTCCCAGCAGGTCGATCATCCCCGACAAGGCGTCGCGGGCGGCGTGCATCAGGTCGGATCCGATGCCAGTGGTCACCGCATAGCCCTTGCCGTCCAGGTGCCGCGTGACCGGCCCCGGCGTGGTGAAGCGCGGGAAGCGCAGGCGCGCGTCCTTGATCAGGTCGAACTTCACCGCCAGCGAGCAGGGGCTTTCGATCGCCGTTCCGCAGACTTCGCCGTCGCCCTGGGCGGCGTGGGTGTCGCCGACACTGAACAGCGCGCCCGCAACCTCGACCGGCAGGAACAACTCCGCGCCCGTGCTGAGATCGCGGATGTCGAGATTGCCGCCGACACGGCGCGGCGGGACGATGGAATGCAGCCCCGGCTCCGCCGGCGCGAGACCGATGGTCCCGGCGAACGGCTTCAGCGGCACGCGACCGCCCGGCCCGAACATCGCCGGCGCGAGGCTCTGTGCGTCGTAGGTCCAGACGTGCAGCGCCGGATCGGGAAACTGGTCGGCCAGCAGCCCAAATCCCGGAATGTTCGCGGTCCATCCCCAGCCCGAAGGGGCGAAATTCAGCAGCGTGAGCTTGATCGCATCGCCCGGTTCCGCGCCGTCGATGAACACCGGCCCGCCCACGGGGTTGACCTTGCCGAAGTCGAGGGTCGAAACGTCCGCCACCGTCGAGGTCCGCGTGAGCTGGCCGCCGGAGGCGTCCATCGGGTGGAATTCGATGCTGTCGCCGCTTGCGACATAGGCGACCGGCGGGAAGGTCTTGTCCCAACCGTGGTGGCCTTGATGGGCGTGAAGCGTGTGCCGGTGATGGCTCATGGCGCGACTCCTTCGAGGGAGTTCAACGCGCCTTCTGCAACTTCGCAATAGCTTCCTTCAGCGGCGTGGCGGCGTCCTCCCAGCCGTCCCAGGGGTTGCGCTTCTTCATGCGGGCGACGGCCGTGTGGATGCTGAAGGCTTTCGGATCGAGCCCCGTCTTCGCCTCCTTCCAGTCGAGCGGCATAGAGACTGGGGCGCCGACGCGCGCGCGCGGCGACATCACGCTGACCGCGGTGGCGGTCCGGTCGTTGCGCAAATAGTCGAGGAAGATGCGGCCGCCGCGGACCTTCTTCGACATGTTGATCGTATAGGCGTCGGGTTCGTCGGCGGCCATACGCGCACAGATCTCGCGCGCGAACGCCTTCGCTTCCGCCCAGCCGATCGGACTGCGGCCCTGGGTGAAGGGCGTCACCACATGCAGGCCCTTGCCGCCGGTGGTTTTCAGGAAACTCGCGAGACCGACGGATTCGAGGCGATCGCGCACAACTTTCGCTGCCTCGATGACGCGATCGAACGGCATGGCCTCGTCGGGATCGAGGTCGAAGACGAAGCGGCCGGGAACCTCCGGCTTGCCCGGGAGACAGTTCCACGGGTGGAATTCGCTCGTGCCGTTCTGGGCGCCGGCGACCAAGGCTTCGGCGGTGTCGAACTGGAGATAGGGCTCCGCCTCACCCTCGATCTTGGTGAAGGTGATGAGCGAGGAGGTCCCCTTGCCGGCGTGGCGCTGGAAGAACCGCTGGCCCTCGATGCCGTCGGGCGTGCGGATGATGGAGCACGGCCGCCCCTTCACATAGGGCAGCATCCAGGTCGCTGCGGCCTCGATGTATTCGACCAGCTCCAGCTTTTCGACCGGCCCGCCTTTGGCTTCAGGCCACAGCACCTTGTCCGGGTGCGAGATCGAGACGCCGAGCACGACGGGCTTGCCGGCGCCGGCCGCCTTGGCGACGGCGGACGGCGGCGATTTCGCCGCCTTCTTGGTCTTGCCGCGGGTTTCGACGGTGGGCATGGATGCGGGATCCTCCTTGCGGATTTCACGCGCGGGTTTGTCTTCGCGCAAGCCCTTGAAGGATGCCTGGCGGATATGACCATCGCCGGTCCAGCCGGCGAAGGCGATCTCGGCGACGAGCTCGGGCTTCATCCAGTGGGGGGTCGCGCCGTCGCGGCGCGGCGGTGTCTTGCCGTCGAAGGGCGAAGTCTTGACCTCCAGCGCCTTCAGCTTCGGCAGCAACCTGTCGACGACGTCGCGGCCGAACCCGGTTCCGATGCGGCCCACCTCGACGAACTGACCATCGCGGTGCACGCCGGCGATCAGCGAGCGGAAGCTGGACCCTGTCGTCGTCCAGCCTGCGATCACGACCTCCTGGCCGCCGCGGCACTTGGACTTTACCCAGTCGTCGCCGCGTCCCGAGCGGTAGGGCGCGCCGAGCCGTTTGGAGACGATGCCTTCGAGGTCCATCTTGCAGGCGGAACGCAGCACCGCGTCGCCGCCGCTCGCGAAATGGTCGACGTACCGCAGGCGATCGTCGGCGCCCGTCAGAATGCGCTGCAACGCCGCCTTGCGATCACGCAGCGGCAGGGCGCGGAGGTCTTCGCCGTCAGCGAATAGGGCGTCGAAGACGAAGAACACCAGCTTGCCCGTCTTGCCTGACGACAATGCCGCCTGCAGGCCGGCGAAATCGGGCCGCGCCCGGCGGTCGAGTGCGACGATCTCGCCGTCGAACAGACCATCCGGCAACGCCGCGCATGCCTCTGTGATTTCCGGGAACCGTTCCGTCCAGTCGAGCCCCTTGCGCGTCCGCAGCACGGCGTGGCCGTCCTTCACCCGAGCCTGCATGCGATAGCCGTCGAACTTGACCTCGTGCACCCAGTTGGCGCCTTCGGGCGGACGGTCCACCAGTCGGGTCAGCGCGGGCTCGACAAACTCGGGCATGGACGCCGCGCGTTTGCCATGCACGGCCTTCTTCGAAATCCTCGCCGGGGCGCCGACCAGCTTCGGCAGCGACTTTGCCGGCGCACCCTTGCGCGCTTGCGCCTTACCCGACTTCCACACCGCCGAGGCCTTGCCCTTCGCCTTGGTGATGAACGGCGTGGGCGCTCGGCCCTTGCCTGCGGCGATCATCTCCATCGAGCGGCCTGAGGCGACAGAGGTTTCGTTGTCGTCCAGCAAGGCGTCGTCGTCACCCGGATGCGCGCTGCTGTCGTCGTGCTTGATCAGCAGCCAGTTGTTGCGCTTACTGCCGTTGCGATCGTTGCGAATGCGCACCAGGGACCAGCCGCTGTGCAGGCGCTTGCCGGCAAACGCGAACGAGAGGTGGCCCTTCTTCAGGGCGTCGGCGATCGACTTGCCCTTCTCCAGTTCCCAGTAGCCGCGGTCCCACAGCATCACCGTGCCGCCGCCGTACTGGCCCTTGGGGATCACGCCTTCGAAGTCGCCGTAGTCGAGGGGGTGGTCTTCGACCTCGACCGCCAGGCGCCGTTCGTGCGGATCGAGCGAGGGGCCGCGGGTCACCGCCCAGGATTTGAACACGCCGTCGACCTCGAGCCTGAGATCGTAGTGCAGGCGCGTGGCGGCGTGCTTCTGGATGACGAACCGCAGCCGTCCGGCGGGCGTGACGCGCTTGCGGCCCGAGGGCTCCCGGGTCTTGGTGAAGTCACGCTTGGCGCGATAGGTTTCCAGCTGTTCCGGCATCGAAATCTCCGTCGCCTGGGAAGGCTCGGCCGTGCCATAGGGTTCCCGTCAGGGCCTCACTATAGGCCCCCCGCGAGCGGAGTGCGCCATGGACAAGCCTGCCTACGATATCGCAACCGAGGTGCTCTACCCGGCCGCGACCCACATCGACGTGAAGGCCTTGGCCGACGCCCAGACCCCCTGGTGGAACCGGGCGCTCACCGCCGTGAACGACACCGTCGTGCGCCTGAGCGTGCTCGACGGGGATTTCCACTGGCACAAGCACGAGGGCGAGGACGAGTTCTTCTTCGTTCTTGAAGGTCGGCTCGATCTCGAACTCGAGGACCGGACGGTCACGCTCGCTCCCGGCCAGGGGTTCACTGTGCCCCGTGGCGTCATGCACTTCCCGCACGCGCGCGGCCGCACGGTCATGCTGATGGTGGAGAAGGCGAGCGCGAACCCGGTCGGGAATTAGGCGGCGGCCGGCTGCGGTGCGCGCTTGGCGCTGAACATCAGCACCGCTACCACCGTCACACAGGTGGTCAGCGCCAGGCCGAAGCCGAACTCGCCGGTCACCCACAAGGTCTTGGGACTGTTCACCGTCGCCTGGTCGAAGATCGACTGGATGAGAAGGTTGTGCGAGGCGTGCAGCAGGGCGCAGGGCCAGACGCTGCCCGACCGCTGGCGAAGCCACGCGTAGAGGATGCCCGAGGGGATCACCATCGCCGCGAAAGAGGCGATCTGATAGGCCAGCGGCGGCCCGCCGGCGCCCGAGTTGTAGCCCTCGTAGAAGATCACCGGCAGGTGCCAGGCGAACCAGATGACGCCGGTGATCAGGCCCGCCTTCCACAGCGGCATCAGCTTCAGGAACTCAGGCACGAGGAAACCGCGCCAGCCGATCTCTTCACCGAGCGCGCGGCCGGTCTTGTCGATCAGCCCCACGGTCAGCAGCAGGCCCAGCGAGGCCAGGGCGCTTCCGGGATTGCTGAAGTACGGGATCGCCGTCCCCCACCGCGACGGATCGAACCCGCCGGCGCCGATCAGCCAGACGACGGCGTAGACGGGCAGGGCGTAGGCCAGGGGCAGCAGCAGGCCGGTCAGCAAGCCCTTCGCCCCGCCGGTGCGGCCGAGGCCCAGTCCCTTGAGACTGCGGTCGAAAATCAGTTTCACCGCGATGGCGCAGGTCCCGGGGACCCACATGCCGATAAAGGCCTTGAGCCTCGGCTGCATATGGGGGAAGCGGGTGAGGATCGCAGTCGACAGGCCGGTGAAGACCGCGACCAGCACGATGAAGGTCGCGATCCGGATCCAGGTCTTACGCCGCGCCTCGAGCGTGTCCGCCGTCTCAGTGGCCGCCATGGAACGATCCCCCCTCGATTCCGCCAAATCATAGCGGAATTCTTCCGGACCCCTGAACAGCGGACAAATCCGGCGTAAGAGGACGTCGGACCGGTCCCGGTCGGTTTGGACCCCTATGGACGCTGAAGACGGCCTGCCGATGCCGCGCCGCATCTGGGCGGTGGCCGCGATACTGTTGGCCATCACCATGGCGGTGCTCGACGGCGCCATCGCCAACGTCGCCCTGCCGACCATTGCGCGCGACGTTCACGCCGATCCGGCGTCGGCGATCTGGGTGGTCAACGCCTATCAGCTCGCCATTGTGGTCTCGTTGCTGCCGTTCGCGTCGCTGGGCGAGATCGTGGGCTACCGGCGCGTGTTCCGCGGCGGGGTCATTGTCTTCACCCTGGCGTCGGGCGCCTGCGCCCTGTCGCATACCCTGGTCGAGCTGACCGCGGCGCGGATCGTCCAAGGGTTCGGCGCTGCGGCGATCATGAGCCTGACGACGGCGCTGATCCGCCACAGCTATCCGCAGCGGATGCTGGGCCGCGCCATCGGCATCAACGCCCTGATCATTTCCATTGCCGCGGCCACCGGGCCTTCTATCGCAGCCGCGATCCTGGCGGTGGCGAACTGGCCCTGGCTGTTTGCGGTGAACCTGCCGATCGGGGTGCTGGCGGTCATCGCCTCGGTGGGCCTGCCGCGCACGGACGGATCGGGACGCAAGTTCGACTGGCTGAGCGCGGTCATCAATGCGCTGGCCTTTGGGTTGCTCATTATCGGCGTCGATGCGATCGCGCATGTGGGCGCCATCGGTGTGCTATCGATCGCCGGGGCCCTCGTCATGGCCTTTGCGCTGGTAGTGCGCGAGTGGCGAAGGCCCGCGCCCATGGCGCCGATCGACTTGTTGAAGATCAAGCCCATCGCGTTTGCTGTCGGCGCCTCGGTCTGTTCGTTCACCGCCCAGATGCTGGCCTATGTCACCGTGCCCTTCTTCTTCGAAGAGGCGTTCCATAAGGATCAGGTGCAGACCGGCCTGCTGATTACGCCGTGGCCGGTCGCGGTCGGCATCACCGCGTCGATCTCGGGCCGTCTGGCGGACAAGTTCCCCGCCGCCCTGTTGTGCGGTCTGGGCGGCGCGATCTTTGCGACGGGCATATTGCAGCTCGCGCTTCTGCCTTCGGACCCCGAGACCTGGCGGATCATCGTGGCCATGCTGACCGCCGGCGTCGGTTTCGGCCTCTACCAGGCGCCCAACAATCGCGAGATCATCGGCTGGTCGCCGCGCGCCCGCAGCGGCGCGGCGGGCGGATTGCTGGCGACGGCGCGGTTGCTGGGCCAGACGCTGGGCGCCGCGTTCGTGGCGCTGGTGTTCCGCCTCGACATCCACGGTTTCCGCATCGCGCTGTTCATGGCGGTCGGCTTCGCGGTTGCTTCTGCGATCGTGAGCGCCCTGCGGCCGCGCGGTCGCTTCGGCGAGTCGATGCCCGCCGCCGTCATCCCGCCGCCGGAAGCTCAACCTCAGCCCGCAGCCCCCCGCCCGGCCGGTTCGAAAGCCTGACGTCGCCGCCGTGGGCGCGCGCGATGGCGCGCGCTGTCGCGAGGCCGAGGCCAAATCCGCCGGTTTCGGCGCTGCGCGAGGTGTCGGGACGATAGAACGGATCGAACACGCGCTCGAGTTCGGCGTCGGGCAAACCCGGCCCGGTGTCGTCAACGCGCAGGATTGCCTTGTCGCCCTCGCGTGCGAGCGAAAGCCGCGCCTCGGCGCCGAACTTCACGGCGTTGTCGATCAGATTTGCGACCAACCGTTTCAGGCCCAGTGCGTCGCCCAGCACGACAATCGGCGCTGCGGCGTCAAAGACGGTATTTGCGCCGGTCTCCCTCATGTCATCGACGACGGACGAGACCAGGGCTGTGAGAATCCATGCGGGATTGCTCCGCGCTCCGCGTTTCGCCACGGGCGTAGGCGAGGGCGGCCGAGATCATCCCGTCCATCTGCTCGATGTCGGCGACGGCGCGGTCGCGAACGTCCGGCGGCGCGGCCTCGATGCGGAAGCGAAGACGCGTGAGCGGCGTCCTGAGATCGTGCGCGATGGACGCGATCATCAGGGTCCGGTCATTGACATAGCGTCTGAGTTTTTCCTGCATCTCGTTGAAGGCGGCGACCGCAATCCGCACCTCGGCGGGGCCCTGGGAGGTCAGGGGCGGCGCGTGGGGATCGGCGCCCAGTCGCTCGGCGGCGCCGGCGAAGGCGTGGATCGGGCGTGCAAGCCTTCGCGCTGCGAACCACGCGATCAGCACCACGATCAGGGCGCTCCCCACGAAGGTCGCGAGCAGCCGGATGTGCCAGGCGGACAACAGCGGATGCGGCGGCTTGACCACTGACCACCGCCCGTCGGGCAGCTTCAGCGCCGCCGCGAACGGAGGAAACAGCGCCGAATCCTTCAGCACGGCGCTCATGTGATCGCCCATGAGGTTGTGCGGGACCGGCCCGTCGGCCTGGTTCATGCGGATCACGAGGCGCGAGTGCGCGCGCACGTGGTCGGCGATCTCCTCGCGCGTGCTGGACACGTCCACCGAACGGTAGAGTTCCCTTTGCGGGTGGTCCACCGCCGCACGGACGCGGTCCGGAGCGACGTTCAGCGCCTCCGACAGCGCTTCGGCGATCACCGGATTGAGCGGGTCGTCGCCGGGACCCGCGTCGGCGTCGTCCGGAAGCGTCTTGGTTACGATCAGCTTGTCGCCGCGCTGGGTGCTCGTGACGACCGGCGGCGGCGACCGGGTGACGAAATCGGGCGGCGTGGCCGTCACCTGCGCGGTCAAACGGCGGCCGGACGCCGTGGTGATCGGATGACCCTGCAGCGCCTGGGCGGCGTCGGCGATGGAAAAGCCCTCCGGCGGCGGGTCGGGGAGGAACAGCACCGCGGCCAGGTTCACCAGCTGCACCGAGACCAGGCACAGCACCGCCAGCGCCAAGAGTTGGACGAAGATCGGCAGGCCGCCGTGGTTCGTCCTCATCGCCGCCCCGGCTTCGTCGTCATCTGGGCCGCAAACACATAACCCTCGCCGCGCACCGTGCGGATCAGTTCGCGGCCCGATCCGTCGTCGAGCTTGCGCCGCAGGCGGCTGATCTGCACGTCGATGGCGCGGTCGAACGCGTCGCTGGTCGTGGGCCGCGCCAGATCGAGCAGCTGGTCGCGGGTCAGCACGCGCTCGGGTCGTTCCACGAAAGCGCGCAGCAGGTTGAACTCGCCCGACGAGAGGTTGACCGTCACGCCCTGGGGCGACGACAGTTCGCGCCGCACCAAGTCGAGCTTCCAGCCGTCGAAACTGACCGACAACGCCTGAGGCTCGCCGCGCGGGGCTTCGCGACGCCGGCGCAGTACGGCCCGTACACGCGCCAACAACTCGCGCGGGCTGCAGGGCTTGGGCAGATAGTCGTCGGCGCCCAGCTCCAGCCCCACGATGCGGTCGGTCTCCTCGCCCATGGCGCTCAGCATGATCACCGGCGGGCCGCCGGTCGCTTGCAGGCGCTTGCAGGCGGTGAGACCGTCCTCGCCCGGCAGCATCAGGTCTAGCACCACCACATCGGGACGGCGATCGTCGATGGCGGCGTCCATGGCCTGGGTGTCCGCAACCGCCTCGACGGCATAGCCGTGGCGGCCGAGGAATTCCGCCAGCACGTCGCGGATGCCGGGGTCGTCGTCGACCACCAGGACGCGGGGCGCGGGCTCGTCGGTGTTCATCGGGGAATTGTCACACGTCTCAGGATCGGGCGGATTTCGCCGCCGAAACAATCCCATGGGAGAGGGCCGCGATCAAACGTCTCAGGTTTCAATCCTGCAATCCTGGGACAAACCGGTGCAATCTCCACCGACCATGCATGACGCAGTCGGGGATTCGCCTCGGCGGAGCCAAAGGAATCGACCATGAGCCTGAAGATCCTGCTGGGCGGCGCCGCCGCACTTTCGGCCCTCGCCGCGACCACCGCCTGGGCCGGCGACCCGCCCCAGACCGTCGAGGTCCGCAAAGAGGTGGTCGTCGACGGCGACGCGCACGGCCACCGCTGCCACGTCATGATTATGCGCACGAGCGGCGACGACGCGATGAAGCACATGGGCGAGCATCACGGCGAGATCACCCGCGACGAGTTCATCGCCATGCACGCGCGCCTGTTCGACGAACTCGACCTCAACCACGACGGCAAGCTCGACGCCGACGAAATCGCCAAGGCGCACTCGACCATGATGGAGAGCCACGACGTCGACTGCGACAAGGCGCGGATCGAGCACGACGGCCCCGGTGATATGCATGGCGACATGCATGGAGACATGGAGGACGACGGCCACGGCGAGGGCGACCGGCGGATCGAGATCCGCATGGTTCACGGCGCCCATGACTTCGACAAGCTGGACACCAACCACGACGGCCGCATCTCGTTCGAGGAGTTCGCCGCGCCGATGCGCGAGGCCTTCGACCAGCTCGACAAGAACCACGACGGCTCCATCGACCGGTCCGAATGGGAGGCCCAAGGCCACATGGAAATCCGCAAGGAAGTCCACGAAGACCAGAAGTGAGCCCCGGCGCCCTTCCCCTGACACGGGGAGGGGCTTGCCCTCGTGGTCTCTTGGCGCCAACAACGGCGGCCACCATTTCGGAGACCAAGTCATGGCCGATCGCGTCGGACCCCTTGATGACACCGAGCTCGAGCTTCGCGCCCACCTGGCGGGCGTGAACTTCGCGACCCAGACCCTTCTGCACCTGCACGAGGACCTGCACCGCCGCATCACCGGCTATTCGCCGGACTGGGAAGCCATCGCCGACTTCCTGCAGGCCGGCGCTCACCCGGGCGATAACGCCTTGCACCAGGTGAACCGCCGCGGCCGCGAGATCGCAGCGTCCTTCATGCGCGAGACGGCGGAGTGGGCGCGCGCCCACGGCTCGCCCGGACCCGCGCCGAAAGTCGACCCTCAGGCCTCGTAGAGTTTGGCGAAGCGCTCGCGCAGGCGGGCTTTCTGCACCTTGCCCATGGCGTTGCGCGGCAGCTCGGCCTCGAACAGCACCCGCTTGGGCAGTTTGAACGCCGCCAGGCGCGAACGCAGAGCGGCGACGACGCCGGCTTCGTCGAGCGTTGCGCCTGGCCGCGCGACAACGACCGCGGTTACGCCTTCGCCGAAGTCGCGGTGCGGCACGCCGATGACGGCGAACTCGAGGACGCCCTCGATCGCATCGATCTCGCTCTCGACCTCCTTGGGATAGACGTTCAGCCCGCCGGTGATGATCAGGTCCTTGCCGCGGCCGACGATGGAGACGTAGCCGGCCTCGTCCATGACGCCGAGGTCGCCGGTGATGAAAAAGCCGTCGGCGCGAAACTCCTGCGCGGTCTTCTCCGGCATGCGCCAGTAGCCCTTGAAGACGTTCGGGCCCCTCACCTCGATCACTCCGATCTCGCCGCGCGGCAAGGCTGCGCCGGTTTCGGCGTCGGCGATGCGCACCTCGACGCCTGGGAGAGCCCGCCCCACTGAGCCGGACACGCGCGGCCCGTCGTAGGGGTTGGAGGTGATCATGTTGGTTTCGGTCATGCCGTAGCGCTCGAGAATTTCGTGACCGGTTCGCTCGGTGAATGCGCGGTGCGTCTCGGGCAACAACGGCGCCGAGCCGGAAACGAACAGGCGCGTGGTCTGGGCCATCTCGCGGTTCAGAAACCGCTCGTCGAGCAGGCGGGTGTAATAGGTGGGAACGCCCATGAACGCCGTACAATAAGGCAGGCAACTCACCACGTGGCGCGGGTTGAACGCCGGCAGCCACAGGAGCGATGCTTTAGCCGCCAGCACCGTGTTCACGGCCACGAACAGGCCATGGGTGTGATAGATCGGTAAGGCGTGCAGCAGGCTGTCGTTTGCGGTGAAGCGCCAGGCGTCCTTCAGGGTCACGGCGTTCGACGCCAGGTTCGCGTGCGTCAGCATCGCGCCCTTCGAACGGCCGGTCGTGCCGGAGGTGTAGAGGATGGCGGCGAGGTCATCGTCCGACACGGCGACGTCTTCGAATTCGCTCGACGCGCAGCGCGCCTGTTCCAGCAGGGTCCCGGCTTCCCCGTCGTCGCCGAGGCTGGCGATCCGCGCGTTCCCGGCCGCCGCCGCGAGGGACCCAATCGCTTCGGCGCGCTCGGGTGTGGCGACGATCAACGCCGGCTCGGCGTCGCCGATGAAGTATTCGAGCTCCGCCAGGGTGTAGGCCGGATTCAGCGGTAAGAGCACCGCGCCGGCCCGGACGCAGGCGAGGTACAGCAACACCGCCTCGACGCTCTTCTCGACCTGCACCGCGACCCGGTCGCCGCGCTTTACCCCGAACCCGGTCAGGGCGTTCGCCAGCCGCGCGGTCTCGTCGAACAAGTCGCCATAGGTCAGTCGCCGGCCGCCCACGATTTCGACGAACCGCCACTGCGGATCGACGTCGCGCAGTCCAAGCTGGTCGATGATGCCGGTCATCCGCACCTCCGCGTCCGGTCCTTAGCGCGTCATAGGTCCGAATAGGAGTCCACGCTGGCATGGGTGCGAAACACATTGGTGCGGCCGGCCAGCGCGTCCGCAATTCGAGCCCGACTGGTGGTGCGCATGGGCGAGGGGAGGGCGTCGCGCGTGAACAGCGCGCAGTCGATGATCTCGTGGTCGGGCGCCCACGCGTCGCGGCTCAGAATAAGCGCCCGGAAATGCAGCACCACGTCGTTGCGCCAGGGCGAGGCGCTGGCCCCGATGAAGCCGGTAACCTCGGCGCGATAGCCAGTCTCCTCGTAAATCTCGCGAAGCACGCCTTCCAGCGGCGCCTCGCCGAGTTCGAGCCGGCCGCCCGGCTGGGCCCAGCACTGGCCGCGGTAGTTCTGGCGCACCAGGACGATGCGGCCGTCCCGGTCGAAAAGGCTAGCGAAGACGCCAATGGAATGGGTCATGCGCCGCAAAGCTAAGGTCTGGGGCCCGTGTTCCCAAGCGCGGGAATTCGTTTCGCGGACTTTTTTGTTCTTGGTATGTTCTTCACAACCCGATCCGTGTGTCCCAGATTGAAGCCGCCCGCTTGCAAGGCGTGTCGCCTCGTCGGCGCCGCGTCCCGTCTTTGACATCGTAAATCGATACGCCCGCCTGGGTCGTCCACCCTGGCAGTGGGGCTCGCTTGGACTCCACCGCCCCTGGCGTCCATGCCGAATTTAGTTTATACTTAAAATAATGCGCTTCCGGAGGACCCATGAAGGTCGTCTGCCTGGGTGGCGGTCCCGCGGGGCTGTACTTCGCCATATCCATGAAACTGCGCGACCCGTCGCACCAGGTGACGCTCTATGAGCGTAACCGGCCCGGCGACACCTTCGGCTGGGGCGTGGTCTTCTCCGACCAGACCATGGACAACCTGCGCGCCAACGATCCGGCGAGCGCCGAAGAGATCGCCGACAGCTTTGCGCACTGGGACGACATCGACGTCTTCCTGCGCGATCAGCGCATCACGTCGTCAGGTCACGGTTTCTCGGGCATCGGACGCAAGCGCCTGCTCGAACTGCTGCAGGACCGCGCCCGCGCGCTCGGCGTCGAGCTGGTGTTCGAGCGCGAGATCGAGGTGGCGGACCTCGCGGCCCTGGACGCCGATCTGATCGTCGCCTGCGACGGGTTCAATTCGAAAATACGCACCCACTGGGCCGAGGACTTCGAAGCCGACATCGACACCCGCGCCAACAAATACGTCTGGCTCGGCACCCACAAGGCGTTCGACGCCTTCACCTTCGCGTTCGAAGAGACCGAGCACGGCTGGGTCTGGGCCCACGCCTACCGTTTCGACCGCGACACCTCGACCTTCATCATCGAGTGTTCGGTAGAGACCTGGCGCGCCTCGGGCTTCGATCAGATGGATCAGGACGAGATCTGCCGCGCGGGCGAGCGCCTGTTCGGCAAATATCTCGACGGCCACAGCCTGATGAGCAACGCCAAGCACCTGCGCGGGTCGGCCTGGCTGAACTTCAACCGGGTGCTGTGCCGCAACTGGCGGCGCGGCAATGTCATTCTGATGGGCGACGCGGCCCACACTGCGCACTTCTCGATCGGTTCGGGCACCAAGCTTGCCTTCGAGGACGCCATCAAGCTCGCCGCGGTGCTGCATTCGGGCAAGCCGTTCGACCAGGCCATGGACGACTACCAGGCCGAGCGCGAGGTCGAGGTGCTGAAGCTGCAGAACGCGGCGCGCAATTCAACCGAATGGTTCGAGCATCTCGATCGCTACCTCGATCTCGATCCGCTCCAGTTCACTTACAGCCTGCTCACGCGCTCGCAACGGGTCAGCCACGAGAACCTGCGTCTGCGCGATCGCGATTTCCTGGAAGGCGTCGAGCGCTGGTTCGCGGGCCAGGCCGTCGGCCATCCGGTCAACGACGCCATGCCGCCGATGTTCACGCCCCTGACCCTGCGCGGCATGACCGTGCGCAACCGCGTGGTGGTGTCGCCCATGTGCATGTACTCCGCCGTCGACGGCGTGCCGGGCGAGTTTCACTTCGTCCACTACGGTGCGCGCGCCATGGGCGGGGCGGGGCTCATCTTCACCGAGATGACCGACGTCTCTGCCGACGGCCGGATCACCCCCGGATGCGCCGGGCTCTACAATGACGAACAGGCCGCGGCGTGGAGGCGGATCGTCGATTTCGTTCATGGCTCCAGTCCGGCCAAGATCGCGCTGCAACTGGCGCACGCGGGCCGCAAGGGCTCCACGCGCGTGCCGTGGGAAGCGGACCATGAAGACCAGCCGCTCACCGAAGGCAACTGGGACCTGATCGCGCCGTCCGCCATCCCCTGGTCGCCGCGCAACCAGACGCCGCGCGCCATGACACGCGAAGACATGGACCGGGTGAAGGCCGATTTCGTGCGCGCGGTCGAACGCGCCGCTGAATGCGGCTTTGACATGGTGGAACTGCATTGCGCGCACGGCTATCTGTTCTCGGAGTTTCTGACGCCGCTGAGCAACCAGCGCACCGACGAATACGGCGGCTCGGTCGAGAACCGTCTGCGCTATCCGCTCGAAGTGTTCGAAGCCATGCGCGCCGCGTGGCCGCAGGACAAGCCGATGTCGGTGCGCCTATCGGCGACGGACTGGGTGGAGGACGGCCTGAGCGAAGACAGACTCCGTCGCCATCGCGGCGATGTTCCACGCGGCGGGCGCGGACCTGATCGACGTGTCGGCAGGCTCGACCTCGACGCGCGCCAAGCCGGTCTACGGCCGGATGTTCCAGGCCCCGCTGTCCGACCGGCTGCGCAACGAGGCGCACGTGCGCACCATGGCGGTGGGCAATATTTACGAACCCGATCACCTAAACTCGATCCTGGCGGCGGGCCGCGCCGACCTCTGCGCGCTGGCGCGGCCGCATCTGGTCGATCCGTTCTGGAGCGTGCGGGCGGCGGCGGAGCTCGGCTACGACGGCCTGCCCGCGCCCACCCAGTACCGGCAGGGCCAGCAGCAGCTGAAGCGCAACCTCGCGCGGCAGCAGCAGATGGCGTTGGCGGTCTAGGAGCGCCGCTTGCCGGACCCGGCTCACCCTCTGAAGGATCGCCACGCGGTCGTGACCGGCGCCGGGAGCGGCATCGGCGCCGCGACGGCGCGACGCCTCGACGCGTTGGGCGCAAGCGTCACCCTGATCGGGCGCGAGCGGTCCAAGCTGAAACGCACTGCGTCCGGCCTGCAGCGCGCCTGGGTCTCGCCGGCGGACATCACCAATGAGAACGCCTTGCGCGCGGCGTTGAACAAGGGACGCGCCCACTTCGGCCCGGTGGCGATCCTGGTCAACAACGCCGGCGTGGCGCCCTCCGCGCCCTTCCTGAAGACGAGCCGCGAGACGCTCGACGCGGTCATGGCGACAAACCTGACCGGCGCCTTCCTGGCGAGCCAGCTCGCCCTGCCGGACATGCTGCTGGCGGGCTGGGGGCGGATCGTCAACGTCGCCTCCACAGCAGCGCTCGAAGGCTTTGCCTATGTGAGCGCCTACGTCGCCTCCAAACATGCGCTGCTGGGACTGACCCGCGCCCTGGCGCTCGAAACCGGCCGCAAGGGCGTGACCGTGAACGCGGTCTGCCCGGGATTTGTCGACACCGACCTGGTCGCCCGGTCGGTCGAGACCATCACCGCCCGCACCGGCCGCAGCGCCGAGGAAGCCCGGGCGGAGCTGGCGTCCGGCAACGCCGGCGGCCGCCTTCTGACCCCCGAAGAGGTCGCCGAGGTGATTGCGAGGCTGTGTCTGGACGAAAGCTCGGCTATCAACGGCGCGGCCGTGCCCGTTCCGGCCGGGGAGACCTGATCGTGGAAGCCCGTACCCCGTCGCTTCAGGACAAGCTCGGCGACGCCCCGAACGCCAAGGCGCCGGTCAGGCTGGAGCTTCGGCTCCTCACCTGCACCCACCTGATCGAGCAGCGCCTGGCCGCCCTGTTCCGTGAAACCTTCGAGACCACGCTGGCGCGGTTCGATTTCCTGGCGGCGCTGGACCGCAAGGGCGAGCTGGCGTTGGGCGAAGTCTCGCGCCTGCTGATGGTGTCGAACGGCAATGTCACCGGCCTCGCCGCGCGGCTGCGCCAGGACGGCCTGATCGAGGACGCGCCGCACCGCGGCGACCGCCGCGCCCAGTACGTGCGTCTCTCCGCCGAGGGCGCGCGCCAGTTCAAGAGGATGGCTAAGGCGCACGAAGGCTGGGTCGACGCCATGTTCTCGGACCTGAGCGAGCCGGAGCGCGAAGACCTGATGCGCCTGCTCGACCGCGCCAAGTTGTCGCTGCGCCGCGAAGCGAACCAGGAAGACAAAGCATGATCGCCGCCGACTACAAGGCCGAACATTTCCTCTGGACGTGCGAGGACGGGGTCGGGCGCATCACCCTGAACCGGTCCGACCGCAAGAACCCGCTGACCTTCGAGTCCTATGCCGAACTGCGCGACCTGCTGCGCGCCCTGGTGTTAGCGAAGGACTGCAAGGTGCTGCTGATCTCGGGCGCCGGCGGGAATTTTTCGTCGGGCGGCGACGTGCACGAGATCATCGGTCCGCTTACCAAGATGGACATGGGCGGCCTGCTCGCCTTCACGCGGATGACCGGCGACGTGGTCAAGGCCATGCGCGCCTGTCCGCAACCGATCATCGCCGCCGTCGACGGCGTGTGCGTGGGCGCGGGCGCGATCCTCGCCATGGCCAGCGACTTTCGCCTGGGCACGGCCAAGGCCAAGACGGCGTTCCTGTTCACGCGCGTGGGTCTTGCGGGTTGCGACATGGGCGCCTGCGCGATCCTGCCGCGCATCATCGGCCAGGGCCGCGCGAGCGAGCTGCTGTTCACCGGCCGGGTGATGACGGCGGAGGAGGGCGAGCGCTGGGGCTTCTTCAACCGCCTGGTCGCGGCCGAATCCCTGATGGACGAGGCGATGGCCGTGGCGCGGTCGCTCGCGGCCGGCCCGACCTTTGCGCACGGGATCACCAAGAACCAGCTCAATGTCGAATGGGACATGAGCCTCGACGCCGCTATCGAGGCGGAGGCACAGGCCCAGGCGATCTGCATGCAGACGAAGGACTTCCGCCGCGCCTACGACGCCTTCGTCGCCAAACATGAACCGAAGTTCGAAGGCGACTGATGCCGGACCGCAGCTTCCTCGACTGGCCGTTCTTCGAGCCGCATCACCGCGCCTTCGCGGCGGCGCTCGACGCCTGGGCCGCGGATCATATCGCGCCGCTGGAAGCCGATGGCGAACCGAAAGACGACGACGCGCTCGACGCGCGATGCCGCGAGATCGTGCGGCGCCTGGCCGACGGCGGCTGGCTGACCAACGCCGTGCCGCGCGCGGGTGGCGCGCTCGACGTGCGCACCCTGTGCCTGACGCGCGAGACCCTGGCGCGTCACCTGGCGCTGGCGGACTTCGCCTTCGCCATGCAAGGCTTGGGCTCGGGCCCGATCAGCCTGTTCGGCACGGACGCACAGCGCGACGCCTACCTGCCCGACGTGGCGGCCGGCAAGAAGATAGCGGCCTTCGCCCTGTCCGAGCCCGAGGCCGGCTCAGACGTCGCGGCCGTCGCCACCACTGCGCGACGCGACGGCGACGGTTGGGTGCTCGACGGGTGCAAGACCTGGATTTCGAACGGCGGCATCGCCGACTTCTATGTGGTGTTCGCGCGCACGGGCGTGGGCGGGGCGAAAGGCCTCGGCGCCTTCATTGTCGACAAGGACGCGCCCGGCCTGCGCATCACCGAGCGCATCCCGCTCATTGCGCCGCATCCGTTGGCGACCCTGGTGTTCGAAGGCTGTCGCGTGCCGGCGGACCGGATGATCGGTGGCGAGGGCGAAGGCTTCCGCATCGCCATGGCAACCCTCGACGTGTTCCGCTCGACCGTCGGCGCTGCGGCTTTGGGCCTGGCGCGGCGCGCATTCGACGAGAGTCTGGATCACGCGCGCACGCGCAACCTGTTCGGCGCGCCCCTGTCGGAATTGCAGCTGACCCAGGCGGCGCTCGCCGACATGGCCGTGAGCATCGACGCCTCGGCCCTGCTGGTCTATCGCGCAGCCTGGACCAAGGATTCCGGCGCCCCGCGCGTCACCCGCGAAGCCGCCATGGCCAAGCTCCACGCCACCGACGGCGCCCAGCAGGTGATCGACAAGGCGGTGCAGATGCACGGCGCTCTTGGGGTGCGCGTGGGCGGCACGGTCGAGCGCCTTTACCGCGAGGTTCGCGCGCTGCGCATCTATGAGGGCGCCTCGGAAGTGCAAAAGGTGGTCATTGCGCGCCAGGCGCTAGCGGGAGGCTGAGCGCATGCCGGCGCCCACGGCTCACCACGACACCTTTGTGCGGGACAATCTGCCGCCGCAGGAGGCGCAGCCGCTCTTTCTATTCGACCGGCCCGAGCTGCAGTATCCGGAGCGCCTGAATGCGGCGGGGCTGCTCGATCACGTGATCGAGACGGGCCTTGGCGCCAAGGACGCTGTTGTTTGCGGCGACCTCCGCTGGAGCTACACCGAGCTGAACGCGATCGCGTCGCGCGTCGCCCACGTGCTGACCCGAGACCCGAGTTTTGCGCCCGGCAGGCGCGTCCTGCTGCACGGCCCCAATACACCCTGGACCGTCGCGGCCTGGTTCGGAATCGTGCGCGCGGGCGGCGTGGTCGTCGCCACCATGCCGATGCTGCGCGCGGGCGAGCTGGCCAAGGTCGTCGACAAGGCGCGCATCTCGCACGCCATCGCGGAGGCCGCGCTCGCCGAAGCCGTGGAAGGCGCGCGGGACGCGACAGGGTTCCTGTCGAGCATCGTCTATTACGGCGAAGGTGGAACGCTCGAACGCGCCGCGGCGTCCATGCCGGACGACTTCACGGCTGTGGAGACTGCGTCGGACGATCCGGTGCTGATCGCGTTCACCTCCGGCACGACCGGCGTGCCCAAGGGCTGCATCCACTATCACCGCGACATCCACGTGATGGTGGACACCTTTTCGCGCCATATCCTCAAACCGGAGCCGTCGGAGATCTTCTGCGGCACGCCGCCGTTCGCCTTCACCTTCGGCCTGGGCGGCCTGGTCATCTTTCCGCTCGCCGGCGGCGCGACGGCCGCGTTTCCTTCCAAGCCCGGCTTTGAAGGCCTCGAGGAAGCGATCGAGCGCCATGGCGTGACGACGTTGTTCACCGCGCCGACGGGCTATCGCGCCTTGCTGAAGAACCATCCGTCGGGACCGCGCAGTCTGCGCAAGTGCGTGTCCGCAGGCGAGACCCTGCCCGCGGCGACTTCGCAGGCGTGGTTCGACGCCACCGGCGTTCGCATCATCGACGGCATCGGCGCCACCGAGATGATCCATATTTTCATTTCCGCCAGCGGGAAACGATGTCAGACCTGGCGCGACGGGTAAGCCGGTCCCGGGCTTCGTCGCCGAGATTCAGGACGACGAGGGTAACGCCTTGCCACGCGGCGAGACCGGCCGTCTGGCCGTGCGCGGCCCGACCGGGTGCCGCTATCTGGCCGACCCGCGCCAAGCGGATTACGTCAAGCGCGGCTGGAACATGACCGGCGATGTCTATCGCGTGGACGAGGACGGCTATTTCTGGTTCGTCTCCCGCGCCGACGACATGATCATCTCCTCCGGCTACAACATCGGGCGCCCGAGGTGGAGAATGCGCTCTTGCAACACGCCGATGTCGCCGAGGCCGCGGTGATCGGTGTGCCAGACCCAGAGCGCGGCCAGATCTGCAAGGCCTTTGTCGTGCTGAAATCGGGCGCCGGTTCCGACGCCAAGGCTCAAGAGCTGCAGGCCTTCGTCAAGGGCGTGATCGCGCCCTACAAATATCCCCGCGCCGTCGAATTCGTCGACGCCCTGCCCAAGACCCAGACCGGCAAGCTGCAGCGCTTCCGCCTTCGCGAAGGTGAACGCGTATGAGCCTGTTCAAGGTCCGCTACCCGATCCGCTTCGGCGACTGCGACGCTGCCGGAATCGTGTTCTATCCGCGCTATTTCGAGATGATCAACAACACGGTGGAGGACTGGTTCGCCGGTCCCTTGCAGCATTCGTTCAAGCGGCTGCACCTGGAGGACCTGACCTCCATCCCCACGGTCCGCTTCGAGGTCGATTTCGTGAACGTGTCGCGGCTCGAGGACCAGCTGGACTTCTCGCTGATGGTCGATCGGCTGGGCACCAGCTCGTGTCGCCTGCGCATCCAGGCGCACTGCCACGGCGACTTGCGCATCGACGTGCGTCAGACCATCGTTTTCGTCGACATGAAGACCATGGCGCCCGCGCCCTGGCCCGACGATCTGCGCGAAAAAATGGAGCCCTTCATGTTGATGGGCGCGGAGGGTCGCGATGGCGCTTGAAATCCTGTTGCCGCAAGGCTGGCCGCGCCCGAAAGGTTACGCCAACGGCGTCCTCGCCGAAGGCCGCATCGTCTTCGTCGCCGGCCAGATCGGATGGGACGAGACCGGCGCCTTCCCCGACCCGAGCTTCCCCGGCCAGTTCCGCCAGACCTTGCTCAACACCCTTGCCGTCCTGAAAGCCGGTGGCGCCGGTCCCGAGCACGTCGCGCGCATGACCTGGTTCATCACCGACAAGCAGGCCTATCTCGCGTCGCTCCCTGACATCGGCGCCATCTGGCGCGAACTGTTCGGCCGCCACTATCCGGCGATTGCCGTGGTGGTGGTGTCGGCGCTGATCGAGGACAAGGCGCTGGTTGAGATCGAGACGACGGGGGTCGTCTGACGGCGACTAGCTAGGCCTTCTGCGGGATCAGCGAGCGCAGGGTGGCGACCTCCCGGCGCAACTCGGCGGCGACGGCGTTGAGGCGCTCCACCTGCAGCGCGTGGAGATCGAGGCCGATCTGACCGACCGCCCAACCGATCAACTCGATCTCGTCCGGACGCCAGGGAAGGCCGCCCGGCTTGGGGCCCAGCACCGCGACGTTGGAGACTTCATTGCGGTTGACCATCGGCGCCGCCAGGCCGCCCGCGAAGACGCCGTCTTCAATTTCCAACGGCTTCAGCTCAGCGCGGGCGCGCACCAGCTCGGGGAGATTGGCTTCGAGTGACTTCGGGGCGCCTTCGATATCGCCGGCGGTCAGCACATAGTTCGCGCCCTCCGCGCGATAGATCGCGCAGGGCGCTCCCTCTGCGTATTGGCTGAGGGCGCGGATCGAGGCGCGCACGAGCGCCTGGTTGTCGGTGATGAAGGGCGCCTCGCGGACAAAGCGACGTAACCCGCGTTCCGCCCGCTGCCAGCGGCGGAAGAACAGGCCCTCCACGCCATGTTCGACGACGTCGCGCACGCGATGGAAGGTGAGGAAGACTCCGACCGCGATCAGGGCGTCCACGAGCGCGTTCTTTTCCCGCCCCTCAATCGGGACAAAGTGGTCGACCGCCCATTCAATCAGGCCGAATGCAGCGAGGAGCAGGGCGCTGACCACGCCGTATACGAGGGTACGGTTTACCGCGAAACCCAGATCGAAGACCTTGTGGCGCAGGACCGAATAGGCAAACAAGCCCGACCCTATGATGCCGGTCAGGACCGCATTGATGATGAAATGCGCGTAGGTATAGACGTCGTGCGTGATGCGGCCCTGGTCGAGCACCGATCCCAGCGTGTCCATGCCCTGCGCCAAGATGATCGCCACGGTGGCGACCAACATCAAGGCGAAGCGCTGTTGAACCGCCGCCTGACTGCGGCGCCAGCCGACGATGAGATATGCAAAACAGATGGCGAAGCCGACGTAGGTCGTGATGCTCAAGATGAGGGCGGCATTATCGACGACCGGAAGGGCGACGCTGGCGAAGTCCGAATAGGCATAGAGCGCGCCGATGACTGACTGGAGCGCTGCATAGACCCACAACCCTATCCACGCGCGCGCCTTAACGGGGGCGACGCAGTCTTCGTAGAAACGCAAGGCGAAGGCGTAGAACAGGATAGGGATCACGGCCAGGTTGGCGTTGCCCACGATCTCCGGGAATACGTAGATTGCAGGCGCGCTCAACCAGAGCTGCGGCTCGGGTGTGAGCAGGCCGTACGTCAGGATACCCATGCCCAGCAGCAGGGTCGTCGGGGTACCGCCGCCACGCCATATGATGAACGCCGCCACCAAAGCGGCCATCGTGGTCGCCAGGTTGTACATTAACCTCAACCCAGAACTCCGCGGTCAGCGGCGTTTGCACCTGTGGCCGCGCGCGCACCTCGGCGTGGATTGCCCGGCCGGCGTGCAGGTGTGTGAAGCCCACAACTTCGCCCGCCCTGATGTAGCGATGCGAATCGTAGCCGCGGTCGAACCGCACCTTGTCGCCGGCGCCCACGCCGGCCTTGGCCAGGACCCCGTCGGGAATAACATCCCCAGCCGTCGAGAAACCGGCGGCGTCGCCGCGGTCGAACGTCGCGCCCAGGTCACCGGCGCCTGGCGCCTGTCCGGCGTCCCACGCGATCTGCTGGACATCCTGGATGACCACGAAGGCCGCATAGATCAGGCAGAGAATCTGCAAAATCCAGAGCGCGCGTCCGCGCGGCTTTCGCGCCTGCCGTTCAGCGAGACCGGTCATGGTGCCCCCCATTCCCCTTGCCCCTGAGAGAAATCCGATTGGCCCCGGCTCTGCAAGGCGGAATCGCGCCCGCGGCCGCCAAGGATGCTATGGAGCGGGCAGGAAACTCGATCCCTTGCCGCTGACCCTGCCGCGCCTTTCCCCCCGAACTCAAGGCCAACTGAGACATGGCTTCCGCGTGGCCGTGTCGGTGGCCGTCGCATTTGGGATCGCGAGTTGGGGACTCCACCTGCCGCAAGGCTACTGGGCTGTCATCTCCGCGCTTCTGGTTATGCAGACGTCGATCGGCGGCACGCTCGGCGCGTCGCGGGACCGGCTGATCGGCACCTTGCTGGGCGCCGTCGTCGGCGGGGTCGCCGCCTATGTTCGTCCCGAGACTATGTGGGGCGAGGCGCTCGCGCTGGTGCTTTGCGCCGGGTCCTTGACGGTCGTGGCGTCGCGCTGGCCAAGCTTGAAGGTCGCGCCGGTGACCTCGGTTATCATGATTGTCGGCAACGCCGTCCATGCCAGCTCGTTGGAGGCGGCGCGTGACCGCGTCATAGAGATCACGCTCGGAAGCCTGATCGGCGTCGTCGCCGCGATCCTCATCTTCCCCGCGCCCGCGCGACAGGCCGTAGGCAATCGCGTGGCCGGAACGCTGGGTGACCTTGCGCGGTTGCTGGGGCTATTGGCCCAACGGCTCGACAATCCGGCGGGCGAAAGCAAATCCACCCTGGCGGTGCACGACAAGATCCGCGCCGATCTGACGGCGGTCGAGACCGCGGTGTCAGAGGTCGCGCACGAGAGCACCGTGCGCCTGAACCTCAAGCCTGTTTCATCGGCGATCCCGCGCACGCTCTGGCGCCTGCGCAACGACACGGTGATGATCGGGCGTGCGACGGACCATGCCTGGCGCGGCGCGCTCGCCGAACGGCTGCACCCACCGGCTGTCGCACTGCTGCGAGCTCAGAGCCGCACGCTCGCCGACTATGCCCGCGCCATGCTCGACGGCCGCACGATCGAGAAGCCGAACCTCGGCGCCCAGGCCGCGGCCTATCGCAAGGCGGTCGAGGCGCTCGATAAGTCCGAGTTGCCGGAGGGGCGGCGGTTTGAGGCGATGGGGCAGGTGTTCGGCCTGGCCTACGCCTTCGAAGCCTTCAATCAGAACCTGGACGACCTCGCCCAGCGCCTGCGTGAGTTCCAGCGGCCCGCGGGCGACTAACCGACGCTTGCCAGAACCCGGCCGCGGCGCGACAACCCAGGGTCAAGTCTGGGAAAATCGCATGAAATCCTTACTGTTCGCCGCTTCGGTCTGGGCGCTTGCGGGCGCAGCGGCCGCGGCCCCCGCGTCGCCCCCGCCGTCGGGCATGCCGCCCGCCGAGTACAAGACGCTTTCCCACGACATCCTGAAGGAGCTGATCGAGATCAACTCCACCCACACCCACGGCTCGACCGTCGTCGCGCAGGCGATCGCCAAGCGGCTGCTCGATGCGGGCTATCCCGCCGCCGACGTTCAGGTGCTCGCGCCCGCCGATCACCCGATCAAGGGCAACGTCGTGGTGCGCGTGCACAGCAAGGGCCTGGGCAAGCCGATCCTGTTCAACGGCCACCTCGACGTGGTCGAGGCGCTGCCCCAGGACTGGACTGTCGATCCGTTCAAGCTGACCGAGAAGGACGGCTATTATTACGGGCGCGGGACCAGCGACATGAAGGGCGATGACGCCGCGGTGCTGACCGCGCTCATCCGCATGAAGAAGGAAGGGTTCGTTCCCGACCGCGACATCATCGTGGCCTTCACCGCCGACGAAGAAGCCGAGGGCGACGCCAACGGCGTGGACTTTCTGCTGAGCAAACACCCTGACTTGGTCAACGCCGAGATCGCGTTCAATCCCGACAGCGGCGGCGGCGGCCTGAAGGACGGCAAGCCGATCTATTACGGCGTGCAGACCAGCGAAAAACTCTACGCCACCTATATTTTCGAGACCGAGAACAAGGGCGGCCATTCGTCGGAGCCGCGGCCCGACAACGCGATCTATGAACTGGCCCGGGCGCTGCTGAAGGTCGAGGCCTATCATTTCCCGGTGCACACCACCGACACGACACGCGGCTACTTCGCCCAGATGGCCAAGCTCGAGACCGGCCAGGTCCAGGCCGACATGCTGGCGGTGGCGCAACCGACGCCTGACCTCGCCGCCGCCGAGCGGTTGAGCCAGAACGTCGGCAACAATGCGCTGTTGCGCACCACCTGCGTGGCGACCCTGCTCAAGGGCGGCGACGCCGAGAACGCGCTGCCGTCCCGCGCCCGGGCCGCGATCCAGTGCCGCCTGATCCCCGGCGACACGGTGGAGCAGGTCCAGGCGAAGCTGACCGAGGTCGCCGCCGATCCCGCGTTGAAGGTCACCTTGTCGGCGCCGGTGAAGCCCAGCGGCGAGTCCAAACCCACCCCGCAGATCATGGGTCGCTATGAGGCCGTGGTGTATTCCATGTACCCGGGCCTGCCGGTGATTCCGTGGATGGATGCGGGCGCATCGGATTCCGTCTACACCCGCGCTGTCGGCATTCCGAGCTACGGGTCGTCCTCGATCTTCGGCGACGTGGACGACGTGCGCGCGCACGGCCGCGACGAGCGGGTCGGCATCGACGACTACTATCGCGGCGTCGAGTTCACCTATCGCCTGATGAAGGCGATGAGCGCCAAGCCGGGAGCGTAAAATGCGCGCGGTCGTGTTGGCCACGGCTCTGGTTTTGTCACTCGGACCGTTCAGTGCTCGGGCCGACCCACCCTCGGCGTCGCCTCAGAGCACGACCGTTGCCCCGGTTATCGTGCCCGGAAAGGTCAAACGCACGCCAGCCCTCGAGAAGCAGGTCCACGGTTATGTGAACACCGTGCTCGCGCACACGCCCGAGCGGCGCGTGATGAGCTGGCGCGACCCGATCTGCCCGCTGGTCGGCGGCCTTCCGACCGAGCAGGGCGAATACATGCTGGCGCGGTTCTCCGAGGTGATGCAGGAGGTCGGCGCTCCAATCGCGCCCGAGACGTGTCACGTAAACCTGTTTGTGATCGTCACCGACCAGCCCGAACGGCTGCTCGAGGCCTGGTACAGGCACGACCCCGGCATGTACGGCGCCGCGCGTCCGCGCGCGATCGGGGTCTTCATCGAGACCCGGCGGCCGGTCCGCGCCTGGTATAACGCCCACCTCGGCAAGGCTGGCGGCATTCCCTTCGCCGTCAGCACCGGGACCTACGGCACGACGATCCAGAACAACCACGTCGACAACTCCCGCCTTACGCGCAACGACGAGCTCGACGCGGATTCCGTGCTGGTGGTCATCGACGCGCGCCGGCTGCAAGGGATCAAGCTGCAGCAGGTCGCCGACTACGCCCTGATGATCGGCCTGACCGAAATCGACCCGGACGCCAGGTTTGCCGACGCGCCGACCATCCTCAACCTGTTCGAAAAGGACGCGCCGCAGGAAGACGGCATGACCGCCTGGGACAAGGCGTTCCTGGCGGCGATCTACCATTCCGACCCGTCCTCGGTGATGCAGCGCGACATGGTCGTTGACAGGATTCTCAACGCCGTTACGCAGTAGCACCGCACCGACCGGGATCCCCGCCATGGCCGACGACCTGACACCGCCTTCGATCGATACCGTCCGCAAGACGCTCGAGCGCATCGCGCCGCATATCGTGCGCACGCCGATCCACCTGTGGCGCGGCCAGGAGGTGGAGGCGCGGACCAGCCCTGAGACCCAGGTCATCCTCAAGCTGGAACTGTTCCAGCACACCGGCACCTTCAAGCCGCGCGGCGCCCTGAACAACGTCCTGTCGCTCTCGCCCGAAGCGCGGGCCAAGGGCATCGTCGCGGTCAGCGCGGGCAACCACGCCATCGCCGCGGCCTATGCCGCCAAGACCACCGGCGTGTCGGCCAAGGTGGTGATGATCCAGACCGCCAATCCCGCCCGCATCGCGCGCGCCAAGGCCCTGGGCGCGGAGGTGATCATCGCCGGCGACGGCGCCGAAGCCTTCGCCAAGGCCCAGGAAATCGCCGATACCGAGGGCCGGGCCTTCGTCCACCCGTTCGAAGGCCCGCGCGCGGCGGAGGGAACGGGAACCATTGCGCTCGAACTGCATGAGCAGGCGGGCCCGCTCGATGCGCTTATCGTGCCGGTCGGCGGCGGCGGGCTTCCCGGCGGCGTCTCCAACGCCATGAAGCAGCTGCAGCCGGACTGTGTGATTTACGGCGTCGAGCCCGTCGGCGCCGACAGCATGAGCCGCAGTTTCGCCGCCGGTGAGCCGGTGAAGGCCTTGCCCGTCACCTCCATCGCCGACAGCCTCGGGCCGCCGTATTCGCTGCCCTATTCCTACAAACTCTGCCGCGACAACATCGACAAGCTGGTCCTGGTTACCGACGACCAGTTGATGGACGCCATGGCCGTCCTGTTCCGCGAAATGAAGCTCGCCGTCGAACCCGCCGGCGCGTCGGCGACGGCGGCGCTGTTCGGACCGTTGCGCGAAGAGCTGCTCGGCAAGCGCGTCGGCCTCATCGTCTGCGGGGCCAACATCGACATCGAGACCTTTGCCAAGTACGTGGCGCGCGGGAACGAGATCGCGGGGAAAAAATAGGATAAGGTTGCCCACGAAAAGCACGAAAAGGGCTTAAATTCCACGCCGGAGGCGCAATCATTTTCAGGGCGCTTCGCGCCGAGGTTTGACGCGACGCGTTCGTGTTTTTCGTGGGCAGCCTTTCTTATCTTTGGAACGCCACGATCTTTTCCAGCACCGGCCAATCGATGTTGCCGCCGGACACTATGGCGATCGTGCTGTGGCCCGGGTCGTGCGCCGCGGCGGCGAATGCGGCCGCGCCGGCGCCTTCGGCGACGACATGATGCTCGCGCAGCAGGCGGCTGACGGCTTCGGAGACTTCGGCGACGCTGACCACCACCACGTCATCGACGACGCGCTTGAGCAGGGGCCACATCTCCTCCAGCACTCCCGTAGAGCCCATGCCGTCGATGAAGCTCGGTCCGCGCTCGACGGTCACCGGCTTGCCGGCCTCGAAGGCGGCCTTCAGCGGAATCGAAACCTCGCTCTCGACCGCCACGATGCGGCAGGCCGGATTGCGCGCCTTCACCGCCTGGGCGATGCCCGAGATCAGGCCGCCGCCACCGAACGGTACATAGATGATCTTCGCGCCCGGCAACTCGTCCGCCAGTTCGTCGCCCAGGGTCGCGGCCCCGGCGATGACCTCGCGCTCACAGACCGGATGGATGAAGACGCCGTCCTCGCCGGTCTCGCGCGTCTGCATGATCTCCCACCATCGGGCGAAGGGATGTTCGTGCACCTCGGCGCCCAGGCGCTTCAGGTTCTCGATCTTTACCCGCGCGGCCACGTCGGGCGCGTGGATCACGCAGCGCAGGCCATAGGCGCCGGCAGCCGCCGCCACCGCCTGGCCGAAGTTGCCTGCGCTGGCGGAGATAATGGTGTCGACCTTGCCGTCCACCTCGATGCGGGCGCGCACCGCGTTGGTCGCGCCGCGGATCTTGTAGGAGCCGTGCGGCTGCAGACATTCGAGCTTCAGGTGGGTGCGTCCGTCGAGGGTGGGCACGAGCGGGGTCTTCACCGCCGTTCCGGCGATGCGGCGCCGCGCGTCCTCGATCTCGTCGGCGGTCAGGGGCTCGTCGAGCGACGGGCGCGCGGTGCGGGTGGCTTCCAGGGTCATGGGGCTATCTTAGCGGGATGGCGTGAACGGCGCGAGACTGAGAACGAAGCCGGAGTCCGTCCGCGTCAGCGTCATCCGCGCCAGGCTGTCCGGGTCGGCGGGCAGCTTGGCCCGCGCGGCAATATCCTGCAGCTTCAGGCGGTTGTTGTAGTCATGCTCGGCCCACAGCAGGGTCGGGCAGGTCGGCGACAGGGGCAGGGCCCGGATCGCGGCGGGGTGGACAACGTGGACCTGAAAGCCGTGCAGGCGCGCCACATAGCCGTAACCCCAGTCGTGCACGGCCACTTCATTGTCGGGATTGAGCGGCGTTACGCCAGGCGCCTCCAACTCGAACGGATCGACCGCGTAGATCAGGGCCTGCGGGCAGGCGTCGCGCGCATCGGCGACGATCTCCGCGCCGTCGTCCCAGTTGCCGGTGAAGGCTTCGTCCTGGCTGGTGTAGGCCGTGATGATCGCCGCATTGGCGATGAACAGGGCGAAGACCCAGCGACGCGACAGAATCACATCGGCCGCGACCGCCGCGAGCGCGGCGCGCCAATAGGGCGTCAGCATGATCAGGTAGCGCGGAATGATCAGCGGCTTGACGGCGTTCACCGCGATCACCGCAACGGACGCCACGGCGAGTGCGATCGCCATCACGGCGGCGAACCGCCATGACGATGGCAAGGGCTGTGGCAAGGATTGCCTGAGACCGGTGAGAATGTAGACGCCAGCACAGCCCGCGACTGCGTTCAACAGCAGCGCCTTGATCGTCTGCGATGCGAGGATGTGCAGCGCATCCATCGTCGTCGTGGTCACCCAGAACCGGGACGCAGCGGTCTTCAGATAGGGCAATTCGGCGAACTCGGCGACGACGAGGGGCAGGCCGGCGAGGAGCGCGATGACCAGGAGCGCGGCGGCCCAGCGCACCCGGCGGGCGCCAATGTGCGCCAACCCGTTGACGCCAAGCACTGCGCTGGTGATCAGGGCTGAGACCTGATGCAAGCTCATGATCGCGGTGGCGGCGACCAGCGCCGCGCAGGCCAGGCCCAGGTCGCGACGCTCGAAGTCGCGGCCGTCCTGCTCGACGGCGAAGAGCACTGAGGCGAGCACGCCGGCCGCGCAGAGCTGGCTGAAATAGGAACGGAGTTCGCCGAAGTCGCCCACGAAAGGCGCGCTGCAGACGATCAGAACGGCGAAGACGATGAGGAAAGGCCTCAACTTCGCGCGCGTCATGCCGAGCCAGACGAACGCCGCCGTCGACAGCGCAAGCGGAATGAGGTTGAGCAGGCGCGACGCGAACAGGTCGAGGCGTGTCAGGGGTTCGAACACCCAGGCGGCGATATAGAAATAGGGCGGGTTGGTGTCCTGCAGCCACCGCTCGTGCAGCGCCCGGACGAAGCCTATGTCATGGCGGCTCATCCAGAGCGACCAGATTTCGTCGAGCCAGACGCCCTTCATGTGCGCCACCAGGATCGAGGCGGCGAGCACATAGATGAGGAGGGCGGCTACGATCTTCAGCGCTGCGGATTGAGAAATCGCGATCGAATCAGCGCCTGCCGACTGCCCTGGATTAAAATCCGCCACCGCGCCCCCGCGTACAGAACCGTACGTGTCCCATCGGCAGAATGGCCGCTCGGGGTTCAAAGCGCAAAGCGGAACCCGGGGCGGGCGAACTCGCCCAGCGCCTTTTCAACGCCGGACGAACCAGCCTAAGGTCAGGTATGGCCACCAGGCTCGGGTTTTTGAATGGCTTGCGCGCCGGAGCGGCCGTGTGGGTGCTCCTGGCCCACTGTCTGATCTGGACCGGTTACACCGGCTTCTTCCTGCAGCCGAAGCTCGCCGTCGGCGTGTTCATGCTGCTGTCCGGATACCTGATGGCCTTCAACGCCGCAGCCCGGGAGGCGACGGAGCCGATCGGCAAACCATCCACCTGGCTGACGTTCTACAGTCGCCGCTTCTTTCGCCTGGCGCCGCTCTACTACGTCGTCCTCATCGCCGACCTCCTCGTTCTGCCGTTGATGAAGCAGGGGTACGGAGCGCTCTGGACCCACGACGCCCTGCAGCTTCATGTCGAGCCCAACTACGACCCGGCAAAAGCATCGGTCGGAGTGGGAAGCTTCGTCGCGCACATCACCTTCGTCTTCGGTCTGTTCCCGAGGTTCGTGTCTTCGACCCTGCTCCCCGACTGGAGCCTTAGCCTCGAAGCGCAATTCTACGCGGCGTTCCCGTTTCTCTATCTGGCGATCCGGCGCTGGGGATCGGCGGCGGCGCTCGCGGTGGCGCTCGTCTGCGCGCTGAGCCTTCCGTTCCGCGGCATGTTCCCTGATCCGGGGCCGCTGCCCTTGCAGATTCCCTATTTCTTGGCGGGGATGCTGGTCCACGAAGCCGTGCGCGGCCACGCGCGTTTTGCCCTCCCGCTGGCGCTCGTTCTGAGCGTGTTCGAGGTCGGGGTCTATCACGCGCCGACGATCATCCTGCCGGCGACTGTCGCGCTCATATATCTGCTGGGCCGCGGCGCCAGCGGCTGGGGGTTAGGAATTGTCCGTAGAGTACTCGAGACCCGGACCGCGGGCGTGTTGGCGGATCTCTCCTACGGCCTCTATCTGCTGCACGGTTTCTTTATCGCAAGCGCGGGCCTGCTGTTCGTTCCGACGGCGTGGTTTCAGCACTTGGGACTCTTCGGCCGTATCGGCGTGATGATCGCCTTCGTCCTCAGCGGTTCGATCGTCGTAAGCCTGCTGGTGCACCGGCTGATCGAACGACCGGGCATCGAGCTCGGACGGAGGCTCGCCCGGCGGCCCGCGGCGCCGGCGACAGAGGCGCCGGCGCAACTGCCGTGATGTCGCACATGGGCCCACGCCCCGAAGAAACGCTCCCCCGCGACTTAGCGTTCGTGCCGTCCGCGCCTACTCCGCGGCGCTGAGCGCGCGGTACACGCCCGCCTCGGCGTCCACGTCTTCGCGCGTGTCGGTGATCACCATAGGGCAGACGTGGCAAGCCTCAGGCCCCGCCTGACGGAACCAGCGGCAGGCCGGGCGGATGGCGCAGGCCGGCACATTGTGCTCGCCGTCGGGCGCGATCGCTTCGGAGACCTTGTCGATGACGCCGCACCGATGTCCGGTCCATTGCGAACAGGCGCCTTCGACACAGCGCCCGGCGAAGCGATAGCGCTGTTCCGGGCGACCTTGCTTGGAGACGTCGTCGATGAACTGCTGGTCGATGGCCAGCCAGTCCTTCAGGTACTGCACCCGACCGTCGCCGCCGAGCACGCCGATGACGGCCGCGCCGGGCTCGGCCCGCGAACTGGGGCAGAGCGCCGGCGCGTCTTCGCCGATCTTCACTGGACCGTCTTCACAGGGCCGGCTTCACTCGGCCACATAGGCGTTCTCACCCTGCGGACGCAGGATGATGCCGTACCAGCCGGGGTGCGGACCGATCACGTGTCCGGAGTTGGCGACCTTCACGCCGGCCTGGGCCACCGCGTCGAGGACGAGGCGGCTGATCTGGTTGCTGAGTTCGGTCGCCTGGCGCTCGGTCAGCGCGACGCCGCCGAGATCCACCTTCAGGACGGTCGGTCGGCCCTTCGCCATCATCGCCGGAGCGGCGCTGGCGAGCACCGGGACGGCGACGACCCCCGCAGCCGTCGCTGCGGCGATCAGTGTGCGCCGGTCCGTGCCCTGGTCAGTTTTCTTGGTCATTCCTGGAGCTCCCTAGGTGTGAAACGCACGTACGGGTAAGCAACAAGGTCCGGAACGATACGGCGGGGCCGGTTCGTCTGTAAAGTTGGGAGATGCGAAGAACTCGGAGCCGGTGCACACAATCCGGTGACCAACGAGAACCTGAGTGTTCTCAAGGATACGCGCGGGAACGGTGAAGCTGGATTATCGGGTATCTAACAGTTGCTTATCTGCACTCACGGCATGCGGGTCCATTCGATGTTCTCGCCTTCGCGGCGTTCAATGAACCCGATCACCTTGCCGGTCGCGTCGCGCTGGAAGATCCGCCGAAAGCGGTAGTCGCCTGGGGTGAAGGTCACGTCGCCGGACTCGGTCAGCAGCGGATCGGGCGCACGGCCCTCGCGACCGCCGACCAGGCCGGAGCCCTTGCGCTCGACCACGAACACCAGGCCGGGCCCGGCGGTATAGCGTCCGACGTAGGGGTCCAGCGCTTGGGGTGGGACCGCCACCGCCGGCGGATCGAAGCGCACGACATAGGCGTGGATCAGCGCGAGTTTCCAGCCGTCGGGACGTTTCAGCCAGGTCTCGGTCGTCAGGTACTGGGCGTGCAGCGCATGGCCGTGCCAGTTCTCGTATTCGTCGTCCTTGTGCAGCACCACCGCCGTGTCGCCATCCAGTGACACGCGATAGTCGATGATGTTGATCTGCCCCGTGCTGCCCGCGCCCAGCGGCTTGAGCTGATCGAGGAACGCCTTGCGGTCCATGATCGCGCCGTTCTCGTCGACATAGAGCGCGTCCGGCGTCAGCACCTTCTCCCACAGGGCGTGGTCTCCCGGCACGTAGGAATCCATCAGCGCCTGATCCTTGGCGCGCAGCTCCGCGACCAGGTCCGGCGGCGCCGGCGCGGCAAGGGCGGGCAGGGCGATCAACAGGGCTGCGGCGGTCAGGGTAAGGACGGCGATTTTCATTGGGCGCTCCAGAGGCGGCCCGGCACTCTGTCGCCCGCCGACCTGCGGTCAAGCCGGCCTGCTGCGAACGGCGGCGCCGGCCTGACGGGCGGAACAGCCCCGCCGCCAACGCGTTGCACCGCGGCAAGTTACGGTTGCCGAGAGGATTTTGCGCATGACCGACCTTTACACCGAGGGCCAAACCAAGCCGGAAGCCACGCTCGCCCCGGGCGAGCCGCCGGCCCCGCTGTACACGTCCGCGACCGGTGAACCGGCTACGCTGCACACGTCCGCGACCGGTGAACCAGCTACGGCTATGCTGCGCAAGAACATGACCGGCATGGCGATCATCGCCGTAGTGGCGATCGCGGCCATCGCGGCCGTGGTCATCATGGTGATGAGCGCCAACCGCCGTAACGCCGACGTGGCGAACGCCGCCGCCAACGCCGCGACCCAGACCGCCCAGGCATACCAGAACGCCGCCCAAGCCCAGCTTCAGGCCTCCGATCAACAGACCGCCGCCGTCCAGTCGGCTGCGCAACAGGTCAGCTCGGCCGCCAACAACGCCGACGCCGCGGCGCAAACCGTGGCTGCGACAGCTGCCGCCGACCGCGGCGCGATCCCGCCCTCCGCCGCACCAGGCCCGAACCAGCAGCCTGCGCCCAACGGCGGCCCGCGGTAGCGACGCCTGGCGGGCTTTGTTCCGTTGGGACGAGACGCGACGATCTTTCACCCTTAAACTAATCCCCTGAGGTTCAGGGGAGGGGTGGATGACGTTCGCAAAATCAGGCCTGTGCGCCGGCGTGGCGGTCGCCGCGCTGTTGCTGGCGCCTGCGACGATGGCTCAGACGGTCCCGCCTACGGCGTATCAGGCGTTGCAGTGGCGCTTGGTCGGACCGTTCCGCGGCGGACGGGTCACCGCCGTCGCCGGGCACCCGGCGCAACCGACGACCTTCTATCTCGGCGCCACGGGCGGCGGCCTGTGGCGCACCACCGACGCCGGCACAACCTGGAAGAACCTGTCGGACGGCTTCTTCCGCACCGCCACCATCGGCGCCATCGCGGTAGCGCCATCGAACCCCGATATTCTTTACGTCGGCACGGGCGAGGCGCCGGTGCGCGGCGTCGCCGCCGCCTCGGGCGACGGCATCTACAAATCCGTCGACGGCGGTCGCGCCTGGAAATGGATCGGCCTGCCGGACAGCCGCCAGATCTCGCGCATCCTGGTCAATCCGACCGATCCGAACATCGTCTTCGCCGCGGTTCAGGGCGATCCGTGGAAGGCGAGCGAGGACCGCGGCGTCTATCGCAGCGACGACGGCGGCGCCACCTGGAAGAAGCTGCTCTATGTCGACCCCACCACCGGACCGTCCGATCTCAGCATGGACGCGCACGATCCGAGCATCCTCTACGCGGCCATGTGGGATCACCAGCGCACGCCCTGGAACATCCGCAGCGGCGGACCCGGCTCGAGCATCTGGAAGTCGACAGACGGCGGCGCGCACTGGACGAAACTCGGCGGCGGACTGCCCAAACTGATGGGCCGCATCGGGGTCGCGGTCTCGCCCGTAAACTCCAAGCGCCTCTACGCCATGATCGAGGCGGAACTCGGCGGCGTCTATCGCTCCGACGACGCCGGCGCCACCTGGACCTATGTGAACGCCGACCAGGGCATCCGCGACCGCGGCTGGTACTACAGCCACGTCTTTGCCGATCCGAAGAACCGCGACCGCGTCTATGTGCTGGCAGCGTCGATGGTGGTGTCGAGCGACGCCGGCAAAAGCTTCACGCCGATCCACGAACCGCACGGCGACAATCACGCGCTCTGGATCAATCCCGACACGCCCGAGGTGATGGTCGAGGGCAACGACGGCGGCGCGACGGTCAGCCTCGACGCCGGGCGCACCTGGTCGAGCGAATTAAACCAGCCGACCGGCCAGTTCTATCGCATCGAAACCGACGACGTCTGGCCCTATCGCATCTATTCGGCGCAACAGGACCGCTCGTCCATGCGCGTGCCATCGATGACCACCCACGGCGGCATCGGCCCGCAGGACTGGGCCGACGTCGGCGGCGGCGAGAGTTCGTACGTGGCGATGGATCGCAAGAACCCGCGCCTGATTTACGCCACCAGTCTGCTCGGCGGCCTCAGCGAGTTCGACAGCGACGCGGGTGCGGTGCGCGCCATCGATCCCTATCCGGTGTTCCAGGGGTTCAAGCGCGCCTCCGACCTGAAATGGCGCTTCAACTGGAACGCGCCCGTGCGCGTGTCGCAGCAGGACCCGAACGTTATCTACGACGGCGCCAATGTCGTGTTGCGCAGCAGTGACCGCGGCCAGACCTGGACGGCGATCAGCCCGGACCTGACCCGCGCGCGGCCCGCGACCATCGGGACGATCGGCGGGCCGATCATGCTGGAGGGCGCGGGCGGGGAAACCTACGCGACGCTCACCGACATCGTCGCATCGCCGCACGATCCCAAGGTGATCTGGACCGGCTCGGACGACGGCCTTGTGCACGTCACTCACGATGGCGGCGCCTCGTGGCAGGACGTCACGCCCAAGTACCTGCCCGAAGCCGACATCAACGCCATTGAGGTCTCGCCGCACGATCCGGCAACCGCCTATATCGCCGCCTATCGCTACAAATTCGGCGACTTCGCGCCCTATGCCTACAAGACCAGCGACTTCGGCAAGACCTGGAGCAAGATCACCGACGGCTTCCCGGCCGACGACTTCGTCGAGGTGGTGCGCGAAGACCCCGTGCGCAAAGGCCTGCTCTACGCAGGCGGGGGGTGGGCCGCCTATGTGTCCTTCGACGACGGCGCGCACTGGCAAACGCTGCAACTGAACCTGCCGGTGGCGCCGGTGACCGACCTCGAGGTGCACGGCGACGAATTGGTCGCCTCGACCCAGGGGCGTGCGATCTGGATTCTGAACGGCCTGGAGGCGCTGCGCGGCGTCACGCCCGAGACGGTCGCGGAGCCGGCGCACCTGTTCGCGCCGGCGCCCGCGCTAAGGCTTGAGCGTGTGGAAGCCGCGGTTCCGAACGATGCGCCCGACGCGCCCTACGGCGCGACCTTCTACTACAGCTTTGCGGGCACGCCTGCGGGCGAAGTGACCATGGATATCGTCGGCCCCGACGGCGCCGTCATCCGCCACTTTTCGAGCCAGGCGCAGGCCGTGGCGCTGGGCGACACCACGGTGAAAGGCTCCGACCGCCAGCCGCCGCCCGAACCCCTGTCAGCGCGCGCGGGTCTCAATCGCTACACCTGGGATCTCAGGCTCGCCCCGTTCACCCCGGTGAACGACACCATTCGTTTCGTGTCCTACCGCCCGCCGCGCGTGGGGCCGGGCGTCTACACCGTGCGCCTGACCGCGGACGGCAAGACCGTCGAGCAGAAGCTGCAGGTGCTGCCCCATCCGGGGCTCATGCCGGCGAGCGACGCGGACTGGGCCGAGCAGCAGCGCGTCTCACGCCGGCTCTACGACCTCGTCAACGCCATCCATCTCGAGACCGACCTGATCCGCAAACACGAGGCGGAGCTGATCAAGGACAAGGGCGACAAGAGGCTGATCGCCAAGCTCGAGGCCTGGCAGGACCAAGTCCCCCAGGCGCTGCTGGCCAGCGGCCTGGTCGACCGCATCGGCTATCCGAGCCGGCTGCTCTCGACCCAGGTGCTCTACACCCTGAGCGTCGTCGACGGCCCCGCGCCGGTCAGCGCGGCGGTAAAGTCGCGAACGGCGGAGCTCGAAGCGCAGTGGGCGAAGATGAAGGCGGAGGGCGACAAGCTGCTCGCCGCGGGACATAACTAGGTAGCTTCAGAGCACGCGATGTGCCCTACCGTTGCGCTTGCTGGGTCCTCGATGACGCGGAGCTGACCGCTCTACGTCATCCTTGGCGTTGCGCGGCGCTCAGCCGCGCGACGTCGAGGACCCAGCAGGCGCGACGTTCAACAAAGCGGATCGCTCTCAGGGCTTCACCACACCGAGCGCGACCAGGCTCTCTCCCGTCGCGACGATTGCCTCCTCGCGCGAACGCGGCGACCAGCCGAGCACGCGCTGCGCCTTCGCGCCCGTCATTCGCTTGACCACGCCGAGTTCGGGGATCGCGGCCTTGGCGTTCTGGTCCACCAAGGCGACGCCGCGCACCACCCAGTCGGGCAGCCGCAGCGTAGAGACGCGCCGCGCCGCCGGGCCGAGGCGTTGCTTCAGCAACAGCGAAATCTCGTACAACGACATGGGGTCGCCCGAGACTCCCAGGAACCGTTCGCCCTTGGCGGCCGGATCGGTCATGGCGCGCAGGTGCAGGTCGGCGATGTCGCGCACGTCGACCACGCCGAACGAGATACGCGGATTGCCGGGAATCTCGCCGTCCATCATCTTCTTGATGATCAGCGCCGACGCCGACAGGTCAGGCCCCAGCGCGGGTCCGAACACGCCCACCGGATTGACCACGCTGAGCTCGAGCGCGCCGCCTTCCTTGGCGATGAAATCCCACGCCGCGCGCTCCGCCACCGCCTTCGACTTCGTGTAGGCGGTGATCCCGCGCCCGTTCACGTCGGTCCAATCGGTCTCGTCGAACGGTTTGTCCCGAGGCGGCCGGCCATAGCCGATCGCCGCAAACGACGAAGTCAGCACCACCCGCTTCACGCCCGCGTCCCGCGCTGCGCGCAACACACGCAGCGCGCCGCCTCGCGCCGGAGCGATCAGGGCGTCGAGGTCGCGCGGATTGTCCAGCGGGAAGGGCGACGCGACATGCAGGACATAGTCGCACCCGGCCACCGCCGCAGGCCAGCCGTCGTCGCTCTCCAGGTCCGCCGCGTGGAAGCTCAGCCGGTCGCCCGCCTCCACCCCCGCGCGCGTCAACATCGCACGCACGTCCGCCTCACGGCCCAGCTTGCGCACCGTGGCGCCAACCCGATGGCCCGCGTTCAGCAATGCGACGACGCAATGGCTGCCGACAAAACCGGACCCGCCGGTGACCAGGACGGTGCTCATGGACGCTCCTCGTGCTTGGCCCCGGGTCCTTATGACCGGCCGGGCCGCCGAGAGCTATGGTCTTGGGTGCGTCTACTGGCGGACGCGGGCGATATTGTTCGCGCCGGTCTGGGTGATGGTCGACTGAGCATTGGCGCTCGACTGCCAGACGCTGGCGTCGTCGTTGGCGCCGGTCTGGATGATGGTCGACCGGTCCGACAAGCCCGTCTGGGTCACTTCGGCATAGTCGTTCGCGCCCGTCTGAACGACGGACGAGGCGTCCTGGAGTCCTAACTGCCGCAACAGCGCCGTCTCCGGTGCGTCGCTCGGGTCGACAGCCGCTTGTTCAACCGTGCCGACAGATCCCGTCGAGAGGATCGGCGCGGGAGCCTGCTGACCGATCTGCTCGATATCGACGTCGGGCGCGACGCCGGCCGCCATCGCGTCAGCCGGCAAGATCACGGCGCTCAGAACCAGTGACAGGAGCCATCTCATCGCTCCATTGAAACAGAGCGACCTTAGGACCGCCTGAAGACGGTTGGTAAACCAAAGCTGAAGGGCGGCGCGCAAGGCGCCGTCCACGGGTCCACGTCCGACCTTTTTGGTGAATCGTCGCCATCACACGTTCGCGACGCCCTCCGTAAACTCACCGCATTTTTCGGTGACGCACGCGATGCGCCGGCAAGCCGCTGACACCGTAACTCACCGTATTTACGGTCAGCCCGCGATCTGACGGGCTCAACAATTCGATTGTCAAAAACCTGTGGAGCGGCAAGTTTGGGATTGGCGCAGTTCAGAATCAAGCGGGCGATTTGTCCGCGATCGACTCACGGCGATGGTGATCAGTGTCGCATCCAGGCTGAGCATCGACTGACCTAACTGCTCGGGCGGACAGTGCTGCCAGGTGATCCCCAAACCGAATGCCGGAGAGCTGTGGCGGACGGGGTGAGATTCGAACTCACGGTAGGCTTGCACCTACGGCGGTTTTCAAGACCGCTGCCTTAAACCACTCGGCCACCCGTCCGGATTAGGGAAATCAGATACTTAGGTCCCTGTGCGCTGACAACTCGGACCAGCTTGCCACCAATTTGCCACCAACCTCATTCCGGCCCGTCCAGGCTTCGTTCTCATTCCGCCTGGAGGGCCCCAAACGCCTTGTCGAAGATCGCCGCGGCGGCAAGGTCGGTGGGCTTAAACAGGTGGCTGTAGACGTCAAGTGTGATCGACGGCGTCCCGTGGCCCAGGCGCCGGCTGATCGTCAGCACGTCCATGCCCGATGCGATGAGCTGGCTGGCGTGCGTATGGCGCAAGGCGTGAAGGCTAACCTTCGGAAGCTTGAGCGAAAGGACTAACCGGCGCCACTCGCTTGAGATCGAGTCGGGAAGGAGGGGTGAACCGTCCGGTTGGCGCAGGACCAGCGCGTCCTCGCCGTCACGGCCCAGCCCCAGGGCGAGCCGCTGCTCGGTCTGCGCCCGCCTGTGGGCCCGCAGTTCGGTCACGATGAATGCAGGCAGGGAGATCGTCCGGCGCCCGCGCTTGGTCTTGGGCGCTTTGAACCGGAGGCCGTCGTTCGTCTGCTCTAGGGACTGTTGGACCTGCAGTTCGGCGCCGTCGAGGTTCACGTCGCGCCAGCGAAGGGCCAGCAGTTCACCCCGCCGCATCCCCGTCGCAACGCCCAGCGCCGCGACAAGGAACAAGGGGCGCCCGCGCAACCTGGTCAGAACCTCGCGGACCTGATCCTCGCTCAATATTTCGACCTCGGCGCGTTCGACCTTCGGGCGCTCGGCCTTTCGGGCCGGGTTCGAGGCGATCAGGCCATCCCGCTCGGCTGTGGACAGGATCTTACCCAGTAGCCGGTGGATATGCCCGATCGTGAGCGGGGCGAGTTGCCGCCGCCCGAGCTGGCCGTCAGGCCCGCGACCGTCTCTGAGGTCGTTATAGAAGGCCTCAATGCGGGTCGGCCGGAGGGCCTGCAGGCGCATGTCGCCCAGGTGCGGCCGGATATGCAGCTTGACCAGTTCCCGGTAGCGCTCGGCCGTCTTAGGGCTCACCGTAAGGGTCTTGTCCCAGGCGTCCAACACAGACATGAGCGTCTGGCGGGCAGGGGCGACGAACGCGCCGTCCTCGGCCTGCTTGACCAGCTTGCGCAACTCGGCACGCGCCGCCGTCTCGCTACCCTTGAAGGTCACGTACCTGAACCTGCGCTGGCCCGTGGCGGGGTCGGTCGCCGCAAACTTGAGTTCCCACGCGTCGCCGCGAAGGCGATAGCCGCCATCGCCGCGGGAACGGCGCGCACGCGTCTTGCTGGTCATATTGTCACCTTGATGGTTGCGTTGGGGTCGTCGTCGAGCAGCTCCTTCAGGGCCTCGCCGGCCATGTCCGCAGCGATCAGGCGCGCCTTTATGATAGTGGCGATCGGCCTCAACTCCTCCGCCCTATGGGTGTGCTCGTTCACGAGGCTGGTTTCGATCAAAAACATGGCCATGTCGGCGGCCTTAGCTCCCAGCGGGAAGCGCCCCAACTGGTCCTTGGCTTGCGCCACGGCCTCGTCGGAAAATCCCTCCGTTTTCATTCTCTTCAAGAGGGGCGCGTCATCTGGGACCACCGCGTCGCCCACCGGCTCAAGGTATGAGAACAGCTGTTTAAGGGCGTCCTTCGCGTGCCTGAAGGACCAGGGTTGCTGAAACCAGGAACCGCCTGTTTGGCGCTTGATGTCTCTAAATGCAGACGCGACCAGCCTGCAGAGCGCATAGGTTTCGAGGTCGCCAAACTCCTGTTCGATGTCACGGGCACCGAACGACAGTTCTAGCCGGAACGCGACCTCATCTGCGAATGACCGCCGAGCCGCCTTCGCCGCTTCTGTGAGTCGCGCCTTCAGGCCAGGATCGAACCGAATGCCCGTTGGCGGCCCTCGCTTCTCCGAGCCGGCCAACGGTCCGCGCCTACCCATTATGAGCCTCCGAGTTAAACTGTGCTCCATCGTTGCGTCACGTTATTGCACGAATCAAAAGCGAACGCCACCATCTCGAACGAGGCGCAGGTGAGCGCTTTGACTTGTCGGGAGAAGCAAAGTGCGAAGCAAAGCGACCAAGGCCCTGCTTTCAGTCTCGGAAACTGCCGCAGTGACGGGGCTTGGGGAACGCATCATCCGAGACTGCGCGGCCCGCGGAGAGATTCCGTCGCAGCGGTTCGGACGCCTGATCAAGATCCCGGCCTGGTGGGTCCAGGCGCAGCTCAACGGTCCGCGCGCCGAGGAAACCGCTTGAAGCGCTATGACCACAATGAAACGCCCCGTAGCCGCTGGCCGGCGGCGACGGGGCGGTGGTGATAGTGGTCCAGGCGGACCGCGCCACAATAACAAGGCCGCTCGGCCGAGCCAATCGCGCTTTCGGCAGGTCGTTCCCGATGGCCTGAGCTGGGTTGCGGTGATCGAGCTAATCGAACTGCCGGATGGAGCGCTCCTGCTGGACTTGCGGCGATGGAGACGGCTAGCCCACGGCCGCATGATCCCAACGGCTCGGGGCCTGGCCATCCGTCTCGAACATGCGCCGGCCCTGTTGGACGCCATTGTCGCTGCCCTGGCGGGCACCGGCGCCACCGAACTGTAGTCTGGCGATGAAGCCACGCCCCCGATCTAAGGCAATCATCAAAGAGGCGTTTGTCTTCCATACCCTCGCGCTGAAGGAAATCGCCGGCATGGCGCGCGCTCCCGGATAACGGACGAAGGATACTCGATCTCTTGGAACGCGAGCACATGCGGCATGGAGGAGCCGAGAACGGCAAGCTGGTATTCACTTACGACCAGTTCGCGCTCGGCGGCCTCCGTAGGCAGTCCGTCCCGTTGGCGCTGCGTCAATGCAGTGCGCTCGGCTTCTTGGAGGTGATCCTGCGAGGCTATGTCGCCAGTTCAGGTTTCCACCAGCCGTCGAAATACCGCCTGACCTATGTCCTGGAGAAAGGGCCGGATGGGAAACCCGTCGACAGACGCACGGACGAATGGGCGCGCATTAAGGACGATCTCCAGGCCGCCGAAGTTCTCAAGAACTCGGCAAGAAATCCAGAAATACCGGGTGCGAAAATGCACCTGAAACCGGGTGCAAGAACGCACCCGAGTCCGGGGGCGAAAATGCACCTCAAGGATGACCCTCTTTCCGGGTGCGAAAAAGCACCTCCTATCTATATCTCGGGGGAAGGAAGGCCGTGCGACCTGGGGCGGCCTAGCGTCACAAATGGGCCGGGCTGGTGGTCACGCGCACGGTGCGCAGCCCGAGAACGCGACGATAACTGCCATCGCCAAAAAAAAGCGCCTGCACCCCCGCTCAAGCATCGGTTTCCTCGAAGCGCGCGATGTAGTGCTCTTGACTGCCGGTCGTCATGTAGCCGCCGTTCATGTGCGTGACCATGAAATCCGTCCGGTCCCGATCTCGGCTGGCGGTCGTCGCCGCAACGACCTCGGCGTCGCTCAAATGGCGACAGTGCAGGCGCGCCAAGAGCTGAATAATTTGACGCTCGGAGAGCTTGCCCGACACCCATGCTTCGAAGGTTTGGTCGTGCTTCAGATGGCCACGAATATGCCAACGCGCCATCGTCTCTGCTCCTGCTGCTTTGCTCCCAGCATATAAAAGCGCCCACCGGCCCCGCGCACGTGGCAGCTTTGATTTCCGCGACCGCCCGCGTCCGTGTCCCGTCGTTCGGATCGGATGATCGCCCTGTTCGCCCCGCGCCGCACGGAATAGCGGCAAGGGCGGTGGCAAGCCACGAAACGCTGCGAGAAAGACGTTCAGTTTCCGTCGGTTGCACCGTAACTTATCGCGGTTGCCTGAACCGCTGTCACCCCTTGGCCTGAAGTCATGACCGCCAGTCGCACCGCAACAGCTCCCCGAAAGCCCATGGCCCGGTCGCGCACCAGCAACGGCAAGGTGCTGGTCGAAGGCGTGGACGGCCGCGGCGCCAGCGCGCGACGCTTCCGCGACCTGATCGCGGACCTGTCGCGCGACCTCGGCGGCGACCTCGGCCAAGCGGAGACCCTGCAGGTGCGCACCGTTGCGAGCCTGATCGTCCACGCCGAGCGACTGACGGCCGACATGCTCAACGGCAAGCCGGTGGAGAGCGAGGAGCTGACGCGCGTGTCCAACAGCGCCGCGCGGTTGCTCACGTCGCTGCGGGCGAAGCGCGCTGCGCGCAAGCCGCCGGCGCCCGACCTCGCCGCGTACCTGCGCAACAAAGCGGGCGCCGCCGCATGAGCGCCCCGCCATGTTTTGTGAGGGGGGTGGTGTTGTCCGAGACGCATGGTCGGCACCCGTATGATTCTGAATCTCGAGTTTTTCGGGGCCGGCCATGAGTGTGTCGTTCGCCGCAGCGCTGCGTGATCCGCAGCTCTTGGGCGCATCGTTTCAGGCGCCGTCGTTCGGGCCCTGGCACGTCCTCGCCAAGGTGATCAGCGGCGAGCCATTGACCCGGAGCGAGCACGCGTTCGTCAAGCGGTGCACGGGCCGCACGCGCCTGCCGAAAGACCCGGTGCGGCTGCTGGTCCTGCTGATAGGGCGCCGCGGCGGAAAATCGAGGTGGCTGGCCGCGTTGGCGGTCTGGATCGCCTCCCTGTGCGCGGACTGGCGCACTGCCCTAGCGCCCGGTGAGCGCGGCGTCGTGCTGCTTCTCGGGGCGGACAGAAAACAGGCAGCGGTGTTGAGGCGCTACGCGTCTGCGCTGGCTGCAGCGCCGCTCCTGGCGGCCGAGGTGGTGCGGGAGGACGTGAATGAAATCGAGTTCCGCAACGGGGCTGTGATCGAGGTCGGGACGAACGACTGCCGGCTTGTGCGTTCGCGGACGTGCCTCGCGGTGATCGGCGACGAGGCATGCATGTGGCGTGCGGACGGCGAGGGCGCGAACAGCGATGAGGAGGTCATCGCCGCGGCCCAGCCGAGCATGATGAGCGTGCCCGGGGGCGGCTTCCTGGTGCTTTCGAGTTCGCCGCAGCGGCCGCGGGGTCTGGTGCACCGGCGATGGAAGGAGCTCCAAGGCAACGACGGCGCCAAGGACCTGTGCTGGGTCGCAGCTTCCCGCACGATGAACCCCAGCCTGCCCGACGAATTGATCCGGCAGGCAATCGCCGACGACCCTGTCAGAGCCCGGAGCGAATATCTTGCGGAGTGGCGTTCGACCGACGCGGACTTTGTCCCCGACGACGCCATCGAGAATTGCACCGACTGGAAAATCCGCGAACGCCCACCCGTCGCGGGCACGCGCTACTTTGCCTTCACCGATGCGGCGGGCGGTACGGGACAGGACGCCTTTACCCTGGGAATCGCCCACGCCGGGCCTGACGCGACGGTGGTGTTGGACGTGGTGCGGGAGCGTAAGCCGCGCTTTGTGCCGGCGGTGGTGGTCCGTGAGTTCGCCGAGACGCTCCGCGACTATCGGTGCACCGAAGTTCACGGCGACCATTTTTCCGGCGGCTGGATTCGCGACGAATTTTCGCGCGCTGGCGTGCGCTACGTCCCGTCGCGCCGCAACCGAAGCGAAATCTATCTCGCGGGTCTACCACTGCTCCTCTCGGGTCGCGCGCGTCTGCTGGACAGTCCGGTGCTTCGCCAACAGCTCGCCGGCCTTGAACGTCGAGTCCATGCCGGCGGCCGTGAATCCGTGGACCACGGGTCGGGCTCCTCGGCGCATGACGACCTTGCCAATTCTGCCATAGGCGCGCTGGTGCTCGCGAGTGGCAGGGTGCAACCGCAGACCGTGGGCTGCCCAGAGATTCTCAAGCAGATCGACCTTGCGTGGACGCCCTGGCTGTTCGCCCGTGCGCAAGCCCCTTCCGCAAAGCCGGACGACGCGTTCAACGCATGGGCCGGGACATGACGAAAGAACGACCTGCCAAATCCCTCACCCGCGTCCCCGCCGCACCGCGCGGAACATGGCCGACCCACCCGACCGAGCTGCTGCTTATCAGCCGTCAGACCGCGTCGCTGACGCCCGACCAGCGCAAGTCTTTCAACGCTGCCTTGACCGAGCGCTTTTGCCAGGCGAGGCGCGACGGTCACGCACTCGATACCGAGTTCATCAAAGCCGCGATCGCCGCCGCTGCTGCGCAGGTCGTCACCGCGGATGCGCGCGCGCCCGCGACCATCAGGATGAAATTGACCGACGCGCCGACTGATCGCCCCAAGCTGCCCAACGGGTCGGCGTCTGAACCCCGGAGAACGGGAATATTCGCCAGCACCTCAACCAAGCGCGCTGCCCACGCCAGAGCCGCGCGCCATCGCCGGGAAGCCCACCTATGAATCCCTTTTCGCGCCGTCGTCCGACGCCGGTCGTCACAGAACCGTCTTTGACCGACCAGCTCGACCAGGCCTCCGAAGTCGCTGACTCGGCCACCAAGGCGCTTGTCGAGGCTCTATGGAAGCGCCGCGAGATCCTGATTGCGCTTCACCGAAAGTCGCACGGCGGCGCCCGCGCGCTGCTCGCGCGGCTCATGCATCCGAGGTCAACGGACGCGGGCCTCGCGGCTGGCGGTCTCGTAGGCCTGACTACGGTCGACTACGTTGGCGTGAACCAAAGAGCGACGTTTGCCGATCAGGCCCGAGTGCTGGCGCCCACCATCACCACCGCAAATGACGGAGATTCCCATTGCCCAAACTGACGCAGAGTGAGATCAACAAGACGTTCGGACTCTCGGATGACAAGCCCGAGGGCGACACAGCGGACACACCCCGCGCGGCCGCCGTGAACGCAACGGAAGGCCTGGACGAAGCGCTCGCCGGCCTGGTGGAGAAACACCGTCAGCCGCACGAGAGTCACGCTCAGGCCGCCGACCGCTTGATGCGCGAGAATCCCGGCATCTACGAGGCGCACATGCGCGCCAAGAACCAGGTGCTAAAGCGCCACGGCATTGGCGATAGGACGCAGGGAATCTTTGTCCTGCGCTAAAAGAGAGGCGACGACGATGAGCAAGCTCCCGGGACGCATGACCCGATTCCGAATTGATGAGATTTCAGGCGTCCCGAAACCAGCTCAAGAGGGTGCCCGCGCGGTCATCATGAAGAGCGACGCCCGTGACGTCCCCGTGGATTGGACTGCCCGCAGGGGAGCCGTCAGGGCAGGTCTGGAGGCTCTTGCGAAGGATAAGGCAAGGGTGGAGGGCACGACCTTCGCCAAGGCCTACGATGCCCTCCTGGTGGCGTCGCCCGAGCTGGCTCGGGTCGTCATCTAAATGCCGGCGCCACGCCCGGAGAGGCCAAAGGACGGTGCCTATTTATTGGCGGCGCTGACTTCTTTGCTGAAGTCCTTCGCCAGCCATTTTTGTTTCGGGTCGGCGCATGTCTCTAGCACTGCGGCCGACTCGGCCTCAGTGTCGCCGATGAGCGGCACCGCCTTATCCTTCCCAGCTCCGATGACTAGAAAAGGGATCCAGCCGGCGTAGCCGCCCGAACGGTTTTTGCTGTTCACAAAGCCGCACGCAATTCCCCCGCTACCATCGTCGAAAATGGTGAACTTCACGTCTCGGAAGCGCGCCGATGGATAGTCGGTCAATGTGATATCCATCGTGTGAGCAACCTGAGCCGCGAACTGCGCAGCAGGGCCGGACACCGCCCTCTTGGACTCCGCACCCACAGCGGTCGGCACCGCGACTAGAAGACCCAAGATCAAGCACGCCATCTTCATCTTATTCTCCAGAATCGCCCTGACGGGGTTATCGAAGTCGCTGCACGATGTGTCGGGGGCCCGGCGGTATAAAAGAGCAGCGGCCTCAGTGGGCGGCCTTTGCATGGCCGGAGCTAGGCGGCACCGCGACGGCCGGAGTTATGGCTGGCAAAGGTAGCGGCGTCTTTGGCTTCGCAAGTCCGGCGATCTCGAAGTCCACGACCAGAAGCGACGTCGCAAGGAAAAAGCAGATCAGCGCAGCCCAAGTCCAATTCCCTATCGCATTGCCCGGCTTTTTCAAGGCCTTGGTAGCGCGCTCGATAAATCGCGTCGCGACGCGACCGATCACCTCGACGTCCTCTTTTGTATTCAGAGGCAACTTAACGGCGGGGTTCTCTTTGAAGGTCTTAAGCGCGACGGCGATCTGGAGGTCAGCCAGCATTATCGAGTTGTGGAAGCGAACCCGCAGCGCCCAGCTCATGAGCGCCGCGGCCAAACCCACAAAATAGAGGGCGACGGCCGCCCGGACTGCCAACGGGTCAAGCGAGGTGCTCAAAATGGAAATGACAGCGACCAAGCCGGCGCCGTTCATCGCCACGAGCCCTCTCCGAATGTCGGCGTCTGCGGCTATGGCGCCTTGGCGGCCCATGTCGCTTAGGCCCGCCACGCCCTGTGTAAGGACCGGCTCGATCGCCGCGACAAGGCTCTCCACCGTGGGTGGTTCAGCACTTGGCTGCGCATCTTTCGGGCCGGGATCGGTGGCGTCGGTTGACATGCTGGAGTTACCCGTCTCGAAGAGGTCTTAAACATCTGGCGAATGGGCGACTTCGATTCGTGCGGCCGTCTCCGCGCGCCATTCTAGATAGCGCCGGCAGCCTTTTCGTCCCGCACCCAAGCAACGACCAGCCGTTCAAGATCAGGGTAAGCTAAATCCGCGGCGTCCAGACCGCCTGCATGTGCGATTGCAGGAAGCTTCGCGGTGAACCGTTCATAGCTTCCGACCAAAGGCCCTGTAGCTGGGATCCTCTTTCGGCGAGAAACTGCGACTAACCAGTCTCGCACGCGCGCGACCATTTGCAGTGGGTCGTTCCCGTGCGAAATCACGTCCATCCCATTGATGTCAGAGATAAACCGTCGAAACCTATGTTCCTCTCTATCGAATATAAGCGCTCGCTTCTTGGCTTGCTCCTCACCACCGTATCTCTTAGCGGCAAGAAACAAACCTAACTCGAATGGCATATTAAACCGTGGATAACCCGGGGGCCCGTGAGTCAGGTCCAGTTCTGTGAGAGAAATGTCGTGAATTCCGAAGCGGCTCTGTTCGACAAGTCTATATATTTTATCCAGTCTGGTCTCAGCTGCATCGGCCATTTCGCGGGCGCAGCGCACATAAAACCCACATGCCGTCACTGAGAATACAAGAGCGCGAAAGCTCTCCAGAAAAGCGTCATCATACGGGCAGTTTATGAAGACGTTCCGGGCGTCATTGCCTGGCACCGTTACTTAGATTTTGTTGAGTCTAAGACTGAACGCACAGCATTATTTGCCTCAGCCTGCGTCAGGTTGGCGCGCTTGCTGACGGCTTTAAGCACATAGCCAACTTTAGCAGCCGACCGCTTAGCGACGGGCGTTTTTTTCTTCGATTTTCCGAATTTAGTGCTCTTGGTCTTGAAGATCTTCGTAGCAATACGAGTACGTCCACCCTTGGCGGATTTCGGGCGGTTCGCGGGGGAAGTCTGGCGAGTCACTGCCATGGGCAAACCGTACCACTATTATGGTTTGTCGCTACGAAGATGAAGCCTCCATCTTTTAGCGGCGCCACGAAACTTGCCACCAATGAGGCGCAAAGATAGGGCGGGAGCCGCCACGAAACGGCAGAACTACCGAACGGAAATCCATATGCTGCAATGGGCGGCTAACAAACGGCGCGAGCTTCGCCGCATTTCAAGACCGCTGCCTTAAACCACTCGGCCACCCGTCCCGCGCGCGGGTCCATAGCAAGCCCGGACCCGTAGGCGAAGGGTTAACCACCTCGCTTAAGCCGGCCCCAACCACCTCGCGCCTATCCTGCCCCCCATGGACCGCGAGATGTTCGATCTGCCGATGACCGGGGTGTTCCGGTTGCTGTTGCTGCTGGCCGCCGGGTTCTGGATGTCGGCCTGAGCTGAGGCTTGCGCGCGCGGCGCAAGCCGCCATTGTGCGCGCGTGAAACGCGGCAAATTTCTCACCTTCGAAGGCGGGGAGGGGACGGGCAAGTCCACCCAGGCCGCCCTGCTGGCCGAACGACTGCGCGGCCTTGGCCTCGAGGTGGTGCTCACCCGTGAGCCCGGCGGCACGCCGGGCGCCGAAGCCCTGCGCGACCTGCTGGTCAAGGGCGGCGCCGACCGCTGGTCGCCGGTCTCCGAGCTCCTGCTGATGTACGCCGCCCGCGCCGATCACCTGGAGCGGCTGATCCGGCCGTCGCTTGCTCGCGGGGCATGGGTCGTGTGCGACCGCTTCGCCGAACTCCAGCCGGGCGTACCAGGGCGCCGGCGGCGGGGTGGACCCTGAATTGATTGAGGCCATCGATCGCGGCGTGGTGGGCGCCGACCAGCCGGACCTGACCTTCATTCTCGATCTTCCCGTGGAGACGGGTCTCGCCCGCGCCGGCGCGCGGGGCGGCGATGCGCGCTTCGAGAGCAAGGATCGCGAGTTCCACGAACGACTGCGCACAGGCTTCAGGGAGGTCGCGGACAGCCATCCCGGCCGATGCATCCTCATCCGGGCCGATGGCGGCGCGCCCCTCGACGCCATCGCCGAAAGCATCTGGGCCGCGCTCGAGACCTCGATCGGCGATCCCGCGGTGCTCGCAGGCGCGGCCAATGACTGAGGACTGGCCTGAGCCCCGCGACGTCTACGACTACGAACGCGGCGAGGCGGTCGAGGGCGCCTTCCTCGAATCCCTCGCGCGCGGGCGGCTGCACCACGCCTGGCTGCTGACCGGTCCCGAGGGCATGGGCAAGGCGACCTTCGCCTACCGCGCGGCGCGGCGGTTGCTGGGCGCCAAGCCCGACCCGGCCTATGGCCTGCTGGGTTCGAACCCGTCCGATCCGGAGAACCGGCTGATCGCGGCGCATTCGCACCCGGACCTGATGACGCTCGAACGCGCGGTCGAGGACGGCAAGACCAAGAAGTACATCTCGGTCGACGACGCGCGCGCCTTGCCGGGCTTCTTCCACAAGGCGCCCTCGCGCGGCCCGTATCGGGTCGCCATCGTGGATGCGGCGGACGACATGAACGTCAACGCCGCCAACGCCCTGCTGAAGACCCTGGAGGAGCCGCCCGAGCGCGGCGTGCTGCTGCTGGTGTCCCACGCGCCGGGGCGGCTGGTGGCGACCATCCGCTCGCGCTGCCGCCGGCTGGCGTTTCAGCCCTGGCCGACCGAGGCGGTCGCCGACTTCCTGCGCCGGCGCGGCGGCGTGGCCGACGACGAGGCGGACGCCGTGGCCGCCATGGCCAAGGGGCGCGCCAGGCCAGGCGCTGCGCCTCGCCCAGGGCCACGGGCTGGACCTCGATGCCGCCGCCCGCGCGCTGGTGCTGGGTGAGCCGCCACCGGACGGCCAGCTGCTGGCGCTCGCCGACAGTTTCCGCGGGCAGGCCGGTCAGGGGCGATTCGACCTCCTGTTCGAACGGCTGGCCGAAGCCCTTCGCCTGGCGGCCACCCAGCCGCGGGTCGATCCGGGCTATGCCGCGCGTCTCGCGGAGCTCTGGGACAAGGTCGCCGCAGCGCCAGGAGAGGCCGACGCCATCAACCTCGACCGCGCCGACGTGTTCTGGTCGCTGCTGGCGGAGCTGAAGGCGCTCCGCGCCCAGGCGCCGGTGGAGGCGGCCTGAGGCGGATGCTGATCGACAGCCACGTCAATCTGCACGCGCCGCAGTTCGACGAAGACCGCGACGCGGTCATCGCCCGCGCGCGGGCGGCCGGGGTCGGGCTGATGCTTGACGATCTCCGACCGGGTCTCGAGCTTCGAGGCCACCCACGCCCTGGCCATGGCGCATCCGGACATCTGGTGCACGGTCGGGACTCACCCGCACGAAGCCAAGGAAAATCCTGACCTTACGGTCGAGACCTTGGTCGAACTGGCAAGCCGTCCGCGGGTGGTCGGCATCGGCGAGTGCGGCCTCGACTTCCACTACGACCTGAGCCCCCGCGAGGTGCAGGCCCAGGTCCTCCGCACCCACATCGCCGCGGCCCAGGCAACCGGTCTGCCGCTGGTGGTCCACACCCGCGAGGCCGACGCGACCATGGCCGAAATGCTGCGTGAAGGGCGTGCCCGCGGGCCGTTCAAACTGCTCATGCACTGCTATACCAGCGGCGCGGAACTCGCGAAGGAATCAGCGGAAATGGGCGCGTGGTTCTCGGTCTCCGGCATCGCGACCTTCCGCGCCGCCGAGGAGGTGCGGGCGATCATCCGCGACATGCCGGCCGACCGGATCATCGTCGAGACCGACTGCCCCTATCTGGCGCCGGCGCCCGTGCGCGGGCGGCGCAACGAGCCGGCCTTCATCGGCTATGTGCTGGACAAGCTGGCGGAGATCCGCGGCTGGGACCGCTCGGAAGCGCAGGTGCGGACGGAAGACGCCTTCTTCGCCCTGTTCGACCGGATACCGCGGCCATGAGCGGGCGGCTGGAGGTCACCATCCTGGGCTGCGGCTCCTCCGGCGGCGTGCCGCGGGCGGACGGGAACTGGGGCGCCTGCGATCCGGCCGATCCGCGCAACCGGCGTTCGCGCTGTTCGCTGCTGGTGCGGCGCATGGGCCGTTCGGGCGAAGGCGAGACCACCGTCGTCGTGGACACCTCGCCGGACTTCCGGCTGCAGGCGGCGACGGCCGGGATCGAGCGGGTGGACGCGGTGATCTACACCCACGACCACGCCGACCAGACCCATGGCATCGACGACCTGCGCGTCTTCGCCGGCCGAATGCAACGGCGCGTGCCGTGCTTCATGAGCGCCGCGGACAACGCCACGCTTACCCAGCGTTTCGCGTATATTTTCAACGGGGCGATGGATTATCCTGCCATCTGCGATGCGCGGAGTATGCCGCCGCACGGGACAGCGTGGAGCGTCGACGGTCCCTCGGGTCAACTTCCCATAATCACGTTCCCGCAGGTGCACGGGCCGATCGCTTCGGTGGGCATTCGCTTCGGCGGCGTGGCCTATTCCAGCGATGTCTCGGAGCTGCCGACCGAGGCTTTCGCGGCGCTGCAGGACCTCGACCTCTGGATCGTCGACGCCCTGCGTTGGAAGCCGCACCCGACCCATTCCGACGTGCAAAGGGCGCTCGACTGGATCGCCGAGGTGAAACCGCGCCGCGCCGTGCTCACCAACATGCATGTGGACCTGGACTATGCCGAACTGGCGGCGCGACTGCCCGCCGGAGTCGAGCCGGCGTTTGACGGTTGGCGCGAGACCTTCGATCTAAGCGATTGAATTTTAGCCGTTCAAAGTTGCAGCCGAAACCCTACTAAAACTTTAGTTGACGGAACGACCGGTCCGGGAGCAGCCTCTCCGAACGCATTAGGAGATAGGCCTTGGCCGCCCAGCCGCGCGAACGCGATCCCGGTGTCCTGACGCCCCTGGAGCTGCAGATCATGCAGGTCCTGTGGGACGCGGGATCCTCCACCGTCGCAGAGGTTCAGGACAGGCTCGAGGGGGAGCTGGCCTACACCACGGTCCAGACCATGCTGAACGTGCTGCTGCGCAAGAAGAAGGTGCGGCGCACCCCGGTCGGCCGGGCCTTCGCCTACGCGCCGGCCGTCACCCGCGAGGGCGCCATCAAGTCGGCCTTCGGCGACCTTGTGGACCGCATGTTCGGCGGCTCCAGCGAGGCGCTGCTGATGGCCCTGATCGACACCCGCCAGATCACCCCCGAACAGCTCGCGCGGGCCTCCAGGCTGTTGAACGAGCCCGAGGACGGGGAGGGCGAGGCATGATCGCGGCTCTCATCGCCTATCTGGTCGACGCCGCTTGGCAGGTTCCAGTGCTGCTCGCCGGCGCCTTCGCGCTGAGCCGGTTCGGTGGGCTCAGCCCGCGCGGTCGCAACCGGGTATGGCTGGTCTGCCTGGCCTGCGCCGTGGCGCTGCCCGCCGTGCATTTTCAGCCACTTACGTCGGCATCTTCGCAAACGGCGTCGGTTGCGTCCGCTGCTATGGTTCAGGCCATTGCCGTGGCGCCGCCGACGGCTCAAGCCCTGCCGCGCCCCTTTGAACTCGACCTCGACGCCCGCTGGGCTCTGGTTATCGTTGCGGCGTTCGCCCTGGTGGTTCTGGCGGGTTTGGCGCGTGTCCTGAGCGGCTGGCTAGCCGTGGGGCGCCTCGCGCGCCGCGCGGTCGTCACCGCCCTGCCGGCGGGCGTCGCCGCCGAGCTGGAAGCCGTAGCGGCCGTCCATCGCGCTCATGCGCCCGAGCTGCGCGAGACCCCCGAGACCTCCAGCCCGGTGGTGGCCGGCGTGGTGCGGCCCCTGATCCTCGCCCCCGACGGCTTCGTCGCGCGTCCGGAGCCGGAAGTCCGCGCCGCCCTCATGCACGAGCTGGCCCACGTCCTGCGGCGCGACTACGCGGTCAACCTGCTGTGCGAGCTCGCCAGCCTGCCGATCTGCTGGCATCCGGCCGCCTACCTGATCAAGGCCGAGATCCGCCGCACCCGCGAACTGGCCTGTGACGCCATGGCGTCGGCCGCCATGCGCTCCGAGCGCGCCTACGCCGAGAGCCTGGTGGCGCTCGCGCGATCCTGCAACTCCCCCGCACACGGCGCCTCTCCCGCGTTCGTGGGCCTGTTCGGCAACCCCTCTCTGGAGGAAAGACTGATGCACCTGATCGGACCCAAGCGGACCCCCCGGCCGGCCATGAAGACCCTCGGCCTGCTCAGCGGCGCGGCCGTGGCCGCCGGCGCCGTCGGCGCCGCTGTGCTGCTGCACGTCCCGACCGCCCTGGCCCAGAGCGCGCCGCCGGCGCCGCCGCCCGCGCCGGGGATCTATTCCACACCCGAAGCGCCGCCAGCGCCGCCCGCCTATGCGCCCCGCGCGCCGGAGGCCACTCCCGCGGTCCCGGCCGAGTCGGCCACACCGCCCGAACCCCCTGTGGCGCCTGAGCCGCCGACGGCGCCCGCCACTCCGGCCGATCCCGCGGTGACGCCGACGCCGCCCACGCCGCCTGAGGCGGACGCGGTGATCGACGAAGGGAAGGGCGGCTACGAGCATCGCTGGGTGTCGCGCGCGGGCAAGCACGTCACCATCGTGACCGACGACCCGCGCGATCCGACGCCCGAGGAACGCGAGCGCTACGAAGCCAAGATCGCCGACGCGATGGCGCAGGCGCGCAAGGCCACCGATCTGGTGTCGTCGCCCGCGTTCAAGGCCAAGCTCGCGGCGATCAAGTCGCAGGACTTCGAGCTGAAGGCGAAACTCGCCGCGTTGAAGGCGCTCGACGCGCCGGAGGTGAAGGCCCAGATCGCCGCGGCCGCGCGCATGGCCAATTCCGACACCGTGATGCGGGCCAAGATGGAAGCCTTGAAGGTGATGGACGACCCCAAGATCAAGGCCGAGATCGCCGAGGCCGAGCGTGTGGGCAAGTCGGACGAGTTCAGGCTCAAGGCGAAGATGGAGGCGCTGAAGGCCCTCGACGATCCGAAGATCAAGGCCGAGATCGAACGCGCCCAGCGCCTGTCGCAGTCCGAAGATTTCAAGAAGGCCGAGAAGGACTTGAAGGCCGCGGCGAAACATCTGCGCGACGTCGAAGAGTCAAAATCCCACTGATCGGACGCCGAGGCGGTCTCCGGCGCGCGACCCAGGCCTGCGCGCCGGAGAAGGCTTCATTCGCATTGCGGGCGCGCGCCCCGGCGTCCTAGGCTCGCCCCGTCTGTTTCGGGGAGTGGGTCATGGGGTTCAGGTCGTTCGCGAGGACTGTCGTCCTCGCCGGAATCGCGGCGCCGTTCGTGTTTGCGGGCGTCGCCTCGGCGGACGCGCCGGCCAGCGTCTATCACACGCCGCCGGCGCCGATCCCGGCCATGATCGAGGCCGCGCCGACGCCGAGTGTCAGCCTGAGCCGCGACCGCAGGCGCCTGGCCATCTTCGGGCGCGAGGGCCTGCCCACCATCGAGGCCCTGGCGCGCCCGATCCTGCGGCTGGGTGGCTACCGCATCTCAACCCAGACCAACGGGCCCGCAGAAATCCGCCTCAACTGGCTGACATCGCTGACCTTCGAGGATGTGGCGACGGGCGCGACGCGGGAGGCGGCGCTGCCCCAGGGCCTGCGTTTCAGCGCGCCGCACTGGTCGCCGGACGGCAAGCATGTGGCCTTCATCGCCGAGGCCCCGAACGGCCTCGAGCTGTGGGTCGCCGACGCCGACACCGGCCAGGCGCGCAAGCTGACCGGCGCGGTGGTCGATGCCGCCTTCGGCATGCGCCTGGAGTGGACCCCCGACAGCGCCGCGGTGATCATTCCCTGCGTGCCCGAGGGCCGCGGCGCGCCGCCGCCCGAGCCCGCCACGCCGTCCGGTCCGATCATCCAGGAGAGCGACGGTCGCGCTGCGCCGGGACGCACCTATGAGGACCTGCTGACCGACGCCCACGACGAGGCGCTGTTCGACTATTATTTCACCGCGCGTCTGACCCGGGTGGGCCTGGACGGCCAGGCGAGGGCGCTGGGCGAGGCGGGGGTGTTCGAATCCTTCCAGCTGTCGCCGGACGGCCGGTTTCTGCTCGTGGAGCGCCTGCACAAGCCCTACAGCTACAACGTCCCGGCGCGCCTGTTTCCCACCGAGATCGCCGTGCTCGACGCCGCCGACGGGCGGCCGGTGAAGACGCTGGTCGACCGGCCGCTCGCCGACAACCTGCCGATCAGCGCCGACGCGGCGTCGCCCGGGCCCCGCGACGTCGAATGGCGCGCCGATGCGCCGGCGACCCTGGTCTGGGCCGAGGCCCAGGACGGCGGCGACCCGCGCCACAAGGTCGATATCCACGACCGGGTCCTGATGCTCGACGCGCCGTTCAGCGGCCCGACGCGCACGCTGGCGGACCTGGCCGAGCGCTATCGCGGCGTGGCTTGGGGCTCGAAGACGGCGGCGTTCCTCACCGAGCGCTGGAGCAAGACCAAGCATGAGACCCGCCTTGTCGTCGACCCGTCAGGCGCGGCGCCGTCCCGGACGATCCTCCAGCGCAACTCACAGGACGAGTACAACGATCCCGGACAACCCTTGGAAAAACCGGGTCCTTTCGGCGCGCCGGTCATGGCGATGACGGCGGACGGCAAGGGCGTGTTGTTCAGCGGCGCGGGCGCCGCGCGCGATGGCGAGCATCCGTTCCTGGCGCGCCTGGACCTCGCCACCGGCAAGGAAGCCCGGCTGTGGACCGCCGTGCCGGACTTCTACGAGGTCCCCGAAGGCCTGTTGAGCGACGACGGCCGCAAGCTCCTGACCCGGCGCGAAAGCCGGACGGACCCGCCGAACTATTTCGTGCGCACGATCGGCCAGGGCCAGCTCCGCGCCCTGACCCATTTCCCCGATCCCGAGCCGCAGTTCGCGGGCGTGACCAAACAGCTCCTGGTCTACAAGCGCGCCGACGGGGTGAACCTCTCGGGCACGCTCTATCTGCCCGCGGGATACGACAAGGCGCGCGACGGACCGCTGCCGATGCTGATGTGGGCCTATCCGACCGAGTTCACCGACGCCAAGGTGGCGGGCGAGGTAGTCGACCGCTCGCGCAACCGCTTCACGCGGCCCCAGGGGATCAGCCACCTCTATCTGCTGACCCAGGGCTACGCGATCTTCGACGGCTTCTCCGCGCCCATCATCGGGGCCAACGGCGCCGAGCCCAACGACAGCTACATCGAGCAGCTGGTGGCCGACGCGACGGCGGCGGTGCACGAGGTGGTGGCTGAGGGCGTGGCGGACCCGGACCGGATCGCCGTCGGCGGCCACAGCTACGGGGCCTTCATGACCGCGAACCTCCTGGCCCATTCGGACCTGTTCCGGGCCGGCATCGCACGCTCGGGCGCCTACAACCGGACTCTGACCCCGTTCGGCTTCCAGAACGAGGAACGGACCTACTGGCAAGCCACGGACGTCTATACGAAAATGAGCCCGTTTACGTTCGCGCCCCAGGTCAAGTCGCCGATCCTGCTGATCCACGGCGAAGAGGACGACAACGACGGCACGTTCCCGATCCAGAGCGAGCGGTTCTACGCCGCGCTGAAGGGCGCCGGCGCGACCGTGCGCTACGTCCAGCTGCCGTACGAACCGCACGGCTATCGCGGTCGCGAGATCCTCAGAGGAAGTGTTGTGGGAAATGAACGACTGGCTGGACCGCTACGTGAAACACGCGCCGCCGCGCGCGAAGCCTGCCGCGCCGGCGAAGACGGCCACGCCGTAGCGGGTCATTTGCTGGCCAGCGACTTGGTCGTCCTCCTAAAAGATTAGTTGACAGGATGGCGAACCAGCGCGACCATCTCCTAACGCCTTAGGAGTTTCGCCCTTGGCCGCCGCACGCGAACGCGTCTTGGGGGTTCTGACCCCCCTGGAACTCGAGATCATGCAGGTCCTGTGGGGCGCCGGCGCTTCGACGGTGTCCGAGGTCCAGGATCGGCTCAAGGGCGAGCTCGCCTATACGACCGTGCAGACGATGCTCAATGTGCTGTTGCGCAAGAAGAAGGTGCGCCGCGCAAGGGTGGGCCGCGCCTTCGCCTATGAGCCGGCGCTCAGCCGTGAAAGGGCCATCCGTTCCACTGTCAGCGACCTGGTGGCGCGCATGTTCGGCGGTTCCAGCGAGGCCCTGCTTATGGCGCTGGTGGACAGCCGCCAGGTGACGCCCGAGGCTCTGGCGCGGGTCTCCAAACTCTTGAACGACGTGGAAAAGGCAGGCGAGGGCGCCCCATGATGGTCGATGGTCTCCTGGGTTATCTGGTCAACGCCGCCTGGCAGGCGCCGCTGCTCGCCGCCGGCGCCTGGACGCTGGCGCGCGTCAGCCACCTCGCGCCGCGCGGCCGTAACCGCGTGTGGCTGGCGTGCCTGGGGCTGAGCGTCGTGCTGCCGATGGCGGACCTCGTTGCGACGGACGGTCCTGCAGGGTCAAAGACGTCCGCCGTCGCCGCGACGACCGTCGCGCATGCGATGGCTCTGACGCTCGACGATCGCCTGGCGATGGCGCTGATCGCCGTGTTCGCCGGCGCCCTGATGGTCGGAGTGGGCCGCTTGTTGCTCGGCTGGCTCGCCGTGCGACGCCTGGTTCGCGATGCGGAGGAGGTCACGCTGGCGCCAGCCATCGCCGCCGAACTGGCCGCGGTCGCAGCAGCGCATGGGGCGTCCATGCCGCGCATCAAACAATCCGGCGGCACATCCAGCGCGGTGGTCGCCGGCGCGTTTCGCCCGGTGATCCTGATCCCGGTGAACCTTGTCGAACGTCCCGAAGATGAACTCCGCGCGGCGCTGCAGCACGAGTTGGCCCACGTCATCCGGCGCGACTACGCCATCAATCTGCTGAGCGAGATCGCCGCCTTGCCGCTGTTCTGGCACCCGGTGCTGCACACCATCAAGGCGGAGGTGCGCCGCTCGCGCGAGTTGGTCTGCGACGCCATGGCGGCGGCCGCCATGCACTCCGAAATCGTCTACGCCAGGAGCCTGGTGGCCCTGGCCAAGGCCCTCGACGCCCCGACGTCGCGCGGCGCGCCCGTCATCGTCGGTCTGTTCGAAAAACCCTTGCTAGAGGAGAGACTTATGCACCTTATCGGACCTAAACGGACACCCGGTCGCTCGTTGAAGATCGTAGGCCTCGTGGGCGGCGGACTGGTTGCCGCCGGTGCGATCACCGCGGCGGTTCTGCTGCATGTGCCTACCGTGCAGGCTCAGCCGGCCGACCCGGCGGTTGCGACCCAACCGGGCCAGGAGACGCCAGCCGAGGCCAGGACCCGGATGAAGGTGATGCAACTGATCGACGATCCCAGGACGAGGAAGCAGATCGTCTCCGCCGAGAAGGAACTTGCCAAAGCCCAGAGCGAGGCGGCTTCGCCGGCGTTTCGGGCCAGGGCCAAGGCGGCCGTGTTGAAGGCTTTGGCAGACCCGGAGACCCAGGCCGAACTGGTCAGAGCCAACCGCCTCGAACGGACGCCCGAAGCCAGGAAGGCCGGACAGGATCTCCACGCCGCGGCGATGCGTCTGCGCGCGCTGGATCACGCCGAAAAGCCCTGATCAGAACGCGGGAGCCGGCCGGTGTTCGGCGGCTCCCGTTTTCCTGCCGAAACGGTGGATGTGGCGCGGACTAATCGGTTGATCCTGAATCACAATCCGATATTTCTCATAATATATATTAGGCGATAAATGGGACCATCCGGCACGCCGCCCTCACACCGTAAATCTGAACGCTTCGCCGTCGCGGACGACATGGCCGGCGGTGGGCGCCGGGTAATGGGTGCCGATGACCAGGATCGGCTGGTCGGCCCATTCGGCGAAGAGGCGCGCGCGGGTAAGGACGGCGGCCTTGCGGTCGTCGTCGCCGAACGTCCAGTCGGGATGCGCCAGCTGACACGGATGGTGGGTCATGTCGCCGGTGATCACCGCCCGCTCGCCCTCGGACTCGATCATCACGCTGACGTGGCCCGGCGTGTGGCCGATGGACGGCGTGAGCCGGACCTCCGGCGAGATCACGTGGTCCAGCTCGACCAGCTGGACCAGGCCAGCGTCGAACACCGGTTTGACGCTGTCTGCGAGCATCGCCTGCTGCTCCTCGTCATCGTAGCCGCTCCAGAACTCGTACTCAGCCCGACCGATGAGGTAGCACGCCTTCGGGAAGGTCGGCGTCCACTGGCCGTCCACCAGCATGGTGTTCCAGCCGACGTGGTCGGTGTGCAGGTGCGTACACACCACGGCGTCGACGCCCTCGCGCGACCAGCCCGCCTCGCCGAGATGCTGCAGGAACGGCGTCGCCAACGGCTCGCCGCCGGTGATCTCGCGCGGCCGGTCGTTGCCGATGCAGGTATCGACCACCAGCTTCAGCCCCGGCGCCTCGACCAGCAGCGCGTGGATGCTGAGCATCAGGGTGGCGTCGTCCTCGCTGACGAAGTGCGGATAGAGCCACGCCGACTTGCGCAGCTCAGCGGGCGTGGCCTGCGGAATGACCGTGGCCGGCACCGGCAAGTCCATTTCGACGATGCGGGTGATCTTCACCCGCCCCACCTGCCAGCTCAGCATCGTGCCCACGCCTCCTCGCTCGAGGTTCGACCCGATGGACGTTTAGGGGCTCGCCGCTCAGGTTTCCATCCCGAGGGCGTCGCCGTCGCCTGTTGTCGGCGGCTCAGCGCCGGCAAATCCTGCGATGGCGCACAATCCGGCAGTGAAGATGCCGGGCCATCATGCGAGCGGTTCGGCGTCGACGGGCGTCAGCTCCCCGCGAAGATCTTGTTGCAGACGGCGCCGACCTTGTCGGGGGTGGCGCCGCCCGACGCCGGGCCGATGGCGCTGACCATGCACAGAGCCCCGTTCTTTTCGGCGTCGACCTCCTTCAAGGTCGGGTCCCACACCGCGCGCTCGCCGACGCCCGGCAGCGGCGTCACGGTCTGATTGGTCTTGCCGGAACTGATCTGGTCGATCGACACCTTACCCAGGCCGGGCCGCAGGGAAACGGTGACGGACGAAAATCCGGCGGTGGTGAAGGTGCAGGACTGCGGATCGCCCGGCAGCGCTTTCATCTCGGCGATCGGTTCGGTCATGAGGCCCGCGATGTCGGCCTCGGTCACCAGCTTCCGGTCGCACGGCGTGCCTGCGCTCGCGACGGCGGTCGTACCGGTCGCGCCCGGCTGGCCGGCGCCGCCGCCCGAGGGTTTGGAACAGCCGCCGACCGCGGCCAGGGCGATGAACGCTACGGGAATCAGTCTGGACATACGGTCTTCCCCTAAGGTTTGAGCCATGTCCCCCGACGCCCCATCAAGCCCCAAGTCGGTGGTCCTGACCAGGGCTAAGGCTCGCCCGCCCGATCTCCTCCAGCGCGCGCCGCGCCGCCTTCGACAGGTGCGTGAGGCTCCCGAAGCTGTGCAGGAGGGTGGGATAGTCGAGCCAGGTTACGGGCCGTCCCGCCGCTCGTATCGCCTCGACCATGGCGACCGCGTGGCCGCGGCACGGGTCGAGCGCGCCACCGGTGGCGATCAGCGTCGGGATCGGCGCGAGGTCGGCGGGCGATTTCAGCGACGGCGCCTGCGGCTCGGCGGCCAGAGCGGCGCGGACATATTTCATCGCCGCCCAACCGGCCGCCCGGCTGCCGTCCAGCAGGTCGTCCGCCCAAGCGGCGTCGTCCATCTCGAGCAAGGGATAGATCAGCACCTGGGCGGCGATGGCTTCTTCGCGTTCCGCATGAAGTTGCTTCGCAACCAGCGCGGCCAGATAGCCGCCGGCCGAGTCGCCGCCGACCGCGATGCGGCCGCCGGACCGCAAGACCTCTGCCCCCTCGCCCAAGGTCCAGCGCGCGGCCGCCAGGGCGTCGTCGAACTGCGCCGGGAAGCGGTGTTCGGGCGCAAGCCGGTAGCCCGCGGCGAGCAGCCGGAAACCGCCGGCCGCCGCCAGGCGGATGCACATCGCCTCGTGGGATTCGAGGTCGGAAACCACGAAGCCGCCGCCGTGGAAGAACACCAGCAGCGGCGCATCCTCCGCCACACCGTCGGGCCGATAAAGCCGCGCCGGCAGCGGACCGGCCGGTCCGGGGATTTCCAGGACCCGCCGCTCGGCCAATTTCGGAAGCTCGCGGTCATGGCCCGCGATGCTCGCCTTTACGGATCGGCGGGCGGCCTTCAGCGCCAGCCGGTGCGAGGCTTCGATCAGGTCTGAAAACCGTTCGGCGGCGGTCATGCGCGAGAGGGTAGCCCATAACCGCCGCCGTTGGGCGCCCCCTGCGCCCTCACAAGTCTCAGAAAGTCGTCACCCACTGTTTTCCGGAATTGGGCAAAGAATACGGCAAAGCCGGCCTCGACTTGGCCGTAATCCGCCGCTGATCAGCGGCTGACGCTGTTCGCCCCGCTGCCGTTTTCGTTGGGCAGGCGCACCCAGACCTGCAGCAGCGGAACCAGGCCGAAGGCCGCGTAGCCCATCAGTCGCAGGACGCCGTTCACGGTGGTGAAGCCGTAGGCGAACACGCTCGGCGCCTTGTTCTCCAGCGCGATCGAGACATAGGCCTCGGCGATGACCAGCAGGATGCACCCGGTCACGCCCATGGCCAGACGCGGGGCGGGGCGCAGGGGCACCGAATTGGCGTTTGCCGCGCCGAGGCCCGCCAGCCAACAGGTCGCGATGAGGATCAATTCCTGAATGTCGACGTCGGGCGCGCCGTCGAAGGCGGGCACCACCACCAGCCGGCTCAGGATCTCGAGCACCGAGACCGCGGCGGCAAACAGGATGAAATAGGCGACGCCCCCGAAGATCGCGGGGCGCTTCCAGTCTTCCTGGGGCTTTGGCGATGGTCCCATGAGGCGACCATACCGCGGTTTGGGCCATTCGAAACGGTTTACGCTCGAATGGCTTGCGACACTTCGGCCGCCTTGCTCGGTGAGCGCATTCAACCGCGGAGGGAATGGTCGCCTCAACGCTCCGCGAAGGCCTTGAGCCGGATGAGCGCATCCTCCCACTGGGCGGCGACCCCGTCGAGATAGGCGCGCGCCGCCTCGATCGGGGCGGCCTCGAGGGCGAAACGGCTCTCGCGTCCCACCCGCTCGCTCGACACCAGGCCGCAGGCCTCCAGGACGTGCAGGTGCTTGGTCACCGCCTGGCGGGTGAGGTCGGTGTCGGAGGACAGGCTCGCGATCGAGCGACCGCCGCCCGCGCTCAGCTTGCGCAGCAGCGACAACCGTGTGGGATCGCCCAGGGCGGCGAACACCGGCGCCGGATCGCGCGGCGCAGCGGCGCGGGCCCTAGCGCTCGACATGGCTTTTGATGTTCAACACCTGCTGCGTCCAGCCGGAGTCGTTCATGCGCAGGGCGTCGGGCCGGCGGTGCGCGGGAAGGCTCTCGAAACCGGTCTCGATGACCGTCAGGTGCGTCCCCTGCCCCTTCGGCTCCAGCCGGAACTCGACCAGCGTCGGTGTCTCGCCCGAGTAGTCCACGTCCGGGTCGATCGCGTAGGGATGCCAGGTGAAGGCGAACAGGCTGGGCGGCTCCATCGAGACCACGGTCGCGCGCCAGCGGACGTGCTCGTAGCCGGGATAGGTGATGAGGCCGCTCGAACTCCACGCCGGGTTTGAACGGCTGTTCGAGCTTGACCCCGAACCATTGGCCGAACGCCGCGTGGTCGGCGATGGCCTGCCAGACCCGCTCCACAGGCGCGTCGATGTCGATGGTCTTTTCGATGCGGTCGGTCATTAAGCAACCTCTTGGTTGCTCAATAGATAGCCGCTGTTCCCCATAAGCGCAACCTCTTCATTGCGCTTTTTCGGTCAGGGCTTGCCCTGGAAGACCAGGGTGTAGCCATCGGGGTCGGTAATCTGGAACGCCTTCTGGCCATAGCTGGTGAGCGCCGGCGGCGGCGCATCGATGCCCTTGGAAATCACGTGGGCATAGGTCGCATCCACATCTTCGCAAGCGAAATAGAGCCAGGTGTCCGCATGTCCGGCCCAGTGCACCTCGTCGCGGACCGGTGGGCGCTCGCCGGCGTCGTAGGCGGTGTTGAACGTCACGTCCGCCCCATCACGTCGGAGCCAGGTCCAGTGCGAGAACCGGCCTTCGGGCGTGTTCACCACCGGCGATGCGCCAACCACTTCGAAGCCGAGCAGGTCGCGGTAGAACTGCACCGTCGCGACCATGTCGAACACCATCAGGAGCGGCGTCACGCCGTTCAGCTTATAGACCATTGCGCGTCTCCCCTGCCGCGCTCAGCGGCGGCGCTTCATCACAACCACGAACGTTCCCAAACCGTCACGCGTGTCCAGGCGGTTTAGCCCGGGCGCCCAGAGACTCGACACCGTTCCGTCGAGAAAGAGCGCATCGGGACAGCTCAATCCATCCCTGAACATCCGGGCGAAGCGACCGAACGACACCGGATCGTCGCTGATCACGAACAGCGCTGCATGCCCGCGCACGCCGACGCCGTTGCGGATCAGCTCCGAGGCGCCATTGGGCGAAATCTGCGGGTTGAAGCGCCCGTGCTGCACCAGCAGCGGGCCCGATTGGGTCGCCTGCCAGGCCAAAGGTCCGCGATCTGCAAAAGCCCCGGTCTCATCCACATGCGGCGTTCCATCCCGCGCGATCCAGAACACGCCGTTGGGCAGCAGATGAAAATTTCCGGATCCGGTCGTGCGATTGAGCGGCCGGCCGGTCTTTCCCGCCGCTACGAACAGGCCGAGCGGGCTCTGGTCGCGCTGGTACATGCCGGCGTTCATGGCGAAGGCGACCCGCGTCGCGTCGGGTCCCAACGCCGACTTCAGACCCGCCAGAGAGTCCAACGGTCGGCCGGTCTGCCCGCGCCACATCAGTTTCAGCGTGTCGCGAGACGGATCGTAGCGGCAAACCGTAAAGCGTGAGCCTTCAAACGTCGTGGCCGCGCAAGGCGCCGCGGAGACTGACCCAACGGCGCGCGCCGAAACTGCGACCGCGAGTAGGATCGCAAAAGCCAGGCCGCCGAGAAGACGCGCGCTCACTCCTGGCCCGGGTCGCCGCCGCCGGTGTCGGGCGTCTGGTCGGGCGCGCCGGCCGGCGGCAGTGTCATGCCGGCGGCCTTGAAGGTGTCGCAGGCTTGCTCACTGCCGGTCTCGTAGCCGACCTTGAACCAGTGCGTGCGCTGTTCGGACGTGCCGTGGGTGAAGCTGTCGGGCACGACCTGGCCTTGCGTCTTCTTTTCGATGGTGTCGTCGCCGACCGCCGCAGCGGCGGACAGCGCGCTGTCGATGTCGCCGGCTTGGGCGTGGCCGCCCTTCACATAGTCCTTGGCCCAGATGCCGGCGAAGCAGTCCGCCTGCAGCTCCGTGCGCACGGAGATCTGGTTCACCGCCGCCTTGCCGCCGGTCTGTGACGCCGCCTGTTCGGCGCGCTGGATGCGGTCGGTCAGGCCTTCGAGGTTCTGCACGTGATGTCCCACCTCGTGCGCGATCACATAGGCGCGTGCGAAGTCGCCCTTGGCGCCGAACTTCTGTTCGAGCTCCTGGAAGAACTGCAGGTCGAGATAAACCTTGCGGTCGATCGGGCAGTAGAACGGCCCCATAGCCTCGGCGCCCAGGCCGCAGCCGCCGAAGGTCGCCTGGTCGTAGAGCACCAGCGTCGGCGGCGTGTAGGTCTGGCCGTGCGCCTTGAACCGCGCGGTCCACACGTCTTCGGTCGAGCCCAGCACCACGGCGGCGAACTTGCCCTCCGCGTCCTTGGGTGCGCCGGTCGTCCCCTGCTGTTGGGTCGCCGCCACGACCTGGGACAGGTCAGCCAGAATTTCCTGAGGGTTTTTGTGGGTCACCAAGGCGTAGACCACGCCCACGATCACCAGGATCACTAGGCCGCCCATGCCGATGCGGCCCACGCCGCCGCCGCCGCGGCGATCCTCGACATTGCCGGATTCCCGGCCGTCCTCCCAGCGCATGGTCTCACCCTCCAGCCCGGATTTAACCAAATCCCGAGAACGGCGCTCTGGCAAGCCGGCCGGGCGCTATTCCATCAGGCGGTGCAGCACCAGGCCGCTCGCCACCGCGACATTGAGGGAGTCCATCGGGCCGGACATCGGGATGCGGACGGTGCGGGCGCGGATCATTATTTCCGGCGATAGCCCCTGCCCTTCCGTGCCCAGCAGCACGGCGGCGCGGCGCGGCGGCGTCATTGCGCCCAGGGTTTCGGCGCCGGCCGGACTGAGCGCGAGCGGGGTGAAGCCATGGCGCTCGAGCAGGGCGATCGCGTCGGCGCCTTCGGGCAGCTGCGCGTAGGGCGTGACCAGGGCGGCGCCCACCGACACGCGGATGGCTTTGCGGTAGAGCGGATCGCAGCAATCCGCATCCAGCAGCACCGCGTGCGCCCCGAACGCCGCGGCATTGCGGAAAATTCCACCCATGTTGTCGTGGTTTGAAATTCCGAACGGCACGACGACGACCGCCCGGTCAGGTGCGCTCGCGAGCAGATCATCGGGCGTGCGAACGTCGTCCTTGCGACCGACGGCGAGGATGCCGCGGTGAAGATGGAAGCCGGCGATGCGGTCGAGCACGGCCTGTCCGGCGGCATAGACCGGCGTCTGCTGTGGGAGCCCCGCAATTACGTCGGCGAGCGCGCCGACGCGCTTGGCGTCGAGCAGCAGCGACAGCGGCGCGGCGCGGCCCGAGCGTAACAGGGTGCGCAGCACCACCTCGCCCTCGGCGATGAACAGGCCGTCGCGGCCGACCAGGTCGCGCTCACGGATGTCGCGATAGGCCGCGACGCGCGGATCGTCGGGATCGTCGATCGGGACGACGCGGGGGCCTGGCGTTGCGACCGCGTCTATGGGTGCGGCTCCGGCGTGTCCGACGCGGGTTTGGCCGTGTCCGGCTGCGGCTTGGCGCTCGGCAGCGTCACGGTCGCGCCCTGGGCGCTCGTCGCCGCGTCGGTGGCGCCAAGCGACGTCTGAGGTCCGGTCGGTGACGCCGATGGCGGCGTCGTCGCATTCGCGACCACCGGTTCGGGCGGAGCGGTGGCGGGCAGCGGTCCCTTTACATACTCCCAGTGCCAGGGCTCGAAGGCGTAGTTCACAAAGCCGAACCGGCTCGCGTTGGCGACCATCCAGCGATAGGCCGGCGTGCGGGTCTGCAGCATGCGGTTGTCGGTCGTGGCGTCATCGGCGTGCACGCCTTGCATATTGCCCACATCGAGATCGATCGCCGTGCCGGTGCGGTGCGCCGAGCAGGACGCGCGATGGGCGCCGTCGCAGTTGTGCTCGGTCTCGCAACGCACGGCGTCCGACGCCGGGTCGCGATAGCCGGAGAACACCTTCAATGCATTCGGATCGGTAGCGATAGCCCCGGATTCACGGCGCGCGGCGGCGACCATCTGCTGGTAGGCGTCGAGCGCATCGGCGCGCAGGGCGCGGTCGTCGCGGTCGAAGGCCTCTTCGTCCTTCGGCACGGCTTTGAGGTTCGCCGGCGACGGCGTGTCGGGACACAGATGCTGCACGCGCAGCATCACGAACGGGCGCCGCTCCTGCCAGACGCCCTTCAGCACCTCGAAGGTCGCGGGCGTGAACACCCCGTCGGGCGCGAGCTGGTACTTGGCCTGGAAGTCACCAAGTTTGAGGGCGAAAACGGCGGTGCCGGCGCCGCAGCTCGTGCCGATCTCCTGGTTGATCAGGATCTCATAGATGGCCCAGCCCTTTTCGTGCGGGCCGAAGGGCGCCCAGTCCAGGGTGTCGATGCTTTCGGCGTTCTTGCCGGCGGCCTCGACGAAGGGCTTGGGCGCGTCGCCGCAGGTGGCGTAGGGCGCCGCACGAGTTCGCGGCCGGGGCGAGCGCCAGGACGAAAACGGCCGCCAGGACGACGGCGGCCAGCGCGGCGAGGATGTTCGGCCTGGAACCCATGCGCCAGCAAACCGCTCTCGCGCGGCGAATGCAAGGCGTCGACCCGTCGCGCCCTGGCCCTTTCGGATGAGGCCCAAGCTGGGCTATCGATCCTGGGCCGGCAGGGAGGATCGCGATGTTTCGGACGTGGGTGATGGCCTTTGGAGCCCTGGTGTTTGCCGCGGCGGGCCCGGCGGCCGCCCAAGGTCGAGCGCCGCCTGCGGCGACGACGCCCTGCACGCGCGCCACGACCGCCTGCACCGAATGGGTCCCGCTGGGTCATAGCGGCGCCCGGGGCCTGATCTATCGCAGCCTGCCGCTCAGCGTCCGCAACAGCCGGGTGCGGCGCGCCTTGATCATGGTGCATGGGACTCTGCGCAACGGCGACCACTATTTCCGCACGGCGACCGGCGCGGCCTTCATCGCGGGCGCGTTGGACGACACCATCGTGATCGCGCCGACCTTCCGCTCGGCCCAGGGCGAATGCCAGGACAAGCTTGCGCCGCATGAGGTGAGCTGGAGCTGCGGCGGCGACAGCTGGCGCTCCGGCGGGGCCGCGGCCAGCGATCCGGACCTGACCTCCTTCGGTTTTATGGACGAGATTCTGCGCCGGCTGTCGGACAAGCGCGTGTTCCCGAACCTGAAGGTGATCGTTGTCGCGGGCCACTCGGCCGGCGGACAGTTTGTCGCCCGCTATCACATGACCAACCGCGTGGACGCGACGCTGGGCGGCGTGCGCGTCGACTATGTCATCGCCAATCCGTCGAGCTATGCCTGGCCCGACGCCAGCCGGCCGCTCGCGACCGGCGATGCAACGCCTGAGGCCGCCGGACTTGGGTGGAAGAGCGAGAAACCGCACACCGACTTCAGCTACGGCGCGTTCGACGCCGCGAAGGCGCCGACCTACGACCTCTGGCCCTATGGGTTGGAAAAGCGCGAAAGCGGTTACACCGTGGGTGAGAGCGACGATCAGTTGCGTCAGCAACTCGCGTCACGACCCGCGACCTATCTCCTCAGCCAGGTCGATACCCTGCCCCTGGGCGGCTTCGACGGTTCACCCAACGCCATGGCCCAGGGCGCCACCCGCCGCGCCCGCGGCGAGGCCTTCGTAAAGTACCTGAACGAGCATCTCGGCGGCCACGCGCGCGCGATCATCGTGCCGGAGTGCGGCCACAACGACCGGTGCGTCTATACGACGGATGAGGTGCTGCCGGTGATCTTCCCGGACGTCGGGCCTTAGCGCGGACCGCCGCGCCAGGTCGGCAGCGGCGCTTCGCCCAGCGCCACGTCCACGGCGGCTACCGCGAGGAGCTGAGTGCTGGCCAGCGTCGCGACCGGCGAGGTTGTATCGTCGAGTAGCATCGGCAATTCGGTGCAGCCCAGCACGACGCTGTCGCAACCGCCATCTTTCAGCCGCTGCACGACAGCGGCGAAGCGAGCGCGCGAGCTCTGCTTCACGACGCCGCGCACCAACTCCTCCATGATGATGTGCTGCACCTCGGCGCGGTCGTCCGCCGGCGGGGTCAGCGAGCCGATACCGACGGAGGCAAACTCGCGCGAATAGATCGGGCCCTCCATCGTCCACAGCGTGCCGGTAATGCCGACGCGCGCAAAGCCACGGCGCTTTGCTTCCGCCGCGACGATCGAGTGGATATGCAGGCCAGGCAGGGCGAAAGGTTCGCCTTCGGCTTCGAGCGCCATGTGCGCGGTGTTGTCCGGGCACAGGAAGAAGTCCGCGCCCGCTGCGGCCAGCCGCTCGATCGCGGCGGCGAACCGCTTGCGGATCGGCGGGAAGTCGCGCCGATCCCAGTCGTCGACGCTGTCGGCCATGGCTGTGGCGTCCATCACGATCTCCGGATGGACATGAGCGCCGAGCCGCCGCTCACCCTCGTGCACGGCGGTGAGGAAACACAGCGCCGCCCCCTCGGCGCTGTGCGCGAGGATGCCGATGCGTTTCATGGCGACCGCCTTAGCCTCAGCCGGCCACGCCGTAGAGCTTCATCACGTCGTGCCGCAAGGCCGCGCCGGAGTCCGGGCGGCTGTAGAACATATGGCCGCCGGGATAGGCCTTCACCTGCAGGCGCGTGGGATCGCCCATCACCGGCGTCTGGTCGACGATCAGCTCCGAGGCGAAGTACGGGCACGACAGGTCGTCGTAACCGTGGGCGATCAGCAAGCGAAGCTTCGGATCGAGCGCCACCGCCTGACGCAGGTCGGTCACCGATTCCTGATCCTGGGCGCGACCGCGGTCCCAGCCGCGACCGACCGTCGAGCTCAAGGCTTCGTAGCGGCCGTCCACCTTCCAACCCACGATGCGCGTCATGAAATCGACCATGGCGCTGGTGGTGGGGGCGACGATGGAGTCGAGGATGGGGTCGTTGGTCTCCTGGTCCGGCGCCCACGGAAAGGGATCGTAGGCGGTGACGTTGGAGTTGTAGCGGCTGCCGAGTTCGCCGCGATTGCGGAACACCTCGCGCAGATAGGCCTGGGTTTCCAGGCGTCCGCCCAGGCGGCGCACGAAGGTCGGGTCGAGGCCGGTCAGGTCGCTGACGTGCTTGATCATGGCGTCGAAGGCCGCCGGATCGGTGCGGCCCTTGACCAGGGTCTCCATGTAGTCGCCGCGGATATAGGCCTCGATGTCGGCCATGGCCTGGGGCGTCAGCTGGCCCTGGCGGTCGAGATTGGCCGCGGCGATGGACGCCAGGTTGATCATCCACGGCAGGGGCGAAACGTCCCCGTCCTGGCGCGCGGCGCCGTCGAGCAGCGGCGACACCAAGACCACGCCGCTGATGCCCACGCCAAGTTGCGTCTGCAGATAGTGGGTTATGCGCGGACCGCGGAAGCCGCCGTAGCTTTCGCCCACCACATATTTCGGCGAGCCGAGGCGACCGTTCTTCACCAGCCAGTCGTAGGTGATGCGCGACAGATATTCGATGTCGGGCTTGGTCGCCCAAAACCGCTTCTTGGTCTCGGCCTCATTGACCAAAGAATGCGAGAAGCCGGTGCCGACGGGATCGATGAACACCAGGTCGGTGAAGTCGAGCCAGGTCGAAGGATTGTCGTCCAGACGCACCGGCGCCGAGGCGCTGTCGCCCTTGGCGCCGAACTGAATGCGCTTGGGTCCGATGGCTCCGAGGTTGAGATAGACCGACGACGCGCCCGGTCCGCCGTTGAAAGCGAAGGTCACCGGCCGGTTCGGATCGCGCGGACCGTCGAGGGTGTAGGCGGTGAAGACCACCTCGGCGATCTTCTTGCCCATCTCGTCGCGCACCGGCAGCGAGCCGACCGTGGCGGTGTAGTTTATCGTCTTGCCGGCGACGTGAGTGACCTGTTCGACGTGCGCGTCCGCAGGGAACGGTGCAATGTCGATCTTGTCCTCGGCCTTGGCCGCGGGCTTGTCATCGGCGGCGAAGGCGGCGGTGGAGACGCTGAGGCCGAGCGCCAGGGCGCCGGCCAGCGCAAGTGTCTTGATCAGGGCGCGCATCAGCTCACTCCATACATGGTCATGACGTCGCGGCGCAGGCCCGCCTGGCTGTCGGGGCGACTGTAGAACATGTGGCCGCCGGGATAGACGTGCAGCTGAATGCGGTTCGGATCGCCCATGATCGGCATCTGCTCCAGGATCAGCTTGGAGCCGAAATAGGGGCACGACAAATCGTCATACCCGTGAGCGATGGTCATCTTCAGCTTAGGATCCAGCGCCAGCGCCTGGCGCAGGTCGGTGACCGCCTCGACGTTGCCGATGCCGCCTTCCCAGTTGCCGCCCACCTCAAAACTCAACGCCTCGTAGCGGCCTTCCACCTTCCACCCGACGACGCGGGTGACAAAGTCGACCATGGCGCTCGAAGTCGGCGCGATGATCGAGTTCGAGAATCGGATCGCTCGACCGCTGGTCCGGCGACCACGGGAAGGGATCGTAGGCGGTGACGTTGGAGTTGTAGACGCTGCCGATCTTGCCTTCGTCGCGATAGATGCCGCGCAGGAAGGCGCCGGTGTCGATGCGGCCGCCGGCGCGCTTCACAAACGTCGGATCGAGCCCGGTGAAAGCGGTGACGTGCTGAACAATGCGATCGACCGCCGCCTGGTCGCGCGCGCCCTTCAGCAGGTCGGTGACGAATTCGCCCTGCGCATAGGCCTCAACGTCAGCCATGGTCTGCGGCGACGGAACCTTGCCCTGGCGCTCGAGATTGGCCGCGGTCATCGACGGCAGCGACACCGCCCACGGAATCGGCGAGAGCGACCCGTCGCCGGTGGTCGAAGCATCGAGGTAAGGCGAGACCATGGTCACGCCGGTGATGCCGACGCCGAGGGTCGTCTGCAGATAGTGCGCCAGGCGCGGCACGCGGTAGCCGCCGTAGCTCTCGCCCACCAGGTATTTGGCCGAGGCCATGCGGCCGTTCTTCAACAGCCAGTCGTAGACGATGCGCGACAGGTATTCGATGTCCGGCTGGGTCGCCCAGAACTTCTTCTTGGTCTCGTCCTTGGACAGCAGCGAACGGGAGAAGCCGGTGCCGACCGGGTCGATGAACACCAGGTCGGTGAAGTCGAGCCAGGTGCCGGGGTTGTCCGTCAGCCGCGCGGGATCGGACGCATTGTCGCCCGCGGCGCCGAACTGAATGTGTTTGGGTCCGATGGCGCCGAGGTTCAGGTAAACCGACGAGGCGCCCGGTCCGCCGTTGAAGGCGAATGTCACCGGCCGCGTGGTCGGATCGGACCCCTTGGGCGCGTCCAGGGTGTAGGCGGTGAACACCACCTCGGCGATCTTCTTGCCCTTCTCGTCGCGCACCGGCAGGGCGCCGACGGTGACGGTGTAGTTCAACGTCTTGCCGGCCACATGGGTGACCTGGCTGACGTGGGCGTCGGCCGGGAACGGGGGGAAATCGCCGATGGCGGCGTCCTTCTTGGCCTCAGCAGTCGCGGGCGTGTCCTTGCCGCTGTCCTGAGCATGGGCGGCGACCCCGGCTGAAAACGCCAAAACGGCCGCCAAAGCAGCCGCCCGAAACACCAGACGCATGGGGATTCCCCTCCCGGAAACCGATTTGCGGACCATAGGGGCCCGGACCGGGCCCGGGACATGAATTATCCGTAAGGTTGTTTGCGGACAGCCCGCGCGCTTTCCCGTCGATGTCGGAAGCCCTGATTCCGATGCTAAGGATGGCGCATGGGGGCTCCGTCTCGACCGACCAACCGCCAGCTGCTCGCCTGGGCCGGCCCATGCCTGCCCTATGCGGCGATCGGCCTGCCGCTCGCAGTCTATCTGCCGAACTACTACAGCCAGATTCTCGGGCTGGGGCTCAGCGCTGCGGGGTTCGCCTTCGTGGCGGTGCGCTTCGTCGACATCTTCTTCGATCCGATCGTCGGCGCGGCCATGGACCGGACCCGCAATCGGTGGGGGCCCTATCGCACCTGGATCACGCTCGGCACGCCGATCCTGGGCGCCGCGATCTACATGATCTTCATGGCCACGCCGGGGGTGAGCTTCCACTACCTGTTCGAGTGGTTGTTGGTCCTCTATCTGGGCTTCTCGATCACCACGCTGGCGCAGTTAGCCTGGGGCGCAGTGCTGGCGCCGGAGTACGATCAGAGATCGCGCCTCTACGCCTGGTGGCAGGCCGCGAACATCATCGGCGTGCTCGTCGCCCTGTTCATTCCCATCCTGGCGACGAAACTGTTCGGCGCGTCGCCGGCGCAAGGAGTCCAGGCGATGGGCTGGTTCATCATCGCAGCGCTGCCGGTCACCCTCCTGATCAACCTGCTCGTCGTTCCCGAGCCGCGTCCCCCATCGGCGCCCCAGCACGGCGGGGTCGGCGCCTATTTCGCGCTGTTCAAGCGGCCGGCCGTGCGCAAGGTCCTGGCCTGCGACCTGCTGCTGGGTCTCGCCCCCGGGATCACCGGCGCCTTGCTGTTCAACTTCTTCGAGGCGGTGAAGGGTTTCGACCGCGCCCAGAGCCAGATGCTGATCGTACCCTATTTCGTCGCGGGCCTGATCGCCGCGCCGTTCTGGAGCTGGCTCGCCACCCGCATCGGCAAGCACCGCGCGCTGATCGTGGCCAGCCTGATCTTCGCGGTGCTGTACTGCGCAGTGGGCTTCGTGCCCGGGGGAAACTTCGTTGTCACCGCAGGCAGCATGTTCATTGCGGGGTTGCCTTACGCGGCGGGTCTGCTGCTCACGCGCGCCATGATGGCGGACATCGCCGACGAGGTGCGTCTGGAGACCGGCGCCGACCGGATGGGTCTGTTGTTCTCACTACTCAGCCTGACCACCAAGCTGGGCTACGCCATTTCGATCGGTTGCTTCAATCTGCTGGCGCTCGCCGGGTTCAGCGACAAGCCGGGCGCGCACAACGGTCCCCAGGCGATCCTGGCTTTGGAGATATTGTTTATCGCCGTCCCGACCGTGCTGCTCGCGACATCCTCGGTCGTCCTGCGCGGTTACCCGCTGGGACCGAAACGCCACGCCGAAATCCGCGCCCAGCTGGAGCGTCAAGTATGACGCTCCAGCGTCTTTGCCTGGGGCGCATTCCGGGCGGCGAACCGCTGCACACTTCGCCTGAACGCGCTCTGGAAGCGCGCGAGCAATCGGCTTAGACGGAACCCATGCCCGACGACGCGCCCAAGAAAGCCGAGAATAGGCAACGCCCCATCGACAAGCTGCTCGCCGTCATGGCGCGGCTGCGCGATCCGGAACGCGGCTGTCCCTGGGACGTGGAGCAGACCTTCGCCACCATCGCCCCCTATACCGTCGAGGAGGCCTACGAAGTCGCCGACGCCATCGAGCGCAACGACCTCGTCCACCTGAAGGAAGAACTCGGCGACCTGATGTTCCAGGTCGTGTTCCACAGCCGCATGGCCGAAGAGGTGGGCGCCTTCGATTTCGACGCGGTTGTGGACGCCGTCGCCGACAAACTGATCCGGCGTCATCCGCACGTGTTCGCCGACGCCGGTTACCGCACCTCCGAAGAGCAGACCGTCGCCTGGGAGCAGATCAAGGCCGAGGAACGCGCCGCGAAGCAAGCGGTTGGCGTGCTGGATGACGTCCCCGCGGGCCTGCCCGCACTGTCGCGCGCGGTGAAGCTGACCAGGCGCGCCGCGCGCGTCGGTTTCGACTGGCCCTCCACGCGCGGGGTATTCGACAAGCTGCGCGAGGAGCTGGCCGAACTCGAGGTCGAGATCGAAGCTGCTGACGCGCAAAAAACGCGTGAAGAGCTCGGCGATTTCCTGTTCGTGGTCGCCAACCTGGCTCGCAAACTCGACGTCGAGCCCGAAGACGCCCTGCGCAGCGCCAACGCCAAGTTCATCCGCCGCTTCCACCACGTCGAAGCGCGTCTGGCCGAGACCGGCCGCACGCCGGACCAGTCGACGCTGGAAGAGATGGACCGTTACTGGGACGAGGCGCGCGCGGCCGACAAGCTGAAATGAGACGGCCGATCGCGAGCGGCCGCTCTGGGGAGGGCAAGATGTCCGTACTGAGAAGTCACCGCAGTTATAGTCGCCCTGATCGCCGCTTCGACCCTCGCATCGTGCGGCAAGCCCAAACCTGCCGGCGCACTCACGGCCGACGGCGTCAAGACCGACGTCCACACCCTGATCGCGGCCTTCAATGCGCACGATGCGGCCGCCACCGTCTCCCACGACGCGCCCGACTTCGTCGGCATGTTCCACGGCATGGCCAACAACCTGGGTCCAGCCGCGGATCTTTCCATCACCAAGCTGCAGGTCGCCGATCCGAAAGCTCATATCGACCTGAGCAATGAGACGGTCGATGTCTCCAGGTCAGGCGACATGGCGGTCTATCGCGCGACCTACGCCGCCACATCGACCGACGCCAAGGCGAACCGGGTCGTGGTTGAACGTGGCAACGTGCTGATCGGCTATCGCACGGGTCCGGACGGAACGCCGAAAGTGGCCTGGGACAGTTTCTCGGACACACCTAAGGACAGTCGGTCGCGATCTCCCGAAGGAAATGACGGGATGGTGTGCTGTATGGGGTGCGATATGATAAAAAACTAAGGACAGTCGGTCGCGATCTCCCGAAGGATAATGACGGGATGGTATTCTGTATCTGCGGCACGGTCGTTGATCTTCAGAAATGCCATGCGCACGATGCGGCCGGCGGTCGGCTTGGCGGCGTGGTCAACATCCTTGGCCTTGTAGGCTTCCGCGGCTTCCTGGGCGATCAGGCCCATGGCGCTCCCACGGGTCTGAACTCAGCACGCGGCAATGCGCCGGATGATGGGAAGACGCAATGATGCATTCGACCTCCGCAATGGCTCTGCACGGCGCGGCCTCATCGTCAGGGACCTCGAAGGATATGCTACCGTCCTGAACCAGTCCCAATTGACCGGGCACGCTGGACGTAGGGCCGTCGCTGGCTCAGCGTTTGCGACGACCGTCGAGCCCAGAACGGCGAGCGATAAGGAGAATGCAGGGCGCGTACGCATACCGGCCTCCTCTTCAACGTTTCAATGAAACGCCTCGGCAAGTACGTATCCGTCGCCGCTCACTGCGCTGCGTTCAGCAACCGCGCTTCCGGGAACAGCCGTTCGAACCTGCCCAGCGCCTGGTCGTCCAGGCGCACGGTCATCATCACCGACCCGTCCGTCTCGTCGCGGCGATCGACCACGCGGCCGTTCTGGTAGAGCCAGGCGAGCGCTTCGCCCTGGCCGGCGGGAACGCGGGCTTCGATTTCGGGCGCGTCGTCCACCGTATCGGCCATCAGCTCGAGCAGGCGTCGGGTCCCCTCGCCGCTCACCGCCGAAACCGCGGCGGCGACGGGCCCGCCTGTCTCCGACGAGCGCATGGCGCGGGCGAAGACCACGGCGTGGTCGTCCTCGTCGAGCAGGTCGATCTTGTTCCAGACCTCGATCATCGCCTGACGCTTGCCTTCCGGCGGCGGAATCTGCGCCAGGATCTCTTCCACGTCCTTCGCCTGGGCCGTTGTGTCCGGGCTGGCGATATCGCGCACATGTAGCACGAGGTCGGCCTCGCGCACCTCTTCAAGGGTGGCGCGGAAGGCGGCGACCAGTTCGTGCGGCAGGTCTGAGATGAAGCCCACCGTGTCGCTGACGATGGCGGAACGGCCGCGCGGCAGACGCACGGTGCGCAACGTGGGATCCAGAGTCGCGAACAGCAGGTCCTTGGCCACGACGTCGGAGTGGGTCAGCCGGTTGAACAGGGTCGACTTGCCGGCGTTGGTGTAGCCCACCAGCGCGATGGTGGGGAACGGCACGCGCTTGCGCGACGCACGATGCAGGCCGCGGGTGCGGCGGACGTCTTCGATCTCGACCTTCAGCTTGACGATGCGCTCGGCGATCTGGCGCCGGTCGAGTTCGATCTGGGTTTCACCGGGGCCGCCGGTCTTGCTGAGACCGCCGCGCTGGCGCTCCAGGTGGGTCCAGGTGCGCACCAGGCGCGAGCGCTCATAGTCGAGCCGCGCCAGTTCGACCTGCAGCTTGCCTTCGCGGGTGCGGGCGCGCCGCGCGAAGATCTCGAGGATCAGACCGGTGCGGTCGATGACCTTGGCGTTCCACGCCTTCTCGAGGTTGCGCTGCTGCACGGGCGTCAGCGAGTTGTCGATCACCACCACAGAGGCGTCCGCCGCGCGGACCAGGCTCGCGATCTCCTCCACCTTGCCGGCGCCGAACAGGGTCGCGGGCGTAAGTCGGCGCAGGCGCGTGGTCTCAGCCGCGCGGACGTCCAGGTCCAGGGCGCGGGCGAGACCCACGGCTTCTTCGAGGCGGTCGTCGGCGTGACGCGGCGACTTGTCGTTCGGCGTCTCAGGATGGATGACGACCGCGATCTCGACTTCGGGTCTGCGGTCGATGGACTTGGAGGTCACTCTTCGCCGTTTTCTGCGTCGGGTTCGTAAAGCTGGACCGGTGCGGAGGGCATGATGGTGGATATGGCGTGCTTGTAGACCAATTGCGACTGGCCGTCCCGGCGCAGCAGGACGCAAAAGTTGTCGAACCAGGTCACCACGCCCTGCAGCTTGACCCCGTTCACCAGGAAGATGGTGAGCGGCGTCTTGGACTTGCGCACGCTGTTCAGGAAGGTGTCTTGCAGATTCTGTTTCTTTTCTTGGGACACGGCTGGCCCGCCCTCATTTTCGCCGGGAGGCAGGACGCCTCCACACACACGGCCCTAATAAAGCGAGTGATCCGGGCCGCCGCAACCGATTCCGGCGGCTAATTCGCTGTGTGGCGCGGAATTGAAAGGACACAAGAATTGACCCCTCGGTCCGGCTTGGCCGTGGCAAAGGGCCGGGCCGGAATTCCTGGAAGCGTGACCAATGGCGACAGAACGGGCTTTGCAGGACAATTCGACCCTCGATGGCATACACGTTCGGCTGGAGCCGCTGAGCCTCGGCCACGTGGACGGCCTGGTCGCGGCGGCCGCCGAGGACCCGTCGCTCTACGCCTGGAGCTACATCCCGCAGGGGCGCGAGGCGATGAGCGCCTACGTCGAGGCCGCCGTCGAGCTGCGCGGCCGGGGCCTGGCTCTCCCCTTCGCGACCCTGCGCCGGTCGGACGGTGCCGTGGTTGGGTCGACGCGCTTCTTCGAGTTCGACCGCTGGCCCTGGCCGGAGGACCATCCGCGTCGCGGCGGCCCCATCGACGGCGTGGAGATCGGCTACACTTGGCTCTCCGGTTCGGCCGTGCGCACGCCGATCAACACCGAGGCCAAACTCTTGATGTTGACCCACGCGTTCGAGACCTGGCGCGCGGTCCGCGTCTGCCTCCACACGGACGCCCGGAATGATCGGTCGGCTGCGGCGATGGAACGTCTGGGTGCGAAGTTCGAGGGTGTTCTGCGCGCGCACCGGTTCGCGGTGGATCACACGCCGCGAGACTCGAAGCGGTTTTCGATCGTCGCGGAAGAGTGGCCTGCGGTGAAGGAGCGCTTGGAGGCGAGGCTCACGGCCGCATGAGGCGGTGGAGCGACCGCCAAGAGGACCGTGCGCGGAATTCACCGCACTGTCACGAGCGACAGTGGAAAGAAGACGCTGCGGCCGGCAAAAAAACCTCGACTTGGTATTCTCAAGATCAGGCGCCAGCACAATCCACCGCCAAAAAAGAAAGGTGATGGCGCGAATAGTTGAGCGCAGATCTGCGCGCGTCGCGGTGAGGGCATGTTCGCCCTCGCGGCGTCCTAGCTAGACCGCCGTTGCGCGTGCGTTCTCCAGGTACAGCGCGCGCAGCCTCTTCGTGATCGGTCCCGGCTTGCCGTCGCCGATGGTCACGCCGTCGATCTTGATCACCGGGGTGGCGTAGGCCGAAGCCGCCGTGAAGAACGCCTCTCTTGCCGCCTTGGCTTCCTCGACGCTGAACGGCCGCTCTTGCACCTCGACGCCGGCGTCGCGGGCGAGCTTGATCAGGGCGTTGCGGGTGATGCCGCGCAGGATGTTGGCGTTGGTGTCGCGGGTGCGCAGCACGCCGTCCGCGTCGACGATCCAGGCGTTGGTCGAGGAGCCTTCGGTGATCAGGCCGAGGTCATCGACCAGCCACGCCTCGTTGGCGCCGGCTTCGCGCGCGGCCTGTTTGGCTAAGACGTTGGGCAGGAGCGCCACCGACTTGATGTCGCAGCGGCCCCAGCGGTTGTCCGGGCGGGTGATCACCGCCACGCCCACCCGCGCCTTGGCTTCGTTGGCTGCGCTGTCGATCGGTTTGGCAGGTGATCACCACACTGGGTGGCGTGTCGGGATGCGGGAACGGATGGTCGCGCTTTGCCGTGCCGCGGGTCACCTGGATATAGAGCAGGCCGTCGCGCACGCGGTTACGCCGGATCGCTTCGCGCAGCACGTTGGTGAGCGCTGCGCGGGTCATGGGATGGCGGATGCGCAGTTCGTCGAGGCTGCGTTCGAGCCGGCTCAAGTGGCCATCGAAGTCCGACAGCTTGCCGTCGAGCACCGCCCAGACCTCGTAGACGCCGTCGGCGAACTGGTAACCGCGGTCCTCGATATGCACGACCGCGTCGCCGTGCGGTTGACGAAAATGCCGTTGACATAGGCTTGGCGCGACATCAGTCCTCTTCTTCCTCCTCGCCGGCGCGCGCGGGCGCCACGCCCAGCGACTTCAGCTTGCGGTGCAGCGCCGAGCGCTCCATGCCGATGAAAGCCGCCGTGCGCGAGATATTGCCGCCGAAACGCAGGATCTGCGCCGTACAGGTACTCGCGCTCGAACACCTCACGCGCATCGCGCAGCGGCAGGGCGATGATCCGCTCCGGCGCCCAGCCGAACCGGCGGACCCCGCCGACGCGACTTCGGCTCGGCAGCATCTCGGCCGTGATCGGCTCGTTCGGATCGCCGGTGGCGAGAATCAGCATGCGCTCGATGTTGTTGCGCAACTGACGCACGTTGCCGGGCCAGGCGTGGACCTGCAGCGTGGCCACCGCGTCGTCGCCGAGTTTACGCTTCGGCAGGCCCTGGGCCTCGGCGATGCCGATCGATGAAATAGTCGACCAGTTCGGCGATGTCCTCGCGCCGTTCGGCCAGGCCCGGCACGCGGATCGGCACCACGTTCAGGCGGTGGAACAGGTCCTCGCGGAAGCGGCCGGCGGCGATCTCGTCGCGCAGGTCCTGCGACGACGAGGAGATCACGCGCACGTCGACCTGGACGTCGTTGTCGCCGCCGACGCGGCGGAAGCGCTGTTCGACCAGGACGCGCAGGATGCGGCTCTGGCTCTCGCGCGGCATGTCGGCCACCTCGTCGAGGTAGAGCGTGCCGTCGTGGGCGCGTTCGAACACGCCGATCTTGCGCGGCCGTCCGCCCTCGCCCTCTTCGCCGAACAGCTCGAGGTCCATGCGTTCGGGCGTCATGCCGGCGGCGCTGATGGCAACGAACTCGCGCGCGCGCACGCGAGCTGGCGGCGTGGATCAGGCGCGCCACCAGCTCCTTGCCCGAACCCGGCGGGCCCGGCGATCAGGACGCGGCTGTTGGCCGGCGCCACTTTCGACGATGGTGGGCGCAGATGCTGGGCCGCGGCCGACGTGCCGATCAAGCCCGTCGGGCACGAAGGCCTGTGGCCCGCAGGCGCCGGTTCTCGCGCTTAGGCTCGGCGCCTTCCAGCGCGCGCTCGCACCACCAGCAGCAGCCGGTCGGACTTGAACGGCTTTTCCAGGAAGTCGTAGGCGCCGCGCTTGATCGCGCTGACCGCGGTCTCGATGTTGCCGTGGCCGGAGATCATCACCACCGGCAGGTCGCGCGTCGAGCTCCTTGACCAGGTCGAGCAGCTCCAGCCCGTCGATGCCCCCGCCCTGCATCCAGATGTCGAGGACCAGCAGCGACGGCTTGCGCGCGCGGATCGCCGCCAGCGCGGCGTCGGAGTCCGCGGCGGTGCGCACCGCGTAGCCCTCGTCCTGACAGGATGCCGGCGACGAGTTCGCGGATGTCGGCCTCGTCGTCGACCACCAGAATGTCACCGCGTCATGGCTCTTCATGTATCCTCAACGCCGTTGTTGTCGCCGGCGCGCCGGTCTTGGCGTGCGCCGCGGTCAGGGTTCTCGGGAAGCGAAGCGACACCTGCGCGCGCCGGCGAGGCTCTGCGGCGTCGCCGAGCAGAAGCTCGCCGCCGTGATCCTCCAGATCCGCTCGACGATGGCGAGGCCAAGGCCGGTGCCCTTCTCGCGCGTGGTGACATAGGGCTCGGTCAGTCGGTCGCGGTCCTTCGCCGGCAGGCCGACGCCGTTGTCCTCGATCTCGAAGGTCGAGCTGGTCTTCGTCGAGCGACCAGTCAGCGCGCGATGCGGCCCCGGGTCAGGCTGTCGCGCGCCGCATCGAGCGCGCGCTGGCGGTCACCGCCTCGCCGGCGTTCTTCAGCACATTGGTCAGCGCTTGGCCGACCATGCGGCCGTCGGCAGAGCAGTCGACGCTCGGCGGCGGGCTCGCTCAGGTCGACCTCGGTCTCGGGGTCGGCGACGCGCTGGGCGAACACGGCCTGGCGCAGCAGCTCGGCGGCGTCGCTGCGGCGCGAACTTCGGCGCCGGCATGCGGGCGAAGGCCGAGAACTCGTCGACCATGCGGCCGATGTCGCCGACCTGGCGGATGATGGTGTCGGTGCAGCGGTCGAAGGTCTCGAGGTCGCTGGTCGATCTCGTCGCGGTACTTGCGCCGCAGCCGCTCGGCGGACAGCTGGATCGGCGTCAGCGGGTTTTTGATCTCGTGGGCGATGCGGCGCGCGACGTCCTTCCAGGCGGCGTTGCGCTGGGCGGTCGACCAGGCGCGTGATGTCGTCGAAGGTCAGCACCAAGCCGCCTCGGCGCCGCTGGCCGACGCGCACGCGCAGACGGCGCGTCTCGGACCGCGCGATCACGTCGACGTCGTCCTCGCCGATCGGCGGTGCGCCGAGCGTCGACGGCGACCTCGGCAACTCCGGCGCCAGCTCGCGACAGCGACTGGCCGAGCACGCGCCTTCGCTTGGCCGAGGCCGAGCAGGGTGGTGGCCTGGCGGTTGACCACCGAGACGCGGCCGCGCTGCGTCCAGGCCGATGACGCCGGCGCTGACGCCCGAACAGCACGGTCTCGATGAACAGCGGCTGCGATCCTCCGCCTCGACGTGCGCGGCTGTTCAGCGCTTCCTGCTGCGCCTGCAGGTCGCCGGTCATGCGGTTGAAGGCGCGGGACAGCACGGCGATCTCCTCGGGGTCCTCTTCGGTATCGACGCGCGCGCTGAGGTCGCCGCCGGCGACGCGGCCCGCCGCCTGTACCAGGCGCGATACGGGCGCCGAGATGCTGCCCCGCGGTGCTCATGCCGAGCCAGGCGGCGCCGACGAGCACCAGCAACGAGATCTCGCCGTACGCCAGGCTGAAGGCGATCTGCACCGCCTGACGCGCCTCGGCGCGTTCGCGATAGGCGGTGATCTCGGCCGACGAGTTGCGCAGCCGCGTGACCATGCCGGGCTGCAGGGTCCTCACCACGTAGAGATAGGTGTTCTGATAGCCCGACAGAGGGTAAAGCGCGCGTACGGCGTCCGGCCCTTCCGTCACCGCCGACGGCGCCTCACCCGCGGCGGCCCGGGTGAGCGCGTCCTGCGGCGGCCCGAGGTAGGGCGGCGCCCGCGCGGTCTCGCCGCGCGCCAGCACCGTGCCATCCGACGAGATCAGATAAAGCGCCGCGTATCCGCGGAACTCGGCCAGCGAGGTGAGCGCGTTTGAGAAGCTGAGCCGGTTCGGATACAACGGACGGATCTGACCGAGCTCGTTGGTCATCGCCTGCAGGTCCCGGTTCATCTGGTCGTCGACGTCCTTGATGTAGTTGCGCCCGATGGTGGCCGAGTTCTCCACCGACTGGCGCACGTCCTTGGAGAACCAGCTCTCGACGCCGCGGGTGACCAGGACCCCGAAGAACAGCGCCACCACCACGGCGGGCACCACGGCCGCCGCGCCGAACAGAGCCACGAACCTGAGGTGCAGTCGCGCGCCGGCGTCCTCCTGGCGGCGGCGGACCAGCCGCGCCACGCGCAGGCCCATCCAGCTCGCCAGGCCGAGGATCAGCAGCAGGTTGAGGCCCAGGACGATGATCAGGGTCCGGCTGGCCGGCGCGATCGGGCCCGTGCGCGGGGCCGTGGCCACCAGCCAGATGGCGAGGGTGGTGATCGCGAAGGCGAGCGCATAGCCGCCGCCGAACAAGGCTCGCGCTCGGCCGGGACCCGGCCAGCGTTCCAGAAGCGAAGGCGCCGGCGCCGACGCGCCCTTGCGCGCAAAGGCATTGACCATGGAGACGAGCGTATGCCGTCACTGTGTTCAAAATTCAACACATTGTTGCATGAACGCTTCGGCCCGACGCCGCTTCCGCCACAGTCTTCAGGCGGCGGCCCGCTGCTCCTGGCCCCAGAGCGCGGTCAAACCGGCCTCGACCTCTGAGGCTCGTTCCAACCGGCACAGCCGGGCGCGGGCATCGCGACGGGCCTCAGCGGTATCCGGCCAGGGGGCCTGTTCGACGTACCAGCCCAGGTGCTTGCGAAAGACCTTGAGGCCGAGGGCATCGCCGTCCGATCGGCCCCGGCCGTAGAAGGTCAGGCTGTCGCGGAAATGGTCCAGTACGATGGCGAGGCGCTGATAGAGCCCCGGCGCCTCGTCGGCCCTGCCGCCGGCGAGGGCCTGGTCGATGGCGGGCGCAAGCCACGGCCGCCCGTAGACCCCGCGGCCCAGCATCACCGCGTCGGCGCCGGAGCGCGCCAGGGCCTCGCGCGCCGTCGCTGCGTCGGTCACGTCGCCGTTGACGATGACCGGGATCGAGACCGCGGCCTTCACTGCCGCCACCGTGTCCCAGTCGGCCACGCCCTTGTAGAATTGCTGGCGGGTGCGGCCGTGGATGGTTACTGCCTTGACCCCTACCGCCTCGGCCCGGGCGGCGAGTTCGGGCGCGTTCTTCGAGGCGTCGTCCCAGCCCAGGCGCATCTTCACCGTCACCGGCCGCGAGGTCGCCTCAACCGCCGCCGCGATCAGGCGTTCGGCCTGGTCGAGATCGCGCATCAGGGCTGAGCCGCTGAGGCCGCCGGTCACCTCCTTGCACGGACAGCCGAAGTTGAGGTCGATGAGGTCAGCCCCGGCTGCCTCGGCCATGCGCACGCCGCCCCGCAGCCATTCGGCGTCGCGCCCGACCAGTTGGATCACCGTCAGGGGCAACCCCTCGCCCACCGCCGCGCGGCGGACCACGTCCGGCCGACCCCGCGCCAGCTCCACACAGGCCACCATCTCGGTCGCCACATAGGCCGCGCCCAGCCTCGCCGCCGCCCGCCGAAACGGCAGGTCGGACACGCCGGTCATAGGCGCGATCAGCACCCGGCCGGGGATGGTTACGTCGCCGATCTGGAGGGGTTGAGGCATGGGGGACGGCTTTTAAGCCCTTTGATGGAAATGGCGAAGAGTCCCTTCTCATTGATAAAGCGACCGTCATCCCCGATACGACCCCATGATCTTCGACGCGATCATCGTAGCGGCCGGGTCGGGCTCGCGGGCCGGGGGGCCGAAACAGTGGCGGCTGCTCGGCGGCAAGCCGGTGGCGCGCTGGTCGGTCGAGGCCATGGTCGCGGCAGGGGCGCGCACCGTGGTGGTGGTGGTCGACCACGATCATCTGCACAGCTCGGACTGGTTCAAGGGACTGCCGGGCGTGTTCATCGCGCCTGGCGGCGCCACTCGGGCGCTTTCGGTCGCGGCGGGTTTGAAATCGATCGCGCTGGCCGCCGCGACCGCGGAAGGCTACGACGCGCCGCCTCCGGATGCGGTTTTGGTGCACGATGCGGCGCGACCGCTTCTGACGTCTGAGCATTTGACGCGGCTGCTCGCGGCGCTCGACGATGCGGATGGCGCCATCCTGGCGTTGCCGCTTACCGACACCCTGAAGGCCGGCGCCGACGGCGAGGTCGCCGGCACGCTGCCGCGCGAGCATCTTTATCGCGCTCAGACTCCACAGGCGTTCCGCTTCGACGCCCTGGTGCGCGCCTATGCGGCGTGGCCGGCGGACGAAACCCCGACCGACGACGCGGCCCTGATCGAGCGTGCGGGCGGTCGTGTGCGCCTGGTCCCGGGCGATCCGCGGCTGATGAAGCTCACCTATCCGGAGGATTTCGCCGTGGCCGAGGCCTTGATCGGACGCACGACGCGCGTGGGCCAGGGCTATGACGCGCACCGCTTCGGGCCGGGCGATCACGTCACCCTGTGCGGCGTGAAGATCGCGCACAATCAGGGGCTGGTCGGTCACTCGGACGCGGACGCGGGGCTGCATGCGATCACCGACGCGGTGCTGGGCGCGCTCGGCGCCGGCGACATCGGCCAGCATTTTCCGCCGAGCGATCCGCAGTGGAAAGGCGCTGCGTCCGACCTGTTTCTGGCTCACGCTGCCCAGCTGGTCAGAGAACGCGGCGGCCGCATCGTGCACGTCGACGTCACCATAGTGTGCGAGGCGCCGCGGATCGGCCCGCATCGTGACGCCATGCGCGCGCGCGTCGCCGAAATCCTCGACCTCGCGCCCGACGCAGTCAGCGTGAAGGCGACCACCACCGAAGGGATGGGATTCACCGGCCGCGGCGAGGGCCTGGCGGCCCAGGCGCTGGCGACGATTGAGTGCTGAGCCGGGTTCTCCGCTCAGGTCAGGCTGAGCGGCAGGGTCAGGGTCACCCGGAAGCCCTGGGGCGCGCACTGTTCGGTGGAGATACAGGCGGCGCCGCCGTAGAGCGCCTCGAGCCGGCGGCGCACATTCTCCAGGCCGACGCCCAGACTTTCCCGCGGCGGGCGTCGCGGCGTTCGCGCGCCGTCGCCGTCGTCCTGAACCCACAGTTTTAGATCCGCACCGGCGCGCGCGGCGCCGAGCTCGACGGTGATGGCCTGAGCGCTTTCTCCCAGACCGTGTTTGATGGCGTTTTCCAACAGCGGCTGCAGGATGAAACTGGGCGCGCGCGCGGTGGCGACGTCGGGGTCTACATCCTCGATGAACCGCAGGCGCTCGCCGAAACGCGCGGCTTCGACGTCCATGTACTCACGCATGGCCCGCAGCTCCTCGGTGAGCGGCACCTGATCCTGGGGACCCTTGACCAGGGAGCGACGCAGAAATCCCGCCAGCGACAGCATCACGCGCTCGGCCTCGTCGTTGCGCTTGTCGTGGATCAGGGTCGCCAGCGCGCTGTGAATGTTGAACAGGAAATGGGGATCGAGCTGATAGCGCAGCATGCGGTTTTCGGTGTCGAGCGCCATGGCTTCGCTCACGCGCAGGGCGTCGCCGAAGCTGAGGGCGAAATAGACGCCGCACCAGGCCAGGAACGTCCACATCATGGCCACGACGAGGTCGACGTTCTGCAGCAGCCAGTTCTTCGGCGGCGCGTCCATGGGCGCGATGACGTAGTAGGCCGCATAGAAAATCAGCAGGTAGATCGCGGTCGCCGCCAGGGTGAGCCCGAGCGCTACGGCCAGACGCACCATCAAGGGTCGACGCTCGATGCGTTTCAACAGCAGGTACATGCCGCCGCACAGAAGCAGGCCCGACGCGTCGATGCCCACGCCCCGGAGCGTGATCTCTGCCTGCCTATGGTGAATGACCAGCAGGATCACGACGGTCCAGATGGAAAAACAGAGCAACCAGATTCCGACGGTCGCGACAAACAGGGGCGAACGGGTAAGCGATCTCAGAGACATGAGCCGACCAAAGGTTGCGCTTGCCAGTTTCCCACCGGCCAGGACCGGGCGCCAGCGTCCCCGGTCCCGGGTTTTGGGTCGTCGGCGACAATTAGGGCGCCTGCTGCAACATTTGGCCAGCGAATCCGGGCGCCCTTCCCTTGCAGCGGGAGAAGCGCTTAAACCGTACCGGTCCGACCTTATAGATGGTTCCCATGCGCAGTCTCGCCCTCGCCGCCGCCCTGCTGTTCGTCTCCACCGCCGCCTGGGCGGCCGACGATCAGGCGCTCCCGCCCAAGCCCGACTACGCCCAGGCCTCGGCCTGGCTCTGTCGCCCGGGCGCGGAGACCGTCTGTGTGACCGAGATGGACGCGCTGGGCGTCGACGCCCAGGGCCAGCGCATCCCCGAGCCAGCCTTCAAGGTCGCCGACAACGCGCCCGTCGACTGTTTCTACGTCTATCCGACGCTGTCGAAGGAGCCGGGGACCTTCGCCGACCTGACGCCCGACGCAGACATCGTCCGCGGCGCCCACGGTCAGGCGGGACGCTTCGCGTCGGTGTGCCGGCTCTATGTACCGCTCTATCGGCAGTTCACCCTCACCGCCCTGTTCAGGCCGCACGACGAAAAGCGGGCATTGAATTTCGATCCGCCGTTCGATGACGTGAAGGCGGCGTGGCGCTACTATCTCGAGCACGAGAACCACGGTCGCGGCGTCATCCTCATCGGCCACAGCCAGGGCACGATCCTGCTGCAGCGCCTGCTGGCCGAAGAGATCGACGGGAAGCCGGATCAGAAACATCTTGTGCTCGCCCTGCTCGGCGGCAATCCGGGCCTCAGCGTTCCCGCCGGCAAGCTCGTGGGCGGCACACTGAAATCCATTCCGGTCTGTCACGCCAAGGGTGAGACGGGCTGCGTGCTGACCTGGTCGAGCTACGCCGCCGACGACACGTCGGCGCCCATCTTCGGCCGCGCCCAAACGGGCTTAACAGCCGCCTGCACCAATCCCGCAGCGATCGACGGCGGTCGCGCGCCGCTGAAAGGTTTCGTGCACAAGCCGTCCATCGCGCCGGCGGAAGACCCGCCGTATGTCGAACAGCTCGGACAGATGTCGGCCGAATGCGTCGCCGACAAGTTCGGCGCCACCCTGCGCATCCACGTCGAGCCGGGCCCGTTGGCGGGCTACCTCAAGGACAGTCTGGTCAAGTCGGCGGTCCGCCAGGGCTGGGGCCTGCACATCCTCGACTACAGCTTGCCACAGGGCGACCTGATCGACGATGTCGTGGCGTCGTCGGCGACGTGGGAAATGCAGTCGCACTGACGGCGGACGCCTAGCCGCCGTTCATCTTCTGCTTGAAGTGCCGCACCAGCGCGCCGACCAAATTGGTGTAGTCGTCGGTCCACGGGCGCGTGTCGGTGTGCGGCGGGTCCTGCCAGCGGTCGTCCTTGGCGAAATCGGCGAGCGCCTGGGGCGTTCGGCCAATGATCACCGCGTCGGTCGACGAGCTCCAGCCGTAGAGCGCGCCGGGCTTCTCCCAATAGAGCTGCATCCGCACCGGCGCGCCGATCGCACGCGCGGTCGCCACCGCCGAGGTGTCCAGCTCGAGGTTGCGGTTGGACAGGTGCAGCACCATGACGCCGTTCGGCTTCAGCACGCGGAGATAGCCGCGCAGCGCCTCTTCGGTCAGCAGGTGCGTGGGCACGCTGTCCGATGAGAAGGCGTCGACCAGCAGCAGGTCGAACTTGGCCGGCGGTTGTTTGGCGAGGCTGAGCCGGGCGTCGCCCATCACCACCTTCACCGGTCCCTTGGCGCAGCGCGTGACGTAGCTGAAATAGGTCGGGTTGAACGCGAAGTGCAGCACCTTCGGGTCGATCTCGAAATAGGTCAGGCTGTCGGCCGCGCGCTTGTAGGTCGCCACCGTGCCCGACCCCAGGCCCACGACGCCGATATCCTGGCCGGGCCCGCGCGCCTGGATCATCTTGATCGCCTGGCCGATCGAGGTCTCGGGCGCGTAGTAGAGCAAGGGATAGCACAGCCACTTTCCGTCGCGCGCCTCACCGCCGTGGAGCGTCGAACCGTTCATCATGACCATGATCCCACGCGGTCCGAAACCGGTCTCGGGAAAGGTCGCCGCGCGCAGCACGCCGAAGAAGCTGCGCTCGCTGTGCACCCACTGGTAGCGCCCCGCGACGTTCTGCGCACCGAGCCACAGGCTGGTCAGCGCGACGAAGAAGGTGAAGGCGTTGCGCCGCGCCATGAACGCGGCCGCCGCGCCAAATCCGAGGATGTAGTAGGCGATGGTGATCGGCTCGACGCCCTTGAGTACGAACAGGGCCTTGGCGTACGCCATCGAGTTCGAGCCGCATCCAAGCCACCAGCGCCCAGCATCCGAGCGCGAAGATCATGGCCACCGTCATCCAAACCCAATCGTACGCGGCCGGTCGCTTGCGCGGCCAAGGTCGCGCGAGCGTCGCCAGCAGCAGCACCAGCGGGTACTCGCGCACCGTGCTGAAGATCAGGGGCGCCAGCAGGGCGTTAAACGCGCCGCCTACAACCCCACCGACCGCGAGCCACAAGTAGAACTCGGTCAGCCGGTCCGGCGGCGGCCTGCGCGCTGCGAGCGTCTGGTGACACATCAGGGCAGTGAAGAAGAACGCGAGCAGATTGACCCCGAACATCACGATCCAGGGCGACGCGGTGAACGGCAGGGTCGCGATACAGGCGCAGATGAACCCCGCCTGGATCAACAGCGTGTATTTCAGGGGGATGAGCGGCTTGGCCTGGAACGCCAAGACGAAGGTCAGGAGGTAGAGGGCGAGCGGAATGACCCAGAGGAACGGCGCCGAGGCGATGTCCACGCTCAGGTGCAGGGTCACGCCGAGCATCAGGCTCGCCGGCGCCGCGGCCAGCAGGACCCAGATCAGTTTCTCGCGCCAAGGAATCGGCGCGCTCGCTGGCAAGCGTTCGGCCGGCGCATCGTCGCGCGCCCGCCAACTGACCAGGCCCAGCACGGCCACGATCAGGACGAACAGGCCGTAGCCGCCGCTCCACAGGTAGCGTTGCGTCGTCAGATGCAACAAGGGTTCGATGACCGCCGGATAGGCCAGCAGCGCGATGAAGCTGCCGAGGTTGCTGGCCGCATAGAGCACATAGGGGTTCTTCGCGTCCGGCTGGCCGGCGCGCACGCGCGCGTACCAGGCCTGCAGCAACGGCGCCGTCGCCGACAGCACGGCGAACGGCGCGCCGATCGACAGGGTCAGCTCGCCGAGCAGCCACGGAATTGGCAGGCCGGTCGGCGGATCGCCCAACAGGCCGCTCACCCGCAGCGGCAGGGTCACCGCCGCGGCCACCAGCAGGCACAGATGCACGATGATCTGCCGATGCAGCGACTCCACGCGCTGGATCAGGTGGGCGTAGCCGTAGCCCAGCAGGAGCGCGAGCTGGAAGAACACCATGGAGGTGTTCCATACCGCGGGCGATCCGCCGAGCTTGGGCAGGACCAGCTTGGCGATCATCGGTTCGACCATGAACACCAGGGCGGCGCTGGTGAAGATGGCGAGGGCGAACAGGGCGGGCGCGGCCCGCAGGCCGGCGGCGCCGGGCGCCTGCACCACGGTGGCCTGCGACATGGAACCCCTCCGCCATCCCCTGACCCGCCGGACGGGTTAAGCTGCCAACCCCGCCGACTCAAGCCGGAGCCGAGGCTGCCATGTTTCCTGAGGACGTCGAAGCCGCTGCGCGGGTTGTGCTGGACCGGGCCCGGGCGCGCGGATGGATGATCACCACGGCCGAGAGCTGCACCGGCGGGTTGGTTGCGGGCGCGCTCACCGAAATCCCCGGGTCGTCGGACGGGTTCGACCGCGGCTTTGTCACCTATTCCAACGCGGCGAAGAGCGAATTGCTTGGCGTGGACGCCGGGCTGATCGAACACGCCGGCGCCGTGTCGGAAGAGGTCGCGCGCGCCATGGCGGAGGGCGCAGTGCGCTGGTCGCGCGCGTCGCTGAGCATCGCGGTCACGGGAATTGCGGGTCCGGGCGGTGGGTCGGTGGAAAAGCCGGTGGGACTGGTGTGGTTCGCGACGGCGGTGCGCGATGGTGAGACGCGGAGTGTGCGGTGCGAGTTTGGTGACATGGGCCGCACAGCGGTGCGCTTGGCGGCGTTGCGGCAAGCACTGGATCTGCTGATCGCGCGGTTCTGATCAAACCCTCCGAGGTCCGTCATCCCGGGCTTGTCCCGGGATCCGCGCCTGACCTCGCAGTTAGGTTTCTGTGAGCGCTTGCGCGAACCTTGCATCAGACGCGTTTTGACACTTGCCGCGGATCCCGGGACAAGCCCGGGATGACGGGGGTGGGGGTGTTAGACCTTCGCGCCCTTCGGCACAAAATCAGTAGCCGCAATCGGCGCATACATCGCTTTCGCCCGGCTCTCGAAACACCCCATCAATTTCATCACCGCGCGGTCGAAATTACTCGCCAGCACCGCCGACAAAATCCGCGACTTGAACGCGTACTCGATGTGGAACTCGACCTTGCATCCCGCCGGGTCCGGCGAGAAGCGCCAGCGGTTCTCCAGCGAACGGAATGGGCCGCGGATCAGGGTCGCCAGGATCGTCCGCGCGTCCGCATCGCGCTTCACGTGCGTCGAGAACTGCTCCGTCAGCATGGCGAAGCCGATCTGTGCTTCACTGTCGAGCTCGCTCACGCCCGGCGCGGTTTCGCGCTGGTTCCACACGCGCATGCTGTTGATCCAGGGCACGAACTCGGGATAGCGCGTCACGTCGCCGACCAGCCCGAACAGTTGCTCCGGCGTGTACGGCAGGACTTTGGTGACAGCGTGGCGGTGCACCCGGCCCTCAGCGCGCCTTGAGCTGGGCGTCGCGCGCGGCCCGGAGCTTCGCAAAGTCTTCGCCGGCATGGTGGGAAGAACGCGTGAGCGGGCTGGACGACACCATCAAAAATCCCTTCGCCCGGGCGATGGCCTCGTAGGCCTTGAATTCCTCTGGGGTGACGAAGCGATCGATGGCGGCGTGTTTGCGGGTGGGCTGCAGGTACTGGCCGATGGTGATGAAGTCGACGCCGGCGGAGCGCATGTCGTCCATGACCTGCATGACCTCCTCCTTGGCTTCGCCCAGGCCCACCATCAGGCCGGACTTGGTGAATTGAGCCGGATCGCGCTCCTTCACCCGCTCCAGCAGGCGCAGCGAATGGAAGTAGCGCGCGCCGGGGCGGATCTTCAGATAGAGCCGCGGCACGGTCTCGAGGTTGTGGTTGAACACGTCGGGCTTGGCGTCGATCACCACCTCGGCCGCGCCGTCCTTACGCAAGAAGTCGGGCGTCAGAATCTCGATGGTGGTTCCCGGCGCCTGCAACCGGATCTGGCGCACCACTTCGGCGAAATGCTCAGCGCCGCCGTCGGCCAGGTCGTCGCGATCGACCGAGGTGATCACCACGTGCGCCAGGCCCATCTCGGCGACGGCCTTTCCGACCTTCACCGGTTCGTCCGCATCGAGCGGACCCGGCAGGCCGGTCTTCACATTGCAGAAGGCGCAGGCCCGCGTGCAGGTGTCGCCCATGATCATCAAGGTGGCGTGCTTCTGGGCCCAGCACTCGCCGATGTTGGGACAGGCCGCCTCTTCGCAGACCGTGTGCAGGCCCTTGTCGTGGACGATCCGCTTGGTCTCGAGATAGCCCGCCGACCCCGGCGCCTTGACCCTCAGCCAGTCGGGCTTGCGCAGCACCGGCGTATCGGGCCGCGACGCCTTCTCCGGGTGGCGCAGGGCGCGCTCGGAACTGTCGATGAGGGTGACCATGAGTCGGGTACGGCAAAGCCTTGATTGAGAGGCGTTATGTCGTCCTTCGAGGCCTGAATGGCAAGCGCAGTCGCGCCGCAGGCGCCCTTCCCGCAGCCGCCAATTCCAGGCTATCCCTGGGGCGTGCGCGGGGTGCTGGTCGTCTTATTGGGAGTCCTGGCGCTCGCGGGATGTCACCGCGAGGCGAAGACGTCGTACGTGGACACCCGCGTGCCGCCCTCCCTGGGGCCGCGCTATTTCCCGCCCGAAGGCTGGGCCTGGGGGACGGTGCAGGCCGAGGGCGGGTCTCCCATCCGCTACGGCGTCGGCGCTCCAACCGGCGTCCCCAAGGCCAGCGTGGTCATCGCTGCCTCGGCGGGCGAGCCGGCGGAGGTTTATTACGAGACCGCCCATGACCTGATCACGGCCGGCTACACCGTCTGGGTGCTCGACCCGGGTCCCTCGCCCTCGGCCGGTGCGGCGGCGATCCACGCCCTGATCGACAGTATGGTCCGGCCCAAGGCCTCCGACACGGTCATACTGGCCGGCGGCGACTACGGGGCGCTCGAGGCGCTGCTGGAGGCTGAGACCCTGACCCCGCGGGTGAGCGGCGTGGCGGTCTGGGATCCGCGCCTGGCCGAGCCACGCGGCGCAGAGGCGGCCGCCAAGATGAGGACGGGACTGGGCGGGTTCACTGCGGACGGCGAGCGCGCCTGGGTGCGGCCCGACTACGACCTCTCCGCCCGGGCCACCCTGCCCCAAGCCTGGCAGACCGCCAATCCGGACCTGCGACCCAAGCCGCGGCCCTGGAGCTGGTTCGCCAACGCCGCCGTGGCGGGCGACCAGGCCGCCGATCCGGCGCGGCTGAGCCTGCTGAGCGTGCCCGTCCTCGTCGTGAGCCCGCAGGGGGACGCCAAGGCGGACAGGCTCTGCGTCGCGCTCGCCCATTGTGAGCGTACGATCGCCGATCCGGGGAAGGTCCCGCTCCACCTCGCCCCCGGAGCCGCCTACGATCTGTGGCTACAGGCCCTGTTGCGTTTCGTGGCGGCGCGCGTGGCCGAACACGCTCACGGCGTGTAGCCGACCTTTTCAAGGGGGGAACGGACGACTAGCCTGCCCGCTTAGAACAAGAACAAGGAGGCGCCGGCCTATGCCGCGCGACTACGACCCGGGGGCGGGGGAACGACCGATCTTCGACGCGCTGATCGAGGCGCGGCACAAGTACGGCGGACACAAGGAGATCCTGGAGGACCAGGATCGCAAGCCCCTCACCTATACCGGCCTGATCCGCGCCGCCTTCGTCCTCGGCCGCAAGATCTCCGACATCACCGAGCCGAAAGAGCACGTCGGCGTGCTGCTTCCGTCGTCGATGGGGGTGGTGGTGACCTATCTACGGCCTGCACGCCTTCGGCCGCGTGCCGGTGATGCTGAACTTCACTTCGGGCCTGCGCAACGTGAAGGCGGCGTGCAAGGCCGCAGGCGTGAAGCGGATCTTGACCGCGCGGCGCTTCATCCAGAACGCGCGCCTGGAAGACCTGATCGAAGGCCTCGAACACACCGTCGAAATCGTCTGGCTCGACGACATTCGCAGCAAGATCGGCGTCGGCGACAAGCTGTTCGGCCTGATGGCCGGCATGTTTCCCAAACGCTATCGCACCCCCACCTCGCCCGACGACATCGGCGCCATCCTGTTCACCTCCGGCAGTTTCGGCGCGCCCAAGGGCTGCGTGCTGAGCCAGAGGAACCTCACCTCCAACGTCGAACAGGTCGCCGCCCACATCGACCTCGATCCGAACTGGGTGATGTTCAATCCGCTGCCGACCTTCCACTGTTTCGGTCTGATGGGCGGCGTGTTGCTGCCGCTGCTGACCGGCATGAAGGCGTTCGAGTATCCCTCGCCGCTGCACACCAAACAGATTCCGCCGCTGGTGCGCGAGTCCAAGGCCTCGATCCTACTCGCCACCGACACCTTCATCAATCAGTACGCCCGGGCCGCGGCGCCCGGCGATCTCGACGCGCTGGAGTTCGTGGTCTGCGGCGCCGAGAAGGTGCGCGAGGAGACGCACGAGCTGTTCGCCAAACGCTACAACAACATGCCGGTGCTGGAAGGCTACGGCGCCACAGAGGCGGCGCCGGTAATCGCGGTGAACCAGCCACACGACAACCATCGCGGCACGGTGGGCAAGGTCGTGCCCGGTCTCGAGACGCGCATCGAGCCGGTCGAAGGCATTCCCGAAGGCGGACGCCTCTATGTGCGCGGCGCAAATGTCATGGCCGGCTATCTCACCGGCGACGGTTCCGGAGAAATCGAGCCGCTTGCGGATGGCTGGCACGACACCGGCGACGTGGTGACCCTCGATCCGCAGGGGGTCATCCGCATCCAGGGTCGGGTGAAGCGTTTCGCCAAGATCGCCGGCGAGATGGTGTCGCTGACCGCAGTCGAAACCATTGCCGATACGGTCTGGCCCGATGCGCGCAATGCCGTGGTCTCAGTGCCCGATGCGAAAAAGGGCGAGCGGATCGTGCTGATCACCGACAATCGCGACGCCGATGTGGCGGCCCTGGCGGCCTGGGTGAAACAGAACGGCGTGTCCGAACTGAACGTGCCCAAGCGCCTGATCAAGATTCCGGAGTTGCCGGTCTTGGGCACCGGCAAGACCGACTATGTCGCCATCCAGCGCATGGCTGACGTCGAGGCCGCGAAAGCCGCCTGATCCGCCGGTGGCGATTTTTCGAGAATCCTCTCGGCAAAACGGAATAGGTCCGACGTTCGCAGCGTATCTCGAAGGACTCGAGGATTCACGCATTGACCCCTGGGACCCTCCGGCCTAAAGGCCCCGCCATGGCTGGGCAACGGGCGCACCGATCGGACGCGTGGGGGTTGACCGCGATCCTCGCGGCCTTCGCGCTGGTCGTCCAGATCCTGGCGCCCAGCGTGGCGGCGGCCCACATCGCCGAAGACCGCGGCGCGACCATCGAGATCTGCTCCGCCGACGGAGCCAAGACGGTCACCGTCGGCCATGCGGCTCATCACAAAGGCTTTTTCGGCCTGAAATGCGCCGACTGCGTGGTCGCCAGCCTCGCCGGCGCCGCACCGATCGCCCCGCCGATCCCCGTTCGTGTCTCCCAGGCCATCCGCATCCGCCCCGCCCTCGACCGCACGGGCTCGATCAGTGCGCGCAGTCCGCCCCGCATCCGCGAGCAATCGCCCCGGGCGCCGCCCGAATTCTGAACATGACGCGGCCTTGAGCGCCGCTTTCACCGCGCGCTCGGCAAGATTCCGACGCGCCGCGACGTCTGATGTTCAGATCGGGACTTTCTCCATGCTGTCTTCCAAGCCCTTGCACATGTTGCAACCGCGCCTGCGCCAACTCCTCACCGCAACCGCCTTCGCGCTGGCCAGCCTGACGCCGAGTTTGGTTTCTTCGCCCGCCAACGCCTGCGCCTGCGGATGCGGCGTCTTCGACATCGGCGCGGAAACCCAGATGCCGACCGATTCGGACTACGGCTTGTCCATCTGGGGCCGCTACAGCTTCATGAGCCAGAACCAGAACTGGGAGGGCGACTCCAAGGCGCCCGCCGGCGACAACAGCGACAAACGGCTCACCACGAGTTTCTACACCGTGGGCGGCCAGTACATGATCAACCGCAGTTGGACGGTGGCGGCCGAGCTGCCGACCTACCAGAGGTCCCTGACGACGACCGACGACGGAACCGTGTTCGGGGCGCCCGGCAGCATTTACACCGGCCATCTCACCTCGATCGGCGATCTGCAGATGATGGCCACCTACACGGGCTTCTCGCCCGACCTGTCGACGGGCGTGAGTTTCGGCGTGAAACTGCCCACCGGCGACTGGAAAGGTCCCATCGGCCCGCTCGGCGGCGCCGAGTTCGATCGCGACAGCCTCCCCGGCACCGGCAGCACAGACCTTATGGTAGGCGCTTACCACGCCGGAAACCTCAGCCGCGACGGGAAGCTGAGCTATTTCGTCCAGGCGCGATACCAGGCGGCGATCGCGACCCAGGGCGACTACCGCCCCGGCAACGAGTTCGACGCGGCGGCGGGCGTGGCCTACAATTTCGGCGCCATGGGCCCGTTCACAAAAGTCGCGCCGGTGCTTCAGGTCCTCGACAGCGACCGGGTGCATGACACCGGCGCAAACGCCGATCCACTGAACTCCGGCTATGAGCGGGTGCTGCTGTCGCCCGGCGTGGACGTTCGCTTCAACAAGCATGTCCACGCGTTCGCCGACGTCGCCTTGCCAGTCTTCCAGCGCGTCAACCACGCGACGGGCGCCGGATTTGCGGCCGAGGGCACTTCAGGCCAGCTGGTGGCGCCCGCGTTGTTCAAAATTCAGATAGGCTATGACTTCTGAGATGAGCCGTTCGCACCAACCGATCCGGAGACGTCTGATGAAGTTCATGATGCTCATGGCGGCGGCCGCTGCTTCGGCCATGGCCTTCCCCGCGGTTGCGGGGCCGCCCATGGTCGGCGCGCCGGCGCCTCAGGTCGTCGCCACTCAGATCGACGGCAGGACCTTCGACCTCGCGACGCTGAAGGGCCAGGTCGTGGTTGTGAACTTCTGGGCGACCTGGTGCCCGCCGTGCCGCGCGGAGATGCCGGTGATGGACGCCTTTTATCGCAAACATCACGGCGAAGGCCTCGCCATGATCGGTCTCAGCCAGGACAAGCCGCGCGACCTGCCCCAGGTGAAAACCGTCATGGCCGCCTTCGCCTATCCGGCGGCGATGACCGACAGCGCCAAGGTCGACAAGTTCGGCATCTTCCAGATCCTGCCGCAGACCTATGTCATCGACCGCGAAGGCCGCATCCGCGCCACCTTCGGCGCCAGCGGCAAGCCGCTGACCGAGGCGGAGTTGAACGCGACGGTGCTGCCGCTGCTGAAGGCGCGCTGATCGGCGTCAGTGTCCCAACAGTTTCAGCGCGATCGGCTTCCACCAGGGCGACAGGTAGAGCCATGTCGCCGTCATCTCACCCACGACGATCAGACCGCCGCCCATGACCCAGGCCGGATGCACGCGTTTGCGGGTAATCAGGTCGTACGCCCCCATCGCCAGCACCAAGAGCACCGGTCCGGGGTACATCACGGCATAGGACGGCCAGAAACTATGGCCGAACATCTTCGGCGCCACCTCTAACCCTATCCGTGCAAAGCCCGCGTCGCTGATCGCGATGGTAGCCAGAAGCAACAGCCGCTTGTGCGCCGAGGGATCACGGTTGCGCAGCAACAGCCCGGCGGCGACCAGGGTCGGGAAAAGAATGATGTCGTTGAGTTGGATAGCGAGGAAGGACGGGTCGGCTTCTTTTGTGCCGAGCGCACGGATGTCCATGAACCAGGACACGCTGATCGCCAGGATCAGCATCACCACCGCCCAGCCGGCGCCGAACAGGCCCAGGCGCTTGTGCAGAGCGAGGTTGCGGGTCCGTACAAGGGTGATCTGGGTAGCCAGCAGCGCGAGCCAGGTCACGAACGCCACGGCATGGATGTGCACCAGGATCGGCCAGTTCGCCGTGTGATGGCTTGCGCGATCAACGATGTCCCAGCCGAATCCGGTGACGATCCCGGCCAGGATCAGCACCAGCATCGCCAGGAAGAAGTTCCTGTCCCACTTGGTGAAAGGCGAAAAAACTCGGCTGGTTTCCGCGGTCATGGCCCCACTCCCCCGAACGGTATGACGCCGGTATTTCACAGAGTCGCGCGAGCGACAAATCCGGGGACTGCCCCAGCTTGAACCCCAGCATAGAGATCGAGCTCTCGACCCGGTCGTTGAAGAAGCTCAGCGGCTCGCCCTGGTCCTGCTGCGCCAGCACATAGAGCAGCGGCAGATAGTGCTCGGGCGTGGGCGCCGACAGGCGCGCGTCCTCGCCGAGGGCGAGATAGTTCACCGGGGTCGCGTGGTCGTGTTCGCTCAGCGCGCGCTTGATCGTGTCGTTGAAGCGCGCGGCCCAGTCGTAGGGCTCGGTGTTCCCGTCGTGCCGCCAGGTGCGCAGGTTGTGCACTATGTTGCCCGATCCGGCGATCATCACGCCTTCGTCGCGCAAGGGCTTCAACTTTTGCGCCTGGGCGTAGTGCCAGGCGGCGTCGCGTCGGGCGTCGAGGCTCAGCTGCACCACCGGCACATCGGCGTCCGGATAGCTGTGCACCAGCACCGACCAGGTTCCGTGGTCGAGGCCCCAGTCCGTCGCTTCGTAGGTCGTCTCGCGTCCGAGCAGATCGCGCACCCGATCCGCCAGGCGCGGATCGCCGAACGCCGGATAGTTCACCTGATAGAGCGCGGGCGGAAAGCCGTAGAAGTCGTGGATGGTCTCGGGCCGCTCGTTCGCCGTCACCGCGACGCCGTCGATGTACCAGTGCGCCGAGATCATCAGTATGGCTTTCGGCTTCGGCATGCTTTCGGCGAGCGCGCGCCAGGCGGCGCCGTAGGGCCCCTCGATGGCGTTCATCGGATTGCCGTGGCCGTAGAAGACGGCGGGGGTGCGTTGGGTCATGCGCCCTATCTAGGATGTCCCCGGCTTGTGCTCCACCTGGATGGCTTATGTGCTGGCGGCGATCAAAGCCTCCGCCGCGCGCCGCAGGAGCGGCGTGGCCTCGCCTGGTTCGAACACCTGTGAACTGACGAAGGCGCCGTTGATGAGCACGCACAGCTGGCCGGCGAGTTCGTCCGGGCGCTTGGCGCCGAGCTTTTCGGCGATGCCCTTCAGCCTGCGGCGCATCTCGCGTTTGTGGGCTTGCGCCACCTTGCGGGCCGGATGGTCGGGCTCGGGGAACTCGGCGGCGACGTTGATCTGGGGGCAGCCTCGATAGTTCAGCCGCTCCACCCGTTCGCCGATCCATCCGAGGTGCGCGTCCAGTTCGGCTTTCGGGTCGCCGCCCGCCCAGGCCGTGGTGCGGCGCCAGACGCCCCAGAAGTCTTCATCCTCCCGCGCGAGAAAGGCCGCGATCAGGTCGTCCTTGGTCCTGAAGTGCCGGTAGAGGCTGGTCTTGGCGACCCCGGCTTCGGCGACCACCAGATCGACGCCCACCGCGCGGACGCCTCGCCGGTAGAACAGGTCCGAAGCGGTATCGAGGATGCGCTTGCGCGCGTCCGCGCCTGAGGGGTCGGTGGCTTTGAGGGGCTTGGGCATGGCCGACACCCTAGCAAACTTCCGCTTGACGCGCTACAGACCGGTTTGTACCAAGCAACATACAGGTCTGTAGTGCAGAGGGCATGAACCATGGCTGTCTCAGGAAAATCCGTCGCCGTTTTCGGCGCGGCCGGCCATACCGGCCGCTTCGTCGTTGCCGAACTCGTCCGTCGCGGCCTGACCCCCATCGCGGTCGTCCGGGACCTGTCCAACCTAGGGTTTTCGGGCCTGGCCGGTGAGGAGATCGAGCGCCGCACGGCGTCGATCGACGATCCGGCGTCGCTTGAACGCGCCGTCGCCGGCGCCGCTGCGGTCATCAACTGTGCGGGACCCTTCCTGGACACCGCCCATGCGGTCGCCTCGGCCGCCCTCGCCCTTGGGCTTCCCTATCTCGACGTTACGGCCGAGCAAGCGAGCGCACAGGCCACGCTGGACCATTTCGACCGCCCGGCCCGTGACGCGGGAGTCGTCGTCCTTCCCGCCATGGGATTTTACGGTGGCTTCGCCGACCTGCTCGTCGCCGCCGCCATGGGCGATTGGACCGAGGCGGACGACATCGAGATCGCCATCGCCTTGGATAGCTGGCGCCCGACCCGCGGCACGCGCGCGACCGGCGCCCGCAACACGGCCGAGCGTCTTGTCATTGCATCGGGAAAACTCGCGCCGCTCGCCCTCCCGGCGGTCGAGAAGACCATGACCTTCCCGCAGCCGTTCGGCCGGCAGGCGGTCTTCGAGGTCCCGTTCTCGGAAGTGATACTGATCGCCCGTCGCGTGAAGACGCGCGAACTCCACACCTATCTCGCCGAGCGCGCGCTTCGCGACATCCGCGATCCGTTGACGCCGCCGCCCTCGCCCGCCGACGACAGCGGCCGTTCCGCGCAGCGCTTCGCCGTTCAGACGACCGTCCGGAGCGGCCGCACAACGCGCGGTCTCATCGCCACCGGGCGCGACATTTACGCCTTCACCGCACCGCTCGTATGCGGGGCGGTGGAAAGGATCCTGGCGGGCGAGGTCAAGGTTGTCGGAGCACATCCGCCGGGTGCGCTATTCGACGCGCCGGCCTTCCTGTCGGCGTTGACGCGCGACGACCTGATTCTGGAGGTCGTGAACGAGGCTCAGATGTGAAGCACGCGCCCGAAGGCGTCGAGAGAGGCTTCATGCATGGCCTCGCTCATGGTCGGGTGAGCGAACACCGTGGCGAACAGGTCTTCCTCGGTGGCTTCGAGGGTCATGGCGATGACGAAGCCCTGAATCATTTCGGTGACCTCGGCGCCGATCATGTGGGCGCCGATCAGGGCGCCGGTCTTGGCGTCGAACACGGTCTTGACGAAGCCTTCGGTGTCGCCGGCGGCGATCGCCTTGCCGTTCACCTTGAAGGGGAAGCGTCCGACCTTGATCTCGCGCCCGGCGGCCTTCGCGGCGGCTTCGGTCAGACCCACCGAGGCGATCTGCGGCTGCGAATAGGTGCAGCCCGGGATCGGCGACGACACGTTGGGCGACTTGAACTTGGCGATGTGTTCGACCGCGTGCACGCCCTCGTGCGACGCCTTGTGCGCCAGCCACGGCGCTGCGGCGCAGTCGCCGATGGCGTAGAGGCCCGCCACATTGGTCTCGCCGTGCGGCCCGGTCTTCACGTGGCCGCGGTCGAGCGCGAGGCCCAGGGCCTCGACGCCGATATTCTCGAGGTTGGCCATGATGCCCACCGCCGAGATGCACACCTCCGCCTGCAGCGTCTCGGCCTTGCCGCCCATTTCGAGATCGACGCTGACGCCGGTCTTGGACTTGGTGACCTTGGTCACCTTGGCGCCGACGCGGAATTTCAGGCCGCGTTTCTCGAACGCCTTCTGCGCCGCCTTGGACACTTCCTCGTCCTCGACCGGAACGATGCGGTCGAGCGCTTCGATCACCGTCACGTCGCAGCCCAGCGCGCGGTAGAAGCTCGCGAACTCGATGCCGATGGCGCCGGAGCCGACCACGATCATCGATTTGGGCATGAACTTGGGCGTCATCGCTTCGCGGTAGGCCCAGATGCGGTCGCCGTCGGCCTCGAGCCCAATGGCCGGGATCGGTCGCGAGCGCGCGCCCACCGCCAGCATCACCGCCTTGGCTTCAACCGTGCGCGACCCGCCGGCCTTCAGCGCGATCACCACCTTGGGCGCCGCGGCGCCCTTCTCCAGTTTCGCCGTCCCCTCGATGACCTCGATCTTGTGCTTCTTCATCAGATAGCCGACGCCGGCGTTCAGCTGTTTCGCCACGCCGCGCGAGCGTTCCACCACCTTGGCGATGTCGAACGCGGGCATCTGCGACGACAGGCCGAACTCGCCGAGGTGCGAGAGCTTTTCGTAGACCTCGCCGGACTTCAGCAGCGCCTTGGTCGGAATGCACCCCCAGTTCAGGCAGATGCCGCCGAGCAACTCTCGCTCCACGATCGCGGTCTTCAGCCCGAGCTGGCTCGCCCGGATCGCAGCCACATAGCCGCCGGGGCCGGAGCCGATGACGATGAGATCAAAATCCATGGTCGATAATCCTCAGGCCAGCATCGTGACCGGATCTTCCAACAGCGCCTTGAACGCCTGCAGGAAGCGCGCGCCGATGGCGCCGTCGACGACGCGATGGTCGCAGGTCAGGGTCACGCTCATCACCGTGCCGATGTCGAGCTTGCCGCCGCGCACGACCGGCTGTTGCTCGCCCGCGCCCACCGACAGGATCGCGCCCTGCGGCTCGTTGATGATCGAGGCGAAGGACTTGATGCCGAACATGCCCAGGTTGGACATCGAGAAGGTGCCGCCCTGGTATTCCTCGGGCTTCAGCTTGCGGGTCCGGGCGCGTTCGGCGAGGTCCTTCGACTCCCTGGCGATCTGCGACAGCGTCTTGGTCTCGCAGGACCGGATGATCGGGGTGATCAGGCCGCCGTCGATCGCCACCGCCATCGCCACGTCGGCGTGGTGGTGCATGGCGATGCCTTCGGGCGTGTAGGAGGCGTTGGCTTCGGGCACGAGCTTCAGCGCGATGGCCGCGGCCTTGATCACGAAGTCGTTGACGCTGACACCTTCACGCCCTGCTTCTCCAGCATGGCGTTGACCTTGGCGCGCGCCGCCAGCAGGCCGTCGATCTCCAGGTCGATGGTCAGGGGGAAATGCGGCACGTCGCGGAAGCTCTCGGTCATCCGCCTGGCGATGGTGCGGCGCATGCCGTCGAGCGGCACGAGGTCGTAGGTGCCCGGCGCAATGCCCATCTGTTCGAGCGACAGAACCTGACGCGGTTCGCCGGCGCGCGGCGCCGATGGCCGGTTGCGCGGCGCCCTTCGGCGCGCCCTCGACGTCGCGTTTCATGATGCGGCCGTGCGGGCCCGAGCCCCTGACCGACTTCAGATCGACGCCATTCTGTTGCGCGATGCGGCGCGCCAGGGGCGAAGCGAACAACCGCTCACCATCGGCAGGCGATTTCGCTGCGGGCGCGGGCTGCGGCGCTGCAGGCTTGGGCGGAGCCGCAGCTTGCGCCTTGGGCGTTTCGGGCTTAGCCGCTTGCGGCTTCGGCGCGGGCGCAGGGCCGCCGGCGTCGCCCTTCATGCGCGCGATCGGCGTGTTGACCTTCACCCCCTGGGCGCCTTCCGGCACCAGGATCTCGGAAATCTCGCCCTCGTCGACGGCTTCCACTTCCATCGTCGCCTTGTCGGTTTCGATCTCGGCGATGACCTGACCGGGTTCGACCTTGTCGCCAGGCTTCACGTGCCACTTGGCGAGACCGCCCTCCTCCATGGTGGGCGACAGGGCGGGCATGAGAATGTCGCTCATGAGGCCTCTTGGCTAAGATGGGCGAGCCTTCCGGCGTGCGCCTCCCAGTTACGTCCGTCGAAGGCTTCGATGTCGAGATCGACTGCCTCCGCATCGTCGAGACACCGCGCGTTCACCGACCAGCCGTCCGGATTTGAGCGCGGGCGATAGAAGCTCTTGATCCCGCAGGTCGGACAGAACAGGTGATGCGCCGTTGCGGTGTTGAAGGTGTAGTCGCTCAGCGTGTCCGCGCCCGCGGTGATGCGGAACCGACTCTCCGGCACGATGACGTGGATGTAGCCGGTCATGCGGCAGATCGAGCAGTTGCAGCTCTGCGCCTCGACCTCGTCGGGCAGCTCCACCTCGAACCGCACCGCGCCGCAGTGACAGCCGCCCGCACGCCAAGCTCTGATCGCGTGGGTCATGCGCCGGCCCTCTCGAACACGCGCGCCGGGGTCCAGCGGACGCGCCGGCGGTCCAAGCGTTCGTGCAGCGTCTCGCCGCTGTAGTCGATGGGGTCGGCGACGTCGTCCATCCAGGGCTGGAGCTGCAATCCGACCGAATTCAGGCTGACCCGGGTGATGCCGTCCGCTTCGAGGGCCGCGCCGATATAGACGCCGCATTTCGCACAGAGCAAGAAGTCCGCGCTCATCAATCCGAAGCGATAGCGAACCAGAGTTCCATTCGCGACGATCTCGGCGAAGCCGTTGTTGTCGGTCACCGTCTTGGCGCCGTGACGCCGGCAGAAATCGCACTGGCAGGCGCGCGGCGTAATGCTCTCCTTGGCCGTCGAGAAACGGACGACGACGTCGGCGCAATGACAGACGCCCACGTGAGGCGGTGGAGGAATGGCCATCAGCGCACGCTCACTTGTACGTCACCTTTTTCACGGCCGAGACGATCTTCTCCGCGGTCGGCAGCGCCAGCGCTTCCAGGTTGGCGGCGTAGGGCATCGGCACGTCTTCGCCCGCGCACGCGCAGCGGCGGCGCGTCGAGGTAGTCGAACGCTTTCTCCACCACCTGGGCCGCGACCTCGGCGCCGACGCCCATGGGCCCCAGCCTTCCTCGACAGTGACCAGGCGGTTGGTCTTCTTCACGCTGGCGATGATGGTGTCGATGTCGAGCGGGCGCAGGGTGCGCAGGTCGATCACCTCGGCCTCGATGCCTCTCGGCCGACAGCATCTCGGCGGCCTTCAGCGCCAGGCCGACCATGCGCGAGTGGGCGGTGATGGTGACGTCGTCGCCCTGTCGGCGCACCTTCGCCTTGCCGATGGGCACAATCCAGTCATCCACCTCGCGGCACGTCGAACTCGTGCGCCGTAGAGCATCTCGTGCTCGAGGAAGACCACCGGGTTCGGATCGCGGATCGCGGCCTTCAGCAGGCCCTTGGCGTCGGCGGCGTCGTAGGGCGCGACCACTTTCAGGCCCGGCACATGGGCGTACCAGCTGACGAATAGTCCTGGCTGTGCTGGGCCGCGACGCGGGCGGCGGCGCCGTTGGGGCCGCGGAACACGACCGGGCAGTGGATCTGGCCGCCGGACATGTAGAGCGTCTTGGCGGCGGAATTGATGATCTGGTCGATCGCCTGCATGGCGAAGTTGAAGGTCATGAACTCGACGATCGGCTTCAGCCCCGCCATGGCCGCGCCGACGCCCAGGCCGGCGAAGCCGTGCTCGGTGATCGGGGTGTCGATCACGCGGCGGTCGCCGAACTCCTGCAGCAGGTCGCGGCTGACCTTGTAGGCGCCCTGGTACTGCGCGACCTCCTCGCCCATCAGGAACACGTCCGGGTCGCGGCGCATCTCCTCGGCCATGGCGTCGCGCAGGGCGTCGCGCACGGTCGTCTTGACCATCTGCGTCCCGGCGGGGACTTCAGTATCGGCGGCTAAGGCGGACGGGACTTCCGGTCCATGGCGCGGTCGGCGTGGGCGCTTTTGCTTCGATGGGCGCGGCGGCGGCGTTCGGCTTTCGGCGCGGGCTGCGGTGAGGGCGCAGCGCCCGCGTCGCCGTTCTTCAGCCGCGCGATCGGCGTGTTGACCTTCACCCCTGCGGAACCTTCCGGCACCAGGATCTCGGCAATCACGCCCTCGTCGACGGCTTCGACTTCCATGGTCGCCTTGTCGGTCTCGATCTCGGCGATCACGTCGCCCGGTTCGACCTTGTCGCCGACCTTGACCAGCCATTTGGCAGGCCGCCCTCCTCCATGGTGGGCGACAGTGCGGGCATGAGGATGTCGGTCATGCGTCACGCCTCCACGTAGACGTCGGTGTAGAGCTCGCGACGGATCGGGCTCGGGGCTCGGTTGGGCGAACTCGGCGGCGTCCAGCACGATCGGCCTTCACCTCGGCGTCGATCGTCTTGATCGCGTCTTCCTTCGCCCCGGCGTCGGCCATCAGCCGCTCTGATGTGGTCGATCGGGTCGCGGGTCTTGCTGTACCTCGTCGATCTCCTCCTGGTGCGGTACTTGGCCGGGTCGCTCATCGAGTGGCCGCGATAGCGATAGGTCTTCATCTCCAGGATGTACGGGCCCTTGCCCGACCGCGCGTGTTCCGCCGCCTTCTGTGCCGCCTCGCGCACCGCCAGCACGTCCATGCCGTCGACCTTTGCGCCCGGGATGTTGAAGCTGGCGCCGCGCTGGGACAGGTCCGTCGTCGCCGACGAGCGCTCGATGCTGGTGCCCATGGCGTACTGATTGTTCTCGATCAGATAGACCACCGGCAGGCGCCAGAGCTCGGCCATGTTGAAGCTCTCGTAGACCTGGCCCTGGTTGGCCGCGCCGTCGCCGAAATAGGTGAAAGCAAATCGCTCTCGTTGTCGCGATAGCGGTTGGCAAACGCGAGGCCCGTGCCCAGCGACACCTGGGCGCCGACGATGCCGTGGCCGCCGAAAAACCCGGCCGCCACGTCGAACATGTGCATGGACCCGCCCTTGCCCTTGGACGAGCCGCCGATGCGGCCGGTCAGTTCGGCCATCACCTCTTTCGGGTCCATACCCGCGGCCAGCATGTGGCCGTGGTCGCGATAGCCGGTGATGAACTGGTCGCCCTTCTCAGCGATCGACTGTACGCCGACGGCTACGGCCTCCTGGCCGATATAGAGGTGGCAGAAGCCCCCGATCAGCCCCATGCCGTAGAGCTGGCCCGCCCGTTCCTCGAACCGGCGGATGAGCACCATCTGGCGGTAGAATCCGAGCAGCTCATCGGCCGACGCCTTGGGCGGGGCGGCCGGAGTCGAGGCGGTAGCGGATTTCGCGGCGGCCTTGGCCATGCGGGGATCCCTGTTCGGAGACGACACTAAGGTTCGGGGCTCGGGGTGTGCGGCTTTAGCGCGCATTCCCCAAAAAGGGAACCGGGCCGGCGGACGGGATAGTTCCGTAAGCTAACTAAGCTTGGCCGCAGTCCTATCCAAGCCCGGACTTACAGGGACTTAATTTGCCTTGTTCGCCTGTCCCGCTAGCGTCGCCGCAACCTCGGGAGCGCCCCATGCTGAGACCCCTCGTCCTCGCCGCCATGCTCTGCCTAGCGGCGGCCGCCTCGACCGCCCAGACCGCGGCCCCCGCCGCACCGCCGGACCCGGACCTCCACGCCCTGGTCGCCGCCAACACCTACGCGATTTCCTTCGACGGCCCTGAAGTCAGCGGACCGGGCGGCCGGTTCCTGGAGAAGGTGACCGACAACGCCCAGTTCGTGCTGATCGGCGAGAGCCATTTCGAGCACGACACGCCCCTGTTCGCCGACGTCCTCTTCCACATGCTGGAGCGCGCCCACGGTTTCCATCACCTGGTGGTCGAACAGGACGGCGTGGGGATGGAGGACATCCTGAAACCGGGTGTGCGCGGCAACCTCGAAGCCACCGCCGCCGTCGCCAAGGCGCATCCGACCCTGATCGGTTTCGCTTCGGATCAGGACCTGGGATTCCTCGCCGACGTCGGCGCGCGCGAGAAAGGTCCGTCGCCGATCTGGGGCGTGGAGCAGGTGCAGGGCGCGGCGCGCTATCTGGAAGAGCTCGACGCGAAAGCGCCGTCCGCGTCCGTGAAGGCCATGATCGCGCCGTTGCTGGCGGAGGCGCGCAAGTTCGACACGCGCACCACACTCGGCGATTTCATGGCCGCCGATGCGACCACCCTGCCGCGACTCGAAGCGTTGAAGGCTGCCTACCATGCGCCCGCAGGTTCGCGCGCCGACGATATGCTGACGGGTCTGGTGAAGTCGGCTGAGATCTATTCCTACTACCGCCGCGCGGACGCGGGCGAGCCGGTCGGTCTCTACAACAACACCGTCCGTGAAGCCTGGCTGAAGGCGAGGTTCATGCGCCGTTATCGCGCCGAAGCCACCGACGGCCGCCCGCTGAAGGCCCTGTTCAAATTCGGCGACACCCACATGGTGCACGGCCTCGATGAGGTCTCGGCCTTCCCGATCGGCAACTTCGCGCACGAGTTCGCCATCTCGAACGGGATGGAGGCCTATTCCATTCATGTGGTGCCGAACGGCGACTACGCCAAGGAAAGCGACCTTCCCAACTGGCTGCGGATCCTGATGCCCGAGGTCTTGCCGAAGGACGCCGTGATCATCGACCTGCGCGCGTTACGGCCGTACCAGCGCTATTTCCGGCTTAGGCTTCAGCCGCAGGACCAGTGGGATTTCCGCAGGGAGGTCAACGGCTATGACGCGATCGTTTTCCTGCCGCATGCGCGCATGGCGGATTTCAAACTGACCGGCTTTCCCGAAATGCGCGGGAACTGATCAGGACTTGCGCGAGGCCGGCTCGGGCATACGGATGACGATGTCGCGCGGGTCTGCGTAGCCCAGCAACACCCGCGCGCGCTCTTCCAGCAGGTCGCGCGACAGGTGGTTGTCCTGCAGCAACTCCACCCGCGTCTCCAATGCCTTGCGCTCGGTTGCGAGCGTGTCGAGTTGAGCGGTGCGCTCGCGCAGCGTCGCCTCCCGCGCATTCTCCAGCAACAATCCCCGGTCGCCGGTCAGCGCCTGGATGCTGAAGTACGCGATGAGCGCAGTGAAAAGCCCTGTGAAAACATAGGGGCGGATCGTTTCGTACACGCCGGGACGCCCCTTCTGAGCGCTGCAGATATCGTCGGCGAAAATCATCTACGAAAAGGGTTAGCGAATCGTAGCTTAGGTGTTGATTCCGGTGCGGAATCCGGGGCTCTCAGCGGCGCTTATAGTTAATGCGCGTGCGGCCCGGCTCAGTCGGCGGCGCGCAGCACGCTGTCGCCGGCGTAAACCGCCTGATCGCCCAGCAGTTCTTCGATGCGCAGGAGCTGGTTGTATTTGGCCAGGCGGTCGGAGCGCGACAGGGAGCCGGTCTTGATCTGCCCGCAGTTGGTGGCGACCGCGAGGTCGGCGATGGTGGAGTCCTCCGTCTCGCCGGAGCGGTGGCTCATCACCGCGGTGTAGGCCGAACGGTGCGCGAGGTCGACGGCGTCGAGGGTCTCCGACAGGGTGCCGATCTGGTTGACCTTCACCAGGATGGAGTTGGCGATGCCGCTCTCGATCCCGGCGGCTAGGCGCGCGGGATTGGTGACGAACACGTCGTCGCCGACGAGTTGCACGGTAGCGCCCAGGCGCTGGGTGAGCAGGGCCCAGCCGTCGAAATCGTCCTCGGCGCAACCGTCTTCGATCGAGGCGATCGGGAACGCTTTCACAAGCCCCTCCAGCCAGTCGACCATGCCCGCCGCGTCGAGCGACTTGCCCTCGCCCCTCATCTCATACCGACCGTTCTTGAAGAACTCGGTGGCGGCGCAGTCGAGGCCGAGCCAGAAGTCTTCGCCGACCTTGTAGCCCGCCGCCTCGCCGGCCTTCACGATGAAGCCGAGCGCCTCTTCCGCGCTCCGCAGGTTCGGCGCGAAGCCGCCTTCGTCGCCGACGTTGGTGTTGTGCCCCGCCGCCTTCAGCGCCGCTGCTCAGCGCGTGGAAGATTTCGGCGCCCATGCGCAGGCCCTCGGAGAAGGTCTCCGCGCCGGTCGGCAGGATCATGAACTCCTGCACGTCGATCGGATTGTCCGCATGCGCGCCGCCGTTGACGATATTCATCTGCGGCACGGGCAGCACCCGCGCCGACACGCCGCCGATGTAACTTGAAGAGCGGCAGGTTGCGTGCTGATCGCCGCGGCCTTCGCCGCGGCCAGCGACACGCCGAGGATGGCGTTGGCGCCCAGCCGGCTCTTGTTCTCGGTGCCGTCGAGAGTGATCAACGCGTCGTCGAGCCGGCGCTGGTCCTCCGCGTCCATGCCCGACAGCGCGTCGAAGATCTCGCCGTTCACCGCATCAACCGCGCCCAGCACGCCCTTGCCGCCGTAGCGCGCCTTGTCGCCGTCGCGCTTTTCCACCGCCTCGTGGGCGCCGGTCGAGGCGCCCGACGGCACGGCGGCGCGGCCGAAGGACCCGTCCTCCAGAACCACATCGACCTCAACCGTGGGATTGCCGCGGCTGTCCAGGATTTCGCGGGCGGTGATGTCGACGATATCGGTCATGGGGTCCTCGTGCGGGGAGCGCGCGAGGCTTTAGCGTGCCGGTCGGGCTACGCCAACCGTCAGGACGGGTGCTTAGGCGGCAGCGCCTTCTCGTCCATGGCGGTCTGGTCGCTCTTCAGGATCAGCGAGTGGATGACTGCGATGGGCAGCAGGAACACGCCGTAGACCCACCAGACCCAGAAATCCTTGCGCCCCTTCGACTTCGCGATGAAGGCGGGCACGAAGCCCCAACACACGGCCGCGATGGTGATCTGCAGCAAGACGCCGGTGGCGACGGCGGCGATGGCGGTTCCGTGTCCCATGAGTTCAGGCTAGGCCGCCCGCCGCGGCGCGGCAACCGCCATCAGGCAAGCTTCAGGAAAGCTAAGAAAAGACACGGTTTGCGGCGACGGAAGGGGGTGGCCGGACGCGTTCCAGCTATGACGGCGCTCGACCCCCAATCTCGGGCGCCGTCGCTTCCTGGAAGCAAGGTTCTGTCCGCCTCCGTCGTTCTCCCGGGACAGGCAGGACCAGGGGACCCGGCGTCTGAACGCAGCGCCGGGTCCTCGCGAACCACAGCGCTACGGGCGGCTAGTCTTCCTTGGGCGTCAGGACCTGGCGGCCCTTGTACATGCCGGTCTTCAGGTCGACGTGGTGGGGGCGCTTCAGCTCGCCCGTGTCCTTGTCTTCCACGTAGGAATTGGCGCCCAGGGCGTCGTGCGCGCGGCGCATATTCCGCCGCGAGGGCGAGGTTTTTCGCTTGGGAACGGCCATGTCCGTACTCTCTAGGGCTCGGCGACCGCCCGGCTTGGCCGGGGCCGCGTAAAACGGGAAGCGGCGGCCCGCGATGGAGCCGCCGCCGTGAGCGGGGGTCTATGCCTCAAACCGCGCCCGGGTTCAACCCGCGCCGCCCTCTGGTCGCCGGCCCTCTGCGGCGACGGCCACAAATGCGCCTGTCGGGGGCCGGATGAGGTAGGGTCCGCCCACCCCGCCGGAGTCTCAGAATGCTTGTCGCCCTCGCCCTTGCCGCCCTGCTGCTCGCGCCTGTCCCGGCTGTCCCGGCCCCGCTCGACGCGGCCGCCTGCGAGGCGATCCCCGGCGCGCCCGATGAAGGCCCGCGGTTCGAGGATCCCGAGGGCGTCTTCTCGCTGAACTTGCCGTCGAGTTGGGTGCAGCGGGACACGCCTTCGTTGGGCTTGACGCAGGCGGATGCGGCGATCCATGGCGACCGCGCGGTGTTTGACCTGCGCCAGGGCGACGTCCATCGTCAGCTCATCGTCCGTGTTCTGGCGCCCAACGGCACGCGCGCCGAAGACGCAGCGCGACTGGCCGGCGGGCTGGGGTACGGCGTCGGCAATGCGGTCACCCACGATGGCGCGCCGTGCAATTGGGTCGGATTTCAAGGCGCAGGTCACGCGAGGAAGCGATCGTTAGTCTGTGATCTGAAGCTCAGGAATACGCCGGCGCGCTTCGTCTTGGACATGTCCTATCTCGACACCGATACCTGCGACCACCGCGCCGAACTCCACAGCATTGTCGATACACTGAAGTGGGGCGTGGGCGTAACGCCGGGAGCGCAGTGAGGCGCCTTACCTAGACCAACCGGCTCTGCACCACCGCCGCGCGGATGAAGTCGGCAAACAAAGGGTGCGGCGCGAAGGGGCGTGATTTCAGCTCGGGGTGGTACTGGACGCCGATGAACCAGGGGTGGTCGTGGCGCTCGACCGTTTCGGGCAGCAGGCCGTCGGGCGACATGCCGGCGATCTGCAGGCCTGCCTTTTCCAATGTGTCGCGGTAGTTGATGTTCACCTCGTAACGGTGCCGATGCCGTTCGCTCAGCGTGCTTGAACCGTAGATTTCGGCAATCTTCGAATTGGGCGCCAGCACCGCGTCATAGGCGCCCAGCCGCATGGAGCCGCCGAGATCGCCGCCCGCGAGGCGCGTCTCCTTTTGATTGCCCTTCACCCATTCGGTCATCAGGCCGACGATCGGCTCGGCGTGTCGCCGAACTCCGACGACGAAGCCTTGGGCAGGCCGCCGAGATTGCGCGCCGCCTCGATCACCGCCATCTGCATGCCGAAACAGATGCCGAAATACGGGATGTTGCGTTCGCGCGCGAACCGCGCGGCTTCGATCTTGCCTTCGCTGCCGCGTTCGCCGAAGCCGCCGGGTACGAGGATGCCGTGGGCGCCCTGCAGACGCGCTTCGCATTCGGCCGGGTCGCCTTCGAAGGTTTCCGACTCGACCCAGTCGATCTCGACCTTGACGTTATTGGCGACGCCGCCGTGATGCAGCGCTTCGATCAGAGATTTGTACGCGTCCTTCAGCACCGTGTACTTGCCGACCACGGCGACGGTGACGTCGCCGTCCGGGTTGAGCCGGCGTTGTGCGATGGTCTCCCAGCGCGAGAGGTCAGGCGCCGGAGGCTCGTCGATGCCGAAACAGGCCAGGACTTCGCGGTCGAGACCTTCCTGGGTGGTATTCCAGCGGCACGGCGTAGATGTCGGGCGCGTCCATGGCTTGGATCACGCCGGTTTCGCGCACATTGCAGAACAGCGCGATCTTACGTCGCTCTTCCGGCGGAATCGGATGCTCGGTGCGGCACAGCAGAATATCGGGCTGGATGCCGATGGAGCGCAGCTCCTTCACCGAGTGCTGTGTCGGCTTGGTCTTCATCTCGCCGGCGGTCTTCACGAACGGCAACAGCGTCAGGTGTACGAACACCGCGTGGTGTCGCGGCAGTTCCTGACCCAGCTGTCGGATGGCTTCGAAGAACGGCAGGCCTTCGATGTCGCCGACGGTGCCGCCGATCTCCACCAGCACGAAGTCCACATCGCCCGGATCGGCGAGTACGAAGCGTTTGATTTCGTCGGTGACGTGCGGGATCACCTGCACGGTAGCGCCGAGATAGTCGCCGCGCCGCTCCTTATCGAGGATGGTCTGGTAGATGCGCCCGGTGGTGACGTTGTCGCTCTTGGTCGCCGACACGCCGGTGAAGCGCTCGTAGTGGCCGAGGTCGAGGTCGGTCTCGGCGCCGTCGTCGGTGACGAACACCTCGCCGTGCTGATAGGGGCTCATCGTCCCCGGATCGACGTTCAGATACGGGTCGAGCTTGCGCAGGCGGACCTTGTAGCCGCGGGCTTGCAGCAACGCGCCGAGGGCGGCGGAAGCGAGGCCTTTTCCCAACGAGGAAACCACGCCGCCGGTAATGAAAACATAGCGGGCCATGGGACTTCAGCTTATGCCCGATTCGCAGCCGCCGCGCGGGGCCAAGCTGTCGCGGGAGGCGGTTCGGCTGGGGAGGAAGCGCGGGCCGGTCGGGTCCGCGCGGGTGATCACTTCTTTGCCGCCGGAGGCTGGGCGGCGGACTTAGCCGCCGGCGCACCGGAGAACGTCGACGGTCCGGTCGGCTTCAGCTGGATCGGGGCGCACCGTCTCCAGGTCGCCCAGCGAGCCGGCCGAATTGGCGTTGGAGGCCGCATTCGAGAGCGCACCGGCCGGCTGGGCGGGCTTGGCCGCCCCCGCGGGCGCCTTCGCCAGCGGATTGACCTTCAGCGACGCGCCGGCCGCGCCGACGGCGGTGCGGGAGTTCTCGTAGTTGCCCAGGATGGTCAGGCCGACCGAGAGGACAAAGAACAGGGACGCCAGGACCGCGGTCGTGCGGGACAGCAGATTGCCGGCGCCGCGTGCGGTCATCATGCCGCCGCCGCCGCCGCCCATGCCGAGTGCGCCGCCCTCGGAGCGCTGGAGCAGGATGACGATCACCATGCTCACGCAAACAATGATCAGAAGGACCAGGAGGACGGTCTGAAGGAACTGCAGCTGCTGCATGGAGGCCTGAAATTGGGTTCGCGCCCTGATGTGGGACGCGGGGGGCGCGGATCAAGCGCGCGCTTCTACCAGAGAGGGTCCGGCGACGCCATAGGGCCGTTTCGCCGCCTCAGCACGCCCGGATGATTCCCAGGAAATCCGCGGCTTTCAGAGACGCCCCGCCCACCAGCGCCCCGCCCACCTCAGCCGCCTGCAGGATTTCCGAGGCGTTCGAGGGCTTGACCGACCCGCCGTAGAGGATCGGGACGTCGCCGCCGGCCTCGCCGAACCGGTCGCGCAGGACCGAGCGGATGGCGGCGTGGACCTCCTCGATCTCGTCTAGGGTGGGAGTCAGGCCCGAACCGATCGCCCAGACCGGCTCATAGGCCACCGAAAAGGCCTTGCCGGCCAGGCCTTCGGGTAGAGAGGCGGTGGTCTGGGCCTGGACCACGGCTACGGTGTCGCCGGCCTTGCGCTGGTCCAGGGTCTCACCCACGCAGACGATCGGCTCGAGCCCGGCCCGAAGCGCGGCCTTGACCTTGTCGGCGACCAGGGCGTCGGTCTCTCCCCATCCGGCGCGCCGTTCGGAGTGGCCGAGGATGACCAGGGTCGCGCCCGCGTCCTTCAGCATCTCGCCGGACAGGTCGCCGGTGAAGGCGCCGGACGCCTCGGGCCTCAGGTCCTGGGCCCCGACCTCGAGCGGAGAACCCATGACCGCCTCGGCCAGGCGCTGGATCAGGGTAGCCGGCGGACAGATCGCCACCCGGGCCGCGCTGGGCTCGCCGGTCAGGGCCAGGGCGACCGCCCTGGCCTCGCCGACCTGGGCGCCCAGGCCGTTCATCTTCCAATTGCCGGCGATCAGGGGGCGGGGGTCGGTCATTTCGGGGCCGGGCGCAGGGGCGAAGACAGGGAGGGCGATGCTTTAGGCGAGGCGAAAGCTCGCGCCAAGGGCGATACACTTCGCTTGCCGGATCGAGCCTCGCTCTACTATACCCGCGGGCGCCGCGCCCTTGGGCGATCCTTGCCCCCGCGCCGCCAGAGAGACGTCCCTCCATGATCGGTTTCTTCCGCAAACTCTCGCAATCCTGGGTCGCCAAGAATCCTGTTCGCGGTCCTGATCGTCGCCTTCGGCGCCTATGGCGTGAACTCCATGCTGCACGGCAAGATCGCCAACGACGTGATCTCGGCCGGTCCGCGGACCGTCGACCCGCGCACGTTCAAGACCGACATGGAGAACGAGAAGAAGAACATGGAGCAGCAGCAGACCCAGGGCCAGCCGGTTCCCTGGGACGTGCTGCAGCAGCAGGGCGTGCTGGACCAGATGGTCCAGGACATGGCCAACCAGCAGGCGTTTTCCGCCTGGATGCAGCAGATCGGCCTTAGGCCGTCGGACAAGGTGGTCACCGACGCCCTGAAACAGGCGCCGCAGTTCTTCAATCCTGTCACCGGGGCCTTCGACCGCGACGCCTACGACCGCGCCCTGGTCGACATGGGTGTGAGCGAGGCCGAGGAAGAATCCCGGCTGAAGGATCAGGTGGCGCACGAGCACTTCGTCTCGGCCATGCGCTCGGGCTTCGTCCTGCCGCGCATCTATGGCGCGGTGCAGGCTGCGACCCTGCTGCAGAACCGCGACATCAGCTGGTTCGTGGTCGGGCCCAAGAGCATCGCGATGCCGGACAAGCCGACCGACGCCCAGCTCACCAGCTTCATCGCCGCCAACGCCGACGTGCTTCGCCGCCCCGAAACCCGCACCATGACCGCGGTGATGTTCGCGCCCGGCGCCGTGGCCAAGACCATCCAGATCAGCGATGCGGACCTGCAGAAGGCTTACGCCGCCCAGAAGGACAAGCTGTCGACGCCGGAGACGCGCAGCTTCATCCTCATTCCCGCGCACACCCAGCAGGCCGCCGCCCAGGCCGCGTCGTCGCTGAAGGCCGGCGGCGATCCCGCCATTGTGGCCCGCGCCGCCGGCGTACAGCCGGTGGCCTTCGACAGCCGCACCAAGGCGACCGTGCCCGACGAGGCGGTCGCCACCCAGGCCTTCACCCTGCAGGTCGGCGAGGTTTCACAGCCGGTGCACGGCGGCCTCGGCTGGGCCGTGATCAAGATGCTGTCGATCACCCCGGGCAAGGAGGTCACCTTCGAAGAGGCCAAGCCCAAGCTGACCGATGCGCTGCTCAAGCCGGAGGTCTCGGCCAAGATCGACGATCTGGTCGAGAAATATCAGAGCCTGCGCGAGAAGGGCGTGAGCATGGCCGACGCCGCCAAGCAGCTCGGCCTGCCGACGCAGACCTTCCCGCCCTTCACCAAGGAGGGCCGCGGTCCCAACAACCAGCCGTACACCGGCCCGAACGGCCAGCCCTTCACCCTGCCCAAGCCGATGATCGACAGCCTGTTCGCCCTGCCCAAGGGCGGCGAAAGCTCCGAGCCCGAAGAGGCCGGCGGCGGTAGCGGGCTCTACTACGCGATCCACGTCGACGACGTGCTGCCGTCATCGCTGCCGGTGGTGAACGACCAGGACCGCGACGCGCTTTCCCGCATCTGGCTGCAGCGCGAGGTCGCGACGCGCGAGAAAGCCGTGGCCGATGCGATAGCCCAGCGCGTCCGCAAAGGCCAGGATATCGCCGCCGCCGCGAAGTCGGCGAACGCCGACCTGATCGCTAAGGCCGACCAGGGCTATCCGCGCCAACAGAACGAGCCGGATGCGCAGATCCGCGCGCTGGCGTTCCAGACGGCGCCTAAGGACGCGTTTTCGGTGCAGACCCAGGACGGCTTCGTCGTCGGCGAGACCACGGCGGTGCATCCGCCGGTGACCGCGCTTGCGGCGACCTTCACCGACATGGCGCGCCAGCAGATGGCCTCGCGCACCTTCGAAGCCCTCGGCAACCAGACCTACGCCGCGGTGCGCAAGAAGCTGAAGGTCAAGATCGACAACGATCTGGTCGACCAGGCGCTCAGTCTAACGCCGCCGAACGCGTCCAAGAAAAAATGAGCGCGGAGCCGGGGTTCGAGGCGTTCGCCGCGGCCTACGGCTCGGGGCAGGTCCAGGTTGTCTGGCGCCGCATCGTCGACGATCTCGAAACACCGGTCTCGGCCTGGCTGAAGATCGCGCGCGGAAAGCCCTATCCGTTCCTCTTCGAGTCGGTGGAGGGCGGGGCTTGGCGCGGCCGCTATTCGATCATCACCTTTGCACCCGACCTGGTCTGGCGCTGCCGCGGCGACACAGCCGAGATCAGCGAGGGCGACGACATTGCGCGCGATGTGTGGACACCCCAGCCCGGCGGCGCGCTCGACAGCCTGCGCGCCCTGGTCGCGGCGTCACGCTTCGATTTGCCGAAGGAGCTGCCGCCGATGGCCGCGGGCCTGTTCGGCGCGATCGGTTATGACCTGGTGCGGCTGGTCGAGCCGCTGGGGGTCGAGAACCCCGACCCGATTGGCCTGCCCGACGCGATCATGACGCGGCCGGGCGTTGTCGCCGTGTTCAACTCCATCGGCCAGGAGATCGTGGTCGTAACCTCCGTGCGCCCGTCGCAACGGCCTGCGCGCGAAGCCCACGACGCCGCGGTCGCACGGCTCGACCGGGTCGCCGCCGATCTGAAGGTCGCCCTGCCCGTGACGCCCGAACACGCCCGGCGCGAACAGCCGGCCTTCACCTCGCCCTTTGACGTGACGAGCTACGGCAAGGTGGTGGAGCGGGCGAAGGACTACATCGCCGCCGGCGACATCTTCCAGGTGGTGCCGAGTCAACGCTTCCGCGCCCCCTTCGACCTCGATCCGTTTTCGCTCTACCGCTCCCTGCGTCGGCTCAATCCGTCGCCGTTTCTGTTCTTCCTCGACTTCGGCGGTTTCCAACTGGCCGGCTCGAGCCCCGAAATCCTGGTGCGCCTGCGCGACGGCAAGATCACCATCCGCCCGATCGCGGGCACCCGGCCGCGCGGCAAGACGCCGGAAGAAGACCTCGCGCTCGAACAGGAACTGCTCGCCGATCCCAAAGAGCGCGCCGAGCACCTGATGCTGCTCGACCTCGGCCGTAACGACGTGGGGCGCGTGGCGCTGTTGCGTGAACCCGGCGCCAACGATGACGCGGTCGAGACCGCGGGCCCGACCGTGCGGGTGACCCAGAGTTTTACGGTCGAACGCTACAGCCACGTCATGCACATCGTCTCCAACGTGGAGGGCGATGCGCCGCCCAACGCCGACCCGGTCGACGTGCTGATGGCCGCCCTGCCCGCCGGCACTCTGTCCGGCGCGCCCAAGGTGCGCGCCATGCAGATCATCGACGAACTCGAGGTGGAGAAGCGCGGCATCGCCTATGCCGGCGCGGCGGGCTATATTTCGTGCACCGGCGCGGTCGACACCTGCATCGTGCTGCGCACGGCGCTGGTGAAAGACGGCATGATGTACGTCCAGGCCGGCGGCGGCGTGGTCGCCGATTCCGACCCGGTCGCCGAATACGAAGAGACCATGCACAAGTCGCGCGCGCTCAAACGTGCGGCGGAAGAAGCCTGGCGCTTCGCCTAGGATGACGTCAATCGAGCCCCGCTTCCGCATCGGCGGCGATCTCGACGTCTGCCGCCTCGGCTTCGGCGCCATGCACCTCTGCGGCCCCGGTCTGTGGGGCGAGCCGGAAGATCCGGATGAAGCGCGGCGTGTGCTGCGCCGCCTGCCCGAGCTCGGCATCGATCTGATCGACACCGCTGACAGCTACGGCCCCGAGGTGTCGGAACGTCTGATCGGCGAAGAAATCGGCGGACGCGCAGATATCGTGGTCGCCACCAAGGCCGGCTTCGTGCGGCCGAACGCCAACGACTACTCTGTGTCTGGCGATCCCGACTATCTGCGACGCTCGGCCGAAGCGAGCCGCGAACGCCTCGGGGTCGATCGCATCGCGCTCTGGCAGTCGCACCACATCGACCGGACGCGTCCGCACGCCGTGCAGTTCGAAGCGATCGCACGCCTGATCGAAGACGGCGTCATCCGCCACGCGGGACTCTGCCAATGTGACGGTCGCTGAGATCGAAGCCGCGCGCGGTTACTTCCCCATGGCCACGGTGCAGAACCGCTACAACCTGATTGACCGCGCCAGCGAACCGGTGCTCGACCACTGCGAGGCCCACGGCATCGGATTCATCCCGTGGTATCCGCTCGCGTCCGGCCTCTTGACGCGCGCGGGAGCCGCCCTCGCGCCGGTCGCCGAAGTGCACGCAGCGACGCCGGCGCAGGTGGCTCTCGCGTGGCTGCTGCGGCGCAGCCCGGTGATGTTGCCGATCCCCGGCACGCGCAGCATGCACCACCTCGAGGCAAACGCGGCCGTGCTGAATTTTCAACTCAGCGACGACGAGTTCGCGACCCTGGACGCCAAAGGAATGGCGGCCTGGGAAAAAGCAAAGGCCACGCGCTAGGGGTCAGCGGCGCAGTTCGCTGCCGATGGTGACCGCACACCGGCCGCCACCGGTTGTATTCCACGGCAGCAGATCCGCCGTGTCGCCGGTGCAGAACCAGTCACGCGTCCGCGAAACCAATTGCGCCCGACCAATCCGGCCCTTGGGGCCTGGAACGGCTTTGGCGAACAACGTGCAATCGCCGACCGCCGTCAGGGCGAAGACGCGGTTGTTGTCAACGCGGACGAACGCGCTGCGGGCGTCGTGGCGCGCGAAGCCGGAGACCTCGGCGCGCGTGAAACACTGGGAACCGCCAGCCCCAGGGGTCGACGCGCCATCGGCCGCCGTGGTCGACAGTACAGCCAATCCGACGACAGCGGCGGTGAGCAGGAATGCACGCATGGTGGGTCTCCTGGCCTTCGATGATCGTTGAACCGGTCGGGCAGACGGATCCCGGCGCGCCCAATCAGGGCTGCCAGTGTGACAGGGTCTGGTCGGCCTTTGAACCGGCGCCGAGCGTGCCCGGTCCCAGGATCACCGCCGTCGCCAGCAACAGGGCCGAAAAAGCCGTCAGGAACGCCGCGCCCAGGGCGCGCCAGGCGCTGACTGGCCGGCGCTTGGGCTTCTCAAGCACCCGGCGCGCTTCGGCGATCGAGTCCTCGACGGACAAAGGCATGACGGCGTCGACCATGACGGGCTCCGGACCGGGGTGTTCCCAGGGTATCCAGTTTGGTTAACAAAAGGTTTTTTGCCGTGTCGGCTTCTCGACGCTAGAGTGAGCCCGGGCAAATACCTGGGGCTAGTATGAAGCGTATCGACCTGTCGGAGCTCGCGCTCCTCGCCGGTCTGGTTGTCGCGGGTCTCGGCGCCGCAATCGCCCTTATTTATGCGGATTGGCGCACCTATCAGCCGGACGCCTATGCTTTTGCCGAAGGGCTGCGTTCGCTGGAGATCGGCCTGGCCAACCTCTCGCTGGCCTTCTTCGCCGCCCACCTCTGGCCCGCCCTTCGCGCCGCGAAACGTCAGGGCTGACCCCGCCCCGCCTTGGCCGGCCAGCCGTTCCGGCCTAGATACGAGCGCCCCAGAACACCAAGACACGCGCCTCGAGACCCTCGCCCCATGATCCTCGTCGTCGACAACTACGACAGCTTTACCTGGAACCTCGTCCACTACTTGGCCGAGCTGGGAGCCCGCGTGACCGTGCGGCGCAACGACGTCCTGTCCGCCGACGAGGCCCTGGCCCTGGGCGCCGAGGCAATCGTCCTCTCACCCGGTCCCTGCACCCCCAACGAGGCGGGCATCTGCCTGGACCTGCTCGCCAAGGCGCCGGACGCGCTGCCGATCCTGGGCGTCTGTCTGGGCCACCAGTCGATTGCCCAGGCCTTCGGCGGCCAGGTGACCCGCGCCAAGAGCCTGATGCACGGCAAGACCAGCCCGATCCGTCACGACGGTGAAGGCCTGTTCTTGGGCCTGCCCGACCCGTTCACCGCCACGCGCTACCACTTCCTCGCCGCACCGCGCGAAAGCCTGCCGCTGGTGTTGAAGGTCACCGCCTGGACCGCCGACGGCGAGGTGATGGGCCTTCGCCATGCGTCACGCCCGATCTTCGGGGTGCAGTTCCATCCGGAGTTCATCGCCACCGAGGGCGGTCACCAGATGCTGGCGACCTTCCTGGACCTCGCCGGCGTGAAGCGGCGCCAGGTCGCGGCCTGACATGTCCGACGCCTTCAAACCGATCCTCGGACGCCTGGCCGCCGGCGAAGTCCTCACCGATGCCGAGACCGAGGCCTTCTTCACCGCCTGCCTGCGCGGCGAGGCCTCGCCGGCCCAGGTCGCCGCCGCGGTCACCGCCATGCGCATGCGCGGCGAAACCGTTGGCGAGATCGCTGCAGGCGTGGCGGCCATGCGCGAGGCCGGCCTGAAGCTTGAACACAGCCACGACGTGGTCGACACTTGCGGCACCGGCGGCGACGGTCAGCACACCTACAACATCTCCACCGCCGCCGCGTTCGTCGCCGCCGGCGCCGGGGTGAAGGTGGCCAAGCACGGCACACGCTCGTTGTCGTCGCGATCGGGATCGTCCGACGTGCTGGCCGCGCTGGGCGTCAACATCGAGGCGACGCCGGAATGTTCGACCCGCGCCCTGGACGAAGCCGACATCTGCTTCCTGTTCGCGCCCGCCTATCACGGCGCCATGCGCCACGTGACGCCGGTGCGCGCCGAGCTCGGCTTCCGAACGCATCTTCAACGTCATGGGCCCGCTGTCCAATCCGGCCGGCGCCAAGCGTCAGGTCGTCGGCGTCTACGACCCGGCCCTGGTCGAGCCGCTGTGCGAGGTACTGGGCCGCTTGGGTGCGACCCATGCCTGGGTGGTGCACGGCTCGGGTCTCGACGAACTGACCACCACCGGGCCCACCGAAGTCGCCGAATGGAAGGACGGGCGCGTCAATTTGTTCAGCATCACGCCCGAGGAAGTCGGCCTACCGCGCGTGGACCTGAAGGACCTGCGCGGCGGCGATGCGGAGAAGAACGCGCGCGCCCTGCGCGGCCTGCTCGGCGGCAAGAAGAGCGCCTACCGCGACGTGGTGCTGTTGTCGGCCGCCGCGATCTTTGTCGTCGCCGACCGCGCGCCGACGCTCACCGACGGCCTGGCGCTCGCGGCCTGGTCGGTCGACGAGGGCCGCGCCCAGGCGGCGCTCGACAAGCTGGTCGAGATTTCCAACGCGTGACCGACACCCTCGCGAAGATCGCCGCCTACAAGCGCGAGGACGTCGCCGCACGAAAGTCAGCCTGCCCCCAGGCCGAGATCGACCGCGTGGCCTTCGCCGCCGCGCCGCCTCGCGGATTCCGCCGCGCGCTGGAGGACGGCGCGCGCCCGGGCCGTCTTGCCCTTATCGCCGAGATCAAGAAGGCGAAGTCCGTCGCGCGGTCTGATCCGCGAGGACTTCGATCCGGCGGCGCTGGCGCGCGCCTACGCCGCCGGCGGCGCATCGTGCCTGTCCGTGCTCACCGACACGCCGAGCTTCCAGGGCGCCGACACCTATCTGGCCGCCGCGCGCGACGCGGTCGCCCTGCCGTGCCTGCGCAAAGAGTTCCTGGTCGACCCCTGGCAGGTGGCCGAAAGCCGCGCGCTCGGCGCCGATGCGATCCTTGTGATCCTGGCCATGGTCGACGATTCGTTGGCGCGCGCGCTCATGAACGAAGCGGCGCGGTTCGGCATGGACGCGCTGGTCGAGGTGCACGACGATTCGGAAATGGCCCGCGCGAACGTGCTCGAGGCCACTCTGCTGGGCATCAACAACCGCGATCTCAGAACGTTCGAAGTCAGCCTCGGTACGACCGAGCGTCTGGCCGTCCAGGCGCCGCGCGGCGCGCTCCTGGTCGCCGAGAGCGGCATCTTCTCGAACGCCGACGTTGCAAGGGTTTCCGCGGCCGGCGCCACGGCCATGCTGGTGGGTGAAAGCCTCATGCGCCAGGCTGATGTGGAAGCCGCGACGCGGACCCTTTTGGGCTCAGAATAAGAACCCATCAGGAACCGTCAGACCGCGGTTACTTGACATTAAGAAAGAACACTTACAGAACACCCTCGACAGTTCACGACTTGTTCCGAGGTCGCCCATGCTCACCCGCAAGCAGCACGAACTCCTGATGTTCATCCACGAGCGCATCAAGGAGACCGGAGTCTCTCCGTCCTTCGACGAAATGAAGGAGGCGCTCGATCTCGCGTCGAAGTCGGGCATCCATCGACTGATTACGGCGCTCGAAGAACGCGGGTTCCTGCGGCGGCTGCCGCACCGGGCGCGAGCGCTCGAGGTGATCAAGCTGCCCGAGCAGGCCACCGCCTCGGCGCCGCCCCGCGGCCGCGCCCCGTTCCGCCCGACCGTGGTCGAAGGCGCCCGACCGCCGGCCGAAGCCGCTGCCGCCAACGACAGTCGCGATATCCCCGTGCTGGGCAAGATCGCCGCCGGATCGCCGATCGAGGCCATCCAGCAGGAGCGCGACCGCATGGCCGTTCCGGAAAGCCTGCTGGGTTCCGGCGAGCATTTCATTCTGGAGGTCTCGGGCGACTCCATGATCAACGCCGGCATCCTGGACGGCGACCACGTGGTCATCCGCCGTTCGGACGAGGCCAATTCGGGCGAGATTGTCGTGGCCCTGGTCATGGGCGAGGAAGCGACTCTGAAGCGGCTGCGCAAAAAGGGCGCGTCGATCGCGCTCGAGGCCGCCAACCCCGCCTACGAGACCCGCATCTTCGGCCCGGACCAGATCGAGGTTCAGGGCAAGCTGGTCCGCCTGATTCGCCCGCTATCACTGAGGTTTAGCTGGGCAACCTCAGGGCGACCGGCAGCTCCTTGACGAGGAAGTCGATGAAGGCGCCGACTGCGGGCCTCTGTCCTCGGCGTGAGGTGAAGACCAGGTGCACGATGCCCTGGACCCGGGTCCAGTCGTCGAGCAGCTGAACCAGTCGGCCCGCGCGCAGCGCCTCGCAACAGACCATCTCGGGCAGGAAGGCGACACCGATCCCGGCGATCGCCGCCTCCAACAGGACGGTGAAGTCTCCGGCCGAAAGGCGCGGCGTATGCTCCACCACCGCCTCGCGACCATCCGCGTGCGTCAACCGCCAGACATCCTTGCCGCCACCCTCGAGGTGCCCCAGCGTCGGCAGGGCCTCCAGATCCTGCGGTGTCTGCGGTTCGCCGTGGAGCGCGGTGAAGCCCGGGCTGGCGACGATCAGCACCCGTTCGCGCCCGAGCACGCGCATTTTCAGCGCGGCGTCGGTGTCCAGCGTGGTGCGCACCCGTAGCGCCACATCCACGCCCTCCTCGATAAGTTCGACGCGTCGGTTGGTCACCAGCAGCTGCACCTGGACCTTAGGGTTGGCCGCCAGGAACATTGGAACGATTGAGGAAAGTCCGGCCGCAGCCATCTGGATCGGCACGCTCGCACGGACCACGCCGCGCGGCTCGACGCCCTGGGCCAGAGCCGCCTCTTCGGCCGACTGCGCCTCGGCCACCATGGCCTGGGCGTGGCTGAACACCTCCTCACCGGCCTCGGTGACCGCGAAGCGGCGCGTCGACCGCTCCAACAGGCGCACGCCCAGGCTGGTCTCCAGCCGCGACACCCGCCGGCTCAGGCTCGACTTTGGCTGGCCCAGCGCCCGCGCGGCCGGCGCAAACCCTCGGTGCTGCACCACCGCCGCGAAGGCGGAGAGGTCGTTGAGGTCCTGCATTCGCCCTCCCTTGGTCGTTCCAGATGCGGAACGATGAGTTGCGAAATCCCTATCTAATTATTCGATCGTTCCAGTTCCAGATTGGTCCCTGCGCGGCGGCCTTCGCTTTCCGGCCCCAGCGTCCCATTGGAGGTGGGGCCATGAACATTCTGCACATCGATTTCAGCGTTCTCGCCGACAACTCGGTCACCCGCGCGCTCAGCGCCCGCCTGACGGAGACCCTGACCGCCGCCAACCCCGGTGCGACCGTCACCTACCGCGACCTCGCCGCCGATCCGCTCGACCACCTGTCGGGCCACGTCCTGGCCGCCCGCTTCGGCGCCGAGGTCGCCCGCACGCCCGCCCAGGCTGAAGACCTCGCCCGCAGCGAGCGCGCCCTCGACGACTTCCTGGCCGCCGACGTCGTGGTCATCGGCGCGCCCATGTACAACTTCGCGATCCCCAGTCAGCTGAAGGCCTGGATCGACCGCATCGCCGTCGCCGGCCGTACCTTCCGCTACACCGACAAGGGCGTGGAAGGCCTGGCGGGCGGACGTAAGGTGATCGTGGTGTCCTCGCGCGGCGGGGTCTATTCCGCCGGCGCCATGGCCGACTTCGACTTCCAGGAAGCCTATTTGACCCGGCTGTTCGGGTTCCTGGGCGTCACCGACCTCGAATTCGTCCGCGCCGAAGGCGTGAACCTCGGTCCGGACCAGAAGGCCCAGGCGGTCGCCGCCGCCCAGGCCGACATCGACGGCCGCGGCCTCCGCGTCGCCGCCTGACCCATCACGTCTCCTCCCCGCGCTAAGCCTCAGGCCGGACAGAGAAATCTCTGTCCGGCTGTTTGCGCTTATTCGGCCGCGGCTGCGGGCGTGACGGCTGCATCCTCGGCGGCCGACTGGCCGGTCGAAACCACCGGTGTCTTCGGGCGCGTGTCCACCTGCAGGCTGAAGACGTCCGGCCTGGCGTAGTGTCCCACGGCGTCGAAGTCGTAGCGGGCGCGGGTCAGGTCGGCGAGGTCGAGGTCGGCGGTCAGCACCGCTTCGCGGCCATACGCAGGCTCGACGATCAGGGAGCCGAGCGGCCCCGCGATCAGGCTGCCGCCCCGGATGAGCGGCGCGTCCGGCGACAGGCGGTCAATTGCCGGATAGTCCTGCGGGCAATCGGCGCGCGTCAGGTGCTGCACCGCCGACAGCACGAAGCAGCGGCCCTCCATGGCGATGTGGCGCATGGTCGAGGTCCAGGTGTCGCGATCGTCGACCGTGGGCGCGCACCAGAGCTGGACGTCCTGGGCGTAGAGCGCCGTGCGCAGCAGCGGCATCATGTTTTCCCAGCAGATGGCGTAGCCCACCCGGCCCGCCGCCGTGTCGGCGACGCTCAGGGTCGAGCCGTCGCCCTGCCCCCAGACCACGCGCTCGAGCGCCGTCGGCATCAGCTTGCGCCGCCGGTTCACCAGCCGGCCGTGCGCGTCGAAGTGCAGGACCGCGCAGTAGAGCGTCGACCCCGCTCGCTCGACCACGCCGGTGACGATCTCGATGGCGTGTTCAGAAGCAATGGCGCCGATCTCGGCGGTCTCGGGCCCCGGGACCGTGATCGCGGCGTCCGAATAGCGCCGGAACCAGTCGCGCCCCTCGGGCGTGCGCGATCCGAGCTTCACACCGAAATCGAGGCCTTTAGGATAACCCCCGACAAACGCTTCAGGAAACAGCGCCAGTTTGGCGCCCTTCTGCGCCGCCTCGGCGGCCAGGCGGCGAAGCTTCGCCAGCGTCGCTGGCGTATCGAACAGCACCGAACCGGCCTGGACCACCGCCACGCGCACGACGCCTGAGAGCGGCTTCGATTGAGTTTCCATGGCGTTGCGACCTCCGAATGGCGACCGCAACATGCCCGATTTGCCCGAGCGGGTTGAGGAAAAGTGCGACGCGGTTTCCCGCCCGCAACCCGCTACACTTATATCGGCCGTCTCAGCCCTGGATGCGGCTCCAGGGCCGGTCGCCGCGAACGTCGGCGCTCCACACGCCCGCCCAGCCCCTCCCGCGCCGCCAGAGCTCGACCGCGCCGCCATGACGGAAGTCGACCCCATCGAGCAGCAGCGCGCCTGTGCAGGCGTCCGGGACCCGGTCCACGCGGCCGCGCACGATCACCAAGTCGGCCCCGGCGCAGAGGCCGGCGAACCGCTCGTCGGGCGGCGGCTTGTTGCGCCACCAGCCCGCCACCCGGTACGGGCCGCCGGCGTTCTGCTTGCAGGCGGTACGGTCGCAGTCGAAGCGCTGGTTCAGGGCGGCGTTCGGGTCGGCCGGGAGCTTCAGGTTGCGGCGCTGGGTCCACATTCCCACGTCGAACTGCTTCACGTCCGGCCGGAGCGGCACAGCGTAAGCTCCTGTTCGGACGGCGGAATTTGAACCATCGGCGGCAATCCAGATATCCGGCGCGGGAACCCTCGGCCACCAGAACACCGCGCAGGCCAGAGGCAGGCCGAGCCAGCGCAGCTTGCCGCGCCACAGGCAGGTGAAACACACGCCGAGGAAGGCGACCGGCAAGGCGATGGTCGGCGGACTGGCGATGGTGGTGACCGCGAACGGCAGGCTTGAGACCCACCGGCCGATGGCGAGCGTCCACTTCAGGCCGAGGTCGGCGACGTAGAGCACCGGTCCGCCCAGCCCCGCGAGCTGGAGCACGGCGCCCAACGCCAGGGCGGGCATGGTCACGAAGGTGGAGATCGGCATCTCCAGCGCATTGCCGATCACGCCGTAGTTGGCCGTGGTGTTGAACTGGTAGATCGAGAACGGCCCGGTGGCCGCGCCGGCAACGAAGCTGGCCAGCAGCCCCGCGCCGATCCAGCCCGCCGTCCGCTGCGCCGCGAGGATCGGCCAGGGCGCCGAGATCTCCCGGGATCCGATGCGGCCACGCCTCGGCCAGGGCGACCAGGGCCATGGTGGCCGAGAAGGACATCTGGAAGCTCGCACCGACGATCAACTCCGGCCGGAGCAGCAGGACGATGAGCGCCGCGATGGCCAGGGCGTTGAAGGTGATCGCCTTGCGATTCAGCAGGATGGCGATGAAAGCTGTGGAGGCGGTTATGGCCGCCCGCTCCGCCGACGGCGCTGCGCCCGACATCAGCAGATAGACCGCGACCGTGACCAGGCCCGCCCCGGCGGCGACCTTCTTGCCGTTCACCCGCAGCGCCAGCCACGGCCAGGCCGCGACCAGCAGCCGGGTCAGGAAGAACACGAAGCCGGCGACGATACCCATGTGCAGGCCGCCGATCGCCAGCAGGTGCGCCAGGCCGGCGTCACGCATGGCGTTGCGCTGTTCCTCCGACAGGTAGTTGTCCTCGCCCGTGGTCATGGCGACGGCGGGACCGGCTTCGTCGGGCCCGACGGCAGCGGCGATCTTCTGCGCCAGCGACCAGCGCCAACGGTTCACCGCCATGGCGGCGCGCAGACGCCAGGGCGGCTCGCCCAAGCCGTACGCCGGTTCGGTTGCGCCCAGCGCCAGGCCGACGCCGCCGAGGCTCTTGAAATAGAAGTCGCGCGGAAAGTCGTGGGCGCCCGGGCTGGAAGGCGGCGGCGGTGGATCAAGAATGGCGCGGACCCGGATCGGCGACCCCGGCGCGGGCGCTTTGCCCTGCAGCACCATACGGATGCGGATCGGCGTCTGGGCGGGCGTCAGCTTGTCGATCCAGGCCGGCGCGATGACCACCTTTTCGCCGCGCGCGCCGGCCCCGGCGAGGTCGACCACCCAGCCCTCGATGGTGGTCATGCCGAGGTTCGGCTGGACGATCGGCGCAGCCACCGCGTCGGTCCGCCATTTGGCCATGGCGCACCCGCACGCCATCACCGCGACCAGCGCGGCTAGATAGGCCGCGCGCCGGGGCGCGAACCGGCCGGCGGCAAACGCCAGGGCGATGGCTGCCGCCGCGACCGCATAGACCAACCAGGCGGCCGGCTCGCTCATCAGCTTGAAATAAATCCCACAGCCGGCGCCGAAGGCGACCGCGCTCCACAGGACCCACCGGTGCGCCTGCAGATCGACCTGGGCGCGGAGCCAGCCCGGAGCGGCCCGAACGCGGTCGGCGAAGCGGAGGCGGCTAGGCGCGGCCGCGACGCGCGCTATAACCGCGCCGTCCTCTCCCGCATCCAGATCGATGGCCACGCCCCCAGTCCCCCAAACCCCGTCCGACTCCGCGCCGGTGGTCACGCGCTTCGCGCCGTCCCCCACCGGCTATCTACATATAGGCGGCGCCCGCACCGCACTTTTCAACTGGCTGTATGCGAAAGGCCGCGGCGGCAAGTTCCTGTTGCGTATCGAGGACACCGACCGCGAGCGCTCCACCGAGGCCGCCGTCCAGGCCATTTTCGACGGTTTGAACTGGCTGGGCCTCCAGGCTGACGAGACCCCGGTCTTCCAGTTCTCCCGCGTCGAGCGGCATCGTGAGGCGGTCGAAGCGTTACTCGCCCGCGGCGGGGCCTATCGCGACTGGATGACGCCCGAGGAGGTCCAGGCCGAACGCGACGCGGCCAAGGCCGAGGGACGACGGTTCCGGTCGCCCTGGCGCGAGCGCACACCCACCCACAACATGATCGCCCAACCGCACGTGGTTCAATTCAAAGGCCCGCTCGAGGGCGAGACCTTGGTCGATGACCTGGTCCAGGGCGAGGTGCGGTGGAAGAACAAGGACCTCGACGACCTCATCATCCTGCGCTCGGACGGCGCCCCCACCTACAATTTCGCCGTGGTGGTCGATGACCACGACATGGCGGTGACCCACGTCATCCGCGGCGACGACCACCTGAACAACGCCGCGCGGCAGAGCCTGATCTATGACGCCCTGGGCTGGACCAAGCCGCGGTTCGCGCACATCCCGCTGATCCACGGTCCCGACGGGGCCAAGCTGTCCAAGCGCCACGGCGCGCAGGCGGTCGGCGACTACGCCGACATGGGCTACCTGCCTGAGGCCATGCGCAACTATCTGACCCGGCTGGGTTGGGGACACGGCGACGAGGAGATCTTCTCCGACGACCAAGCGATCCAGTGGTTCGACGTGAAGGACGTGGGTCGTGCGCCCGCGCGCCTCGACTTCGACAAGCTGGCCCATGTGAACGCCCACTGGATGCGCCTGGCCGACGACGCGCGCCTCGCCGAACTGGCTGTCCAGGCGTTGGAGCGGAAGGGCGCGCTGGGCGCCCGCGACGCGACGCTGGCGCGGCTGACCCGGGCCATGCCGGTACTGAAGGACCGCGCCAAGACAACGGTCGAGCTGGCCGACCCGGCGGCCGCCTTCGTCCTGAAGCAGCGTCCGCTGACCCTTGACGACAAGACCCTGGCGGTCCTCGCCGATGGCGAGACCCGGCCGCGCCTGCAGCGACTGTTCGAGCGCCTGAGCCTGTTTAAGAGTTGGGACGTTTTCGCCCTGGAAACCGAACTGAAAGCCTTTGCAGGGCATGAAGGTATCGGGATGGGCAAGATCGGACCTGGCCTGCGTGGCGTCCTGGCGGGCGGGTCGCCGGCCCCGGACCTAGCCAAGACCCTGGCGGCGCTGGGCCGCGAGGAAAGCCTCGGACGCCTGGCCGACGCCCTGTCAAGCAATGGTTAACGAACGTATATAACCCATCGACTGCGGCCCTCCCCGGCCGGCCCCCAAGTCAGGAACTGCACCATGGACGATCACAAACCGATGACCGGCGGCGAGGCCCAGGTCACCGTCGACGGCAAGACGCTGAAGCTGCCGGTGCTGAAGGGCACGCTCGGGCCCGACGTGGTCGACATCCGCAAGCTCTACGGCGACGCCGACGTCTTCACCTACGACCCCGGCTTCACCTCGACCGCCGCCTGCGAGAGCGCCATCACCTTCATCGACGGCGACAAGGGCGTGCTGCTGCACCGCGGCTATCCGATCGCCCAGTTGGCCGAGAAGTCGACCTTCCTGGAAGTGTGTCGTCTGCTGCTGGACGGCGAACTGCCAACCGCAGCCGAGTACGCGACCTTCGAGCGCAACATCACCTACCACACGATGTTGCACGACCAGATCGACTCGTTCTTCAACGGCTTCCGCCGCGACGCCCACCCGATGGCGATCATGGTCGGCACCGTCGGCGCTCTGGCCGCGTTCTATCACGACAGCCTCGACATCCATGACCCGGCCCAGCGCGAGATATCCGCGCATCGCCTGATCGCCAAGATGCCGACCATCGCGGCGCGCGCCTACAAATACTCGATGGGTCAGCCGTTCGTGCACCCGCGCAACGAGCTCGGTTACGCCGAGAACTTCCTGCGCATGTGCTTCGCTGTGCCCGCCGAGGACTATGTGTCCAACCCGGTGCTGAACCGCGCCATGGACAAGATCTTCATCCTGCATGCCGACCACGAGCAGAACGCCTCGACCTCGACGGTGCGTCTGGCGGGATCGTCCGGCGCCAATCCGTTCGCCTGTATCGCGGCGGGCGTGGCCTGCCTCTGGGGCCCAGCCCACGGCGGCGCCAACGAAGAAGCGCTGAAGATGCTGAAGGAGATCGGCACGCCCGATCGCATTCCCGAGTACGTCCAGGGCGTGAAGGACCGCAAATACCGCCTGATGGGTTTCGGTCACCGCGTCTACAAGAACTACGACCCGCGCGCGACGGTGATGAAAGAGACCTGCGACGAGGTGCTGGGACAGATCGGCGATCCGAACGATCCGCTGCTGCAGGTCGCGCGCGAACTCGAACGCATCGCGCTGTCGGACGAGTATTTCATCGAACGCAAGCTCTATCCGAACGTCGACTTCTATTCCGGCATCATCCTGTCGGCCATGGGCTTCCCCACCGACATGTTCACCGTGTTGTTCGCCGTGGCGCGCACCGTCGGCTGGATCTCGCACTGGAAGGAAATGATCGGCGACCCTGGCCAGAAAATCGGCCGCCCGCGCCAACTCTACACCGGCGCCCAGCAGCGCGACTTCGTGCCCATGGACCGGCGGGGCTGAGCCTCCGATGAGCCGTTCGCAGCCGATAGACCGCCGTCTGCGACATGGCTCGACGGTAACTTTCGGTCGCGGCGGCGCGGCTTCATAGTCGCTCCGACGCGAAACGGAGACGATCGATGAAGCGGTGGATCGCAGCGCTCGGCCTGGCGCTTGCCGTCATGGCGGCGCCGGCGTTGGCGCAGGAATTGGCAAACGGGCCCAAGCCCGCGCCCGAGATGGCGGATTTCTGGCGCACCTGGACCGGGCGCGACCTCGACGCCGCCCACGCGCTGCTGCGCGACAACCATCCCGGCGCTGCGCTCGAGGTCGGGGACGCCGAATTCCAGAAGGCGCTGGAAGACGGCTACACCCTGGCCAAGACGCGCGCCGCGACGGTGACGACCTTCGAAGGCTATCAAGCGGTGCTCGCGGCCTACGCCTGGGGGTTCGGCGACAAACACATCTGGTCGCGCCCGACGCTGAACCTCGCTTGGCCGGACTGGGCCGGCTTGATCATCAGCAAGCAAGGCAACGATTGGGTCGTGAGCGACGAAGACGCGCTCGGCGGTCCGAGTCTGCTGGGCGCCAAGCTGGTGAGCTGCGACGGTAAGCCGGTGAGCGATTTCGCGCGCGAGGTCATCGGCGGCTTTCGCGGTGTCTGGTCGATCGGCGCACAACAGGTGCAACAGGCGCCCTGGCTTCTGATCGACGAGCACAATCCGTTTCTGACACGACCCAAGACCTGCGACGTCGAGGTCGGCGGGGCGCGCAAGACCGTGACGCTGAACTGGCGCCACGTCCGGCGCGACCTGCTCGCGCCGCGCATCCGCAAGGCGGCGCACGCGGGCGCGGCGGGTTACGGCGTGCGCAAGTCGGGCGACGGCTACTGGATCGCCCTGCAGGACCTGCAGTCGGGCGCACCGGCGGTCGTGGCGCAGGTGAAGGCGCAAGCCGACGCCTTGCGCGCTGCGCCGTGGGTGGTGCTCGACGTGCGCGGCAACGGCGGCGGCAGTTCCGACTTCGCGCGCCAGATCGCCGAGGTCCTTTACGGCAAGCCCTACGTCAATCAGGTCGTCGGCGCCGAAGACGATGACAGCGGTTGCGACGGCGTCTGGCGCGTATCGCCCGGCAACCTGCGCCAGCTCGACTTCTATCAGAACACTCTAATGCCCACGATCGGTCCCGAGGCGGTCACGGAGATTACCAAGATCAACAAACAGGCCCACGCCGCCGCAGCCGCCGGCCACAACTTCTCCGGTCCGACCAGCTGTCCCAAGGCGCCGCCGGCGCCGGTGAAGACGGGCGCCAACTCGACGCTGCACGGCCGCATGGTCCTGCTGACCGACAATCTGTGCTTCTCCTCGTGCCTCATCCTCGCCGACGATTTCCGCAAGCTTGGCGCCCTGCACGTCGGTCAGGCGACGGATTCCGACACCCGCTATATGGAAGTCCGCGAAGAGACCCTCCCGTCGGGCCTGTCGCGGTTTTCGACCCTGGAGGTGGTGAGTTCCGGCGCGCCGCCGCATCAGGGTCCGTTCGAGCCGCAGGTTCCCTACCCGGGCGACATCGCCGACACGGCTGCGCTCGAGGCCTGGGTCGCTAAACTGATGGCGTCGCCGCCGCCCGCTCACTGAGGAAGGCAAGGACGGCGTCGGCGGCCAACTCCGAAGGGTCGCCGGCGGCGCGGCCCATCTTGTCCAGCGCCGCGAACTGACGCGCGATCTGGTCCCGCCGCAGCTTCGCGTCGTCGAGACGCGCACCCACCGCGGCGGCGAGCTTGGGGCCGGTGGCGTCATACTGCAGAAACTCGGGCGCGATCTCTTCGTCGGCGGCGAGGTTGAACAGGGTGGCGTATTTGATCAGCACCATGCGTTTGACCAGCCAATGCGTCACCGGGTCCAGCCGATACGCAATGACCATGGGCAAGCCCGCCAGCGCCAGTTCGGTAGACACCGTGCCGCTGCACGCGAGCGCCACGGTCGCGCCCTTCATGGCGTCACGCTTGTCGGCCTCGCCCTCCACCGGATAGGTGCGGAAAGGCCAGCCGGCGGTGCGACCCATGACCTGTTCGCGCACGGTGTCGGCGACCACCACCGCAATCTTCAGGTCAGGGCGACCCTCGCGTAACAATTCGGCCGCCTGTTCGAAGTGCGGCGTCAATCGCTCAACCTCGCTCGGCCGGCTGCCCGGCAAAATCAGAAGCACCGGATCGTCGGGCCCCGCTTCGATCGACGCGCGGAAGCGCGCGCCGTCCGCCTTCGAGAAGTCGGTTCGAAGCGCGGGATTGCCGACGAACGCCGTCTTCAGGCCCTCGCGTTCGAAGCACGGCGGATCCAGGTGGTTGATGGCCAGCAACAGGTCCACGGCGCCGGCCAGGGTCTTTGCGCGGCCCGGACGTGTCGCCCAGACCTGAGGCGCCACATATTTAATGAGCGGCAAGGACGGATCGGCTTCACGCAACGCCTTGGCGACCCGCACGGTGAAACCCCAACTGTCGATCAGCACCGCGACATCCGGCTTCTCCCGCATGGCCAAGGCGACGGTGTCGCGAACCCGCTGCTTCACGCGGCCGTAGGCCATGACGCCATCGAGCCAGCCCAGGATCGACAGTTCGGTGATGTCGAAGGGACTCGCGACGCCCTCAGCCGCCAGTTTCGCGCCGCCGACGCCGCAAAAGATCACGCCATCGCCGAGCCGCGCCTTCAACGCGCGCGCCAGACCGGCCCCGAGATTATCGCCGGACGCTTCGGCGGCGACGAGCATGACCTTGAGCGGCGCCGTCATGTGCCCCAGACAAAGAGGCCGAGCCGGTCGGCGGTAGCGATGACGGCGTCGCGGTCGAGCACCACCATACCACCGGCCTCACCCGCGACGCCGCTCAAGCCCGCAGCGGCGGCGGCCTCAAGGGTTTGCAAGCCGATGGTCGGCAGGTCCAACCGCCGGTCTTGCGCCGTCTTGGGAACCTTGGCCAAAGCGCCGCGTGGCCTGGCGCGGGTGCCGCGGATCGCTTCGGGCAGGCCCGCCACGCGGGTGAGCATGGCGTCGGTGCCTTCCTGCGCCTCGACCGCGAGCACGAGGCCGTCGCAGACGACCGCGCCCTGGCCCACGTCCAGCGCCCCGATCGCGCGCACGACCGCCATTGCCTTCGCGACATCGGCCAATTGATCCGCGGTCGGCGAGACCTTGCCGAGCGCGCCTTCGTTGAGCAACAGCGCGCCGGTCACGTCCGTCGCGCCTTCGACGCGGAAGCCTTCTTTCTCGAACTGGGTTGCGAAGTAACGCATCAGGCCGTCGTCGCCGTTGCGTGCGGCGGCTACCGCGCCCGGCATGATCGCCATGCCCTTCAAGTCCGGCTTCAGCGACGCGAAGTCCGGACGCTTGACCATGCCGGTCATACAGACGCTGACGCAGTGCGCGTCGCGCAAGGCTGCGATCCCCTTGCCGAACTGTTCGATGCGGATCTCGACGCCGTCGAAGGCCTTCAGCGCTTCGTCGGCCATGCCGTGCAGGCGGATCACGAACAGCGGCCGGCCAATCCGCTCGCAGGCCTTGGCGACCGCGACCGGAAGCGCGCCGCCGCCGGCGATCAGGCCGAGCTTGTCCATCTCAGTCGACGGTGGACGGAAGGCAGATCGCGCGCGCGGCGTCGGCGCGGATGAACTCCACGATCTCCATGACCTCGGCCGCGTGGGCGAAGGTCGCCGCCACCTCCTCGAGCCGCTCCTGGAACGAGCCTTCCTCGGCGAACAACAGACGATAGGCCGACCGCAGGTCGCGAATCTGGTCGCGTGTGAAACCGCGCCGCTTGAGTCCCACCAGGTTAAGGCCCTCGAGGTGAGCGTGGTTGCCCCACACCGAGCCATAGGGGATCACGTCCTTGCTCACCGCCGCACAACCGCCGATGAAACTGTAGCGGCCCAGGCGCGCGTGCTGGTGGATGGCGCAGAGACCGCCCAGGAAGATGAAGTCGCCGACCTTAACGTGGCCGCCGAGCGTCGCGTTGTTGGCAAAGACGGTGTTGTCGCCGACCAGGCAGTCGTGCGCGATGTGAGTGCCGACCATAAACAGGCCGTTGTCGCCAACCCGCGTCTCGCCGCCGCCGCCGACCGTGCCGGCATGCATGGTGACGTGTTCGCGCACGATGTTGTTCTTGCCGACGACGAGGCGCGTGTCCTCGCCCTTGTGGCCCAGATGCTGCGGCTGGGCGCCCAGCACGGCGAAGGGAAAGACGGAGGTGTTCTCGCCGATCGACGTCGCGCCCTCGATCACCACGTGCGAGATCAACCGCACACCGTCGGACAGCGAAACCTTGGGCCCGACGATGCAATAGGGCCCGACCTCGACGTCGCCCAGGCGCGCTCCGTCGTGCACGATCGCCGTCGGATGGACTTTAGACATCAGCTGTTCTCGACCACCATGGCGGCGAATTCGGCCTCGGCGGCCATGCGGGTGTCGACGTGCGCTTCGCCGCGGAATTTAAAGACGTCGCCCCGGTGCCGCACCACCTCGACCTGCATGCGCAGGGTGTCGCCCGGACGCACCGGATGGCGGAATCGCGCCTCAGTGATCGACATGAAGAAGATGGTCTTGCCGCTGTGCGCAATCTCGAGCGACTTCGACATCAACAGCGCGCCGGTCTGGCCGAGGGCCTCGACGATCAGCACGCCGGGCATCACCGGATTGTCGGGGAAGTGACCCTGAACCCAGGGCTCGTTGTTGGTGACGTTCTTGATTCCCACGATCGACTGGCTCGGCCGGTAGTCCTCGGCGCGGTCGATCAGCAGGAACGGATAGCGGTGGGGAATGCGGCGCAAAATCTCGGCGTAGTCGATCGCTTCGCCGGTCAATTCGATCGCCTTGCCGTGCTTGTTCATTCCCGCTCGCCTTCGCCGCGCTTCTCGCCGTGGCGGCGCAGAAACGCCATCTGACGCAACCACTCCCGCATCGGCTGGGCCGGAAACCCGCCCCAGGTCACGCCCGCTGGAACATCGGCGATCACCCCGGAGTTCGCCGCGAGCCTCGTCCCGGCGCCGATGGTGACGTGATCGGCGATACCGACCCGGCCGCCCAGCAAGCACCCGTCGCCGATGGTCACCGAACCGGAGATGCCGCAGTGGCCCGCCAACGCACAGTTGCGCCCAATCACCGTGTTGTGGCCGATCTGCACCAGATTGTCGATCTTGGTGTTTTCGCCGATCACGGTGTCTTCGAAGGCCCCACGGTCGACGGCGCTGTTGGCGCCGATGCCGGACCCGTCCTGCAGGATCACACGGCCAAGCTGCGGCACGGCCACCGACCCCTGGGCCGAGGGCGCCACGCCGAACCCCGCCTCGCCGATCATGGCGCCCGCCGACAGCTGGACCCGGTCGCCGATCAGGGCGCAATGCAGGCTGACGAAGGGGCTGATGTCGCAGTCGCGGCCGATGGCCACGCCGGGGCCGATCACCACATGACTGCGGATAACGGTTCCGCGGCCGATGCGGGCGCCGGGTCCAACGACGACGCCATGGGCGAGATGGACGCCTTCCTCGAGTTCGGCGCTCGGGTGAACCTGGACCTGACCCGGGCCCTTGATGCGGACGAGCGGGTGCAGCCGGCCGGCCGCGCGCGCCCAGGCCGCCTGGGGTTCGCGGGTGACCACAGCGATGCAACCCACGGGCACAGCCTCACGGAAGGCTTCGGGGACGAAGACGGCGGCGGCCTTGGTGGTTTCCAGATCGGCGACGTACTTGCGGTCGCTCAGAAACGAAACGCTCCGCTCGTCGGACCTGACAAGCGGAGCGGCTCGGTGGATTTGAAGCCGGGCCCAGGCGGGATCGGAAGCGATCCCGCTCAGTCCCGCCAGTTCCGCCAGCGCAAGAGGCCCCGCATGCTCGAAGAAGCGGCGATCGGGCATCCTTGCCGGCGGCCTCGGGCTTACTTCTTCTTGTGCGTCGCGGTCGGCGCCGCGGCGGCGACGGTCGGCGCACCGGCCGCCGCGGTCTGCTGCGGCGGTTGCATGAGGTCAAAGTTCAGGCTGGTGACCTTGGCGTTCAGCTTGGTGATCACCGCTGCGGTGACGTCCATCTGCTGGTTATAGAAGCCGTAGGTGCTGGTCGCCGCGACCACCAGGCCGCAGCTGCGCTCGGCGTAGACTTGGCGGAGCAGCGGATCGATCTGTTCGCCGATCGCCTCGATCTCCTTGTTGCGCGTGGCTTCGAGCTGGGCTTCGCGAAGCTGTTCCAGACGGCGGAAGTCCTGAACGTGCTGGTCGAAGAGCGCGCCCTTCTGTTCCAGCTGGTCCTTGGGAAGCGTCGCGGCCTGTGACTGCAGGGTAGTCTGCTCGCTCTGCAGCGCGGAGCCGCGCTGTTGCAGGTCGGCCTTAACCTGGCCGGCCAGCTGTTCGAGGCGCTGGGTGACCGAGACGCCGACCGCGGAGGTCGCGATGGCGCGTTCGTTGGAGTAGACGCAGACGCCCGGCAGGACGGGTCCGGCGAGCGCAGGTTGACCCTGCGCCTGGGCGGACGCCGCGGTGGTGAGGGTGAGAGCGGATGTCGCGGCAAGCGCGAGGGTGAGTGCGATTTTCATGGTCCGTTCGATCAGAAGGGTGCGTAGGTTGAGAAGCGGAAGAGCTCGGTCTTGTCGTAGTCGGTCTTGGCCAGAATTTGGCTGAGATCGAATTCGACGGGACCCATCGGTGATTTCCACTTGATGCTGAGGCCGCCTGACGCGCGTAGCGCCAAGTTATCCTGGATCAGATCGTTGGGTACGCCCACCGAGGTGCGTTTGTAGACGTTGTCGAGGACGCCCTCAGTCCCGAAGTCGGTAAACAGGGCGGTCTTGATCCCGTACTCCTCCGGCAAGCCGTTGGGGAACGCGAATTCGACCGTGCCGATAGCATACGCGTTGCCGCCCAGGGCGTCATGCGTTCCAATGTCGCGCGGCCCGATGCCGGCGACCTGGAAGCCCCGGAAGCTGTCGCCGCCCTTGAAGAAGCGGTCATTGATGCGAACCGTGTCGCCGTCCCAGCCGTGGACGTATCCAGCTTGGCCTTGAACGGTGAACACCCAGTTACGGTTGAAACCCCAGTACCAGGTGAAGCTGCCTTCGCTCTTCAGGTACTTCACCTGACCGCCGATGCCGGCGAAGTCCTGGCTGAACTCACCCTTCCAGCCGCGCGTCGGATACAGCGGGTCGTTGCGCCGGTCGGTCTTCAGCGAATAGCCGATCTGCGACGCCCAGAAATAACCGCGCTGCTGGCAGAGGATCTCGTCGGTCAGACAGATGGACTGGTCCACCTGCACGCCGTTCTGCAGGATCTGGTAGTGCCAGTTGAAGTAGGTGTTGTAGTTGATCGGGAAGCCGATGTGCACGCCGGCGCCCGTCGACGTCGAGGTGAAGTCCGCCTCGTTCGCGAAATCGTAACGGTAGCTGAACGCCTGATAGCCGGCCTGCAGGTTGCGGCCCAGCCAGTGCGGCTCGGTGAACGATGCGTCGACCGTCTGTGACAGCGAGCCGGTTTGCGCGCGCAGGCGAAGCTGCTCGCCGCGGCCGCGGAAGTTGCGCTCGGTCACGCCGACGTCGAACAGGAACTTGTCGATCGACGAGAATCCGACGCCGAACGAGAACTCGCCGGTGGGCTGCTCTTCGACCTGCACCTGGACGATCGTCTTGTCGGGCGAGTCGCCGGGCAGTGTCTTGACCGAGACGTCCTTGAAGAAGCCGAGCGCGCGGATCTGGTTGCGCGAGCGGTCGAGCAGAACCTTGTTGTAGGCGTCGCCCTCGCTCATCAGCAGTTCGCGACGGATCACCGGGTCGATGGTGCGGGTGTTGCCGATGATGTCGATTCGCTGGACGTAGATGTGCGGACCTTCGCGCACGTCGAACACGAGATCGACGGTGCGCTTCTCGCGATTCGGCGTCTCGCGCGGACGCACGTTGACGAAGGCGTAGCCGGCCGAACCCGCGGCGAAGGTCAGCGAAGTCGATCGCATCTTCGATCTTGTCGCTCTGGAACAGCTGGCCGCGGTGGACCGGCAGCAGCGCCTTCAGGAAGTCGGCGTCGAGCTTCTTGTTTTCGGTGACGACCTTGATGTCGCCGAAGGTGTACTTGCGGCCTTCGTCCACCGTGAAGGTGATGTCGAAGTTCTTCTGGTCGGGTTTCAGCTCGGCCACCGCGGAGGTGACGCGGAAGTCGTAGTAGCCGCGGTTGGTGTAGTACTTGGCGACCTGTTCGCGGTCGTAGTCGAGCCGGTCCGGATCGAAGTTGGTGTTCGACGACAGGAAGCGCCACCAGTTCGATTCCTTGGTGACGATGACGTCGCGCAACTGGCTGTCCGAGAACGCCTTGTTGCCGAGAATGTTGATGCGGCTGATGCCGGTCTTGCCGCCTTCGTTGATCTCGAAGATCAGGTCGACGCGCTTCTGCGGCAGTTCAACGATCTTCGGCGTCACCGTCGCGTTGATGCGGCCGGCGCGGCGATAGAGCTCGATGATGCGCTGCACGTCTTGCTGCACACGCGCCTTGGTGAAGACGCTGCGCGGATGGATGGTGACTTCGTCGCGCAGCTTGGTTTCGGCTAGCGCGTGATCGCCTTCGAACACCACCTGGTTGACGATCGGGTTCTCGACCACCTTCACGGTCAGGTCGGAGCCCGCCAGCGTGATCTGAACGTCCGAGAACAGCTCGGTGCGGAACAGGGTCTTGATCGCCAGGTCGATCCGCGCCCCGTCGACCGTGTCGCCGATGGCGATCGGCAGGTAGGAGGTGATCGTCTGGGTGTCGATACGCTCGTTGCCCTGGACGTTGATGCGGCTGACCACGCCTGTCTGCTGCTGGACGGGGCCCGGCGGCGGCGCGGGAGCCGGCTGTGCCGCGGCGTCGGTCTGGGCAACGGCCGGGTCGCAGAAAACCGCGGCGCCGGCCAGGGCGGCCAGGCTGGCGCCCAAGGCAAGGGCGCGGACGCGGGGGGACGACGAGTTCGACGACATGCGTATGGTTACCATCGGCGAGCGGCGGACATCAGGAGAAGAGCCCGCCGAGGATTTTGAACACGTTGGGTCTGGACAGATCGTTCCAGGTTGCGAACAACACTAGTCCCAACAGCAAAGCAAGGCCGACCTGATACCCAACCTCCTGCACGCGGGCCCGGAGAGGCTTACGTGCAACGGCTTCGTAGCCGTAGAAGAGCAGGTGCCCACCGTCCAGGACGGGGATGGGCAGCACGTTCAGAAAGCCGACCGCGACCGACACATAGGCCACCAGTTGGAGCAGGTTCGCGGCAATATTGATGCTCTCCACCTGCGCGCCGCCTCCCCCTTCGATTGCGGATTGAGTGACCCCGCCGGCCATTTTGACCGTCCGGATCGGGCCGCCGAGCTGATCGCCGGATTCCTTTCCCGTGAAAATACGGCCGATGTAGGTCACCGTCGTGGCCACGATGCTCCAGCTCCGATGGACCCCGAACCGAAGCGCCGTAAGGGGATTATAGCCCTGGAAGCGGACGTCCTTGATGTCCCCGCCCATGAAGATCCCGAGCATGCCCAGGTGCTGGGTTCCGTTGACCTTGTCCGATTGCACGCCCCGTTTGGGGGTGGCCTCCAGGACCAGGGTTTTGCCGCCGCGCTCGACCGTGAAGGCCAGGGGATCGCCCGAGTGCAGCATGATGACCATGCGCGCGTCGATGTCGTCGTTGATCCGCTCGTCCCCGATCTTGGTGATCAGGTCGCCCGGCTGGAAGCCCGCCGCCGCGGCGGGGGAGCCCGGCATCACCGAATGGACCCGCGGCGCCACCAGGGGCTCGGCGGCGGCCATGTAGACGGCTCCGAACAGCAGGATGGCCAGGATGAAGTTTGAGATCGGCCCCGCGGCGGCGATGAAGGCGCGCTGCCAGACCGGCTTGAAATGATAGTATTTCTTCTCCCCGTCCGGGCCCTCGTCCGCGATGATCTGCTGGCGCATATCCTCGAGATCGCGCCCGTCGGGGACGCCGGCCGCATTGGGGTCGCCAGCGAACTTCACGTAGCCGCCGAGCGGAATCCAGCACAGCTGCCAGATCATCCCGGTCTTCGGGTTGGTGTAGCTGAAGAGCGGCCGGCCAAAGCCCAGGGAAGCCCGCTCCACCTTCACCCCGCACAGGCGGGCGGCGAAGTAGTGCGACAGCTCATGGATGGTGATGACCACGGTGATCACAAACAGCCATGGAATGGCGTACGTCAGAACGGCGATCACGACATGCAACATCTGGTCGAATACCTCTTGCGGGATCAGGCGGCGCTGGCCAGGCCGCGGATCGCCTCTTCGGCGGTCCGGCGCGCCAGCCGGTCCACGTGGAGCGCGCCCTCGACCGGGTCGCCGCCGGCGGCAGCCTTCAGCTCTGAGATCCCCGCGCGGCCCGCTCGAGCGTTTCTTCGGCCGCGGCGACAATATCGAGAAAGCCGAAACGCCGGTCAAGAAAGGCCTGAACGGCGATCTCATTTGCCGCATTGAACACCGCCGGCGCGTTGCCCCCTGCCCGCAGCGCTGCCGCGGGCGAGCCGGAGCGCCGGGAAACGCTCCTCGTCGGGCTCTTCGAAGGTCAGGGCGCCGATGGCGGCGAGGTCCAGCCGGGGCGCGGGCCAGGGTAGCCGGTCGGGCCAGGCCAATGCGCAGGCGATCGGGGTGCGCATGTCAGGCGGGCCGAGCTGGGCCAGGGACGAGCCATCCTCGTACTCCACAAGGGAATGGACCACCGATTGGGGATGCACCAGCACCTCGATCCGGTCCTCGGCGACGCCGAACAGATAGGAGGCCTCGATCATCTCGAGGCCCTTGTTGGCCATGGTCGCCGAGTTCGACCGAGATCTTGGCGCCCATGCTCCAGTTCGGGTGGGCGACGGCCTGTTCGGGCGTGACCGCGGCCATGGCGGCGCGGGTCCAGGTACGGAACGGGCCGCCCGAGGCGGTGAGCAGGATGCGGCGCAGGCGACCGGCGCAGGCGTCGTGCAGGACCTGAAAGATCGCCGAATGCTCCGAATCGACCGGGATCACCGCCCCGCCCGCCTGGCGCGCGGCGTCCAGCAGGGCGGGGCCGCTCAGACCAGGCTCTCCTTGTTGGCGAGGCCGACCACCGCGCCGGACCGCGCCGCGGCCCAGGCCGGGCGCAGGCCCGCGACGCCGACGATGGCGGCCATGATCCAGTCGGCGCGGTCGCCCGGCCGCCTCGATCACCGCGGCGTCGCCGGCCGCGGTCTCGATCCCCGAGCCGGCAAGACGCTCGCGCAGTTCGGGCAGCTTCCGCTCGTCCGAGACGACGGCCAGCTTCGGGCGCCAGTCCAGGGCCTGCTGCGCCAGCCGCGCCACGTTGGCGCCGGCGACCAGGGCCTCGACCTCAAAGGCGCCCGAGCCGGCCTGATGAGCCTGGCGCATCAGGTCGAGCGTCGAGACGCCCACCGAGCCGGTGGATCCCAGCACGCTCACGCGGCGACGCAGGGTCATGCAAGCCCCCAGTGGGCGATGACGAGCTTGCACGCTGCCAGGCACACGACGGCGAACATCAGGCCGTCCACCCGGTCCATCAGGCCGCCGTGGCCGGGGATCAGATTGCCGGCGTCCTTGACCCCGAAGCGGCGTTTCAACATCGACTCCCAAAGGTCGCCGGCCATGGTGGCGAGCGCGGTCACAAGCCTACGACCGCTGCGACCCGGGCCGAAACGCCTACATCCAGATTGCGAAGAAACGGAAAGATCCGCGCCACCTCAGGGGCGTAGAGGGTGAATACCACGGCCGCCGCGATCCCGGCGACCACGCCGCCGACGAAGCCCGACCAGGTCTTGTTGGGCGAGAATCGGGGCCAGAACTTGGGCCCCTTCAGCCAGCTCCCGATCAGATAGGCGCAGATGTCCGACGACCAGGCGATGGCGAAGAGCAGCAGGGTCCAGCCCTCGCCGTCCGGCGACTTGCGCAGCCACATCAGGACCACGCACGGCCAGCCCACGTAGAGCACCCCGTAGGCCGTATCGAGCGGCGAGACCTTCAGCATCCGGGCGTAGAGCGCCGCGGCCAGGGCGCCGAAGCCCAGCAGCAGCAGAGCCGCCGGGAAGTTGTCCACGTAACCCGCGAACAAGACCAGCGAGAACCGCGAACATGACTGCGCCGCCGACGCGCACCGAAGCGCCCGGCGCGGACATCAGGCCCCACTCCAGCGAGAGCAGGGCGGAGCCCACGGCCATCAACAGCAGGAACAGCCAGTCGCCCAACACCACGGCGGCAGCGGCGCACGGAATCAGGACGAGCGCGGACAGCACCCGCACGCCCAGATCGTTCCAACGGACGGGCCTAGCCAGCGGCGAGCGCGCCATGGGCGCCTAGTCCGCCGAAGCGGCGCTCACGCTGGCGAAACTCCTCGATCGCCTCCTTCAGGGCCTCGGGGCCGTAGTCGGGCCAGAGCACGTTCTGGAACACGAGTTCGGCGTAAGCGGCCTCCCACAGAAGGAAATTCGAGATGCGCCGTTCGCCCGACGTGCGCACGACAAGGTCGACCGGCGGGCCGTCGGCGGTGGCCAGGAGCGAGGCGAAGCGTTCCTCGTCGAGGCTTTGGGGGTCGGCGCCGGCAGCGACCTCACGGGCGAACTTGCGCGCCGCATCGACCAGGTCGGCCCGGCCGCCGTAGTTGAAGGCCACCTGCAGCAGGAAGCGGGTGTTGTGCGCGGTGTCGCGTTCCGCGCGCTCGACGATCTCGCAGGATATCGGGCGGAAGTCCTTCACGCCGCCCGAGAATTCGCACGCGCACCCCCTCGCGGGCGAGGCGCGCCAAGTCGGTCTGGACGTAGAGCTTCACCAGCCCCATCAGCTCAGAGACCTCGGCCACGGGCCGGCGCCAGTTCTCGGTGGAGAAGCCGAAGACCGTCAGGCATTCCACGCCGAGCAAAGGCGCCGCCTCGACCGTGCGTTTCAGGGCGTTGACCCCCGCCCGGTGCCCGAGCGTGCGCGGCATCCCGCGCGCCTTCGCCCAGCGGCCGTTGCCGTCCATGATGATGGCGATGTGGCGCGGACCCCCGGGCGGCGGAGCCTGCGGCTCGGCGGCGGGGGCGGATCGGTCTGTCGGACGCCGGCGCCATGCGCGGCCTTCTCCCGGGAGACGGTTCCTGCGCCGTCAAACCTGCATGATCTCTTGTTCTTTGGTTTTCAAGGCTTCGTCGACGCGCTTGATGGCCGCGTCGGTGAGCTTCTGGACCTCGCTGTCCATGTGCTTGTGCTCGTCCTCGGCTGATGGCGTGGTCCTTCTCCGCCTTCTTCAGCTCGTCCATGGCGTCGCGGCGGACGTTGCGCACGGCGATCCGCTGCTGCTCGGCATATTTGCCGGCCATCTTGGCGATGTCCTTGCGCCGCTCCTCGGTCAGGGCCGGGATCGGGATGCGCAGCAGGTTTGGCCCTCGGTGACAGGATTGAGGCCCAAGCCCGCGTTGCGGATGGCCTTTTCGGCCGAGACCACCAGGCCCTTGTCCCATACGCTGACGGTGATCATGCGCGGCTCGGGCACGCTGATCGGCCCACCTGGTTCAGCGGCATGGACGAGCCATAGGCGTCGACATGGATCGGGTCGAGCAGGGCGGCCGAGGCGCGGCCGGTGCGCAGGCCGGCGAACTCGTCCTTCAGGGCGCCGACGGCCTTGTCCATGCGGTCCCGATAGCGGGCGAGATTGGGTTTTTCGGCGTCGGCCATGGGCTTGCTCAGTCCTCTAGGCGTGGTCCAGGCGGTCGTCGGCAGATGACGGTGTGCACGCCGTCGCCGTTCAGGACGTCGCAGCAGGTCGCCGCGCTCGCGGATCGAGAAGACCACGATGGGGATGCCGTTGTCGCGCATCAGGCTGATCGCCGAGGCGTCCATGACCTTCAGGTCCTGGGCCAGGACCTCGAGGTAGCTCAGCCGGTCGTAGCGCTTGGCGGTGGGGTCCTTCTTGGGTCGGCGGTGTAGACGCCGTCGACGCTGGTGCCCTTGAACAGGGCGTCGCAGCCCATCTCGGCGGCGCGCAGGGCCGCGGCGGTGTCGGTGGTGAAGAACGGATTGCCGAGTGCCGGCGGCGAAGATCACCACCCTGCCCTTCTCCAGGTGGCGGAGCGGCGCGGCGGCGGATGTAGGGCTCGCAGACCGCCTCCATCGGGATGGCCGACTGGACCCGGGTGTCGACGCCGATCTTCTCCAGCGCGCTCTGCATGGCCAGGGCGTTCATCACCGTGGCCAGCATGCCCATGTAGTCGGCGCTGGCCCGCTCCATGCCGCTGCCGGCCATGGACAGGCCGCGGAAGATGTTGCCGCCGCCGATGACCAGGCAGAGCTCGACGCCCGTGGCGGACCACCTCGGCGATGTCGGCGGCGACGGCGTCCAGCGTGTCCATGTCGATGCCGAAGCGCCTGGTCGCCCATCAGCACCTCGCCGGAGACCTTGAGCAGGACCCGGCGGTAGCGGCGGTCTCGGCGTCGGCCATCGGGACATCTTCGACCTGCGCGGCGAGATTCGGTGCGCAACCGGGCAGCACCTAGCGCTCCCTCCCCGCGATGGCGACGAGCGCTGTCAGGCCTGGCCAGCTGATTGGCGTCAGCGCGCCGCTGAGCGCGGCGACTTCGGCGGCGAAGTCGTCGGTCTTCTTCTCGACGCCTTCGCCCAGGGCCAGGCGGGCGAAGCCGACCAGCTTGATCGGCGAGCCGAGCGTCCTTGGCGGTCTCGGCCACCAGCTGCTCGACGGTCTGGTCCGGGTTCATCACAAAGGCCTGCTTCAGGAGCACGACCTCCTCGTAGAACTTGCGGATGCGGCCCTCGACCATCTTCTCGACCACCTGCGGCGGCTTGCCGGAGGCGGCGGCCTGTTCGGTGAAGATGGCGCGTTCGCGTTCGACCGCGGCCGGGTCGAGATCGTCGGTCGACAGCGACAGCGGCGCGGTGGCCGCCACGTGCATGGCGATGTTGCGGCCGAGCTCCTTCAGCCGGCCTGGTCGCCCTCGCCTTCGATCGCGACCAGCACGCCGATGCGGCCGAGGTCGGGCGCGATCCGGCGTTGTGACGTAGGTCGCCGACGGCGCCCGGGCTCACCTCGAAGCGCGCCGCGCGGCGCAGCACCATGTTCTCGCCGATGGTGGCGATCAGGCCGGTGATCATGTCGCTGACGATCTTTCGCCGTCGGCGCTTGGCGGTCGCGCGATGGCGTCGACATCGCCGTCGGCGTCCAGCGCGGCCTGGGCCGACCTTGCGGGCGGCGGCCTGGAAGGCTCGTTGCGGGCGACGAAGTCGGTCTCGGCGTTGAGCTCGATGACCGCGCCGGTCATGCCCGCGCCGTCCTCGCGCGAGCGCCACGGCGACGAGGCCTTCGGCGGCGACGCGGTCGGCCTTCTTGGCGGCCTTGGACAGGCCCTTGGCGCGCAGCCAGTCGACGGCGGCTTCCATGTCGCCGCCGGTTCTCGTGAGCGCCTTCTTGCAGTCCATCATGCCTGCGCCGGACTTCTCGCGCAGTTCCTTGACCAGAGCGGCCGTGATTTCGGCCATGGTCATGCCTCCGATTCAAGTTCCGAACGCGCGGCGGTGCCGCGGCCGCGCGAGGTTCAGGACGGTCCGCGACGCGCGGTCCGCAACAGTTCAGGCCTTCCGGCCGCGGCTTCTTCGCGCCGCAGCTCGGCGGGCCTCAGGCCTCGGCGCGCCTCGGCGGCGGCGCTTCGGCGGCGTCGGCTTCGGCGGCGGCCTCCGCGCTCGGCCTTCGGCAGGCTCGCCTCGGCGGTTCGGCCTTCGGCCGGCTCCGAGTTCGGCCGCTTCCGACCTTCACCGGCGCTCGGCGGCCGGCTTCGGCTTCGCCCTCGGCGACGTTTCGGCTCGGCCGTCGGCCGGGCGGCTTGCGCGCAGCGCCGGCTCGACCGGGGCCTCCGCCGCGCCGATGTCGACGCCCAGCGCGGCCTGGCCGTCGGCCAGGCCGTCGAGCACCGAGTCGGCGACCAGGTCGCAGTAGAGCTGGAGCGCGCGCGCGGCGTCGTCGTTGCCCGGCACCGGGAAGGTGATGCCGTCCGGATCGCAGTTGGTGTCGAGGATGGCGACCACCGGGATGTTCAGCTTGCGCGCTTCCTGGATGGCGATCGCTTCCTTGTTGGTGTCGATCACGAACATCAGGTCGGGGATGCCGCCCATGTCCTTGATGCCGCCCAGCGACAGTTCCAGCTTCTCGCGCTCGCGGGTCAGCTGCAGCAGCTCCTTCTTGGTGCGGCCGCCGGCTCGCCGTCGTCCAGCACGCCTTCCAGCTCGCGCAGGCGCGCGATGGAGCCGGAGATGGTGCGCCAGTTGGTGAGCGTGCCGCCCAGCCAGCGGTGGTTGACATAGTACTGGGCGCAGCGCTTGGCCGCCGTCGCCACCGGCTCGGAGGCCTGGCGCTTGGTGCCGACGAACAGCACGCGGCCGCCGCGCGGCCGCGACTTCGCGCACCTTGACCAGCGCCTGGTGCAGCAGCGGCATGCGTCTGCGACAGGTCGATGATGTGGATGTTGGAGCGGCGAGCCGAAGATGTAGCGTTCCATCTTCGGGTTCCAGCGGTGGGTCTGGTGGCCGAAGTGGGCGCCAGCTTCCAGGAGCTGACGCATGGAGAAATCGGGAAGCGCCATGGGTCGTATTCCTTCTTCCGGTGCGCCTCCGCAGGCAAAACCCCGTCCCTGGACGGGACCCGGAACGGAACGCGCGGGAATGTCTCCCCGCGCGTCGCCGAACGCCTGCGTGTGTGATGGGCGCGCCAGATAGGGGATCGGGGGGGAAACGCAAGTGCGAAAGGATTGGAGGGGCCGATGCTTGGGTTGCAAACGCGCCATGAGCCGCCGGCGAAGGGCGGACGGCGCCGGATGCCCGGTGCGACCGGCTGATGGCCGCCGGGTGCGGTGACCAAGGCCGAGGCCAAGATCGACCTGCGGCCGAAGGACCTGTCGCCGAGCGGGGACCTGCGGGCAAACGGTTTCACGGGAAACCGGAGGACGATGGACTCGGGTTCGTGAAGGCCTATGCGGCGGAGTTGAAGGGGGAGGAACAGCAGGCGGCGGTGAAGGTGCTGCGCGGGAAGATGCGGGAGGGGAAGGTGACGTTGGTGTATGCGGCGAAGGATGAGGAGCGGAACAACGCGGCGGCGTTGAAGGGGTGGTTGGAGGGGTCGAGGCTGCACCCGCTCCTCACCCGGCTCGGAGAGACGGGGGAGGGGGCCGCCGAAGGCGGTGGTGGGGGCAAACCGCACACGCTGCGACCAGACCAACGTGAACTCACCCGTCACATCCAGGGTTTCCCCCTCCACCACGCTACGCGTGAGTCCCCCTCCCCCGCTTTCTGCGAAATCGGGTGAGGAGATTTGCGCGTCATCTCTAGAGCCAACGCCACGATTTGGTGCGCGACCTCGCCGGGATCGCGAAAGACATCAGACGCGGGAATCCGCATGACGGTCGATGCCGTGTTCCGCGAGCCATGCATCACGTCTCGCGTCGTGACGCGCCTGATCGTCAAGTCCGTGGCCCTCACCATCAATTTCAATCGCGAGCTTCGCCGCGCCGCAGTAAAATCGAGAATGTAAGGCGCGATCGGATAATTGCCTTCGAAAGGTCGGAAAACCAGGTTGGCGAGGCCGCAACCGCACCCAGATCATCGCGCTCCGGCGGCGACATCCGACGGCGCAAATTGCGAGCTCGCTTCAGCGTGAATGTCTGCGTGCGCACTCGCCCCTCCCCTCTACGCGTCCTCCAGCATGCAACACGCCCGGTGCGGTCTTCAGCGCGCCGCGTAGGGCGGCGTCTGAGCCGGTAGCGGCCGGGCAGTTTCAGCTCGACTTCGCGGCCGCCGTCCAGGGCCGGCGACGAAGATCACCTCGCCGCCTCGCTCGGTCGAGGCGGTTTCCAGGCGCTGGCTTCAGCGCGTCCACTGTCCGCCGACCGGGGCGACAGGTGCACGCGCAGCCCCGCGGCCGCGACTGTTCCATCGCCCGGTCCGAGCGGCTCGGCGTCGTCGCCGAAGAAGCGCACTTCGCCGTCGGCGGCCTTGGCGCGGACCTTGCAGCACGATCGAGCGCGCCCGGCTCCAGCACGTCGCGGCAGGCGCCGCAGCGCCTCGGGCGGGAACAGCACCTCGTATTCGCCGGTGGGGTCGGACAGGGTGACGAAGGCGAACTTTTCGCCGCTGCCTGGCGCGAGGCGCGCTCCTGGCGGCGGCGCACGACGCCGGCCATGCGGAAGGCCTCCGCGCCCTGCCTCGGCCTGCGCCAGCGCGTCGGCGATAGAGGGTCGTGCGATGGCGGCGCAGCACCTCGATCATGTCGTCCAGCGGATGGCCGCTGAGGTAGAAGCCCACCGCCGCCAGCTCCTCGTCCAGCTGTCGGCGCCGGACTCCAGCGGCTCGATCTTGGGCAGGCGCGGGCCGCGCGGCGTCGGCCGCGTCGCCGAACAGGCTGTCCTGGGCCGAGGCGCGGTCGGCGGCGATGCTCTGGGCGTAGGCGATCAGGGTGTCGGCGGCGTCGACGATCTGGGCGCGGTTCGGATGGATGGCGTCGAAGGCGCCGGCGCGGGCGAGGTTCTCCAGCGCCCGCTTGTTGACCTGCGCGCGGATCGACGCGCTCCAGGAAGTCGAACAGGTCGGGGAACGGCCCGCCCGCCTCGCGCACCGCGACCAGGTGCTCCATCGCCTGCCAGGCCGACGTTGCGCACGGCGCCCAGCGCATAGAGCACCTCGCCGTCCTCGACCTCGAAGTCGGCGCTCGGAGCGGTTGACGTCCGGCGGCCGGATGCTCGACGCCCGGCGCGCTTGGCGTCCTGGTAGAACACGCGCCAGCTTGTCGGTGTTGGAGATGTCGAGGCTCATCGAGGCGGCGAAGAACTCGACCGGCGCGTTCGCCTTCAGCCAGGCGGTCTGGTAGGAGATCAGGGCGTAGGGCGCGGCGTGGCTCTTGTTGAAGCCGTAGCCGGCGAACTTGGCCACCGGTCGAACATGCAGCTCGGCCGTGCCGCCTGCGGCACCCCGCTGCTCGGCGGCGCCGGCGAGGAACCGCGCCCGCTGCTGGTCCATCTCCTCCTTCTTCTTCTTGCCCATGGCGCGGCGCAGCAGGTCGGCCTCGCCCAGGCTGTAGCCGGCCAGGATCTGGGCGATCTGCATCACCTGTTCCTGGTAGACGATGACGCCGTAGGTCTCGGCCAGCACCGGCTTCGAGCGAGCGGGTGCAGGACGTCGAGCGGCTCGGCGGCCGAACTTGCAGTCGACGTATCGTCGATCGATATCCATCGGGCCCGGGCGATAGAGCGAGATCAGCGCGGTGATCTCCTCGAGCGAGGCGGGCCGCAGCTTGCGCAGGGTGTCGCGCATGCCCTGCCCTTCCATCTGGAACACGCCGACGGTCTGGCCCGAGGCCATCAGCTCGTAGGTCGGCTGCGTCGTCGAGCGGCAGGTGGTCGAGATCGACGTCGGCGCCGCGGCGTGCGCAGGTAGCTTGCACGCGCGCGGTCGATGCACGGTCAGCGTCTTCAGGCCCAGGAAGTCGAACTTCACCAGGCCGGCGCTCTCGACCCACTTCATGTTGAACTGGGTGGCCGGCAGGTCGGAGCGCGGATCGCGGTAGAGCGGCACCAGCTCGGTCAGCGGCCGGTCGGCGATCACCACGCCGGCGGCATGGGTGGAGGCGTTGCGGTAGAGGCCCTCGAGCTGCAGGGCGATATCGAGCAGCTCGGCGACGGCCTCGTCGTCCTCGCCGGGCCTGCTTGCAGCCGCGGCTCGATCTCGATCGCCTGGGCGAGCGTGACCGGATTGGCCGGATTGTTGGGGACCATCTTGGCCAGGCGGTCGACCTGGCCCAGCGGCAGCTGCATCACCCGGCCGACGTCGCGCAGCACCGCGCGCGCCTGCAGGCGTGCCGAAGGTGATGATCTGGGCGACGCGGTCGCGGCCGTACTTCTCCTGCACGTAGGCGATCACCTCCTCCCGCCGCTCCTGGCAGAAGTCGATGTCGAAGTCGGGCATGGACACGCGCTCGGGGTTGAGGAACCGCTCGAACAGCAGGCCGAAGCGCAGCGGGTCGAGGCCGGTGATCGGCAGCGACCAGGCGACCACGCGAGCCCGCGCCCGAGCCGCGGCCCGGGCCCGACCGGAATGCCGTGCGCCACCGCCCACTTCATGAAGTCCGACACGATCAGGAAGTAGCCGGAGAAGCCCATCGACTGGATGACGCCGATCTCGCGCTCGAGCCGCTCCAGTAGTCGGTCTTCGACCGCGGCCGGGGGCGGCGTCGGCGAGCCGCGCCGCAGACCCTCGCGCGCCTGCGCGGCCAGTTCGTCGTCTTCGCTGCGGCCCGCGCCGGTCGGAAAGCGCGGCAGGATCGGTTCGCGCTTCTTCACCATGAAGGCGCAGCGGCGCGCGATGTCGAGGGTGTTGTCGCAGGCCTCCGGCAGGTCGGCGAACAGCCGCGCGCATCTCGTCGGCGCGGCTTGAACCAGTGCTCGGGCGTGACGCGCCGGCGCTCGTCCTCGCCCAGGAACGCGCCGCTCGGCGATGCACAAGCAGCGCGTCGTGCGCGCGGTACATTCCGGCTTGGCGGCGAAATAGACGTCGTTGGTGGCGACCAGCGGCACGTCGTGCTCATAGGCGTAGTCGACCAGGCCGCGGCTCGGCGGCCGCCTCGGACGCCAGGCCGTGGCGTTGCACCTCGACGTAGAAGCGGTCGGCGAAGACGCTGCTCCATCTTCTGCCAGCGCCGCCCGCGCCTCCGCGCGCTGCGCCCGCGGCGAACAGCGGATCGACCGGCCCGTCGGGCCCGCCGGACAAGCAGGATCAGGCCCTCGGCGTGCGCGGCCAGCGTCGCCCAGGACACGTGCGGCTCGTCCGCCGCTCGGTCTCGAGAAAGGCCAGCCGACGACAGCGCCATCAGGTTGCGGCTAGCCGGCCTCGTTCTGCGCCAGCAGCACCACGGTCGGCGTGCGCGCCCAGCGCTCCGGCGGGCCCTCGCCGAGCCGATGACCGGCAGCGCGCAGCCAATGATCGGCTGCACGCCCGCGTCCTTGGCACGACGGAAAACTCCAGCGCCCCGAACAGATCGGCCCGGTCGGTCGATCGCCACGGCCGGCATGCCCGCCCTGGCGGCCAGCACGCCCATGCTCGTCGGCCTTGATCGCGCCTTCGAGCAGCGAATAGGCCGAACGGACCCGCAGATGGACGAACCCTTCACCGCTCACGCCGTCCTCCGAGCCTCACACCGTATTTCACCGTATTTACAGTCGCCGGCCGCCCATCCAGACCGCCTCTCACCGTAAATCACCGTATTTACGGTGACAGCGGCCGGCCCCCTCGCCTCGCCGCCACCCGCACCAGAGCCCGATTTTGAGCCCCCGCACGACGGTCGCTTACGTCGCAGCCCCTAGGTGGTGGCCAAGTGGGCCACCGAACACATCATCCAAACAAAGGCCGACACCGACACAAGCGCCGCCGCCTCGCGAACCACACGGAACATGGCTTAATCCCCAGCTGATAATCGTTGCTGATTTGTTCTATGTTCCTGTTTTGTGCTTAAGTCAACCGCTTAGGTCTGCCGTGCAATCGTCTTCGCAAGCGAGACCGCTTCTTCCGCTCGGAAATTCCCCTGACACTCGGGGCAGACGATCTCACCTTCAGCTGCAATTGTGAGACTCTGGCAGTGAGGGCAGATAATCAAAAAGTGTTCCAACGCCTCTTCCAGGCTCACATCTGAGACGACCGCGATCGCAAGCCGTGGATCTACAACTCCGTAGAGATACTGGGGCCGGTTGCCTGGATTTGGCACGTCACCGATTTTCACAACTGCTCCAAATCCCTGCCATTTTTGTATTTTTGATCGGGCAGCTTGCTGCGAAATTCTAAATACGTCGCTTGCCAAGCTATTGATTGTAAAGTTTAGTTCGCCAACTTTCTTGATTTCTCCAAAGTGTTTTGAATACAGCTCTCGCGCTCGATCAATAGAAAATGCCACAAGCGCGGCCTTAACAGTCCGAAATTCAATCTTTGGACCAAACGTTCCTGATTTGGTATGTTCGTCCACAATCCTTTTGCAAATCCGGATCATGTCACGCGGCGAACCGTATGCAAAATAAGCAACGAGTTTATGCACATCGTACGGTGACTCGACGACCAACTCGTCCAAGCGAGAAATAGCTCCATTCGAATAGCTAAAAAGTCGCCTCTGGAGAACCTTTTCGAGTTCAAGGACTGACCAATCTAGCGTGTATTCGAGAAGCCTATCGGGCCGCCCGCCGGCCTCTTGGTAGAAGCGTTTGGTTTGGTCCCAAAGAAAGAACTTAAATGCCACCCCTGGCGTTTCCAATAACGGCAAATCAATAAGCAATGATTCTAGAAATTGAAAAGCTCGCTCCGCATTGCTGGCGGTAGAAGGAATTTCATCCACGCGATCAACCAATATATATATAGAGCTAAACCCGCATTTTCGAGCCAGCTCAATCAGCGAGCTAAATTTAAACCTGATAGATTCTTCCTTTGGTTTGAGAGTTTGTTCTGCTGATTCTGAATTTTCCGAAATGAAATCTCGCCGCAATTGCGTTTATGAGCGTGACCACTACGCCGCCATAGCGGTTCCAAGCGTCGACAGTCTTGTCACCCATCGATTTTATGGCTGTAAGCGACTTTTTGAATTTTTCCGAATTCAAATCGCCCAGCAATTCCCTCGACAAGCCAACCAAAAGCATTTTGTCGAACTTAGTCATCGCGCCGGGGTCGATCTCGTCATCTTGTATTTTCAACAATATGGCAAGAAGAAGTGTCCGGCATATATTATGTAAGTGGAATTCCTGAGGCGCAACTTGAGCTCTCGGCAAGGTTTCAGTAGGGAAGTTGTCGTAAGCTATACAAAGAAAGGTGCCATCCTTGGCGCTCTTTTGCTCTATCATAATCTTCTGAGCGGTTTTACCCCCACCCCTGGGAGCAAACACAACGTTGCTTTTCGGAACCTTTGGGTCGCCTACAACTGCGGGAAAGAATGGAGGCTCGACGAAATAGTCACCGATCAGCGGTTCATCGGCAGCGTTCGTTGACGCGAAGGGGTCTTCTTTAAATCCGAAGGTTTTGAGAAATTCGGCTGACAAGTTTGTCCTCCCGCGAAGTCTTGTTCTGTCGCCAATCTAGCACGCCCGCTGGAATAGCGCCTAGGTTTGAAAGGGTGCGGAACTATCGCGAAAGTAGCTCGTGACGTCACGATCATGCGCGGCAAGGGAATGAGGTGACAAGACCAACATTGCTTATCCCAAGCCGAAACAAGGTCGCAGGCCGAGGGAACAGAAATGCTCGACACATCTCCCTCCGATGATGACCCCACACTCGAGCACGACGGCGCGTGCATCGCTCGCTGCGCGGTGAGCGACGAGGCGATCGATACGCTGGTCGCGGGACTGGGCGATGCGAGCAGTCCCGGGCGCCGGCTGTACGGCCACCCTGCCCTCCCGCCGCTTGTCTCGCAGAGCGGACCGCTCCGCGCGCTCGCGGCGTTTGTTCTCGGGCCGGCGGCGCGGCCGGTGCGGACGATCCTGTTTGACAAGACGGCGGAGGCGAACTGGCCGCTCGGGTGGCGCCAGGATCGTGTGATCGCGGTGAAGCAGCGGATCGAGGTCGAGGGCTTTGACGCCTGGACGCGGAAGGATGGCGTCTGGCACGTCTCGCCGCCGTTCGCCGTTCTCGCCGGCATGGTGACGATGCGGTTGCATATCGACGTCGTCGACGATGACAACGCCCCGCTGTTGATCGCGCCCGGATCGCATCGCCTGGGCGGATCGCGGAGGCCGACCTCGACGAGGTGGTGGCGCGATGCGGCGCTGACGTGCCTGGCAATCACCGCTATTGGTGCACTAAGTACCAGCACACGATAGCGGAACTGGACAAGCATACCGATCCGACCAAAAACGAGGCTAGAGTTTCGTACCGGCGGCGGCTTGACGATCGGACGAATTCCATCACGAAGTCCAACACGCTCTCTGATGCCAAGTGCGGATTTTTGCGTCGCTCCGCCTCCCAAACCCTGTTCAACTCTTGCCCCGCAATCGTCAGCACAGCGCCGGAGGCAAGAAGAGAAAGAAAAAGCACGGCATTTATGGCGAGGGGCAGATGGGTCACTTTCATTGAAAACAAAAAGTTACACGCGACGGACAACAGAATAATCCCGACGACGTCCAATAGGCGGGGTTCGATTTTCAAGATCGCGCGTGTGAGATATCTATCGACAAAATTGAGCGATTGATCTTGGCGCATGATCAAGCAGAATGGGCCCAGCGTAGGAACGCCACTCTGAGTTCATCCCGTTTCGATGTCCAAATTGAATCGTTTTCTTTGACCGCAAGCTGCAGTTCTTCGAACAAGAGCGCAGCACTAGAATGTTCCTCGCTCGCGATTCGATCGGCGAATGGGATGGCAGAGTTAGCTGCCTTTACGACGGGCGTATCTCCCTGACTGCTACCAGGCATCTCGCTACTGCAGTAGTGACGTACCGCGTGCAGCAGCTTGGTTACCTCGTCTTTCGACGCGAGCTTGGATTCATTAAACGGCTTATCGAGCTCGATGCCATACTCGTCCAAAATCGTTTCGCGTTCTCCGCTCTTAGACACGTCCGACAGCCAGGCGTCTATGCGGTCCGTCATGATCGATAAGAGATGCGCCATGGTGGACAGGCGAATTAAGCTCGGCATCGAGAGGCCTATACCGACGGGAATTTTCTGCCCGTGTTCGATTTCCCAGATTGCCAAGCGATCCTTACCTTTGAGCTCAAGGAATTCGACAACGCCCATATCCGTGAACACCGCGCGAAACGTCTGCGGATCGGAAACGAGAGTGTTGTGCAAGCCGCTGATAGCTGCGGAGAGGAGCTTGGCTCGTGCGTTCTCAAGCTTGGTCGCGTCACCATAAAACTCGCTAAAGCGGCTCGCGAAGTCTCTCGCGCCATGAAAATCGTTCACTTGCGCAATTTCGAGTTCCGCCCTAACTCGGCGCTCAAGAACCTTCGATACACTCTCATAGTGTTCCAACTGCGTAAGGAAATATTGGCGGTTCTTAATTTTTGTAAGCGACGATGCCAAAATCTTCGCCGCTACGTGCGAAGGGCCAAAGTAAAGGAAGTGAGCGCGCTCTTCCGGTCGCCTCCTGGACGTCTCGATCAATTCTTCGAACTGCTCAGCGTTCAGTCGGACCCGCGTCCCATTAGGCACGGCAATGCCCAGGCGCCTCGCCAGCCTGGACGAAAAGCTCTCCGGAAAGACCATCGCCACACGACGCTGAAGGCCGAGTTGAACGATCGTCCAAGAAGCCTCCCTTTCAGGAGTTAGGAAAAGCGGAAACAATCCTACGCTCGGAATAAGTTCATATCCCCAGCTGAAAATATCGTACCGCTCAGGAGCATCTTGAAGATGCAACGCCTTCTCGAACTCCTTGCCTTCGACAGCCTCTATCAAAGGGCGAAACAGCCGGTCGAACGTGCTGCTTCCCCACGGAGCGGGCACACCTGCGATCGGGATTCGAGTGAGTGCAAGGCTAAGTTCTTCCTGGTCGGGCGAACCGTTGCGTATGAGCCAATCGGTCAGCCGACGCTCAACGTCGTCCCGGTTGAGACCACGTTCGGCCAGCTTTTCGATCACGGAACTGTATCGTGACGCGACTGGTGCTTGCGTAGCCAAGCCATCCCCCGAGCGCAGGCTCAATGCAATCTCTGCGTTACATCTAACTGTCTCATCACGCTAGCCACGAAAGCGTTCGACCTCAGGGTCTGTGGACGAAAAAAAGTCTGGCACTGAAAAGACGTCCAGGCTCCCACCATCTCTAATGAAGACTACGCGATCCGCGAAATGTGGAATCAAAGAGACATAATGCGTGGCGAATACTATGTGGCGCAGATGACCGCCCAAAATATGCGTGAGCGATTTTATTATCGCCGCAGTAGTAGGGGGATCAAGCGAGGAAGTTATTTCATCGATAAAGAGTACTGCAGGGCTGAGAACAATAGATCGCGCCAGTAGTGTTCTCTGGTATTGCCCATTCGATATTTTACCTGGAAATTCGCCAAGGAGGTGGGAAATGCCGAAGTCTTCGGCGACCTTTTCAATCGATGCGATGGAGTTCAGCTCAGAATGCCGTCTCGCGGAAGGCAATGCGAGCAGATTTGACCGCACCGTCCTGAACGGAAGGAGAGCTTGACCCTGACCGACATAATGCACGAAGCGGCGAAGGTCCGTCGTGTCTCCTGGCAGGCGATACTCGTGATCCAACCGGTACGTCGCCTCACCTGCGCTAATCGGATGCAATCCAGCGAGCGTCTTCAAGAGGGTGGTCTTGCCGTCGCCGCTCCTCCCGACAAGCGCCGTCATTTTCCCTGATTTTAAGCGCAAGCCCTTCGACATGCAGCTCGAAGTGAGGCCCATGCCCGGTCTTTAGGCTGTTCACTTCTAGGACCGTGTTAGATAGCGCGGTCATTGCTTAAAATATCGCAGTCGCTCGACAAGACGTCCAATAAACGCGAGCGGGATTGTAAGGATCACGTACACGACGGCTACGGAAGCCCAGGCCTCGATGCTGTGAAACGTATTAGCCATTGTCACTCGCGCGACAAAAGCGAGGTCGGGGACCCCGATGACGGAGGCGAGGCTGGATAGCTTTAAATTGCCGATCCAGAACGCAATATGAGGTGCCCAACTGAGCCGGAAGAGATTGGGAAAGACGACCAGCCGGTATCGCTCCCTTTGCGATGCGCCGATGCCCGCAAGGCCGTCGAGCTGCTGAACCGGTATCTGGGCGTACGCCGCACGAAGAGTGTCAGCGGTTTGCGCCGCCTGGCTGATCGAGAGACCAATCGCTGCTGACGTCAGTGCATCCGGCACGGGGAGCGAGAAGACTCGAAAGGGAAAATAGAAGACGGCGAAGATCCAGATCAGGTTCGGAACCGCGCGAACACCGTCTAATATGGGGTAGGCAATTCGAGCAAGTAATCCACGGCTGAACAACCAAATTAGGACACCTACACCGGTACCAAGCAATGAACTAACGAGCGTCAGCGTGATCGTGACCAGGCACGCGGATAGTATGGCTTGGGGTTGGGTTGTGAAAAAGTCGATCATTAACGGTCAGTCGCCCGGTGCGGTCGAATACTGCTGGACAGGAAATTCGTTATAAAGTTTCCACTTCCCAGCAATTCGCGCCAGAGTGCCGTCGGCGCGGATCACATCGAGCGATACGTTTAGGAAATCCACGAGATCTCTTGACGACTTTGGAACAATAAAGGCGGCGGCAACGCGCGCGGGCGGGGCGTCGAGTCCTATCGCCGTGACCTTTTCATTGTTTGCCGCGACGTATTGCGAGATTGTAGGCACATCTTGTAGTGCCGCATCCGCGCGCCCAGCGACAACTGCATTGAGCGGAACGAAACCGTCATCACCAGTCGGTAGGATCATGAGGTGAGCATGGTGAAAATTTGCGCGAGCAAAGTCCGTTGAAGTCCAGCCTTCAGCGAGAGCAATTGTCACCCCCTCACGATCCAGATCGGCGAGCGCGTGAAAGCGGTTGTCGCCCCGCCGAATGAGAGCGACGCCTACGCCGAAATAGCCGAACGGCTTTGTGAAAAGAAATTCTTGCGCACGAGGAACCGTCTCGTAAATGGCATCGGCGAACACGTCGATTCTGCCAGAGTTCATGTCTGCGAGCAGCGTATCAAAAGTCGATAATGTCCACTGGATTTTCGGGACTGGCTGCATTCGCGAGACGATCTCGGAGAACACGTCGACGAGGAAACCAGTTGGCTTTGACGGGTCGGCCGAGTTAGCGATCGTATAGGGCCGAAAGCCTCCATACCCTGCACGGAAAAGTTTGCTTTTTAGAATGCGATCGACCGACGCGTCCGGTGAGGAATTCGATGCGAGGCCATTTCTTGTGCAGCCTGGCAGGACGCCTATGAGCCCACCTATTATGCTAGCGCCGGCCGCAATGAGCGTGTTTCGCCTCGTAAAAAGAATGTTTTCGGCCACAGCGCGATCCCCCTAACGCTATCCCACCTTAAGTAGCGCGAATTGGGCACTACGCCAACGGGCGCATGTAATCGAAATGCTGTAAGTGATTATAGAAATATTATAAGTATAATGGCGCGTATATCACGCCATATTGTTGGGCAATTCCTCAATATTGGTGGTGAATAGGTAGAGCGCGGAGATTTTCGTGCTTGAAGAGAGTATTTTGTATTCCACGACTGAATGCGGGCCGCAGGATTTGCGTACGATCCGCGGCAGGAGGAGACGGCGCTAGACGTGCTGCAGCGGTAAAATTGGGTTGCGTCCCCAATGCCCGCCGACGGCCACCTCCAGCGCTCAACGAACCTCCACGTAAACGTAGTCGTGCTGGCTGTCGTGGATGGTCAGCGTGCGTTGGCCGTCCTTGCTGCCGATCAGGGCATCGACGCCGATGCCGCCCGGGCCGATCGAGACGAGCGACACGCTGCCGTCAGCGTTTTTGCGGGTGGCGACCGGGCCTTCGATGAAGCCGGCCTTGATCCACTTGGCGCCGTCCTTGTCGGTGAGGGTGATCGTGTTGCCGACGACGCTGTCGTGGTACTTCGCGGCCAGGTTTGCGAGCACCGCCGGATCGCCGGGTATGGTCAGCTTTGCACGACGCGCCGTGGCCTGGAGCTTGAGGCGGGCGGCGGCGGTCGCCACTTCGTCGGCCGCTTCGGGCTTGCCGTCGTAGACGACTTCCATGAGGCGGCGCAGGAACGGGGCCAGCAGGTAGGGGCCGGAATCCGCGTTGGTCAGGATCACGGCGCCGATGCCCGAGTCCGGCAGCGCCCACCAGTCGCTGTGGAAGCCCTGCAGGGTGCCGCCGTGGGTGACGACCGGCACGCCGTCGACGATTTCGTAGAACAGGCCCATGCCGTACCAGGCGTCTTCGCCGGTGGGCACGCCCTTCTTGCGGCGCTCGAGAATGTTAGCTTCGCTGACCAGCCGCTTGCCGTCGGGCGTCACGCCCTTGGACAGTTCCAGTTGCACGTACTTGGCCATGTCCGCCGAGCTCGACCAGGCGCCGCCGGCCGGACGGAAGGGCACGATCAGGTGATTAAAATAGTTCGACATCTCGACCATATGGCCGTCGATGTCGAAGCCGTGCGGCCGCGCCCAGTCGCCGCTCTCGCCCACTTTGAAATCGAAGGTCGTGTCGTGCATGCCCATCGGGTCGAAGATGCGCGTCTGCATGGCGTGGTCGTAGGCGGCGCCGAGCTCTTCGTGCGGATAGGCGAGCGAACCGCCGAGGAAGCCGGCCGCCGAGGCCATCAGGTTGTTGTACTGGAACAGTTCGCCGAAGTTGCTGGTGGGCGTGGTTTCGGAAAGCTGGCGGAAGGTGTCGGACGCCGGCGCGCCTTCGTCGCCGAGGATGAAGGCATAGTCCTTACGCGGCAGGCCGGTGCAGGCGCAGACGAGATGGCGCACCAGGGTCGCCTTGGTGGTGGCGTCGCTGCCGAGGCGGAACGACGGATAGAGATCGGTGACGTGCTGGTCCCACTTGAGCTTGCCTTCGTCGGCGAGGATGGCCAGCAGCAGGGTCGACATGCCCTTGGTGTTGGACGCGATCATGAACTTGGTGTGGGCATCGACGGGTTCCGAGCCGCCCAACTCGCGCACGCCGTAGCCGCCGACGTAGACGACCTGGCCGTGGTCGATCAGGGCGATGCCGACGCCGGGGACGTCCAGTTCCTTGGCCGACTGCGCGACGAAATCGCGAAGCGCCTGGATGCGTTCGGGGGTGAGGTGATGGGGCGTGCGGCCGGCGAAGGTCTCGCGCACATAGCCGGCGGGACGCAGGCTGGCCTCGATGACTCCGACCGCGGCGGCGCGCTTGTTGGCGGTGGATTCCGCGCCGTCGGTGATCACGACGGTCCAGGATTTTCCCTGCCGCAGGACGAGCGCGCCCACGGCGGCCTTCTCGCTGGGCGAGGTTTCGTAGGCGATGCCCACTACTTCGTCCCAGCCGTTGCCGGGATTGCCCGCGGTGACCAGGCGCACGGGCCGCGACGCGGCGGGCTTGTAGAGCGACCAGGCCTTTGCGGCGGCGGCCTTGGCGTCGGGGGCGGCGCCCACGTCGACGACGGCGATGGTCAGGTTGTTCTCGGGGGCGACGAAGACGGTCTCGGGGCCCTGCACCGTCACGGCCCAATCCTTGGGCTGGGTATAGGCGATGCCGGCCGAGGTCTTGCCGGGGGTGTCGGCTGGGGCCGCCTGGGCGAGCACCGCGGACGGCAGGCATAGGAAGGCTGCGACCAGAGCGAGGGTCAGGGCTAACCGGTTCATTTGATCGCCAGTCCTTTGAGGGTGCGGTGTGCGCGGACCCGATCCTAGGACGATCTGGCTGGGATTCGAAATTAATTTTCCGCCATGGAATATTTTGCTGAAACAGAAAGGCACGCCGCCGGGTCCCAAACCGGGCAGGAAACCGCGGAGATCGCGGAGGGCCGAAGAGGTACGGTACAATGACCGCAGGGGGGGCCGCACATGCACATCCATCTTCCCAAACCGTTGCACGGCTGGCGCGCGTTCGTGGGCGAGGTGGAAATCATCGTGCTGGGCGTGTTGATCGCGCTCGGCGCCGAGTCGGCGGTCGAGGCGTGGCACTGGCATCACAAGGTCGACGTGATCCGCGCGTCGTTGATGGGCGAACTGGCGAACGACCGGGCCCGCTGGGAGAACGACATCGCCTTCGTCGGGTGTGCACGCGCCGACGTTCAGCGGCTGCGGACGTGGCAGCAGGCGGGCGGTAACGGCGCGGCCCCGACGGCGCGGAACATACGGCCGAACGGCCTGTTCTGGATGCACTCGGCGAATTGGACGCTCGCAACCGGGAGCCAGACGCTGGATCATTTTCCGATCGACGAGCAGCTCACCTTCGCGGCGCTCTATGACGGCGTGGTGCACCGGCAGCTCGATCTCGAACGCGCGTCGGGGCTGACCGAACGCGTACAGACGCTCATCCCGCTGGCGACGAACGAGCAAGGCCGACGGGAGCTGCGAGTCGCGCTGGGAGACCTGGAGAACAGCTTGCACGTTCTGGTCGCCAACGACGCCTATATGAAACGCCACTTCGATGCGCTCGGGGTGAAACCCGACCGTCGCGATATCGCCGCCGACCTGGCGCTGACCCGCTGCGTGCCGTCTTAAGCGCGTTGCTCCTGCAGGGCCTTGCGAGTGGATGGCTTGGCCATGGCTGCCTCAGGGGCGTCGCAAATAAACTCTAACATAATCTTCCGCTCATCCCGGCGAATGCCGGGATGAGCGGAATTAAAAAGAGATACGCGGCGCTCAGAGCAGATTGGATTTCGCCCGCTTGCCAAGCCACACCGCGCTCGGTTTCGGTGTGCGTTTGAAGGTCTTCAAATCCACCGCGACCAGGCCGAAGTGTTTGCTGTAGCCTGAGGTCCATTCGAAGTTGTCGAGCAGGGACCAATACAAATAGCCGTGCACCGCGATGCCTTCGTCCAGGCATTGGCGCACGCCGGCCAGGGCCTGGTCGACGAAGGCGATGCGGCGCGTGTCGTCGTCGGCTCCGATGCCGCTTTCGGTGACGTAGATCGGCTTGCCGATGGCGCGATGGGCCCAGCGGATGGTTTCGGCCAGGGCCTGGGGATAGAACTCGTAGCCGGCGGCGGTGAGTTCGGCGCCTTGCGGCGGCGCGACCATGCCCTTGTCGTCGAAGCGAAAGCGCGAATAGGTCTGCACGCCGGTGAAGTCGCTGTGCGTGCGCGCGGCGTCTAACCAGGGGCCGTAGAGTTCGGCCTGCATCTGCGGCGCGATGGAGTGGTCGCCGACAGGCTCGATCGCCTGGGTGGTGAGGCTCATGCCCACGAGAAGCTGCGGACAGGCGGCCTTCATGGCGGTGTAGGCCTTGCGATGGCCATCGAGCAGCAGCGGTTCGGCGATCGTGGGATCGGAGAAGGTGAGCGAGGTGAAGCGCTCCGATCCGGTCGCCTTGCGCGCGGCTTCGATCATCGGGACGGTGGCGCCGCGGAAGCCCGGCAGCATGATCTTGAGCAGGCGCTGGATGTTGGCCTCGTTGAACGGAGTGGCCATGGTCATGAGCGGGCCGAGCCGCTCGGTCACCGTGCGGCAGTAACGCGCGAAGAGGTCCGGCGCGTCGTCACGCTCCCATCCGCCGCGCTCGGAAAACCACAGGGGCGAGGAGAAGTGGTTGAAGGTGACGACCGCCTTCTGGCCGTGCGCACGGCAGGTCATCAGCACCTGTTGGTAGTGGTCGAGCTCGGCGTTGGAGAAATGGCCTTCGCTGGGTTCGATGCGCGCCCACTCGATGCCGAAGCGGTAGGTGTTGAAGCCGAGCGCGGCGTTCAGCGCGATGTCCTCAGCGAAACGATGGTAGCTGTCGCAGGCGTCGCCGGAGCGGTCCTTGTAGAGGGTGGGTTTGAGGGTCTCGAGCAGCCAGATGTCGGTGTTGGTGTTGTTGCCCTCCGATTGGTAGGCGGAGATGGCCGTGCCCCAGAGGAAGCCCTTGGGCGCAGGGCGCTTGCCGGAGGCGGCGGCCGGGGCCGCGGCCAAGGCCGCCGATCCGGCGGCGAGCGCGGTCCTGCGCGTGAGCATGGGCGGGTCCTCCCCGGTTTCTTTGCCTGAAGGCTGGCCCAGGATGGCAGGCGGATCAACGCTAATTATAGCGTGAGCGAATGTCTTGACCGGATGTCCAGCGGCTTCCCCCTCCACCACGCTGCGCGTGGTCCCCCTCCCCCGCTCGCTGCCGCGATCGGGGGAGGAGATTGGCCATATCGCTCCTCCCCCGGCTCGCAGAGACGGGGGAGGGGGGACCGCCGAAGGCGGTGGTGGGGGCAAGCCCCGCGCGCGCTGGACGGCGGAACCCGCTATGACGAGCGGCCATTCCCCATCGGAGCCCTCCCCCATGCCCCTTCGCCCCCTCGGCCGGTCCGGCCTTTCTGTTGCGCCGCTGGTGTTCGGCGGGAACGTGTTCGGCTGGACCGCCGACGAGGCGACGTCGCATGCGATGCTCGATGCGTTCACGGGCGCGGGCTTCAACGCCATCGATACGGCGGAGGCCTATTCGTCGTGGGTTCCCGGGCACACGGGCGGGGAGTCCGAAACGGTAATCGGGAGCTGGCTGGCCAAGGGCGGCGCGGCGCGGCGCGAGGGCGTGATCGTGGCGACCAAGAGCGGCTGGCGTGCGGGCGACGGGCCGGCGGGGCTGTTGCGGGCGGACAAGATCGTTGCGTCGGTGGACGCGTCGCTGAAGCGGCTGCAGACCGACTATATCGACCTGCACCAGACGCACTCGGACGATCCGGACACGCCGTTCGAGGAGATCTTCGGCGCCTATTCGGACCTGATCGCCGAGGGCAAGGTGCGCGCGATCGGCGCGTCGAACCTGTCCGCGGCGCGGCTGAAAGAGGCGTTGGCGGTCAGCGCGCGCGATGGGGCGCCGCGGTATGAGAGCGTGCAGCCGGCGTACAATCTTTATCAGCGCGAGATCGAGGCGGACCTCTTGCCGCTGTGCCGCGCAGAGGGTGTGGGCGTGATCAGCTATTATGGTTTGGCGGCGGGGTTTCTGACCGGCAAGTACCGCGACGCGGCCGACGCATCAAAGAGCGCGCGCGGGCAGAGCGTGGTGTCGCGATTTTTGAATGCGCGCGGGGTGAAGATTTTGGACGCGCAGGACGAGGTTGCGGGCGCGTGCGGGGCGACGCCGGCGCAGGTGGCGCTGGCGTGGATCATGGCCAAGCCGGACGTGACCGCGCCGATCGCGAGCGCGACCAGCGTGAAACAGTTCGAAGAACTGGCGCGGGCGACGGAGCTGAAGCTGGACGACGAGGCGATGCGGACGTTGGACGCGGCGGGGGCGTAATCTCCTCCCCCGAAAAGCGGCAGCGTTCGGGGGAGGTGTCGCGGAGCGACGGAGGGGGCGCGCTTCAGGTGCGACGTTGAAGGTGCGTCGGCGGCCGCCGCCGCGTGATGAATTGAACACTTTCGCTTCCTGCACGCCCCCTCCGGCCCTCCGGGCCACCTCCCCCGCGCGTCCCGCGCGGGGGAGGAGCTAGTCCGGCGCCACGTCGCCTACCTTCGCCGCGAGCGGCCGTGCGTCCTGCACCAGGTGCACCAGCACCCTGCCCGGTTCTTCCTCGTACATCATGTGCGCGGAGTTCTCGAACCAGACGAAGCGTTTCGACGGGGCCTGCACGCGGTCGAACCAGCGTTTTACCGGTTCGGACGGGGTGGTGTAGTCGAAGCGACCGGCGAAGATGATCACCGGGCAGTGCAGCTCGGTGACGCCGGTGAAGTCCACGGCCATCAGGTCGGACAGCAGCTTGGGTAGCGTGAACGCACTGCCCTCGTCGATCGCCTTGAAGTCGTCGGGCGAATAGTCAGGCGAAATCTTCTCGGCGTTTTCCCACACGTCGTAGCTGTCGCGGCCATGCGTCAGGCCGCCGAAATGGACCGACCATTTGCGGTCGATGTTGAGCTTGTCGAGCGGCACGGACCCGTCGGGTTCGGGATAGGGCGCGATGGCCTCGAGCTCCTTGATCGCCTGGGCGTCGTGCGCCTGGCGGGCCTGGTCGAGGGTCCAGGCGTAGCCGGCCGTCTCACCGGCGCGCATGCTGATAATCTGGCCGGCGCCGATGTAGGCGTAGAGCGCGTCGGGCTTGCGCTCGGCCAACTCCATGCCGAGCACCGTGCCCCAGGAGTGGCCGATGACGAAGATCTTCGGCTTGGCGTAGGTGGTGCGCAGATAGTCGACGAGCTGTTCCGCGTCCTCGATCATGCGCGCCTTGGTCATGGTCGGCGCGATCTTGGCGGGGTCGTTCAGTTCGTAGGTCTTGCCTGAGCCGCGCTGGTCCCATTCGACGACGGTGAAATAGTCGGTCCAGGGCGCCTCGAAGAGATAGCGGTTGGGCAACTCCGGCGCGGCGGGGCCGCCGTGCAGGACGAGCAGGATCGGATTGCGCCGATCGCGGCCACGCACGGTGATCCACTGGCGGATGCCGCCGATCTCTATGGCCCGGGCCTCGTCGATGCCGTTGGGCGAGACGATCTTCTGGGTCTGCGCAAGGATGGCGTGCGGATCGGGCGGGGTCTGGGCGCCGGCGACGGTCGCGAAGGCGAGGACGGCGGCGAGGATCGGAAGCAACGCTTTCATGCCGGCGCCATAACACCGGACACGCGCGTCGGCAGCTTAGGGATTTGCAATGATCGGGCGGGGTGGAGCGGCGGGGGTAAGAGAAGAGAGTCCACGGACCCACACGGACACACACGGAAAAGCGCAGATGAACCACGAACCACACGAACGGGCTTATCCTCCCGCGTCGTAGACGCGGCTCGTCTGAGAGGCGCTTCGCGCCGGTGTGCATGCTCGGAAACGCGTCCGTGTGTGTCCGTGTGGGTCCGTGGACTCGACTTCTTCCTCTTTGCGGAAGAGCGCCCCATCTAACGGGGGTCCAAAGGACCACCCCATGACCGCCCGCCCTCACCGGTCGCCAGGCCCCGATCACCCGATCCTGATCAGGCCGCATGCGGGAAGGGTTGTGGTGCGGGCGGGGGGCAAGGTGATTGTCGACAGCCGTGCGGCGCTCGCGCTGAGGGAGGCGTCCTATCCGGTCGTGCTCTATCTGCCGCGGGCGGATGCGGACATGGCGGCGCTGACGCGGACCGAACATGTGACCTGGTGTCCGTACAAGGGCGAGGCCTCGTACTTTTCGATTCCGGCGGGCGGCGAGCGGGGGGTGAACGCGGTCTGGACCTACGAGACGCCTTTCGGGGCGGTCGAGTCGATCGGGGACCACCTGGCCTTCTATCCGGACCGGGTGGACGGGATCGACACCGAGTGAAAATATACCCAAGTGAGGTTAGAGTGCGCGGGTACGTACCTAAGATTGGCTATCAACTCACGGGCGACCGTGGGTCTAAGGACTGTAAATAAAGCCCTTTTGGAGCGTTAAAGGGTTTTGCACCGAACAGGACTCAACTTGACCTATGGTTGGGTATCTTCGGCATACTGTGTTGAATTTTCACAAAAAATATCTCAAACGACCCATTGACCAGCCGATCCGGTTGCGGCGTCATAGCTATCGGACTCTGGCCCACGAAACCAGCGAGGAACCGCCCCAGACCCAGACCTTCACCCTCCGGGCGCACTGAACGCCCACCTTCCGCCACCCCCGGGTTTGTCCTGAGGGCCTCTTGCGGCGGCGAACAACCTGGTCCGGTGGCTTACCCCAGCGCCGGGCCTTTACCCCCCACGTTCGCGGCGCCAATGCGAGAGGCCTTCGGGGCAAGCCCGAGGTTGACGGAAGGCCCCGGAAGGCGGTCCTTCGTAGGGCTGAGTATCAGGGTGGACTCGCAGGGGACGGGCGCCGCCGATTTTCATAACAACAAGAAGACTCTAATCCGCGTTCGAGGACCGGCCCGCTCACCCCTCGACCGCGGTTGAGCGCGCGGCTATGGGAGGCCTCATGTCCGCTGAGCCGCTCATGGATGACTTGCCGGACGCGGACTTTCCGCCGTGCGACATCGCGTTGGTGACGTGGGAGGACCTGCCCGACGGCGCCGCGGACGACCGGCCCCTGTTCGAGGCGCTGCAGCGGCGCGGACGCAGCGTGCGCTTTGTGTCGTGGAACGACGAGACGGTGGAGTGGACCCGCGTCGGCGTGGCGGTGCTGCGCTCGACCTGGAACTATCACAAGCAGCCGGAAGCCTTCCTGGCCTGGCTCGACGCGGTGGATTTCCAGACCCGGCTGGTGAACCCGGCCGCGGTGGCGCGCTGGAACCTCGACAAGCGTTACCTGCGCGAGCTGGCGGCCAAGGGCGTGCTGGTTACGCCGACGCAATTCGTCGAGCGCGGCGACCGGCGCACCCTGCGCGAGATTCTGCGAGGTGCGCGACTGGACCGACGTGGTGGTGAAGCCCGCGGTCTCCTGCGCCGCGCACGATACGGCCCGCTTCGCCGACCGGGCGATCGACGACGAGGGTGACGCGCATCTGGCCGCGATCACCGAACAGCGGATCGCGATGATCCAGCCCTATCTGTCGGCGGTGGATTATGAGCGCGAGCGGTCGTTGATGTTCGTCGCCGGCGACTATTCCCACGCCGTGCTGCGCACCGCCTTCAATCCCGGCGGCCAGCACAGTGAAGACCCGTACGATGCGTCCGCAGCCGAGATCGATTTCGCGCGCGAGACCGTGGCGGCCGCAGAGTCCATTCTGGGCGAAGCGTTCGCCTATGCCCGCGTCGACCTGATCCCCAGCGCCCAGGGGCCCATGCTGATGGAGCTCGAACTGGTCGAGCCGTCGCTGTTCCTGATCCATTGCCCGCAGGCGGCCGAGGATTTCGCGGCGCTGCTCGACGCGGCGTGGAAGACCGCGCCGGAGTTTGCGGCGCTGGAGGCGGGCTTCCTCACGACATGCGTAATCGCGGGCGGCGGTAGCCCTACTAATCACCACCCTCCCGATTTCCGTCACCCTCGGGACAAGCCCGAGGGTGACGGATTTATCTTGTGTATGCCGACGCGGTTCAGCCGTTGAAGGTGGTCTTGAAGCTGGAGATGATCGAACCCCAGCGATCGAGGCTCTTGTCCATCTGTTCCCAGGTGCCGCCCGGGGAGATGTCGACGTCGTACTCGCCCCAGAGATTGTTGTGGTCGTCCAGATAGGCCCGGGCGTAGCGGTTCTTCACGTTCCAGGCATTGACGGCCGTGAGCGTGCCGGCCGCCAGGGGAGTCCAGCCGGCGGCGTATTGGATGGAGCCGCAGCGGTCGCCGTTGCAGGCGTAGAAATAGATGTCGAAGTTCACCCCGGAGACCGTGCTGGAGACGATGCTCTCGCCGGTGGAATCGTTATGGATTTTAGCCTGCAGGCCATGCTGCTGCAGCCAGGCGGCCACTTCCGCCCGGGTCAGGCCGCCGGCGGGCAGGTCGCGCGCGCTCGCCGACCCGGCGACCAGTGAGAGGGCCACGGCGGCGGCGGCAGTAATGATCTGGAATTTCATGACGATAGCCTCATTGAGCGCCCGATAACGGCGGTATCATAGCCGGTTTGGCGTCGCCCGGCGAACGGCGCTAAATGGCTTCGGGAGCGCGCCGGTGCGGCGCCGGGTCTGGGAGTGTGTCGCCGTGAAGAAATTGCTTGTCGCGTCCGTGGCCCTGGCGGGCCTGGTTTTTTGCGCCGGCGCCGGCATGGCCGCCGCGCCCGTCGCGCCTGCTGCGTCTTCCGCCGCGTCCGCCGATGCGCGGTTCAAGACGATCTATGAGACCGAGTGGAAGTGGCGCGAGGCGCAGTTCGGCCGCATCGACGGGGCCGGCGGCGACGGCGAAGGCGTCATGCCCGACCACCTGCCCGCCATCGACGCCAAGACCCAGGCGGCGCGCCTGGCCTATTGGAACGACGTGCTGAAGCAGCTCGACGGCGTCAAGCTCGAGGACCTGTCGCCGGACGCACAGGTCAACTATCAGGTCTATCGCACCCAGGTGGAGAACCTGGCCGCCGACCAGCGCTTCCGTCTCTGGGAGATGCCGTTCAATTCCGACAGTTCGTTCTGGGCCGAGATGGCGGGGATGGGGCGCGAGAGTTTCCGCACCGAGACGGAGTACAAGGCCTACATCGGCCAGCTCAACGACATGCAGCGCTATTACCGCGACGAGATCACCAACATGCGCGCGGGTCTGGCGCGCGGCTTCTCCGTGCCGCGGGCGTCGATCGAGGGACGCGACAAGTCGATCGCCGACATCATCGCCGATCCCGATCCCACGCACAGCAGCTTCTACGAACCGTTCAAGAAGCTGCCGTCGTCGATCCCCGCGCCGGAGCAGGACCAGCTGCGCGCGGCGGCGGTGAAGGCGATCACGGACAGCGTGATCCCCGCGCACCGGGAACTCCTGAAGTTCGTGCAGAGCGAGTACTGGCCCAAGACGCGTAAGACCCTGGCGGCCGAGGCCATGCCCGACGGCGCGGCCTTCTATCAGCAGCAGATCCACGAATATACCACGCTGGACCTGACCGCCGACCAGATCCACCAGATCGGCCTGGACGAGGTGACGCGCATCCACGCCGAGATGCTGGACGCGATGAAGGCGACGGGGTTCACCGGGACCTTCCCGGAGTTCCTGGTCTATCTGCGCACCGATCCGAAGTTCTACGCCAAGACGCCGCACGAGCTCTTGGCCGATGCGGCGTGGATCGCCAAGCGCGGCGATGCGAAGCTGTCGCAGTATTTCGGCTATCTGCCGCGCAGCCGCTTCACCATCATTCCGGTGCCGGACAATATTGCGCCGTTCTACACCTCGGGCCGCGGCGGCGCACACGTCTATCTGGTCAACACCTATGACCTGCCGCACCGGCCCTTGTTTCAGTTGACCGCGCTTACCCTCCACGAAGCCGAGCTCGGCCACTCGCTGCAGCTGTCCATCGCCGAGGAGCAGAAGGAACAGCCCGCGTTCCGCCGTCACAGCTATATCTCGGCCTACGGCGAGGGCTGGGCCCTCTATACCGAGAAGCTCGGCAAGGAGATGGGGCTGTACGAAACGCCCTACGACGATTTCGGTCGGCTGAGCTGGGAGATGTGGCGCGCCTGCCGCCTGGTTGTCGACACCGGCATCCACCACAAGGGTTGGACGCGCGAGCAGGCGATCAAATATATGAGCGACAACACCGCCCTGCCCGAGCACGAGATCGAAACCGAGGTCGACCGTTACATCACCTGGCCGGCCCAGGCGCTGAGCTACAAGCTGGGCGAGATCGACATCGAGCGCCTGCGCGCCAAGGCGGAAAAGGAACTCGGACCCAAGTTCGACATCCGCGCCTTCCACGACACAGTGCTGTCGATGGGATCGGTGCCCCTGCCGGTGCTCGACCGCCGCATCGACCAGTTCATCGCCGCCGGCGGCAAGGATCCGGTGGTGACGTTGCATTGAGAGAAAAACATCGGGGACAGGTTAGGCCGTCCCTGCCGCCGCCGACGTTGCGGATCGTTCGACGCCGGCACACCTTAACCTGTCCCCTGGGGGCGCATGGAAGTTCATCACCCAAGGACCGCCGTGCACGGTCTGCGCGAGCTGGGCAAGGAGATCGGCATCATCGTCATCGGCGTGCTGATCGCGCTGGGCGCCGAACAGGCGGTCGAGGCGATGCACTGGGCGCATCAGATGGACGTGCAGCGCGCCACGCTGCACAGCGAACTTCTGACCAACGCCGACTGGTTCGAGGAGCGTGTCGCGGTGGCGCCGTGCCTGCGGGCCCGGCTCGACCATCTGTCGCAGGCGCTGGCGAACGCCAACGGACGCTGGAAGACCTCGGACGCCGATCCGTTGATCCAGGGTCAGGGCGTCTATGTGGCGCCGTGGCGGAATTTTCCCGACCAGGCCTGGCGTAACACCCTCGCCTCAGGCGCCGCGAGTCACATGGGGCCCGATGAGATGCTCGCCTACGCCATGGTCTACGGCAATGTCGCCGATTTGCACGCGATGAACCTGCAGGAACAGGTCGCCGCCAACCAGATCGCCGATCTCGACCACGACCAGCCGCTCAGCGAGACGGCGCGCGATCGCTATCGCAAGGCGGTAGACGATCTGTCGTTCTACGAATCCGGCGGCGCGTCGATCGCCGCGGAGACGCTTCGCCTGCTGCACACCATGCGCATAACGCCCACCGCGAACGACATCCGCGACGTCACGGCGGACGATCGGAAGCTGTTCGGCGCGTGCGTGCGGTGATCACGCTTCTGGAGCGGACCCGGTGAACCCTTGCGAAGACCTGGACCTCGGCCTGGCGACGGGTTGACAGTGCGTTAGTATCGTCTTACCGTTAGCTATGGCTAACACTTCCGCCGCCCTGGCCGCCCTCGCCGATCCCACGCGCCGTCAGGTGTTCGAGCGCCTGCGCGCGGGGCCCTGCGCGGTGGGCGAGATCGCCGAGGGGTTGCCGGTTTCGAGGCCAGCCGTGTCGCAGCACCTGGGCGTGCTCAAGTCGGCGGGTCTGGTGACCGACGAGGCTCAGGGCACGCGGCGGGTTTATCGCATCGACGCGCGGGGGCTGGGTCCCCTGCGTGCCTGGCTCGACCAGTTCTGGGACGAGGCCATGATCAATTTCGCGGCGGAGGTGGAACGCACCAAGCCGTCCAAGCCGAGGAGCAAGCGATGAGCGAGACGATGATCCGGCCGGCGCCGGTGGTGAAGTCGGTGGTGGTGCGCACGACACCCGAGCACGCCTTCGAGACCTTCACGACGAACATGGACCGCTGGTGGCCCAAGAACTCATTCGACCGCCGCCTCTCCGCAGAAGTCAGTCGTGATGGAGCCGCGCGACGGCGGCCGCTGGTACGAGATCGGCGAGGACGGCAGCGAGACCGACTGGGGTCAGGTCGTGGCCTGGGAAGCGCCGCGGCGTGTACTGCTGGCATGGCAACTGAACAGTGAGTTCAAGTACGACAAGGACTTCGTTACGCACGTCGAGGTGCTGTTCGTGCCGGAAGATGACGGCGCGGTGCGTGTGACGCTGGAGCACCGCGACCTGGAGCGCTACGGCGACAAGGCTGCGCCGACGCGCGCGGCGCTGGACTCCGACGGTGGTTGGACGGGGATGCTGGCGGCGTTCAAGGCGGAGGCGGAGCAATAGCTCCTTCCCCGTTTTCTACCGAAATCGGTGGAGGAGTGGCGGCTAGAACCCCACCGACTTCGCCGCGCGTTCTTCCAACCGCCCGTCCTTCAACGCGAACACGCGGTCCATGTAGCCGGCCAGCTCCATGTTGTGCGTGGCGATCAGCGCCGCGACGCCTTGCTGGCGCACCAGGTCGTGCAGGGCCTGGAACACCGACTTCGACGTCGCGGGATCGAGGTTGCCGGTGGGCTCGTCGGCCAGCACCAGGCGCGGCTTGTTGGCGAGCGCGCGCGCGACGGCGACGCGTTGCTGTTCGCCGCCGGACATCTGGGCGGGCTGGTGGTCGGCGCGCTGGTCGATGCCGAGTTCCTGCAGCAACGCCATGGCCCGCGTGCGCGCATCGGCGAGCGTCGCACCGGCGATGCGCATCGGCAGCGCCACGTTGTCCAGCGCGGTGAACTCCGGCAGCAGGTGGTGGAACTGATAGACAAAGCCGAGCTCGGCCAGACGCAGGCGCGTGCGCTCGTGCTCGTCGAGCGCGCCGCATTCCTGGCCGGCGATGACGATGCGGCCATGGTTGGGATGTTCGAGCAGACCCGCGGCGTGGAGCAGGCTCGACTTGCCCGAGCCCGATGGGCCAATCAGGCCGACCAGCTCACCCGCGTTCACGTCGAGGTCGACGTCGCGCAAGACCATCAGCCGCCCGTTGGCTACCGGATAGCTGCGTTCGAGGCCGCGGATAGAGAGGACTGCCTCACTCATACCGGAGCGCCTCCACCGGATCGAGGCGGGAAGCGTTCCAGGCCGGCGGGACGGTCGCGACACAGGCCGCCAGCAGCGACCAGCCGACGACGAACGCGACCTCGACGGGGTCGATCCGCGCCGGGATGTGCGGCAGGAAATAGACGTCGGAACTAAACACGTTGACGCCCGTCACGCGCTCGATGAAGTCCTAAATCTGCGCGATGAAAATGCAGAAGACGGTGCCGAGCACCAAGCCTGCAAACGTACCGATGACGCCGAGCGTCATACCGGCGATAAAGAAGATGCGCAGCACCGAGCCTTCACTCGCGCCGATTGTGCGCAGGATCGCAATGTCGCGGCCCTTGTTCTTCACCAGCATGATCACGCCGGTGATGATGTTGAGCGCCGCAATCAACACCACGCACATCAGGATGATCAGCATGGCGTACTTCTCCACCTGCAGGGCGGTGAAGAAGCCGGAGTTGCTGTCGCGCCAATCGGTGACCCGGTTCCCGTCCGCCGTGCCGACCAGCGCAGCGATCCGAGCCTTGATGTCATCAAGGTGGTCGGGGTCTTTCACGTCGATGCCGATCTGATCCCACTGGCCTTCCTTGCCGAAGAGCAGTTGGGCCTGTTCGATCGGCATGAAGACAAAGGTCTGGTCGTACTCGGCCATGCCGATCGAGAAGATTCCGCCGACGATGTAGGGCTTCTGCGTCGGCATCGCCCCCATGATGGTGTCCTGCCCCGAGGGCGAGATGACCGTCACCGGCTGGCCCGCGGTCACGTTCAGGATGTCGGCCAGGCGGTTGCCGAGGATGATCTCGTCGCCGCCGTAGTCGCCGACGCCGAAGCCCGCGATCGACCCGTGCTTGATGTTCTTGGCGACCATCCTGGTTTCAAAGAGGGTCTGACGCGGCACGCCGCGCACGATGGCGCCTTGCACCTCGCCGCCGCCCTGCAGCAGCGCCTGGTTCACGATCATCGGCGCGACCTGGACCACGCCGGGTATCTGTTTGATCCGCATGACGAGCCGGTCACGGCCCGGCTGCTCGATGACGGGGCCCTCGACGTAGATGTGCGGGTTGAAACCCACGATGCGGGTGAGCAGTTCGCTGCGGAACCCGTTCATCACCGAGGTCACGATGATCAGTACCATCACCGCCAGCGCGATGGCGATGGTGGAGATGATCGCAATCAGCGCAATGCCGCCATCCTTACGCTTTGCGCGCAGATAGCGCATGGCCAAGCCGAACTCCCACGCGGAGAAGGCGGGGGCGGGTTTGATAACTTCACCCATGTCCTCGGCAGAATTAAGGTTCACCCGCAAATCCGGTTGATCGCCGCGTCCAGCGGCAGGCTCTGTTTCTCGCCGGTGGCGCGGCGTTTCAGTTCGACCACGCCTTCCGCCAGGCCCTTGGGACCGACCACCAGTTGCCAGGGCAGGCCGATCAGGTCGGCGGTGGCGAACTTGCCGCCGGGGCGTTCGTCGGTGTCGTCGTAGAGGACGGTCTTGCCGCGTTTCTCGAGCTGGGCGTAGGCGTCCTCGCAGGCCGCGTTGCAGGCGGCGTCGCCGACGCGCAGGTTGATCACCTCCACGTCGAAGGGCGCGACGCTGTCGGGCCAGATGATGCCGTTGTCGTCATGGGAAGCCTCGATGATGGCGCCCACCAGGCGCGAGACGCCCACGCCGTAGGAGCCCATCTGCACCGGCCGCTCCACGCCGTCGGGTCCGGCGACGACCGCCTTCATCGGCTTGGAGTATTTGTCGCCGAAGAAGAACACCTGACCGACCTCGATGCCGCGTGCGCTGAGGCGTTTGTCCGCGGGCACCTCGCTGTCGAACCGCGCCGCGTCGTGCACGTCTTCGGTGGCGGCATAGAGGCTGGTGTGCTTGTCGACGATCGGTTGCAGGTCGTCCCAGTCCACGTCAGGCCCGGGCGCGCCCATCTCGACCAGATCCTTGTGGCAGTAGACCTGGCTCTCGCCGGTGTCGGCGAGGATGATGAACTCGTGCGAAAGATCACCGCCGATCGGACCGGTCTCGGCGCGCATCGGTACCGACTGAAGGCCCATGCGCGCGAAGGTGTTCAGGTAGGCCACGAACATGCGGTTGTACGCCTTGCGTCCCGCCGCTTCGTCGAGGTCGAAGGAATAGGCGTCCTTCATCAGGAACTCGCGCCCGCGCATCACGCCGAACCGGGGCCGCTGCTCGTCGCGGAACTTCCACTGGATGTGGAAGAGGTTCATCGGCAGCGCCTTATAGCTGCGCACATAGGAGCGGAAGATCTCGGTGATCATCTCTTCGTTGGTGGGGCCGTAGAGCAGCTCGCGCTCGTGCCGGTCAGTGATGCGCAGCATCTCCTGCGCCGTAGTCGTCGTAGCGCCCGCTCTCGCGCCACAGGTCGGCGAGCTGCAGCGTCGGCATTAGCAGTTCGACGGCGCCGGCGCGGACCTTGTTCCTCGCGCACGATCTGCTCGATCTTCTTCAAGACGGCCAGGCCCAGCGGCAGCCAGGCGTAGATGCCGGCCGCCTCCTGGCGGATCATGCCCGCGCGCAGCATCAGGCGGTGGGAGACGATCTGGGCGTCGCCCGGCGTCTCTTTCAGAACAGGCAGGAAATAGCGCGAGAGGCGCATGGAAAATCCTTGGGGAGGTCCGCTTCGAGATTGGGGATTCCCTTAGCCGCCGGGGGCCAGGGGCGCAACGCCGGGGTCCGGCTGGCCGGCTCAGTAGTCCGGGATCGGGATCACGTGGAGGAAGAGCAACGCGTAGAGGACCACGAAGACGATGGCCGAGACCCAGCTGGTGGTGATCGCCTTCCTGACCAGGTTCGGGTTGACCGGAGCGCCCGGGTCGCCGCCGTCCTTCAGGTCGATGCCCATTTCGGCGTGGCTCCTGACCCCGATGGGCAGGATGCAGAAGACGACGATCCACCAGATGGTCGCGTAGATGGCTAACATGGTGAAGGGGTTGAGCAGGTCGTGCATGGCGCCCCTGACCTAGCGCGAAATCGCGGCGGCCCCAAGGCCTCCGACCCGGGCGACGGTCAGGCCGCGACGTCCTTGCAGGCGAAGGCGGAATGGCTCGAGCCGAACAGCGGCAGGCCCTGGACGGTGCAGGCCTGATGCAGCTCCACCTTTCCCTCCACGTCGTGGACGAGGAGTTCGTAGCGGCCGCAATCGCTGTCCAGGTGGGTGGCGTCGAGCGCCCAGCTGCGGCAGGCGTCCACGGTCTTCAGCGTGGTGGTCAGGACCTGGGTGTGGCCGGTCTTGAGGCTGGTGACGCCGGCGGTGCAGGCGTAGGGGCCCGTCGCGTCAGTCGCGGTCTCCTGGGCCGGCGCCTGGCCCCAGGCCGCCGAACCCATCATCACCGCGGCCAGTCCGATCATGAGGCGCTTCATGGCGCTGATCCCGTTCGATGGCCCCCTGTTTCGAACGCGGTGAAGCTTGGAATCCGGCGCGGTCAATGGGCCTCCGGTTTCTGCATCAGCTCAACCAGGACCCCACCCATGTCCTTGGGGTGAACGAAGATCACCGGCACGCCGTGCGCCCCGATCCGGGGCTCGCCCGTGCCCAGGATGGTGCAGCCCTTGGTCCGCATGTCGTCGCGGGCCGCCATGATGTCGTCGACTTCGAAACAGAGGTGGTGCTGGCCGCCCTTGGGGTTCTTGGCCAGGAAGCCGTGCAGCGGCGACGCGTCGCCGTAGGGCTCGATCAGCTCGATCTGGCTGTTCGGCATATCGACGAAACAGACCCAGACCCCCTGCTCCGGCAGGGCGAACTTGTCGTGGATGCGCGTGGCGCCGAGGAGGTCGCGATAGAGCCTCACCGCCTCGTCGATGGAGGGGGTCGCGACCCCGACGTGATTCAGGCGTCCGATCATGGGGTGGTTCTAAAGCCCCGTGCCCCCCACGGGAAGACCGTCCCTATCTCTGCTTCGGCAGGTCGAGCGCGACGAGAATTTTCCTGGCGTTGAACTTGAACCCGATTTCAAGACGCTGGACCATGCCCGGCATCACCGGGGCGCTGTTGCACGCGTAGTCGAGCGTGCTCCCGCCATCGGGGTCGTTCGACCAGGTCTCCGGCTTGCCGAGCGCACGCGCAACCTCCGCTTTCGTGGAGACGCCGACGTGGAACGCAGTGAACCGGGCGTCGGCGCAAGGCTGCACAAACTCCTGCGGCGTCATCAGCATACCCCCGCCCTCGCCCGGATAAGGATCATCACTGGTCGGTTGCGGCTCGGCAGCGGCCTTAGCGCGCCGATCAGCGCTTGCCTTACGCAGGTCGTCGGCATGGGTTGCGACATAGGTTTGAAGATCGACAAAAGTCTTGCGGACCTTGTCCTTGCCCGGCCCCAACGGGGCAAACGCGTCTGGATGGGCGGCATCCCACGCCAGGACCCGGTCGATCGCTTTCACAAAGGTCGGCGGGTCGTCCGAGGCATACTGGTTGATGTCGGGCTTGATACTATCGATCAGACGTTCAAACATTTCGGCTTCGCTCTCGCCACTGAGGGCGTCGCCGCCTCGATTGAGTTCGGGGTAGATCAAGAAGCGCGAGCGCCACTGAAGCTGCCCCTCATAAAACCAGAACACAGCTTCGTCCTTCCGCCCGTCGTCATACAGGCGCTTGGCGAGGAGGATCATGGCCAGCGGATGCAAGTGTTCGACGTCGCGGGTCAATTGGTCGACGGGTTCGCCGCGGGCGGCGGCGATCGCCTCGGGGATGCCATCCGAGGGCGCAGCTGAGGCGCCGCTGGCGCAGGCCATGGCGGCCGCGAAACCCAACACGCCAAGCCACCTTGCGACCTTCATGAGAGCCCCCGCCTGTCCCCGTGGGGGGATCAAGCCACAGGCTCGACCGTACTGCAACTTGACGCTCAGACCCGCAACACGACCGTTTCAACGATCGGGCGGCGGCCCCATATGCGTTGGGAAGCTTTCTTCAGTACCCGCGCAACGGCGGACTCAACCGCGCCGTCGTCGTCGCGTTCTCCGCCCTTGAGCCGGCCGATGGCGGTCTCGGCTTCGTCGGCAAGGTCGTCGAGGGCCTCTTCCAGCGGGTAGTCGGTGTCGCCGGTGACGCCGATGCCCCGGACTTCCACACCGCCGACGAGCTTACCCTTGGCGTTCAACGCCAGGGAGACCACCAGCACGCCGTTCGCCGCGGCGTGACGACGTTCGCGCAGGGCGGGGCCGCCTTCGGGTTCGAGCACATTGCCGTCGACGAACAGGCGTCCGGACGGGACCTCGTCGATGACCTCGGGCTTGCCGGGGGCGAGGCGAACCATCTCACCGTTGCGCGGCGCGATGGTCTCGGGGACCTGCAGGTCCTTGGCGAGCGCGCAGTGTTCCAGCAGGTGGCGACGCTCGCCGTGGGTCGGCACCGCGATGTGCGGCCGCGCCCACTGGTACATCTGTTTAAGGTCGTCGCGGCACGGGTGGCCGGAGACGTGGATGCCCGGATGGTCGCGTTCAGTGTAGAGGCGCACGCCGCGGTCGGCGAGCTTGTTCTGCAGGTTGCGGATCGGGATGTCGTTGCCGGGGATCACGCGCGAGGAAAAGATGCAGCTGTCGCCCTGCCCCAGTTTCACATGCGGATGGGCGTCGTCGGCGATGCGCGACAACGCCGCGCGCGGTTCGCCCTGGCTGCCGGTGCAGAGGTACATGACGCGGTCGTGCGGCAGCGAGCCCGCCGTCGCCTCGTCAATGAAGTCTGGCACATCCTTCAAAAGGCCGACCGACTTGGCCGCGCCGGTAATGCGATGCATGGAGCGGCCGACGAGGCAGACGCTGCGCCCGGCGGCTTCGGCTGCGCGCGCGGCGGAGTCCACCCGCGCCACGTTGGAGGCGAAACAGGCGACCGCGACCTTGCCGCGCAGAGTCTTGACCAGAGCCGCCAGCTTGTCGCGCACCTCGGCTTCGGAACCGGCGGTGCCGTCCACGAAGACGTTGGTGGAATCGCACACCATGGCGAGGACGCCGTCGTCACCGAGCTTGCGGATCTGGTCGACGTCGACCTTTTCGCCGGTGATGGGATGATCGTCGATCTTCCAGTCGCCGGTGTGCAGAATGACGCCCAGCGGGGTCTTGATGGCGAGGCCGTTGGGTTCGGGGATCGAGTGCGCGATGGTGACGAGCTCGACCTCGAAGGGGCCAAGATTGATCGTGCCGCCGAGCGGCACCTCGCGCAGGTCGACCTGGTCGAGAAGGTCGGCGTCGCGCAGCTTCTCCCGCACGAGATAGGCGGTGAACGGCGTGGCGTAGACGGGCGCCTTCATCTTCGGCCAGAGCCAGCCGATGGCGCCGATGTGATCCTCGTGCGCGTGGGTCAGCACGATGCCCAGGATATTCAGGTCCTCGGCATAGGAGGCGTCGGGCATGATGATGTCGACGCCCGGCGTGGTCGGATCGCCGAAGGTCACGCCGACGTCCACCACAATCCACTGGCGCGCATGCGGCGGTCCCCAACCGTAGAGATTGAGGTTCATGCCGATTTCGTTGGAGCCGCCGAGCGGCAGGAAAACGAGTTCGTCCTGGGAAGATTTGGTCATACGGTCGCGGCGCCTCCGTTGCGCCGCCAGATTTCGAGGAGACCGCGGATGGTCAGGTCGTGGTCGAAGGTGTCGATGTTGATGGTGGCGCCTTCGAACAGCGAGGCGACGCCGCCGGTGGCGACCACGGTCATGGGTTTGCCGTACTCCGCCTTGATGCGCGCAATCAGGCCGTCGATCAGATCGATGTAGCCCCAGTACACGCCCGACTGCATGGCGGTCACCGTGTCCTTGCCGATGACCTGGTTGCGCGTGGGCCGCGCGATCGCCACCCGCGGCAGTTTGGCGGCGGCGCTGTGCAGGGCCTGCATGGAGAGGTTGATGCCGGGCGCGATGACCCCGCCCTCGAATGCGCCGTCGGCGCCGACCACGTCCAATGTCGTCGCGGTGCCGGAGTCGACCAGGATCAGCGGACCGCCGTATTTGACGAAACCGCCGACGGCGTTGACCAGGCGGTCGGCGCCGGCTTCGGACGGCTGGTCGATGCGGATTTCGATGCCGAGTTCGGCGTTGTCGCCCACGACCAGCGGTTCGGTCTTCAGATAGCGCCGGGCCAGGTTCCTCAGGTTGAACAGCGACTGGGGCACGACGCTGGATATGATGCAGCCGTTGAGTTTGGACAGCTTCAGCCCGCCCATCTGCAAAAGCTGGCTCAGCCAGACCGCGTATTCATCGGCAGTGCGCGTCGCCTCGGTCGCGGTGCGCCATTGCTCAAGCCACTCCTGGCCGTCGTGGACGGCGAAGAGGGTGTTGGTGTTGCCCTGTTCAATGGCGAGGAGCATGGCGCTTCCTTACGCCCTATCGAAGAAGACGTCGCCCGCCGTGATGCGGCGCGTTTCCCCGCTCGGCAGGCGCAGACGCAGCGATCCGTCCGGCTCCAGCCCTTCGGCGACCCCGTGCACGGTCTCGCTGCCCAGTTGCGCGACACAGAGCTTGCCCAGGCCATCGGCGCGGGCGGTCCAGTCGGCGGCGATGGCGGCGAAGCCTTGCCGTTCCCACTGCGCCAGGCGCTCGGCGAACAGGGGCGCGAAGGCGGCCATGGCCTCGTCGACCTTGGGCGCGCGGGGCGCGTCGTGGCGCAGGTGGTCAGCCACGCGGGTCGCGGGCCGTTCGGTGTTGGTCGGCGTGTGGTTGAGGTTCAGGCCGCAACCGATGGCGAGCCACAGCGATCCGTCCGCCCGCGCGCCGGAACTCGATGAGGATGCCCGAGGCCTTCAGGCCGTCGATGAGCACGTCGTTGGGCCATTTGATGCGCACGAGGTTGGCGGGGACATAGCGTTCGAACAGGTCGGCGATGGCGAGGGCGGCGACGAAGGCGACTTGCGCCGCTTCCACCGGCGGCTTGTCGGTAAAGGTGAGCAGGGTCGCGGCGAGGTTGCCGATCTCGGTCGACCAAGCGCGGCCCCGCCGGCCGCGGCCCGCGGTCTGGCGCTTGGCGGTGATCCACACGGGTTCGCTCGCGCCCGCTTCCGCACGGCGGCGCGCCTCCGCGTTGGTGGAGTCGATCTCGGCGAAGGCGAGGATCGGTATCGGCAGGGCGCCGATCATGGGCGCGACCTCAGGGAAGGCCCAACGATTTGGACGCGGCCTGGGCGGCGGGCGTGAGCCAGACCAGGGCGCCCCACACCAGCACGGCTGCGAACAGCGAACAGGCGTAGGCGATCCAGCGCGCTTCCGCAGGTGAACGGTCGACCTTGCCGGGCGCGGGGTCGAACCACATCAGCTTGAGGATGCGCAGGTAGTAGAAGGCGGCCACTACGGATGCGACAAGGCCGGCGATCGCGTAGGGCCACAGGCCGTCGACGGCCAGCGCTGCCTTGAACACGAAGTACTTTCCCCAGAACCCGGAAAACGGCGGCATGCCCAGGACCGAAAGCGAGAGCGCGGTGAGCGCTAGCGCCAGTCCTGGTCGTTCGCGTTTCAGGCCGGCGAAGTCCTGGATCAGCACCATCGGCTTGCCGTCGCGCTTCAGCGCTTCGAGGCAGGCGAAGAAGCCGGTGGTGTCGATCATGTAGAGCACCATGAACACCAGCATGGCCTGGATGCCGATACTGGTGCCCGCGGCGATGCCGAGCAGGGCGTAGCCGATGTTGGCGATGGAGGAATAGGCCAGCAGACGCTTGAAGTCTTTCTGCACCAGGCCGCCGAAGGCGCCGACGACGAAGGAGATGACCGCAAGGATCAGGATCACCCCGCGCCACTGTTCGATGGCGCCGGGGAAGGCCTGGTCCAGGGTGCGCGCGAACAGCACCATAGCGGCGAGTTTGGGCGCGGCGGCGACGAAGGCCACGACCGGCGTGGGCGCGCCCTCGTAGACGTCGGGCGTCCACATGTGGAAGGGCGCGGCGGAGACCTTGAAGGCGATGCCGCAGATCAGGAAGATCAGGCCGAACAGCTCGCCGATGTGGGCGCCGCCGTGGGTCGCCGCGGCGATGTCGGTGAAGCGCATGGAGCCCGCGAAGCCGTAGATCAGGCTCGCGCCGTAGAGCAGCAGGCCCGAGGACAGGGCGCCCAGGACGAAATACTTCAGGCCCGCTTCGGACGACTTGGCGTCGTCGCGCTGGAAGGCGGCGAGCACGTAGAGCGCCAGGGACTGCAACTCGATGGAGATGTAGAGCGAGATCAGGTCCGATGCGGAAACCATCATGCTCATGCCCAGTGTGGCGAGCAGGATCAGCACCGGATATTCGAACTTGGGTTGGCCGGAACGTTTGAGCCAGCCGTAGCCGAGCACCACGCCGAACGCCGCGGCGACGTAGATCGCGACCTTAGAATAGCGCGCGGTCGCGTCCATGACGAACGAACCGTGGAAGGGCGCGCCGAGCGGCCCCATGGCGGCGGTGACGGCGGCGCCGATCAGAAGCGCGCCGGACAGGAGCGACAAGGCGCCGGTAGCCTTGGAGCCGAAGACTGCGCCCAGCAGCAGGACGCCGAGCGCGCCCAGGGCGAGGATCAGTTCAGGCGCACAGACGGTCAGGGTCGCGTAGTCCATCTCAGCGCGCCCCGATGGCAGTCTGGTAGGCCTGCACGACCGCGTCCGCCGAGGCGTGGGTCACGTCGAAGACCAGGTTGGGATAGACGCCCAGGACCAGGGTGCCCACGATGAGCGGGGCGAACACCACGATCTCACGCCAGTCGAGGTCGGTGATGGTGGAAAGCTGCGGATTGGTAATCTCGCCGAAGGCGACGCGGCGGTAAAGCGTCAGCGCATAGGCGGCGGAGAAGATCACGCCGCTGGCGGCGAAGAACACCGTCCAGGTGGAGACGTTATAGGCCCCGACCATGGTCAGGATCTCGCCGATGAAGCCCGAGGTGCCCGGCAGGCCGACATTGGCCATGGTGAAGACCATGAAGGTCGCCGCGTACCAGGGCATGCGGTTCACCAGCCCGCCGTAGAAGGCGATCTCGCGCGTGTGCATGCGGTCGTAGACCACGCCGACGCAGAGGAAGAGCGCGCCGGAGATCACCCCGTGGCTCAGCATCTGGAAGATGGCGCCTTCCATGCCCTGGGCGTTGCCGGCGAAGATGCCCATGGTCACGAAGCCCATATGGGCCACCGACGAATAGGCGATCAGCTTCTTCATGTCGGTCTGCCGGAAGGCGACCAGCGAGGTGTAGACGATGGCGATCGTCGACAGGGCGAACATCACTGGCGTCAGCAATTGCGACGCGTGCGGGAACATCGGCAGGTCGAAGCGGATGAAGCCGTAGCCGCCGAGCTTCAGCAGGATGCCGGCCAGGATCACCGAACCGGCGGTCGGCGCCTCGACGTGAGCGTCGGGCAGCCAGGTGTGCACCGGCCACATCGGCAGCTTCACCGCGAAGGAGGCGGTGAAGGCTATGAACAGCAATATCTGGGTGTTGGGATCCCAGTGATAGGCGGTCAGCGCACGGATGTCGGTCGTCCCCGCGGTGGCGGCCATGTAGAGCATGGCGCCCAGCATCAGGACCGATCCCAGGAGCGTGTAGAGGAAGAACTTGTAGGCTGCGTAGACCCGGTTCTTGCCGCCCCAGATGCCGATGATCAGGAACATCGGAACCAGGCCACCTTCGAAGAAAATGTAGAACAGGAAAAGGTCGAGCGAGGTGAACACCCCGACGATCAGGGTCTCGAGCACGAGGAAACAGATCAGGTATTCGAGCACCCGCTCCTTGATCGGCTTCCAGCTGGCGATGATGCAGATCGGCATCAGGAACGCGGTGAGCAGCACGAACAGGATGGAAATCCCATCCACGCCCATGTGGTAGCCGGCGCCGGCGAACCAGACGTAGTTCTCTTCGAACTGATAGCCCGGGATCGCGTGGTTGAAGTGCGCCACCAGCCAGATCGACACCGCTAGAGTCGCGATGGTCGTCCCCAGCGCGATCCACTTCGCGTTGCGCTCGATCACCGGCTGGTCGTCGGGGCGCGCCAGGAAGCGCAGCAGCATGATCGCGGCCGCGCCCACCAGCGGCAGGAAGGTTACGAGGGTGAGAATGTGATCGGTCATCCGCCCTCCCCTAGCGCCAGTTGAACATGGCGTAGGTCAAAAGACCCACGACGCCGAGGAGCATGACGAAGGCGTAGTGATAGACGTAACCCGACTGGATCTTGCTCTGGCGCTTGGCCCACTGCAGCGACACCCAGGCAAAGCCGTCGGGGCCCAGGCCGTCGATGATCTTCTGGTCGCCGACCTTCCAGAACAGGTCGCCGAGCAGCTTGGTCCCGCGCACGAAGACGAAGTCGTAGAACTCGTCGAAGAACCACTTGTTGTAAAGGAAGGTCCACAGTGGGCCCTTCTGCGCCGCGATCCGCGCCGCCAGGCCTTCATGCAGGATGTAGAACCAGGCCGCGATCAGCAGACCCGCAACCGACACCACCAGCGGCGACCAGATCACCCACTGGGGCAGGCCTGCTTCGCTCAGCGCATGGCTGCCGGGCGCGTTGAAGATCGAATGACCCCAGAACGCCGCCTGATGTTCGCCCACGAAGTCCGGCGCGAACACGCCACCTGCCGCGATGGCGCCGACGGCCAGCAACAAGAGCGGGACCAGCATGACCCACGGGCTCTCGTGCGGCTTGTGCTGCGCGTCCGGTGCGTGGCCGTGATCGTCGCCGGGCTCGGAGTGGGATTCGATCTGCGCGGAGGAGGCGTGATCGTCATGCACCGGCGCGTGGCCGTTCTCCCACTTGGGCGTGCCCCAGAAGGTCATGAATACCAGACGCCAGGAGTAATAGGCGGTCAGGCCCGCCACGAAGAGGCCGGTGAAATAGGCGAACAGCGCGATCGGATCGTGCTGGCCAGTCTGGAAGGCGGCGGTGAGGATCGAATCCTTCGAATAGAAGCCCGCGAAACCGATGCCGTTCAGCTGGCCGATGTGAATCTCGGGAATGCCCAGGCCGGTGATGGCGATGGTGCCGAACACCATCACGCCGTAGGTCGCCGGCAGGTATTTGCGCAGGCCGCCCATGGCGCGCATGTCCTGCTCGTGGTGCATGGCGTGGATCACGCTGCCCGCGCCCAGGAACAGCAACGCCTTGAAGAAGGCGTGAGTGAACAGGTGGAACATGCCCGCCTGATAGGCGCCCGCGCCTGCAGCGATGAACATGTAGCCGAGCTGAGAACAGGTCGAATAGGCGATCACCCGCTTGATGTCGTTCTGGGCCAGACCGACGGTCGCCGCAAACAGCGCGGTCACCGCCCCGATCACCAGCACGAAGTCGCGCGCGATCGGCGCGTACTCGAACAGCGGCGACAGCAGACAGACCATGTAGACGCCGGCGGTCACCATGGTGGCGGCGTGGATCAGGGCCGAAACCGGGGTCGGGCCCTCCATGGCGTCGGGCAACCATGTGTGCAGGAAGAACTGGGCCGACTTGCCCATGGCGCCCACGAACAGGAAACAGGCGGCGAGGTCGAGCGCGCTGAAGCTCTGCCCCGCGAAGGTCCAGGCCGTGTTGGCCTTGGACGCGAACATCGGGAACAGGACGTCGAACCGGATGGTCCCGAACATCCAGAATATCGTCATGATGCCGAGCGCAAAGCCGAAGTCGCCGACCCGGTTGACGATGAAGGCCTTGATCGCCGCGGCGTTTGCGGTGGCCTTCTTGAACCAGAAACCGATGAGCAGGTAGGACGCCAGGCCCACGCCTTCCCAGCCGAAGAACAGCTGCATGAAGTCGTTGGCGGTGACCAGCGCCAGCATGGCGAAGGTGAACAGCGACAGATAGGCGAAGAACCGGGGCTTGGAATCGTCCTCGGCCATGTAGCCCCAGCTGTAGAGGTGCACGAGCGCCGAGACCGTGGTCACCACCACCAGCATCACGCTCGACAAGGTGTCGACGCGCACCGACCAGGTGGAGACGAAGTTGCCGACCTGGATGAAGGGGAACAGCTGCACCAGGAAATCGCCCTGGCCGCCCCAGTTGTGCAGCCAGAACATCCACCAGCCGATGGCGCAGGACAGGAACAGCAGGCCGGTCGTAATGCTCATCGATACGGATGTCGCCGAGACGGCGGCCGAACAAACCGACGACTGCGGCCCCCAGCAGCGGCGCGAGCACCAGGATGGTGACGAGGGTCTGGGGCGAAGTCAGATCCACGCGGCTCAGCCCTTCATCACGTTCGCGTCGTCGACGGAGATGTCGCCGCGGTTGCGGAAGAAGGTGACCAGGATGGCGAGGCCTACGGCGGCTTCGGCCGCGGCCACGGTCAGGACGAACATGGCGAAGACCTGGCCCGAGATGTCGTGAAGATAGGCCGAAAAGGCCGCGAAATTGATGTTCACCGCCAACAGGATCATCTCGATCGACATCAGGATAACGATCACGTTCTTGCGGTTCACGAAGATGCCGAAAACCCCGATGACGAACAACAGGGCCGCGACGACCAGGTAGTGGGTGAGCCCGATGGTCATCCGCCGATCCCCTCGCCGCTCTCGACGCTGACGACCGCGACGGCGCCCTTGCGCGCGCGGTTAACCTGAGAGCCGATGTCCTGGCGCTTCACCTTGGCCTTGTGGGTCAGTGTCAGCACGATGGCGCCGATCATGGCGATCAGCAGCACGATCCCCGCAGCCTGGAAGTAGTAGACGTAGTCGGTGTAGAGCACCCGCCCGATCGCCTGGGCGTTCGAGATGTTCGCGGGCGCCACCATGATCGCATGTCCCGCCGCCGGTCCGCGCGTCGCCACGGCCGAGGACACCATGATCATTTCGGTCAGCAGGACGGCGGCGATGATCAGGCCGAAGGGCAGATACTGGACATAGCCCTGCCGGAGCTTGGCGAAGTCGATGTCGAGCATCATCACCACGAACAGGAACAGCACCGCCACGGCGCCGACGTAGACCACCACCAGCAGCATGGCGAGGAACTCCGCTCCCAGGAGCACAAACAGCCCCGCGGCGGAGAAGAAGGTCAGGATCAGGAACAGGACCGAGTGGACCGGGTTCTTCGCCGTCACCACCCGGAAGGCGGCCACGACCGCAACCAGGGCCAAGACATAAAAGGCGATCGCCGCAACCGGCATCAGGCGTTCGGCTCCGTGCGATCCGCGGGGTGCGGAAACTGAGGACCTGCGCCGGTTTCCCGGTCGCGAATCTCGTCCGGATCGGGCCGGGCGAGCCGGGGTGGTTCTAGACCGCGAAACGGCCCTTTGCAAAGGGGTTTCAGGAGCGGGAAACGGCTGGCGGAAGGCGGGTGGACGGGCGCGCAGATAGCGGTTTCGTGGCCCCGGCCCATCTCAACATAGGAACGGATTCCCCGCCCCGACCCGGCGGCCGGCGACCGTGTTTGTGTGGAGGAGTTTAAACGATGCGCGCGTTCCTGAAGGCGGCTCTGGCCGCCGCCGTCCTGCTGACGGCCTCCGCCGCATCGGCCCAGCCCACGGTCGACCAGATGGCTAAGCCGCCGGCCGACGCCGAGCACTTCGTGATTGCGGCCAAGTCGGCCACCCTGGGCCATTCCGCGATCTGGCGACTGCCCGACGGCACGATGCGGGTGCGCGACAGTCTCAATCTCCGGGGCCAGATTTTCGAGTCGGACGACACCATCCGGCTCGATGCCGCGCGCGTGCCCGTCTTCGTCGACATTCAGGGCTTCAGCGGCGGCGGGGACGCGGCGGAGCATTTCGAGGTCGCCGGCGGCCAAGCGCACTGGAAGAGCAAGGTCGACCAGGGCCAGGCCCCCTTTACCACCCCGGCCCTCTATGTGCCGCTGGGCGGCGGCTTCATGCTGGCGCCGGCGCTGGCGGTGGAAGCCCTGGTCGCTGCGCCTGACCACACCCTCGCCCTGCTGCCGAGCGGCCGCGCCCACGCCGAGCGTCTGCGCGAGTTCGAGGTCGGCGAAGGCGCGCTGAAGAAGAAGGTGGTGCTGTGGGAGATCGTCGGTCTCGGCAGCATCTACGGCACCGGGCCGGTCCCGGTTTGGACGACCGAGGACGGCCAATTCTTCGCCTGGATCGCGCTCTTCAGCATGCTGCCCGAACAGTACCAGGGCTCCCTGGCCAAGCTCGACGAGGTCCAGGACGAAGCCATGGCGGCGCGGAGCCCGGTTCTCGCCCGCGCCCTGGCCAAGACGCCCGCGACGCCGGTCGCCTTCACCCACGTTCGCGCATTCCTGCCCGGCGACCGCTTTGTCGACGACGAGACGGTGGTGGTGAGCGGCGACAAGATCACCTCGGTCGGACCTTCCGCTTCGACGCCTGCGCCCGCGGACGCGATGGTGATCGACGGCAAGGGCAAGACGTTGGTCCCCGGCCTTTGGGACTCGCACCAGCACGTGATCGACGACGCGAGCGGCCTGCTGCTCCTGTCGCTGGGCATCACCTCGGTGCGCGATCCGGGCAACGACAACGCCCTCACCATCGCGCGGGCGGCCCGGCGTGCGAAGGGCGATCTTTTGATGCCGCATGTCTATCCGTCATCGCTGATCGACGGCAAAGGCCCTTACACGGCGCAGGTCGGCACCTCGGTCGGTTCGCTCGACGAGGCGCTGGCGGCGGTACGTCAGGCCAAGGCGGACGGCTTTGTCGCCATCAAGATCTACGGCAGCTTCCATCCGGACTGGGTCAAACCCACCGCGGCGCTGGCGCATCAACTCGGCTTGCACGTGCACGGCCACCTGCCGGCCGGCATGCGCACCAGCGAGGCGATCGACGCGGGCTACGACGAGATCACCCACATCTATTTCCTGGTCATGGAGGGCATGCCCGACGACGTCGTGAAGACTTCGAACGGAACCAGTCGTTTTGTGGGCCCCGCCAAATACGCCAAGGACATCGATTTCGACGCCGACCCGATGAAGTCGCTCATCGCCAAGATGGCCAAGCGCCAGATCGTGGGCGACCCGACCCTGGTCGTCGTCGAGGGCATGTACACCGGGACCAAGGGCGAGATCGACGCCGCGGTCGCACCATACCAGGGGATCCTACCGCCGGCGGTCGAACGCAACTTCCGCGAGGGCGGGGAAAAGCCTGCACCGGGTTACACGGCCGAGGACTATCGCAAGAGTTTCGCAAAGCTGGTGGAGTACGTCGGACGACTGCACAAGGCGGGCGTGCCGATCGTCGCCGGAACGGACAGCATGGGCTTCGAGCTGGTGCATGAACTCGAGCTCTATGTGCGGGGCGGTTTCACGCCGGCGGAGGCGCTGGACGCCGCGACCATCGTCGCAGCGCGCAACGTGCATGCGGACACGTTCACGGGATCGATCGAAGTCGGCAAGACGGCGGACCTGTCGCTGGTCGAGGGCGACCCCTCGCGCAACATCGGCGACCTGCGCCACACCCGCGTGGTGATGATGGACGGCAAGCTGATGGACGCCGACGCCCTGCGCGCCGCTTCAGGCATTTCGGGGCGGCCACACTAAGACCCTCACTCGTGGGCGGCAGCGTTCGGGGGAGGTTCTAACTCAGGCCGCGCCCGCCAGGCCGAGCTGTGATGCGCGCACGGCGGCCGGGGTGCGCGCCAACAGCAGGCGGAAGGCGCGGTTCATGTGGCTCTGGTCGCAGAAGCCGGCTTCGGCGGCGATTTCGGCGAGGCCCGCGGTTGAGGTTTCGATCAGGCGCGCGGCGGTTTCGACGCGACGGCGGCGACGCGCTTCCTCGAGGCCCTCGCCGCGCCAGTGACGATAGGCGCGCACCAGCCAGGCGCGGCTGACGCCTAAGCGGTCGGCCAGGATGTCCGGATCCGTCGCATCGTCGTCTTCGCTCAGCGCGTCGAGCCACGCTGGCGCGTCGCCGGTGTCATCTTTGCGCGACGCGTCCTGCAGGAACGCTTCGGTCATCGCGTAGCACTGGGCGGCCGGGGCCTCGTCGAGCCAGGCGCGCGCGAGTTGCGCCGCCCGGCGGCCCGCGTCGCCCCCCACCCAGTAGCGCGAGCGGTCGAGCCGCAACCAGGGACCCAGCCGCTGCGCCAGCCACGCGGGATCGAACTCGACGATCACGGTGGCGAGCCCGCGCTCGCCGATCGCGTCGGCGTGCGCCGAGCCCGCCGGATGGAACGCCGCCGCCGGCCCGTCGATGGCCGCCTCGCCGTCCTCGCCCGCTTCGCGGTAGGAGCCCAGGACATAGAGCGACAGGTAGGGGTGGTCGTGGGTATGGTCGCCGAGCCGGCGCCCGGCGCCCAAGGCGGTCAGGCGCGCGACCGCGCCGCCGGACCGGCCCAGCGCCTCGCCCTTGTTTCCGCTCAACGCCGTATCGTCCAAGACCGCACGCCCAAAGCACCGGAAAACAGGGCAAGCTTACCGGAGCCCGGTCCGATGCCACGTGTCTTTTTCGCCATGTTCCTGTCGCTGGCGACTTTCGCGTCTGCGGCGAAAGCGGCGGACGCCGTCCCCACGACGCCCACCATCCAGGCGGCGGCGACCGCCTATTTTCAGATGCAGGTCGGACCGGCGGAACAGATGTTTCACGCCATCGCCGACGATCCGACGGCCGCGCCGCGGGATCGCGCGGGAGCGGATCGCGGACTGGCGCGCATCCAATGGCTGATCGACCGCCAGGGCGATACGGCCCTGGCCACCCTGGACAAGACTCTGGCCACCGGCGCTGACCTTTGCCCGACGGCGGCCCTGGAGGTGCGCGTCCTGGGTGAGATGGACCGGCCCGAGCGCGGCGCCGCGCGCGCGGCGGAGCTCGCCGCCGACTGTCCCGGCGCCGCTCAGGGCGACCTGTTCGCCATCGGCCGCGCCAAGGACGAACTCGCCTGGGCCGCGGGCGCGGCCGATCCGGCGCAGCGGAGCACGGCCCTGGACCATGCGCGCGCAACACTTGGCGGCCTGTCGACACTCGGCGCGCTCGCGCCCGCCGCGGCGCGGTTGAAGCTCGAGCTGGCGCTGCAGGACTCCGATCCGAAAGCCGCACTCGACGCCTGGCGCGGGTTCTTCTGGCTGACCGACCACAATGCTCCGGGGAGTTTCGGGCTCGGCGACGACGCGGTCGTGCACACCTTCGACGCCGGCCTGCGCGCGCACGCGACGCCCGCCGACGAGATTGCCCTCGAACGCCTGCTCATTCGCGCCGGCTTCTACGATGCGGCCAAGCGCTTCGACACCACCCGCAAGATCGCGGCGCGCGCGGCGAACGATCCTGCCTATCGCCCGGTCGCCGCGTATTTCAGCTTCCGCCGGCGGTTCGACGACGCCACCCTCGCCTTCAACCGCGCCTATGCCCGCGGCCACGGTGACGAGAAGGCTTATGCGGCGGCGGTGAAGAGCATCTTTGCGGACACGGCCGCCCAGATCGGCGGCGGCGATCCCGAGAAGACCTTGCACGACGCTTTCGGCCTGCACTGGATGGAGGGTCAGACCGGCGGAGTGCAGAGCGTCCACATGGGCCATGTGGTCGAGGACGCGCCCTATCACGTGGTTCAGTACGGGCGGCAGGGCGAGGTGCACTTCATCTCGATCGATAACATGATCTCCAACGGCTACCAGAGCTGGCTGTGGGACGGCATGGCCGCCACCGGCGGCTGGAGCGAGAACGAGAACGACATCGTCCAGATCCGCGCCTCCTATACCGGCGGTCCGTTGCAGGCGCTGGCGACCTACGATCCCACGGTGGCGAAGAAGCGCGTGCAGGATCTCGCCGACGCGGAGGCGCGCGATCGCGAGGCGCTGAAGAAACCGGGCGCCGTGTACCTGCCCGCGCTGCAGATGCGCTTGCAGGACGAGGCGCGCGACCAGATGACCGCGGCCGCCAAGGCGGAGGCGGCGAAGACCGGCCAGCCGTACGAGCGCATCTTCCTGAAGATGTACTGGGACGCCGAGGTCGGCCACTCGATCTATATCCACGAGGGCCGCCACGCGCTCGATCACCAGGAGTTCAAGGGCGAGCATGCCCTTCAGGGACCGGAGCTAGAGTTCCGCGCCAAGCTTTCGGAAATCGAACTGGCGACCTATCCACGCATGCCGCTCAACAACATCCTGAGCGCCGACGTCGGCGGCGACACGGCGCACGGCGTTGCCGACGCGCGGATCATGACCGGCCTCACCGACTGGATCGACGCGCACAAGGCTGAGGTGGCAGGCTACGACCCCGCCGCCCCGGCCGCCGAACAGATCGACAAGCTGAGCGACGACCAGATGCGCACGATTGCGCACGGGATGGATCCGTACTTCAAGGAACATCCATAGCGCACAACCTCCCCCGTTCGCTGTTGCTCACGGGTGAGGTTCGGCCGTCACCGATACGGCGCGTCCATCTCCAACGCCTTGGCGATCTCGCGTTCCCAGCGGTCGCCGTTGGCCAGCAATTTGGCCTTGTCGTAGAACAGCTCTTCGCGCGTGTCGGTGGCGAATTCCTGGTTCGGGCCTTCGACGATGGCGTCCACCGGACAAGCTTCCTGGCAGAGGCCGCAATAGATGCATTTCACCATGTCGATGTCGTAGCGCGTGGTGCGGCGCGAGCCGTCGTCGCGGGGTTCGGCCTCGATGGTGATGGCCTGGGCCGGGCAGATCGCTTCGCACAGCTTGCAGGCGATGCAGCGTTCCTCGCCGTTCGCATAGCGGCGCAGCGCGTGCTCGCCCCGGAAGCGCGGCGACTGTGGACCGCGCTCGAACGGATAGTTCACCGTGGCCTTGGGCCGCAGCATATATTTGAAGGCGAGACCCCAGGCGCCCACCATGTCCATGAGCATGGCGCCTTTGACGGCCTGGACGACGCGCTTCATTGCGGAACCTCGCGCAGATAATACCGCGGCGTGGGCGCCGTCGGGTAGTCGAACACGAAACCCTCGTGCACGCGCAGCTTGGGTTTGCCGCCCTGGGGCATCTCATGCCAGTGCGGCCCGAGCGCCAGATACTTCCGCTCGCCGCCGGGATAGTCGAGCACCCAGGCGTCCTTCAGATAGAACACCGGTTGCTGGCCGTCGGGATATTCATAGACGAAGGTGGTGGAGGGAACGCCGGTCACGTCTGGATGCCTCCGTAGACGCACCAGCCGGCGATGGCGGCGACAGCGACCAGCGAGGCGGGCAGGAACACTTTCCAGCCCAGGCGCATCAACTGGTCATAGCGGTAGCGCGGCACTACGGCCTTGGCGATGGCCACCATCGAGAACCAAAACACGGTCTTGATTGCGAACCACATCAGGCACCAGAGATTGAACCAGATCGAGTCCCGGGCCAGCCAACCATCGACCGGGAACGGCGACGACCAGCCGCCGAAGAACAGGGTCGAGATCAGGGCGCACATCAGAACGATGTTCGAATACTCGGCGATCATGAACAGCAGGTAGGGCGTCGAGGAATATTCCACCTGGTAGCCGGCGACGAGTTCGGACTCCGCCTCGGACAGGTCGAACGGCGGGCGGTTGGTCTCGGCCAGCAGCGAGATGAAGAACACGATCGCCATGGGGATCATCACGATCGCCGCGGGCAGGTCGCGCAGGCCGCCGCCGCCGAAGACATTCCAGTTCCAGAAACCGCCGTCCTGCTGGGTCACGATGGCCTGCAGGCTCATGGCGTCGAGCAGGGCCTTGGGGTGGTGCAGGCCGATCTTGTAGCCGGTCAGCAGCACCACGGTGATGATGACGAAGCCGATGGAGACTTCGTAGCTGACCATCTGGGCTGCTGAGCGCAGGGCCCCCAGGAACGGATACTTCGAGTTGGACGCCCAGCCGCCCATGATGATGCCGTAGACGCCGAGCGAGGAGATCGCGAACAGGTAGAGGATGCCGACGTTGAGGTTGGCGACCACCCAACCGGGGGCGAAGGGGATCGCCGCCCAGGCGATGAAAGCGAGGATGAAACTGACCAGGGGCGCGAGCAGAAACACCACCTTGTCCGCGCCGGCGGGGACAACGATCTCTTTCAGCACGAATTTGAAGAAGTCGGCGAAGGACTGCAGCAGGCCGAAGGGGCCCACCACGTTGGGGCCCTTGCGCATCTGCACGCCCGCCCAGATCTTGCGGTCGGCCAGTAGCAGGAAGGCGAGCGACAACAAGACGCCGACCACGACGAGCAGGATCTGACCCAGGTGGATCAGGAACCAGCCGAGCGGCGAACTCCAGAAGGTGGGATCCATCGCGCTCTTACTCCGCGGCCAGAACGCGCGTGCCGGAGCGTGCGGCCGAACACTCGGCCATGGTCACGCTCGCCCGGGCGATGGGGTTGGTCAGGTAGAAGTCCTTCACGGTTGAGGCGAACATCGCGTCGCTCATCTCGCCGGCGCCGCCGAGCCTGCCGAGGTCGATCGGGCCGTGCGCCGGAACGTAGTCGACCTGGCCAAAGGTCGGATGGTCGGCGATGAGTTTCGCGCGCAGCTCGGCGAGGGAGTCGTACGGCAACGTCTTGCCCAGGCGCTCGGACAGGGCGCGCAGGATGGCCCAGTCTTCCTTCGCTTCGCCCTTCGGGAAGACCGCCCGTTCGGCGAACTGCACCCGGCCTTCGGTGTTCACATAGACGCCGGGCTTTTCGGTATAGGCGGCGCCCGGCAGGACCACGTCGGCGCGGTGCGCGCCTGCGTCGCCGTGGGTGCCCAGGTAGACGACGAAGGTCTTGCCCAAGCGGCTGGCGTCGATCTCGTCGGCGCCCAGCAGGAACAGCACGTCGAGCGCGCCCTTCTCAGCAGCGGCGATCATGCCACTCGTGTCGAGACCGCCGTCGCCCGGGACGAAGCCGAGGTCGAGGCCGCCGACGCGGGCGGCAGCGGTGTGCAGCACGTTGAAGCCGTTCCAGCCCGGACGCACGACGCCGAGTTCGGCGGCGAGGGCCGCGAGCTCCTCAGCACGGCGGCGCCGTCGGGGCGGGCAAAGGCGCCCTGCCCCACGATGATGGCGGGGTTCTTGGCGTCCTTCAGCACCTTGGCGAAGTCATGGCCGGCCGCGAGCTTCAGCGTGCCGGGACCGGCGCCCAGATATTCGTACGGATAGGTCAGCTCGGCGCGTTCGCCGATCACGCCGACCTTCACGCCCCGACTGAGGTAGTTCTTGCGGATGCGCGCGTTCAGCACCGGCGCCTCGAGGCGCGGATTGCTGCCGACGAGCAGGATCGCGTCGGCCTGGTCGAGGCCGGCGATGGCGCTGTTGAACAGATAGCTTTCGCGCGCGCCGCCGCCCAGCGCAGAGCCGTCCTGACGGCAATCGATGTTGGCGACACCGAGCGAGCGGAACAGGTCGAGCGCCGCCTTCATCGACTCCGCGTCCTGCAGGTCGCCGGCGATCACGCCGACGCGCTTGGGGTCGGCGCACTTCAGCTTGGCCTCGATGGCGGCGAAGGCGTCGGTCCAAGTCGCGGCCGCGAGCTTGCCCTTAACGCGCAGTATCGGCTGGTCGAGGCGCTGGCGCATCAGGCCGTCGACGGCGTAGCGGGTCTTGTCGGAGATCCACTCCTCGTTGATCGTTTCGTTGGTGCGCGGCAGCACGCGCATGACCTCGGGCCCGCGCACGTCGACGCGGATCGCCGCGCCCATGGCGTCCATCACGTCGATGGTCTCGGTCTTGGCGCAGCTCCCACGGCCGGGCGTTGAAGGCGTAGGGCTTGGAGGTCAGCGCGCCGACGGGGCAGAGGTCGATGACATTGCCCGACAGCTCGACTGGTCAGGGCCTGTTCGAGATAGGTGGTGATCTCCACGTCCTCGCCGCGCGCGATCATGCCGATCTCGGGCGTGCCGGCGACCTCGGCTGATGAAGCGGACGCAGCGGGTGCACTGGATGCAGCGGGTCATGATCGTCTTGATCAGCGGACCCATGTACTTCTCTTCGACCGCGCGCTTGTTCTCGCTGTAGCGCGTGCCGTCGCGGCCGTAGCCCATGGACTGGTCCTGCAGATCGCACTCGCCGCCCTGGTCGCAGATCGGGCAGTCGAGCGGGTGGTTGATCAGCAGGAACTCCATCACCCCTTCCCGAGCCTTCTTGACCATCGGGGTGTTGGTGAAGATCTCCTGGTTCTCGGCGGCGGGAAGCGCGCACGAGGCCTGCGGCTTCGGCGGCCCGGGCTTCACCTCGACCAGACACATGCGGCAGTTGCCGGCGATCGACAGACGCTCGTGATAGCAGAAGCGCGGAATCTCCTCGCCCGCACAGCTCCGCCACCTGGAGCACCGTCATGCCCGGTTCGAATTCGACCTCGACGCCGTTGACCTTGGCCTTAGGCATAGCGTTACTCCGCCGCCAGGGTCGCGCCGGCGTAGGGGCCTTTGCGCGAGCGGTACTGGTTGATGCGTTCCTCGATCTCCGGCGGAAGTGGCGGAACAGGCCCTGGATCGGCCAGGCGGCCGCGTCGCCCAGGGCGCAGATGGTGTGGCCTTCGACCTGGCTGGCGACGTCGAGCAGCGTGTCGATCTCCTTCGGCTCGGCCTCGCCGGTAGCCATCCGCTCCATCACCCGCCACATCCAGCCGGTGCCTTCGCGGCACGGCGTGCACTGGCCGCAGCTCTCGTGTTTGTAGAAGTAGGCGATGCGGGCGATGGCGCTGACCAGGTCGGTGGACTTGTCCATCACGATCACCGCGGCGGTGCCGAGGCCCGACTTCAGCGCCGACAGGCTGTCGAAATCCATCAGCGCGGTTTCGGCTTCCTCGGCCGGGATCATGCGCACGGACGAGCCGCCCGGGATCACCGCCTTCAGATTGCCCCAGCCGCCGCGCACGCCGCCGCAGTGCTCTTCGATCAGCTGCTTCATCGGGATCGACATGACCTCTTCGACGTTGCACGGCTGTTCGACGTGGCCGGAGATGCACATCAGCTTGGTGCCGGTGTTGTTCGGCCGGCCGAAGCCTGCGAACCAGTCGGCGCCGCGGCGCAGGATCGTGCCCGACGACCGCGATGGACTCGACGTTGTTCACCGTCGTCGGGACAGCCGTAGAGGCCCGAGCCTGCGGGGAACGGCGGCTTCAGCCGCGGCTGGCCCTTCTTGCCTTCGAGGCTTTCGAGCAGGGCCGTTTCTTCGCCGCAGATGTAGGCGCCGGCGCCGTGGTGGACGTAGACAGTCGAAGTCCCAGCCGTGGACATTGCCCTTGCCGATCAGCTTGGCGTCGTACGCCTCCTTGATCGCGGCCTCGAGGACCTCGCGCTCCTGCACATATTCGCCGCGGATGATAGATGTAGCAGGCGTTGGCCTGCATCGCGTAGCTGGCGATCAGGCAGCCTTCGATCAGGAGGTGCGGGTCGTGCCGCATGATCTCCCGGTCCTTGCAGGTGCCTGGTTCGGACTCGTCGGCGTTGACCACCAGATAGTGCGGCCGCTCGCCCAGCACCTTGGGCATGAACGACCACTTCAGCCCGGTGCCGAAGCCCGCGCCGCCGCGGCCGCGCAGGCCCGAGTTCTTGATCTGGCTCGATGATCCAGTCGCGATCCTGGCGCAGCATGTCGATGGTCGCGTTCCACGCGCCGCGCGGCTTCGCCGCCTCCAGCCGCCAATCCTGGAGGCCGTAGAGGTTGGGGAAGATGCGGTCCTTGTCTGCGAGAATGCCTGGCATCGTTCCCTAACCGCCCGCGAGACGCCGCCGGTGATACCGGCTGCGCATCAGGATCGCCACTATCAAGAGCACCCAGCCGGTGACCATCACCGCCATGGCCGCGGTCCAGAGGTGCGTGTTCTGCGGACCGTGACCCCAGCGTATCCACACCAGCGTAATCGCCGCAGCGATCACCAGGCCATAACCGATCTGACGCGGCCAGAAGCCTTGCTTGCGCAGTTCGGCGCGATAAGCCGCCACGCCTTCAGGCGTGGTGAAGTCGGGCGGGCTCGCGTTGTCCGCCATCACGCCTTCTCCGGCTGCGGCAGGTTCGGCAGGATCGCGATCGGCTTGGCGAGCGAGCCGTCGTAGAGTGTGGGATCGAGCAGGGTCTGCGGCGCCGCCGGCGGGCTCGGACGAGTGGCGGCCGGCGTAGGAGCCGGGTGACGGCTTTTTGCCCGCTTTGAAGTCGTCGAGGATCTGGCCGAGCGTTTCGACGGTCAGGTCCTCGCAATAGTAGTCGTTGATCTGGGCCATCGGCGCGTTGCAGCAGGCGCCCAGGCACTCGACCTCCTCCCACGTGAACCAGCCGTCCTTCGACATGTGGTCGCGGGGCCCGATCTTCTCCTGGCACAGCTTCATCAGGTCGTTGGCGCCGCGCAACGCGCACGGCGTCGTGCCGCAGACCTGCACCAGGCACCTTGCCGACCGGCTCGAGCTGGAACATGGTGTAGAAGGTGGCGATCTCATAGCCGCGGATCGAACGGCAGCCCGCAGCATTTCCGACGCAGCGCGCAGCGCGGGCTCCGACACCCAGCCTTCCTGCTTCTGCACCAGCCACAGGATCGGGATCACCGCCGAGTGCCTTGCGGCTCTCGGGGTATTTGGTCGATCCACCACTTCGCCTGGTCGAGCGTCTCCTTGGAGAACTCGAACGACGTCGGCTGCTTCTGGGCGAGGCGGCGGATGCTCACCGGTCGATTTCCCCGAACACGATGTCGAGGGAGCCGAGGATGGCGCTGACGTCGGCCAGCATGTGGCCGCGGTTCATCCAGTCCATGGCCTGCAGGTGGGGGAAGCTCGGCGCGCGGATCTTGCAGCGGTAGGGGTTGTTGGTGCCGTCGGCGACGAGATAGACGCCGAACTCGCCCTTGGGCGCCTCGACCGCGGCGTAGACTTCGCCGGGTCCGACGTGGAAGCCCTCGGTGTAGAGCTTGAAGTGGTGGATCATCGCTTCCATCGAGCGCTTCATCTCAGCGCGGCGCGGCGGCGTGACCTTGTTGTCGTTGAGCAGCACCAGGCCCGGCGTCTTCTTCAGGCGCGCGATGCACTGTTGCATGATCTTGACCGACTGCCGCATCTCTTCGACGCGGACGAGGTAGCGGTCGTAGCAGTCGCCGTTGAGGCCGACGACGATGTCGAAGTCGAGCTCGTCATAGCACTCGTAGGGCTGGATGCGGCGCAGGTCCCAGGCACGCCCGAGCCGCGCAGCATCACGCCGGTGAAGCCCCAGGCGAAGGCCTGCTCGCTCGGTCACCACGCCGATGTCGACGTTGCGCTGCTTGAAGATGCGGTTGTCGGTGAGCAGCTTCTCGATGTCGTCGAGCACCTTGGGGAAGCGCTTCGCCCAGGCGTCGATGTCGTCGATCAGCTGCGGGCGGCAGGTCCTGGCGCACGCCGCCGGGCCGGAAATAGTTGGCGTGCATCCGCGCGCCCGGAGGCGCGCTCGTAGAACACCATCAGCTTCTCGCGCTCTTCGAAGCCCCACAGCGGCGGGGTGAGGGCGCCGACGTCCATGGCCTGGGTGGTGACGTTGAGCAGGTGGTTGAGGATGCGGCCGATCTCGCAATAGAGCACGCGGATCAGCTGGCCGCGGATCGGAACCTCGAGTCCCATCAGCTTCTCGATGGCCAGGCACGAAGGCGTGCTCCTGGTTCATCGGCGCGACGTAGTCGAGGCGGTCGAAGTAGGGATGTTCTGCGGGTAGGGCCGCGCCTCCATCAGCTTCTCGGTGCCGCGATGCAGCAGGCCGATGTGCGGATCGACCCGGTCGACGAGCTCGCCGTCGAGCTCCAGCACCAGGCGCAGCACGCCGTGGGCCGCCGGATGCTGCGGGCCGAAGTTGATGGTGAACTTGCGGTCTCGAAGTCCTCGCCGGCGCGCGGGCGGAGGCGTCCAGGTCGTCAGCAGGCGCCATCGATCACCTTTCGCACGCGCATTCTTCTCAGTCCTCCGTCACTTGGCCGCGGCGCCCGAACGCCACCAGGATGCCAAGCGCCAACAGCAGTAGTCCGAGCCCGGAGATGAGCGCCGTGGTCAGCCCCCACTCGCCCTTCAGCGTATCGGTCAGCCAGTGGCCGTCGCCAGCAGCACCGCCGAGGCGCCGAGCAGCGCACTCTGCAGCTCCGCCGAGGTCATGCGCCGGAAGCCCCGCGCGCCAACACCAGAGTGATGACCGCGACCATCATCGCGATCCCAAGCGTGGTCGGGTTCTGCGGCAGCGTGGGCTGGTGCGGTGAACCACCCGGTCATCCGAGCGCCCAAGGAGAACAGGAACGCGGTGGAAACCGCGATCAGAAAGAACGCAAAGGCCGAGCGTAACGGATTGATCTTATTCACCATGACTCATCCCCCGGCCGGCTTTTCGGCCTTCTCATCGCCGGGCAGAGCATACTCGCGCCTTCCCAAGGCGACAGGAAGTCCAAGTTGCGAAATTCCTGGCCGACTTCACCGGCTCGTAGATCACCCGCTTCAGCTCGTCGTCGTAGCGGACCTCGACGTAGCCGGTCATCGGGAAGTCCTTGCGCAGCGGATGACCAGTGAAGCCGTAGTCGGTGAGCATGCGGCGCAGGTCCGGATGGCCGGAAAAAGCACGCCGTACAGGTCGAAGGCTTCGCGCTCGAACCAGTCGGCGCAGGGATAGACGCCGACGACCGATGGACCGGCGTGTCCTCGTCGGTCTCGATCTTGACCCGCACGCGCAGGTTCTTGGTCATCGACAGCAGGTGATAGACCACGTCGAAACGCAGCGGACGCTCGGGATAGTCGGCGCCGCAGAGATCGATCAGCTGCTGGAAACCGAACTCGGACTTCCGCAAGCGTCAGCACCTCGACGATGCGCGTCGCGGTCCGCGTCAAGGGTCAGTTCGCCGAAGGCATACTTCGAGCCCGTGACTGCCCGCCGAGCTTGGTCTGGACCGCCTTGCCCAGGTCTCTCGAGCGCTCTGCGTCACCTGCAAAGTCCTCAGCGGCTCGATGGTGCCTGTGCGGCGGATCTTCTTCTGCAACTGCAGCACGCCGTAGACCAGCGCCTCCGCGGTGGGCGGACAGCCGGGCACATAGATGTCGACCGGCACGATCCGGTCGCAGCCGCGCACAACGCAGTAGCTGTAGTATAATAGCCGCCGCCGTTAGCGCACGAGCCCATGGAGATCACGTACCGCGGCTCGGGCATCTGGTCGTAGACCTTGCGCAACGCCGGGGCCATCTTGTTGCACAGCGTGCCGGCTACGATCATCACGTCCGACTGGCGCGGACTGGCGCGCGGCGCGAAGCCGAAACGCTCGAGGTCGTAGCGCGGCATGGACGCCTGCATCATCTCCACCGCGCAGCAGGCGAGGCCGAAAGTCATCCACATCAGCGAGCCGGTGCGCGCCCAGGTGATGAGGTCGTCGGCGGCGGCGACCAGAAAGCCCTTGTCGGCGAGCTCGGCGGAGACCTGCTCGAAGAAGGGGTCGTGCAGTCTTGGAATCGTAGCCCTCGACGCTCGAACGCATCGCGGCGGCCCGCGGGAACGGTCACTCCCATTCCAGCGCTCCTTTTCTCCACTCGTAGATGAAGCCCACGGTCAGGACGCCGAGGAAGCCCATCATCGACCAGAAGGCGAACTCCGTCTGCGGCGTGCGGCAGCCGAACAGCGCCACCGCCCACGGGAACAGGAAGGCCACTTCCAGGTCGAAGATGATGAAAAGGATCGAGACCAGGTAGAACCGGACATCGAACTTCAGCCGGGCGTCTTCGAAGGCGTTGAAGCCGCACTCGTAGGCGGAGATCTTCTCGGCGTCGGGCTGGCCGGGAGCGACCACCCAGGCGGCCAGCATGAAGCCCAGGCCGAGGGCCGTCGCGATGCGCGATGAAGATCACGATCGGCAGGTACTGGAGCAGGAACGCGTTCATCGGGGCCTCGTCCGCCGGGAAGACAGGCGGATTCGGCCGCTTTTAGACCAGCCCGACGGGGCTATCAAACCCTAGATCAGACCGCGGGTCGCCGGGCCGCCGTCCCTTGAGATTCCAAGCCCCGAGGGGTTCGGATTGCGGCGCTTTCTCCGCTTGACACCCTTCGGCCCCCTCCCCTATTTGACGCCCCTCACGCACGGGGCCCGTTTCGGCCCCTGCGACGCGGGTGTAGCTCAGTTGGTTAGAGCGCCGGCCTGTCACGCCGGAGGTCGCGGGTTCAAGTCCCGTCACTCGCGCCATTTCGTGCGGCGACCCTCAAATCCGAGCAACCGGTTCAAACCGCTGGCCGATTTGCCCGCGCGAGGTTCGCCAGCCACGTGGGCCGGTCCGCGGCGGCGAAGGTGTCCCGCCGCGTCGCCCAGACGGCCAGGCCCAGGCCCGCGGCCATCGCAACCGCGCCGACGGGCGGCCAGCCGTGGTGGGTGTTGAGGCCCCAAAGGCTCGCGATCACCATCAGGACCGGCGCGGCCCAGAGCAGCGCGACACCCCACCGCCATTTGGCCGAAACGTCGAGTTCGGGTCGCACCGCGCCGGCGAGCAGCAGGCAGAGCGCGAGCGCGGGCATGTCGTAGTTGAAGCCGTAGGGGGTCGCCAGGAAGGTCGCGGCGATGAGCACGATGCGGTCGACGGCGTCGATCTCGCGACGGCCGCGTGCGCGACCGAGGAACAGAACCGCCGTGAGGGCGATCATGCTCACGCTGACCAGCGCCTGCACCGCCCACGCGAGCGGCCATGTGCCGCCGGCGACCGAGACGGCGATCGCGGGACTCGGCGTCATGGCGCGCCACATGCCGTCGCCGTGGTAGAGCAGGCCCTGATAGGGGAGCGTCTTTTCGAGATAGAGGCGCCACGGCTCGACGCCGACGACGAGGACGGTCAGGGCGGCGAGCCCGATCGCGGTCGCGGTCGCCGCGCCGATTGTCTTCCACCGCCCGGCGCAGATCAGCGCGATCGGCAGCAGCACGCCGAGCTGTGGTTTCACGGTCAACAGACCGATCAGCACGCCCGCCAGAACCGGCCGGCGATCGACCAGTCGCAACGCCGCCACCAGCATAGCGCCGATGATGAGGCCGTTCTGGCCGTCGTCGAGACAGACGAGCACCGCCGGCGCGAGCACCAGGGCAATGATGATCGACGGCCGTTTCGTATACGGCCAACCCGCCGCCACCAGCAGGCCGGCGCCCAGCAAGCTCCACAGCGCCAGGGCGAGGGCGTAGCGCAAGAGACCGAGCCAGGCGATGAACGGCAGGAAGGTCGGCGGATAGCTGAAGCTGAGCGCGCCGAACCCCTCGCCCCAGGTCCGGCGCAGATAGGCCGAATAGGCCGCGGGATCGTAGAGCGTGCTGAGATGGCCGCTCAGGAACAGCCGCGAACCCGACCAATAGTTGAGGAAATCGCGCCCGACCACATGGCCGCCGAACTTGCCTTGGGCGAGGAACGGCAGGTCGCTGATCCCGCTGAAGACGAGCACCAGCGGCGCGGTCAGCAGGGCGACCTTCACCACCCACGGCAGGCGCGTCACGGTCTGCACTGGCGTCACGGCCCCTCCCCGGCGCCCGACTCAACCGGCGGCGCCTGCGACACCTTATCTAGGGAACCGATCGCCCGACGACTTCGCTTTATCGCGGGGAGCTTCGGACAGGAGACCACAGTGACCAGGATAACGCTTTTTGCCGCCGCCGTTGCGGCCGCCGCGCTCGCGGGCCAGGCCCTTGCGGATCCTCCGCCCAATACCGTGCAGCCGGCGCCGCCGACCACGACCACCCCGCCGCCGCCGGCGACCCAGCCTCAGATGCCGCCGTCGCAACCCGGCGATCTGCACCCGAACGCCGCCGTCACGCCCGGCCTCAAGGTCGGCATGTCGGTGAAAGACAACACCGGGACCACCATCGGCGCGGTGACGGACATGAAACCCGAAGCGAACGGCTCGGGCCGGATGTTCGCGGTGATCAAGATGGCGAACAACGACGCCTTCTCGGTGGACGCTTCGAGCCTGCAGGTGGCGGACGAAGTGGCGACCATCAACATGACCCAGGCCCAGATCGTGGCCATGATCCACCCGCAGGGGTGAGATCTATTTTCTAGAGCGCGTTGCGCAAAAGTGGATTCCGGTTTTGCGGTCACAACGCGCTCAAACCTTGGATTTAGAGCACAATTCAACAATCAGATGAGTCCATCTGATCGCATCGTGCTCTAGCCGGCGCGGGCGTGTGAGGTGAAGGCCTCGCCGCCCGTCTCCGGACCTTCCAGAATTTGCGCGAGCAAGGCATTCAAGGCGTCGCGGCGCCGCGTTCGAAGGCGGCGGCCTGTTGCAAAGAGGCGAGGTCTCGGCCAAGCGTGGCGGCTGCCAGCACCGTGCCCGCCTTGAGATAGCGGACTTCGCAGTCCCTGCGACCCGGGTCGCCGTCAAGCTGAGCCGTATCCCATCCCGCCCCGGCGCCGACATAGCGGATCTCTGCGTCGTAGTGCGCGCTCCAGAAGAACGGCGGCTCGCGGAACGGGCGGTCCGCGCCCAGCATGTTGGCGGCGGCGGCCTGGCCCTGGCGCTCGGCGGCGACCCAGTGCTCGACCCGCAAGCGCGCGCCCGAGATCGGATCGGGATAGGCGGCGATGTCGCCGGCCGCCCAGATTGCTTCGGCGCTCGTGCGCAGCCGATCGTCCACATGCACGCCGTTGTCGACCGTAAGCCCTGCCGCCTTTGCAAGATCGACGCGCGGCCTCACGCCGACGCCCAGCACCACGAGATCGGCGTCTAGCGAGCTGCCGTCGTCGAGGTGGACGGTCTTGCCTTCGACACCGCCGACGCTGCAACCGAGATGGAAGCGCACCGCTTGCGTCTCGTGCAGAGCGCGCACGAAGCCGCCCAGGTCGGCGCCCAGAACCTTCAGCATCGGAACCGCTTCCGGCGCAACGACGTCGACTTCGAGCCCGCGCTTGCGCAGGGACGCGGCGCATTCGAGGCCTATGAAGCTGGCTCCGATCACCACCGCCTTCTTCGCCGATTGCGCGGCGGCGATGAGCGCGCGCGAGTCCGTCAGGCTGCGCAGAGTGTACACATGCGGCAGATCGAAGCCCGGCGCCGCCGGTCGGATCGGCTCGGCGCCGGTGGCAAGCAGAAGCGCGTCATAGGCCAGGCGCTCGCCGGACTCGAGGGTGATCTTGTGCGCGCCGGGATCGATCACGGAGACCTTGGTCGAAAGGCGTAGCGCAATCCGGTTGTCGCGATAGAAGGCGTCGTCGCGGAGCGGAATCCAATCCTCGGGCGCGCTGCCCGCCAGATAGTCCTTCGACAGGTTGGGCCGGTCGTAGGGCGCATCGGCGTCGGCGCTCAACATCGTGAACTCGCCTTCGAAGCCGAGGCGCCGCAACATCTCCGCCGCCGCAAACCCCGCTGCGCCGCCGCCGACGATGACAATGCGATCCGGATGGCGCCGCTTGAGCGTGCGCTCGGGCGTGCGCGCCGGTTTGTCCTTGCCGCGGACGAAGACGCGATTGTTCTTCAGCTCCACCTTCCAGCGATCGAGTGTGGCGAACGCCGGCGCCGCCAGGGCTTCGCCGGTCCTGAGGCTGAAGCACGCATGGTGCCAGGGACAGCGCACGGTGTCGCCGACGCGCAGGCCCTGGGCCAACGGACCGCCGTAGTGGCTGCAGTGGGCGCTGAGCGCGACGACCTCGCCGCCGAGGCGCGCGAGGATCACCGCGTCGTCGCCGACACGTCCCGCGAAGACTTCGTCCGTTGGAATATCCGCGAGCGGCACGCCTGCGATCAGGTCGGGTCCTTCGGCGGCTTGCGAACCGGCCATGGGCAACTCCTTGGTCAACGTTCGTCAGATGCGCACGACCCGGCGAAGTTCCCAGCTCAGTGCACCAGGGGCGCGGCGCTTTCGTCGATGAAGGCTGGGGCGCCGGCGAGCTCGGCGTAAAGCTTCGAGAGATCGCAGAACACCTTGTCCCACGCGAAACGCGCCATCGCCCGGGCGCGCGCCGCCTTGCCGAGCGCCTCCAGGTCTTGCTCGAACAGGGCCTCGACCGCCTCGGCGAAGGGTCCGGCGCCGCCCGGCTGGGCGAGGCGGCCGATTGCATTGTCCACCGTTTCCGCCACCCCGCCCGCAGCGACGCCGACGATGGGCGTCCCGCAGGCCATGGCCTCGAGCACGATCAGGCCGAAGGGCTCGCGATCGTTGGCGTGGACGAAGGCGTCCGCGCTGGCCACCAGTCGCGCGACCAGGCGCGGATTGGCCTCGAACGGCAGAGAGTGAACCCGCGATTCGGACGGCAGGCCCGCGCCGGCTCCGACCAGGACCAGGTGATAGGGATCGCCCAGGCGCTGGACCGCATCGATCAGGACGTCGATGTTCTTTTCGCGAGCGGGGCGGCCGGCGAACATCAGGATGCGCGCGTCGGCCGGCAGGCCGAGGCGACGAAGCAGCCAGGGCCGGTCGCGCCGCTCGGGCCGGAAAGTCTCCACGTCCACGCCCAGCGGCTGGACGACGACACCGTCGACGCCGGCCTCGCCCAGGCGGCTGGCGATGAACCGGCTCGGCGCAACAACCCGGTCGAAGGCCTTGAAAAGCTTAGCCCAACGCTTCTCGACCGGCTTCTTCGCCCATTCGCCGAAATGCAGGGCCGCCAGGGCTGCGGGATCGGAGTGGCAGAAGCCGACGACCGGCGCGCCGACGCGCTGGCCCGCCTCGAGCGCCGCCTGGCCCGGGGTGTAGGGATCGCCGGCCTCGATGACCGAGGGGTTCAGCGATTCGAGCCACGCGGACCACTTCTTGACGCTGGAGGGCCAGCGATAACCGTCGCCGAAGGGAAGCTTGGTCGCCTTCACCGCAACGATCCCGTCGCCGTCCACACCCGACCGCGCGCCGGGGACGACCAGGGTGTGGCGCACCCCCTGGCGGGCGCGCGAAAGCCAGGCTCGCTTGGCGGTCAGGTAGCGTTTCACCCCGCCCGAGCGCGGGGCGTAGAGCATGGTGGTGTCGACGAGATGGGCGCGCAGGTCCTCGGCGATCCGGAGCCGTCGACGGGCGCGGACGATGCGGAGATCCTCGCCGCCGAGCCAATGAAACTCGAGATCGCGGTCCTCTACGCTCATGCCTACCCCTCAATGCCCCCGCACCCGCCACGGTGGTCTGGTGTTCCGCCGACCAGGGCCCCCCAGCCCCGGTGCGACGACCATCGCGACCATAACGCTGTTGCGGCCCGAAAAGGCGAAGTCAACGCAAATCTGGCTTCGCCCTGTAGTCGGAAAGCTCCCTGCAAGGCGTTTATTACTTGATGAAATTCGCCCCTGGGGCGTGTTGTAACCAGGGAAACCGAGGCGCTGGCCTTGCCTTCGTCCGCGGGGCGCCGCAAGAGGCCTTCGGCCCGGAATCCACGGGCGCGGCGAATGCGCCAAGGTGGGACGGTTTCGCCTTGCATTCGCCGTAAAAACCAGAAAGTTGGGCGGTTATGGCGGCTCGGCCGGACCGCGCCGCGGTCAGGTCCGGCGCGAACGTCTGAGGGGTTAGTCTGAATGCGTGCATTGTTGGCAGCCTCGGTGGCTTTGGGCGCGCTTGCCCTCGCTCAAGGCGCGTGGGCCGAGACCAAGGTCGGCGACGGCTCCAAGCCGATCGACACCGGCACGATCAACAACGGCCAGCCCGACGACATCGATCTGACCGGGACCCTGACGCTCAAGTCGGGCACAGCGATCACCCAGACGTCGAACAACTTCATCACCGTCGACGGCACCATCAACATGGCGAACACCGCCAATGGTTCGATCGGCATCCTGGGCCAGGGCGGCAAGACCGGCTCGATCACCAACAACGGTTCGATCACCCTGTCCGACGGTTCGTCGCGGACCGACACCATCAACAACGACGGCATCGCCGACGGCGCCTGGGCCAAAGGCGAGAACCTGTGCGCGATCTGCGTCGCCGGCGCAGGGACCTTCACCGGCAGCGTGGCCAACGCCTCCGGCGCCCAGATCATCGTCACGGCGAACAACTCGTACGGTATCTCGATCGGCGGCACGCCGACGGGGACCACAACCCTGGTGACAGGTTCGTCGACCGCAGGGGACAACGGGACAATCAGCTCGATGTCCGGCGGTCTCACCGATACGCTGACCGCCTTCGTCGGCAACCTGACCAACGCCGGCGTCATCAACATGACCGGGGACAACGACTACGGCATCGTCACCACGGCGCCGATCACCGGCGCGGTGAACATCGCGGGCTCGGTCAACGTGGTGGGCGCCAACTCGGTGGGCGTGGGCCTGTACGGCGACGTGAGCGGCCGGGTGGTGTTCGGCGGATCGATCACGGACACCGGCTTCAGCTCGACCACGGCGCCGACAAACTCCACCGCGCTGAACAAGGTTCTCGCGACAAAAAGCGACGTCCAGAACGGCGGTCCGGCCGTGGTGATCGCCGCGAACATGTCCCAGGGCGTGCTGTTCGACGCCGCCCCGGTCCTCAGCACCAGCAACCCCGACGTCGACGGCGACGGCGTGCCCGACGCGAACCAGACGACCTCCACCGTCTCGGAGATCGGATCGGCGCCGGCCATTCAGATCGGGTCTTCGACCAAGAACATCGAACTCGGCATCGTCGGCACGCCCGTCACCGCGTTCGCTGCGGACTACGACTTCGGCCTGATCATCAAGGGCACGGTCGCCTCCAGCGGCATCTATTCCGGCTTCTCCGCCACCGGCGTCGAGGTGGGCATCACCAGCCCGACGGCGCCGAACATGGGCGTGCTCATCGATGGCGGCGTGCGCGTGTCCGGTTCGATCAGCGCGGCGGCGATCGATCAGGCCGCAACCGGCATCCAGTTCGACGCCCTCAGCGAAGCCGACCTGCTGCGCGTCGACGGATCGATCACCGCAACCTCGGCCGCCCAGTTGGGCCTCGACACCCATGACGCCACCACTGTCCTGATTGAGAACGGCGCGACGGTGAAGGCGATCACCAACTCCGGCATCCTCGAAGCCGAACTCGCAGTCGCTCGAAGGCAACGCCGTCGCCATCCGCGACCTCTCCGGTACGCTCGGCGACATCGAGAACAGCGGCGTCATCCTGGCCACGGTGTCCGACCCTAACGCGCCGCCCAGCGACGAAGTGATCGGCGCGGCGATCGCCATCGACGCCCAGGCCAACACCACCGGCGTCACCTTTCTCCAGTTTCAGGCGCCAACTCCGGCGGGCTCGACCACGGCGCCCGCAGCGCCGTCGACCACCGGCGCGATCCTGCTCGGATCCGGCAATGACACCGTCGACATCGAGGCCGGCACGCTCACCGGCCTGGTCTTCTTCGGCTCCGGCACCGACCAGCTGACCATCAATAACGGCGCGACGGTCACCGGCGGCATTTTCCAGACCAGCGGCGGCCTTAGCATCAACCTGGAGAACGGCACGCTGAACGACGCCAACGGCGCGACGCTGGCGATCACCAATCTCAACATCGGCGCCAAGAGCACCCTGATCGTGACCATCGACCCGGCCGCGAACGGCGGCCTGGGCACGGGCGGCTTCCTGGTGTCGGGGACCGCGAACATCGCCGACGGCGCCAGTCTGGGCGTTCGCTTCACCTCGCTGATCCAGGGTCCGGGCGAATTCGACCTGATCCGGATGACCAACGCCGCGAACCTGAACGCCGGCGCCAACATCAACCTCGGCAGCATAGCGGCCAACGCGCCGTACCTCTTCGATGTCACCGCAGGCGTCGACACGGCAGGCGGCGACGTGTTCGTCGACGTCAGCCGCCGCACCGCCGCGCAGATCGGCATGATCCAGGCCGAAGCGGCCGAGTACAATGCCTTTTACGACACACTCAGCAAGGATCCGGGACTCGAGAGCGACTTCCTCGCCCAGACGACGCGTTCAGGCTTCCTGAATCTCTACGATCAGATGCTGCCGGAGCACTCCGGTGCGCCGCTGCTGTCGCTCGCCTCGGGCGTCGATGCGGTGTCGCGTGCGCTGGCCGATCGCCGCCCGGTGGCGCCGATCGGTGAAACGACAGGTTGGGCGCAGGAAATCAACTTCGTCGCCAACAAGGACGGGGAGAACGCCCTGGGCTTCCGCTCGCACGGCTTCGGCATGGCCAGCGGTCTTGAAACCGGCACGGCCGTGGGCTCTTTCGGCACGTCCTTCGCCTTCACCTCGTCGGACATGAAGACCGACGATCAGCAAGGCAACTCAAACCTTTCGGCCAACATGGTCGAACTCGGCCTCTACTGGCGTGCGACCGGTCCGCACATGCGCGCCTGGGCGCGCGCTGCGGGCGGCTACGCCTGGTTCGACAGCGAACGTCAGTTCGTGAACGCCGACGCCTCGACCATCCTTACCGCCAACTCGGGCTGGAACGGCTTTTCGGCCTCGGCCGCGGCGGGCATGAGCTATGAACAGGACTTCGGCCGCTGGTTCCTGCGACCGGAAGTGACAACCGAGTACTTCTACCTGGATGAAGCCGCGCACAACGAAGGCGGCGGCGGCGCGCCCTGCCCCAATCCGCAGACGACGCCGCCGACGACCACGTGCGGCGCCAATGCGGATGCGTTCGACCTTGGCCTCGCCGCGCGTGAGGGACACTATTTCACAGCCTCGGCCTTGATGAACATCGGCGGAAAGTTCGGTGTCGATCAGTGGTTCCAGCCGGAGCTCCACTTCGGCTGGACCCAGTACATCTCAGTCGATCCGGGTGTTACCGAAGCTTGGTTCTTGTCCGACCCGACCGAGCGCTTCCCGTTGATGGCCAACTCACTGAACGGCGGCGCCCCGGTGGTGGGCTTCCGCCTGCTGGCCAACGGCGCAGCGGGCTTCATCGCGCTGGAAGGCGACGCGGACCTGATGAAGACCTACAAGCGCTACCAGCTGATGATCCGCGCCGGGTATCGGTTCTAGGAACCGGCCGCTCACGACGCAAAACGAAAAACGCCGGCCTCGAAAGAGGCGGGCGTTGTCGTATCCGGCGCTTGAGGCTCAGCGCCTCAGCACTTGTAATACATGTCGAATTCGACCGGGTGCGGGTGGAGCTGCAGGCGCGTGACTTCTTCCATCTTCAGCTCGATGTAGGCGTCGATGAAGTCGTCATCCATGACGCCGCCCTTCTTCAGGAAGGCGCGGTCCTTGTCGAGGTTGTCGAGCGCCTCGCGCAGCGAGCCGCAGACTTCCGGGACCTTCTTCTGCTCGCGCGGCGGCAGGTCGTAGAGGTTCTTGTCCGCCGGGCCGCCCGGATCGATCTTGTTCTCGATGCCGTCGAGGCCGGCCATCAGCATGGCGGTGAAGGTCAGGTAGGGGTTGCCCATCGGGTCGGGGAAGCGGACCTCGATGCGCTTGCCCTTGGGGCTGTCGACGTGCGGGATGCGGATCGAGGCCGAGCGGTTGCGGGCCGAATAGGCCAGCTTCACCGGCGCTTCGTAGCCGGGCACCAGGCGCTTGTAGGAGTTGGTGGTCGAGTTGGAGAAGGCGTTGATCGCCTTGGCGTGCTTGATGATGCCGCCGATGTACTAGAGGCACAGTGTCGCGACAGGCCGGCGTACTTGTCGCCGGCGAACAGCGGCTTGCCGCTCGTTCCAGATCGACTGGTGCACGTGCATGCCCGAGCCGTTGTCGGCGAACATCGGCTTGGCCATGAAGGTGGCGGTCTTGCCGTAGGCGGCGGCGACGTTGTGGATGACGTACTTATAGAGCTGCAGCCGGTCGGCCATGGTGATCAGGTCGGCGAACTTCAGGCCCGAGTTCGTGCTGGGCCGGCGCCACCTCGTGGTGGTGCTTTTCCGGCTCGCATGCCGAGCTCGCCCATCACCGCCAGCATCTCGCCGCGCAGGTCCTGGGCGCGAGTCGACCGGGTTGACCGGGAAGTAGCCGCCCTTGGGCCCGGGCCGGTGGCCCATGTTGCCTTCTGCGATAGTCCTTGCCGGTGTTGACCGGCAGTTCGGTGGAGTCGAACGAGTAGCCGGTGTCGGTGCGGCGCGGTGGACCAGCGCACGTCGTCGAAGATGAAGAACTCGGCCTCCGGGCCGAAGATAGACCGTGTCGCCGACGCCGGACGACTTGCACGTAGTTCAGCGCCTTCTTGGCGATCGAGCGCGGGTCGCGGTTGTAGGGCTGTTGGTGTCCGGGTTCAGCACGTCGCAGAACAGGAACAGCGTGGTCTGCTGGTAGAACGGATCGATGTAGGCGCGTGGCCAGGTCGGGCCGCAGCTTCATGTCGCACTCGTTGATCGCCTTCCAGCCGGCGATCGACGAGCCGTCGAACATGGTGCCGTCGGTGAGGAAGTCCTCGTCGACCAGGTCGATGTCGAAGGTCACGTGCTGCAGCTTGCCGCGCATGTCGGTGAAGCGGACGTCGACGTACTTGACCTCCTTTTCCTTGATCTCGGTCAGGATGTCCTTGTAGCGTCGTCATGGCTCGTGATCCCCTTGCTGAGTTCGATGATGCGATGGATGCGGTCTAGATGGCCGCGGCGCCGGTTTCGCCGGTGCGGATGCGGACGACCTCGGTGATGTCGGAGACGAAGATCTTGCCGTCGCCGATCCGGCCGGTGCGGGCGGCGGTCTGGATGGCCTCGAGGGCGGGCTGCAGCTGGTCGTCGGCGACCACCACCTCGATCTTGATCTTGGGCAGGAAGTCGACGACGTACTCGGCCCCGCGGTAGAGCTCGGTGTGGCCCTTCTGGCGGCCGTAGCCCTTGGCCTCCAGCACGGTCATGCCCTGCACGCCCAGCTCCTGCAGCGCCTCCTTCACCTCGTCGAGCTTGAACGGCTTGATGATGGCTTCGATCTTCTTCATGCTGATTCCGGGTGAGCAGCCCGGGCCCGGATAGGATATTGCATTGCAGCATAATGCAAGATGCATTTGCTGACGCACGTGCGGGAACGGACGATCGGCCGCGCCCGGAGGCGGGTCGCAAGGAGGTTTGCCGGTGAGCGGGCTCGAGATCCTGACCGTCGCAGAGTCCTCGGCCGCCGACCGGGCGGCGATCGCCGCGGGCGTGGACAGCTTCGCCCTCATGCGGGCCGCGGGCGAGGCGGTGGCGCGGGCGGTGCGCCGGCGCTGGACCGCGGCGCCGGTCGCGGTGCTCTGCGGACCCGGACTCAACGGCGGCGACGGCTATATTGCCGCCGCGACGCTCGCGGCCGAGGGCTGGCCGGTCCGCGTCCTCGCCCTCGCCGATCCGGCCGCCGAAGACGCCCGCCGCGCCCGCGCGCTGTGGACCGGGCCAGTCGAGCCCCTTACGGACGCCGATCTGAGCGGCGCGGTACTGGTGATCGACGCCCTGTTCGGCGCGGGCCTGTCACGGCCTCTGACCGACGGGGTCGCGCAGGTGCTGAGGGCGGTCGAAGCGTCGGGCGCAGCCCTGGTGGCCGTCGACCTGCCCTCGGGCCTGGCCGGCGACACCGGCAAGCCCCTGGGTTACGCCCCCGGCGCGCCGCCTCACCGTGACCTTCCACCGCCGCAAGCCCGCCCACGTGCTCGAGCCCGGCCGAAGCCTCTGCGGCGAGGTGGTGGTGGCCGACGATCGGACCTGGGACGGCGACGCCGAACACCAGCCTGTTCGAGAACCGGCCGTCGGCTGTGGCTGGCGCCGTTCCCCTGGCCCGCGACGCATGCCTACAAACACAGCCGCGGCCGGCTGATGCGTGGTCAGCGGCGAGGCCTGGCCACCGGGGCGGCGCGGCTGGCGGCGCGTGCGGGTCTGCGGATCGGCGCGGGCCTGGTGACCGTGCTCTCGCCGCCCGACGCCGCTGGCGGTCAACGGCGCCGCACCTGGAAGCGGTGATGCTGGCGCCGTTCGAGACCGACGCCGGAGCTGGGGACAGGCGGCGCGGCGCCGCCGAAGCCGTGGTGATCGGCCCGGCGGCGGGGGTGGACGACGACACGCTGGCCAACGTGCTGGCGCTGGCGCGCACCGGCGCGGCCCTGGTCATCGACGCCGACGCCCTGACCGTGTTCCGCGACGACCCGGAGGAGCTGTTCACCGTGCTCGACCGCGACGACGTGCTGACCCCGCATCCGGGCGAGTTCGAGCGGCGTGTTCCCGGGCCTGCTGACGGTCGCCGGAGCAAATCGAGGCGGCCCGCGAGGCGGCGCGCCGGGCCGGCGCGGTGGTGCTGCTGAAGGGCAGCCGACACCGTCATCGCCGCGCCGGACGGCCGCGCGGCCGTGAACCTGAACGGGATCGCCCTGGCTCGCCACCGCCGGGTCGGGCGACGTGCTGGCCGGGTTCATCGGCGGGCTGCTGGCGCAGGGCATGGAAAGCTTTGAGGCGGCCTGCGCCGGGGTCTGGATCCATGCGGAGGCCGCCCGCAACTTCGGTCCGGGCCTGATCGCCGAGGACCTGCCGGACCTGTTGCCGGCCGTGCTCCGAAGCTTGGCAGTACCGCAAAACACAGTTCTTTGAACAGGTGCAGCGATCGGGGAAATCGTGGTAACTTCCTCTCCGGACGGGCGAGCGGCCTCGCGCCGGTCGTCCGTGTGTTCCGCCCCGGCCCCTGCCGGGGCGTCTGGATCCGGGAGACTTAGGAATGAAGATCGTCCGCATGGCCCTCGTGGCGTCGATTCTGATCGGCTCTGTCAGCTTCGCCGCCGGCTCGGCCGAGGCGCGCCACCACCACCGCGTCTGTGTGTGGCATCACCATCACCGTCACTGCATGTGGCGCTGAGGCTGAAAGCCTGACAGGGATTTGAGACGGGCGGCCTCAGGGTCGCCCGTCTTGTTTTCCGGCTTCACATAAAGCCGCACCCGAGGGGAACGGCTTTGACGCCGACTGACGCCTTGGCTTAAAGCCCGCAAACGGCGTCGTTCCCGACGCTCCGAGGCGTCCCATGACCATGGCTTTCGACAACCAGTCACTGTTCAACCAGGCCGTCGACGCGATGCGCGGCGGCGATCCGAAGCGCGGCAAGGCGCTGCTGGAACAGGTCCTGGCCGCCGATCCACGCGACATCAACGCGTGGCTCAACCTGGCGCTCGCCGAACAGGTCCTGGGCGACCCGACCGCCGAAATTTTCGCGATCGACCAGGTTCTGAAGATCGAGCCGCGCACGCTCGTAGCCCTTCTGCTCAAAGGCAACTACTTCGAGCGCCTGGGTCAGTCGCGCAAATCCGCCCAGGCCTACACCTCCGCGCTTCAGGTCGCGCCGCCGTTCGACGAAGTGCCCAACGAACTGAAGCCCATGGTGCGGCGCGCCGTCGACGTCAGCCGCCGCACCGCCCAGGAGCGCGAAGACTTTCTGCGCGCACACGTCGCCTCCGCCCTCAACCAGCATGCGTCGCGCGAGGTGAAGCGGTTTGAAGAAGCGCTCGACGTCGTCGTCGGCAAGAAAGCGATCTACCGCCAGAATCCGCTGCTCCTGTTCTGGCCCGGCATGGCGCCGCTGCAGTTCTTCCCGCGCGAGCAGTTCCCCTGGCTCGACGCGATCGAAGCGGCGACCGACGACATCAAGGGCGAGTTGCTCGAGGTGCTGCAGCAGGACCGCGACATGGTCCCCTACATCAACTACGACGACACGCTGCCGCTCGATCAGTGGAAGGAGCTGAACCGCTCGCCCGACTGGAGCGCCTATCACCTGATCAAGGACGGCAAGCGCGTCGAAGAGCACTGCCAGATCTGTCCCAAGACGGTGCAGGCGGTGGGTCTCGCGCCGTCGCCGTCGATCCCGAGACAGTCGCCCGTTGCCATGTTCTCGATCCTGAAACCGGGCGTGACCATCCCGCCGCATACCGGCGCCACCAACGCGCGCCTGGTGGTTCACCTGCCGCTGATCATTCCCGAGAAGTGCAGCTTCCGCGTCGGCAACGAGACGCGCGAGTGGGTTCCGGGCAAGGCGTGGGTGTTCGACGACACGATCGAGCACGAGGCCTGGAACAACAGCGACAAGGTCCGCGTCATCCTGATCTTCGACATTTGGAATCCGTACCTCAATGAAGCCGAACGCGAACTGATCCCGGTCATGATCCAGGGGATGTTCGACTTCATGGGCGAGGACGATGCGGACGCGCGCCGCACCTTCAACTAGAAAAGCGGTTTGCCGTCGGCGCTCGGGAACGCGACGCCGAGCGTCTTCGCGACCGTCGGTGCGATGTCACGCTGGTCGATCTCGCCGATCGATCCGCTTTTCGGTACGCCGGGTCCCTGCATGATGAAGGTGGCGCGCATTTCGGGGTGCTCGGGGAAATAGCCGTGCGTGCCCTTCTGCCTGGACGGCCCGACCGGCACCGCCGCGGCGTCGTAGCCGAGATCGTAGCCCGGCTTGAAATCGATCCAGAATGACGCCTGAGGCGCGCCGCCCATGCGGGCGATTTCCTCCGCGTCAGCGATGCGTGCGATGCCGTACTGCGGATCGGCCGCAAGCTTGTTGAGCACTGCCTTGACCTTCGCCTTCAGCGCCGTGTCGTCGGGTCGCGAGAGCACCACCGCCGCCGAGGCGCCGCCCCAGAGCGCCGCGTCCCACGTCTTCACCCGGTGCGTCTTCGGATCGAGCGTGAGCAGGCCGGCTTCGGCAAAGGGCTCGAGCAGATTCACCTCGTGTTCGAGCGGCGCAAAACCGTGGTCCGAGACGATCGCGATCGCAACATCGGGCTCGGCCCGCCGCGCCGTTACAATCAGGCGTCCGATCGCCGCGTCGATGAATTCGAGCGTCGCCTTCGCCTCCGGCGAACCGGGGCCGTAGACGTGCTCTGCGTGATCGAGGCTGACCAGGTGCAAGGTGAACAGGCCGGGCTTGTCGATTTCGATCAGGGCGCCGGCGAAGGCCGCGCGCGCGTCGTCGGACTTGGCGTCCTCGCCGAACACGTCGGCGAGCGTCACGCCGCTCTTCTGTTCCAGCACGGGGATCAGGCCGGGCGTCGACAGCGCGCGCAGGAGCTTCGAATCCTCGGCGTTGCGCGCGCGCCAGTATTCCGGAATGTCCCAGTCGACCGAGCGCGCGCCCACGCTCACCGGCCACGACAGGCTCGCAACCTTCAGGCCCGCGCCGTGTGCGGCGTCCCACAGGGTCGGGACCTTGATGTCCTCGGCGTACCAGTACCAGCCGCCCTGGTTCTTACCCTCCGGATCGAAGGTCGCGTTGTTGGCGACGCCGTGTTTGGCCGGCCACACGCCGGTGATCAGGGTGGTGTGGTTGGGATAGGTTACGCTCGGCAGCGAATTGCGCACGCCGGTCGCCCACACACCCTCGGCCATCAGCCTGCGCAGGTTCGGAACCTTGATCCCGCGCTGTTCCGCCTCGGTCACGTCGCCGGGCCGCAGGCCGTCGACCGAGATCATCAGCACCGGCTCGGCCGCGGCGAGCGCGGGCGCCAGAGAGAGGACGAAACCACAAGCCAGAGCCGCCAGACGCATCCGATCCTCCCGCACCCAGGACCGCCTGTGTGGCCCACCAATGTGACGAGGGGATATCAGACGGCTCGCCACCGGCGGCCTCCCTCTGCTAAGGCCTGCGGCGTGCGGATGTGGCGGAACTGGTAGACGCACTGGATTTAGGTTCCAGCGCCGCAAGGCGTGGAGGTTCGAAGTCCTCTCGTCCGCACCAGCCTCGGCGTCTAGGACGCTTTGCAAATCAAGCCTCCGAACTTGCTGCAGACGCCCTTGTCCCGGGCCGATCACGGTCTATCTGAAGGATATGTTGCCCGCGCATGTCGGCGTAGGGCGCTTTGGCGCGTCCTGGGAACGTCGATGGCGGCAAGGGCGAGATCAGGCCAAGCGGCCGGGTCCGGGGCGGCGCGCGACGATATGATGCCCGGCGGCTCCCTCCAAATCGAGGGAGGCGCACGGTTTCCCGCGACCGCCCACGCGATCGCAGCTCGATGACGACGGACCCGATGGCGCCCTTGAAGTTTACTCACTCCGATGGGGCCCTCGCCGAGGGCCGGTTGATCTCCCGCCCCGACCTGCTCTCCTCAGGCGCCGCCGTGGGCGTCGCCCTGGTGTTGGGACTCGCGGTTCTGAGCGGCTGCGGCAAGCATCCGGGCGGCATGCCCGGCTACGGGCCGCCGGAGGTGGGGGTGGTCACCCTCACCGTCCAGCCGGTGGATCTACGACCGAGCTCCCCGGCCGCACCGTGCCCTATATGGTCTCCGACGTGCGGCCCCAGGTGGGCGGGGTGATCAAGGCGCGGCTGTTCACCGAAGGCGCCGATGTGCGCGCGGGCCAGCCGCTCTACCAGATCGATCCGGCGCCGTTCAAAGCCGCCTACGACAGCCAGGTCGCCGCCCTGGCCAAGGCGCAAGCCAATCTGGCCACCGTCAAGCTGAAGGCCGAGCGCTACGCCGATCTGGTCAAGCTGAACGCCGTCAGCAAGCAGGACTACAACGACGCCGTCGCCGCGGCCGGCCAGGGCCAGGCCGACGTCGCCTCGGCCAAGGCCGCACTGGAAACCGCGCGGATCAACCTCGCCTACACCCGGGTGGTGTCCCCCATTCCGGCCGCGCCGGTCCCACGGCGGTGACGCCCGGCGCCCTGGTGACCGCCGACCAGACCACCACCCTGACCACAGTGCAGCCCTCAATCCCATCTACGTCGACCTCCGCCAGTCGAGCGCGGAGCTGCTGAGCTTCGACGCGAGTGGCCGGCGGCGGGATCGGGGGCAGCGGCGCCGACCGGGCGCAGGTGAAACTGATCCTCGAGGACGGCACGGCCTATCCGCCGGACGGCGAGTTGAAGGTGGCCGACGTGACCGTCGATCCGACCACGGGCGCGGTGAAACTGCGCGCCGTGTTCCCCAATCCGCACGGGTCCTGCTGCCCGGCATGTTCGTGCGCGCGGTGGTCAATGAGGCCGAGGCTCCAAACGCGATCCTCGCGCCCCAGGCGGGCGTCACCCACAACGCGAAAGGCCAGGCGACGCGCTGGTGGTCAACGCCCAGGGCAAGGTGCGAGCTACGCGCGATCGAGACCTCCGCGCGGTGGGCAGCAATTGGCTGGTCTCCGGGCCTTCAGCCGGCGACCGGCTGATCGTCGAAGGCGTGCAGAAGGGCCGAGCCCGGCAGTGACGGTCAAGGCCGGGCCCGCGGGCGCGCCCGCCAGAGTATGTCTCAGTTCTTCATCAACCGGCCGATCTTCGCCTGGGTGTCGCCATCGTGGTGATGCTGGCCGGCGTCCTCGCGGTGCTCAGCCTGCCCATCGCGCAATACCCGAGATCGCGCCGCCCGCGGTCTCGATCACCGCCGCCTATCCGGGTGCGGACGCCCAGACGCTCGAGAACACCGTCACCCAGATCGTCGAGCAGCAGCTCAAGGGCCTCGATCACCTGGAGTACATCTCCTCCAATAGTGACGGCGCCGGCATCGCGACCATCACCCTGACCTTCGCCCAGGGGACCAATCCCGACATCGCCCAGGTGCAGGTGCAGAACAAGCTGCAGCAGGCCATGCCGCTGTTGCCCCAGGCGGTGCAACAGCAGGGGCTGGTGGTGGCCAAGGCGGCCAAAACTTCTTGCTGGTGATCGGCGGTCTATTCCAAGTCCGGCGCCATGAGCGGCACGGACCTGGGCGATTTCATCGCCAGCAAGCTGCAGGATCCGCTGAGCCGCGTGAACGGCGTGGGCGACTACGATCGTGTTCGGCCGCCAATACGCCATGCGCATCTGGCTCGACCCGTACAAGCTGAACAGCTTCGCCCTGACCGTCGCCGACGTGAAAGCCGCCATCGTCGCCCAGGACGCCCAGGTCTCCGCAGGCCAGTTGGGCGGCCTGCCGCACGCGAAAGATCAACAGCTCAACGCCACCGTGACCGCCCAATCGCGCCTGCAGACGCCGGAAGAGTTCGCCGACATCGTGCTGCGCACCAACCCCGACGGCTCGATGGTGCGGCTGAGGGATGTGGCCCGCGTCGAGCGCGGCGCGGACAACCTACCTGTTGAACGGTCGTTTCAACGGCCACCCGCTCGTCCGGCTTTGCGATCAAGCTCGCGCCGGGCGCCAATGCGCTGAAGACCGAGGCGGCGGTGAAGGCGCGGGTCGAGCAGTTGTCGCGGACCTTCCCGCCCGACGTCGCCGTCGCCTATCCGTTCGACAGCACGCCGTTCATCCGTCTGTCGATCCAGGACGTGGTGAGGACGCTGCTGGTCGCCATCGTGCTGGTGTTCGGGGTCATGTACCTGTTCCTGCAGAACTGGCGCGCCACCCTGATCCCGACTATCGCTGTGCCGGTGGTGTTGCTCGGCACCTTCGCGATCCTGGCCGCGGCCGGCTTCACCATCAACACGCTCACCATGTTCGCCATGGTTCTCGCCATCGGCCTGCTGGTCGACGACGCCATTGTCGTTGTGGAGAACGTCGAGCGGATCATGAGCGAGGAAGGCCTCTCGCCGCGCGAGGCCACGCGCAAGTCCATGGGTGAGATCACCGGCGCCCTGATCGGTATCGCCACCGTGCTGTCGGCGGTGTTCGTGCCGATGGCCTTCTTCGGCGGCTCGACGGGGGTGATTTACCGCCAGTTCTCGCTGACCATCGTCTCGGCCATGGCGCTGTCGGTGATGGTGGCCCTGGTTGTGACGCCGGCGTTGTGCGCGACGCTGCTCAAACCCGTAGCGAAGGGCGAGCACCGCAACCAGGGCGGCTTCTTCGGGTGGTTCAATAAGAATTTCGATAGCGGCGTGAACCGTTATCAGTCGGGCCTGACCGGCATCGTCGCGCGGCCGTTGCGCTGGATGGTGCTCTACGGCGCGATCTTTTTGGTCATGGCGCTGGTCTTCCTGCGCATGCCGACTTCCTTCTTCCCGGAAGAAGACCAGGGCGCGATCCTGGTCAGCTATCAGTTGCCGCCCGGCGCCACCATCGAGCGCACCGACCAGGTGGCGCATGCGGTCGAGGCCTATTTCCTCGGTCCGGAAAAGCACAACATCACCGGCCTGTTCACCGTCTCCGGCTTCAGCTTCGGCGGCCAGGGCCAGAACGGCGGCATGGCCTTCATCCATCTGCGCGACTGGAGCGAACGCAAGGGTGCGCAGAACCGCGCCCCGGCCATCGCCGGCCGCGCCATGGGCGCCCTGTCGTCGGTGCGCGACGCCAACGTCTTCGCCTTTGTCCCGCCCGCGGTGACCGAGCTGGGCCTCGCGTCGGGCTTCGACATGGAGTTGGAGGACCAAGCCGGCCTGGGCCACGCGGCCCTGATGGCCGCGCGCAATCAACTGCTCGGCATGGCGGCCAAGGATCCCAAACTGATGGCGGTGCGTCCTAACGGCCAGGACGACACGCCGCAGCTCAAGATCGACGTCGACCACAACCGCGCCGGCGCGCTGGGCCTCTCGCTCGCCGACGTCAACGACGCGCTCTCCACCGCCTGGGGCGGCGCCTATGTCGACGACTACATCGACGCCGGCCGGGTGAAACGCGTGTATGTGCAAGGCGATGCGCCGTTCCGCAGCCGGCCCGAAGACCTCGACCGCTGGTTCGTGCGTGGAACCACGGGAACCATGGCGCCCTTCTCCGCCTTCGCCACCTCGCGCTGGACCTACGCCTCGCCCCGGCTCGAGCGATACAACGGCTTGCCCTCGATGGAGATTCAGGGCGCGGCCGCGCCGGGGGTGAGCTCGGGCGCCGCGATGAAGGAGATGGAGAGCCTCGTCGCCAAGCTGCCACCTGGCATCGGCTATGAATGGACCGCGTTGTCGTACGAAGAAAATTCCGCCGGCGCCAAGGCGCCTCTGCTTTACGCCCTTTCGCTGCTGGTGGTGTTCCTCTGTCTCGCCGCGCTCTACGAGAGCTGGTCGGTGCCGTTGTCGGTGATGCTGGTGGTGCCGCTCGGCGTGTTCGGCGCAGTGCTGGCGGCGAGTTTTCGCGGCCTGGCCAACGACATCTATTTCCAGGTGGGCCTGCTCACCACCATCGGCCTTTCCGCCAAGAACGCGATCCTGATCGTCGAGTTCGCCGAGCGCGGAGTCCGCGCCGGACAGAACGCGGTCGAAGCGGCGCTGCACGCCGCGCGCATCCGTCTTCGGCCGATCCTGATGACCTCGATGGCCTTCATTGCGGGCGTGACGCCGCTGGCCCTGGCCTCGGGCGCGGGCGCCGGCAGCCAGAACGACATCGGCACCGGCGTGATCGGCGGCATGCTGTCCGCCACGGTGCTGGCGATCTTCTTTGTGCCCTTGTTTTTCGTGCTGGTGCTCAAGGTCGTGCCGCAGCGGCCGCACCACGATGCGCCGAACGCCGAGCCCACGCCCGAAGCGGCGCCGGCGGAGTGAGAGCGATGCGCGCGCAGTCCCCGCTTCCGCTTCTCGTTGCCGCCGCCCTCGCGCTGGGCGGCTGCGCGACCCTGGCGCCCAAGTACGTGCGTCCCGCAGCGCCCGTGCCCGTGACCTGGCCGCAGGGCGACGCCTATCCTGCCGCGACCGCAGGCGCCGCGACCGTCGCCGACGAGCGCTGGCGCGACGTGTTCACCGATCCCAAGCTGCAGGCGGTGATCGCCCAGGCGCTGGCGAACAACCGCGACCTGCGGGTGGCGATGCTGAACGTCGAGCAATCGCGCGCGCAGTACCGCATCCAGCGCGCGGCGCTGTTTCCCGAGGTGAAGGGCAACGCCAATCTGACCGAGTTGCAGGAGCCCGCGGCCGCCCTCGGCATTCCGGGCAACGGCAGCGTCAGCGAACGGATCTATTCGTTGAACGCGTCGATCTCGTCCTACGAGGTGGACCTGTTCGGCCGCATCCGCAGCCTGACGCGCGCGGCGTTGGAACAGTATCTCGCCACCGAGGAGGCGCGCCGGGCCGCCCAAATCAGCCTCGTCGCCGAGACGGCCACCGACTACGTGACCCTGGTCGCCGACCGCGACCGACTGGCGGTGGCGAAGGCGACCCTGGCCAGTCAGCAGGACTCGCTCACCATCACGCGTGAGCGCTTCGACAAAGGCGAAGCCTCCCAACTGGATGTGAGCCAGGCCGAGACCCTGGTGGACCAGGCCCGCTCGGACATCGCGGCGGACACCACCCTCGCCGCCCAGGACCTGAACGCCCTGAACCTTGTGGTCGGCGCCTCAGTGGCTGACGACCTGTTGCCCGTTTCGCTCGCGGGCCCCTCGCCCGTGCGGACCGACCTGCCGGCGGGATTGAGCTCCGAAGTCTTGCTCAACCGTCCCGACGTGCTGCAGGCCGAACACCTGCTCAAGTCTCAGAACGCCGACATCGGCGCCGCGCGCGCGGCCTTCTTTCCGACCCTGTCGCTCACCGCCCAGGACGGGGTCGAGAGCACCCAGCTGTCTAAACTGTTCGCCGCCGGCTCCGGCGCTTGGCAGTTCATCCCCAACCTGACCGTCCCGATCTTCGACTGGGGGGCCAACCAGGCGCGGCTGAAGTCGGCCAAGGTCGAACGCGACATCGCCGTGGCCCAGTACGAGAAGGCCGTGCAGACCGCCTTCCGCGAGGTCGCCGACGCCCTGGCGCGGCGCGGCACCATCGACGACCAGCTGGCCGCCCAGGACGCCAACGTCGCCGCCTCCGACCAGGCCCTGACCCTGACCAAGGCGCGCTACGAACGCGGCATCGACCCTTACCTCAACTACCTGATCGCCGAGCGGACCCTCTACGCCGCCCAGATGACCGATATCGCCGCCAAACAGGCCCGCGACGCCAACCTGGTGAGCCTCTACGAGGCCCTGGGCGGCGGAGTGCAATAAACCTTACCGGGCCTCGGTTCTGTTGACCTCGCGCCGCGCCGTGCCATAAGGGCCTTTCGCGCCGCCCTCAACCGGGCGGCCTTACGTTTTTTTCCACAGGGTCGCGGGCGGATCAGGGGCGATCCCCGAGCCGCGTCCGAAAGCGAAGATACCTATGCAGGTCGTTGAAAAGTCGAGTGAAGGTCTCAGTAAGGTCCTTGAGGTCACGGTCACCCAGAAGGACCTGAGCGACCGGCTCGACGCCAAGATCAAGCAGGTCGGACCGCAGCTGCGCCTGAAGGGCTTTCGCCCCGGCAAGGTGCCCGCCTCCCACGTGCGCCGCGTCTTCGGCCGCGAGCTGATGGGCGAGATCATCCAGGAGACCCTGAACGCCTCGACCCAGCAGGCGCTCGACCAGGTCAACGTCCGCCCCGCCGCCCCGGCCGAGGTGAAGCTGTCCTCGGACATCGAAAAGGTCATCAAGGGCGAGAGCGATCTCGCCTACGAAATGGCCGTCGAGGTGATGCCAAACTTCGTGCCGATCGACCCGACGACCATCGCGATCAGCCGCCCGGTCTACAAGGCGAGCGACGCGGACGTGGAAGAGCAGCTGAAGGACCTGGCCGCCCAGACCCGCGCCTATGAGGCGAAAGAGGGCAAGGCCAAGGACGGCGACATGGCCGTCATCGATTTCCTCGGCCGCATCGACGGCGAGGCCTTTGAAGGCGGCGCCTCCACGGACGCCCAGCTGGTGCTCGGCTCCGGCCAGTTCATCCCCGGCTTCGAAGAACAGCTCGTGGGCGCCAGGGCCGGCGACGCGCGCACGGTGAAGGTGACATTCCCCGAAACCTACGGCGTGGCGCCCTGGCCGGCAAACCGGCCGAGTTCGAAGTCACGGTCAAGGAAGTCCGCGCGCCGCAGGAATCCAAGATGGACGACGCCTTCGCCGCGCGCATGGGCCTGGAAAACCTGGACAAGCTGAAGGACGCCCTGCGCGGCCAGCTCGACCAGCAGTACGCGGCCCAGTCGCGTTTCCGCCTGAAACGCCACCTGCTTGACGTGCTCGATGAGCGCCACAGCTTCATCCTGCCGGAGAAGATGGTCGAGAACGAGTTCAACTCGATCTGGGCGCAGGTGGAGGCCGACAAGGCCAGGGGCAACCTGCCGCCGGAAGACCAGGGCAAGTCCGACGAGGACCTGCGTAAGGAATACCGCGACATCGCCGAGCGCCGGGTGCGCCTGGGCCTGGTGCTGGCCGAGGTCGGCCGCCGCGGCGGCGTCACCGTCACCGACCAGGAGCTGTCGGCCGCGGTGATGAACGAGGCGCGCGCTATCCGGGCCGCGAGAAGGACGTCTTCGATTCTACCGCACCAACCCCAACGCCGCCGCCCAGCTGCGCGCGCCGGTGTTCGAAGAGAAGGTCTGCGACTGGCTGTTCGCCGTGGGCAAGGTGACCGACGAAGAGGTCTCCAAGGACGAGCTCTACGCCGACGACGACCTGCCGCAGCACCCAAGGACGAGAAGAGAGCCAAGAAGGCGAAGTCTGAAAAGGCCGAAACCGGCGAAGACAAGGCTGAAGCCAAGAGCGAGGCCAAGCCCAAGGCCGAGAAGAAGGCCGCGGCCAAGGACGACGTTAAGGCCGACGCCAAGCCCAAGGCGGCCAAGAAGGCCCCGGCCAAGAAGGACTGAACCTGTCCCTAAGACCTCCGCCTAATGCCGCAGCGCGGCCGCCAGGCCGATGGAGCGCCGCGCCGGTCGTCCACCGAAGCGCGCCGCCGACGTTATGGCGTCGCGCCGGACCTCAACGCGCTGGTCCCTTCCGGCCTTGCGGACGAGGCTTGCAACGGCCGCCCTATGGGCGGGCGATATCCGCTCCATAGGGCTGCGCCGATTCAGGCGTCCGCCCCAGCCGCAAATCGAGAAGGCCACCCATGCGCGACCCGCAAGACCTCATGATGAATCTCGTGCCCATGGTGGTCGAGCAGACCAGCCGCGGGGAGCGGTCCTTCGACATCTTCTCCCGCCTGCTGCGCGAGCGGATCGTGTTCCTGTCGGGCCCGATCGACGACGGCGTCGCCGCCCTGGTCACCGCCCAGCTTCTCTTCCTGGAGTCCGAGAGCCCCAAGAAAGAGATCGGCATGTACATCAACTCGCCGGGCGGCATCGTGACCTCCGGCCTGGCGATCTACGACACCATGCAATACATCCGCTCGCCGGTTTCGACCCTGTGCACGGGTATGGCGGCGTCCATGGGCTCGTTCCTGCTGATGGCCGGAGAAGCGGGCCAGCGCATCGCGCTGCCGAACGCGCGCATCATGCTGCACCAGCCCTCGGGCGGCTTCCGCGGCCAGGCGTCGGACGTCGCGCGCCACGCCGAGGACATTCTCTACACCAAGCGCCGGTTGAACGAGATCTACGCCAAGCACACCGGCCAGCCGATCGAGAAGGTGGAAGAGACGCTCGACCGCGACCACTTCATGTCGGCGGAAGAGGCCAAGGCCTTCGGCATCGTGGACCACGTCTACGAGAAGCGCGAAGGCGCCGAGACCGCGGCCTGATCCCGGTTCGCGCAACCGACGGATTTAGCCTAGGATAGCTTCCAGGTGACTGCACGGGGACGCCGATGAGCGTGGACATCCCTGACCAGCTGCAGACGTTGCGCCAAGCCGCGCATGCGGGCGATCTCGACGCCATGGTCAAGCTCGCCGATCGCCTGCTGGTCGGGCGCGACGCGCCGTTCGAGCCCGAGGAAGGCGTCGCGCTGGTTACGCGCGCGGCGGAGCGCGGCGAGCCGACCGCGCTCGTGCGCATGGCCACCCTCGCCGGCGCCGGAGCCTGGACGACGCAGAGCTGGCCGCGGGCGTTCGAACTTCTCGTTGAAGCCGCCGGCAAAGGCGCCGCCTCGGCCCAGGGACAACTCCTGCTGCTCGCCGGCGATCGGGCGCTGGCCGATCGTGTGCGCGCCGGCGCCGAAGAGCCGGAAAAGTGGCGCCGTCTCGCGGACAGTTTCAGCATCGACGCTTGGGCCTCATCGCCTGGGCGCCGCATCCTGTTGGAGAAACCGCGCATCCGCGCGGTGGACGGTTTCGTGACGCCTGAGATCTGCGCCTGGCTGATAGAGCGCGCGCGCGGCAAGCTGAAACCGGCGCTGATGTACAACGGCAAAGAGTCGGTGCGCATGACGACGCGCACCAACTCGGATTTCATCTTCGATATTGTCGAATCCGACCTGATCTCGCTGCTCATCCGCGTGCGCATCCAGGCAGTAACCAAGCTGCCGACGCTCCAGATGGAGCCATTCCAGATTTTTCACTACGCCGAAGGACAAGAGATCAAAGCACACTACGATCACGTGCGCGACAGCGCCTTGTCGCTCGACGTGAAGAGCGAATCCGCGAGCGAACGGATCGCCACTTTCCTGATCTACCTCAATCACGACTACGAAGGCGGCGCGCTGGAATTTCCGCACGTGAATTTCACCTACCGGGGAAAGACCGGCGACGCGATCTTCTTCGCCAACGTCGACGAGAACGGCAAGGCCGAGCGGCTGAGCCTGCACGCCGCCAAGCCGATCACCCGCGGGGAGAAGTGGATGGTCTCCCAATGGATCCAGGACCGTCCGACCTACCTGGGCTGATCGCCGCGCCGGAGCCTTGACATCCGGGCCGTTGAACCTGCCAGATCAGGGCGTTTGGGGAACAGGCCGTGCGTCTTTCAGTTGCAGCCTTGGGCGTGGCCGCGGCCGCCCTTCTGAGCGGGGTCGCGTTCGCGGATCCGCCCGCGTCGTCTCCGACCACGGTCTCCGGGGTCACCGTCACCGCCGAGAAGGCCACCCCCGAGAAGGTCAAGAGCTTCGTCAATCAGCTCACCGCGACCGCGCCGGGCGTGCAGATGGCGCGCTGGGACCACTCGATCTGCACCGGCGTGCTCGGTCTTCCGGAAGAGCACGCCCAATTCATGAACGACCGGATCGCGGCCAACGCCGTCGCCGTGGGTCTGGTGACCGGCAAGCCCGGGTGCAAGCCCAACGTCCTGGTGATGATCGCGCCGGACGCCCAGGTCTTCACCAGGAAGATTGTCCAGGACAATGCGCGCGCCTTCGGCCTGGGCTTCGGCCACACCCGCGGCCTCAAGGCGCTGAAGGATTTCGAGAACACGCCGCGCCCGGTCCGCTGGTGGCACGTCACCCAGACCAAGGCGGTCGGCGGCTTCGAAGTGTCCGAGCCGGTCAACGGCGGCCGCGGCATGGACGCCGGCACCGTCGAGGTGTTCAGCGTCTCGCACGTGCACACCGGCGTGGTCGAGGTGTTCGGCGGCATCGTGATCGTGGTCGACGCCAAGACGGCCCAGGGCGTCAGTTACCAGGCGCTGTGCGACTACATCTCCATGGTCGCCCTGGCGCAGATCGCGCCGAACGTGGACGTGACCTCCCTGCCCTCGATCCTGAGCCTGTTCCATGACCGGGACGAGGGAAAGCCGCTGCCGACCGGGCTGACGCCCTGGGACACCGGGTACCTGAAGGCGCTCTACACGGTCAGCACCAATGTGGAGCGCACCAGCCAGGCCAAGGGCGCGATCACCGACGCGATGAAGAAATCCACGCCGGAGCCTTCGACGCCGGACTCGGGAACCGCTCCCAAGCCGCAGTAAGGGCTCAGGGTATGGCGGTGAACACCCGGTAGCCGGGCGCCGCCGCCCGGGCCAGCATCTCGGCGTCGCCCGCAGTGTCGCCGTAGGCCGCGACCAGGTTCAGGTCCGGGCCAAAGGCCTCTTCGAGCCGGCGGACCTTCTCAGGCCCCCGGCAATTCATGCCTACGAAGTCGCCCGCGACCCGGTCCCGGTCATCGAATCGCAGCCGGGTTCCGATCAGCCGGTCCGCGCCCAGCCGTTCGGCAAAGGGAGCAATCGTGGTCTCCGGCGAGGCCGTCACAATGACCCGAAGCGCGCCCTGGTCGCCCCATTCCGCCCACGATTCCAAGGCGTCGGGCCGCATGAACCGGTCCCAGACCGCCTCGCAGAACCCCCGGGCCTCCAATTCGAGCTGAATTCGCGCAACGCCGGTCAAGAACTCAGAAACCGCTGACGACTTAAGCGCGTTACGGTCACGGTTAACCAGATAACGCGAACCTGCTGGCATGAGTTTGAGTAATCCCGAAACGAAACGCGGTCCCGAGGCGCGCCAGGCCAGGAAGGCCATGAAGCTATCGCGGACGCTCAGGGTGCCGTCGAAATCGAAGGCGACGATCGGTCGCTGTCCCCCGGGCGACAAGGCTTGCGGAGGGGGCGAGGCCCCCGGCCCCAGGCCTTTGGAATTGTGGCTTGAAGTCCCCATCTATGCGGCGAGCGACGTCATCGGGCCGGACCGAAGGTCGCGCTGGGGGGGACGACCTTGATCCCCATAGTGCGCTTGTGATCGTATGCCGGATCGGGGATTGTCATTTTTTGAACCCTCGCGGCCCATATTGTGCATGGGCTTTCGCTGAGGCGGAAAGCGGGTCCCCAGGCGGGTCCCCGCCCTTGTGTGAGACGCATCGATGACCAAAGCCGCCAGCGGCGATACCAAGAGCACCCTTTACTGCTCCTTCTGCGGAAAGAGCCAGCATGAGGTGCGCAAACTCATCGCCGGGCCCACCGTCTTCATTTGCGACGAGTGTGTCGAACTCTGCATGGATATCATCCGTGAAGAGCACAAGATCGCCTTCGTCAAGTCGAAGGACGGCGTTCCGACTCCGAAGGAGATTCGCGAGGTCCTCGACGACTACGTCATCGGCCAGGACCACGCCAAGAAGGTCCTCGCTGTCGCGGTGCACAACCACTACAAGCGCCTCAACCACGCGCAAAAGAACAACGACGTCGAACTCGCCAAGTCGAACATCCTGCTGATCGGGCCGACCGGCTCGGGTAAGACGCTGTTGGCCCAGACGCTGGCGCGCATCATCGACGTGCCCTTCACCATGGCCGACGCCACGACCCTGACCGAAGCCGGTTACGTGGGCGAAGACGTCGAGAACATCATTCTCAAGCTGCTGCAGTCGGCGGACTACAACGTCGAACGCGCACAGCGCGGCATCGTCTACATCGACGAGGTCGATAAGATCAGCCGCAAGTCAGACAACCCGTCGATCACCCGCGACGTCTCCGGCGAAGGCGTGCAGCAGGCCCTGCTGAAGATCATGGAAGGCACCGTCGCCTCCGTGCCTCCGCAAGGCGGCCGCAAGCACCCGCAGCAGGAGTTCCTGCAGGTCGACACCACCAACATCCTGTTCATCTGCGGAGGCGCGTTCGCGGGCCTGGAGAAGATCATCTCCAGCCGCGGCAAGGGCACCTCCATCGGCTTCGGCGCCCAGGTGAAGGACCCCGACGAACGTCGCACCGGCGAGGTCCTGCGCGGCGTCGAGCCCGACGACCTGCTCCGCTTCGGCCTGATCCCGGAATTCATCGGCCGTCTGCCGGTGCTGGCGACGCTGGAGGACCTCGACGAAGAAGCCCTGGTGAAGATTTTGACCGAGCCCAAGAACGCCCTGGTCAAGCAGTACCAGCGGCTGTTCGAGATGGAGAACGTCGGCCTCACCTTCAACGACGAAGCCCTGCACGGCATCGCCAAGAAGGCCATCCTGCGTCGCACCGGCGCACGCGGCCTGCGCTCGATCATGGAAGGCATCCTGCTCGAGACCATGTTCGAGCTGCCGACCTACCAGGGCGTCGAGGAAGTGGTGATCAACGGCGAAGTGGTCGAAGGCCGCGCCCAGCCGCTGATGATCTACGCCGAACGCCGCGACAAGGGCGCCGCGTCCTAAGGCTCTCGCTTCGCGATCTGAGTTTCGATCGGCCCCGGGACTGTCCCGGGGCCGCTTGCATTTTCGGGAAGCGTTGAGAGCTTTCTCTCGCAAAACAGGAAAACGACGCGACTTTCGGGCCACAGCCGACGGCCGGCGGATGGATAGCGGCGTTATGCCGCCTCGGTCTCCCGGACCGGTTTTCCAGCCTGGCCGGCGATTTGGGGGTGAAACTTCCCCGGCCTCAGCGGGTTTAGGTCACGGGGACCCAGCTTTACCGCCTGCCTGCGGCGTTCGAGGCATCCGTGACCCTCGAGCTTGAACAGAGAGGATTTGGAGCCACATAATTCCTCGAACAGACACGCCGTGAATTGGCGGCCGGTTCTGAAGGACCCGACCCTCGTCGGGGCTACCCCAGAACCGGAGGGCCCGCGGTCCAGTTAGGCCGCAGGGACCAGGAGCAAGGCATCATGTCAGAGCTTAAGGTGTTACCGGTGCTGCCCCTGCGGGACATTGTGGTGTTCCCGCATATGGTGGTGCCGCTTTTTGTGGGACGGGAGAAGTCGGTCCGCGCGCTGGACGAAGTCATGCGCGGCGACAAGCAGATTTGCTCGCGACCCAGAAGAACTCCGCCGACGACGATCCCGCGCCGGACGCCATCTACGACGTCGGCGCCATCGCGACTGTGCTGCAACTGTTGAAGCTGCCTGACGGCACGGTGAAGGTGCTGGTCGAAGGCAAGTCGCGCGCCGCCATCAGCCGCTTCACCTCGACCGGCGACTTCTATGAAGCCGAAGTGGTGGAGATCGAGGACGAAGCCGGCGAGAGCAACGAGGCCGAGGCGCTGTCGCGCGCGGTGATCGAGCACTTCGAAAACTATGTGAAGTTGAACAAAAAGGTGCCGCCCGAGGCGCTGTCTTCGATTCCGCAGATCACCGAACCGTCCAAGCTCGCCGACCAGGTCGCCTCGCACCTATCGGTGAAAATCGCCGACAAGCAGGAACTGCTGCAGACCTTCGAAGTGCCGCGGCGCCTGGAGCGCGTCTATGCGCTGATGGAAGGCGAAATCTCGGTGCTGCAGGTCGAGAAGAAGATCCGCTCGCGCGTGAAGCGCCAGATGGAGAAGACCCAGCGCGAATATTATCTGAACGAACAGATGAAGGCGATCCAGCGGGAGCTGGGCGAAACCGACGACGCGCGCGATGAAATTCTCGAGCTGGAAAAGCGCATCCGCAAGACCAAGCTCAGCAAGGAAGCCCGCGCCAAGGCCGACGGCGAGTTGAAGAAGCTGAAGAACATGTCGCCGATGTCGGCGGAATCGACGGTGGTGCGCAACTACCTCGACTGGCTTCTGTCGATCCCGTGGGGCAAGGCCAAGACCAAGCCCATCGACCTGAAAAAGGCCGAGCAGATCCTGGAAGACGATCACTACGGCCTGGACAAGGTGAAGGAGCGCATCCTCGAGTATCTCGCGGTGCAGGCGCGCACCGGCACGGTGAAGGGCCCGATCCTCTGCCTCGTCGGACCGCCCGGCGTCGGCAAGACCTCGCTGGGCCGCTCAATCGCCAAGGCTACCGGCCGCGAATTCGTGCGCCTGTCGCTGGGGGGAGTGCGTGACGAGGCCGAGATCCGCGGACACCGGCGCACCTACATCGGCTCCATGCCGGGCAAGATCGTCCAGTCGATGAAGAAGGCGAAGACCACCAACGCCTTCATGCTGCTGGACGAGGTGGACAAGCTGGGCGCCGACTGGCGCGGCGACCCCTCCTCGGCCCTGCTCGAGGTGCTGGATCCGGCGCAGAACTCGACCTTCGGCGACCACTATCTCGAGGTGGACTACGATCTCTCCCAGGTGATGTTCGTCACCACGGCGAACAGCCTGAACATGCCCCAGCCCCTGCTGGACCGCATGGAGGTGATCCGCATCCCCGGCTATACCGAGGACGAGAAGCTCGAGATCGCCAAGCGCCACCTGCTGCCCAAGGTGCAGAAGGACAACGGCCTGAAGGACGGCGAGTGGATCGTTCCGGACGAGGCCATCCGCGACCTGATCCGTTACTACACGCGCGAGGCGGGCGTGCGGAACCTCGAGCGCGAACTCGGCAACCTGGCGCGCAAGTCGGTGCGCCAACTCGAAACCGAGAAGACCAAGTCGATCACCATGGACGACGTCCTGCTCGACAAGTTCGCGGGCATTCGCCGGTTCCACTACGGTGAAACGGACGAGACCGACCAGGTCGGCATCGTCACCGGCCTGGCGTGGACCGAGTTCGGCGGCGACATTCTCACAATCGAAGCCGTGCGCATGCCCGGCAAGGGTCGGATGACCGTCACCGGAAATCTGAAAGAGGTGATGAAGGAGTCGATCTCCGCCGCCGCCTCCTTCGTGCGCTCGCGCGCCACGCGCTACGGCATCAAGCCGCCGCTGTTCGAGAAGACCGACGTGCACGTACACGTGCCCGAGGGCGCCACGCCCAAGGATGGTCCCTCGGCCGGCGTGGCCATGACCGTGGCCATGGTCTCGGTGCTCACCGGAATCCCCGTTCGCAAGGAGGTGGCGATGACCGGCGAGATCACCCTGCGCGGCCGTGTGCTCCCCATCGGCGGCTTGAAGGAGAAGCTGCTGGCCGCGCTGCGATCGGGCGTGAAGACGGTGCTGATCCCGGCGGAGAACGTGAAGGACCTGGCCGATATTCCGGACAACGTGAAGTCCGCGCTGGAGATCATTCCGGTCGCCACCGCCGACGAGGCCCTGGCCCACGCCCTGACCGGAAAACTGGAACCGGTGGAGTGGCGGGAGGAAGACGAACCGCTTCCAATCCCAGTCGCAGACGGGGATTTGGACGTTTCGATCGCCCACTGACCCCTGCCGATCCCGGTTTGTTCACAAAAAACGCCGTTCGGACCCTGTCCGGGCGGCGTTTCTCCTTTGACGGGAAGGGATTCGTGAATTCTTATCCTGAACAGCGACTGAGCGCCGAATCGGGGAGGGCCCTACGCTTCGTCGTTCTAGAAACCCAAGGGCTGGGGAGACAGACATGACTAAAGCCGATCTGATCGCCGCGATCGCGGATAAGACGGATACGAGCCGGGAAGCCGCCAAGAATGCGCTGGACGCGTTCACCGACAGCGTCATTGCGGCGCTGAAGAAAGGCGAAGAAGTCCGCCTCGTCGGCTTCGGCACGTTCCTTCCCGTGCAACGCGCCGCCGGCATGGCGCGCAACCCGCGCACGGGCGAGCAAGTGCACCGTGCGGCCTCCAAGACCGCGCGCTTCCGCGTCGGCGAGGGCCTGAAAGGCGCGCTGAACGGCAAAAAGTAAGTTTCTCTTTTTAGCAGAATGAGGGGCGCGGGCCGAGGCTCGCGCCCTTTTCGTTTGCCAGAATTCCCCGTAAGACGCGCAGGCTTACCGACGAGGCGCCTGGGTCGATAGCTCAGTGGTAGAGCGCCGCTTTTACAAGGCGGATGTCGCAGGTTCGAAACCTGCTCGACCCACCACCCTACTTCGCTCCTCCGGAGCCTTTGCGTGAGGTTGGCTAAGGGAGTAGCGAGGGTCCGTTCCCGGGGGTTTTCATGCGCGTCTTGCTTCTCGCCGTCATCTGCGTTGCCGCCTTCGCCGCGCCGACCGTCGCGCCCGCCAAGGCGCACGCCCATGCCGAGAAGGCACCGGCCGCCTCAAACGCCTACGTCAAAGAGACCGCCGGCCTGACCCGCATGGACGGTTTGTTGCCCGTGTTTGTCGACAAGGCTCAGGGCAAGATCTTCCTGTCGCTGGCCGCGCCGGACGCGGACGGCGTCGTGGGGCGGTTCATCTACCTCACCGCACTGAAGACGGGGCTCGGCTCCGCGCCTCTGGGGCTCGATCGTTCGCAGCCGGGCGACGACGAGATCATCGTCTTCCGCCGTGTGGGCAAGAAGGTGGTCGCCGAGTTCGAGAACCAGAAGTTTCGCGCGGTCGGCGCACCGGCGCCGGAACAGGCTTCCGCGCGCAACTCCTTCGCCTATTCGGCCATCTGGGCCGGCGATGTCACCGCGGTGGCGCCGGACGGGCGCGTCCTCGTCGAAATTACGAGCTTCCTCACACGCGACTCCTTCGACATCGCAGGATTACTGACGAGCGCCGGTGAGAAGGGCTGGAAGCAGTCCTCCGATCTCAGTATCGCCGATCCATCTGCGGTGAAGGTGTTCCCCGAGAACCTGGAGTTTGAGGCGCGCGAGACGTTCCAGAACGACAACCCGAGCGCCGAGGTCGCCAACATCGCGCCCAACGCCAAGTCGATCAGCTTCGTGGTGCGCCAGTCGCTGGTGAAACTGCCCGAGCCGGGATTCGTCCCCCGCCGATTCGATCCGCGCACCGGAACCTTCTCGACCGAGATCGTCGACTATGGCTCGAAGCTCGGCGAACCGGTGATCAGCGAGATCGCGCAACGCTTCCGGCTGGAGAAGATCAACCCCGGCCCCGCGCCGTCGAAGGTGAAGAAGCCCATCGTCTTCTACGTCGACCGCGCCGCGCCCGAACCGATCCGCAGCGCCCTGGTCGAAGGCGCGGGTTGGTGGGCCAAGGCCTTCACCGACGCGGGCTATATCGACGCGTTCCGTGTCGAGGTCGCGCCCGAAGGCATGGACCCGCTCGACGTGCGCTACAACTTCATCAACTGGGTCGATCGCGCGACGCGCGGCTGGTCCTACGGCCAGGGCGTGGTCGATCCTCGTACCGGCGAGATAATCAAGGGATCGGTGCTGCTGGGCTCGTTGCGCGTGCGCCAGGATGTGATGATCTTCGAAGGTCTCGCCGGCGCCGACAAGGATAACTCAGGCGCTCAGGACGATCCGGTGCGCATTTCGCTGATGCGCATCCGCCAGCTCGGCGCACACGAGACCGGCCATGCGCTGGGCTTCTCGCACAATTTCGCGGGCTCGACCCAGGACCGGACGTCGGTGATGGACTATCCGGGGCCGCGCATCCGCATCGTCGACGGCAAGCTGGATTTCAGCGACGCCTATGCGGTCGGCATCGGCAAGTGGGACGAATTCAGCATCGACTGGCTCTACAGCTACGCGCCGGACGACGATGCGTCGCGCGCCAAGGCCCAGGCCGAGCAGGATTCGGGTATGCGCTACATCACCGACGCCGACGCCAGGCCCGAGGGCGCCGCGCAACCGTGGGCCAGCCTGTGGGACGACGGTCCCGATCCGGCGGCGGAGCTCACCCGCATGATGGCCGTGCGCCGCATCGCCATCGACGACTTCGGCCTGAGGGCGTTGCATGCCGGCGAGCCGCTGCAGAACCTGCGGCGCAAATACGTGCCGATCTATCTGTTGCACCGCTATGAGATCGACGCCGCGTCGAAGATGCTCGCAGGCGTCGTTTACGACTACGGCCTGAACGGCGATGGACACGAGGCGGCGCCGATGGTGGCGCCGGTGGATCAGCGCCGTGCGCTCGACGCTCTGCTCGCCACGCTCAATCCCGCGGAGCTCGACACGCCGGAGCGCCTGCTGCCGCTGCTGTCGGCGGGATGGTCCGGATCGGACGACCGCCAGTACGACATCGAGCTCTTCCAGACCCAGGGCGGTCCGGTGTTCGACCCGCTGGTCGCCGCCAACGTCGCCGCCTCGATGACGCTGAACGCGATCCTGGCGCCGGATCGTCTGAACCGCCTCGACGACCAGCATCGCCGCGACGCGAGCGCGCCCGGCGTCGGCGAGGTGGTCGACAAGCTGATCGCCGCGACGTTCCGGGCGCCCGCCGCCGAAGACCGCCTGTCGCTGGTGCGCCGGCGCATCGAGACGCGCACCTTGGTGAGCCTGATCGAAGCCGAACGCGCGCCCACGACCTCGCGCGAAGTCGCCTCCGAGATCGACCAGAAGATCGCCGACCTGGTCGCGCGCTCACGCACCGACAAAGGTCTCGATGCCGAAGAACGCGGCCACCGCGCCTACCTTGGCCGCCTGATTGGCGATCGCAACGAACTCGAACGCGTGCTCGCCCAGCCGGCGCATACGCCGACCACCCCGCCCGGCATGCCAATCGGCACCGACGAGGACGACTGGATGAGCGATCTCATTCCCCTGACCGGAGGCCACTGATGCGCACCCTCGCCGCCCTCGCCGCCCTGGCGACCATCGCCATCGCTCCGACCACGATGGCGCAAACGCCGCCGCCTCCGCCGCCTCTCGTCCAGACCCAGGACGTGGCGACGCCCGAGGCGATCGTGCACTCGATGTACGACGTCATCTCGGGACCCGCGGGCGGACGCAACTGGGACCGCATGCGCGCGCTGATGGCGCCCTACGCGCATTTCGTGGCGGCCGGCGTGAAGCCGGACGGATCGGTTTCGATCCGTGATCTGACCCCTGACGACTATGCAAACCTTGCGACTCCGAGGCTCGCGAAAGAGGGCTTCTTCGAACGCGGCGTCATGCTCCGGGTCACGCGTTACGGCCACACCGCCGTCGTCGAGAGCCCTTACGAAAGCCGCCACGCGCCCGGCGAAGCGCCCTTCGCGCGCGGCATCAACCAGTTCGTCCTGGTCAATGACGGCACGCGCTGGTGGGTGACGGAGATCATCTGGGAAGGCAAATCCGCCGACAATCCCCTGCCGCCTGAGGCGGACGCTGCGCTGAAGGCGCACTGAGGTCTAGGCGAACAACTCCGGCCGGCGCGTCCGCAAAGCAAGCACCAGCGCCAGGGTCTTCATGTCCTGGATGGCGCCGGCCTCTTCCCAGGCCCACAGTTCGCTGAGGCGCATCTCCACCACCTCGATGTCCTCGTGCTCGCTCGCGAGACCTCCGCCATCGGCGGTGCGGTCGGACGCAGCGTAGGGCGCCAGGAACAGGTGCAGGCGCTCGGTGGAATAACCCGGGCTCGCAAACGCGGTGGCGATTGGTTCCAGGGTGGTGAGACGCACCCCCGCCTCCTCCATCGCCTCGCGGCGGATGCAGGTCTCGGCCGCCTCACCGTCTTCGATGACGCCCGCCGGCGCCTCCAGCACATTGGCGAGTTCCGGCGATGAACTGGGCCGGCGTGCGCGGCAGGCGCACCATCAGAACCACCCGCCGGTCCGGGTCGTAGGGCAGCACGCAGGCGGCGTCGCCGCGCACCACGATCTCACGACGGAAGGCGTCGCCATGGCTGTCGACCACGGTCGCCACCAGCACCTCGTGGCGGCCCTCGTAGACGACCTGGGCGCTCTTGATGGTCTGGACCATGGTTCAAAACCTAACAGCCAAATCATGACCGTGGCGCGACCCTGGGTCGCCTGGGCGGTCGCTTGCCTGGGGACAGCGTGCGGCCCATACCGGCAAGGCTTCCAGTCCCGGTTCCGAATTCGTTTCAAAATCCCGCATGGCCAAGGTCCCCCCCGACCAGTCCGATCTGTTCTCCGACCCCCAGCCATCGAAATCGAAGGCCAAGGCTAGTCCGCCCGCACCCAAGCGCGCGGCGCCGAAGTCCGAATCTGCGCCCGCCAAGCGCAAGGGCGAAAAGGGGGGCTATTCGGCTGAGCACATCGAGGTGCTGGAGGGGCTGGAGCCGGTCCGCAAGCGGCCGGGCATGTACATTGGCGGCGTCGACGAGCGCGCCCTGCATCACCTGTTCGCCGAGGTGCTCGACAACGCCATGGACGAGGCGGTCGCGGGCCACGCGCGCACGATCTGGGTCGAATTCGACACCGAAGGATCGCTGTCGGTGCGCGATGACGGTCGCGGCATCCCGGTCGATCCGCACCCCAAGTACAAGGACAAGTCGGCACTGGAGGTGGTGATGACCATGCTCCACTCCGGCGGCAAATTCTCGGGAGACGTCTATGAGACGTCCGGCGGCCTGCACGGCGTGGGCGTGAGTGTGGTCAACGCGCTGTCCGACCTGCTCGAGGTCACCGTGTGGCGCGACGGGTTCGAATGGACCCAGGCCTTCTCGCGCGGCAAACCGAAGGGCAAGATCAAGAAGGGTGCAGCGACCCGCAAGCGCGGCAACGAGGTGCGCTTCCATCCCGACCCGGAGATCTTTGGCGTCGGCGCGGCATTCAAACCCGCACGCTTGTTCCGCATGGCGCGGTCGAAGGCCTATCTGTTCGGCGGCGTCGAAATCAAATGGAAGTGCGCGCCCGACCGCATCACCGATGCGACGCCCAAGGAGGCGGTGTTCCACTTCCCCAACGGCGTCGCCGACTTTCTCGCCGAGCGCGTGGGCAATGCCGAGACCGTCACGCCCGAACCGTTCGCCGGCAAGGTGCAGCGCAAGGAGCAAGGCGGCGCGGTCGACTGGGCCGTAACCTGGTCGCCGGCCGGCTTCGGCGAGGCGGACGGCTTCATCCAGTCCTACTGCAACACCGTGCCCACCCCTGACGGCGGCACGCACGAGGCGGGATTCCGCGCGGCGCTGACGCGCGGGCTCAAGGCCTATGCCGAGCTTGTCGGCGAGCGGCGCGCGGGCGTCATCACCGCCGAAGACGTCATCGCCAATGCGGGCGCGCTGGTGTCGGTGTTCGTGCGCAATCCGGAATTCCAGGGTCAGACCAAGGAGCGGCTGTCCTCCGCCGACGCGCAAAAGCTGGTCGAGACAGCGCTGCGCGATCCGTTCGACCACTGGTTGACGGAAAGCCCGAAGAACGCATCCAACCTGCTGAACTTCGTCATCGAGCGTGCGGAAGAGCGGCTCAAGCGGAAGAAGGACAAGGAGGTCGCGCGCGCGAGCGCGACGCGTAAACTGCGCCTGCCCGGCAAGCTGTCCGACTGTTCGTTGCAATCGGCCGAGGGCGCGGAGCTGTTCATCGTCGAGGGCGACAGCGCGGGCGGGTCGGCAAAACAGGCGCGCGACCGTAACCGCCAGGCCATCCTGCCCCTGCGCGGCAAGATTTTGAACGTCGCCTCGGCGGCGGGCGACAAGGCGCGCTCGAACCAGGAGCTGTCGGATCTCATGCTGGCGCTGGGCGCCCATCCGGAGCCGCGCTTCCGGCTCGAGGATCTGCGTTACGAACGTATCGTCATCATGACCGATGCGGACGTGGACGGCGCCCACATCGCCTCGCTCTTGATCACCTTCTTCTACCGCACCATGCCGGGGCTGATCCGCGCGGGACGGCTCTATCTCGCCCTGCCCCCGCTGTTCCGCCTCAGCCACGGCGCCAAGGTCGAATATGCACGCGACGACGCGCACCGCGACGAACTCCTGGCCAGCGTGTTCAAGGGCAAGAAGCCCGAGATCAGCCGCTTCAAGGGCCTGGGAGAGATGATGCCCGCCCAACTCAAGGAAACCACCATGGACCCGAAGAAGCGCACCCTGCTTCGGGTCACCCTACCCGAGAACGAAGACGAGATCGAAGCCCTGGTGGAGACCCTGATGGGCCGCAAGGCCGAACTGCGCTTCCGCTTCATCCAGGACAACGCCCAGTTCGCGACGGAAGACCTGGACGTCTGACTGAGGACCGACGTCGAATTCCGGATCACGAGGACGCCGGGACCTCTTCCTTCAGTCGCAGCGCGCCCATGTAATCGAGCTTGCCCAGCGGCACGCCCTGGGCCCGCAGGATGCCGTAGGCGGTGGCGGCGTGGAATTGGAAGTTGGGGATCGAGAAGGACAGTACGAACCCTTCGGCGGTAAAGACGCGGCGCGGGCGGCCGGGAACCTCGAAGACCACATCCGCGCCCGCGTGGGCGTCGATCTCAGCCGGGGTCAGCCGGCTGAGCGCCTCACAGGCGTCGGCGATCAGGATCTGCAGGCCGGCGTAGTCGTGCTCGGGCGGCTTGTCCGGAAACCGCAAGACTCCGCTGCGGATCGCGTCGGCGGCGCCGACAGAGTGGAAAACAACCTGCTGGACCTGGAACCGCAAAGGCCGCATGTCGCGAAACATCCGCGCCTCGAGAATCTGTCCGAGGTCGATGCGATGTTCCTGACAGTAGGCCCGCCCACAGTCGAGCACGCCGCCGACCGCCTCCAGGGTCTGCAGATAGCCCTGGACGCTTGCTTCATAGAGGGAAATGCTCACCTTGCCGTCCTGACCGACGCCCGCGACCGGGCTCCAGAAGCATCAGATCGCCGGCCCGTGACAAGCGTTCCACGCCGGTTGTGGAACTTTCCGGTTGCGGGCGCGTCAAAGCACTCAATTGACTTGCCGCGCTTGGGCCCTATGTTCCGCACGCGCCGCGGCTAGATCGCGCTCCGCCGCCGAGTCGCGGCCCCTTTCAGACCATCGAATGACACAATTTTCAGAGCTGGGGCTAAGCCCCGAAGTCCTTAGAGCCGTCGCCGACACCGGTTAACGAAGGCCACACCGATCCAGGCCCAGGCCATTCCCGTCGCCCTGGCCGGGCGCGACGTGCTGGGCATCGCCCAGACCGGCACCGGCAAGACCGCCGCCTTCACCCTGCCGATGATCGACCGGCTGGTCGCCGGCCGGTCCAAGGCGCGGATGCCGCGCTCCCTGGTCATCGAGCCGACCCGCGAACTGGCCGACCAGGTGCCGCTCGCCTTCGAACGCTACTCCAAGGGCCAGAAGCTGACCTGGGCGCTGCTGATCGGCGGCGTCTCGTTCGGCGACCAGGAAGCCAAGCTCGACCGCGGCGTCGACGTGCTGATCGCCACGCCCGGGCGCCTGCTCGACCATTTCGAGCGCGGCAAGCTGCTGCTCACCGGCGTGCAGATCATGGTGGTCGACGAGGCCGACCGCATGCTCGACATGGGTTTCATCCCCGACATCGAGCGCATCTTCAAGCTGACGCCGGCCGAACAAGCAGACCCTGTTCTTCTCGGCCACCATGCCGCCGGAGATCACCCGGCTCACCAAGCAGTTCCTGCAAGGACCCGGTGCGGATCGAGGCGGCGCGAGCCGGCGACCACCGCCGAGACCATCGCCCAGCATCTGGTGCGCATTCCGATGCGCCGATCCGGCCGCCAAGCGGCTGGCGCTGCGCGCGCTGATCGGCGCGCGACGACGTGCGCAACGGCATCGTCTTCTGCAATCGCAAGTCCGAGGTCGACGTCGTCGCCAAGTCGCTGAAAAAGCACGGCTTCGACGCCCCGCCGATCCACGGCGACCTGGACCAGAGCCAGCGCACGCAAGACGCTGGAGTTGTTCCGCAAGGGCGAGCTGAAGCTGCTGGTGGCCTCCGACGTCGCCGCGCGCGGCCTCGACATTCCCGACGTCAGCCACGTCTTCAACTACGACGTCCCGCACCACGCCGACGACTACGTCCACCGCATCGGCCGCACCGGCCGGGCCGGCAAGTCCGGCGACACCTTCATGATCGTCACGCCGGCCGACGGCCGCAACCTCGACAAGGTGATCCGGCTGATCGGCAAGGCGCCGGACGAGGTGAAGCTCGACGTCGACTGGGGTTCGGTGAAGAGCGAGGACCGTCCCTCGGGCCGAGGCGACCGCAGCAACGCGCGCGGCCGTAGCGGACGCGGCGGCGGCGGACGAACCGAACGCAGCCGCCCGCGGCCCGAACCGGCCGAAGCGCCCGTCGAAGCCAAGGCCGAACCGTCGAGGCGGAAGCGCCCGCACCTGTGGCGAGGCCGGTCGGAGACGACCAGCCCCGCGAACGCACCCGTCGCCGCCGCGGCGGCCGGGGCCGCAGCCGCCGATCAGGCCGGCGGCGGCGAACCGGCGCCTCAGCCCGCGGAAGCCCGTGAAGCGCCCAAGGAAACCCGCGAAACCCCGAGGGAGCCCCGCGAGCGCGCCGAGAGAGAGCCGCGAGGCGGCCCGACCGCGCAAAGCCCCCCAGAGGCAACGACCGCTACGCGCTCGCGCGACAACGCGCGGGAGAGGACGGCCCCGGCGCCGGGTTCGGCTCGGACGCCGCCAGCGTTCCTGCTGCGCGCGGCCCCGATCAAGAAAACCCCCTGATCCCCAAGGCTTTGTAGTCGGCCTTTAACCCGACGTTACGCTTCGCGCCCTAGGTTTGCGCGACAGAGCGTCGCGATGGGAACCGCGGCGCCGGAGGGGACGTATGAGCGCGGCGGCTGTCGACCTTACCCTGCGGGGACCCGAGGCCTATGGGCTGGCGCGCGCAAGGCGCTGGACGAGATGGAGCGGCTGCGAGCGTCTGGCCGACACCGCTGAATTTCGAGCTCTGGCTGCACTACCTCGGCGATCCGGACGGCCTGCTCGGCCAGGAGATCAGCCGCCTGCTCCAGTCCGGCGAGACGATCACCGAAGAGATTTCGGAAACCCTGGCGGCACAACTATCCTGCCCAAGCGTACGGCTGACCGACGAGATCCGCGACGCCGGCGCCCAGTTGAGCCGCGAACTGGCTGCAGGTCGCTGCCGCGATTTCGACCGCACAGAAGTCCCAGCGCGGCCTACGGCGAGACCCTCGCCGACGCGAGCCGAAGGCTGCGCGCCAGGACGCCCACGAACCGCATGTCAAGAAGCTGGTGGAGACGCTCACCCAGGCCACCACGCAGGTGCAGGACGAGTCAACGCCACGCTCGAAAAGCGCCTGCAGGACTCCAACGCGCGAGGTCACCGAGCTGCGCGAGCACCTGGAGCAGGTGCGCCGCGACGCCTCCACCGACGCCCTGACCAACCTCGCCAACCGCAAGGCCTTCGACGAACAATCGCACCGCGCCTGCGCCGACGCCGACGAGAGCGGCGCTGCGATGACCCTGGCGGTGATCGACATCGACCACTTCAAGACGCTTCAACGACACCTGGGGCCATCAGACCGGCGACCAGGTGCTGCGCTATGTCGCCAGCGTCATCGGCCGCGTGGCGGGATCGCCGCGGCTCGCCGCCCGCTACGGCGGCGAAGAGTTCGCCATGATCTGTGTCCCGGCGAGTCCGCCGCCCTGGTCGAAGCCGCGCTGAACGGGATCCGCGAGGAGATCGCCTCGCGCCACCTGAAACGCCGCTCGACCAACGAAGACCTGGGCGCCGTGACCATCTCGGTCGGCATCGCCCAGCGCCACGGGGACGAGAGCGTCACCGCCCTGATGGAGCGCGCCGACGAAGCGCTCTACGCGTCGAAGCGCACGGGCCGCAACCGCGTCACCAACGCGGAGCGGTTGGACAAGGCGGCTTAGACCGCACGCACGACAAGTGCCTCCGCTTAGCCGTCGTCCCACGGGCCCGAGATCAGCAACGACCCGGGCTTGGTCTTCGCCGGGCGCTTGCCCTTGGTCTTGGCCGCCGCCTTTTTTCTAAGCGCTGCGTCGACCCCCAACTGCACCCAGCGGCGCGCCGCGTCGGGGTCGTCCCAGATTTCGTCGGGCGCGCGGCGGTAGGTCATGGAGATGGTGCGGCCCTCGCGATCACGGAAGGTGAAGGCCTCGAGGCCCTGCGCCACAAACAGAGGATCGCTCTCCGCGTCGGTCTTGAGCCACAGCGCCCCATCGTCGGCGAGGGCGAACATCAGGCCCACCGTATAAACACCCGCTCCGCCGAACATGCGCTTGATCTTCAGCTCGGGCAGGAAGCTCAGCGTGTCGGTGAGGGTCTCGATAAAGCCCGCAGTGATGGCCATGGCCGGAGCTTGCTCCGCGGGCGCTGAAAAGCCAAGCTGACCCCATGCGCAGCTTTGCCTTCGCCGTCTCCTACTGGACTCTCAGCATCCTTTACGCCCTGATGGCCGCGTTTGCGGCCCTGACGCCGGGGCGAGGCGCGACCGGCTGGATCATCCGCCGCTATACCCGCCGCATGGTGCAGTCGATGCGGATCTTCGCCGGCATCAAGCTGGAGGTGCGCGGGCGTGAACGCCTGCCGGACGGCGCGTTCATCATCGGCGCCAAACACCAGTCCTGGGGCGACGGCTTCTGTGTCTACTCGCAGTTCGAGGACCTCGCCTTCGTCACCGGCGATCATCTGGAACATTTCCCATTGCTGGGCACGGTGCTGCGCAAGCTGGGCGCGATCGTGGTCAACAACTGCGGCGGACCGGAAGCGCGTCGGGCGCTGGTCGCCAGTGCCGCCCAAGCCAAGGCGGACGGCCGGCGCATCCTGATCTATCCCGAAGGCAATCTCGCCAGGATCGGCGAGCGCTTCCGCTACCGCGCCGGCATCTGGCACATGTATCGCGACTTCGACATGCCGGTCGTCCCGCAAGCAACCAACCTTGGCCTGTTCTGGCCGCAGGAAGCATACAAAAAGAACCCAGGAACGGCGGTCATCGAATTCCTCGACCCGATCCCGAACGGCCTCGGAAAGGAGGAATTCCTCCAGCGCCTGGAAACCGCGGTCGAAACCAGAACCGCCGAGCTGGTCGGCGAAGCCACCGGCCAGGCGCCGGTCTATGCCACTCTGGTTCCGGCGCCCGATGAGCTGCGACGGACTCGAGCAACTTCATAATGGTATGAGGGGCAACATGAACGAAGATGCTGCGCGGTTAGAGGACGTTGACCAGCAAAGGCGGCGCTTAGTTTCAGGAACTTTGAGTTCATCAGTTTCAAGGCGACCTCTCTAGGCTGCAATTATCACTCTATCATCGCATCGCCGACGAGCTTGCGGCATCAAGTTTTGAGCACGTTCGTGAGAGCCAATGCGTGGAAACGGTCGGCGAGATTTTTGGCGTCGCGGCAGACGCGCTTGCTTCCGTCTATTGCTTCGTTTTGCCGCCTAGCGTGCAGGTATGGAGCGTTGAATCCGCAAATTTTTGGCATCACGATCTCCACCCTTTACAGCGACTGAGGAACAAGAAGACGCCAGAACTCAATCGCCAAGGCATCGAGATGGCCGTGGGCGAATACCTCCAACAGCCAGTGAGATCGGCGCGATTTGATCGACTGCTTGTCGACCTTCTCCTAGCTTTGGAGCTTTATCAGTTCGGCGACCAAATGATGAATAGGCCGAGTATTCCGGGCCTCCTGCCACCGCCCCCTCTGGGGCGCATACATCCTGCGGCTTCCCTTCTTAAGTCGCAGTGGCGTAGCCTTCAGTTTTTTGGCGCGATCATCGTCCTCGCACTCATTGCCAGATGGCTGCATTGGCTCTCATGGTCTCCGGTGGTGGCCATAGTCGCAATTTCTGGCGTCCTGTTTATTCTCTGGTTCGGATTAAAGGTCATCGCCTATCCGCATGACGTAAAGAACCATGACACGGCCGTTCAGCCGATTGCGGGACTTCTTAGTCAAATGATCAACACGTATCTCGAATTGAATTCCGACGGCCCAATAAGTGCGAAGCGCGTCGAGGAGCAGGTTAAGGCGTCGGCAGCAGCCGGGGTCGTTTGGCCGGCTCCTCTCTATGCTCTCCTCGACGACATAAACTCGCGAGCCGGTCGTTTTTGAAGGTCGCTTCCATTCGGGCTGCGTAAGAAAATCCCCTGCTGGCCCGTGGTGCTGGCCCCATATTGGTCCGGACGGCCAAGCCGGACGGGACATTCGGTCACCCTGTCAAAGGCTTCGGAATCCCCCATTATCTTCGCGTACCAGTGCCTCATGGGGGCGTCATGCGTTTTTCGACCCGGTTCGTCCTGGGCCTTGCGGCGGCTGTCTGCCTCACGGCCATCGCCGCCACCTCGGCCTTTGGCGCCAGCCACGAGAGCGATCTCTACGCGCGCCAGAAACCGGTGTCGGTGACCGTTCCCGACGGCGGCACGGTCGCACCGCTGTTGATGGCGGACAGCCACCCGACGGTCGAGGTGTCGATCAAGGGTCACGTCTACCATTTCCAGATCGAGACCGGGGCGTGGTTCAACACCGTCTCGGCCCAGGTCGTGACCGACCTCGGTCTCAGGGTCAGCCGCGACGGCGATGTCGCAATCGACGGGCTGCAACTCGGGACGGCGATGTTCGGGCCCTTGCGCGCGGACGTGATGAAACATCCGCCCGGCGACTCCGACGGCCAGCTCGGCCTGCCCGCATTCGCTGACCTGTTGCTCACGGTCGACTTCCCGAACCGCCAGGTGAAGCTGGAGAAAGGCGCGCTGCCCGACGCCAACGGCCATGATGTCCTCGCGCTCACCGCGGTCGGACCGCTGTGGGGCGTGCCAATCAATGTCGGCGGCCAGGCCTTCATCGGCTTTATCGACACCCAGTCCGGCGACGGTTTCGCCATGGCCCCGCAGCTGGCGCAGAAGGTCTCGTTCACGACCAAGCCCGTCGCCACCGGCGCCGCCCACGGGCCCGCCATCGGCGAGGTCGAGGTGACCACGGCGCGGCTCTCCGGTGACCTCGCGCTCGGCGGCTACACCTTCAAACAGCCGATGGTGGCCTCGTTCCCGCTCGAGATCCGCTTCCCGAACTTCGGCGTCATGATGGGACCGCCGCTGTTGTCGAAGTTCGTGCTGACTCTCGATCAGAAGGACAGGCTCGTGCGTTTCGAGCGCGCCGACGCGGTGATCCCCGCCCCGCCGCCGATGGTGCGCATCGGCATGATCACCGAGCCGTCCGGCAACGGCATGATGCGCATCGTCGCCATCTCACCCGGCGGCGGCGCGGCGGCCTCGGGCCTGAAGGCCGGCGACGAGATCGAAACCATCGACGGCTCACCCGCCGACACGGTCACGCCCGGCTCCATCGCCACCACCAAGCTTGCCGGCATGCACGTCCATCTGCGCCGCGGCTCGACCGAGCAAGACGTCGAGGTGAAACCCGCGGTGATTGTGCCCTAGGCCTTCTTCACGCGCGTGAAGTCGGCGGTCCAGTTGGTCTCCCAGGTCTTGCCGCCGTCCTTGGAAAAGGCCTGCTCCCAGCGCTCGCCGTCGGGGCGCGATTTAATCCGGTAGACGCGGGCGAGAATGGGGACGCCGTCGTCGACGTCATCACCATAGAAGATCCCGCGATCGTCCTTGTAGCCACCGACCATCGGCGAGGTGACGACGCCATCCTTGCTGTTGACCCAGTAGATCGACCAGCGCTTCTTTTCTTCGGAGAAGGCGCGCAGCGTCACGCCCGCGAAGCCCCGCGTCGGGAAGTCGGTCTCGTCCACGTTCACGAGGCCGCCCATGAACTGGATGTAGGTGGTCTTGCCGGGGAACTCATCCCACTCGGGATTGGCTGTCCAGCGCTTCCTCATACGTCGGTTCACCGCCGTCCAGTCGCCCATGAGATAGTCCCAGTCGTGCACGTCGCCGGCGACGCCGGACGCCGCAATGAGCGCCTCGGCCGTCGGGCTGATCGCACCCTCGGCCGCGAGTTCAGCGTTTGCGCGCGACGCCAGGGCCGAGACCCCGACGCCTGCCGCCAGAGCGGCGAACAAGGCGTCCCGGCGGGTGGTCAGGTCGGTGGACTCGGACATGAGCAGGCTCCTTCGCTTCCGCCGCTCGGCGCTGATGTGCTAAGTTGATTGGCATTTGACCGCCTTGCAAGCCAGAAGCTGCAAACGGCCGGGCGTCGGGCGCGAGGGTTTGAATTCCTTGCCGGAGCGCCGCTAGTATCGCGGGGCGGGGGGAGCGATGCAGAAAGGGCCTCACGATCAGAGCGGGTCCGGGCAGGGCCGACGAGGCCGTCTCTTCGGCCTTCTCCGTGCGCTTTGCTTGATTTTTGCGGTCTACGTGGTCGGTCAGAACGCGATCGATCTCGCGTCGCGCATGCAACTCTTGCCCGACGCGGGAACGCTCGGCGCGACCGTGGACGCGACCGGCAATTTCGACGACGGCTTTGTACGGGTCGAGAAAGTTAGGACCGGCACGCCCATGGCGCTGGCCGGCGTCGTAGCCGGCGATCAGATCCGCTACGACACGGTCTACGATTACCGTCGCAGGATCAATATCGGCGAGCACATGGGTTTCACGGTGCGTCACGCCGGACGCACGACCCATCACAATGCGATCGTGCAACCGCGCACAGGCGTTCCGACCGACTGGTCCAGCACCTTCTACGCCTTCACCGCCAACGCACTTGCGTCGTTGTTCGGCGCCTTCATCCTCTGGCGCAGCCGCAGCACGACCACCCTGCTGCTGGGACTGGCGCTGGTTTGCTACGGTGGCACCAACATCATGCCGCCGGCGCCGATGAGTGCGCCGGATATATTCTTGTTTTTCCTCGTTCCGAACTTCACCGCCTACGCGATGATCCCCGGACTGTTCTACGCTTTCGCACGCGGATTCTATCGCGATCACGTCGGCCCGATGCCGTGGCCGCACCGTCTGGGATTCTGGCTGATCGTCGCGGCCGAAGCGGCGGTGATGGCGCTTACCTTCTACTGCTTCATGGCGGTCCGGTCCCTTCCGGTGTTCGGCGATGGCCAGATGTTCCAGTTGGCCATCGTGATCCTCGGTCTGGGCGTTTCGTTGAGCTATCTGGCCATAGGCTGGCGCAAGAGCGCCGCTCGCATCCAACAGCGCTACGCTCTGATGTTCGTCGCCGTAGGCCTGATCTGCTTGGCGCAGGTCTATGACTCGCTGTTCTCCTTCGACGCGCGGTTCAAGGCGGAAGCGGTGATCTTCGCCAACGCGCTTCTGGCGGGGGTCGCGGCGCCGGCGCTACTGACCTACGCAATTCTGCGTCAAAAGGTGTTCGACCTCGGCTTCGCGGTGAACCGCACCCTCGTCTACGGCCTGGTCAGCGCCATCCTGCTCGCAGCGTTCGGCGTGGTCGAATGGGTCGTGGATCATTTCATTCCCATTGCGGGGCGCGAAAAGAATGTCGTCGTCGACGCCCTGATCGCGGTCTGCATCTACCTCACGTTTCATCGCGTGCGCGCCTTCGTGGAGCATGGCGTAGAACGCGTGTTCTTCCATCGCTGGCAACAGGCGGAGACTGCGCTCCGACGCTTCGTCAGGGAAGCGGCTTTTGTCACCGACAGCTCGGCGCTGATCCGTGGTGCGGTCCACGCGCTGGCGCACTATGCCGAGGGCGCCGAAGTCGCGGTTTATCTCGCCGGCGAGCATGGCTTTGCACGGATCGCGGGGGATGTGGGGATCTGCCCAAGCGCTTGGACTCAAACAGTCCGGGGTTGCTGAGCACGCGGACCGACCTGAAAGCGCTCGAAGCGAATGACGGCGTGCTCTCCGGATGTCTGATCGCGCCCATGGTCACGCGAAACACGGTGACTGGCGTGGCGATCCTGGGACCGAAGCCCACGGGCCTGAACTACCGGCCCGACGAGATCGAGCTGATAGCCTGGGGCGTGCGCCAAGTCGGCCTGGACCTTTACGCGCTCCGGGTAGAGAGCTTGGAGAAGGAGCGGTCGGACCTGCAGACCGCCAATGCACAGCTGGAGAAGCTGCTGCAACCCGCCAAGGTCAGTCCGCCTCGCTCGCCGGCGTGATCGTCACGCTCTCGCCACAGCCGCAGGCGTCGGTTTCGTTGGGGTTGCGGAAAGTGAATTTCGAGGCGAGCGGGGTGGTCTCGTAGTCGATCTCGGTGCCGATCAGGAACAGCACCGCCTTAGGGTCGATCAGGATGGTGACGCCCTTGTCCTCGACCACCTCGTCGAGCGGCGCGGCCGCGTCGGCATATTCGAGCTGGTACTCCTGACCCGCGCAGCCACCGTTCTTCACGCCGACGCGCAGCCCGGCGTAGGGCTTTTCGGCGCGCGCCATGATCTCGCGCACGCGTTCTGCGGCGCGGTCGGTGAGGGTCACCACCTTGGGTCGGGGACGTCGCATGCGGGGCGTGGCTTGCAGAATCCATGGTCAGAACATGTTGAGCTGAAGCTTGGCTTCGTCGCTCATCCTCGAAGGGTCCCACGGCGGTTCGAACACCAGGTTCACGGTGCAGGAGCGCACGCCCTCCACGGCGTCCACCGCGTCCTTCACCCAGCCCGGCATCTCGCCCGCCACCGGACAGCCGGGCGCGGTCAAGGTCATGTCCACCACCACGTCGCGGTCGTCGTTGACGTCGACCTTGTAGATCAGGCCGAGCTCGTAGATGTCGACCGGGATTTCCGGGTCGAACACGGTCTTGAAGGCCTCGATCAGCTTGTCGGTCAGGGCGTCGAGCTCCGCCTGCGGAATGGCGGACGCGGTTGCAGGCGTCGCCGCCGCGGCTTCGGCGGGCGCCTTATCGGTCTCGGCGGGGTCTACGCGGGCGTTCATCAGCCGAAAAAGCTCCGGACCTTGTGGAGGCCGGCGACCAGGGCGTCGGCGTCCTCATCGGTATTATATAGGGCGAATGACGCCCTGGCGGTGGAGGTTACGTTAAATCGCCGCATTAAAGGCTCGGCGCAGTGCTGGCCGGCCCTGACCGCGATACCGTAACGGTCGAGGATCTGGGCCACGTCGTGGGCGTGGGCGCCCTCGACGGTGAAGGTCAGGATGGCGCCCTTGCCGGGCGCGTCGCCGATCACCCCAAACCAGTTGGCTCCGTTGATCTGGTCGATCACCCTTCGGTAGAGGGCGCGTTCGTGGGCGTGGATAGCGTCGCGGTCGAACTGGGACAGCCACTCGATGGCGGCGCCCAGGCCGATCGCCTCCAGGATCGGCGGCGTGCCGGCCTCAAACCGCATCGGCGGCTCGGCGTAGGTCACCCGATCGCAGGTCACCTGCTCGATCATCTCGCCGCCGCCCTGGTACGGCGGCAGGGCCGCGAGCCGTTCGGCCTTGCCGTAGAGGACGCCGATGCCGGTCGGGCCGTAGAGCTTGTGGCCGGTGAAGACGTAGAAGTCGCAGTCGATGTCCTGTACATCGGGCGCCGCGTGCACCGCGCCCTGGCAGCCGTCGATGAGCACCAGGGCGCCGGCGGCGTGCGCGGCCTCCACCACGGCCTTCACCGGATTGATCGTCCCCAGCACGTTTGACATGTGGGTCAATGCGACCAGCCGCGTCTTTGGGCCGATCAGATCGCGCATGGCTTCGAGGTCGAGGGAGCCGTCGTCGAGCACCGGCGCGAAGCGCAGCACGACGCCCTGGCGCTCGCGCAGGAAGTGCCAGGGGACGATGTTGGAATGATGCTCCATCTCGGTGAGCACGATCTCGTCGCCTTCGCCGAACAATCGGCCGAGCGTGGCGGCGACCAGGTTGATCGCCTCGGTGCCGCCCTTGGTGAAGACGATCTCTTCCGCGCTCGCTGCGTTCAGATAGCGCGCGACGGACTTGCGCGCGACCTCATAGGCCTCGGTGGTTTCGTTGGCCAGGGTGTGCAGGCCGCGGTGCACATTGGCGTAGGACGTCGCCATGCGCTGGGTCAGAGCGTCGATCACCGCCTTGGGTTTCTGCGCCGAGGCGGCGGAGTCGAGGTAGACCAGTGGATGCTCGTTCACCCGCCGCTGGAAGATCGGGAACTGGCGGCGGGCCGCATAGGGGTCGAAGGTCATGCCAGGGCCCCCAGCTGTCGCGTAAGCCAATTGCGGGCGACCTCGCGTACGTCTTCGCGTTCAATTCGGTCGACCACCTCGCCGAGGAAGGCTTCCGTCAGGAGCGCGCGCGCATCCGGCTCGGGCAAGCCACGGGACATGGCGTAGAACAGCGCGTTCTTGTCGAGAGCGCCGATGGAGTTGCCATGGGCGCAGGCCACGTCGTCGGCGTAAATCTCGAGCTCAGGCTTGGCGTCAATCTCGGCGCGGTCGGAGAGGATCAAGGCGTGGTGGCCCATCCGCGCGTCGGTCTGGTCGGCGCCGGGCTCGACCACGATGCGCCCCTGGAACACGCCGCGGGCCTTCCCCGCCGCGACGCCTTTGATCAGTTGTTGCGTCTCGCCGCCCGCGCCCTTGTGCTCGACCACAGTGGTCAGGTCGCTGTGACGGTCGCCGCCCAGCACATAGACGCCGTCGATGCGCACGCTCGCGTCATCGCCCGGCTGGACGACGCGCGTCTCGTGCCGCTGCAGCTTGGCGCCGGAGAGGAGCACCGTCTGATTGAAACGTGCGCCACGAGCGAGCGAGACAGAGGCGAATGTCGCCGACAGTACATCTGCGCTCTCCGAAAGGCAGCAGATTCGGTCGATCGATGCACCTTCGCCGACGAAAATCTCGATCAGGTGGTCGGCGAAATAGTCGCCACCCTCGCCTTCGCACGAACTCGAGCAGCGTGAGCCGCGCGCCAGCCTCCACAACGATCCCAACCCTGCCGTAGATTGCCCCGCCGATAGCCTTCGACACGAGCCGAAGCGATACGGTTCGCGGCTCCGAGCCAGACACTCGGATAATCATCATATCCGGCGTCTTGGCGGCCGCCAGGGCGCCGAGCGGCATGGTTGCGGCCGTCACCGGGACTCCGGGACCGGCGCCGTCGTTCGCGGTCGCCGCGTCGGACACTTCGACACCATCGATTGTCCGCTCAGACCACCAATTGAGGCGGCCGTTGGCGATCACGATCTCCTCCGCAGCGATTTCGCGGAACGGGCCCCCCGGCTGGATCGCTTCGGCCAGAGCGCCGGCGAGCTCTGGGACTTCACGCAGGTGGCGGCGCAGGTCGGAGTACTTCCAGTCCTCCGTGCGGCGGCTGGGGATCACGAAATCGTTCGGGTCAGCGAAAGCGTTCACGCCGCCGCCTCCGCATATTTGTCGTAGCCGGCCTTCTCGAGTTCGTGCGCCAGCTCCGGACCGCCCGAGGCGACGATGCGACCCGCGGCCAGGACGTGAACCCGGTCGGGGCGGATATAGTCGAGCAGTCGCTGGTAGTGGGTGATCACCAGCATGGCGCGATTGGGCGAACGGAACGCATTCACGCCTTCGGAGACGATGCGCAGGGCGTCGATGTCGAGGCCGGAGTCGGTCTCGTCTAGGATCAAGAGGCGCGGTTCGAGAAGCGCCATCTGCAGCATCTCCATCCGCTTCTTCTCACCGCCGGAGAAGCCGACGTTCAGCGGCCGCTTCAGCATGTCGAAGTCGATGCGCAGATCCCTGGCCTTGGCGCGCACCAGCTTGAGAAAATCGGGCGCCGACACTTCAGGCTCGCCACGCGCCTTGCGCTGGGCGTTCAGCGCCGTGCGCAGGAAGGTGAGCGCCGGCACGCCTGGGATCTCCAGCGGATACTGGAACGACAGGAACACGCCCTTGGCCGCGCGCTCACTGGGCGTCAGCGCCAGCAGATCGGCGCCGTCGAAGGTCGCCGCACCGCCGGTGATTTCGTAACCGGGCCGGCCCGCCAGCGCATAGGCGAGCGTCGACTTGCCCGCGCCGTTCGGCCCCATCACGGCGTGCACCTCGCCGGAGGGCAAGTCGAGCGATAGGCCCTTGAGGATGGGCTTGTCGGCGACGGCGACGTGGAGGTTGGAGATGGAAAGCATGCTCATGCGGCCTCGCCGTTGGTCGGCCGCAGGAACTCGAGCCGGTTGCCGAAGGGATCAAAGATAAACGCGCGTTGGTCGAATCCATCGAGAAGCGGCTGGGCTGTCGCCTCGAACCCCGCCGCCTGGGCGCGGACGACCAGGGCGTCGACGTCAGTTACGCGGAAGGCCACATGCGCCTTCTTGCTGGCGCGGAAGTCCGCCTCGACGCCGAGATGCACGTGCACGTCGCCGTGCTCGAACCAGGCGCCGCCGCGGCTAGCGGCCGCAGGCTTAGGGACTTCGCTGAGGCCGAGCATGTCGCGATAGAACGGGCGCGCGGTCTCTTCCCCGCCGACGGGGATGGCGATCTGCACGTGATCGATGGCGGCGAGCACGGTCATCCCACGCTCCCTTCCAACGAGATTGCCACCAGCTTCTGCGCTTCCACCGCAAACTCCATCGGCAGTTCCTGCAGCACGTCGCGGACGAAACCGTTGACCAGCAACGCCACCGCCTCCTCTTCCGACAGACCGCGTTGCATGACGTAGAACAGCTGATCGTCCGACAGTTTGGTCGTCGTGGCTTCGTGCTCGAACTGGGCTGAGCCGTTGCGCGCTTCGATATAGGGCACGGTGTGGGCGCCGCAGTCTTTGCCGATGAGCAGACTATCGCACTGGGTGAAGTTGCGCGCGCCCTTGGCTTTCGGGTGGGCCGAAACCAGGCCGCGGTAGGTGTTCGACGATTTCCCCGCCGACACGCCCTTGGAGATGATGCGCGAGCGGGTGTTGGCGCCCAGGTGAACCATCTTGGTGCCGGTGTCGGCCTGTTGGCGGCCGTTGGTGATGGCGATGGAGTAGAACTCGCCGGAGGAGCCTTCGCCCTTCAGCAGGCACGACGGGTACTTCCAGGTGATGGCCGAACCGGTCTCCACCTGGGTCCACGACACCTTGGAGCGGTCGCCGCGGCAGTCGGCGCGCTTGGTGACGAAGTTGTAGATGCCGCCCTTGCCTTCCGCATCGCCGGGGAACCAGTTCTGCACCGTCGAATATTTGATCTCCGCATCGTCGAGCGCGATCAGTTCGACCACGGCGGCGTGCAATTGGTTCTCGTCGCGCATCGGCGCGGTGCAACCCTCGAGGTAGGAGACGTAGGCGCCCTTGTCGGCGATGATCAGGGTGCGCTCGAACTGGCCGGTGTTCTGGGCGTTCATGCGGAAATAGGTCGACAGCTCCATCGGGCAACGCACGCCCGGCGGCACATAGACGAAGGACCCGTCGGAAAAGACCGCGCGAGTTCAGCGCCGCGAAATAGTTGTCCGACACCGGCACGACGGAGCCCAGATACTCGCGCACGAGTTCGGGGTGTTCGCGCAAGGCTTCGGAGATCGGCATGAAGAGGACGCCGGCCTTGGAAAGCTCCTCGCGGAAGGTGGTAAGGACGCTGACGCTGTCGAACACCGCGTCGACCGCGTAACGCGGCGCGCCTTCGACGCCCGCCAGCACCTCTTGCTCCCGCAGCGGGATGCCGAGCTTTGCGTAGGTGGCAAGGATTTCCGGATCGACCTCGTCGAGGCTCTTGGGGCCGTCCTTCTGCTTCGGCGCGGCGTAGTAATGCAGCGCCTGGTAGTCGACGGGCTTGTACTTCACCTTGGCCCAGGTCGGCTCTTCCATCGCCAGCCAGCGTTCGAGCGCGGCGAGGCGCCAGTCGAGCATCCACTGGGGCTCGCCCTTCTTGGCGGAGATGAAGCGCACGGTGTCGGTGTCGAGGCCGACCGGCGCGAACTCCTGCTCAATGTCGGTGGTGAAGCCGTGCTTGTACTTCTGCAGCTGTTCGACGGCGGCGACCGTGTCGCGGTCGATCTCGGTGCGGGCTTCGGTCATGCGGCGCTCGCCTTCCGCGCCGCGAAGCGCGCGTAGGCCGCGGTCCAGGTCTCCGCGAAACGATCCCAGTCGGTCGGCTGGGTGTTCCATCCGGAGGAGGCGCGCAGCGCGCCGGGCGCCAGATCGGCGTGACCCATGGCTTCCAAAATGCGCGAAGCCTTCACCTTGCCGGAGGAACAGGCGGCGCCGGCCGAAACCATCACACCTTCCAGGTCGAGTGCGATGACCTGAAGTTCGGACGGCCAGTCCGGGACCGCCAGACACAGGGTGTTGTCGAGGCGCGGCGCTTCCTCGCCGATCACCGTGGCGCCGGCGGCCTTTACCCGCGCGGCAGCGGCGTCGCGGGCGCGGGTCAGCTCCACAGACACCGGCGGTTTATCCACCGAAGCGCCCACAGCCGCGGCAAAGCCTGCGATGCCTGCCAGGTTTTCGGTGCCCGCGCGCCGGCCGCGCTCTTGCCCGCCGCCGTGCAGACGCCGGGTCAGGGTCGCGCGCGGTCCCCACGCCAAGGCGCCCACGCCCTGGGGTCCGCCGAGCTTGTGCGCCGACAAGGTCAGCGAGTCTGCGCCAAGCTGCGTTCATGTCGATGGCGATCTTGCCCGCCGCCTGCACCGCATCGACGTGCAGCCAGCCGTTCGCGGCGCGCACGATCTGAGCCGCCTCAGCGATCGGTTGGATTACGCCGTTCTCGTTATTGGCCAGCATCAGCGCCACGAACGGGCGACGTCCGTTCAACGCCGTGACCATCGCGCGCAGCCCGTCGATGTCGGCGCGGCCCGACTTGTCCACAGCCAGGGGATAAACTTCCGCACCGCTGGCGCGGGCGGTTTCGATGACCGTCTCGTGCTCGACGGTTCCGATGATCAGGGGCGCGAACCCGGCGGCGATGGCGCTTTCGATCGCCAGCGCATTGGCCTCGGCGCCGCCGCTGGTGAAGACCAGGGCCTGCGGATCGGCGCCGACGAAGCGCGCCACCGTTCCGCGCGCGGTCTCGATCAGCGAACGCGCTGCGCGGCCGCGCGCGTGGATCGAGGACGGGTTGGCGCCGATGCCGAGCGCGCGCGCGACCGCCTCGGCCGCTTCGGGGCGGATCGGGGCGCTGGCGTTATGGTCGAGGTAGACGGGTTCCATGGATCAGGCCGCGGCCACAGCCTCTCCGTCCGGCTTAAGGGGGACAGCGCTCGCGCGCTTCTCGATGACGTCTTCGAGTGAGACTCGGGCGAGATAGTGCTCGATCTCCTCGCCCAGCCGCTCCCACAGGTCGTGGGTCAGGCAGCGTTCTCCGCCGATCATGCAGCCCCGCGGCGAGCCCTTGCCGGCGCAGCGGGTGGCGCGGATCGGTTCATCCACCGCCAGGACAATGTCGGCGATCCAGGTCTCGCCGGCGCCGCGGGCCAGGCGATAGCCGCCGCCCGGGCCCCGGACGCTGCGAACCAGGCCGCCGCGCCTCAGGCGTCCGAACAGCTGTTCCAGGTAAGACAGGGAAATCTCCTGCCTTCTGGCGATTTCGGCCAGGGGGACAGCCTTGTCCCCGCCGTTCCTGGCCAGGTCGGCCATGGCCATGACCGCGTACCGGCCCTTGGTGCTGAGGCGCATCACCCGATCCTCCAGAAACCGCGCAACTTTGGCGCGGCCTGTGCTACATCGCCCCCCTTGCGGGGCCGACGCCATGAACCACATGGGATTCCCATTGGGGTTTCAGCGTCCGCGAAGCTGGGCCGGACATAGGAAAACCAAGTTGGGTAGTCAAGTATTCCAGGGCATCAAATCCCATGCCTGAGGTGGTCCTGACCGGGGCCGCCGGCCGCATCGAGGGGCGCTATTCGCCCGGCAAACGGGACGCCGCGCCCATCGCGCTGATCCTGCACCCCCACCCCAAGGCGGGCGGGCATATGAACAACCCGGTGACGGTGCAGCTCTATCACCTGTTCATGAAGCGCGGTTTCGCGACCCTGCGGTTCAACTTCCGCGGCGTGGGCCGCAGCCAGGGCGAGTTCGATTCCGGCATGGGCGAGCTCGCGGACGCCGCCACGGCGCTCGATTGGCTGCAATCCACCAACCCCCAGGCCTCGCAGTGCTGGGTCGCCGGCTATCAGTTCGGCGCCTACATCGGCATGCAGCTTCTGATGCGCCGGCCCGAGACAGACGGATTCATTTCCGTGTCGCCGCCGACCAACATGTACGACTTCTCGTTCCTGGCGCCCTGCCCCGCGTCGGGCCTGATCCTGCACTCGGCGGCCGATACCATTGTGCCGGCCAACGAGGTCGAGCGCGTGGTGGCCAAACTGCGCACACAAAAGGGCATCACCATCGACTATGAAGTGGCGTCTAAGCGCCAACCACTTCTGGACCGACCACCTGCCGGAAGTGGAAAAGCGCGTCGGCGACTACCTAGACAAACGCCTCGCGGCCGAGCCGGCGTGAGCGAGCCGGGCATCCCCGGTGAACTGAAAAAAGCGCTGGCCCAACGGCCGGCCGCGCAAGCGGCCTGGGACAAGCTGCCGCCGTCGCACAAGGCGGAATATGCGAAATGGATCAGCGAGGCGAAGGGCGCCGACGCCAAGACGCGCCGCGCGAGCCAGGCGGTGGCGAAACTGACAGGCGGCTAGAGCGCCTTACTCCGCCGCCGGACCCTTGTGGCCCCACCCGCTCTTGCGCAGGAAGATCAGGTAGTAGAGCACGAAGAAGGCGATGACGCCGGCGGTGGCGAGCAGGCCGATCTTGCCGTTGTTAGGGTCAAACCAGGTCGCGATCACCACGCCGATCAACGCCGCCAATCCTAGAACCGGGATCACTGGACCCAGCGGCATGCGATAGCCCGCATGCGCCGTCGCACCGGTGCGCCGTCCGACCAACGCCGTGATGCAGAGCAGGCTGTAGAGCGCGGCCACGCCGCTGGCGATGACGATGAGCAGGAGTTTTTTGGGAACGAAACACCAAGCCATGGCGGTAACGCCCATGAGGATCGTCGCCTTCCACGGCGAATTGAACCGCGGGTGCACGCTGGCGAGAAACCGGTTGATCGGTCCGGGCCACGCGCCGTCGCGTCCGGTGGCGTAGAGTTGCCGTCCGCAAAGCAGCGCCACGACCACCATGCAGTTGAAGATGGCCATCGCTACCGCGAGGCTGACCAGCTTGGCCATCAGCGGGCCGCCGACCGCTGTCGCGAACACAGCGATGGGCGAGTCCGAGGCGATCAACGCCTTCAGGTCCGGAGCGCCGACAAGGATGCCAAGCACGGGCAGCAGCTCCGCGACAGCGCCGATGCCGAGCGCCCAGAACACCACGCGCGCGAGCCGCTTGGGCGCCTCGTGCAACTCTTCGCCCAGGAAGACGGTCGAGCCGTAGCCGTTGAAAGCGTAGAGCGCCGACACCGCCGCGGCGCCCAGCGCCGTCATCGGCACAGCACCCAAGGTCCCTGACGGCGTCAGCGTTTTCATCCCGAACGCCGCTTCGGCCAGGCCCTGATGTGGGTGGGTGAACCCGAGCACGGCGACCGCCGCAAGCGCGAGAAGTTCCGCCGCCAGGAATATCCCCGTCACCAGAGCATTCAGACGCACGTTCAGGATCGCCATGGCGGTAACGATGACGTCAAGCCCGACCGCCGTCCAAACCTGCGGCAGGCCTGGGATCAACACGGCGAGATAACTGCTCATGCCGAGCCCGGTCACCGCATTGGCGATGCTGAGGCCCAGCAAGTTGATGCCGAGCACGCTGAACCCGTAAGCCGGCCCCAGCACGCGTCCGACGATGGTATACTCGCCGCCCGTGTCCGGAAACGCCGTGCCCAGCTCGCCGTAGACGTTGGCGATCAGGACGCCGACCAGCACCGCCAGCAGGTAACAGGGAAACACCGCCGTTCCCACCTGGTGGATCACTTCGGAACCCACCACGAACACGCCGATGGTCGGCGACAAGGCCGAGAGCGTGATCATCAGCGCGCCGAAGGAATGCATCGAGCGCTGGAATACCGTCGTCGGCGTTTCGGTCATGGCCCCTCCACCGGCGAGGCTGGCCTGATCGCCGCCGGAACTCAAGGGCGGACGTCTGCCGGCGGGCCCGGGATAAGCGCCGTGCTGTAGAGCGAATGGACCCGCCAACCGAGTGCGGTATAGAGCGCGCGCCCATAACTGGTGGCCACCAGCACGCCCTGGCCGGCGCCCGCGCGCAGCCCTTCTTGCGCGAGCGCGCACATTACCAGACGCCCCAGGCCCCTACGCTGGTGCGCGTCCTGTGTTCTGATCTGATCGAAGACGGCGTGAGCCCCTACGATGCCGAGCACGCCCTGGGCCGCAAGTTCACCGTCCGGCGCATTGATCGTGGCGATCACCCGCGATGGAAGCTGTTCGACGGCGATCGTGTAGCCCGCGGGCGGCGCATCGGCCGGGTCCGCGCTCAGCGCCGCCGTCATCATCACGGTCGGCGACTGCAACCGCCAACGCGGTGGCAGCAGCGGCGGAATCTCCGCGGGCGGTCCGGCGACTTTCAGCAGGACCCATGGTTCGTCGATGGTCTTCGCCAGGAACGCGAGTCCGTCGCAAACGCCCGCGAAGACATGGCGACGCCTCTGCTCCGGCAGCCCAACCTCGATGCGCAAACCGCCGTGATCCGACACGGGCGGGTCGACACCGCGCGACAGCGCCCATCCCCTGGCCCAGTCGACGACGAGCGTGGGATTGGCGCGAAGGTGAGCCTCATCCACCAGCCTACCCGTAAATCAGATGCGCCCGGCGCTCTTCGTTCCACGCCATTTCGTCGGGCACGGTCAGCGCATCGAGGTCCGCGGGCGTGGCGTTCGCGTCGTCCACCCATTCGCGCAGGAGCGGCGAGCCATTGATCACGTCGATAGGCAGCTTGCCGAACTCATACTCATACGGGAATTCGCGCCAGAGGTCGTAGTCGGGATAGAGCCGCCGCACCGCCTTGAAACCGACGGCGAGGATGCGCCAGGGCTTGAACGCGTCGTGGCCGTACTGCGAAACGTCTTCGGTGTGGATCTGCACGCCGTTACATAGCTGGCGCACGTGTTTGTGGAACGTCGGCTCGAACCAGATGTCACGCAGCAGGCAGCCTTCCAGCCACTTGGGCGCGAGCGCACGCATCTCGTCGATCACCTTGCGCGCGTCGATGTCGGGCGCGCCGAACAGTTCGAGCGGGCGGGTGGTGCCGCGGCCTTCCGACAGGGTGGCGCCTTCGAGCATCACCGTGCCGGCGTAGGCGCGCGCCATCCACAGGTTGGGCGCGTTGGGGCTGGGGTTGACCCAGGTGCGTTCGTCGAGCGGCCACCCGTAACCGGGGCCGGCGTCCGGTTTCCATCCCTCCATCTCGATCACGCGATAGTCGAGGTCGAGGTTGTGCAGCTTGATGAACCAACGGCCGAGTTCGCCGAGCGTCATACCATGACGCATGGGCATGGGTCCGGCGCCGACGAAACTCTCCCAGCCGGGACGCAGGATCAGGCCTTCGACCGGGCGCCCGACGGGATTGGGCCGGTCGAGCACCCACACGGCCTTCTTGTGTTCCGCCGCCGCCTGCATAACGTACATCAGGGTGGTGACGAAGGTGTAGATGCGCGTGCCGAGGTCCTGCAGGTCGACCAGCAACACGTCGAAGGTCTCCATCGCCGCGGCGGTGGGTTTGCGCACCTCGCCGTAGAGGCTGAACACCGGGATGCCGAGCGCCGGATCGTCGAAATCCTGGCTCTCCATCATGTTGTCCTGCTTGTCGCCGCGCAGGCCGTGCTGGGGCCCGAACGCCGCGGTCACTTTCAGCTGACACTGCGCCAGGGCGTCGATCGAGTGGGTCAGGTCGCGCGCGACCGACGCCGGGTGCGCCAGTAGTGCGACACGCTTGCCCTCGAGCGGCTTGCGCAGGGCGGGGTCGGTGAGCAGACGGTCGATGCCGAATTTCATGGAAGCTCGCTCGCAAAGGCGTCGATATGGTGGAAATCGGGTTTGCCGGGCGCATGCGCGAGCGCCCAATAGGTCTTGTCGCCGTGGATATCTTCGATGACGGCGGAGAGTCCCAGGCGTGCATGGAACGTCAGGGCGTCGTCGAGATCGATCGAGGCGGACAGTTTGAACACGTCGCCGATCGTACGCGCCTCGATCGCCGGCGCCGCGACCGCAGGCGAGTGCGCGCCGTCGCGATAGCCCGCAAAACGGTACGCCGCCCACTCGGTCGACGGCGAGAAGTTGAACTCCATGTAACCGCCCTCTCCCCCCGCGAGGAACACCTCGAAACAGGTGTGCTTCCAGAGTTCGTCGCGACGCGCCGGGACGGCGGGCGCCGGCAGCAGGACATCGCCGATCCGGCCGCGCGCGCGATAGCGAAGCTCGAGCTTGGCCCCTTCGCGGCTCACCTCAACCTCGATCCCCGTCAGGGGGCCGGGGGCTGAGTCCGGGTGCGGCGACAGGGTCAGGCGCATGATCCCTCTTAGCGGCTTTGGGAGCCGGGTCCAGCCGTGCTAAAGGCCCCGCTCCGCTCCAGCCGCCCCAAAGACCGCCGCCGATGACCGACTTCAAGTTCCGCTCCGACTTCCTGCGCGTCCTGCAGGAGCGCGGCTTCATTCACCAGGTCACCGACGCCGGGGCGCTCGACGCCAAGGCGGCGTCCGGGCGGATCGTGGCCTACATAGGCTTCGACGCCACAGCGCCCAGCCTGCACGCGGGCTCGCTGGTGCAGATCATGATGCTGCACTGGCTGCAGAAGACCGGCCACAAGCCGATCGTGTTGATGGGCGGGGGCACCACCAAGGTGGGCGATCCGTCGGGCAAGGACGCGGCGCGGCAGCTGCTCACCGACGACGCCATCCGCGCCAATATGGAGGGCATCAAGCGCGCCTTCTCGCCGTTCCTGACCTTCGGCGATGGCCCGACCGACGCGGTGATGATCGACAACGATGCGTGGCTGTCGCAGTACGGCTACATCGAGTTCCTGCGCGAGTTCGGCCCGCACTTCACCATCAACCGCATGCTGACCTTCGACAGCGTGCGCACGCGCCTCGAACGCGAACAGCCGTTGAGCTTCCTCGAGTTCAACTACATGCTGATGCAGGCGGTGGATTTTCTCGAGCTGTACCGCCGCGAGGGCTGCGTGCTGCAGATCGGCGGCTCCGACCAGTGGGGCAATATCGTCAACGGCACAGACATTATCCGCCGCAAGGCCGAGGCGGAGGCGTTCGGCCTGACCACGCCGCTGCTGACCACCTCGTCGGGCGCCAAGATGGGCAAGACCGCCGCAGGCGCGGTGTGGCTGAACCCCGACCTGCTGAGCCCGTACGACTACTGGCAGTACTGGCGCAACACCGAGGACGCCGACGTGGGCCGCTTCCTGCGCCTGTTCACGACGCTCTCGATCGACGAGATCGCGCGGCTGGAAAAACTACCGGGCGCCGAGATCAACGAAGCGAAAAAGGTGCTGGCCGACCAGGCCACCCAAATGCTGCATGGCCGCGAAGCCGCCAGCCAGGCGCGCGAAGCCGCCGAAGGCGCGTTCGAGCGCAATACGTTGTCGGAGGACCTGCCGACCTTCGAAGTCGCGCGTGCGTTGCTCGACGAAGGCGTGCAGATCGCGCGCCTTGCCGCCGATGCGGGCCTCGCCGGTTCGGGTGGCGAAGCGCGCCGCCTCGCCCAAGGCGGCGGCCTGCGCCTGAACGATGCGGCGATCACCGACGGCGGTCACCTGGTGACGGCGAATGACCTGAACGAGGACGGCGTGTTGAAACTTGCGGCGGGCAAGAAGAAGATCGTGTTGGTGAAGCCGGTCTAAGCGGGTGGTTTCACCGTCGTGTGCTGCGAGTACCACGCGTGCCAGCGGCCGGCTTTCCAGTAGAAGACGTCAACTGACGCTTGGCCTTCGGCGACGACGGTCACGATGGCGGCGTCGTCGCGCACGTCGATGTGCGAGGCGGGCAGCGTCGGTATGGGTTGCTTCGGGCCCGCGGCGATCTTCTTGGCGAGCGCGATGATGTCGGCCTTCGAGCGCTGCACGCCGCTCGGATTGACCGACACATAATCGGGATCGAGCAGGCGCCCGAGATAGGCCTCGTCGCCGCCGAGGAAGGCGCGGGTCCAGTGCGCTTCGACGGCGCGGACGCCCTCGACGGTGCGATGCGATTCAGGATCGGGCGAGGCGGCGACGGTGGTTGCGAACGCGACAGCGGCGGCGAGCAGGAGTGAGAGGGGTTTCCACATATCGCCCCCGTATCACGCGACATGCTAAGGTCAATAGCAGTTGTCGCAAACGCCCTAATCGCCAGCGCCAGCTTCGGCGTGGGAGGCCTTGTGGCCCTTGGGCGGCGGGGCCGCCGCGGGCGCTTGGGACGGGGCCGAGCCCTCGAACAGACGGCGCAGGATGCCGGGCGTCATCAAGGACAGCGGATTGACGCTGATCTGCGGCTTGTCGAACGGTCCCTTGGCCCGATAGGCGAGCCCCACGACGCCCTCGCCTTTGCGCGACGTCAGGATCTGGCCGATCACCGGCACATGGCCGACGGCGGCGTTCAGGCCATAGACCGGAGCCATCGTGCCTTCGAAATCGAGCGTGCCCTTCTGCAGGTCCGCGACGCCCTTGGCGGTGACGCCGAGCGACGGACCGGTCGCGCGCGACGCGCCCACCAGCAGGCGGTGATCGCGCAGCTTCACCGGCGCCACGACGGTGGTGAACAGCACGCCTTCCGTATTCAGCGTCTCGTTGACCGACTTCAGCGAGGCCTCGGTCAGGATTTCACGCATGGTCGGCGCCTTCACCATGCGCACGTTCTTCATCTCGAGATTGAGGTCGGCGCCGCCTTCAACGAGCTTGCCGTTGATGGTCGCCGTACCCCCGCGCAGGGTTGTGATGTTGAACAGGGTCTGGGCCGCCTCGCCCGCGTCGCCGGTCTGGGCCAACACCGCGGTGCCGCCGTTCGCCGGATAGAGCCGACCCCACACCTTGGCGCCGCCCGACAAGATCGCGGTGACATCGAGCCGCCGCTGCGCCGGCGCTCCCCAGACGCCGCGGATCGAGGTGCTCCTCAGCGGTAGGCCGTCGGAGAAACGCAGGCCCTCGACATCGGCCTCGACGCGCATCGGCTCGCTGGCGGCGTTGGCCCCGCCGGAGCCGGCCGGGTTGTCGGTCAGGTCGGCGATCATGCGGCGCACGTCGAGCCACTTGCCCTTGATCACCAGGTTCTCGCCCTGGGCGTCGTGGGTCATGCGCACGGCCGCGTCGATCAGACCGTTCAGCCGCGTGCGCGTGAGATCGAGCGACGCGATCTGGCCGTTGGCGGCGAGCTGACCCGAGCCCTCGATGTCCATCGACGGGCCCTGGCCGCTGATGCGCGCGAGACGTACGGGGCCGTCGCCGTTGGCGACAAAATCGACCGACAGCATCGCCGCCTGGCCGGTCGGCTTGCGCCAGTCGGTGTGCGCCATGGACAGCTCAGCGCGCGCGAAGTCGAAGTCGATGCGGCCCGCCGACGCCTTCTGCACCGTTGCCCAGCGCGCGTTCAGCCCGGTGATCCCGCCGATGTCGATCAGGTTCGGCGCCCCCATGCGGCGCAACGAGGCGGCGTCGAGGTCGGCATGAACGGTAAAGACGGTTGAGCCGTTCTTGCCCGCCGCAGTCTGGAACTTCAGTGGAATGGCGTCGACGTCGGCTGAGCCGGCGATGCCGTCGCCAGTATCCTTCCACGTCGCGGAGACGGCGAGCGGTTGGCCGGGTCGCGCGAGGGCCGACGGAATGCCGAGGAGGTTGAGTTCGGCCGCGGTCAGGTTGGTGCGCAGCGACCGCTCAGGGCCGCCGGCGGTCGCATCGTTCCAGGCGACGCCCACGTCGAGCGAGGCCGCCCGCACGAGCGCAGTGCCCTGGTCGCCACCGAAGGTCGCATCGACCACGACCTGGCGCGCCTGATTGAACAGCGGGAAGTTACCGACGCCGAGGCGCTTGGCCTCCGCCGGCGAGACGTCAGCCTGCACCACGATGCGATTGCGTTGCGCGCCCGGCATCCACAGCACGCCCGCCTGCAGAACGTCGGCGCGGAACGGACCGCGCCACGCCTCGCCCGCACGCGCGAGATGCAGCGACACCGGGAAACGATCCGGCGAACTGGCCACAAACGGCGTGCCGATCTTTCGCAACGCCGGCCCCGACCCGTTGCCTTCGAGGACCAGACGGTCGGGCCCGTTGCCGCCCTTCCAGGTCACGCGGCCGTCGAACACCGGCGAATGCACCGCGCCGGCGCCGTCGGAGCCTTCGATGCGGAACCTGCCCGCGAGCGGCGTCGCCAGCCCACGCTTGCCGCCGAGAATCGTGGCCTGCAGTAGTCCGTCCACATCGACGGTCATGGCGTGGTCGAGGTGCGGGCCCTGGTAGCGCGTCGCGAAGTCGATTTTGCCGTTGTAGGGCCCGACGACGCCCGCGCCGCCGACCGAGACCTTGTCCTGGTCGCCGTCGACGTTCAGCTCGCCGCCGGTGAGATCCCAGCCGAGCGCCGCGTCTTTCAAGCCGCCGTTGTGGATCGTCGCCTGATAGTCCACGCGGTAGTCCTTGGCCGGCACCTCGAACAGCATGGGCCGGTCGACCTCGAAGCGCAGGTCCGCCTTGCCGCTGATGCGATCGGGCGAGAAGCCGTTGGGCGTGAATAGATGCAGCGGCGGCTTGTCGAGAAACGCGACGATGTCGTGCGCGTCGCCGACCGCGCGCGCCTTGAATATGCCAAGGCCGCCGTCGGGCTTGAACGCAGGAATCTCGACCGTGCCTTCGCTGAGCGCGACGTTGTCGACGCGGCCCGAGGTCAGCGACAGGTCGAAGCGGTTGCCCTGGACGATGGCGTGGCCGACGCCAGAACTGATCGGTGTGAGGCCCGGCGCAAACCGCAGCGACGCATCGCGGAAGTCGAAGCCGATGTTCATGTCTTCGTTGTTCAACTTCGGCCGGCCGAACTCGCCGGGATCAGCGTCGATCTTGAACGTGGCGTTGATCAGCTGCGCCGACAGCACCGAGCCCTTCAGCCAGTCGCGCACCGGGCCCGCGACCTTGCGCGGCCAGAAGGAGAGCACCTGTTGCGGCGACACGACGCCGCCCACGCGCGCGGTCAGCTTCACCCCAACCCGCGCCTGATCGTCGGCGGTGAACACGACGGTGGCGCCGAGCGGCGCCGTTCCCAACAGCGCGTAGGCGCGCTGGATCTCCAGCTTGCGCTCATCGGGGGTATAGCGGCCGATCGCCGAGACGTTGGTGAGCTGCTGCGACGGGGAATTGGCCGCTAGCGTTGCGAACACCTTCGGTCCGGCGAGCTGGAAGTCCACGTGCGCCGGATGCTCGCCGCTCTTGTCGTCGGGGGTCAGCTTGAAGCGGCCGGTCAGGTCGAGCTGGGTGTTCTGGGCGTCGAGCTTCAGGGTGGTCAGTTCGACCGTGCCGCTGGCCGGATTATAGGCTGCGACCGCCTGGGCGGAACGGAACGCCTGCACCTGGCCGCCGCTGCGCCACGCGCCCTGCCCCGCGACCAGGGTCAAGTCCGCCGCGCGGATGCCGGCTTCGAGATCGTAGGAAATCGAGCCGTGACCATCGATCTCGGCGTCGAGCGTCGACAGGCCCGACGTCGTGCCGACCGACGGGAACGCCAGCGCCGGCACCAGACCCTGGACCTGGCCCACGGCGGTGGCGCCGCGCAACCCAACGAGCGCCGAGCCATGGGCTACGATCACAGCTTTGCGCGCCGTGCGCGTGTCGGTGACCGAGCCGTCGGCGCGGGTCATCAGCTTGCCCGCGAGCTTTTCGAATTTCAGCGTGTTCACTTGGGCGACCCAGGCGACGGGGCCCTTCACCTGGCGGAAGGCGATCCGGCCGCGTTCGAGGTCGATGCGGCGCAGGAAACTGTCGGGCCGGGCGAACTTCTCGCGACCGACGATGTCGTTCAGGTCCTGGATCAGGCTGTGCGACGGTCCCGAGGTCTCGCCCTCGGCGTCATAGCCCAGCGCGAACTTGCCCTTGGGCGAGACGGACAGGGCGGCGAAGAAATCGTCGACGGTCACGCGGCTGAGCGCGGGCGTCAGGCTCATCAGGCCGTCGACGGCGAAGCCGCCGTCCACGTGGCGCGCCTGCAGCACCGGACGACCCAGGCCGTCGCTCAGGCTCACGCCATCGAGCTCGAGACCGAGCGAGGTCTCCGCCGCAAACCAGGCGATGCTGACGCGATCAACGTGGGCGCGACCGCCATCGACCTGACTGGCCAGCGCCTTCTCCACCGCCGGACGCAGCCATTGCGCCGACATCGGGCCCGCGGCCACCCGCAGGCTCACGCCCAGGACGCCCAGGCCGAACGCGATAGCAGCGGCCAGCAGGACAATGCGGCGGTCGTGCAGCGCCTGCCGCCACTTCAGCATGGCGGGCCCCATAGACGTCGCGGCCCGAGCGGATATGGTCCGCCTCCGACAGAGCCAGCGAGAGAGCGATGAGCGCGTCCCTGCAACCCGGATCCCCTGCCCCTCAATTCGACCTGCCCACCGACGGCGGCGGCCACATCCGACTCGCCGACCTGGAGGGTCAGCGGGTCATCCTTTATTTCTACCCTAAGGACGACACGACCGGGTGCACCCGCGAAGCCATCGATTTCACCGCAGCGGCGAAGGCCTTCAAGAAGAAAGGCGCCGTGGTGATCGGCGTCTCCAAGGACAGCGTCAAAGCCCACGACAAGTTCAAGGCCAAGCATCAGCTGGGAGTCACCCTGGCGTCCGACGAGGACGGCAAGGTGGTGGAGCGGTACGGCGCCTGGGTCCAGAAGAGCATGTACGGGCGAACCTATATGGGAATTGACCGCTCGACCTTTCTAATCGACGGGAGCGGCGTCATCCGTCGCATCTGGCGCAAGGTTCGCGTCCCCGGCCACGTGGACGAAGTGGCCGCAGCCCTGGACGAAACAAAGGCCTGACCCCGCGACCCGTCGTCGCGTGAGGGGCGAGCGTGCGGGGTCGGGATCGGTTCCCGCGCTGACACGGACAGGGCGCGGGATCACTATCGCGTCATCCGCCGGCCTGGGGATAACCAAGTCGCCAGCCGCAAATTCCGGCGGCCGTTCAGTATGGCGCAAGTCTAGAGGGGTGGGGCTTGACCTCATTTCCGCATACCCCTGGTACGCGAATAGGGTTCAACTGAGCATCGTCAAAGTTGAAAGGCCTGCGGATCGTGGCTAACGCGCCTCAAGCCCTCTTGCGCCTTAACGTCTGTTAAAGGCATAAATTGCGAAAGCTAGGTGGGTAGCGGGGCGATGACACGCGGACGCGTGGCGCATATGCGCCAGGGCATAGAACGCCTGTTCCCGGAACGACACGTTTATCTCCGCTCGGGCGGAGAAACCCGCGGCTACATCCTCACGACCGGAAAGCAGGTCTTCCTGGCCGGACTGGCTTCCGTCTTGGGAGTCTGGCTGATTCTGGCCACGGCGTCGACCGCCTTTACCCTGTTCAACGGCGCCAACGGCGACCAGGAAGTGGCCCAGGTCACCGCCAAGTACGAGCGGTTGATGGCCGACCGCGACGCCCGCCTGGACAGCGCGGTCGCCAGGCTCAGCGTCACCGCCGGATCGGTGGACGAGCTGGCCCGCACCGTCGAACATCGCCACGCCGCCCTGATACGGGTGCTGGGCGACTTCAAAGGTGTGCCGGGCGCGGACGTCGCCCTTTCGCCCGAGCCGCCGCTGGACTCCAAGACCCGCTCGCCGATCGAGCGCGTGCTGGCCGTGCGCATGGACCAGGAGCGCATGGTCGGTAAGGCTGAGGACTTCGCCCACGACCGGGCCGAGCGTCTGCGCCTGGCCTTCCGTCTGGCCGGCCTGAACCCCGGCTCCTATACACCCCAGACGCCGGGATCGGGCCTCGGCGGACCACTGGTCGACGCCCAGGATCCCAAAGCCCTGGCCGCCGTGCTCGACGTGGACGAGGCCTTCGCCTCGCGGATTCAGCGCGCCTCCGCCGACCTTTCGGACATGCGCGCACTGCAGACCGAGGAAGACCGCCTGCCCTTCGGCCGACCCGCGTCCTCCGCCGACGTTCACCAGACTTCGGGCTTCGGCGTCCGCGCCGACCCCTTCACCGGGCGCCCCGCCCTGCACACAGGCCTGGATTTTGCAGGTCCCTTCCTGACACCGATCCACGCCACCGCGCCGGGAATCGTCTCTTTCACCGGGCCGCGCTCGGGCTACGGCAACGTGGTGGAGATCGATCACGGAGGAGGCTTCAAGACCCGCTACGCCCACCTCGCCACCATCGCCGTCCATGTCGGAGAGCGTGTCGCGCTCGGACAACGCATCGCCGCCATGGGCTCGACCGGCCGTTCCACCGGACCTCACGTGCACTACGAGATTCTGGATCAACGGCCGTCCTGAGAATCCAATTCGTTTCGTAAAGGCCGGAGACTATGTTCAGCAAAACTAACAAACCCATCCAGAAGGACGCCCCGGCCTCCGTTCCGGTGCCCGGCGATCTTCCCGACCTCGGCAAGGGCCCGCAGATGTCGGCCGCAGCCGCGCCGCGGTCGCTGCCTGCGCGTGCGGTCTCGACGCTCGCGTCGGACCTCACCTTCGAAGGCAATGTCGCCGGCCCCGGCGAACTGGTCGTGGACGGCACAGTGCGCGGCGACGTGAAGGTCGCGCGCCTGACCGTCGGCGAGACCGGCAACATCGAAGGCAACGTCATGGCCGACTACGTCGAAGTACGCGGCCGCGTGGTCGGCGGCGTCGCCGGCAAACAGGTGAAGCTCGTCTCCACCGCTTACGTCGACGGCGACATCTCGCACGAGCAACTGGCCATCGATGTCGGCGCCTATTTCCAGGGCCGCTGTCTGCAGGGCCGCAAGGACGGCCAGCCCAACGCCGCCCCGGCATCGCCGGCGCAAACCTATGCCCAGCCCCTCCCGGTTGCACCGCCCGTCGACACCGGCCAGCTCATCGAGCTGAAGCCCGCAGGCTGAACCCAAACCACTTGAGTGAAAATCTGGCCGGCGGACGCCCCTGCATCCGCCGGCTTTTTTCGCTATGATGGGTCATCGGGTGCGGCGGGGAGCGAACCTCATGACCACAGCGATACGAAACGTTCTGATCGCCGGCGGCGTGTTCGCCTGCGCCTTGTTGATTGCCACGGGCGCCCAGGCGCAGAGCTCGGACTGCGAAGAGGGGACGCCGGCCGCGCGCTTGATGTGCAACGACTTTGACCTCAAGATGCTCGACAGCGAACTCAACGGCGCCTACCAGGGCGCGCTGGAGCGGTCGAACAATCCCGGTCAGGTCCGCACTCAGGAGCGCGCCTGGCTGAAACGGCGGGACGCCTGCACCGACATGAAGTGCATGACCGACGGCTATCAGGCGCAGATCGCGCTGCTCCAGGCCGCGTCGGATAAGCCGCCGACGTGCGAGGGCGGATCGACGCCGGAGGTCGATCAATGCGGCGCCGAATATTCCCGCCGCGCCGATCTGGAGCTCGCGCGCTACGGCGCCGCAGTGCGCAAGGAACTACGGAAAGACGCTGCGAGCTACCCGCAAAGCAATGCGGCAAAGGACGCGCTGACCGGTTTCGACGCGTCACAAACCGCCTTCGTCGCCTATCGCAAGGCGGAATGCGACGCGGTCTATTCGCGGTGGAGCGACGGGACCATCCGCGGCGCCATGTTCAACGGCTGCTACCTTGCGGCCACCAAGGCGCGCACCCACACGGTGTGGGAGAACTGGTTGACCTTCCCGGACGATACGCCGCCCATCCTGGCCGAACCGACGAAGAAATAGCGCCTACCGCGCGCTTTCCATCCACGCCTCGATGTCGTCGTGCAGCTTCGCCGCCGAGGTCGGGTCGATGTAGATCATGTGGCCCGACGGATAGTACTTGAAGGTGATGTTCGCCTCGCGGTCGGGCTCGAGCGACATGTGCTTGATGTCGTATTCGGCGCCGAAGAACGGCGTGGCCAGGTCGAACAGGCCGTTCAGCGACAACAGCTTCAGGTGCGGGTCGCGCCGCATGGCGTCGCCCAGGTCGGCGGACGTGTCCGCCGCAATCTGGCGCTGACCGTTCACGCGGTGGCGCCAATCCCAGCCGCCGGCGATACCCGCGTAGTTGTTCGGACGATAGGTCAGGTCGGTCTTGTAACCGAGGTCGCGGAACAGATAGTCGTTCAACGCACCGATGAAGGCGCCCGACATGGAGGCGTCGGTCGGGTCGTAGTCGGTGCCCGCGCCGCCGGCGTCGAAGTCCTCACCCTCGAAGCGGCCGTCGAGACGGCCCACGGTCTTGCGCTGGTCGCGCTCGAGCTCCTTGCGGAAGCGGTCGGCGTCGAGGCGCAGATTGTTGCGGATCAGGACGTCGGGCGCGATGCCGATATAGGCGCCGAGCTTTTGCGCCACCGCGTCGCGTTCCGCGGCCGAAAGCGTGTCGCCCTTCGCCAGCGCCGCCGCGTACGGGCCGGCTGCATAGTCGCGCACATCTTGCAGATAGGCCTGAAGGTCAGCGGGTTTGTTCTGCAGGCGGTTGTGATACCAGGCGATCGCCGCATAGGTCGGGGTGGCGTTGACAAAGCCCAGGTCGTGCCGGTCGAAGAGCTCGCCGATGTCGAGCACCGTCGACATGATCGCCACGCCGTTCATCTGCACGCCCTTGGCCTGCAGCGAAGCGGCGAGGCCGGCCGTGCGCAGGGTGCCGTAGCTCTCGCCGATGATGAACTTGGGGCTGTTCCAGCGGCCGTTGATCGTCAGATAGCGCTCGATCGCGCGGGTGAAGGCGTCGAGATCCTGGTCGACGCCGAAGAAGTCCTTGGGCTGCGCCTTGCCGAGCGGGCGCGACAGTCCGGTGGTGACCGCGTCGATGAACACGAGGTCGCTCTTGTCGAGCAGGGTGTCGGGGTTCGGCATCAGCCGGAACGGCGCCGCCGGCAGGCCCGCGGGCTGGGACGCGTCGATCTTCAAGGGCCCGAACGAGCCCATGTGCAGCCACATGGTCGAGGAGCCCGGGCCGCCGTTGTAGAGGAAGGTCACCGGCCGCGGGCCGCCGTCCTTTGAGCGGTCCATGGTGTAGGCGACGTAGAAGACGCTGGCGATCGGCTCGCCCTCGTCGTTCCGGATGGTCAGGGTCCCGGGGGTGACTGTGTAGGCCAGAGTCCCGCCCCGGAACGGGATCGACCGATGGTTGGGGACTGCGGTCTCGGCGACCGGGGCCTTGGCGTCGTCCTTTTCCGCCTTGGCGTCCTTGGCCGCATCGGCCTTGGCCGGCTCATCGGCGGCGAATACCGGGCCCGCGGCGGCGGTTGCGGTCAGGGCGAAGCCGCACAACAGGGCGGCGATCAAAGGACGACGCATCAGGTAACCCCTCCAAAACGTATACGGTTTGGAACCGACCATAGGACGATGTACGGCCGGTGCAAATCCCGTAAGCGGATGGAGCGAGACTTAGTCCGCCTCCCCACCGTCGCGCGTGACACCCACCTTCTGCGCCAGCGCCGCGCCCATGAACTGGTCGAGGTCGCCGTCGAGGACGCCCTGGGAGTCGGAGGTTTCCACGTTGGTGCGGAGATCCTTCACCATCTGGTACGGCTGCAGCACGTACGAGCGGATCTGGTGGCCCCAGCCGATGTCGGTCTTCTCGTCCTCGAGCGCCTGGGCGGCGGCCTCGCGGATGGCGAGTTCGCGTTCATACAGACGCGCGCGCAGCATCTTCCAGGCTTCCTCGCGGTTCTGGTGTTGCGAGCGGCCGGCCTGACAGGCGACGGCGACTCCCGTCGGGATGTGAGTTCAGGCGCACCGCCGAGTTGGTCTTGTTGATGTGCTGACCGCCGGCGCCGGAGGCGCGATAGGTGTCGATGCGCACGTCGGAGGGGTTGATCTCGATCTCAATGGTGTCGTCCACCACGGGCGAGACGCCGACCGACGCAAAGGAGGTATGCCGTCTCGCGTTTGAATCGTACGGCGAGATGCGCACCAGGCGGTGCACGCCGGCTTCCGACTTCAGCCAGCCGTAGGCGTTGGGGCCCTTGATCATGATCGTGGCGGACTTGATGCCCGCGGTCTCGCCGCCGGTCTCTTCCTGGAAGTCCACCTCATAGCCGTGCTGGCCGGCCCAGCGCGTGTACATGCGCAACAGCATCGAGGCCCAGTCCTGGCTCTCGGTGCCGCCGGCGCCGGCGTTCACTTCCAGATAGGCGTCGTTGCCGTCCGCCTCGCCCGACAGCAGCGCCTCGAGTTCGGCGCGCGCGGCGCGCTCCTTCAACCCGCGAAGTTGGGCGCGAGCCTCTTCGAGGGAGCCTTCGTCGCCCTCCTCGTCCGCCATCTCGGCAAAACCGACCGCGTCGGCGAGTTCGCGTTCGACGCTGCGGACCGAGTTCGATCTGGCTCGCGAGCCGGGTCCGTTCGCGCATCACCGCCTGGGCGTCAGCGGGTTTGTCCCACAGGGTGGGGTCCTCGACGCGGGCGTTCAGTTCGTCGAGTCTGCGGAGCGCGGGCTCCCAGTCAAAGACGCCTCCTGAGCAGTCCAACGGACTGCTCGATGTCGGCCGCCATGGCCTCGACATCCGGTCGCATGAAAATCTCCTGAAGCGTGGACGGCGGAGATAGCGGCTTTAGGGCGGCATTTCAAATGGGCGCGGTCAGCCGCTACCGCCGCTGGCCCAATCCTCCGCGATCAGGTCGGCGGCGCGCCAGGCCATGGCGGTCACCGGGCCATGGGTGTTGCCTGAGACCAGGCTCGGCATGATCGAGGCGTCGACCACACGCAGACCCCCGACGCCTCGCACGCGCAGCCTCGGATCCACGACCGCCATCGGGTCGTCGCCCATTTTGCAGGCGCCGGCGAAGTGGGACTTGGGCTCGCCGTGGCGCCGCGCTTCCTCGATGATCTCGGCGTCCGAGCGACAAGCCTCACCCGGCCGGATTTCCTCGCGGAGGTAAGGGGCGAGGCTGGGTTGACGCAGCAGGCCGCGGACGAAATGGAGTCCCCGCACGGTGAGTTGACGGTCGGCGTCGGTCGCAAGGACATTCAGGTCCACGACCGGCGCAACAGCGGGATCGGGCGAGACGATCATGACCGAGCCGCGGCTCTGCGGCCGCAGCGGCGACACGATGCAGCGCATACCCGCCGCGCGCTCGAACTGCCGCGCCACGCCCTGGACGGTCGATGCGCCGCCGATCTGGATCTCGACATCCGGTCGGTCGCTGTCCGGAGAAACAGCGGCAAAGGCGCCGATCTCGGTGCTGGCGGTAGCCATGATCCCGCTGCGGGACAGCGCATAGCGCAACCGGCTCAACCGCAGTCCCAGGCCGCTAAGCTGGTGGTTATGGCCGGCGCCCGCCGCCATCCGGTGCTGCACCCGTATCGCCCAGCGTTCGCAGAGATTGGCGCCCACGCCGGGGCTGTCGCGGACCACCTCGATCCCCAGCCGACGCAGACCCACCGCCGGCCCGACGCCGGAGAGTTGCAACAGCTTGGGCGATTGCAGGGCGCCGCAGCAGACGATGACGTCACGACCCGCATGAAATCTCGTTCGCCCTTCGGGGCCCGCGCAACTGACGCCGGTCGCTTGCAGACCATTGAATTCGATCCTGTCGACATAGCGGTCTGTGATCACGGTCAGGTTGGGACGGTTGAGCACCGGCCTGAGGAAGGCGTCCGCCGAGGTCACCCGCCGACCGTCACGCACGCTCACCGCGAAGTAGCCGATGCCGCCCGGCGCGCCGGCGTTGAGGTCGTCCTTGGCCTCGAGGCCGGCTTCGACGCCGGCGGCGATGACCGCGTCGCTGAACCGGTCATGCGGACGCCACGCCCCGACGTGGAGGGGCCCGCCCCGCCCGCCGTCGGCGCCGGGCGCATAGTCCTCCAGTTTGCGGAAACACGGTTCGATGTCTCGCCAGGCCCATCCGACAGCGCCGCCCGCCGCCCAGTCGTCGTAGTCCTGCGGCTGACCGCGGACGTAGATCATGCTGTTGATCGCGCTCGTGCCGCCGAGAGTCCGGCCGGCTGTCAAGGCGCCGCGCCAGCCGCCCTCGCCCGCGACCGTGGTGGGAAAGCGCCAGGTGAGGCGCGGGTCGCCGTGAGTGACGAGATACCCCTTCGGCCGGTGGATGCCGGGGTCATTGTCCGGAGGGCCGGCTTCCAGGAGCAACACCTTCGTCCCCGGGTTTTCGGACAAACGATAGGCGAGGACGCAACCGGCCGAACCCGCGCCCACGATAACGTAGTCGAAATGACTCACCGGCTGTCTTTCGCCGCGAGGGTGCAACCCAGGACCCAATCGAGCGCCGCCTCGAACATCGTCAAGCCCCGCTTTCCGAGGACGCGGCGCACGATCCTGCGCGGGTGCCGGGTGAGCCGGGCGCGCTGCGCCTGCTGGTATTCGTAGTGGTCGTCGAACACCGGGTCTTTCGGCGAGATACCGTTCTTGCGGGCGAAGTGGATCACGCTGTCGTCGATCCAACGGTTGCTCCAACGACGCAGGAAATAGGCGATGTCCGAAGCCGCGAACGGCGGCGGCGGTTGGTAGATCACCACCGAATCCGGCTCGGCGTAGATGACGCCGCCGGCTTCGGCGACCCTCAGGCAGAAGTCATTGTGGTCGAAGTACGAGAGCAGAGCTGGATCGAACGGGCCCAACCGCGCTAAGGTCTCCGCGCGTGTCATCATGCAGTGGAACTCCACCAGGCCGATCGGACGCCGGCGCAACTGTCCGCGCACCGCATCCAGCCGCTCGCCGCAAAAGAGGTGTCGCTCGCGCCAGCGTCGCCGCCCGACCTCGCCCTCGACACCGTGTTCCGCGCCGATGGTATGAATCACCAGGGCGTCGTGTTCGCGCACGCAGTAGAGCGGCCCCACGACCCAGGCGTCGGTCTCCTCGGCGCAGGCGATCAGGGGCTCGAGCCAGCCGGGCGTGACCAGGACGTCGTTGTCGATGAACACCACGTACTTGGTCTTCAGGTGCGCAATCGCCAGGTTGCGCGCGACATTGCCCGGCAGTCGCCGCTCGTCGCGGATCAGCTGGAAGCCGCGCGCAGCGGCCTCGCGCCGCAGATAACAGCGCAACGGCTCAGGCGATGCGCCGTCGATGTAGATCAGGTCGTGGGGCGGCCCGGTATGCGCGAAGATGCTTTCGAGCGACGCCTGCGCCTTGCTGTATTGCTCCCGGGGGACGACGACGATCGTGACCTGGGGCTGCATGGTCCGGACCGGATCGCCTAGTACAGCCCGTTCAGGTCGTCGGCGGGCTTCTTCTTGGCGGGCGGCTTGGGCGGAGGCGGCGCGCCGGGGGGCGGCTTGGTTGCGCCGGCGGCGTTGGCGGCGCCGGTGATGTCGCCGTTCTTCCACACCGCGGTATAGGGCTGCGGGCCGACGGGGTTCTGGCCGCCGCCGTCATCGACGGGACCGTGCGGCTCGGTGCCCGGACGGAAGGCCTCTTCCTGGCCGTGCACGACGATGAACTTGGCGTCCTTCGGCTTGCGGAACTGTTCGTCCGGCTTGCCCTTGAACGCCGCGCCCACGAAGTCGATGAAGATCGGCACCGCGTCCACCGCGCCGGTTTCGCCCGAACCCAGCGAACGGTTGTCGTCGAAGCCCACATAGGTCGCGATGATCAGATTGGGCGAATAGCCGACGAACCAGGCCGAACGGTAATCGTTGGTCGTGCCCGTCTTGCCCGCCAGGGTGCGGTTCAGCGAGCGCGCGGCCGCGGCGGTGCCGCGTTGAACCACGCCTTCGAGCATGGACGTGATCTGGTACGAGGTGATCGGGTCGAGCACCTGGTCGCCGGGCGCCGGCACGCGCGGGCCGTCGTCGCCGGAGAAGTCGCGGTCGCAGCCGTTGCAGCGGCGCTTGTCCGCGCGCCACATCACTTCGCCGTCACGATTCTGCACCAGCTCGATCAGGTGTGGCGTGATCTTGCGACCGCCGTTGGCGAAGATGGAATAGGCGCCGGCCATGCGGAACGGCGTCGTCTCGCCCGCGCCCAGCGCCATCGAGAGTACCGGCTCCATGTGATCGACCACGCCGTATTTGATGGCGTTGGCCGAGACCTTGTTCATCCCCGTTTCCATGGCGATGCGCACAGTCATCTGGTTGCGCGAAAGTTCGAGGCCCTTGCGGATCGGCATGAGACCCATCGAACCGCCTTCATAGTTCTCGGGGCTGTAGCCGTTCACATTGATCGGACCGTCGAGCACCATCGAGGCCGGTGTGAACTTGCCGCTCTCGAGTGCGGTTGCATAGACGAACGGCTTGAACGACGAACCCGGCTGACGATAGGCCTGGGTCGCGCGATTGAAACTCGACAACGAGAAGGAATAGCCGCCGACCATGGCGAGCACGCGTCCTGTCCACGGATCCATCGCCACCATGGCGCCGTTCACCGCCGGCACCTGACGCAAGCCGTAACCGCCGTTCGCCGTCGGTTCGACGAAGATGAGGTCGCCGACCTTCAGCCCCTTGCCCGCCCGAGCCCACGCGACATCGGCCCCGGAGAGGTCTCCCGCGCCGCCCTTGGCGAGACGCACGTGCACGCCGCCGCCCGCCGAATCCACGATCGCCGCGCGCCAGTCGCGTCGTTCGGCCGGCGCGGCCTTCGACAGGGCGATCTTTTCCCAGCCCGGTTCGACCGGCGTATTGCCCCAGGCGCCGCGCCAGCCGTGACGGCGGTCATAGCGTTCGAGACCGGTCATCAGGCTCTCGCGCGCGATGGTCTGCAGCCGCGGGTCGAGCGTGGTGCGAATGTAATAGCCCGCGCGATAGACCTCGCCCTTCAGCGCCGGCATCACCTGCGCTTCACGGCGCACTTCTTCGACGAAGAAATCGGCGTCGTGGTACTTGGCGCGCTCGGGCTGTAGCTGAACGACGAGATCTTCGCGCGTCGCGGCGTCGGCCTGGGCGTCCGTGATCCAATGGTTCGAGCGCATCTGGCCGATGATCCAGTTGCGCCGCCGGATTGCGTTCTTCCGGCCGACGGGGTCGCGCGGGTTATAGTTGTTCGGACCTTTCGGCATCACCGCGAGGAAGGCCGCCTCGGCGATGTCGAGCTGATCGATCGACTTGCCGAAATAGTTGAAGGCGGCGGAGGAAACGCCGTACGACCGGTAGCCCAGGAAAATTTCGTTCAGATAAAGTTCTAGAATCTGTTCCTTCGACAACGTCGCCTCCAGGCGACGCGCGAGGATCGCTTCCTTCAACTTGCGACCCACGGTCTGACGGCGGTTGAGCAGAATGTTCTTCGCCACCTGCTGGGTGATGGTCGAACCGCCTTCGAGACGGTTTCCCCGGATGACGTTCAACGCGTTCTTGCCCATGGCGCGTCCCATGCCGGACACGTCGATGCCGCCGTGCTGGAAAAAGTTGTGGTCCTCGGCGGCCAGGAAGGCGTCCACCACCTGCGGCGGGATCTGGTCGTAGGGCGTGAAGATGCGCCGCTCGGTGGAGAACTCGCCGATCAGGGTGCCGTCCCAGGCGAACACGCGCGTGGCCGTGGGCGGGCGATATTCGGCGAGCTCAGCAGCGTCGGGCAGGTCGTGGAAGAGCCACGCCGCATAGACCGCGAGCGCAAGGCCCGCGAGCGCCACCGCGCTCAGGACGCCGATGCCGACCCAGGCGAACCAACGTTCGGCAGACTTCACCTACGGGTCCTCCGGCGACGCACCACCCTTGCCTCAGGTCTTAGCGAGTTCGGGGCCCTGAAGGCAAAGGAATGACGGGCGAAACGCGGCTTCGTGCGGCGCTGCGACGCGGCTGCGAACAGCCCGGCGCAAACCGTTGATATTCAACGCAGCGCGGCGACCTGGGGATAACTTCCGCCGCCGCCGAAATAGTCGTCCACCGCCTGGGCGACCGCATCCATCAGCGCGCCGCGCCGGACCGGATCGGACAGCTCGGCCTCATCGCCCGGATTGGTGATGAAGCCCATCTCCAGCAGGACCGCCGGCACGTCGGGCGCCAGCAGGACCGCAAAGCCCGCGTCGCGGTGGCTGCGCTGCAGCAAGGGCGTGCGTTGCTCGAGCCGCCCGAGCAGCAGGTTGGCGAAGGTGGACGACCGGTTGGACGTGTCGCGCTGGGTCAGGTCGAGCAGGATGCGGTTGACCTCGGGGTCGCGTGGCTGGGCCGGCGCATCCCGGAGCCAGTCGTCGTGGCGCAGAGCCACCCGGGCGGCGCGGTCCGCCCCGTGTTCAGACAACGTATAAACGCTGGCGCCGCGGAGGCTGGGATCGGTCCCGGAGTCCGCGTGCAGCGAGATGAACAGGTCCGCCCCGGCCCGACGCGCAATGGCGACCCGGCCTTCCAGAGGGATGTATTCGTCCGAGGCGCGGGTCAGGACCACCTTGTAGCGGCCAGTCCGCTCCAGCCGGGCCTTGAGCGCCTTGGCCGCGGCCAGGGTCAGCATCTTCTCGTGGTTGGACGCACCCTGGGCCCCCGGATCGTGGCCGCCGTGGCCGGCGTCGATGACGATGGTGCGCTTTCCCACCGGCGCCGTCTGGACCGGCACGGCCGCGGATTCCCGGGCCGACTGGGACAGGGCGGCCGCCAGCGGCAGGGCCTGGCGGGTCTGGGGCAAGGGCGGGACCGGGCCCGGCGCCTCAAGGTCGACCACATAGCGGTAGACGTTCACCCCGTCGCCTGGCGGCAAAAGGAAGCGGCGACGCACGGTCGCCTTACGGTTGAGATCGAGTTCCAGCCGGGCCGCGCCGGCGGCGCCTTCGACGCTCCAGGCCCTGACCAGGCCCAGGCCCTGGCCGTGAAGGTCGTCGGCCACGTCCACGCCGGGCAGCGCCAGGATCACCTTGTCGGCCAGGCCCTCGTCGCTGATCAGCTTGCCGCGCGCCGAGCGCGCCAGCTCAATCACTACCCGGGTCGCGGCCCGGTCGCCGCCCATGCGCACGCGCACGACGCCCTGGCTGGTCGCGCGCCCCTGTTCAGAGGACGCGCCCAGGACCAAAACCGCCAGCACAGGGACCGCGGCCAGCCACCGGGGCAGACCACGAAACCCTGACGCCACCTGCGCTCTCACCCGCGCGAACATGACTTCAGGTAACCTCGACTACTGCTGTGACCTTAGCACAGAAGCCCCGCTAAGGTTCAGGATCGGTTAACCCGGCAAGCCCAGGGTCAGGGGCCGGTTCCCCTGGCGCTTGCTTTCCCAGCCGGCGGTAGGCATGTTCCGGGCGCGCGCCCGGCCGAGCGAATTCGCCGCCATGAGCGCGCGAACCGCGGCTGAAAGTCCTAAAAATATCGGGACCTTAGGCCGCTACCCCCACCCCCGCGCCTCCCGCGCGGAGCGAGGATCACGACTAATGGGCTGCGTCGCACCCGTTCCCATCCGGCTTATGGCCGATCACGCCGCCTCTCGCGGCCGGGACGTCTGTGCGCGCGCCTCCAACACACACCGGCGCCCGGGCCCAGGTCCAAAAAACCGATGGCCTGCCGCGCGCCGCGGAGAGATTTTGAATGTCCAAGAATATGTTGATCGATGCGGCGCACGCGGAAGAAACCCGCGTCGCCGTGGTGGACGGCCACCGGGTTGAGGAGTTCGACTTCGAAAGCCGCGCCCGTAAACAACTGCGCGGAAACATCTATCTGGCGAAGGTAACGCGGGTCGAACCCAGCCTGCAGGCGGCCTTCATCGAGTACGGCGGAAATCGTCACGGCTTTTTGGCCTTCAACGAAATCCATCCGGACTACTACCAGATCCCCACCGCCGACCGTCAGGCCATCATGGCCGCGACGGACGACGACGATGATGACGTCGACGATCACGACGATCACGACGACGACGACGGCCCCTCCGCCGAGGATGCGAAGCTGCGCCGCCGCATGATGCGGCGCTACAAGATCCAGGAGGTCATCAAGCGCCGGCAGATTCTGCTGGTGCAGGTGGTGAAGGAAGAGCGCGGCTCCAAGGGCGCGGCCCTGACCACCTACCTCTCGCTGGCCGGCCGCTATTGCGTGCTGATGCCCAACACCGCGCGTGGCGGCGGCATCTCGCGCAAGATCACCTCCGCGCCCGACCGCAAGCGTCTGAAGTCGGCGGCTCAGAGCCTGGACGTGCCGCAGGGCATGGGCCTGATCATCCGTACCGCCGGCGCCAAGCGCACCAAGGCTGAGATCAAGCGCGACTACGACTATCTGTTGCGGCTGTGGGAAAGCATCCGCGAGATCACCCTGAAATCCAACGCGCCGGCGCTGATCTATGAGGAGGAAGACCTCGTCAAACGCGCCATCCGCGACATGTACGACAAGGACATCGACGCCATCATCGTCGATGGTCCCGAGGGCTATAAGGAAGCGCGCGAGTTCATGCGCATGCTGATGCCCTCGCAGCTGAAGAAGATCCTGCCCTACGACGAGCCCACGCCCTTGTTTGTCAAATACAAGGTCGAGGACGTTCTGCAGCAGATCCACTCGCCCACGGTGCCGCTGAAGTCAGGCGGCTATCTGGTGATCAACCAGACCGAGGCGCTGGTCGCCGTCGACGTGAACTCGGGCCGCTCCACCAAGGAGCGCAACATCGAAGCCACGGCGCTGAAGACCAATATGGAGGCGGCCGCGGAGACCGCCCGCCAGCTGCGTCTGCGCGACCTCGCCGGCCTGATCGTCATCGACTTCATCGACATGGATGAGTCGAAGAACAATCGCGCGGTTGAGAAGGTGTTGAAAGATGCGCTGAGCGAAGACCGCGCGCGCGTCCAGATGGGTAAGATCTCGGGCTTTGGCCTGATGGAGATCAGTCGCCAGCGCCGCCGGACCGGCGTGCTGGAAGGCACCACCCACATCTGCGAACACTGCCAGGGCATCGGACGCGTGCGCTCGGTGGAATTGAGCGCATTGCAGGCGCTGCGCGCGATCGAGATGGAACTGGTGCGCGGCGGCGTGGGCACGGTGGTGCTGCGCGTGCCGTCGGAAGTTGCGCTCTATATTCTAAACCAGAAACGCGCCTTCCTCGATCGCATGCAGGTTTCGTCAGGCCTGTTCGTCACCGTGCAGGTGGACGACACCATCGGCCGCGCCGAGCATCGTGTCGAACGCGACGAAACCTTGCCGATCCCGGTGGTCGCGGCGAGCGCGGTCATCCGCGGCGGGGCGCGCTACTACGAGACGCCCGCAGCCGACGAAGCCGACCTGGTCGATGAAACCGAAGGCGACGAGGAAGACCTCGAACTCGAGGAAGAGGCCGAAGCCACCGAAGGCGGCACGGCGGAGGAATCCGACGCCGCCCGCCGCGATCGGGATCGGGATCGCGATCGCGGCCGTGGACGCGGGCGTGGGCGCCGACGCGGCGGCGGTCGTCGCGACGAGGCCGAAGGCCGCGATGCGAGCGCTGCGGCTCCTGAACAAGACGACGACGGCGAAAGCGAACCCGGCGGTGAAACCGGCGAGGGTGCCGCGCACGATGACGACGACGGCGCACGGCGCCGGCGTCGGCGCGGACGCCGCGGCGGTCGCAGGGGGCGTGACGAAGAACGCGGCGGCGTCGGCGGGGACCGCGAGACCTATGCGTGGACGCGCGCGCGCACGCCGTCGCTGGAAGAGCCTTACGTCTGGTTCGACCCGATCGAGGTGGCCGCCGCGGGACGCCCGCCGCGCCCCGAACGCGCCGCCGAAGACAACGCGACCCCGCACGCGCCCGCAGCCGTCGAACCGGCGCGCGACGGCGAGGGTCGCGAAGGTCGCGGCCGTCGCCGGCGTGGCCGCGGACGCGGCCGGGGCGGCGAGCGCTCGCTGGAGACCGCGCAGGAGGCTGTGTTCGAGGCCGGCGAAGCCAGCGCCGAAGTCGCGCCCGCGCTCGCGCCGGCGCCCGAACCCGCACCGGAACTGACCACAGATGCGCCCAAGCGCCGCCGCGTTCGCGCCCGAAAGCCGCAGGATACGGTGGTCGAGATCGTCGCAGGCGAGCCCGACGACACCGTGGAAAACGTGGTCGAACTGCACGTCGAGACCCCGGAACCTTCACCCGCGGTCGTCGAAATCCGGGTCGAGCCGGAGCCGAAGCCCGACCTGGAGCCGGTCGCCGCCGTCGAACCGGAACCGGCCGCGCAGGCCGAGCCGGACCCCGCGGAGATCTCCACCCCGCCCGCCCAGCCGCGGAAGGGCTGGTGGCGCCGGATGGGCTGAACGGCTAGTGTCATAACGGACGCCGCCCTATCGGGCGGTGGGGCGGGGACAGTCGAGGAGTAGAAGCCATGGCGTCCCCCCGTTCGTCGTTCTCCGGCCGCGCGTCGAGACATCTGGCGGTCCTGTTGACGACCGCGTCGCTGTTCGCCGCGCCCCACGCCTGGGCGCAGGAGGACAAGGCGCCGCCGATCATCCGCGACACGGAGATCGAAGAGATCCTGAATAAGGAGGTCAGGCCCGTCATCGTTGCGAGCGGCCTGAACCCGGACGACGTGCACGTCTACATGGTCGGCGACAACGAAATTAACGCCCTCAGCGCCGGCGGCCAGAACATCTTCATCTTCACGGGCCTGCTGGAAGAGACCGAGAATCCGAACCAGCTGATCGGGGTCGTCGCCCACGAAGCAGGCCACATCTCCGGCGGCCACCTGCTGCGCAACGAGATGCGCGACGCGGGTCTGAAGCCAATGCTTCTGACCATGGGCCTGGGCCTGCTCGCCGCCGCCGCCGGCAACGGCGACGCGGCCGCCGCCCTCATCGTCAGCGCGCCGACCATGGGCGCGCTGGGCGCCATCGGCTATTCGCGCTCGCAGGAAGGCGCCGCGGACCAGGCGGCGGCGACGTCGCTGGAAAAGGCCGGAATCTCCGGCAAGGGCATCGTCGATTTCTTCGATAAGTACCGCTACGAGGAGGTGTTCGATAACGCCCGTCGCGACCAGTACTTCATCGACCACCCGCTGTCGGAAGACCGCATCGAGGCGCTGCGGCGCCGCGTCGAAGCCGCTCCGCACTACGGTGAAACCGATTCCGCCGAGGCGATCAAACAACACGAACTGATGAAGGCGAAACTTGCGGCCTTCACCGAAGCGCCGCAGCAGACCTTCAACAAATACCCGACCAGCGACACCAGCTTCATCGGCCGCTATTCGCGCGCCATCGCCTACTACCAGGCGACTGAGCCCGAAGAAGCGCTGAGACAGATCGACGGCCTGATCAAGGACTACCCGGACGACCCCTATCTCTACGAACTGAAGGGTCAGGTGCTGTTCGAATCGAGCCGCGCCGCGGAGGCCGAGCCCGCGCACCGCAAGTCGGTCGAGCTGAAACCCAACGCGCCGCTGCTGCTGATCAACCTCGCCCAATGTCTGATCGTCGAGGGTAAGCCGGGCCAACTCGACGAGGCGGTTGAGGACCTGCACAAGGCGCTCGCCGTCGAAAAGGGCGACGACGCGGTCGCCTGGCGCCTGCTCGCGCAGGCCTACGACGCCAAGAACATGCCCGGTGAAGCGCGCCTCGCAGCGGCTGAGGAACACTTCTCCCTGGGCCAGATCCGCGACGCCAAGGCCTTCGCCATGCGCGCGCGCGAGCTGCTCAAGCGCAATTCGGCCGACTGGCGCCGCGCCACCGACATCGTGCTCGTCGCCGCCACGCCCGAGGACGTCAAGGAACTCAGCCGCGCCGACACCGGCCAGCAATAGACCCGCCAGCAAACAAGGGGACGCGTTCTCTATGGCTTCTGCCCTTTCGCGTCCGTTCGGACGCCTCCTGACGGTCGCGTTCCTGGCGGCGCTCACGCTTGCGGGTTGCGGCAAGGATCCGCGGTTCGAAGCCAAGGTCCATAGCTATCTCCTGGCGCACCCCGAGGTGCTGCAGGAGATGGAGGTCAAGCTGCGGGACAAGGAAGACGCCGAGGCCACCGCCCGCGCCAAGCCGATCATCCAGGCGCACGCCAAGGAGATCTTCAACGACCCGCGCGATGCGTTCGTCGGTCCGGCAAACGCCAAGGTCGTCGTGGTGCAGTTCTTCGATTACCGCTGTCCCCATTGCAAGGCCGAGGCGGCGCCGGGCGTCCAGGCGATGATCAAGAAGCACCCGGACGTGAAGTTCGTGTTCAAGGACTTCCCGATCTTCGGCGGTCCCTCGATGGCGGCAGCACGCACGGCGATCGGCGTGTGGAAATCGAACCCGGCCGACTACCTGAAAGCCTACAGCCTGATGATGGCCGACGACGACCTCGACGAGAGCGTCAACGATCCCGCCGGCGCGGCGAAGATGCAGGCCTCGGTGGACAAGATCGTGAGCAACCTCGGCCTCAATGCCGCAAGCGTGAACAATCTGGGCGCAGCCAACGAGGCGAGCAGCCAGCTGTCCGACAACCAGAAACTCGCCGCCGAACTCGGCCTCGAAGGCACCCCGGCGTTCATCGTCGGCGACACCCTGGTGTCGGGCGCCAACATGGACCGGGTCGAGGAGCTGATTGTGAAGGGTGGGAAGGGTTAGGCGCGAGATCAACCGCCAACGGGCATCGGATGATCACCGACACCTACAATCTCGCGCGCTACAGGCCGAGCGACCGGGCCGGACACTACGAGAGCTATTTTCTGCGGGCGAACCATCCCTCGCGGCCCCAGGCTTTCTGGATCCGATACACGGTGTTCAGTCCGAAGGGGCGGCCTCGCGAGGCGATCGGCGAACTGTGGGCCGTGATGTTTGACGGCGCGTCGAGACGGCACGTCGCGGCAAAGTCGGAAATGCCGATCGATAAGTGCGTCTTCGCGGCGGACCAGTTCGGCGTGCGTGTCGGCTCTGCAGTGCTCGACCCCGGACGAATCACCGGCGATGCGGGCGCCATCGCCTGGGACCTTACCTATACCGGCGACGATCCGCCGGTGTTCGACCTGCCGCTTGTGCGCTACGCGGGCGGCTTTCCGAAGGCGAAAGCGCTGGTGGCGCTGCCGATGGCGCGCTTCTCCGGACAGCTGACCGTCGAGGGCGAGCCCCTGCAGATTGACCGGTGGATCGGCAGCCAGAACCACAACTGGGGAACGCGCCACACCGACCGTTACGCTTGGGGCCAGGTTTGCGGCTTCGACAACGCGCCCGACAGTTTACTCGAAGTCGTTTCGGTCTGGCAGAGAATCGGTCCGTTCGGCGCGCGGCTGGTAACCCTTCTGGTGTTGCGCCACGGCGGTCGCGCGTACGTCTGCAACCGTCTCGCCCAGGCCTTCGCCAGCAAGGCCGCCTACGACTATTCACGCTGGACCTTCGCCACGCGAGATGGCGGCGCGCGCGTCGAGGGCGAAATCACCGCCTCGCACGAGGCCTTCGTCGGCCTGCGCTATTACAACCCGCCGGGTGGGGTGAAGGAGTGCCTCAACAGCAAGATCGCAACCTGCACCCTGAAGATCACCGAGCGCGGCCGCACGGAAACCCTCCGCACCGACAACCGCGCCGCCTTCGAAATCCTCACGGACGCCGGCGATCATGGCGTGGAGATGCGGGTCTGACCTTAGATCAGTCCCGCCAACGGACTCGACGGATCGGCGTACAGCTTCTTCGGCATCCGGCCCGCCAGATACGCTTCTCGCCCCGCGATCACCGCGTGCTTCATGGCCGTCGCCATGCGGATCGGGTCCTTGGCTTCGGCGATGGCGGTGTTCATCAGCACGCCGTCGCAGCCGAGCTCCATCGCCACGGCCGCGTCCGACGCCGTGCCGACGCCGGCGTCGACCAGCACCGGCACCTTCGTCTGTTCCACGATCAGGCGGATGTTCACCCTGTTCTGCACGCCCAGGCCCGAGCCGATCGGGGCGCCGAGCGGCATGATCGCGGCGGCGCCGGCGTCTTCGAGCTTGCGGCAATAGACCGGGTCATCGGTGCAATAGACCATCACCTCGAAGCCCTCGCTTACCAGCAGCTTCAGCGACCGCAACGTCTCCTCCATGTCGGGGAACAAGGTCTTGGGATCGCTCAGCACCTCGAGCTTCACCAGGGTCCAGTCGCCGGCCTCGCGCGCCAGGCGCAGGGTGCGCACCGCGTCCTCGCCGGTGAAACATCCCGCGGTGTTCGGCAGATAGGTGAAGCGGTCGGGCTTCAGATAGTCGACCAGCATCGGCTGGTTCGGATCGGTCAGGTTCACCCGGCGAACGGCGACGGTGACGATCTCTGCGCCCGCGGCTTCCGCGGCGGCGGCATTGGTCGCATAGTCCTTGTACTTGCCGGTGCCCACGATCAGGCGCGACGAGAATGTGCGGCCGGCGACTGTCCAAGTGTCGCGCTTCACCGCCTGGGTTCCATCCATCATCCGCCTCCTACGAACTGCACGATCTCGAGCCGGTCGCCCTCGATCACCAGGGTCAGGGGGTGCTTCGACCGGGGCACGATCTGCGAGGTTGTGCTCCACCGCCACCTTTTTCGGGTCGAGGCCCAGTTCCCGGACGATCCCGGCCAGGTCGGTGGACCGGACCTCCCGCTCTTCGCCGTTGATGATCAGACGCATCGCCTCGACACCCTTGCGGGGAAGCCGTTCGAGGCCCCCCGGGACGGCCGCTTGTGGCTCCGGACGCCCGACGATACAAGGGCCGGGATTGCGACGGCGGGCCATGTCAAAACCAATTTACGTCCTCAACGGACCCAATCTGAATCTCCTGGGGGTGCGCGAGCCCCACGTCTACGGGGAGACGACGCTCGACGAGATCAAGGAGCTCTGCGAGGCAGGGCCCGGCGATTTCGGGCGCAAGGTGGTGTTCCGCCAGACCAACCACGAGGGCGAGCTGATCGACTGGGTCCAGGAGGCCGCGGGAGCGGCCTCCGCCCTGGTGATCAACCCCGGCGGCTATGGCCATACCTCGGTGGCGTTGCTCGACGCGCTCAGGACCCTGTCCATGCCCATCGTCGAGTGCCACATGTCCAACCCAACGTGCGGGAAGAGTTCCGGCGCAATTCGTTTGTTTCGCTGGCGGCCGCCGGCGTGATCCAGGGCTTGGGCCCGCTCAGCTATGAACTGGCCGTCGATGCGGCGCTGCGCCTGACGCGGCGCGGTCCGCGCGGCCTGAGATCAAGGTAATTACGAATGTCCAACGGCAAAGGCAACGGCGAACCGTTCGACACCCGCCTGGTGCGCAAACTCGCGGACATCCTGAACGCCACCGACCTCACCGAGATCGAGGTGGATCACGGTGAACTGAAAATCCGCGTCGCGCGCGAGATCACCGCGGCCCCGGTGATGCAGGCCTATGCGCCCGCGCCGGCGGCAGCCGTCTACAGCGGACCCGCCGGCGCGGCCGCGGCGCCCGCGACCCCGGCGTCGGCCGCCGACATCACCGGCGAAGTGGTCAAGTCGCCGATGGTCGGCACCATCTATCTGCAGGCGCAACCCGGTTCCGATCCGTTCGTCTCGCCGGGCGCGAAGGTGAAGGCGGGCCAGACCCTGCTGATCATCGAAGCGATGAAGACCATGAACCCGATCACGGCGCCGCGCGACGGCGTGGTGCTGGACGTCCTGGTCGCCGACGCCCAGCCGGTGGAGTTCGGCGAGCCGCTCGTCGTCCTCGGAGTAGTCCGTGTTCGACAAGGTCCTCATCGCAAACCGGGGCGAGATCGCGCTTCGCATCCACCGCGCGTGCAAGGAGATGGGCATCGCGACCGTCGCCGTGCACTCGGAGGCCGACGCCGCCGCCATGCATGTGCGCCTCGCCGACGAGAGCGTGTGCATCGGCCCCGCGCCCGCGGCGAAGAGCTATCTCAATATTCCTTCGATCATCGCCGCCTGCGAAATCACCGGCGCCCAGGCGATCCATCCGGGCTACGGCTTCCTGTCGAGAACGCCCGCTTCGCCGAGATCGTGAAGGCGCACGGCTTGACCTTCATCGGCCCCAAGCCGGAACACATCCGGATCATGGGCGACAAGATCAGCGCCAAACAGACCGCCATCGACGGCCGGCATTCCCGTGGTGCCGGGATCGGACGGCGGCGTGGCCACGGTCGAGGAAGCGATGGTGGCCGCGGAGAAGATCGGCTTCCCGGTGCTGATCAAGGCCGCCTCCGGCGGCGGCGGCCGCGGCATGAAGGTCGCCAAGGACCGCGACAGCTGCGCCGAAGCCGTGCTGACCGCGCAGGGCGAGGCCCAGGCCGCGTTCGGCGACGGCACGGTCTATATGGAGCGCTATCTCCAGAGGCCGCGCCACATCGAAATCCAGATCATCGCCGACGCCTTCGGCAATGTGTGCCACCTGGGCGAACGCGACTGCTCGCTGCAGCGACGCCACCAGAAGATGATGGAGGAAGCGCCCTCGCCTGCGCCATCGACGCCAAGGGCCGCGAGAAGATCGGCCGCACCGTGGTCGAGGCGATCCGCAAGATCGGCTACCTCGGCGTCGGCACCATCGAGTTCCTGTAGGAAAACGGCGAGTTCTTCTTCATCGAAATGAACACGCGCCTGCAGGTCGAACATCCGGTCACCGAGGCGGTCACCGGCATCGATATCGTGCGCGAACAGATCCGCATCGCCGCCGGCCTGCCGCTGTCGTTCACCCAGGACGACGTGGTGTTCGAGGGCCACGCCATCGAATGCCGGATCAACGCCGAGAACCCGCGCACCTTCACGCCTTCGCCCGGCCTGGTCACCGATTTCCACGCTCCCGGGGGCCTGGGCGTACGGCTGGATTCGGCGCTCTACACCGGCTATGTGATCCCGCCCTATTACGACAGCCTGGCCGGCAAACTGATCGTCCACGGCCGCGACCGCGCCGAATGCATCGCCCGGCTGAAGCGCTCGCTGGGCGAGATGGTCGTCGCCGGCGTCGAGACCACCATCCCGCTGTTCCAGGACCTGTTGCGACGAGCCCGACATCCTGGCGGGCGACTACAACATCCACTGGCTGGAACAGTGGATCAGAGCGACGTTGAGGCGCCGCGCGGAGGCGTCCCGTGCCCGCCTTCACCCTCGACGACCTGCTCGACTGTTACCCCCGCGGCGTGTTTCCCATGGCGGACGCCCGCAAGGACGACCGCATCTTCCTGGTCGACCCCGAGTGCGCGGCGTGCTGCCGCTGCAAGGCTTTCATATTGCCCACCGTCTGGCGCGCACAGTGCGCGCGGACCGGTTTGAAATCCGCGTCGACACCGCCTTCGAGCGGTCGTGGAGGCGTGCGGGGGGCCGCGGCCCGGCCGACGGGACCTGGATCACGACCCCGATTCAGGCGCTGTACCTGGCGCTGTTTGCGCGCGGCCATGCGCATAGCGTCGAGTGCTGGCGTGAGGGCCGCTGGTCGGCGGCCTCTACGGCGTCGCGCTCGAAGCCGCCTTTTTCGGCGAGAGCATGTTCTCCGCCGAGCGCGACGCCAGCAAGGTCGCGTTGACCCATCTGGTGGCGCGGCTGCTGAGCGGGCGTTCCCGCCTGCTCGACGCCCAGTTCATCACCGAACACCTGCAACAGTTCGGGGCCGAGGAGCTCTTGCGGCGCCGACTATCACGCGCGGCTCGCGGTCGCGCTCGAATACGAGGGAGATTTCTTCGCCCTGCCCAGGGCGACGACGGGGCTCGGCCTTACAGGCGATCAGCCAGGCGTCGTAGACCGGGTGCTCGAGCGCATCGAGGCCGGGCGAACTCGCGAACATCCAGCCGGAGAACACCTGGTGCGAGGTCTCCTCGCCCGACTGCACCTTCGGCTCGGCGCGCACCTGCACATAGGCGATGGAGTCTGCACCAGTTCCTCGGGCGCGGAGGTCTCGCAGGAGCGCACGGTGAAGACGAGGCCCTTGTAGCGGATCGGCTTACCGATCGGCGCCTCGAAGCGCATGGTTTCGGCGGTGACCTTGTCGAGCGCCTGGATGATCGCGGCGGAGTGCCGCGTACGCACGCCCGGCGTTTCAGGAACCGCGGCGGAAGAGTCCGCGGCCTTGGAGCCGTTGTCGTCCTTCGACGTCTTGTCGCTATCGTCGTTGTCGTCCTGGTCGTCGTCCGGCGCCTTGATCGGCGGCGCGGCGTTGGTCGCCGGCGCCACGATGGCGGGGCCCTTGTCTGCCGGCGTCGGCGGAAGGTCCTTGGGCGCGGGCTCCTGGGGCGGGGTCTCGACCGCCGGCGTCGGGGGCGCGGGAGTCGTCGTCGGCTGTTGCGCGAGCACGAGGCCGCCGCTCGCGAGCATCACGACGGCGAACGCCAGTCCCAACTTCCAACGCAGCAGTTTCGGTTTTTGGAGCTTCATGGGCCCGCTCCTCACTCCGGCTTCCAGGCCTCGTAGTCGCCGGTGGCGGCGGGACGTTCACCGCCGCGCTCCAGCGAGCCTTGAGGGCGCCAAGCGTACGGCGTTCCGGTCAGGTTGGGGAGATGGTCTTTTTCCCATTTCCGCCGCAGCAGCGGCTCGATCGTGGGCGGCTCGTCGAATGTGTAGTGCAGCCAGCCGTGCCAGTCGGGTGACACCTTCGAGGCCTCGGCATAGCCGTTGTAGGTCACCCAGCGGCGCTTACGGCCGACATCGTAGGACCCCTTGTCGGTCTTGGCTTCGTAGTACTTGTTGCCCTGCTCGTCCTCACCCACGAACCGGCCGTGCTTGGCGATGGTGAACAGGGTTCCGATGGTGGCGCCGTTCCACCAGGTGAAGAGCTTGGAGAACACGTTGCGGGCCCGGGGTTTGGGGTCGACGCGGCGACAGGCCGCACGACGCGGGCGGACTATAGGCGCCGACTCTGGCAGCGTCCACGCCCCCCGGCAGCGGTCGCAGCTCGGGCCGGCGATAGCAACATCTTGTGGGTAAGCCCCCCTGCGACCCCAATATCTATTGCGACAGCGGCTGGACCCCGCCTAGCCTCGCCCCTTGCGTATCCACACCAGGGAGGCGGACATGCGCTTCGAGCGGCGGTTTTCCATCGCCGATCGGCCGGCCGGAGGCCGGGAGCACCGGCTGATCGAGACGGCCCAGGGCGTCCTCGCGGTCGAGGCGCCGCGCGGCTGGCCCGCGGCCGGGATCGAGGCCTGGATCGACTGGTCCAACGACCTGGCCGAAGACTGGCCGAACCTGGCGCCTGACGGACTTTCTCCCGATAAGCCCTTCGATACGCTGCTGAATTCCGGTCCGGCGCGGTATGCGCGTCGGCTCGCAGCCTGGGGCTTCGCCACCGGCCTGTTCGACCACGCCCCCGACGCCGAAGTCTTCGCAGACGAGCTGCTCGCGTCGATCGCGCTCGGCATGGCCGCTCCGGCCCGCCGGCCCGCCGCCGGCGCGCGCGTGCACCCGATCGCCCAGGACCGCCTGCCGCCCGCGCGCGAGAAGGGCGTCCTGCAGCTCGAGGACGTGGAGTCCGAACTCCGTCCTCGGTCGCCTCGCCGCCGAGAGCCGCGCAGCCGCCGGCGCGCGCTCAGGCCTGCCCGCCTGGGAGACCCGCCTCGCCGCCGTCCGCGACGCCGTCGCCCGGTGCGAAGGCGATCCGCGCGCCTGCGCCGATCCCCAGCACAACCTGTCCCTCGCCCGCGCCGTTCAGAGCGCGCGACGCCGGCGTCCCCGACGCCCTGATCGCCCAGGCGGTCCGCACCGCTGCGCTGGAGCCCGGTTTCGCCGACGTGCTGAGCCCGATTGTCCCGCCCGAGCCCCTGGTGGTCCTGGGCGCCGGGACGGTGGTCGAGGCCGGATCGGCCGAATCCTTTGCCGCCGCCACGGTCGGGGCCGAGACCGGAGCGGTGATCCTGGCCTTCACCCCGCGGGACGCCGAGGCGCTGATGCGCGGCCGCGCGCGCGCGCGGCCCTCGACCTCGACGCCTTCACCGGCGACGACGGCGTAGTCGATCTGGAAGCGCTGGAAGCGGCGTCGCGTCTGTGGGCGGTCGCACTCGAGATCGAATGCGCCTGTGGTTTCAACCAAGACCTCGACCGCGCGCGCACCCAGCACGGCTGGCGCGCCGTCGGCCTCACGCTGGCGAGCCTCACCGACCAGCTCGCGCGCCAGGGCGTCGTGCACGACAGCGAACCGGGCCGCGTGCTCGCCGCCTCGCTGTTCGCCCTGATGGATGCGGCGGCGCTGAACGCCTCGGCCGAAATCGCCCGGCGCATCGGCGCCTATCCCGAGTATCTCGGCGACAAGGACGCGCGCCTCGCCCTGCCCCGTTCGGCGCGCCAGACCGCGCGTGCGCTCGCCGGCATCGACAATCCCGCCGCGGCCCGCGCCGCCGAGCTCTATGACGCGGCCATCGCGCTCGCGAAGAAGTCGGGCCTGCGCAACGTCGAGATCACCGCCGTCTACGACGACCGCGAACTGGGGCTCAACTCGGTTGCCGGATCGACGGCGCGGGCGGTTGGTCGGGCGCAGTGACGCCGGTGGAGACCGCCGACGGTCCGACCGTGCTCGCACTCTCCGACGCCGCCGCGACCGTGCTGGCGCGCGCCGGCGCCGACGTGGCCGACGCCGAGGCCTACGTGCTCGGACGCCGCAGTCTTGCCGGCGCGCCTGGCATTGATGACGCGACGTTGCGCGCGAAAGGCTTCACCGACATCGAGATCGAGGCGGTGGAGGCCGCGCTCGCGTCGGCGCGCCAACCTTGCCGCCGCCTTCTCGCCGGCCGTGGTGGGGGAAGGGTTTGCGCGGGACGTGATCGGCCTGAGCGCCGAGGACGCCGCCGACGCGCACTTCGACCTGCTCGCGGCGCTCGGATTCGCGTCCAGCGATATCGACGCGGCGACCGCCTGGGTCTTCGGCGCCGGCGATCTCTCGGCATGGTCGGAGATGCCTGAAAGCCTGCGCCCGGTTTTTGCGCCGCCGACGCGGAACGGCCTTCTCGCCATGACCGCAGCCCTCGAGGCGTTCGCCGATACCCCGCGGACCACGCCCTTGATGCTCGCCTGGGACGACGATGCGACCGAGGCCGCACGCCTGCAGTCCGCCGCCGCCGCCGCGGGCGTCCGTGCGGTCAGGCTCGCGCGCGCCTCGCCGCCGCCGGGTCCCCTGTTCGACCTGCCGAGCCAAGCGTCCGACGCGCCGCCCTCGCGCACCCCGCCGCCCGAGCCGCGCACGGTGGAGCGCGTCGTCGAACGGGTGGTCGAGCGCGACCGCACGCGCCGCAAGCTGCCCGACCGCCGCAAGGGCTATATCCAGAAGGCCGCGGTGGCCGGCCACAAGGTCTATCTGCACACCGGCGAGTACGATGAAGGCGAGCTGGGCGAGATCTTCCTCGACATGCACAAGGAAGGCGCCGCCTTCCGCTCGCTGATGAACAACTTCGCGATCGCGGTCTCGATCGGGCTGCAGTACGGCGTGCCGCTCGACGAGTTCGTCGACGCCTTCGTGTTCACCCGTTTCGAGCCCGCCGGGCGCGTCACCGGCAACGACTCCATCCGCTCGGCGACCTCGATCCTCGACTACATCTTCCGTGAGCTGGCGGTCAGTTATCTGGACCGTCAGGACCTCGCCAACGCCGACCCGGACACTCACGGAGACGGTTTCGGGGTTAACTCTGAGAGCGGAGATTCCGAGGAAACGGTGCCCGCTTCACGTTTCATTTCAAAGGGATTCTCCCGAGGCGCCGCGCCAGACAATCTGATAGTGGCTAGCTTCGGGTCGCGCCGGTCCAAGGGCGATCCATCCGGGCCAGTCCCGGGCCCCGACGTCTGTCCATCGTGCGGAGACATGGCCCTGAAGCGCCGCGGCGCCGGCTATGTCTGCGAGAGCTGCGGGGCCGCGCCGGGCATGGCCGGCTAAAGAGATCCTCGCCGACGCAAGCCGGTCGAGGGGTGGAGGGGCCCTCGGCCGACCCTCGGGCGGTTGCGGCTGATACACCCTAAGCTTCTGGCGCAGGCCGGGAGCCCCTCCGCCAAACCGGTCCTCCGGGGCCGAGGCAACGGAGATTCAAGACTTTGGCCCTAGGCTTGCAGCCTGGATCGCAGGATTCCGGGAGCCTTCGCCATGCGCCGCACCGCTCGCTTCGCCCTTCTCGCTTCCGCCCTAGACCCTGGCCGCAGCCCCGGTCGCGGCCCAGAACGCCTCCCAGATCGCCCGCGCCCGGGCCGGGGCGAGCTGCCCAAGTGCAACCTGTTCCAGGCGGACTTCCAGGGCCTGACCCTGAAGGGGAAGAACTTCGCTGGGGCCAGGCTGCGCCAGGCCGACTTTTCCTCGGCGATCCTGAACCACACCCGCTTCTCGGGCGCGGACCTCCGGGACGTGAACGGCTTTGCGACCCTGTTCTCAGGCGCGGACTTCACCGGCGCGAATCTGACCCACGCCAGCCTCGTGGGCGCCTATTTCGAGGGCGCCAACCTGTCAGGGGCGACGCTCGAAGGAGCCAATTTCTCGGGCGCCGAGCTCGACCGAGCCCGCGGCCTGACCCAGGCTCACCTGAACCGGGCCTGCGGCGACGCCTCAACCAAGCTGCCGCGCGGGATGACTATTCCCGCCTGCTGATCAGGCCTTTCGGCTGCGCGTCAGGACCAGGGTTCCCAAGACCACCACGGCGAGGCCCGCCAACCGGGCCGCATTGCCCACCTGACCGCCGATGGCGTTGTCGCCGAGCAGGAAGGCGAGCCAGAGGAAATCCATCCCGACATGGAGCGCGATCGCCGGCCACAGGCTGCCCCAGCGCTCGGTCAGCCAGCAGAAGATCAGCCCGCCCACGAAGGTGATCGCCGCGGCCAACAGCGAGGCGGCGAGGGTCGCACCCTGGCTCAGGTGGCCCAGGCCGAACAGCAGCGACGAAAGGACGGCCGCGCCCCAGAACGGCAGCCCGGCCCACTGCCGCCCCTGGCGGAACAGGAAGCCGCGGAACAGAACCTCCTCCGCGAAAGGGCCGACCAGCCCCAGCGACATCGCCACGCCGAGCGTCGGCGGGCTGAACGGATGACCGAGCCAGCTCGCCGTAAACGCCATGACGGCAAGGGCGGCCAGCGTCAGCACCACCCCGCGCAAGGCAAAAGGCCACAGGCCGAGCGCAGCCAACCCGCCGCCCGGGCCCACACGGCGCAGCGCTATGGTCACGAGGACGAGGGCCAGGACGCCCGAGGCGATGAACAGGTAGGTGAAGGCGTCGTCGCCCTGCCCCAGGCCGGCCAGCCAGTCGTGGGCGCCCACGAGGCGCAGAAATGCAGGGAGGCCAACGGCCAGCAGAACGAAAACTACGACCAGAACCAGCGTGCGTCCGACGCGGCTGCGCTTGGCCTCCTCGCCCATGGTCCCGTCCTCCCTGCGCGATCAGGCCGCAGGCCAGCGCCCATGGCCAGTTAATTACGCTTAAATTCCCGCGTTCCGTCGTTGCGACACGATCAAATCTCCGGCGGATTACCGCGATTTAAGTGGCGCGTCCGACGGTTAGCGATCACATCGGAGCCATGACCCTGGCCAAGACTCTGGCAACGCGCAGCCTCGCGTTCATCGCCGCCGCCTTCGCCGCCGTGCTGGTAACGGGCGGGGCGGCCGGCGCTGCCCAGGCGCGCACGACCATGGGCTTTGGCGACCACGACGTGTCGCGCACCGTGTCGTTCGGCGGCTCGTGCGTGCATTGCGAGCTGTCGGGCCGCAAGCTGATCGGCGCGACCTTCACCGCGGCCAACTTCAACAATGCGACCCTGGTCGGCTCCGACCTGCGCGGCGCGCAGCTGATGGGCTCGGACTTTAACTCGTCGAACTTCACCCGCGCAGACCTGCGTAACGCCCAGATGTTGGCGGCGAAGTTCCACAACGCAATCTTCTTCTCCGCCCATCTCGAGGGCGTGGTCGCCGAGGAAGCGGAGTTTCAGAATGCAGACTTGACCGGCGCGCGCGTCGATGGCTCGTCCCTCATCGGCGCCAGGTTTTCCGACGCCAAGCTGATCCATGCGAGCTTCGTCGGCGCGGAGATGACCAATGCGAACCTCGAGCGCGCGACGGCGCCGGGCGCGGACTTCACCGACGCGCAGATGATCCTCGCGCGTCTCGAGGACGGCGACTTCCGCGGCGCCTCGTTCCGCAACGCAGGCCTGCAGGGCGCGGTGCTGAAGCGCGGGAATTTCGATTCCGCCGACTTTGCCGGCGCGCATCTCGAGGCGGCGGACCTGAAGGGCGTCGACCTTTCCGGCGCCCGCCATCTGACTCAGGCGCAACTCGACATCGCCTGCACGGACGGCTCGACGCGCCTTCCCGAAGGCCTGCACGGTCGCGGCTGTTCTCTGAAGGCGCTGAAATCCGCGCTCATCCGCAAGGCGCTCGACCGCGCCCTGGGCGTACCCAAACCGTCCAAGGCCCCGGCGCCGCCCCCACCTCCCGCTGCCCCGGCCGAGCCGCGGCAAGTCGCGAGCGACGGCGGACGCTGACCGCGACTACTTGATCGGCGCGACCGTGCGGATGTGCAGCTCTTTCAACTGGCGTTCGGTCACTTCCGACGGCGCGTTCATCAGAAGGTCGACGCCCTGCTGGTTCAGCGGGAAGGCGATGACCTCGCGGATGTTCTCTGCGCCCGCCAGCAGCATGACGATGCGATCGACGCCCGGCGCCAGGCCGCCGTGCGGCGGGGCGCCGTAGCGGAAGGCGTTCAGCATGCCACCGAACTTCTCTTCCACCACTTCCGGCGGATAGCCGGCGATGCCGAAGGCCTTGACCATGATGTCGGGCCGGTGGTTCCGGATTGCGCCCGAGCACAGCTCCACGCCGTTGCAGACGATGTCGTACTGGTAGGCCAGGATGTCGAGCGGGTCCTTCGACTCCAGCGCGTCGAGTTCGCCTTGCGGCATGGAGAACGGGTTGTGCGAGAAGTCGACGCGCTTCTCGTCCTCGTTCCACTCGAACATCGGATAGTCGATGACCCAGCAGAGCGCGAAGCGGTCCTTGTCGATCAGTTCGAGATCGACGCCGACCTTGGTGCGCGCCGCGCCCGCGAACTTGGCGAACACGCCCGGATCGCCGGCCGCGAAGAAGGCCGCGTCGCCGACCTTGAGGCCGAGCTGCTCGCGGATCGCTGTCACCGGCGCTGCGCCGAGGTTTTTGGCGATCGGACCGGCGCCGCCCTCCTCGCCCTCACGCCAGAAGATGTAGCCGAGGCCGGGCTGGCCCTCGCCCTGGGCCCAGCTGTTCATCCGGTCGCAGAAGGCGCGCGAGCCGCCGTCGGGCGCGGGGATCGCCCACACGCGATGCTTGGGCGAGGCGTCGAGGATCTTGGCGAACACGCCAAAGCCGCCGCCGCGGAAATGTTCGGACACGTCCTGCATCAGGATCGCGTTGCGCATGTCCGGCTTGTCCGAGCCGTACTGCTGGATCGCGTCCTTGTAGGCGATGCGCGGGAACGACATCGGCGTGACCTTGCGGCCGTCGGCGAACTCGTCGAACACGCCGTGGATCACCGGCTCGATGGCGGCGAACACGTCCTCTTGCGTCACGAAGCTCATCTCGACGTCGAGCTGGTAGAACTCGCCCGGCGAACGATCGGCGCGCGCGTCCTCGTCGCGGAAACACGGCGCGATCTGGAAATAGCGGTCGAAACCCGAAACCATGAGCAGCTGCTTGAACTGCTGCGGCGCTTGCGGAAGCGCATAGAACTTCCCCGGATGCATGCGCGAGGGCACCAGGAAGTCGCGCGCGCCCTCCGGGCTGGAGGCGGTCAGGATCGGGGTCTGAAACTCGGTGAAGCCCTGATCGACCATGCGCCGGCGGATCGAGGCGATCACATTGGCGCGCAGCACGATGTTGCGATGGAGCGTCTCGCGGCGCAGGTCGAGGAATCGGTACTTGAGACGCAGGTCCTCAGGATAGTCCGGCTCGCCGAACACCGGCACGGGCAACTCTTCGGCGGCGCCCAGCAATTTCACATCCGAAACCCGGACTTCGATCTCGCCGGTGGGCAGGCCCGCGTTGACCGTATCGTCGATCCGCTTCACCACCTCGCCGTCGACCCGGATCACGCTCTCGGCGCGCAGCTTCTCGACCCAGTCGAAGCCGGGGGTCGAGGGCGACAGCACCAGCTGGGTCAGGCCATAGTGGTCGCGCAGGTCGATGAACAGCAGACCGCCGTGGTCGCGCTTGCGGTAAATCCAGCCGGACAGGCGGACGGTCTTGCCCGCGTCGGCAAGGCGAAGGGCGCCGCAGGTGTGGGTGCGATAGGCGTGCATGACGGGTCGGGAGGCCTGAAAAAACGGTGAAAAAGGAAGGGGCTCTCAGGCCACGGGACCCCCTGAATGTCAAGGTCGGCGTGCCTTCAGAGGTCCTGGCCGTGCTCTCAGCCGAAGGTGCGCCGGTCGGTCTTGTGCAGGCGGCCGGCCATCGGACCGAAGATCACGTTGAACGCCACCGCCACCAGCACGATCCCGCACATCAGCTTGTATAGGAACACCGCCGCCGAGAACGCCAGGTTGGCGCGCACATGGGTGATACGGCTGACCAGGATGCCGAAGGTGTCGGTGGCCTCGAAGGTGAGCGCATTGGCGGTCTGGTCGAACCAGTAGGCGGTATAGGTTGGGACCTGACGATAGAAGTTTTGGCCCTTCATGGTCGGGTCGATTGCGAAGGTGCGCTGCCAGACCAGGTTGTTCTGGATCCAGGTCGCGATCGGATAGTCGACCGGATCGTTGGCGACCTCGTTGTCGGTGAAATAGTCACCGTCGGCGACCGAGGCCGCCGGATTGTTGGCCGGCGCGACCTGGGTCGTCGATTGTAATAGCGCCGCGGTCGGGATCGCCATGCTGGCCGGCAGCGAGAGGATCGCCAGCGCGACCAGCGCGTGGCTCAGCACCATGACCTTCTTCGCGTGGACGTTGGCCCAGGCGCGTAACACCTGCAGGACCGCGGGCGCGGCGAACAGCAGGAAAGCGAAGGTGACGCTCTCGTAGGTGTCGGCGAGATTGCGCGCGCTCGAATTGTACCGGGCGGTCAGGGCGGCGAGCAGCGCGCAGACCATGAACGAAAACCCGATGGCGATCAGCCACGGGTCGCGCGGCGGCGGCTTGCGCGTCATCGCGCCCACAAGCACCGCCCCAGTGTGGAACAGCGCGCGCGGGATCATGATCAGCAGGAACAGGGCCAGCGCGGCCATGCTGGCCAGGCTGAAATAGGAAACCGCGATGACCACGCCGTCCTCCCCCGCGTCTCCGCTCGACCGTGACCCTAGCGGTGCGGCCGCGGGCCTTGTCAATCCTTCGCCCCCGAGGCGTGCGAAACCCTCCGCTACAGGCCCCAGACGAGCGCGATCAGGGGCACGCCCAAGAGGATGACCACAAGGGACAGCGGCGCGCCCAACCGCGCATAGTCCTGGAACTTGTAACCGCCTGGGCCCATGACCAGGGTGTTGCACTGATGGCCTACCGGCGTGAGGAAATCGCAGCCGGCGCCGGTCGCCACCGCCATCAGGAAGGCGTCGATCGACAGGTGCAGCCGCGTCGCCACGGCCACGCTGATCGGGCCCAGCACCAGCACGGTCGGCGCGTTGTGCAGGAACGGCGAGCAGGCCATGGCGATCAGCATCATGGTCCCGAGCGTTAGGATGGGCGGCAGGCCGTGCACCAGCGTGGCCAGACCGCCGGCCACCAGTTCGGTGCCGCCGGTCGCGCGCACCGCTTCGCTGAGCGGCGTGAGCGCGCCGATCAGGATCAGCACCTGCCCTTCCAGCGAGTTGTATGCCTCGCGCATGGTGATCGCGCCCGACAGCACCACCACCACCGCCGCGCCGAAGAAGGCGACCGCGACGGTTAAAACGTTGAACGCCACCAAGGTCATCGCCACGCCGAGGATGACCAGCGGCAGCCAGCGCCGCGACACGCCTGCCAGGCGCACCTGGCGCTCGACCAGCGGCAGGACGCCCAGGGACTGCAGGGCGCCCGACAGGGCCTGCTCACCCGCCTCCAGCACCAGCACGTCGCCGGGGCGCAAGGTGACGTCGCGCAGGCGCTGGGTGATGCGCGCGCCGCTGCGGCTCACGGCCATCAGGTTCACGCCGAACTGCTCACGCAGTTGCACGCGCGCGGCGGAACGGCCGATCAGAACAAAGTCACGCTGGACCACGGCTTCGATGGAACGGACCTCCTCGCTGTGAGCCGCCTTCTCGGGCTTGTCCTCGGCGCGCGTGTGGACGAGGCTCGTGCGGCTGAATACCTGGGCCAGCCGCTCCTGGGTCCCTTCGAGCACCAGGGTGTCGCCGGGCTTGAGTTTGTGGTTGGCGCGCGGTGCGTCGATCCGCTTGCCGTCGCGCAGCAGGGCGGTGGCGCGCACGCCATCCTCGCGCAGTTTCAATTCGCCGAGCGTTTCCAGCGAGGAAGACCAATCCTGCGGGATCAAGGCCTCGGTCATGTACGGCACGGTGATCGCCGCGGCGACGTCAGGGCCCGCGCGGTTGCGCGGCAGCAGCCGCCACCCGAAGCTGACGAACACGAGACCCGCCGCGGTCAGCGCAAGACCGACCGGCGCGAAGTCGAACATCTGGAACGGCTTGCCGGTCGCCTCCTCGCGCACCTGGCTCACGATGATGTTGGTCGAGGTGCCGACCAGGGTGACCAGGCCCCCCAGCAGCGACATGAAGGCCATCGGCATCAGCATCGCCGAACGCGAGGTCTTGGTCTCGCGCGCGAGCCGCGTGGCGACGGGAATAAGGATGGCGAGCGCGCCGACGTTCTTGGTCGGCATCGACAGCAGCGCCGTGGCGCCCGCCATCACCGGCACCTGGGTCGACAAGGTTTTCAACCGCGACAGCAACGGCTGCAGCAGATGCTCCATCAAGCCCGACTGGGCGACCGCGGCGCTGATCACCAGCGCGCAGGCGATGATGACGACCACGTCGCTGGTAAAGCCGCTGAAGGCGCGCGCCGCGGGCACCACGCCGGTGACGACCGCCAGCAACAGGGCGACCATGGCCACGACGTCGTAGCGGAAGCGCCCCCAGGCGAAGCAAAGCATCGCTCCCCCCAGGATGGCGAAGGCCAGCCCCTCCCTCAGCGTCATGCGGCCTCCAGCGCCTCCCTGCGCCCGTGAGCCTTAAGCCCCGGGACACGGTCAAGGTTCCAGAGTTAGGAGGCCCGCCCTGCAAAGGCCAGGGCCCGGGTCAGCCGCCTACTGCGGCCCGAAGGCGGCCAGGAAGATGTCGGCGGCTTCGGCTGCGTGGTCGTGGATCTGCTGCGGCGTGGGTTCGCCCAGCACGTTCCACAGGGCGCGACTGTAGATGTCGCAGAACACCATATCGCGGAACCAGCGCGCGGCCGACAGCGTGTCGCACGGGCGCAGCTTTCCCGCCGCCAAGGCCTCGTCGAAATAGGCCTTGAGCTTGGCTTCGCCGCGCTTCGGACCCGTCTCGTAGAAGACGCGGCCCAGTTCCGGGAAGCGGCCGGCTTCGGCGACCACCAGACGATGGATCGACATGGTGGGCTCGGTCAGCAGGAAGGTCAGGAAGCTCTCGCCGAACTCCACCAGCGGCCCGCGCAAGTCGCCGCCGATGGGCGGCAGATGCTGGTAGGCCTCGTTCGCGGCGACCTGGCAGACGTCGGTCATGAAGGCGCCGAACAGCTCCTCCTTGGACCGGAAGTAGTTGTAGAGCGTGCCCTTGGAGCCGCCGACCCGGGCGGCGATCTCAGACATGGAGGCCGCGGCGTAGCCCTGCGTCAGGAAAATGTCGCGCGCCACGTCCAGAATGGCCTTCCGGCGCGCCTCGACCTTATCCGCCTTCGGATCGGCCTTGGGGTCCGGGACCGGATCCTGCGATGCATTCTTGGCGGCTGCTGACATTTCCTGACCGTACCGTACGGTTTTCTACTTGACAGGGTTTGGTCCGCGGCGCAATAGGCTTTTGACCGTACAGTACGGTCAAGTTTGACGCATTCGTTGGGCCCGCCATGTCTTCAGTCTCCCCCCGAGCCGCCCGCGCGAGGCCGGCCGCTTGGCTTTCGGCCGGCCTCGCCGCCCTGACCCTCAGCGCCTGTGCGACCGTGCCCAACCTCGGTCCCAAGCCCCAGACCAAGGCGGCGGACGCCTACGCCGCGGCCCGGAGCTTCAAGGCGCCCCAGACCGACTGGCCGAGCCGACCGCTGGTGGGACGCCTACAACGACCCGCAGCTCTCCGCCTGATCGACGAAGCGCTGAAGGGCTCGCCCACCCTCGCCCAGGCCGAGGCGCGGCTGCGCGCGGCGGACGCCCAGGCCGAACAGGCCCGCGGCCGCCACCCTGCCATCGGTGGACGGCCAAGGCCGGCGTGTCAGAAGACCGAACAGAGCCGCGATCGAGCGGCTTTCCGCCCTTCATCCAGCAGTTGCTGCCCAAGGGCTATCCACGACGCCGGCCAGGTCACGCTTGAACGCGTCCTACGACCTCGACCTGTTCGGCAAGAACCGCGCGGCCCTGGCCGCCGCCGTCTCCGACGCGAAGCCGCGCCGCGCGCCGACGTCGCCCAGGCGCGGCTGACCCTCTCCACCGCCGTGGCTCAGGCCTACGGCGACCTCGTCCGCGTCTGCACGCCGAGCGTGACGCCGCGGTCGAGACGGTGAAGGACCGCAGCCGACCAGCGCACGCTCGACGCCGAACGCGTCGCCAACGGCCTCGACACCCGCGGCCGAGCTGAAACAGGCCGCCGCGGCCGTGCCGGCGTCGCAGGCCGATGTCGAGGCGCTCGACGAGCAGATCCTGCTTGCCCGTCACCGCATCGCCGCCCTGCTGGGCGAAGGCCCCGACCGCGGCCTCGACATCGCCGCGCCGACGGCCGAAAGCGTGAAGCCGTTCGGCCTGCCGTCGAACCTCGCGGCTCAATCTGCATCGGCCGTCGCCCCGACATTGTCGCCGCGCGACTGCGCGCGCAAGCCGCCGCCAAGCGCATCGACGTCGCGCACGGCGGACTTCTATCCGAACGTCACGCTGAACGCCTACATCGGCCAGCAGGCGCTGGGCCTGAGCCAGTTGTTCAAGCCGGCCGCGTCCATCGGCCAGATCGGGCCGGCGATCAGCCTGCCGATCTTCGAGGGCGGGCGGCTGCAGGGCCATATCGCGGCGCACGCGCCGACTATGACGGCGCCGTCGCCGCCTACGACCTGACCCTGACCCAGGCGCTGCAGGACGTGGCCGACGCCGCGGCCAACGCCCAGTCGCTCGTCGCGCCAGCTCGACGAACGCCGTGCGGCCGCTGGCCGCGGGCGAAGCCGCCTACGCCAGTCGCCAAGGCGCGCTACGAAGGCGGCCTTTCGACCTACGTCGCCGTGCTGATCGCCGAAGACGCCGTGATCGTCGAGCGCCGCGCCTTCGCCGACGCCCGCGTCGCGCGCCTTCACCTCGATGACATCGCCCTCGTCCGCGCGCTCGGCGGCGGCTTCGTCGACGCTTGCCTAAGGACACATCAACACTCGTCTCGGATGACCGCCATGGACGCTCGCAGCCGACACCAACGTCTCTTCGCTCCACCGCCGCGGTCTCGCCACCGGCAACGGCGGCGCCATGTCGCGCCGCAAGCGCCTGTTCACGATCTTGGGCCTGGTCATTGTTCTGGGCGCGGTCGCCTACGGCGCTCTACTGGTTGCTGGTTGCGCTCCCACCACGTGACGACCGACGACGCCTATGTGCAGCGCCGACATCGCCGACGGTCACCGCGCTGGTCAGCCGGGCCGGTCATCGCCGCGCCCGTCGACCGACACCCAGGTGGTGAAGACCGGCGACGTGCTGGTGCCAGATCGACCCCGCCGACTTCCAGCTCGCCCTGGCCCAGGCCGAGGCGCCGCTCGGCCAGGCGCAGCGGCAGGTGAAGGGCTACTTCGCCAACGCCGACGCCCAGGCGGCCAACGCCTCGGCGCGCGACGCCGACATCACCGCCGCCCACGCCCGAGTGCAGAGCGCCCAGGCCGACCTCGCGCGCGCGCGCACCGACCTGACGCGGCGCCAGGCGCTCGCGCCCGCCGGCGCCGTGTCGGGCGACGAACTCACCTCCGCCCAGAACAGGTACGACGAAGCCAAGGCCGCCGTCGCCCGGCGCAGGCGGCCCTGGCCCAGGCGCAGGCGAACCGCACCGCCGCCGCTCGGCCAGGCCCGCGCCGCCAGCGCCGCTGGTTGCGGGCGCCGGCGTCGAGGACAATCCCGCCGTCGCCGTCGCCCGCGCCAAAGTCGACCAGGCCAAACTCGATCTCGACCGCACGACCATCCGCGCGCCGATCGACGGCGTCGTCGCCAAGAACACGGTCGAAGTCGGCCAGCGCGTGCAGCGCCGGCGCCCAGCTGATGACCGTGGTGCCGGTCCAGTCCGCCTATGTGAACGCCAACTTCAAGGAAGGCCAGTTGCGCAAGGTGCACGCCGGTCAGAGCGGTGATCCTGACCAGCGACCTCTACGGCGACGGCGTGAAGTTCCACGGCAGGATCGTCGGCATCGCCGGCGGCACCGGCTCGGCCTTCGCCGTGATCCCGGCCCAGAACGCCACCGGCAACTGGATCAAGGTGGTGCAGCGCCTGCCCGTGCGCATCGAACTCGATCCCAAGGAGCTGAAGGCGCATCCGCTGCGCGTCGGCCTCTCCATGGACGTCGACATCGACACCTCGGCGCACTAGGAGACGCGTCGTGTCTTCGACCACCGCAGCCCCACCGGCTTCGGCCGCGGCCGATCTCGCCCCACTGAAGGGCGCAGCGCTGGTTCTCGCCGGCTTCCTGCTGGCCATCGGCAACTTCATGGTCGTGCTCGACATGACCATCGCCAACGTCTCGGTGCCAAACATCGCCGGCGGCCTGGCGGTGTCGCCGAGCCAGGGCACCTGGGTGATCACCTCCTATTCGGTGGCCGAAGCCATCGTCGTGCCGCTCACCGGCTGGCTCGCCCAGCGGTTCGGCGCGGTGAAGGTGTTCGTTGCTGGCAATGATCGGCTTCGGCATCTGCTCGGCGCTCTGCGGCCTGGCGCCGTCGCTGGGATTCCTGGTGCTGTTCCGGGTGATGCAGGGTCTCTGCGGCGGCCCGATCATGCCGATGTCGCAGACCCTGATGATGCGCATCTTCCCGCCGCATCAGCGCGGCCAGGCCATGGGCATCTGGGCGATGACGACGGTGGTCGCGCCCATCGCCGGCCCGATCCTGGGCGGCGTGATCTGCGACAATGCGGGTTGGCCGTGGATCTTCTACATCAACGTGCCGGTGGCGGCGATCTGCGGCTTCTTCGCCTGGCGCAGCTTCGTCGGACGCGACACGCCGATGGAGAAGCGGCCGTTCGACTTCGTCGGCCTGGTCCTGCTGGTGGTGTTCGTCGGCTCGCTGCAGATCATGCTCGATCAAGCGGCAAGGAGCTCGACTGGTTCGCTTCGCCGACCATCATCGGCCTCGCCGTCGTCGCCGTCATAGGGTTCATCGCGTTCCTGATCTGGGAGCTGACCGACGCCCGATCCGATCGTGAACCTGCGCGTGTTCCGACACCGCGGATTCCGCACCGCGGTGATCACCATCAGCCTGACCTTCGGCGCCTTCTTCTCCAGCATCGTGCTGGTGCCGCTCTGGCTGCAGACCAACATGGGCTACACCGCCGCCTGGGCGGGCTATGTCGCGGCGTGGGGCGGCGTGCTGGCGGTGGTCATGTCGCCCATCGTGCCCAAGCTCATGCAGAGGTTCGACCTGCGCGCCCTGGTCAGTTTCGGGGTGCTGTGGCTCGGCGTGGTGTCGCTCGTGCGCGCCGGCCTGAATTCGAACGCCACCTACTGGGACATCTCCCTGCCCTTCATCGCCCAGGGCGTGGCCATGCCGTTCTTCTTCATTCCGACCACGGCGCTCGCGCTCTCCTCGGTGCAGCCGCAGGAAACGGCGTCGGCGGCGGGCCTGTCCAACTTCATGCGCACCCTGTCGGCGGCGTTTGCGACCGCGATCGTGACCACGCTGTGGGAGAACAACGGCAACCGCAACCACGAGAAACTGGCCAGCACCCTGCCCAATCCGGAGTCCACGATCACCACGATCATGAACAGCGGCTCGAGCCGCGACCAAGCGCTCAACCAACTCGACGCCCTGACCTCAAGTCAGGCGATCATGCTCGCCACCGACGAGATGTTCCGCATCACCGCGGTCGTGTTCGTGATCGCTGCCTTGGTGATCTGGCTCGCGCCCAAGACCAAGATAACCGGTAATCCGATGGGCGGCGGCGGGCACTGAGGCCTAGGGACAGCCCTTCAACTTCGCGTTCCGGTGACCGTCGACCACGCGCTCGTAGACCGAGTTGCAGAAGTCCATCTTCGCCGACGCGGAAATAAGCTTCGGCGCCGTCGAACCGCCAAGCGCCGTTCCGTCTCCGACTTCGATGTGCAGGTGCGCGCCTTCAGGGCCGTGGGCGCCTTCGAACAGGATGCGGCTGAAGCCCGGGTCGGTGGCGCGCAGCATCTGGGCTGCCGCGGACTGGTCCATGCCATCGACCACAACGTCATAGGCGCCCGGCGAGGATGGCGTTCCCATCGAGTGGTGCGAGATCACGCCCACCGGCACGGTGCCGGCGCCTTCGAGGCGGAGCTGGTTCTCGAGCGCCTGGGAGCGGTAGCCGCTGGTCACGCGCCACTTGCCCGCGCCGAACGCGCGGTCCAACGCGGCGTGCAGGCGCGCAGACTTGCCCTGTTCGCTCGCCGGATCGACACCGATGCGGATCACCGCGGACGCGCCATCGTCGGCCGCGAACGCCGGAGCACCCATCGCGCCGCACAACAGAACAGCGATGACCGAACCGAGCCAGGCTCGAGATGTCGTGGCGCCGCGCATCGGAAAAAGGCCCGCTCGGGCGTAGACCCCCGCGTCTACGCCCCTACCTTTACAGTATTTTCCGCGATCGAGAAAATCGGGCCGACGGCCCGACCCCTAGCCGCCGGCCTTTTCGTCCGCGTCGATCGGTTCCTGGCCCGGCGCGCAGGGACCGACCCAGGTCTCCTCGGTGTGCATCTTGATCGTCTGCGGCGGCTTTCCGCCCATCGCCATGGTCGTGGTGCTGTCGCCGACCACATGCCCCTGGAAGTCGCCGGTGACGTTTGAGTGCGATGTCATTCTGAGCCCCTGCATGTCGCAGGACATGTCCATCACATAGGCCCCGAGGAAGGTCTTCTTGATGGACAGCTGGGAGCAGCCCGCCGGCATTTTCGGGATCTCGGGCGTCTTGCCCGAATGGCACGTGGTCATGGTGGACGGCTTACCGTCGCCGTTGTCCATGGTGATTTTCCACAGACCGGCGCGCGGCTTCGGCAGGTCGGACATGTTGACCGTGACGTCCGGGCCCGAGGCGGCTGCGCCGCCCCCCGAGACTGCATTGCCGCCGCCCTTCGGGCCGCAGGCGGTGAGCAGGGCGAAAGCGGCGAGCGTCAGCGTGGCGGTGGGGAGCAGTTTCACGGGGAATCTCCAATTCCGGACTCTGAATTATTCTCTGTAGCCCCGTCCCGGCCGAGAAACCACTGTTACGCGGGCTATCGCCTCCCGGACCGCTTCAGGTAGCCTCGGCCCCGGGGAGTCGGGGGCGACGCATGGACATCCACAAGCCGAAGCCGTGGCACGGCTGGCGCGACTTCCTGAAGGAGTACGGGATCATCGTGCTGGGCGTATTGACCGCGCTCGCGTTCGAGGAGACCGCTGAGGCCTTGCGCTGGCGCCACGAGGTCAAAGCTGAACGGAGCGCGCTCCATGGCGAGGTTCAGCTCAACCTAAACGCAATCCTTTTTCCGCCAAAGCGAACAAGGATGCATAGATCGTCGTCTCTCGGAGATCGCGGAAGTGTTTCGTCGGCAAGCGCGCGGTGAGCCGCTGCGTTTGCGCACTTCGGTTGGTCGACCGCCGGTCTGGACCGAGAGCACGGGCTCTTGGCAGATTGCGATCGCGGGCCAAGCGTTGGCGCACATGCCGTTGGATAAAAAGTTGAAGTTCAGTGACGCGTTCTCGGGCTTCGACGAGTACAATGCCTTGCGGGAGCAAGAAGACGGCGTGTGGCGCCGCCTGGCGCTGCTGGATGATGCGGCAGTCCTCGGGCCGAACGATTGGACCACGTTGCACGCCGATTATGCAGAAGCCAACGCCTTCAATGATCGGATGCGGATGCACGTGATCTATCCGCTGACGTACACGACAATGGGTGAGACGGCGCGCATGCCAGACATCGGTCGCGAGGCGAGGGCCGCCGGGACGAGGTTCTTTCAACCGATGATCTGATCTACCAGCCGACCGCCTCACCATCCTTCCGGTGATCCGAGCCCGCGCGGTAGACGCGTACGGGCGGGTTAGTACGTGGCGCGTTCTCCACCGCAATCGCCTGGTAACCGCCGACGCCCGCGCTCGAGGGCTTGGTGAGCTTGTGTCCCATAGCTTCGAGGTCCTTGCCGACCAGGTCGTAGAGCCCGGGCTCGAGCGTCAGTGTGTTAGGAACCTGGCTGTGGCGGAAGCGCGCCATATCGGTCGCTTGCTGCAGATTGGCGCCGAGCTCGAAGATATCGACCAGCACCTGTCCATGACCCTGGGCCTGCATGTCGCCGCCCATCAGGAGCAGGCTCATCAGCGGCTGGTTCCCGTCCATGACGAACCCGGCCGCGAGCGTGTTGTACGGCCGTTTGCCCGGCGCAATCACGTTCGGTGATTTGGTGTCGAGGCTGAACAGGGCGCCGCGGTTGTGCAACACGAAGCCCCAACCGGGCACACTTACGCCGGAACCGAAACCGTCGAAGTTCGAATTTACCCAGGCGACCATATTGCCTTGATCATCCGCAGTGGTGAGCACGATGGTGTCGCTGCCGGGCATGCCGTTGCCTTCCGGCCCTGGCGTTGACGCATGGTGCGGATCGACCCGCCCGCAGAGCTCGCGCGCGTGTTGTTTGGACAGCAGCCGATCGATCGGCACCTTGACGAAATCCGGATCGGCGTTGAAGAACAGCAGGTCTGCGTAGGCCAACTTCTTCGCTTCGATCATCAGGTGCCAGTACTCGGGACTGCGCGGGCCGAGGCTTGCCAGCGTCTGGCCTGGCGTCCACACCGGCACGCACTGTTCGAGGATGTTGATCATCTCGAGCGCGGCCCAGGCCTGCGACGGCGGCGGCAATTCATAGACATCGTGACCGTGATAGGTCGTATGCGCCGGTTCCACCCACTCACCGCGATAATCGGCGAGGTCCCGCATCGTCATGGTGCCGCCCAGGGCCTGCGACTTGGCCACGATCGCGCGTGCGATGTCGCCCTTGTAGAAGGCGTCGGCGCCACCCGTTGCGATGGCGCGGAAGGTCCTGGCCATGCCCGGGTTGCGAAAGACCTGACCCGCCACCGGCGGCTTGCCGTCGATGTACCACGTCGCGACCGAGTCCGGGTCGAGTGTCGTGCAACAGTGCTGCAGCGGCAACGCGTTCGGCAGGCGCCAGTCGTGGGCGATGCGCTGGCTGACCGGGAAGCCTTCGTCCGCATAGCTGATCGCCGGCGCCAGCACCTGGGCGAAGCTCATCGTGCCGAAACGCTTCAGCATCGCATCCCAGCCCCACACCGAACCCGGCACGGTGACCGGCAGGATGCCCCAGAACGGCATGCCCGAACTCGGGCCGAAATTTTTCGGATCGACGTGGTAGCCGAGTTCGGCGAAATGTTCCGGCGTCGCGCCCGTCGGCGCCTTGCCGCTGGCGTTCAGCGCGTAGAGGCGATGGTCCTTGGCTGAATAGATGATCACAAAGAGGTCGCCGGCCGGTCCCACGTTCATCGGCTCGACCACGCTCAGCACCGCCGCGGTCGCGACCGCCGCGTCGACGGCGTTGCCGCCCCGCTTCAGCACGTCGAGGCCTGCCTGAGCCGCGAGCGGCTGGCTGGTCGCCACCATGCCGTGGCGCGCCATGACCTCGGCGCGGGATTGCGCCTCCCAGCCCTCGGCGCGGCCGCCGCGCACGGCGGAACAGGCCGGCGGGTTGTTCGGCCCGTCGTCGCAGGCGGAAAACAGCGGAGCGTCCGGCGCCGTCTCTTGCGCCACCGCCGCGCCCACCAGACCCAGCCCCAGCAACACCGCGACCGCGAGCGTTTTCATCGGCGACTCCCCTGCCCTGAACCCGGACCGACTATGGCCAGCCGCCGCCCGCCGCACAAACCCCACAGCCGGTCCACAGTTCGGCGGGAACCTTCCCCGAAGCTTGGCGGTTCATTGGCTCGCAGGGGTGGACGGGCTTTGTTAGGAAAGCGGCCGTCATGACTGTTCCGGAAGGCGCCTTGGACCCGCAGCTCCGCTTCGACCTGAAACGCGACATCAGCCACCGGCGCAGCGACTTCGTGGTCGGGCCGGCGAACGAGGCCGCCGTGCAGGCGCTGGACGCATGGCCCGACTGGCTGAGCGGAATCCTGATGCTGGTCGGACCGGAGGGCTCGGGAAAATCCCACCTGGCCCGCGACTGGGCCCAGGCCGCCCGCGGCCATTTCCTCTGCGACGTAGAGGCCGAACTCGCCGACCTGCATACCCTCGAGGGCAGCCCGGTGGCCGTGGACGACGCCGACCGGGTCGACGACGAGACCCTGTTCCACCTGATCAATCAGGCGGGCGCCCCGGGCGGCGGCCTGCTGCTCACCTCGCGGACCCGGCCCCAGGCCTGGGCGGTCGACCTGCCCGACCTGCGCTCGCGGCTGAACGCGCTTCGGGTGGTCGAGCTGGGCGAGCCCGACGACGTGGTCCTGACCGGAGTCCTCCGCCGGCTATTCGAGCAGGCCCTTATCAAGCCCTCGGACGAGACCCTGGCCTATCTGGTCCGGCGCATCGAGCGCTCGGTCCCCAAGGCGCGGCAGGTGGTGGCCCTGCTGGACGCCGAGCACAAACCGGTCACCCGCAAGCTCGCCCGCGAGGTCCTGGAGCGGGAAGGGTTTGCCAAAGACTCTGAAGAAACCAGCGACCCCGAGGACTGACCGGTCCGGCTGTCTCTAATCCTTAAAGGAAAAGCCCCTAGAATGACGCGAGTGCTTGCGGGGGGGCGGCGGGCGCGCGAAAACCCTAGGCTCATCCTTCAGGAACCCATGTCCGACGCCGCGATCGCTGACGCCGAAGTCCCTCCGTCCCACGCGCCGAAGGAGCGTCTGGACGAAGCCCTGATCGCGGCCCCGGAGCGGTTCTTCAACCGCGAGCTCTCCTGGCTGGCCTTCAACCGGCGGGTGTTGGAGGAGGCCTGCAACGAGCGCCATCCCCTGCTCGAGCGCCTGCGCTTCCTGTCGATCTCGGCCAACAACCTCGACGAATTCTACATGGTCCGCGTCGCCGGCCTGAAAGGCCAGGTGCGCGAGCGCGTGCGGGTGGTGAGCCAGGACGGCCTCGCCCCGCTGCAGGCGCTGGAAAAGGTCAACGCCGCCGCCACCCTCCTGATGCAGGATCAGCAGCGCCAGTGGCGCACGCTGAAAAAGCTGCTCGCGAAGGAAGGCATCCAGGTCATCGATTCCTCCGGCGTAACCAAAGCCGAGCGCGAACGGCTGGAGACCGACTTTCTGAGCCTGCTCTTCCCGATCCTCACGCCGCTTGCGGTGGATCCGGCGCACCCGTTCCCGTTCATCCCCAACCTCGGCTTCTCGCTCGCCCTGAAACTGAAGCGCCTGTCCGACGGCAAGACGCTCTATGCGCTGGTGCCGGTGCCGCAGCAGGTGCAGCGCTTCTGGGAGATACCGTCGGCCGCGCGACGCACCGGCGCGGTGACGCCCAAGCGCTACCTGCCGCTCGAAAGCCTGCTCGTTCTCTACATCGACCACCTGTTCCCCGGCTGCGAAGTCGAAGCCCGCGGCGTCTTCCGCGTCATCCGCGACAGCGACATCGAGATCGAGGAAGAAGCCGAAGACCTGGTGCGCGAGTACGAGGCGCTGTTGAAACAGCGCCGCCTGGGCGCCGTCGTGCGGGTGAAGATCGAAGCGGCCATGCCGACGGAACTGCGCGACTTCATCGTCGACCAGCTCGACGCCGAGCCCCAGGACATCGTGCTGGTGGATGGCATGCTGGGCCTGGCGCAGTTCAACCAGCTGATCCCGCCCGACCGGCCCGACCTGAAGTTCCCGCAGTTCGATCCGCGCTTCCCCGAACGCATCCGCGACCACGGCGGCGACTGTTTCGCCGCCATCCGCGAGAAGGACATCCTGGTCCACCACCCGTTCGAGAGTTTCGACGTGGTGGTGCAGTTCCTGCGGCAGGCCGCACGCGACCCGAACGTGGTCGCGATCAAACAGACCCTCTACCGCACCTCGAAGGACAGCCCGATCGTGGCCGCCCTGATCGAGGCGGCGGACAACGGCAAGAACGTCACCGCCCTGATCGAGATCAAGGCGCGCTTTGACGAAATGGCGAACATCACCTGGGCGCGCGCGATGGAGCGCGTGGGCATCCACGTCGTCTACGGCTTCGTCGAGTACAAGACCCACGCGAAGCTGAGCGTGGTGGTGCGCCGCGAGGGCGAGGGTCTGAAGACCTACTGCCACTTCGGCACCGGCAACTATCATCCGGTCACCGCCAAGATCTACACCGACCTGTCGCTGTTCACGACCGACGGCGCGCTCGGCCGCGACTGTGTGCGCGTGTTCAACTACATCACCGGCTATGCCCGGCCCGAGGAGATGGAGAAGCTCGCCTTCTCACCCTTCACTCTGAAACAGAGCCTGTTAGAGCTGATCGGCCAGGAGGTGAAAAACGCCAAGGCCGGCAAGCCCGCGGCGATCTGGGCCAAGCTGAACGCCCTGGTCGACCCGGTGATCATCGACGCGCTTTATCGCGCCAGCCAGGCCGGCGTGCGCATCGAACTGGTCATCCGCGGCATCTGCTGCCTGCGGCCCGGCGTCCCCGGCCTGTCGGACAATATCCGGGTCAAGTCGATCATTGGCCGCTTCCTCGAGCACAGCCGCATCGTCTGTTTTGCCAACGGCGCGAAGCTGCCCAGCGACCGCGCGCGGGTGTTCATCTCCTCGGCGGACTGGATGCCGCGGAACCTGGACCGGCGGATCGAGTCCCTGGTGCCCGTCGAAAATCCGACGGTGCATCGCCAGGTGCTGAATCAGATTATGGTCGCCAATCTCAAGGACGAGGCCCAGACGTGGTGGCTGGAGCCCGACGGCGGTTATAGGCGTTTGGACGTGAGCGGCATCGAACATCCCTTCTCGGCCAACGAGTATTTCATGACCAATCCCAGCCTTTCCGGTCGCGGCCGCAGCGTAAAGAACCTCCCCGACGCGATCGAATATGCCGGCGCCGGACGCTGAAGCGCTTGCAGGCGAAGTGGGAACCGGTTCGCCGTCCGCAAGCGCGTCTCTAACAATCGTCGGGAGCCACGCAAGTGCCCGCCCCCGACGCTAGACTTCCAAAAGACATCGCCGTCATCGACGTCGGTTCGAACTCTGTGCGCCTGGTGCTCTACCGGCTGGAAGGCCGCGCCATCTGGACGGTGTTCAACGAAAAGGTCCTGGCGGGTCTGGGCCGCGGGGTCGAGACCACCGGCGAACTCGCCGCGGAAGGCGTCGAGGAAGCCATGCGCGCCCTGCGCCGCTTCGCCGCCGTGGTCGACGGCGCAAATCCCTCCGCCCTGTTCACCGCCGCCACCGCCGCCGTGCGCGAGGCCCACGACGGCCACCTGTTCGTCGAGCGGGTCGAGCACGAAACCGGACTGAAGCTGCGCATTCTCACCGGCGAGGAGGAGGCGCGCTATTCGGCGCTCGGCGTGCTCGCGGGCGCCCAAGTGAACGACGGGGTCGTGGGCGACCTCGGCGGTTCGAGCCTCGAGCTGGTACGTGTGAAGGACGGCGAACCCGAGGACGGGGTGAGCCTGCCGCTCGGCCCCTTCTCGCTCGGCGCCCCGCGCAATTTCGATCCGTCGGCAGTGCGGGCGATGGCGCAGGAACGGCTGCGCGAGGTCGGTCGGCGGTTCACTACGCGGCGCTTTCACGCGGTCGGCGGCGCCTGGCGGACCCTGGCGCTGATCCATATGGAGATCGCGCACTATCCGCTGAAGATCGCGCACTATTACGAGATGACCGCGCGCGACGTGATCGACACCGCGCGCTTCATCGCCAAACAGTCGAAGGGATCGCTCGAACGCATCGAGGGCGTCTCCAAGAAGCGCGTCGAGACCCTGCCGTGGGCGGCCATGGTGGTGGAGGCGCTGGCCGAGACGCTGGGGTTCGAACGCCTGTGGATTTCCGCCTACGGCATCCGCGAAGGCATGTTGCTGGAGTCCATGAGCACGGAGACGCGCGCCCGCGACCCCCTGGTCGAAGGCTGCGCCTCGCTGGGCGCGCGCCAGGGCGTGGCGGAGGGCCTGGGGCCCGCGCTGGCGAGCTGGCTCCAGCCGGCGTTCACGATGCTCGACCCCGTGTTCGACGACGACCGGGACGCGGTGCTCATCGAATCCGGCGCGCGGCTGGCCGACATCGGCGCGCGCCTGCACCCCGATCACCGCGCGGACCTCGCCTTCGCCCAGGTGCTGCGTGCGCCAGTCGCGGGTCAGAGCCACGCCGAACGCGCCTTCCTCGCCGTCGCCGTGCACGCGCGCTACCGTGGGTCGGTAGACACGCCGAACTCAGACGTGATCGGCCGCCTGCTCAACAAGGATCGCTTCGACCGCGCCCGCGCGCTTGGCCTCGCCATGCGCCTGGGCTGCGACCTGTCGGGCCGCACGCCGTCGCTGCTCTGGCAGTCGAGATTGGAGATCGAAGGAGCGCAGCTTCTGCTCACGGCAGAATCCGCTCGCGCGGACATGTTGTTGGGGGAACAGACCGCCAAACGCGCCAATGCGCTCGCCGACGCCCTCGACCTGACCTACGAGAGCCGCATCGTCTGACTATATGGAGGCCTCACCGATGGCGAAGCTGAGAGTTCACGCGTTCTCGATCTCGATCGACGGCTATGGCGCCGGCCCGGACCAGGGCCTCGAACATCCGTTGGGCGTGGGCGGTCAGGCGCTGCACGAATGGTTCTTCGGCACGCGCGTCTTCCAGCAGATCCTCGGCAAGGACGGCGGAACAACCGGCGTCGACAACGACTACGGCGCGCGCGGCTTCGAGAACATCGGCGCCTGGATCATCGGTCGCAACATGTTCGGCCCGGTCCGCGGCGCATGGCCGGACGACGCCTGGAAAGGCTGGTGGGGCGAGGACCCGTCCTTTCACGCGCCGGTCTATGTGCTGACCCGGCATCCGCGGGCGACGATCGAGATGAAGGGCGGAACGACCTTCCATTTCGTCACCGATGGAATTGAATCCGCATTGGCGCAGGCGAAGGCGACGGCGGGCGGCAAGGACGTGCGCCTCGGTGGCGGCGCTGCGACCATCCGGCAGTATCTGAGGGCGCGGCTGGTGGACGAGATGCATCTGGCCGTCGCGCCGGTTCTGCTGGGGCGCGGCGAGCCGCTTTTCGACGCGATGGACCTGGCAGCGCTCGGCTACGTTTGCACCGGCCAAGAGTCCACGCCGGCGGCGACGCACTACGCCATCGGGCGCAAGGCCTGACCGACGGGCGCTAGTGCTCGATTTCGACGACCTCGACCTTCGAGCCGTTCAGCACCAGGGCGATCTCGCCGCGCTTCAGCTTCAGCGCGTCCTCGCCGAACACCTTCAGGCGCCAGCCGTGCAGCGCGTCCACGTCGGCGTCGTCGTCCACCGCGATGCGCTCCAGGTCGGACACCGTGGCGATCAGTTTGGGCGCCACGTGGGTCTCTTCCGAGCGCGCCTTCAACAGCACCTTCAACAGCTCGACCACCGCGCCCGGCGCCGGGTCGCGGCGCGGCTCGCGCGCCACGTCGGGCGCATTCGCCTCGGGGTCGGCCAGGGCGATTTTCAGATGCTCGATCAGGTCGGCCCCGAACTTCGACGCCCCGAAACCCTTGGACACCGAGCGCAGCCGATTGAACGCTTCCGGCGTCGAGCGGCAGCTGGGTCGCGATCTCGTCGATCGCCTCGTCCTTCAGGATGCGCCCGCGCGGCTGGTCGCGCAGCTGCGCCGTCTTCTCGCGCCAGGCCGCCGCAGCCTTGAACGCGGCGAGATATTTCGCCGAGTGCCGGCGCGGCTTCAGCCGCTTCCAGGCATTCTCCGGCGTGACGTCGTAGAGCGCCGGATCGGCCAGACGCCGCCATCTCCTCCGACACCCAGGCCAGCCGCGCTTCCTGCTCCAGCCGTCGCCAGCAGCAGCGGGTAGAGCCTGGCCAGATGGGTCACGTCGGCCAGGGCATAGCTGAGCTGGCTGTCGGATAGCGGCCGCCGCGCCCAGTCGGTGAAGCGGCTGCCCTTGTCGATGTCGATCTTCAGCATCTGGCGGACGAGGCGCGTCATAGGCGACCTGCTCGCCGAAGCCGGCCGCCATGGCCGGCGATCTGGGTGTCGAACAGGGGCTCGGGGATGGCGCCCAGGTTATGGAAGATTTCCACGTCCTGGCGGGCGGCGTGGAAGACCTTCGGTGATCGTCGATTGGCGCAGACGCCAGGAACGGCGTCCAGGACAAGTCCTCGGCGAGCGGGTCGATGTCGCCTCGGCCCGCCTGGCGCCGGCGGCCTGGACCAGGCAGAGCTTGGGCCAGTAGGTGGTCTCGCGCATGAATTCGGTGTCGACGGCGACGAAGGGCTGGCCGGCAAGGCGCTCGCAGAAGGTCCGCGAGGTCGGCGGTGGTCGTGATCGGCGTCATCGGCTAGCTATAGCCCCGCGCGCGGCGAGTCTGCAAGCGCAAGCCGCCAATGCGCCTCAGCGCCGCTTTTCTGAGGAATTTCCGCATGCCCGACCGGCCCAACGGCCTGACCTATGCCGACGCGGGCGTCGATATCGACGCGGGCGAGGCCCTGGTGGAGGCGATCAAGCCCCTGGCCAAGGCGACCCGGCGGCCCGGCGCGGAGCGCCTCCCTGGGCGGGTTCGGGGCCCTCTTCGACCTGAAGGCGGCCGGCTACGACGACCCCTTGCTGGTCTCGACCACCGACGGCGTCGGCACCAAGCTGAAGATCGCCATCGAGACCGGCCTGCCACGACGGGGTGGGCATCGACCTGGTGGCCATGTGCGTCAACGACCTGCTGGCCCAGGGAGCGGAGCCGCTGCTTGTTCCTGGACTATTTCGCCACCTCAAGCTCGACATCGACGTGGCCCGCCGCGTGGTCGCGGGCATCGCCGAGGGCTGCAAGCTCGCGGGCTGCGCGCTGGTGGGCGGCGAGACCGCCGAGATGCCCGGCATGTACGGCGCCGACGACTACGACCTTGCGGGCTTTTCGCGTCGGCGCGGTGAACCGCGACGCCGTGCTGCCCAAGCTCGACGCCGAGAAGGCGGGCGACCTGCTGATCGGTCTCGGCTCCTCGGGACCGCACTCGAACGGCTATTCGCTGATCCGCAAGATCGTCGAGCGCTCGGGTCTGAAATGGGCGTCGGACGCACCCTTCGGCGGCGAGGGTTCACTGGTCGCAGGCGTTGATGCACGCCGACGCGCATCTATGTGAAAGCGCTGCTGCCGCTGATGAAGGCCGGCCTGATCAAGGGCGGCGCCCATATCACCGGCGGCGGCCTGATCGAGAACCCGCCGCGCGCCATCGCCGAGGGCCTTACGCCGCACTTTGACTGGAACGCCTGGGCGATGCCTGCGCTGTTCGAGTGGTTGCAGCAGACCGGCGGCGTGTCGGAGCGCGAGATGCGCCGCACCTTCAACTGCGGCGTCGGCTTCGTGCTGGTGGTCGCGGCCGAGCACGCCGAGCCGGTGCTGGCGGCGCTGTTGAACGCGGGCGAGACCGCCTTCGTTTGCGGGGAGCTGCGCGCGGCGGGATGACGGCTGAGCGCACGAAGGTCGGGATCCTGATTTCGGGCCGCGGCTCCAACATGGCCGCGCTGATCGAAGCCGCGCAGGCGCCCGACTATCCCGCGGAAATCGCGGTCGTCCTTTCAAATCGCCCTTTGGCGCCCGGCCTTGATCTCGCGCGCGAGATGGGCGTCGAAACCGTCGCCATCGATCACCAGCCCTTCGGCAAGGACACTGAAAGCCGCGAGGCGCACGAGCGCGAGATGGACGCGGCGCTGCGCGCACGCGGCGTCGAGATCGTCTGTCTCGCCGGCTATATGCGCGTGCTGACGCCGTGGTTCGTGCGCGCCTGGGCGGGACGCATGCTGAACATCCACCCCTCGCTATTGCCGCACTTCCCCGGCCTCGACACCCACCGCCGCGCGCTCGACGCGGGCCACACGGAGGCGGGCTGCACGGTCCACCTCGTCACCGAGGGCGTTGACCAGGGTCCGATCGTGGGCCAAGCGCGCGTGCCCGTGCTGCAGGGCGATACGGCGGAGAGTTTGGCCGAACGCGTCGTCGTGGCGGAGCACGACCTCTATCCAGCGACGCTTGCCCGGTTCGTTCGCGACTGTGATACGACTTCGTGACGACCTTTCCTTCGATGGAGTCCACGATGGCGCATTTGATGGTGATGTACAGCAGACCGACCGACGCGGCGGCGTTCGACAAGTACTACGCCGAGGTGCACACGCCCCTCACCCATGCGATCCCGGGCCTGCGCAAGTTCGAGACCAGCCACGGCGACATCGGCACGCCGCAGGGCCCCTCCAACTACCACCTGATCGCAATCCTGCACTTCGACGACGTCGCCGCCATTCAGAACGCATTCGCGAGCCCTGAGGGCCAGGCCGCGGCGGGGGACCTGCAGAACTTCGCCAGCGGCGGCGTCGAAATCCTGACCTTCGACACGCGCACGGCGTAGGGGCCCGCACCTCCGCTTGACGAGGCCGTCCGCTCGCCCGCCGCCCTCGCCGAGGGACCGGTGGAGCTTTCGCCCGTTCGTCTGATAAACTGGCGTCGCCCTCATGACCGAAAGGAAGTCTCATGCCCTCGGTTCGTATCCTGATCGCCGCGGCGATCCTTGTGATGTCCGCCTCCGCCGCTCAGGCGCATTCGTTTCCCAAGATCTCCGTTCCCGCCGGCGTTGAAGGCCGCGCAGCGGCGTTCGCGCGGCACACTGGACCGCGCACGCGCGCGTTCATCGGCAAGCAAGGCGCCGACCAGGCCGCCAAAGGGCCGTCGGTTTCCGCCGTGACGGCGGCAATCCGAACCGCGAACCTTGGCAAGCTCAGCGACGCAGACATCGACGCGCTCGCTTTTCTCGTCTTGGCCCAGGCGGCCGACGACCAGGAGCGCGACCTGCAGACCGTCATGGCCTCGGTGAAGGCGACCCACGGCCACGGGCCCCTGCCCGTCACGCGTTACGCGCCGACATTCACCCTCACCGGTCTGAGTAACGGCACGTGGTCGGCCGCCCTCGACAACGACACCCAGCAACTCAATTCCATGTCGGAGTTGAGCGAGGCGACCTCGATGCGGCTGCAAATGGCGATGGACCGGGAGTCGCAGGTCATGGAGGCCCTGTCGAACATCGAGAAGGAACTCTCGAACACTGACGACACCATCCTGCAGAATTTGAAATAGCCGACCAGCGCGGACTCTGAAACGTCGCGAGATAGCACATGGCCGTGTTCTGGTTCTGCGTACTGATTTGCGCCGCCATCTGCGGCCTCGTCGTCCTGCTGACCCCACGCAAACAACGTTATCGTCCGCGGCCAAAATCCGAACTGTCTGTCGGCGCCCTTTTGCTCGGCATCGGCCCATTGCGTCTGCGACGCGCCTTGGCCGCCTGGCTCGACGTCCTGCTAGTTCTCGCATTTTCGGGCTGGTACGCGGTCGCCACCCGCGATGCGCCACGAGGTCCGAGCCCCAGTACGGACCAAATCTACGAGCTGCCGGTCGTGGTCGGGTCGATCGGCGGCAACGGTGGCGGCCGATTCAGTTTGCATGCCCTGCTGTTCGGTCCGGGTTACGTCGATCTAACGACGGCGATCATCGGCTGGGCGGTGTTCGCCAATGCGGCCCTGTTGCTTCTGTGGGCGTTGTTCGGTTTCCTGCACGCGCTGTGGAGCGATCCGCCACCAAGAAACGGCGAATTGTTCGGCCCACCGGTGGACGACGCTTAGGCGCATAGAAAACAGCCGCCACTTCCGTGGCGACTGAATTCAAATCACGGGAGAGGCGTCTCAGCCGACGATGTCGCCGTCGGTGAAGAACTGCGCGATTTCGAGCCGTGCGTTGTCGCCGCTGTCCGAACCGTGGACCGAGTTCTCGCCGACGTTCCTGGCGAACAGCTTGCGGATGGTGCCCTCGGTGGCGTTCTCGGGATTGGTCGCGCCCATCACGTCGCGATAGCGGGCGACCGCGTTGTCGCCTTCCAGCACCTGGACCACCACCGGGCCCGAGGTCATGAATTCGACCAGCTCGCCGTAGAACGGCCGCGCGCTGTGGACTTCGTAGAACTTTTCCGCCTGGGCGCGGCTCATCTGGATGCGGCGCTGGGCGACGATGCGCAGGCCCGCGTCCTCGATCACGGCGTTGATCTTGCCGGTCAGGTTTCGGGCGGTCGCGTCGGGCTTGATGATCGAGAAGGTGCGTTCAGTCATTCCACACACAGGAGTTGGCGTTCGGAGGGTCCGGGCTTATAGCCGTGCGCCCTGCTTCCGCCAACCATTCCCGCAATAAGTCAGGCTGCGCTTCCTCCCCCATGCTCCAGATCAACGAATTAGGCTTTACCGCGTGGGGCCGACGGTTCTTCGATGACGCCTCGGTCTCGATCCCCGTGGGGGTCAAGGCCGGCCTGGTCGGACGCAACGGCATCGGCAAGACGACCCTGTTCGGCCTGATCCTGGGTGAGCTGCACCCCACCGCCGGGGAGATCAACATCCCCAAGGCCTGGCGGGTGGCCACGGTCGACCAGGAGGTGGCGGCCTCTCCCACCCTCCTCATCGACGCCGTGCTGGCGCTGGACGTGAGGCGGGCCAAGCTGATGCATCTGGCCGAGACGGCGCCGCCCGAGCACCAAGCCGAGGTCCACGCCAACCTTGACGCCATCGGGGCCGAACGGGCGCCGGCCCGGGCGGCCGAGATCCTGAACGGTCTGGGCTTTTCCACGGCGGACCTGAGCCGGCCCATGTCGGAGTTCTCCGGCGGCTGGCGCATGCGCGCGACGCTCGCGGGCGCTCTGCTGGCCGAGCCCGAACTCTTGCTGATGGACGAACCGACCAACTATCTGGACCTGGAGGGGGCCCTGTGGCTGGAGGCGCGGCTGAAGCGTTATCCCAACACTGCGCTCATCATCAGCCACGACCGCGAGCTCTTGAACAATTCGGTCCAGGCCATCGTGCACATCAACGAGGGCAAGCTGGATTATTACACCGGCGGCTATGACCAGTTCGAACGCCAGCGCGCCGAGCGCACCCGCCTGCAGGCCGCGTCCCTGGCCAAACAGACCGCCGAGCGCGCGCACCTGCAGTCCTTCGTCGACCGCTTCCGCGCCAAGGCGTCCAAGGCCACCCAGGCCCAGTCGCGGCTGAAGCGGCTCGAAAAACTCACCCCGATCACCGTCACCCTCGAGGCCAAGGTCGCGCCCTTCCTGCTGCCGTCGCCGGAAAAGCCCCTGGCCCCGCCGCTGATCCGCATGGAAGGCGCCGCGGTCGGCTATGGCGACAAGGCGGTGCTGAGAAACATGGACCTCAGGCTCGACCTCGACGACCGCATCGGCCTGCTTGGCGTGAACGGCGCGGGCAAGTCGACCTTCGCCAAGCTGCTGGCCGGGGCTCTGAAGCCCATGGCCGGCGAGGTATGGCGCGATCGCCGGCTGAAGCCCGGCTGGTTTCACCAGCACCAGATCGAGGCGCTCGATCCGCAAGAGTCGCCGCTCGACATCATCCGCCGATCCATGCCGCACTCGACCGAGACCCAGCGGCGTGCGCGGCTGGGCGCCTTCGGCTTCGATTCCAAAAAGGCGGAGACCAAGGCCCAGGATCTGTCCGGCGGCGAACGCGCGCGACTGCTGCTCAACATCGTGGCGATGGAGAAGCCCCACCTGCTGATCCTCGACGAACCGACCAACCACCTGGACATCGACAGCCGACGCGCCCTGCTCGACGCCCTGAACGACTACGAAGGCGCGGTGGTGATCATCACCCACGACCGCTCGCTGATGGACCTGGTGGCCGACCGGCTGTGGCTGACCGCGGACGGGACAGTGAAGCCCTTTCAGGGCGACCTCGACGACTACACCAAGTTCGTCCTCGACCGCGCCAAGGCGATCAGCTCAGGCCAGGCCAAGCCCAGGACCGAAGGGGTGAACAGCCGCGACGCGCGCAAGGCCGCCACAGCAGCGCGCATGCGCATCATGCCGCTTAAGAACGAAGTTCAGGCGCTTGAAAAGAAGATGGATTCCATAAGCTGGACCATCGGGAAGCTGGACCAGGCCCTGGCGGACCCGGACCTGTTCGCCCGCGAGCCGGACAAGGCGGTCAGCCTCGGCAAGGACCGAGCCCGGGCACAGGAACAACTCGCGGAAACCGAGGCCAAGTGGCTCTCGGCGGCGGAGACCTACGAAGCCGCAAAGGTCGACGCGGGACTGGCTTAGACGACCCTAGCCGCAGCGGACGTGCAGGACGCGCTTGGTTTCGGAGTCCCAGACGATGTCGAGGCGCGCCTCGACGTAGTCCATGGTCACCGCCTGCTTGTTGGAGACCACCCGCCAGATCCGGCCCGGGGGCTTGGGCGGGATCTCCGACTTCGGCTTGCCAACGAGGTATTGATAGGCGCCCGCGCCGCAGGTGTCCTCGCGGCCGGGAACCGGATCGGGTGGCACGGCGGCCGCGGCGGAACAGGCCCCCAGGCCTGTGGACAGCGCTGTGGACAGAGTCGCGGCGAGCATCAGAGACTTCATCGTTTACGCCTCCGGATCAGTGGGTTGGAACTTGCGCCTTATGCGACGATGCAATTCGATTGTGGCGAGACGACGTCGTTATTTCCCGTGAAACACTGGGCGGTTCACGCCGCCTTCTCCCAGCCGCGTTCGCTTTGGCGCCAGTAGGAGACCGGGTGGCCGTCCGCGGCGAAGGTCTTCCAACGCCCGCGCGCCTCGGTCACCGCCGCCTCGTCGCGGCCGTCGAATAGTAAGATGCACCGCTCGTAGCCGTCGAGCGGGCCGCCTTCGGCGCCGTCGAGCAGGAACAGGGCTTGGGCGGAATTCGGGTTGTCCTGTCCGGTGGTTAGCAGGACCGGCTGCCGCGCCGGTTCGGCGTCTTCCGTGGTGGCGTGCGGCAGGAAGCTGTCCTCGCGCCAGGACCAAAGCCAGCCGTCCAGATGGTCGATGCGGTCGCGCTCGGGGCTGCGCACCAGGGCGCGCCAGCCCTTGGCCAGGGTCTTCTCCAGCAACTCGGGCAGGGCTTGGTCGAGCGAGGTGCGCTCCAGGTGGTAGAACCACACCTCGCAGGGACGGGCCATCTCAGCCCTCGAAACGGTCCGCCACCAGGCGGTCGAGCAGGCGGACGCCGAAACCGGTCGCGCCGTCCGGCACGGTGGCGACCTTGGAGTCCTTCTTCCAGGCCACCGGCGCGATATCGAGGTGCGCCCACGGCGTGTTGTTGACGAACTTGCGCAGGAACAGGGCGGCGGTGATCGAACCGCCGGCCCGGCCGGCGGTGTTCTTCACGTCGGCGATCGGGGTCTCGATCAGGCGCTCGTAGTCGTCCGGCAGCGGCATCCGCCAGGTTCGCTCGCCGGTCGCGGCCGACGCGGCCACGATGCCCTCGGACAGCTCGTCGCTGTTGGAGAAAATGCCCGCGAAATCCATGCCTAGCGCGATAATCATGGCGCCGGTCAGCGTCGCCAGGTCGATCATGACGCGCGGCTTGAAGCGGTCCTGGGTGTACCAGAGCGCGTCCGCCAGGACGAGACGGCCCTCGGCGTCGGTGTTCAGCACCTCGATGGTCTGGCCCGACATTGAGACCACCACGTCGCCGGGCCGATAAGCGTTCCCGTCCGGCATGTTCTCAACCATGCCGATGACGCCGACGACATTGGCCTTGGCCTTGCGCCCAGCCAGCGCGCACATCAGGCCCGCGACCGCGCCGCCGCCGCCCATGTCCCACTTCATGTCTTCCATGGCGTCGGCCGGCTTCAGCGACAGGCCGCCGGAGTCGAAACAGACGCCCTTGCCGACGAAGGCGATCGGGGCCGCGCGCTTGTTGGTTGCGCCGAGCCACTTCATCACCACCAGGCGGCTTTCCTTGCTGCTGCCCTGACCCACGGCCAGCAGGGTGCGCATGCCAAGCTTGGCCATCTGGGCCTCGGTCAGCACCTCGACCTGAAGGCCAAGCTTTTCCAGCGCCTTGCAGCGCTTAGCGAACTCTTCGGGGTAAAGCACGTTGGCCGGCTCGGAGACCAGGTCGCGGGTGAAGAACACCCCGTCGGCGATCGCCGACAGCGGTCCGTAGGCCTTGCGCGCAGCTGGCGCGGCGTCAGTGACCACCTGGAGGGTCGCGATGGAGGGCTTGGCCTCGGGCTTCTCGGTGGTGCGGTACTTGTCGAAGCGGTAGCCGGCGAGCCGGGCCGCGAAGCCCACGCGCGCGGCCTGGTCGGGCGTCAGGCCCTCGGTCTCGAAGGCCATGGCGGTGAAGCCCGAACGCGCGCCGGCCTGGTAGGCGGCGGCGGCGGCGGCTTCGAGGGTCAGGTCCTCGATCGTCTTGCCCTTGGGCCCGAGCCCCGCGGCGAGGATCTGCGGATTGTCGACCCCGGCCGGCGCGGTCAGCGCCAGCGTCTGACCCTTGGCGCCGGTGAAGCGGCCGGCGGCGATGGCCCGCCCAAGGGCGCCTTTCGTCTTGCGGTCATAGGCCTTGGCGGCGGGGGTCATGACGCGGCCTTCGTGGACGAACACGACCACGATTGCGGCCTCCGACGCGGCCTTGACGAACTCGACTTTCATTTGGCGGGGGCTCCTGACGGGTGCGTCTTCGCGGACGCTTGTTCTGAAACGCCGCGCGGCGGTTGTCGCCGCGGGATCGGCCCGTGTAATACAGGGTCGGCCCGAAGCGGCCTAGTGGATCGTGCGGAGGGTCGGCAACCGGCGCCCAACCGTTGAAAATGCTCCGCTAGCCTTCTGATTTTCAGCCCGATTTTTGCGGCGACAACCCGTCTCCGTAAAGCGACAGGTTCCGCTCCACCCTCCCCCCGTACCCGATGACTCTCGTCGATCGCTACCTCGCCCGCCAGATGCTGATTCCCGTCCTGGGCGCCGTCGCCGCGCTCACGGCGGTTGCGGTGCTGAGCCAGACGCTGAGCGCGCTCGACGTGGTGGTGCAGCACGGCCAGAGCCCCTGGGTGCTGATCAAGATCACCGCGCTGGCTCTGCCGCCGCTGTTCTCGCTGATCCTCCCGATCTCGCTGTTCGTGGGCGCGCTGATCGCGCTGAACCGGCTGCAGACCGAGCAGGAGGTGGTGATCTGCTTCGCCGCCGGCATGAGCCGCTGGCGGGTCATGGCGCCGGCGATCCGGTTGTCGGTGCTGTTCGGGGTGATCTCCCTGTTCCTTAATGTCTGGGCCCAGCCCTACACCTTCCGGCTGATGCGGCTCGAGTACTACCGGGTGCGCACCGACCTGGCCGCCTCGCTGGTGCGCGAGGGTGAGTTTGTGGAGGCGGGTTCGGGCCTGACTTTCTACGCGAAGAGCGTCGATCAGAACGGTCTGCTGGTTCAGCCTTTCATCCACGTCCAGGGCCCGCACGAGGCCACCGTCTACGCCGCCCAGGAAGGCCGGATCACCAAGCACGGCTCGACCCCGGTGGTGGTGCTGCGCCACGGCGCCCAGCAGGAGTTCTCGCCCCAGGGCGTGCTGAATTACCTGTCCTTCGACGAGGACGTGTTCGACCTGTCGCCCTTCATCAAGGGCGACGAGGTGTTCCGCTACAAGGCGTCCGACCTGTGGATGCACGAGCTGCTGGCCCCGAACCTGAAGTACCCGTGGGAGCAGAAGAACCGAAAGCGTCTGCTGGCCGAGGCGAACTCGCGCCTGGCCACGCCGCTCTACAACCTCGCCTTCATGATGCTGGCCTTGGCCGGCGTGCTGGGCGGGCCGTTCAGCCGGCTGGGCTATGGCCGGCGCATCGCCGAGGTGGCGGCCTTCGCAGTCTTGGCGCGCATCGCGGGTTTCGGGGTCGAGGCGGCGAGCGCGGCGTCGCCCTGGATCAACATCTTGCAGTACCTCGTGCCCCTGATCCCGGTCTGGTGGTCGGCGCGAGTGCTGTTCCGTCAGAAGATCACACGCTATGTGCCGATGCTATCTGACCAAAATCTACTGCCGCACCCGGGGGTCGCATGAGAGGGGCGCAGTCCCGGCCGGGCGTCTTCAACACCTTCCGTTGGAAGCTGACGCGGATCGAACGCTACGTCGTGGTCCGCTCGCTTCTGGCGGTGCTCGCCGCGCTCGGCGTGATCAGCGCGCTGATCATGCTGATCGACTTCGTGAACGTGTCGCGAAACGTGGGGGTGAAGGTCGACATCCCGGCGGTCCAGGTCCTGTATCTGACGCTGCTGAAGGCCCCCAACGATATCCTGCTGCTGCTGCCCTTCGCCTTCCTGTTCGGAGTGCTGGGCGCCTTCGTGGGGCTGAACCGGCGCAGTGAGTTGGTCGCCATGCGCGCGGCCGGGGTCTCGGCCTGGCGCTTCATCTTTCCCGCCGCGGGCGCGGCCTTCGTGATCGGCTGGGTGGTGATCCTGGCGGTGAACCCGGTGGCCTCGTGGATGAACGGCCGCTACGAGACCGAGGCGCAGCGGCTCGCCACCGGCGTGTCGGCGGCCCAGAGCGACACCGTCTGGCTGCGCCAGGGCGACGGCCGCACCCAGGTGGTGATCCACGCCAAGTCCAGGCTCGCCGGCAGCGAGACCCTGCAGGACGTATCCTTCTTCATCTATACGATCGGCGACCGCGGCCAGCTCGAGTTCTCGCGCCTGATCGAGGCGAAGTCGGCGGTGCTCAACAAGGGCTTCTGGCAGATCTATGCGGCGCGCGAGGCGGGTCCGGGCGAGCAGGCGGTCCTCTACGAGACCCTGTCGATTCCGACCAACCTCAATCCCTCCACCGCCTACGACAAGTTCGCCGCCGCGCCCTCGGTGCCGTTCTGGAGCCTGCCCGAAGTGATCCACCGGGTGCAGGCGGCCGGGTTCTCGGCCACCACCTACCGGCTGAAGCTGCAGCAGCTCCTGGCCATCCCGCTCCTGTTCGCGGCCATGTCGATCCTGGGCGCGGCGTTCTCGCTCCGGTTGATGCGGCTGGGCGGCCTGGCGGTGCTGACCAGTTCGGGCGTCGCCCTGGGCTTCGTTATCTTCTTTTTCAACGAGCTCTGCGGGGCGCTGGGCAAGGCGGACGTCATTCCACCGGCGCTTGCAGGATGGGCCCCTCCAATCCTGGCGCTTTTGTCGGCTTTCACGCTGCTCTGCTATACGGAAGATGGTTGATCCGTTAGAGGATTCACCACGCCTCGGGAGACGAATCCAAGCATGAGCGACGCCGGTCACCCCGACGCACGCCCAAGGTCGCCGTTGCGGGCGGCTTTGCTGACGAGCGCCGTCGCCCTGACCGTGGTCGCCGCTCATCCGGCCAGCGCCCAGAGCGATGCGCCGCTCAAGCCCAAGGCGTCGCCGGTCGAAGTCTTCGGGGCCGGCGCGCGAGCCCGACCGCGAGGTGCACGGTCCCACCGGTCCCGACGGCCTGTCGCACGACGAGATGCTGCTTACCGCCGACAGCGTCACGCGCGACGACGTGAACCACAAGATGATCGCCACGGGCCACGTCGAGGCGCGCTACCAGGGCCGCACCCTGCGCGGCGACGAGGTCGAGTTCGACACGGTCTCGGGCCTGATCACCACCAACGGTCCGTCGCAGATCATCGACACCGACGGCACGGTTTCGTACGGCGACCACCTCGTGCTCGATCAGCACCTGCAGGCGGGCACGGCTACCGGTTTCGCCTCGCGCCAGGACAAGGGCGTCAAGATCGCGTCCGCAACGGCGGTGAAGCGCAGCGAAACGGTCATGGAGCTCGACCACGCGATCTTCACTGCGTGTGCGCTGTGCGCCAATAGCGGGCCCGCCTCGCAACCGACCTGGTCGATCCAGGCGGACAAGGTGATCGACGACAAGACGAAGGGACTGGTCTTCTACCGTCACGCGGTGATCCGCGTGAAAGGCATCCCGATCTTCTACGCGCCGATCCTGTGGACGCCGAACGACAAGACGCAAGAGTCCTCGGGCTTCTTTCCGCCGCGCGTTTCGGTCTCGCAACGCCGCGGCTTCTCGTGGGAACAGCCGTACCTGTGGGTGATCTCGCCGTCGCAGGACCTGGAGATCAGCCCGCAGATCAACACCAAGCTGAACCCGTTCCTGAACCTCGACTACCGCAAGCGGTTCTGGTCGGGCGAATTCGAAGCGCGGCTCGGCTACACCTACGAAGCCAATTCGGATTCCGAAGGTCACCGCTTCGGCACGGAGACTTCGCGCAGTTACATCCTCGCCAACGGCGCGTTCCAGATCGACAACGACTGGCGCTGGGGCTTCGCGGCGGAACGCACGTCGGACCCGACGCTGTTCGACCGCTACGACATTCCCAACGTTTACGAAAACCGCGGCTTCTTCGACGACGACCAGCGGCGTCTGACGTCGCAGATCTACGCCGTGCGCCAGGACGACGACAGTTTCATCTCGATCTCCGCCCTCGCGTTCCAGAGCTTCCGTCCGTACATCAACCCGGTCACCGGACAGTTCTTCAAGGATCCGAAGACCGGTCAGCTGCTGGTCGAGAACAATGACGCCCTGCCGGCGGTCGCGCCGTTGATCGAAGCGCGCTGGGATCCGCGCCAGCCGGTGCTGGGCGGCCGCCTGCGCTTCGTGGCGACCGGTGTCGCGCTCGAACAGAACCAGGCCTCGCTCGATCCCTGCGGGGCGGGCTCGACCGAGCTCAACTGCCTGCCGCCGCCGAACATCCCCGGCATCGACGAGCGGCGCGGCACGGCCCAGGTCGACTGGCGCTGGTCCTTCCTGGCCGGCGCGGTGCGGATCGATCCCTTCCTGAACGCCCAGGGCGCCGCCTACGACCTGACCGACCTGCCGGGCGCGACCAAGAACCTGACCGTCGAGGAGGGCGACGCCACCGCCGGGGCCGACGTCAGCTATCCGCTGATGCGCCGCTTCGACTGGGGCTCCATGATCGTCGAGCCCCTGGCCGATGTCGCTGTCTCACCGGCGGTCCACCTGAACCCCAACATTCCCAACGAAGACAGCCTGTCCTTCACCCTCGACGAGAACAATTTGTTCTCGCCCGACCAGTTCACCGGTTTCGACGTCTACGAGGGCGGGGCGCGGCTGAACGCGGGGGTTCGGACCACGCTCAATGTCGACAACGGGGCCTGGGGCTGGTTCCTGGTCGGGCGCAGCTTCCGCACCAGCCAGGCCTTCCCCACCGGGTTCGTGGGCCTGAACCACGACCTGCAGGACTGGGTCGTGGCCGCCGAGGCCACCCCGGTCCCCGGGATCACCGCCTTTGGGCGGGCCGACATCTCCAACTCGGGGGCCTTCGACCGGGCCGAGGCCGGGATCGACTGGACCTACAACCGGGCCCACGGCTTCGTCCGCTACTTCAAGGACGACCTGGACCCCTTCACGCCGGGTTTCCGCCGCCAAGACGCCGAACTTTCGACCGACGTTCTGATCATTACCCACTGGGGGGTGGTCATGGACGTGACCCGGGACCTCGATAAGCGGCTCTGGCGGCGAAGCGAGATCGGCGTGATGTACCAGGACGACTGCCTCCGGGCCAGCTTGACCTACCAGCGTAACGAGACCGGCCTGCTGGGACCTACCGACGCAGTGTTCTTGCGGATGAGTTTGCCCATACTGGGCAGCGCCGGGTTCAAGCGCTATGACGACCACTGATCGGCACGGCCCCGGGGCCGTCGCAGGCCCTAGGGTCGCAACAAGGATGAAGTCTAAGATGCGTTGGATGTTTTTCGCGGCGAGCGCTGCGCTCGCGGCGGCCTTGACGACCCCGGCTATGGCTCAGCCGGCGGCCGCGCCCCTGCCTCCCGCCCTGGCCAGCGAGGCCTCGGCGACCGCCGCCCCGGCCCAGGCCATGCGTCCGCTTCAGGAAGGGGTGGTGGCCACGGTCAACGACGACATCATCTCCACCTATGACCTGCGCCAGCAGATGCTGTTGCTGATCGCCACCTCCGGCATCAAGGTCAATTCGGACAACCTGCCCCAGGTCCAGCAGGAGGCCCTGCGCAGCCTGGTGGACGAGCACCTAGAGCTGCAGGAGATCAAGAAACTGCCCAAGCTGAAGATCGGCGACGACGAGATCGACGACGAGATCGGCCACATGGCGCAGGAAAACCGCATGACCAAGGACCAGCTCCTGGCCGTGCTGAAGGAGGCCGGGGTCGAGCCCCAGACCCTTCGCGACCAGGAAAAGGCCCAGATCGGCTTCGAGACCATCGTAGGCGGCCGCTTCGGCGACAAGGCGCGGGTGAGTTCGAGCGAAGTCCAGCAGACCCTGGCGCGGATCTCCGCGGCCGCGGCCAAGCCGCAGTATCTCGTCGGCCAGATCTACCTCGACGCCGCCACCAATGGCGGCATGGACCAGGCGATGAGCGGCGCCACCCAGCTCGAGGACCAGATTCTGAAGGGCGCGCCCTTCCAGGGCGTGGCGCGTCAGTTCTCCAACGCCGCCACCGCCGCGAACGGCGGCGACGCCGGCTGGCTGATCTCCGGTGAGATGCAGCCCGAGATCGAGACCGCGCTGCAGCACATGCAGTCGGGCCAGATGTCCAAGCCCATTCCGACCAAGGACGGGGTGTGGATCGTCTATCTGCGCGACACCCGCGCCGGCGGCGGCACAACCATGGTCAGCCTGAAGCAGGCCGCAATCCGCCTGCCCCAGGACGCGCCGGCCGATCAGGTCACCGCGGCGACCGCCAAGCTGGCCGCGTTGAAGACCTCGCTCACCTGCGACAACGTCGAGAAGGACGCGGCCAAGGTCGACGGCGTCGTCGGCTCCGACCTCGGCGAATCCAGCCTCACCGACCTGGCGCCCGAGTTCCAGACCGTCGCCGGCAGCCTGAACGTCGGCCAGGTTTCCGACCCGATCCGCACCAGCGTGGGCGTCCACCTGATCGTCATGTGCGACAAGAAGGTTCAGGGCACGGACGTGCCGACTGCCGAACAGGTCGAGGCGAAGCTGCGCAACCAGCAGCTCTCCATGCTGGCGCGCCGCTATATGCGCGAACTGCGGGCCTCCGCCACCATCGAGATGCGGTGACGCCGGGCGGCGTCAAAAATCCCGCCGCGCCGCTCGCGGTCACCCTCGGCGACCCGGCGGGCGTCGGGCCTGAGATCATCGTCAAGGCGTGGGCGCGGTTGCGCTCGTCCGGCCCGCGCTTTGTCGTCGTCGGCGATGCGGACACGCTGAACGCGGCCTTCCCCACCGGCGCCGTCGGCTGTGAGCGTGTCGCCTCGCCCAAAGACGCGCTGCCCCTGTTTCCCAACATCCTGCCGGTCTACGAGCCTGTGCATCCGCACGCGATCACCCAGCCGACCGCCGAAGCCGCGCGCGCCGCCTCAGTGGTGACCTGGATCGAGGCCGCGGTGGCCTGCGCGCTCGCCGGCGACGTCTGCGGCGTGGTCACTGCGCCGATCTCCAAGGCAGTGCTCTACAAGGCGGGCTTCAAGTTTCCCGGTCACACGGAGTTCCTCGCCGAGCTGACTGCCCAGGCGGCACAGATCGGCGCGCGCGGACCGGTGATGATGCTGGTGGCCAAGGACCTGCGTTGTTCGCTGGTGACCATCCACACGCCGCTGCGCGATGCGCCCGGCGAACTCACCACCGAAAAGGTCGTGCACACCGCCCTGGTCACCGCCGAAGCCTTGAATCGGGATTTCGGCATTGCGCGTCCCAGGCTCGCGCTCGCGGCGCTCAATCCGCACGCGGGCGAAGGTGGCGCCATGGGCCGCGAGGAGATCGACATCCTGGCGCCGGCGGTGCGTGAGCTGCGCGCCATGGACATCCAGATCACCGATCCACGTCCGGCGGACACCCTGTTCCACGACGCGGCGCGCAAGACCTACGACGCGGCGGTGTGCCTGTATCACGACCAGGCGCTGATCCCGATCAAGACGCTCGATTTCTGGGGCGGGGTGAATGTGACCCTGGGCCTGCCAATCGTGCGCACCTCACCCGACCACGGCACGGGGTTCGATATCGCCGGCAAGGGCATAGCCAACCCCGACAGCCTGATCTCCGCCATTCGCCACGGCGCCGAGATCGCCGCCCGGCGCGCGTCGGCGTGAACCTCGACAACCTGCCGCCGCTTCGCGAGGCCCTAGCCGAGCACGGCTTGCTGGCGAAGAAGCGCTTCGGGCAGCATTTCCTTCTCGACCTGAACGTCACGCGCAAGATCGTGCGGCTGGCGGGACCGTTCGATGGCGACCCGGTGATCGAGGTCGGACCCGGACCCGGCGGCCTCACCCGCGCGCTGATCGAAAGCGACGCGGGTCGCGTGATCGCCATTGAGAAGGACGCACGCTTCCTGCCGCTGTTGCAGGACCTCTCCGACGCCGCGCCGGGACGCCTCACCCTCGTCGAAGCCGACGCGTTGAAGGCCGACGAAGGCGCGCTGGCCGGCGAGCGCGGCCATGTGGTCTCGAACCTGCCGTACAACGTCGGCACGCCGCTCTTGATCAAATGGCTCACCGGCCCGTGGCGCCCACGCTCCATGACGCTGATGTTCCAGAAGGAGGTCGCCGACCGCATCGCGGCGAATCCCGACGACGACGCCTACGGCCGCCTGTCGGTCATTGTGCAGGCGATCTGCACCGCGCGCGTGGTGATGGACCTCCCGGCCCGCGCCTTCACGCCGCCGCCGAAAGTCGCCAGCGCCGTCGTGCGCCTGGAGCCGCGCGCTGATGCGCCGCCGGCCGACCAGATCGCCGCGCTGGAACGCGTCACCGCCGCCGCCTTCGGCCAGCGCCGCAAGATGCTGCGGTCGAGTTTGAAAACGCTCGGCGGCGAGGCCCTATGCGAACGTGCGGGCATTGATGCGAACACACGTGCGGAGACGATTTCGATTGAGGGCTTCCTGCGGCTGGCGCGCGCGACGATCGCCTGAGCTCAGTCCTGTTCCGCCAACAGCCCCGCCACATGGGCCGCGAGCCAGGGGTTGCGGCCGCGGCGGCTGCGTTCGGCGTGGTAGATATGCGCCAGTTCGGCGTAGCTGAGGTCGAAGTCTTCATTGACGATGACGTAGTCGTATTCGGGCCAGTGCTCGATCTCGTCGCGGGCGCGCTTCAGGCGCTGCTCGATCACCTCCGGTGCGTCCTGGGCGCGAGCATAGAGGCGCCGGCGCAACTCCTGCATCGACGGCGGCAGGACGAAGACGCGCACCGTATCGTCAGGCATGGCGGCGGCGATCGAACGCGCACCCTGCCAGTCGATGTCGAACAGCACGTCGCGGCCGGCGTCGAGCGCGGTGACCACCGCGTCGCGCGGCGAGCCGTACCGCGCGCCGTGCACCTCCGCCCACTCAAGAAAGGCGCCCTGGGCCACGAGGCCGTCGAACTGCACCTCATCGATGAAGTGGTACTCGCGCCCATTCTCCTCGCCAGGCCGGGGCGCGCGGGTGGTGACCGAGATCGAGAGCTTCAGAGGTTCGTGGTCGGCGCTCGAGCCGCCGGCACAGCGAAGTCTTGCCCGCGCCGGAGGGGCTCGAGACAATCAGGGCGACGCCGCGCCGGGGTGAGCGCTCACTCGACATTCTGGATCTGCTCGCGCAGTTGTTCGATCACCGCTTTCAACTCAAGACCGGTCGCGGTCAAGCTCGTGGTGGCCGACTTCGAACACAGGGTGTTGGCCTCGCGCATGAATTCCTGGCTGAGGAAGTCGAGCCGGCGACCCGCGCCCGAACCCTGCGCCATCAGGTCGCGCGCAGCGCCGCGACATGGGCGGTCAGGCGGTCGAGCTCCTCGCGCACATCGGCCTTGGCCGCTAACACCGCCGCCTCCTGAACGATGCGATCCTCCAGCGTCGACGTATCGCCGACCAGTTCGCTCAGCCGGCGCGTGAACCGGTCGCGGATGGCTGAGGTCTGCGCCGTCGCCTCCAGCTCGGCGTCGGCGATCAACGACGCGATGCGCTCGAGCATCCCGACCAGCACCGGCGTCGAGCGCAGCGCCTTCCTTCAGGCGCGACGCCTTCAACGCGTCGAGCGCGGCCATCAGGCTTTCGGCCATGGCCGTTTCGACCGTGGCGCGCACCTCCGGGTCTTCAACCTCTTCGCCGGCTTCCAGCACGCCCTTCAAAGCGAGCAGGCCATCGGCGGCGGGCGGCGTCGCGCGACCCTGGCTCACCAGCTCCGACGACAGAGCAAGATAGCGGTCCAGCGCCTCTTGATTGAGCCGCACGGCCCCCGGCGTCTCGGCGCGGCGCGCCTGCAGACCGATGTTCACTGGCCGCGTTGAAAACGCGCCTGCGCCGCCTCGCGCGCAGTGCGCTCCAGACCGTCGAAGCCCGGCGGTCCGCGAAGCGTGCTTCCAGGTTGCGGCCATTCACCGAGCGCGCCTCGACCGACCAGCGTCCAGTCGCCGCTCGCGCCTTCGATGCGCGCGAAACCGGTCATGCCTGAAAGCGTTCATCGCACTCATGACGCGGCGCTGAACGAGCGGACGTGGCGCGCGGTCCGTACGACTCGGCTCGCGCCTTGCGGCTGCGCTCGATCTGCGCCAGTGGCGACGTTCTGTCCTGCTCGGCCTGGGTCGCGGCGAAGGTCGTGACCGCCCGTGCCGTTGGCGACGAAGATAGAGCTCGTCGGTGTCGGCGGGGTCGAGCACGGCGGCCAGCGCAGCGCGGCCCGGGATTGCAGATCGGCGTCGGCGGCAGGCCGGTGATCGACGTAGGTGTTGTACGGGCGTCGGCGTCGCCAGCTCCGACTGGCGGATGCCGTGGCCCAGCGGCGCGCCGCCGGTCAGGCCGTAGATCGATGGTCGGATCGCTCTCGAGCTTCATGCCCGCCTTCAGGCGGTTGATGAAGACCGCCGGCGATCTGCGGCCGCTCGGCCGGCGGCGCGGTCTCCTTCTCGACGATCGAGGCCAGGATCACCGCCTGCTCGGGCGACTGGAACGGCAGATCCGGCCTGCCGCTGCGGCCAGAGCGTCGGCCAGCAGCTGTCGCGCGGCGTCGCGTCATCTGGCGCGACCAGCGGAGCGGTTTTCGCCGCGGCTGAACCTCATAGGTGTCGGGCAGCACGCGAGCCCTCCGGCGGCTGGCGAGCGTCGCCGGTCAGGAGCGCGGTGTCGGCGCGCATCGGCCACCGCGGCTCGAGCGTGGTCAGCCCTCGGGGATGGTGACCAAGTGACGGACCACGTCGCCGGCGGCGGATCTTGCGGATGACCTCGCCCATCGAGGCGTGAGGCGGCGAAAGCGTATTCGCCGGCCTTCAGCTGCGCGGCGGCGCCGGTCAGCTCGGCCGCGACCATGAACAGCGCGGACGAGCCGATGACGCCGGCCGTGCTGCAGGCTGGCGGCGATCTCGGGCAGGCCCGCGCCCTGGCGCAGGACGACGGTCGAGCGCTTGTCGAGCGGGGCCGCGGACCCGGTCCGAGCGAGAACCAGGCGCCTAAGCCGAACGACCGCGATCAGCGACGAGGACGGTGGCGACCGCAGCCAGAAGGTGACCAGCCAGCCGCGGTCCGGACGCGCGGCGGGTCCGGGCTGCGACCGGACGCGCGTCGACCGGTCGCTCACGGCGACCTTCTTGAAGACGACGCGAGGCGTTGGTGCCGCCGAAGCCGAAGCTGTTGGAGAGCGCGATCTCGATCTTCATCGGCTTGGCCTTGTTGGGCACCAGGTCGATGGGCGTCTCCACCGAGGGATTGTCGAGGTTGATGGTCGGCGGCGCGATCTGGTCGCGCATGGCCAGCACGGTGAAGGCCGCCTCCACCGCGCCCGCGGCGCCCAGCAGGTGGCCGATCGCCGACTTGGTGGACGACATCGCGACCTTGCCGGCGGCCTGGCCCAGCATGCGCTCGACCGCGCCCAGCTCGATCTCGTCGCCGAGCGGCGTCGAGGTGCCGTGGGCGTTGATGTAGTCGATGTCGGCCGGCTCGATGCCCGCGTGCCTATCAGCGCGCCTGCATGGCGCGGAAGCCGCCGTCGCCGTCCTCGGCCGGCGCGGTGATGTGATAGGCGTCGCCGGCCAGGCCATAGCCGATCACCTCGGCGTAGATCTTCGCGCCGCGCGCCTTGGCGTGCTCGTATTCCTCCAGCACCAGGACGCCGGCGCCCTCGCCCATCACGAAGCCGTCGCGGTCCTTGTCATAGGGCCGCGAGGCGCGCTGCGGGCTTGTCGTTGAAGTGGGTGGACAGGGCGCGGCAGGCGATGAAGCCGGCGATGCCGATCGGCACGACCGCCGCCTCGGCGCCGCCGGCGATCATCACGTCGGCGTCGCCGTACTGGATGAGGCGCGCGGCGTCGCCCACGGCGTGGGCGCCGGTGGCGCAGGCGGTCACCACCGAATGGTTCGGGCCCTTGAAGCCGTGGCGGATCGAGACCTGGCCCGACGCGAGGTTGATCAGCGCCGAGGGGATGAAGAACGGGCTGACCCGGCGCGGGCCCTTCTCGTGCAGCTCGAGCGCGGTGTCGGCGATGGTGGAGAGGCCGCCGATGCCCGAGCCGATGATCACGCCGGTGCGCTCGCGATCGGCCTCGTCTCGCGGCGTCCAGTCCGGCGTCGCGCACCGCCTCGTCGGCGGCGGCCATCGGCGTAGAGGATGAAGTCGTCGACGCGGCGCTGGTCCTTCGGCGCTCATGACCTGGTCGGGATCGAAGGAGCCGGGCATGTCCGGCCCGCCGCCGCCGCGCCCGTCGACGCGCGGCACCTCGCAGGCGATCTGGCAGGCGTAGTCGGTGGCATCGAAGGCGGTGATGCGGCCCGCGCCGGACTTGCCGGCCAGCAGGCGCGCGTCCAGGTGTGCTCGACGCCCCAGCCGAGCGGCGTGACCATGCCCAGCCCGGTGATGACGACGCGGCGCATGAGGATCCTCCCTGACTCGGATAGCATAAGCGGACGGCCGCGATGCACGCGGCGCGCGGCATGAGGATCCGGCCGGATCAGGCGGCGAGGCGCTCGTCGATGAACTTCACCGCGTCGCCGACGGTCTGGATGTGCTCGGCGGCGTCGTCGGGAATCTCGATGTCGAATTCCTCTTCGAAGGCCATGACCAGCTCGACGTTGTCGAGGCTGTCCGCACCCAGGTCGTCGATGAAGCTGGCCTTTTCGGTGACCTTCTCCGGATCGGCGTCCAGGTGCTCGATCACGATCTTGCGCACGCGTTCGAGAATGTCGGACATACGCTTCTAAGTCCCTTTTCTGATGTCGTTGGACGCTGGCTGCGGGCCGCCGGCCTCGACGAAACCCGACTCCGAGCCTTCGGCAAGCCTTCAGTTGCGGTCCTGGGCCGGCGGGTTCGTGTCTCGCGGCCTAGCACGTTCCTTTTGGCCAGAATAAGCGGGCGCGCGGCCGGCGCCCTCAGACCATGGCCATGCCGCCGTTCACGTGCAGGGTCTGGCCGGTGACATAGGCCGCCTCGTCGCTGGCGAGATAGACGCAGGCCGCAGCGACGATCTTCGCCCCGGTCCCCAGCCTCCGGCCGGAATGCGCGCAAGAATCGCCTCCCGTTGCTGCTCGTTGAGCGCGTCGGTCATCGGGCTGGTGATGAAGCCCGGCGCGACGCAGTTCACGGTCACGCCGCGGGCGCCGACTTCCTGGGCCAAAGCCTTGGAGAAGCCGATCATTCCAGCCTTCGACGCGGCGTAGTTGGCCTGGCCCGGGTTGCCGGTCACCCCGACCACCGAGGTGATCCCGATGATGCGGCCGGAGCGGCGGCTTCATCATGCCGCGCAGCGCCGCGCGCGCGAGGCGGAAATAGCTTCCAGGTTGACCTTGATGACCGCGTCCCAGTCCTCGTCCTTCATCCGCACGAGCAGGCCGTCGCGGGTGACGCCGGCGTTGGCGACCAGGATGTCGAGCCTGGCCGCGCCAGCCGCCTCCGCCTCGGCGACCAGGCCGTCCACCGCAGCCGGCTCGCGCGAGATCGCACGAGGCACCGTAGCCCGCTCGCCGAGCTCGCCGGCCAGCGCCTCCAGCGCCGCCGTCGCGCGTGCCGGAGAGCGACCACGGCGGCGCCCTGGGCGTGCAGGCGCGCGGGCGATGGCTCCGCCGATGCCGCCGGTGGCGCCGGTGACGAGCGCGGTCTTGCCGGTGAGGTCGAACATAGCGAGGTCCTGTCCTCAGAGCGACTTGGCGAAGGCTTCGAGATCGGCCGGCGCGTTGAGCGCGACGGCCTCGGCGTCGGGCGCGATGCGCTTGGCCATGCCGGTCAGCACCTTGCCGGCGCCGGCCTCGGCGAAGCGGGTCACGCCGCCCTCGCCCGCCAGCCAGCTCGATGCTCTCGCGCCAGCGCACCCGGCCGGTGATCTGCTCGACCAGGAGCGCCCGGATCGCTCCGGGATCGTGCACCGGCCGGGCGGTGACGTTGGCCACCAGCGGGACCTTGGGCTGCGACGATGGTCGACTGGCGGCAGCGCCTCGGCCATCTCGTCGGCGGCCGGCTGCATCAGGGGGCAATGGAAGGGCGCGGAGACGTTGAGCGGGATGGCGCGCGCGCCGAGTTCCTTGGCCTTCTCGATCGGCGCGGTCGACAGCCGCCTTGGCGCCGGAGATCACCACATTGCCGGCGTTGTTGTCGTTGGCGACGACGCAGACGCCGACCTCCGCGCCCGCCGCGGCGGCCGCCTCCGCCAGCGCGACATCGGTCTTCGGCCCGATCAGCGAGGCCATGGCGCCCGCGCCCACCGGCACCGCCCGCTGCATGGCCTGGCCGCGCAGCTTGCAGCAGGCGCGCCGTGTCGGCGAGGCCGAACGCGCCGGCGGCGGCGAGCGCGGAATATTCGCCGAGCGAGTGGCCGGCGACGAAGGCCGCGCCTTCGAGATCGGACCCCGAACTCCGTCTTCAGCGCGCGCGATCACCGCCAGGCTGACCGCCATCAGCGCCGGCTGGGCGTTCTCGGTCAGGGTCAGCTCCTCGATCGGCCCTTCGCGCATGAGCCGCGACAGGTGCTGGCCCAAGAGCGTCGTCGACCTCCTGGAAGACCTCGCGCGCGGAGGCGAAGGCGTCGGCGAGGTCGGCGCCCATGCCGACGGTCTGGCTGCCCTGGCCGGGAAACAGGAAGGCGAGGCTCATCGGGCGCGTCCTATGCTTCAGGAAGCGCGGAGGACTAGGCGATCAGGCCGCGCGGGACAAGCACCGCAGCCGCACAGCCGTTCGCTGAACGCGCCTTGCGAAAAAGGCGGTTCGGCGCAAGCCTTGGGCCTTCCTGGAGGCCCCCGTCGTGAAAAAGCTTCTCGCCTGCGCCGTTTCCCTGGCCGTTCTCACCGTCGCCCCCGCCCACGCCGCGCTGCCGCCGGGCGCGATGGCCCCCGACTTCACTGCGCCCGGCCGCCATGGCCGGCAAGGAGTTCAAGTTCTCGCTGAAGGAAGCCCTGAAGCATGGGCCCGTGGTGCTCTATTTCTACCCGGCGGCGTTCACCTCGGGCTGCACCATGGAGGCGCACGAGTTCGCCGAGGCGGCCGATCAGTACAAGGCGCTGGGCGCAACCCTGATCGGCGTCACCGCCGGCAACACCAACCGCCTGGTCGAGTTCTCCACCAGCGAATGCCGCTCCAAGTTCGCCGACCGCGGCGGTGACTACCGCGATCATCAAGGCCTACGACGCGGTGCTGGCCGGCTATCCGGACTGGTCGGACCGGACGTCCTATGTGATCGCGCCGTCGGCGAGATCATCTTCACCTATTCCAACCCCGATCCGTCCAAACATGTGGACGAGACGCTCGGCGCGTTGAAGAAGTGGAAGGACGCGCACCCGAGCTAGCGCGCAAACAGGGAGACGCGACATGCGCCATTCCGGACTGACGACTGCCGTGGCGACGACCTTGATGATCGCCGCCGTCTCCGTGGAGAACGGCACGCCCGCCGCCCAGTGCAAGGGGAACGCCTGCGCCTCGGTGCTGTTCGAGGTCAGCGGCGGCTGTTTCAACGCGACCAACCTCGGCGGCAAGCCGATCGTCATCGAATGGGGCGGGTACGAACTGAAGGTCAGTCCCGGCGGCTCGAAATCGGTGAAGAAGGACGGACGCTGCGTGGCGGACGTCGGCGGACCGCTGACCGCGACCTTCGGCTGACCGGCGCTCCGCCGCGGTCTTGCCAAAGTTTAACGTGACACAAGGGCACGGCGCGGCGGCTAATCCGGTGCTGGACGCCGTTAGGGGACCTCCATGCCGCACGCCGCCAGCCTCGCCGCCGTCGCCCTGCTCATCCTGACCGCGGCCGCCGCCCACGCCGATACGGACATTACGTCGAGCTCGAGCCGCGACGATGCGCCTGCCACGGTCCCCGGCACACTGCAGTGGAACCTGTCGCCCGGCGACACCGATCAGCCCGGCACGATCGAGTTCGGGCTCGGCTACACCACGCCCCACCACTCGATGTGGATGAGCCATACGGTCATGCCCGTCGCGGCGCGGCCGGACGGTTCGGCCTTGCCGGCCGGCGCCGCGCCGGAGCTGCAGATTTCGGGCCTGGCGCCCGACCAGCTGGCCCGCGCCGACGGGACCGTCGCCTTCACCGTTCACCGCGACGCCGGCGACTTCCGCTGCGATGGCTCCGTCCGCGGCGGCCAGGGCGCGGGAACCTGCGTCTATGCGCCGAACCCGGGTTTCGTCGCCGGCCTGCAGGCGCGCGGCGTGCGCGGCGAGCTCGCCGCCTATCCGCAGTTCGAGCTGGCCATGGGCGACATGGGTTACGCCTATCTCGACGAACTGAAGCGCGAAGCCTACGCGACGCCCGACGTGGCGCTCCTGGTGAAGGCCGGCGAACATGGCGCGAGCCTGCGCCAACTGGTGGCGATGGACGCGGCCGGCTACCGCTTCGGCGACGTCGAGAACTTCATCCGCGTGCGCGACCACGGCGTCTCGGCCAAGTACGTCGGCGAATTGAAGGGCTACGGGCTCAAGACGCTGCCGGCGGACGAACTGGTGGCGTTGCGCGATCACGGCGTCAGCTCGAGTTCCTCACCGGTCTGAAAGACGCCGGCTACACCGACCTGAGACCCGAGGATCTGACCCGACTGCGCGACCACGGGGTCAGCTCCAACTACATCGCCGAGCTGAAATCCGAGGGCTATTCCCGGTTGGCGACCGAGGACCTGGTCAAGCTGCGCGACCACGGCATCTCCACCGGCTTCATCCGCAAGGCCAACAGCGGCGGGACGCCCCTCCCCCCGGACGAACTGATCCGCCTGCGCGAGGGCGGCACGCGATAATCGGTCGCGCCGCGTGAAGCCCGGCTTCTTCTGGTTGCTCGTACTCGCCGCCGCCATGGCGGCAGAGCCATCCCGAGCCGGCGCGGTGGGCCCGGACACTCTGACGGACGCGCAGATCAAGGCCTACGCTTCCACTCCATTTGATCAGGCGACGTGGATGGGAAAGAGCGTGGTCCTGGGCGTCCACCACGGGGCCCGGGTGGTGGCCGATTTTCCCTGCTCGGACCTCTGCCCCGACTACACGATCCGGGTCATTCACTACGACGTCGAGCCCGGACCGGCCTGCGACGCCATCGGCGGAGTGAGGGTCGTCCGCCTGATCCCCATGGGCATAGGCGCTGCGGAACGGGCCTATTGCGTGCCCAAGGTGCTCGCGCCGGCCCCCTAGGCGGGACGGCGGGGCCTGGGGGCCTTGCCTTCCGACCCCTTTCCGCGTATCTGCCGCCGCTTGCCAGGAAGGCGGTCCTGGTGCGGATTCCCTAAGCAAGCGGGCCTTCAGCCCCCTTCGCCGCGCCCAGGATCCATCGTCCCGCCCGGAGCTTCCGCCGCGGCCCGACGCCGCCTTCCTTACGGAAGAAGGACGAAATGGCCTTTTACGAGCACGTGGTCATTGCGCGGCAGGATATCTCGCCGCAGCAAGCCGAGACGCTGAACGAGGAGCTCAAGGCCCTCATCGAAGACCAGGGCGGCCATATCGCCAAGATCGAGTACTGGGGTCTGCGCAACCTCACCTACCGCATCAAGAAGAACCGCAAGGGCCACTACTCGCTCCTGGCCATCGACGCGCCCGCGCGCGGCGGTGAAGGAGATGGAGCGCCAGCTGTCGATCAACGAAGACGTGCTGCGCTACCTGACCGTGCGCGTCGAAGAGCTCGACCTCGAGCTGTCGCCCGTGCTGGCGCGCAAGGACCGCGAGCGCGAACGCGGCGATCGCACGAACGCGTCCGCTCGGCTTCGACGACATCCCGGCCTAAGGAGCAAGCCCAGATGACCGAACGAAACCGGGATCAGATCCCGACGCCCGGCGGCGCGGCCGGCTGCCGGCGGCCGCCCTTCTTCCGCCGCCGCAAGGTGTGCCCGTTCTCCGGCGCCAACGCGCCGAAGATCGACTACAAGGACGTCAAGCTGCTGCAGCGCTACATCTCCGAGCGCGGCAAGATCGTGCCCTCGCGCATCACCGCGGTGTCCGCACAAGAAGCAGCGCGAACTGGCCAAGGCCATCAAGCGCGCCCGCTTCCTCGCGCTCCTGCCCTACGTCGTGAAGTAGGGGCATGGACCGATGAAAGTCATTCTGCTCGAACGCGTCGAGCGCCTCGGCGGCCTCGGCGACGTGGTCACGGTGAAGGACGGGTTCGCCCGCAACTTCCTGCTGCCGCGCGTCCAAGGCCCTGCGCGCCACCTCGGCCAACATGAAGGTGTTCGAAGGCCAGCGCGCGCGAGATCGAGGCGCGCAACGCCAAGGCCCGCGCCGCCGCCGACAAAGTCCGGCGACAAGCTCGACGGCTCGACCTACGTCCTGATCCGCCAGGCCGGCGAGAGCGGCCAGCTCTACGGCTCGGTCTCCGGCCGCGACGTGGCCGACGCGGTCAACGCCGAGCGGCGGCAAGGTCGACCGCGCCATGGTGGTACTCGACAAGCCCGATCAAGACGCTCGGCGTGCACGCGGTGAAGGTCCGCCTGCACCCGGAAGTCGTCATCACGGTCAACGTCAACATGGCCCGCAGCGCCGGACGAAGCCGAGCGCCAGGCCCGCGGCGAGAACGTGCATCACCTCGCAGTTCGAGGAAGAACGCGTGCTGACGCCAAGGAAGCGGCCCAGACATGTTCGAAGGCGGCGCCGGCCAGGCGCTGCTGGAGGCTCCGGCCGAAGGCGAAGCCTGATTTCAGGCGACAGACCACGATTAACGCGGCGCGGAGGGCGACCTCCGCGCCGTTTGCCGGTTCGCTCTCCGGGGTCTTGGCGTCGGGCGCCGGGTCGTTCGCAGCAGGGCTGGACGACGCGCCGCCGGTTCCGGCGTAGGCTCCTGTGGGGAGGATGAACCGATGCGCAGATTTCATCCGTTTACGGCCGGGCCCCTGGCGGCGCTGGCCATAGCGATCGTTCCGGGTGTGTGCGGCGCGGCGACGATGGTCATCGGCGGCGGCATGGCCGAGGATTGCTACAAGGCGGCCCGGGCCGAGGCGACCGACCGGGCGAGCCTGGAGCTCTGCACCGAGGCGATCGACCAGGAAGCCCTTTCCAAGAAGGATTTGGCGGCGACCCTGGTGAATCGCTCGGTCATCCTGCTGGGGCGCCGCGAGTACGACGCGGCGGTGCGTGACCTCGACCGGGCGATCGGTCTGCGCCCCGAATTCGCCGAAGCCTTCGTCAACCGCGGCGCCGCGCGCCTGGGGCTGAAACAGTACCGGGACGCCATTGCCGACCTCGACCACGGCCTGGCGCTGGGCGCGCCGGAACCTGCCAAGGCCTGGTACGACAAGGGCCTCGCCGACGAGGACCTGGGCGACCTGCAGGCGGCCTTTAACGACTACACCAAGGCCTCCGAGCTGCGCCCCGACTGGCAACTGCCCAAGGACGAACTGAAGCGGTTCACCCTGAAGCAAGGCTGAGCGGACTGGCGCCGCACACGATCACCGCTAAGCTTGCCGCCGAACGTCGATCGGAACGCCGCCCATGACCCCCGCCGTCCGCCTGTGGTTCGGGCCGCTCGCCGCCCTGATCTTCGCCGCCGGCGTCTGGGGCCTGGCAACCCAGGTTCCCGGCTACAGCCACATCCATCAGACCATCAGTGAGATCGGCGAAGTCGGCTCGCCGATGCAGCGTCCGTTCACCGTGCTGCTGATCGTCATCGCGTTCTGCATGCTGGTGTTCGCCAGCGGCGTGTTCAGCGTGTCGAAGGCGGCGGGACGGTCGACGGTCGCCGCAGGGCTGCTCGTGTGCATGGCGGCGTCGGCGGCGGGCGTGGGCGTGTTCTCCTCGCCGCATCCGTTGCACAACGTTTTCGGCCTGTCGGAGTTGATCGGTTACCAGCGCCGGCGGTGGTGGCCCTGACCTGGAAGCGCGAGCCGCAGGCGAAGGGGCGGTGAGCTTCTCGTGGCTGATGTTCGTGCTGATCTGGCTTGCGGTCGGCCTGAACCTCGCCTCGTTCGATCCGACCGGCGAGATCTGGTCGCGCGTCAAGCCGGTCTACGGCCTCGCCCAGCGGGCCTTGTTCGGCTCGTTCTTCCTGTGGTGCGCCGGGGCCGAGCCGAATTCCGCCGTTTCGCCCGCGCGTGATCCCGCGCTAAGGTCCCGCCGCGAGAGGCTTTAGGGGCCTTAGGGAGCGCAGCGCTTGCTGACGCCAATGAAGATCGCGGGTCTCGGCGCCTGCCTGCCGCGCACCATCCGATCCTCCGACGAACTCGACGACGTGTTCGGCCGGCCGGTCGGCTGGACCCGCGAGACACTGGGCATCGCCACGCGCGGCGTGGCCGCGCTGGACGAGACCACCTCGGTGATGGGCGCGCGGGCCGCGCGCGAGGCGCTGGCGGCGGCGGGTTGGAGCGATGGCGACTTCGACGTTCTGATCGGCGCCTGCGGGGTGATGGAGCAACCGATCCCCGGCGCCTCGATCCTGATCCAGGAGGCGCTGGGCCTCGGCAAGTCGGGCGTGTGGGCGTTCGACGTGAACCAGACCTGCCTTTCGTTCCTGACCGCGCTCGACCTCGCGGCGATGGGGTTTGCCAGCGGACGCTTCAAACGCGCGCTGATCGTCTCCAGCGACATCGCGTCGGCGGGCCTCGACTGGTCCGATCCGGTGGCGTCGGCGATCTTCGGCGACGGCGCCGCAGCGGCGTGCGTGGAGGCAAGCGACGACGCGCAAGGACCGGGCGTGCTGTCGCGCCGCTTCGAAAGCTACGGCGAAGGCAAGGACCTCGCGACCCTGCGCGCCGGCGGCACCAAACTGCGCGTCGAGGCGGGTTATGAGGCCCTGGTCGAAGGCTCGCGCTTCCAGATGGACGCGTTCGGCGTGTTCAAGGCCGCCGCGCGCGTGCTGCCGAAACTGGTCGACGGCGTGCTCGGCGAAGCGGGCCTGACGCGCGCGAGGGTAGACCTCGTCGTCTGCCACCAGGCCAGCAAGCCGGGCGTGGAGCACATTCGCCGCCTGATGGGCGGCGATCCTGCACGCGTCGTCGACATCTTCCCGACCCACGGCAACCAGATCGCGACGAGCCTGCCGAGCGTGCTGGTCGAGGCGCACCGGCAGGGACGGCTGCAACCGGGGACCACCGTCCTGTTGCTCGGTACAGCCGCGGGGATCAGCGCCGCGGCCATGGCGTTGCGCGTATGAGCGGACGCGCCGGAATCAAAAGTTTGAGCGCGTTGTGACCGCAAAACCGGGTCCCACTTTTGCGCAACGCGCTCTGGTCACCGATGCGCCACCAGCGGCCTGGGACTGTCGCTGGTCGAGGCCCTGACTCAGTCCGGTTGGTTCGTGCGAGCGAACGGGCGCAATCCCGGCGCGCGCGCACGGCTGGAGCGGATGGGCGCCCAGGTCATGCTCAGCGACCTGCTGGAAGTCGACCCGCAAGCGCTGTGTGCCGGAATTGACACCGTGTTCCATGCCGCGGCGCTTTCGAGTCCATGGGGGCCCGAACGCGCATTCCGACGCATGAACGTCGATGTGACCTCCGCCCCGCTGACCGCAACGCGGACGTCGGGCGTGAAGCGCTTCGTCTTCGTCTCCTCGCCGTCGATCTATGCCGAGTTTCGCGACCGGCCGAACCTGACCGAGGCCGATCCGCCCGCCGCGCATCCCTTGAACGCCTATGCCCGGACCAAGCTCGCCGCGGAAAGACTTGTGCTCGCCGCCGACACGCGGATTTCCACACCACCGCCATCCGCCCGCGCGGCCTGATCGGCCCGGACGACAAGGTGGTCCTGCCGCGCATCGTGCGGATCGTGGAGCGCGGTTCGATTCCCTTGTTCCGTAACGGAAACGCCGAGGCAGAGCTCACCGATGTGCGCGACGGCGTGCGCGCTCTGATCCTCGCCGCGGAAAATATCGACAAGGTCGCGGGCCGGCCGGTGAACATCGCCGGCGGTAAGCCGGTGCGCCTGCGCGACCTCGCAGAACGCCTGGCGGTCGCGCTAGGCAAGCCGCTCAAATTCAAGCCGATCCCGATGGCGATCGCGCGTCCGCTGGCGACGCTGTCAGAAGCGGTCTGCGCCGCCCTGCCCGGTTCGCCCGAGCCGGTGCTGACGCCCTACACCCTCGCCAACCTCGCCTACACCCAGACCTTCGACCTGATCTTTGCGCGCGAGGCGCTGGGGTTCGAACCACAATACGACGCCATCGCCGAGGCGGTGGCTCTGGCGCCGAAATTGGCGCGCAAGCCATGACCCGCTGTCGCCTGCATATTCTGAAGGCCGGCGCCTGCCGCCATCCCGCGGTGAGCACGCGCGCGGGCGCAAGCCTGAGGCCCGCGGTCTATCCGGCCCTCGTCGGCCTGATCCTGCACCCGAGCGAGGGCGCGGTCCTGTTCGACACCGGTTACGACCCCGCGTTCTTCGCCGCGACCCGGCCGTTTCCCGAACGCTTCTACCGCTGGACCACGCCGGTCGACCTCCCGCGCGGCGAAGCGGCGGCCGATCAACTGAAGCGGTTCGGCCTGGCCCCAAGCGACGTGCGCGCCGTCGTCGCCTCGCATTTCCATGGCGACCATGTCGCGGGCCTGCACGCCTTTCCCGACGCCACGCTTTACTGCGCCCGCGCGGGGCTCGAGCAGCTGAAGCGGTCCGGCCGTTTCGCTCGCGTCCGCCGCGGCGTGCTGTCCGCCCTGGTGCCCGAAGCGTTCGCCGCCCGCGCGCGCTTTTTCGAGGACCTGCCGCGTGTTTCGCTCGGGTCCGAACTCCAGCCGTTCGAGAGCGGCGCGGACCTGTTCGGCGACGGCTCTCTAGTGGCGGTGGAACTGCCCGGCCACTGCCCAGGTCACTGGGGCCTGGTGCTCCGTGACGAGAACGACCAGCGCGTCTTTCTGGTCGCCGACGCCGCCTGGTCGCGCGCAGCCATCCGCGACGACGCGCCGCCGCCGCGCCTCACCACCGCCCTGCTCGGTCATACCGCGACCTACCGCGCGACGCTGACCGCGCTGAACGCGCTCTGGACACGCAACCCGACACTGAAGCTAACCCCGTCCCATTGTCCCGAAGCTGCGTCCGAGGCGATGACCGATGGCGACTGACCGTGCGGCGATCTTCCGGGCCTGGGCCGACGCGCGCGTCACCCACCCGCACAACCGCACCGCCATCACCGCGCGCCAGCATCGCCTGTGGCGGCGGATGAAGCCCGCCCTGGTGCGCACGCCCGCACTCGCGCCTCTCGCCGGTCAGCCGCTCGAAGCCTTCCCGATCGTCGACGCCCAGGATCTGCGGCGCGATTTCGAGGCGTGGAACAGTCTCGGCGTCACGCGCGAGGCGGCGGAGCGGGCCGCGGAAGCGGGAGAATCCGGCGGCGCGGGCGAAGTTGCGCCCGGAGTTACCGTGGGGTTCTCGACCGGGACCGCGGGCGAGCGCGGCCTGTTCCTCACCAGCCGCAGCGAGCGGACCCAATACCTGGGCCACATCCTGGCGCGGCTGCTGCCGGCCGATGCGCTGTTCCGCAAACGGCGGGTCGCGCTTTGCCTGCGCGCCGACAACCGGCTCTATCGCGACGTGGAAGCGGCGGGGCCGATCGAATTCCGCTTCTTCGGTCTCGACCTGACGCCCGATGGGCTGCGCGATTTCGCGCCGGACATCCTGATCGCGCCGAGCGGGGTGCTGGCGAACCTGGCGCGGCGCATCCGCTCCGGCGACGGGCGACTGCCGCTTCTGGAACGGCTGTTCTACGGTGCAGAGCCGATGGACGAGGTGGAGCGCGGCTGGATCGCCTCGGCGCTCGGCGCACGGCCCGACCCGATCTACCAAGCGACCGAGGGGTTCCTGGGTGCGAGCTGCAAGCACGGCCTGCTGCATCTCAACGAAGACGTCCTGATCGTCGAGCGCGAGCCCGTGCCGGGGACAACACGCTTCCGCCCCATCGTCACCGACCTGCGGCGCACGAGCCAGCCGATGGTGCGCGTGCGGCTCGACGACCTGCTCGAACCCATCGACGCCCTCTGTCCCTGCGGCTCGTCCTGCCAGCCGGTGCGGGGCGTCGAAGGCCGCGCGTCGGACCTGTGGCGCTGGGGAGAGGCGGTGGTGACCCCGCGCGAGGTCGCAGATGCGCTGTCCCGCTCGACCGGCCCCGCCTGCGACTGGCGCGCGACCGGCAGCCCCGGTCAGGTGCGGTTCGAGGTGGTCAAGGAGGCCGATGCGGCTGCGGCCGTGTCGGCGCTCGAAGCGGCGCTTCGCCGGCGTCATGCCGAGGTCCCGGTCGTCGCCGCGCCCTTCACGCCCCAGGCGGGGCCGAAGCGACGGCGGGTGACCTGGAGCGATGGCTAAGCGCGTCCTGATCACCGGCGCCCGGGCGCCCGCCGCGCTGGAGCTGGCGCGCGGCTTCGCGGCCGCGGGGTTCGAGGTCCACATGGCGGACTGTTCGCGCGCCCGCATCGCGCGCTGGTCCAAGACGCCCGCCGCCGTCCACGCCTATGCCGCGCCGCGTCGCGAACCCGAGCGGTTCGCTCGGGATATCGACCGGCTCGCGCAAGCACTTGATCCGATGATGATCGTTCCCGCTTGCGAGGAGGTCTTCCACCTCGCCGCCCTGGCCGACCGCAGCCTCTTGGGCGAACGCCTGTTCGCGCCGCCCCTCGACGTCCTGGCGCGTGTGCATTCCAAGGCGCGGTTCATCGACGAAGCCCGCGCGCTGGGCCTCCCCGTCCCCGACACCCGGCGGCTGGCCGGCGAAGAGGACCTGAAGGCCGTGGCTGGCCGCGCGCGGGACCTCGTCTTCAAGCCCGAGTTCTCCCGCTTCGGCGTCAAGACCCTGGTCGGGCCCGGTCCGGACCGCCTCGCCGCGGTCAAGCCGACAGCCGAGAGGGTCTGGGTCGCCCAGCAGCGCATCGGCGGTGAGGACGCGAGTTTCTATGCTGTCGCCCGCGAGGGCCGGTTGACCGCCTTTTCCGCCTACCGGTCGAGCTGGCGCCTGGCCGGCGGCGCCGCCTATGCCTTCGCCCCGGTCGAGGCCGCCCTCGCCGCCCGGCTGCGCGCCATGGCTGAGGTCCTGGCCGAAAGGCTCGTGGTCCGCGGCCAGTTCGCCTGCGACCTGGTGATCGACGCCGCGGGCGACCCCTGGCTGATCGAGTGCAATCCACGCGCGGTCAGCGGCGCGCATCTGTTTCCGCCGGGCCCTGACCTGGCCAACGCCTTGCTCGGTCGCGGCGAAGCAGCCGCAGGTCCCGCTGCCTCGGCCCACATCGCCCCGGCGCTCTGGCGCTACGGCCTGCCCGCGGCGCTGCGCGAGAAGCGGTTGGACGCCTGGAACCGCGAGCGCGCGAACGGCCGCGACGTGCTATCCGCGCCGGGAGACCGGGGACCAGTGCTGGGGGCGCTGATGGACAGTTTTGAGTTCAGCCTGCGCGCGGTCCGGTCCGGCGTCAGCCTCGAGGCGGCGATGACCGCGGACATCGAGTGGAACGGGGAGCCCCTATGACGAGGCAATCTTGACACCGCTCCCGGACTCCATCGCCAAGAGCTGGCAGCTCATCGCCCTGTCGCGCGACGTGAAAGCCAGGCCCCTGGCCCGCGTGCTCGCCAACACGCCGATCGTACTGTTCCGCGCCAACGGCCGCACGGTCGCGTTCGAGGACCGGTGTCCGCATCGCAACTATCCTCTCTCGCTCGGGCGCGTGCAGGGCGACAGCCTCCAGTGCGCCTACCACGGCTGGCGTTTCGACGCGGACGGCCGCTGCGTGGAGGCGCCGGGCTGCACGCTCGGCGACGGCGAAGACGCGCGTTTCTCTGCGTTCCCTTTGCCGACGATCGAGCGCCATGGCGGTGTTTTCGTACGTCTTTCTGCAAACGGGCCCGACGATCTGCACGATCTCGGCGACTGGGGCGCCGACAGGCACGACCATTTCTGGTGGGATCAGGGCGTATGGCGCGGACGTGCGCTCGATGCGGTGGAGAATGTGCTCGACCCGTTCCACACCAATTTCATCCACCACGGCTTCATCCGCCGCCGCGACCGGCGCCTGCCGGTGGATCTGGTCACCCGCGTGTTCGAGGACGGCATCGAACAGGTAATCGAGCAGAAGACGCCCGACGTGGGCTGGATGTCCCGCGCCCTGGAGCCCGACCGCCAGCGCAGCCGCACGCGCCTCTATGCTCCCACCACCATCCAGGCGCGCTGGGAAGGCCGGGACAAACTGACGCTGTGCGTCACCGCCTTCTTCACACCCGAAACCGAGACGAGCTTTCGCCCCTTCGCCTGCTTCACCACCCCCAAGGGCCGCGGGCCGGGCTGGCTGAAAGAGGCGGCGATCCGCCTGTTCCTGGAGCCGGTGGTGGCGCAGGACCGGCGCGCGCTGGCCGCCCAGCTCGGCGCCATCGAGGCCTTCGGCGGACCGCGGTTCCAGCAGGGCCCGGGCGACCTTCTCGGCAGCCGTGTGGCGCGTCTGTATCAGGGTGAGTTGCTCGAACCCGGCGAGGAAGGTCCGTTCGCGCGGACCCTGTAATTTCGTCCGTGGACGAAAAAATTTTCCGCTGCGGTCGCAGGCCTGTGGACAGGCGAGCGCGATAGGGGAAAAACAATTTGGTCGCATCCCTGTCGCCGCGTAGCTGAGTTATCGGAGACCGATGACCCTCCCCGCATTTGCTCCCGGACAGGACGCCGAAGGCACGGCCGTGGCCAGCCTGCCGCACAACCTCGAGGCCGAACAGGCGCTTCTGGGCGCGGTGCTGTTCGACAACGCCGCCTTCGAGCGTCTGGGCGACCATATTCAGGGGCGCCATTTCTTCGAGCCGTTCCACCAGCGCCTCTACGACGCGATCGAAGATTATGTGCGCAAGGGCCAGCTGGCCGAGCCGATCCAGCTGATGGAGCGCTTCCGCCGCGATCCTGCGTTTGAGGAACTGGGCGGGCTGCGCTATCTCGCCGACCTGGTCGACCGCGCGCCGCCGGCGGCGAACGCGCCCGACTATGCGCGCATGGTCTATGACCTGGCGCTGCGCCGCGACCTGATCCGCATCGGCGGCGAGATGGCCAAGTCCGCCACCGACGACGCCGAGCACGAGGCGCGCGACCAGATCGAAAGCGCCGAACAACAGCTCTACGAACTGGCCGAACACGGCGCGGCTTCGTCCAATGGTTTCATGCCCTTCGCCACCGCCTTAAGCGGCGCCGTGAAGATGACCGCAGAGGCGTTCGAGCGCGACGGCGGGCTCGCCGGCGTCGCCACCGGCCTGATCGACCTCGATAAGCGCCTGGGCGGGCTCTATCCGTCCGACCTTCTGATCCTGGCGGGTCGTCCCTCGATGGGAAAGACCGCGCTGGCCACCAACATCGCCTTCCACGTGGCGCGCACCTATGCCTGGGAGCCGCAGCCGGATGGGTCGCGCAAGACCGTCCGTGGCGGCGTGGTGGCGTTCTTCTCCCTCGAAATGAGCGCCGAACAGCTCGCCATGCGTCTACTGGCCGACGTGTCGGGCGTGTCGTCGGACCGGTTGCGCAAGGGTGAGATCGACTCCTCGGAGTTCGCCCGCGTGCGCGACGCCGCCGTCGAGATCCAGGAGGCCCCGCTCTACATCGACGACACCGGCGGCCTGTCGATCGCCAAACTCGCCGCACGCGCGCGGCGCCTGAAGCGCCAGACCGGCCTCGACCTGATCGTGGTCGACTATCTGCAGCTGATCACCGGCTCCGAAGCGCGGCGCCAGGAAAGCCGCGTGCAGGAGGTGAGCGAGATCACCCAGAGCCTGAAGGCGATCGCCAAGGAGCTCGACGTGCCGGTGCTGGCGCTGTCGCAGCTCTCGCGCCAGGTCGAGAACCGCGAGGACAAGCGACCGCAACTCTCGGACCTGCGGGAATCCGGCTCGATCGAACAGGACGCGGACGTGGTCATGTTCGTGTACCGCGAGAGCTATTACAAATCGCGCGCCGAACCGCGCGAGGGCACGCCCGAGCACCTCGCCTGGCAGGAGGAGATGGACCAGTTGCGCAACCTCGCCGAAGTGATCATCGGCAAACAGCGCCACGGCCCCATCGGCACGGTGAAACTGTCCTTTAACGAAGAGCTGACCCGCTTCGGCAACCTGGCGCGCGAGGGGCGGTTCGAGGGGTACTGAGGGCGGGATGGAAAATCCTCCTCGGAGCAGAGCGAGGGGAGGATCTAGAAACACTATCCTCGCCCTCACCCAATCTCATTTCCCCTTCCTCCAAATCCACGCTAAGCGCCCGTTCCATGGCCTCCCCGCCCGACCCGCTAGCGCATGCACGGCTGAGCGTCGATCTCGACGCGCTCGCCGCCAATTTCCACACCCTGCGGAGCCTCTCTGTCGGGGCCGAGGTTGCGCCGGTGGTGAAGGCGCAGGGTTACGGCATGGGCGCAGAGGCGGTCGCGTTGCGCGCTGTGGGACGAGGGTGCGCGCAGCTTCTTCGTCGCGCGCGCTGCCGCTGGCGAAGCGCTCAGAGCCGCGCTCGGGCCGTCGCGGCCGGCGGCGATCTATGTGTTCGACGGCTGCGTCGAGGGCGCGGCGCCGCGGCTGGCGGCGGCGGACCTGATCCCCGCGCTGGCGAGCCTAGAGGACGTGGCGCGCTGGCGCGAGCAGTCCAAGGGCGGCCCGCGCCTGAAGGCGGCGCTGCACGCGGAGACCGGGCTCAACCGACTGGGTCTTGCGCCAGACGATTGTGCGCGATTGTCGAAGACGCCGTCGTTGCTCGAAGGCCTCGACGTGCAGCTGGTGATGAGCCACCTCGCCTGCGGGGCCGATCCGGACCATCCGTTGAACGCGCGCCAGCTTGCGACCTTCCGTGATGTCGCCGCGATATTTCCATCCGTGCGTGCGAGCCTGTCCGCATCCGGAGGCATCCTGTTCGGCGAGGACTACCGTTTCGATCTCGTGCGGCCGGGCGTGGCGCTCTACGGCGGCGGACCGCGTGACGTTCCCGATCCCCGGCTGAAGACCGTCGCCGTGATGGAGGCGCGCATCCTGGCGGTGCGCGAGGTCAAGCCCGGCGAAAGCGTGGGCTATGGCGCGCGCTGGACGGCGGAGCGGCCAACCACGCTCGCAATCATCGGGGCGGGCTACGCCGATGCGCTGCTGTGCGCGAACTTTCCGAACGGCGCGGTATGGTTCGACGGCGCGCTGCGGCCGTTCGCGGGACGTCTTTCCATGGACCTCGCCGCCATTGACGTCACAGGCTCAGGGGCCGCGAGGCCGGGGGAATGGGTCGAGCTGTTCGGGACCAACCTGCCGGTGGAGACGGCGGCGCGCAACGCGGGCACGCTCTGCTACGAACTGCTCACCGGTCTGGGCGCGCGAACGCCCCGGGTCTACCGGGGCGGTTCTTAAACGTGTGAACTAGCGGTGCGGCGGTCTCAGTGGTTCTTCAGGCCGTTGAGCTGGTTCTGCGGTATGGAGCCCACCGCCGCCTTCAGGTCCTGCATGGCTATGTCCGAACCACTCGCATCGACCGCGAAGCGGCCCGCCACCATCACCATGTAGTCGCCGGTGCGCGAGGCGGTGTCGTACTCCTCGGTGATCATCTGGCCGTTGATGGTGTTCACCTTCTTGTAGTGGGTGCCGCTCTGCTCGGACGAGTTCACGTTCAAGGCGCCGGCGAGCCCCGCGAAACCCGACGCCGTTCCCATGTCCGTCACCTTCAGGGTCAGGTGCGAATTGCCGTTGGTGTAGGTCGCCGACGCTTCCGAGCCGGCCATGCCCATGGCCGACCCCGAGCTCGAGGAGATGTCGCCGCGCGACAGGCCGTCGACGGTGCCCGGCAGCATGCCGCTCAGCACGTCGGCGCCCACGGGTGTCACGGTCGCCGCGCCTGACTGGCCGTTGGCGGCCCCCTGGGAGGCCGCCGCCTGCGCTTTGATCTGGTTCGCCGCCTGCTGCAGCTTGCCAAGATCGAGGCTGCCGTTGCCGAGGCGCACCGTGCCCGACATCGTTCCGTTGTCGGCGGTGATGTGCGGTCCCATGCCCATACCCAACATGCCGGCGCCGACGATCATGCTGGGAATGCCGAGCACGATCACCTGGACGACGATCGCGCAGATGATGGCGACGATGGTGTAGGTGACGCCCTTTTCCGCGGGGGCCTTCATCAGTTTCGGCAGGCCGACGAAGATCAGGTAAAGGCTGTAGAGGCCGACGATGGCGAGCATGCCGATCTGTGGGATGATCCAGAAGACGCCGGCGATCCAGGCGGCGGTGGCGCCGTAGATCGCGACCTTCATCGCCTGCACGCGGTTCTTCTGCGCATCGAAGCTGGGCGCGAGCATCTCGATGATGAGGCCGAAAATGAAGATGCCCGCGAGGCCGAGGACGTAGGACAACACCGCGCCGACGATGGCACCCACCAACGGCGGTCGATAGCAGACGAAGAATGCGCATTGACCGAACACCAACGAGCCGATCAGTTTGCAGACCGGCCCGATCGCGGCCAGGATTACCGCATAGCCCATGAACAGGCTCTGTACGGTGGCGGGTTCGCCGTCGATGCGATCCCATTCGGCGGCGGGCTTCAGCAGGATGTTCTTCACGCGCTCGATGAGCGACGCGGTTTTTGGCCCTGGAACCTCGACGGTCATGTGGTCTTCCCTCGCAGATACGGATTCTCCCGCAGGGCGAAGATAACGGCGTTCCACGTTCAAGGGGAAGCCTTTCTGCGAAGGAACGTGCTTAAACCCACGGCCCAGCTTGCAAATCAGGCGAAAATCTTGCTTCCGGCCCCCTGATCCCGAGGCGTAACCCGCATGGCGCGCGACGGCGCGGTCTACGTCTGCCAGTCCTGCGGCGCGGTCCACTCCAAGTGGGCGGGCCAGTGCGCGGCCTGCAGCGCCTGGAACAGCCTGGTCGAGGAGGTCGGCAGCCGCCCGCCGGGCGCGCTGGCTCCCGCACGCGGCCGCCAAGACCCGCGGCCTGGGCTTCGAGGGCCTGGAAACGCGACGCCACGCGCCCGCCGCGCATCGATGACCGGCTCGACGGAGTTCGACCGGGTCTGCGGCGGCGGCGTCGTGCCGGGCTCGGCCATCCTGTCGGCCGGCGATCCGGGCGTCGGCAAGTCGACCCTGCTGCTGCAGGTCTGCGCCGAGGCGGCGCGGCGCGGCGCGGCCGTGCGCCTACATCTCCGGCGAGGAGGCGGTGGAGCAGATCCGCGCCCGCGCCCAGCGCATGGGGTCTGCCAGCGCGCCGGTGCAGCTCGCCGCCGAGACCGCGCTGCGCGACATCGTCGACGGCCTGAAGCGCGAGCGCTTCGACCTGGTGGTGATCAACTCCATCCAGACCCTGTGGAGCGACATGCACGAGGCCGGCCCCGGCTCGGTGACCCAGGTGCGCGCCTGCGCCGGCGAGCTGGTGCGGCTGGCCAAGAAGCGCGGCGTCGGCCGTGCATCCTGGTCGGCCACGTGACCAAGGACGGCCAGATCGCCGGCCCGCGGGTGGTCGAGCACATGGTCGACGCGGTGCTCTCCTTCGAGGGCGAGCGCGGCTATCCGTTCCGCATCCTGCGCGCGGCCAAGAACCGCTTCGGCGCCACCGACGAGATCGGCGTGTTCGAGATGGGCGACGCCGGCCTGCGCGAGGTGCGCGAACCCCTCGGCCCTGTTCCTGGGCGAAGGCGGCGAGCGGGCGGCCGGCGCGGCGGTGTTCGCCGGCATCGAGGGCTCGCGGCCGGTGCTGGTGGAGTTCCAGGCCCTGGTGGCGCCCTCCGCCTACGGAACGCCGCGCCGGGCGGTGGTCGGCTGGGATTCCGGGCGCCTGGCCATGGTGCTGGCGGTGCTGGAGGCGCGCTGCGGGGTTGGATTTGGCGACCGCGACGTCTACTTGAACGTCGCCGGCGGCCTGCAGGATCACCGAGCCGGCGGCGGACCTGGCCGCGGCCGCGGCCCTGGTCTCCTCGGCCCTGGACAGCGCCCTGCCGCAGGATTGCGTCGTGTTCGGCGAGATCAGTCTGTCGGGAGACGTGAGGCCGGTGGCCGGATGCGAGATGCGCCTGAAGGAGGCGGCGAAGCTCGGCTTCGTCGCGCGCTCGCGCCCGTCGGCCGCGGCCGAGGGCGCGCCGGCGTCCGCCGTGTTCGGCGTCGCGCGGCTGGCGGACGCGGTCGCGCCGGATCGGCGACGAGACCTGGGACTGCCAAGGCGACCCGCCGATGACCTGTTCGACCTCGTCGCCGGCGCTGATGCTGATCGTCTCGGCCCTGGTCGGTTGGATCCGCGGCGGCGACGCGCGAGGTCGGCGACCGTCGCCGCCTTCATCATCGCCGTGGTCGTCGGCTGTCTCGCGCTGCGCTTCACCGGACCCGATCGCGCGCGCACGCGATCCATCCCGCCTGGGTCGGCCGACATCGCCGCCATGCTGGTCGTGTTCGTCGTCGTCTATATCGGCTGCTCGCGTGGTCGGCCGCGGCCTCGACCCGGCAGCTGCACCAGACCAGCGGCGCTCGGACGCGCTCGACCGCGTGCCTCGGCGCCGGCTTCGGCGCTGCTGCGAGCGCTGGTGGTGCTCGGCGCTGTGTCAACCTGATCATCGACGCCGTCACGCCGCCCGACCGGCATGCCGCCCTGGATCTCGCAGCGCCAAGCTCTATCCGGTCTGGCGCGACGTCGGCCGACGGCGCTGAAGATCGCTCGCGCCGCAGGGCGCGCAAGCTGGCCGACGCGGTGGCGCCGGCATGGTCAGAGCGCTCGGTCACGCGACGGCGCCGCGACGACCAACAGGCGGCACGGCTACAGCTAAGGATGCAGCGCGCACAGTCCTGGACGCGACGTGGAGAAGACGCCGATGACGCATCAGAACCGCGACTCGTCCACCGCATCCCCAGCCGCGACGCTGACGACGACGCCCTGCGGCTGGAATGCGGCGTCTTCGGCGTGTTCGACGCCCGCGACGCCAGCGCGGTCACCGCGCTGGGCCTGCACGCCCTGCAGCACCGCGGCGAGGAGGCCTGCGGCATCGCCTCGCTTCGACGGCCAGGGCTTCTACACCGAACGCCACATGGGCCACGTCGGCCGACGCCTTCTCCGGCGCCGACCTGGTCGAGCGCCTGCCCGGCAGCTGCGCCATCGGCCACACCCGCTATTCCACCGCCGGCGGCCGGCGTCCTGCGCAACGTGCAGCCGATGTTCGCCGACCTGGAAGCCGGCGGCGTCGCCCTGGCCCACAACGGCAACCTGACCAACTTCCTGACCCTGCGCGAGCGGCTGGTCGCCGAGGGCGCGCATCTTCCAGTCGACCTCGGACTCCGAGGTGATCCTCCACCTGATCGCGCTCTCGCGGAAGCGCGAAGATCGTCGACCGCTTCATCGAGGCGCTGTGGCGCAGATCGAGGGCGGCTACGCCCTGGTGGCGCTGACCAACAAGAAGCTGATCGGCGCGCGCGATCCGCTCGGCATCCGCCCGCTGGTGCTGGGCGACCTCGGACGGCAAGCCGGTGCTGGCGTCGGAGACCCGCGCGCTCGACATGGTCGGCGCCAAGTTCGTGCGCGACATCGAGCACGGCGAGATCGTGGTGATCTCCAGCGACGGCGTCGAGTCGATCAAGCCCTTCCCGGCCGCGCAGGCCCGGCCCTGCGTGTTCGAATACGTCTATTTCGCCATGCCCGACAGCGTGGTGAACGGCCGCTCGGTCTACGACGTGCGCAAGCGCATGGGCCGAGCGCCTGGCCGAGGAGAGCCGCGTCGACGGCCGACGTCGTCGTGCCGGTGCCCGACTCCGGCGTGCCCGGCGGCGCTCGGCTTCGCCCAGGCAGCCGGCCTGCCCTTCGAGATGGGCATCATCCGCAACCACCACGTCGGCCGCACCTTCATCCAGCCCACCCAGGACGCGCGCGAGCTGTCGGGTGCGCATGAAGCACAGCCCCAACCGCGCCGTGCTGGCCGGCAAGCGGGTGATCCTGGTCGACGACTCCATCGTGCGCGGCACCACCACGGTGAAGGTGGTGCAGCATGGTGCGCGAGGCCGGCGCCAAGGAGGTGCACCTGCGCTCGGCCTCGCCGCCGATCAAGCTGGCCGGACTTCTACGGCATCGACATGCCCGACCGCGACACAGCTGCTCGCCGCGCACATGACTCGTGGAGGAGATGGCCCAGCATGTTCGAGGTCGACAGCCTGGGCTTCCTGTCGGTCGACGGCCTCTACTGGGCCATGGGCGCCGGCCCGCGCGATCCCGCTCTGCCCGCAGTTCACCGACCACTATTTCACCGGCGACTACCCGACCCGCCTGCTGGACCGCGAGATCGCCGCAGGGCGGAACGACACGGTCGAGCGCCAGCTGTCGCTGTTGATGAGCGCTTAGAGCGCGCCGGCCCCCGCGTCCTGGACCCGTATCGGCGTTATCTGGTCACGGATCCGTATTTGGGTTAGCTTCGGCGTGACGGGCGGCCCCGAATGGGAGACCACGATGCCGATTTCCGACTATCTTCTGTCGTTGGTGCTTGCGCTGCACCCGGCCGGCAGCCATCCGGCGGCGCCCTGCCCCTCGGCCCCAACTCGATCGTTCAGCCGGTCGGCGGCGTCAATATCGCCGCGGCGTCGCCGTGGCAGAAGAAGAACGGCGAGGCCGGCTCGACGGATCCCGGCGAAGCACGAGACCGTCAAGCCGGCCTTCACCCGGTACAAACACGGCAGCGGCCGTGCCGCCGTCGCACATGGCGTCAAGAGCGACTACACAACCAAGGGCCAGCATATTAAGAGCGCGCACATAAAGCAGCCTATGGTGGTCACGGGAACCACCAAGGTGGAGAAGCACTAAACGCCGCCGATGAGCGGGTTGACCCGGTCGCGCGCGTCGCGCATGAGCGCGGGCCATGAACGCTTCCCCTGACAAACCCCTCGCCGGCCGCATCGCCTTCGTCACCGGCGCCACGCGCGGCATCGGCCGCGCCACCGCGCTGGCCTTGGCCAAGGCCGGCGCGCACGTCATCGCCGTCGGGCCGGACCCAGGGCGCGCTGGAAGAACTGGACGACGAGATCAACGCGGCGACCGGCGAGCGCGCGACCCTGGTGCCGCTCGACCTGACCGACGGCGACGGCATCGACCGGCTGGGCGGGGCCATCTTCGAGCGGCACAAGCGGCTCGACGTCCTGGTGCATGCGGCCGGCGTGCTGGGCGGGCTGCGCCGGTCGCGCACATCGAGCCGAAGGCTTGGGACGAGGTCATCGCCACCAACCTGACCTCGATCTACCGCCTGATCCGCTCGTTCGAGCCGCTGCTGCGCGCAGTCCGACGCCGGGCGCGCATGCTGTTGTCGACGCGGCGTCGCGGTGCGGACCAAGGCCGTTCTGGGGCGCCTATGCCGCGACCAAGGCGGGGCTGGAGGCGTTGGTGCGCTGCTGGGCCGACGAGATCGAGCACCACGCCGGTGCGCGTCGTGCTGATCGAGCCCAGGCCCATGCGCACCCGATGCGCGCCAGGCTTTCCCGGGCGAGGACCCGATGACCCTGCCCCGATCCCGTCCGAGATCGGCCCGATGATCGTCGAACTCGCGCGCGGCGACTGCGGCCGCCGAAGGAGACGGTGAGGTTCGCGAGTGGAAGGCGACAGGGCGCGAACTGAACGCCCCTAAGAGGTTACGACTTCCGCCGCGGATCGTCGGCGGCCTGCGGCCCTTGAAGCTGCGGGCGCTTCGGCGGCGGCGCCCTCGGCATTCGCGGTCCGAGCCCGAGTTCGGCCTTGACGGTCAGCCGGATCGGCGTGCCGGGCAGGTCGAAGCTCTCGCGCAGGCTGTTGACCAGGTAGCGGCGGTAGCTGTCCGGCAGCTGCGTCGGCGCGGCTGGCGAACAGCACGAAGGTCGGCGGCCGCGCCTTGGTCTGGGCCATGTATTTCGGCTTGATGCGCCGGCCGTTCGACCGCCGGCGGCGGGTGCCGCTCGCACCGCCATGCTGCAGCCAGTCGTTCAGGTCGCGGGTCTTGACCTTGGTCGACCAGTCGGCGTGCGCCTTGATCACCGCCGGCATCAGCCGGTCCAGGCCGCGCCCGGTCTCGGCCGACAGCGCCACCAACGGCGCGCCGCGCAGCTGCGGCAGCATTCGCGTCGGCGGTCTCCTGGCAACGCCTTCAGCGTCGCTGCGGCGTCTTCGACCAGGTCCCACTTGGCCAGCACGAAGACCAGCGCGCGGCCCTCGCGCTCGACCAGGTCGGCGATCTGCAGGTCCTGGGTCTCGAAGGGGTGGGTGGCGTCCATCACCAGCATCACCACCTCGGCGAAGGTGATGGCGCGGATGGCGTCCTGCGGTGGAGAGCTTCTCCAGCGCTTCGTCGACCCGCGCCTTGCGCCGCAGACCGGCGGTGTCGACCAGCCGGACTCGGCGGCCGTCCCAGTCCCAGTCCACCGAGATGGCGTCGCGGGTGATGCCGGCTTCGGGACCGGTGAGCATGCGGTCCTCGCCGATCAGCCGGTTGACCAGGGTCGACTTGCCGGCGTTCGGCCGCCCGACGATGGCGATGCGGATCGGCGCGTCGCGGTCGCCGGCCTCGTCGTCTTCGTCCTCGTCCGCGCGTCGGCTGGCGACGCAGCGCGTCGATAGAGGTCGGACATGCCCTCGCCGTGCTCGGCGGAGATCGCCACGGCTCGCCGAGGCCGAGCTCGAACGCCTCCAGGGCGCCGGCGTCGCCCGCCTTGCCCTCGGCCTTGTTGGCGATCAGCACCACCGGCTTGCCTCGCGGCGCAGCAGCTCGGCGAAGATCTCGGTCCAGCGGCGACCACGCCTTCGCGGGCGTCGAACACGAAGAGCGACGACGTCCGCCTCGTCCATCGCCAGCTCGGTCTGGCGGCGCATGCGCGCTTCCAGGCTCTCGTCGTCGACGTCCTCGAAGCCGGCGGTGTCGATCAGCTCCAGATCGAGGTCGCCGAGGCGGCCGGTGCCGATAGCGGCGGTCGCGCGTGACGCCCGGCCGGTCGTCGACGATCGCGAGCTTGCTGCCCGCCAGGCGGTTGAACAGCGTCGATTTGCCGACGTTCGGCCGCCCGACGATGGCGAGCTTGAGCGGCATTCAGTCCTTGGGCGTCGCGCCGGCGTTGGCCGGCAAGAAAAGATGCCCACGAAAAACACGAACGAGAAGTCTTCAGCGCCGCAGGCGCCTCTCATTTGAATGGCGCTTCGCGCCGGAGTTCACCTGAAGAAGCACAACGCATTCGTGTTTTTCGTGGGCAATCTTTCTTCATTTTCAAAAACGAAGCGCCCCCGCTCTTGCAAGCGAGGGCGCGGAACTCAGAGCGGTGGCGCGTCCTAGCGGATGGCGACGAGGTCCGCCTTGTCGGTCATCAAATAAAGCATCTCGTCGTAGGCGATCGGCGCCTGGAAGATCGGGTCGCCGATCTTGATGGTCTTCAGCACCTTGCCCGACTTGGCGTCGACCGAGATCGCCTCGCCCCACGCGTTGGTTACGACAGCCGGTCGCCGGCCAGCATCGGTCCCGACCAGATCGGCGTGACCAGATGCGTCTCGATGCCGAGGAAGCCGCCTTCCTTGCGCTTCTTGCGGCCCTTGTTGAGGTCGGTGATCCAGTAGACCTGACCGTTGTCGCGGTTCACCGCGATCAGCTCGCCGGCCTTGTCGACGACGAACACGACGTCGCCCGACGGGCCACGGCGTGTCTTCGCTGGCGATCGGAAGCTGCCAGCGCGCATTGCCCGAACGCAGGTCGATGGCGGCGAACACCCCCGACTGGCTCGCCGCGTAGACGTCGCCGCGGTAGATCGCCGGACGGCCCGGAATATCGCGGATTTCCGACAGGGCGTTGGTGCGCGTCTCCTTCGACAGCGCCTCGTCCCACAAGGTGTCGCCGTTGGCGGACGACAGCGAGATGAGTTCGCCCGAGGAGAACGGCGCGACGATCTGCTGGCCCGACACCGCCGGGCTCGACGCCTTCAGAATGCGCGCCGGCTCGACGATCGCCTGGTACGACCACACCTGGTCGCCGTTGGTGGCGTCGAAGGCGACGATCTGGTTGTCGACGTCGACCGCGTAAATCCGGCCGTCGGCTACCGTGGGGGCGCCGTGGATCGGCGAGCCGACCATCTTGCGCCACAGCATCTTGCCGGTGGCGGCGTCGACGGCGGCGACGAAACGGAAGCCCGAGGTGACGTAAACCTTGCCTTCCGCAACCGCGAGGCCGCCGCCGAAGGCTTCGTTGTCACGACGGTTGCGCGGTTTCAGATTGACGCGCCACTCGCGCGCGCCGGTCTTGGCGTTAGTCGCGGTGACGTCGGCTTCGCCGTCGAGGGTGAAAATCTTGCCGTCCACCGCCACCGGCGTGGCGGTCACCTCGAACTTGCGCGAGGACTTCTGGCCGACGTTGCGCTTCCATTCGACCCGGAAGTCGGGCGCTGCCTGCACATTGCCGACCGCCTGGTCGAGATTGCCGCCGGGCAGCGGCCACGCCGCCACCGGTTCGGGATCGGGCAGCGAAAAGCCCACGCCTTCCAGCGCGTCGGAGGGCTTCACCGTCTGGTCGTAGGCCAAGACCGGGATGCGCTCGCCCTTGGCGGCGGTGGCCTTGGGGCCGTTGTCCTTGAAGGGGTTGTACTTCTTCGCCAGAGCGCACGAGCACAGCGATACGCTGACCAGCCCCAGGATGACGACCTTGACTAAGCGGTTCATGAACGAGGGGCTCCGGCGGGTTGCAACGCGGGACCTGGTGCGCCGCCAGGCGCGCCGGGTTGTTGGAACGGATTGGACCCGGCCCCGAGGCCGGGCGTGGGCTGGCTTTCGGCCTGTTTGACGATGGCGCGCAGCTGGTCGGCCTGGCCGGAGTTGATCAGGTTCATGGCGGACTGGGCCCGGTGGGTCACATCTGCGCCGGCCTCACTGTCCACCGACAGCAGTTCGAAGTCGTCCCGGGCTTCCTTGGCCTTGCCGTTCAGCAGTTTGGCCATGGCCAGCGCCTCGCGCGCATAGGCGCGGTAGGGCCGGTCCTTCTCGGCCAGGGGCTTCAGTCGCTTCTCGATGTCGGCGTAGGGCGCGGTGTCCAGCAGCAGCCAGGCGGCCTTGAGGCCGTCGACGTCGCCCATGATCGGGCTGGGCGCGTCCTTCTGGGCTTCGTCGAGCAGTTTCACCGCTTCGGGGATGTGCTTCTGGTCGATCAGGATGCCCGCGCGCTGTTCCAGAGCCAGGGACTTATAGGCGCGATCGCCGGCCTTGGCGGCCTCGGCGAAAGCGGCGTCGGCGCCGGCGGTGTTCTGGTCGCCGAGCGCGCGCACGCCCCGGTCATAGGCCTCCGAGGCGACGTTCGCCCGATGCTGCTCGTAAGTGGTCCACGCCCAGAAGGCGCCAACAGCCACGACCACGATCGCGACCCCGCCGAGGACCCAGGGCAGAGCCCGCTTCAGGATCGCCTGGGCGTCGGTGGCGCGGACATTCTCGTCCACCTCGTTGAAGAAATCCGACAATCCGCGCTCCCCTGGGACGCCCGAGCCAAAATGAGCCGCGAACCTATAGGTTCGGCGGGCCCGCCGCAACGCGGCAGAGCGGCCCTCGATGGAGGTCCGATCCCGGCCGGACCCTGGCCGAAGATTGCGGCCGAATTCCAGCGGCAGAAGGGATTCCGCCCTAGGCGGCGCCGGTGGCTTTCTTGGCGAAATAGACCTCGGCGTCGCCGGGGAACTGGCGCGCGCGCACGTCCGCCGCATAGGCCGCGGCAGCCTGGCCGATGTCGCGGCGCAGGTTGGCGTAGCGGCGCACGAACCGGGGCGTCCAGTCGAACAGGCCCAGCATGTCGTCGGTAACCAGGATCTGGCCGTCGCAGTGGGGCGAGGCCCCGATGCCGATGGTGGGCGGGGCGATGGTCTCGGTGATCTCCCGCGCAAGGCTCTCGGCCACGCCCTCGACCACCACCGCGAAGGCGCCGGCGTCGGCGGTGGCTTCGGCTTCGGCGAGGACGCGGGTGCGCTCGATGTCAGTCTTGCCCTTGGCGCGGAACGCACCGTCGACGTTCACCGCCTGGGGGCGCAGGCCGACGTGGCCCATCACCGGAATGCCGCGCTCGACCAGGAAGGCGACGGTTTCGGCGACGGTCGGTCCGCTTTCGACCTTCACCGCGTTGCAACCGGTCTCTTTCAGCAGGCGCGTGGCATTCATGAACGCCTGCTGCGGGCCCGCTTCGTAGGCGCCGAACGGCATGTCGACGACGACCATGGCGCGGCGCGATCCGCGCATCACCGCCTGGCCGTGCAGGATCATCATCTCGAGCGTCACACCCACGGTGTTGGGAAGGCCGTGCAACACCATGCCGACGCTGTCGCCCACCAGCAGCAGGTCGCAGTGCTCGTCGAGGATCTCCGCCATCGGCGCCGTATAGGCGGTGAGGCAGACGATCGGCTCCTTGCCCTTGCGCGCAGTGATTTCCGGCGCCGTGACACGCTTGAGGGCGGCTTCGCGTTGTGCGGACATTCAGACCTGGTCCAAGGCGCGGGTGGCGCCGACGACGGCGGCGATGATCAGGCAACCTGAGACGATCCAGAACAGGTTCGCGCCCGAACCGGCCTGCAGGAGCATGTCAGAGAGGCTTACGCCCTGATTGTAGAAATTCTGCGCGGCGTGGGAGGACGCGGCCGACGCTTCCTGAACCTTGATGCCGATGCCGGAATTCAGCGACTGGGTGACCGCGATCGCGCCGCCGATCACGCCGGCGGCGCCCAGGCCCAGGGTGCGCCATCGCCAGTCACGATTGAGCCGCCGTTGGACACGGCGGGTGAAACCGTCGGAATCGGCGAGCGCGGGGGTCTGCGCGAACATGCGCTCCAGACCCGCCTCGAACCCTCGCTCATCCATGCGCCCTGCTCCCACTTTCGCCGCCAGGCGGCGCCATACGCTCTCGGAGCTTATCCAGACCACGTTTGACATGGGATTTGACCGTTCCCAAGGGGGTGTTCAAGGCCTGAGCCACTTCGGCGTGCGATAAACCCGCCCCGTAGCACAGGGAAACGCATAAACGCTCAGCCGGCGCCAGGAGTCTCAAGGCGTCGTCCAGGTCGATCCGGCCGGCGGCGTCGTGGGGCCTCATAGCCCCCTCCGGCTCGCGCGGTTCGGCTTCCAGGACCAGGATCGCGTCCTTGCGCCGCCGCTTCAGGTAGAGCCGCGCCGCAATCCGCTTCACCCAGGCCACAAAGGCGCCCTCGCCGCGGAACTCGGCGATGCGCTCGAACGCCTGCAGGAAGGCGTCCTGGGCCAGGTCGTCGGCGGTGGCGGGGTCGGCGCCCATGCGGCGCAGCACGCCGCGCACGGCCGAGCCGTGACGCCTGACCAGCTCGCCGAACTCCTTACGCCCGCCCGCGGCCGCCAGGGCCGCGAGCTCCACGTCGTGGAGGCCGATGATCAGTCGATCTTCGGGAGTGACGCCCATGGGGCTTCTCGCTCCTGGTTCCCCTCGACGCGCTCAGGCTTTGGACTTGTTGAAGAAGGACAGGACGATGAAGGCGATGCCGATCGTCCCGGGAATTGCGGCGAAGCCGATCGCGCGGCCCCATTCGGCCGTATCGAAATCGGTGAACGCCCAGCCGATGGTGCCCAGGCCGACAGCAACCGCCAACCAGATGATGCCGAGCCGGACGTCCCGCTGGGCCGACGGCGCGGGTCGGATATCGCGGGTCATCGCGTCCAGGACTTCCGGGGGAAGCGGCTGGCCTTTGTCGATGGCGGCGCGGATGGTGTTCTGCAGCTGCACCCGTTCGCGGTTCTTCAGCATTCGCGGCACCAGCACGACGGCGGCGATGGTGCCGAAGAAGGCGACATTGCCGATCAGGACGATCAGCACGATAGCGATGGTTCCAAGGGGTCCGTCCATGGGGGGAGGTCCTATCTCGATGTGTTTACGGCAGCGCTCTCTGCGCCGCCTTCCGATCGACTAGAGGCCCGCTCTAGCCCGTTCGGATGCGTAAACCGACGTGAATTCTTCGTAAGAGAAGAATTTCCCGCCAACTCAAATGGTTACTGAGCGCGACCGAATCGCGCCGACGCCCCTTCCCAGGTCAGGAGCGAGGTCACCACCACCAGGACGCCGATCGCCGGTCCCAGAGCCTGCCAGGTCTCCGCCGCGATCGGATCGAACGTCTTGGAGAGCACCGGCCAGAGCGCCCACAGGATCAGCGATCCCACTGCGGTCACGATCGCACCGCGCACCATGTCGTAGGCGAGCTTGCGCCGCGCCACCCGCGCCATGACCTGCAGCGCGAAGGACGGATCGCGCGGCGGCGGCGCGTCGATCGCAAAGGCCCGGACCAGGCGCCGGTCGGCTTCGGAACGGTCAGGGTGCGTCATCGTCAACTCCCAACGCCTGCAACAGCTTCACCCGGCCCCGGGCCACATGCGACTTGATCGTGCCCAACGGCGATCCTAGCGCTTCGGCGGCCTCCGCGTGGGAGAATTCGCCCGCCAGGCAAAGCGCCGTCGCCGCCCTTTGTTCCAGCGGCAGGCTCTCCAGCGCCTGGCGCACGGCGAGCGCGTCGGCGCGGTCGCTCGTTTCGGACTGTGGCCGGGTCTCCAGCCATTCCGCGTCGCGCCGTGCGCCGCGCGCCAGGCTGCGCTCGAAGCTCAGCCGCTTGCGCCAGGCGATGGCGAACAGCCACGCCTTGAAACTCGAGTTCCGGGCGGAACCGGTTGAGGTTCGACCACGCGGTCAGGAAGGTCTCCTGCGCCAGGTCGTCCGCGTCCGCCGGACGTTTGCACACGCGGCGCAGAAACCCGCGCAGGGCCTGCTGGTGGCGATCCACCAGCCGCCCGAACGCGGCCGCCGAGCCCGCCTGCGCCGCAAGCGCGAGCTCGGCGTCGGCGGGCGCTGCAATCATCGCGGCGGGGGCGGCATCATGGTTTGCAACAGGGCGAACACCAGCGATGCGCCCGCAATCACGCCGGTGATGATCGACACGATCAGGAAGGCGTGCCCGGTGTCGCCGCCGCTGTAGCGGTAGGCGAGATAGAAGCCTCCGGAGATCGCGCCCATGCTGATCACGCGGCGCCATTCCCAGTACGGGCCGTAGCGATAGCGCCGCCAGCCCCACCAGCCCCCGTAGTACGGGTGTCCGTACATCCCGTAGGGGTCCGACGACGCCGCATCGGGCGCCGACGCGCCGCCGAGCGCCTTGGACAGTTCCGGCGGCGGATCCTTGCCTTGCTGGATGTAGCTCTTCAGCACGTCCAGTTCGGCCTTGCGCCGCTGATAGGCCATGAGATTCGCGAAAATCATGGCGATGAACGCGCCCAGGGGAAACAGCAGCCACCAGTAGGCCGCGAAAAGTTCGGTTGCAGTCATGCGTCAAGCTCCTGCGGCGCCGGAAGCCCCGTCCTTAACCTGAATCGCGCGCGACGACTTCAGCCGCACGATCTCGAGCTCCTGACGATGGGTCAGGAAGTTCAGCCAGTTGCGCCACATGGCGGCGAGGAAAAACGCCAGCGGAAACAGCAGCCACCAATAGGCCGAGAAGAAGTCGCTCATCTCGATGCTCCAAAGGCCCGCCCCTGCGGCGGACCGTTCTTGCCTCCAGATCGCCGCCGGGGCGCGGATCGGATGCAGTCCCGGAAAAAAGTCGCCAACAGCGTTCGGCCAAGGGACCTGGGGGAGGCCGGCGGCGGTTGAGCAAGCCTGGGGCGCCGTGGGGGCGCCGATCTTCGAGGGAGACGATCATGCTGAACGACGCGGAAGCCATAGCCACGATTTCGGTGAAGGACGCCGACAAGGCGCGGAGCTTCTATCGCGACACCCTGGGCCTGCGGGCCCTCGACGACCGCCCCGGCGTCGCCACCTATCGCTCGGGCGAGAGCAAGGTGTTCGTCTACGAGAGCGACCACGCGGGAACCAATGAAGCGACCGCGGCGACCTGGGTGACCGACGACGTCGACGCCGCCGTGCGCGACCTGAAGGCCAAGGGCGTCAGCTTCGAGCACTACCCCGACCTACCGGGCCTGAAGATCGAAGGCGACATCCACGTAGCCGATGATGGCGACATGAAGGTGGCCTGGTTCAAGGATCCCGACGGGAACATCCTGTCGATCGTGAGCAACGGGGACTGACGACGCGCGGCGTCTAGCCGGTCGCACAAACCTGCAATCCCCGCTGCACCGCCGGCCGTTGCAGCCATCGGTCCAGCCACCCGGGCACGTTCTTCAGGGCGTCGAACGCGACGAGGTCGCGCGCGCTATAGAAGCCGATCAGGTTGCGGATAAGGCCAAGGTTGGCGATGTCGGCGATGGTGTAGTCGTCGCCCATGATCCAGACGCGCCCCTCGAGCCGCGCGTCGAGCACCTGCAACAGCCGCCGGCTTTCGGCGGCGAAGTGCTCCAACGGGCGCGGGTCTTCGATGTGGCGGCCGTCGAACTTCTTAAAGTAGCCGACCTGGCCGAACATCGGGCCCGTATTGGCGACCTGGAACACCAGCCACTGCACGCATTCCCAACGCGCATGCGCGTCGCGCGGCAGGAGCTGGCCGCACTTCTCAGCGAGGTACATCAGGATAGCCCCCGACTCGAAGACCGCGAGCGGTCGGCCGTCCGGTCCGTCGGGGTCGAGGATCGCGGGAATCTTGCCGTTGGGATTGAGCGACAGAAACTCGGGCGTGTGCTGGTCGCCGCGACCGAAGTCGATGCGGTGCGCCTCGTACGGCAGCCCGATCTCTTCGAGCATGACCCCGACCTTCACGCCGTTGGGCGACGGCAGCGAATAGAGCTGCAACCGATCCGGGTGCTCCGGCGGCCAGCGCCGCGTGACAGGGAAGTCGGAGAGCGGGTCCAAAGGTAAAGCTCGCAGGAGGATTGAACGACGCCGCTTAGCTAGGTCGTCGGGCGCGTTCGCGAAAGGCCGGCGACGCTGGAATTGGCGTCCGCCGCGCGTGCAAGCCCTGCAACTTCCGTTTGCGACAGCCGTTTCCCCGGCCGGAGAAAGGTCAATGATCCGCACCACCCTCAGTCTCGCGATAGCCGCGGCCGCGCTGGCGACCGCCGCCTCCGCCCAACCCGACGACTACGCCCGCGCCCGTCACGCCTGCGAAGCCTATCTGGTGAACACCAAGAACGTAGGCCCCGGCGACATCCGGTTCGACGATGCGTCGATCCAGGAGACCCAGGTCCGCGTGACCGGCGTGCTGCGCCGCGGCTCGCCCGAGACCGCGCCCTTCACCTGTATGGTCGGCCGCACCGGCCGCTGGGACGGCGAGGTCACCAGCCTGCAGATTCACTGGCGCTAGGCCGCGTTCCGCCGCGCTAAGGGCGGGAAACCGCCGAACCGTGCTCGCGCACCGACGCCGCCGGAAAGCTGCTAGGCTCGGGCCGAGCCACGCAGCGAGGGACGGCGAGCATGGGCGCCAAGACGAGAGCCACAACATCGGTCGAAACCGCGCCCGATGGTTTCGACAAGCCGCGCGCTCGCGCCGCACGCGGCGGCTGCGCCTGCGGCGCGGTGCGCTTTGAGATCGGGGTGCCCGCCGTCTGGGCCTGGCATGACCACGCGCGTACGAGCCGGCGCGCGCAAGGCTGTGCCTACGCGACCTACGTCGGAAGCTGGAAGAGCAAGTTCCGCCTGATCGACGGCGAGGATTGCGTCGAGCGCTGGGCCGAACCCGACACCGGCGCTGTGCGCAGCTTCTGTGCGCATTGCGGCACGCCGCTGTTCTACGAACGGGCGCACGCGCCGAAGATGATCAACATTCCGCGCGCCCTGTTCGAGAAGGGCGTCGGCCGCGAGCCGCGCTACCACCTGCACATCGAAGAAACGCCCGAGTGGGCCTACGACAACGGCCGCCTCGCGCCGCTGAAGGCCTACCCCGGCGTCATGCAGCAGCGCCCGAAGCGGGGCAGGACTGTGGAGATCGGGGAGTTGTTCTAGGCCCCTCTTTCACCCACCCCTTGACACGTAACCATATAGTTACCTATATCGCCTCCATGAGCGACGACGCCGTGTTCAAGGCCCTGGCCGATCCCAGCCGCCGCGCGCTGCTGGACCGGCTCTACGCCGAGAGCGGGCTGACGCTCGGAGAGCTTTGCGAAGGCCTCGCCATGAGCCGTCAGGCGGTGATGAAACATCTGGGCATTCTGGAGTCAGCAAACCTCGTCGCCACCCAACGGTCCGGCCGCGAGAAGCTGCACTTCCTCAACCCGGTGCCCATCAACGCCATCGCCGAACGCTGGATCGGAAAGTTCGAGCGCTCCGGGCTGAGGGCGCTGTCAGATCTGAAAGATAATTTGGAAGGAGAAGACCAATGACCGCTCCGATGAAGTCGCAGTACGTCTATGTGACCTACATCAAGACGACGCCCGAGAAACTCTGGGCGGCGCTGACCAAGGCTGGTCCGCTCGACTACTGGTTCGACATGAGCCAGGAGACCGAGTGGAAGCCCGGTTCGCAGTGGAAGCTGAAGTTCGAAGATGGCCGCGTCGCCGACGCCGGCGAGATTTTGGAAGTCGTGCCGAACCAGCGCCTGGTTATCAAGTGGCGCAACGAGTTCAAACCGGAACTGAAGGCCGAGGGCTTCTCCCGCTGCACCATGGAGATCGAACCGACCGACGGCGCGGTGAAGTTCACCGTCACCCACGCCATCGATGTCGAGAACGCCCAGTTCATCCAGGGCGTCGCCGGCGGCTGGCCGAAGGTGCTGTCGAATCTGAAGTCGGTTCTTGAGACCGGCCAGCTGGCGCTGAAGAGCAACACCATGGCGAAGAGCGCCTAGGAAGCTAAACCCTTCCCCCTCGATGGCCCATCGAGGGGGAAGGGAGAACGCTTACGGCTTCAGCCGTTCCTTCAGGTAGTCGTCCGTGGCGTGGAAGTAATCCAGCCACGATTGGCCGCGCAGAAGGTCGTGGATCTCGTCGGGGATGACGATCTGGTCGAAGTCCACGTGGTTCTTGCGCAGCGCCTCGACCAGTTTCACCGACTCGTCGAACGGCACGTTGCGGTCGTCGTCGGCGTGGATGATCAAGACCGGCGAGCGCCACTTGTCGACAGTCGAAAGCGCGGAGGAGTCCCACGCCAGCTTCGCCGCCGCCGGATCGGCGCCCGGCGCGCTGAGATAGGGCAGCAAACCCTTCCAGTCGTGCACACCGGCGTAGTCGACGCCCACCGCCAACAGGTCCGAGTGCCGCGAGAGACCCAGCGCGGTCATAATGCCGCCGTAGCTGGCGCCATAGATGCCGATACGCTTGGCGTCCACGTCAGAGCGACCAGCGAGATAGTGCGCGGCGCCGACGATGTCGTTGTCCTCGCTGGAGCCGCCGGGGCCGAAGTTTTCGGCCTCGCGCCAGTTCATGCCGTAGCCGGTGCCGCCGCGATAGTTCACCGACAGCACCACATAGCCCTCGCTCGCGAGGTACTGGTTCATTGCGTACATGTAGGCGTAGGCGTCCATCGGATGCCAGCCGAGCAGCATCTGGCGGATCGGGCCGCCGTGGAAGAACAGCATGGCCGGGCCGCGCGAGGCTGCGCCCTTCGGCGGCAAGAACAACTGGCCGTGCACCGGCTTGCCGTCGGCGCCGTCGAAGATCACCTGTTGCGGCACGACCAGCTTCGCCGCCGGGAACTCCGCGGGGATGACTTTCGCGAGATCGTTCACTTTCGCGCCGTCGATCGACACCGGTCGCATCGGATCGCGCGCCGAGCCCCACAGGGTCAGGGCGTGGCCGTCGCTGGTCACCACCGGATAGTCTTCGGCGCTGGCGCCGGTGGTCAGTTCGCGCGACGCGCCGCCGCCCACCGGAGAGCTCCAGATGTGACGATGGTCGAGGTCGCCCTGGTTCGACGAATACAGGACCTCCTTACGGTCCGGCGTCAGCGAGATGTTGAACACCTCGTAGTCGCCGGCCGCCGAAACGGGCGTGGCTGCCCCGCCGCCGTTCGCGGAGACCGACCACAGATGGACCCAGGCGGTCTTCTCCCACGGGAACACCAACCGGTCGCCGGCGCCCCACAACAGGTTGCCGCTTTGGCCCAGGGGATAGAGCACGCTGCCGTCGCCGGCGTCGGCGGTGAACACCGCGTGGCCGGCGCCGGTCGCCGCGTCACAGACCCAGATCGACCACGGATAGTCGGCGCGGTGCGCGACGAAGACCTCCGGCGGCGAAGCGGGCGAGCGGATGAAGGCCACGCGCTTGCCGTCCGGCGACCAAGCCGGATCAAAGTCGGTGTCGACGCTCGGATGCATCCACTTGATGGTGTCGGACGCGAAGTCATAGACGCCGGTCAGGGTGTGATCGCCGCGGTTGGAGGTGAAGGCGATCTTCGATCCGTCCGGCGACCAGACGAAGCCCACGTCGTGACCGCGGTCGTGGATGAGCTGTTTCGGCGCGCCGCCTGCGGCCGGCGCCACAAAGATTTGGCCGCCTGCGAGCCAGGCGACCGTGTCGCCCTTCGGCGAGACCGACGGCGAATGGCCCGGCCCGACCTTGCGCGGTTCGCCGCCCGCAACCGACACGGCCCAGATATCCTGCGACGGCGGTCCTTCGGGACGGCTCATGATGTTGACCGGGCCGCCGCCTTCGAGGCTGCCGCCGCGGATGTAGAACACCGTCTGGCCCGCGGGGTCCCAGGCGACTTCGCCCATGTCGAAGCCTTCGTCGCCGGTGTAGTGCGTCAGCGGATGGGAGGTGTAGCCGTTGGGTCCGGGCTCGGCGACCCAGACGTTGCGCGTGCCGCCCGCGTCATAGATCCAGGCCGCGCGACCGCCCGTGGGCGCGGTGACCAGGCTCGAGGGGAACGGCGCGCTCATCACCTGTTCGATGGTGAAATCCGGCTGGCGCGCCTGTGCACCCGCTACCCCCAGGGCCAGTCCGGCCGCAACGCCGATTCCCGCCCCCAGAGCCAGCGCGCCCAGCACGCCCTTCAGTTCATCCCGCAACCGCCGGCCCATAACGCCCTCCAATGAATGGTTCGGGGCCGAACCTTTCACATTTGGGAAAATCAGCAAGTGAATTTTCGGAAATAGAAAACAAAGAGAGCGGGGCCTGATTTTTCGGGCAAGTGGCGTGTAAGGAGGGGGCGCCTAGCTTCACCGCCCAGTGGGGAGCGTCCAGAGTTCGAACCCGATGACGGTCATCCCCTCGCCCACCCGCCGACGCGTGCTGCAGGCCGCCGCGACCGCGCCGCTGCTGGCCGGCCCCGCCGTCGCCCAACCCGCTGCGCGCGCGCCCAACATCGTCTTCATCCTGGCCGACGACCTGGGGTACGCCGACGTGGGCTGCTACGGCGCGCCCGACATCAGGACACCCGCCATCGACCGCATTGCGGCCGACGGCGTGCGCTTCACCCAGGCCTATGCGAACTCCGCGGTGTGTTCGGCGACGCGCTGTGCGCTGATCACCGGGCGTTATCAGTACCGCCTGCGCGTCGGCCTTGAAGAGCCGCTCGACCGCGCGGTCTATACCGGGCTGCCGCCGTCGCATCCGACCCTGCCGTCGATCCTGAAGAAGGCCGGCTATCGCACCGCGCTGGTGGGCAAGTGGCACCTGGGCGATCCGCCGCGCTATGGTCCGCTGAAGAGCGGTTACGACACCTTCTGGGGCATCCTCGGCGCCGGCGTCGACTATTTCAGCCACGACCGCTCCGGCGTTTCAGACCTCTACCGCGGGACCGAGCCGGTGGCCGAGGCCGGCTATCTCACCGACCTGATCGGCGACCATGCGATGGGCCTGCTGAGCGGCTACGCGCTGGAGCCCGCCACGCCGTTCTTCCTCAGCCTGCACTTCACCGCGCCGCACTGGCCGTGGGAGGGTCCCGACGATACGGCGGAGAGCGCGCGGCTGAAGGGCAAGTCGCTGATCGACTTCGACGGCGGCAGCCGCGAGGTGTTCCGCGCCATGGTCGAGCGGATGGACTATCAGATCGGGCGCGTGCTGCAGTTGCTCGACGCCATGGGCGCGGCCCAGGACACCATCGTCGTGTTCACCAGCGACAACGGCGGCGAACGCTTTTCCGACACCTGGCCCTTCACCGGCAAGAAGACCGAACTGCTCGAAGGCGGGTTGCGCATCCCCGCCGTCGTGCGCTGGCCCGCGCGCCTGCCCAAGGCCGAGGTGTCGGAGCAGGTGACGATCAGCATGGACTGGTTCCCGACCCTGCTGGCAGCCGCGGGGACGGCGCCCAACCGCGCCTATCCGCCGGACGGGATCGACCTCTCGCCGCACATGACCGGCGCCGCGCCGGTCCCGCGCCAACTGTTCTGGCGCTACAAGGCCAACTACCAGCGCGCCGTGCGCGACGGCGACTGGAAGGCGCTGAAGATCCAGGACAACAGCTTCCTGTTCAATGTGGTGAGAGATCCGCTTGAACGCGCCAATCTGAAAGACCGCGAGCCGGAGATCTTCGCGCGCCTGGTCAAGGACTGGAACGGGTGGAACCGCCTGATGCTGCCCGAGGTGCGCGAGAGCTTCACTGAGGGTTTCACCGGCGCCGAGCTTGCCGACCACTACGGCGCCTCGACGCCGAAACCGGGGGTGGACGAGACGGACTGGCCGAAGTGAGGGCCGCCGCTCCCTACCAATCCATATCCGCCATCAGCCCCGCGTAGACCTCGATCCCGTCCCACAGGTTCTGCAGGCGCAGGTTTTCGTCCTTGGCGTGCTGGTTGTCGTCGTAGTTGGCGATGGAGACGCCGGCCATGGGCTCCTTCAGCTGGTCGACGACGTCGGCCATGCCGGAGCTCGCGCCGACGATGGGGAGTTCGATCGGGGCGTAGCCGACCGTGCGGCCGATGGAGGCCACCACGGCCTTGGACGCCGGCAGGTCCAGCGCGGTGCTGGTCGCTGTCGCGCCACCCGGGTCCCAGTTCACTCGCGCGATCTTGGGATGCGCCAGGCGGGTGGCGAGGTCGGGCGTGTCGCGCACGATGAACCAGCCCTGTTGTTCGAAGAACGCCTCGGTCAATTGCTTCACGTGGTCGGGCGTTTCGCCGGGCGCGAGGCGGAAGTCGAAGGAGGCGTGGCCCTCGGTCGCGATGGCGTTGGCGGCCTGGGGCGCGTCGTCGCCGACGTGGATCGCGCGCACGTTCAGGGTCGGCGAGAGATAGCCGTCAGCGAGCCGCGCCGGGCCGACATTGCGGCCGAGACCGAACGCCTTTTTCAGGTCGTCCTCCACCCGCGGCATGGCGGCCAGCGCTGCGCGATCCGCGTCGCTGACCGGCGCCACGTCGTCGTAGAAGTGCGGGATCAGGATATGGCCGTCATCGTCGCGCATGGAGGCGATCAGGGTGGCCAGCATGACCGAGGGCGACGGCGCCCAACTGCCGTAATGGCCGTCGTGAAGGGCGCGCGTGGGGCCATAGACGGTCAGCGTGAAACTGGCGATGCCGCGGTTGCCGAAGTTGACCATCTGTTTGCCGGACTGGTGCATGGGTCCGTCGCCCATGACCAGCAGGTCGCTCTTCAGCAGCGCCAGGTTCTGGCCCACCAGGGAGGCGAAGTGCGGCGAGCCCTGCTCCTCCTCGCCCTCGTAGAGCAGCTTGATGTTCACCGACGGCTTGATGTGATTGGCCTTCAGGGCGTCGAAGGCGGAAATCAGCGCCTGGATCGAGGCCTTGTCGTCGCCCGCCGCGCGCGCGTAGAGCCGCCACGAGGGATCGATCGGGCCGGTTTTCCAGTCGACGACCGACGACTGCGGCGGCGCGGTGCGCATGGTCGGTTCGAACGGCGGGTTGATCCAGCCCTTCTGACCCACCGGCTGGCCGTCGTAGTGGGCGTAGAAGACAACGGTGCGCTTCGCCCCCGGGGTATCGTACTCGGCGAACACGGAGGGCGGCGTGTCGGGCGCGGCGTGCAGGATCTGGGTCTTGAACCCGCGCTGCTGGAGTTGCGCCTGGATGTAGGCGGCGTTCTTCTCGACGTCCGGAACCGTGGTTGCGACGTCGGGCATGGCGAGGAAAGTCGCGAAATCGGAGACGATCTCGCGCTCGTGGGCGACGCGCCAGGCGTGGACGGCGTCGCGGGGGGACTTGGCGCCGGCCGGGACGGCCGCGGCGGCGAGGGCGGCGGCGAAGAGAAGGGTGACGGATTTCATGACACGGACCCGGAAAAGCTGAGGGGCCAGTGTTGGCGGAAATCGAGGGCAAGGTGAAGAGGGTGTCGAGCTTGAGGCGCGGGGCGCGCACAGAACGCTGCTCTTCGATCCTCAGGAACCCTCGCTCCCCCCGTGCGCTAAGCGCCTATGGCGTTGCTCGTCCTCCTCCTCATCGTCGCCGGCCTGTTCGTCCTCCAGCGGTTCGGGAGCTTCCGCGACTACCGGATCACCTGGGACATGACGGGGCGGCTGTTCCTCAACATCCTGACTGCGTTCGGCGTGCTGACCGTGGTCATGAAGCTGTGGAGCGTGGGCGTCGTGGCCTTCCACCTCGACAGCCGGCTGATGCTCTCGCCGACGCGCTATCCGCCGGTGGACATCGCCTCAAGCGTCGTCCTGGCGCTCGGCCTGATCGGGGTGTGGCGGCGGCGCAAGTGGGCCGCGTGGGTGGTGATCGCGCGCCTGGTGTTCACCATCGGCCTGCAGCTGTTCATCTATCGGTCGCTCGGCTGGGACCTGTTTCGCGGCTACACCGGCGAGGACAATGCGCTCGCCGACATCGTGGGACTTCTGATGTGGGCGCTCGCATTCGCTTTCACCTGGAAGCACTTCGGGCATTCCGACTACGGCAAGTATGCGAAGCGGCGGAACGCGGCGCTGCGCTCGGAAGATGGCGAGGAAGCGCCGTCGGCGTGAAGAACACCTCGCTCCACAATTCCAACTCCGTCACCCCGGCCTTGTGCCGGGGCCTGGGTGTAAGCCCGCTGTTAGAGCTGTGTAAGCGCTTGCGCGAACCTTCCGCCAGAAGAGCCTGAACACTTGCCCCGGGTCCCGGGACAAGCCCGGGATGACGAAAGGCTGTAGCGCTAAACCGTCCGCGTCATGAACACGCTGTTGGGGTCGGCGGCGTAGCCCTCGAAGGGGCCGCACTCGGCGAAACCGTGTTTGGCGTAGAGCGCGCGCGCCGCCTCGAAGTACGGCCATGAACCGGTCTCGAGACTCACTTGCGTCAGACCGCGGCGGCGCGCCTCGTCCACCAGGTGCTCCACCAGCGCCGACCCCGCGCCGGTCCGGCGCCGTGCTTCGGCGATGTGCATGGCCTTGAGCTCGCCGTGCGCGCCGGACAGCCGCTTCAACGCGCCGGCCCCGATCAGCGCGTCATGGTCGTAGACCGCGAAGACCGCGATCTCGGGCGTCTTCAGGCCGTCCACGTCGAGCGCATGCGCGCTTCCCCGCCCGGTCTCGGCGCGCGCGCGCTCCGCGTGGCGCGTGAGCAAGGTGCGCACGTCGGGGGCGTCGAGGTCGGCGGGGACGATGCGGAGCATGGCGGCGGCCGCAGTCTATCGGCCGGCCGCGGGCTTGTCCCGGGCGTCGCGCAGCGCGAGCCGGAGGGTGCGGCCGACGTCGGCTTGTTCGAACGGTTTGCCGAGCACGGGGGCGGCGGCGAAGGCGGCGGGCACACCGGCGGCGCCATAGCCGGTGGAGAAGACGAACGGCAGGCCACGACTCGCCAACAGTTCGGCGACGGGAAACACCTCGCGGCCGTTCAGGTTCACGTCGAGGATGGCGACGTCGATGTCGAGGGCGGCGGCTTTGTCCAGCGCATCGGTCAGATTGGCGGCGACGGCGACCAGGGTGCAGCCGAGCTCCTCCAGCGCGTCCTCGATCAGCATGGCGATGAGCGCCTCGTCCTCGACCACCAGGACGCGCAGGCCGCTGAGCACGATCTCGTCCATCCCTGCGCCCTTCCCGCCGACGCCGCTGCGGCGCGTCACGCGGGTGCATAGCATTTTCGCCGCGGCCTGATCGAGGGTCGCCGCATTGTCGGGCGCCCGACCCACCCGGCGCAAAGCTTTGCCTTGGCGGCCGCGGCGGAAAAATTCGTTGGCGTGCAGAGGAACCGAAGCGCACCCTTGCCGTTAACGGTCCGCGGGTGGTGGCCCACGGGCCGTCGGCCGCAATTGTCGGGGAGCGTCCTTGTCCGTCCTCAAACTCGACCTGCCGGCCCAGACGCCGCTCCTCGAATCGCTGCTGGACCTCGACCAGTCGATTCTCGACGCCCTGCCGATCGGGGTGTACGCCTGCGGTGCGGACGGCCAAATCGTTCGGGTCAACCGCCGCGCCATCGAGCTGTGGGGCCGCGCGCCGCGGATGATGGACCCGACCCAACGCTTCTGCGGCTGCTTCCACGTCGAGACCCTGGACGGCGTCTACATCCCGCCGCACGAGACGCCGATGGCCCGGGCGGTCGAGGCGGGCGAGACCTTCGACGGCGTCGAAGCGGTGGTGGAGAACCCGGACGGCAAGCGCTGGGTCGCGCGCGTGAACATCGCGCCGCTGCGAGACCCCGACGGCGTGGTGGTCGGCGCGATCAACTGTTTCCGGGACGCGACGTCCGAACACGATATGCGCCGCACGCTGGAGCGCCAGCAGCACACCTTCGACCTGGCTATGATCGCGTCGAAGATGGGCACCTGGCGCTATACGATGGCGGACAACATCTGCGTCTATGACGACAACGCCCAGCGGCTCTACGGCCTGACCGAGGCGCGCTTCCTCCACGACGAGGACGGCGTGAAAGCCAAGTTCCATCCCGACGACATGGACGAGATGTGGGCGCGGGTGGCCAAGGCGGTCGATCCCGAAGGCGACGGCCGCTACGAGGTCGAATACCGGGTGAAGCAGACCGACGGGAGCTGGCGCTGGCTGAGCGCCTGGGGCCTCGTCGAGTTCGAAGGCCGCGGGTCCGAGCGCAAGCCCGTGGCCATTGCCGGCGCGAGCCGCGACATCACCGAGCTGAAAAGCGGCGAGGACCTGCAGCGCTTGCTGGTCAACGAGTTGAACCATCGGGTGAAGAACACCCTGGCCACGGTGCAGTCGCTGGTGGTGCAGACACTGCGCGGCGGCGTCGACCTGGGCACGGCGCGGCGGGTGATCGACGCGCGGATCATCGCGCTGGCCGGCGCGCACGACCTGTTGACCGCGCGCAGCTGGTCCGGCGCCGACATCGCCGAGGTGGTGGCGCGCGCGCTGGCGCCGTTCGCGGCGGGCCGGTTCGTGATCGAGGGTCCGTCGCTCGACCTGTCGCCGAAACAGACCCTGGCCCTGTCGCTTGCCCTGCACGAACTCGCCACCAATGCGGCCAAGCACGGCGCCCTGTCGCAACCGGACGGTTGTGTGACACTGGGCTGGTACGCGCGCGACGGCGTGCTGAACCTGACCTGGCGCGAAAGCGGCGGCCCGCGGGTCGTCCCGCCCGCCCGCCGCGGCTTCGGCAGCCGCCTGCTCGAGGACGCGCTGGCGCACGACCTGGGCGGCGAAACGATGCTCGACTTCGCCTCGAGCGGCGTGCGGTGTTCAATCACCGCTGCCCTGGTCGCGGATGAAGATGCGCGCCTGCCGGCGGCTGTCGCGGAATAGCTGCGAGCGCAGCGAAGGCTCATGACGCCGGAATGCCCAAGAGCGAACATTTCAAGATCGGTGATCACGTCGGCTGGAATTCGGAGGCCGGGCGCGTCAGCGGCGTGGTCGTCCGTGTCCACAAGCGCGATTTCGACGTCAACGGCTACACGCATCATGCCAGCGCCGACGCGCCGCAATACGAGATCAAGAGCAGCAAGACCGCTCACATCGCCTTCCACAAAGGTTCGGCGCTGACCAGACTTAACGACTGACGAGGACGCCATGGCCGCTCTCCCGCTGATCGTTTTCGACGTGAACGAAACCCTGCTCGATCTCGACTCGATGCAGCCCGTCTTCCAGCGCATCTTTGGCGACAAGAGCGCAATGCGCCTGTGGTTCGCCGACCTCATCCTCTATTCCGCCGCCCTGACTGTGGCCGGCTGCTACGTTCCGTTTACTGAGATCGGCGGCGCAGTGATGAAGATGCTGGCGGACACGCGCGGCATCGCGATCAAGGACAGCGACAAGGCCGAACTCACTGAGAAATTCTCCACCATGCCGCCCCACCCGGAGGTTCCGGCTGCGCTGCGCAAGCTGCGCGATGCGGGATTCCGGCTGTTCACCCTCACCGACAACCTGCTCGAGGTGCAGACGCGTCAGCTGGAGCACGGCGGCATCGCCGAGCTGTTCGAACGCCGGTTCAGCGCCGACGGCGTGAAGCATCACAAGCCCTCGCGGGAGGCATACCGCCATGCCGAAACAGAACTCGGCGCGGCGCCGTCGCAATTCTGCCTGATCGCCTGCCACACCTGGGACACCCTGGGTGCCGTCGCGGCGGGATGGGAGGCGGCCTTGATCCGGCGTCCGGGCAACGCCCTGTTGAGCGTCGGGCCGCAGCCGCAGATCGTGGGCAGGGACCTGAACGACGTCGCCGATCAACTCATCGCGCAGCACGCGGCGCGGTAAATCAGGCGCCGGCGGCCGCCAGCAACCCACATAACCCAGCATTCTGCACCGGGGACGCCTTAACCTGCCCCAGCGCCCGCCGCGCCGTTGCGGTTGGGTTAACCAAGCCATGCATCCATAGTTGTACTTGCGCGTTGGTACGACCTGGATGTGTCCCCATGAACAACTACACCCTCGTCTTCATCGCCGCCTGTCGCTCGACAATTCAAGCGCCGGACGAGATCATCAACTGCACCAACGACGCCCAGGCGCTGGGCGAGGCCTGCAAGGTCTTCACCCGCAGGCCCGACGTTGACGTCATCGAGGTTTGGGACGAAGGCCGGAAAGTCGTAAGCCTCGGCGGCCGGACCTCGACCACACGCTGGAACTAGGGCCGCCGGCGTCGGGGAAGGCGTCCCATGAGCATCACCCTGCGACCTGCCCGCCCCGACGACGCCGCTGCGCTCGGCCGGCTCGGCGCCATGCTGGTCGAGGAGCACCACGGGTTCGACCGGGCCCGCTTCATCGCGCCGGGGCCCGACACGCCGCGCCACTACGGCCGTTTTCTCGTCTCGCAGCTCGGCGCCGAGGAGGCGATCCTGCGCGTCGCCGAGGCGGACGGCGCCGTCGTGGGCTACGGCTATGCCGGCCTCGAGGGCCCCGATTGGATGGCGCTGCGCGGACCGGCGGGGGTGATCTATGACCTCATCGTCGATCCGGAGCGGCGCGGCCAGGGCGTCGGCCGGCGCCTGCTCGATGCGCTGCTGCAGGCGCTCGCCGAGCGCGGTGCGCCGCAGGTGGTGCTGTTCACCGCCACGCAGAACCAAGATGCGCAACGCCTGTTCGCCGCCGCGGGGTTCAGGGCGACGATGATCGAGATGACGCGGGGGTGAAAGCCGCGCTCACCGTAAATCACCGTATTTTACGGTGGCGGCGCTCGCCTGACCGTAAATCACCGTATTTTACGGTGCGGACGGTCGAAGCGTTTCGGTCGGGAGCTCCGGCAACGACGATTTCAAAGACCGAGTGTTGGGCGGATGGTATCACCGCGCGTGCAATTGGGGAAGCGATCGGCGTCCCGATTAATGTCCGCGATCGGCGCGCGCGAGGAAAAACGTCGCGGACAGGTTAAGGTGTCCCCTGCGCCGCCGTGAACACGGCCAACTGCGCAGCGAAGGCGCGTTGGAAGGCGGGGCGGGACTCGGCGCGGGCGACGTAGGCGGTGAGCGTCGGGTGGTCGTTCTCGTTGAGGAGGCCGGAGGGTTTGAACCGCTGCAGCACCGACACCATCAACAGGTCGCCCGCGCTGAAGGCGCCGTCGAGCCAGTCGGCGTCGCCGAGGCGGGCGGACAGTTGGTCGAGCCGGGCGCGGATGCGGCCCTGCACCAGGGGCAGGCGGTCTTCGCGCCAGGGTTTGTCGCCCTCTGCGATGATCGCGGTGGCGAGGTCGATGGCCAGCGGCTCCATCGTTGAGACCGCGGCGAACATCCAGACGATCGCGCGCGCCCGGGCGTTCGGGTCGGCCGGCAGCAGGCCGGCGTGGTGGTCGGCGAGGTGGAAGATGATGGCGCCGGAGTCGAACAGCTTAAGGTCGCCGTCTTCGTAGGTCGGGATCTGACCGAAGGGTTGCAGCGCCAGGTGCGCGGGTTCTTTCATCTCGCTGAATTCGAGCAGGCGCACCTCGTAGGGCTGGCCGACCTCCTCGAACGCCCAGCGCACGCGCACGTCGCGCGCCAGGCCCCGGCCGCGGTCGGGGGCCGCTTTGAAGCCGGTGATGGTGGGCATGGGTCACGCTCCTTTTTCGGGCCTAGGACGAACGTCCCACGTCCGATCCGACATCGGAACAGACTAAAGCGCCGCCACCCTCCCCGCTCGGGGGAGGGTCACAACAGGTTGCGCCGGAAAGCATCGGGGCCGCCTTAACCTGTCCCCTCCGCGCGCGCTCCCTCTTGCATACCGGCAATTCGTGGGTTAGATACTGAACTATATGGTTCAGTATATCGCAACCCGCCTCGACGCCTCGTTCGCCGCGCTTTCGGACGCCACCCGACGTGGCGTTCTGGAGCAGCTCGGGCGTTCGGACGCTTCGATCACGGAGCTTGCCGACAAGTTCCACATGACCCTGACGGGCATGAAGAAGCACGTCGGCGTCTTGGAGCAGGCCGGGCTCGTTTCCACGAAGAAGGTCGGGCGGGTGAGGACCTGCAAGCTCGGCCCGCGCCGGCTGGCGGGGGAGATGGCGTGGATCGAGGCGTACCGCGCGCACTGGGCCGCACGCTTCGACGCCTTGGACGAGATCGTCGAGGAATTGAAACAGAAGGAAAAGGTCGATGGACGCAAAAGTGGAAAGTGATCCCGCCTCCGGGAAAAACCAGACGACGTCGGAACGGACGTCCGAGCGTGAGCTCGTCGTTACGCGGACCTTCAACGGCCCCGCGCGCATCGTATTCGAGGCCTGGACCACACCCGAGCTGCTCAAACGCTGGTGGCTGCCGAAGTCCATTGGCGCGTCCTTCGTTTCCTGCGAGGTCGATGTTCGTACGGGGGGAACGTACCGTTTCGTGTTCAGCCACCCTGCGCAGAGCAGCCCGTGGCGTTTTTCGGTCGGTACCTCGAGGTGACGCCGCCCTCTCGCCTTGTCTGGACGAATGAGGAAGGCGACGACGGCGGGCAGGTCACCACGGTGACGTTCGAAGACAGGGGTGGCGAGACACTGGTCGTCATGCACGACCTCTACCCTTCCAAAGAAGCGCTCGACGGCGCCATCGAGTCGGGGAGTACGAGTGGGTGCAGCGAGCGGTTCGAGCAACTGGACGACCTTCTCGGCGCCAAGAACACGTCAACATAGGGCGCGCCTTCAGGCCAGGTTGCGGGAAACTTTGTGAGGAGCCGATAGGATATGGCGAAACTCGTCTTTGGAATGATGCAGTCTCTCGACGGTTATGTCGATCACATGAAGTTGGGACCGCCCGACGCGGCGCTCGGTCGACATTTCAACGAATACGTCCGCAGCCTGGCCGGAAGTCTGTACGGGCGTCGCCTGTACGAGATCATGACCTACTGGGATGAGGACCAGCCGGATTGGGATGCGGGCGACCACGACTTCGCCGCGCTTTGGCGGGCACAGCCGAAATGGGTCGTCTCGCGCACGCTGACGTCGGTCGGCCCCAACGCCACGCTCGTCGCCGACGACGTCGAAGGGGTCGTGCGCAGGCTGAAGTCGGAGGTCGACGGCGTCATCGACGTCGGAGGGCCCGGGCTGGCGGGGAGCCTCGGCGACCTCGGTCTCATCGACGAGTATCACCTGTATTTTCGTCCGCTCGTGCTGGGCGGCGGCACGCCGTTCTTCACCGGCGCCCGGCCGCCGCTGCGCCTGGTCGCCACCGATCGGTTTGGCGATGACGCGGTGCGGCTTATTTACGTCCCGGCTTGATGGCGGCGACAGGAAAGTGGGGACAGGTACGACTTAACGGCGGCGTGCGCTCTACCAGGTTGCGTCGCGCCCCTGACGGTGTCCATGTCCCCGCCCATCGTGCCCGTTTCGTCAGGCATGCGCTCAGCGGTCCGGACGGCGACCGCGTCATCAGTCGTCAGGCGCTTCGTTCACGCCCGATCGCCGGGTGACCAGCCTTGCGCCGCCCTGCGCCAGTTCGATGATGCGTCGGCGCAACGCCGTCGTCATGGCAGCCGGGAGAAAGCCGTAGGCGACATCCTGTCCGCCTCGGCGCGTCGGTCTCAGATCGACGCCGGGCCAGACGAACTGGTTGAGGTCGCTGGCGACCACCCAAGACCGGGCATCGTCGAGCCCAAGACGCGCCTTGGTCACGGCAGGCAGTTCGATCGCGTCGACGGCTTCGGTGGAGGGCGGCGCATGCGTAATCGGCGCGACGGTTACAACCGTCTGGCCGTCGACGTCTTCGCGCGCGACGACGACGACGCAGGGGCGATCCTTGCGACCCTCCTCCAGGCCTCTTCTCGCTTCATCCCTCCAGAGATAGGCATAGCAGATGACGAGGCCGACCTTCGGCTCGGGAATGTTCACCCGAATTCGTGATCGAACGCAGCGCCTTCCGCAGCCGGTTCGGAGCGCAAGGCTTCGATGTCGCGCGGATCGAGTTCCCAGGGATGCAACGCCCGCCGATCCTGGCGCTTCAGCCGCGAATATTCCTCGGCGGACAAGAGCACCAGACTTTCCCGTCCATGGTTGGTGATGACCACCGGCGCCTGCAGGGCCTTTTCACGGTAGAGGCCGAAAGCCTTCTGGAAATCGGCGGAGGTGACTCGGGTGTCGGACATGGGGCGTCTCCTGCACGGGTAATATAGAGGATTATCCGTATTTTACAAGTTAACCGGATATCACGGATATATCCCCCGCCTACCCTCCTGTTCCGCGGGGCAAGAAGAGAGTCCGCGGACCCGCACGGAAAAAACCCGGATGTGTCGCGTCTTCAGGCGTGAACCCGCCGCGAAATCGGGGGCGCAATAACCAGGCGCCGAATTCGCCGCTCCGCCCTGTCGCGACCGATCGCGTGGGCGATGACGCGGTGCGACTGATTTACGTCCCTGCCTGATCGTGCCGACGGCTGCGGCCCTCACCTTTTATTCGTCCGTCACCCCCGGGCTTGTTCCGGGGGTCCATGGCGGTCCTGGCAGGAAAGGATGTGTGAGCGCTCTGCGCGAACCAACGCTGGGGTGACGGCGCGAGCGGCTCGCTGGACGCTCGCTCAACGCTTCGGCGTTTGCGGACCGATGGGCCCCCGGAACAAGTCCGGGGGTGACGGGAAATATGTGGGCTGAATCTACGACCACCCCGCCAGGTTGTCGTTGATGCGTTTGGTCAGGTCGATTTTCAGGTGTTCGTCCATGGCGTTCTGGATCTTGCGGCCGCCGGGGCCGGTGAGTTGGTAGAAGTGCACGACGGTGGTGACGATGCCGCCGGTAACGTCGCGGGGTTTCACAAGAATGCGGGTGACTTCGGCGACGACGTTCTGCGCCTGCAGCTTGCCGGTGGGCAGTTTCGCGATGGCGCCGCGCAGGCGAACGTCGAAGTGAATCTCGAACGCGGGATCGGCGTAACCCGCCGAGACACTGGGTTGAGTGATCTGGGTGTAGAGGTAGTTCTCGTTCATCGTCACGTCGAAATTCGGCGCGTTGTAGGTGGCGAGGGGCGTGCCGAAGCGCAGGTTCATCTTGTGCAGCGAATAGCCTTTGCCCAGCAGATTGGGCTTGCCCATCTCCGCCAGCAGCGCGGGCTCCAGCAGTTTCAGCGCCGCGGGCATCGCGTCGTTCACCGCATCGACGACGAGCTTTGCCGGATCGACGGACTTGAGGCTCTGATACGGCACGGCGAACACGATGCCTTGGGCGAGGTGCGCGCCGCCGGCGGCGCAGGTTCCTTTCGTGCCGCTCCAGAACAGGCCTTCGCACTTTTGACAGAAGCGCCAGTCGCTTTGGGACTTGCCCGCCGGCTTGTGCAGGTCGAGGCCGAAGTTGAAGCCTTGCGCCTGGTGACCCTTGCCCGCCGGACAGCGGCCTTTGTTCGCCGAGCCGTCGAAGTACAACGCCTTGCACTTGGAGCAGAAGCGCCAGTCGTACTGATACGCGCCGCCGTTCCCCTTGGCCGCGTCGTAGTGGAGCATGAACGGAAAGCCTTGCGCGAGGTGGCCGCCGCCGGCGGGGCAGCGGCCCTTGTCCGCCGCACCGTCCCAGAACATGCCCGCGCATTTTTCGCAGTAGCGCCAATCCTGCTGCGCCCCGGTCTGCGCCGCGGCGGGCGAGCCCATCGCCAGCAGTCCGGCAGGCGCGGCCAGCGCCGCAACCCCGCCCAGCAACACGCGACGGCGCGGCGCGCCGTGTTCTCCACAGTCGTGCTTATTCATTGCCCTGCCCTTGGTCTCGATTATTATTGAATACAGGCTGCTCCCGGGGCGACGGTAAATCAAGTCCGGCGGGGCGGCGTGAATACCTGGAACTACCGCGGCGGCGGGGCGCCGGCGGGAGAAAGAAAACCGCAGAGAGCGCAGAGAAAAAGGTGCAGAGATCGCAGAGAGGGCTGCGGGCCTTGCGGCGTAAAGCGCTTAAGGACGGGTGCTCCCATCACCGCATTCCGCTTGCGCCGCGTCGCGATTTGTGGTTCTCTCAGGAAATAGAAACTAGCTGTTTTGCGCCCCGTCCAACGACGGGGCTTTTTTGTTGCGCGATTTGAGGGTGGGCATTCCGGGTTCGACCGAAGTCCCCAGCGGAAGTCGGCGGAATGACCTGGAACCCCTCCGGCTGAACGCGCACCCTCAGCCGGGGCCGAGTTGTCCGGCCCGGGAGGTGCGCCATGCATCAGGCAGGGGCTCAGCTGGGCTTCCTCAGGCCGCTGACCTGGAGCCATCTGCTCCTGATCGGCGCCGTCATTGTCGGCTGCGGCCTGCTCATCCTTCTGGTGCGCGCGCTCGTGCACGGCGCGGCGGAACGTGCGCCGTCGCATCAACGGCTGTTGATCCTGCGCGCGGCGCCGCTCGCGCGGCTGATTATCGCCGTGGCGGGGCTCGCGATCATCGTCCCGATTCTGGTCGAGCCTACTTTCGAGGATGTGGTCGCGCTGCTGGCGACCGTCGGGCTGGCGTTGGCGTTCGCCCTGAAGGACTACATCAGCTGCCTGATCGCGGGCCTCGTCACCATCGTAGAGAACACCTACCAACCGGGCGACTGGATCAAGATCGACGGCGCCTACGGCGAGGTCAAGGCTATCGGAACGCGCGCCGTGCACATCGTCACCGCCGACGACACCGAAGTGATCATCCCCCACGCCAAGCTCTGGTCAACCAGCGTCGCGAACGACAGCAGCGGCAAGCCGAGCCTGCTCACCGTCACCCATTTCTATCTCGACGCAGACCACGATGGCGCCGCCGTCAGCCAGGCCATGACCGAGGTCGCCGAAGCCAGCGCCTTTCTGAAGCCGGACACGCCGGTCCAGGTACGCGCCGCCGAGACGCCCTTCGGCACGCATTACAAGCTGAAGGCCTATGTCGCCGAGAGCCGGGAGCAGTTCGCGATGGTCACCGACCTGACGCTTCGCGCCAAGGCCCGGCTGCGCGCCATGGGCGTCGCCTTTGCCCGGGCGCCGTTCGCGGAAACGACAGGTGCAAATTGAGGCGTCCCTAGACAGGCTTGCGCCGCAGCTGGTCGACCTGGCCGCGGGCGGGTTCGACGCCGGCGTGCGGCTGGGCCAGCACGTCGACGAGGACATGATCGCCGTCCCCCTGACGCCGCCCTTCCCGTTGCGCCGACGACGTCGCGCTTGCTGGGTCCTCGACGGGACGGAGCTGACCGCTCCGCCCCGTCAAGGATGACGAACCATTTTACTTTGTGGCGTCATCCTTGACGTTGCGCGGCGGCACGCCGTGCGGCGTCGAGGACCCAGCAAGCGCGAGGCACAGACTTCGGGGACAGGTTAAGGGGCGTGGCGGCGTGGGGACACGACAGGCGGGCGGCTGATCGAGTCCGACGCGGTCGTGCTAGGGTCGTTTCGGGAACCTTTCGGAGGGCGGCATGGCCATGCGGATCAGCTTTGAGCTCACCATGCTCGCGGCCGCGAGCGTCTGGGGATTTGTGCAACTGGTCGCGGCGGCCCAGGCGTCGAACGTCCAGTACGGCCTGAAGTGGGCCGCGTCTCCGCGCGACGTCGAGCCGCCGCCGCTGAAGCCGCTTCCCGGCCGCATCGACCGCAACTTTCGCAATTATATGGAGACGTTTCCGTTCTTCGTCGTGGCGATCCTCATCGCCCAGGCGGCCGGCGTGCACGACAGCCTGACGCATTGGGGCGCGATCGCCTATCTCGGCGGACGGGTGGGCTATACGGCGCTGTACGTTTCCGGCGTCCCGCTCATCCGCTCGTTGTTCTGGAACATCGCCGCTTTCGGCATGCTGGCCGTTCTGGTCGCGCCGTTCCTGGCCGGCGCTTCGTTTCCCTAACCCCAGGATCTCCCATGCCCGACGACGACAACCGCCCCCTGCGCGTCCAGCTCGAAGAAGCGCGCGCGAAGGTGCGCGAGCAGATCGCGCGGCAGCAGGGTACGCCGAGCTGGGGGCCGGCGGGCGAGGCGCCGACCGGGAAGGAAGAGGCGATCCAGGAGCTCGAAGCCGAGCTCGCCGAGATCGAACAGGCCCTGGCCAATCTGCCCGCGGGCGGGTGAAATGGGCGCGGATGCCCCGGCGGCCACAGAATAATTTATGGCCGCCGCGAATTTTTTGTCGAAGCGCCTTCGTCTAAGAGATCAGCGGCTTATCTTCAGCGGCCGCGACAAGGAGAGTGCGAGATGCAAAGGGTGACCATTGTCCGCTACACGGCCAAGGCCGATCGGGCCGACGAGAACGAGACGCTGTCGCGCGCCGTGTTCGCGGAGCTACGTGAAAAGCGCCCGCCGGGCCTTTCCTATGCGCTCTGCCGCGCGGGCGACGAATTCATCCACATTTTTATCAATTTCAACGGCGACGAGTTCGAGTCGTTGACCGGCCTCGCCAGCTTTAAGGCCTTCAGCGCGGAAGGCCCGAGCCGCTGGGCGGCTCCGCCGGACGTCGTGCGCAAAGGCGTCAACGTGCTCGAAGCGTACGGTTTCGAACAAAGCTCCGCTCCGGCTATCGATGCGAGGCCCTGAACTCGTTGAGCTGATGGCGCAGATGCGGCCCAGGCTGCATCGCTACTGCGCACGGATGGTGGGCTCGGCGTTCGACGGCGAGGACGTGGTGCAGGACGCGCTGATGCGGGTCCTGGCCTACGACGGAGACGTCGAGCACCCCGAACGGTGGTTGACGCGCATTGCCCACAATGCAGCGCTCGACCATTTGCGACGAAAACGGCGCGCTGCGCTACGCCATGCGGAGGCGGAGATGGAGGCCATCGTCGACCCGAGCGCGGCCGCCGACGCACGCGTGGCGGCTGAAGCCAGCCTCGTCGCGTTTCTGGCCTTACCGCCGGTGCAGCGATCGATGGTCATCCTCGGCGACGTCCTCGGGCACCCGCTGGCGGAGATGACCGAGATCCTCGACATCACCGACGCCTCGGCAAAGGCGGCCTTGCACCGGGGCCGGGCCGCTCTGAGACGCCATGCCGCCGACGCCGGTCCGGCGCCGTCCTACACGCAGGCCGAGCGGGCGCGGCTGCGCGACTATGCCGATCGCTTCAACGCGCGCGACTTTGACGCGCTGCGCGCCCTGTTGGCGCAGGACGTGCGGCTCGATCTTGCCAATCGCGCCCGACTGGCGGGGAAAGAGGTCGCGGTCTACTTCACGCGCTACAGCCAGAACCCTGACTATTACGTTCGGCTCTGCCTTGCCGAAGGCCGGCTTGCGCTGGCCATCTCCGATCCAAAACTGCCGGGTGATTACGTGGTGCTGCTCGAGTGGCGTGACGGCGAGATCGCCGTCGTCCGCGACTATCGCCACGCGCCCTATGTGGCCGAGGCGCTGAGGCTCGAGCCGCTGGAGTGAATGGCGGCGATCGGCGCCGCGTTCGCGGTCCGGGCGCGCCGGACGCTGGGCCGCAATTGGAGCTCGGCGGTGCGCATCGCCGAGGACCACCAGCTGGTGCGCGAAGGTCCCTACCGCCTGGCGCCGACCCTATACCGGCATCCTGACGATATTCCTCGGCATGGCGATCGGGTCAGGCGAACTGCACGCGGCGCTGGGTTTCGCGCTGGTGGCGCTCGCCTACTGGCGCAAGATCGGGTTGGAGGAGCGGATTTTGCGCGACGCGTTTGGGGAGGCGTTTGAGGATTACCGGCGGCGCAGTCGGGCGGTGATTCCGTTTTTGTTGTGAGATGGAGGGGTGCGACGGGCCCGACTGTCACGAAACACGTGCTCCTGTCACCGCATCCCTGAACGCTACGTCAGCTATTGCCGAATAGAAGACTGGTTCACGTATCCGAGTCCGGCTCGTCAGCTTGATCGTCGCTCTGCAAACTCGGCATATGATCTTTTCGCCTCTCAGCCACCGCTTCCACGAATGCCTTTCGCGCGGCCTGCTCGTCTTCTCCCATGTCGGCGTCATCAAGCCGGGTCACGAACGAAGCTAGGACGTCGAGATCGACGAACGGCTCTAGATTCTCTAGTTCAAAGGCGCGCCGCCGACGCGTAACGAAGTCCCCTTGCGTATGGCTCTCCCGCGTGGTCATAAACGCGGCCAGCAGCGCTGGCAGCAGCTTTGGATCAGCGATAGTCGAAGCGACCCAAGCGCGCGGTTCATCTTCAGACCCGTACTCGCGCCACGCATAGAGCAGCCGAATGAAATGGCTGTGAGCCATAAACGCCAAAGGATCAGTCGCTCGTACCCGAATTTTCTCCAGCCAAAGCTCCTTCGCTAGAACGAGTTGGTCATCATTCATGGAAAGATCGTTCTGCGCACGGGACTTCTCTCGCTTGTCACCATCCAGCCCGATTAGGGTATCGGGAACGGAGAAGTCCTTCGCTATTGCGCATGGCATCGAGGAACAGCTCGCCTCGGCGCTGCAGATCGGGCTCACTTCGCAGATACCAGGAGGCCGTTCTCCAGGCGGAGATGTAGGGCGTTGAGCCCGAAAACCCGAGGCTCTGAGAGTAGCGCTCAGCTACGTCGAAGAGGGCGGGGAGTAAGGTGTAAGCGTGAGATATCGGCAGGTTCTTGTTGATCTCATCAAGGCGCTCGATGAGGACCGGCAGCAGGCCGCGACGATCAAAATCCCGAAACGCTGCGTCTATAGATTGGCGATCGGAACTCTGTTCAATGAACTCGAGGAATTCAGAGTTTGAGATTTGCCCGTCGGGCAAGCGCAGACCAAAATAGCGATCAAAATGCCGCTTCGAGCATGCTCTGCGCGCTCGCACCCACTGTTCGTTCCAGTCAGGACCGTAGCTTGAGCCACCGAACGCCCAGCCCGCGACAGGGAATAGCTGCTTAAGCATTTCCGTCGCGCCGTCACAATTGTCGTCATGAGCGAGCTTGACGAGCGCCTTGGTGGCCTCCTTATCCGACTCGCTTTTGTCGAACCCTGTCAACAGATGTTTGGAGTGCGCGATTTGGTCGAAGAGACCTGGTTCGAATACTCGAAGGGACTCCAGGGCAAGCAGGTCGATCAAATTGGTTTCGAACACCCTAGAACCGCGGTGTAGATTGAGATGCACGCTAACCGAACCGACGTACCGTTTGGCGTCTCTGAGATTCCGAAAGAAGTGACGCAAGGCACCTCCCCAGAGATTGCCCCAGCGGGTCTGATCAAACGTCTCGTCGTTTGTTAGATCGCCCACTACGCCGGTAAGGGAATTCAGAACGACGGCTTCGATTTGGGCGCCTTCGACGACAGGAATGTCAAAGGTCGCCTGGACGATCTTCTCAAGGTACCTCCTGCCATCCCCTTCCGACACAGGGTCTAGCGCCTTTTCCACGATCTCCCGTTGAAACAGCAGCAAGAAGGTGATGCGCGGTAGGTTCGCGTTCGCCTTCACATGACGGATGACCAGCCGAATTTGATCTGGCTCAAGCCGGTCGATGTCATCGATGATGACCAGCAGATTCTTAGGAAGTGTCTTAAGCTTGGTTTCTAGCGAGGCTCGCAAGAGTTCGATGGGCTTGTCGGCGTCCCTCTCGACACCGGCGGCGCTAAGGACCTTGGCCGCAAGAGAGACAAACCCGCTGATGAGAAGGAGAACCGCAGCGACTTTCGTCGCCGGCAAACCTGGCACTAGCAGGCCCGCGCCGGCCGTCAGCAGTCCGACGCTCATCAACCAACCGACGATCGACGGCGTACGGTCCCCGGCAGACTTTAGCGCGCCGGAGACATGACCGAGCAGCTTCCCGTAACGGCGAAACTCGTACGCCCGCTGTCTACCGGCTAGCGATTTGTCGGTCTCCCCGAGGGCTGCTGCGATTTCGCGGAAGAACGCGCGGCTAATATTGTCATCGCCGCCCCATCTCCAGGGATTAAACTCTAGCACCTTTACGGAGCCGCTATGCCGGTTCGCCAAGTCTTCAATAATTAAATTCTCTGAGTGAGGATTTTCCCGATCCCCAATCGCCTCGCAAGGCGAGGATAAGGCTCTCGTCCGTGTTTTGATGGGCTACGACGTCGCCGAGGCTCGCGGCGAAAGGAGCGCGGCCCAAAAGGTCATCCTTGGCACTTCGTATAGGGGCGTCAGTCGCGAGTGAACCGTCACCCTTCTTCTGCGTCTGATCAGGCTGCGATTTTCGCCAAAACGGCACAGATCACTCCGCTTATGACAAGCAGGGGTAGAAATCGAGGCGACAATAACTCATTAGAAGTTGGGCATGCGACCCTTGCGTGGGGTTGTAACCGATATATGCTCCCCCTTAGCGTGTCCAACAAATTTTAAGCCATAGGCGCTTCAGCGCTGGCACTGGATTAGCGTCGTAAGAGAGATCAACTCGAGCCCGGGATAAGCGCAGGTGGATGATTGAGAAAATGCGGCGACACGATACGTATTCACCTCCCACATGACCGACAATCCAGAATTCCAGCTTCATCAGAAAATGTTGGAATCGGCAGGTACCCAATTCCTCAACCAATCCCATACACGGTCCTTCACCTTCAATATTTTTCAGATGAATACGCTGGACCTCATCGAGGCTTCCCGCCGATTGAATGACCCCGATGAAGGCCTTGATCTAATGAGGCACGACAACCGGGAAGCCGGCACTCAGGCCCATAGAGAGCTGAACAGACATCTTCATAACTTCGTCGCGTCGGCACAATCCCTCGTGGACCACACGCGCGCATTCATGGAAAAGGAATATCCAGAGGCCGAAATACTGAAAGCGTACCGTGCGGAGGTGCGCTCCCGTTTTGCAGACGATCCCGTAGCAAAGTTTGTCCAGGGTCTACGCAATTACATGCTGCACAAAGGCATGCCCCAATCGAGCATGTTTATGTCGTTCAAACGGGAAACCACCGACCAGGAAGCGGAACTCACCACGGGCGTGCGCTTTGAAGCATCTCCCCTCCTAGAATGGGACGGATGGACTGCGCCCGCCCGAAAATACATTAATGATCACAGCGATGGCATCGATATTCGCGAAGTGGCCGAGCGATACTTTGTTGCCGTCGATCAATTTCACGACTGGCTAACACGCAATCTCCGGGAGTTGCACGCCAGCGATCTGGACGAGCTCGCAGAGCTCCAACGACGGTCGGCGACATTGCACGCCAATGCTGGCGGCGACGACAGTCTCAAACAGGCGACCACCTCTCAACTTCCAACTTCCCTTTCCGAGTCAGAAGGCGAAGAAGTCGAAACGATCGCCGCCTCCCTCTTCCAAAGCGTTCGAGTCGCGGACCTAGCCCAAAATCCCTCCGCTGGCTTCCCGTCGCAACGCCCAATGGGGCCGACAATCACAGATAAGGAGATAATCGGCCATCCCATACTTTGGGCGAGCGAAGCCGACGGTACGCGAGTGCTGGCGTTTTACCGTGCAGACGGAAAGACGTACGCCATTTCCGCGGCGGACTTCCCGCAAATGGAAAAGATATTTCGCATTGTCTCGGAGAGGTCAGACGCGATTAGCTACAAATATGTCGAAAACATATTTCTCGATTGGGCCCGCAACCGCCTTAAGGGGACTACTTCCAGCAAATTCCGCGATCAACTGGTTGGCGCGATTCAACGCGATGTCCGCAAGCGGGATGTCTGGGTGCCCATAGCAAATTTTGAGATCGAGTCGTCGTTTGCTTTCGGTTCAGCAAAGGTTGAACCGCTTACTTCAGCGACGTTCGCGGAATTTCAAAACGCCGGGCCGCCTCCAAACGATGAACAACAGCTACAGGTCGAGATGCTCTTTGACCGACTCAGAAAGCAATTCCAAGGCCTCGCAGCCGCAGTAGTTACCGTGACCGCAGAGCCAACTAGGGCAGAGGAGCGCGCTCGTATTATTGCGCAAGACATCGTTGGTTTGCTGCGATTTTTTTCCCCGGCAGCGGCAAACCCGGCAATGCTCGGCCCAATTGACCTTGCAGGATCAGAGTTTCTGCCAGCGACGACGTTGTTTGTCGTTAGTGACACCTCGATCACGATCACCGAAGGCATAACGACAACCAGCACGATCGGTCATTGGCTTTTGTCATCCGCAAATCTTCGTTCACTTTCGAAAAGTGGACTTACCGCCGCTAGCAATCTTCTAGATAGCTCGTCACTTTCGAACTTTGGCTCTGCGGTTCGATCAGCATTGATCGCCTACGGAAAAGGAACAACGTTTCCCTCACCGATCGACCGTCTTACCCACACCATACTGGCGCTGGAAACGGTATTAATTAAGCATCGACTTGAGCCTGTGCAGCCTTACATCGCTCAAAGGCTAAGCAAACTATTCAATTCACAAACGGATCGAGAGAGGGTCGCCCAGGTGTCGAGGCGGGCATTTCGAATAAGCGAGCGATCGCGCTTGGTGGAGCTAAGCCCTCACGAGCTTGAAACCCTCTACGAATTCTCGATATACGCTTACTCGGCCCTGCGAACTGCTCTGAGAAATGCCTTTACGTTCGAAACCCGCGCACAGTTCGTCAACGCGGTCGAACTCCACACCGCCGCAAGCGCAGATGCAAAGTAGGATGCAGCATGTTTCTGGAAGCGCTCGGCCTAAGTGAATTTTACCCGTCTCAAGAGAGCGTCGCGATTCTTGTTGGTCCAAACGGCTCTGGCAAGAGTAACTTTCTGAGAGACATCGCACTGGAAATTCGCGGCCGAAGAAACGTCGTCATCCTCAGCAACACGGCATATGACAGATTTAGCGGCATGAGAGGCGTTAAGCGCCTGTCTGCCAGCCAAGCGGGCAGATCACCGAGGAAAGTAATCTTACAATCGGTCGCCACGACGATCGACGAGCCGGATTCCCGCTTCTACCAAATCAGCGGCATACTAGAATACTGCGGGTATCAGCCGCGCTTTGGCTTTCGCGTCGACCCATTCAGAGTGCCTCTTCGGGGGCATCTTGAGGATGAAACGCCCCGATCCGCGGACTTAGAAGCGGGACTTGCCTTCCTCTTTCAACATGACCCTGACGAACTCATTTGGATTGACCAAAATGCCTCGCCGCTGAGTTTCTCACGCGCGCGGGAGTTCGCGTCAGTATTACGAAACGAGCAGTGGCTTCGAAAGCATGGTTTTCTAAGCGACCTAAAGGTTTTCCTGCAACGGCGCGACGGTCAGGTGCTGGAACTTTCGCGCGCAAGCTCCGGTGAACTGGCACTGATTTCTTCGCTCGTGTTTTTGGTCACCTCCACTAATTCAGCACCCGTCGTTCTCATTGATGAGCCGGAGAATAGTCTCCACCCAAATTGGCAGCGCGAATACGTCGACAAAGTTTTGAATGCGCTATCCTATCGAGATGCTATAATTATAATCGCAACCCACGCGCCTCTGGTGGTAACCGGGGCGCTCTCAAACTTTTCGAAATTAATTTCGGTCTTTCAAGTCCTAGACGGACGACCACATCGCCTTGTTCTTACAGAAGCGTCGGCGACGGCCGAGAGCATAGAGGAAATACTTTGGCGGGCGTTCGACGTGATAACTCCCGCAAATCATTTTGTGAGCGAGGAGATCGTGGACCTAATCTCTAAGTTCGAGCGCGGCGAGGTTGATAAGAAAACAGTTCTCGACCTGGTCCAATCGATGGAGGCGGAAAGCTTTGACGACCAGCAGAAGCAGTTTTTTGGAGCAGTCAGGGACTTACTGGATAAAATGAAAATGCCGCCGGACGCGACAATCGATGCCTGATCCCTATCTACCTACACTCGCGGACTTTCAGTACGCCGCGAACGAACTCGCCGCAATCGAGGCCGCGTCGGAGACGGAGTCGCCCTGGGATTGGCAGCCAGGTGGTAAGGCAGAGGACGCATTTAAAAGCGCGAAAAAACGGATCTGGGATTTTCAGCTGAAACGCCACAATGATACGTGTTGTTACTGTCGCACCAACCTTCATGGCGCGGGACCTTTCATGACCGATCGGGAGCACGTTCTGCCTAAGAGCAAAACCGCTTACAAAGCTTATATTTTCGCAATTTGGAATCTCGCCGCTGCATGCAAGCGATGCAATATGCAACTTAAGAAAGCCAGCGATGCGTTCGTCATCGATAAGGTTGCTGAGGTGGCGCTAAAAACGGCCGAGAATTATCTCTTAGTCCATCCAAATTTTGATCGGTGGGAAGAGCACCTCCATAGAGTGTCAGCACAAGTAGACGCAAACATCCTGGTGTTTTACGGCCTAAGCCAGGGGAGCAAAAAGGCGGTCTACACGCACGACTTCTTTAAGTTGAGAGACCTTGAAATTAACAGTTTTGACGCGGCGCAAGGCCTCGTTGCCGAGGACACTCCTACCATGTTAGCAATGGCGATCCGAGATCTTGCTAAAGAGTTTGGTCAGTAATCTGGCCATTCATTCCTGGTGGCAGGACGCGCTTCTTCTGCAGCCGCTAGAGCCCCTGACCGCGAACCAACGCAAATCCGTCGGTGCCTGCAGCTAACAAATCGTTCATTGAACCACTAGGCGGCAGCGGAGCAATCATTATGGGCCCTAGCATGCAGCCGGAAGCGTGTTTCTCGCCTTGAAAACTGCGAACTCACCACGCCGCGCACGACCGCCCCCTGTCCGCCAAAGATCGGCGCGCCGCTCATTTTGCCCGGAATACGTGCTTCGAAATCAAAGCTTGGGCCCGGCGTGGGTACCTCTTTCGTAATATAGTTCGCGGGGTAAACCGCGGTCACGACGCCGAACGAAACGAAAAGCTGTTGACCAAAATGGGGGAACCCAAGCTTACCGTCCACGTACTCAATCGGCACATCGGGCATTTCAGCATATCCGATTGCGCAGGCTCCTTCCCCAACCTTGAACGGGTGAAGTGAAAGGTTGAGCGGCTGATAAGCCGCACCGTCGCTCCTTTCCGGCAGTTTCGCTACTGCTACGTCCGTGAGACTATTGAGCTTGTCCGGCTCATGAATTAGCGGACTTTCTTCCCATTCGCCCCAGTACCAGATCTTCTCAATTGGCAAGATCTCAAAGGCGCGCACGCCCCTAGCAGGGTTTACGGGAATAATGACGCCGAGCGTCATGCCCGAATACCCTTCGTTCCGTTCCGCGATTTTTTTAAATTTCCCGTATCCGCTTTCTTTGGGGTCGAGCAAGACGTGAGATGCAGTGACGACGTAGCCGCTCGCACTAACAATAAAGGCTGTTCCAATGCAGCGCATGACATTCTCGGTCGGCACGAGCGCAACCACAGGCACGATGCTCTGCTTAAGGAGATAGTCCGTGGATCCGAAAGACGAAAATAAATCGACGACATTCCGAGGGGGCGTCGAGGTCATTAAGGTGAGCTCAAACTCAAAGGCGAAATAGTCTGGCGCAAATCCTTCTTTTGGCGTGAGCACTATCTCTTTCATGTCGTGGATCGCCCATCGGCCGTCCGCGCGCCGAACCCAAAAGGACTTCAGGATGCTGAGGTTCGGGTTTCTCTCCATGTCGACTCCGACTCTGCTCTTACGCCCTCACTCCCACTCAATCGTCCCCGGCGGTTTCGACGTCACGTCGTAGACCACCCGGTTCACCCCCCTCACCTCGTTCACGATCCGCGTCGCGATCTTGCCCAGCACGTCCCACGGGAACTCGAAGAAGTCCGCGGTCATGCCGTCGGTCGAGGTGACGGCGCGGAGCGCCAGGACGTCTTCGTAGGTGCGGGCGTCGCCCATTACGCCCACGGTCTTGACCGGCAGCAGCACGGCGAAGGCCTGCCAGATCTTGTCGTAGAGGCCGGCCTTGCGGATTTCCTCGAGGTAGATGGCGTCGGCCTGTTGCAGGGTGGCGACCTTTTCCCGCGTGACGGCGCCGGGGATGCGGATGGCCAGGCCCGGGCCCGGGAACGGGTGGCGGCCGACGAAGGCGGGGTCGAGGCCCAGTTCGCGGCCGAGGGCGCGGACTTCGTCCTTGAACAGTTCGCGCAGGGGCTCAACCAGTTTCAGTTTCATGAAGTCGGGCAGGCCGCCGACGTTGTGGTGGCTCTTGATCACCTGGCTGGGGCCGCCGCGGGCGGACACGCTCTCGATCACGTCGGGATAGAGGGTGCCCTGGGCCAGGAATTCGGCGCCGTCGATCTTGGCGGCTTCGCGGTCGAACACCTCGATGAACAGGCGGCCGATGGTCTTGCGCTTGGTTTCGGGGTCGGCGACGCCGGCCAGGGCGCCGAGGAAGTCGGCGGACGCGTCCACGTGGATCAGCGGGATGTTGTAGTGGTCGCGGAACAGGCTGACGACCTGTTCGCTCTCGTTCAGGCGCATCAGGCCGGTGTCGACGTAGACGCAGGTGAGCTGGTCGCCGATGGCTTCGTGGATCAGCACGGCCGCGACCGAGGAATCGACGCCGCCGGAGAGGCCGCAGATGACGCCGCCCTTGCCCACCTGTTTGCGGATGCGCGCGATTTCTTCGGTGCGAAAGGCGGCCATGGTCCAGTCGCCCTTCAGCCCCGCGATGCGGTGGGTGAAGTTGCGATAGATGTCGCGGCCGCGGGGGGTGTGCTCGACCTCGGCGTGGAACTGGATGCCGTAGAACTTGCGCGTCTCGTCGGCGATGGCGGCGTAGGGCGAGCCGTCGGAGGTGGCGACCGCGTGGAAGCCCGGCGGCATGGCGGTGATCTTGTCGCCGTGGCTCATCCACACCTGTTCGTGTTGGGACAGGCCTTCGAACAGGGGGCTGGGTTGGGTGAGGGCGATTTCGGCGCGGCCGAATTCGCGGGCGTGGCCGGCGGCGCCGGCGTCGACCTTGCCACCGAGCAGGTCACACATCAGCTGTTCGCCGTAGCAGACCGCGAGGACAGGCACGCCCAGTTCGAACACGCGGGTGGTGATGCGCGGGGCTTCGTGTTCGGTGACGCTGGAGGGGCCGCCGGAGAGGATGACGGCGGCGGGGCGGAACGCGTCGAACAGGGCCTCGGCTTTGTCGAAGGGATGGATCTCGCAATAGACGCCGCTCTCGCGCACGCGCCGGGCGATGAGCTGGGTCACCTGGGAGCCGAAGTCGATGATCAGCACGCGCTGGTGGTTGGGCTCGGGCGGGGGCGCGGTTTGGGTGGTTGGCGTGGCGGTCGGCGCGTCGGTCAAGGGTGGGTGGTCCTTTGGTAGAGGGCGATGAAGAACCCGTCCGTTCCGGAAAGTCGAGGGGTCAGGCGCAGGGTGTGGCCTGTTCCGGCGAGGGCGGCGAGGCGGCTGCCGGCAGAGGGGGTCAGGTTGGCGGCTGCGGCGGTGACTGTGGATATGGGGATGGGGTGGAGGTTTGGATGGGCGGCTTCGAAGGCGGCCGTGACGGCTTCGTCCTCGGCGGGGAGGATGGAGCAGGTGGCGTAGACCAGGCGGCCTCCCGGGCGGACCAGGGTGGCGGCTTGGGTGAGGATTCTGGAGTTGGAGGGTGTGGAGGCGGGTCAAGTCTTCGGGGGTGAGGCGCCAGGGGTCTTCGGGGCGGCGGCGCCAGGTTCCGGAGCCGCTGCAGGGGGCGTCGACGAAGACGAGGTGGGCTTGGTTCGCAAGGTCCTCGGTGCCCTGGCCGTCGGGGCCGATGTGGCGGAGGTCGGCGGTGACGCCGGCGCGGACTAAGCGGGGGCGGATGTTGTCGAGGCGCGTGCGGTCGACGTCGCAGGCGATCAACCTCCCAACACGCCGCTCATCCCGGCGAATGCCGGGACCCAGATCGTATGGCTCCGCAGTGTCCGGGTTCGCGCCCTCACCCTGTCGGGTGAAAGAGGAAATATGGCCGGCGATTGCGTTTGGATTCTGGGTCCCGGCATTCGCCGGGATGAGCGGAATTTAAAAACTGATCGTTGAGGAGCGTTGCCAACGCCAGCGTCTTCCCGCCCCCGCCCGCGCAGTATTCCACCACCGTCATCCCCGGCGCCGCGCCCGCGAGCCACACCGCGATCTGGCTGGACTCGTCCTGGATTTCGATGCGGCCTTCGCGGAACGCGTCCAGCGACTGCACGTCGGTTTCGGGGTGGAGGCGCAGGCCGGCGTCGGAGAGGTGCGTCGGTTCGAACTGGACGCCGGCGGTTTCGAGTTCGGTTTCCACGGCGGCGCGGGTGGTCTTCAAGGTGTTGACGCGGAGGTCGACGGGCGCGCGGGTGGTGATCAGCTCATGCGCTTCGGCGGTCCACTGGTCGGCGAAGGCGCGTTCGAATTCCGGCGCCAGCCATTCGGGAATGCCCGCCTGCACATGGGCGGGTTCGGCGGCGTGTGTGCGCAGGCGGGTGCGTTCGGCGTCGGTCAAAACGGCGGGCGCGTGGCCGACGCCGGTGAACAGCGTTTCGATCTCGTGGAGCGTGTCTTCTTGCGCCAACGAACCGAGCACCAGCGCCCGGCCGTCATCGGCGCCCATGCGCCACGCAAACCGCGCGCGACCACGCAGGCACGCGTACACCCGCTCTCCGATCGCACGCCGGTCGCCGCTGCCGGCGAAGCGGTGCCCCCTGCCCCAGGCCTTCAGCACCGCGTCTGCCGACGCGCGCGACTTCGCGATGAGGTCCAGGACCTCGGCGGCGGCGGAAAGGCGGGCTTGCGGCGTCAAGTGGCTCCGTTGGGGATGAAGAGGCTGGCTACGACCATCAAGAGGCCAATGATCGAGATGAACCAGACGAGGGTGCGCGCGCTCGGCACGCCGGCGGCATACAGCGGGACGTAGATGATGCGGGCTGTGACGTAGAGCAAGGCGCCCCACCAGGTCAGCATGCCGGTCTTTTCCACCGTCATGGCCGCGATCACCGCGGCGGCGAACAGGGGGAAGGTTTCCATGTAGTTGCGGAAGGCGCGCTCGAGCCGGGCGGCGACGCCGGTGACGGGGCGGTCTTCGTCGCGGGCGCCGCGGGCCCATTTCAGGCCCTGCTGGCTGCGCGCGGCGGCGGCGGCCCACAGCAGCTGGACGAAGCCTATCAGGATGGCGACGGCGAGGAGCTGGATCTCGTTGATCCACTGGTGGAGGTTGTCGATCACGTCGTGCATCGCGGGGCCCCTAGGTGTGTGCTTTTACGGTTAGGCGACGCGGGTGGATCAGGCGGGAAAAGGAAGGGAGTCCACGGACACACACGGACACACACGGATGGGCGTTGCGCTGAACGGTGTTTCGACGACGAGCGACGCGACCATCTTGAACGCCGCGCCTTTGGCGCGGCGAGAAATCTACACGCGGCGCGCAGCGCCGCAGTCCTGTTTTCATTCGTGTGGTTCGCGGACAATCCTTCTCTTCCTTCTTTCCGTGTGTGTCCGTGTGGGTCCGTGGACTCTCTTCCTAGCTCTCCCGCGGGTAGTTGGGAGCTTCGCGGGTGATCATGACGTCGTGGACGTGGCTTTCGCGCAGGCCGGCGCCGGTGATGCGGATGAATTTGGCGCGTTTCTGGTAGTCCACGATGTCGCTGGCGCCGACGTAGCCCATGGCGGCGCGGAGGCCGCCGACGAGTTGGTGGACGATCTGGACGATGGAGCCCTTGTAGGGGACCTGGCCTTCGACGCCTTCGGGGACGAGCTTCAGGGAGTCGCGGATGTCCTTCTGGAAGTAGCGGTCGGCGGAGCCCGCCGCCATGGCGCCCATGGAGCCCATGCCGCGATAGGCCTTGTACGAGCGGCCCTGGTAGAGGAACACCTCGCCGGGCGCTTCTTCCGTGCCCGCGAACGCAGACCCCATCATCGCGCAGGCGGCGCCGGCAGCGATCGCCTTGGCGAGGTCGCCGGAGTATTTGATGCCGCCGTCGGCGATGATCGGCACTTCGGAGCCCACGGCTGCGCGCACCGCGTCCATGATGGCGGTGAGTTGCGGCACGCCCACGCCCGCGACGATGCGGGTGGTGCAGATGGAGCCCGGACCGATGCCGACCTTCACCGCGTCGGCGCCCGCGTCGATCAGCGACTTGGCGCCGTCGTAGGTGGCGACGTTGCCGGCGACGATCTGCACCTGGTTGGCCTCGCGGCGCAGGCGCTTTACCGCGTCGGAGACCTGGATCGAGTGGCCGTGGGCGGTGTCGATAACCACCGCGTCGACGCCGGCCTCGACCAGCGCCATGGAGCGTTCGTAACCCGCATCGCCGACGGTGGACGCGGCGCCCACGCGCAGGCGACCCTGGTCGTCTTTCGCGGCGAAGGGATAGGCCTGGGCCTTGTCGATGTCCTTCACGGTGATCAGGCCGACGGCGCGATAGGCGGCGTCGACCACGATGACGCGTTCGATCTTGTGCTCGCGCAGCAGGCGTTGCGCCTCGGCGGCGCCGACGCCTTCGGGGGCGGTGATCAGATTGCGCGAGGTCATCAGGGCCGAGGCGGCCATGGCGCCGTCGGTCTCGAAGCGCATGTCGCGGTTGGTGAGAATGCCGACCAGCTTGCCGGTTTCACGCTCGACCACCGGGAAGCCGGAGATGCGGCGCTGATCGCGGATGGCCTTGATCTCGTCGATGGTGGTGTCGGGATGGATGGCGATCGGGTTGATCACCATGCCGCTCTCGAAGCGTTTCACCTGGCGCACCTGGTCGGCCTGTTCGTCGACCGTGAGGTTGCGGTGGATGACGCCCATGCCGCCGGCCTGGGCCATGGCGATGGCGAGGCGGTTCTCGGTGACGGTGTCCATGGCCGAGGACACCAGCGGTATGTTCAGAACGATATTGCGGGTCAGTCGGCTCTGGGTCTTGGCCTCCGTAGGCATGACCGCGGACGGACCGGGCTCCAGCAAAACGTCGTCGAAGGTGAGACCTTCGCGAATCTCCATCGGACTCTCCGTTTTGCGAGCCGCGTATAAGCCTACCGCCCCGCTCTGGTAAAGGCTGAACGGGGAACGAATGTCGGTTGTGGGCGCGTTAAACTGAGAGCGTTGCCCGGCCGCCGCGCTCGAAATAGCGTGGGTATGCGGTCCGGCAGGAGGCGAAGCGTGGTGGTTGCAAGGGCGTTGAGGCTGACCGGCGCGGTGGCTGCGGCCCTGCTGTGGACGGGTGTGGCGCTCGCCCAGGCGACGTGGAGCACCTATCAGCCACCGGAGGCGGATTTCACCGCCCTGTTCCCCGGCAGCCCCCAGGCGTCGAGCCAGGACATGGGCTCGGTCGCCGGCGCGGTGGTGCGGACCTATGGGCTGCAGTCCGGGCCCGAGGCGTTCAATGTGACGGTGTTCGTCTATCCGAAGGGGACGCTGCCGGCGGCGCTGTCGCAGGCGCAGTACGCAGACCTGGCCAAGCTGTTCGCCGAGGGCGCGGGTAAGACGGTGCGCACCACCGCGGCCGCCACCGTGGCGGGCCGTCCGGGGCTGGAAGCGGTGCTGGACGATGCGGAGACCGGCCAGGTGATGGTGTTCCGCGCGGTGCAGCTCGGCGACCGGATCTTCACCATCGCCTACGGCGGGGAGAAGGGGACGGAGACCTCGCCCCAGGCGACCCGGTTCGTGGCGTCGTTGCGGCTGACCGGGAAGTAGCGGGGGGCGTTCCTGCCGGGCGGTGCGCGGAATTTGCCGGGTGGGCGCGCGGTCGGCGAACGCGATCACTGAAATTCCCTCGCGTTTATCTTGGCACGGGCGATGCAGCGTTCGGCGGCGCAGCGCCCCCGACCCCGAGGCTCCCATGAGCACGACCCCGATCACGCCCGCCAATCCTTCGACCTATCTGCAGCAGCTCCTCGACGGCGTGAGCGCCGTGGCGCCCACCAGTTCCGCGGCCGCAGCGGCCGCCGCCGGCTCGACCACGACGGCGAGCCCGTCGGCGACGTCCGTCGCCACGACGGCGACCTCGTCCACGTCCGCCCTGGCGCCCCAGACCCTGGGCTCGCTTCTGGGCGTCCAGGAACAGAGCGGCTCGGGCAAGGCCCCGGGCGACGCCTCCGGCCATCACCACGGCGGCGGTGGCGGCGGCGGCGGTTCGAGTTCCTCGTCGAGCGCGGGGACGACCACCGAGACGGTGATGATCAACGGCGTCCCGACCCTGGTCACCATCGACAGCGCCACCGGCGCAACCGTGTCCACGACGCCGGAAGAGCCGGCCTAAGCCCTGAGCCCACAAACGCCTGGAGCGGTCGTTCGGCGGCCCGGCCGGGCCCTTCGCATCATTTCCTTGGGCGGCGTTTGCGGCCGGCGGATAGTTCACCTATCAGTGAACTATCGAGCTTGACCTGAGCGGCGGCGCCGCCCAGGACGAGTGAAACGCGGGAGAATGAACCCATGGCGCGGCTGACGGCCTTCTGTTCCATCGCCCTGGCGGCGACCCTGGCGGCGCCGGCCGCCTGGGCCGAGCCGGAACTCCTCGCCGCTGAAGGCGCCCCTCGCCCAGTACCTGATGGCGCCCGACGCGGAGATCGCCCTGGCCCGCAGCGCCGCGCCGCCGGCCCTCTCCGCCGAGGCGACGGTGATGGTGCTGACGGCGCACGGCTATGAGGTCGCGGCGAAGGGCACGAACGGCTTCACCTGTCTGGTCGAGCGCGGCTGGCAGGCGCCCTTCGACCAGAGCGATTTCGGCAGTCCCAAGATCCACGGCGCGGTCTGTTACAACGCGCCGGCCGTGCGCACGGTGCTGCCGTACTCCATAGAGCGCACGCGCCTGGTGCTGGCCGGCATGACGGTCGCGCAGATGCACGTGCAGATCGCGAAGGACATCGCCGACAAGGCGCTGGTCCCGCCGGAGATCGGCGCCATGTCCTACATGATGTCCAAGGACCAGGATCTCGGGAGCGGGCATTGGCACCCGCACCTGATGTTCCATGTGCCGACCACCGGCCAGGAAGCCTGGGGCGCCAACTATGACGGCTCGCCGGTCATCTTCGACACCAGCCATCACGACGTGCCCGAGCCGCAGACCATCTTCATGATGACCGTGACCCAGTGGTCGGACGGGACGGCGTATGAGCACCCGCATATGTGAGTGGTGCGCAAACCTAAATTACTCCGCTCATCCCGGCGAATGCCGGGACCCAGATCGTATGACTCCGCAGCTAGGTGATCAGCGTGTGCGCGCTTTGCGATGCGAAGAGCGCGGATAAGCTGCGGACGATTGCGCCTTATGATCTGGGTCCCGGCATTCGCCGGGATGAGCGGAAGAAGAAAATTCAGTTCAACCCCACCATGCCCTGCATCGCATCGATGATCACGTCCGTGCGGTAGCCCTTGCCGTTCTTGAACACCAACGGCATGTGCTCGATCGCGCGCGGGTCCTTCAGCGGGTCGCCGTCGATGAGGATCAGGTCGGCGCGTTTGCCGGGTTCGATCGTGCCGCGGTCCTTGTCGAGGCCTTCGAAGATGGCGCCGTTGCAGAGTCGCGATCTTCACCGCCTGTTCGAAACTGAAGCCATCGTCTTGGACCAGCAGCTCGACCTCGCGCTTGCCGGCGAAGCCCGGCACCACGCCGCCGAAGCCGGTCGGGTCGGTGCCCGCCATCAGGAAGCCGCCGGCGTCGACAAAGGCCTTCTCCATCTTCGCGAGCTTGGGATAGACGATGACCGCCGGGCTGTCGGTCTGGGTCTGCACGCGCTTCCACGTCGCTTCGTATTGCGCACGTTCCTCCGGCAACAGCACCGACAGGGTGCGCGCGTCGGCTTCGGGCCGGCCGGGGTCGGAGGTTTCGAACACGGTGAGCGTGGAGGTCAGGGCCACGTGGTGGTCGATCAGGTCCTTGATCAGAGCCTTCGCCTGCGGCCCGTCGGGATCGAGCGCGGCCAGGGACTTCATCACCACGTCGCGCGACGGACAGACGTCGGGCTGTTTGTCCTTGACGAAGTCGGAGGCGACGAAGAAGCCGTGCTCGAGGTTGTCGATGCCCGCGTCGATGGCCTCGTGATAGGTGATCGAACACAGGTGCGCGGTGACCTTGTGGCCGCGCTTGTGCGCCGTTTCGTCGATGGCTTTGAGTTCGGCGCGCGTCAACTGCATGTAGCCCTTAAACGAGGTGACGCCGAGGTCGGACCAGTAGTTGACCATCTGCGCCGCTTCCGTCGCGTCCTTCAGCGCATGCATCTTCAGGATCGGCATGCCGGGGCCGTTCAGATAGGGCCCGGTGACGTCGATGTCGGGCCCGAGCGCCTTGCCGGCGGCGATCTCGTCCCGCAGGTTCAGGTCCGCGTAGGCGTTCATGGAGCCTGCGGTGCGCATGGTGGTCGTGCCGCCGGCGAGATAGAGCCGCGGGAAGGTGCGCAGCATCTCGGTATAGTTGCCCTGGCCGGTTGGGTAGAACATGTGCTCGTGCATCATCACGAAACCCGGGAGCAGGGTTTTGCCGGTGGCGTCGATGATGGCAACTCCAGGGCACTCTGCAGGCGGAAGGTCGATCGGCCCATGGTCTGTCGGGCACTTCATCGCCAAGTCGCCAGGAACGATTTCGGTGATGCGGCCGCTGTTCACTACGACCGTCATGTCCCGCCGCGCCGGCTTTCCTGTTCCATCGACAAGTTCGACGTGGACAAAAGCGATCATTGGCTGCGCATAGGCGACCGGGTCCGGCGTCGCCGCAGGCTGGGCGCGCGCGGCCAACGGCGCGGCGAACAGAACGGAAAGAACGACGAACAAGCGGCGCATGCGGAATCCCCCTGGGCGAGCGACCGTACCATACCCTATTTCCGCTCATCCCGGCGAATGCCGGGACCCAGATCATAAGGCGCAACCGCTGGCCGCTTATCCGCTTCTCTTCGTTCGCGAGGGAGCAAGCGCACCAATTACCGACCTGCGGAGCCATGTGATCTGGGTCCCGGCATTCGCCGGGATGAGCGGAGGTTAAAGGGGAGGCCACGCCGAATTGGGGGACATCGACGATCGGCGAAAAGCGCGTATGCTGGGATTGCAATCGGGGGATGCGTCCATGAAATCGCTGATCATAGTCTCCGCGGCGGTTCTGGCCTTGACCGCGGGGGTCTGCCCGGCCGCCGCCCAGGTTCCGGCGATCGGGGCCGACGGGAAGGCCGTGCTTGCGCCGGACGATCCCGCCGAGGCGCCGATGTGCCCGACGCCGGTCTCGATCCGCGCGCACCAGGACGCAGTGACCGTGAAGAAGATCGACGAGGCCTTCCACCGCGAGGGCTACAGCGCCTTGATGGCGTACATGAGCGAGCTGGAGGACGTCGTCGCCCACGCGCCGGCGAGCCTGTCGAAGTTCGACCGTTGTCCCGGCCATGTCGAAATGCACGGCGCGACCTTCGACGATTACCGCCAGGACCTTGTGGACGCGACGAAAGGCGCCAAGCCGGGCGAAAAGACCGCGGCGAGCTGGCAGCCGTGGCCCTATCCGCACGCCTTCCTGCTGATCGGCAGCTACTATACCGAGAACGAAAAATGGAGCGACGCCTTGCCGGTCCTGCAGAAGGGACTTGACCTGGCGCCCCTCGATCCGGACCTGGTGACCGAAACCGCCCTCACCCTCGACCAGTTCAAACACTTCGACGAGGCGCTCGCGCTGTGCGATCGCGCCCTGGCCGAAAACACCACCATGACGGTGAAGAACCGCGCGCGCGTCATGCGCTGCCGCGGCTTCGCGCTCAGCGAACTCGACCGTCTCGACGAAGCGGAGAAGGCTTACCAGGACTCGCTGACGCTGCAGCCGGGTAATCCGACCGCGCTGAACGAGCTGAAGTACCTCGCCAACCTAAGGGCCGGCAAAGGCAAGACCCCGAGCGGCATCGTCAACAGCGGCACCGGCAAGCCGAACGATCCGAAATAGCCGCCGTCAGCGTCCCTTGAACCCGGTCGCCACCAGATAGACTTCGCTCGACCCGGTCCGGCTGGATTTCGGCTTCACGAACTTCACCTCGGTGAAGGCCGCCTTCAGATGCGCGAGCACCTCGCCCGCGCTGCCGCCCTGGAAGTTCTTCGACACGAAGGCGCCGCCGGGTTTCAGGTTCTCGATGGCGAAATCCGCCGCGCATTCGATCAGGGCGATGATCTTCAGGTGGTCGGTGCGTTTGTGGCCGATGGTGTTGTGGGCCATGTCCGAGAGCACAAGGTCGGGCGGGCCGCCCAGCGCCGCGATCAGCTGTTCGCCGACGCCGGGATCGGTGAAGTCGGCCTGGATCAGGTGGGCGGGGGGGATCGGGTCGACCGGCAAGAGGTCCACGCCCGCCACCTCGGCGGCGCCGCGCTTCAGCGCCGCCTGCACCCAGCCGCCCGGCGCGCAGCCCAGGTCGACCACGCGCGCGCCGCGCTTGATCAGTTGGAAGCGGTCGTCGATCTCGAGCAGCTTGAACGCCGCGCGCGAGCGCCAGCCCTCGGCCCTGGCCTTTTGCACATAGGGATCGGAAATCTGGCGCTCGAGCCACTGCTGCGAGGACAGGGTGCGGCCGTCGGCGGTCTTCAGCCGCTTCTTCAGCGCCCGCCCGGCCGGATCCCCAGCCGTGGGCAGACGCACCATCCGGCGCTTCTCGTCATCGCTCATGGGGCGGGTTCTAGAACAACTCCGGGGGTGACGGGAAAATAAGAGGCCTCTATATCCGCCCCCTACCCTAGGAGCCCGAGACCATGGCCGACGACGCCGAAAACACCCTTCTGCTCAAGCTGGACACCGGCGACGTGACCATCCGGCTGCGCCCGGACCTGGCGCCCGAGCACGTGGCGCGGATCAAGGCGCTGGCGCGCGAGGGGTTCTACGACGGGATCGTGTTCCACCGCGTGATCGACGGCTTCATGGCCCAGGGCGGCGATCCGACCGGCACCGGCTACAACGGGTCCGGGACGAAGCTCAAAGCCGAGTTCTCGGACGCTGCGCACGTGCGCGGGGTCTGCTCCATGGCGCGCTCGAACAACCCCGACAGCGCCGACAGCCAGTTCTTCATCTGCCTCGACGAGGCCGAGTTCCTCGACCGCCAGTACACGGTGTGGGGCGAGGTGACCGCGGGCATGGACGCCGTCGACGCCCTGCCCAAGGGCGAACCTCCGCGCAATCCGGGCAAGATCGTCAGCATGAAGGTCGCGGCGGACGCGTGACCGGGTTTGGAGCGGGTTGCGGGCGGAAAACCGCTTCGCACTTTTCCTCAACCCGCTCTGGGTCTCCATCTCCCTGACTTATTTGTAACTTTTGCCTGTCGGGCATCGGTCACGGAACTGCGCTATAGTCCCCCGAATTCTCTGGGGAGGCCTGGAATGTCCATATTGAAACCCGCCCGTCTGTGGAGCGCCGTGCGCGCGGTCCTGGTGCTGGGGGCGCTGGCTCTGGCGGTTCCCGCCGTGGCGATGGAGGCGTCGGCCGGCAAGGGCGACAGCAGCTCCATCGAAGTGACCGGGGCCAAGACCGACATCGTCTTCGCCGCCGCGCACAACGTGCATGTAGCCGCCACCAGCAGCGACGACGTGTTCGTCGCCGGCCACGACATCCATCTCGACACCGGCACGGCGGACCATACCTTCGCCGCGGGCCAGACGATCAGCGTCACCGGCGACAACGCGCGCGCCTTCCTGACCGCCGGCCACGACATCACCTTCGAGACCGGCTCGGCCGCCAGCGACGTGCTCGCCTTCGGCAACAACGTCACCCTCAACCCGACCTTCAAGATCGGCGGTTCGGCCGTGGTGTTCGGCCAGGACGTGCATCTGCAGGCGCCGGTGGGCCGCGACCTGACCATCGGCGGCGGCACGGTGACCATCGATTCCGCGATCACCGGCAATGTGCGCGCCCAGGGCCGGCACATCATCGTCGGTCCCAACGCCAGGATCGGCGGCGACTTCTCCTACCGCGCCGCCGACAAGATCGAGATCTCGCCCCAGGCGGTGATCACCGGCAAGAAGGTGGTGCTGCCGGCGGACAAGAACGAGTTCACCTGGAACAACCACCACGGCCGTATGGTCGGGCGCCATGGGCGGGATGCATCACCGCCTCATGCACGACGTGATGGGCGCCCTGGGCTTCATCGTGCTGTCGCTGGTGCTGACGGCGGTGTTCCCGCTGTTGATGGCGCGCGCGGGCGGGATGATCACGCGCAATCCGCTGTTGGCCGCCGGCGTCGGCCTGATGGTGCTGATCGTAGGCCCGGTGCTGTCGATCATCGCCATGGTCACCATCATCGGCCTGTCGCTGGGCTTCGCCATGTGGGCCCTGATCTGGGCCGCGTTGCTGATCGGCTTCGTCGGCGCCGCAGCCGGCATCGCCGCGCTGGCGGGCCGTTACGGCAAGGAGGACGCCGCGCCCAAGCTGGGCGGCCAACTTCTCTGGACCCTGCTGGGCGCCATCGTGATCAGCGCGCTCGGCGCAATCCCCTACGTCGGCTTCTGGGTCTGGCTGGTCGCCTGCGTGCTCGGCACGGGCGCCGTCTCCGCCCAGGCGCGCGCGCTGATGGCGAAGGGGGCCTAGCCTCCCGGGTCAGGGGATTCGGCACGGCGCGCGCCCCGCCGCAAGGCTGCTTAAGCGCGCGTTAATGGGCAGGCGTCGCTGCACGGTCGACACAACCGCAGAAAGGCGGCCCATGTCCGCGATATCGCCGGTCAGCACGACCCAGGCCTATCAGCCGGTTCAACCGGTCAAGCCCGTGGCGCGGGACGCCGATGGGGACTCCGACGGGGATACGTCGTCGGCCAAGGCCGCGCCTGCGCCGGGCACAGGCCAGAACCTCGACATCTCCGCCTAGACGATCACCCCGCCGGGTCGAGGATCAAAAGCTTCAGCGAACCCGGCTTCGCCTTCGGGCGGCCGCTCGGCCCCGGCGTTAAGTCCACGTCGGCAGCGGCGATGAAGACGCGGCCGGTCTTGGGGTCCACGTCCATGGTGCGGCCGGTGACCTGGGTGTCGATGGTCGCGAGCGGCGTGTAGTGGTCGGCGTCGTTCTGCTGGATCACCGACAGCGTGCCGTCGCGACCGTTGGAGCTGAACACACGGTGGTGGCTGGGATCGTAGGCGGCGGCGTCGGTGCCCTTGCCGATCGGCAGGGTCGCGACGACGGCGCCGGTCTTGCCGTTCACCGCCATCAGCTTGGCGTTCACGCAGCTGACGAACACGCGGTCGTTCTTCTCATCGACCGCGAGACCGTGCGGGCTTTCGCAGTCGGCGATGGACCAATGGCCGTCGACCTTGTTGGTGTGGGTGTCGATGCGCACAAGTTCGCGCTTCTCCTCGCCGGCGACGAAGAGATGACCGTGACCGTCCGCGGCGCCGTACTCGAGCTTACCGCCGCCGTCGATCTTCGTGATCACCTTGTTGCTGCGCGGGTCGATGACCACGACCTTGGCCGGGCCGCCTTCCATGACGAAGACATGGCCGCTGACCGGATCGAAGGCCATGGCGTCGGCGTCTTCGTCGGTCTTGATGTGCGCCTTGATCTTGAAGGTCTTCAGGTCGTAGGCCACCGCCTCGCCCGCCTTGCCGTCGTCGGTGTAACCCGTGCCGGTGGCGTGGGAGATCGCCGAGCCGTGCGTGCCGCCGGGGATGGTCTTCACCACGCCGACCACCACGCCCGTCCGCCCGTTCACCACCGCGACCTGGTCGCCGTGCGCGACATAGACGCGGTCCGAGCCATGATCGACGACGACGTAGTCCCACCGGTCCGGCGCGCCCAGCGGCACAGCCTTGACCAACCGGTACGCGGGTCCCGGCGCGGCCGCAGCCCCCGCCGCCAGGCCCAGGCCGATCACACAGGCCAGAACGCCCGTCGCCGAAAGCTTGTTCATCGTCGATCCTCCACCGTCGTTGCGCCTGACTAGGCCATCCGCATGACGGGGCCAATACGCCCAAACTCTATACCTCCGCTCATCCCGGCGAATGCCGGGACCCAGATTACAAAGCGCCATCATTCGTCGTCCAAGCTCTGCCGAGCGACCACAGTTCTAGCTGCGGAGCTATACGATCTGGGTCCCGGCATTCGCCGGGATGAGCGGGGAATTTAGGGTTGCCGAGCGCGCATTGGCGCCGCCTGCAACACGCCTATCGACGCGGGTCGCGGTTCTCACTATGTTCTCATGTTAATGCCGAGTCCCTGCACTACATGAGGACGTTGGCCCCCTGCCCTCCGGCGGGGAGCCTTTCAGCGTCATTTCGAGGCCCATGACCGACAGTCCGTCCATTCGCGTGCGCGGCGCGCGGGAGCACAATCTCAAGGGGGTCGACGTCGACATCCCCCGCGGCAAGCTGGTCGTGCATGACCGGCCTTTCCGGCTCGGGCAAAAGCTCGCTGGCCTTCGACACCATCTATGCCGAGGGACAACGGCGTTATGTCGAGAGCCTGTCGGCCTATGCGCGCCAGTTCCTGGAGCTGATGGGCAAGCCGGACGTGGACCTGATCGAGGGCCTGTCGCCGGCGATCTCGATCGAGCAGAAGACCACCTCGCGCAATCCGCGCTCGACTGTCGGAACGGTCACCGAGATCCACGACTACATGCGCCTGTTGTGGGCGCGGGTCGGCAAGCCCTATTCGCCGGTCACCGGCCTGCCGATCGAGAGCCAGACGGTCACCCAGATGGTCGACCTGGTCATGGCGCTGCCGGCCAACACGCGGCTCTACCTGCTCGCGCCGGTGGTGCGCGGTCGCAAGGGCGAGTACAGGAAGGAGATCGCCGACTGGCAGCGGCAGGGCTTCCAGCGCCTGAAGCGTGGACGGCAAGTTCTATGGGCATCGAAGAGGTCGCCCGCCCTCGACAAGAAGTTCAAGCATGACATCGACGTGGTGGTCGACCGCGTGGTGGTGAAGAAGGGCATTGAACAGCGCCTGGCGGACTCGCATCGAGACCGCGTTGCGTCTGGCCGAAGGCATTGCGCGTCGGCGGAATACGCCGACATCGGCGACGGCGAGGACAAGCCGCGTCGTTTGCTGTTCTCCGAGAAATTCGCCTGCCCGGTTTCGGGTTTCACCATCAGCGAGATCGAGCCGCGGCTGTTCTCGTTCAACAATCCGTTCGGCGCCTGTCCGGTGTGCGACGGCCTCGGCGTCAAGCTGGCGTTCGACGCGGACCTGGTGGTGCCCGACAAGGACAAGACCCTGCACAAGGGCGCCATCGGGCCGTGGGCGCGCAGGCCCTTCGCCGCTCTACACCCAGACCCTGCAAGCGCTGTCGCGGCACTACGGCTTCTCGATGGACGAGCCATGGCGCGAAGCTGCCGGCCAAGGCCAAGGACAAGATCCTCTGGGGCACCGGCGCGGAGAAGATCAAGTTCATCTACGACGACAGCGCGCGCAGTTACGAGGTGACCAAGACCGTTCGAAGGCGTCATCCCGAACATGGAGCGGCGCTGGCGCGAGACCGACAGCGCCTGGGTGCGCGAGGAGCTCGGCCGCTACCAGGCGGAGACGCCGTGCGAGGCCTGTCACGGCAAGCGCCTGAAGCCCGAAGCGCTGGCGGTGAAGATCGCCGGCAAGGACATCGCCGAAATCTCCGGCCTGGCGATCAAGGACGCCGGCGACTGGTTCGCCAAGGTCGACAAGAAACTGTCCAAGAAGGACCTCGAGATCGCCCGGCGGATTTTGAAAGAGATCAACGACCGGCTGCGGTTCCTGGTCGACGTCGGCCTCGACTATCTCAACCTGTCGCGCGGTTCGGGCACCCTGTCGGGCGGCGAGAGCCAGCGCATCCGTCTGGCCAGCCAGATCGGCTCGGGCCTGACCGGCGTGCTCTACGTGCTGGACGAGCCGTCCATCGGCCTGCACCAGCGCGACAACGCGCGGCTGCTGGAAAGCCTGCGCGGTCTGCGCGACCTCGGCAATTCGGTGCTGGTGGTCGAGCACGACGAAGAGGCGATCCTGACCGCCGACTATGTCATCGACATGGGCCCGGCGGCGGGCGTGCACGGCGGTCACATCGTGGCGCAGGGCACGCCCAAGGACATCATGGCCTCGCCCGAAGAGCCTGACCGGCCAGTACCTGACCGGCGCGCGCGAGATTCCGGTGCCGGAGATGCGCCGGGTGCGCAATCCGAAGAAGATGGTGCGCGTCGATAGGCGCGACCGGCAACAACCTGAAGAGCGTCACCGCCGAGATTCCGGTGGGCGTGTTCACCTGCATCACCGGCGTGTCCGGCGGCGGCAAGTCGACCTTCACCATCGAGACCCTGTACAAGGCCGCGGCGCGGCGGCTGAACAACGCCTCGGACGCGCCGGCGGCGCACGAGCGCATCGAGGGCCTGACCAATTTCGACAAGGTGATCGACATCGACCAGTCGCCGATCGGTCGCACGCCGCGCTCGAACCCGGCGACCTATACCGGCGCCTTCCAGCCGATCCGCGACTGGTTCGCGGGCCTGCCCGAGGCCAAGTCGCGCGGCTATGGCCCGGGTCGCTTCTCGTTCAACGTCAAGGGCGGCCGCTGCGAGGCGTGCCAGGGCGACGGCCTGATCAAGATCGAGATGCACTTCCTGCCGGACGTCTACGTCACCTGCGACGTCTGCAAGGGCAAGCGCTACAACCGCGAGACGCTGGAAATCCTGTTCAAGGGCAAGTCCATCGCCGACGTGCTCGACATGACGGTGGACGAGGCGGCGAGCTTCTTCAAGGCCGTGCCGGCGGTGCGCGACAAGATGGAGACGCTGAAGCGCGTGGGCCTGGGCTATATCCAGGTCGGCCAGCAGGCGACGACGCTGTCGGGCGGCGAGGCGCAGCGGGTGAAGCTGTCGAAGGAGCTGTCGAGGCGCGCGACCGGGCGCACGCTCTATATTCTGGACGAGCCGACCACGGGCCTGCACTTCGAGGACACGCGCAAGCTGCTCGAGGTGCTGCACGAGCTGGTCGACCACGGCAACACCGTAGTGGTGATCGAGCACAACCTCGACGTCGTGAAGACCGCCGACTGGATCTTAGACTTCGGCCCCGAAGGCGGCGACGGCGGCGGCGAGATCGTCACTACCGGCACGCCGGAGCAGGTGGCCGCGGATAAGAAGAGCTGGACCGGCAAATACCTCGCCGAGATTCTGCGCCGCCACGACGAACGTCGTGCGAGCCGGCGAAAGGCCGCCAAGCCGGCGCCCAGCGAAGTACGAACGAAGAAGCGGGCTTAGACCAAACAGCGCGATGTCCCCGGTCCATGAGACCGGGGGGACAACGCGCTGTTTCAGGCCGGCTGCTGTTTGCGGATCTGAATGAACGCCGCGGCGCGGGCGCCAACCAGGATTGCGGTCACGAGAGCGCCGACCAGGGCGGCGTAGGCGTCGCTGAAGATTTCGGCCGGGGTAAAGGCGCCGGCGAGCGTCGTGGCCTTGTCCGCGAACATGGCGTCCGCCTGTTCCGCCCCGCCGGCGATCAGCGTGGCCACGGCGGCGAAGATGGTCACCGACAGCACATAGACCAGCGCCGCCATGATCCCCGCAAGCGCGTAGCCGCCGAGCAGACCGTAGAAGCGGCCCCGGGTCAGATTCCATGAGCCGAAGACGTCGATGCGGTTCTGCTCGAAGGTCAGCGGCCCCGCCAGCGACAGGCGGATGGCGAAATAGACCATGGCGCACAGGGTGGTGGTGACGCCGACGGCGAAGCCCAGCATCGAGGCGCTCGGCCCCGCAACAGCGAATACGCCGGTGAACAGAAGGCTTGCCATAGCGCCGGTGAGATAGACGCCCAGGAACAGGGCGAAGAGGATCACCATCAACAGGAACTGGCGCAGCTCCTGCATCCCGAACTTCAGGCTGTAGAAGCCGCGGTCCTTGGGCGTCATCGCCACCCGGTAGACGCCGGGATCGAGCAGAGCGGACATCGCCAAAAGGACGGCAAGCGCGATGGCCGCGCCCTCGAAAAGGTCGCCCATGGCGGGCGCCAGCAGCGCGACCTGGGCGGGGGTGATGGCGGCCGGCGGCTGTACGGCGCCCACGGCGGGAAAGCCCAGCTTGTTCATCTGGGCATAAGCATTACGCACCAGGAGCAGGCCCGGCTGGACCGCGAGGTTGCCCACGAACTGGAGCACGACCCAGGCCAGCACCGCGAGGGGGCGGTCGCGGACCACGCGAAAACCCTCGAAGGCGATGTCGGTCGCGGAAAGCTTCATGGTCGTCCCGTCTCCGCCGCCCGCAGGCCAGCCGCAAAGCGCGCCCCGCTCTTGCCCGCCCGGGCGGCGGCGCGCAAGCCCGCGGTCAGAACACCTCCGCCGCCTTGGTGTCGCCGGTGAGCTGGCGGTAGGCGGCGGCCTGGGGGGCGTAGAGGATGGTGTAGATCAGGGACATTCCGATCACGCCCACGACGAAGGCGACCACCGCGCCCACGATGACCATCGGGCCGGCCGTTGCGAGGTTCGGGGTTTGGCCGTTGGCGGCGCTCATGATCGCCGGACCCATGCCGATCAGGAACACGATGATGACCACCAGGTACAAGGCGATGAACACGCCGAAACAGATCGCCGCCGTCAGCGCATACATGCTGAACATCGGCCAGAACTTGCCCCGGGTGAGCGCCCAGGACTCGAAGATACGGATGCGCTTCTCGGCGAAGGTCATGGCGTAGGCCAGCGACAGACGCACCACCACCCAGATCGCCAGGCAGACGAAGACGACGGTCGCCACCACGCCCGCCAGCACGCCGGCGGCCTGGTTCGCCTTGTAGACCGCGCCGACCGCGACCATGAGCACGCCCGCCACGACGCCTTCGGCGACCAGGGCCAGGATGGTCATGACCACGACCACCGCGAAGACGCGCAGTTCGTCGCCGCCGAGCTTCAGATAGGCGAGGCCCTTGTCCTCGGGCCGCAGCACAGCGCGAAAGATCGCGCACAACACCATGGTGGTGACCACGAAGCTGAACGGCAGGAAGACCGCGTCGATCGCCAGCGTCTGGTTGAGCATGGCGGACGGATTGGGCGGCGTCGCTCCGGGCGTAAAGGCCGTGGTCAGGCCGAGGACGCCCAGAAGCACAAAGCCGAGCGCCAGTCCCACGACCGAGAACAGCCCCCAGACGAGCATCGCCCAGGGATGCCGCCGCGCAACGCGGAAGCCTTCGACGCACGCGTCGGTCGGAGAAAACGTCGCCACGACCAGCCCTCCAAGCGGCCGGCGCGGACTCCCCGCGGAATCAGCGCCTTGCCCGGCTTACGCTCGCACGGCGGGGGTTTCCGGTCGAGGCGTCAGTGCGCCGCCTCCTCGCCGCCGGTGACGCTGCGGTAGATCTGAGCCCAGGGCGTGAGCATCAGCGCCTGGAACACTGCGGTGAGCACCGAAAGCAGAACCACCCAGACCAGGGTCGCGACCGAGGCGACGCTGAGCAACTCGGCCGCGTCTATGCCGTGCGGCGCGGGAAGCGGCGCGGCGGCGCCCGACGGCAGGAGCCCCGCGAGCGGCAGGAACGAGAAGATCACCGACACCACCACCATGACTTCCAGGCCGATCACCAAGGCGGCGAGCAGGATGCCGGTCCAGAACAGCCGCCACGACAGCCCCTTGGTTAGCGACCAGGAGTGGAAATAGGCGAAGCGCCGCTCGGCGAAGGTCGCGACCGCACCCAGCGACAGGCGAAGGCTGAGCCAGAGGGTGAGCAGAATGAGCGCGACAAGGGCCACGCCGATGATCCAGCCCTGAGCCTCGGGACCCGCCGCCTTGGCGCCCGCGGCAATCAACAGGAACGCGATGACGCAGACGAAGGTATAGACCAGCACCAGGATGAAGATCACGATCTGCACCGCGAACTGCCAGAACTCCGCGGCGCCCACGCGCAGATAGCCGAAGCCGCTCTTTTCCGGCTGCAGGACCGAACGGAAGGCGGCGTTGTAGAGGATGGCGTAGACGAACAGGCTCCAGGCCCACAGCGCCAGGCTCCAGATTCCGAGCGCATGCTGCGACGCCGTCAGGTGTTCCTGGGCGATCTGCATTTTGGAGCGATCGTTCATCGCACCCATCATGTCGTGCATGGCGCCGAACTCGTTGGCGCCCGCCATGTGCGAAATCAGCAGGCGCGGGGCCAACTGCAGCAGCAGGACCGCGAGCGCCCACCAGATCAGGGTCACCGGCTTGCGCTCGATCAGATCCACGCCCGCCGAGAAGGCCCGGGCGACCGAAAAGGTCTTCATCTATCCCCCCACGCCGCGTTCTGCGGTCGCTTAGTCGTCGCCCTGAAGCAGGGCCTTTTCGGCTCGTCTCAGGCCGCCGGCGTCACCGCGGCGTCCGGCTTGGCGGTCAGTTGTTTGTACACGGTGGCGAACGGCGCCAGGAAGATCGCGAACGCTGCGCCGCTCAGAAGCGAGCCGACGACGACGGCGACGGTGATGATCGGCGTCATGGTCTTCCAGAAGGTCTGCATGAACACGGTCGGATCGGGGTTCACATCGCTGTGCGCCTGCATGAAGGCCCGCAAGCTATCTCCGTTGGCCAGGATGAAGCCGAAGGCCACGCCGCCGACGATGATCTCAAACACCCAGACCAGCACGATCAGGATCAGGACGATGGCGAACAGCGCGCCCACGTGACCGCGGGTCAGCTTCCAGGACTCGAACAGCCGGAAGGTCTTGTCGGCGAAGGTCATCGCCGGCGCCAGCGAGAAACGGAGCACGATGTAGATGCAGGCAACCATCACCGCGAGCACGACCACGACGACGCCGATCACAGCAGCCTTGCCGAGCACGGCCGCCAGGATGGCGGAGAGGATGGCCCCGACGATGAAGGCGGCAAAGAACAGGATACCCAGGAGGAACGCCATGGCGAAGGCCAGCAGCGCCTGCCAGACCTCCTGCATCCCTACCCGCAGATAGAAGAAGCCCTTGTTTTCGGGTTCGAGCACGGCGCGCAGGACGGCGGCGATCATCACGCCGCGAACGAAGATGCCGAACAGGCTCAGCAGCCACAGCATCGGCATGTACTGCATCATGCCCGTCATGTTTTGCATCATCGCCTGTTGCGCCTGCATCGGAGTTTCACCGGCCGCCTGCGCCGCGATCATGCCCTGCACCATCTGCATGTAGGCCGGCCAGAACTTCGTCATCACGAACAGGCTCGGGAGACCAAGCACGACCATGTAGGCGATCCCCCACACCAGCACGCTCAGCGGGCGGCGGCCGATCAGGCCAAACCCGGAAAAAGCGGCCTTGCCGATATCGATGGACATGTTCAGCTCCCTTGGTCGGCCGGCGGTTCGCGGCCGGACAGTTGTGCGTAGGCGCGGGCGAAAGGTGCGACCGCGACGACGCGGACGACCGCATCGGCGATGGCCTGGATCACGAACAGCGCGATGAAGGCGGGCCCGAACGCCGCCATGAGGCCGGTCAGGCCCTTGCGCAGGTCGTCGCCGATGTTGGTGAGTGAATGCAGCTGGTCGAAGGCGCCCGTGCTGAGCCCCACGGCCAGAAACACGACCTGGCGGATGACCACGAAGCCGATGGCGACGGCGAAGATCAGCACCACCGACATCGCCCACACGCCCACCAGCCGCCAGAAGTTGCCGCGGGTAAGCCGCCAGGACTCGAAGATGCGGATGTGTTTCTCCGCGAAAGTCATCGGCAGCGCCAACGACAGGCGGAACAACACCCAGAAGAACAGGCAGAAGGCGAGGATGATGACGAGCGCGTCGAACCACCCCTCCCACGGATGACCGATGACCTGGTCGGAGAACACGAGCAGCGCCGCGCCTCCGCCGCCCAGAAGCGCGAAGAACACCAGTGTGAGCAACACGATCACGATCTGGGTAAAAACAGCCGCACCTCGTCCATGCCGAGACGCAGATAGGCGAAGGCGCCCTTTCCCGGCTCGAGGATCGCGCGGTAGACCGCGGCATAGAGCACCGTGCCCACGACCAGCAGCCAGATAAACCAGGGACCGATCACGCTCCACAAACCGAACTCGAAATCGAGGATGCGTTGGAGCGCGACGGGGTCATGTTCGTCGCGCACGTCGCGCATCGAACTGATCAGGTCGACGAACTTCGGCGCCATGCCGGCGATCGCGATCAGGAACGGCCCCACGCCCAGGACCAGCCAGAACAGAATCGAGCCGACGAAGGCCCAGGGCCGGCGCCGGATCAGGCTGAATCCCTCGGTGGCGCATTCCATCACCGACAAGGCCGCCATCACGTGCTCCCTCAACCCCTGGGGCGGTATTCAAGCCTATTGTACGCGTATGACAAGAAGCCGACACCGAAGGGCAGCCAGACGAGGCTGAGGAAGGCGGCGCGGATCAGGGTGTAAGCCCTTGAAGACACGGGCATTACAAAGCTCTCACCGAGCATGCCGTGCTCCCAGGCGGCCATGGCCGCGACCGGAGCGAAGACCGGGATAAGGCCCAGGACCAGCGGCCAGAAGACGCCCTGGGTCAGGGACCGGGCGTCGATCGAGACCAGAGTTGCGCGCGCAATTGTGGCCGGTTTGAACAGCGCCAGGCGCGCCAGGAGCTGGGCCAGCGTCCAGGCGCAGAGCAAACCCAGTGCGGCGATCCAGATCGCCCACCCTTCGCCCTTCCGGGCGGCGGCGACGACCACGCCAATGGTCGGCAGCGTCGCGCCTTCGGCGCTCAGCAGGAAGGCGAACATCACGGCGAAGGCGGCGAACACCAGGGCCAGGAATCCAGCGACGAACGCGCCCGCGCCCAGGAGGCGCAACTCCGGAAGCGCGAACTGCAGGCCGCCGGGTCCGAGGCCGAGCTTGCGCGCCTCGGCCGCCGATGTCGTGACGCCGAGTTCATAGAGCGCGCCCTGCGCCGTCACGCCGACGATGACCGCCGTGACGATCCAGGCGCCGGCCGCGAGCCCTTTCATCGCGTGTGGGACACGGTCCGCGAAAATCGGCGCCGCCAGCACGCCGAACGCGAGCAGGAACGCGCCCCAGGCGCCGGTCCACGCCCGCGGCAGGAACGCCAACGCCGCGCCCAGACCCGCCAACACCGGCAAGCTCCGCCTCATCCCGCCCCTCGCACGCCCTGAGCCGCACACACCCTATGCGATGGCCGCTCCAGCGGCACGCGCGGACAAGCTTAAGGGGAAGAACGAGCGCCGGTGGAGCGGCGGCCGCGGTTCATGCGCCAGAGCCGGGTTGGGGGGACACGATACCCATCCCTCAAACCGCGCATTTGCAGCCGGCGCGGCGCCAGGGGATAGGCATCATGTCCCCATGCGCCCTATACCGCCGTCATGACCATCAAACCCATCCACGTCATCGGCGGCGGCCTGGCCGGGTCGGAAGCCGCCTGGCAGGTCGGCCGAGGCCGGCGTGCCCGTGGTGCTGCACGAAATGCGGCCGGTGCGTCGGCACCGCCGCGCACCAGACCGGCGGGCTGGCCGAACTCGTCTGTTCCAATTCGTTCCGGTCCGACGACTGGCAGTTCAATGCGGTCGGGTCTGCTGCATGCGGAGATGCGGCGCTGCAATTCGCTGATCCTGGCCTGCGGCGACGCCAACCAGGTGCCGGCGGGCGGCGCCCTGGCGGTGGACCGCGAGGGATTCTCCGAGGCGGTGACCGAGCGGCTCGAGCGGCATCCCCGCATCACGATCGAACGCGGCGAGGTCGCGGGCCTGCCGCCGGCGGACTGGGACAGCGTGATCATGGCCACCGGTCCCCTCACCTCGCCCGCTCTGTCGCAAGCGATCCTCGAGCTGAGCGGCGAAGGGCAGTTGAGTCTTCTTCGACGCCATCGCGCCGATCGTGCACGCCGAGAGCATCGACTTCGACATCGCCTGGCGCCAGTCGCGCTACGACAAGGCCGGCCCCGGCGGGCGATGCTGAGGCCTATGTCAACTGTCCGATGGACAAGGCGCAGTACGAGGCCTTCGTGCAGGCGCTGCTCGACGGGCCGAAGTCCGAGTTCAAGGACTGGGAGCACGTGCCCTATTTCGACGGCTGCCTGCCGATCGAGGTGATGGCCGAGCGCGGGCGCGAGACCCTGCGCCACGGACCGATGAAGCCGGTCGGCCTGACCAATGCGCACAATCCGACGGTGAAGGCTTATGCGGTCGTGCAGCTGCGTCAGGACAACGCGCTGGGCACCCTGTTCAACATGGTCGGGTTTCAAACCAAGCTGAAACACGCCGCCCAGGTCGAGATCTTCCGCACCATTCCCGGCCTGCGACGATGCCCAGTTCGCGCGCCTGGGCGGTCTGCACCGCAACACCTTCCTGAACTCGCCGCGCCTGCTCGACGCGTCGCTCAGGCTGAAGGCCCAGCCGCGCCTGCGCTTCGCGGGCCAGATGACCGGCGTCGAAGGCTATGTCGAGAGCGCCGCCACCGGCATTCTCGCGGGCCGCTTCGCCGCGGCGGAGCGGTTGGGCGCGCGGGTCGAAGCGCCGCCCGCGACCACGGCGATGGGCGCGCTGATCGCCCACATCACCGGCGGCCACATCGACACGGGCGAGCGCAGCTTCCAGCCGATGAACATCAACTACGGCCTCTTGCCGCCGATGGAGGCGCCGAAAGTGGATGAGGCGGGCGCGAAGATTCCGCTGAAAGAACGCGGCCGAGCGAAGAAGCGGCTGATGAGCGTGCGGGCCTTGGCGGATTTGGACGGGTGGCTCGGGGCAAAAGCACTGGCCGCGGAATAAAAAGTTCCTCCCCCGCGCGAAGCGCGTAGGGGAGGTGGCGGCCGAAGGCCGACGGTGGGGCCAGCGCGACGGTTGCCATACAACGCCTACCATCGCTCGCGAGATTAAACCGCTAATCACCGGCCGTCGCGTCGGCCCCTCCATCACGCTGCGCGTGGTCCCCCTCCCCTACGGCCTTCGGCCGGGGGAGGAACTAGCTACCGAAACAGCTCGCGCACCTTCTCTATGAAGCCGCCCGAGTGCATATGTTTTATCATGGCGCCCCAGCGCGCCTCGGCATCGAACGATCGGTCGATGCCTTTTTCCTCGGTCCGCATCAGGTCGAGCACCCGGTCGTCCTCGCCCGCATCGAGCCAGTACCCGTCGCCCTGGGCGCAGTAGTCGAGCTCGAGATCGTAGAGGCGGTAGTTGAAACGCTTCAGGGCCGCCGCGCACGCCGGACATTTCAGATCGGACGGCGTCGCGCTGAACACCAGGGTTCCCTTGGCGTGCTCGTCGAGGTCGAAGGTCTCGTTCTCGAGGTCCTTGAACTCCTGCTTGTCGAACCACATACCGTTGCACTTGGGACAGGCCTGGACGTTCAACCGATGCCGCGCTTCGAGCTTCAGGTCGACATCGCACTTGGGACACTTCACGGGAACCTCCGCTGCTACCGGCAGTCGGGCTAAACTAGGCAGTCCGACGCGCCAAGTCGACCGTTCAGAGTCGCCCTTGCGCCACCGCCCAGAACAGGCGGAGCCGTTTTGCGAACGCGGACGGTGCGCGGGAGGCCACGTAGTCGCGGGCGAGCGTGGCATAGGCGATGGCGGGAAACGCTTCCATCGAGAGCGTCGGGGTTTGCGCGAGCGAGCGAGCGACGACAGACTTCGCGTCGCCCAGGGCGTCGGGCGTCAGTCTGCGCTCCACTGCCAATCGGGCAACGCCCCAGGCGCGGGCGGGGGCGGCGAGGTCTGCGGTCGTGGATACATCGAGCATATGCGCGGCAATGGTCATGACGCCGCCCGCGGTCGCCTCCGCATAGGCCACCGCTTCGTCGAGACCGAGGGGTGACAGGTCGAGATCGCGGTCGCGCGCTTCGATCAGGGTCTCGAACGGTGCGATGTCGAGACTGCGCCGGCCGATCGCCACACTCAACGCCTCGACCACCGGGTGCGCCCGGGGCGGCTTGCCCGCGAACGCTTCCTCCACGGCCTCGCGCCACCAGGCCAGGCGGATTTCGCCCAGCATCGGCTGGGTGACCGCATGCGCGATGCGGGCCAGCGTGTGGTCGAAGGCGTAGAGGGCCACGACATCGGCGCGGGCCTCGGGGTCCGCGATGAAGCGCGTCGAGAGCCAGCGGTCGGGCTCGGCGGTCTTCAGTTCGAGGTCGAGATCGACAGTCATCGCGTCAATATACAAAAAAGAGGGCCCGCGTTTCCGCGGGCCCTCTCGGTGTCGTGTGAACGACCTCAGCCGTTCAGCGTCTGATACATGGTCATGGAGACCAGCATCGGGATCGACAACAGCATGTTGATGCGCGACGCCAGGGTCGCCAGCTTGGCGGCCTTGGCCTTCTTGTCGGCGTCGGCTTCGACAAGACCCAGCGCGATCTTCTGCTGCGGCCAGATCACGCCCCAGACGTTCAGGAACATGATGGTCCCGAGCCACATGCCCAGGCCCATCAGCGCGTACTGCGGCGACTGGAAGTGGTCGGAGAGGTCGAAGCTGAGCGTGTTGGCGAGATAGCCCGGTTGGTCGAAGTGATCGCGCAGGCCCGCCAGCGAAAGGCCGAAGATGAAGGTGAACAGCGCTGACCAGCGGAACCAGAACAGCGCTTCCGGCGTGATGTACTTCGATATCGCGGGCTTCAGCTCAGCCGGAATGTCCGGCATCTTCCGCGTCTGCACGAAGTTGAAATAATAGAGCAGCCCGATCCACAGGATGCCGGAGAACACGTGCAGCCAGCGCAGCACGCCCTCCCAGAACTGCAGGTCCATGGACCCGTGCACGTGGGCAAAGCCGAATACGACGAGGAGCGCGAGGATCACGCTCACGATCACCGTATTGCGGAAATTCAAGAGCAGCCCGCTCATGACGTCCTCCGAAGCCACCTGAAAGGCGCGCGTCCCCGCGCGCCGGGAATCGATCCCGGAGCCCAGCATAGAACCATTCGACGACGCTTTCGACCCGAAGAACTCTAGGGTTTTAGGGCCGGGTGCGGGGGGCCCGGCCGCTCATGGAGGGGGTCCAGTCGATGGGCTTGGCCTTCTCGTCGTCCTCGCCGCGCTTGATGCCCCAGAGGAGCACGATGGGCGAGGCGATGTAGATCGACGAATAGGTGCCGACCACGATGCCGAACAGCAGCGCTATGGCCATCGGGAACAGGGACTTGCCGCCGAACACCGCCAGGCCCGCCAGGGCCAGCACGGCGGTCAGGCCGGTGATCACCGTGCGCGACAGGGTCTCGTTGACCGACAGGTCGATCACGTCCCGCAGCGGCATCTTCTTGAACTTGCGCAGGTTCTCACGCAGGCGGTCGAACACCACCACGGTGTCGTTCATCGAATAGCCGATGATGGTCAGGATGGCCGCGATGACGTCGAGGGTGAACTCCAGGCGCAGCAGCACGACCAGGCCGAAGGTCAGGATCACGTCGTGGAACAGGGCCACCACGGCGCCCAGGCCGAACGACAGACGGAAGCGGAACCAGACGAACAGGAGCATGAGGATGATGGCGATGCCGAGCGCCTCGATCCCCTTGCGCATCAGCTCGCCGGAGATCGTCGGGCCCACCACCGAGTCGCCGGTGAAGACGACATTGCCCAGGACCTTGGCGAGCTGGACTTTCGCCTGGGTCATGGTGGCGCCGGGATCGCGACCCGGCGGGGTTTGAAACTCGACTTGCGCCGACGAGGCGGACGGAGCGCCGACCTTGCCCGCAGCGCCGACCGCCTGGACCACCACATCCTTCACGCCCATGGTTTCGAGCGTGGTCTGCACCTGCTTGAAGTCAAGCGTCTTGCCCGGCGTATTGAGCTCGACGCGCGAGCCGCCCTTGAAGTCGATGCCGAGGTTGAGCCCCGGCTTCCACAGCGATACCAAGGACGCCACGACCAGGATTACCGAAATCGTCGAGGCGTACTTCGCGAATTTCACGAAGGGAAAGTGTGTGTTGACCGGGAGCACCCGGATGAAAGGCCATCGCATCGCAGGTCTCACAAAATCGGAAGCGTCTTGGGCTTGGTCCAGCGGAACCACAGGCCCAGGAGCAGTTGGCTGACCATCACGGCGGAGAACACCGAGGTGAACACCCCGATCGACAGGGTCCAGGCGAAGCCGCTGCACCGGGCCCGAGCCCGAGCGCCGAACATGATCAGCGCCGCAGATCATCGTGGTCAGGTTGGCGTCGATGATCGGTGACGAGCGCGCGCGGATAGCCCGCGTCGGCGGCGGCCATCGGCGAGCGACCCGCGCGCGCCTCTTCCCGCGTTCGCTCATAGATCAGCACGTTGGCGTCCACCGCCACGGCAAGGGTCAGGATCAGACCCGCGATGCCCGGCAGGGTCAGCGTCGCCTGGGTGAAGGACAGGAGCGCCGAGCGATCATCAGGACGTTCAACACCAGGGCCAGCCGCGAACGACGCCGAACAGGCCGTAGGCCAGGATGATGAAGGCGAAGATCGGCGGCGAAACCGATGGCGATGGAGATCTCGCCGGCGCGGATCGCCGCCTGGCCGAGCTCGGCCCCGACGGTCTCCTGTTGGATCTCCGTCAGCGGCGCCGGCAGCGCGCCGGACTTCAGCAGGCAGGCGAGTTCGGTCGACGCTCGTCGACGGTGAAGTTGCGGCTGGTGATCTGGCCCTGGCCGCCGGTGATCGGCGTCTCGATGTTCGGCGCGGCGATCACCCGGTTGTCGAGGACGATGGCGAAGCGCTTGCCCGACGTTCTTGATGCGTCACGTCGGCGAACTGCGCCGCGCCGCGCGCCGTTGAAGCGGAATGCCGATCGCCGGATTGTTGCTGCTGGTCGTGGCTCGAGCAAGGCGTTGGTCAGCATCCTGCCGGACACCAGCACGCGGCGGCTGCACCAGAGGTACGGTTCGCGCGCATCGTCGCTTTTCAGCAGCACCGTACCCGGCGTCGGGCGGCAAGGCGCCGGACTCGACGTCTTCGGGCGACACCGAGGTCGTCGACCATCTGGAAGGTGAGCTTCGCCGTCTGGCCGATGCGCGATTTCAGGTCTTCGGGATTGCTTTCGCCCGGCGCCTCGATGAGAATCCGGTCGAGACCCTGGCTTGGCGATGTTCGGCTCCTTGGATGCCGGTCTTGTCGATCCGCTTGCGGATGATCTCGATCGACTGCTGGACGGCGGCGATGGTTTCGGCCTTCAGCGCGGCGTCGGCATGGTCGAAGGCGATCGAGTTGCCGGCCCCTTGGCGATCAGGAAATCGCGTCCGCCGGCCGATCCGGACACCGGCTGCCGACAGGTCCTGCAGCGTCTGCAGCGCATGATCGACCTGGGTCGGATCGGTGATCCCGACGCCGCACCAGGTCGCCGTCGACCGCAGGCTCGGTGCGCCGATCTGCGCGTCCTGCAGACTTCTTGCGGCCGTCTTCGGCGAGCGTCGGTCAGGCGTTCCTTCTTCAGCTCCGGTCCGTGTCGACCTGGTAGAGCAGCTAGCGAGCCGCCCTGCAGGTCGAGGCCGAGGTGCAGCGTCGCGTGCGGCAGGAAGCCCGGCATGGCGCCCGACTGGGCCGGGCTGAGGAAGTTCGGCAGCGTGAACAGGATGCCGAACACCAGCGCGAGACTGATGAGGATGACCTTCCAGCGGGTGACCTGAATTATGAGCGCCGGACCGTCAGGACGCTTCGGCTTCGTCGGACTCGTCGTCCGACGCGGCAGGCTCGGGCTCGGCGGCCTTGGCGGGCTTCGCAGGCTTGCCGAAGCGGCCCGGCGCCTTGGCGGGCGCGGCGACCTTGGCGGGTTCGCCGCGGGTGCGCACTTCGGTGAGCATCGACTTGACCACGCGCACGTTCACGCCGGTAGCGATCTCGACCATGGCTTCGGTGTCTTCGACGCGGGTGACCTTGCCGACCATGCCCGAAGACATCACCACCGTGTCGCCGCGCTTTACCGCGTTGATCATCGCCTGGTGCTGTTTCGCCCGCTGCGACTGCGGCCGCATGATGAGGAAGTAGAACAGCACGATGATCGGCGCGAACATCAGGAGCGAGCCGAACGGTCCGCTGAAGATGCCGCCGGGGCCGCCCCCGTCGGCGCCCGCCTGGGCTAGGGCCGAACCGGCCGTCGCGGCCCAAAGGCCGAAACCGCCCACGAGCGCCGGCGCGGACCGGGAAGCGAGTGAAGGACATGAGGTCTCCGGGATTCGGGGGCTGCCGCCATCGGCGCAACCCTCAAGGAAAAGCAGGCGCGGAACCTATGGTCTCGACTTCACATTTGCAACGCGGCGTTTGGGGACCGCCGCACGCCGTGCTGCCAACCCCAACGCCCCGTCCCCCTTGTGAGAGATGAGGTTGGGGGCTCGGCCCAGTGAAAACCTGGGGAATTGGGCCGTTCAGAGGAGCGGAACCGACTGACTAAGCCCCTAAATTCCGGCGCTTGTCCGCATACCCTGACCTCTCAGGGCAGCAGGATACCCGGGTCGACGGGGAGGGCTTTCTCGCGGGAGCTGGGCGGGGCGTAGCGGACTTCGAAATCGGAGTTGGGGGCGGTCGATCCCGCCGGACTGGCCGACCTGGCCGATCTCTTCACCCTGGGCGACCCTCTGGCTCATCTTCACGTCGATCCGCGACAGATGGCCGTAGGCAGTGACCCAGCCGTCCGAGTGCTTGACCAGGATCATGTTGCCGAGCGGAACCGAGGCGCCGGCGTAGACCACCTGGCCGTCGGCAGCCGACCGCACGCTCGTACCCGCGTCCGCGCCGATGTTCAGCCCGTCGTTGCCCAGGCCGTGGCCCTGGTCGCCGAAGCGGGTGACGATTTCGCCCCGCACCGGCCAGATGAAGCGCCCCTTGCCCAGGGCGGCGAGCTCGGACGGCGAGGGATAGCCGTGCGCCACCGGCGGGTGGATCGGCGCCACCACCGCATGATCGTTGGCGGCGCGGAAGGTGGGCGCGCCAGGCGCCGGCGGGGGGCCTTCAATGTCGCCGGACGCGACGCCGGTCGCCGCGGGCCTGGGCTTCGGCACAGCCGCAGCGCCGTTGTCGGGGCGCGACGTCACGTAGTCGTGCGGCGGCGGGGTTGGAACGACGATCCGCGGCGGCGGCGACGCGGCGGCGACCTCGACGGGCGGCTCGGGTGAGACTCCGCCGGCGTTTTGACCGGCGCGGGTCTGGCCGCCGCAACACGCAGCTTCGGCAGGGCGAGCACGCCGCTCGCATGGGCGTCGCGGCCGTGGTCGTGCGCATCGGCGGGCAGTTTCAGTTTCATGCCGTGATCGATCGGCTCACCGCGCCCAAGGTCGTTGGCGGCGACGATCGCGTGCGCGGTAACGTGGAAGCGACGCGCCACGCCGGTTACGGTATCGCCGCGCGCCACCGTATAGGTTCCCCCGCCGGGCGCAGGTTGGGTTGCGCCGCGCGCCGTCTCGAGCGGCGCTTCGCCGCCGGGAAGCTTCAGTTTCATGCCCGCGCGCAGCGGGCGGCCGTGCAGGCCGTTGGCGTCGGCCAGGGCCTGTTGGGAGACGTGCAGCTTGCGCGCAATGCTGGAAAGGGTATCGCCGTGGGCGACGGTGTAGGACCCGCGCGCGACGGGCGCCGTATCGCCGCTGTCGGCGTGCTTGCCGCGGGTGGGACGGTCTTCGCTCGCGACCTCAACGGGCGCTTCGCCGCCGGGGACGTGCAGTTTCATCCCGGCGCGCAAGCCCTTGCCGTGCAGATGGTTGGCGTCGGCCAGCGCCTGCGGCGAAACGTGCAGTTTGCGCGCGACGCTCGACAGGGTGTCGCCGTGCGCAACCGTATAGGTCGCCGGCCCGGCCGGCGCATGTTTGCCGTGTACGGGCCGGTCCTCGCTCGCGGCTTCTTCGCGTTCGGCGCCGGGCGCATGCAGTTTCATACCCGGTTTCAGCGGGCGGCCGTGCAGGTCGTTGGCCTCGGACAGCTCTCGCGTGGTGACGCCAAGCTTGCGGGCGATGCCGGACAGGGTGTCGCCGTGCGCGACGGTGTAGGATTCGGCGTGGGCCTTCTCAGCCTTGGCGCCCTTGCGGCCGTGCGGCGAAGCGTCGGCGTCCTCGCGGTCTTCGTCGCGGGCGCGTGCGTGCGGCACGTGCAGCTTCATGCCGGGCTTCAGGGCGTGACCATGAACGTCGTTGGCCTCAGCGAGGTCTTTCTGCGGCACGCCGAGCTTGCGCGCGATGCTCGACAGGGTGTCGCCGTGGGCGACGACGTAGGTTCCCTTGCCGCCCTTGGGGCCGCCGGCGAGGTCGGGCTTATGCGTGTCGTGCTTGCCCTTGGCGTGGGAACGCTCGGCGCCGTCGACGGGATAGCGCGGTTTCGGCAGCGCCGAGGCGGACGTGGCCGACGCCGCCAGGGCGCAGGCCAACATCGCACCGAAGATTAGCCCGTTCCGACCGGTCATCGCCGCTCCATCACCGGAGACGCCCGTCTCCCCGACCGCCTCGCATCTTCGCGAGGCCTTACACGAACCAATCGCGACATTGGCGCGGAAACATGGCGAACCGCCACGCTCCGGCCGCTGAATTGACCCAGGATAGGCGACATCGCGGCCCCGGGGGTTAACCGTCCCGCGCCACGCCCTCGAGCAGCGGAACGAAGCGAACCTCGGCAAGCACTTCGCGGCGGAACCCGCCCTCCCCGTCGCCGGCGTAACGGTGCAGGGTCTGAACCGGACCCTTGCCGATCGGCGCGACCAGGACGCCCGTGGGCTTGAGCTGGCGATAGCAGGGTCTTCGGCTCGCTGGGCGCCGCCGCCGTGACCAGAATGCGGTCGAAAGGCGCCTGCTCGGGCCAGCCTTCGCCGCCGTCGCCGAATTTGGTGATGACGTTCAGGAGATCGAGCTGTTTGAACCGCGCCTCGGCCTCCATGAGCAGGTGCCGGTAGCGCTCGACCGTGTAGACTAGCCGCGCGAGCCGGGAGAGGACCGCCGTCTGGTAGCCGGAGCCGGTGCCGATTTCGAGCACCGGTGCCCGCGGCTCGATGGTCAGCGCCTGGGTCATCAGGCCCGACGATGAAGGGCTGGCTGATGGTCTGGCCGCAGGCGATCGGCAGCGCGGAGTCTTCCCAGGAGCGCGTCCTTGAACAGCTCCGGCGTGAACAGGTCGCGCGGCGTGTGCTCGATGGCCGCAGCACCGCCGGATCGGTGACGCCCTGCGAGCGCAGCGTCAGGATCAGCCGGCCCATGCGTGCGCGCGGGCTGTCGTCCATTTCGCTGCGGTCGTCCTCGGCCACGGTCAGGCCTTCTCCGTTTCGACGCGCAGCTTCGGCGGCGCGCCGCCCAGCACGCGCTTCAGGGCATGCACGGTCTGGCATGTGGGTCAGATCGATGTGCAGCGGGGTGACCGAGATGCGGCCCTCGCCGATAGCGCGCGAGGTCGGTGCCCGCGGGCGGCGCGGATCGCTGGCCGCGGAAGCCCATCCAGTAGTAGTCGCGGCCGCGCAAGTCGGTGCGCTGCTCGGCGTGCATGTGCGCAGGTCGCGGAGGCCTTGGCGGGTCACTTCCACTTCCTTGACCGCCTCCGGCGGCAGGTCGGGGAAGTTGATGTTGAGTGATCACGTCCTTGGGCCCCAGCCGGTCGAGCAGCTGCTTGCACGATGCCGGGCGCGAAAGGCCTCGGCGGTCTCGAACATGGCGCGACCGCGTCGTCGTGGAAGACGTGCATCGCCTGGGACAGCGCGATCGACGGCATGCCCAGCGCCATGCCCTGGATCGCGCCGGCGACGGTGCCGGAAATGGTCACGTCCTCGGCCGATGTTGTGGCCGCGGTTGACGCCCGACAGCACCAGGTCCGGCCGCTTCGGCATCAGGTCCTCGACCGCCAGCTGCACGCAGTCGGTGGGCGTGCCCGACGACCGCCCAGTCGCGCTCGGCGATCTGGCGCACGCGCAGCGGCTCCGACAGGGTGAGTGCTCGCGCCCGGCGCCCGACTGCTCGAGTTCCGGCGCGCAGATCCAGACGTCGTCGCTGAGGCGTCGGCGATGCGGCGCATCACGGCGCAAGCCTTCCGCCGCGATTCCGTCGTCGTTGGTGAGCAGGATACGCACCTCACGCCGATGTGGGTCAGGCCGCCCATATAGGGCTGCAGCGCCTGGGGAATGGCGATGCGGCCCGTCGCTCGTCCTGATAGTTCTCCATGATCGCGACCAGGGTGCGGCCGACCGCGAGGCCCGAGCCGTTCAGCGTGTGCACGAAACGCGCGCCCTTCTCTCCGGCCTCTTGCTGCGCGCGTCCATGCGCCGGGCCTGGAAGTCGCCGCAGTTCGAGCAGGAGCTGATCTCGCGATAGGCCTGAGCCGACGGCAGCCAGACCTCGAGGTCGAAGGTCTTTTTCGCCGTGAAACCCATGTCGCCGGCGCACAGCAGCATGGTGCGGTAGGGAAGCTCCAGCCGCTTCAGCACCTCTTCGGCGCAGTCCACCATACGCTCGTGTTCGCGCTCCGACTCTTCCGGGGTGGTGATCGAGACCAGCTCAACCTTCCAGAACTGGTGCTGGCGGATCATGCCGCGCGTATCCCGCCCCGACGCACCGGCCTCGGCGCGGAAGCACGGCGTCAGCGCGGTGAGGCGCAGGGGGAGTTCCTCTTCATTGAGGATTTGTTCGCGCACGGGGTTGGTGAGCGAAACTTCGGCGGTGGGAATCAGCCAGCGGTCGTCGGCGGTGTGGAATAGGTCCTCGGCGAACTTGGGCAGCTGGCCGGTGCCGAACAGGGCGTCGCCGCGCACCAGCAGCGGCGGCGAGATTTCCATGTAGCCGTGCTCGCCGGTCTGCAGGTCGATCATGAACTGGCCGATGGCGCGTTCGAGCCGCGCGAGGCCGCTGCGCAGCACCACGAAGCGCGCGCCGGACATGCGCGCGGCCGCTTCGAAGTCCATCATGCCGAGACCCTCGCCGAGATCGACGTGGTCTTTGGGCGAGAGGACTGGGCCGCAGGCAGGATCTTGGGGTCGCCCCAACTGCCTTGCATGACGTTGCCGGTTTCGTCGGCGCCATCGGGGACGTCCGGCGCCGGCAGGTTGGGCAGCGCCGCCAGCTTTTCGTGCAGGGCGTCAGCGAGGCGTTTTTCCTCGTCCGCATGCTGGGTGATCGCGCCTTTGAGGCTTTCGACCTCGGCCATCAACCGCTGGGCTTCCGCCTCGTCCTTCTTGGCCTTGGCCTGGCCGATCAGCTTGGAGGCTTCGTTGCGCCGGGCCTGGGCCTCCTGGAAGGCGGTCTGGGCCGCGCGCAGGCCCCGGTCGGCGGTCAGCAGGGCCTCGACCACCTTTTGGGCGTCCGCGACGCCGCGCGACGACCAACCGCGCGCAAAGGCGGCGGGATCGTCTCGGAGGGCGCGGATATCGTGCATGGCGGGCGCTTTCGGGCTGGGAGAGCCGCTTCTTTAAGCGGCGTCGGCGGGTGAGCCAAGCCTGCCCCTTTTTCTTTCCGCTCATCGCGGCGAATGCCGGGACCCAGATCCAAGCGCTGACGCCGAGCGCTTTTCGTTGAGTGAGCGATAACCGGTGGGCTGCGGAGCCTTACGATCTGGGTCCCGGCATTCGCCGGGATGAGCGGAGTAAAAGGAAAGCGCGCGCTACGCCGCCGCCGCCCTACCTCGCCGCAGTTCGATCAATCGCACGCACCAGATCGACGCTTCGTAGAGGGCGTAGATCGGGCCCGCGAGCAGGAACGGGCTGATCATGTCGGGCGGCGTGACGATGCACGACACCACGATGATGCCGAGGGCGGCGTAGCGGCGCCCCTTGGCGAGGGTCTTGGAGTCGATCAGGCCGGCCATGCCCACGAGCGTCAGCACCACCGGTAGCTGGAAGCACAGGCCGAAGGCGAGCAGCAGTTTAGTCACCAAGTCGAGGTAGTCGCTCACCTTCGGCATGAGCTGGATGTGCACCTGCGGCGTCAGAATCTGCTGGTTCAGCGAAAACCACAGGATGAACGGCAGCATGATGAAATAGACCAGCGCCGCGCCCGCCACGAACAGGATCGGCGATGCGATCAGAAACGGCAGGAAGGCGTTGCGCTCCTTGCGGTAGAGCCCCGGCGCCACGAACCGGTAGAGCTGGAACGCCAGGATCGGGAAGCACACCACGATGGCGGCGAACATGGCCGCCTTCACCCGGGTGAAGAAGGTCTCGAGCGGTGCGGTGGAGATCAGGCTGAGGCACCCGTGCTTGGGCAGGTTCGCCCCGGACGGATCGAAGATGGCGCGCAGCAGATCCAACGCGCCCGCATTGTGGCCGGGCACATGGCGCAGCGCCATCACGCCCTGGGCGACGCACGACGGGCGCAGCAAGATGGTGATGATCTCGCTGGTCAGGAAGAAACAGCCGATGAAGGCTATGCCCAGGGCGGCGATGGAGATGATCAGCCGGCGGCGCAGCTCGACCAAGTGCTCCATCAGGGGCGCGCGCGAGGCCTCGATATCCTGTTCGTCTTGCGGCGTGTAGCTCATGCGCCCGGCTCCGAAGGCGGCGCGTCAGGCGCAGGTGTTTCGGCGGGCGTTTCCGGCGCGGTTTCCGCGACCTTCTTCTTGCGCACGCGCTTTGGTTTGGCCGGCGCCGCGTCGGGCGTCTCGAACGGAAGCTCCGGTCCGATCGGCTGGGTCGAAACGGTCGGCAGGCTGTTCAGGTCGGCGCCGATGTCGCGGAGGTGGTTTTCCAGTTCGGGGCCGAGCGGCTGGGCCTGCTGGTTGCGCAGGGCCTCGACTTCGCGGCGCAGCTCGTCGAGTTCGGACTGGCGCGCCATCTCGTCGAAGCTGGCGCGGAACTCCTGCGCCATGCCGCGCACCTTGGCGGTGAACTTGCCCAGGCGACGCAGCAGGATCGGCAGATCCTTCGGCCCCACCACCACCAGGGCGAGGACCGCGATCACCAGGATTTCCATCCCGCCCATGCCGGGGATCATCGAAACTTCCTTCGAGCAGAGCTGCGCGAGCCGCCGCCTTTACAGCGCAGCGCCCCGGTCGGAAAGGTCAAAGGCCCCAGGGTCATGCCCGGGCCTTCGCTCAGGTGGTGGAGGTCGACTTGGTCTTGGCCGCCTTGGCGTCGGCGTCCGAGGCCGGCAGGGACTCGGTCTTGGCGGGCGGATCGGACTTGTCCTCGTCCTTCAGGCCGTCCTTGAACGCCTTCACGCCCTTGGCGGCGTCGCCCATGAGCCCCGACAGCTTGCCGCCGCCGCCGAAGACCAGCAGCAGCACGATGACGATCAGAATGATGTGCCACGGGCTGAGGGCGCCCATCAGAAATCTCCTTCAGCCGCCCGGGACGGCGTCGATACCAGAGTCGGAGATCATATAGGGCAAAGGGCGCGCGGGCGCCACGCGACCGCGACGATGGGGCGCTGGAGGGCTTAGGCCCTTACGCCGAAAGGTTTCCGGGATAGCGAAACTCCGGAATCGGGGCCGCCCAGAAGGCCGCCCATCCCCTGACCATCGCTCCCAGGTTTCTCAGGAACCTGTTCATGGGCAAAGGGTAGCGGGGGAAGCTTAAGAATTAGGGCCCCTCAACTCTCCTCGCCCTGGGGCTTGTCCGGTTCGCCGATGAAGTCCTGGGCGAACTCGGCGTCTTCGGCTTCGCCGTCCTCGATGGCGTCCTCATCGGCGGATTCGGAGCCGGGCTGGGGCACTTCGAAGCCGGAGGGCAGGTCCATGTCGAGCAGGCCCGCGGCCTTCATCTCGGCCGCGCCGGGCAGGTCGATCAGACTGGCCAGGCCGAAGTGCTCCAGGAACACGTCGGTGGTGCCGTAGGTCACCGGCCGGCCGGGCGTGCGCCTGCGGCCGCGCAGGCGCACGAAGCCCATCTCCAGCAGGATATCGAGGGTGCCCTTGGACTGGCCTGCACGCCGCGGACCTGTTCGATCTCAGCGCGGGTCACCGGCTGGTGGTAGGCGACGATGGCCAGGGTCTCGTGCGCGGCCTTGGACAGGCGGCGCGGTTCGGTGCGCTCCTCGGTCATCAGATAGGCGAGGTCGGCCGAGGTCTGGAAGCGCCAGCGGCCGGCCACGCAGACCAGCTCGACGCCGCGGCCGGCGTAGCGCTGCTGCAGCGAAGCGAGCGCCTGGGGCGTGTCGACGCTGTCGGGCAGGCGCTGTTCGAGGTCCTTGATGCTCAACGGCCCGGCGGCGGCGAACAGCAGCGCCTCGACCATCTTCTCGACGGCGTCGTCGAAGCGCAGTTCGCCCTGCTCGTCTTCGTTGATGTCGTCGTCGGCCATATCTTCAACCGCGTCTTCGACCTCGAGTTCGATGGTGTGTTCTTCGCTCATTCGGGGCTCATTCGGATGTCAGCTCCAGCGGAAAGCCATGCTCGCGCCGGCGCAGGTAGAGATCGGCAAAGGCTTCGAGCTGCCGCGCCTCCATCGTGCCCTCCTTCACCAGTTCGAAGCTCGCCGCCAAGGTCGAGGCGACGAAGGATGCGCGCGACGGGCCGTCCTCGCGCGACGGCGTCGGCGAGACGGCGGTCAGCTGGGTCCAGCGCCCAGGCTCGGCAGCATGTCGCGCAGGCGCTCGCGCGCTTCGTCGAGCTGATAGGCGGACATGCGGAAGGCCGGGTCATAGTGGCGCTGGGTCTCGCGCACGCGCTGCACCACATAGGCGCGCATCAGTTCGTAGAGAGTCGCCGTCGATCTTGTCGGAGGGAATGATTACCGTCGCCTCGGGATCGCCGCGCATGAAGACGTCGCGCTTTAACTGCGGGCGCGCCTTCAGGTCGTCCACCGCCTTGCGCATGGCGTCGAGCTTGGCCAGCAGGAAGGCCAGTTGCGCCGCGATCAGTTCGGCCGGCGGCTCATCCGCCGCTTTCTTCTCGCTGCGCGGCAGCAGCAGGCGTGACTTCAGATAGGCCAGCCAGGCGGCCATCACCAGATAGTCGGCGGCGAGCGAGAAGTGCAGCCGCCGCGCCTCGTGCACGAAGGCGAGATATTGTTCGGCCAGCTTGGTGATCGACAGCTTCAGCAGGTCGACCTTCTGCGTGCGCGCCAGCGCCAGCAGCACGTGCAGCGGGCCTTCGTAGCCGTCGATGTCGATGACCAGGGCCTGGCCGTCGGCGGCGGCCGTGTCGGCGGCCTCGAAGTTCAGGTCGGGCTGGAAGGACGCGTCGGTCATGCGGCGAACACCTGTTTGAAGCGCGCACGCGCCTGCGGCCTCGTCGAAGGGCTCCGGATCGCGTGAGAGCCGCGCCAGCGCCGCCTTCGCCCGTTCCCTGGCCGCGCCTTTCAGGCGGCCCGCGCCCTTCACCACGGCCTTCATCTCGTCCAGGTCGCCATTGCAATGCAGAACGACGTCGCAGCCGGCCTTGATCGCCGCCCGCGAACGCGCGTCGAACGCTCCGCCCAGGGCCTTCATCGAGATGTCGTCGGTCATCAAGAGGCCCTCGAAGCCGATCTCCTGGCGGATCATGGCGACGACCTTGGGCGATTGGGTGGCCGGGTGTTTGGGGTCGATGGCCTTGAACACCTTGTGCGCCGTCATCCCCATCGGCAGGTCCGAACAGACCCGGAAGGGTTTGAAGTCAACCGCTTTCAGGGTCTTCAGCGGTGTGTCGGCCACCGGCAGGGACAGGTGGCTGTCGACCGTGCTGCGGCCGTGACCGGGCATGTGCTTCATCACCGGCAGCACCCCGCCGGCCATCAGGCCCTCCGCCGCCGCGCGGCCGAGGGTCGCCACGGTGTCGGCGTCAGCCGCATAGGCGCGGTCGCCGATCACGTCGTGGACGCCCGGCTGGGGCACGTCCAGCACCGGCACGCAGTCGACGTTGATCCCCAGCCTTCTCAGGTCGTGGGCCATCAGCCGCGCGCCCAGCCGGGCTATCTCGCGCCGGAGCTGCGGGTCGTCCTTCAGCACCTCCCCGTAGGCGCGGCCGGCGGGGTATTTGGGCCACCTCGGCGGCCCGAGCCGCTGCACGCGGCCGCCCTCCTGGTCGATCAGCACCGGCGCCTGGTCGTGGTCGACCGTGTCGGCGCAAAGCCTCAACCAGTGTGCGGACTTGCTCGGGTGTCTCGACAGTTCCGCTTGAACAGGATGAAGCCCCACGGCTTCACCTCGCGGAAGAAGGCGCGCTCGGTACGGGTAAGCGTCGGGCCGGACAGGCCCAGGATGCAGGCGTGATTCACCCGCCGATGAGGGCCGAATTCACTTTACGATGCAAGCGCGGCCCGCGGCCTTCAGCGCGGCGCAGAAGGCGCCGGCCTGGGTCTTGGAGAAGCCGGTGAAGGCCGCCCGGTAAAGGGTGGCGGAGCCCTTCTGGACGCTCTCCACGTGGGTCGAGCGGCCGGCGGTGAACTTGCCAAAGCCCGAGCGGACCGTGGCGAACTCCTGCTCGGCCAGGGCTTTGGAGGAAAAGGCCCCGATCTGAACGGCGCCGGTCCCGCCCGCAGCGGCGGCCTTGTCGATGGAGGCGGTCTTGATGGGCGCTGGAGCCTTGGCGTCCGGCTTGGGCCTGGCCGGTTGGGCGGCGGCCAGAGCGGTCGGCTTAGGCTTTGCCACCTTAGCCGCAGCAAGCGCGACCGGTTTGGGAGTCACGGCCTTTGCAGCCCTGACCGGCGGAGGCGCCGGGGTTTCGGCGGCGGCCTCGACGTTCGGATAGGAGGGCGCGGCCTTGGCAGGCGTCGGCGCGGCCAGCGGCGCCGGTTGGGCGTCGGCCGTGCGCGGCGCGGGCTGTTCGGGCGCAGGCGTGTAGACCGGCTGGGCCGCGCCCGGCTCGGGACGGTCCTGGACGTAGACGTCGAGCGCGCCCGATCCGGAAGAATTGGCGTCGGCGGGCTTGGCGTCCGGCGCGGCAGGCGTCTTGAATGACCCGACCGGGGTCCCGATCGCGCGCGGCGGTTCGTTCCGGCCGCGCACGCCCGACTGGTAGAACATCAGCGCCGCGCCGCCCAAGGCGACCAGCACCACAGCGCTCGCCATCAGGGTCAGCGGCACGGGCCTACGCCGGCGCGTGTCGCGCGGATCGAACGCCAGTTGCTCGCGCGAGAAGGGCGTATAGGCGCCGCGGTCTTCCAGATCGGACATGGCCTGAACCTTCGAATGCGTACGGAAAAGCCCCCGCCCGCCAACCATTACGAAGGCCGCGAAAATGGTTGAAGGCTGGTTAACCCTCTCCTCCCTTGAGGGAGGAGAGGGCGCTACGTGTCCCATCCGTAAGGTGACAGCCCGGCGACGCGGACTATGGTCCCCCCAAACCAATTCTTCGGGGAACACCATGAAGCGCTCGCGTCTTGTTACGGCCCTGTTGTCGGCCGCCGCTCCTCTTGTCCTGGCGGCTGCGGCCCATGCCGCCCTGCCCCGCTTTCCGCAGCCGACCGGCGACCGGATCGTGTTCGTGGCGGACGGGAACGTCTGGTCGGTAGGCAAGAACGGCGGCGAGGCGGTGCGGCTGACCAGCGCCCAGGGACAGGACATGTTCCCCCGCGCGTCGCCGGACGGCCGCTGGATCGCCTACACCGAGACCAGTCGCGCGGGCACCGACATCTGGATCGTTCCCGCGGCCGGCGGCGCGGCGCGCAGGCTCACCTTCCACCCGGCGTCGGAAGCCGGCACCGGCGGGCGGCACGGGCCCGACAATATGGTGGTGACCTGGACCAACAACTCCAAGTCCATCGTGTTCATGACCAAGCGCGACCAGTGGAACGGCCAGGTTTGGAATCTCTACAAGGTCTCCGTCGACGGCGGCGCGGCGACCCCGATGCCGATCGACGGCGCGGTGGGTCTGGCGAGCTTCGCGCCCGACGGACACACCATCGCCTACAACCGCATCTTCCGGAATTTCCGCACTTGGAAACGCTATAATGGCGGCCTGGCGCAGCAGGTGTTCACCTACGACTTCGACAGCAAGGCGCTGACCCAGATCACCAACTGGTCGGGCACCAACACCTCGCCCATGTGGTACGGGCGCAAGATTTATTACCTGTCCGACCAGGACGAGCACCGCCGCGCCAACATCTGGTGCTACGACCTGGATTCGAAACAGACGCGCGAGGTGACGCACTTCACCGACTACGACATCGACTTCCCGGCGCTGGGTTCCGACGCCATCGCCTTCCAGCAGGGCGGCAAGCTGTGGCGGATCGACCTGCCGTCGGAAGAGCTGCACGAGGTGCAGATCAGCGTGCCCGACGACAATCCGCGCACACGCGTGCATGTCGATGCGGTGAAGGATCAGGTTCGCGACAGCGACCCCGCCGGCCAGACCGACTATGCGCTCGCGCCCAACGGCAAGCGCGCCCTGTTCTCCGCCCGCGGCGACCTGTTCAGCGTGCCGGCTGAGTATGGCGCCACGCGCAATCTGACCCAGACCGAAAGCGCCGACGAAGACCACCCCGCCTGGTCTCCTGACGGCCGCACCGTCGCCTACACCACCGATGTGACGGGCAGCCAGCAGGTCGCGATAAGACCCGCGGAGGGCGGCGCGGAAACCGTGCTGACCCACTTCGACAAAGGCTATTTCTACGGCCCGTTGTGGTCACCCGACGGTCATACGCTGGCGTTCAGCGACGGCGAGCACAAGCTGTGGCTGCTCGACACCCACGGCGGCGCGCCGAAACAGATCGCGCAGGATCCGCAGGGCGAGATTCACGACCAAGCGTTCTCGCCTGACGGCCGCTGGGTCGCATTCAGCATGACGGCGTATGCGAGGAAGCGCGACCTCTACCTCTACGAAATCGCGACGGGAAAAACGACCAAACTCGGCAAGGGCGACGAGGCCGACGGGGGCCCCGTGTGGTCGCCGGACGGCAAGTATCTCTACTTCGTCTCCAACCGGAACGAGAACACCGTACCGGTGGACCAGGAGTTCGATTTCGCGGTGCTGAAATCGGGCGGCGTCTACGCCATTCCGCTGGCCAAGGACACGCCCTCACCGATGGCGCCGCGCTCCGACGAAGGCTCGAGCGGCCCGGCCGAAGGCGCCGAACCTACGCCGCCTGGAAATCCCACCGGGGGCAAGCCGCCGGCGAAACACACCGGCAAGGAAGAGCCCGCGCCCACCACCACCGGCCCGATCGCGCCGATCCGCATCGACCTCGACGGCATGATGGCGCGCGCTGTGTCCGTGCCGATCGGACCGGCCAACATCGCCGCGTTCGATGCACGCGGCGACCGGCTCTATTACCTGACCACGCCGATCGGCCTCGTCGCCGGCAACCTGCCGGGCGAGGACTCCGAACTGCATTTCTACGACCTGAAGGCGCGCAAGGATTCCACCGTCGCCAGCAACGTCGACAGCTATTCCCTGTCGCTCGACGGCGAACGCATCATGGTGAAACAGGGCCCGAACTACACCATCCTCGACACCAAGGCCGACGCGGCAAAGGACCACGACACCGCCAAGAAGCTGAACCTCGACCACATGCGCGTCGTGGTCGATCCGCCCAAGGAATGGGCGGAGATGTACGACAACGCCTGGCGGCTGGAGCGCGACCTGTTCTTCTCCAGCGAGATGAACGAGGTGAACTGGCAAGGGGTGCACGACAACTACGCCAAGCTGCTGCCCACCCTCGGCTCGCGTGAGGACCTGAACTATGTGATCGGCCAGATGATCAGCGAGCTGTCGAACTCGCACACCTATGTCGGCGACGGCGACGACGGCGACACCCAGCCGCAGGCGACCGCGGCGCTGCTGGGCGTGGACTGGTCCCTCGACGCCGCGTCGGGCCGCTATCACATCGCCAAAATCTACCCCGGCGACAACACGCGCGCGAACGAAGGCTACCGCAGCCCGCTCGGCGAACCCGGCCTCGACGTCCACGCCGGCGACTATGTGCTGGCCATCAACGGCGTGGAGCTGAAGGCGCCGAGCGAACCGGACGTGCTGTTACAGCTTTCGAACTCGCAGACCACGGTCGACCTCACCGTCGCCGACAGCCCCACCGGCTCGCGCCGTCATGTGGTGGTCAAGCCGATCAAGAACGAGCTGTCGCTGCGCGAAACGGCCTGGATCACGCACAACCGCGAGACCGTCGACAAACTGTCCGGCGGCAAGATCGGCTATGTCTACATGTCCGACATGGGTCAGCTCGGCCTGCAGCAGTTCATGCGGCAGTTCTACAGCCAGCTCGACCGCCAGGCCCTGATCATGGACGACCGCTGGAACGGCGGCGGCTTCATCGCGCCCTATGCGCTGGACCGCCTGCGCCGTGAACTGGTGGCGCTCGACACCAACCGCGAACGCGCGTCGGCGACGGAGCCCAACGAGTTCGTCAACGGACCCAAGGTGGCGCTGTTGAACCACTGGTCCTCGTCGGACGGCGACATCTTCCCGTACTTCTTCCAGCAGTATCACCTGGGCAAACTGGTCGGCACGCGGTCCTGGGGCGGCGTGCGCGGCATCCGCGGCGAATGGCGCCTGCTCGACGGCGGCTACATCACCATCCCGGAAAGCGCGCTCTATGCGCCCGACAGCCAATGGTCGGTGGAAAACCACGGCGTCGATCCTGACGTGGAGGTGGAAGACACGCCCGCAGACCTGCTGAACGGCCACGACGCGCAATTGGAGACGGCAGTGGACATGCTGATGAAGCAGATCGCCGGCAAGCCCGCAGGTCTGCCCGCGCCGCCGCCGCTGAATCCGCCGTACCAGCCGAGCGGGATGGTTCCTCCGCAGCCGCAGGGGAAGTGAGGGGAATGTGAGACGTGAAATTCTTCTCGCTCGTAATCCTCAATCGGGACGCGCCCTTCAATTCAGAACCCGACCTCCGGGCGATGGTGAAGACCTTGATGTGGCCATTTCGCGATCGGGCCTGTTTCGAGCTTTCCGACGGAGAGCACGAGGATGATCCAGGTCTGATCGCACTTGGCCGATGGGATGGGTACATTGACCATCCCAAGGAGATGCTCGACCACTACGGCTACGATGTCAGTGCGATCCCAAGTGATGACGCCATGGTCGTCGTCGAACTGGACGAGATCGATGCTGACGACTTTGGGCGAAATGGCCGCCTGGGCCAGCCGGACATTTTGACGCCGGACGGCGTTTGGATGTACGGGCCAAAAACGCGAGCGTCTGATGTGGATGAGTGGCTCTTGCGCGCGCTTGCGGTCGTTGCAAAGTACACGGGACATCGCGGCATCCTGCTTTTCTGTCGCCATTGAACCGCAGCTTGCGGTGGCTTGAGATCGCGGCGGCGATTTAGCGCCAGCCGGCCTCTCACAGGCGCTCTGACCGCTCCTTCCGTCCTGTGCTAATGTCGCCGGGGGACAGGGGGCGCAGGTTATGCTGCGGAAATGTACAACCTTGAGTCTTTTGGCGTTGGCATGGGCGGCTGGGGTCGCGATGGCCACGCCGGCCCAGGCCGCCTATGCGCCAAGCGCGCCGGCGCTTAGCATTGATCGCGAGACCGTCGCGCGCGGGCTCGAGGCGCAGTATGCGGCGACGCTGATTCGCGAACGCAAGCTCGCCGACGATCGCGAGACGAAGCTGCTCGACGCGGTCGAGGCGCGGCTCGCGAAGGCCCGGTCGGAGACGGCGACAGTCAAACGCGAGTCACAACAGGCGCTGCAACAAGCCCGAGCCGATTACGCCAAGGTCGCCGGAGATCTTGCCCAGCGCGACGTCGCCGCCAAGGCGGAGATCGAAGCCTATCGCGCCGAAGCCGAACAGCGCGTGGCGCAAGCGACACCTGACGAGCTCGCCGCTCTGCAACAGTTCGCCGACGGCGACCGCGCTGTGGCGGAGCCTGTACTCATGGCCATCCGCGAGGCTCGCAAGCGCGCGACCCTCGCAGCGGCGAAGATACAGATCGCGCGAGACGAGCGCGCCACTGCCGATGAACACGACATCATGCGCGAGCACGGCGAGGCGACCACACTCGATGTGCTGGAGCTCTACGACATCGCTGCTGAGGACGATCCGAACGATTGGACGACCAACCGGATGCGCGGCTGGTTGTCGCAACAGGAACACGAGTACGACAAGTCGGCTGCCGCTTACGCTCAGGCGGTCACCAACTCCCGGACCGACCGTGAACGTGAGTCCGCCTACACTGGCCTGGGCACGACGCAATTCATGCAGGCGAAGTTTGCCGACGCCGGCAAGACCCTGGGGCTTGCGCTCGAGCTCTCGCTCAAGCTCGCGGCGGCGGAGCCGAAATCGGTCGCCGCGGCGAACGACCTCGCGCAATGTTATCTCGCGATCGGCAAGGTGCGGCGGGCGCAGGGGGACCGCGCAGGCGCGATGCAGAGTTACCAATCGGCGCTCGACGCCGCGCGCCGCGTGGACGCTTCATCGATCGATATCCTTTCCAGGCTCGCCGAAGCCAATGAAACCATCGGCGATCTTCAGTTCGAGGCCGGCGATGCGAAGGCTGCGCTGGCGAGCCACCAAGCGGAGCTGGACCTCGGCCGGCGCGCCGCGACGATGGACGCGAAATCGGTGTCGGCACGACGGTTCCAGGGCCGCGCCATGGACCGCATCGGCGACGAACAACTGGTGCTGGGGGACAAGGCGGCGTCCCTGGCCAGCTACGAAGCTCACAACGCGATCTTCCGTGAACTCGCGGCGGAGGATCCGACGTCGGTCTATTTTCAACAGGAGCTCGCTGCAGGCCTTGGGCGGATTGGAGGCGCGAAGGCTCGAGACAACGATTTCGTTGGCGCGCGTCAAATCTTTCGACAACAACTCGACGTCAACACCGCGCTGGCCGCGCAGCACCCGGACTCGGTCACCCTGCAGATCGCAGTGGCGAGCGCCTAAGTGAACATTGCAAATGTCGAGTCCGACCCGGGCGACTATTCCGCTGCGCTAGTCGATCTGCACAAGGCGCTCGACATCAGCCGAGGGCTGGTCGGGAAAGATCCCAACGCCGTCGATGCGCAAACCGTCATCGGCGGGGCCCTCTACGACCTGGCGAGCATCCCAGGATCAGGCGTCTCCTGGGCTGAGGTTGCAGCCCACTATCAGGGCATGAAGCAGCGGGGGCAACTCCGGGCGGATATGAATGACCAATTCGCCGATACTCTGCGCCGAGCGGCGGAAGAGGCAAAGGCCAAGAAGTGATGCGAAAGACCTGAGACTTGGGGCGACCGGCCTCGTCTTCCTTGGCAGTTATTTCTTCATCACCCGCTACGGGTTGCCTGGGATCGCAGCAACCGTCTAGTCGGTGGTCCAAGGAAACGGTTTCGGACTGATCCTGAACTGATCCGGCGTAAAGGTCGTCTGCAGCGACGCCTCGTCGAACATATCGTGCGATGGCACAGTGGGGACTACCGCCACAACGGTTTGCTTCAGGGTCAGAGCCTGGTCGCCGCCGTTTCGGCGCCAGGTTTCGCCGACGACGATGCCTTCCTTGGTGACGTCGTAAGTGCGAACGTTGTCCTTCTCGACGAGCTTAATGCGGTCCGCGTCACCGCACGGCGTGAGAACAACTCCGAGATAGGTCGCGCCCGTGTAGGCCACGTTGGTGGCGATACCGCAGGACTCCTGCGCAACCTGCGGCCCGGTCTTGCGGAGATTCAGTTCAGGTATAACGGCGACGCCGGTTATCGCCCGGCAATCGGCAATGGCGTGGAGGTGCGGATTCTCGATACGATGGCGGACGCCGTCATTGAATTCGCCCGACCACTCGTCGAGCTCGGTCCCGTCCTGCGCTTTCAGCCAGTTATGGACATAGATCGAATAGGTTGCGCGCGTCGCTTTGGAGCGATCGACGACCTCTTTGACTTTACCGGTAAGAGCCGTCTGAGCCGTCGGCGGCGACTGTGAATAACAGACGCTCGCCGCCGCAATGAGCGCAAACCCGGCGACTGCCAGGGCCAACTTGCATGCGAACACCTTTGACATGGTTTGTCCCTCAGGCCTCCCGCCCGAGGTTCAGATTAAACAACCTGTGGTGTTCTTCAATGGCGTAGCCGTCGGTCATGCCCGCGATGTAGTCGCAGACCAGCCGCGCCCTGCCCTCGCGGTCGGCCGTCTTGGCGTTGGCGTACCATTCCGGCCGGCAGCACCTCGGGCTCGTCCATGAACAGGGCGAACATGCTCGGCGAGGATGCGCCTGGCCTGGCTGCGCGTGCGGTTGACGCGGAAGTGGCGGTACATCCGCTCGTGCAGGAACATCCGCAGGCGTGACAGGTCCTCGGCCACGGGTTCGGAGAACGCCACCAAGGTCCGCGGCCGAGGCGCGCACGTCTTCGGCCGTGGCGATCTTCTCGTCGCGCACGCGACGCTCGGTCTCGGCGAGCACGTCGTCGATCATGGCGCCGATCATCCGGCGCACGGCCTCGAGCCGGGTCATGCGCGCGTCGAGGTCGGGCCAATCCGCTTTCACGCCGTGCAGGATCGGACCGATCAGCGGCACGTCCGGCCAGGTCCTCGAGGCTGAACAGCCCGGCCTGCAGGCCGTCGTCGACGTCGTGGTTGTTGTAGGCGATGTCGTCGGCGATCGCCGCGACCTGGGCCTCGGCCGAGGCGTAGCGCGCCGAGCGCGCAGGTCATAGTCGTCGTCGAAGCCGGCGACGGCGCTCCAGGCCGGCTCGCTCCAGGCGATCGGTCACCGGGCCGTTGTGCTTGACCACGCCTTCCAGCGTCTCCCAGGTCAGGTTCAGGCCGTCGAAGTCGGGATAGCGGCGCTCGAGCTCGGTGACGCACGCGGAAGGTCTGGACGTTGTGGTCGAAGCCGCCGAGGCCCGCCATGCAGCGCTCCAGCTCCTCCTCGCCCGCGTGGCCGAACGGCGGGTGGCCGAGGTCGTGGGCCAGCGCGATGGTCTCGGCCAGGTCGTCGTCGAGGCCGAGCGCCGTGGCCAGCGAGCGGGCGATCTGCGCCACCTCCAGCGAGTGGGTCAGCCGGGTGCGGTAGTGGTCGCCCTCGTGGGCGACGAACACCTGGGTCTTGTCCTTCAGCCGGCGGAAGGCCGAGGTGTGGATGATGCGGTCGCGGTCGCGGGCGAAGGGGGTGCGGGTGCGGCTGGGCGGCTTCGGGTAGCGCCGGCCGCGCGACGGCGCGGGATCCGCGGCGAACGGCGGGCGCGCGGGCCGGACGGTCTTCAGCGCGGCGCGATCAACGGACCTCCTGGCGGGCGCGGCCTTTTCCACAGCCGTCCGCGCTCTCATATAGTCGCAGTGATGCTTGAGCAGCCGAAGCGCAATGAACCCGTGACAGCGACCGTCACCCTTTCCGAGGCCGCCGCCGTAAGCGATCGCCGCCCTGGGACGGGCCGAGGGCCGGCCGCTGATGCTGCGCGTGGCGGTGGACGGGGGCGGCTGCTCGGGCTTCCAGTACCGGTTCGACCTGGTCGAGGCCGCCGAGGACGACGACCTGGTGGTCGAGCGCGACGGCGCCGCGGCGCTGGTCGACGTCGTCTCCCTGGCCCTGCTGGACGGGCTCGGAGATCGACTTCGTCGACGAGCTGGCGGCGGCCGAGTTCCGGGTGCACAACCCCAACGCCAAGTCGAGCTGCGGCTGCGGGGTCAGCTTTTCGGTCTAACGCGCCTCCTGCGCCGCGTGCAACTCGCCCGATGATGGGCGCCGCTGAGTCTCAACCGGGGGCGCGCCATGGAATTCCTCTACGCGATACCTGCCGCGCTCCTGCTGTTCGGGGTGCTGGCGCTCGCAGTTGCGGCGGCGCTTGGCGTCCAGGCCTTCATTCGTCGCCGCTTCCACGGCGAGGACTTTGTCGCCCACAACCAGATCGGCGGGATCATCATCACGGTGATCGCTTCGCTCTACGCGGTGCTGCTCGGGTTCATGACGGTGGTGACCTGGGAGCATTTCGAGGAATCCCGCGCCATGGTCGTCAGCGAATCTGACGCGACCATCGACGGCTGGCACATGGCCGTGGGCTTGCCGACCGACGTGCGAAAGCGCGTGCGGGCCGATATGGTCCAGTATGCGCACTTCATGGTCGATCGCGAATGGGCGCTGATGAAACAGGGCCGCTCGGACCCGACGTCGGCGATGATCAGCATGGACGCGATCGACGCCGCCGCCGGCTTCACGCCTAAGGACGCGGGACAGTCGAACGCCCAGAACGCGACCGTGCAGCAGCTGAACATCCTGCACGACGCGCGTCAGCGACGCATCGCGAGCAATGCGGCGGGCATATCCTGGTTCGAGTGGCTGGTGCTGTGGTGCGGCGCGCTGTGCATCGTCGGGTTCTGCTGGCTGTTCGGCGGCGCAAAGCCGCGGGTGCAGATGATCATGACCTCGACGGTGGTGATCATGATCGCCTCCACCCTGGTCCTGCTGTTCGAGCTGCAGTACCCCTTCCGCAGCCCCATCGGCGTCGGGCCGCAGGCCTGGAACGCGGCGCTGGAGCATATTCACGAGATGCAGTCAGGCGGTTTGCCGAACATGCATATGTGAGCGGGGGGAATTAGGGGGATAGGTATCCCGTCCGCTTAATTCGGTTGCCCCCGCGCCGGAGCCGGGCGAATACTCCCGCCTCTGTCGAGGGAGTTCGCATCATGTCCGTTTTCAAATCGGCCCTTCTTGCCGCCGCCTGTCTCGCGTTCGCGGGCGCTGCGTCCGCCATGGATGTCGCCGCGAGCAAGGCCGCGGTCGATAAGGTGCTGGACGGCGAGTACCCGCACCTGGATGCACTCTACAAGGACATCCACGCTCATCCCGAGCTCGGCCACCACGAGACGCGCACGGCGGCGCTCCTGGCCAAGGAGATGCGCGACCTCGGCTATGAGGTGACCGAGCATGTCGGCGGCACGGGGGTGGTGGCGATCCTGCACAACGGCTCGGGCCCCACGGTGATGATCCGCACCGAGCTCGACGCCTTGCCGATGCAGGAGAAGACCGGCCTGCCCTACGCCTCGGCGGTGCAGACCGAGTGGGAGGGCAAGACCACTTACGTCGATCATTCCTGCGGCCACGACATTCACATGGCTTCATGGGTGGGCACAGCGAAGGCGTTGGTCGAACTGAAGAGCCGCTGGCACGGCACGGTGATGTTTATCGCCCAGCCGGCGGAGGAGGTCACCGACGGCGCTGCGAGCATGATCCGTGACGGGCTGTTCACCCGGTTCAAGAAGCCCGACTACGGTTTCGCCCTGCACGACGGCTCGTTCGAGTACGGCTACGTCAACTACAAGGCAGGCGTCATCAGCTCGAACTCCGACAGCCTCGTGATTACCTTCCACGGCCGCGGCGGTCACGGGGCCAAGCCGCAGCAGACCATCGACCCGGTGCTGATGGCGTCGCGCTTCGTCGTCGACGTGCAGAGTATCATCAGCCGCGAGAAGGATCCGCTGCAGATGGGGGTGATCTCCATCGGCGCGATCAACGGCGGATCGGCGGGCAACATCATCCCCGACAGCGTCACCGTGCGCGGCACCATCCGCAGCTACGACCCCAAGGTGCGCGAGAAACTGCTCGAGGGCGTTCGCCGCGTCGCCGCCGCCGAAGCCGCCATGGCCGGCGCACCTCCTCCCGACGTCGCGCTCGTCGATGGAGGCAAGGCGGTGGTCAACGACAAGGCGCTGCTCGAACGCACCGCGCCGGTGTTCAAGGCCGCGTTCGGCGCCAAGGCGCAGGAGCTGGAATATCCGAACACCGCGAGCGAGGACTATTCCGAGTACATCCTGGCCGGCGTGCCGTCGGTCTTCTTCGGCATCGGGGTCTATTCGCCGGAACGCGTGGCGGCCGCCAACGCGGGCGGCCCGCCGTTGCCGGGGAACCACTCGCCGGAGTTCGCGCCGGTGCCGGAGCCGACCATCCGCACCGGCGTGGAGGCGATCAGTCTGGCGGTGATGAACGTGATGAGCGGTGGGTAATCCCTACCCCGCCGGCTGGTATCCCGCCTTGCCGATCTGCCAGTAGAAGAACGCCAGTTCGTCGGCGATCAGGTCGTCGCGTTGCGACTTGGTCGAGCCGATGCCGTGGCCGGCGTCGTAGTCGACGCGCAGGATCACGGGTCTGCCGGATGACGTGGCGGCTTGTAATCTCGCGGTCATCTTGCCGGGCTGCCACGGCGCCACGCGCGGGTCGTTGATGCCGGTGGTCAGCAGGACCGCCGGATAGGCCACCCCGTCCTTCACGTGCGACAGAGCGTCCACCGAGGCGAGCGCGGTGAAGCCGTCCTTGTCTTTCACGCTGCCGTACTCGACGGCATTGGCGTCGCCGTCGGTTTCGTATTCGGCGCGCAGGGCGTTGAAGTCGCCGACGTTGGAGATCACCACGCGGAACAGGTCCGGCCGCGCCGTAAGCGCCATGCCGACGGTGATGCCCCCGGCGCTGCCGCCTTGGATGAGCAGGTCGGATGGGCCAGTGTAGCCGTGCTGCACCAGATAGACCGCGCAGGCGATGAAGTCCTTGTAGGTGTTGGGCTTGTTCAGCAGCCGGCCGCCTTGGTGCCATTCCTCGCCGAACTCGCCGCCGCCGCGCACATGCGCAACCGCGAGCACGCCGCCGTCCTCGAGCAACGGCAGATAGGTCCCGGCATAGTTCGGCAACAGCGAGATGCCGTAAGCGCCGTAGCCGATCAGCCAGGTCGGGTTGGTTCCGTCGAGTTTCAGGCCCTTCTTGTGAATGATCGACAGCGGAATCCTGGTCCCGTCGGGCGCCGTCGCCATCACCTCTTCGGCGACATAGGCCGAGGTATCGACCTTCCATGGCGCGGCGAGGTTGGCCGGGGTCGCTGTCGCAATGCCGTTGGTCAGGAACCACTGCGATGGCAAGAGCCAGCTCTGCAGACTGAACAGGGCGCCGGGCTTGCCGGGATCAGTGACCGGTTCGCCAATGGAGCCATCGGCGGGCAACGGCGCGTCGGCGAGACTCCCGCTCTTGAAATCGTAGCGCGCGAGATGGCTGATTCCGCCGTCGAGCTCTTCGACGTAGAGGCCGTCGGACGCGACGGTCAGGCTGCGCAACACGCGCCGGCTCGGCGCGACGATGACCTTGGCGTGGGCCAGGTCGGGCGCCGCGGCGTCGGTCTCGATCACCTTGAAGCGCGAAGCGCCGCGATAGCTCAAGAGGAACAGGCGAGAGCCCGACAGAGCGAAGTTGCTGACCTGGTCGTCCACGTCGGCCACCTTGCGCCAGGGCGCATCGGGGCCGGTCGCCTTGTCGGCGGGCGCGACATAGAGGCTGAGCGCCGGCAGGTCGCCGTGCTGGACCACCGCGATCGCCCAGGGCGAGCCCGCGGCGGTCACGATCAAGGGACTGTCGACCGGCGCGTCGGGGATGTTCTTCACGCTGGGCCCGATCAGCTGCACGTCGGTGTCGGGATCGGTCCCGACGATGTGCAGATAGGCGGCGCTGTTCAGGTATTTGTCGGTTTCCTTGGCGCCGGGCTGGAGCTTCTGGAAGCGGTTGTAGAAGAACGAACGGCCGTCCGCGCGCCAGCTCGGCGCGCCGTCCTCGGTGCGGTCGATGGTTTCGGCGGACTCCTGACCGCTGTCGACATCGAGGATGTGGATGACGCTCGCCTCCGATCCGCCCGGCGAGGTTCCGTAGGCGATGCGATGGCCGTCGAGCGACGGGCGATAATAATCGATCGAAAAGTGGTGGCCCGCGGTCGCCGACTTGTCCGGGTCGACCAGCAGCCGCTCGGCGCCGTCCAAACCATCGCGCACATAGAGCTTGAAGGTATCCTGCCCCGGCTCGCGCTTCTCGTAGAACACGCGCCCGCCCGCGTACTGCACGCTGGTGATGGACGCGCCCACCGCGGTCGCCGCAGCGATCCGTTTCGCCAGCGCGTCACGCCCGGGAATCCGCGCGAGAGTTCGCGCGGGCGTAGTCGTTCTCGCCCTTGGCCCAATCGAGGAACCGCGGCGCCGTCCGATCCTCCATCCAGCGGTAGGGATCGGTTACGCTGACCCCGAAATAGGTGTCGGTCACCGGCTCGACGGCGGCCACCGGCGGTTTGGGCGAGGGCGCGGCAGAGGCGGCGGCAGCCAGGGCAGCGGCGACGGCAGCCAGAGTCAGTGTCGAACGCATGCAAGGTCCCCTCGACTTTGGGGGACAATGCCAAAGGCCGAGCGGGAGCGCGACCCTTCAGATGGCGACTTGAGCCCTTCTCGCCCGGCCCCTAGCCTTGAGACGCCCCCCGAGGAGTCGCCAAAGGCCGACATGCGGATCACCACCTGGAACGTCAATTCGGTCAACGCCCGGATCGAGACCGTGCTCGACTTCTTCCGTGAGGCGGCGCCGGACGTCGCCTGCCTGCAGGAAATCAAGTGCGTCAATGAGAACTTCCCGCGCGAACCGTTTGAAAGCCTTGGCTATAATGTCGAGGTTCACGGCCAGAAGAGCTATAACGGCGTAGCCCTGCTCTCGAAGTTCCCCCTGTCGGAGGTGCGACGCGGTCTGCCCGGCGGCGACGCCGACGAGCAGTCCCGCTACCTCGAGGCCCTGGTCGAGGCGCCCCGCCCGGTGCGGGTGGGGTCGATCTATCTGCCCAACGGCAATCCGCTCGGGACCGAGAAGTTCGACTACAAGCTCCGCTGGATGGGGCGCCTCAGGGCGCACGCTGCGGGGCTGCTGGCGTTCGAAGAGGCGCTGGTCCTGGCCGGCGACTACAACGTCATTCCCGAGCCCGAGGATTGCGACAACCCATCGTCGTGGATGGGCGACGCCCTGTTCCAGCCGGAAAGCCGGGCTGCGTGGCGGGCCCTGTTGAACCTCGGCTTCACCGACGCACATGCGGCGGCAGGCGAACCGCCCGGGACCTACACCTTCTGGGACTATCAGGCGGGCGCCTGGCAGAAGAACCACGGCATCCGCATCGATCACGCCTTCCTGTCGCCGCAGGCGGCGGACGCCCTGGCGTCGATCACCACGCACCGCGACATGCGCGCGCGGGAGAAGCCGTCCGACCATGTGCCGGTGACGGTGGAGCTCAACCTCGCGTGACCGAGGCGCTGCGCACCATTCTGCAACTGGCGCTCGCGGGCGCGGCGCTGACCGCGCTCGCCATGGCGGTGGGCTGGTGGTTCGAGACGTCGCGCAGGCTGAAGCGCAACCTGCGCCAGGTGCTGGGCGGCGCACCCGACGCAATCGCGGTGGATCCGTCGGACGGGCGCGCGGCGGCGATCCGCTTCGACGCACGCCAGCTCGCGGTGCTGTGGGACAAGGGCGCCTCGGGCCTGGTCTACGCCTTCGAAGAGATCGAAGGCGCCGAGCTGATCGTCGACGGCCATGTGGCGGCGCGGGTCGCGCGCGGCGAGGCGCGGCGGCCGCTGGATGCAATCGGCCGCGACGCGGACCATGTGGCGCTGCGCCTGATTTTCGCCGACGCGCGGTTTCCGGAATTCGAACTCGACCTGTGGGGCGTGGCGTCGTCGCACCGTCCCGGGAGTGAGACCCCGGCGGATGCAGTGCGGTCGGGTCGGCGCTGGCTCAGCCACGTGGACGCGGTGATCAAGCGCTCGAAGGCCAAGGCGAAAAGGCGCGACGAGGCGTACCCGGAAGAGGACGAAGAGGAAGAATAGCCCTCACTCCCGCCCATCCCGGCGAATGCCGGGACCCAGGGGTCGACAACGGCTTCTGGATCCTGACGAGAGCGTACCTGGTGCTGGTCATCGCTGCTCTGAAAAAGGGCGAGGACGCCTGAGCACAGAACCTAGCGCTCCAACGTCACCGACAGCACCACCACCTCGGCCGACGGAAGCTTGCTGTGAATGGCCAGGACCGTCAGTGTCGCGTTCGAGTTCGGCTGCGAGGCCTTCATCGCCGCGAAGGCGGTGACCACGCCCTCGATCGACTCGCGCCGTGCGGCGTCGTCCCCGCCTGCCGCGTCGCCGCCGTCCGCACGCGTCGCGGGCCTGAGCGCTTGGCCCACGCCGCCGGCCTGAATGCAGCTGAAGCTGAACGTGTCGGCGCCGACCAGGTGGTCGACTTCCTTGCAGGTCAAGCCGATTTTAGGGCCGCCTGCGGGCGCAGCGACGGTGTCGCCGGACGACTTGCCCTTGACCGTGGTGTACGACTGCGGACCGGCCTGCGCGCTCGCGCCGAACAGGACAGCGGTCAAGATTGCAGCCAGCGCCAAAGACGGTTTGGACATGGGCGTCTCCCAATGAGCGCTGATTGGCGCTGGGAAAGCCGCGGTTGTCCAGGACTTAGCTGTTCCGCCGCTCGACGGCCGCGAGGAAGCGGTCGCAGACATAGTCGGCCTGGGCGTCGGTCAGGTAGGGGTGCAGCGGCAGGGACAGGACGCGGTCGGCCAGGCGCTCGGCCTCGGGCAGGCCGCCGACCGGCGCGTATTTCTCGAAGGCCTTCATGGTGTGGAGCGGCTGCGGGTAGTAGATCGCGCTCGGGACGCCGTCTTCCTTCAGCCGCGCCTGAACCGCATCGCGGTCGTCGATGGCGACCGTGTAATAGCCCCAGCCGCTCTCACGTTTGCTCCCGAAATCAACGAGATCGGAAGCGCCGTTGAGGCGGCGGTTGTAGAGGGCGGCCAGTTCCCCGCGCCGGGCCAGCTCCTCGCCGAAGATGGCCAGCTTCTCGGTCACGATGGCGCACTGGATGGAATCCAGCCGGCCGTTCATGCCCGGCCGCACGCTCTCCTTCCGCGCCGCGTCGGTGCCGTGCCAGCGAACCTGTTCGCAGGCCTCCCACAGCTTGTCGTCGCGGAACATGATGGCGCCGCCGTCGCCGTAGCAACCGAGCGACTTGGCCGGGAAGAAGCTGGTCGCGGTGACCGGGGCGATGTTCCCGGCGTAACGCCCCTCGAACTTGCAGCCGAACGACTGGGCCGCGTCGGCCATGACATAGAGGCTGTGCTTCTCGGCGATGGGAAAGATCGCTTCATAGTCCGCGGGAATGCCGAAGAGATCGACCGCGATGATCAGGCGGGGCGTGAGGCCCTGGGCCTTCGCCTCGCCGATGCGGCGTTCCAGGTCGGCGGGGTCCATGCCGTAGTCCGACCCGCGCACGTCCACGAACACCGGTGTCGCGCCGGACAGGATCGCTGCCGAACAGGTGGCGTTGTAGGTGAAGGCCGGGATGAACACCGCGTCCTTGGGACCTAAGTCCATCGCCATCATCGGCATGATCAGGGCGTCGGTGCCGTTGCCCACCGCCAGCGCCTTGGCGGCGCCGGTGAAGGCGCACAGGGCCTCTTCGAGTTCACGCACCTCCGGCCCGTTGATATAGGCGCCGTGGTCCAGGATGGCGGTGAAACGCGCCTCGACCTTGCCGCGGATGCGCTTTTGCTGCGCCATGAGATCGACGAAGGCGATGGGCGCCGGAGGGGTGGGCATACTTCTATCTCTTCAGTGACGTGGGGGAGAAAATCAGGCGGCTTCGTCAACGGCCAGCGCCAGGGCGAGCGCCCTAACCGCCTCTTCGCCGGTAACCGCGGGCCGGGGCGCTTCGCCGCGGGCGGCGGCGAGGAAATCCGACACGCTGGCGCCCAGGGGGTCCGACCCGCGCGGCGTTTCGGCGAAGCCGGCGTTGAGCGCGAACGGGGTGGTGTTCTCGAAGGTGCGTTGCATGAAATCGATCGACACATGGCCCGAGGGATAGACCACCCGCATGGTCCGCTCGCGCCCGTCGGCGGCGCGCGAGGCGGAGAAGGCTGCGACCATGCCGTCCTGGAAGGTGATCTCGGCCTTGCTCTCGTCGGCGAGGTCGCCGCGCAGCGCGCGTGAGCGGGCCTCGACCTTGGCGGCGTCGCCCTGGGACAGCGACAGCGCCAAGTCCAGATCGTGGATCATCAGGTCGAGCACCACCGAAATGTCGACGCTGCGCCCCGTCCACGGACCCTGACGGTTGGCTTCGATGCGCACGGGCCGCTCCGGCGTGGAGAACAGGCCCATCTCGGCGAAGACGATGCGTTCCTGGTGGCCACAGGCCAGTACCCGCCTGTTTTCGTTCGCGGCGCCGATAATCGCCTCGGCCTCCTGGATTGTCGGTGCGATGGGCTTTTCGACATAGACGTGGACGCCCCGCTCGAGGGCCTTCACCGCCAGCGCCGCGTGCGCCTCGGCCGGGGCCGCTACGGTCAGGACGTCGATCTGCGAGATGAACTCATCCCAGTGGTCGGCCTCGAAGCCGCGGGCGCCGATCTTCTGGGCAAGCTCCAACGCGCGGCCGGTGCCGCGGTCGTAGACCCCGACCAGCTCGAGGCCGTCGCTCTGCGTGTACTTGTTGGCGTGGTAGCCGCCGAACACCCCGGCGCCGGCCACACCAGCCCTCAAAACCTTGCTCATTCCGACTCTTCCGACCCCCCGGGGTCAGCGCGGCGGACCCTGCCGTCCGGACCCGGCCGAAGCAAGGCGGACCCCGATCACATCGAGTCGCGGTTTGTTGCGCCCTGCGGCCAGTGGGCGCAGGGTGAAGCTTGGCCGTCCGGACGCCGGGAGAGACCCATGATCCGCAAGGTGCTGAGTATGAGCGTAATCGCCTTTTTGGTCACAGCGGCGGTCGGGAGCGCCGCCCAGGCCGCGCCATCCGGCGACGCAGCCGCCTGCGCCGCCGCGCTCGACGTGGTCACCGCTCAGGTCGAGGGTCACAAGTCGCCGAGGCCCTGGGCCGTCATCGGCCAATCAGGCTCACGCGACGACGGGCTGACCGCGTCTGCCCTGCGCAAGGCGACGAAGAAAGACCCGCCCTCGCCGGTCCTGGCTGCGAAGTTCGTCCATCAGGAGGAAGTCGACCCCCTGGCGGCTTGCGCCGACGTCCGCGGATTCCTCGAGCGCAACAAGATCGCCCACGATCAGGCGACCATCGATCAGATCACCGCGAAGCCCGGCAAGAACGCGCTTGAGATATTCAGCCTCTCCCTCCCGGTGCTGAGCGCCGACGGCAAGGACGCGCTGGCCGACACGAGCGAGCCCCACGGCGCGAACGGCGTGCGCGGCTTGGTCGTCCATTTGCGCAAGGACGCAAAGGGTCATTGGCGAAAGACCGACGCCTTCGTGAACATCACGGGCTAGGACGCGCTTTCCCTTATAACCCGGCGCGGGCTAGAAGCGCCGCGTCACCCGAAAGGATTGAGCGTGGCACGCCTGTTCGGCGCATATGTGGTCGTGGACTGGACGGCGGCCGAGGGTCGCAAGACCGGGGAGCAGTCGCTCTGGATCGGGGTGATGAAGCGCGATGTGCGCTTCCGCCTGGCCTATGAGGCGCACAATCCGGCCACCCGCGCTGAGGGCGAGGCGCAGCTGCGCGCCATCCTGGCCGACCTGGCGCGGCGCGGCGACCGCGCCCTGGTGGCGCTCGACTTTCCGCTTGGGTTCCCCGAGGGGACGGCCGGGCGGCTCGATCTCGGCGGCTGGCCGGCGTTGTGGAGCTTCATGGCGTCCAACGTCGTCGACAAGCCGGACAACACCAACAACCGTTTCGCCGTCGGCGCCAAGATGAACCGGCTGATGACCGACGAGGCGCGGCCGTTCTGGGGCGCGCCGCAGCGTCAGACGCAACGCTGGATGGCCTCCACCAAGCCGGCCGCCGGCTATGGCGACATCGCCGAGTTCCGTCGCACGGAGCTGGCGACCCGGAAGCTCGGCAAGGCGATGGCCAAGAGCGTGTGGCCGATGCAGGGCGCGGGCTCGGTCGGCGGACACGCGCTGCTGGGGATCGCGGCGGCGAAACGCATCGTGGATGGGTTGGGCGCGAACGCGGCGGTCTGGCCGTTCGGCACGGGCTGGCGTGCGCTGACGGCGGCCGACGTCGAGCCGTTGAACGCGCTGTTCGTCGAGGTGTACGCGCCCCTGTTCCCCGCGAAGGCGGAGCCGGGCGAAACGAAATCCGCCACCGCCGTGCGCGGCGTGGCCGAAGCGCTGGCGAAACTGGACGAAGCGGAGAAATTGGGTGCGGCGTTCGCGCCGTCGAAGGGCGCAACCGAGGCGGACGTCGCCTCGGTCGAACGCGAAGAAGGCTGCGATCTTCGGGGCGTAGGCGCCCGCCTGACCCTGTGTCCTCGCCGCCACGCATCACCCATACCTGCGTTCGCGCACCTTGCGCATCGTCTCCACCTCTGAAATACCGCCGCTCCCTGAAACACCCGGGACCTCCACCCGAATGACCTGTGACGCACACCTCGCCATGAACCTACGCACCACCCGGTGCGAGCGTTCGCGCGCGTCGCGGTCTGCTTCCTGGCAGCCGCCGTCGACGGCGCGCACGCCCACTCACGCCTGAGCCGAGCCTCGATCCGTAGGCGCGGCCTACGGAAGCACGAGACGATGTATCATTGGATCAACGGGTCTCCCCACAAGGGCGAGACGTCGCCCCTGCCGCCGACGGGTGAGCCGTCGCCGCTGCTCGTCCATCTCGCCGGCGAATTCGCGCCGCGCGTTGCGGGCCTGTGGCGCGCGCCGCACGCGGCGTTTCTGACCGCGCCGGCGGACCGGCGCCACCTCGTCTGCCTCGCGCTCGCCCGCGCGGGCGAGCGGCGGCTGGAGGACGCGGACGCCTTGCTCTTCGACGGGTTCAAGCCGGCGATGCGCGCGGTCGTTGAGACGCCTCCGGCCGGGCTGCAGCGCGCGCTCGGCCGCATCGGCGAGACCGCGTGGACTTCTCGAGGACTACCAGCGCCTGCTCCACGTCCTGACCTCGATGCACTCCGCCAAGCCGGTGCGTCACGCCAAGGCGATCACCGTCGACCAAGTGCGCGCGCTCGCGACCTTGCCGGCGCCCTTGCTGCGCGCGCGCGTGGCAGGCTTCGGCCTGAGCGCGGACCAAACGGCGCTGCTGGTCGAGTGCTACCGGCTCATCCGAAGCGTGCAGGGAGAAACGGCGGCGGAGACGGCGGCGCAACGCTGGTCGGGAGCGGCCGATGCCCGGGGCCTGTTCGACAAGGTAGAACAGGACGTCTGGCCCGAGCCGCCGCGCTCGCCTCTTCCCGAGAGCCTCTGGTTCAAAACGCTGGCGACCAAGGCCGACATCCGCGACGCCGCCGAGCGCTACGGCAACTGCCTGAGAGGTAAGGTCTGCGACGCGGTCTCCGGCGAGAGCGTCTTCCTGGAGTGGACAGGCCAACCAGGGGCGGTGCTGGAGATCTGGCGCGATCCGATCTTCGGCTGGCGCCTTTGCGAGGCGCGCCTTGCGCGCAATGCGGCCGTGCCAACGTCACAGCGCGACGAGATCGTGAAGGAGCTTCGCCGCATGGGCGTCCTGGTCGGACGCTCGCGGTGGGGCCTGCTTGACGACCTCTCCAGCGCGGGCGCGGCCGATTTCAAGCTTACTGCGGAAGAGGTGTTGATCGAGCAGCTGTTCGGGTAACCGTAGCGGTCGCTTACGCCGCGGGCGGAGGCGCCGGGTTTTCCGTCAGCGCGCGTTTGGCCAGCCAAGTGAACCGGCCCACTTGCAGGGCGCCGGAGACGAAGCTCGCCACGATCACCGACCAGACGATCCCCTCCAATCCCAGAGACGTCCGGTGCGCCAGAACCCAGGCCAGAGGGACCATGATCACCGCGTAGCTGGCTAGGTGGAACGCGGTCGGCAGCCACACGTCGCCGCGGGCGCGCAACGCCTGGGCGCCGACGACCTGCAGGCCGTCGGGGATGTAGAAGACGCAACTCAGCACCAGGGCCGGCGCGATCATGCCGATCAGAGTCGGATCGAGGGTGTAGATACGCGCCACCCCCGTCGCGCCGAAAGCCACGACCACGCAGACGATCGCGAGCATCGCTGTGGTCACCGCAAAACCCAGGAACCCCGCGCGCGATACACCGTCGTGGTCGCGCGCGCCGAAGGCGCGGCCGACCAGCACCGCCGTCGCCGACGACAGGCCGAGCGGACCCATGAAGATCATCGCTGCGACATTGAGGATGGTCGCCCACGCCGCCGCCTGCAGGCCGCCGAGCTGGCCGGCGATCAGAGTCATGGCGGCGAAGGCGCCGATCTCGATGAACATCGACGCGCCCGAACCGTAGCCGATGCGCTGCTGCTCGTGGGCGGCCTTGGGACCGTCGATGGGTTTGGAAAACACCCCGAGCGCGCGCGCCTGGGGCATCAGAGCGATGTAGGCCAGCAGCACCGCCGCCATAAACATGCGCGAGAACAGGGTCGCCCAGCCGGCGGCGACGGCGCCCATCACCGGAAAGCCGGAGTGGCCGGGCACCAGCCACAGGTCGAGCGCGAGGTTCAGCACATTGGCCGCCCACATGACGATCATGCCCGGGATCGGCTTCTTCAGCGCCTCGAGGAAGTACATGCAGACGGTGGCGACGAAATATCCCGGCATCGACCAGGCGAACACCAGCATGGGGCGCGAGGCGCCCGCGGCGAGGTCGGCCGACAGGCCCATGACGCGCAGGAACGGCGGGCCCGCGACGGCGATCACCGCCACCGACAGCACCCCCAGGATCAGGCCGTAGACCAGCCCGCGGCGCAGCACCCCGCCCGCCGCTTCGCAGCGGCCTTCGCCCACGTGACGCGCGGTCATCACCTGCACGCCCAGCAGCAGGCCCACCGCCGTGGTGAGCACTACCGACGTCGGGGCCCAGCCGATGGAGTGGTAGCCGAGCTGGCGTGCAGACTGGTGGCCCACCACCGCCGCGTCGACCGTGCCCATCATCATGATACCGATGCGCGCAAACACCACCGGCCACGCCAGCTTGAGCAGCGCGGCGAGGTCGTGGCGCACGGGTGCGCGCGCCGGGGGCGCGGTGATGATGTGGTCTGCGGCCATGGGGGGCTCTAGCTGGGCTGCGCCGGGCCTCACGGCAAGAGTGCGACGGGGAATATCGCCGACGGGCGTTCGACTAGGCTATGAAGCGTGACATGAGCGCAACGACCGAACGTCCGACCCGCCGCGCCACCCTTCGGGCGACCCTGGCCCTGGGGGCCGCGTCCGCTCTGGGCTTCGCCGCCGCTCGCGCCACCGCGGCGCCGCAGGAAGCGGCCTATGGCCAGGACCGAAGGCAGCGGCTCGACGTCTATGCTCGGCCGGGTCTCAGCGACGCGCCGGTGCTGATGTTCGTGCACGGCGGCGGCTGGAGCTTCGGCGACAAGAGCGGGGTGAACGCCCTGCCCGGCTTTGCCGAGCGGCATGGCTGGCTGCTGGCGTCGGCGGGTTATCGCCTCGTGCCCCAGGTCGACGCGGGCGGTTGCGCCGAGGACGTGGCGGCGGCCGTCGCCTGGATGCTGCAGCACGCGGCGGCGTACGGCGGCGACCCGAAACGCTTCTACCTGATGGGCCATTCGGCCGGCGCGCAGATCGTGGCCCTGGTCGGGATCGATCCGCAATACCTCGGCGCCCACGGCCTGAAGCCGTCGGACCTGGCGGGCGTCATCGCGCTCGACGGCGCCGGCTACGACGCGGCGGCGGAGTTGGATGAATTGAAGGACCATCCACTACTGCGCAAGATGTACGAACGCGGCTTCGGTCCGCGGGCGGCGGCTTTGTCGGCGACGCGGCTGGTGCGGGCGGACGCAACCTATCCGCCGTTCCTGATCCTCTGCACCGACCGCAACTCCGCGAGGCGGCGGTCCGACGAACTGGCCGGGCGCCTGCGCGCCGTCGGCGGAAAAGCCGCGGACTATCTCGCGCCCGGCAAGACCCACATGCAGATCAACCACGACCTCGGCGTCGAGGGCGACCCGGAGGGCGCGCGTGTGGCGCGGTTCATCGCCGATGGCGTCGTCTGAAGCCTGCCCGAGCCCCTAAGGCTCCCGCGGCGCCCGCGCCCGGCCCAGCACGTCGGCGATGGCGTCCAGGACCGCCTGGGGCCGGTCGAGCTCGATCGAGAAGCGCGTGTTCGGCACGACGTCGGAGACGCCGCGCACCGAGCGGGCGGCGAGCGCGTCGCGCCCGGCTTTCATCGCAGCGGCTTCGTCGCCGGCGGTCAGGACGGTGATCGGCATGTCCCCAAACGGGTGCGCGAGCTTGGCCTCATCTCGGCTGTCCGCGTCGTCGCCGCCGATAGAGGGGGCGATCAGCACCAGGCCCGCGACGTCGCTCCAGTAGCGGTCGGCGTATAGGGTCGCATAGAGCCCGCCGGCGCCTTGGCCCACCAGCACCACCGGCCGCTTGATCCCGGCGCGACGCAGCAGCGTGTGCAGGTCGGTGGTGACCGTCATCGCCGTCATCGACTGCGACGACGGATCGCTGAAGCCCGAGCCCGCGCGATCGTAGAAACAGGCGCTCGAAAGGTTCGCCGCGCCAGTCACGACCTTTCGCCAAGTCGAGAGATGGTCCTCGACGCCGTACACGAACACGATCGTCGGCGAGCCGTGGCCGATGCAGACGAGATTCATCCGCCGCCCCCCGCCGACGGCGACGAGATGCTTCGACGTCAGCGCCGCCTGCGCCTGGGCATCGGTGACCGGCGCGGCGGCGGCCCGCGCTCGCACCGTGGGCGCGAACGCCAGGCTGGTCAGGAGGGTAAGGGCGACAAGCTTTCGCATACGACTCTCCGGTCCGCATTCGGAGAGCGTAGCAGGAACGGGCGCGGGAGAAAGACGGCGACGGTCAGGTCGGCGCTCAAATGTCTCATCGGCCTCATTCGAAAGGGATCACCGCCAGCATCGTTGCTGTGATCGCGCGGGAAAGCCCTGGATCGATCAATCCCGCTCGCGCACGACACGGCCGTTCAGCGGTTGAATCGGGCGCACGTCGTGCGGATAGAGTTTGGCGAAGGCGTCGATCTGTGCACGCGACAGCTCGATCGACGTCTTCAGCACGTACCACGGCACGCCCTCGGTGCACGGCGGCGCTGAAATCGAGCCGTCGTAGAGGTAGTAGCCGAGTGTTTTGGGCAGCAATTGTCCCGGATCGACCGTCAGGCCGGGAACCTCGTGCGACGGCCCCTTCACCGCCGGCATGTGCGCCCAGAGCTTCGCCACCGCGGGGTTGGCCCGCCCGGCCTTGATGAACACCGTGACGCCGATGACCTTGCCGCCCTCGCCCTTAAGCATGAAGTGGGCGTTCATGTCGGCGCGCTTGCCGTGCAGTTCCTCTTCGCTGGGATGATGGAAGTGGAACTGGGTCAGCTCGTAACGGCGCCCGCCGATGGTGAGGATGTTGCCGTTGCCCGCCGCGTAGTCGACGCGGACGGCGGTGTAGCCGTTGTTGATGATCCTGACCGGTCCGTCCTTGAAGGCGAACTCGAGCGCCGGCAGAGCAGCGCGGGTCGCATGGGCGATGTCGATCGGCGACTGCGCCTTGCCGGTCTTGCAGGCGGCATAATCCGGATCGATATCGCCCCACCGCTCGGGTCCCATCGGCCCCTTCTCATAGGCCCATGGCGTGCGCCATTGCGCCTGCCCCGGCGCCGCCGCCAGCATCGCCGCCGCCAGCGCGCAAAGTCCGGCCGTGTTGCGCATCGCCGCCTCCGCCTGTGTGGGGGCATGGTGGCAGAGTCGGGGCGCCGATGCTTCGCTGACGGCGGAAGTGTGGCGACCGGCAGGAGCGGTCCTCGGCTTAGCCGTGGGCGTCGAGACAGGACGCTCAACCCCTCCCGAGCACCGCCGCACAACCCACCACGCCCCGGTCGCGATCGAGCGCGCCGCCCGGGTCATTCTGCACGCACAGCCGCCGGCCTTCGCTGACGGCCAGCACGCGTTCGCTGCGGCCTTCCATACAGCTGTCGCCGCCGGTGGACACACGGTAGACGACACCGTGCGCGAGCACCGCTGGGTCGAGCTTGCCGACGGCGAGGGCGGCGGGGTCCATCGGGCCTCTGCGGCCGACGCCTTCGAAATCCAGAGGTCGCGGCGTTCCAAGAGCGTGGTCCACCACGGGTCCTCGCCGTCGAGCGCCAGTACAGCGACGCCGTCCTTCTCCAGTGCGGCGTCCAGCGCGTCGGAAGCCAGGCGATAGTCGCGGTAGTCGGCGCAGCCGCCGAAGCGCGAGCGCGCGGCCTCGCGCACGTCCTTACGCGCGCCGGACCAGACGGCGACCTCCAGCTGGCCTTGGATGCTGAGGCCGGCGCTCATCAGTTCGCGCCAGAGCGCCGTCGCCAGACGGCGTTCGGACGGCTCGACGCGTTCGAGGCGGCGCGCGATGACCTTCGCTTCGCGGTCGGGACGCAGCTTCAGGCCCGAGACCTGGTGGTCGCTCTGGCCCTTGGCGGCGCCGATGCGGCCGGCCAGACGCTGGCGGTGCAGTACGAGTTGCAGGATCTCGTCATCGACACCGTCGATCTCGGCGCGCAGGGCGGCGAGCGTCAGGTCGGTGGCGACGGGGTTCGGCTCACGCGCCGGGACGATGGACAGGTTAGACATGGGAGTTACGGCTTTCTTGAAATCGAATTTTGCTGGGAAGCGCGCGTTACAGCGCGCGGATACGTCGGTGGCCGCGCCTTCAAGGGGCGGTCGCCGGCCGATGATCAAGCTGTGGGAAGGTCCCTCTCGATCGCCTCAGCCGGCGTATCGAAAGCCGTAATAATAAAAGCCGTAATAGAAGCCGCGCGCCGTCACCTTAGGGGTGGTCGGGAAGATGGAATGGCGGGTCATCATGGCCCTGCTCCGTGCGCGCACTGGGAAATCCAGCGGATGCATAACGCCTGAGAGTGCTGGCGGGGTCAAGCGTCGGTGGTAAAATAATGCGCACATGCGCGGGGTGTGTGGGAATTCCATCACGAATCTCGCATTGTTGACCGGATGGTCGGTCAATTATTGCGCGGAGAGTTTGGCCAATGACGCACACCACTCACGAACCCGTCGCGGACCGGCACGATCGGCATTCCTATGAGCGGATGATCGTGTTGAGCGACGGCATATTCGCCATTGCGGTGACCCTGCTGGCGCTCGAGCTGCATCCTACGGGCGCGAAGGGCGACGACTGGCGTGACCTGTTGAACGCGCTGTCGCCCAAGCTGATGGCCTATGCAATCAGTTTTCTGGTGGTGGCCATCTTCTGGACGGCGCAACGGCGGACCTTCGCGCGGCTGTTGCGCGTCGACGGCGTGTTCGTGTGGATGACCCTGATCTATCTCGGACTTGTGGCGCTGATCCCGGCCGCGACGGACATGATGTACTCGATTACCGGCGCCGGGCCGCCGACCCTCTATCTCGGCCTCATCATGTTGATCAGCCTGGTGCAGGCGCTAGGCTGGGGCTATGCCGCCTTTATCGGCAAGCTGGCGGCGCCGGAGGTAAAACTCAGCGCGCGGCTCTATCTGTTTACCGTCGCCTTGCTGGGGCCGGCTGTATTCGCGGGCCTGTCGTTCTTCATCAGCGCACACGAGGGATCCGTCGGCGTCGGGTGGTGGGTGCTGGTGATCGCGCTCGTTGTGGGACTTAGATACGGGTCTCGATACTTCCTGAAAGGCCTGCGCAACTAGCGCGCCACCACCACGAAGCTCGTGTAGTTCGTCGGGTCGTCCTGGATGTCCGGCGCCAGGATGTGCAGGCCGTAGAGGTTGGCGGCTTCGCGGGCAGCGATGACTGCGACGGCGCGTTCGCGCAATTCTGCGAGGTCACGGGCGGCGCCGGCGGTGTCGAGGGCTTCGACCGGCGCCAGGCCGTATTTATCGATGAAGAGGCGGCACTGGCCGATGGCCATCGGATGGGTGCGCACCTCTTTGATCGTACCGAGGGTCTCGCCCGGCAGGGCCATCAGGTTCTGGCGGATTATCATGTCGTGGCGCGCGAGCGTACGCAGGCCAGACAGCGGGAGCAGGCGCATCACCTCCTCCACTGGGCCTGCGGTCACGTTATGGATCGGCAGCACGCCGATGTCGCAGGCGCCGGAGGTCACCGCTTCGAACGCTTCGTCGAACCAGGGGAACGCCACGGGTTCGTAGCCGCGGGCGTAGAGCGCGCAGGCCTCGTGGCTGAACGCACCGGGCGCGCCCTGGTACGCCGCCTTGCCCAGGCTCTTGGGGGTCATCTGGTCGCTCATCCCGCCGCCGCCTGCTGGTCCTGGGCGTGTTCGACGCGCAGTTTCTCGGCCAGCAGGAAGGCGAGCTCGAGCGCCTGGTCGGCGTTGAGCCGCGGGTCACAGTGGGTGTGATAGCGGCTGGAGAGGTCGTCTTCGGTCACCGACTGGGCGCCGCCGAGGCATTCGGTCACGTTCTGGCCGGTCATTTCCAGGTGCACGCCGCCGGGATGGACGCCCTCGGCCTGGCCGATCTCGATGAAGCGCTTCACTTCGCCGAGGACTCGGTCGAACGGCCGCGTCTTGTAGCCGTTGGCGGCCTTCAGCGTGTTGCCGTGCATCGGGTCGATCGACCAGACCACCGCGCGGCCCGCCTTCTTGGTCGCCGCCATCAGGCGCGGCAGGCGTTCGGCCACCTTGTCGACGCCGAAGCGGCCGATCAGGGTCAGTCGCCCGGGCTCGTCGCCGGGGTTGAGCAAATCGATCAGGCGCAACAGCTCATCGGGCTCGAGCGTCGGGCCGCATTTAAGGCCGATCGGGTTGCGGATGCCGCGCGCGTATTCAATGTGCGCGCCATCGGGCTGGCGCGTGCGCTCGCCGATCCACGACCATGTGAGCGGAGGTATCATACCAGTCGCCCGAAGTGGAATCGACGCGGGTCAGCGCCTCCTCGTAGTTGAGCAGCAGCGCCTCATGGCTGGTGTAGAAGTCCACCCGGTGCAGTTCCGGATTGCGGTCGGCGGTGATGCCGATCGCCTCCATGAAGCCCAGCGTCTCGGAGATCTTGTCCGCCAGCTCGCGGTACTTGGCGCCCAGCGGACTGTCGGAGACGAAGCCCAGCGTCCACTTGTGTACGTTGTAGAGATCGGCGTAGCCGCCGCCCGCCAGCGCGCGCAGCAGGTTCAGCGTCGACGACGATTGCGCATAGGCCTTCAGCAGGCGCTCGGGATCGGGGGTGCGCGCGGCCTCCTCGAACTCCATGCCGTTGATGATGTCGCCGCGGTAGGAGGGCAGCGTGACTCGCCGATCTGTTCGACCTGGCTCGAGCGCGGCTTGGCGAACTGGCCGGCGATCCGGCCCACCTTCACCACCGGCTTGCGGCCGGCGAAGGTCAGCACCACCGCCATCTGCAGCATCACCCGGAAGGTGTCGCGGATGGTGTCGGCGTGGAACTCCTTGAAGCTCTCGGCGCAGTCGCCGCCCTGCAGCAGGAAGGCCTTGCCCTCCGCCACCCGGCCCAGGTCGGCCTTCAGCCGGCGCGCCTCGCCGGCGAACACCAGGGGCGGCATGGTGCTGCAGCTGGTCCTCGGCGCGCTTCAGCGCCGCCGGGTCCGGATAGTCCGTCGGGATCTGCTGGGCGGGCCTCTGCCGCCAGGATTGAGGCGTCCAACGCGGGGTCATGGTCGTCACTTTAGCGGAACGGGGTCTCTAGCGGTTTAAGGGGCGGGCGTGAAGAGATTTAGGCGCGCGAGGCGGCCCTATTCCGCCGCCGCCAGTTCCGGCGGCACGTACTTCTCGTGCATGGTGACCATTTCCTCGGCCACGGTGGGATGGAGTGCGCAGGTCTGGTCCCACTGGGGCTTGGTGATGCCGGCCTTGATGGCGATGGCGGCCATCTGGATCATCTCCGGCGCCTCGGGGCCGACGATGTGGGCGCCCAGGATCTTGCTGGTCGCGGGGGTCGACGACCAGCTTCATCATCACCCGCTCGTCGAACTTGGTCAGGGTCGTATTTCTGCGGCCGGAACGTCGACAGATAGACGTCGACCTTGCCGCCGCAATGCTTGCGCGCCTCGGCCTCGGTCAGGCCGACCACGCCCACCGGCGGCTGGGAGAAGACCGCGGTCGGCACATTGTCGTAGTCGAACTTCGACGGGTTGTTCTTGAACGCCGTCTCGACGAAGGCGATGGCCTCGCGGATCGCCACCGGCGTCAGGTTCATCCGGTCGGTCACGTCGCCGATGGCCCAGATGTGCTCGACGTTGGTGCGTGAGAATTCGTCGACCGCGACGGCGCCGCGTCGCACGCAGTTCAACCCCTGCCGCGTGGAGGCCGAGGTCCTTGGTGTACGGTCGCGCCCGGTGGCGAACATCACCTGGTCGGTCTCGCACTCGATGCCGTTGTGGAGGCGGCTGAGCAGACCCGCCCTCGCTCTTTCACGATGCGCGTCGTGGCTGGCGCCCAGGATCACGCGTATCGCCGCGCCGCTCGATCTGGTCGGCCAGGTGCGCGCGCACGTCGTCATCGAAGCCGCGCAGGATGTTCGAGCCGCGATAGATCAGGGTGGTCTCGACGCCCAGGCCCGCGAAGATGCCGGCGAACTCCACTGCGATATACCCGCCGCCCGCGATCAGGATGCGTTTGGGCAGGTCGTGCAGGTGAAACGCCTCTTCCGAGGTGATCGCGTGTTCGACTCCTTTTAGGTTGTCGCGGCTTCCACGGTCGCCCGCCGGTGGCGATCAGGATTTTGTCGGCGGAAACGATGCGGCCGGAGTTCGCGAGCTTGATGCAGTGCGGCTCGACCAGGGTGGCGCGTTCGTGGAACAGCTCCACGCCGGCCTTGCCGAGGTTGGCGGTATAGATGCCCGACAGGCGCGCGATCTCGATATCCTTGGCGGTGAGGAAGTCGCGCCAGTCGAAGCTGCGCGTCCACGCGTCCATCCGTAGCTCTTCGCGGTCTTGAACTGGTGGCCGAAGTCCGAGGCGTAGACCATGAACTTCTTCGGGATGCAGCCCCGCACCACGCAGGTCCCGCCGACCTCGTGCTCCTCGGCCACCGCGACCCGCGCGCCGGTCATGGCGGCCAGGCGAGCGGCGCTGACGCCGCCGGAACCCGCGCCGATGACGAAGAGATCGTAGTCGTACTGGGGCATTTGAGAGGGTCCTCGGCGACTTCGAGAGTTATCTGGAGAGTGAGGGCGGAAAGTCCACACTCTCCCCACGGCTCGAGAGGAAGCAGACGCCTCCTACGGCGTTTCCGCCGTCACGCCGGCGTCCGTCCCGATCAGCGCCTCGTCGGCGAGGTCGAGGAACAGGCCGTGGTCGACTACGCCGGTCAGGCTCTTCAGCGCCTCGGCGAGCGACGCCGGATGCGTCGATCGCGCCGCAGGCCGCATCGTAGATGAGGTTGCCGCCATCGGTCTTCACCGGGGCGCCGTCCTTGGGCGCAGCTTCGGCATCATGGCGATGTCGTGCTCAGATAGTACGTCGGCGATGCGATTGGCGGTCTGTTTGTGACCGAACGCCACCACCTCGATCGGCAACGGAAACTTTGCCCAGCGTCGCGACGCGTTTGGCGGCGTCGGCGATGACGATACAACGGTGCGACGCCTCCCACACCAGCTTCTCACGCAGAAGCGCCGCGCCGCCGCCCTTGATCAGCGACAGGCCGGGACCGATCTCGTCGGCGCCGTCGACGGTTAGGTCGATGCGCGCACATCGGCGAGGTCTTTCAGCGCGATGCCGAGCGAACGCGCCAGCGTCCGCGGTCGCTTCCGACGTCGGCACGCCGGTGACATTCAACCCGCGCTCGCCCAGCGCGCGAACAAACCAGGCCGCGGTCGAGCCGGTGCCGAGGCCCACGGTCATGCCGGCCTCGACCCGTTCGGCGGCGGCGTAGCCGGCCGCCCTTTTCTGATCGTCTGCGCTCACGTCTTGGCCTTCTTGGCGTGCTTGGTTTCGCGGAAGCGCGCGGCCCAGCCGGGCTTTTCCACCTGAGTGTTGCGCTCGATCACCAGAGCGTCGGGCGACACGTCCTTGGTCACCACCGAGCCGGAGCCGACGTAGGCGCCCGTCACCGATGGTCACCGGCGCCACCAGCGAGGAATTGGAGCCGATGAAGGCCCCCGCCCCCACCACCGTGCGCGCCTTCTCGAAGCCGTCGTAGTTGCAGAAGATCGTGCCCGCGCCGATGTTGGCCTTGGTCCCGATCTCGCCGTCGCCGAGATAGGTCAGGTGGTTGGCCTTTGCGCCGGCGCCGACCTTGACGTTCTTCACCTCGACGAAGTTGCCGATGTGGGCGTCGGGGCCGATGTCGGCGCCCGGACGCAGCCGTGCGAACGGCCCGACCTGCGCGCCCGCGCGCACCACACAACCTTCCAGGTGCGAGAAGGCGCGGATCAGGGCGCCGCGCTCGACGCGCACCCTGGGGCCGAACACGACATTGGGTTCGATGCGCACGCCGCCCTCGATCTCGGTGTCCGCGCAGAAGAACACCGTCTGCGGCGCGGTCATCGACACGCCGCCGGCCAGCATTCGAGCGCGGGTGCGTTGCTGGAAGATCGCCTCGGCTTCGCCGAGTTCGGCCTGTGAGTTCACGCCCATCACATCCTCCTCCGACGCGAACGCCGCGCGCGTCGAACGCCCGTCCGCGCGCGCCAGTCCCACCACGTCGGTCAAATAGTATTCGCCCTTGGCGTTCCGGTTGCCGACCTTGTCGAGCAGTTCGAACAGCAGACCGGCAGGCGCGACCATGACGCCGGAATTGCAGGCGCGCACCCTCAGCTCGGCGGCGCTGGCGTCCTTGGCCTCGACGATGGCGAGCAGGTCGCGACCGGCGTTCAGGATCAGCCGGCCGTAGGCGCCGGGCTCCTTCGCCTCGAAGCCGAGCACGCCGATGTCGGCGCCCTCCTCGCGCAGGTCGAACAGCGGCTCGATCGCACGTGCGTCCAACAGCGGCACGTCGGCGTAGGTGATCAGGACGTCGCCGTCGGAGTTTGCGATCGCAGCGCGCGCGGCCAAGACCGCGTGGCCGGTGCCGAGCGGCGGGTCCTGCAGCGGCGGTCGAGCCCGGGCCCAGGCGCTTCTCGACGTGGGCGCCGACCTCGGCGAATGGGCGCCCGCCACCACCACGATCTTTTCGCACCCCAGCGCCTCGGCGGCGTCGATGGCGCGGTCCAGCATGGTGCGGCCGCCCACCGGGTGCAGCACCTTGGGCAGGGGCGACTTCATCCGCGTTCCCTGGCCCGCCGCCAGGATCACACAAGCGCGACGGCTCATCGGCGACTTTCCGAGACTTGGGGGTCGTTTAGCGAATGCGGAGGGTCGGGAGAAGCGCCGGATACAGGGTGGCAAGAATGAGTGTAGCCGCGACCTCAGGCCCTCCCCATGACGCCCGGGGCGGAATCTGCTCTATCCCCGCCCCATGCGTGTGAAACCATGCCCCTGACCGGCGCGACCATCGCCTTCGACCTCGACGGGACCCTTGTGGACACCGCGCCGGACCTGATCGGGGTGCTGAACCAGATGCTGGACGAGCACGGCCTGCCGCCCGTGCCGCTAGCCTCGGCGCGGCACTTGGTGGGCGGCGGCGCTCGACGGATGCTCCAGCATGGGTTCGAGGAGGCGGGCGCGACGGTGAAGACCGACGACCTGCCCGCGCTCGACCGACGGTTCGTCGAGCTCTACCGCAAACGCATCGCGCGCGAGAGCCGGCCGTTCGTCGGCGTCGAGGCCGCGCTCGATCAACTGAAGGCCGACGGCGCGCGGTTCGTGGTATGCACCAACAAGCGCACCGACCTGTCGCTCGATCTCTTGGCTGCGGTCGGCCTGCTCGACCGTTTCGATGCGGTCGTGGGGCCCGATACGGTGAGCAAGTGCAAGCCCGACGCCGCGCACCTGATCGAAGCCATTGAACGCGGCGGCGGCGATCCCAAACGCGCGCTGATGGTGGGCGACAGCGCCACCGACCTGCTGTCGGCGCGCGCCGCGCGCATGCCGGTGGTGCTGGTGAGCTTCGGCTATACCGAGACGCCGGTGGAGGACCTGGGCGGCGACGTGCTGATCGACCGGTTCAGCGACCTGTACGAAGCGGTGTGCAAACTCCTCGCCTGAACGCCGCATCGCTTGGGGGAGGTGGTCCCCCGCAAATTCCCCATCCCCGCGAACCCTACCAATCGGTAATGCCAAGCCCCTTGGCGCCACGCCCGACCCGGCCTAGGCCTAGGGTCTGCCGTTCAGCCAAGTCCGGGGAACCACCGTGAAAAAGCTTCTGCTCGCCACCGCCGCCGTATCCATGATCGCCAGCGCCGCCTGGGCGCAGAAGGCGGCGACGCCAAAGACCACGCCGACCGGCGACCAGGACAAGCCCTCCGCCACAGCCACCGCCGCGCCCAACAAGGGCGTGCTGTTTTCACAGGAGAGCTCGACCACCGAGGGCACTGTTACCGTCGAGGGCCAGCACATCGACTATCGGGCCGTCGCCGGCACCCTCATCGTGCACCCCAAGGGCTGGGACGACTCCGCGCAACGCGAGCAGGCGGGCGGATCCAAGGACCTCGGCGACCAGTCGAACCCGCAGGCCGAGGCCTCGATGTTCTACGTCGCCTATTTCAAGAAGGGCGTGCCCTCGCCGACCGGCCGATCGTGTTCCTCTACAACGGCGGCCCCGGCTCCTCGACGGTGTGGCTGCACATGGGCGCGTTCGGACCGCGGCGCGTGGTCACCGCCGACGACAGCCACACGCCGGCCGCGCCCTATCACTTAGTCGACAACGCCTATTCGCTGCTCGACGTCGCCGACGTTGTGTTCATCGACGCGCCGGGCACAGGCTTCTGCCGCATCGCGGGCAAGGACAAGGAGAAGGCCTTCTTCGGCATCGACGCGGACGCCTATGCCTTCACCCAGTTCATCACCGGCTTCCTGTCGCAAGTACAATCGCTGGAACTCGCCCAAGTACCTGTTCGGCGAGAGCTACGGCACGCCGCGCTCAGCGGTGGTGGTGAACATGCTGGAGACCGAGCGAAGCCGTCGACTTCAACGGCGTGGTGCTGCTGTCGCAGATCCTGAACTTTGATCTCAGCGCCGACGCGCCCGAGGCCAACCCCGGCACCGACGAAGCCTATATCACCACGCTTCCGACCTATGCGGCCTCGGCCTGGTACCATAACCGGCTGCCGGGCCAGAAGCCGGCGGACCTGCCGGCCTTTCTCAACGAGGTGGAGAATTTCGCCACCACCGACTACGCCATGGCGCTGCAACAGCGGCTCCGCGCTGGATCCCGCGCGCAAACAGGCGATCGCGGAGAAACTCGCGGCCTACACCGGCCTCTCGGCCGACTACATCCTGAAGAGCGACCTGCGCGTGACCGGCGGTCAGTTCGAGAAGATGCTGCAGGACGCGACCGGCATGACCACTGGGCGTCTCGACACCCGCTTCTCGGGCCCCGACATGGATCCCCTGTCGAAGGAGGCCGACTACGATCCGCAGTCGGCGTCGATCGGCTCAGCCTATGTTTCGGCGTTTAACAGCTATGTCAGGAACGACCTGCGTTTCGGCCAGGACAAGACCTACAAGCCCGAGATCGACGTGTTCAAGGATTGGAACATGAACCACCAGCCGCCGGGCGCGCCATTCCCGCTTCCGGGCGTCGACAACGTGATGCCCGACCTGGCGTCGGCGATGAAGTACAATCCGAACCTGAAGGTGATGGTGAACGGCGGCTACTACGACCTCGCCACGCCGTTCTTCGAGGGCATGTACGAGATGCGCCACCTGCCGATCCCGCAAGCGCTGCAGGCCAACATCGAGTATCACTACTACCAGTCCGGCCACATGGTGTACGCCCACGAGGAGTCGCTGAAGCAGATCCACGACAACGTGGCCGACTTCATCCGCCGGACGGACAATCTAGGACATTAGGGGTTCGAGCGGCGGGTGCGCGCAAGCGCATCGCTCCGTCGCGTACTTTATCTCCGTCATCTCCGGAACCTGTTCCCGGAGGTGACGGGAAGCGCGTTGGGATCGCGTCCGTGACGCGCCGGGCCTCCTAAGCCGCCCGGTCGAGCATGCTCTCGGCTACGCCGCCGGCGACGACGCGGACGCCCAGAAACTCCATCCCGTTCGCGCCGAAGGCGATCTCGTCGACTTCCACCGTCGGGTCGCGCTTCAGCATGGCGGCGTCGCGCAGGGTCAGGCGCAGGATCAGGTCTTCCACCCGGGCGCCGTCGGCGCAGGCCTCAAGGATGGAGGCGCGGAACTGTTGCGCGCGAGGGCGCGGCGGCGTCGCGATCGGGACCTTCTTGGGCGGCATCGGACTCTCCTTGAACCAGAGGTTGGCGGCGTCGGAGCGGTTCATGCGACAGTCCGCGGGCGGCCGGTGAAGTAACCGCGTTCGCCCTTGACGGTGATCTGGCTCGGCCGTCCGGCTTCCTGGGCGGCGCGGGCGCGGCGGGTGGCGGCGGCCTGGGCTTCGTCCTTGGTGCGGCAGGGGTCCAAGACCTCGCCTTCGTGCTCTACCGCCCAGCCCACAGCATGCGGCGCCACGGTGAAGACGGCGCGCGCGAGTTGATCGCTTTTTTGGAACATCATGGCTTTCACGGCTGAATTCTAAGCTGATTTCCTCGAAAAAACCCGGGAAGCTCAGCGGTTTCCGCGAGCCCGACAAAATATTTTCGAAGAATTCATTCACAGATAGGCCGATTTACTGTAGGTAGCAACGACGAATATCGACTGGTTCGGCGCCTTTCCCGTTCGGTTTTCAGTTTCGAACTGCAAATCTCCCAAAAAACCACCTCGACATTTCGGACCCGTCGACCATCGTCGGCGGCGATTCTTACTGACTTCTAAGGACATGACATGGCTATCGGCACGGTAAAGTGGTTCAACGGACAAAAGGGTTTCGGCTTCATCCAGCCGGAGGACGGCGGCGCGGACGTTTTCGTGCACATCTCGGCGGTGGAGCGTAGCGGCATCGGCTCGCTCAACGAAGGCCAGAAGCTGAGCTACGAGCTCGAGCGCGACGCCCGCAACGGCAAGCTCTCGGCAAGCCAACTGCAAAAGGCGTAAGCCTGACGCGGACCCGGGCGGCCCAATGGGCCGCCCGGGACTGCTCTTTGACGTCTGGGCTGGACGGGCGAGCGTGTTCTCACGCATCGCCCTTTTTGTTTCGCGGTATCGATTAAGGTGACGCGCGCTAAAGCGCGTCGGCCGTCTTCCGCTCTCGCTTCATCCACATCCGCACCAGCATCGCCATCACCGCGGCGGCGCCGAGGCCCAATAGCCCGTCGGTCAAATACATCGCCGTCAGGCCGCCTCTCCCGTAGGCGTGGCCGTCGAGCCATTGCATGTAGGTAATCGGCAGCGCCGCGGCGCAGGTGAGCAACCCGAACTGTGTCGCCGCAAACGGGTTGTTCTTGCCGAGCGACTGCAGCGCGATGATGAAATTGAGCGCCAGCGCCGCCGATTGGGCGACGTTCTGTCCAACCAGAGCCACGGCGTACAGCGTCGGCGTGTGCGGCAGCACGATCAGGCTAAAGGTGAACACCGCGCCCAGCGCCGCCACCGTCAGGTAGAGCCACCGTGCATCCAGCCGCTTGCCGATCGGGCTGATGAGCAGGCTCCCGAACAGGCCCGCGAGGGTCACGGCGATGCCGCCCCAGAAGGCCGCGAACTGTTCGGACGCGTGATAATCGCGGGCCAACCCACCCAGCGTATTGGTCAAGGCGAACGATGCTGCGGGTACGGCGAACAGCAGCAGCAGTTGCAGAACGAGGGGCTGTCGCACCAACGCCGTCAGGTCGCCTAGGAACCTTCCGAAGCTCTCGTGCAGCAACCGATCGTCTGGATCAGGCGCCGGCGTCAGCGCGTAGATAACCAGCGGAAGCAGGAGCGGCGCGCACAGCAGGGCGGCGGCGACCGGCATCGGGAACATGCGTACCGCGGCGATGCCGACGATGGTGATGATCCCAAAACCGCCGACGTTGGCCGCCACCATCCAGGCGCCGAGCTTGGCGTCGTCCTGCTTGCTCATAAGGCTGCCGAACCAGCCGCCGATCGCCATGTTGTTCAAGACTGCTCCCAGCGACGAGAAGAACATGGCTGCGCCGAGAAACTCGATCCGATCTGACAACACCAGGGAGCCGAAGGTCGCGAGCACGCAGAGAATAACCGCCGCCGAAGCGTAGGTGCGCCGCTTGAATTTCACGTCCACCACCGGCCCCAGCAGGAACACGATGAAGGTAGGCACCAGAAACAGCGTCGTCAGGCCCGCGATCCGGGGCTCGGGAACATGCCGTGCGGACAGGAGCTGAGGTAGGGTGAAGAGCATGATCCCGCCGGAAACGCCGAGCGGCAGGTTGGACAGGCCGAGCAGCCAGGCCGGAAGAAGTTTGCGGGGTTGTTCCATCAGACGGACCTCACACCGGACAAGCCCATAAGGGCCCGCGCGGTCGCGTCAAGCGCCCGCCTTACGCCTCGATATCCGCCCCCTTCGTCTCGCGCAGGAACAGCACCCCGATCACCGCGGTCGCCGCCGCGATCACCACCGGGTACCAAAGGCCGTAGAAGATATCGCCCGTAGCGGCCGTGAGCGCGAAGGCCGCCGACGGCAGGATGCCGCCGAACCAGCCGTTCCCGATGTGATAGGGAATGCTCATCGAGGTGTAGCGAATGCGCGCAGGGAACATCTCGACCAGCATGGCGGCGAGCGGGCCGTAGGCGATGGCGGCCAGCGCCACCAGCACGCTCAACAGCGCGATGACCAGCGGGACATCGATGTCCTTGGCGTCGGCCTTGGCGGGATAGCCGGCTGATTTCAGCGCGGCTGACAGGGTCTTGCCCCAGGTCTCGTTCTTCGCCTTGAAAGCCTTGGCGTCCAGCGCGCGGCCGTCGAAGCTCGCCACCGTCGCCCCGCCGATGGTCACTTGCGCGACCGAGCCCTTCGCGGCGTCCTTGTGCACGTACGGCGTGCCGGCCTTGGCCAGCGTCGCGGTCGCGACATCGCAGGACGAGGTGAACACCGCCTTGCCCACGGGGTCGAACTGCAGGTGACAGTCGGCGGGATCGGCGATCACCGTCACGGGCGAATGCGCCGAGGCTTGCGCCAGCTTGGGATTAGCCGCGATGGTGAGTTGCTGGAACAGCGGGAAAAAGGCGGCGGCGGAAATCGCAATGACGCCGAGGATGATCCACTTGCGGCCGATCTTGTCCGACAGCCAGCCGGAGAGCACGAAGAACGGCGTGCCGATGAGCAGCGCCGCGGCCATCAGCTCGTCGGCCAGCACGCCATCGACCTTCAGCACCTTCTCCAGGAAGAACAGCGCGTAGAACTGGCCGGTGTACCAGACCACCGCTTGGCCGGCGACGAGGCCGATCAGGGCGATGATGATGCGCCACAGGTTCCGCGGCGAGCCGAACGCCTCGGCGAGCGGCCGCTTGGTCGTCTTGCCGTCGGCGACCATGCGCTGGAACACCGGGCTCTCGTGCAGCTTCAGCCGGATGATCAGCGACACGATCAGGAGCACTGCGGAAACGCCGAACGGAATGCGCCAGCCCCAGTCGGCGAACGCCGTCTCGCCCATCTTCAGGCGCGTGACCAGCACCACCACCAGGCTGAGCAACAGACCGAACGTCGCGGTGGTCTGGATCCAGCTGGAATAGAGGCCGCGTTTGGTCGCCGGCGAATGCTCCACAACATAGATCGCAGCGCCCCCGTACTCGCCGCCGAGTGCAAGCCCCTGCACCAGGCGCAGCGCGATCAGCCCCGCCGGCGCCGCCAGCCCCCAGGAGTCGTAACCTGGTAGAACGGCGACCCCCACGGTCGCCAGGCCCATCAGCACCATGGTGACCAGAAAGGTGTTCTTCCGTCCCCAGATGTCGCCCAGCCGCCCGAAGATCACCGCGCCCAACGGCCTGACCAGGAACCCCGCGAAGAAGGCGAGCAGCGCCAGGATGTAACCGGTGGTCGGGTCGGTGTTGGAGAAGAAGTGCTTGGTGATGAAGCTCGCGAGCGAGCCGTAGAGGAAGAAGTCGTACCATTCGAACAGCGTGCCCACCGACGCGCCGGCGATGACCATCCCCGTCCCCGACCGCGCCTGACCCGGCGCCGTTGCCCCGTTGCTCATCCCCTGCGCCCCCGCCCTGATGCGAGGACCATACAGGAAGAAACCCAAACGCAAAAAAAGCCCCCGGCCGCCTTTGAAGGCGGCCGGGGGCTCGCTCTGCGGTCCGGTCGGCGGGGAGGGACGCCGCACCGGGGCAGAGAACGGCGCGCTGGTTCAGCGCAGCCGTCGGGGGTGTCAGGACGTGGCGCAGGCGCGCAGGGCTGCGCGCTCGGCGATATAGTCCTTGATCCAACGTCTCAGTTGCGCGCTATCGGGCAGCGCGTCGTACTCGGCCTTGAGCGCGTGCTCGTCGTCGAGGGTGTAGGCGACCGGTGCGACCGGACACAGCACAGTCGCCGCGCGCGGCGGCGCCGCGGTGGCGCATCCGGCCAGCAATAGGGTGAGCAGTAGCGCGCGCATGAGGGCTCCTTCAGTCGAGGATGGCCGCCGCCTCTCCTCCCCCGCGCGGGACGCGCGGTGGAGGAGAGGCTAAGCCTCGCCCTTGCTCAGCAGCTTGTCCACCTGCGCATCGGTCTTCGGCGCGCCCTCCGCCGCCCGGGTTACGCGCCACTGCGCTTCGAGCGACGCGCGCGTAACGGCGAGGTCAGCCGCCGCGGCGCCGGCTTCGCGCGACGCCGCCGCGACCGGATCGGGCCGCGCGAGCCACGCGCCGAACAGCGCGCGCAGAAGGTTCGCGAACAACGACAGAAGCGACGTCATTGGGCCGCCGCGCTCGCCGCCGCCGGCGGCGTCACTTGCGAGCAGTTGTGGTACTCCTGCATGGCGTTGATGCTGGTGTTCGCCTGTTGCAGTTCGGCCAGCGCGAGCAGGCGCGCCGGCTCGCCGGTGGCGAGCCCACGGTTCAGCGACAAAGCGATGCCGGGCTTGGTCGACGCGGCCGCCGACGTCGTCGTCCCAGCGCCCGCCGAGGCGACGCCGCCGATGGTGCCGTAGGTCGAGACCGCGTCCTTGCCGCCGCACATGGTCGGCACTTCGTACGGATTGCTCGTGCCCTTGGAGCGATCGAGCGGCACGGTCACGAAGTCCGCCGTGGTGGCGCCGATGGAGCCCTTGAAGGTGCCGTCGGGCAGGGTCTGGGCGCCGATGCCGTAGGTCGAGCTCGAACCGCCGACGATATTGGACGTGGCGCAGGCTGAGAGCATGAGGGCGAACGCGCCGAAAACGGGAATGGCGATGACGATCTTGGTCACTTTGTATCCTCCTTGCTGATGAATTCGTGCAGGCACACGGCGCGCGCCTGGTCGGCGATGCGGGCGAGCACAGTGCGGCTCGGACGGTCGGGGTGGTCGATGACGGCGACGCCGCAGGTGCGCGCATCGACGCGGATCTGGTCGCAGCGCTGGAAACCCACGCCGATCATTCCGCAGCCGCCGACGAGGCCCAGGCTCTTGCTGTCGACGCTGACCGCGTCGTTTGAACCGCGCTCGATGCGCACGCCGAGCGGCCAGGCGCCGAGGCGGGGCCGCTCGCCCGCCGTCTGCACCACGACGAGGGCGCAGCCCGGCAGCATGAACGCCGCGCCGATGACGGCGAGCCTTCTCATTCGTCCACCCAGCGGTGCGCCTGGGCTGTGCAGGCAGCCAGGCGGTTGGCCCAGCCGTGGCCGTATTCACCCCAGCCCGGCGTGTCCCAATAGGCGGTGATGCGTTCCCCCCTGATCCGGTCGATCAGGCTGTCGGGGCTGCACGCCTTCACCGCGGCGAGGGTCAGCGGACCGACCACGCCGTCGGCGCCGACCCCCGCCGCCGCCTGCAGGAAGCGCGCGGCGCGGCCGGGGCCCTGGTTCACCGCCGCGTCGAAGGCCATCAGGTCGGGCCCGGCGGGAAGCTCATCGCCGCCCACCGCGTCCCAATAGTCGGCGCGGTAGATGTCTAGCGCAGAGGTTTCGCTCAACGCCTCGACGTCCGCGGCGGTGCATGGTTCGCCACGCTGCCTCTCGAGCGCCGCGAGCGTCACGCCCCAGCGCGTCGGACCGCCCGGGTCGTGCGGATCGTTGGTGTAAGTCCCCCACCCTTCACGCTGAAGCACGAAGTCGGCGCAGCGGGCAAATCGGTCGTCGGCAGCGGCCAGCTCGATTTGGTTCATGGTGATCTCCAAACAAAACAAGTGAGGTGCGGTCCCCCTCCCCATCGCTGCGCGATGGGGAGGATCGCGCCTTCTTTGTTATTTCGACGCGCCCTGCGCCCGCGCCTTTTCATGCAGCTGCGTCCACAGCACGCTCACGCCATAGCCTGCGACGGCGACCAGCACGGTCACCGCCTGCTGCTGGTCGGCGCTGGGCAGCACCTTGTGCGAGACGAGCCAGGTCACCGCCACGGTGACCACGATGGTCAAAGCCTTTTGCCCGTAGGCGGTCCACAGGTTCTGCGCGAGCGAAGGCGCCGGCCCCGCGGATGGGGTCGTGGGTTCATTGGTCATAAGGTCCTCTTCAGGGTTTGCGTTTGTCCGGGTCAAACGGCGCAATCGCCGTCGCCCATTCCAGCCTGCGGTTCAGGTCGCGCAGGTTTTCGTCGGTGCCCTTGGTGCGTTCATCGATGCGCGCGATCAGCGCCTGCATGCCGGCGATCGCCTCGTTCTCCCTTTCGAGTGCGACCACGCGCTCCTTCAGCGCGTTCACCGTGCCGCGCAGGATGCCGTAGCCGACCGCCAGGGTGCAGATGTTCACCACCAGCGTCGCGGCGCCGATCACGAACGCGATCCAGGCTTCAACGGACATGGGAGCCTCACGAACCCGGCGCCGGGATCGGGCCTGAGCCGCCGATGCCGCCGGGCTGCATGACGCCGCCGGCTTGGCCGCCCCCGCCGAAGCCGCCGCCCGATGGCGGCATGAGCGACTGGCCGGGGCGTGGCGCGCCGGCGCCGATCATGCCGAACCTCTGCGCGAACTGGGGAAACTGCTGCAGCAGGGTGTGTAGCTGCTGCGGGCTCGTCGAGGACCCTTGCCCCGGCGGCGACACGGGCGGCGGCGTCGGGGCCGCGAACGGCGGCTGCTGCGGATCGCGCGGCTGCGGCCGCGCGAGCGCCTGGATGCGCTGCTGCCAAGTCATCGGCGACGTCGGCAGGCCCGCGACGTTCTGCACGCGCGGCATGAAGCTGGGCTGGGCGGGAGCGGTTGCTGCGGCGGGCGGCGGCGCGTTGGCGAGCAGCTGCACCGCCGAGGGGATCGTCGGCGCGGCGTTCTGCGGCGTGATCGATGCAGTGTCGGGGTGATCGTATTGGCCGCTGACGCCGTCATAGTTCGGATCGCCCGGCAACGGGCCGGTCAGGCCGTCATCGGCTTGAAACATCGACATTCGAGTCTCCTGGTTTTGGGACGCGGGGTGTGTTGGGTAGCGGGAATTGGTCGGGCGTAATCGTTGTTCCGAGCGGACGGTCCCTCGGACCGGCCGCTTCTCACCCCATCATCGGCAGCATCGCCAGGCCTTGCGCCACGGCCTGCGGGTTGACGCCCCAGTTGGTGCTGTTGCTGTTCGAGTTCGCCTTCTGCGTGGCGCCCGCGTACATGTCGAACAGCGAGCCCAACAGGCCGAGGTTGCCCTGGCCCTCGTTCATGGACTGGGTGATCTGGCGCAGGAAGTCCTGATACGCGGCCTGGTCCTGGGCGGCCTCGGTCTGCTGTTGCTCCGTACCGTACGCGTTCACCGCATTGGCGTCGGTCAGGCCCATCTGTTGCTGCTGCGCGCCCAGGCCCGCGAGCGTGGACGACGCATTGAGGTCGAGGCCCGCCGACGCCAGCGCCGCGTTCTGGTTCGCGGTCTGCGCGCTCATGTCATAGCCCGCCTGCGCCAGATCGGTCTGTTCGCCCAGGCCGGCGTTATACTGCGCCATGACGTTCTGCGCCGCGGCGTTGGCGAGATCGGCGGTGTTCTCGGCCCCGGCGCCGAACTGCGACGCGGTGTCGGTCGCGCCCTGGTTGGCAAGCGCCGTCTGCTGGTCGAGACTCGCATTGTACTGCGCCAGCGTGTTCTCGGCCCCGGCGTTCTGCGCGTTCGTGCTGGCCAGGATCTGCGCGTCGGTCGTGCCCGCCTGCAGGGTGCTGGCCTGGTTGGTCTCGCCCGCCTGCAGTGCGCGCTGCGCATCGGTCTCGGCGTTCTCAGTCGCCTGCTGATAGCCGCTGTTCTCCAGGTTGCCGATCTCCTGCGCCTCGGTGTTGGCGTAGGCGGCGTTAGTCAGCGCGTCGGCCACCCCCTCGCGCGAGCCGCCGAAGGCGCCGGCCCGGGTGGCCTGGCCCTGGGTCGCGGCGATCGCCTGTTTGCGCTGCTGCTCCATCTGCTGCAGCGCGGGGTCGATGACGTCTTGCGTATAGGGATCCATATAGCCCGACAGATCGATGCCGGTCAGGCCCGTGGTCGACACATCGCCCAGCATCGACGGATCGATGCTGGCGCCCGCGCTCAGCGCCGCCGGCCCTGCGTTCGCTGCCGTGGCCTGCGCCGCGCCATAGCTGGTGGACCCGGCCTGGGCCGCGCTGCCCGCATTGGCGCCGGCGACTGTGGGCGCGGTGACCGTCGGCGCCGCAAAGCCGGTGAGACCGCTCACCGTTCCCACCGCGCTCGACACCGCCTGGGACCCGGCGCCGATGTTGTTCTCGACCATCTGCCCGGCCTGGGTCTGGTCGGCGGTCATGCCGGGATAGAGTTCGCCGGAATAGGCGGTCACCGGCTGGTCGAAATCGCTTTCCGCCTGCTGAAACGTCGGCCCGTAGTACTGGGTCGTCAACGGATTGGGCGTCGACGTCTGGGTGGTCGACGAACTGGAACTGCTGCCGCCGAAACTCATCGGGTCTCCTTCACGTATAGATCGGCCATGCGCCGGTAACCCTGCGCGGCCGCGTAACGCACCCAGCCGCGGCGCCCCTGCACCAGGAACACCGTGCACCCACGCGCCCGCGCCCAGGCCTCGATGCGCCGCGCCATGTCGAACAGCTCCGCACGGTCCCCCGCGCCGAGCCAGAAATTGAACGCCGACCCGACGTCGCCGGCGGTGATCTCGCCCACGATGACGGATCGTTCGCCCGGCCAGAAGAACACCCCGTCGCCCGCGCGCGCCCGGTCACGTATCCGCTCCAGCGACCACAACTGCGGCGTCCGCGCCCAGGCGGCGCGCAACCGCGCCTCATGGCGCGCCCAGGCGGCGTCGAAGGACATGAGGGCTCCGGTTTGGTCGCTGTCGGCGCGTTAAGCGTCGTGTGGGGCTAGACCGGGGTGCGAGTGGCCGCCGACGCTCGCGCAGACGGCCAGATCGCCGAGAGCCACGCCCTCATCGGCCGATCGTAGAAACGGTCGGCGAGATAGGCGAGCACAACCACCGCCGCCGCGCACGCGAACAACGGCATCGCGATCGGCGCATGGCTCGCCAGGCAAAGGTCGCGCACCATCACCATCAGCGGGAAGTGCAGCACGTAGATCGCATAGGAGGTGTCGGCGCCGAAACCGGCCAGAGGCGCCCGGCTCGCCTGCGCGGCCGCCGCCACCAACAGCGGCGACGCGACGGTGACGAACAGGAAGTCCCCCGGCCCGGAAGAGGGGATGCAAAACAGGATCAGGAGCGCCGGCGCGACCAACGGCGCCAGACTCGCCAGGTTCGGCAGCCTGTCCCTGAGACGGTACATCAGCACGCCGAGCGGAAACGAGAAGCAGACCCGAACAACCCCGACCTCCGCGGTGTCCCAACTCTGGCCGCCGGTGAACTTGACCCCGACAATGAACGCGAGCAGCGCCAGCGCGAAGCCGGCGCATCCCACGATCAGCGCCAGCATCGCCGTCGAAAGCCGCCTGTGGAACAACGCGAAGGCGAGGTTGATCCAGATCTCGAGAATGAGTGACCAGCCCGGCACGTCGATGGGCGAAATGACCAGCTTTCCCCACGGAGTCGGCGGCGCGGGCAGGAAGAAGGCATTGGCCGCCAGAGCGACCGCCCAGCCGTGCGTGTTCGCCCCTCTGAGCGCCTGCTCAACGACGACGGCGACGCCGAGCAATAGGCCCAGCGCATAGAGCGGATAGAGCCGGATCAGCCTGACCCGGAGAAATCCGGCGACGCCCAGCCCGCCCACCCGGGCATCGTAGGCATAAGCGATCACGAAGCCGGAGATCACAAAAAACACGTCCACAGCCAGGTAGCCGCCCGGAAGCACGCCGCCCCAACCGATGCCGAGACAGGCGTGATAGACCATGACCGCCAACGCCGCCGCGCCCCGCATCTGGTCCAGCCCACCGAAAACGTGTCGCCGCATCCGCCGACCCTACCCGGTTCGGCGCCCGGCACAACCTTGGGGTCCAGGGCGGCGCCCGGTCGCTCCCCGTCAAAGAATCTTGGGTTCGCCGCGCAGAAACAGCAGCGCCGTCGCGCTCAGCGCCTTTCCGAGGGCCTGCGATAGGTCACCGCTGTGCGTCGGCGCCGTCGCACTCGGCCGGCCCGTCGTCCCCAGCCAGTATCCCGCCCCCGGCGTCAGCCCGCTCACGGCGGTATTGATCGCGCCCGGACCAAAGATCTGCGGCACGCCGCCGGCGTTCGCGCCCTTCAACACGAAACACGTCCGCCGATTTCGTCGGGTCGGTGTTGTCGGCGTTCCTCAGTTCGCACACGCCGGTATTGTTCCAGATGTTGCAGAACGCGCCGTCGGCGAGGGTTTCGCTGGCGGCCATGCGCGCGGGCAGCGTCGCGCCCGCGTCCGCTTCCGGCGGGCGGCCGAGCGCGGTCGTGACCATGGTGCGAAACTGCTGCTCGTTCGAGCGGTCGTAGGCGTCCGGGGCGTTGACAGGAAGGACGCTCTGCGCGGAGGGCCCGGGCGTTGCGAAAGCGGAGCGGGACCCCACGGCTCAGCCGCCTGTCCGCGATGCGCGCATCGTCTTCGCGCGGGCGGCACCGAAACTCATGCGCGCTCCTTCATGTAGAGATCGGCCAGGCGCCGGATGCATTCGATCGACCACAGCTGCGGCGTACGCGCTCAGGCGGCGTCAAAGGGCGTGGGTGGCTCCACGACGGCCCGCACGTCCAAGCGAAACGACGCCGCTGCCTATACAAGACAGGGCTTGGCCGGGAGGGTAGCGCATGGCACGCTTGCGGGAATGGGGGACGGTCCAAATCCAGATTTTGGCGGCAGGCTCGCGATCGGTACGCTGCCCGTGATTCCCGAGTTCCTGGAAGGCCTGAAGGCATGTGGGCCAGTCTTTCGGCGCCGGGTGCGCCTCGTTCTGCCAGCCCAAGGGCGCGATGCGAACGCCCTCTGGTCTCTCTGCGGCGCGACCGCCGCACTTCTATTCCATTTGGTTAACGGCGTGACGACCCTGCTGACGGTGAAATTTCCGTCGGGCGTCGATGAAAACTTCAGCACCTGTCGTTCATCAGGTCGTTGGAAGCGAAGCCCGAACTCTTCCCCAAGTACCAGGACCTGAGAGTTTTGGATGCCGTCGGCAGATGGTTCACCTCGACACCGAACTACCTAAATCACCCCACGCCCTACTATTTCGCCATGGGGGTCGTCGATCGGCTGACGGGCGAGTTGATCACGGCGTTACGGATGGCGAACCTGACGATATCGACAGCCGCAATAGTGATTCTAATTGCGGTCGGGTTTCGACTGCTCAAGAGTTGGCTGGAGCGCACGATCTACGCAATGGCGCTTGTGCTCTTCCCTAAGATCGGTCTGCTCGCCGGGCTGATCAACAACGACAACGCAGCGCTCTTCGCCGTCGGTGTCGCCTGTCTCGGCCTTGCCGACTGGCATCGCAAACCGTCCGCGGCGAGCGCGTCCTTGCTTGCACTGGGGATCGCGCTGTGTGGCTGGGTCAAACTCACTGCGCTTGTGATGATCGGCCTCGCGACAATCATTGCCGAACTCCAGCGCCCGTGCCTGCACACGCGCGCTGGTCGGCCAGCCCTGCCGTCCTACTCTGTCGTTGCAGCCGGCTTCGTGGTCGCGGCCATCCCAACCTTGATGAATTTTGCCGCTTATGGCCGACCTCTGTTTCAGGCCTGGCGACCAGACGACATCCCGCCGGGCCCGAACCACCTTTCCTTTCTCGCCTACGCCGCGATCTTCTTCAACAGGCTCACGGGTGATTGGTCCGCCCTGACTCCGACCCCGGTTTCGCAATCCGTTGCATTAGTCATAGTGCTCGCCTTTACGGCCAAGTACCTGTTCGATGAGTACGCAAATCGGCAAGGACTGAATGGTGATCACGCCGTGGCCTCACGCATCGCGACCGCCCTGATTCTTGCAACCATCCCCACGCTCCTGATCCATCTCGAATTCGGATGGCGCACCTACCTGGAGAACGGCGAAACCAATTCCAGCCTCATGAGATACTACTACGCCGTCTGGCCCGGGTATGCGCTGGCGCTTGCCCTGCTTTGGCTGAGATCCAAGGGCAGGTTCTGGAGCACGCCGGCTCTGATCTGCGTGGGTCTGTTCTTGTTCCTGTGTTCGCCCCTGTTCATGGAACTGGCGGCGGCGCTCCGCGGCGGCGTGGTTCAGTAAGACCGGTTCATCGCCGGCTCACCGGCTGCGCATCCAGGCGGAAGATGCCGGCGCGCGCGTCGTCCATGCCGGTAAAGGCGATCTCGAGCTCGAGCTGGCGCGTCGAGAACAACAGGTCTGTCGGGTCGCTCGTCACCGCGAACGGCCCGAACGCGGTCTCCTCGCTGTTGGGAAACTCGCGCGCAAAGAAGGTGACGGTCGCGTCGCCCAGGGTCTTTTCGTCGGCCACGAAGCCGCGCACCGCGACGCGCTGGTCACCCTGCCCCATGCCGGCTTGCGACGGCCATTCGACCGGACCCGAGCGCACATACGGCGTCAGCGTCGCATCGCCCGACGGATAACTGAACCCGACCTCGTGCTCCCAGATCACGCCGGAGGGATCGATCATGATCGGGTTCTGGAAGACACCGTTGCCCTCGCCGCAGGTGCGCCCCAGGGCGCCGACCCACCAGTGGTTCAGCCGATAGTTCCACAGCACATAGCGGTCGTTTTCCAGCGAGCCCGACGACGGATAGAACCACCACACCTCGCCGTATTTGGTGTTGTGATAGGCGCTGACCTTGGACCCCTGCGTCTCGTCGAAGTCGGAGAACACCTTGTCGGCCACCTCGCACGGCAGCGGGCTGACCGCGCCGTCGTAGAGGAAGAAGCTCTTGCGCCCCATCCACACACAGCGACTGTCGATCGCCACCGGCGATCCGGTCGACACCGCGCCGCAATCGGCGCCCGCCAATTGAAACCCGTGCACGAACGGCAGGCCGAGATAGGTCGAGGTCCACACATCGACCTCGGTGAAATGCAGGTGCACGCCGCCCCGCAGCTTGCGCCCAAACCGGAACGTGCCTTCCGTGTCGATGTCCTGGTCGCCGGCCTGGTTTGTCGCGGCGGCCGTCCACACCGTTTCCGCTTCCTGGTCGCACCAGGCGATGGTGCGGCCCTTATAGACGAAGATGAAGCGCTCCTGGCTGACCGAACAGCCGGAAATCCCGGTCGGCGCGCCCGCCACAACCTGCGCCGGCGTCGGCGTCGCGGCGTCGAGCTTCCACAGATAGAGCTTGCCGTCCTCGGCCATGGCGCCCAGCAGCCATTGGCCCCACACGTCGAGCGTCCACACCGATGCAGGCTGAATGTCTTCGGTGTCCGGCCGCCCCGTCCCGAACGCACCCGCGCCGTACGGTCCCTCGCCGTAACCGCCCTCGCCCGACGCATCCGGCCGCCCGGCGGTGAAACCGCTCGGCGTGATATCGACCAGGACGCCGGTGACCGTCTGGACGTACAGCTTCTCGTGCGTGCCGATCGCGGCCCAGCGTTCGTTGGAATTGTCCTTCCAGGTCACCAGCGCGCGCGCCAGCCCGGTGACCGACGCGGTCCCGCGCTGACTCCACCCCCCCACCGGCTGCACATCGGCGCCATTGGGCGAGCGCACCAGATTGGACTCCCGCCACCGCCCCCGCGCCTGCCGCGCCGTCCCATTGGCGAACACGCCGGGAGGGAGGGCGAGGTCGACGTACATGGGTCAGGTCTCTCGAATTCGGCGTTGGCGCCAAGATCCTCCCGGAACGCGGCAGCGTTCGGGGAGGGGGACCACGCTGTGCTGAAAGCGCAGCGTGGTGGAGGGGCCGGCGCGACGGCCAGGACTGGGCGGGTGACGTGCTGCAACATCGAATGTCGGGAGCGCCAACCATCACCCGTCGCGCCGGCCGGAACACGGCCGTTCGTGCGAACGTGAAAGGTGGACGTGCGTGACGGGGATCACGGCGCCTTGTCGGGCCGACGCGCTACGGGTCGAGTTGCCAAGTCTCGCGGCTGAGCTATGCTGCCCTCAGTCGTATCAATACTCGTTTGCCGCTTCAGGTTCAGAGCCCATCGGGGGGATTTGCTCATGACTGCGCGTCGCCGATTGCTGCCGCTCGCCCTGCTCCCACTCCTCGCCGCCTGCCAGGGGCATCTGCCGCCGCTGGAGACGCAGCCGCACACCACGGCCGGGCCGGCCGAGCCGCCCAACCGGGACGTCAGGGACATCGTCAATCATGTCCAGTGCGAACTCTATGGCATCATCGCGCAGGAACTCCAGAAGGATGAGGATGATGAGCGATTCCCGGTCGAGGATGCGCAGTGGCATGCCCTGTACACGCAGTGGCAAACCGCGGACGCGACATGGAAGGCGCGCCCATCCGGCCCCGAGCCCGTCGGCCCGGGACCTGAACCTCAGCGACGCATCTACCCGACTGTATCCGGCGCCGAAATAGAACAGGCCGTCGGGGGTCATCCCATCGATAAGCTACGCGCGAGCGAGGATGGCCGGCTGAAAAGGCTCAGGGATGGCGGACTCCTCAAATACCTCATCGACGATCACTTTGTCGCGACGGTTCAGCTCAATCTCGACGTCGCCGACACCGAGGGCTTCACACCCTCCCTCGCCTTCATCAGGCCCTTGGCGGGACAGAGCAGCCCAAACCGAACGACGAGTCTGGGCGGTGCGGTCACGAGCACCCAGGACCGGTCGGTCAACGTGGGCTATTCTGTTGACGTTGCAACCATGGTCGACAACCCGCCCACGAATTGCGCCGGCGATTTGAAGGGTGTCGAGGGCATCGGCGGAAACCTCGGCCTCGTAGACATCATCTAGGACGGTCTGAACGCCTTGGACGCCGCGTCAGAGCATAACATCTATTCCAGCTCGCCCGTCACGCCCTCCACCGTCAGCAAGGTCGACGTGACTGACCGGTTGACTATCCCGGCCGTGCTTGGATCGGCTGCGGTGCCCGCCACGGCCACCGATCCTGCCAAGCCCGCCGTTCCCCCGAAAGCCGCCGTGACGCGAGGCGCCCATGTGACCGGCGCGCTCGTCATTGCGCCGGGCTCGACCGGTGGACCCACACCCGAAACGGCGACCTTCACCGGCACGCTGGATTTTCCCGCGGACACGACGCAAAACCTGCCCGAGGAGCAGTACGCAATGTCGCTTACGGGTTTTTCCGCTCCGGTCGCCGCGAATGGCAGCGATCAAACATTCTATGCGTCCGGCTCGATTACGTTCAACGACAAGGGTGCAAAGCCCGTGCTGCTTCCGCCGTCCCTGGGCTACACCGCGAGCGTCGTGTTCAACGGCGTCCGCAAGGTCGAAGGCAGCGGGGTCGAGACCTTTACCGGATTTGTCCAACCTTCGTCCGCCAACGCTGCCACCGCGACCAGCTACCCGACGTTCACGCTTAAGCCGGCCGCGCATGGAGCAGCCCCGCTGCTGGCCAAATCATCATCGGCCTCGTCCGCCTCCGGCGGCGGCAGCGGCTCGTCCTTCGGCACGATCGTGACCTTTACACTCGTTTACGGCTTGAACGGCGGCCCGACCTGGACGCTTGTCCACTTCAAGGGACCGTCATCGCCGCTGGCGAACATCGGCCGTACTAACACCGACTCGCTGACGATCAGCTTCACGCCTGCTTGCCGTGACGATCAGGGAGGCACAGTGAGCTTCTGGGACACTATTCCGCTCTGCAGCGACCTGCCGACGCAGACCGCCGCCGCCGCCGTGAACAATGGCGTCAACATCAACTCGCTGCTGTTGCGGAACTTCGTAATCAGGCAATAGGGGCAAAGCCACCTTCTCTCGCGCCGCCGTACAAGCCCGAAGGCGCGAAGCCGCACGCTTGATTTCCTGAGAGATGCCGCACGACCGCGACGCGCACAAGGGCGCCGCGACGCTCGCTAATGTCCGCGCGCGGATAGCCGTCACTTCCCCTACTGCCCCACCACGATCAAACTGAACCCTGTCGGATCGTGCGCCCCGCCCCCGTTCGCGCACGCGATCCCCGCCTGGCTGGTGCTCCGCGTGAAAGCTCGAGTCCTCCGTACAGGTCTGGGTGCTGCCACCCTGCGCCAGCACCACCAGCGCATAGTTCGCGTCCGGAAACGTCGAGCCGAAGGTGATGGTGTAGGTCCCCCCGCCCGTGCGTAACACGCCGGCCACGTTGTTGCCGGCGACCAGGGTCGGCGTCGTGCCCGACACGGTCACGAACGCCGACGCCGCGACCGGAAATCCCGACCACGCCGCATCCGTGCCGCCGGCATTCACCGTCAGCACCTGGCCCGCCGCTGATCCCATCGCCGGCAACACGACGCCGCGCGCGGCGCTGGCCGACAGATCGCTCGGCGCGCCGGAGCCCGCCGCGCTGCGCCCCTTGATCGTGCCCGACGACACATTGGCGAGGTCGGCGTTGCTCACCGCCCCGGCCTGGATCGCCGCCGTCCCCGTCACATTGGCCGAGCCGTTGAAGCTCGACCGAAGTCCAGACCACGTCGCCGGTCATGCCGACGGTGCGCCCGGTGGTCAGGGTCGCGGCCGATCCGGTGGTGGTTGCCGCTCAAGGTCGAGTCGACAAAGGCGATGGTCTTGGTCGCGCCGCCGCTGGTCTGGTACTTCAGCGCGTCGGCGTTGTTCCACAGGTCGCCGGACGCCGGCGACGCCGGATCGGCCGTCCCCTTGGCCAGGTTCAGCGGCGCCAGGCTGCTCGAGGTTGTCAGCCAGGCGACAACTTCACGCCGCTCAACGCCTGGGCGCCCGACCAGGTGTTGGCGCCGTTCAGCAGCGGGATCGACCCCGCCCGACGTCCCGGTGCTGTCCACCGCGGCGGAGCCCAGCCCCAGGTTGGTGCGCGACGCCGAAACGCTGGCCACGTCCGACAGGTTGTTGGTCGAGATCAGCCCCGTGCCCGACGACGATCCCAGGGTGATGTTCGCCCCGCCGATGTGGCACGCGAACAGGGTCGAGGTGATCCAGCAGTCGCCGTTCGTCGGCGAGGTCGGCGCCGTCCCCGGCGCGATGTTCAAACCGGCCGCGCCCGCCGCCGAGGCCGGGAAAGGTCACCTTGCCGGTGAAGCTGTCGCCCGCGCGGTTCGCCGGCGTGAAGCCGAGCTGCGCGGTCACCGCGCCTGCCGCCAGCATCGACGCCGTCACCGTGGCCGCCGGGATGGTCGCGCTCAGGCTCACGTCGGCGGAGCCGTCGAGGCTGATCGAACCGGAAAGATTGCCGCCGAGCGTCAGGGTGCGCGCCGTCGTCCACTTCGCCGCCGAGCCGGTGGTGTTGGCGCTGATGTTGCTCCCGTCGACGAAGGCCAGCGTCCGCCGCGCGGGCCCCGCCGCCTGGGTGACATAGAGGTTGGTCCCGTCCCACTCCACCGCGCCGGCCAGCGGCGTGGTCAGGTTGCTCCCCGCCTGCAACTTCAACGGCGCCAGCGTCGTCGTACCCGCCGCCAGCGTCGGCGTCCCGGTAAAGGTGCATCCCGCCACGCCCGCCGCGCCGTTCAGGTCGCACTTGTCCATCAGGATCGCATCCAGCGAATCCAGATCGGCGTTCAGCTGCGTCCCCCAGGTGTCCGCATCGGCGGAGACGGTGGGCTTGCTGAACGTATAGTTGGTGGTCGGCGCGCCGGCGTAGGCGGGCGCGCCCGCAAGCGCGAGCGCCGCGAGCGAAAGCAGGAGCTTGCGCATGAATGTGGTCTCCAAAGTCAAAAAACATGAGCGCCCTCTCCTCCCTTTGGGGGGAGACCGGCGCGCACAGCGCGCCAGAGGAGGGCCCGAGGTTTCAGCCGCGACGCGGGAAGGGACGCGTCAAAGAAGAAGGCGCGTCGGTGCAGCCCGGCTTGAAACTCGCGCACCGCTGCGTCAGGCTGGCGACATGGTCGAAACGGTTGCTTCCGCCGCCAAGCAACGGCTTCCCGGACTTGACGCGATGCGCGGCTACGCCGCCGTCGCCGTCTTGTTGTTCCACGCTCGGACGCTGTTCCATGCGCCATGGCTCATGCCGAGCGGTTACCTGGCGGTGGACTTGTTCTTCGTCATGAGCGGTTACGTGATCGCTCAAGCGTACGACGACCGGCTACGGACTATGGGAGTCCTGAAATTCCTGCGGGCGCGGGTGGTGCGTTTCTATCCGCTGTTTGCGCTGGGGCTCGCGTTCGGCTTGGTCCGCGTTGTCGGCGAAGCGCTTCGTGGCCACGCGGCGCCAGGCCTGTGGAGCGCTCTCGGCGCTGGGCTGCTGTTCATCCCTGCGCCCGTGACGCCTTTCTCGCGTGGCGAGCTTTCTCCGATAGATGTTCCTGCCTGGTCGTTGCTTTTCGAATTGTGGATCAACGTGCTCTACGCGTTGCTCTTGCCTCGACTTTCGGTGCGGGCGCTCTGCGTCGTCACTGCGGTGGCTGGCGCTTGCCTAGCGGTGACGGCCATTGCCTTCGGCTCACCTCTGAATGGCGGAGCGGATTGGGGCTCGGTTGGCGTTGGATGTGCCAGGGTCGCCTTCTCGTTTCCCCTGGGCGCTCTTCTATACCGATGTCGAGATCGGCTGCCGGACCTATCTCGAGGAGCACCCTTCATCCCCGTTGCACTGGTTGCGTTGTTCAGCCTGCCGTCCGCTCCCGCGACCGACCTTGTCTTCGCGCTGCTGGGGTCGCCCCTGCTTGTTATTGCCGCCCTGCGCGGTGGCGCGCCCGCGGCGCTAGCGGCGTATGGGGCAGCGACGTCTTACGCTCTCTATGCTGTGCACCACCCTCTGCTCGATCTAGTGCGCGGCGTCTCACGAACACTGGGTGTCGAGAGTGCGCCTCTCGCGGCTGCCGTCATCGCCGCACTATTGCTGATCTGTCCGATGTTGGACCGGTTCTACGACCGGCCACTAAGACGTTGGCTGGGCGCGTCTCGTCGTGAAGCCTCCGAGCAAGGAGCTGTACCCTAACCATGGGCTGCGAGAGTTCCTTGATCGTGATTTGGGCCTGTGCGTGGCTCGCCAGGGCGCAGAACACCGTCGCCAGGGCCAGGAGGCGCTTTAACATTGGGTTCCCTGGCTGTGGTCTTAGTCAAATCGGCGGGAAGTCGTAATTTCGCGACGCAATGCCATTGCCGGGATCAAGGTCAGTCAGGTCAGATACCTGATTGCGGAGGAATCCTCCGACGGTCTCCGAACGGGACGGTGTGAACGGCGATCGCGGCCCTAGGCTGACTTCCTCAGCCAGAGGTCGATTTCCATGCCGGTCTTCGTCCGCGCCATGATCCACGCAAGCAGCGGATGCAGAATTCGCGGGAAATGGCGCACGGAACAGACGTTGTAGCGGCGTTGGACGATCTCGTATCCCGCCCGCCCCGCATGCGCCTCGAACGAGCGCTCGCCGAACTCATAGAGGTGGTACGGCGGGTGCATCGGGCTGGTGTTGACGGTGTAGTTGGTGCCGCGAAGCGTGAAAAACACGTTGGCGAGGCGTGCCACCAGATGGTTCGAGCTCGGCACGCAGACGCGCATCACACCGCCGGGGCGAAGCCACGTCATCGCGCGCTCTAGCGCCTTCGCCGGTTCCTGCAGGTGCTCGAGCACAACGCCGAAGTTAATGAAGTCGAACGACGCCGCCGGATAGGCGGCGTCCTCAACGCCGGCCAACTGGATAGCATCGGGTCGAATCCCGCGTGCGATCGCCCGCGCCCGGAACATTTCGCCCGGCTCGATGCCAAAGGCGTCCATGTCCGCGCGCTGCATCGTCGCCATGGCGATGCCGGTCCCCGCGCCGATATCGAGCACCTTCACCCGGTCCGGCTCGCCGAGCAGGCGCCGCGCGGTAGCGATCTCGTCGGCGAAATAATCCGCCGCGGGCTCTTCCGCGACCCAGTACGCGTCCGGATCGACGCCATAGTGATCGGAGAGGTCATAGGGCTTGGGCCGCGGATCGGTATAGATGAGATCGCAGTCCAGACAGCGCTTCACCCCGGTCGCAAGGCCGACCGACTCGCGTGGATTGCCGCCCTGGGTCCGATTGAGCCGCTGTCCCACCGCCCGCGCGCGCGTGGACCCGCACATGTCGCAGGCCGTGACCGGGATAAACTCATAGCGATACCGCCGCATCGCGCCACAATGCGGGCGCCGACCGGCCTGTCAACTCACGGCCCGACCCACTTGAAGATGACCGTGGATGGCACCGCTTGAAGGGGACCTCCGGTTGGGAGAGAGTTGCCGGATGATTCAAGGAGTCAGACGGGCGATCCTGTCCGCGGCCCACCGCGCGGGCCTGCTGGCGCCGTTGCGATATCGTTTACCCAAGCGGCTCTATCGCCACTTGGCCCTGCAGGGGGATTTTGCCGTCGCCGTCGAGGCCGGAATATCGTTCCGCCTGCGCCATTACGGCTATTCCGTCGAGAACGATCTCTACTGGAGCGGCTGGGGTCGGGGAAACGAACCTTGGTCGGAGCGCGTCTGGCTTGAAATCTGCCGCGACGCCGAGGTGATCATCGACGTGGGCGCCAATACCGGCGTCTACGCCCTGGCCGCTAAGGCTATATCGCCCACGGCGCGCGTGCTCGCCGTCGAGCCGGTGCCGCGTATCTTCGACAAGCTCGTCGAAAACATCGCCTTGAACGGCGATATGATCACCGCCGTCGCGGCGGCTGCCACCGATCACGACGGAAGCATCACTCTGTACGAGATTGGCGCGGAGCACGAATATTCGGTGTCGGCAGACCCGTCGATGATCGAAGGCTCGAAGCCGGTAGAGCTGCCCGCACTCACCTTAGACACCATTGCCGCACGCCATGGCCTGGGCGCCATCGACGCGGTCAAGATCGATGTCGAGACGCACGAACCGCAGGTGCTGGGCGGAATGGAGCGATCATTGGCGTCCGAGCCGGCGCTTCTGATGGAGGTGCTCAACCCCGCTGTCGGTACGGCCCTAATCGCAAGGCTCGCACCCCTGGGCTACGCCGCGTGGCAGATCGACGAGCGCCGAGGCCTTGCGATCACACTTGAGCCCGGCTTACTCGGGCATCATTCCTGGGGACGAAACTGTCTATTTATGACTGAGACGAGAGCGTTGACCTCGCGGGACGTCCTTAGGGCCCAACCCAACTGATATAGACGCAGCCGTCCGCACCCGTTCCTCCCGCTTTGTTCTGCGCGCCGCCGCCGCCGCCTGCCCCGCAGCCCGTTGCGGTGGCCCCGGTTGCGCCCGTAGCTCCGCCGAGACCCCCGTCGCCATAGGGTGTCGCACCCCCGTTGCCGCCGGCGATGCCGGCCTGTGCTGTAGTGGAATAAGTGCCGTACGACACTGCAGTGCCCCCCAGGGTTCCGGACGTTCCAGCTGCCGACCCTGCTGCCGTTCCGGGGAAATAGGGAGGCGTTGCCGCGACTGTACCGCCCGCGGCACCGTTGCCCGTTGATCCCGTGCCTCCGGTGGCGTTCGCCTGCGCTCCATAGGCCTTGCTACCGAAGCCGCCGGCGCCCCCGCTTGTACTCGTGCCGCAGGCGCCGCCGCCGCCGCCGCTTTCAGAGATCGCGAGTGCCGTTCCAGTAACGGTAGTGGTTCCCCCCGTTCCCCCACTGCCCGTCGTGCAGGGAGGGCTTCCGGTCGAACCGGCGCCGATGGTGATCGAAAGAGACGCCCCCGGTGTGGTGGACACACCAAAATCCTTCAGGCAGCCGCCACCGCCGCCACCGCCGCCGCCCGCTCCGGGGGTAGAATTGCCGCCGGCGCCCGCGCCCCCGCCACCGCAGGCGCTGATCCAGATTTGCGACACCCCGTTCGGGACCGTCCACGTGTACGACCCATGCGTGGTGAAGCTGACGGATTTGGACTTGCTCGGGACGCCGGAAACCGTTTGCGCGGTCGCGGGCGCGGCGCAGAGCGCCAGGGCGGCGAACACGGCGAGGATGCGCTTGCTCATAATCGACTCCGAATTGGCGAGGCCGCCGCGGGCGGCCGGTCGGGGGTTGCGTTCCGTCGAGGATAGGGTGACGGAGGGACAGACGCGGGCGCTGGGCCTCGCGCGGCGGCGGGGCGCCTCAACCATGGTCGAAGCCGTCGCGCCCGCCGGAAAGGAAAGGCTCGCCGGGCTGGACGCGCTCAGGTTCGCGGCCGCTGCGATGGTGATGTGTTTCCACCTGGGCTGGCCGCCGCCGCATCGAATCCTCACGCGCAAGATCGTCCACGCCGGGCTCGACCTGCCGGTCGCTCATCCCGTCCTGCCGGTCGGCTTCGGCTGGGTGGGGGTGCAGATCTTCTTCGTGATCTCCGGCTTCGTGATCGCCTATTCGGCCAGCCGCTCGACCCCGTGGCGATTTGCCAAGGGCCGCATTCTGCGCATCGCGCCGGCGCTCGTCGTATGCTCGCTCATGAGCGCAGCGGTGCTGGCGATCTACGGTGTCCCCATCGGCCATATCGCCGATCTGCTGTGGCGCTCCTGGCTGCTCTGGCCGTGGGGGCCGTGGGTCGACGGCGTCTATTGGACCCTGACCATCGAGGTCGTGTTCTATGCCGGCGTCGCGCTGCTGCTCGCAATCGGCGCCTTCAGACACATCGAGGCCCTGACCTGTCTCGTGGGCGCCGCCGCAGCGGCGTGCGACGCGGTCGTCGGCCTCGGCCTCGTGCCGGCACTGACGCTCTCGACCTTTCCCTATCTGCACCACGCGGTGCACTTCGCGCTGGGGATCATGCTGTGGCTGATCTTCTTCGACCGACCGTCGCTACGGCGATGGGTGTTCGCCGCGGTGTTCGCCGCGGGCGGTGCGTTCGAGATCGCCGCAGTCGCCCGCGTGAGCAACCAGGCCGCCGTCGCGCCGGTCGTCGTCTGGGGACTGGCGGTCATAGCCATCGTCCTGTCCGCGGCCTTCAGGCGCCGCATCGACCGCTTTGCGCCGCAGGTTCGGCTGGCCGGGTTGGCGACCTATCCGCTGTACCTACTGCACGAAGACATCGGTTTGGTGACCCTGGGTGCGCTTTACGCGGTCTGCGTGAGAGACCTTTCGGCCTTCCTGCTCGTCGCCGCCGCGATGATCGGCCTCAGCGTCCTCGTCGCGCGCTTTGCCGAACCGCCGATGCGGCGAGCCTTGGGCGGTCTGCTCGATCGCGCCGCCGACAAGGTCGTCATGGGATGGAAGATCGTCACCGGCCGGTAAGCCATTGGGGCCGCGCTTGAACGCGGGGGTTTCTGGGCTATGGTCGCGGGCCTGTCGCGAAAGGGGACGTGCCGCCCATGCTTGAGTTTCGCATCGACGACGTTCTTGCCGGAAAATCGGCGGGGGACTGGGCCGACGCGTATCGAACGGCTGACCCGTTCCCCCATGTGGTGATCGACGACTTCTTCCCCGCCAACTCTCTGCGCCCCATCGCCGCCGAAGTGCGCACGATGTCGATTGAAAGCGAGACCGAGGTTTATTCCTCGAGCCATAAGCGCCGGCAGTCCGATATCGCAAAGCTCGGACCGCTCACGCGCCGCTTCATCGAAGAGCTGCACACGCCGCAATTCTTGATCTTCCTCCAGGACCTCACGGGCGTTCCCGCCCTCGTTCCGGACCCCTACCTCAAGGGCGGCGGCGTTCACCAGATCGGTCGCGGCGGCTTCCTGAAGGTCCACTCCGACTTCAACTGGCATAAGCGCTTGCGCCTGCATCGACGCCTGAACCTGCTGCTCTACCTGAATGAGGGTTGGCAGGAGGAATGGGGCGGCGCCTTGGAGCTCTGGGACCGCGGAATGCAAAGCCGCCGGCGCAGCCTTGCGCCGATCTTCAATCGCATGGTCGTCTTTTCGACGACCGACAACTCCTATCACGGCCACCCGGATCCGCTGGACTGTCCGCCGGATGTCCTGCGCAACTCCATCGCGCTCTACTATTACACGTCGGAGCGACCAAAGAGCGAGATCCGGTTCGGCAAATCGATGATGACGAACTACCAGGCGCGCGAAGGCGATGGGTTCAAGCACGACCCGAACTATATCCGCCACCAGGCGACGATACGCCTTCCGTTCCTGCAGCAACTCCTGAGCCTGCGTCACCGCAAGCCCTGACCGACGCCTATTGCCCCACCTTCCCCTCGAACGCGTGACCGGTCGTCGCCGCCACCACGCTGATCGGGTTCGCGGGCACGGGGTACGGCGCGTAGACCTGCCCCGGTTGCAGTTCGAGGCTCTTGCCGTCGGACGAGGACGCGGTCGCGCCGGCGTCGTTGATGAACAGGCTCTCGCTCGCCGACCGGGGGTTCTGGATGCGCAGGTATTTGCGGCTGGAGTTGAAGGCGGCGGCGGCTTGCGCCGTGCCGCCCGCGGCGATCGCGCCGGAGATGTCGGTGAATTGGGTCGGACGTTCGGCCATGGGGGGCTCCAGAACGGGTTTAGGAAAAGTGCGAAGCGGTTTTCCGCCCGAAGCCCGTTCCAGCTGAAGATTCCGGGTTTAGGAAAAGTGCGAAGCGGTTTTCCGCCCGAAACCCGTTCCAGCTAAGATTCCGGGTTGAGGAAAAGTGTGAAGCGGTTTTCCGCTCGCAACCCGCGCCTTAAACAACTCGGGAATTGGTTTGCGGGGTCAGGCGGTCGCCGGCGACGCTTGCGCGGTCGTTGGCTTCGATCTCGCCGATGATGTTGGTCAGCTCGCCTTGCCAGGCGGCCAGGCGCTCGTCCTGGGCCATCACCCCAAAACTGACCAGCGACGCATAGAGATAGACGTCGGGATGCTTGCCGAGCAGCCAGTTGGTCGGGTTGCTGTCGCCCAGCGCCGGCAGGGTCTGGAAATAGGCGAGCTGGTAGGGCGTGGCGCTCGCCGGCTCGGGATAGACCTCAAAGTTCGCGCCCGTGATCGCGTACCGGCGCGGGGCGCCCGCCACGTCCGGCCGCGCCTTCAGCGCGTCCATCTCGTCCACCGAGACCGGTTCCAGCTTGGTGAAACAGCCGCCGGTCAGGCGCAGCGCCTTGGCGCCGTTGAAATCGCTCGGCAGGGCGGCGCCGGCGCCGGTGATGCTGCCGGTCACGGTCGCCACCATCTCGCGCACCGACAACAGGCGGTTCAACCGCGCCTCGGCCATCTGGATCGCCACCGGCCAGTTGGCGCTCTGGTCGGTGCGGATCGCATAGGTCGCGAGCGCGCTCAGCAGGGCGGCATAGTCCCCGATCATCGGAAACCGTCCTCGCCCGCCGCCGCCACGCGCCCGGGCGCGGTGCGCAGCCAGGCGTAGTCGGGATCGTTCAACAGCCGCACCAGGCGGTCGCTGTTAGCCGGGTCCAGCACGTTCACCCCCTCCTCGGTCAGGATCTTGTGCACGATCGCAAACGGGATCGAGGCCACGCGCCGCAACTCGCGCGAGGGCGAATAGCCGTCGTTGGCCAGCGCCATGCGCCTGTTGCGCTCCAGCATGGATCCCACGTCCGTGGTCGAAATCACCACGCCCCCGCCCCGGCCGTCGTCGCGCCAGGCGTGGCGCGTGCCGGTGCGCGCGGTGAACAGCGGTCGCGTGGGGCTCATGACACACGCGGCGCAATCTCGACCCAGCCCTTGTCCTCCAGCTGCTGCGCAATCCCACGCGGCAACTGCGCCGCCTGGCCGCGGCGGTAGTGCCCGAACCGGTCCGGCGAAGGGCCGAACGACCCGTCGGCGATCTTGCCCTCGCCGAGCGGCAGAATGCGCACGGTAACGTTTCCGCCGAACGCGGGCGCGTCGGCAGTCGCCTGCGCCTCGGACGCACGCGGGGCCGCAGCGCGGCCAGCACCTTGGTCGGTCATAAGGTCTCTCTTCTCGAAAATGGGAATGAACGCTCGTCCCTCCCCCGCGCATCCTGCGCGGGGGAGGGAACTCATCCGTTACTGCACGTCCCGGATCGCCGCGTGGGCTTTTTCGTTGCGGCACACCAAGCACAACTCCTGCGTCAGCATGAACTTGGTGCTGTCGCCGGTGTCGGAGAGCTGTTTCGACTTCACGCCGTCGAGCACGCCGAGCGCGAAATACTCCGGATCGGCCAGCAGCACGTCGCGGGTCAGGCCGTAGGGGTGCGGGATCAGGGCGAGGTTGCCGAAATCGCTCACGTACACGTCGGCGGCGCCATAGATGGTCGCCATATGGCCGCCCGACGCCTCGGCGCGGATGTCGGCGATGCCGGTGAAGGTCGAGAACTCCTGCTTCTGGGTCGGGCCCATATAGGCCTGCTTCGGCCGCGCGCCGTTGGAGAACGCGCTCGCCAGCACCGCCTTGACCAGCGTCTCGGTGAAGGTGCGCTGGGTCCCGTTGGTCGCCGCCGACACCACCCCGGTGGCATAACCGCCGTCGGCGCCGCCGGCCCCCTTGGAGGTGTTCGAGGTCAGCCACGCCAGGGCGCCGGCGGTCTTGCGCGCCGTGCCGCCGGATTCCGCGTTGGAGGCGTAGTTGCCGATCACGCGCATCTCGACGTCGCGCCGCAGCTCGATGCCCTTCAGCACCTTCTGCCGGTTGATTTCGGACTTGCGCCCGGCCTTGTCGACGATCTCGGCCGTGCGCGAAACGATGAAGCTCTTGCGGTAGATCTGGTTGTAGTCGCCCACGCGCGTGGTCAGGTTCGGCGCATCGAAGGACGAAATGTCGTCGCCTTCGAGCTGCGCGTTGGTCGACGACGGCGTGGCCAGGGATTCCAACTGCCACTCGTGGAACACGGCGGTGGCGTTGGTCTTGCCGATGTTGGCGACGAAGGGGGTTTCTTCCGGAGCGACGCGATAGATCACGTCCTCCAGGTCTTCACGGTCGCCGACGTTGGTCAGGGTGGTGACGATATTGGTCGGTGCGGACATTCAGCATCTCTCTCAGGTTCGGGCGTTGAGCAAATCGACCGCGTCGTTGCGGCTGCGCGACTGGGCGAAGCGGCTGCCCGCCTCCTGCACGGCGCGTCTCTGCGGGGTTGCGGCCACGGGCGCCGCGGACGGGCGAAGACCCGGCCGGGACGGCGCGCGCGCCGGCGGGGTCTGGCCCGGACTCTGGGCCGGCGCGGCGGCGTTCAACCGGTCCCAGTTCATCGCCTTTTCGGCCAGGATCATCTCCTGGGCGCCGATGCCGCGCAGGGCTGAACGATCGATGCCCTGGCTCAGCAGATAGCGGCCGATCGCCTGGCGCTTTTCCGCATCGGAGGCGAGCTTCGGGTGCAGCTGGTTCAGCTTGCCGTTCTCGCTCGCCACATAGGCGTTGAATGCGTGGTGATCGGCGTGGGCCTGGGCCTGGTGCGCGGCGCCGGTCAGCGCGCTCAGCTGCGCCTGGCGCTTGTGCGCGTGGGTGTAGTGGATCGCGCGCAGGGCGCCGGCCAGGCGCGGGTCGGTGCGTTCCACCTGGTCCCAGTCGACCTGCGCCCAGCTGATCGGGCGCCCTTGCGGGTCCGTGACGCCGGGAACGGTCTCCTGGTCGAGGCCGGGCGCGGCGCTGATCGCGGCGTGGGCGGCGGCGCCCAGGCTCTGCGCGTGTTGCAGCGCGCCGTTGGCCTGGTCGCGCAGGCGCGCGGCGTCCTGGAACACCTTGCCCGCGGCCGCGACGCGGTTGCGCTCGTTGTGCAGGATGATCGCCTGCGCCTCGCGCGGCAGGCCGTCGAACACCGCCTTGTGCTCCGCCGTCCAGAACGGCGGCGCGGCGAGCGGTTGGGCGTCGGCCTCCGCCCCGTCATCGTCGTCGGTCGTGGCGTCGCCGGGTGCTGCGGCGTCGTCGTCGGTCTCGATCGTCAGCGTGGGCGCGTCGCGTCCGCTGATCAGGCCGACCGCCTGTTTGGTGGTGATCGCGCCCGTCGCGGGCGTGGGATCTTTGGCAGCCATGATGTCCTTTCGTAGTCCGATCCGCGCAAGGCGGTTGTCGGTGGGTGGGGGGCAGTGAGGAAAAGGAGTGAATGAGCGCGTGCTTGCACCCTCCCCTGGAAGGGGAGGGTCGCCTCGCGAGAGCGAGCGGGGTGGGGTTACAAGCGCAACGCCGACACAGCGTGACGCGCCCGGCGCCCCCTAAGTCTCCGCTCATCCCGGCGAATGCCGGGACCCAGATCGTAAGGCGCGCCGTCGGTGATTTGGGCTCTTAAATTTCCTGGCGTTCCGCTTTGTAATCTGGGTCCCGGCATTCGCCGGGATGAGCGGATAAAAAAGGTGAATGACTAGGTTGCGCGAGCCTCGCGCCCCTACCCGTCCGTCAGCGCCTCGTACGCCCCGCGGATCACGCGGTAGCATTCGCAGGCGCGCTGCTCGAGGCGCGGCCGGTCGCAGATCTCCACCGCACCGCGCGTGTAGTCGATCAGGCCTTCGTCCTTCAGCGCGCTGGCGAGCAGGCTCACGGTCGAGCGCTGCATCCCCACCATGATGGCCATATAGTCCTGGGTCAGGGCGAACGTCGCCCCGCCGGTGCGATCCGACGTCAACAGCAGCCAGCGCGCCAGCCGCGCCGGCCCTTCGTGCAGCACATTGCACGCCACCGACTGCTGCGCCTGCAGCACCTCGGCCGCCGCGTGTCGCAGCAACAAGGTCATCAGCGCCGGGCTCTCGTTCGCCCGCGCCCGCAGCCGCAGCCCCGGCAAGGTGATGCCCGCCCCGGCGATCTGGGCGAACACGCGCGGGCCCGAAACCCCGCCCGTCAGACCGGGCAGCAGCCCCGCCACGCTTTCATAGCCGAGCGTCGCCGCCTCCACGCTGCGCTCGTCGGCCATCACCGTGACCGAAGACAGCACTGCGCTCGAGGGGAAAAACACCTGTTCCACCACCGCGCCCGGCGCGTAGAGCACGTCGCCGCGGCCCAGGGATACTTCGCGCATGTCAGAAAATAGCGCGGCAATGTCCGGCGCCGGGAAGGCGCCCAAGGCTAAATTCCTGAATTTCACCGAAATCGTTCGATTTGCCGACGCCGCCCAAATGGTTGGCGCGATAGAATACGAACGATATCACGTTTCAACCCCCGCGAATTCAAATATCCGGGTCGCGAAAACATTATTCGTGGAGAGATAGACTATAATTCTATTCAACAACGCAAACTGTATGGTGACGCTTTTTTATGTCTGGTTGCTCAAATTTAGCGTCTGGCGTAAGACACTCCATCGCCGGGTAAGCAACGGGACGCCCGCGGCTGAGAGTGATCGTGCTCCCCCCGGAGAGCGCCGCCATGGTCCAGGACGAAACCTACTTTCGCGGCCAGGCCGCCCGCTGCCGCCGCCTCGCCGCCGACATCGGCGACCCGGACGTCAGCCAGCACCTGAAAGACATGGCGCGGGAATACGACCGCCAGGCCGACGACGCCGCTGCGGACGTGACGCTCGGTGCGGGCGCGAGCAAAGACTAGCGCCGGGCCCGCTCCACGATCGCCTCTACGACCCGCCCGTCCTCAACCGCGGCAAACAGATCGCTGCGCACCACATCGAGCGTCTTGACGATGCGCCAGCACTCCTCGCGCGTGTCGGTATCGGCGGCGGCGGTGGACAACCACTTCTCCACCGCGCCCTCACGCAGCTTCGCGAACGCCGCATCGGTCTGGCTCAACTCCGCACGCGCCCGCCCCGCCCGATTGCGCCGCCGGTCGAGGTCGTCGGTCATGGAAAACTCCAATGTCTTAGATGCGACGCCTCTTCTCCTCCCCCGTGAGCGGCAGCGAACGGGGGAGGAGAAGCCGTCAGCTCTGCTTCGCCGCCAGCTTCTCCCGCGCCACCTGCGCGTCGAGGTCGGCCTTGTACCGCGCTGTCTGCGCATCGGCCTGGATCTTCGCCAGGCTCAGCGCCTGGTCGTTCTGCAGTTTCGCCGCCGCATTCTGCTGGTCGGCTTCGAACTGGGCCTGGGCGCGTTGTGCATCGCCGGCGGCGCGTTGTTGGGCGATCTGCAGCTGGGCCTGCATCGCCTGAACCTGCGCCGCCGCCGGGTCGGGCGGCGACGGGGGCGGACCTGCCGGCGTCGGATGCGCCTGCTGTGCCGCCAGCTGCGGCGCCGGGTCGGTGATGAAGCGTTGCGGGTCCTTGAACCCCAACCCCCGCGTCACGAACTGCTCGATCGCGTTATAGACGTTCTGCGGCGTCACGATCTGCACGCCCATCTGGCCCTGCACGCTGCCCACCTGCTGCAACAGCGACAGCAGCGCCTGGCCCGTCTGCGCCGCCTGGGCCTGGCCGCCGGAGCCGACGCCCAGGTGGATGGTCATGTCGTCGCGCTCGCTCCACTCGGTCGGATCGACCGCGACCCAACCTCCCGTCAGGCGCACCACCTGCGCCCGCTCCGAATGGGTGCGCAACATCTCGTGCACGCCCAGCCACAGGTCCTTGAACCCGGTCTCGGCGAAGATGCGCGCGATCATCCGCACCCGCTTCTGCGCATTGGACAGCATGGCCAGGGCGCCGGTCGCGGTGTCGTGCAGGGTGTCGGGGTTCAAGCCCTGCGAATTGCGCAATATGCCCGAGCGGTTCTCCCCCGCCACGCTCATCAGCTCGAGCGCGCCGGCGACATCGAAGCCCAGCGCGCCGGACTGCAACGGCGCCACCGCGTCGGAGCCGCCGCGCACCCGCACCGGAATCCCCGGCTCCTGGCGCAGCAGGTCGTCGATGGTGAATTCGGTCGCCTTGTTCATGTCGACCTGGACCCGCTGGTTCAGGGCGAAATAGCCGCTGTCGAGCAGCATCCGGGTCAGGGCGGTCTTGATCCGCTGGATCTCGATCAGCAGGTCCGCGACCGAGCGGCCGTAGAACCGGTGCGTCATCGGATAGGGGGTGATGGCGGCGAACTGGATGCGGTTGGCGCGCGCGTGCTCCAGCACCACCCCGCCCTCGCCGCTGCCGCCGGTGACCACGCGCCAGATCGTGCTCTGGCCGTCGTCGCCGCACAGGCGGATGAAGTGTTCGGTGATCTGGACCTGACGCAGATAGGCGTCGGACTGGCCGGACGCCATGAACTGCGTCTGCTCGCCGGCGGTGTCGCGCGCCTGCTGCACCTGGTCGGCCAGGGACGGCGCGCCGTAGGGCGGCAGCACCGCGACCTTGTCCGGGTCGTAACCCATGGCGATCAGGTCCTGGGCGCGCGGGCGCGAGCGCATGCAGCAATAGGTCGCCTCGCGCAGTTTCACCGTGTCGCGCGCCACCGAAAAATCCTCCGGCGCCACCGCCTGCACGCACACCCGTCCGCCGCGGCCGTCGTAACGCACGGTGAAACTGAAGCTCGGTTCCGGCGCGGGGGCGCCGTTCTGCTGCGCCTGCGCCGCGGCCTCCGGATCGGGCGGGTCCTGGCGCACGTCCTCCACATAGGTCGACGGATCGTCCATCGCCGCGCGCCGCGCCAGGTTCAGCTCGAGCTCGCTCTTGCCGGTGAACTGTTCCAGGGTCGAGCGGTCATAGCCCTCCCACCACCACTTGATCACGCCGGTCTTCGACAGCAGCGCGTCCTTGATTGCGGTGTAGAAGATGTCGAAGCCGTCGTTCTGGCGCAGGATGGTGGTGTTGACCACCTCCGTCTCCTGTTTCGCCGCCGCCTCGTCGGCCGCGTTCTCGGCGTCGAAGGTGGCCACGTCCTCGCCGCCGATGAAGATCTCCACCAGGTCGGGCAGCACCGTCTCGATCGCGTCGGCCACGTCGGTGGAATGCGCCTTGGACCGGTTCTCCGGCACGCGCATTTCGGGCATGTGGCCCTTGTAGTAGTTCAGCGCCTCGATGCGGTCGTGCGACAGATCGTAGTCGTTCTCGAAGCCCACGGACTTCGCGCTCGGCCTCGAGACAGACCTGCAGCAGATAATCCGCATCGACCTCCAGCGCGGAAGCAAGCTCAGCCATCAGCGGTCCTCACGCTTCTGGCGCCCGATCCACGCCTGCGCCTGCCGCCGCGACGCAAACCCGCGCCGCACCGTGCGCCCGGAGCGCGCATCGAACACGAACCAGGCCCCGTTGGGCTCAAACGAACAGCCAAAGGGAACGGGCGCGCCCGTCGGAACGGTCATTGGGCGAGCCTTTCGTGACTGGATTTGGAAGGAGCGCGCGAGGCTGCTCGCGAGCCTCCTCCCCTGTGCGGGACGCGCGGGGCAAGCGCCTAACTTATCGGTGGGTTGGTGAAGGCGCGAACGCGTAAGCAGATGTCGAGGAAGATCAAGCGACTGCGAAATAAGCAGCGGCTGCGCTAAGCGACGTCGCCGGCGTGGTCCGCAGGCACAATCTGCATGACGCTGTGCGCGGCCGCGGCCGAAAGGCCCTCTGCGATCGGGGCGGAGATCGCTGCGCCGCCCTCCCCCGCAACCACCGGCACGACCTTGCCGCCGACGCTGTCGGACAGCGAGCCCAACCCCGCGCCGAGGCTCGCGACGATCGGGACATAGGTCGCCGGCCCCGAGCCTCCGCCTGTGTCCGCGAGCGTCGGCACGATCGCGGGGCCGGGTGCAGCGCCGGCCGCTCCGTCGGAGGGGACGACCGGCATGACCTTGCTCACCGGTCCGCTGGATGCGGGAAGGTAGATCGGGTTGTCGGACGCGCCCCCGTCCGGCCACGTCCCCGAGCCGTTGAGGATGTCGTCCATCATCGCCGGATCGGCGGACAGGTCGTAGCCGCCGACCGTGACGTCCGGCAAACCCGCCGTCGGATCGCCGGCCGGCGCGTCGTCGCTGTCGTCGTCTTGCGTCTGCATCGCGTCGATCGGCGCGTCATCCTGATCAGCGACGTCGTCGCTGTCGTCGTCGTACGGAGAATAGAGCATCGCGGGCTGCCTCAAAGGGGAAGAGAAGGTGTGGGCGCAAGGCGCCGGGATCAGAACACCCCGTCCGGCGGCGTGTATTCCACGCCCACGACCACCGTCCCCGCCGGGCTGGTCCCGCCGTTGGCGGTGAGCGTCGCGTGCAGCGCCTGGCCCGAGGGCCACGCCTGCAGGTCGGCCACGTGACCGGTCGCCTGGGTCAGGCCGGTGCGGCCGGCGGCGGCCTTCACGTCGGTGTTGGCGACATAGCTCGCGTCGCCGCTCGCCGTGCCGATGGTCAGGTTGATGTTGGTCGGCGAGCCGGTGAACGCCGTAGGGTTCTGGTACCAGAACGCCAAGTCGCTGGCGCCGCCGGGGATGGCGTTGTCGGTCGCCGCGTCGGTCGTGGCGCCCGCGCTCATGGCGAGCGTGATGTGCTTGGTCACCCGCGGGCGCCCGCCCTCCTGGGCTTTGATCTTCTGAGCCGTCGTGGCCATGGTTTCGGTTGCTCCTGTGCAAGGATTTGGCGATTTGTCTGATGTTCGCCGCCCTCCCCGGTCAGGAGAGGATCGCCGCGTGACCGTGATCGGGCGGTCCGCCGGAGGCGGTGGGGCGCAAGTCTCGAGTGCGCCATACGCAAGGCGTGCGGCCGTCTCCCTCGCCCCGCCTGCTGCCGCAGTCGAGGAAGGATCGAACCCGAATCGCCGTTCTGCGTTGACCCTCTATGCAGCTCCGCTTGCCAGGGCCCGCGTTCCGAATCGATCGCCCCGTCGTGGGCGACGCGGACAACCGCGAACACTGCCCGCTCTGCCGCGAAACCTTCGACCGCCGCGACCTCGCCGCCGTCCTCTGGCACGCCGACCCTGACCACGCGCCGGAACCGCGCAAGATGAATTGAACAAAGCGCCCTGTCCTCCCTCGAGGGAGGACAGCGAGCGCAGCGAGCAGGAGGGAAGTCGTTTCAGCCGCAACGCTCAGCGATGAGCGAGGGGGAGATGGCGTCTAGGCCGCCTTCAGACTCAGCCGGATCCTCGATCTCTACGAACGCGCTGTCCGCGTCCTGCACGTCCAGGCTGACGCCGATCTCGACGCCGTCGGCCAGGCGCAGACGCGCCGCCTTCAGCTTCGCGAACGCGGCGAACGCGCCGTCGATCCAGCCGGTCGCCGTGCGGCGCTCGCCTTCGTCGAAGATGTCGATGGCGTAGGCCACCGGCACTTCGCGCTTGCGCCCGACCAGCATGACGCCGTCGCCGCGCAGGGTGCGCGTGAGCCGCATCGGCGACTTGCCGCGGCCACGGCCGCTGCCGGTGTTCACGAACATGGCGTCGCCCTCGCTCTCGTCTTCGTCGCGGCCCGCAGCGCGGTCGCGTCGGCCGCGCGCCGGTCGATGTGCGCGCGCAGGGACGCTTCGGACGCGGCCGGCTTGCGGAACGCCGCCAACAGCGCCGAATGCACGAAGAACAGCGCCTCGTTCGCATCCGTCGCCAGTCCGGCGGCGTGCACGCGCAGCGGCTTCGCCAGCCTGAGGGTTTCGAGGTGGGTGGTGGAGGGAAGACTCAAAACACGCTCCGATCCGTTGTACGATTCCGGCTCGTTTTATTTGGGAATTCCAGTGTTTAAGTACAATGGGCTGGGTAGTATTTATTATTGATGAAATAAATCGGCCGGTTTTTACTTACCAACAACGCCCCCGCCCTCACTCAGCGAGGAGATGGCGCCGTGAAACACCCCCCGGGCGCCGGGAGGAACGGTCGCGACGCCCGGAAGGTGAGTAAGCCGGCGGGTGTCAGGAGGAAGCCGCACCCGCCGCTGAACGGTCTAGCCGGGGTGCGTGACCTCAACACGTCGCAATCAAGGAGCTTCTGCGGCAGGCAGCGACCGGCGCAAATCCTTGACAGACCGGGCGCCGCTCGATACTTCACCATATAGGAAACTATCAGCCGGTCGTTCGAAACGACCCCGAGGGAGTGACCGCCATGCCAGATTTCGACGAGTTTCCGGCGCGCCCGGACCGCCTCACCCGCCGCCGGCTGTTCGCCGCGGCCGCTGTCGCCGCGCCGCTGGCCGCCCTCGCCTCAACCGTCCGCGCCGATCCGCCGGCGAGCGCCGCGCCCGGTCAGAAGACCCTGGGCGTCGTGCTCTATCCGGGCTTCGAGGCGCTCGACGTGTTCGGGCCGGTGGAGATGTGGGGCTATGTCCCCGACTTCCACGTCGTCTTCATTGCCGAGCGCGCCGGTCCCGTCGCCATGACCCAGAAGGTCGCCGCCGTCGCCGACTACGGCTTCGACACCGCGCCCATGCTCGACATCATGATGGTCCCCGGCGGCGTCGGAACGCTGCGCCGAACTGAACAACCCCGCCATGCTCGATTTCCTCCGCGCCCAGGATCGTCACACCCAGCTCACCACGTCGGTGTGCAGCGGCGCCTGGCTGCTGGCGCAAGCCGGTCTGCTGGAGGGCCGTCGCGCCACCACCAACAAACTCTACTTCAAGGTCGCCACCGCCCTGCCCGCCAAGGTCGACTGGGTGAAGCACGCGCGCTGGGTCGAGGACGGCAAGTACATCACCTCCTCCGGCGTCTCCGCCGGAACCGACATGGCCCTGGCCCTGGCCGCGAAATTCCACGGCGCAGACGCCGCGCGCCAGCTGGCGCACAGCCTCGAGTACCAGTGGATCGAAGACCCGAACAACGACCCGTTCGCGGTGGCGTAGGGCGCCTACTTTCGCACCCCCGGCGCCTTGAACGTCATGAGCCTGGGCGTCTTCGGCGCCGTCATGCCCAGGCCCGCGCGGATCATCGCCGGCGGCTTCACCACTCCGGCGACGAACGGATCGCCGATGCGGTCGAGCGACTTGGCGCCGGCGTCATAGTGTTGCGGTCGCATGATCGGCATGCTCAGCAACCCTTCGACGCGACCGCCTTGGCCGGCACGCCCTTTCCGCTCGCGGCGACGATGTCGGCCTTGTCGGTCGAGATCGCGCGCTCTCCCTTCACCGCCGCCCCGACAAAACCGTCCGGCTTCTTGGCGTGGTCGCGCGCAAGGGCGCTGTAGTGCTTGTCGTCAGCGATGGTGGTGGTCATGGGAGTTCCTTCCGTCGTGAGAGCGCACGTTTTCTTTTTCTTCCGCTCATCCCGGCGAATGCCGGGACCCAGATCATATGGCGCTGTGCTCTAGCATTAAGAGAACCACAAAGATGACGAAGGCCACAAAGGGTGGGAAGCGGCCGGTATCGCGACTGTCAGATGATTTAGGGCGCCTTCGGCGCGCCTCCTCTTCGTGACCTTCGTGATCTTCGTGGTTCAACCTTTTTTGAACGACGGAGCCTTACGATCTGGGTCCCGGCATTCGCCGGGATGAGCGGATAAACAGGGGGCCTCAAACCACCCCCAACACCTGACTCGGCAACCGCCGCATCGCGCGGCCGGCCGGCGCCTCGTACGCCACGCACATCAGGCCGAACGCATCCGCGGGATCGCTCGCCCAGTCGTGCTCCGGCCCCAGGCCCACGTTGCGCGTGTCGTCGCGTTTCTCGTGATAGGCCGCCAGCGCCTTCAGCCCGTCGGCAACTTCCACCGTGTCGTTGAACCAGATCTGCGGGAACAGCCGCCGCGCCGCCTCCACGCGCTGCATCGCGGCGCCCTTGCCCTGGTTGGCGACGGTCTCGACCTCAAACCCCGCCGCGCGCAGCTGCTCCTCCGCCGAACCCGGCGCGATCAGCGTCACCGCACGCCCGTCGTGCGGCAGCACCTGCAGCGCTCCGCCCCACCCGCGCGCCTGCAACTGCGCGACGTAGTAGCCGAGCTCCTGCCCCCGCCCGGTGACATAGTCGAGCACGCGCACCTCGCGCCCGACGAACTGCGCGATCCAGATCGCGGTCGCGTCGCGCCGGCCCAGGTCCCAGAAACAGCGCACCCGCAGGATCGGATCGCGGTTCAGCGTGCAGACCCGCCCCTCGTCGCGCACGGCGGCGAGCTGGCTGGTGTAATACGACCCGGCGACCTGGGCGACATAGCCGCCGCCCCACACATGCTCCGCCGTGCCGGGATCGACGCGATAATCGTGCTCCAGCTCCGCCCTCAAGGGCGTCTGATCGAACCACGGATTGTCGCGCCACGACACCGCGCACACCACCGAGCCGATCGGATAGTCCTCCGACGGCGGCGGCGGACCGGCCGGGCCGCGGAACATGCGGTCGACCGGGTCGTGGTCGAACTCCGGATTCCAGGTCCAGATCATCCGGCTGCCGGGCTTGCGCAATGTCGGACGTATCAGCTGGATCGAACGCGCGGAAAATCGGTTCGCCTCCTCGCCCCAGAAAATGTCGGCGCCCTCGAGCGACTTCAACGCCTCGGGATTGCGCCACATGCCCTTATAGACGAACCGGCTGCCGTTCAGCGCGCGGGTCTCGTCGCGCATGGATTGGAAATAGGGCCCGAAACCGAAGGCTGAGATCTTGTCCTCGATCAGTTGTTTGACCGAGTCCTTCAGACTGACCTGAATCTCACGCGCGCAGACGATGCGAAGCGGCGACTTGACCGCCAGCGCCACCAGCGCCCCGGCCACCGAATGCGACTTCGCCCCGCCGCGCCCGCCGAAATAGGCCGCGTCGCGCCAGCCCTCGGCGAACAGCTCTCGAAAGGCGCTGGGAATCTCGATCTCAGACAAACCGGATCGCCAGCTCCAGCTTGACCGGCTTGCCGCCGCCGTCCTCGCCCGCCGCCGCCTTGTCGCGCCACTCCTCGGGCGCTGCGCACTTGAGCGCCAACACATGCGCCGTCACCCGCGCGCCGGCGTTGGCGTCCAGGAGCTTCTTCTCGAGCGCCCGCGTCCGCGCCGCCTCACCGACATTCACCGCCTGGCTGAACGTCGGATGCTTGGCGCGCCACGCGTCGAGCGTCTCGCGCGAAACGCCGATCTCGCCGCCGAACGCGGTGAGACTGAAATCCCTGCCCCATGTAAGCGACGACCGCCGCGCAAAACGCCTGGTCGAAGCGCGTCGATTTCCGCGCCGTCCGCGGCGGCTCAGGCGCCGGTTCAACCGTCGGCTTGACCGCCCGCTTGCGCTCCGCTCCGCCAGCCATGACCAGCCTCCGCGAAGCCAACAAAAAAGCCCCGGCCAATCGGACGGGGCGCACAACATCGAGCGTCTATTTCCTGAGAATGCCGCATGTCGGCGGCTGACGCAAGCGCCGGAAATGTTCCACCTCCCCTCTGCTGCACCATTTCCCGTGAGCGCGCCCCGCGCCTCGCCGCACGCGCCGACGCAGAGGGCGCAGACCGCTCAGCGCCCCGAAACCGGCCCTTCCCGACGTCGCTAGGGGTGATGGGGTGGACGCCCCCCGACGGCATCGTCGTGCCAGAGTGAGGTGTTGATCTTCACTCGAGGGAGGCGTCCATGGGACAGGTTACCACCATTGGCCTGGATATCGCGAAGAGCAGTTTTCAGGCGCACGGCGCGGATGCGTCAGGCGGCGTGGCGTTTCGCAAGACCCTGAGCCGCGCGCGGGTTTTGCCGTTCTTCAAGACTCAAGGCCCGTGCGTCGTGGCCATCGAAGCCTGCGCCGGAGCGCACCACTGGGGGCGGGAGCTGTCGAAGCTAGGACATACGGTGCGGCTGATCCCGCCAGCCTACGTCAAGCCGTTCGTGAAGCGACAGAAGAACGATGCGGCGGACGCGGAGGCGATCTGCGAGGCGGCGCAGCGACCAACGATGCGCTTCGTGCCGGTCAAGAGCGCCGAGCAGCAGGCGAGCGGAGTGGTCTTCCGTGCGCGCGACCTTCTGGTGCGGCAGCGGACCCAGATCATCAACGCCGTTCGGGGTCACTTCGCCGAGTATGGCCAGGTCGTTCCCAAGGGGATCTGCTATGTCGAGCGACTCCTTGAGCGCATAGATCGCGACGACAGCGATCTGCCGCAGGCGGCGCGTGCGAGCCTCGAAGTGCTGGCGGAAGTCCTGCAGAAGCTCGACGAACAAGTCGCTCTGTTGGACCGCGAGATCGCAAGGCGCGCCCGCGAAGACGAAGCCTGTCGCCGCCTCATGACTATTCCGGGCGTTGGCCCGGTGACAGCCTCTGCGCTGGTCGCGCTCGCGCCGTCGCCTGAGGCGTTCCGATGCGGGCGGGACTTCTCGGCTTGGCTCGGGCTCACGCCAGTGCAGCGATCTACGGGCGGCAAGCAGAAGCTCGGTCAGATCTCGAAAATGGGCGAGCGAACCTTGCGACGGCTTCTTGTCATCGGGGCCAGCGCGGTCATCAAGCAGGCCCTGCTTCGAGGCGCGCCGGCAGGCTCATGGCTCGCCCAGATGCTAGCGCGCAAGCCGCGCATGCTGGTTGCGGTCGCCCTCGCCAACAAGAACGCTCGCATCGTCTGGGCGCTGCTCATGCGAGGCGGAACCTATCGAGCTCCAGCTCCGGCGGTCTGACCGTCGGGGCTGAGGCTGTCGAAGCGGAAGTCGGACGAAGGAGGGTATGGCGCACAGTCGGTGAGACGGGACCAGGAAAACCAGGGCTTTCCACCGTGCTTCGAGCACGCTGTGGGTGATTTGGACCCGGTCCGCGAACTCCCATACGGGCCAGCGCCTTACGGGCGCATCAACAGGCCGGACAGATGGCAGCATCCGACTACGCGTCGTCGCTTCAAATTCGTACTTGCGCTGAAGGGGGCGTCCACAGATGGAAAGCGGACCCCGCTATTGCGCGTCACTGAGCTGGTAACGCGACTACGCGCGGCCTCCTGGATGCCAGCCCACTTTATGCACCGCGCGGCCCAGGACGGTTGCTCCTCCAGAACGCACGCCGTAACGATCTGAATAAATCAGATCGTCACGGAGCGCGAATTTTCAATCAGCCTTGATCAAATATCGACATTGATGTCGATTGGCCCGAACGGCTCGCAGCCACAATGGATGTGGATGTGGATTTGAACCTGTGCGTGACTCCCATGGCCTTCACCTGGAGCAAAGGTGACTTCAATACCCTGTGGGGCGCCGTTCCTGATAAGGATGCCGGCAACTTTTCTGCTATCCCTGTTTTTGACGGCCTGTTTGAATTCTGGCGAACCTTTCGATTTTTCCACCGCCTTGTTGATGAGGGCGATAGTTCGTTGCTTTTGCGCGCTGCGATCAGTTTGGCTACGTTCAGCAGTCGCGACACTGGGCCTGCCGCTCTCCTGTGCAAAAGCCTGAATTGTCGACGTTGAAAGACAAGCTACTATGATCGAAGATACAGAAAGAACCAATATTGATGAAAGGCGCGTCATAGCATGTTCCTCCCTTGCTCCTGAATAATCCTGAAGCCCCTTGAGGTAACACTCGGCTGGAACCACGTCAAAATCGATCCGTCTGCTCAGGGTCAAAAGGGGCCTCCCGGCCAGCTCCCGAAAGCGGACCTTCCTGACAGGGGCCAGGGTACCACAGTGCGACAAGCGGACCCTCGGCCTGTCCGGATGGGGTCGAAGGCGGTCGGGAGCCCAAATCCGGAAAGCGGACACGTCTGACGCCGGGCCGGGGGTGGAAAGGAGACGCCGCCGCCTTTAAGCTCCAGGCGATGGATACGGCCTTCCTGTCGAGTGTGGCTCAGCGCGTCCGCGGTGAAGTCGAGGCGTTCGTTGTTCCTTCGCCAGAGCCCCACCAACTCGGGGCTTCGCTTCCCGAAGCGTGGTTTAGAGAGCAGATATTCGAAATGAGAAAGGCTCTTGTCGAGCCGTACGTCTTTGACCTTCCTGATGCCTCAGGGCAGGTGATCATCGTCGCTGAAGACGAAGACGTGATGCTCGCTTTCGACCCCAATCCCGAGGGGGATTTCGCGCTGATATTTCGGTCCGCCGACACTTTGGCTCCGTCGCATATACGCGGCAACGCAGTGGATTGCTTTCTGGCTCGATAGTCATCGCCGCTGACTACCGCCCGATGACCGCTTTGGGTCGGCAGCGGTCGGAAACCCTGAGCAGGGAAGCGGACCATCTCCTTCGCGCTTACGACGGTTGCTCTTCCGAACGTGACCAGGTCAGGATGAGCCCTTTCCGCCGCAGAGGCGGGTCGCGCGGCGCTCCGCGTCGGCAACGCGCATCGCCGTGTCGCGACTGTAGAAATCCAAATCGTTGGTCGTGCCATCGCCACGGGTCGCAACCACCGTCCATATCTCCGGCCGCAGCACAATCTGCCACTGCGGGTGGCCGGCACGGGCGTCGAGCGTCACCAACTCCTCTTCGAGGGACTGCACCTTGATGTCCTGGATCAGTCCAAAGGGAATCCAGCCGTCGACTTCGGTGTTCGCCTGCCCCGACGTGGTTTCTTCGAAATGGAAGAAGAGCTTGCAGGCGTCGGGGTCAGACCTGAAGTTCGTCACCGACACCGTGCGGGTGTAGCTCCAATTGGTGTTGGTCGCCCCATCGTGCACCGACCCCTGGAAGTTGATCGGCCCCTGCGCTCCCACTTGGTTGGCGATGACCTGCATCGCATCGCTCAACGACGCGCTGTCGCTCTGCGAGGTAGAGGCTCTGGTGGAGTCTATCGGGTCGATGACGACATTGCAGAAGCCGTCCACGCCGTGGTCGTCTCCCCAGAAGATGACCCGCTTTATTTCCGGCCCGGTCAGGGTGAAGCGATTGGCCGGCACATCGGAATAGCTCGCGATCCGCGCTTCGCCGACGGTGCTCAGGACGTGGCCGGAGGTATCCTGCGCGGTGGCGGTCCAAACCGGATGGGTGATGCCGCTGGGACCGGCAATCAGGCGGGAACGATTGAACGAGACGGTCGCCTGGGGTCGGTCGAACTCCATGGTGTATTGGCAGGGATGGCCGCCCTGCTGCACCAAAACCTGACCGTAGGGGCGCCGGGGACAGCATCGTCGCCGAAGACCTCGTGAGCATCCATGAGGACCACCGGTTGGCCGGCAGGCGCGTCGATCGTGATCTGCTGCGCTCGCAGGACCGCGGTCAGGGCGTCGCCCTTTAGCCCCCCTCGCGGAAGGTCCTGTGCGCATACCCCCTGAGCTAGCGCCAAGACCAGAGCCAGGCACGTCGCTGAAGCCAGCAAACGAATATTCATTCCGGTGCGCTCCCCATCCGGGCCGAGTAAGCGCCTCATGCGCGCGGAAGTAAAATCGCCGGCGACAGGATCACCTCGGCGTCCGCTTCGGGTCGAGAGCGCCCCCGCCGGCCGACCCCGAAATCCGACCCCGCCGAAACCGCTTGAGCCCGCGCCCTAACGGCGCAGGCGTTCGCGCACCAGCGTCAAGCCTTCGACCAGCAACGCTCGCCGCTCGGCCCACTTGGCGGGGATCTCCGCATCCGTCTTCCCGGCGATCCGCTGCGCCGCCCACCACGGCCACGACTGCAGCACGCAGACGGCATAGAGTTCCGCGGTCCGGCTCGCACCGAGCGCGATCCACAACGCGTGCAACGTCGCGGTCGCCGCGGGGTCTCCGTCTCCGCCGGGTGTCGCCGGACGGCGCGCCTCCACCACCTGCCAGATCGCCGCGATCTCCTGCGGCGTCATGTCCTGGATGCGTCTCACGTCGACACCTGACGTTTCCGGCGTTTCCTCCATCGCGAGCGTGACCTGGGCGGCCTGCAGCCCCGCGTTTCGATAAAGCCCGGCGTAGGCGTGGCCGGCGACCGCGAGCGCGCGGTCGAGCCAGCCGCGCGCCGCCATCGCGTCGAGCGGATTTTCCGCCGCGCGGAGATCGGCCGCGCCGGCGCCCGGGCCCACGCCCAGGATCCGCCGTCGGTGTTCGAGCACCTCGCGATTGGGTTTGGCGTTGAGCTTGGACGGGCCGCCGCTGACCCGCTGGCCGGAGGGATAGCGCGGGCCCGGTTTGCGCGGGCGACCTTTGCGGCTCACGCGGAAACATCCTTCCGCCTTCCGAACACCGACGCCACGGTCGGCGCGTCGCGCACCGGCAGCGTGCCGCCGAGCGCGTCGCGGATATGCTTGCGGACGAGGCGCTCCATGCTGCGCGCATAGACGCCGAACCGCGGGCCCAACACGGTCTTGGCCGCCTCGAAATCACTGAGCGCCTTCGCCCGCGCGGCGTCATCGCGTTTGGTCCGTTTCTTCGCGCGCAGCGCCCGCTCACCCGCGGCTTCGAGCGGCGTCAGCACATCGCGGCGGAAATTCAGCAGGCGCCTCATCGCGCGCCGCCGCGGATTTGCGCCGGCGCACGCCGCGTCTGGGCGAGCGCGTAGACGCCCTCGACCTCAGTGACCAGGTCGCGCGCACTCAACTCGTCCAGCGCGGCCATCACGCGGGCTCGCGTCTCACCGAGCCAGTCGATCAGGGCGGGCACGCTGGCCGCACCGCCGAGCGCCCCTTCAAGGTCGCCCGCGATCTCGCGCGCGAGCGCCGACAACCGCGTCCCCTTCGGCCGTCCCGGCGGGCGCGCCTTTACGCCCCGCCGCGCCAAGCGTCTCGCCACCGTCGTCCTGCAACAGTCGAAGCGCTGAGCGATCTCGGCGTAGGACCGGCCGCCGCGATAGAGCGCCGCCGCCGCCGCCGCGTCGAAGGCCGATTTCGCCGGCGGCGGCGCGTTCAGGTGTTCGCGGGTCGAGGGGGTGCGCATGGGGGCCTCGCTGATGGGAACGAAGCAAGAACGTGTATGATATGCACATAGCCGTCAAGTCAAAATGTGCATATTGTGCGCTGTACCGCGACCTTTCCGGGTCCCACTAGATGTGCATGGCAAGCGCAAAACCCGCTGCCGCCCCGCCCCACAAACTCCGGGCCTGGCGCAAGCATCGCAACCTGACCCTGGAGGGCCTGGCCGAGCGCATCGGCATGTCGCACCAGAACCTCGGCCGCATCGAACGCGGCCTGGTCCCCCTTCAGGACGAGTGGGTCATCGCCATCGCCCGCGCGCTCGAGGTCGAGCCCGCCGACCTGTTCCGCGACCCCGCGAGCGCGGGTCCGCGCACCGTGCCGCTGGTGGGTTACGTGGGCGCCGGGGCCGAGGCGCACTTCTACGCCTCCACCGACCCGCTGGACGACGTGCCGGCCCCCGAGGGCGCGACCGAGCACACCCGCGCCGCTCAGATCCGTGGCGACAGCCTGGGCCCCCTGCTCGACGACTGGCTGATCTACTACGACGACGTGCGCGCGCCGGTGACGCCCGACCTGATCGGCAAGCTGTGCATCGTGGGCCTGCCCGACGACAAGGTGCTGGTGAAGAAGCTGCAGCCCAGCCGGGAGGCGGGCCTCTACCACCTCATCTCCAACACCGAGGCGCCGATCCTGGACCAGGCCATCCTGTGGGCGGCCCTGGTGACCCAGATGTCGCCGCGGTAGGGGCGGCAGGCGTCGAAAGTGTACTTTACGCACATTCCGGCCTTGACCAAGATGTGCATATTACACACAATTCCTCCCCAATCCCCCGGGAGGCCCCATGTTCGACCACATCGAAGACCCCGAGGTCCGCCGCGAGGCCGAGCGCCTGCGCCACGGCGAGCTGGTGCGGCGTGACGCCGACCTGGCGCGGCGGCGCCGGGCCGAAGGCTCGCCCGTCCCCTTCTTCACCGCCCCGGTCGAGCTCTCAGCCTGCGACCAGATCGAGCGCGCCGCCGCCAACATCGTCGCCGGCCGCCGGGCCTGGCGGAAGACGCCCGAGGGCCGCTTCGTCGCCGCGCTGAACGACGTCCGCTCGGCGCTCGACCAGATCGCCGCCGCCGAACACGAGGCCCGCGCCGCCCAGTCCCGCGACTTCGACGCCGAACGCGCCGCCTGCGAACGCTGGGCCGGCGCCCTGTGCGACGCCGCCAAGCGCCTGAAGAGCGCCGCCCTGGACGCCCAACTCGCCGCCATGGACTCAGCCGACGCAGACGCCGGCGCCCGCGCGGACACGCACGCCGCTTGAGCCCCCACAACATCACCGCCTCAGAAGTCTTCCGCCGGAGCGAGGATCGCGCCGTCTACGGCCTGGTGCGCGCCTATCGCCGCACGTGCGGGCAGTGGCTGCGGGCGTCAGGCTGGAGTCATTTGGGGGCGACGGTGCTTGCAACGGTGGCATTGATCTTGGTGGCGCGCATCTAGCGTCCCTCACCCTCCGCGATAAGATGGGACCGGCATGGAGCCGCCCATGAACCCCAATGACCCGCCACGCCCACCCCTCATCGTCCCGCCCGGCGGCGGCCGCGTCTATGCGATGGGCCGCATGCGCGCGATCTTCAAAGCCGACGGCGCGGAGACCGCAAACCTCTACTCGGTGTCGGAATGGCGGCTGGAGCCGCGCACGCGCGGGCCCCTGGTTCATCAGCACGACGAGGACCACGTCTATTACGTCATCGAAGGCGTGCTCAGCGTCTCTCTGAACGACCAATGGTCCGAGGCGCCCGCAGGCAGCTACATCCTCATCCCGGGCGGCACGCCGCACGACTTCGCCAACCGCGGCGCCGAACCCACCGCCTTCATCACCTTCAACTCGGACGGCGGCTTCGAAGCGCGCATGCCCGACATCGCCGAAGCGCTGTCGAGCGAAGATCTGAGCCTGTAGGCCCCCAATTCTCCCGCTGGCGAACGCCACGCAAAGCGAGCTACGCTGAGGCCATGCACGCCCCCAACGCCGACACCTCGTCCGCCGATCTCCGACGCCGGCGTTTGCGGCGGCTGCTGGCCTGGGGGTTGATGTCGCCCCTGCCGATACTGGTCGCCTTCGTCATGCTCTGGGCGTCAGACCGGTCTGAGGCGTTCTGCGCCGATGCCGTGGGCCAGTGGGTCCTGGTGGTGGTCGTCGTGCTGATGATGCTGGCCGGCGTCAATCTCTTCCGGTTCCGCCAGTGGTGGCTGAGGCTGCTCGTCTCGCTTGCCTGGCCGCCGGTCGGGTTCGTCGTGCTGTTCCTGGCGACGCTCCCGGCGCAATGGGCCTGGCACAGCGTGTGCCTGAAGCATTGAGCGGCGTTTGCGCGGCCCTCCCCCGCTTGGAAGCCGCACCACGCGACCTCGCCGCGATTTGTGTATAGTCCCGGCCGAACCGCCGGGGACCTCACCATGCAACGCGCACTCCTCACCATCGCAGCGTCGGCCTGTCTGCTCGCAGGCGCGGCCCGGGCCGACCCGGCTCTGGACCAACAGCTCTGCGCCGCGAGCACGAGCGGCGACGCCGGCCAGATCCGCGCCCTGCTGAAATCCGGCGCCGGCGCCAACGCCGACTGCACCACCAAGGCCGGCGACGACCACTTCGGGCCGCTCTACCCGGCAGTGAAGGCCGACACGATCGATGGCGTCGCGGCCCTGCTCGACGCGGGCGCCAAGGTCAATGCGGCCAGCAGCAAATACGGCCTCACCCCCGTGTTCCAGATCAAGAGCCCCGCCGTCGGCGAGCTCTTGTTGCGCCACGGCGGCGACATTCATGCGCTCAACAAACAGGGCGAGACGCCGTTTCAATATCTCGGCGCGCGCACCTCCGACCGATTCACCGAGGCGCAGGCGGCGACGGTGGGCGCCGTCCTGCTGGCGCACGGCGCAGACGTCAACGCCCCGGACAAGGACATGAGCCCGCTGATGGCCGCCGTCATCGGCGAGGAGCCGGTCTATCTGACCTTCCTGCTCGACCACGGCGCCAACATCAACTGGCGCGACAGCAAGGGCGAAACCGCGCTCGCCATCGCCGTCCGCCTGCAGAGCCAGCTGAAGCCCGAGTACGCCGCCGGCTACAAGCAGATGGAGACGCTGTTGCGCGCGCACGGCGCGACGACTTGACGCGCCCGACGGAGCAATCCTTGCCAGACGCGACGGACAAATTCGATCTGGTGCTGTCCTGTCCGCAGTGGCAGGGCTCCGGCCGGGCGCAGAACCTGCCGCGTGGCGCGCATGCGGCCGCCGAGGTCTGCGGCCGGTACGGCCCGCTGGTCCGCGTGCCGGATGCGGGCGACGGCGAGGCGCGCGGCGGCATTCATCGCTGGACCGCGATCCTGGAACAGTTCCGCTCGGCGCGTGCGATCCTCGAAGAAGGACGGCCGCGGCGCGTCCTGACCGCCGGCGGCGACTGCGCCTGCGATGTCGCCGTCATCGACTATCTGCACGGGCTGTATCCCGACCTGACGGTGATCTGGGTCGACGCGCATCTCGACGCCAACACGGCGGACACCTCGCCTAGCGGTAATTTTCACGGCATGCCGGTGGCCGCGATCATGGGCCGGGCCCCGCCCGACTTGCAGGCGCTGCTCGGCGCGCCTTTGCCGGCCGCGCAGTTCCGCTACGTCTCGGCCCATGCTGGCGACGACGGCGACTGGGCGTTCCAGCGCGATATCGGCCTGGCATGGCTCGACCCCGACCGGCCGGTCTCCGGGCCGATCCACATCCATTTCGATCTGGATGTGTTCGACCCTGTCGCATTCCCGCATCTCGCCTATCTGGACGGCCGCCTGTCGATCGACGCCGGTGTCGCCGTCGTGCGCGAGGCCGCCGCGTCAGGCGATCTCGTCGGCCTGACCATCACCGAGTTTGCGCCCGCCGACGACGCCGCCGCACAATCGGGCGCGCGGGTGATCGAACGGTTGTGCGGAGCGGCCGGACCGGGCTGAGACCCTCCACCCCATTTCAGGAAACGGCAATCGATTTTCCAAATCGGGAAATCGTGCCTATGGTCCCGCGATCACCGCCCCGCCGCGCCCTTCCAGGACGAACCCCCATGATCGCCAAGCGTATCCTCGCACTCCTCCTCGTCTTCTGCCTTGCCGGTGGGCCAATCCTTCCTGATCGCGCCTTCGCCCAGGACTACAAGAAGTACAGCCAGGAGGGCCTGGAGAAGGCGCTGTCGGAGAGCGCGGTCTCGCGCCTCGGCGTCATGGTGCCGATGCGCGACGGGGTGGTGCTGTCGACCGACATCTACACCCCGCTGAACGGCAAGGGCCCCTATCCGACCATCCTGTGGAAGACCCCCTACAACGAGCACAAGATCAAGGGCGGCACTCTGATCTACGCGCTCGAGGCGGTGCAGCGCGGCTATGTCTTCATCGTGCAGAACGAGCGCGGGCGGTATTTCTCCGGCGGCCAGTACGAGATCCTCGGCAAGCCCCAGACCGACGGCTACGACACCCTGACCTGGATCGCTAAACAGGACTGGTCGAACGGCAAGGTGGGCACGCTGGGCTGTTCCTCCTCGGCCGAATGGCAGCTCGCGCTCGCGGCGCAACACCATCCTGCGCATGCGGCCATGGTGCCCATGTCGGCGGGCGCCGGCATCGGCAAGGTCGGGCCGTTCTGGGAACAGGGCAACTGGTACACCGGCGGCGTGCCGCGCAACCTGTTCATCGTCTGGCTCTACGGCGTCGACAATCCGCTGCGCGCGCAACTGCCCACGGGCCTCGACGAAAAGATGCAGGCCCACGTCGAGGAATATAACGACCTCGCCACGACCAAGGGCAAGGTCGACTGGGTCAAACAGATCCGCCACCTGCCGGTGGACGAGATGCTGACCTCGATGGGCGAGCCGCCGGCCACCTTCGAGAAGTTTATCGAACGCACGCCGGCCGATCCGGCCTGGCGCGAGGGCGGCCTCTACCACGACGACATGGCCTGGGGCGTGCCGGCCCTGTGGTTCGACACCTGGTACGACGTCTCGATCGGCCCGAACCTCGCGCTGTTCAACCAGGCGCAAAAGTCGGGCGTGACGCAGGAGGTCCGCGACAACCAGTACGCGGTGGTGGCGCCCGGCCCGCACTGTTCGTACGAGCGGCTCAGCGAGCACATGCAGGTGGGCGACCGCGACATGGGCGACACGCGCTTCGACGTCGACGGCGCGATCTTCTCCTGGTTCGACCGCTGGCTGAAGAACGACCCCTCCGCCTTCCCCGCCACCACGCCGCACGTGCGCTATTACGAGATGGGCGCCAACGCCTGGAAGTCGTCCGACAGCTGGCCGCCGAAAGACGTTCAGCCGCTCCGCCTCTATCTCGCCAGCGGCGGCCACGCCAACAGCCTCTACGGCGACGGCAAACTCGAGCGCACGCCGCCGACCGCGGGCCAAGCCGACGACCACTTCCGCTACGACCCGATGAACCCGGTGCAGACCATCGGAGGCGGCGACTGCTGCAACGGCGGCCTGGTCCAGCCCGGCGCCTTCGACCAGCGACCGGTCGAGGCGCGCAGCGACGTCCTGGTCTACACCTCAGACCCGCTGACCGCGACGGTGGACGTGGCCGGCTATGTCGATGCGGTGCTGAAAGTCTCCTCCGACGCGCGCGACACCGACTTCGCCGTCAAACTGGTCGACGTGGCGCCGGACGGCACGGCCTGGATCATCGGCGACACCATCCTGCGCGCGCGCTACCGCGACGGCTACGACAAGCCCGCGATGATGCAACCGGGCAAGGTCTATTCCATCCACCCCACGCCCATGACCACCAGCCTTCAATTCGGCATCGGCCACCGCATCCGCGTGGAGATCACCTCCTCGGACTTCCCCAAATTCGACCGCAACCTCAACACCGGCGGCAACAACGAAAAGGAAACCAAGGCGGTGGTGGCCGACAACACCATCCACCACGCGGGAGCGGCGCTGTCGTACATCGAGTTGCCGGTGGTGAAGTAAGGAGCGCGGCGGAGCGGCTTGCCGGTGCGGGGCTTGGACGTCATTCGCAACGCCTTTCCCGTCCCACAAGTGGCCGTGAAGGCTGCCAGCACGGTCCAATGACTTGATCTGTATCAATGCGCCCGCGTTTCATATTGAAAGAATGGCGACGTCGGACAGGTGACCGACTTCAAATGATCAGCGGCTCGATGGCCGCCAGACCAGAGCCACCCCCCGCCCGGCAGCGATCGGCGATCCAGACGTTCGCCGAGGCAAACTGAGGTGATGATCATGTATGACAAACTTCTTCGACAAACTGTCGTCGACGCCCTTGATTGGGATCCCAGCGTCGATTCCGCCCACATCGGCATTGCGGTGACCGACGGCGTGGTGACCCTGAGCGGGCACGTGCCCAACTATGCCCAGAAGCTGGAGGCCGAGCGGACGGCTCGCAGCGTGCGCGGCGTCAAAGCTATCGCCCAGGAGATCGACGTCCACTATCCGGGCGCGGTCCCCTTCACCGACGAGCAGATCGCCGCCCACGCCGTTGAGGTGCTGACGTGGGACGTCTTGCTGCCGCTCGACGCCGTAAAGGTGAAGGTGGCCAAGGGATGGATCACGCTCTCCGGTGAGGTCGACTGGGACTATCAGCGCCGCGCCGCCGAAGCGGACGTTCGCAGATTGAAAGGCGTCATTGGCGTGATCAATCAGGTCATGCTCAAGACCCGCGTCTCGCCGTCCGATGTGCGCGTCCTAATCGAAGATGCGTTCAAGCGCGGCGCCGGGTTGGAAGCAACGAGCGTGCAGGTCAATGTTGCTGACGGCAAGGTGACGTTGAGCGGCAAGGTGCATACGTGGCGCGAGCGCGACACCGCGGAACGCGCCGCATGGGCGGCGCCTGGCGTGCGGTCCGTCGAGGACCAGATCGCCATCGCCTGACGAACCGAGGTTGTCGCGCGTCTCCCAAACCGCGCCGACTAGCCTTACGCCCCGGAGAGCGATCTCCGGGGCGGCTTTTTGTCCGAATTCGGGTCGAAGGCGGCCGGGAGCCCAGCGCCGGAAAGCGGACCCCTCTGACGCCACGTGGGGGGGGTGGAAAGCGACCATTGACGCCGGACGAACTCGGCGCTGATCTGCGGTCAGCCACCGAAGCGTCCACGTTCAACAGGCTGGGTTTTCCCGGAGGATTCTCTGCGTATGTCTCTTAGGTTCGATCAATTGGCCACGGAACTGGCCAAAGAGAGCAGAAGACATCGTATATCATATTGATATAATTAGAAAAAATGGTGGACGCGGTAGGGATTGAACCTACGACCCCACCCGTGTGAAGGGTGTGCTCTCCCGCTGAGCTACGCGTCCGCTCCGGGGAAGCGCGGACATAGCTTGCGCGCCCCGGGGCTGCAAGCTTTTCCCGGGATTCCCTGCCGCCTCCGCCTCTACGGCTTGATCCGCTCGCCCAGGGCCTCGGCGATCTCACCGGCGATCCTGGCGGCGGCGGGGTCCTGTTGGACGTTGGTCCAGTAGGCGTGGGCCTTCTCATGGCGGTCGAGGAAGCCGCCCCGGCCGAGCGCCTTGGCGAAGGGGGCGATGAAGCCCAGCACCGGGACGATGGCGCAGTCGGCGGTGGTGAGGCTGTCCGCCGCCGCGAACCGGGTGTCGCCGGTCAGGAACCAGTCCAGGTTTTCCAGATGCTTGTCGATGTGGGCGAAGGCCTCGCCCACGACGTGCGGATCCATCTTGGCCACCGACCAGGTGCGCGTGGTCGGATCGATCTGGCTGAACAGCTTGACCGCGCCCTCCAGCACATAGAGTTCGGCGATGCGCGCCAGCATGCGGCCGCGCGCCGTCGCCTCGGCCGTGCCGGGACGCAGTTTCGCGTCAGGGAACTTGTCGGCGAAATATTCGACGATGGTCGAGCTCTCGACGATCACCTGGCCGTCGTCGAGCAACAGGGCGGGCAGCTTGCCGATCGGATTGATCGCCAGATAGTCCGGATGATGCGGCCCGCCGTCCCCGGGCGCCGCCACGACCTCGACCGGCAGGTTCGCGGCATAGACCGCCATGCGCGGGCGCGAGGCGTAGGGGGACAGTTTGGCGGTGGCGAAGAGTTTCATGGGGCGATCCTCACGGTTGGCCCTGTGTCGTAGGACAGACGGGGGCGAGTCAATCGGCGAAGGGGCGAATCCCACCCTCCCCTGCCAGGGGAGGGTCGCCTCACGAAGCGAGCGGGGTGGGGTAAGCAGATTGCGAGGAAGCTTCAGCGCCTCCGCAAACACAAGGGAAGCCTTCTATTGGATTGAAAAGCCCCAAATGGCGGCATCACGTTCCGCCGCCATCAATTCTTTCTTCGCTGCGCCGTAGATTCCTTGCACCGCATACTGGGCGTCGTTGTCAGCTTGCCGCTTTAGACATTGCTGGTACTCGCTGAACTCGAATTGGGCGTCTCGCGCGCCTTCAGCGCCGCGTTTGGCGTCAAGGTCGAACATCGGTTTTTCGCAGGTGGAATGCCATTCATTGCAGTTGAGTTCGCCAAGAGGAAGGCCCGCTTGAGCAAGCGCGGGCACAGCCGCACCAAGCAGAAAACCAATGGCAACCCAAAGGGCGGGCTTCGTTAGGAACAGTCGCATCGCTTCGCCTCCCTAAGCAGAGGAAAGAGACGATACCCCCGTTAGTCCTTTTTGTCCTTCGGCGGACTCGACTCTGCTTTGGGCTTATGGGGCTTATGGGGCGTGCGGACTAGGTTGCCGACAAGACGGTTAAAGCGCTTGTCGGCGTCCGGCTCGGGGAGTTTGTCAGAATCAGTTTTTGGGTCCGCCATCGGGCGAGGATACCACCATGCAAGCCGATTTATTAGCAGCTAAAGCCAGCGTCGATTGGGCCGTATCCAATTTCCCATCCCTCCAAGAACGGTTGGACGCTTGGCTCGATAATAACGTCTACGTGGAATTCGTGGACCATGAACCAGACGGCCCCGACTACGTGGTGGTAGCACGAGAAAAAGAGCCTTTGCCGCTCAGTTTCAGCGTCGAAGTCGGTGCGTACATCAACGCCATTCGATCCAGCCTCGACGTGCTCGCGGTCGCGCTCGCCGCGCGCCACGGCGTAAGCGGGAAGGACCTTTATGACATCTACTTTCCCATAGTTCGGGACGAAGCAACTTTCCTTAGAGGTGGATACAAGGGGCACAAACTCATAAAGGCCATTCCCCCCAAGGAAGCAGCGAAAATCGAAACGCTGAAGCCTTACCAGGGAGGGAACAACCTGTTGTGGGCGCTGCATGATCTTGACATTACCCGCAAGCACATGCGTTTGCTCGACGTCTCCCGCAACTCGGGAGTCTTCAACATTTGGGCGTTCGGCCTCAATGACCATTGGAAAGCGGTTGCATCGGGTTTTGTCGACGGACCAGACGAATCCGTATTCGGGTTCTGGTCCAAAAGCGCGCCGCAACAACCCGAAGTGCGTTACACCCCGTACATAGCCCTCAATGAGTTTGGGCCGCTCGGGCGTCAACCCACGGTTCGAGCGCTCAACAATCTCGCGGGCTTGGCGGATTCGATCATCAGGTTGTTCGACTGAAAGCACGAGCGGTCCTCAAGGGAACGCCCGACTACTTTGTCAGGTACATAGCTCCCCCTTCTGGGGAGGGTAACAAAACCGTGGGTTCACTCTGCGCTCGCAACCCCCAATCCCCCAACACCGCGGCGCGATCCGCGTCCGGCGCGGGCGCCGGCCCCTTCACCGATGCGGGGGTTTGCGAGAACCTTGGCGCAGGCACAGGCGCGCCGGCGTCGAACACGCCGCGCGCGAGGTGGTGCGGATGCGCCCGCGCCTCCACCCAATCCAGCACCGGCGACACACAGGCGTCGACGCCGGCGAAGTGCGCCTCCCACGCATCGCGCTCACGCGTGGCGAAGAAACGCTCCAGCGCCCCACGCATGGCAGGCCAGGTCGCGCGATCGTCGCGGTCATTGAACACCGGATCGCTCAGCCCCGCACGATCGAGGAACGCGTTCCAGTAGGCGGGCTCCAGGGCGGCGAGTGCTACGAACTTCCCGTCGGCGCAGGCATAGCACGCGTACCACGGCGCGCCGCCGTCGAGCAGGTTGTCCTCGCGTTCATCGCGCCACAGGCCCCGCGCGCCCAGGTCGTGAAACAGGCTGGTCATCGACGCCGCGCCGTCCACCATCGCCGCGTCCACCACCTGCCCCTGCCCGCTTGCGCGCGCCGCCGTCAACGCCGCCAGCACGCCCATCACCAGGTACAGCGACCCGCCCGCGAAATCCGCCACCAGGTTCAACGGCGGCGACGGCGGCTGGTCCTTGCGCCCCATCGCCCACAGGGCGCCGGTCAGGCCGAGATAGTTCAGGTCGTGACCGACGCGGTCGCTCAGCGGCCCGTCGCGTCCCCATCCGGTGAGACGCCCGTAGACCAGCCTCGGATTGTCGCCGATCAGCGTGCCGGGTCCTAGATCCAGCCGCTCCATCACACCGGGACGAAAGCCTTCGATGAGAATATCCGCGCGCGCCGCGAGCTTGCGCGCGAGTTCGATGTCGTCAGCCTTCTTCAGATCCAGCGCGATGGACCGCTTCGACCGGTCGAGCCCGAAGTTACGCCCGGCGTCGCCCGGCCGGTCGACCTTGACCACATCGCACCCGAGCTCCGCCAGCAGCATCCCCGCAAACGGTGCCGGCCCGAGCCCGGAGAACTCGAGCACCCGCACGCCGGCGAGCGGGCCGGTCTGGGTCGCACGGTGGTCCGGGGAAGCGGTCACGGGGCGGAGGTTAGCTTGCCGCGGGCGAACAGGAAACGGCGTGAACGCCTCGCGACATCCTGCTGTTCTCGGTCACCCGTGGCCTCGTGCTGGCGTGATCGGGAGGGGCTGAAGCAGAAACAGAGGGTCTTGTCCGTCGTCCCGGCTTGCCCCAACCCCCCGCCGGGTTCATCTTGCGGCTGGGCAGAACGTCGAGTTTGTCCCTGACGCCGACCGCCCGGAGCTACCCCCATGGCACGATCAAAAGAGCCGCCGAAGAGCTTTGCCGAAGGCTATATCGACGGCTGGCGGTCCGTGATGGGAACCGACGCGGTGGTTCCGAACATTCCGCAGTTTGCCGTCCCCGGCAACAAGTCGGCCTACCAGCACGGCTTCGACGTCGGGCGGGCGAAGACGACGGACCGTCCCAGGTCCTGAGCCCGCGAGCCCATGCGCAACGACCTTGTCCTCTCCGCCGTCGACGGACCGGTCGCGCAGCTCACCCTGAACGATCCCGAACGCGCCAATGTGCTGTCCGAGGCGATGATGGCCCAGTTGGGCGAGGCGCTGGCCGTTGCGACCGCCGACCCAGCAGTGCGCGCGGTGGTGCTGGCGGCCGAGGGGCGGGTGTTCTGCGCCGGCCACGACCTCGCCGAGCTGCGCGCGTGTGACGCGGCGCAGGCGCTGACGTTGTTCGAACGCTGCGCCGCGCTGATGCTGGCGATCGGGGCGTCGCGGGCGCCGGTGATCGCCCGTGTCCAGGGCGCCGCGGTGGCGGCCGGCTGCCAGCTGGTCGCAAGCTGCGATCTCGCCTATGCGGTCGACACCGCACGCTTCGCCGTGTCGGGGATCAACCTCGGCCTGTTCTGTTCGACGCCCGGCGTCGCGCTCGGTCGCGCGATCCCACGCAAGGCGGCGTCGGAAATGCTGCTGACCGGCAAGTTCATCGACGCGGCCCGCGCCGAGGCCCTGGGCCTGATCAACCGCGCCGTGCCCGTGGCCGAACTCGACGCGGTAGTGAACGAAGTCGCCGGCGCCATCGCGGACAAATCGCCCGAAGCCATCGCGCTCGGTAAGTCGGTGTTCCGCCGCCAGATCGAAGCGCCGCTCGCGGAAGCCTACGCCATCGCCTCACGCGGCATGGTCGAGAACCTGGGTTTCGAAAGCACGGCTTCTGGCATCGACGCCTTCCTGGCGCGCTCGAGACGTTAGAGCTTCACAGCTTCGTTGCATGAAGCCGCGTCACCCAGAGCGCCTGGCGTCGTTTCAGTTCGTCCCGAACGCCGATCGTCGGATAGTCGTCGCGCAGGCGCTCGAGTTCCTCGAACCGGAACGCCTCGGCGCCGTGCTCGGCCCATGCCGCCTGCAGCGCACGGCAGGGATTGGTCCCATGCTTCAGGGTAAACCACAGACCGTTCTGTTGGGCGTCGAGGTTACGGCTCTGCCCGACCCAGGCCTCGCCCGTGGCGGAACAGATCACCGCGAACACGCCGCAGGCAGCCTTGCGCTCCTTGTAAGCCTCGATCGCAGCTTTGCGCGCGACGCGGTCCATTCCCGGGTCTCCTTTTTACCCGGGTGATATTGACAGAGATTTTTATCCGGGTAAATAGGCGCCATGACCGATGAGACGGACCGGCCGGCCGAAGCCTTTGTGGTGTTCACGGGCGCAACACGCGTGGCGGCGGGAACCCTCGCGGCCGCCGCCGTCGCGGCGAAACAGGCGAGCGAACGCGACGCAGACGCGAACGTTCTGGTGTTCGACGCCGCCAGCGGTCAGGTGCGCGATCTCGACCTGCGCGGAAGCGACGCCGACATCCTCACCCGCCATGCCCCCGCCCCGGCCCGACGCGGCCGCCCAAAGCTCGGCGTCATCGCGCGCGAGGTGACGCTCTTGCCGCGCCACTGGGACTGGCTCGCAGCCCAGCCCGGCGGCGCGTCGGTGGCCCTGCGCAAACTGGTGGAGACTGCGCGCAAACATGACGGGGAAACCGGCGCCCGGCGCACCCGCGCCGAAGCCGCCTACCGCTTCATGTCGATCCTGGCCGGCGACCGCCCCGGTTTCGAGGAAGCCTCGCGCGCCTTGTTCGCCCACGATCACGCCCGGCTCAAACGCGAGATGCAAAACTGGCCGCGCGACATACGCGACGAGGTGATGCGGTATCTCGGCGGCGCTTAGCGCGCGCCACCCACTGCGCGCCCGTCAAATGCGTCGGCAAGAACAAGATGGCGATGATCACCGGCGGCGGCTGCGCCGGCTGTGAGATGGACATCGAGGACCTGAAGCCCGGCGCCTACGAACGGGCCGATTTCGGGTTCACCACCACCAGCTGGAACGGCCTGGAAGGGTTCCTGAAGGGCGAGACCGAGGTCGGCGGCAAGACCAACGGCTTCACCGGCCGCCTGGGCGTCCGCTGGCGCTGATAGAGGCGGCTTTCGCGCGGATGGACCGCCGACGCTAGCCCACTGCGGCGCCGAATGTCCGTCCGATCGCGGCGGTGACGACCATCGCCAGCGCCCCCCAGAAGGCCACGCGCAGAACCGCTGGCACGACGGGCGCGCCGCCCGCCCTTGCACCGAGGGCGCCCAGGATTGCGAGAAAGGTCATCGCCCCGACAGCGACGGCCACCACGGTCATCCGCGCTGGGGCCAACGCCGCGATCGTCAGCGGCGCCGCGGCGCCGAGGGCAAACGAGATCGCCGACGCGGCCGCCGCCTGCAAAGGCCTAGCCGTCATCGCCTCCGAGAAGCCCAGTTCATCGCGCGCGTGCGCCTCCAGGGGATCGTGCGCCGTGAGCTGGCGCGCCACCTCAGCGGCAAGCTTGGGGGCCAGGCCGCGTCCGACGTAAATTCGCGCGAGTTCGTTCCGTTCCTCCTCGGGGCTACGCTTCAGTTCGTCCGCTTCGCGCACGAGATCCGCTTTCTCAGCATCACGCTGCGAGCTGACCGATACATATTCGCCGGCCGCCATCGACATCGACCCCGCGAGGAGGCCGGCGCCGCCTGCAATCAGGATTGCGGCGTGCGTAGTCGGCGCAGAGGCCACCCCGATAATCAAGCTGGCGGTGGACAGCAGACCGTCGTTGGCGCCCAGCACCGCAGCGCGCAACCAGCCGAGGCGGCCGGTCTTGTGGGTCGTAGCGGGACGGCGCCGACCCACGCCAGCTATTGCGATGTCTTCGCCAGGAAGCCGCCGGCGACAAGCCCGACGCCGAGCACCCCCAGCACAACCACATAAAACATCTGCAGGTGGGTGACCCCGACCGCCGCATAGATGCGTGCGACGAGGGCCGGCGACGCCCACAGCAGGAACACGCCTTTCGCCACCGATGCCCAGCCCAGCAGCGTCACGACGCTGCCCGTGATTCCGCGCCAGACATTGTGCGTGAGCACGATGGCCAGGCCGCTGGCCAGGATCAGCATGCCAGCGACGGTCAGGAATGCCGGATCGTGCACCAACTCGCCGAAGGCCGCCGCGATGCCTGGCCAGTTCACCGCAAAAGCCACCGCCAGAATCAGGAAGAACAGGCCGAACAGCCTGGCCAGGAATCGGGTGCGCGCCATAAGCGCCTCCTTGCGTCGGAACGACGCCCGCAAGACTACACCCCGCGACGCACCGTACAATCGGACGCAGATTCCCGATTCGCCTTGCGGACCCGAACCCCATGACCCTCGCCATCGGCGACCGCGCACCCGACTTCCTCGGCGCCGCCCTGAATGGCGTTTCCTGGTCGCTGGAGGTTCTCGCCGGACGGCCCACTGTGCTGCTGGCGCTCGGCGGGGTCGAGCCCACGGCCGCCGCAGCCGCCTTCGCCCGCCTGTCGGCGGCCAAGGCCGCGCTCGAGGCCGAGGCGATTCAGGCGCTGGCGCTGGCGCCCATGATCGCCACCCTGTCCCGGGCCTTGGGCGCCGATCCGCTCGCGAACGAGGCCGTCGCCTACCTGCCCGCCGGCTGCGGACTGGAGCGGCTCGCCCCCGACGGCGAGCCGGCGGCGGTGTTGATCGACCGTTCGGGCCGCATCGTCGATATCGGCGTGTTCGACACCGCCGAGGCCCTGATCGCCCGCTGGCGCGCCACGGCGTCCTTTGCCGCCAGCGAACCCGGCCGCACCTGCGCCGCGACGGCGCCGGTGCTGCTGATCCCCAACCTCGCCTCGCGCGATTTCTGTGCGCGGGTGATCGACCATTTCGAGACCTCGGTGCACAGCGCCGGCGTCATGGCGTCCTTCGCGGGCGGCGCAGCCTACGCCAAGCTCGACGAGGCCAAAAAGCACCGTCGCGAAATGGTGCTTGATCCGCAACACCCGCTGCACGCCGAGATCGTCGACCTGTTCGCCCGCCGTTGCGCGCCCGAGGTGAAGCGCGCCTTCCAGGCCGAGCTGAGCTTCGTCGACCGCATCGTGATCGCGCGCTACGACGACACCGGCGGCTATTTCCGCCGCCACCGCGACGACGCGGCGCCGCACGTCGCTTTCCGCGAGTTCGCCATCTCGCTGAACCTCAACACCGACGACTATGAGGGCGGCGAGATCCTGTTCCCCGAATACGCCGACCACCGCTACAGCCCGCCCGCAGGCGGCGCGGTGATCTTCTCCGCCTCGCTGCTGCACGAGGCCGCGCCGGTGACGCGGGGCAGCCGCTATGTGGTGCTGTCCTTCCTGTCCACCGCGGTCGGGGAGTCCCGCGCCGCCCGGGCGATGGAGAGCGCGGCCGCGGAGGCTGCAGCAACCAACCGTTAACCTGCCCGCAAGGCGACGCGCCGTAAGCCTGGAACCATGCTGATCCGCCGGTCGAGCTATGTGCATGTCACCCCCCTGGGCGGCGAGCGGGTGCTCGTGCTGCACGCGGTGAGCCAGCTGCGCCTGGTGGTCGACCCGGTGGTGGCCGATATCCTGGCTTGGTTCGAGGAGCCCCGCGACATGCCGGGCGAGGTCGACGCCCTGCTGCGGCGCCACGCACTCGACCCCGACCTGTTGGCCGGCTGTCTCGCCACCCTGATGGAGCGCGAGCTGCTCACCGACAAGGATGCGGCGGCCGAAGCGGCGTTCACGGCGGCGCGCCTCAACGACTTGCACGGCCGCAATCCCGGCGAGGCGCTCGACCGCCTGCGCCGCGACAAGGGCGAAGGCGCCGAGGCCTACTGGGCCGTCACCCAGGCGCTCGGCGCAGGCGATCTTGGCCGGCCGATGAAGCACCGCTGGGACGTGCTGCTGTTCGGCGACTGCGACCTGCAGATGGAGGCCGATTTCCTCCGCCAGGCCGCCGCCGCGCGCGGGGTGGACCTGCGCGTCGCCACCGCCTTTCCAGACGACCTGCGCTTAGCCGCCGAACGCCCGCACCACGCGATCCTCATCGGCGCCCTGCGTTCGCGCCGCGCGGTGGCGCTCGGCACGCCCGCAGACCACGGCGGCGATCCCGCGCGCATCTATCTGGCCGAAGCGCGCGGCGTCATCGAGGGCCTGCGCGCGCACAGCACCGCGCCGATCCTGATCGATACCCTGCCCGAGCCCACGCTGCAGCCGCTCGGCGTCGCCGACCGCGGCGCGCACGGCCACCGCAACCGCTTCCGCCGCCTGAACCTCGAGCTCGAGACCCTGGCCGAACAATACCCCGGCGTGCACGTGGTCGACCTCGCCGCCGCGCTTAATGCCGAGGGGTCGCGCCGCCTGCTCGACGACGGCCTGGTCGGCTTCACCCATTTCGGCTCGCCGGGCTGGATGCTGCAGCGCCCGCAAAGCGAGCTCGCCGCCGTGCACGGCCTGTCCCCCGATCCCGCAACCCTGATCGCTGATGTCGGCGGCCAACCCTATGCGCGCGAGGCGGTGACCGCCCAGGCGCACATGGACGCTCTGTCGATCGCCATGGGCCTGGACCGCAAGAAGTGCGTGATCGTCGACCTCGACGGCACCCTGTGGCCCGGGGTGCTGGCCGAGACCGGCGCGCCCTTCGCCTGGACGCCGGAGATCAGCGGGCAGTATTCCTACGTCGGCTTGTGGTTCGGCATCCACGAAGCGTTGAAGGCGCTGAAGCGGCGCGGCGTGCTGCTCGCCTGTGTCAGCAAGAACGACGAGGCGCTGGTGCGCGAGCTCTGGCGCTATCCCGAGCACTATCCGCACGACCGCCTGCTCACGCCGGACGACTTCGTCACCTGGCGGGTGAACTGGACCGATAAGCCCACGAATATCCGCTCCATCGCCGACGAGCTGGGCTTTGCACTCGACGCCTTCCTGTTCATCGACGATCACCCGGTGGAGCGCGAGCGCGTGCGCCAGGCCCTGCCTGAGGTCGAGGTATTGGGCGAGGACCTGTTCGGCGTGCGCCGCGCCCTGCTCACCGACCCGAGGCTGCAGACCTGGGACCTGACCGGCGAGGCCGCCGTGCGCACCGACTTGGTGAAAGCCCAACTCGGCCGCGAGCGCGAGCGCGCGTCGGCGGACGACGCGACCGACTTTCTGGCTTCACTCGGCGTGAGCTGCACCTTCGACCGTCCGCACGACGGCGCGACCCTCGCCCGCGTCGCCGAGCTGATCCAACGCACCACCCAGTTCAACGCCACCGGCCGCGTGTTCACCGCCAGCGAGCTCGCCACGCGCGCAGAGACCGGTCAGGTGTTCACCGCCCACTGCCGCGACCGCTTCGGCGACTACGGTCTGGTGGCCGCAGCGGTGACCGAAGGCGCCGAGATAGCGGCCTTCGTGATGAGCTGCCGTGTCATAGGCTTGGGTGTCGAGAGCCGCTTCCTCGACCGCGTGCTGGACGCCCTGGCCGCGACCGGGACCGAAGCGGTCGGCCGCATCGTGGAAACCCCGCGCAACGGCCCGGTGCGCCACCTCTACGCCGACAACGGCTTCACCCGCGACGGCGACCTCTGGCGTCGTCCACTGTGCACGCTGCGCAAGACAGGCTGAAGCGCCCTACGTCGCCAGGACCTCCGCCAGCGGTTTCCAATAGTGCCCACGCCAGCCGGTCGCGAGGCCCTGGGCGTCGTCGCGGGGGAAGCCCACGTGATCGAACACCAGCCGGGTTCCGTCCGGATGCTCGGTGAGTTCAAACCGCACGATCGAATAGAGATGCGGCGCCCAGCCCTGCGAGCGCCAGACCTGGACGAGCCGCACGCCGGGCTCGAGCTCCAGCTGGCGTCCGGTGATGAAGCCGCCGAATAGCGAAAACGCCCCGCCGGGCTCCAGGCTGATCTTCACCGGCGCGCTCTGCAGCGCCATCTCCGGGATCGCGCCGCTCAGCACCACGACCTTTTGGAAAATCGCCTCGTCGGTCAGGGCTTCGTAGACGCGTTTGGGCGGCGCCTTGAACACCACCTCCTGGTGGATCGCCGAAGCGTCGGTCGAAATCCCAAGGTCGCCGGGTGTCGCTTCGGCCGCAGCCGCATCTGCGGGCGCTGCGGCCCCGGCCAGGCCGACAGCCGCGGCGGCGGCCCCCAGGGCGCGGCGGGTCATGGCGTCTTCGGTCATGGCGATCCTCCCATTGAGCAGGCCAAGGCAATCAGCCCAGCAAAAGATGTTCAACAACATCTTTTGCTGGCAGACATTCTGCGCCGCCACCCTGGAGCCCGCCAGCATGCCCTATCCGGAAGGCCACCGCGACGAAGTCCGCACCCGCATCGTGCGCAGCGCCCAGCGCCTGTTCAACACCCACGGGTTCGAGACCGTCTCCATCGACCAGATCATGGCCGCCGCCGAGCTGACCCGCGGTGGCTTCTATCGCTATTTCGCCAGCAAGAGCGACCTCTACGCTGAGGCGATGGACTGCTTCTTCACCAACCCTGCCTGCGGCAACCGCTGGGAGGGCGTCGAGGTCGATCCGGCCAAGGGCAAGGTCGGGCCGCAGATCGTGCGCGCCTATCTCTCGCGCCAGCACTTCCAGGACATCGAAGACTCCTGTCCGATGGTCGCCTTGCCCGGCGACGTGGCGCGCAGCGGCCCCAATGCGAAACGCGCCTATGAAAACGCGCTGAAAGCGATGATCGAGCACCTGCAGGCCGACACGCCGGCCGACGGCGCGCCCGACCGCGAGGCCGCCCTTGCCATCGCGGCGATCTGCATCGGCGGCATGGTGATCGCGCGCGCCAGCGAAGACCTCGCCATCGCCGACGAGGTGCGCGACGCGGCGCTGAACACGGCGCTGATGCTGGGCGGCTGGGCCAACCGGCCCTAAAGCGTCCCACGCTGCACGAAGGGAACCTGCGCAAACAGCCGGCGCTCCCGCCCGCGCGGGTCGTGTTCAATCCTGCACGGGCGGTTCACGATCAGAGTCGCACGCGCCGGCAGTGTGTAAGTCGGCCACGCCGGGATCTCGCGGTTGTCGGGCCGACCGGTGCGCGCAAACGCGATGAAGGTCTCGCTCATCGCTGCCGCCAGAGCGCGCGCGTCCGCACCGTCGCCGCTGAGCGCGCCGGGTTCGGCGGTATTGTCGAACACCAGCGGAATGTCGAGCGTGTGCGCCGCGCGAAAGCGACCGCCCTCCAGCGGCGAGGGCCAGTCGACCTGGTACATGTGCACGGGCGCCCCTGCCCGCGCACGCACCTCGGCTTCGATCAGGGCGCCGCGCCAGGAGCGCGAGGCGGTGGTTGCGGCGAAGAACACCTCGGTCGGCGACCAGTCCGGATGCATCCCGCGGTAGGCTGCCACCACATAGGCCGCGTCGATGTCGACGCGCAGCTCGGAGCCAAGCCGGCCGGCTAGGCCCTCCCAGGTCAGTTTCCACACATCGGAGTCGCCGCGGAAGAAATAGCGCGTCTCGTCATGGGTATTGCCGATGATCATAGGAATGCGCGCCGACAGCGCAGGCGCGTCGGGATAGAACGGATGGCGCGGCAAGGCAGCCTCGTCCAGCACCGGACCGAAATAGATAGAGCTGTGCGCGATCGTCGGATCCGGCGTCTCGATCACGGCGATCAGGCGGTCGAGCGGGACGCGGTCCAGCTCGCGCCACTGGTCGGGCCGAAGCTTCAAGGCGTCGAGATAGGCCTTGGCGCGCCCGGTCGCGCCCTGCGGGCCCGAAGCGGTGACCTGCTGGCCGCTCATAGTCGCCACGCGGCGGAACAGGCCGTGGGCGCGCGGCATGGCCATCAGGCTGGCGATCTTGGCGCCGCCGCCGGACTGGCCGAACAGCATCACGCGCCCGGGATCGCCGCCGAAGCGCGCGATGTTGTCGCGCACCCACTCCAGCGCCAGCACCAGGTCGAGCAGGCCGACATTGCCTGACGCGGCGTAATCGCTCCCGGCGATCTCACCCAGATAAAGATGTCCGAACGCCGACAGCCGGTGGTTCAGGGTCACCACCACCACGCCGCCGCGCTGGCACAACCGCACGCCGTCGTAGAGCGGGCTCGACCCCGAGCCGTGGCTGTACTCGCCGCCGTGGATGTAAACCATCACGGGCCGCTTGCCGTGGTCGGCCAGCCCCGGCGTCCAGACGTTGAGGCGCAGGCAGTCCTCGTCGACGGGCTCGTCCGCGTGCGACTGCGGCGAGGCGACGCCGTACGACTGTGCGTCGCGCACGCCGGTCCACGGTGTCGGCGGCGGTGCGGGCTTGAAGCGCTGCGCGGCCGTGTCGCCGCCGTAAGGGACGCCCTTGAACACCGCAATGCCGCGGTCGCGATAGCCGCGCACGACGCCCGCGCGCGTCACCGCCACCGGTGCGTCCGTATTCGCCAGCACCAATCCCGGCCAGGCCATCGCGCCTGCGCCCAGCACGCTGCGGCGGAGGACGCCGGTCATTGCCTCAACGGCGCACGTCGAGCGTGCCGCCGGCGAGGAAGCTCTCCACGTCGGCGCGACGCGACAGGTTGAAATCGCCGGGCACGCCATGCTTCAGGCAGGCGGCGGCGAGGCCGAACTCCAGCGCAGCGCCGTCGTCCAGGCCCACGACCAGGCCGTGCAGAACGCCGGCGGCGAACGCATCGCCCGCACCGATACGATCGACGATGCCGACCAACGGATAGGCCGGGGTGCGCAGCTCGCCCTCTCGGGTGAACATCACCGCCGACAGGTCGTGATGATCGACCGCGTGCTGCAGGCGCAGGGTCGAGGCGATGCGCTCCAGTTTCGGAAACGCTTCGAACGCCGCGGCCGCGGCGGCGCGGCGGTTGTCGGCGGGATCGTCGTGGGTGAACGGCCGGTCGAGGATCAGAGCGATGTCGCGCTCGTCGAGGAAGCCGAGGCTCGCGCCCGCAAGCAGCCGCCGCAGCACCTGGGGCCCGTCGCCGCGCCACGCCGCCCAAAGCTTGGCGCGATAGTTGCCGTCGAAGGAAACCGCGACGCCCTGCCCATTCGCCGCTGCGACCGCGCGCTCCGCCGCCGCCGCCGCGTCCGCGCCCAGCGCCGGGGTGACGCCGGACAGGTGCAGGAAACTGGCGCCGTCGAGTCTGCGCTCCCACGCGATGCGGTCCGGCGCCGCCGTCGCGAAGGCCGAGCCGGCGCGGTCGTAGACGATCTCGGACGGCCGCAGCACCGCGCCCGGCGTCAGAAAATAGAGCCCCATGCGCCCGGGCCCGAACCCGATTCCCGAGACATCGACGCCGTGACGGCGCAGCTCGTCCAGCGCGGCATGGCCCAAAGCATTGTCGGGCAGCACGCTGACCATGGCCGAGCGATCGCCCAGGCAGGACAGCGACACGGCGACATTGGACTCTGCCCCGCCGAAGCGCAGGTCGAGCCGGGGCGACTGGAACATCAGCTCGTTCGCCGGCGCCGACAGCCGGATCAGCATCTCGCCGAAACAGACGACCGCGGGCTTCATCGCATCATCGCTCGCACAGTTGACCCTGGTGTCCGCTGCCTACGCCCGTGCGCCCCAGAAAGAAAGGGCGCCGGTCGAAACCGGCGCCCCCAAGGCTGTGTCGTCAGGAGAAAAACCGTAATCAGTACTGCCACCGGATCCCGAACAGGATGTCGCTTCCGGTGTGGTGGTAATACATCGGCAGATCGTGGCCGGTGTCGTCGAACTGGTTCTCGTACTGGTCGGTGAGGTTGACCCCTTCCAGCGTCATCTTCAGGTGGTCGTTCACCGTGTACTGGATCGAGGCGTCGAGGTTGAACGTCGCGTCGAAGCCGTCGGCGTTGGTGCCGACTTCCTTGCCGGGCACCTGGCTCAGGTACTTCGAGCGGAAGGATCCGGAAATACGCGCGCTCCACTTCGCGTCTTCGTAGTAGAGGGTCGCGTTAGCGGAATATCTCGACAGGCCGAGCAGGTTGTTGCTGACGAACTGGCCCGGCGTGGACGTCGGATAAAGCACGCTCGAAGTCCACATAGGTCAGGTTCACCAGCGTGCCGGTATGGCTGAACAAGCCCGGCAGCATGGTGAACTGCTGCTGGTAGTTGATCTCGAGGCCGTTCACGCCGCCCCCGGGGGTGTTGACCGGCGTGGAAAACTGCCAGATCGCCGAAGGACTGCACCCGGGCGCGCTGCCGCAGGCGGCGATCGCGGCGCTGTCGGGAATGCCGAACGGGTTGCCGTGGAAGACCAGGTTCTGAACCTTGGTGGTGACCAGGCTCAGAACGTCCTTATGGAACAACGCGATCGACAGCATCGTGCCGTGCGACGGATACCACTCCCAGTCCAGGTCGTAGGAGTTCGCCAGGAACGGGTTGAGTGCTGGGTTGCCGGTCTTCACCGTGAAGTTAGAGCCCGACACCGTCACCGAGGTTGAGGCCAGAAGGTCGGTGAGGTTCGGACGCGCCATCACCCGCGCCGCCGCGAAGCGCATAATGGTGTTGTCCGAGGTCTGCCAGGCGAGGTTCAGCGACGGCAGGAAGTTGTTGTACGACCGCGACGAGTCGTCGGCGCGCAACACGGAGGCTACGAAACTGTAGCCCTGCGAGAACTGGTCGGTCCTCACGTCGCGCATGCCGAGGTTGCCGCTGAGCGGATGGCCGAGCAGGTCGAACTTGAAGTCCGCCTGAACATAGGCGCCGTAGTCGTGTTCCTTCTCCGTCGCATTGTCTCCGAGGTCGCCGGTGGTCGAGAGCGCGAACAACGGGGAGGTATAGAGCCCGAACAGCGAAGCCGCCTTGAACACATCCGGCGTGATCGTCGTGGGCGTGCTGCCGCTCGGGACATTGGCCCCGGTGGCGTTGGCGAAGTTGATGACCTGGTCGTAGCTCGAGATCGGGATCGACTGCAGCGCCTTATAGGCGTTGGTCGAGGTGACCGTTTCGCCGTTGACCAGCCGCAGCGAGGTCGCCTGGAACTGATACTCCTTGTAACTCAGGCCCGCCGACACGGCGAAGTTGTCCGACGGGCGCCAGTGCAGGTTCCACTGACCGGTATCGAAGTCGTTGTCCGTCGTCTGCGGCCGTTCGCGCACCTCGGTGAGCACCCAGGGGCCGCTAGAGGTCAGGTTGGCGGAGCCGAAGTTGAGCTGCGGAACGCGGCTGTTGGCAAAGTTGTATGAGAAATTCTGGACGTTGTACTGGTCGAAGCCCAGGGTGGTCTGGATCGGGTTGGCGAAGTTCGAGATCGAGGCCCCGACCAGTTCGTCCATGCTCCACTGATCGTTGAACTTGGTTTGGCCGTGCAGCGTCACCTGGTCGAACTCGGTGTGCATGACGTCGTAACGGTCTTCGACGCGGGTATCGACGCCGTCGAAGGTGCCGCCTTCCATCACGCCGTTGACGATGTTTTCGCTGAGCACGCTGATGTTGGCGATGCTGGTGCAGGTGCTGACACTGGAGCACTTACCCGTGCCCGAGAAGCCCGGCGCCTCGAGGTACTGCTCCTGGCGCGTCGCCCACCAGTAGGAGTGCAGGTAGTCGAGGCTGAACAGGTTGTTATCGTCGGGCTTCCACTGGAACGACGCGGTCGCGCCGGTGCGCTTCTCGTCATCCTGGTAGAAATCGTAGCGCGGGAAGCGCGGGTGCAGCGCCGCGTCCGCGGTGGCGCACACCGTCGGCAGCGGGAAGACCTGACAGTTGGTGCCAAGCACCGACTTGAACCCTACAAGGGTATGTGTGCCCGAGGTCCCGGTGTTCAGCACGTCGCCCTCGTCCCAGCGGACGGTCGAGGCGCCGGCGTCGTCGTACTTGCGCTCGCCGTAGGACAGGCTGATCAGGGCGCCGAAGTGGCCGTCGTCCCAGGTGTCGCTCATCAGCATCGAGGCGCGCGGCCCCGTCTCGCTGGCCAGGGTGTTGTAGTCGCCCTTGGCCTGGGCGATGAACCGGAAGCCGTCGTAGTCGAGCGGGTGCGCGGTCGACATCTCGACCGTGGCGCCCAGGGCGCCTTCTTCCAGATTGCCTTCCGCGGTCTTGCGCAGCGTGAGCTGGTTGAACAGGTCCGAGGAGAAGACGTTGAAGTCGAACGCGCGGGTGCGGTTCACGCCGCCGTCGCTGTCGGGCGAGCCGACCGTGGTCAGCGCCTCCATGCCGTTGATTAGCACGCGCGTATATTGCGGACCGAGGCCGCGCACGGTGATCTCGCGACCCTCGCCGCCTTCGCGGCTGATCGCGACGCCCGGAATCCGCTGCAACGATTCGGCGAGGTTCAGGTCGGGGAACTTGCCGATGTCTTCGGCCAGGATTGTGTCGATTTCGGAATCGGCGTCGCGCTTGATGTTGATCGCCTTGGCCAGGCTGTTGCGGAAGCCGGTGACCACCACCTCCTGCACCTGGCTCGCGTCGCCCGTGCCGGCCGGTTTGGCGGCTGGACCTTGCGCCGGAGGCGCTGCCTGCTGGCCGGCTCCGTCGCCCTGCCCCTGGCCCGATCCCTGGTCCTCAGCGTGCGCCGCGCCGGCCGCGGTGAAGACCGCCAGGGCCACCGCCACGCTCGACACCCCACACTTCAGACGACGGGAGAACTCCCCTTGTTCCGACCTAGACATAGCGCCTCCTCCCCAGGTGGCTTTATCCGCTAGGCGGCTGCGGCCTTAGAGCCGTCCGCCCCCCTGAACTCTATGACACCGGTGTCATTTCGCTTTGGCTTTTTCGTGACACCGGTATCATTCCGGACGCTAACAGCAAGAACGGCGCTCTGGCAAGACGCTTCGACAGCAGGGATGGAGCCAGCGTTGCACGAATGCCTCAGATTCTCCTCCCCCGTGAGCGGCAGCAAACGGGATGGGGAGAACGCTCACCGCGCCAACCATCCGCCATCAACCGCCAGCATCGTGCCGTGCACGTAATCCGACGCGTCGGACGCAAGGAACACCGCCGCGCCGCCGAGATCCCCGGGCTCGCCCCATCGACCCGCCGGAATCCGCGCGAGGATGTCGCGGTTGCGCGTCTCGTCCATGCGCAGCGCCTCGGTGTTGTCGGTGGCAAAGTACCCGGGTGCGATAGCGTTCACGTTTACGCCCTTCCCCGCCCACTCGTTGGCCAGCAGCCGGGTCAGACCGGCCAGCCCGCTCTTGCTCGCGGTATAGGACGCCACCCGCACGCCGCCCTGAAACGACAGCATGGACGCGATGTTGATGATCTTGCCGCGGCCGCGCGCCAGCATGTGCCGCCCCGCCGCCTTGGCGAGAAAGAACGCGCTCTTCAGGTTGGTGTCGATCACCAGGTCCCAATCGGCCTCGCTGAAGTCGACCGCATCGGCGCGCTTGATCGTGCCGGCGTTGTTGACCAGGATATCGAGCGCGCCGAAGTCGTCGACCACGCCGTCGACCAGGCCTTTTATCGGCGCGGTGGTCGACAGGTCCGCGGCGCGCCATGCAAATCGGCGGCCCAACGCACGTACCGCCGCCTCCGTCGCGTCGGGCTTGGTCCGCCCCGCCGCCGCGATGTCCGCCCCTGCCCCCGCCAACGCCAGTGCAATCGCCTGGCCCAGCCCCCGGTCGGCGCCGGTGACCAGCGCCGTACGGCCGGTCAGATCGAAGGACGGCGCGCTCATTTCAGCTGGCAGATGTCGAGCACGTGCATGTCGGTGTAGTCCAGGTTCTCGCCGCCCATGGCCCAGATGAAGCAATAGTTCGACGTCCCCGACCCCATGTGGATCGACCACGGCGGCGAGACCACCGCCTCGTCGTTGGCGACCACAATGTGGCGTGCGGCGTCGGGCTCGCCCATGAAATGGAACACACGCTCGTCGGGTTTCAAACCGAAATAGAAATACACCTCCGAGCGGCGGTCGTGCAGGTGCGGCGGCATGGTGTTCCACACACTGCCGGTCTTAAGGATCGTCAGCCCCAGCAGCAACTGCGCCGACTTGCAGGTCGCCGGCACAATGTACTGGTAGATGGTCCGCTCGTTCGAAGTCTCGAGCGCGCCGCGCTCCAGCGGCACCGCCTGGTCGATGGAGATCTTCACCGTCTCGAACCGCGCATGCGCCGGCGTGCTGGCGAGATAGAACTTTGCGGGCGTCGCCCCGTCCACGTTCTCGAACACCACCGTCTCAGTGCCCATCGGGATGTAAAGGCCATCGCGGGGCTTCAGGTCGTAGGCCTGGCCGTCGACGATGATGCGCCCGGCGCCCTCGCCCACGTTCACTGCGCCCAGCTCCCGCCGTTCCAGGAACGGCGCGCCCGCGGCGGGCGCTTCCTGCACCGGCAGCGAAACCGGTCTCGACACGGGCGCCGCGCCGCCGATCACGAACCGCTCGTTGTGTGAATAGTTCAGGCTCACGGCATCCGGCGTAAACAGCGCGCCGATCAGATAGCGATCGCGCAGAGCATCGTTGCTGACGCCCTGCATCATGTCGGGATGGGTGGCCTGCAGTGTCTTGTTGAACACGGATGGGCTCCTAGGCGGAAAGGGCGCCGGCGTCGGGCCGGTCCAAACGATAGGCGCGCTTGGCGAGGCCGTAGGCGAGGTCGGGCGCCAGCGCGTGCGCGTCATCCTCGTCCAGTCGATGCTCGGCCACCAGTCGCGCGAGGAAGGCGCAGTCCACCCGCCGCGCCACGTCGTGTCGCGCGGGGATCGAGGTGAACGCGCGCGTGTCGTCGTTGAAACCCACGGTGTTGTAAAACCCGGCCGTCTCGGTAGTCGCCTCTCGGAAGCGGCGCATGCCTTCGGGGCTGTCGTGGAACCACCAGGCGGGGCCGAGCTTCAGGCACGGATAGTGACCCGCCAGCGGCGCGAGCTCGCGGCTGTAGGCGGTCTCGTCCAGGGTAAACAGGATGATCGACAGGTCCCGCTCGCCGCCGAAGCGGTCGAGCAGCGGTTTCAGCGCATGGACATAGTCGGTGCGCGTGGGGATGTCGGCGCCCTTGTCGCGGCCGAACGCGGCGAACAACCCGCGGTCATGGTTGCGCCAGGCGCCCGAGTGGATCTGCATCACCAGGCCGTCGTCGAGGCTCATCCGCGCCATCTCGGTCAGCATCTGGGCGCGGAACAACTCGGCCTCCTCCGCCGTGACCGCGCCCGACACGATCCTGCCATGCAGCGCCTGGGCCTCCGCCTCGCTGAGGTCCGCCGTCGCCGCGGTCGGATGGCCGTGGTCGGTCGCGGTCGCGCCGGCGGCGATGAACTCGGCGCGTTGCGTGCGGTGGGCGTCGAGATAGCCGCGCCAGCTCATCACGTCCTTGCCGGTCAGCTCGCCGAACCGCGTCAGCGCCGAAGGGAAATCCTCGTGCTCCGCATCGACTACCATGTCGGGCCGATAGGTGGTGATCACCCGCCCGCCCCAGCCGCTCTTGCGGATGGCGTGGTGGTTGGACAGGCTGTCGACCGGCGACTTCGTCGTCGCCAGCACCTCGATCTTGAACCGGTCGAACAGGGCGCGCGGCCGGAACGCCTCGTTCGCCAGCGCCTCGCCGATGCGGTCGAAATAGTGGTCCGCAGTGTCGGACCCGAGCACGACATCGATCCCGAACACTTCGACAAACGTATGGTTCAGCCACAGCGCCGACGGTGTCCCGCGGAACAGGAACCAGTGCTGCGCAAACAGCCGCCACGCCTCGCGCGGATCGGCCGCGGGCGGCCCCTTGCGCGACGCAACCCCCAGCCGTTCCAACGGCACGCCCTGGCTGTGCAGCATGCGGTAGAGGTAGTGGTCCGGCGCCAGCAACAGGTCCGTCGCGTTTGAGAACGGCGCGTTGGAGGCAAACCACCCCGCATCCGTATGCCCATGCGGACTGACGATCGGCATGTCCCTGACCGCCGCATAAAGCCCACGCGCAATCGCCCGCACCGAAGCGTCGGCGGGGAACAGGCGGTCGTCGTCGAGGGTCAGCGTTTTCGGCATCGGATCGATTTAGGTAACCGGTGTCATTGTTGCACGGGAACGCCCCGCGAGCCAAGCCCCGTCCGGTTTACCCCTACCCCTGCGGCGTGCCCGTCGAATTTCGCACCACCAACGAAGGCCGAACGTCCACCTCGTCGGGCGCTGCACCCTCCGCCCCGGCCAGCAGTTTCTCCGCCGCCATCCGGCCCATGTCGCGGATCGGCAGGCGCACCGTGGTCAGGTAGGGCCACACGCGCGAGGCCATCGGACTGTCGTCGTAGCCGACCACCGACAGGTCGCGCGGAATCTCCAGGCCCAGGTCGCGGGCGGCCTTGAACACGCCCATCGCCATCTCGTCGTTGCCGGTGAAGATCGCCGTCGGGCGCGGGTCGAGCGCCAGCAGGACCGCCCCGCACGCAACGCCGGACTCGAAGGTGTAACCGCCCTCGACCGAATAGCGCGGCTCCAGCTTCAGCCCATGCTCCTTCAACCCCGCCACGAACCCCTGACGCCGCGTATGCGCCGATCGGAAGGTCTCCGGGCCCGAGATATGGGCGATGCGCTTGTGGCCCAATCCCGCCAGGTGCCGCGCCGCTTCCGCCGCGCCGACGTCGTCGTGGGTCACCAGCATGCTCTGCGGCTCCGACAATGACACCGAGGCGATGCGCACGTAGCGGCAGGCCAACCGGTCGAGCGTCTCGATCAGCCGCTCGTCCTCCGACGTGGACGGCGGCAGGATCACGCCGAACAGGCGCTGGCGCTCGACGAACATCCGGATGTCGGCCAGGAACGCCGAATTGGTGCGGCTGCACGGGTGCACCACAAGCTCGTAGCCCGAGCCGCGCAACGCTTCGAGCACGCCTTGCTGCATATCGACGACGTACTGCGGGTTCGGCTGGTCATAGATCATGCCGACCAGGAACGAGCGGCTCAACGCCAGGCCCCGCGCCTGCGGATCGGGCGCATAGCCGTGCGCCTCGATGATGGCGTTGACCCTGCGCCGCGTCTCCTCCTTCACCGAGGGCGAGTCGTTGATCACCCGCGAGACGGTCTTCTTCGAGACGCCGGCCAGGCGCGCGATGTCGTTGATGGTTGCGCGGCGCTTGCCGAGCTCGAGCGCCGTGTCGCGCGCCGTCGGCTCGCCGGCGGGGTCCGTCTTGGCCTTGCTTTGCGGCTTGCCAGAACTCTGGGCGGTCTTTCGGCGGTCCAAGGGCGGTCCTTCGGTAATGCTGCGCCTGCATACCGGCGGCGGCGGCCGGACGCCACAGCCCGCTTGATCCCACTCTGACACCGGTTACCTTAAGGGTCCATGCCGGACCTGCCGATCCAGCCCGTGGCCGCCCTGGCCGTTCTCCGCATCGATCCGCGCGACGATGTGGCCACCGCCCTGCGCGCGCTCGCGCCCGGCGAACAGGTGGACGCGGGCGGCGGGGCGGTGACGGTGCTCGACCCGATCCCCAAGGGCCACAAGCTGGCGCTGAAGCCGGTGGCCGAGGGCGTCGAGGTGCTGAAGTACGGCTGGCCCATCGGCCGCGCGACCACAGCCATCCGCGCCGGCGAGCACGTGCACAGCCACAACCTGAAGACCGGACTCTCGGGGACGGAGGCTTACGACCGCGCCGGGTGGCGCCCGCCCGAGGTTCCGGCGGCCGTGACCGGCGCGACCTTCCAGGGCTATCGCCGCGCCGACGGCCGGGTCGGCGTGCGCAACGAAATCTGGATTCTCTGCACCGTCGGCTGCGTCGCGCGCACGGCCGAGCGGATCGCGCGCATCGGCGCGGAGCGCTACGCCGGCCGAGTCGACGGTATCTTCGCCTTCACCCATCCGTTCGGCTGTTCGCAGTTGGGCGACGACCTCGACGCCACGCGGCGCGTGCTGGCGGGATTGGCCGTGCATCCCAACGCCGGCGGCGTGCTGATCCTAGGCCTCGGCTGCGAGTCGAACCAGCTCGACGCCCTGCTTGCGACACTGCCCGCGTCGCGGCGCGAGCGCATCCGCGCCTTCGCCGCCCAAGCCGAAGAGGACGAGACTGAAGCGGGCCTCGCCGCGCTCGACGCCCTGGTGAGGCTCGCGGAAAAGGACAATCGCGAACCCTGCCCCGCCTCGTCGCTGGTAATCGGGTTGAAGTGCGGCGGTTCCGACGGGTTCAGCGGCCTCACCGCCAACCCGCTGGTCGGCCGCATCGCCGACAAGGTCGCCGAAGCCGGCGGCACGCCGATCTTGACCGAGATCCCCGAGGTGTTTGGCGCCGAACAGCTCTTGATGCAGCGCGCCGCCAGCCCGCGCGTGTTTGACGCGGTCGGCGCGGTGGTCAACGACTTCAAACAGTACTTTCTCGACCATGGCGAGCCGGTGTCGGAGAACCCCTCGCCCGGCAACATCGAAGGCGGCGTCACCACCCTGGAGGAGAAATCACTGGGCGCGGTGCAGAAGTCCGGCCGCTCCGCCCTGACCCAGGTGCTGCGCTACGGCGAACGCGCCGACGCGCCGGGCCTGGCGCTGCTCGAGGCGCCCGGCAACGATGCGGTGTCGTCCACCGCCCTCACCTGCGCCGGCGCCACGGTCATCCTGTTCACCACCGGCCGCGGCACGCCGCTCGGATTTCCCGCACCGACGTTGAAGATCGCCACCAACTCCGACCTCGCGCGCCGCAAGCCGCACTGGATCGACTTCGACGCCGGCCGGCTGATCGAGGGCGAGGACCGCGAAGCGGCCGCCGAGGACCTCTGGCGCCTGGTGCTCGACACCGCCTCGGGAAAGCCCGCCAAGAATGAGCTGAACGGTGAACGCGAAATCGCGATCTGGAAGCGCGGAGTCACCCTCTGACCCGCCTCGCCGACGCGACGCTGGGCGACATGCGCGCGGGCGTGGCGCGTCCGGGCTATGACCGAGCCGCCACGCGGATCGGCGTCGTGCACCTGGGCCCCGGTGCGTTCCATCGCGCGCACCAGGCCTACTATTTCGACCGGCTGCTGGCGCGCGACCCCCGGTGGGCGATCTCGGCCGTGTCGCTGCACAGTCCAGGCGTGCGCGACGCGCTCGCCCCGCAGGACGGCCTCTACGCGCTCGCCGAACTCGACGACCCCACACGCTGGCGCGTGATCGGCGCCATCCGCGAGGTGTCGGTGGCGCCGCAAACGCCCGACCGCGTGCTCGCGCGGGTAGCGCATCCGGACACGCGGCTGGTCACCCTCACCATCACCGAAAAGGGCTATGCGCTCGACAACGCAGGGCGGCTGGATTTCAACGACCCCGACGTCGCCGCGGACCTCGCTGGCGACGCGCACCCGCGCACCGCCATCGGCTGGATCGTCGCCGGCCTCCGCGCGCGCCGCGCCGCCGGACTCCCACCGTTTACCACGGTGAGTTGCGACAACCTCGCCGACAACGGACGCAAGCTGAAAGCCGCCGTCGTCGCCTTCGCCGGCCGGCGCGACCCCGGCCTCGCGCATTGGATCGAAACCGAAGCGCGGTTCCCCTGCACCATGGTCAACTCCATCACCCCCGCCACCGACGACGCCCTGTGCGCTCGCGCCGCCGAGGCGCTTGGCCTGACCGACGCCTGGCCGGTCCAGCGCGAGCCGTTCACTCAATGGGTCGTCGAAGACGCCTTCGGCGACGATGGCCCCGACTGGGCCAGCGCGAGCGTGACCGTCAGCAACGACATCGCCGCCTACGCCCAGGCGAAGCTGCGCCTGCTTAACGGCGCCCACTCCACCCTCGCCTACGTCGGCCTGCCGCGCGGCCATGAAACCGTCGGCGAAGCCATGGCCGACGCCGAACTGGCGGCGTTCGTGGAGCGCCTGATGTGCGAAGACATCGCGCCGACGATCGCCGCGCCAAACGGCCTCGACCTCGATCGATATATCCGCGACCTGTTGGCGCGCTTCCGCAACGGCGCCGTGCGCCACCTTCTGTCCCAGATTGCGTGGGACGGATCGCAGAAACTTCCGGTGCGCGTGCTCGCCACCGTCCGCGACGCAGCCCATGCGGGCCGCCCGCTCGACCGGCTGGCGGTTCCTGTCGCCGCCTGGATGCGCTTCATCCGCGACCGTGCGCGGATCGGCGTCGCCATCGTGGACCCGCTCGCCGACGCACTGATGGAGATCGCCCGCGCGACGTCGGGCAAGGGCCTGGACGACGTCCCAAGAATTCCTGTCGCTCGAAGCCGTCTTCAGTCGCGACAGTTTGCCCGCGCCTTACGTCGACGCCCTGATCACAGCCTACGACGGCCTAGGTCACGGCCGCCTCTGACGACTACCGCGACTCCGGCTCCATCAGCGTCGTCGATGCATCCGAGGCGTCCAGCAGCGCCGGCGACTTCGGCGTCATGGTGTCCAGGTTCCAGTCGTCCGGGTTGAACGCGCGGCGGGTTTCCTTCTCCGGCAGGTTCCCGTGTACGTCGGCCTCGCTGTCGATGATCCAGCCGCGGCCCTCGGCGACGTCGGCGACCAGGCGGGCGTCGTCGTAGTCGCGGTCCCACGGACGCGCACCGACCGTAGCCAGGACGCTGCGCTGCACGTCGCGCGCGGGGATCGCGGTCAGACCTTCCGGCCACACCGGCGGCTTGCTCATCGCGATGATCTTGGCGCCGGTCGTCGTGTACGACCCCTGCATCGGCAGCGGCCGCCCGATCTTGTCCACCGCGATGTTGTCGCGGCCGTAGTATTCCAGGTCGCCGTCGCCGCCGATCTCCAGGAACGCCAAGTCCTGCGGCGTGGACATGCCCGCGCGCAGCACGTTGCCCACCGCGCTCATCATGCCGACCTGGTAGGGGTGCGGCCCCCATTCCTCCGCGATCAGGTTGTAGTGCACCGCCCTTTGACCGGGATCGTAGATCAGATTGTTCACGATTGCGCCGTGCACCCCGCCCTTGAACAAGGGGCTGCGCTCATAGTCGTGCGCGAACAGGTCGCCCAGCAGCAGCACGCCCGTCGTGTTGTCGTGGATCAGCGCGCCTTTGGAGTGCTCGATCTTCCAGTGCGACGAGCGCGCCAGCGCTTCGGCGATGATGGTGTTGGAGAAGGTCACCCGGTGCGATGTGGAATTGCGCCAGTCGTCCGGCGTCTTGCCCTTGAAGCGGCTGCCCGAGACCGCGGCGATCTTGTTGGTCGCCCAGTAGAGCGAGCAGTGGTCGATGATGACGTCGTAGGCGCCGTCCTCGGTACGCACGCCGTCGGTGGACCAGCCGCTGGCCTTGGGGTGGCCCGCATCGCCGGTGCGCACGCGCAGGTGCTGCACGATCACGTCGTGGGTGTGGATGGCGAGGCCTTTGCCGCGGATCAGCGTCACGCCGGGCGATGGCGCCGTCTGACCGGCGATGGTGAGGAAGGGCTCTTTCACATTGAGCGTGGATTCGCCGAGATCGATCTGGCCGCCGACTTCGAACACCACGATGCGCGAGCCCTTGGCCTCGATCGCCTCACGCAGCGAGCCGGGGCCCGTGGCCGCAAGCGTGGTCACCTTGATGATGCGGCCGCCGCGGCCGCCCGCGGTCTTGGCCCAGCCGGCCTTGGGCAGATCGAGGGTCGCCATATAGGTCGACATCGTGCCCGGCGTAGGGAGCGGCGCGGCCACGGTCTGTGGCGCGGCGGAGGCCTTGGTTCGGGTTTTCGGGGCCGCCTGGCCCGCCTGGACGCCCAGGGCGCAAAGGGCCAGCGCGATCGTCGCAGCCCGGATCATCCCGCTCCGTTTCACTTTTCCAACCCCCTGTAACAACAGAAGAATCTCGGCGTCACAACTGGCGTCGAGGGCGAATTCCCGGGCCGTCCCGTTCACCCGGCGTTGAAAATGACACCGGTTTCCTTTAAGCACAATCCCCATCGGGAACCAGAGGCCGGGGCGGTCCAGATCGTGCGCGCGAACCACAAGACGGCGGCCAGGCGCGACCCTTCCGCGGGGAGCGCCCGACCATGAGCGCGGCCGACTCCCGACCCGGATTCGAACCCGCGAGCGCCATCGCCGCCGCCTTCGTGCGCGCTCGGCTCGCGGCGTCGGCGATCGACGCCTACCCCGGCCCCATCCCGCCCGATCGGTTGAGCGCCTACGACTGCCAGGAGGCGGCCATCGCCCTGTGGCCCGACGCGATCGCGGGCTGGAAGATCGGCCGTCCGATGCCGGGCCAGGAGAAGGATTTCGGCGATACACGCCTGACCGGACCAATCTTTCGCAAGACCGTGCGCCGCGCGGACGGCGTGGTGTCGGCGCCCTTCATCGCGAATGGTTTCGCGGCGGTGGAAGCCGAGTATGTTTTCCGCATGGGACGCGATGCGCCTGCGGGCAAGACCGACTGGAGCACAGACGACGTGGCGGCGCTGGTCGAGGCGATGCACATCGGCGTCGAACTGGCGGGCAGTCCGTTCCCCGGAATCAATGCGCTGGGCCCGTGTGTCACCGTCTCAGACTTCGGTAACAATGCGGGCCTTATCCTCGGGCGCGAGATCGCCGACTGGCGCGCACGCGCGCTCCACGACCTCGCCTGCGAGACCTTCATCGATGGCGCCTCGGTGGGCCGCGGTGACGCGGCGTCGGTGCTCGGCGGACCCTTGGGCGCCCTGGCCTTCCTGCTCGGCCACTGCGCCGCGCGCGGACGGCCGCTGCAGGCCGGCCAGCTCGTTTCCACCGGGGCCGCCACCGGGGTGCACGAGATCCGCATCGGCCAGACCGCACGTATGAGCTTCGGCCGCGACGGCGAGATCGAATGCGCCGCCGCACGCGCCGACCCCGCGCCGCACCGTGCGTCGCCGTCTGCCGAGGCGGCGCGGTGAGCAACGCCGCCCAGGCCGTCCTTCCCGCCTCGAGCCGCCGGCGCTGGGTGATCTGCGCGCTCCTGTTTTCCGCCACCGCCATCAATTATGTCGACCGCCAGACAATTGCGGTGCTGAAGCCCACCCTGCAGCACGACTTTGGCTGGAGCGAGATCACCTACGGCGACATCGTTTTCTGGTTCCAGGCGGCCTACGCGCTGGGCTATGTCTCGTTCGGCGCCGTGATCGATCGCATCGGCGCGCGTTTCGGCTACGCGTTTGCCGTCACGCTGTGGAGCGGCTTTCACATCGCCCATGCCTTCGTGCGCACCGTGCCGGGCTTCATCTTCGTGCGCTTCGGCCTCGGCCTCGGCGAAGCCGGCAGCTTCCCGGCGGGCCTGAAGAGCGTGGCGGAATGGTTCCCCAAGCGCGAGCGCGCCCTCTCCATCGGCGTGTTCAACGCGGGCTCGAACATCGGCGCGATCATCACCCCCCTGATCGTACCCATCGTCACCCTGACCTGGGGCTGGCCGGCGGCCTTCATTGTCACCGGCTTGCTCAGCGTGATCTGGCTGATTGTCTGGATCGCGGTCTACCGCACCCCGGACCGGAGCAAGGGCGTCAGCGCCGCCGAGCTTGCCCTGATCCGCAGCGACCCGCCCGACCCGGTCGAGAAGATCTCGTGGTTCAAGCTGCTGCCGCGGCGCGAGACATGGGCCTACGCGTCAGGAAAGTTTCTGATCGATCCGATCTGGTGGATGTATCTGTTCTGGCTGCCCGACTTTTTCGCGCGCCGCTACCACCTCGACCTGAAGAGCTTCGGACCGCCGCTGGTCGCGGTCTATGTCCTGTCCGACATCGGCTCGGTCGCCGGCGGCTGGCTGTCGTCTGGCATGATGAAACGTGGCGTGAGTCTGAACACCTCGCGCAAGACCGCCATGCTGATCTGCGCCGTGCTGGTCATCCCCGTCGGCTTCGCCATGTACGCCGACACGGTCTGGACCGCCGTCGGCATCGTGGGTCTGGCCGCCGCGGCGCACCAGGGCTTCTCCGCCAACCTCTATGCCCTGCCGAGCGACGTGTTCCCGCGCAAGGCCGTCGGCGCGGTCACCGGCATCGGCGGCTCGGCCGGCGCCATCGGCGGCATGCTGATGGCGAAATACGCCGGCTGGGTACTGGAGCGCATCGGCAGCTACACGCCGATCTTCGTGGTGGCGGCGAGCGCCTACCTCATCGCATTGCTCTGCGTGCACCTGCTGTCGCCGAAACTGGCGCCGGCGAAGATCTAAACGCCGCGGGCGACGGCAACCCGGATCCCGGGAGAGCGCGCTCTAGTGGTGTGCCTTCGGGCAGCCGCGCGCGGCATACAGCGCGGCGCCGGAGCCCGGGTTCATCGGCTGCCATCCGGCGTCGGGGCCCACGCGGCCGAGTTCGCCGCTGAGATTATTATAGGCGTAGGCGATCTGCTGCAGATTGCGGTATCGCTTACCCGTGCACTCGAATTCCGTCAGCGCCGCCACCGAGCGCTGGCCGTTCAGGTGGTCGGTCCGCCACTCGTAGCGCGACCAGCCCGCAGGGTTGCCGTCCGTCTGGCGCGGGCCCGGCTTGTAGAACACCACCTGACCGTCGCCGTCGTCCATCACCGCGGTCCAACCGTTGTCGGTCAGCGCGGCGCGCCATTCCTTGTACGTGAACGCGGACGTCTGCTGCGCCCTGGCCGGCGCGAACGCAACAAGCACGCACGCGGTGGCCAACACCGCTACCCAACCCATTCGCATGACCATCCCTCCCCCACGAGCCGACGTTGTATTCTGTTCCCGTCGCCAATCCCGCTTGTGCGGCGACCGGCGCGCGCCCACGCCGCGACATCCGCGCTATGGCGACCCCGGCGCGCCCATCGAGCGACAGAAGTCCGACGGATCGCTCGGCGAGCCCTTCTCGAACGCCGGCCCAGGTGCGTCGACCACAAGCCGTTGGCTGTCGCCCAGGACGACCTGGGCGTTGCCGCGCCGCCGCTGGGCGATGGTGTGCGCCAGCCCGACGGCGTGGCGGAGTTCGCGCCGCTCCTCGTCGTCGAGGCTCGTCCGTTGTCCGGCGATTGCAACGATGTTCTCCCAGGCGTTCCGCTCCTCAGCGATGGTGTCGCGTTCATTGTCGAGGCTCGCGTAGAGCGTCGCGTATCTCAATTTCTGATCGAGCGGAAAGTGGGCAACGACCTGGCCCGAATTGGCCACGTCCCAGGTGCTGGTCTGCAGGGTGTAGAGCACCGGGCGACGCAGCAATCCCGCGGGCCTCGGCCCGGCGCCCTCGGCCCAGCTCTGCAACGCATCGAGGCGGCGGTTTATGCACCCGTCCACGCCCTCGACCAGCTTCAGCGCCTTGACGTCGTAACCGATCTCGCGCCCCAACACGTCGCGCGCCTCGCCGGTCTCATGCGCCCAGTGCAGCGTCTCCACGGCCTGTTCCAGCGCAAGCGCGGTCAGCACGCCGAGCACGATGATCCCGTATTCCTTAAGGAACTCGCGCCAACCGTGGAACGGCTTGGGCTTGTGAATATCCACGACTCGCTCCCCCCGCGGCTCGCGTCGGGCTTGTCCTAACGGGAATTTGCCGGGTCCGATACTCTTGCACCGGACCCCGAGACCGGGACGCGCCGCTTCCCCCTCCAGCCGAATCCCGCCCCCTGCCCTTCCCCTCTGGCGCGGTCCTTGAACCTTGCCGTGCATGACCCTTGCCGCCGTGCCAAAACAGAGCGAACCGGCGCATTCCGGCGACCTGTCCCAAGCCGGGACGGCGCGCCTGCCTGACGCCGTAACCGATCCGGACACGCTGGACCTGCTGTTCAGTTTCCAACGGATCGGCAACCCGGCGCTCAAGCGCACGGCCTTGAGCTGTGTGCGGACCCTGGCTGAGAGCGACACCGCTTCGGCGCCGCGCCCCTCGCTTGCGCCGCGCCGCGCGCCCAGCCGGCCGCTCGAGGTGCTCAAGTTCGGCAGCTCCGTCCTGAAATCGCCGGCCGACGCGCCCGAGGCGGTGACTGAGATCTATCGCGCGATGCGCAAGGGCCGCCGCGTGCTGGCGGTGGTGTCCGCCTTCGAGGGGGTGACCGATCGCCTGTTCAACGAGGCGAGCGCGCTCGGCTGCGCCCACGACAACCTGCACCTGCCGCCTTACGTGGCGCTGGGCGAAGAGACCTCCGCCGCCCTGCTCGCCCTCGCCTGCGACCGCGCCGGCATGAGCGTGACGGCGTTGTCGCCGGCGCAGATCGGCATTCTGGCCGAAGGCGACCGCGAGACCGCCCAACCGGTCAGCCTCGACGCCGCCGCCATCGAACGCGCGTTCGAGACTTCCGACGTGGTGGTGGTCCCCGGCTTCACCGCGCGCGACACCGACGGCGCCGTCGTGCTGCTCGGCCGTGGCGGGTCTGACCTGACCGCGGTATTTCTGGCCGCCGAACTCGGCGCCGAGCGTGTGCGCCTGGTCAAGGACGTCGACGGCGTCTACGACCGCGACCCCAAGACCCATCACGAGGCGCTTCGCTTCGGCGCCCTGTCGTGGGGCGCGGCGCGCGAGGTGGCCGGCAAGCTGGTCCAGGCCCGCGCCCTGCGCATGGCCGAGGACCGCGGCGTGGCCATCGAAGTCGCCGCACTCGGGCGCGAAGACGCCACCTTGATCGGCCCGAACAACCAACCCGGCGCGCCCGCCGTGCTGCGCAAGTCTGCGAAGGCGCTGCGCGTGGCCCTGGCCGGTTGCGGCGTGGTGGGCGGCGGCGTCATCGACCGCCTGCGCCGGCGCGCCGACGCCTTCGAGATCACCGGCGTGCTGGTGCGCGACCCCGCCAAGCTGCGCGATATAGACGCGCCCGGCCTGATGACGGTCGATCCGGAAGCCCTCCTCGAGTGGGGGCCCGACGTCGTCGTCGACGCCCTGTCCTGCGCCGTCACCGGGGCCTGGCTGTCGGAAGCCGCGCTGGAAGCCGGCGTCCATGTGGTCAGCGCCAACAAACAGGCGGTGATCGCCGCGCACGCGCGCCTGCGCGCCGCGGCTGAGCGTTCCGGCGCCTCCCTGACCTATTCCGCCTCCGTCGGCGGCGGCGCGCCTTTGATCGAGACGGTGCGCGGCGCGCGCGCGTCGGGCCCGATCGCGCGCCTCGACGGCGTGTTGAACGGCACGGTCAATTTCCTGCTCGGCCGACTGGCTGCGGGCGAACGGTTTGCCGACGCGCTGCAGGCTGCCCAGGCCGCGGGCCTCGCCGAGGAAGATCCCTCCGCCGATCTCGACGGTCGCGACGCCGCGGCCAAGCTGCGTATCCTTGCCTTCGAAGCCTTCGACGAAATCGTGAGCGAGGCCGAGGTCGAGCGCGCCGTTCTGGACGACCGCGTCATCCGCGCCGCCGCGACCCAACCGTTGAAACAGGTCGCGCGCCTGAGCTGGGAGAACGGACGCCTGAAGGCCCAGGTCACATTTGCGCCGGACGCCCACTTCGCCATCGCGGATGCGGACCGCAACCTGCTGCGTGTGGTGGGCCTGGACGGCCGCGTTCATACCGCCAAGGGCCGCGGCGCCGGCCGCTGGCCGACGACGGAGAGCGTGCTGTCGGACCTGCTGGATCTGCGGGCCGCCCAAGCAGGCTAACCCCGTTAGCACGATTGCAACCATGAACGTGCCAGATTGGCGAGGACAAACCCTCGCTCGCGGCTGCCCCGCAGGCATTATTCCCGAGTAACCCACGGGTTGGGGTTGATTTAACCCACCCGTGGGTTATTCCACGCCAGTCCAATTTATCTCGGGGCTCCCCATGCAGAACGCCGGCTCGGCCCCTCCCCACTCCAAGACCTGGACCTTCTTCGAGGACGCCTGGCACGAGGGCAACGTCCCGATCATGGGCGTGCGCAGCCACGGCGCCTGGATGGGCTCCACGGTGTTCGATGGCGCGCGCTATTTCGAAGGCGTCATGCCCGACCTCGATCTGCACATGGCGCGGATCAATCAGTCGGCGAAGAACTTCCTGCTCGAGGCCAAGGTCAGCGTCGAACGCTGGATCGAGCTCGCCCACGAGGGCGTCGCCAGGTTCGACCGCGACAAGGAGCTGTACCTGCGCCCGATGTACTGGGCCGAGCTTCCCCTGCCCGGCGGCGGGGTGAAGTACGATCCCGCGTCCACCCGCTGGGCGATGTGCGTCTACGAAGCGCCGATGATGAAGCCGGGCGCCTCGTCGATCACCCTGTCGCCCTATCGCCGCCCCTCCATCGAGTGCGCGCCGGTCGACGCCAAGGCCGGCTGCCTGTACCCCAACGGCGCCCGCGCCCTCGTCGAAGCGAACAACCGCGGCTTCGACAACTGCCTGATGCGCGACCAGATGGGCGCCGTCGCCGAACTGGCCAACGCCAACGTCGCCATGGCCAAGGACGGGGTGATGTACACCCCCGCGCCCAACGGCTCCTTCCTGAACGGCATCACCCGCCAGCGCGTCATCGGGTTGCTGCGCCAGGCCGGCGTGACGGTGGTGGAGAAGACGCTGAAGTACGAAGACTTCTACGATGCCGACGAGATCTTCTCCTGCGGCAACTACAACAAGGTCGTGCCGATCACCAAGATCGACGACCGCGACCTCCAACCCGGCCCGATGATGCGCCTGGCCCGCGAGCTCTACTGGAAGTTCGCCCACGCGAGCGCGCCTGCGAAGGCGGAAGCGTCGCGGGTAGCCTAGCTGGCAAACGCCTCGGGGCGCGCCTTGCGGCGACGGGGGCGTCCAGCGCTTCTTCGCGGCCGCTAATCGGTTCGCGAAGGCGCAGGTAACGCGTGAGGCGCGTTCGCCAGGAAAGACGCATCGCGCGACATCGGATTTTCGTCGAACATACTCAATATGCCAAGCAACGAGAGGCCATGCCTGACCAGGCGGCCGGCGTTTCCAATCATTCGGGCGGTCGAATACCCGACAATAGCGGAGCTCATCGTACCGCGACGCTCAATTTAAGGTCTCCTTAGGCAAGAACCGGTAGCCTCAAAGCCGCTTCAGGAGTCCAGCGCCCGATGGTCGATCAAAGCGTCCGCAGTCTGCTCGCCCTGCAAAGCTCGGCTTCCACCGCGCGGGTGCTCAACCTGCTGTCCATCGCCAAGAAGCACGCCGGCAACCCGGAGCACGCGGCCAAACCGTTCTTCCAGCACGCGCGGTTGAACCACGCGATCATCGTCAAGCACAGGCTGCGGGCGAACGAACACGACCTGTTTCCCAGCTTCCGCCAGAGCGCCACCAAGGTGCTGCTGCCATCGACCGAGGCGATCTGCGCTACGGCGGCGGCTATGTCTTCGTGGGTCAGAAGGACTACGGCGCTACCTTGAGCAATGTGTTCGGCGGCGCGGTCAGTCCCGGCGAGGCCGATTGGCGGATGCTCGATGCCATCGACAATATCCCCTCGCTCGATCCGTTCCTCCTGCGCGAACAGCTTCGACGCCACGGTCTGGAGCCCGCGCGCTGTTACTTCGAGATTTCCGACGCCGACCTCGAACGCATGTCCTCGTTCGTGCAGAAGGAGGTGCTTGAGCTGGTCAACCTGTCGTTCGGCGGCAAGGCCGGCGTCGGCGGCCACGTCAGCAAGCTCGCCAAGAAACTTCTATCGGACTCGATCGACGAGGAAATGGAGCCCTTGCGTCTGACGCTGCGGCTGGAGGCGGCGGAGTACCTGGAAGGCGTGTTCTGTTGGAAAGGTTTTCTTTATTACAAATGGTCGTTCATGGACCTGCTGCCGATGGTCTCCGAGGTCGCGAACCAGATCCGCGCGATCGTTCCTCGCGGACCAGCTGATGCTATGACCCGCACCTATCTGAAGGAAGCACGCCCACGGCTGCATGCACTGATCGTCGCCGCCTTGAAAGGCGTGAAGAAGTCGCTGGCGATCTACGACGCAGCCTACGCCGACCTGACGCAACGTGCTGACCCCGTCGCCTTCCGCGAATTTCTACTCTCGGCGCCGCCCCTGTTTAAAGATCTTGGCGATCGCCTGGGCGCCGTGCGCCACGTCGTAAGCTTCTGCAACTTCCGCTTGGGCCGTACTGGAAGTTCGATCACCTACGAAGAATTATCGGACATGTTTCAGGACTTCGAAGAGTGCCTGAATTTCGTCCAGCGCGACCTGGCGCGCGCCGCCGAACGCGCGGCTTAAGCGGAACGCGCGGCCTCGCGGATCGCGCTCAAGTTACACTCCGCGTCTCTCTACGTTCTGCGTCCGGGCGCTGCTGCAGCGCTGCAACTCGACGGCTGGGATTATCCCAACCACCTTAAGGGCTGCGTCAGAAATGGGTCAAGCGCCCTCGCCCTGGGCGGCTTCATCGCCCTGCTTCGACGGCGGCCCTTTGAGCACCCACTCGATCGCGACAGCTGCGAGCGCGCCGGCCAACGGGCCTGCGACATAGATCCAGGTGCGATTGAGATCACCGCGCACCAGATCGGACGCCATCGAACGGAATGGATTCATCGAGGCGCCGGACACGCTCACCGCCCACAATCCCGCGACCGCCACGTAGCCACCGACCGCGAGCGCCGCGTTGGCACCGACCATGCGCGCGCCTGAGGCCGAACCCAGGATCGTCGCCACCATGCCGGCCGTCAGTACGGCTTCCATCAGCACGGCGCGGAGATCGTCCAGTCCTCGCATGGGCATCGTCGCGCCCAGGTTCGCCACCGGGCCCAGCATTCCGCGCAGGAAGAGCACTGCGAGCAGCGCCCCTGCGAACTGGGCCGCCAAATAGCCGGTCGTGCGTTTCCACGGAAAATTCCGGCGCAGGGCGAACGCAAGGGTGACGGCCGGATTTAGATGCGCCCCGGACACATCTCCGAGCATATAGATCACTGCCATGACCGACAGGCCGCGGGCAGCCATCACGCCATCCAGCGTGATCTTTTCGGGGCTGATATGGGCGGTCATGGCGCCGCCCGCAGCGACCAGCACTGTCAGATATGTGCCCCATGCCTCTGCGAACAAACGCCGACCCTCCAGCGAGGGATCGTTGAATCGCCGCAGCGAGGGGGCGGCATCGCTTCTTTCCGATGAGTTGCTCGGCTCACGGACCATTCCGGCCAAACGCGCGGCGCCGGTGGAGGTTCGCAAGTCCGGCCGCCGGGCGCCAATGAGGGCGTACCGGCAACGCTGGCTCGCTCAGGCTCAGTGATGCGCTTTGTGGCGGCGCGTCTCCCAACCCTTCTTCGCGGCCGCGGACCGGCTCGATGAGGACTGGCTCTTGCCGCCCTTGTGGCCGCCCTTGTTCGACGAGGCGTGCAACTCCGTCTTGCCGCGGCCGGAACCGGATTTCTTGCCGCCGCCGCTCTCTTTGTTGACGGTGGCCCAGGCGCGCCGTTCGGCCTCGCCGTGGCCGACGCCGCGATGCTCATAGCCTTTCTCAATGTGCTCGGCCTTGCGCTTTTGCTTGCCGGTATAGCTGCTCTTGTCGCCCTGGGGCATGGCGAACCTCCTCTACTGACGAGGTTGCAACGCACGGAATCGGCGGCGGTTTCAGAACCATAACGGTCTTTAGGCGATCTTCGACGTCTTGCGGACCAGAGCGACCGCGGTGTCGCCATCACGGACGTGGAGAAGCTTCACCTTCTTGCCGTCGAGCTTGGCCTTCTGCTTCCAGAAAGCGCCCAGCCGGTCGATGAACTTGCTGGGCAGATCGTCGGGCGACCGGACGTCGGCATAGAGGTGCGATAGGGTCGAGATCGCCAGCACGCGGTCGTTGCGCTCGACCCGGTTGTGCTCGTGCTCCTCGATTTCCAGGACCGCAATCAAGCGAATCTCGACCAGCGAGCCTGGCGGGTTGGACTCGTCGGCCAGGATCATGACGTCGAGCGGATCGCCGTCGTCGCACAAGGTCGACGGGATGAAGCCGTAGTCGAGCGGAAAGCTCAGACCCTCCGGTAACAGGCTGTTCGCCCGGAAAAGGCGCAGATCGGCGTCGTAGTCGAACTTGGTGCGGCAGCCCTTCGAGGTTTCCACGATGGCGCAGCATACCCGGGACTTGGCGTCGAGCGCATGGTTAAGCTTGCCGAGATCGCGCACGTCGTCCTCCACGAGAACCTTGGCAGGCGAACGGACCACGCTGCCGCCGGTTCCGTTTGCACAAGGACGAACGTTCAGCGCATCGCCGCCGCCCGTATCGCGCTCAGCGTCGAGGAGGGCGTGATCCCGTCGGGGTCGAACTTCACGTGCACGATCGACGGTAGGCCGCTTGCGCGCGCCGCGTCGAACGCGGCGGGGAAGTCCTCGGTCCGCTCCACCGTAGCGCCATGCCCCCGAAGGCGCGCGCGTAGGCGGCGAAGTCGGGGTTCTTCAGGGTCGTGCCCGACACCCGGCCCGGATAGGCCCGCTCCTGATGCATGCGGATGGTGCCGTAGACGCCGTTGTCGAAGACCAGCACTACGATCGGCAGGCCGTACTGGACCGCGGTTGCAAACTCCTGGCCGTTCATGAGGAAGTCGCCGTCGCCGTTGATCGAGACCACGGTGCGCGACCGGTCGATGGCCTGCATAGCTACGGCCGCGGGCACGCCGTAGCCCATCGACGCGGAAGTCGAAGCCAGGTGCGTCCCGAAACTGCGGAAGCGGTAGAACCGGTGGATCCACGCCGCGAAATTGCCCGAACCGTTGCAGATCACCGTGTCCATCGGCAGGGTCTCACGCAGCCAGACCATGATCTCGCCGAGATTCACCTCGCCGGGCTGCGGCGTCGCGCGTCCCGTCCAGGCCAGGTGGTCGGCGTGAGCGTCGCGCGTGTGCTCGCGCCACGCGATCTGCGCCGGCGGCTCCATCGCATCGAGCGCGGCGCAGAACGCGCGCGGCGTCGCGTGGATTGCGAGGTCGACTGGGAACACGCGCCCCAGCTCCTCGGCGCTCGGATGCACATGCACCAGCTTAGGATGCACCGCCCCCGGCTCCGCGTTCGCGGTGGCGAACAGGCCGTAGCCCTGGGAGGTGATCTCGCTGATCCGCGTGCCGATGGCGACGACGAGGTCGCAGTCCTTCACCCGCGCGGCCAGCTTGGGATTGGGCGCCAGGCCCAGATCGCCGCCGTAGTGCGGGTCGAGCGCGTCGAACAGCGGCCCGCGGCGATAACTGGTCATCACCGGAACGTCGAACCGCGCGGCGAAGCGGTGGATCGCGGCGCGCGACGCCTCGTCCCAGCGCGACCCGCCGATCAGGATTATCGGCCGCTCGGCCTGCACCAGCATCGCCTGGAGGCGCGCCATATCGCAGGCCGCGGGCGTGGTTTCCGCAGCCGGCGCCACGGCGTGGTCGGCGCTCTTCACCGGCTCGGTCAGCACATTCTTCGGCAGCGCCAGCACCACCGGCCCCGGACGCCCCGATGCGGCGGTCGCGAACGCGCGGTCGACGTATTCACCGGTGCGACCCGCCTCGTCGAGCTCGGCGGCCCACTTGGTCATGGAGCCGAACACCCGGACGTAGTCCATCTCCTGGAACGACTCGCGGCCGCGCACGGCTTGGTCGACCTGGCCCACGAACAGGATCAAGGGCGTGGAGTTCCTGCTGCGCCACGTGCACGCCCGCCGACGCATTGGTCGCGCCCGGTCCTCGGGTGACGAAACAGACGCCGGGTTTGCCGGTCGCCTTGCCGTAAGCCTCAGCCATCATGGCCGCTCCGCCCTCCTGGCGACAGACGATCACCTCGATGGCGGCGTCGTGCAGCGCGTCGAGCACGGCGAGATAGCTCTCGCCCGGAACGCAGAATACGTGGGTCACCGCGTGCGCGATCAGCCGGTCGACCAGCACCTGGGCCGAGGTGCGCGTCTGGGCACGCACAAAGGAGCCGTCCGCGCTCATGCCCCGAACACCACCGCTTCAGTGAAGGCCAGATCGTTCAGACGCGGCGCAACCGGCCCGCGGAAATAGCGCGGCGCCTTGCCTCGGAAATAGAGTCCCGCGAGCCCCCACAGCGGCCCGTTGGCGTCGAGGATCACCGCGCCGGCGCCCTGTTTCATCAGGCCGCGCCCCAGGGGCCCCGCGCAACGCACGAAGGCGTCGGTGTCGCGGCAATAGATGAGCTGCATGACCGGCAGCGGGGAATAGAGGATGCGGCGTGGGACGAGCACGAACGGCTCGGGTCCGTCCGGCGTCTCGCACACCAGGACAATGCAATCGTCCTCGGCGTGGCGCTGCAGCAGCTCCGCCTCGTCGAGCAGCCGGTGGCGCGCATCGGCGGCGTTGAACGGGCGCACGCGCCAATCGCGGCCGGGGCTGCAGAGCGCCGCCAGCGCCACGAACTGGCCGTCGCTGTAACGGACGTAGTCGCGCGCCGCCAGGATCGGGCGGGTGTGTTCGGCCGGCGAGGTGTTCACATAGGTGACATGCTTCAGCTTCATCGCCGCCGAGGTCAACATGGGCGCGAAGCTGCGGAATTCGGGATCGACGTACCAGCTCGAGACGTTGCAACGCACGCCGCCGTCCCGCTCGCTGAAGATCAAGAGCACGACACCGACCGCCTTGCCGTCGCTCTCCAGCATATAGCCGAAGCGCGGATGGTCGGCCGGCACGTCGCGCACGCGCATGCGCTCGAGCCCGCGCGTCCAGTAGTCGCGCGTCCGCGCGGGGAAGCCCACGGTCAGGAGGGCGGCCACCGCGTCCAGGTCGGTCTCCGCGATCTGGCGGCAGCGCACGCGGGCGGGCGCGTTAACCGGACCGGATTTCGTCCTGATTTTGGGCGCGGTCTTCATGAGGCGCGATCGGTGCAAGACTCGTGCGCGTCACATTCCGGCACGCGAATTCTGGCCCGGTCCCTGCAACGCCGAGGCGAAACGAGACGTACAGTCGCGAGGGGTAACCATGTCGAGCCGAGACAAGATCTTCACCATCGTCCAGGAGGTGGCGGAGCAGCAGGACCGCCCGGTCCAGGCGCTGAACGACAACCTGGTGCTCTTGGAGTCGGGCCTCAACTCCCTGTGCTTCGCCATCATCGTGGCGCGGCTCGAAGACGAGCTGGGCTACGATCCGTTCACCGCATCGGAGGACGTCTATTTCCCCGTCACCCTCGGCGATTTCGTCGAGTTCTACGACCAGGCGGCCTGAGCCTATGGCCTTGTCGGACAAGGGTTTCCTGCGCGCGCATATGGCCGCGGCGTTGAGGGGCGGAGAACAACCCGCGCTCTTCGCGCACGACCGCGTCGTCCCCCTGTCCAGCATCCTTAACGGCGTCAGTATCGCCGCCGATCCCGCGTCGCTCGCCGGCTGTTCGGTGCTGGTCCGCACGCGTGACCAACTTGCCGCCGCCCTCGCCTTCATCGACCTTGACGGGTCCGCGCGCCGGATGGTCCTCTGCCCGCCCGATTTCGACCTGGCGCATCTTAACCACGTCGTTGAACACGCCGGCGTCAATCTCGTCGTGTCCGACGATGAAACACTGGCCGCGCCGGGTGTGCCGTTCGCGCCCATCGGGGCGCCGCGCCAGACCGCCTTCCGCGACGCGCGCTGCGCGACGGAATGGGTGATGTTCACCTCTGGAACCACCGGCCCGCCCAAGATGGTCGCGCACACCCTGTCCGGCCTGACCGGCGCCATCCGCCCGCGCACGGACGATGCGCCGGTGGTCTGGGGCACCTTCTACGACATTCGCCGCTACGGCGGCCTGCAGATCCTGCTGCGGGCGCTGACAGGCGGCGCATCCATGATCCTTTCCCGGGCGGGGGAAGCGCCGGCCGAAGCCCTCTCTCGGCTGGCGCAGTACGGGGTGACCCATCTGTCGGGCACCCCATCGCATTGGCGGCGAGCGCTGATCTGCCCTGCGCTCGCCGCCATTTCGCCCCGCTATGTGCGCCTGTCCGGCGAGATCGCCGACCAGGCGGTGCTCGACAGCCTGCAGGCCGCCTTCCCTGACGCTTCCGTGGGCCACGCCTACGCTTCCACCGAAGCCGGCGTCGGCTTCGAAGTCGCCGATGGCCGCGAAGGCTTTCCCGCGAGCTACGTCGGCGCACCTGTGGGCGATGTCGAAATGCGTGTCATCGACGGCGCCCTGCAGCTCCGCTCGCACCGCACTGCGAACCGCTACCTCGGCGGCGGCGCGGTCGCAAACGCGGACGGCTTCGTCGACACGGGCGACATGGTCGAACAACGCGGCGACCGCTGGTTCTTCGTGGGCCGCAGGGGCGGCGTCATCAACGTGGGGGGCCTGAAGGTCCATCCCGAAGAGATCGAAGCGGTTATCAACCGCCAGCCGGGCGTGCGCCTGTCGCGGGTCGCGGGCCGGCGCAACCCCATCACCGGCGCGGTGGTCACCGCCGACATCGTGCTCGAGGACGAAGACGCGCCCGCCGAGACCGTGAAAGCCTCCGCCCTCGCCGCCTGCCGCCGCGAACTCGCCCCTTACAAGACGCCCGCGGTCATCCGCGTGGTCCCCACGCTGGCGATGACCGCGGCGGGAAAGCTGATGCGCGCAAATGGCTGAACCGAAACCCCGCAGCGTCATCGTGACCGGCGCCAGCCGCGGCGTGGGCCTGGGCGTCAGCGTCCGTCTCGCCGCCGCGGGCTACCGCGTCGTCGGCGTCGCGCGCAAGGAAAGCGCGGCCCTGACCAAGGCAAGCAAGGCGGCGGACAAGGCCGGCAAAGGCGCGATCCATTTCGTTCCCTTCGACCTCTCCGACATCGACGGGATTCCCGAACTCGCGCGCGGATTGAAGACCGACTATGGCCCGATCTGGGGCCTGGTGAACAACGCCGGCCTCGGCACCGAAGGCGTGCTCGCCAACATGCACAACAGCCAGATCGAGCAGCTCATCCGGCTGAACACCGTCTCGCCGATCGTGCTGACCAAATACATCATCCGCTCCATGCTGACCGAAGGCTGCGGCCGCATCGTCAACATGAGTTCGATCATAGCGTCGACCGGCTACAATGGTCTCAGCGTCTACGCCGCCACCAAGGCCTCCCTGGTCGGCTTCACCAAATCCCTCGCCCGCGAGGTCGGCCGCGTCGGCGTCACCGTCAACGCCGTCGCCCCAGGCTTCATGGACACCGAGATGACCGTCGGCCTCGACGACGCCGACCGCAACAAGATCGCCAAGCGCAGCGCGCTCCGCCGCCTGGCCGAGGTCGAGGACGTGGCGGCGATGGTGGAGTTCCTGCTCAGCGACAGCGCCAGGAACGTCACCGGGACGGTGATGACGGTGGACGCCGGGAATACGGCTTAGGCCAGCCCCTCATTTGGGCCCCAGAAACAGATCCAGGGCGACGAACGATGAGGGATGTCGGCGGCTCGTTGCACAACGCTTGAATTCCCCGCCGGGCGCCTGTCATTTGGGACCCGGACGAGCGGAAGGACTCGCGATGCCGGTCAACCCGAAGAACCCCAAGGTCGATAAGTTCCTGCGCCAGACCAAGACCTGGCGGGCGGAGTTCGAGGCCCTGCGGGCCATCATCCTGCCCTGCGGCGTCACCGAGGACTTCAAATGGGGCTGGCCCTGCTATGCCGTCGAGGGCGGCGGCAACGTCGTGTTGATCCACGGCTTCAAGACCTACTGCGCGCTCCTGTTCATGAAAGGCGCCCTGCTTCGGGACCCTAAGGGCATCCTGATCCAGCAGACCAAGAACGTGCAGTCCGCGCGCCAGATCCGCTTCAGCCGCGTCGCCGAAATAAACAAGCTCGCTACCGCGCTGAAGGGTTACGTCAAGAACGCCGTCGAAGTCGAGAAAGCCGGCCTGTCGGTGGTGAAGAAATCCACCGACGAATTCGAAACGCCGCAGGAGTGGCTCGACGCCATCGACAACAATCCCGATTTGAAAGAAGCGTTCGACGAGCTCACGCCTGGGCGGCAACGCGGCTACCTCCTCTATTTCGCCGGCGCGAAACAGTCGAAAACTCGCCAGGATCGCATTGACAAGTCGGCCAGGCGCATTCGCGCGGGCAAGGGACTGTTGGACCGATGATGCGCCCGCTCTTCGCCATTCTCGCCGTCGCGCTGTTCGCTGCCACCGCCTCTGCGCAGTCGCCGCCCAGCGGTGGCAAACCCATCGTCATCGGCCAATCCTACCTGATGCACTCCGCGGTGCTGAACGCCGACCGGCGGGTGAACGTCTACCTGCCGCAGGACTACGGCGATCCCAAGCGCAGCTTCCCGGTGCTCTATCTGCTCGATGGCGGCGAGAACGAGGACTTCCACCACATCACCGGCTTGGTCGCCGTCGACGGCGCCTATGGCGCGTATCAGGAGATGATCGTGGTCGGCATTGAGACGCCGGACCGGCATCACGACCTGACCTCGCCGTCGGCCGATCCCGCCGACCACAAGCTGGTCCCCACCGGCGGCGGCGCGCCGGCGTTTCGGCGCTATCTGGTCGAAGACCTGAAGCCGTGGATTGCGGCGCACTTCCGCACCGACGGCCACGGCGCCTTGATCGGCGAGTCGCTCGCGGGCCTGTTCGTGCTGGAGACCTTCCTGCAGGCGCCGCAGGACTTCGACGACTACATTTCGGTCAGTCCGAGCCTGTGGTGGAACAAACAGACGCTCAGCCTGGAAGCCGAGACCGACCTGCGCAAGGGCGGCTTTGCGGACAAGCGCCTTTGGCTCGCCATGGAGGACGAAGGACCCGCGTTGCAGGCGCCCGTCGATCGCGTCGTCGCGGCGCTGAAGGCGGTGAACGCGCCGGGACTCGGTTGGACCTACGACCCACGGCCGACCGAACGGCACGACACGATCTACGACCCGGTGGCGATCTCGGCGCTCAGAGCGTTCTATGCGGTGAAGAAAGCCGCGCTCTAGTTGCCGCCCTCACCCGTCCACCCGCCGCCGCTCGCGAGGTAAAGCGCCGCCACGTCCTGGAGGCGCTGCGCACGCGCGGAGATGAGCGCCAGCCGCGCGCGGTCCACGTCGATCATGGCGCTGTTCGCGTCAGAGTCTGAAATCAGGCCGGCTTTGCGCTGCGCGGCGGCAATCTCAGCCTTCGCGTCAGCGGCGTCCGCCCCAACACGCGCCGCGTTCGATGCTGCGGCGTCCGAGTCCAGCGCGCGAATCGCATCGACGGTTTGCTCCAGCGCCGACAGCACCGTCGAGCGATAGGTCGCCTGCGCCTCCCGGTAGCTCGCCTGCGCCGCGCGACGCTCCGACCGGCGCGAACCGCCGTTGAACACCGGCAGGTCGATCGCCGGACCGATCGACCAATAGCGCCCTGAGGGAAAGGGCAGCGTCGAGAGCACGTTGCTCACCCGGCCGAAGTCTCCGGTCAGGCTGATGGAGGGATACAGCGCCGCGGTCGCCACGCCCACATCGGCACTTGCCTTGTGCAGCGCCGCCTCTGCCTGGAGGATATCGGGTCGGTCGTGCACCAGCGTGGACGGCAGGCTGGCCGGCGCGGCCCCAGGCAGTTTCAAATCGTCGAACGCAGGCGCCGGCGGCAGCGCCTCGCCGGGTTCGCGGCCGACCAGGGTGTGCAGCAGGGCGTCGGACGCGGCCTCCCGCTGGCGCGCAACGGCAAGGTCGCTCTCAGCCTGGGCGAGCGCGCTGTCGGCGTCGAGCTGCGCCGACGCCGCGAGATGGCCGCTCTTGACCTGTGCAGCGACGATGTCGCGCTGCGCCTGGGAGCGTTGCACGATATCTTCGAGCGTCGCAGCCTGGGCGCCGTAACCTGCGCGCGCGATCGACACCTGCACGACCGAGCCGGTCAGCAGGAGGTACGCCGAACCCACCGCGTACCGATGTCCTTCTGCGTCCGCCGCCAGGGACTCCACCTGTCGCCTGTGGCCGCCGAACAGGTCGACCGCGTAGGAAACCGACGCGTCGAGCGTGTAGAGCTGATAGAAATAGCTGCCGCCGGCGAAACCGATCGCCGCCGGGTTGCCGCGGTGCGGCCCCACATTGGCCGCCAGCGCGCCGGCGGGCCAAAACACCCCGGCGCCGGCCTCAACCTCGTGCCGGCTCGCGCTCAGCGCCTCGCGCGCGGCGGCGAGGTTCGGACTGTCGCGCAACCCCTGCGCTACCAGGTCGTCGAGCACGGACGAACCGTAGAGCGTCCACCATTTGGGGTCGGTCGGACGGCCGAGCTCCACCTGTTGCGCGGCACCATCGGCATCGAACCGCTTGTCGGCGATGCTCGCGCCGTAGGCTTCGATTTTCGGCGGCGGCGGCGGCGCGTAGTTCGGGCCGACCACGCAACCCGCAAGCGCGAGCGCGCCCCCGAGCGCGGCGCGTCTAGCGGTCCAGGATATAGACATCGACTAACTGGCCCGGGTAGAGCCGCGTCCTCGCGCCCGGTTTCGGCTTGAAGATTACCGGCAGCACGCGCGGATCGCCCTTGTCCTTGTCCTGGGGCGTCAGCGCCACGCGCGCCGTCACCTGCGGCTGCGCCCGCACGAACTCGAGCGGAATGTGTGCGTTAGTGCCGCGCACGATCATCACCGCACGCGGCGTGCGCGGCATCTTCTCCATCGCCGCCTGGTCCACATAGGCGCGCACCATGGGCGTCGGCGTGTCGCGCGTCAGCACGATCGCCGGCAGAGTATATTGCGTGGCCGGGTCGAACACGCCGACCGGCGCCATATAGGCGCCCTTGGGCACGTTCACGGTCGTCACCGCGCCGGCGAACGGCGCGCGCACCACATACTTACCGAGCAGCGCCTTGCCGCTGTCGTAGGCGCGATAGGCCGCGACCGTCAGCGCCGCCTGGTTCTGAATGTCGAACGGCGAGGCGCCCGCGTTGAGCAGGTCGAGCTGGCGTTGCGCCACTTCGACGCCGGTCTGAGCCGACTTGACCGCGTCCGCGGCGCCTTCGAGGCTCTCCTTGCTGATCGAGCGCGCATCGAGGTCGGCGGAGCGCTTCAAGCGTTTGTGCTGGTCCACGGCCGCCTTCAGCGCGGCCTTGGCCTGGTCGACCTGGGCCTTGGCGACGGCCACCTGTTCCTTGCGCGGCGGCGCCTTCAGCTTGCGCAGGGTCGCGTCGGCGGCGAGCGCCTGTTGGCGCAGGTTCTCGGTGGTGGCGCGTTGCACGCTGTCGTCGAGCGCGAACAGCGGCTGGCTCGCGCTCACCCGGTCGCCTTCGTGCACGAAAGTGTCAGCGACCGTGCCCGGGACCTCTGGAAACACGTAAACGCTGGTCCCGCCGGCCGCGTCGTTGTCGATCACACCCTCGGCCTTGATCGCGCCGGGATAGGGTCCGCGATCGAGCTTGGCGAGCTGGTCGCGCGCGAACGGGAACAGGATCGCGGCGGCGACCAGCACCACCAGGATGGCGCCCACGATCGGCAGCGCATCCTTCAGCCGGCGCACGGGTTTGCCTCCCGCACATATGGTCTCGCGCACAGCGGCCTCCAGGCCGCGCCTGACGCATACCCCCGAAAACTCAAAGCGGCCCCCCGCGACGGCTCACCCCGTCCGGCCGGCGCGCCTACAGAACCGCGCGACGGCCCCGCCCAACTAGGCAGGTCTTAACCATGCCCCAAGGTGATTCATTTGGCCAGGGAATCGGTCGAGTACCCGATAAATCTGGGTAGACGGAAGGGAATGCCTGGAATGGGGTCGGGACTGCACGACTGTGCCGGAAATGCGGTAAGGAGGGGCGCGCCACCCCAATAATCGCGGATTAGAGGACCGCGGTGTCGCGCCTCACATCCGCAACGCCGTCCGAACGCCCGCCGGCCACTGTTCCGTATCCAGCCCGTGTGTCGCGAACAGCGCCACCGCCAGGCGATCCATGCCGAACGCGACGCAGCCGGTGTGGATCGTCTCGCCGAACTTGTCTCGGATGCCCCAGGTCTCGCCGAAGTGGTCGCGGTGGTAGTTGAAGCTCATGCACGCGGTCGGTTTCTCGTCCGAATGCGTCGGGATGAGCAGTTCGAACTTCAGCGACTGCTGCATCTGGCTGATCGCCATGATCTGGCCGCCGCGGCCGAAGAACGGGTCGGACGCCACGTCGACGGTATACGGCAGCTCGAGCAGGTCGGCTATGCCCTTGGCGCGCTCGATCCAGTCCGAGCGGAAGCTCTGGATCTCATCCGGCGTGCCGATACAGACGTACTCGCGCATGCGGAAGGACTGCAGGCGGTCGATGTCCTTCGACGGCTCACGGCGGAAACAGTCGCACGCGACGTCGAAGATCAGACCGCCCGCAGCCACGGGCCCCCGCCCAGCTACAATAGGATAGACCGAATAACAGGCCGCCGGCGTCAGCACGAGATCGGCAGCGCCGAGCGACGCCGTCCAGTCGCCGCCGGCCTCGAACCCGGAAACGACGTCACGAATCTCCCGCTCGGAGCCGTGCAGGCAGCTGACGCAGCCCAGCAGGTTGGGAAAGCTCTTCAGATACCCGGATCGTTCGAGGATGGCGCGGCTCATCACCGGCGGAAAGCGCATCACCTCCGCGCGCGGATCGCGATAGCGCGTGATCAGGGCGCTCATTGCCTCGACCGTGTCTTCATAAAGCGCGGTGCGCGCATAGACGCCGTCTGCGCCCATCGCGTGAAACAGGGTTTCCGACAGGGTCCGCGGATCGGTGCGGCCCTTCGGGTCTTCGCGGCGCTTGGCGTTGGCGCTCATGGGTTGCGGCCTTGCGTGAGAGACGGTTGTTATCGGCCTCTGTCCCGGAGCGATCGCGGCGCGCCGGCCACCAGGACCGAGCTCGCGAGGTTTCCGAGGATGCGGTCGTTGTTGATCATGATCGGGCTCGACAGGATGTCGCGCAGCGCGCGGCCGATTGAGACGTCGGTGTCGTTGCGATAACCGGAGAGGCCGGTGGCGCGCAGGGCGCTCATCACGATGGCGACCGCGAGCTCGGACGCCTCGACCTTCAGAAGGCTGATCGCGGTGTGGAAATCAATGGAGGTCAGGGCCTCGCCGCTTTCGGCGCTCGCGGCTTCGTAGCGCGTGAGCGAAGCCGCGACCAGGCTGCGCAGGGTGTTGAGGTCGGTGACCGCGCGGGTGAAGTGCGCCGCGCCCGGCGGCAGCTGACCGCCGCCGCCGCGGGCGGCCCGACGCATGAAGCGGCGCGCGCGCTCGACCGCGCCGGACGCCACGCCGGTCCAGGCGGACGACCAGAGAAGGTGCGCGGCGGGGACCATGCTGCGAGCGTGGATGGTTTCATAGGCGGTGGGCAGGATCTGTTCGGCGTCGGCCTCGGCCTTGAGCGTAAAGCCCGCGCTGCAGGTGCCGCGCATGCCGAGGGTTTCCCAGTTCATGGTGCGCGTCAGGCTGTATTGCCCTTTCATCAGGGCCACCAGCACCTGGTCGGCGCCGTCCGCCTCAGGGTTGCGGCGCGCGGTGGTGATCACGGCGTCGGCGTATTCACCATAGGAGATGACGCTGGCGTCGCGGGTCAGGGTGATATGGTTACCGTCGCGGACGATCGGCGCCTCACTGGAGCGGACGTCGCCGCCCTTCTTGCCCTCAGTTGTGGAGGAGGCAAACAGCAGTTGCTCGCGCGCCAGCCGGCGCAGCAGGTCCTGGTGCCAGGGGCTGTCGCCGCAGTGGTCGACCACGCAGGCGACCTTCACCTGGTGCATGGCGTAGATCATGCCAGTGGTCGCGCAGGCCGCACCCAGGGCGTAACAGACGTCGGCGACGTCGGCGAGGCTCGCGCCCTCGCCGCCGAGATGCGCCGGGACCATGAGGGCGAACAAGCCCTCTTCCTTCGCCGCCGTGATCGCTTCCTGCGGGAATCGCGCGTCGCGGTCGACCACATCGGCGTGCAGCGTGGCCACCGCGGCCACGCGCTGGGCGCGGGCGAGGATATCGCCGCCTTCGACGGCGGGATCGTTGTCCGCCTCGGGCGCGACATGGACGACGTCGGCGATCTTCAGGTTCGGCTTCGACATGGCTGGGCCCTTGGCTCAATCCGAGACCGGCGAGGCCCTCCCTCCCCGGCTTCACGGTTCCCCCAGCAAGCGATGTGCCGTCTTAACCGTCCCATTTTCGCCCGGAGCGCGAAGGGCGAAGTGCGCCTGCGCCTCGGCCCGCCGCTTGCAATTCCCCTCACCGAACGCCGCAGCGCCGGGGGAATTGTCCCACGATGGGCGCGCGCTCACAGCCTCGGGGACGACGATGGCCGACGGATCGATGGTCTCGAACAAATCGCGGATCGCGGGAATCGTGAGCGCCATGCTGGCGCGCCGCCGCGGGTCCAATGCGGGCGCGCCGGGCGCGGACCTGCTGGAAAGCGGCCTGACCTCGCTCGACATGGTCAATCTGATGCTGGGCGTCGAGGCGGAGTTCGACATCGAAATTCCGCAGTCGGACATGACCCCCGACAACTTCCGTTCCATTGTCGCGATCGAGCGCCTGGTCGGCTCGCTCGGGCCGGCGCGCTGAGCGGATACGGTTAATGCCGCTCGACCGCCACGCCGCGCGCTTCCTCGCCATGTTCGGCGCCGCCGGCGCTAGCCAAACCTATACCGGTCCCGGCGACCGCCGTCGGGCGCTCGAGGACCTGGCCAAGATCGCCGACTACGATCCTTGTGAGGTTGCGTCGATCGACAGCCTTTACGTTCCCGGCGGCGCGGGCATGCTTGCCGCGCGCGCCTATACGCCGATGGGCGCCTCGCCCGGCCTGCTCCCCGGCCTGGTCTTTTTCCACGGCGGCGGCTGGGTCGCCGGCGACCTCAACACCCATGACGGCGTCTGCCGCCGGCTCGCCAATGCGTCCGGGTGCAAGGTGATCGCGGTCGACTACCGCCGCGCGCCGGAACACCCCTTCCCGCCGCCGTCGACGACGCCTGGGCGGTGTCGGTCCACATCGCGGTTAACGCGTGCGCCTTCGGCCTCGACCCGACGCGGGTGGGTGTCGCCGGGAGACTCCGCCGGCGCGGGCCTCGCTGCCGCCGTGTGCCAGACCGCCGTGCGCGCCGGCGGCCCGCGGTTCGCGCTCCAGCTCCTGATCTGCCCCATCCTCGACCTCGCGCGCGAGGCCCCGTCGCGCCGCGACTTCGCCCACGGCTACTTCCTCGACCGCGCCGCGATGGAAAAGGACCTCGCCTTCTACCTGGGCGCCGGCAGCGACCCACAGGACCCGCGCCTGTCCCCGCTGCTGGCGAAAGACCTGCATGGCCTCCCGCCCGCGATCATCCACACGGCGGAGTACGACCCCTTCCGCGACGAAGGCGAAGCCTATGCCGCACGCCTGTCGGACGCGGGCGTCACGACATCGGTCTGCCGGCACACCGGCATGGTTCACTATTTCTACGCCATGCCGCGCACGATCCCTTATGCGATGAAGGCGGCCGACCAGATCGGCGCTGAGGTGCGAGAAGCATTTGCGGTCCGACCCCTGCGCAAGTCAGCCTGAACCGCCAAAGACCATTTTTATTTCCGCTCATCCCGGCGAATGCCGGGATGAGAGGAGAGAAATAAGGCAATCTCGCGACTATATTCGCGCCGCGCCGCTCACGATCCGTTCGTAGTGCGCATCGTCCAACCGCACATACGCCCCCGCCTCGCGATCGTCGAACCACAGGTCGTCATTGATCCGCGACGGGTCGAAACCCTCGCTCTGCAGCGCGCCCTTCTGCTGCTTAAACGTGCCCGTGTGGTCGAGCGCGCGCACGAACCGCAGGACCAGCGGCCGCGCATAGTCCGGCAAGCGCTGCGCCAACCGCGCGCGCAGCGCCGGAACGTCGAACCCGTCCCCAACGACCAGCGCCGCCATCCCGGCACGGCCTTCCGCGCCGGGCACTTCAACGCCATAGACCGCTGCCGAAACCACGCCCGGACACCCCGCCACGGCCTCCGCAACCTCGCTCGCCGACACGTTCTCGCCCTTCCAGCGGAAAGTGTCGCCCAGGCGGTCGACGAAGGCGTAGAAGGCGCCCGCGTCCTGGCGCATCAGGTCGCCGGTGCGCATCCAGAGGTCGCCCGATTCAAAGACGTCATGCAGCAGTTTGCGCTCGGACGCGGCGGCGTCGGTGTAGCCTTCGAAACGGCTGGAGCCCTTGGCGCCCACGCGCCCGATCGCCTCGCCGGGTTCGCTGGTCGCACACCTTATGCAGCGGCCGAGCACGTCGCGCATGGGCTCGCCCATCACGGGATCGAGCCGCACCAGCGCGGCGGGAAAGCGATGCGCCAGGAACGCAGGCGTGCGGCCGACGTAGCCGGGAACCCCTTCGGCGTTGAACAGGGAGAAGTTGCCCTCGGTCGAGGCGTAGAACTCCAGGATCTTCGGAATCCTGAACCGGGCCTCAAACGCCAGCCATACGTCCCTGCGCAGGCCGTTGCCGGCGCACAGGCGAAGGCGGTGGCGAGCCTCCGCCGATGTCTGCGGCGCCGCCAGCAGATAGCGACAGAGCTCTCCGATGTACTGGAACAGGGTGCAGTCCCAACGCACCACCTCGTCCCAGAAAGCGCGCGCCGAGAAGCCGTCACGGACCACCACCGACGCGCCGGCAACCAGCGCCGCTCCGGTGGCCACTACGCCGCCGGTCGAGTGGTACATGGGCAGGCAGTTGTAGAGCCGATCGGTCGGCCCGGCGCCCATCATGCCGGCGAACCAGCCGCTCCAGCTCATCAGCCGGTGGTGGCTGACCCTCGCGGCCTTGGGCAGGCCGGTGGCGCCGGAGGTGTAGATCAGCAGCGCGGGGATCCGAGAGGGTGACCTCGCGGCGCTCGGCGTCGGTCAGCGGCTCGTCGGACAGGACTTCGACCGCGGTATCGATACGGCGGTCGCCCGCGCCGTGGGTCCACATAGTCGGTCGATCGACCGAGCCCGCGAGCGCGTCGTTAACAACGTCCGCAAAGACCGCGTCGACGATCAGATGCTTCGGCGCAGCGACCGCAATGGAATGGGCGAGCGATCGGTCGGTCTGGCTGGTGTTCAGAAGCGCCACCACCCCGCCGACACTGGCGATCCCGAGCCAGATCGCCATATACTCGGGCCGGTTCGGCATCATCAGGGCGACCACCTCGCCCTTGGTCACGCCCTGGTTAACCGCCCACCGGGCGTAACGGCGCGAGCGGCCGACCAGGTCGGCATAGGTGAACCGCTCCCGCTCCGACAGCAGCGCCGGGGCGTCCGGCGTTCGCTGAGCGACCTCTTCGATCACACGCGACAGGATGCACTCGGGCTCGCGATCGATATTGGCCGTCCGCTCCAGCGCACGCAGCCAGGCCCGCGACGCAGGCTCGGCGGCCGGCGTCTCACAAGGACTGGACTGCAACGCGTTCGAGGCCATGGACGGACCGCTATGAAACACTGCGCCGGTCGCGCGCGAGGAAACGTGCAAGGCCCAAGCCAAATTCGCGCGGACGGTGAGGCGCGTGGTTAACGCCACGCTTACAAGCTCCCGAACGATCGTGGAATGAGGCGTGACCGCAATTCCCCTCTCGGCGCGTATCCTGCAACCCACACGCTCAAAGGCGCTCGCAGGCGCCAAAACGGCACGCCTGCGAAGGGTACGGGAGCGTTAAGATGCGGCGGGAAACCATCGCCATCCACGCGGGCTTCGACAGCGATCCCGCGACCGGGTCGCTGGCGACTCCGATCTGCCAGACCGCGGCCTATTCCTTCGACAGCGCTGACCACGCCGCCGCCCTGTTCAATCTGGAAGCCGACGGTTATCGCTACAGCCGCATCTCCAACCCGACCGTGCGCGTGCTGGAACAGCGGGTCGCGGCGCTGGAAGGCGGCGCGACGCCCTGGCGGTCAGCTCGGGCCAGGCGGCGCTGCACTACGCCATCGCCAATGTCGCCGACCACGGCGGCAACATCGTTTCCGTGCCTCAGCTCTACGGAACGACCCACTCGCTGTTCTCCCACGTCCTGCCGCGCCAGGGCGTCACCAGCCCGTTTCGCCGAAACCGACGCGCCCGACGCCATCGCGCGCCTGATCGATCAGGACACCCGCGCGGTGTTCTGCGAGAGCGTCGGCAACCCTGCGGGCAACATCTGCGACCTCGAAGCCATCGCCAAGGTCGCCCACGCGGCCGGCGTGCCGCTGATCGTCGACAATACGGTGGCCACCCCGGTGCTGCTGCGCCCGATCGAATATGGTGCGGACGTGGTGGTTCACTCGCTTACCAAGTTCATGGGCGGCCACGGTACGACCCTCGGCGGGGCCATCGTCGATGCTGGCACGTTCGACTGGGGGACAACACGCCGCGCGCTTCCCCCAGTTCACCACGCCCGACGAGTCGTACCACGGCCTCGTCTATGCCGAGCACTTCGGCGCCACGGCGTATGTCGCGCGCTGCCGCAGCGTCTATCTGCGCTCCACCGGCTCGGTGCTGGCGCCGATGAGCGCCTTCCTCCTGCTGCAAGGCATCGAGACCGTCGCCCTGCGCGTCGAGCGCCACGTCGAGAACGGCCGCAAGGTCGCTGAATTCCTCCGCCGCGATCCGCGCGTGGCCTGGGTGAACTACGCCGGCTTCGAGGACAGCCCCTATCACGCGCTGGCGTGCAAATATCTGAACGGGAAGGGCACGTCGCTGCTCACCTTCGGCGTCGAGGGCGATCTCGACGCGGGCAAGGCCTTCTACGACGCGCTGAAACTAGTGAAGCGGGTGGTGAACATCGGCGACGCCAAGAGCCTCGCCTGCCACCCGGCCTCGACCACGCACCGGCAGATGCCGCCGGCGGACCAGATCAAGGCCGGCGTGCGGCCGGAAATGATCCGCATGAGCGTCGGCGTCGAGCACATCGACGACATCCTCGAAGACCTCGATCAGGCCCTGGCGGCGGCTGTCCGCCTGCCGGTGCAGGCCTGCGGCGACTGCAGGCGGACAGCCGCCGCCAGGGCCTGATCGAGGTCTTCGAGGATGTCGTCGATGTGCTCGACGCCGACGCTCATGCGGATCATTTCCGGCCGCACGCCGGCCTTGATCTGGTCCGCCGGCGGCATCTGCCGGTGCGTGGTCGAGGCCGGGTGGCAGGCGAGGCTCTTGGCGTCGCCGATGTTCACCACCCGCTTCACTAGTTTCAGCGCGTCGTAGAAGGCCTTGCCCGCGTCGAGATCGCCCTCGACGCCGAAGGTGAGCAGCGACGTGCCCTTCCCGTTCAGATATTTGCACGCCAGCGCGTGATCGGGGCTGTCCTCGAAGCCGGCGTAGTTCACCCAGGCCACGCGCGGATCGCGGCGGAGGAATTCAGCGACCTTGCGGCCGTTCTCGACGTGGCGCTCGACGCGCAGGGCGACGGTCTCGATGCCTTGCAGCAGGAGGAAGGCGCTCATCGGCGCCAGCACCGAGCCGGTGGAGCGCAGATAGACGCTGCGGCAGCGCGCGACATACGCCGTGGCGCCGAAGTGCTCGGCATAGACGAGGCCGTGGTACGACTAGTCGGGCGTGGTGAACTGGGGGAAGCGCGCGGCGTGTTGTCCCCAGTCGAACGTGCCAGCATCGACGATGGCCCCGCCGAGGGTCGTACCGTGGCCGCCCATGAACTTGGTAAGCGAGTGAACCACCACGTCCGCACCATATTCGATCGGGCGCAGCAGCACCGGGGTGGCCACCGTATTGTCGACGATCAGCGGCACGCCGGCCGCGTGGGCGACCTTGGCGATGGCTTCGAGGTCGCAGATGTTGCCCGCAGGGTTGCCGACGCTCTCGCAGAACACCGCGCGGTGTCCTGATCGATCAGGCGCGCGATGGCGTCGGGCGCGTCGGTTTCGGCGAAACGGGTGGTGACGCCCTGGCGCGGCAGGACGTGGGAGAACAGCGAGTGGGTCGTTCCGTAGAGCTGAGGCACGGAAACGATGTTGCCGCCGTGGTCGGCGACATTGGCGATGGCGTAGTGCAGCGCCGCCTGGCCCGAGCTGACCGCCAGGGCGTCGGCGCCGCCTTCCAGCGCCGCACCCGCTGTTCCAGCACGCGCACGGTCGGGTTGGAGATGCGGCTATAGCGATAACCGTCGGCTTCCAGATTGAACAGGGCGGCGGCGTGGTCAGCGCTGTCGAAGGAATAGGCCGCGGTCTGGCAGTCGGAGTCGCCAGCGACCCGGTCGCGGGATCGCTGTCGAAGCCCGCGTGGATGGCGATGGTTTCCCGCCGCATCTTAACGCTCCCGTACCCTTCGCAGGCGTGCCGTTTTGGCGCCTGCAAGCGCCTTTGAGCGTGTGGGTTGCAGGATACGCGCCAGAGGGGAATTGCGGTCACGCCTCATTCCACGATCGTTCGGGAGCTTGTAAGCGTGGCGTTAACCACGCACCTCACCGTCCGCGCAAATCTGGCTTGGGCCTTGCACGTTTCCTCGCGCGCGACCGGCGCAGTGTTTCATAGCGGTCCGTCCATGGCCTCGAACGCGTTGCAGTCCAGTCCTTGTGAGACGCCGGCCGCCGAGCCTGCGTCGCGGGCCTGGCTGCGTGCGCTGGAGCGGACGGCCAATATCGATCGCGAGCCCGAGTGCATCCTGTCGCGTGTGATCGAAGAGGTCGCTCAGCGAACACCGGACGCCCCGGCGCTGCTGTCGGAGCGGGAGCGGTTCACCTATGCCGACCTGGTCGGCCGCTCGCGCCGTTACGCCCGGTGGGCGGTTAACCAGGGCGTGACCAAGGGCGAGGTGGTCGCCCTGATGATGTCCGAACCGGCCCGAGTATATGGCGATCTGGCTCGGGATCGCCAGTGTCGGCGGGGTGGTGGCGCTTCTGAACACCAGCCAGACCGACCGATCGCTCGCCCATTCCATTGCGGTCGCTGCGCCGAAGCATCTGATCGTCGACGCGGTCTTTGCGGACGTTGTTAACGACGCGCTCGCGGGCTCGGTCGATCGACCGACTATGTGGACCCACGGCGCGGGCGACCGCCGTATCGATACCGCGGTCGAAGTCCTGTCCGACGAGCCGCTGACCGACGCCGAGCGCCGCGAGGTCACCCTCTCGGATCTCGCGCTGCTGATCTACGCCTCCGGCGCCACCGGCCTGCCCAAGGCCGCGAGGGTCAGCCACCACCGGCTGATGAGCTGGAGCGGCTGGTTCGCCGGCATGATGGGCGCCGGGCCGACCGATCGGCTCTACAACTGCCTGCCCATGTACCACTCGACCGGCGGCGTAGTGGCCACCGGAGCGGCGCTGGTTGCCGGCGCGTCGGTGGTGGTCCGTGACGGCTTCTCGGCGCGCGCTTTCTGGGACGAGGTGGTGCGTTGGGACTGCACCCTGTTCCAGTACATCGGAGAGCTCTGTCGCTATCTGCTGGCGGCGCCGCGACATCGGCGGAGGCTCGCCACCGCCTTCGCCTGTGCGCCGGCAACGGCCTGCGCGGGACGTATGGCTGGCGTTTGAGGCCCGGTTCGGATTCCGAAAATCCTGGAGTTCTACGCCTCGACCGAGGGCAACTTCTCCCTGTTCAACGCCGAAGGGGTTCCCGGCTACGTCGGCCGCACGCCTGCGTTCCTGGCGCATCGCTTTCCCGCCGCGCTGGTGCGGCTCGATCCCGTGACGGGCGAGCCCATGCGCGACGTGCTCGGCCGCTGCATAAGGTGTGCGACCAGCGAACCCGGCGAGGCGATCGGGCGCGTGGGCGCCAAGGGCTCCAGCCGTTTCGAAGGCTACACCGACGCCGCCGCGTCCGAGCGCAAACTGCTGCATGACGTCTTTAAATTGGGCGACCTCTGGATGCGCACCGGCGACCTGATGCGCCAGGACGCGGGCGCCTTCTACGCCTTCGTCGACCGCCTGGGCGACACTTTCCGCTGGAAGGGCGAGAACGTGTCGGCGAGCGAGGTTGCGGAGGCCGTGGCGGGGTGTCCGGGCGTGGTTTCGGCAGCGGTCTATGGCGTTGAAGTGCCCGGCGCGGAAGGCCGTGCCGGGATGGCGGCGCTGGTCGTTGGGGACGGGTTCGACGTTCCGGCGCTGCGCGCGCGGTTGGCGCAGCGCTTGCCGGACTATGCGCGGCCGCTGGTCCTGCGGTTCGTGCGCGCGCTCGACCACACGGGCACGTTTAAGCAGCAGAAGGGCGCGCTGCAGAGCGAGGGTTTCGACCCGTCGCGGATCAATGACGACCTGTGGTTCGACGATCGCGAGGCGGGGGCGTATGTGCGGTTGGACGATGCGCACTACGAACGGATCGTGAGCGGCGCGGCGCGAATATAGTCGCGAGATTGCCTTATTTCTCTCCTCTCATCCCGGCATTCGCCGGGATGAGCGGAAATAAAAATGGTCTTTGGCGGTTCAGGCTGACTTGCGCAGGGGTCGGACCGCAAATGCTTCTCGCACCTCAGCGCCGATCTGGTCGGCCGCCTTCATCGCATAAGGGATCGTGCGCGGCATGGCGTAGAAATAGTGAACCATGCCGGTGTGCCGGCAGACCGATGTCGTGACGCCCGCGTCCGACAGGCGTGCGGCATAGGCTTCGCCTTCGTCGCGGAAGGGGTCGTACTCCGCCGTGTGGATGATCGCGGGCGGGAGGCCATGCAGGTCTTTCGCCAGCAGCGGGGACAGGCGCGGGTCCTGTGGGTCGCTGCCGGCGCCCAGGTAGAAGGCGAGGTCCTTTTCCATCGCGGCGCGGTCGAGGAAGTAGCCGTGGGCGAAGTCGCGGCGCGACGGGGCCTCGCGCGCGAGGTCGAGGATGGGGCAGATCAGGAGCTGGAGCGCGAACCGCGGGCCGCCGGCGCGCACGGCGGTCTGGCACACGGCGGCAGCGAGGCCCGCGCCGGCGGAGTCTCCGGCGACACCCACCCGCGTCGGGTCGAGGCCGAAGGCGCACGCGTTAACCGCGATGTGGACCGACACCGCCCAGGCGTCGTCGACGGCGGCGGGAAGGGGTGTTCCGGCGCGCGGCGGTAGTCGACCGCGATCACCTTGCACCCGGACGCATTGGCGAGCCGGCGGCAGACGCCGTCATGGGTGTTGAGGTCGCCGGCGACCCAGCCGCCGCCGTGGAAAAAGACCAGGCCGGGGAGCAGGCCGGGCGAGGCGCCCATCGGCGTATAGGCGCGCGCGGCAAGCATGCCCGCGCCGCCGGGAACGTAAAGGCTGTCGATCGACGCAACCTCACAAGGATCGTAGTCGGCGATCTTGGCCAGGTCCTCGAGCGCCCGACGGCGGTCGCCGGGACCGGTATAGGTTTGGCTAGCGCCGGCGGCGCCGAACATGGCGAGGAAGCGCGCGGCGTGGCGGTCGAGCGGCATTAACCGTATCCGCTCAGCGCGCCGGCCCGAGCGAGCCGACCAGGCGCTCGATCGCGACAATGGAACGGAAGTTGTCGGGGGTCATGTCCGACTGCGGAATTTCGATGTCGAACTCCGCCTCGACGCCCAGCATCAGATTGACATGTCGAGCGAGGTCAGGCCGCTTTCCAGCAGGTCCGCGCCCGGCGCGCCCGCATTGGACCCGCGGCGGCGCGCCAGCATGGCGCTCACGAATTCCGCGATCCGCGATTTGTTCGAGACCATCGATCCGTCGGCCATCGTCGTCCCCGAGGCTGTGAGCGCGCGCCCATCGTGGGACAATTCCCCCGGCGCTGCGGCGTTCGGTGAGGGGAATTGCAAGCGGCGGGCCGAGGCGCAGGCGCACTTCGCCCTTCGCGCTCCGGGCGAAAATGGGACGGTTAAGACGGCACATCGCTTGCGGGGACATGCGGGGAGGGAGGGCCTCGCCGGTCTCGGATTGAGCCGAGGGGCCAGCCATGTCGAAGCCGAACCTGAAGATCCGCCGACGTCGTCCATGTCGCACCCGAGGCGGACGACGATTCCGCCGTCAAAAGCCGGCGATATCCTCACCCCGCGCCGGGGCCGGCAGTTGGCAGCGGTGGCCACGCTGCACGCCGATGTGGTCGACCGCGACACGCAATTCCCGGGGGATCGCGGGCAAGCGGAGGAAGAGGGCTTGTTAACCTCATGGTCCCCGGCGCATCTCGGCGGCGAGGGCGCGAGCCTCACCGACACGTGGCCGGCTACTGCTACGCCCTGGGTGCGGCCTGCGCGACCGCTGGCATGATCTACGCCATGCACCAGGTGAAGGTCAGCTGCGTCGTAGGCCACTGCGGCGACAGGCCCTAAAGGACCTGCTGGGCTGGCGCACGAGCAATTGCTGTTTGCCTCCTCCACAACTGAGGGCAAGAAGGGCAGCAATTATGCAGATTCCCATCACAACAAGATGAAGGTCAACCACAACGTGTCCACGTGGCCTGACCCGCGAACGCCAGCGTCATCTCCTATAGTAAAGGTGTACAGGCCAACGCCGTGATCACCACCCCCGCGCGCCGGCAAATTGCTGAGGCAGACAGGCCGCGAGCAGGTGCTGGTGGCCCTGATGAAAGGACGTGCCGCCTAACACGCGCGCCCCGGGAAACCCTCGCATGCACAGCACCTGCAGCGCCAGGCTTTACGGCTCAAGGCGGAGGCCAACACCCCGAACAAATACTACCCACCGCCTATAAAACCATCCACGCTAAGAGCATGGTCCCCGCCGCGGGCCTTCTCTGGTCGTCCGCCTGCAGACCGTGGCGTCCGGCGCGGTCGGAGCGCGCGCGCCGCTTCCATGCGTCGGGCCGCCCGCGGCGGCGGCGGTGGGGTCCCACCAGGCGCGGCGCGCGCGGCCCCGCGGCCACCAACCTCAACGCCTCCTGCGCAGCCTGGTCGCCGGCTTCGCTCACGCGCTACGAAGCCGCGAGCGCGCGAAAGCAGCGAGGCCCTGACCTCCATTGATTTCCACACCGCGATCAGCCTTCTGAAGGTCAAGGCGTCGGACGCGGTCGGCCGTCGGTGATCAGCGGCCTGCGCCCGCCGCCGGCCTCTCCGGGTTCTCGCAACGACACCGACGTGTAATCGGCGGCGCGCTGCGCGACATCCTGTCGAGCCCGATCATGATCGACGACGACCGCATCCTCGGAAACCTAGCGAGCTCGGTCCTGGTGGCCGGCGCGGCGGGATCGCTGCGGGACAGAGGCCGAAATAACAACCGTCTCTCCGGAGAACTCATAAGCACCAACGCCGAGCGCACGAAGAGGAGCCTGTGCGGAAACCCTGTTTCACGCGATGGGCGCAGACGGCGTCTATGCGCGCGCCGCTGTTTATGAAGACACGGTCGAGGCAATGAGCGCCCTGATCACGCGCTATCGCGACCCGCGCGCGGAGGGGATCGGCTTTTCCGCGGTGATGAGCCGCGCCATCCTCGAACGATCCGGGGGGCTGAAGAGCTTTCCCAACCTGCTGGGCTGCGTCAGCTGCCTGCACGGCTCCGAGCGGGAGATTCGTGACGTCGTTTCCGGGTTCGAGGCCGGCGGCGACTGGACGGCGTCACTCGGCGCTGCCGATACCAGTGCTGACGCCTGCGGCCCTGTTATTCGGTCTATCCTATTGTAGCTGGGGCGGGGGCCCGTGGCTGCGGGCGGTCTGATCTTCGACGTCGCGTGCGACTGTTTTCGCCGTGAGCCGTCGAAGGACATCGACCGCCTGCAGTCCCTTCCCCATGCGCGAGTACGTCTGTATCGGCACGCCGGATGAAAACCAAAACACGGCTCGGACTGGATCGAGCGCGCCGAGGGCATAGCCGACCTGCTCGAGCTGCCGTATACCGTCGACGTGGCGTCGACGAGCCTGTCTTCGGCCGCGGCGGCCAGATCATGGCGATCAGCCAGATGCAGCAGTCGCTGAAGTTCGAACTGCTCATCCCGACGCATTCGGAACGAGAAACCGACCGCGTGCATGAGCTTCAACTACCACCGCGACCACTTCGGCGAGACCTCGGGCATCCAAGACGAGTTCAGCGAGACGATCCACACCGGGGGGTCGCGTTCGGCATGGATGGCCGCGGCGGTGGCGCTGTTCGGGAACGGGCTGGATACGGAACAGTGGCCGGCGGGCGTTCGGAGCGGCGTTGCGGATGTGAGGCGCGACACCGCGGTCCTCTAATCCGCGAATTTGGGGTGGCGCGGGCCTCCTTACCGCATTTCCCGCACAGTCGTGCGGTCCGAGCCCATTCCAGGCATTGCCTTCCGTCTACCCCAGATTTATCGGGTACTCGACCGATTCCCTGGCCAAATAAATCACCTTGGGCATGGTTAAGACCTGCCTAGTTGGGCGGGGCCGTCGCGCGGTTCTGTAGGCGCGCCGGCCGGACGGGGTGAGCGAGGGGGGCCGCTTTGAGTTTTCGGGGGTATGCGTCAGGCGCGGCCTGGAGGCCGCTGTGCGCTGGACCATATGTGCGGGAGGCAAACCCGTGCGCCAGCTGAAAGGATGCGCTGCCGATCGTGGGCGCCATCCTGGTGGTGCTGGTCGCCGCCGCGATCCTGTTCCCGTTCGCGCGCGACCAGCTCGCCAAGCTCGATCGCGGACCCTATCCCGGCGCGATCAAGGCCGAGGGTGTGATCGACAACGACGCGGCCGGCGGGACCTGCGTTTACGTGTTTCAGAGGTGCCCCGCAGGGGGGGAGACACTTCCGTGCACGAAGGCGATTTTCGGGTGAGCGCGAGCCAGCCAGCTGCTTCGCGCTCGACGACAGCGTGCAACGCGCCACCACCGAGACCTGCGCCGACAGGCGCTCGCCGCCGACGCGACCCTGCGCAAGCTGAAGCGGCACCACGCAAGGAACAGGTGGCCGTCGCCAAGGCCCAGGTCGACCAGGCCAAGGCCGCGCTGAAGGCGGCCGTGGACCGGCGCGGACACTTGGACGCGCTCCGCCCCGGACCTCGATGCGCGCTCGATCACAAGGGTCCCTGAAGGCGCCGCGGACGCGGTCGGGTCGGCTGGGACCGGGGCGGTTCGAAGTGGCGCAACGCCAGCTCGACCTGCTCAACGCGGGGAGAAGCCCTCAAACACTCAGAAACAGGCAATACGGTCACAGCCCTATCGCGCCTACGACAGCGGCAAGGGGGGGCTCGGTGAGTATTGTGGTGCGCGCGCCGTTCGCCCGCGCGGTAGACGACCGGTGAACCTGCCCAAGGGCGCCTCCTATCGCGCCGCGGTTCGGCGTGTTACCCGGCCACGCGAGATATCTGTCCGCGGTCTTGCTGACGCGCGACACGCCGACGGCCATAGGTGCGCGCCTATGTGGACCAGGCGGCGGAATGGAGAGGATAACCCACAGAGAAAGTAGGATGATGATCGTGCGCGGCACTAACGCACACATTCCGCTCGATTTCGCAGGGCGCAGCCGCAGGTGACGGCGCGCGTGGCGCTGACGCCCCAGGACAAGGACAAGGGCGATCCGCGGGGCCTGCTGGTAATCTTCCGAGCCGAAACCGGGCGCGAGGACGCGGCTCTTGCCCGGGGCAGCTAAGTCGATGTCTCTGCTGTCCTGGACCGCTAGACGCGCCGCGCTCGGGGGCGCGCTGCGCTTGCGGGTTGCGTGGTCGGCCCGAACTACGCGCCGCCGCCGCCGCCGAAAATCAAAGCCTACGGCGCGGGTCCCGCCGACAAGCGGCTCGATGCCGATGGTGCCGCGCAACAGGTGGAGCTCGGCCGTCCGACCAACCCCGAATGGTGGACGCTCTACACGCTTCATCCGTGCTCGACGACACCTGGTAGCGCGGGGTTGCGCGACAGCTGCGACCCTCCGCCGCTCCGCGCGAGGCGCTGAGCGCGAGCCGGCACGAGGTTGAGGCCCGGCGCGCGGGGGTTGTTGTGGCCCGCCGGCGCGCTGGCGGCCAATGTGGGGCCGCGCCGCGGCAACCCGGCGGCGATCGGTTTCCGCGCCGGCGGCACTTATTGTTATTCAGCTCTATACGCTGGACGCGTCGGTTTCCTACGCGGTCGACCTGTTCCGCAGCCACAGGCGACGGGTGGAAACCCGGCGGCGGAGGCGCAGAAGGACATCGGTACACGGTGGCGCATCTTTCTCCTGTTGACCGGATCTGGCTCGCCATTTATTACACCGTTCACTGCTGGACGCTG
>CAWIQJ010000006.1:0-1143823 GCA_963838235.1 uncultured Pseudomonadota bacterium
TTTATTCTGAAAGAAAAATGATACAAATGATCATCTTAGGCTTCTTAAGAGTCCAACTTTAGCGGAACTAACAATCCCTCACCTGCTGCAACCCAATCATTTGACCTCTTCCTGTTCAATCGTTTCTTGAGATGTTACTAAATCTGCCCATTTACTCGTTGGTTTATTGGCTTGTGGCATTGGGTTTAGAGTGCCTGAATTAACCGGCTTTTGTCCTTCAAGGCTGGAAGCTTTTACTTGCGCTTGCGAATCTTGCTGCTGACTATACAAATGCACAAAGTTAATAGGCATTATATTGACGGGTGGGAAGCCTGATTGCACAGAAAGCGTATTAGCCATCTGGCTGGCATAAGGATAAATAAGGCTCGCGCAGGTGGTGTTTAAGAAAAAATCTTTCTGCTCAACGGTAAAATTATTTAATACGAAACAACCTGCTTGCTGCATTTTAATAAGGTAAAGTAGATTATTGTTATCTCGAGCAGTAATGTTTAAATCCAATAGGACTTCATCATAATCCTCTGCGGAATTAATCTGTACTCGTAATTCTAATTTCATTTCTGGCTGTATGCCAGAACGTAGCAATATCGGTGAAGTACTTGTTTCGAGTGATATATTGCGTAAATAAATACCTTTAACATTAAATTCTGGCGGGGCGGCTTCTTTCTCTTGAGGCGGATGCTGATTATTTAAATCTGACATAGTTTTCTCCTTATTTTTTCAGTTGTCTTATTCTCGTGTGACTCGTATTTGATGTAATTATTCTTACTTTTTCAGGTGGGAGTAGTCGATACCCTTCTTGTGCCGGTTTAGAGTGAACAAGAGGGTGATTATATGAAATAAAATTCCTAGAGTAAACTTGCTGGCTTAAATTTTGATTAATTTTTATCTCCATTTATAGTACAGGCGGGTAAAGCTGCCTAATAATGTTGTTTATCATGCAGCAATTGGCACTCCATATTGATTTAGTTTATCCCAGAACTGGTTCCAACGATCCGATTTGTCTAAACACCTTAAAGCTAAACACAATTGATGCTCCTTATCTTTCCATTTTATTCCTGATCGACAGAATCTTTTTTAAACGCGGCCTCTGTAATACCAGATCCTATAGGAATTCTTTTACCTTATATGCCTTTATAATTTAAAAAAATTAAAGATTGAAGGAATCACCTGCTGAAGAGTTTCTTCTATGAGCCAATGGCTCACATTTAGACATCACTTTTCTTTGAATATGATTTGCACCATTTTTGGAAAATTGCCCGCCAATCCAGTTCAAAATTAGACTCCCCTCTTCGAGCCTTTTCAGGCAACGAAGAGGAGAAATTCTAATAAGGAATGGGACAGTCAGTGAAGGTACTTTCGATACCACGCGGTCATGGTATCAAAGTGTCGATAAAAAGCAACATTTGTAAATACTAAAATTGTGATTCAGACAGTAAAAAATAGGCAAAGACCTCTCACTATTTTGATGATCATGTTGCTAAGATGCCATTTTGAACTTGGGAACAAATATGTTTAGAAGATGCAATGCTACCTCTTTCGATAATGGTTTAGATAGCACAGCCTCCATCCCCGCTTGAAGACATTCTTCCTTATTCTCGTCGCCAACATGCGCAGTCAGTGCAATAATAGGCGTGTGCTTGTTTTGCAATCTTTCCCAGTCACGAATCTGTCTTGTCACCTCTTTTCCCGATTGATCGGGTAAGCCAATATCCATGAGGATAAAATCATAATGCTTGCTTTTTGCATATTCTAAAGCCATTTGACCATCTTGTGCTATATCGACTGTACAATTAAATCCTGCAAGCAATGATTGAGCTACCTTGGCTGGGATAAGTTGATCTTCGACTAAAAGAATGGAAATTAATTCTGATGAAGTTGGTTTAACTTGAGGCAAGACAGTAGCCTGCCATTTAGGGAAATATACTTCTTTTTTTGGTTCCATGCAGATTGTATCTACACCCAATTGCTCATCGAGTAACGTTTCTTTAAGCGGGATCACACAGGTAAACTTTGAGCCTTCTTCTGGCTTACTCTCAAGATAAATTTCAGCCTCTAAATCATCTATTAACTGTTTAACCAGTGCCAACCCCAAGCCCATCCCTGGATAAATTCCTCTCCAAGAAGGAGTCAGTCGGTTAAAACGGGTAAAGACTTCCTCTTGTTTGTTTTGACTAATTCCTATGCCAGTATCGGTTACACTCATTTTTATAATCATGTTTTTTTCATTGCAGAATGATAGTTCAGTTGCAACCTTGATCCAGCCTCTATTGGTAAATTTGAGCGCATTGGTAACCAACTCCAATATTAAGCGGTGAATACGAGGATGGTCACCTATTAAATAATGCGGAATACGCGCATCATGCTCTAAAGTCAGCACCAGATTTTTTTGCTGTGCTTTTGCTTGGTTAAGCTCAATAATCGTAAGCAGTTTTTCTTTTAAGTTAAATTTCTTCTTCACTAATGGCATTGCACCCTCAGTTATTTTGATTGCCTCTACTATTTCATTTAACAAAGTCGTAAGCGCATAACTAGAGGTAATTAAAGCATCGGCATATTCTTTGATTAGCTCAATTTTATGAGGATCACTGATATTGTCTTTAATAGCATGGGCGCAACCGGTAATACCAACAAGTGGAGTTCGGATATCGTGGCGCATGTTTTGTAAAAATTCTGTCTTAGCTTTGTTAGCTGCTTCTTGAGCGTCCTTGGCTATTTTTAATTCTTCTTCCGCTTTTTTGCGACAGGTGATATCAGTAGATGTTCCTATAATGCCAGCAATATGATGAGTTCTATCAAAATAGGGAGATTTATTAGTCAGCATAATCAGTTGGACCCCATCTTTTTTTTGAATCACTTCTTCCAAGCTAATGTTTTTTCCTGTGCTCAAGACTTGTCTATCGGCTTGTAGGAGTTTATCTGCAATCTCTTTACCCCATAGCTCGTGATCAGTCTTACCGATAAATTCTCTTTGTGATAGACCTAATAAATGAAGCACTTGTGCATTACATCCCAGGTAACGCAAAGACTTGTCTTTCCACCAAACATGGCCAGGCATTTCTTCAATTACGGCTTCCAATGAGGGGGTTAATTGGCTATTTTTCATTTTCTCGTCCTTATCATGAGGCTATGCGCCGCCATTCGCGTAGAAGCTAAGACTGGATATTGAGCGATGGCTTTTTTATCTGCATAGGGTTCATACACCTTCTCAATTAAAAATCCTGCATCAAGAAGGAGACTAAACCAGGTACTTAAAGGTTTAACAAAACGTGGCGTTCGAAATGGAGCAATATCAGAAGAAGCATGAAAGTGCTGCCATTCATGTACTTCACCTCTTGATTCAATAAAATATCGCTTGACCAAAAAACCATATCGATCACCTTGGTCATTCTCCATCCATTCACCGATAAATTCGTTGAAGCAGGGATGAGTAATGGAAAACTGTAAAAATCCACCCTTTTTTAAAACGCGGTAGATTTCCATTAACACTTTATTGATTTCTGCCATATCCATAAAAGCCATTAAGGCGATTGCAAAATCAAATGATTCATTATCAAATGGCAAGTCGATGGCATTGGCTTTTTGATAGATTAGATTGGCAGGAAAATTCAAGTTCTGATTGTGTGTAATAAACTCTACACAGATGTCAATCGCAGTTAATGTCTTACATCGTCTGGCAATCAACCGCGAATTATGCCCTTCACCACAACCAATTTCTAAGCCAGAAAATCCAGTTATGGTTGGCAACATGTTTATAAAGGAGGTCGTATTGAGAGAATCTCGCCAGACATCCAATCCCAGCTCAGCAGTTTTTATCCAGCGCTTTGCATTTTTATTCCAGTATTTAGCCACTTTGCGATGCTTCATCTTTTTATTCTTGTGGCTAGTTTTATTTTTTGATGATACATGGAGTGATCCACCTTTCAATTAAAAAGTGCACTCACCCTCTATAAAGGCATAGTAAACAGATGATTGTAGAGGGGAGTATCAAATTTAAAAAAGTTGAAAGCAGGATGAAACACCCTGCTTCAACTCCCCTCTACTTAAGCTACCATTCCTTTGTCTACTGCTTCTAAAATCATTTGATTAGACATGATCATACCCAATGCCCACAAAAGCTCATGGGTAAATGAGGGTTTACACAGGGTAAAATCATTTGCTTGTATCCGTCTGAAAAAAGCAGATAGCATCTGAATCATTTGAGTCTTGGGAGAAGAAAAAGGTCTTTGCGCGTGAACGCTTCTGCGTGGTATCCTTCGTGTAACCATGAGCAACCTCGTAATTAGGTTATTTGTGGCCAGACCTCTTAGACCGCTACAGTCTTCGAAGGTCCGTATAGTCCGATCTATATGATCGGACTATGTGTTTATAGTCTCAGATGTTATTTTAAAAAGCAATTAGTTTTAATTAAAGTTTTACTTGCCAACATGCTGGCTTGATTAGAATCTCAATCATCATTTGGACTTATATCCACACAATCTAATGAGGTTTCCATAATAGACACTGGATGGCTGTTTAGCTTACTTTCTTCAATGAATGACCACCCCAGTTTAGAAAAATATTCAGTTAATTCAGCGCCGGTTAGCAGGTAAAGTGCTTCATGATTCATTTTCTTTGCAATTTTTTGAATGGCAGAAATAAGCGTTTTGCCTACGCCTTGCTTCCGAAAACGGGGTACTACATATAACGAACTTAACCAAGGTTTTAGATCAGAGTGAATGCCTTCTTCTTCGGTAAGCGAACACATACCAATTAATCTATCATTCTCAGTTAAAGCTATTAAGGTCAGCGGCAAGGTTTCAATATTAAAATGGCCCTTATATTTTAAAATTTGCTTTTTTCGAGTAGTGCCAGGGGAATGATATTTTGACCAAACATCGAAAGACCATAAACCAAGGGTACCAACGTATTCTTTATGATCTCTAAGATAAGCAATTGTAATAAGCATAAACCATCCTTTGATTCTAGATTGCAGAATAATATAATAAACTGACTATAAAGAAAATACGTTACCTAAAGATAGCCCTACTTCTTATTCTTAATCTATATGAAAATATTTGAATGCTGTCAGTCAAAAATTCAACTTGTCCGATTTAAATGCTTAAACATAATATGACGTACTGCTTCAAGCGTGAGTGGCTTGATGAGAAAATCATCAAACCCACTTCGTTTTGTTTTAGCTTCAAGGTCTTCGCTGAAATTAGCTGTAACAGCAATAAGTGGTATGCGCCTGTTACTTCGTTGCATCATCCGTATGGTACTAGCAATTTCAAATCCATCTAGATCAGGTAAATTAATATCAATAAAAATAATATCAAAATGGTTACTAAACAGTTGTTCAAAAGCTTGGGAAGCAGAAGAAGCTATATTTACCTCGGAATTAAGCTCTTCCAGGAGATTTTCAGCAACTACTTGTGCTATTTCCAAATCTTCAATAACTAAAGTTCTCACCTTATTTGAGACCATTGTACTCATCTCCAGTTTCTTTTCTTCATTCTATTATTTTAGTTTAAATATGAATATATAACCCAAATGGTGCGGCTGAATTGGAATAACGCCTAACCATCATAAATTCAATAGGTTAGAGAATTTCATACTCAAGTAGTAAGTGTTCACATCCCCCATCATATTTGTTAAACTCCTACGGAAAAAATCTCTTATAAAAAGTAAAACAATGGAATGTTAAATGGAAATACCTGACTACAGTTTGCTTCAAATTACCCCTGAAGTTTTAGTGAAACTAAATCCAGATGAGTTATTGAAATTGTCAGTGAAGTTACTCAAAGATTTGAAAGAATTACATGATCGTTTAAATCAAAACTCAAATAATAGCTCCCGTCCTTCTAGTAGTATACCTCCTTGGGAAAAAGACAATTATTCGAATGAAAATTCAGATGAATGCATTGAAAGCAAGAAGACTGAGTTAGAAGAAGCTGAAGTGGAAGAAAAAAATAAAAGAAACAATCAAAATGATTCACTTAATGATGTGAATTCCAGTAATCTCAGTGCTAGCATTACGGAGCTAAAGGAATCTTCTTCAGGGAATACTGAAGAATCGACTCCTAAAAAACAAGGGAAACAAAAGGGCTCCCCTGGTTATGGACGCACCTGGAATCCAGGAGTGACAGAAGAGGCAATTCACTGTTCGTTGGATATGTGCATTGTATGCAGCAACATACTGGACTCTATAAACAAAGTGCTTTATACGCAGTATAATCAAGTTGATATTCAATTAGGTAATGCACTACAGCCAGGATTAACGGTGATAGTGACACCTTACCTACTTTACGACAACACTTGTGCCAACTGTGGGCATCAAAATCGCTATGATCCGAAATCTGATGTTGTTGTTGATAAGACACAACTCAGTGAGTGGAGATGGATAGGTCCCTATTTAGCTTCACTGATTGTCCATTTAAAAATGAATTTCAGATTGCCGATTCGTAAGATTCAAGAACTGTTAAATTATTTTGGCATTAGATTAAGTACTGGAGCCATTCAGCAATGTTATGAAGAATCTGGCGTAGCAGTAGCTCCTTTAGAAAATCCTATTTTAGAAACTTTAATACAAGAATCGCTTATTCATGCAGATGAAACGGTGTGGCTGGAAAAATCAAAGATGCTCTGGCTTTGGATATTCAATGCGCTGACAGTTGTATATTTTTGTGTTGGCAAACGAACCAAAGAGCAACTACAACAGATTTTAAAAGCGAGCTTTGCAGGTTGGCTCATGACAGATGGCTATGGAGCATATAGGTATTATGAAAAACGATTACGTTGCTGGGCACATTTGTTACGCAAGGCACAGGGATTAGCTGATAGCATGGATCTAACAGCTGCTGAGTTTGGCCATTTTGCCTTGGAAGTTTTAAAAATTTGCATAAATGCCATATATGATTGGAGAAAAGAATCATATCCATCAGAAAAAACAGATGTTCTCACTAATAAATTGAATTCTGTTTTAGAAGAGTTTAAGGTAATGTGTGAAAAATATAGAGGTGCCTCGCATGAAAAGACAAAAGCATTGGCTAGAGAATTTCTGAATGACTGGGATGCTATTTTCAGAATTTTACAACACCCTTATTTACCATTAACAAACAATGAAGCGGAACGTGAATTGAGGCCTTGGGTATTGCTTCGAAAAATTTGTTTTGGATCTAAGAGCAAGAAGGGAACAAAAACGTTTACTTTATTAGCAAGTGTTATTGGTACCTGTCGAAAGCGTGCTGTTAATTCAGTTCAATTTTTAGCTGATACTATTTTTGCTGCAAGAAAAGGCCTGCCTATAGGCATGATTCCAAATGCTATTTAGTACATAAAATATTTTATGACAAATAGTATTTCAATTAGGATTTAAAATGAGAATTGAATTATCTGCATATGATAAAGAATTTGTCATTAATTTATTGCAAAATACCACCGTACAAAAAATATTAGATCATTTACAATCAACCTCAACAATACATTCTGAGAATGAAGATTTTATTGAGTGCGAACTGACAATCAATGAGCTTGAAGAGCTTATTGGAGAATTAAGTTATGAAGCTAATCATAACCGAAAAAAATTGGTTGCCCAACAAGCATGTGATATTGCTGAGAACTTAGAAAACCAATTGTGGGATGCAAAACCTTCTCAATAGTTGTGTTTATCCTGGCTTTGGTTTTTGTAATTGCCTTTTTCCCAAGGAGGTATACTACTAGAAGGACGAGAGCTATTATTTGAGTTTTGATTTAAACGATCACGTGATTCTTTCAAATCTTTGAGTAACTTCACTGACAATTTCAATAACTCATTTGGATTTAGTTTCACTAAAACTTCAGGGGTAATTTGAAGCAAACTGTAGTCAGGTATTTCCATTTAAGATTCCATTGTTTTACTTTTTATAAGAGATTTTTTCCGCACGAGTTAACAAATATGATGGGGGGATGTGAACACTTACCTCAAGTATGCCGAGTATCCGTTAATTCATAAAATTTCTGCTCTGCTTCTTTGAAAATATGAGGTGAGCGAGATGAATGAAATGATTGTATTCCCATACTAATGGACCCGTCATTTTATAGAGACAACATTTTTTGCATAGGTAATGTATAGGAAAATAAGAATATTTTAAAGGATTTTAAGTGCATTAACATGTTGAATTTATGATGATTAGGCGTTGTTCCAATTCAGGCGCACCCTAATCCAAAAAAGCACTTGGACTAGGGTGTCAAAAAACAGCCATTTTTGACCAAAATCTTTCTCCGGGAAATGGCCCTGTATTATGCGAAGAAAAATTATGGTTCTGATAAGTATCTTGGTGTATTAATTGAACCAGTATATTCCTTATATTCTTCCGGAGGTCCAGAGATCAGTCAAAAAAAGAAGAAAAGCCTTGTAACATCTATGTTCTTGATAACTTGAGTGGACCTCAGTCTAGGGCATTGAAAGCCGAGGCTCAGTTTCGGAATTTTCAGCTTATTCGATGTGCTGCTTGTGTAACGTGAGGTCCGAAACATGGGAAATGCGCCAAGGTGGAATTTAGACACCCTACCTTAAGTCATGGAGTTAAACAAAATTTTACGATGAAAGTAATAAATTTTAATTTGATTAAAAAGATTATTGGGAGTATTTATAATGCGCCTGGTCATAATTTTTTACTTGTGAATGCCATTATGGGAAATATTGATTCTCAGTATAGTTTGGCTGAATTTTATCTTAATGAAATAAAAAATTATGTTGAAGCTTATGCATGGGCAGAGGTCGCATGTTATAGAAATCACCCTTATGCATATAATATTAAACTACAGGCCCAAGAAAGCTTGTCCCCAACTCAAATTAGAGAAGCTTGGATAAGAGCAAGAGATTATAAATTGAATTTTTGCTAATCTTCATCTTTAGGGATTAAATTAAAAGGATATTATATTCATGAAGAATTTTACTTTTTCAAATAGAACAAAAAATGTTACTATAAATAACTCTTTAAAATTAATTGATATTAAAGATAATAAAGAATGCTGGTTTCAATGTCTTCACGGCTACTCCATTTTTTATAAAACACCAATTCAAATTATTAATAGTCAATGTATTATTGACCGCTTATTGTCGATAGATTCTTCCATTGTTGGAGCAGTTTGTGGTGAGGTATATAAAGGTTTAACAGATCACAACTCTTTAAAAGCCACATTTTCTATCCAAAAAAATGATAATAGCTCTTATTACAAATTATTATTTATAAATAGGGATGGTTCTATTGAATATGAGACTACTGACCTTAAAAGATATTCAGAAAAAAGCATACTTGACTTGGCGCAAAACAAAGAAATCATAAAGAATTTTTCTCCATCTGAAGCCTATTATATCGGCTTTTTGGCCGGCCTAGAGTTGTATAAAATAAAAAATAACTTGAAACCACGCAGAAGAAAACGTCAGCATGATTTAAAATTAATTTATTCAAATTCTAAGTTATAAGGCATCTTTAATCATAAAGGGATCATAACTAAAAGATAAGTTTTCATTACTTATTTTCTCAATTTTCATAATTTTTTTTGCAATAATTTCTGACACATAACTTAGGAGCGAACTGTATATTAACTTTATAGTCAGTGAAATAGTTATGATTGATATCAATCCTAAGAATGATACTTTGTTAAAAAACATCATTGGTACAGCAGTTATAGTAAATACTATTTCTCCTATGCCACAAGCAAATAAGGTTCTTAACCAAAATCCTTTATACAGCAATAAAATGTTTGATTTTGACAATACAAATATATTAACCTTGAGTCCAAGGTAAGTACCAACTAAGCTTGCTAAAGAAACCTGCCACATATCATTAAAAACATAATTATATGCTATAGTTCCCGCAGAACTTGTAGGGGAAGGTAATTTTATTGCTATAATACATATAATTGTAAATGGAATTTGACATTTTAATGTTTCCCACATTATTTCTGAACTATATTTGTGCCCGTAAACAACAGCAATAATATTTGCTATTAGCATAGTGTTTGGAAAAATTAAAGATGCTACTGAAAATTGTATACCCAATAATATTACTAATTTATGAGATAGAACCAAAGATGTTAATATAAATGTTATACTTAATGCCTGGAGCTTCCCTAAGTATTTATATTCTTTCATGCCGGTCGACACCCTGCTTGCGGCTATTATTTCTTTTTAGCGATCAAACCCATTGCTTCTCGACCATTTAACTTCATGTCGCCTGGTATTTCATCAGTTAGTGATAAAAAATCAAGATATTTTATTTTGAAATTATTTTTTTGGAGAATTGTTTTAATTAAACATGGTTCAAGATGATTTAATCTTTTAGGTAGAATTGCCGTTAATGGATTTTCTTTGTCCCAATAAAGAGACGCATCTTCTAATTCCCCTGGCCAAGGATCCCCGCTTTCTTTTCTTTTTTCATAATCAGGGATATACTTTTGCATTACTTTATTATAGATAGAATAGCTTGTTATGTATAATATTCCACCAGGTTTTAAAAACTTTGCTAATTTATTAAATCCTTTTTCAATTTCTTTACCTGCTAAAAAAGGTAATACATGAGATGCTAAGACAGCATCTAAACTGTTTTCCTCTAAATCAAAGTCGGGGAATTTTTGATTTAAAGGAGTAAGTCTAGAAAATAAACTTGTGCCATTTTCATCATCTATTTTTCTTACCTGTTTCTCAAGCTCTTCAAGATGATCTTTTGATATATCACATGCAATTACTCTTACATCCGTTCCTCCTAAAAGGATTGGTATAATTGCCACTCCATAAGCAGAGCCAATATCTAAAACTGTTCCATGGCATGTTTTTGCATATTCAATAAATGCAATTGAGATAGGATTAATTTTGTGCATAACGCCATGCTGATTGGCTGTAGTTTTAAAACTATTTTGGCTGAACAACATAACCTCCTGTTTTTTAATCAATAACTCTTTGGTTATACAAAAGAGTGAGTAAAACAACTCCTGCAAGATCGTATTTATGTGATTCATAGTAAAGGATATTTGAACCAGGAACAAGAGGATGTAATTGCCACTCAGGAGGATCAATAATTAATTCTCTAAGAGTTAATTCACTGGAGTTTTTAACTCTAATTAATACCATATCTCCATCTGATGATGTAATAGCTGGCTCAATTATAAAGATAGTGCCGATCGGAAACCGAGGTCGCATTGAAGGTCTACTTTCTAAAGCGAAGGCATAGTTACTGATTATTAAATGAGAAGGCAAGGTTACTGGTTGCCATTTTTTCCAAGAAGCAAAATCTAAATCTTTGATAGATCTCATTTGAGATGCCGCAGTCCAATCTAATATGGGAATGAATTTGGGCGTATTTTTGCTTATTAGGGCGTTAGCATTGGGTATATTATCCCCAATTAAAGAGTCTATTGTCACATTAAAATAATCAGCAATTAATTTCAATGTGGATATACGAGGATCTGTTGTTTCACCAGATACAAGTCTTCTGATAGTCATAACGGGATTGCTCAGCTTTAAAGCTAAATCATTCTCGGAAAGTCGATGCTCATCAAGTAAAGCACGAAGATTTCTACCTAAATTTTTAGGTTTGGTTATTTTAAAATCTGTTATGGTATTCACCAGCTCTTATTCAATCCAACAACTTTGTTAAAGAAATATCATATGTTATATAGGAAAAAAGAAATAATCAATAACAAAATTTAATCATCTCAACCATAAGAATGAATATTATTTAAAATTTGCTTGATTCAACAACAACATAGTTATATTATTTAACATTATTATTTTTAACACGCCAATTTAGTGCTCAGAATAATTAAACAAGTATAAAGGAACACATTAAAGAAAAAAAGCCTTGGAGGGCATGGGTTATGATTTATTCTTCTTGCATTCAATATCCTAAAAATAATCGATTTATCCAGTTTTATGAGTGGCAAATGAGTTTTTGCCAAGGCAACCATTGTGCAGCGATATTACTTTCCTATTTTTCATCCTGGCATGATTGGAAAATCCAAAATGACAATGATTACCGTCATTTTAATGATATTGCGCAGACACAGGGTGATGGCAGTCCACCTAATCAGAATGCTTATTTATTCTTTACAATGGCTGACCTTGTAGATGCTCTCATGGGTCTATTTGGCAAAAAGTCTATTAGTAATGGATTAGCTTTGTTAGCTTCTCTGGATGTCATTACTATCCACAGGAATCCAAACCGGCGTTATTGTTTTGATAGAACCAAATACTTCAAATTCTATCCAGAAGTATGCAATAAATGGCTCCAAAGAAACGACCTATTGAATAAATCTGATGAAGATGAATCACGACTGATTGATGATTTCGATAATATTAAAATGGACAATCAATGGTGCAATAATGCATTACCATCGTGTGAAAATGACCAAGCAATAACAGATAATACAAACTACAAAATAAACGAAAATCAGCCAATTAATGCGCGCGATGAATCGCAACTTATTGATTATTCAGATAATGCAAAAATGGACAATCGAGAACGCGAAGATGGACAACCAATAATAGATAATACTAACTATAAAACAAACCATAAGAAGCAATCAATTAACGCGCGCGCGAGGAAGTCAGTGTTGAAACACCCATTCAAAATTTAACCTCGCAGGAGCCACGAATGATTATTGCAACCCTAATCGAGAAAGGGATGCCGCTTAAGCGATTTTACCCTGACTCAATCGATGAGATTTATCGACTCAGGCAGGCAGGTGCCACAGTTGCTACCTTCATCCAAGCCTACGAAATATCAGCCCATGCTACCCAAGGCCGTGGTTTTGGACTGCGCTACCTGGTGAAAGTGGTGCATGAATTGCTTGCTAAATCCAAATGTTACGAGGTTATCAAGGGTCTATCACCGCCTGTGCAAAAAGATAATTTCTGTGAAACGGTTTACGAAAGTGATATTCGAAATGCGCTCAACTGGATGAAAGGAGAAGAAACATGCAAGCAAGCGTAGGAAAAATAGAAGCAGTATCTCATCAAGCATGGGCAATCATTAAAGAAAGGGGTTATTACTCCCCATCAAAATCCTAACTCTTGCTACAACGTTGACAAAGGCCACCATAATTTATTTTATCCAGAAGTTTTTAACCCATGGATTAAAAAGCATTGTTTAAATAATCAGAAAGGAAAATTGGTAGAAAAACCGGGATTCAAAATCAACTGCTCGAAGCAACAAAGCAACCGACAGAAAAGTCAAAAACAACCTGTCGTCTTTCGACAATTGACACCCCTTGAATCAAAAACAATCCAGCAATAAACAATATTAATACAAAATTTAATTATACATTAAAGGAAATCATTATGCCAAGGATTCGCACTGTTAAGCCAGATCTCTTCCGTCATGAAGAGTTATTTGAGGCAGAAATAAGTTATAATTTACCGCTACGCATCGCTTTCGTTGGCTTATTCACTTGTTGTGATCGAGAAGGTCGCTTCCGCTGGAAGCCGCGCATACTTAAACTGGATATTCTTCCCTTCGACGATATTGATTTTACGCTGGTACTCGAGGCGTTAGTTAATTGCGGATTTATTCAAAAATACATCTGCGATGGTAAAGAGTACGGCTTTATCCCGAGTTGGCACCGCCACCAAGTAATCAACAGTAAGGAACAAAATAGTACCTTACCCAAGCCAGGTCACTTAATATCTCAAAATGATGCAACTACGAATAATAGCTCAACTATTATAATAGAGAAAACTGCCTCACCTATCACGCCCTCTTCAACTGACAATCAGCTGGCAGGTACTGAAGATGGTGAATTAAATACCCTCAACAGGGCACCTTCTCTTATTAATGATACTCACCCTCACAGTGCCCATTTAAAAAATACACAGCAAGTAACCCATTTAGTGCCTATTTCACGCGTGCTTCACGCGTGGCTCACGCGTGAAGCACGCGTGAGTCACGCGTTAACAACGCGTAACCGAGATGGGATTTCTTCCCTTGGAAGTTCACACGGGGAAGAGGAAAGGGAACAGGAAAGGAATAGGAAAGGGAATAGGGAGCAGGAAATACTAGCACAGGATAATGAAGTGGTAGGGGGGGTAGCGATAAGCGAAAAAGAAAAGCCAGCCAGGTTGCCATCTGTCCAAGGCAAAGCAGACAAGCAACCTTTCAAACTCAAAGCGGTACCTCTCCTAGACATTCAGAATATTTTTGGTTTTTGGTGTCACACGATGAAGCAACCTTCTGCAAAACTAGATAAACACAGACGTCAGAAAATTCTTGATGCAAAAGTGATGGGTTATACCAATGAGGAACTACGCCAGGCCATCTTAGGTTGTGCCTCAACTCCCTACAACATGGGAAACAATGATCGTGGCGAAGTGTTTAATGGCTTGCACATCATATTTCGGGATGCAAATCAAATTGATCGATTTATAAATCATTACCATCATCCTCCCTTGCACCCGACTCATTCACGCAAAATGCAACAAAATTTAAGTGTTGTTCAAAATTGGGTAAAGAAAAAAATGACAAAGGGGTTTTAACAATGGAAAGTGATTTAAAACAATTTGCAAAAATTATGTCTGTGTTAGGGGAATTATACAGCAAACCTTTAAGTGAAATATTAATTGAAATTTATTGGCGTGTACTAAAAAACTATTCCCTAGCGGAGATCAAGGCAGTTGTTTATTCGTATATTAATCATGAGAACGAAGGGAGTTTCATGCCAAAACCGGCGGACATTATCCGACATATCCATCAACAGGAAAAACAAAAGGCGTTAGATGCCTGGTCTAAGGTAGAAAATGCCATTAGACAGGTTGGCCGTTATAATTCAATTTCATTTGATGACCAATTAATTCATTTTGTAATTAAAAAAATGGGAGGATGGATTAAGTTATGTTCCTATACGACCTATCAAATGCCTACCATTGCTCATGATTTTATCAAAGAATATACCGATTGCCTTCAGAACCTTCCCAATGATATACCACAATTTATTAAAGGGGTCTTTGATCAAGGCGATATTGTAAAAATAGATAAAATAAATTCAGCGGCAATGGCTCTAGGCCAAATCAGATCATTTTAAATTAACGATGGACAAGGAATATGCAAAATATTAATTTAAAAAAAGTGAGATTATCTCCACGAGAGTCCGATTGCTTATGCTTATTAACCCAAGGTTTTAAGCGAAAAGAGATCGCTCAAAAACTATCGGTTAAATTAGAGACTATTCATTCTTTCGTTCGGCGAATAAAAACTAAATTTAATGCAAATACTTTGCAGCAGGTTATTCAAATAGTCAATTTAGAAAATAAAGCCTCCAATTTTTAAAAAAATGGTACATACAAATTAAAATTTTTATGTAACACTCATTCAATAAACATAAGGATATAGCAATGGCATTGAATTCTTTACCCACTTTAAAAAAGACACACATTGATGTATTTAATAACACCAAGCGATTTTATCACTTTAACCACAGTGATCAGGTGCTCTCAATTGATTTACTCGCGCTCACGCTCAAACAGTACAATACTAGCATTTCGGAGCTCGCTTTAATTGAACAAACCCTTCGAGAAATTGAGCGTTCACAAGGACTATTTGCCTTAGTAACTGACTTCAACCTGAAAGCCAAAATTGCCCAATTTTATCAAGCACGTGCAAAAATATTAGCTAATTTAAAAAATCTAATTGAGTGTATTGAAAAGGGGGCATCTAGATTACAGCCAGTTATTGGAAAAAGAGTGGGCTGTAATGAGTTTGAAAAAATATTAGGCCAACTTCAAAAAGAAAGCCTAACGGCTAGAGCCGCCCTGGCTGAAGAAAAGTTTAACTTGATGCAAATCAGCAGTATCGAGGGGATGTTACTGGATAAAGACCAATTTGCTGCCTTTCATCAATTTATTTTGCAGCAGGCTACCTCTAAAATTCGACGTCGTTATCAACGATTGAATTGGTTTATTGAAAATCCGCTTGATGAGAAATTGATTCCCCTTGAAATTAAAAATAAATCTTTTTATGTTCTCTCTTCTGCTAAAGTCACCTTTGAGCAGGAAATTGGCGGTCTTTCTCAACTCTTCTTTAGTAAAAAGGACAAATTAAAGCTGATAGAAGAGCAATATTATCAAGTAGCCTCAATCAAGTCAGCGCAACAAGCAATCAATACGATATATCACACCCTCACGCCAGATTCGTTTGAGCTATGCGCATTACCAGAACAGCCTTGCCTAAAAGCGGTCATTAGGCTTGAAACTGAAATAAAGAGAAGGAGAGTAGCGCTTCAGGGTGAGCGGGTTACCGGTATGATGAAATTCTTTTTTGGTGTTAAAAATGCTGCCATTAACCATGAATTAAATTATCTCAAGCAGCATTTTGCTCGTATTGCAAGGTAAGAAAATAACCTTAATGGAGAAAGCGCTAGCGCATTTAGAAACGCATTATCATTTTAAAGAGTTAATCCTTCCGCCAAAAGAAAAACTAGATGCTATTGAAATGCTTTTATCAGAATGTGAAAAAGGCGTATCTCTGATTCCTTTTAATCATCCGCTACGACAGGAGATCGTTTCTCAATTAAAAGCATTTAGAATAAAATTTAAATCTTGCTGCGATATCGCGGGGAACTTAATCAGAAAACTTGCGCAAGAGAATAACTATCTGTCAGCGCAGAGGATGACTACTCGCGCAGGCTTAAGTTATTTATCGTATCATAGTCAAGAGACGCAAGATTTATTTAATACGATTAAAAAGTATGTCAGCCCCTCTCAACAAGAAGCCATCGATGTGTTAGCTTCTGTCCTGTTAGGCACGAGTCTTACGCCATTAAACTTAATTAAAGAAAAGTTATTCCCTTTATTTGAAGGATTTGAGGCTCCGCTTGAACATTTAGATGACTTCATTGAATTATTTTTTAAAAAAACTATTCTGCCCACATTACACAGCCCAGAAAGTTACCATTTTCAATTACTGGCCAATTACAATCCCAAATGGACAGACAACTGGTTGAGGAAAAAAACGACCTCTTTAGAAGATGCACTTATTTTTCTACGAAGCATTTATTCCGGACAAGCTACCCTTGACAATCAAGTGTGCTCAATTAGAGATAAGCCATTTATCTACGATAGACAAACTTTAATTGCACAAATTAAGCTTCTACAATCCTTTGGTAAACAGGCTCAAAGTAAAAGTTTCTTGGAAAGCTTCTATTCAATCATTACCCAAACAATAAAGGACCAAGGAGATCAGCTTTGTTTTCATCCTGATTATTTAGCTGGCATCTTAGTTTTAAAGGATGATCAATTAAAAATAACCTATATACAAGCATTGATGGAAAGTTGTATTTCAAAGCAAGCATTTGATATTTTACAAAATAAAGAATTAATTGATTATCTCAACGGGAGCCATGCTTTTGAGGCGGTGCGTGACTCTTTACTGGCTTATTTCAAACAGGATCAGTGGCAATCTGCGCTACAATCTGTCCTTGATCAATTAGAAGATGAAACACTTGCGCAAGAATACCGATATATTTACCTTAAAAATAGGATTGAGCATAACGGCTGCCTATTTGATGATAAAGAACTCAAATCCTTAGGCGATGATCTTTCAAAGGCAATAGGACAGGAAAACGAGTTAAATCTATATCAATTGCTTGGGAGGCAACTTTCATCTGAAGAGGCAATTCCACCTGAGAGCCTTGCATTAATTGACTCATTACTTGCCGCCAATTGGTCACAGAATATACATGGGCTTCGGATTTTGTTCGAGGAAAAGCGGCAGTTACTGGTTGCTCAAAGCGAAGTCGCCTTTGAAATCAAAGAGCTCCTGAATAGGATCAAGCTTCATCATTTTGAGGAAGCCTTGACTAAAATTCGTGAGCATATTTTATTATCAACGACTCAAAATAAGCGCTCAACACTTCATTTTGATATTGTTTTAGGATTCTTAAACGAGCTTGCGCATCTCCATCAAGAAAATAAACTAAAGGAAGATTTAGGATCACCAGAGCAAAAAGCCAAATGGGCTTTTTACAAGGCGTTAAAACAGGCTATTCATGCCGCTCAATGGGAAGAGCGCGAAACCAGTCAGACTAAAAAAGATGCCTGGCTATTAGGCTTTGCACAAATTGAAAAAAATAATCCCCCTGGCACGCATCCCTTAGGCTATTTTTTCTTAAGTGTGATAGAGCTCAATAAAATGAATGCCAAACCCCAAAAAGCGTTGGAAACCTTATTATCAATTTATAAAAAGATAGAAGATAACCTTTCAGCTATTGAGAAAAAGGCGTTTAGCTCTTTACTCAATCTGTTAACCGGGAAATGGATTCCAGAAAGGATAGAACAAGTTAACGAAATAATGGAAATTTTATTATCAGACTTAACGTCTTCGCCAGAGGACATGAGTAAAATGAGTAAACTGATATTAAAGATGTTTTTATTGCCCCAAGTTGATAACGTGAAACACCCCGCAATGGGTTTAGCAAAAACCATTGATCCTGCGCTTTATGATAAATTAATGACAAAAGAAAAAGAAATAATGGAAGGGCACCTTAGTTTGCTAGATGAGGTATTGAGCGGTTCCTTTCGTTTTAATGCGGCTAAAACCATGTGGATTAATGGTAAAGCGATGCAGCCGTCTTTATCGTTATGTCTAGATGCGATCTCAAGCATCCGATATTTCTGCCAATTGCAACAATCGCAATTGAGGGATTCGTCTTCTACCCCCCCTGTTCATGAGTTTTTACAAACTTTAAATACAAGGGTAGGACAATACCTAGAAAAGTGTAATAAAAGGGGGAAACTGGACATAACATTTTTACCCCTCATAGAAGCATTAGGCAACGAACGACTACTTGACACCTATCTGTGTAGCTTAATGGAAGGGTTTTTAAAAAATAATCAAGCGGTGGCAAAATTAAAAGATAACCAGACAATCTTTCCGCATCTAAACAGGCCCTGCATACAAGCGATGATTGCAGCTACTTTGATTAAAAATATCAAAAGTGAAAATGAAATAGACGATTTTGCTTCTAACAATTCATTGCAGGAAAATCAATTGAGCAATGAAAAGGTATTTTTACTATTAGATTTAATTCCAGATGAAAATAAACCGCCCATCTTAAGTCTCGTTGCCTCTCATGCACAATGGGATGTCAAATGGTCCAACTATCTTGGGAGGTTCGCACAGGATGAAACGAATCAACGGTATCGGTGCCTTTTTCTCAATAATTTTTTTTCTGATTTAGATTTTTCAGAACAAAATGCATCACTTTTACCTTCTGCTACTTTTCAAGATTTTGATAAAACCTATGGCCCAGAAAATTTACCCCTGGTTTTCAAATTAATGGAAGATTACCTCGCAAACGAGGCGAATAAAGAAAAAGAGGTCGGATATCAGTTTATCCTTTCTTCTTTAAAAGAGGCACCCATCTTTAGCCCCTGGCAAAAGCTTCGTGAAAGTGCCCAAGCAAAAATCTCGATACTTGAAAATAAATCCAACATAAAAGAAACTATCAATGAATTTAAGGCAATGATCCAGGATAAAGAATATTTAGCCGCCAGAAGTAAAATTAAACAATGGGTTAGGAACACGACAACCTATTCACAAACAGCGCCGGAATTTATTCATAATCAGCATTTGCTGGAAAGTGGCAAGATCATCCTAAAAGAACATCTTCTTAAGAAACTCATTCCTCAAAAAGCGACGTTTAATATCGCTATCCTGCGAGATTTTATTTTAGTGGCGCTGCCAAAAGATGAAGAGAAAACAGCTTTGAGAGCGCTTTGTAATGAAAACAGTCCCCATCGTTTCCACTCAAAAAATCTAGACAGTGCCAGGTTGTATCAATGCTTAGTTGAGTTTGAACGAAAAGCCGTGTCCCATCTTCAAAAATCCTTGCCTAAATGGGGTTGCCTAGAGGAGTTAATTGAGATTTCACAGCGGTATTCTCTTTATAACCTGTCTCGCCTTAAAGAAAAAGGACCCAGGAAAACTTATGAAGTTGCCAAAGAAAAAGCAGCATTCTATCTTAAGCATCAAAAAACGTTAGATCCCGTTTTAAGTGCAATTCGATCCGCACGAGATCATTTTACCAGAACAATAGAACAAATGTGTCGTTGTCATGCCAACAAATTAAACAGGGATCAAAACATCCCTCACCTTGAACGTTTCCAAACTTATTTGGATAAAACAATGGCACAGTGGCACGTTAAAAATGAATCACCCTTCAACTTCTTTCATTTCTTTGCCAAGAAGCCTTCAAATGAGGTGACCAATCTGGAAGAGGATTGGGTCGTGATAGATCTTCCGCCCATGGTTAGTTCAAAAGGATAGGAAAAGTGCTTGATAATCGGGTTATCGAAAAATTAGTACGGGATATGGATAGCCTCATGGGATATTTAAAGGATGAGGATGTTCAGGAGGTCATGCTCAATCCTAACAAAGCGCTTTGGGTGGATACGGTTTCTAAAGGCATGCTGCCTATCGGCTCCATGGAAGGCCATGTTGCTCAAAGCATTATTTTCGGCATTGCAGGAATCATAGGGAAAGTGGTGTCCAGCAGCTATCCTATTCTAGAAGCAGAGCTGCCTAAGGTCTGCGGCTTAAATGGAGAGCGATTCACCGCGCAGCTTCCGCCTATTGTCAGGCTACCCAGCTTCACCATTAGGAAACGATCAAAACATCATTTTTTGTTAGCTGATTATGTCGCAACAAACCGCCTTTCCGCTCAGGATGCTCAAATTATTAAAAATTGGATTAGGCAGCGCAAAAATATTTTGGTAGCAGGCAGCCCTGGATCAGGTAAAACAACTTTTACGAATGCCCTTATTCAAGAGGCCGTCCTGCTCAATGCGAAAGAGCGTTTCATCCTATTAGAGGATGTGGCAGAACTTGCGTGTCTTGGGGAAAATAAACTATCCCTTCTCACCAGTTGCTCTATTTCCATGCGTGATTTATTAAAAATTGCAGTTCGATCACGCCCCGATCGGATTATTGTGGGGGAAGTGCGCGGGCAAGAAGCCTATGACATGCTAAAAGCTTGGAATATAGGGTGCTCAGGGGGTATGGGGACGCTGCATGCCAGCGGGGCCCAAGAAGCAACCCAAAGGCTTATTGACCTTTCGATAGAAAGTGGTCTGACTATGCCGCCTATTTCCTTGATGTGCCAAACCTTGGGTGCCATCATCTTTGTGGATCGCTCAAACGAGCAAAGCGGCTTTATTAAAGAATTAGCCCTCGTTGAAGGCTATGAAAATGGCCGATTTCAATTAAAACACTTCGGGAGAAGTGCGATGACATAAATCAACGATTAAGGAAGGGGGCAGGCGTGTCATGGCTAAATGGGCGCACCTGCCCAAGTAGAAACCTGAAAATAGGAATCACCGATGTATCATAACAAATTTTTTTGCGCCCTCAAAAGAGGAAAGCTCATCTTTTGCGCCTTACTTTTATCCTTTAATGGTCTGGCTTCTACCTCGGGGAATTTGCCCTTTAACCGCGCATTAGATGTTTTTAAAACTAATTTCACTGCCGCTTTGTTTGTCATTTTATTCATACTGTGGATTGCCACCATGGTCATGATGGCATTTGGGGAATGGACTGATGGCGTCAAGCGGATTTTAAATATTTTATGCTGGGGATCACTTGCCTTAGCAGGACCGACGCTGCTGACCACACTCTTTGGTGTGGGCGCGCTCATTTAAGGATAACAAAAATGCGTGGTACCCCTATCCCTTACTTTAATGCGCTAAATCGCGTCTCCCTTTTAATGGGTGTTGAGCGAAAGCTCTTTTTTATCCTCTTGACCTTGGCTACATTGATCTCTTTCTCATCGCTCTTTAGACCCATCATGCTGATTTTAGCAGGCATACTCTTTATAGGGGGACTGGTCATGGGAAGGTGCCTTGCGCGAAGTGATACCCATTTTATCAGCGTTTATTCTCGCCATCTACTTTATCAAAAAAACTATGATCCCCTACCCTCTTTACTCGCCCCTATTTTGAAGCTTGAAAAGAGTGTTCCCCACTTTTCAAGTAGAAGATGAACCATGAACGCTTTAACGAATCTCTCAAGTAAAGCAAAGCAAGGCAGCCTTAGCTGTTTGCTTAATTATGCCCATTTTGTAGAAGAGGGGATTCTCATGAATAAGGATGGGGCCTTTTTGATGAGCTTTGAATACCAAGCCCCTGACCTTGATTCTGCAACACCGGAAGAACATGATGCGTTAACACAAGTGCTCTCTCGGATGATGCTCATTTTAGATGATGGCTGGATGCTACATTGTGATGAAATCCGCCTACCCTCAACCTCCTATGTCGAAGAGGGCCACTTTCCAGATCCGGTTTCGCAATTAATTGACAAAGAGCGCCGCCATATTTATCAAGAAGAAGGGGTGCATTTTGAAAATATTCAGGTGCTCACCTTTGTTTGGAAATTTCCACAAGAAATCGCCAGGGCAACCCGATTTTTATTCATAGAGGGTCTGCCCAAAGAAAAAGATCACTCTTTAACCAGCCTTCTTAAAATTTTTAAGGAAACTTTAGAGCGGTGTGAAGGGTTACTTAAAAGTCATCTCCAATTAAATCCTTTAAGCAGCCAGGAAATGATGCGCTTTTTGACCCTGTGCATTCAAGGTGAGCTCCTTCCCGTAAAAGTCCCACCCTTGGGCTGCTATGTGGATGTTGCCTTAGCACGAAAGCCCTTAAGGGGTGGCTACTTACCTCGAATTGGCAACAAGCATATTTATGTCATCTCTCTTCTTGGCTATTTAAATAGCGAAACCCTACCCGGACTTTTGCAAGAGATTGGTACCTATCCTTTAGTATACCGCTGGTCTAATCGCTTTATTGCCTTAAGCCATCAAAGTGCTGATTTGGAAATTAAACGCATTGAGCGCAATTGGCACAATAAGGCCAAAGGGTTAGTTGGCTTGATCAAAGAAACCTTATTCAATACCCCTTCCAAACTCAATCAAGATGCGCTGTTAATGATGGAACAATCCCAAGAAGCCAGGGCCTATAACAGTTCTCAATCAGTTAGGTTTGGCTACTTGACGAGCTGCATTGTTTTAATGCATGAAGAGTCTGCTATTTTGCAAGAAGCCAGTAAAAACATCTCAAGTTATATAGAGCAGGTCGGATTTAGCACGCTCAAGGAAACGGCTAATTCCTTAGATGCCTGGCGAGGCAGCCTGCCTGGGCATGGCAGCTGCCAAGCCAGGCGTCTTTTGATGGGAAGACTCAATGCCGCCCATTGCCTTCCCTTCCATCATATCTGGACAGGCAGGCAAGCGGCGGCCAAAGAGTCCCTACTGCCAAAGGATGCGCCACCTGTTTTTTATGGGGTAACCTTAGGGCAAACCCCTTTTCGCTACCATATGGATATCCAAGATGTGGGGCATCAAATTATTCTAGGCCCAACGGGCGCTGGCAAATCCACTTTTCTTGACCTGTTGATTGCCCAATTCTTGCGATATCAGGGCGCTCAACTCTTTATTTTTGATAAAGACTTCTCCCACTGCGCCCTAACCCATGCCTTGGGCGGAAATCATTATAATATTGGACAAGATACGAACTCCTTTAGCCCGCTTACGGACTTAGCCACACCACTTGAACAGATGCGGGCGCAAGAATTTGTTGAAAATTTATGCCTGCTTCAAAACATTCCCCTGGTGCCGGAGGCACGAACTGCCATCCACCAGGCGCTAAGTGCCATGCGTCTTGATCTTGAGTGCCGAAGCTTAAGCGTTTTGGTCAATTTAATTCAGCATGAGGGCGTGCGCCAAGCCCTTAACTACTACACCCAAGCGGGGCAAATGAGCTTGCTTGATGGGCAAAAGGATACGCTCAAAACAGGAACCCTACAGACTTTTGAAATGAACACCCTCTTGTCCTTGAAACCTGAAAATTATGTGCCCGTTCTCCTTACTCTCTTTGATCAAATTGAAAGCCACTTGGAAAAAAATGCCGCCAGGCACCCTACCCTCATTATTTTAGAGGAAGCGTGGCTTTACCTGACCCATCCCATTTTTGAAAGCAAAATTCGAGATTGGTTAAAGACCTTGCGTAAGAAAAATGCGCGGGTCGTCTTGGCCACCCAATCCTTATCCGATCTCTATGATCCAACGACCAAAACCTTAACCCAAGTGACCGCCACTTTGTTAGAGTCTTGTCCAACTAAAGTTTATTTACCCAATTTAAAAATGGATCTGGAGGCGAAAGCCCTTTACCAAAAAATGGGCTTAAATGAGCGGCAAATTGATATCATTGGCCGCTTAGCTATCCCTAAGCACCATTACTATGTCACAACGCCTGAAGGCAGTCGTCTTATCCATTTAGGCTTATCTCATACCCCCTTAGCACGTGCCTTTATTGGCCTATCTAAAGAGAAAAGCGATCAGTTAATTGCCTGCTGCCAACAACACCAGGGCGACAGTTGGCTGACCCATTGGCTGGATCAGCATCACATCCACTTAGGAGAAGGCGATGAGTCAGTCTTTTTTTAGCGTTTTTATTGGCTTTCTTTGTCTTTTTCTTATTCCAAGAGAAAGCGATGCCGCGGCTGTCATCGTGTTTGACCCCGGCGTCTTTGCGCGATTGGGGTCAGAAGCGTTGCAACTGCAAAATCAATTAACGGTCTTAAAGCAACACTTAAACGCGATTAAACAACTGAACCCCAGTCAATTTAAATGGAGTAATGCCCAAGACCTGATTAACCAATTAGGCGGAATCATGGAGCAATCAAGTGGCCTATCCTATAGCGCCAAAAATCTGGATAAAGAATTTAGGCAACTCTTTCCTGGTTTTCTACCCCCCATCAATTTTGATAAAACTTACGAGAGGCGCACTGCCAATGCCTTGGGGACCCTCAATGGGGTGCTCAAGATGTTAGGTAAAAGCGCCGAAAATTTCCAGAAAGAAAATGCGCTTCTCACCTTCTTGCAAGCCCAAGAGAAAGGTGCTTCAGGGCAAACCCAAGCCATTCAAGCAGCCGCTCAAATTGCCTCCGAACAAGTGAGCCAATTGCAACTGCTCAGGCAAACCTTGATGGCGCAAACCACAGCGCAAAGTGCTTACTTTGCCAACCAAATTCAAAATGAAGCCAGCTCAAAAGCCCAGCTTAAACAACTGATTAAATCAGGGAAGACGAAAGCCTCAGCCTATTGGCCACGGTGACTACGCAATTGATATCAACCAAATAAAAATGAACTAGGGAAGTGATGGGAATATTTTCGCAAGTCACCACGCATTTTATTGAGACCTTCAGTCGCTTCTCCCATCAGTTTCTCATCTGGGGGCAAGCTATTTTTGCAGGGCTTCTGGCATTAAATGTGAGCTGGCTGTGCCTTTGGTATGCTTTTGATAAAGACTGCTTTACAAAAAGCTTATCTAGCTTTTTGAAAAGATTCATGAGCATGATGATTTTTTATACCTTGATGCTCCATCCCAATTGGTTGTTATCCCTGTTAACGACCAGCCATTTTATGGGCAAAGCCATTACCCATATTCCTTTAGATCCTTCCTCACTCATTAGCATGGGGATTGCCTTAAGTAATAAGACCTTGGCGCCTATTTTGGAATCAAGCCTCCTAAGCTTGGGATTTAGCGCCCTCGTTATTTTAATTGTGTATTTAGTGATTAATTTTACCTTTATCAGTATTGCCTTGGAATTAGCCTTAACCTTGATTACGACAACTGCCCTCATTTCTATTTCGCCCTTTTTCTTAAGTTTTGGGGCATTAGGGGCAACCTCTCCCATCGCCAGGCAAACCTTAGATATCATTCTAGGCAATTGCTTTCGGATGCTCGGCATTTATTTAGTGGTTGGGGCAGGCAGTACCACCATACAAAACATTATCAATGCAATACCTAATGAACTGGTTTCCTTTGACCAGTATATTTGGATCGTCTCCTCTTGCTTATTGTTCTGGTTACTTTCTAAAAATTTACCCAGTCAATTAGCCCGTATTGCCACCATCGCTGTACAAGAACCCCAAGGAACCGATAGCAGTGCCTTAGCCGCTTCAGTGCTTCAAGGAGGCAATCAAGCGGCTAAGGCCCTTTCTCTTGCTAAAGGCGCCCTATCCTTAACTGGCGTCCCACAATTGGCAAAAGTGGCAGCAAGTAGTGCCTATAATGCGGTGATGCAGGTGGCTAAACAGAAAAAAGATGGCCACGCACTTCCTGAGAGTGTCGTCAAGGCAGTCACCAAGACAGGTCTTGACTTAACAAAAGCGGGTTTCCAAACAGTAGGGGATCATATCAAGCAGTGTGCCAATAAAAGCGTAGGCGGCCCCGGGATAGCGCAGTCGCATGCGCACATCCAAGGGGTTGCAAGGCGTATTTATACCCAAGCTGAAACCGCGCGCAGGCAAGCCTTTCATGATCAATCCAAGCTCAATCCTTCTGGCTAACATCTTATTTTTTTGCCGGTTCCTCTCCTGAACAAAATTATTCTTATTCAAGCGAGGGCGTCAATCACTCATCAAAGCAAGAGAAGTCACAAACGACAAAGCCCACTGAAAAAGGCAAGGGTGAAGAACAAATGCAAAACCCTGCTTCTAAAGCTTAAATGATTCTAGCAAAGGCTTTGATTCTTTTTGACGTAATTCATAACGATCATTTGCCGACATTCCCTCATTTTTTGCTTTACGTTCAATTTTATAAAGTTCTTTATATCGGCGCATGGCCTCTTTTGCCAAGCCTTTTCCTTTTGTGCTTTTGGCAATAGGCTCAAATTTTCTGCGTGCGTGAGCATTACAATTGACCAGAAAAATATCTGGAACTTCTGCGATGTCTTCAAAAAAATTATCCCCATCAACATGAAGATAGCCCTTAAATCCACAAAACCAGTCTGTCACAAATTTTTTATGATTCTCGGCATTGTAATCATATAAAACAACTTCCTTGCCAGGCTCTCCGCCACGCATACAATACATGTAAGATTTTGTTTCCGCTTTACGATTAGGTTCACTTAACACTTGCAGGCTTGTCGCATCGCAAGCCGCTACATCGTATTCAATAACTTGGTCTTTGTATAAATTATAAAGCGGCTGCATCGGAGCCATGAGATCAATCATCCAGCCAGCCATGGCTTGACGTGAACAATCCACACCATAACGTTCAATGAGTTGCTTTTCCAAATGATACAACGGTTGTCTATCTTCTAACTTACTGACAATAAGAAATGATAAGAATGCTTCACTGACCATCGTTTTAGGCAATACTTGCAACGGTGATGGGGCTGTCATGATGGCACCATCACATCCTTTTTTGCAGGCAACTACTTCACGCCGTTGCTCGATGATTTCAAATATTGCTGGTTGATAATTTAATATTTCTTTTGTCTCATAGCGAATTACTTCTTTTTGACACCCACAAGTACAACGTCTTTGCTCATCAGTCGCAGGAATAATTTCAATACGTCTTGGCAGCGCTTTATTTGATGGCTTCGGCTTGTTGCGCTGATAAGTAATCGTTTCCTTTTCATCATCGCCATTCTCTTCTACTGGGTCAGTTGCTTTCATATCAGAATCAAACAAACTCATTTGTTTATTGATATCATCTTCAATATATCGTTCTGATTTCTTTCCAAAACGATAGCGCAATAATTCCTGTAACTGATGCTGCAATTGCTCATAGGCTTGAGCATATTGTTCGCAACGTTTTTGATAAGTGACTAAGTCAGATTGTAAAGCAATATTTTGTTGAGCAAGCGGGGCGAATGCGGTCTCTAATTCCGTAATTTTTTTCTCATAAAATTGAATAATTTCAACAGAATCCATTACACATTCACATTAATAAGAATGTAAAAATTATACTATAAAAATAGAATTTTTTATACATAAATTTAAAAAAAATTTGACGCTTTCACCTTTGGTAACAACCGATGCTCCAGATAATTTAATCCTGATAGTAGCCAACTTAATTGATCGCGCGTTAATTCAACCGCTTGATTTGATAGTGGTGGGAATATCAGTCTACCTTCTTCTAAGCGCTTGTAACATAACCAAAAACCATTCCTGTCCCACCATAGCATCTTTATTTTATTTGCTGTGCGATTACGAAAAAATACATCAGGAAGCAAACCCTGCCCCTGGACCTTCTGAAAAAGGCAAGGGTGAAGAACAAATGCAGAACCCTGCTTCTAAAGCACATCAGGAAGCAAACCCTGCCCCTGGACCTTCTGAAAAAGGCAAGGGTGAAGAACAAATGCAGAACCCTGCTGCCAAAGCGCATCAGGGAGCAAACCCGGTCCCTGGACCTTCTATAGATCAACCAGCAAGCCTAAATGAGAAACCAATAGGTAGGGAGGAAAGCCCTTGATGTTTTTTAAAACACTTTTTAATCAAAACAAGAATAACAACCAACAGCTTGAGCAAAATGAATCAGGGGATACCAAGGGATTTTCTGGCCAAAATCCTTACCTAGATAGAACCTGTGGTAGAAAAATCTGGAATGATCGTTATATGAATTTAAGCAAGGCTCGCCGCCATTGGCAGGGTGCTTTTTTTGTTCTCTCTTTGATCACCCTCATTTTACTCATCAATATCTTCACCCTGAGCACCCAATCTAAAATTAAACCGGTGGTAGTTGAACTGAACAAAGGTCTGCCGGTAGGCATTTTACCCGTCTCAGATAACATATCTGGCGGCGATAAGCTCACCGAATTTGCCATCAACCAATTTATTACCAATGCCAGAACCATATTAAGCGACAGTGAGGCAGAAAAACTGCTATTGACTAAAACCTATGCCTTTTCAGCCGAAGAGACACTTAACTTTTTACGTGATTATTATAATGAGCATAATCCTTTTGAGCGTGCAGGCTCAAGCACAGTTCAAGTCGTTATTCTCAATAGTTTGAAAATAGGCAACCAGACTTGGCAAGTGACCTGGGATGAAGTTGAGAAAAGTAAAGTGGGAGAAGCCACTTTAAATCAATCTCGCTATATGGCGACCTTAACCACCCAGCAAGGGGAACCCAGTCCAAAATTCTTACAAGAGAATCCTTTTGGCATTTATATCACGCATCTGGCTTGGTCAAAAATTAAATCTTAAAACGAATAGGAGGGAATTGAAGTGTATAAAAAACTTAAAATGCAAGTGGACGGCCTCCCTGATTATCTTTTATGTCTCTTTAGTAGGATGCCAGAAGATAGTGGCAAAACCAGCCCAATTCTCTCAATGCACCTGCTATCGACCGATCAATATTAAACCTGATAGAGGATTTAAATTACAGCAAGGTAATAGCCCTGCTTTAGAAAAGGCTTATTTAACCTATCTTAAAACAGCCAGAGCCCCTAATATTATTACGCAAGGTTTTATACAATTTGCTTATGGCATGCTGCAACCCATCGTTTGCGCAAGCCCCTTTGAGTTAACCGTCATCTCTTTAGAGCCAGGAGAAAGTGTCTTAAGTGTCAGCTGCGGTGATCCCCTGCGCTGGTCTTACTCTTTGACCCATTCGGGAAATAAAAACGCCCAAGGGCATGTGTTAGTTAAACCATCCCAACCGAATATCAGTACAGATTTAGTCATTACAACGAACAAGCGGCTTTATACCCTTAAATTAATCTCTAAAGAGACGCCTGATTATGCACGGCAAGTGAGATTTTGGTATCCAGAAGAAATAGAAAAGAAAATGCGTGATGCACAAGAAGAACAGGCCAAACAGATTTGGGAAGGCGACTTGTCCATTGATAGCGAAAATCACTTCAATCTCGAGCGTCTTAATTTTAATTATCGCATCACGTGTCCATTTTGGGGAAGTTTCCCCAGGTGGGCTCCTATTAGAGTCTTTGATGATGGCTTAAAAACTTATATTCAGTTTCCCCCCACCATTAACCAACAGGATTTGCCTGCGCTTTTTATTCAAACGACTCAAAAAATGGCGTTGGTCAATTATAGAATCAAATCCCCTTATTTTATTGTCGATCATTTGTTTGAACGTGCGTGGCTTTTAAGCGGCTGTGGTCACCATCAGCAGAAAATCACCCTCATCAATCAGCATGTTGGAAAGTAAAAAGAGAGAAAGATGTTAGATGAATCCACACCTGAATCCACCACTTGCGACAATAAAATCAATCATGCGGAAAATCAAGCGCTAGAGGAAAAAGTGGTGGCACTTCGCCCCATTTGGCAAATCATAATAGGCATTTTACTTTTCCTGATTTGTTTAACTTGCCTGTATAATCTTAAATCTTCTTGCCATCGTATTAAACATCCAAATGTGGGGCCTCAAAAACAAAAGAAATTAACGACAGCAAGTGACATAGACATGAGGTGGATTGAGGATGAAAGAATCCATGAAGTCAAACCCCAGTTTGAACAAAAGCCAGCCACGGACTCTACCATAAACAAAGAAGGGATAGCCTCTCAAAATCAAGGAGACCCTCAAGCACAAGAAGCGCTTCAAAAAGCCATGCAGGCGACCATCTCCAGTAACCAAATTATGCTGGAGGCAACGAGTAGTAACAGTGATCAAGATGAGAATAAGTTACAAGAAAATGAAGCAAACCCAGAAAATAATTTAGAAAAAGTAGGGACTACCCAAAAGCAGAAATCACCCTATACCTTGCAGGCAGGAACCATTATTCCAGCCATATTAATCTCAGGGATTAATTCTGATTTACCCGGTGAGGTGAGTAGCCAGGTGCGAAACCCGGTCTATGACTCAGTATCAGGGAAGTACTTGCTCATTCCCCAAGGAGCCAAACTGATCGGTTCGTATGAATCAAAACTTTGCTTTGGGCAAAAGCGCTTATTTCTTATTTGGACGCGGCTAATTTTCCCCAATGGCGATAGCATTCAATTTAGGTCAGATGCCAGCCTCTGATGTACAAGGGTATGCAGGACTTCGGGATCAAGTTGACAGTCACTATGGCCCTCTCTTCGCCTCTAGCCTCTTAATGAGCATATTATCAGCTGGAGGCCAAATGGCCTCCCCTAAGGACGATAATAAAAAACTCACTAGCCCAACACAGGCTCTTGCCAATAGTTTTGGCATGCATATGGCCGAAACCGGTACCCAGTTGATATCAAAGGCAATGGAGGTGCAGCCAACGATTAATATTCGCCCAGGTTTGCTATTTAATATTACCGTGACCAAAGACATTGTCTTTGACCGACCTGACTCAGGAGGAGCTGCTGGGTGAGAACGGGGAAGCAACTAAAAACTCTCTTCATTAAAGTCATCATGCTAGGGGTTGTTGCCTACTCAAACAATACATTTGCCCTTACTTTGCTAAGGGTTAAGTCACCTGTTTTTGTCAGTCGTACTCATGCAATTAAGCCAGACCCTGTCTTTGTTTTCCGCAAAAATAGAACACAAGTCTTGTCAAACTCATGCTAATCTTCAAATTCAAAAAAATACACAACTGATTCTTGCAAAGGCGATGAATAACGGCAGTTTTGCCTTTGTCCTGGCCAAACTAAATGAACTGAATCTCCCACCTGAATTAGCCTTGGTGCCCCTTATTGAAAGCAGTTATGAGTTAGAGGCTATTTCAATTAAAGGAGCAGGCGGCTTGTGGCAATTAATGCCCGCTACCGCCGCAAAGCTTGGCATTAAATCAGCTGATCGCTTTAAGTTGCTACCCAGCACCCAAGCAGGTCTTGTGCATTTACGAGCGCTTTATAAAACGTTTGGCAGCTGGGAGTTAGCCTTGGCCGCCTATCATGCAGGAGGCAGGCGTGTGCAATTGGCACTAGCAAAAAATCCATTTGCAAAGGCAGAGGAATTAGCTTTGCCAAGAGAAACTAAACACTATGTCGCCCAGTTTATGGCATTAAAAAATCTTCTCAAGGAACAGTTTACGATAAGGAAGAATAATTCATGGCCTACTTAACCAAACAAGCCACAGTCCAACTTGCTTTTTTATATGGGCTATTATTGATAGCCATTTTAACGTTTGCCTTACCCCCACTTTTTATATTCTCCAATCTATGATCCTTCTAACACCACCCATTACTGTTTTGCTCTTAGCCTTGTTATTTTCCAGTGGTTATTTTTGTTATCTCACTTTTTTTCAAAAAATGACCGCTCATATCCTGCGCCTAGTGATGATGGGGCTTGGGCTTATTTACTTCATTGATATCGCGCAAGACCTTTTTTCCTTACTTAGCAGGGCATCAAAGCTCAAGGCAAGTGGCTATTTGGAGCAAGCACTATGGGCTTATTTAAAATCATCCTGGGAAATCCATTTCTTCCTCTTGGCCTATTTTATTTGTTTTACGATAGGGATGCAGTATCTCACGCTACGAAAAGCCCCCCTCATTAAAGCTAGAAGTAATCAAGACATCGTGTTTAAAAACGTATGCCTCATAGCGCTTTCAAGTTTGCCTTTAATGAGTGTGGAAGGCTTAGAGGTTTGGCTCTATCTGCGCAGTAACGAGCCTTGTTTTAACGGCTCAAGGTTTCTGCCTTACTTAATTGGTTTTTACTTAAGCGTACAACTTTTCATTTTAATCAAGGCAACCATAAGGTACCAGAAAACTAAGGATCTAAAATATAAATTAATTGATGTGCTTGGAAAAGCGCACTCTTTGGTAACCGCTTTTTTGGGGATTATCTTAATTATGCCTGCCTTTATTGAATCCAAGAAGTTAGGTTTGTCTTATCTACATCTGCCTTATTTTTTTGTGGGTCAAAAGAAAATATTAGTCGCATTTCTCCTGATGCTACTCTTTCTCATTATCCTAATTTGTTGCAAAAAAAGGATGAAGAAAGCACACTTTTTATCTCAGACAGGACAATTTGGTAGCGCTGAGTTTGCAACCCGTCAAGACTTAAAAAAAGCAGGCCTCTATAATGAAGAGGCCGGTGTATTAAGTGGTCAAGATGAATCAAAACAAAATATATATTTACCCTTAAAAAATAAGCTAACCATTTCCCCTCAAGGCGGTGGTAAAACTTCTGCCTCAAGCATCAATGCGTTATTGACCCATCTAGGCAACCTGTTTGTATTTGATATCAAGGGTGAGCTTTGGGCAACCACCGCCCGTTATCGTATGGAAAATTTAGGTCAACAGGTTATCTCAATTGACCCTTATGGTCTTACCCGAGGAAAAGATTTTATCAAGAAGAAGCCAACAGAATTATTAACAAAATACCATTTAAATCCCTTTGACTGGATACCTGAAGATCAAGGCCTGCGCGATCGGATGATCAATGCCTTTGCAGCCTCATTCATTATTAATGAAGGCGGAAGCGCACAGCACTTTGATGATAATGCCAAGATTTTGATACGCGGTTATATTGATTATATGATGCAATCCTTCTCTCAAGAGAGGCGCAATTTAAATACCCTTTATCAATTATTATCAGAACATCAGGACCAAGCGATAGAGACCTTCAAGCAAATGTCTGGGCTTGACGGCAGGGCCCAGGCTGCTGCAAATCAAATTAGTCGGGTGGGCAGTGATGAAAAGGGCAGCATTTTATCAACAACCTATCGGCAAATTGATTGGATGAGTGATTACAATGTAAAGGCGACGCTCTCTCATAGCAATTTTGATTTGCGAAAGTTTATCACCGGTAAAATGGATATCTATGTGATATTACCTGAGGATCAAATTAAAGAGCACCAGCGCTTTGTTAGAATGCTATTATCTCTTATCATGAGCTTTATTGTGCAAGCTGATCCAAGTAGCCTGCCAAAGAATAAAATGTTATTTTTATTGGACGAACTCGCCCAACTTGGCTATTGTCCTGATGTGGAGCAAGCCATTGAGGTGCTACGAGCCAGAAAATTAGTCGTATGGACCGTTTTTCAAACCCTTAGCCAAATAAAAATGTACAAGAAACCTGATTTATTTATAGGTGCACCGATCAAGCAAATATTTACCAATGATGACGTTGAAACCATGCAGTGGATTCAAACATTAGGAGGTAAAAGGACCGTTATCACCCATACCCTTTCAAATAATGAAGGGGATTCTAAACAAAAAATGCAATGGCTAGGTGGCTCAATCTCAAAAGGGGAAGGAGAAAGTACGCAAGAGGCAGGGGTTGATTTGATTCATCTCAACGAAATTAGGGAGCTGAAAGAAGATGAACAATTTATTTTCATGCATGGCTTAAGACCTATTAAATGCAAGAAGGTGCGCTACTTTGAGCATCCCTTTTTCAAGGGAAAGTATGATGTTAATCCGGTTGAAATAGCTTCATCCTAATAATTTCTTTTTTATAGTCCACCTTGTTTTTATTTATTTGAGGCCATGTTGAGCGTCGTCTGCTCTATCATCTACTGGTTTGTGTTTATGTACGCAAGTACGTATTGCCTCTTTTGTCGAAGACTTCCATCTGGGCTTTCCTTTCCTCGCGTTCCTTATCGGACTGCTGCCGTCTCTTACGATAAAAACCATAAGCTGCTAAAGCACCTGCCACCATAAAACCACCGGCGATCGTAGCACCTGCAATCATACCCGTGTTGATTTGTGGATTATTAGCTGATCCGAGTAGCGCCACTGTTTCTAGCTCGGGAAGTGACGATTTTAGTCCATCACTCACACTGATATTAAACGTTATCGGTTGATCATTTCCATCATGAACAATCTGAATTTGGCCGGTTTGTATTTGATAGTAAGTAAATTCATTAATAGGAACATCAGGCGCACTGATTTGCGCAAAATAACCATTCTGTACATTTTCCACTGAAATGATCATATCGGAGAGTTTGCTGTTTGTGGTGGCTAACACGATGTCAGTTGAGCGTCAAATTGACGGTGCCCCCTAGCGGAATTGCTAACTGAAAACTGATCAATGACGGAGAAGTATCGGTTAAGGTGAAATTCACTTGAATCGCTTGGTTTAGTAAAGTAGTGACGCCATCGGTTGCGGTGACATTCAGCTCAGGTGCAATATTGCTACCGTCCTGGAGAAGTGCTACTTGACCTGCTGCAAGATCTCGCCCAACAAAAGTTAAAGTGCCCGTATTCCAACTACCGTTGGCATTGCGTTGTTGCAACGTCGCTGAACGAATGCCCGTCACTGTAAAATAAGCTGCTCCATAGGGTTGATTGGTATTACCACATCCCACAGAAATATCAACTGGACTCAAGCGTAATTGCTGCGACTTTGGCAATGATAATGTCATGGTATAACCATCGTAAGGGATTGCTCAATGGGACAGGTGGTAAGATTTAGAGAGATAGGGTTGGGGGTGGGTAGAGAGGTAGTAGAAGGAGTAAGTATAGGCATCGGCATGCTGGTCGATATGGATATGCTGCTGGGCATGGGCATGCTGGTGGGTGATGGGGGAAGGATTAGGAATGGGTGTCGACAAAGCATTTCGCCAAAAATCATATATGCCACGCCTGCAATGGTGCGTCCAAGAGGAGAAGCTCCACAAGCCCCTAGCACAACCGCGAAGCCATCTCCTCCATTGACATCCCTTGCTGTGCTAACAGAAACGCCTAACTGATCATTTGCGTTGAGACCCTCGACGGCAAAGCCATTGCTGCCATTTAAGGTTATTAAATTAAATTGAGGTGCCCAACCACTTGCCTGACCGAACAACACGTATGCTGTACCTGCATTGGCATGTCCACCGGAGGAAACCTGAGGAGCTCCCAGCACCAGATCAGACAAGCCATCGCCATTGATATCTCCCGCTGTGTTGACAGAAGTAGCCTAAATGATCACCCATGTTGAGACCCTCAACGGAAAAACCATTGTTGCCATTTAGGGTCATTAAATTAAACTGAGGCGACCAACCACTTCCCGACCAAACAACAAATATGCTATGCCATTCTCGAATCCATTGAATGGCCCGGGAGCTCCTAACACAAAATCGGTCTTTTCCGTCCCCATTAACATCTCCCGCCGTGCTAACAGAATAGCCTAAAAAAGAACTTGAGTTTGGACATTGATACCTTCGACGGAAAAACCATTGCTGCCATTTAATGTCGTTAAATTAAACTGAGGCGACCAACCACTTGCCTGGCCGAACAGCAAATATACTATACCCGCACCGCCATCTCCATCGGGGACTTGTTGATTGAACTCTGGGAAAATCAAGAATTATCAACTTACCAAAAATATCCTGTTTCAGCCTCGTCCCTTTATGAAGCAAGACAAAAATTACCTGAAGAAGTATTTATCGAGCTAAATGCAACAATTTTATTACTTCAAGAAAAATCGGTGTTTTTACCAAAATGGTGTGGTCATCGTGTATTTGCAGCAGATGGATCAAAGCTTAATTTACCGCATGAGCTGCTATTAGCTGGTTATAAAGCACCAAATAAAGATCAATATTATCCGCAAGGCTTAATGAGCACAATTTATCATTTGGGTAGTGGTCTTATTTATGATTGTCTATTAAGCTCAAACAAAAGTGAGCGTCATTGTATATTAAATCAAATGAATAAGTTATCCCCAGGTGATGTATTGGTGCTAGATCGTGGATATTTTAGTTATTTATTACTTCATCAAGCGGTAGAAAAGGGTATTCATTTAATTTGTCGATTACAATCTGGAACAATGAATGAAAATATTAAAACATTTTTTGATAATGATTCAAATGATACTGTTATCGAATATTACCCTTCTGCTGCAGTAAAATCAGAAATTAAAAAACAAGGGTATCATATCAATTATAAAATAATAAAACTACGTCTAATTAAATATCAAATTGCTGATGAAAAATATATTTGTGCAACCACTCTTATTGGTAACCAGTATCCGCTTGATGAGTTTCCTCGCGTATACCATGGCCGATGGGGGATCGAGGAGCTCTATAAAATTTCTAAGGAATTTATCGATGTTGAAGATTTTCATAGTAAAAATGAGAGAGGAGTCAAACAAGAATTATATGCCCATGCATTATTAATTAATATTGCTAGAATATTTGAATTAGAAGCTAATAGTCAATTATCACCACAGTCAAGCTCAAACCAGAATGATAAGAAAAAAGGGTGCGATTCGTATCCAACCCTTCCCGCTGAAAAATCGCCAGAACCCGCAGAAAGACTGGATTCTTCAGAAAAAAGATTGCGAAAATCATCTCCTGAAACCCTTGATCCTAAAGGCTTGGAATCAACAACTGGAATTACTGACTCGTATCTGATGTGCTTTGATATTCAGGATTCTCAGAGAAAACAGCTTAGCCAGAGAATCGAGCATGCAATCCCAGTTCAAAATGCTCATATTTATATAATTACTTCTAGCGATGAACTTTATTATATCCATGTTAAGAATGGAAAAGTAGAAAGAGATAAGGAAAAAATAATTGTTAAACAAAACAGTCAATTAAATATAAAAGAGATAATTGAGCAGTTAGGGGAAAAACCGGCACAAGAAAGGTATCGACTACTCCCACTTGAAAAAGTAAGAATAATTACATCAAATACGAGTCACACCCAGAAAAAAGGTGGTGATATAAAAGAAAATTATTGGCAAGATTTTTTTGGGGAAAATACAAACGGCTAAAGTTAATTTTAAAAATTGTTTACTTGTTATAGGTAGGCATATAGCAAAGTTAATTATGCCGATTGAGCAACAAACAGAAAACTGGTTGTTTAAAGTGTTAAATAGTATTTCGTGCATACGTCAAAAAATAAGGCCAGGTCGTCATTATCCAAGGCGATCTAGAAAACCGTACACCAAGTGGAAAAGACAGCAATGCGTCTAAAACTGTAAGTGTAAGCGTAGGAGCTTAACCGAATGCCATTGAGCAGAATAAGCCCCCAGCACAAGGTCGGCTGTCTCATCCCCATTAATATCTCCTGCTGTGTTGACTGAATTGCCTAAAGAATCACCTGCATTAAGCCCCTCGATGGCAAAGCCATTGCTGCCATTTAAGGTCGTTAAATTAAATTGAGATGTCCAACCACTATCCTTTCCAAACAGCACGTACACCATCCCCGCATTGGCACGTCCAGCAGGGGAAGCAGAATAAGCTCCCAATACCAGATCAGCCTTACCATCTCCATTAATATCTCCCGCCGTGCTGACAGAATAGCCTAAAGAATCATCTGCGTTGAGACCCTCAACGGTAAAGCCATTGCTGCCGTTTAAGGTTGTTAAATTAAACTGAGACGTCCAACCATTTACCTGACCGAACAACAAATATGCTATGCCCGCACTGCTGCGTCCACTGGGAGAAGCAGAATAAGCTCCCAGCACCAGATCAGCCTTCCCATCACCGTTGACATCCCCTGCCGTACCGACTGAATTGCCTAAAGAATCCCCTGCATTGAGCCCCTCGATGGCAAAGCCATTGCTGCCATTTAAAACCGTCAGATTTAGCTGAGGTGACCAATCACTATCTTTCCCAAACAACACATAGACCATACCCGCATTGGCACGTCCACCGGGAGAGGCATGAGAAGCCCCTAACACCAGATCAGCGAAGCCGTCACCATTGATATCTCCTGCCGTGCTAACAGAAATGCCTAAACTATCATTTGTAAGACCATCAATGGTAAACCCATTGCTGCCACTTAAGATCGTTAAATTAAAGGGGTTCTGAAAACTAACCAACAGCGTCGGTGTTGGCATGGGTGTAGAAACCGGTGCAACTACTGGTTGTTGTGCTAAGAAACGTTTGGTTTGAGTGTTTGAAATGGTTTCAGTTTCTGTTTGGATCGAAAGTGTTGAGTCGATAGCAAGTGGTGTGGTCTCTGTCTGTAGAGCAGACAAATACCTTTGCACAGTTTCTTTTAAACGAGGTATTTTAAAACGTTGAACTTTCTCATGAATAGGTTTGAATAAACGTGCCTGAAAGCTACGTAGTTTCTCTGTTTGCGCCGGTTTAAAATAGTTCGCATAATTCTCGTCATTGACGATTTGCTTGACATGCTCCAGACTAGCAGAATCGCGTGGATTTTTGCGTAGATTTTCAATAGCTACATCAAGTTGTGTTACCACCACTTCAAGCCCTTGTCGATAAATCGCCGCCTGCCGATGCCAAGCAACAGTTTCTACACTAGGGCGAGGATACCACCACCCCTGCCAGGCTCCATACGCATAATTAAACGCTTCTCTGAGTATTCTTCCTATTCCAAAGCCAAGCCTTCCATTCATATCGTGCAGGGATGTAGTATGAGAGATATTCGGATAGTACTGCTTATAATTTAACGAAACATTGGTGTAACTGGAGTAATTAACTTGAGTTTCAGTGGAGTTTTTCATTTGGATAGATTTCCTTCTCGTTCCGTAGTTTCACAGTTTTTGTACTTTAATATTCAATATATCTGGATAAATAAGATCATCGGTTAACTTTAAAATTTTTATTTACTAAAGAAAAGAACCTCGGCTACTTTTCCTTCTGGTTCCAAGTCAAATACTGTTTTTTCTGAAGTAGCTGTTTTAAAAAAAATAAATCTATCTCATTAAGGACATCAACAATATTTTGACCCAAACAATGAGCCAGCCTCTTGCGTTCAGATTGCTGTGCTCTTACTTCTGCTGCTTGAATACGCGCAGCGAGTTTATCTCGTTGTTCTTTCAATCTTTCGATGGTTGTTTTTTTAAACTGAACCATTTTTCTGCTTCCTTGTTTTTATATTTTTTAAATAAATTGGGATGCTGTCATGGCTTGAGCGTCCTGTTATCAACATCAGATTGTAACTGCCTTAGTTTTTCTGGTGTTAGCAAAGAAAGCAGGTATTGAACGTATCGCATCAAATGACGCAGCTGTCGTTCTGTCTCTTCAACGGCACAGTACTTATTATACGTGCTCTTGGTTGTTGGAAAAATATAATGACAGAGAATGTCTTCAAGGTTCGCTAAGTCGCGCATCGCATCTTCTGAATAACAGAGTTTAAAGTCTTCCCTTGTCATTCTCAAAAGTTGTTGTGCTATTTTCACTAAATTAGCCGGGTGCAGCCATGCATAGCTCATCTTATTCTCTTTTCTCCATAAGAAAGATTGATGACATTCTATTTTAGCCCTCCCTATTTGATCTCTATCAGATAAAGAAGCCCTAAAAAATCAAAGGCAATTATATCGACATCACACTAGAATAAACAAGCCAATTGCCATACAGGACACACCCAGCCCTGCTAGCAACTGAAAGTGCACCTCGCCATCTCAGTGGCTTTTTTACCCTCTCTCACACCAAAGTCTGGAGTGTTATAGCCAGATTGTGAATCAAGCCTTCGTGACAAAGTGAAATTAATATTTGATTAAAATATGACCAATCATCAGAAATAGCCTATTATCAATTAATTAGTGATAAAAATAGGCAGTTATCCACAACCTATGCAGGGTAAATGTGAATATCTTAAAAAGATGCGCTGCCTATTCTTTTCTTATAGATTTATATCACGTTCTGCCGCTATCTCTGCTCAATAAATAGCTCTACGCTCGTTTATACAGCTCTAGCATGATGGCTTATTTATCTTCTTTTATTTGATTTCCCTTTAACCGTATGCTTAAATTATCGCAGCGGTTGAGGCCTAGAAATACTCAACCGCCACTTCACACAATAACTACATCGGAGGTAGTCATCATGAGCAATCATAGTGTAACTAAAAGTGCACCCAAGGCCAAACTAAACTTAACTCGTCGCCAAGCCGACCTCTTCCAAAAAATTATCTTAATGGTAACCGAATGTCTGATGCCTTATCGGAATTAGACAGAAAGATGCTTTTGCCTAAAGAGGCTGCAAAGCTGATTACAAAGTGGGGAAAGTTGATGGTAAAATTGGCTAAAATGTTGGTCTAATCAAAATAATCACTGCCCAATATTGCTGGGCTGCTTTTAGAAATAATTTTAGCAGTCCAGCACCTTCCTTTTTTCTAGACTAGCGTAGTGGGAGACTGATAAAAATAGAAACAGCCAGCCGTGTCACTGACACGACTATACCCCATGAAAAGGTTTACCGAGACCGACCACCCCGATCTCTTTCTTGTGTGCGCGATTGTGATTGATCTCGTGCCTGGCTTCTTAACCAAACCAGAATAACGTGGATGTCTTCTCTGAGCCATTCACCTTTACTGATTTTTTCACGAATGCCGATAAAACCGCCGCGTTGTGCTAAAGACAGGGGTCTCTCATCTTTAAACTTCTCAAGCTCTGCTTTTATTTCAGGATGCGCAATAGCCTCCAGAGCAAAGGTCTTAATATGAGCAGAATGAGCCAGCACCTTAACAGATAATTCTCGTCCTGCTTTCGGATCGTCTAACCGTGTCACGTGCATGGCATTAACAAGGCGGGTTTGTTCAAGTTCCAGATCGACATACTGAGTCAGTAATAGCTCAAAAGAAAGTTTTTCCCCCTTAATAGGGGGTATAATTTCTGGAAGTGTGGGATCAAATGTTTGCGCAGACAGGTTACTCAGTGTTTCCCCAAGACCTTTAATGATTTTATCTTGAGTCAGGCTAGTCTTATATAAAACGGCCATGTCAAGGTCCGCTTTAACCTGAGAAACACCCTGCGCCATTAATGCATCATTAAAATCCCACTTTTTTTGACCCTCTGGTTTTTTAGGTAGCGCTACCCAAACGTCAATCCCTTTTTGCGCCAATAGAGTCGCTGCCCGTTCAACACTCTTAGCAGTCCCTGAATCAGGACCATCATTATCAGCGCAAATAATAATACTGCTATTGGCTTTGAGAGGGACTTTATCAAAATTTGAAACGCCGAAGGTGACATACACTGTCCAGTCAGGGTGGGCAGAGGCAACACTTAATGCTGTTTCAGGCCCCTCGGCACAAGCAATTTTGCCCGAAGGGGATCCAAGGTTGACAAGCGCCCCATTGCCTATTAAACCCCGCGATAATTTAGCATGGTGCCCTAATGGGGCCTTCTTCGCGGTTTTGGGATCTAAGAAGATAGCTTGGATACCACAGACTGCCTGCTTATCATCGCGTGCCACCACAATTAAAGCAGGATAAGTCTCTCCTGTCATCCAGTTTCTTAAATTGGGATGGTAGCGCAGCGTCTTATCATAAAGTGCACCTTGAATACCACGATGCTCTCTTAGATAACGCTCTGCCAACGTGCCTTTAATGGATTGAGTAGCCTGATAAATAGCGCGGGCTTTTTGTATTCTTTGCCTAGTGAAGCATCTAAATCTGTCGTTTTATTTTGAACGACTTGAGAGGGTGTGTGGGTCTGGGTATAAGTGGAATAGCCGCCTACGAATCGAGTAGCTTCTTGTAAAACGTCTTTAAAATTGGCACCTTCCATAGTATGTTGAATCAGTTTCAACATGTCACCGCCCTCACCTGTCTGAAAATCGCGCCATAAGCCTTGTCTTGGCCCCTGAATAGTCACCACCAAACTGCCCTTATTCATGCCATATCGCAACGTACCCCCACTTCGTATTTTTGGATTGCCTAAATAATGTTGAGCCACTTCTTCAGCACGGGCATTTAAATCATCACGTAACCGTTTAATATCGATTTGCTCATAGCTAGCGACGCCAGGGGACGGTGTTACCTTCAGTGAAGGCTGATCAACTCGTCCCTTATCCAAGGGATTTAAATTTGAAAGGGAGCGCAAGTGCTCTTTTAGAGAAACCAGGCCTTTCATTTGCCCCATTAACTCTTCTTTTGATAAGCTATATCCTTGTAATGCATAATCAAACGATTTAGAGGTCTCTAGCTTGTAAAATTTTTGAAAACCTGATGCAGTTTCAATGGCTATGACAGGGGTGCGCACGCCGCCGGCGAGCGACAGAGTCACGCGATTGGAGCAGCACCCGCATCCGGGTCGGCTTGGCGTTCCAGCGCGCGCTCAGGCGTTCGCATGTTCGCTGCGCCGGCGGCGCAGGCCGTCGAGGAAGACGAGATCGTCTCCGCGCGCCAGAACGCGCCTGCTGACATCGCCGTCGCGGCTGAGGCGGTCGGCGCGCCAGCCGAAATACCTGATCGACGGCGCCACCAGCGGACGGAAGCGCGGCGTGTTGTTGTCGATGAGCTCCGCGAGCCACCGCTCCGTGCGACCGTGGACCCCGATGGAGTCCATCTATCCGAGGTCAGCAGTTCGGCGAGCGCCGCTCTGCATCGCGTCCGCCTCGGCGCCGGTGGCGGCCATTCGCGCGAGCGCGCGGCATTGCGCATCGTGCTGCGCGCGCAGCACCACCGTCGGGTCGGGCTGGACGGGGGTCGCCGGGCGCTGAACCGGCTCCGGACGAGCCCGCTGGACCGGGGGCGAGATGGGTTCCGGCGCGTCTTCTCCGGCGGCGCTCAGCGCCTTGCTGACTTCTGACTCCGCGACGTCGGATTTTACCGGATCCAGGGCGCCGTCGTCGTCACCTCGTCGGGCGGCGCGGGTGGTTCAAGCGATCTGCGTCTCCGCCGCCGGCGGCGCCGTCTCGACCCGCTCGATCGCCGCGACCCGTTCGAGCACAGCGATGGCGATCTCGTCTGGGATGGGCGGAGCGGCCTGTTTGCGCCTGACCTTCGGATCGATCGAGGCGGTGAAGCGCTGGGGCTTGCGCGGCGTCGCATAGCGCATGGCGGATTCGTAGGCGGCGCGCAGCTTCTGAAAGCCGGCGGGATCGTCTTCCGGATGGCAATCCTTCAGCCGCGCTGCGTAGGCGCGTTTGATGACCGCAACGTCGCGGGTCGCCTCGAGCCCGAGCACGGACCAGAAGCTCACAGCCAGGTCTCGCCTTCGAGCGCGTCCAAGGCTTCGGTCAGCAGCTGGCGCGCGCGATCGACCTCGCGCGGGTCCTGGCGGTCGAGCACGTCTTCGAACTGGGAAATCAGGCGACCGACATATTCCCGCGTATCGCCCAAGCAGCCTTCGTAGCAGCGTGCTGCCCGCGCCAGCGCGTGGCGGTTGGCGTCGCTGTCGCGCGGATGCTGCTTCAAGGCCGCCAGCGCCGCGCGGCGTTGTTCGAAATCCGATGACTGGGCGGTGTCTTCGTCGACGATGACCAGCTCCCGGCGCTCGCCGGTCTTGGGCACGTGCACGTCGACCTCGAGCAGGCCGTTGATGTCGTAGGTGAAGCGCACATTGACCTGGACGTGGCCCGCCTTGTCCGGCGGCAGCGCAATCTCGACCGAGCCCAGGTGGATGTTGTCGGCGGTCTTGCGCGATTCGCCCTGGAAGATCTTCAGGTTCATGCGCTGCTGTTTGTCTTCGATGGTGAAGAAGCTGCGCATGCGGCTGGCGGGGATGACGGTGTTGCGTTCGATGATCGGCGAAAACATGCCGGTGCGGAATTTGCCCTTGACGTCGGATTCGGCGGACTCGACGCCGAGGGTGTAGGGGCAGACGTCGGTCAGCACGACTTCCTTCAGCGCGGCGTCGCGCGCCTTCAGGCCGGCCTGGATCGCCGCACCGACGGCCACCGCCTCGTCCGGGTTGACCGTGTAGTTGGGGAAGCGGCCGAACATGCGGGTGACCGCCTTGCGCACCAGCGGCATGCGCGTAGCGCCGCCGACCAGCACGATCTCCTTCAGGGCTTCGGGGTGGATCTCGCTGTCGCGCAGCGAACGCAACACCGGCTCTTTCAGGCGGGCGAGCAGGGGCGCGCAGATCAGTTCGAATTCGTCGGCGGTGAACGCCTGCTCGAAGGTGCGATCCTGCCAGATCAGCGACATGGTCGCCTGATCCTTGTCGGTCAGCGCGCGCCGGACGCGCTCGGCGGATTCGCGCAGGCGTTCGCGCAGAACCGGGTCCTCGCGATCGGCCTTGCTCCAGGCCCCGTCGCAGCGGCGCGAGAATTCCTCGACCAGAACCTCGTTGAAATCTTCGCCGCCCAGTCGGTTGTCGCCGGTGGACGCGCGCACCTCGATGACGCCCTCGAACAGCTCGAGGATCGACACGTCGAAGGTGCCGCCGCCCAGGTCGAAGACCAGGAACTGGCTCTGGTCGCCGGCGAGATGGATGCCGTAGGCGAGCGCGGCCGCGGTCGGCTCGTTCAGCAGCCGTTCGACCTTCAGCCCGGCGAGTTCGCCCGCCCGGCGCGTCGCCTTGCGCTGCTTGTCGTTGAAATAGGCCGGGACGGTGATCACCGCCTCGGTGACCGGCGCGCCGAGGAAGGCCTCCGCATCCTCCTTAAGACTGCGCAGCACCAGGGCGGACAGCTCCTCCGGCAGGAAGCCGCGCTTGCCGAGGTGGGTCAGCCGCGAGGAGCCCATGTAGCGCTTGAACGCGGTCGCGGTCTGGCCCGGATGGGTCGACTGCCGCTCGCGCGCGGGCAGGCCCACCAGCACCGCGCCGCCCGACTGTTCGTCCAAACTCACCGCCGACGGCGTCAACACGTGGCCGAGGCTGTTAGGAATCAGCTCCGCGCGGCCGTCGCGCCAGATCGCCACGGCCGAATTGGTGGTGCCCAGGTCAATGCCGACGATCACTTAAAGCCCCGATCAGACGCCCTGGTCCCGTTGTAGCCGGGAGATGCGGCCGTTGGAACGGCCCCTTGGGTCGCAGCGAGGATCGGAGTGAGCGGCAGGGTCGGCTCTGAACGCGAAACGGGGGCCCAATGCGCATCGGGTCCCCGTCGTGGGTAGCGCAACCGTGTCAGGTGAAGGTTTCGGCCGTCGCGGTCGCCGGCGCCTTGGGGTCGGGGCCGTACTTGTTGGGGCCGTGCGTGCCGTCCAGGCAGAAGAACACCAGCAGGACGATGCCGCCGAACGGGATGAAGGCGATCAGGTACAGCCAGCCGGACTTGTCCGAATCGTGCAGCCGCCGAACCGCGACCGCGAGGGAGGGAATGAACAGGCCGAGCACCACGACCATGTAGAGCAGCACGGTGAACATCCCGTACGGTCCCACCTGCGAGTCGCCCCCGCCGATGGCCTTATCGAGCACCACGCCGATGATGATCGCGCCGATGAGGACGATGAACTGAAACAAAACGAACAGCCAATACTCGCTGCGCCGCGCACGCCCTTCGAAGACTGCGTATTTTTTCAATGCAGTAAGCATATTCACCATTGGAGCATTCCCCTGTGCAAGGGTCCAGGCTAGCGCACCGGCGGCCAACTACAAGACCGTCATGGCTCAGTAGCGGTAGGGCTCGGGCTTGAACGGGCCGTCGACGGGGACGCCGATGTAGTCGGCCTGCTCCTTGGTGAGCCTGGTCAGCTTCGCGCCGAGCTTGCCCAGGTGCAGCATGGCCACCTTTTCATCCAGGTGCTTGGGCAGGGTGTAGACCTTGTGTGCGTAGGCCTTCTGGTTGGTCCACAGTTCGATCTGGGCCAGGGTCTGGTTGGTGAAGGACGCGCTCATCACGAAGGACGGGTGGCCGGTGGCGTTGCCGAGGTTCACCAGGCGGCCTTCCGACAGCACAATGATCTTCTTGCCGTCGGGAAACTCGACGTGGTGCACCTGGGGTTTGATCTCCTCCCATTTGAAGTTGCGCAGGGACGCGATCTGAATCTCGGAATCGAAGTGACCGATGTTGGCGACGATGGCGTTGTTCTTCATCGCGCGCATGTGCTCGAGACGCAGCACGTCTTTGTTGCCGGTGGCGGTGACGAAAATATCAGCCGTAGGCGCGACGTCCTCGAGCGTCTGCACGTCATAGCCTTCCATCGCCGCCTGCAGGGCGCAGATCGGATCGATCTCGGTGACCACCACGCGCGCCCCGCCGTTGCGCAGCGACGCGGCTGAGCCCTTGCCCACGTCGCCGTAGCCGCAGACCACCGCGACCTTGCCGGCCAGCATCACGTCGGTGCCGCGGCGGATCGCGTCGACCAGGCTTTCGCGACAGCCGTAGAGGTTGTCGAACTTCGACTTGGTCACGCTGTCGTTCACATTGATCGCGGGGAACGGCAGGTCGCCGCGCTCGGCCATCTGATAGAGGCGATGCACGCCGGTGGTGGTCTCTTCCGACACGCCTTTGATTGCGTCACGAATGGAAGAATAGAAGCCGGGCTTTTCCTTCAGGTAGCGCTTCATCACCGCGTAGAGCGCTTCCTCTTCTTCGTTCTCCGGCTTGTCGAGCAGGGTCGGTTCCTTCTCCGCCTTCGGACCCAGCACGCAGAGCAGGGTCGCGTCACCGCCGTCGTCGAGAATCAGGTTCGGGAAGCCGCCGTCCGCCCATTCGAAGATGCGGTGCGCATAGTCCCAGTACTCGATCAGGCTCTCGCCCTTCACCGCGAACACCGGCGTGCCGGAGGCCGCGATCGCGGCGGCGGCATGGTCCTGGGTCGAGAAGATGTTGCACGAGGCCCAGCGCACCTCCGCGCCCAGATGCTCCAGCGTCTGGATCAGCACTGCGGTCTGGATGGTCATGTGCAGTGAGCCGGCGATCCGCGCGCCCTTGAGCGGCTTGTCCTTGCCGAACTCCTCGCGCACGGCCATCAGGCCCGGCATTTCGGTCTCGGCGATTTCGATTTCCTTGTTGCCCCAGGCGGCGAGCGAAATGTCCTTGATCACATAGTCGGTCATGGGGGGTCCTTTTGGAGCGGGCCGGTCGGGCAAGAGGGGGAGGTACGGCGGCTCTATAGACCGGCCGTACAAACATATAAAGATATCTTTATATGATGGCCGAAGCGGGCCGGTCAGGTGACCCGGCTGCGCACCTGGAAGCGTTTGTCCGCAAAGGCTTTTTCGGTCATCACGCCCATTAGCCGCTCCACCGCCTCCCAGACGTCCAGGTGGCGGGTGTAGAGGGGCGCAAAGCCGAAACGGACCACGTCGGGGGCGCGGAAGTCGGGGATGACCTCGCGCTCGATCAGGGCCTGGCAAACGCCGTAGGCCTCGCGATGGCGCAGGCTGACCTGGCCGCCGCGCCGCGCCCCGTCGCGCGGACAGGCGAGGGCAAATCCAGCGTCGCCCAGTCGCTCTTCGACCAAAGCGATGAACAAATCGCCGAGCGAACGCGCCTTGGAGCGCACCGCACCCATGTCGAGACCCTCGAAGGAGTTAAGGCCCGCTTCCAGTGCAATCAGGCTGAGCACCGGCGGCGTGCCGCAGAGCGCGCGCGTAATGCCCGGCGCCGGTTCGTATGCGTCGACGAAGGCGAACGGCCGCGCGTGACTGAACCAGCCGGTGAGCGGTTGAGTGAACTGTTCCTGCCAGCGCTTGGCGACGAAGACGTAAGCTGGCGCGCCGGGACCGCCGTTGAGATATTTGTAGCCGCAGCCGACCGCCATATCCGCGTGCGCGGTGTTGAGATCGATGTCGAGCACGCCGGCGCTGTGGCTGAGATCCCAGATCGCGAGCGCGCCCTTCGCCTGCGCCGCACGGGTCAACGCTTCCATGTCGTGGATCTCGCCGGTGCGATAGTTCACGTGGGTGAGCACGAGGGCGGCGACCTCATCCGTCAGCGACGCTTCGATCTGTTCGGGCGCGACCATGCGCAGCTCGGCGCCGGTGAGCGCGCACAGACCCTGCAGGATGTACAGATCGGTCGGAAAATCGCCCGCCTCTGCGACCAGGACGCGCCGTCCGGTCATCGACAGCGCTGCTGACGCCAGCTTGAACAGGTCGACCGACGTGGAATCGGCGACGATGACTTCGTCGTCAGCGGCTCCGATCAGCCGCGCGATCAGGGCGCCGCAGCGCGCCGGCAGGTCGATCCACCCGGCCTTGTTCCACGCGCGGATGAGGTCGCGCCCCCACGCCTGCCGCACCGCCTGGTCCAGGCGTTCGGCCACGCCCCTGGGCGGGGCGCCGAGCGAATTGCCGTCGAGATAGACGACGCCCTCGGGAAGATCGAACCGCTCACGCACCGCCCGCAACGGGTCGGCGTCGTCGAGGGCTTCGCAGTCGGCGCGGGTGGTCATGGGGGGTGTATGCCGTGAGATCGAGGCGGACGCCACCACTCCTCCCCCGATCGCGGCAGCGATCGGGGGAGGTGGCCCGGAGGGTCGGAGGGGGCGTGCTTCAAGCGCGACGTCGCGCAGGCGTCGGCTGCCGCCGCCGCGGTGATGAACCAGGCGCTTGCGCTTCCTGCACGCCCCCTCCGTCGCTTCGCGACACCTCCCCCGCGCGTCCCGCGCGGGGGAGGAGCGATCTCAATTCATCACCTGTCGAGCCCGCCAACGTGGTTGCACCCACCGCCCTCGCTGCTAAAGCCTGCGCATGACCGTGCTCGATCCTGCCCTGCCCCGCCACGACTGGACGCTTGAAGAGGTCGAGGACCTGTTCGCCCTGCCCTTCACCGAACAGGTGTTCCGCGCCGCGACGGTGCATCGGCGCTGGTTCGATCACCGAGAGGTGCAGCTGTCGCAACTGTTGTCGGTGAAGACCGGCGGCTGTTCGGAGAACTGCGGCTATTGCAGCCAGTCGGTGCATTTCGACACCGGGCTAAAGGCATCAAAGCTGATGGAGCCGGACGTCGTCGTCGCCGAGGCGGCGCGCGCCAAGGCCGGCGGCGCGCAAAGGTTCTGCATGGGCGCGGCTTGGCGCGAGTTGAAGGACCGCGACCTGCCCAAGCTCGCGGCCATGATCGGCGGGGTGAAGGCGTTGGGGCTCGAGACCTGCGCGACGCTGGGCATGCTGACCCCGGACCAGGCCCAGGCGCTGAAGACCGCAGGCCTCGACTACTACAACCACAACCTCGACAGCGGCCCGGACTATTACGCCAAGGTCGTCACCACCCGCGTCTATCAGGACCGGCTCGACACCCTTGAAGCGGTGCGCGAGGCGGGGCTTGCGACCTGTTGCGGCGGCATTGTCGGCATGGGAGAGACGCGGCGAGACCGCGCGGGTCTGTTGCACGCGCTGGCTACGCTGCCGGCGCATCCGGACAGCCTGCCGGTGAACGCGCTGGTTCCCATCGCCGGCACGCCGCTCGGCGACCTGGTGAAAAGCCAAGGCGAGATCGACGGGCTCGAGTTCGTGCGCACCATCGCGGTCGCGCGGTTGGTCTGTCCAAAGGCGGTGGTGCGATTGTCCGCCGGGCGCGAGGGGATGAGCCGCGAACTGCAGGCGCTGTGCTTCATCGCCGGCGCCAATTCGATCTTCGTGGGCGACCGTCTGCTCACCACTCCAAATCCGGAGATCGACGCCGACGCCAAGCTGTTCGCCGATCTCGGCCTGCGTCCGATGGGTGCGGAAGCCCGCGTCGACGCCTGAGTCTGCTTCAGGCGCCGGGCGGCGTGCGCTCGTGCTGGATGATGCGAGTGATGCGGTCGGCCAGGTTCTGGCCGGTCACCGGCTTGGCGAGGAACTCGTTCACCCCCGCGTCGCGCGCCGCCATCACCTGCTTCATATAGGCATGGCCGCTCACCATCAGGATGGGGGCCTGCGCCAGGCCCTGGTCCTTCAGCGCCCGCACCGAGCGCGCAAACTCTACGCCGTCCAGGTGCGGCATGTGGAAGTCGGTGACGATGATGTCCGGCCGGAACGTCGGCGCCTCGATCAGAGCCTTGGCGCCGTCCTCGCACTCGCGAATCTCGCGAAAGCCGAAGCCGCGCAGCAGCGTCCCCAGGATGCGGCGCATGTTCTCGTGGTCGTCCACCACGAGAACGCGGATATCCTTCAGCTCGACCACCGGAAGCCCCGTGACCGCGTGTCGGTCCTGATGATCTTGGGCCGAATCGGCAGGGTTGCAAAGCGGGCCGATACCGCCCCTCGCGCGACCTACCCGCAGCGGGCGCGCTCAGCGGTCTTCTTGGAAGCGCCCGTCCACCAGGTCGGCCAGGGCGGCCACTGCGGCGTCGGCTTCGGCGCCTTCGGCGCTGATCTCGATGGAGGAGCCGGGCCCGGCGGCCAGCATCAACAGGCCCATGATCGATCGCGCATCGACGCTCTGGCCGTCGCGGCTGACCTTGATGTCGGCGTCGAAGGCCGACGCCAGTTTCACGAACTTGGCCGACGCGCGCGCGTGCAGTCCGCGCTCGTTGCAGATCTCGACCGACCGCATGACGGCCACGTCACGTCTCCCCGGTCAACACGTAGGAGGCGACGGAGATGTATTTGCGCCCGGCTTCCTGGGCATGATGCACGCAGGCCTGCAGGCTTTCCTTGTGCCGCACGCTGGCGAGCTTGATCAGCATCGGGAGGTTCAGGCCCGCGATCACCTCGGCGCCGGTCTGTTCCATCACCGAGATGGCGAGGTTCGACGGCGTGCCGCCGAACATGTCGGTGAGCAGGATGACGCCCTGGCCCTCGTCGACCGCCGAGGCGGCGTCGAGAATGTCCCGGCGCCGGCGCTCCATGTCATCCTCCGGCCCGATGCAGATAGCCGCGACCCCCTTCTGGGGGCCGACCACATGCTCCATGGCGGAGATGAATTCAGCTGCGAGCCGACCGTGGGTGACGATCACGAGCCCGATCATCCGATGCCTCTTCGATGCCCCTTCGCCGCGGGCCCGTTCAAGGTCAGGGGGCTCTCTTTACGCGACGGAGCTAAATAGGCCGAACCGCGCCCGGCTCCAAGCTCCGTGTGGCCAGGGCGCGATGAAGCTTGGCCAGGGCCGAGGTTTCCAGCGCGTGGAGGCGAACCGCCGGAAGGGTAAGCCCTTCAAGGGTCATCACCTCGTCTTCGGGCAGGCGTTCCAGCTCGCCGGCCTGGCAGGTCGCCGCCAGGGCGACTTTCGCGACACAAAGCCGCGGCGCGTAGATCAGGCCCAGGCCCCGCGCCTCGAGCCGGTCGGCGATGGCGTCCGGCGCCCGCGCCCACAGGGTTCCGGCCGAGGGCCAGATCACCGTGTAGTCGTCCGAGATCAGCCGCCAGCCGGCGTCGAGCGCGCGCAGGGCGAGGTCGCTCTTGCCCGATCCCGATTCGCCGAACAGCAGCACCGTGAGCCAACCCCGGTCGATCCGCCGGGCGATGGAGGTGGCGTGGACAACACTCACGTCCTTGCCACCGCGTCGGGCAGGGCGACCAGGAACCGCGCGCCCAGAGCATGGCCCTGGTTGTCGCGGCGGTTCTCGGCCCAGACGCGGCCGCCGTGGGCGAGCACGATCTGGCGCGCGATGGAGAGGCCGAGGCCGGAGTTGCCGCCGAACGCCTGGCCCTTCGGCCGCGAGGTGTAGAAGCGTTCGAAGATGGTCTCGAGATTCTCTTCCGGAATCCCCGGACCGTCGTCGTCGACGGCGATGGTGATCGGCCGCGCGGCGTCGGCGGTGTTGCGATAGACGCTGACGCGCACCTCGCCGTTCTCGGCGCTGAACGACTTGGCGTTATCGATCAGGTTGCGGAACACCTGGCCGAACGGCCCTTCGCGGCCGGACACGTAAAGCGCGCGACCGGGCTCTGCGGACAGGCGCACATGCGGCTCGTTCGGGCGCGGGCTCGATTCGTAAAGGCCGGTGATCTCGGTCAGCAGACGCGCCACGTCGACCGGGCGCGGCGTCTCGCGCGACAGCTCCGCGTCGAGGCGCGAGGCGTTGGAGATGTCGGTGATCAGCCGGTCCATCCGCCGCACATCCTGTTTCAGCAGCGCCATCAGGCGCGCCTTGGCCTTCTCGTCGGTCACCAGCTCCAGCGTCTCCACCGCCGAGCGCACGGAGGTCAGCGGATTCTTGATCTCGTGCGACACGTCGGCGGCGAATCGCTCGATGGCGTCCATGCGGTTGGACAGGGTGTCGGTCATGGTCTCCAGCGAGCGCGCGAGGTCGGCGAGTTCGTCGTTGCGCTCCTCCAGGTCGGGCAGCGAGATGGCCCGCGCCTGCGACAGGCGCACCTGGTCGGCCGCCGCCGACAGCCGCGTGATCGGACGCACCACGATGAAATGCAAGAGAATCGACGACAGGATGCTGGACGCGAACGCGACCAGGATAAAGGGCGCGAGCGCGCGCCGTTGCGCCCACAGGATCTGGTCCACGTCGCCGGCCTCGAGCACCAAGACGCCCACCACCCGTTTCACCCGCGACACCGGAATGGCGACCGAGACGACGCGTTCGCCGGACTCGCTGCGGCGCACCTCGTGCACCGGCTGGCCCTGCAAGGCGCGATGGACTTCGTCGTCCAGCTTTTCCTTGGCTTCTTTCTGGCGGCGCTCGGCGCCGACGCGATCGGGCGGCGGCGGCGCGGGCACGCCGCGGGCGCGCGCGGGCGGCAGGGACGAGACCTCCACCGCGTCGGAGACCAGATAGCTGTCGGCGATCAGATTTCCGTCGACGTCGTAGAGCCGCGCGCGCTGGCCCTGGGGCACGAAGGTCTTCTGGAACGCCAGCAGCGCGCCTTCGGATTCGAGCGCGGGCTCGGGCTCGCCGCGCGTCGACAGCTCGGCGATCACATTGGCGATCAGCTCGCCCTGGGCGGTCAGCGACTGCAGCCGCGTCTGGATCAGGCCGCGGCTGATTTCGTTCAGCACCAGGGCGCCGATCACCAGGATCAACAGGCCGAGGAAGTTGACGATGACGATGGCGCGGCCGAGGCGCGAGCTTCCGAACGGCCAGATGCGCCGCACGGCCCGCTTCGCCCCGGCCTCGGTCGGATCAGCTTTCGCGGTAGCGATAGCCGACGCCATAAAGGGTTTCGATCGCGTCGAATTCCGGATCGACCTGCCGGAACTTCTTGCGCATGCGTTTGATGTGGCTGTCGATGGTGCGGTCGTCGACATAGACTTGGTCGTCGTAGGCGGCGTCCATCAGGTTGTCGCGGCTCTTCACAAAGCCCGGCCGTTGCGCGAGCGCCTGCAGCAACAGGAACTCGGTCACGGTCAGCTTCACCGGCCGGCCCTCCCACATGCAGTCGTGGCGCGCCGGATCGAGGGTGAGCTTGCCGCGCTTCAGAGCCTTCGACGGCGATCCGTCGGCATTGAGGGGTTCGGCCTCGCCGGTTTCGACGCCGGCGCGGCGCAACACCGCTTTCACGCGCTCCATCAGCAGGCGCTGCGAGAACGGCTTGTGCATGTAGTCGTCGGCGCCGAGGTTGAAGCCTAGGATCTCGTCGATCTCCTCGTCCTTCGAGGTCAGCATGATGACCGGCATGTTCGAGGTCTGGCGCAGGCGCCGCAGCACCTCCATCCCGTCCATGCGCGGCATCTTCACGTCGAGGATCACCAGATCCGGCGGATCGGTCTCCAGCGCCTGCAGGCCCGAAGCGCCGTCGAAATAGGCCTTGACCTCGTGGCCCAGGCTCTCGAGCGCCATCGAAACCGAGGTCACGATGTTCTCGTCGTCATCGACCAGGGTGATTTGAGCCATGTCGTCTCCGCAGGCGGTATCGCCAAAGGTGCGAAACTAGGGAGCAATCCGCCAAAGTTTAAGCCGTTTTGCGGCCGGATTGCGCTCAAGCTTGCCAATCAAGGCGGCCCGGCCGCTCGCTGAGGGGTCTAAACGTGCGCCCGCGGCAAGGCAAACGCGGGAAGGGCCCCGCCGGTCTCAACACGGGCTTAAGCCTCTTCGTTCACGTTGCCGGCCCACGGGGCCCAACCGTTGGGTACTGGGGAAGCGTCTTTATGGGGCAGGTCCATTACGAGGTCTTTGCGCGCAAGGCTCCCATGGCGCCCTGGCGGCTGGAGCTCGCCACCGAAGACCGGGGCCAGGCCATGACCCTGGCCGAGGACATTATGGAGGACAAGCGCGCCGCCGGGGTGCGCGTGACCAAGGAAACCCTGGACGAAGAGACCATGGAGTTCCGCTCCACCACCATCCTGACCAAGGGGTCGGTGGACGAGCCCAAGATGAAGCCGGCAAGGGACCCCAACGCGGGCCCCACCTGCAACGGCCCGACCGACCTCTATCTGCCGGCCGCCCGCGAGACGATCCAGCTGGTGCTGGACGACTGGCTGCGCCGCCAGCGCGCCACCCCCTTCGAGCTGCTGCACCGCCCCGACCTGGTGGAAAAGCTGGAGGCGGCCGGCATGGAGATGCAGCACGCCATCCAGAAGGTCTCCATTCCTGAGAGCCAGGCGACCGGCCAGCCGGTGCACGAAATCATCCGCGGCTACCAGCGCCTCACGGAACAGGCGATCGAGCGGCTGATCAAGGCCGGCCGCGGTCAGATTTTCCCGGAGATATCCCCCCAGACCATCGCCGCCGTGGCCGCGAAGCTGACCGGCCATCCCGACCGCGTCTTCCTGATGGGCGGCGGCGTGGCGGCCCATATCGCCGACGCCGACACCTGGCACGAGAAGGTCGACCGCCTGCTCGACCTCGTCGAAGGCGCGCCGGAAGAGCTGAAGGCGCGCGCGCTCTGTCACGTGGTGATCGAACAGCCGCTGGCGGAGATCGTCGCTTCGCGCGCGGGATTGCAGGACCTGATCGGCGGCGCGACGCTCGACCTCGGCGGTGGCCTGGCGGCCCTGGTGCGCATCGCTGCGCCCAGCGAAGTCGCCGCCCTGATCCGGATGGAGCCGGCGCTGGCGAACCAGATTCCGCCGCTGCAGGGCGCCGCCGTGCGCCTCGGCCGGCATATGGATGCGGGCGCCTTCAAGGTGCTGGGTACGGTCTTGGCGCGGCGCGTGATCAACGAACTGATGGGGCCGCGGCGTCTGCGTCCGGCCGACGCGAAGGCCGAGATCGATCTGCTGCGTGCGCTGGCCATGGCGCTGACCGCTTCGGCGGGACGTCTGCTGTCGCTCGAAGAAGTGCAGGACGCGTTCGTACGCCGCTCGAGGACCATCGTCACCGCCGACTTTGTCGAAGCCTATCTGGGCCACGATGACAGCGCGAGCGCCGAGGCCATGGCGCTGGTGAAGCTGTGCGAAAACCTGGCCGGCGCGGCGAACAAGCGCCTGGGCGCGCGCTGGTTGATGGGCTGTATCGAGGCGCTGCGCTTCGAGACGGAATTCCGCAAGGGGACGGAGCCGGCGATGACGCGGCTCGCCGGCCTGGCGACCTTGCAGCGTGCGGTGTTCCACACCGACCTGCCCGAGAAGGAAACCCGCGAGATCACCGGCAAGCTCGGCGACATCGGCGGAAACGTGGAGGCCGACGTGCGCGTCTGCGCCCAGCTGGTGAAGGCGCCGGTCGGCGCGGTGCAGAAACTGTCGGCGTTGCTGCGTCTCGCCTGCGGCGAAGCGGCGCCGCTCGGACCGGCCGCCGACCGCGCCAAGGCGGAGGTGCTGCGCCTGATCCGCCTGCCGGACGTGCGCAAGGAACTGGCGGATTTGCCGGAGGCCGCGGCGAAGGTGATGCCGCTGGTGCAACAGTTGATGGCGGCGGCGTAAGCGCTGCACGAGCAGACAAGAGAGTTCTACGGACCACACGCATGATCTTCGGCCGCATCATCCCACAGCTTCGCATGTTCAACGAAGAGAAGACCCGGGCCTTCTATCTGGATTTCCTCGGCTGCCAGGTCGACTGGGAACACCGATTCAGCCCCGAGGCCCCGCTATATATGCAGGTCTCGCGCGGTGAGTTGATCCTTCAGCTTTCCGACCATCATGGCGACGGGCCGCCGGGCGCGCGTATCACGGTCGAGATGGAGGGCATCGACGCGCTGCATGCCGAGATCGCAGCCAAGCCCTACAACTACCCGGCGGTGGAGGAGGCGTTCTGGGGCGGCGACCGCGTCATGGGCGTCATCGATCCGGCGGGGAACCACATCCAGTTCATTGAGCGCCAAAGCGCGAGCGGAGCTCGAGCATAAGCGGCTATTTCGCCGACGCCAGCGTAAGCGCCGGAATCGGCGGCGGGGCGACCTTTGGCGAGGCGATGGACGCCAACCCCGGGCCGGTCAACCAGGTGTGGGCGAGCGTTTTCACCTCATCCAGACTGATCGAGCCGTAGACCGCGTCCCAGGTGCGGGCGTCGTCGACCTGCACCGGATTGCGCGCGGAGCCGTCCATGATCTGGACCCACCAGTTGATGTCGGTGCGGCGGTCGGCCTCTTCCGCAAGCGTCGGCTTGCGTTCGCTCTCGAGCTCTTCGGCGGTGATCTTGCCCGCGGCCACCTCAGCGGCGACGTCGCGGATGACGCTCAGCACCGCCTCGGTCTTGCCGGGCGAGCACTCGACCATCACCACGATCGCGCCCTGGTCGGAGTTGTCGTCCATGTGCATGGAGGCGGACGGCGCATAGGTCTCGCCCATCTTGTCGCGCAGGCGATGACGCAGCGCATCCTGCAGCAGCATGGCGACGTAGCGCATGGCGCGTTCGTCGCGGCGCTTCGCCGGCGCGCCTTCCCACAGCGGCCACATCACCTCGACCGCCGCGCGTTCGGGCGGCCCGCTGAACACGGTGTGCACGTCGTGATCCAGGCTCGTGGGCCAGTGCGCGAAGGCGTCGGCGTTGGACACCGCCGGCCGCGGCGCGCGGGGCGGCAGGGCGCCCAGGGTCTTGGCGACCGCGTCGACGGCGCGCGCCTCGTCGATGTCGGCGACGACGGTGACTTCGAGCGGCGCCGTGGTCAGCGACGGCTTGAACAGGTCGGCGAAGCGGTCCGCCTTCAGCGGCCCGAGCGCGGAGGGTATCGGCACCGTCAGCGGCCCGGTCGGCGAAATGGTGCGGTTCAGCGCGTCGCCCGCGGCCAGATAGGGCGTGGTGCCGTAGGCGCGATAGACGTTGCCGAGCTGGCTTCCAACCAGGCTCTCCATCTCGGGATTGAATCCCGGATCGGTGAGGAAGGCCGTCAGCATCTGCATCTGCACGTCGAGATCGGCAGGCGTGGTGCGGCCGCCGAGCACGAAGCGGTGCGGCCCGATCAACAGGCTCGCGCTCCACAGGTGGTCGGGAAACATCTTGCGCAGGTCTTCGAAACTGTCCTTGCCGAGACCGCCCAGCACCAGCAGCTGCGCACCGATGCCGGCGGCGAACGTGTTGGAGTGTTCGAGGCCGCCGCGGCCGTCGCCGAAACTGACGTTGACCAGGGCGTCGCCCTTGGCGAAGGGGGTGGATTTGAAGTTCATCACCACGCCGTTGGCGAAGGTGAGGCGTACGAAGCCGGGGTCGGCGATCTCCTCGCGCTTGACCACCTTTCCGGGCGGGCCGAAGTCGGCGTAGGCCCAGGCTTTCTGCGTCGCGGGCTGGTAGTCGTCGGCGGGGTCGGGGGTCGCTGAAAGCTTGTCCCAGTAGGACCGGGCGTCGGCCAGGGTCGGCGGCGCCGAGGAGATGATGATCATCACCGGGCCGCCGCCCTGCCAGTCGGAGCGCATCTGCGCGCGCACTTCGCCGGGCGTGATGGTCTGGGCCGCTTCTTCGGCGCGGTAGCGTTCGCTGATCGGCGCGGTAGTTTCGCCGTTGTCGATCTCGTCCAGGATGAAACTGGCGAGCGACGAACTCGAATAGCTGTCGTTGTGGTCGCGGCCGTAGCGCATCATCGCCATGCGGCCGCTCAGCGCGAGTTTCAGTTCCGCCTCGCTGGGACCGAAGGCGAGCAGGCGGCGGAACTCGACGTTCGCCGCGGTCAGGCCCGCGCGCCAGTCGCCGTTATCGGGATTGAGCGTGAGACAGTTCGCGGCCAGTTCGTGGTTGTCGTCGGCGTAGAGCGCGGCGGCGGAGTGGAACGGCGGATTGGGCCGGCGCGAGATTTCGCCCAGGCGCTGGTTCAACACCACCTGCCACAGTTCGCGGGTGATCGCCTTGCGCTGGGTCGAGACGGTGTCGGGGCCGTGCGGCTCGGACGCGCGCTTCACACAGACGGCGACCTCGTCGGCGAGCTGGTGCTCACTCGACCAGGCCGCGAGGTCGAAGGGACGTTTCAGGTCGGTCTTCGACGGCGCCGGGCGCTGAGGCGCCGGGCCCTTGCCGCGCCAGTCGGCGAAGGTTGCCTTGATGCGCGCCTCGAGTTCGTCGGCGGGCAGGTCGCCGACCACCACGATCACCGCGTTCTCGGGCCGATACCAGCGGTCGTGGAACGAGCGCACCTGATCGGAGGTCATGGCGGTGATCGACTCCACCGTGCCGATCGGATCGCGATGGGTGATGCGCAGCTCGGGGCTCATCATCTCGCGCATGCGCCGGGTGACGGCCTCGGTCGGGCTCTCGCCGGTTTCCCGCTCGTGCAGGATGACGCCGCGTTCGTGGACCACCGCGTCGGGTGTGATGTCGAGGCCGTCGGCGACGTCGTGCAGCCACTGGAAGCCGAGGTCGAGATTGGCGGGCGTCGCCTGGGACAGGTTGAGGTGATAGGTGGTGTCGTAGGCGCCGGTGAAGGCGTTCTGATCCCGCCCGAACTGCACGCCCTGGTCGGCGAACAGCTGTTCCATGCGGCCCGCCGCGATGCGCTTGCCGCCGGCGAAGGCCAGGTGTTCGACGAAGTGCGCGACGCCGCGCTCGTCGTCGTTCTCGTCGAGGCTGCCGGCCTCGATGCGGAAGCGGACGTAGACGCCGCCCTTGGGCTCGGCGTGGCTGAGCACCGCGTAGTGCAGACCGTTGGGCAGGACGCCGCGACGGATGTTGGGGTCGGGCTGGATGGCGTCAGGGGTGGGCGAAGCTGTGGGCGCAGGCGCGCCGACGGCGGACGCGGCGACGCCCGAGAGGGTGCACGCGGCCAGGACGGCGAGGCAGAGGTTACGCATCAAGGGAGTTCCCGACATGGCGGGGACCTAAGCGCGACTGGGGGTTGGACACAACATCGCTCTCTGTCGCGGAGAACCTCCCCCGAAAAGCGGCAGCGTTCGGGGGAGGGGGGACCGCCGAAGGCGGTGGAGGGAGCGGCCTCAGGCGCAACGTCGAGCACGCGTTGGCCGCGAGACGCCTTTCGATGAATTTGACGTGCTGCGGTAGCCGCCCCCTCCACCGCGCCTGCCAGGCGCGGTCCCCCTCCCCCGATTTCTGCCGAAATCGGTGGAGGTTCTAGTGCGCTTCGTCCCAGTTTTTCGCCCACCGCGCGTCCACGGTCAGGGGCACCGACAGCGCCACTGCCGGTTCGGCGGCGCGCTCCATCACGTGCTTGATCACCACCGCCGCGCGTTCGGCCTCGGCTTCGGGCGCTTCGAACACCAGTTCGTCGTGGACCTGCAGCAGCATGCGCGTCTTCAAACCTTCGCGCTCCAACGCAGCCGGCATGCGCATCATCGCCCGGCGGATGATGTCCGCCGCCGTCCCCTGGATCGGGGCGTTGATGGCGGCGCGTTCGGCGAACTGGCGGTGGCCGACGTTGGCGGAGCGGATCTCCGGGATGTTCACCTTGCGGCCGAACAGGGTCGAGACGTAGCCCTGTTCGCGCACCAGGGCGCGGGTCGCCTCCATATAGCCGCGGATGCCGGGGAAGCGCTCGAAGTAGGTGTTGATGTAGGCGCCGGCTTCCTCGCGCGAAATGCCGAGCTGGTTCGACAGGCCGAAGGCCGAGATGCCGTAGATGATGCCGAAGTTGATCGCCTTGGCGCGCCGGCGCACGTCCGAAGGCATGCCCTCGACCGGGACGCCGAACATTTCCGACGCGGTGGTGGCGTGAATGTCCTGACCCGCGGCGAAGGCGGCTTTCAGTTGCGGGATGTCGCCGATGTGGGCGACGAGGCGTAGTTCGATCTGGCTGTAGTCCGCGCTGATCAGCACATTGCCGTCGTCGGCGATGAAGGTCTGGCGGATCTGGCGGCCGGTCTCGGTGCGGATCGGGATGTTCTGCAGGTTGGGATCGGACGAGGCGAGGCGGCCGGTGGAGGATGCGGCCAGGGTGAAACTGGTGTGCACGCGGTGGGTCTTTTCGTCGGCGGCGGCGACCAGGGCGTCGGTGTAGGTGCCCTTCAGTTTCGACAGCTGGCGCCAGTCGAGCAGGGTGCGCGGCAGCTCGTGCGCCTGCGCCAGCTCTTCCAGCACGGACGCGTCGGTGCCCCAGGCGCCGGTGGCGGTCTTCTTGCCGCCGGGCAGGCCCAGTTCGCCGAACAAGATGTCGCCGATCTGTTTCGGCGAGCCGAGATTGAACGGCCGGCCTGCCAGAACATGCGCCTTGGCCTCGAACTCGGCCATGCCCTTGCCGAACTCGTTGGACAGCAGACGCAGGCGTTCGGGATCGACCTTGACGCCGGCGCACTCCATCTCAGCCAAGACCGCGGGCATGCCGCGCTCCAGCGTCTCATAGACGGTGAGCAGGCCCTCGCGCGCCAGGCGCGGCTTGAGGATATGCCACAGGCGCAAGGTGACGTCGGCGTCCTCGGCGGCGTAACAGGTGGCGGGTTTCAGCTCGACGTAGCGGAAACTCTTCTGCGCCTTGCCGGCGCCGGCGACCTGTTTGAACGGAACCGGCTCGTGGCCGAGCAGAAGCTTTGACAGCTCGTCCATGCCGTGGCCGTGCACGCCCTGATCGAGCACATAGGACATCAGCATGGTGTCGTCGATCGGCGCGACCCTGACGCCATAGCGCTGCATGACGGCCATGTCGTATTTGATGTTCTGGCCGACCTTCAGCACGCCGGAATCTTCCAGCAGCGGCTTCAGGCGTTTGATCGCGTCTTCGAGCGGGATCTGTTGGATCACGTCGCCGGACAGGGCGAGGCCCTCGTCGGACACGTGCGCCAGCGGGATGTAACAGGCCTGGTTCGGACCCGCGGCCAGCGAGACGCCGCAGAGGTTGGCGTGACTGGACGACAGGGCGTCGGTCTCGGTGTCGAAGCCGATCACGCCCGCCTCGAAACAGCGCGCGATCCAGGCGTCGAGCCGCTCGACCGTCTGCACGCATTCGTAGGCGTCGAGGTCGAAGGCGTGCGACCCGGCCTCGGCAGCGACGGGCGCTGCGCCCAGACGATCGGCCTGGGCCTTCGACACGGGTGCGCTCGGGGCGCCCATCAGCGCGCTCGCGGGGGCGGAGCCGGCCTCGACCTTGCCGTCGCCGACGCGTTTGGCGAGGGTGCGGAACTCCATCAATTCCAGGAAGGCGGCCAGGGTCGCGGGATCGGGGTCGCGCACCGCCATGGAGTCGATGGTTTCGGGCATGGGCGCGTCGCAGACCAGGGTCACCAACTGGCGCGACAGGCGGATCTGGTCGGCGAAGTCGATCAGGGTCTGGCGGCGCTTGTCCTGTTTGATCTCACCGGCGCGCGCCAGCAACGTATCGAGGTCGCCGTATTCGGTGATCAACGCCTGGGCGGTCTTCACCCCGATGCCCGGCGCGCCCGGCACGTTATCGACGCTGTCGCCGATCAGGGCCTGCACGTCGATGACTTTCTCGGGCGGCACGCCGAACTTTTCGATCACCTGGTCGCGGCCGATGCGGATGTTTTTCATCGGGTCGAACATGGCGACCTTGTCGCGCACCAGCTGCATCAGGTCCTTGTCGGAGGAGACGATCACCGCTTCGCCGCCGGCGGCTTCGGCCGCGCAGGCGTAGGTGGCGATCAGGTCGTCGGCCTCGTAGCCGTTCAGTTCGACGCAGCTGACGCCGAAGGCGCGGGTGGCTTCGCGCACCAGGGCGAACTGAGGGATCAGGTCTTCGGGCGCCGGCGGGCGGTGGGCCTTGTATTGGTCGTACATCTCATTGCGGAAGGTCTTCTCCGACGCGTCGAAGATCACCGCCAGGTGGGTCGGCGCCTCGGCGCCCTTGGTCTCGCGCAACAGCTTCCACAGCATGTTGCAGAACCCCGCCACCGCGCCCACCGGCAGGCCGTCGGACTTGCGCGTCAGCGGCGGCAGGGCGTGGTAGGCGCGGAAAATATAGCCCGACCCGTCGACCAGGAAGAGCCGGACGGCGGGACCGTCCTGGGTCAGGGCGCGGGCGGGGGTTTCGAGGGTGGGGGTTTCGGTCATGCGGGGTGGAACATAGGGCGCGGGCGCAGGGACGTCACGAGGGACAGAAAGGCCCGGTGCGCGCTAAAGTCCCTCTCCCGCGCTTCAGCGCGGGGGAGGTGGCCCGAAGGGCCGGAGGGGGCGCGCCTCAGGCGCGACGCTAGAGCTTGCGATCGACCACACGCACTCTGAAGCGATCGCGCACGCTGCGGCGGGAAATGACGCTGCCGGAAGTCCTGTTGTGGAACGGGCTTCGTGGCCGCGGTCCCGGAAAACCCACGTTCCGGCGCCAACATCCCATCGAGCCTTACATTCTGGATTTCTATTGCGCCGCGGCGAAGCTCTGCATTGAGGTGGACGGATCCGGCCACGAATGGACAGTGGAGCGTGACCAACAGCGCGATGCTTGGCTGCGTGAGCGAGGCATTGAGGTCGTGCGGTATTCCGCTAGGGCTGTGCTCGATGCACCGGACATGGTGGCGCAACAGATTCTTGAGCTGGCGTTGGAACGGATGGCGCGAACTCTGTAGTCCCTCTCCCGCGAAGCGGGGGAGGTGGCCCGAAGGGCCGGAGGGGGCGCGCAACCGAACGCTCGCCAAAGAGGGCTACCGTCGTGGAGCCGACGCCGCGCGTCGTCGCATCTGAGGCGCGCCCCCTCCGCCGCTTCGCGGCACCTCCCCCGCTTCGCGGGAGAGGGACTTTCGCTCACCACACCCCTGTGTTCGGCATCGAGGCCCACGGCTCGGCCGGCGCTAACCGCGCGCCCTTTTGCAACAGTTCGATCGAGATGCCGTCCGGGGAGCGGATGAAGGCCATGTGGCCGTCGCGGGGGGGCGGTTGATCACGACCCCGCCGTCGGCCAACCGCGCGCAGGCGGCGTAGATGTCGTCGACCTCGTAGGCGAGGTGGCCGAAGTTGCGGCCGCCGGGGTAGTCTTCGGGGTCCCAGTTGTGGGTCAGTTCCACCGGTGGGGCGCCGTCGCCCTTGGCTTTGGCCGCGTCGCCCGGCGCCGCCAGGAAGACCAGGGTGAAGCGGCCTTTCTCGTTGTCGATGCGGCGGGTTTCGGTGAGGCCCAGTTTCGCGCAGTAGAAGTCCAGCGCGGCGTCGAGGTCCTTCACCCGGACCATGGTGTGCAGGTAGCGCATGAGGAGCCTCGTCTTGCGTTGGAAGGCGTTGCGTCACAGGTATAGCGCATGATCGAGCTGGAACGCGTGTTCGACCCTGTCCGCCTCTCGGCCCTGCGCGCCATCCTGGCGGATGCGGGGATCGAGAGCTACGTCCTCGACGCCTCCGTGGGCGGGTTGGTGGGCGGCATGCCCCAGACCCGCCTGATGGTCCCCGACGACGACATCGAGATGGCGCGGCATGTGCTGGAGCAAATGGGGCTGGGGCCGGAGACGTAGGACCGAGTCCCTCTCCCGTGAGCGGCAGCGAACGGGGGAGGGACTTCGTCTACTCGATCCCTTCCGGGTCGAACGCCGCGGGGTCGGCGAATTCGGTTTCGTGGCTGTGGTGGTCGGCGTCGTGGGCCAGTTCGAAGCGGCGGTCGCAGTAGCCGCACTCCACGAACTCCTCCTCGCCCATCTCCAGATAGACCAGCGGGTGGCCCAGCGCGCCGCCGCCGCCGTCGCAGCCGACGCGTTTGGAGCGGACCTTCAGGACCTCGGGCGGGGGGACGATGGCGGGGGGCATGGGGCGCTCTGTAAACGGCGGCGGGGCTTGGCGTCCCGCCCTGGCGCGCATACCTATGCGGGGCGTCCGGGCGCGTCAATTTTCAGCCGCCGGGCTAAAGACCCCGCCCCGGAGCCCTACCCGTATGACCGCCGCGCCAATGACCGCCCTGGCCCCGACCGCCCCTCACCTCGAAACCCAACCCGACCTCGCGATCGAGATCGCCGGCCTGACCAAGACCTATGCCGGGACCAAGCGCATGGCGCCGAAGCAGGCGTTGAAGGGGGTGGACCTGAACATCGCGCGCGGATCGATGTTCGGCCTGCTCGGCCCCAACGGGGCGGGCAAGTCGACGCTGATCAACATTCTGGCCGGCCTCACGCTGAAGTCGTCGGGCAAGGCGGTGATCTGGGGGCGCGACATCGACGAGCGTCCGCGCGACGCGCGCGCCGCGCTCGGCGTAGTGCCGCAGGAGCTGGCCGCCGACGTGTTCTTCACGCCGAAGGAGGCGATGGAGGTGCAGGCCGGTTTCTATGGCGTGCCCAAATCCGAACGCCGCACCATGGAGCTGCTCGACGCGCTGGGTCTCGCCGACAAGGCCGACGCCTATGTGCGCCAACTGTCGGGCGGCATGAAGCGGCGCCTGATGGTGGCCAAGGCGCTGGTGCACAACCCGCCGATCCTGATCCTGGACGAGCCGACCGCGGGCGTGGACGTGGAGCTGCGCCGCCAGCTGTGGGCCTATGTGCGCAAGCTGAACGCCCAGGGCGTGACCATCCTGCTCACCACCCACTATCTCGAAGAAGCGCAGGAGCTGTGCGACACCATCGCCATCGTCAATCACGGCCAGGTGGTGGCGTGCGAACCGACCGGCCAACTGTTGCGCCGGCTGGACACGCGCGCGGTGGTGGTGACGCCGGAAGAGCCGATGCGCGAGGCGCCGAAGCTCGACGGGTTCGAGACGAAGCTGCGCACGGGCGGCGCCTTCGTGGTGACCTATCGCACCGGCCAGTCGAACGTGGAGCAGGTGCTGGCCGCCGTGCGCGCCGCGGGCCTGCACATCAAGGACATCGTCACCGAGGACCCCGACCTGGAAGACGTGTTCATGAGCCTGACGTACGAGAACCCGGACGCGCCGGATCCGACCAAGGACTAGGCGCAGAAGTCCCTCTCCCGCGTCAGGGGGACTGGGACGTCGTCCGCCGTCTGCCTCACGCTATCCCCGGAACCTGCCTTCGCCAAGGCTTCGGCGGGCAGGCAAGTCCGGGCGTGACGGGAAATCAGAATGGTGTAGGTTCAAGCTGACGACCGATACCGCAGTCGTCGACACCCATCACCAAAGGTGACCGCGATGCGAGCTTTTGGCTTAACCGCGCTTGTTCTGGCGCTCATCGGATCTGGCCTGGCGAGCCGGCCCGCCGCCGCCGCCGATTTCTACATGGTCTATATCCAGACCGAGGGCACAGACAACTATTGGGTCGAGCTGATCGACCCGGCGACGATCGCGACAGACCAGAACGGTCACAGGACCGTCCGCGCCGCCAATATTTCGCCCATGCAACTGTGGAACGACGAGAAGATCGAGTTCGATTGCGCCGGCAATCGCCTTCGAACCCTGTCGTCGATGTCGCATCAGGGAGACGGGACCATGCTCGATCGCGCGAAGATGGGCTTGAAGATCGGCGATTGGAGCACGCCGAAGTCCGACGAGATCGGCGGCCTGCTGCTGCAAACGGTCTGCACCTGGTCGGCCAGCAAGATGACCGACGGCGGCGCCTATACCGCGCCGGATTTCGCCACGGCTGAGACGAAAATTTCGGATCGGCTGTACGAGCTGGAAAACAAGAAGCACTGACACCGGACGGCGCACCGCGTGGACGCGCACCCTCACCGGTCTAGCCTTCGCCTGCGCAGCGTGCGCCCCGCGCGCCTCAAGGCGTCATTGGAACCCCGGCCGGCGGCAGGAAGCCGCCTTTCTGGCGGACCCAGCCTCGGGCGTACATGCAGTTGATGTAGAGCGAGGCGCTCGGTTCGCCGGCGCTGTGGACGGGGCCGCCGCGCGTCGCCAACTTCGGTCGCGCGTATTCGATGCAGCCCAGCCGGTCGTGCATGAAGTCCTGAAAGGTCGCGCCGCTGCGCGCCAGGGGCACGACGTAGATCGGTATCCCGACGCCCGCGCAGCCGCCCAAAACCAACATAAGCCCAAGGACAATCAGTCGCCGCATGAGACCCCCGCCGCAAACCTGACCCGAGGATAAGCGGGGGACGGGCGGCGCGCCTAGTCCCGGGTCATTCACGCGGTCCGCGTGTTCATGCACCTGACGTACGGGAGCCGGACAGGCGGGATCCGACGCTGGGGTGGAGGGCGCTCACCGTAAATCACCGTATTTACGGTCGGCCGCTGTCGGCGTGCGTGCATATTGTGCACATTATTATCTCTGATAATACATTGATAAATAACGATAATATCAATTTGAGCCCTTATTTGTTCCTATTTTGTTCTTGACGGTTCACCCCGTAACGCCCATCCTTCAGACCCTGTGAGCGACCGGTCTTTGACAAGTGAATCCAACACCGGCGCGCGGGGCGCCGGACCCGCGGCGGCGCCGGCCCGCCGCCAACCCCCGCCCGGGATTGAGGGCCGCCCCGCTTTCCGTTAGAGGAGCCCCTCCGCCAAGCGGCGCCCGTAGCTCAGCTGGATAGAGCGTTGCCCTCCGAAGGCAAAGGTCACAGGTTCAAATCCTGTCGGGCGCGCCAGGGGGGCGCTTAGCCTCCTGCGACGGTCAAAAACTCATCGGCAGTGGAGACCTGAATAAATTCCGGCTCTTTGGGTCCGCGAGCGATAGCTCCAAAGTGCAATGTACCACACCTTATCCGGGCGGCTTCGTCGGGGCGTAGCCTTCACGAGATCGGCGGGCCGTTCGCCACCGGTCTTTTCGCTTTCCGTCCAGAAGACGCCCATGCTGTAGTTCCGCAGAGACTGTATGGTCGCGACCATAATCTTGATTGTAGACGCAGTAGCGAAGTCGCGCACCTGACCCAGCTTGGCGCTGTCGTAGATACCAGTGCCGGATTTGACGATCCGTTCCTCGTCCAGATACTCTCCCATTTCACGGAACAGGGCATCTAAGATGCGATGATAGACTTCAGTCGCGGAGCGCCGACGCGCGAGATCGGCGAATGCTTCGACAAGTTTCTCTCGTCCTTCCGAGCGCTCGCCGAGTGAACGCCACTGATCTTCGAACCAATTGGATAGCGCACGGGCCTCGTTGCCTTCGGCGAGCTGAGTAAGACTGTAGGGATCAGGCGGCGCTAGCCCGAGCCCGCTCGTCGTCAGGTCACAAGCGCCGGTCACGGCCAACGACGTCTCGTCCTGATCGCGTTGCAGGATGATAGTTGATTGAGGCAGGCGGCCCGACGCCAACCTTACCTGTGCGCTCTCCAGCCATTGGCTCATGGCTTGGGCAGAACTGCGTGCGACGAGACGATTTCGCAAGGCGCGATCGGCGCTGGCGCCGAGTAGTTCGGGCACGATGGTGTCTAGCGAAGATAGCATCAGTCTTATCTTACCCGGTCGATCAACAGCGCTTTGGAACGCCCCCACCCCGAACAAGGATAGGCCGGCGCTCGAGATGCTGGCGGCCTGGACCGGGCCGGCCGCGCGGAGACGGTCAATTGTCCGGTCGGTCCCCCTGTTTCGAATGAGCTTCACGAGTAGCCTTCTCAGGACGCACCCTGCTCGGGTGCAACGAGTGAAGCTCAACCATTAGACGGCTACTGGCCGAGAATCCAACTTAGCGGATGTCCGACGCGTAGATCTCGCTGTGGGATTAGGGCCGGCCGGGCGAACCGCCGGGGATCAGCCGGACGCCGCCTTCGGCCTGAACCGCACCACCGCCCACCAGATCCCCGCCGCGATGGCGTAGGCGATGGCCGCCAGCACGAACACCGCGAATATGTCGAACTCCGGTGAGTGGGTGATCGGTGTCGTTGACGCCTTGTCGATCTCGACGTCGCCCTTGTAGCCGATCCAGAGGAAGGCCGCGACGATGAGCCAGTAGGCGGCGCTGAGGATGATAGGCAGGCGTTTCACGATGGGGTCCGCGCCCTGGAGGAATGCGAGGTCGAAGCCGCGCGGCGGATCACGCCGTGCGCTCGTAGGTGCAGGGGGCGAAGGAATCGAGCGCGATGTGGTTGGGGTCGACCAGGACATAGGTGGTGTGGTCGCCGTTGACGTAGGTCACATAGACCACCTTGGCCGACGGAATGTAGCCGACGGGATCGTCGGTGGCGCCGGTGGCGCGGGTCTGGATCCACCGGGTCGCGGTAAAGGTCATGGTCAGCGCGCAGGCGGAGGACTCGGTCGTCGGACCCTTGCCGAAGCCGATGAAGCGCCAGGCGCCGATCAGAATCCCTGCCGCGACGGCGTGGGCGAGCGCCGCCAAGACGAACACCGCGAATATGTCGAACTCCGGCGAGTGGGTGACCGGGGTGGTGGAGGCTTTGTCGATGGCGACGTCGCCCTTGTGGGCGGACCAGAGGAAGAAGGCGACGAGGAACCGGGAAGCATTCTTCCCGATCGGGAAGAAATTAGGTTCTGGAACCCCGCTTGCGGCATTTCTTCCCGATCGGGAATTTTGTAGCTTGATCTATCGCTAAAGCATGGTAATCTGCCCGCTCGGGAAGATAATATGGACGCCAACACCCTTTCTAACCGCATAAGAGAGACGCGACGGGCGCTGAACCTCACGCAGGCGCAGCTCGCCGCGGCCGCGGGGGTGGGCGTCAGGTTCATCGGCGAACTCGAGGCCGGCAAGCCGACGGTCCAGTTGGGGCGCACCCTCGCCGTAATGGACGCGCTGGGCCTTGTGCTGGAGATCAGGCCGAGCGCCCGATGAGCCGCGCCCTGTCGGTCTGGTGGGACGGCGGCCTGGTCGGGGCCCTAAGTCTCGACGAGAACGGGGACCTTGCGTTCGCCTATGCGAGCGACTGGACGAGTGACCCGACGCGGCCGCCCGTCTCATTCTCACTGCCCAAGCAGATTGAGCCTTTCAATCGTCGCCAAACCCGGCCGTTTTTCGCCGGCCTATTGCCGGAAGATCAACAGCGCGAAGGCGCGGCGCGGGCGCTAGGCGTGTCCAAGGAGAATGACTTCGGACTGCTGGAGGCCTTGGGGGGCGATGTCGCTGGAGCGCTCACCCTTTGGCCGGAAGGCGAGGCGCCGCCGCCGAGCCCGGACCCGACGTCGCGCGAGCCGCTGACCGCAACGCAGCTGGCCGCCATCCTCGACATCCTTCCCCGACGCCCTTTGCTTGCGGGCGACGATGGTCTGCGTCTGTCGTTGGCCGGCGCACAACAGAAACTTCCCGTCGTGCTGGTCAACGGCGAAGTCGCGCTGCCGGCGCCCGGCCAACCGACCACGCACATTCTCAAGCCGCCGATCGAAAGGCTGGCTGGAACGACCGAAAACGAAGCCTTCGCGATGCGGCTGGCGGCAGCGATTGGCCTGGATGTTGCGCCCGTCGAACCTCGCCGGGTTGGCGGGCACACTTTTCTTCTCCTCGAGCGATACGATCGCGCCGTCGATGCGGTCGGCCGGGTCCGACGGGTGCAGCAAGAGGACTTCTGCCAAGCGCTGGGGATTTCGCCGGAACACAAGTACGCCAGCGAGGGCGGCCCGAGCTTTCGAGACTGCTTCGACCTGGTCCGACGGGCATGCTCACCCGCCGCGCCATCGACTCTTCGGCTTCTCGACGCCGCCATCTTCAATGTCATCATCGGCAACGCCGACGCCCATGGGAAGAACTTCAGCCTGCTGTCGCATCCGACAGGGCGGGCTCTCGCGCCGCTTTACGACCTCATGATCACGGCGGTCTATCCGGAGGTGACGGCGAACTTCGCGATGCGCGTGGCGAAGCGTTCGAAGCTCGAGGATTTCAGGCCTGATACGTGGGATGAATTTGCCAGGGACATCCGGGTGGCGCCGCCCTTTGTGCGGCGCCGGGTTACGCACCTGGCCGAAGCCATAACCGCATCGGCGCCGGCGGTGGCCAGGGCCATATCCGACGCGGGTTTCGATACGGAATTCCTCGATGGGTTGGTTGCGATTGTCAGCGAGCGTGCAGAGCTGGTGAGGCGAACACGAGCGTAGACGTCATGGCCGTCATCGTCATCATCGTCAGGGGCGCCGTTCGCTTTCGCATGCCCCGTCGCCGCCCCTCACGCCGCCTTCGGCCTGAACCTTGCCACCACCCACCAGATCCCCGCCGCAACGCCGTAGGCGAGGGCCGCGATCACGAACACCGCGAATATGTCGAACTCCGGCGAGTGGGTAACCGGGGTCGTTGACGCCTTGTCGATCGCGACGTCGCCCTTGTAGCCGATCCAGAGGAAGGCCGCGACGATGAGCCAGTAGGCTGCGCTGAGGATGATGGGCAGGCGTTTCACTTTGGGGTCCGATCACCGAAGGAATGCGAGGTCGGCGCCGCGCGCAGGCTCACGCCGTGCGCTCGTAGGTGCAGGGGGCGAAGGAATCGAGCGCGATGTGGTTGGGGTCGACCAGGACATAGGTGGTGTGGTCGCCGTTGACGTACGTCACATAGACCACCTTGGCCGACGGAATGTAGCCGACGGGATCGTCGGTGTTGCCGGTGGCGCGGGTCTGGATCCACCGGGTCGCGGTGAAGGTCATGGTCAGGGCGCAGGCGGAGGACTCGGTCGTCGGACCCTTGCCGAAGCCGATGAAGCGCCAGGCGCCGATCAGAGGGTTGTTCGGGTCGGTGGGGCCGGCGGCGGCCTGGGCGGGCGCGTCCGGCGCAGCGGCGGCGTTCGGATGGCTGGGGCCGCAGGCGGACAGGGCGGCCGCGATCGCGGCCGGCGCCAGGAGTTTGATCGATTTCATGAGGGTTCCCCGGCGCCGTGTGGGCGCCGGGGGAAGGCGTAGCATGGTTCAGGGGGTGGGTTTGGTGCTCATTGGGGGAACGTGTTCGGCGACGGCTCACTCAAACAGTGTTGAGGTCGCGCCTGCTGGGTCCTCGGCGGCGCGGAGCTGAGCGCTCCGCACCGTCAAGGATGACGAAATTATAGAAATGGGGCCGTCATCCTTGGCGCTGCGCGGCGGGCAGCCGCGTAGCGTCGAGGATCCAGCCGGCGCCACGCTCAACGCGCCCTTCGCGCCGGCGACGGACTCACTTCCCGCCGTTCACCACCGCTGTCGCTTCGTCCACCTTCGCCGCGTAGGCCTCAATCGCGTGCGCGGTGAGGGCGGCGTACTGGTTGGCTTCGTCCCACCTGCGGCCCTCGATCGCTTCGCGCACGCCCGGCAAGGTCTTCGACCCGTACCCCGTCAGCACGCCGGGTGCGTAGATCATGTTGCGGTACCACGGGCGGCCCGGCAGGCCGTCGGAGTTCAGCAGCGTGTCGTCGGCGCTTTGCAGCACGGCGTCGAGGTGGGCGGCGGCGGCGGGCGATAAACTCGCTCCCTTGGCGGCGATGGCGGAGTCGTAGGCGGCGGCGCTGGTTTTCAGCTTGGCGATGGCGGCGTCGAGCGGGGCGAAGGCGACGTCGGGGACGGCGGCTTCGCGTTCGGGCGGGCCTTCGGGGCGCAGGGGGTCTTCGGCCAGTTTGTAGGCGCCCTTGTCGAGCAGGCCGTCCTGTTTGTCGCCATGCTCGCGCATGTCCTTGACCATCTTGTGCAGGTCGTCGTCGTAGCGCTGGAAGGTGTCGGCGGCGTCGGTGAAGCGCACGGGGATGACCGGGGCGTCGGCGGTGCGCAGGATGACGCGGCCGACGGTTTCGGCCAACGTCTTGGCGTAGATGAAGCCCGGGTCGTCGAAGCGGCGGTAATGCTCGAAGGTGTCGTAGGCGGAGTGGTAGGAGCCGCCGGTCTGCGCCTCGCCGCCGAAGCCGAAGTTCATGGCCGCGATGCCGTCGTGGTCGAAGAAGGACGAATAGTCGGAGCCCGAGCCCAGGTCGCCGAGCGGCAGGTCACCGCCGGCGGCCGCGATCTTGCCGACGCGCTTGGCGTCTTCGCCGGCGCCCTTGGCGGCGGCTTCGACTTCGGCGCGGGCGCGCAGGCGCGCTTCGACGGTGGCGCCGGTTTCCGGATCGGTCACGTCGGCGGCGGCGGCGTTGACCATGTGGGTCCAAGAGGGTGAACCCTCGGCGCCGAAGAAGCCGCGGCTGTTGCCGTCGGTGTTGAGATACAGAACGCCGTGGGCGCGCAACTCCGCCTCGTGCGTCTCGGCGAATTCGGTGGAGCCGAGCAGGCCCGGTTCTTCGCCGTCCCAGCCGAGGTAGACGATGGTGCGCTTGGGCCGCCAGCCCTGTTTCACCAGGCCGCCGATGGCCTTGGCCTCTTCCATCTCAGCCACATTGCCCGACAGCGGATCGGCGGCGCCGAACACCCAGCCGTCGTGGTGGTTGCCGCGCAGCACCCACTGGTCCGGCAGTTCCGACCCTTTGATCATGGCGACGGTGTCGTAGATGGTCTTCAGGCTCCAGTCGGACTTGACCGCGATGTGCACCATGGCCGGCGTCGCGCCGCCGACGTGATAGGTGATCGGAAGCGCGCCGCGGAAATCGGCGGGCGCGACGGGGCCGTCGAGCGCTGAGAGGAAGTGCTGGGCGTCGCCGTAGGAGATCGGCAGGGTCGGGATCTTCAGGATGGTGGTCGCGGTTTCGCGGGTCAGACGCTTAGCGTCCTTGGTGGCGCCGACGCCGGGGGTGAGCGGGTCGCCCGGATATTTGGTCATGTCCTGGACGGAGCCGCGCTGGAAGCCCTGGGGCGGACGCTCGCCGCCCTTGGGGTACGGGTCGTCGCGGTAGTAGCCGTCGTCGTGCGGGTCGGAATAGATGATGCAGCCGACGGCGCCGTGCTCCTGCGCCAGTTTCGGCTTCAGCCCGCGCCAGCCCTGGCCGTAGCGGGCGATGACGATCTTGCCCTTCACGTCGACGCCCAGACGCTCGAGCGCCTTGTAGTCGTCGGGCATGCCGTAGTTCACGTAGACCAGGGGCGCGGTGACGTCGCCGTCGCCCTGGTAGGCGACGTAGGCGGGCAGCTCTTGCGCGACCATCTGGGTGGGCGGATCGCCCGGGATCGGGGCCTCGGTCAGGGTGGCGGCGAACTTGCTCCCGTCCGCGGCGATCAGTTCGAGGGCTTCGGAGATGGGGGTGGGGTAGAGGACCTGGAACTCTTCGATGTGGGCGTCCCAGCCCCAGGATTTGAACTGGGCGAGCATGAACTCGGCGTTGGCCTTGTCGTGGGGGGAGCCGACGTGGTTCGGCTCGGACGCCATCTGTTTCATCCAGGCGGACATTTCGGCGGGGTCGATCTGGGCGTCGAAGGCGCGCTCGGCGGCGGCCTGGTCCATGCCGCGGACGGCGCGAATGCCGGCGGTCGCGGCCTGTGGGAGGGCGAGCGCCAGGGCGGTGGCCGCGGCGGTGGAGGCGAGAAGCGAAAGCTTGCGAACGATGGTCATGAAACGGGCCCTCCCCGGGGCGCGGCCGCGTGGGGCGGGGCGCGCGTATACGATCCTGGGGATTAAGCACCGGGCGGGGGATCGGGCAAGGGGAAGGGTCGCGAACGGGGCCGGCGGGGCTTTGAAGGGAGTCCACGGACCCACACGGACCCACACGGAAAGATGGAAGAAAGATTGCCCACGAAAAACACGAAAAGCACGAACGCGTGGCGTTTCCGGCCCGACCCTTCGGCGCGCAGCGCCATTCAATGAATGCCGCGTCTGCGACGCGGGAAGATGAGCTCGTTCGTGCTTTTCGTGTTTTTCGTGGGCAATCTTCCTGCGGAAACGCGACCTCATCCGTGTATTTCCGTGTGGGTCCGTGGACTCCCTTGTTCTGGCGCCTCGGGGCTCGGACGGGAGATATGTAGAGTTATTAATTCGACCTATCCCCTTCCCGGCCCTAGGCTCCCGGCCTTCGCGCGCACTCCCTGTGCGCGCCAGGCTCCTTGGGGGGACCATGAGGACCATTTTACTCGCCGGCGTTGCGGTGTTCGCGATGGCCGGGGCGGCGGCGGCGCAGGCGCCGATGACGGCGGATCAGCTGATCGCCAAACACATCGAAGCGCGCGGCGGGTTGGACAAGCTGCGGGCGATCAAGAGCCTGCACTTCACCGGCGACATGCTGGTCGACTTCGGCGGCGGCAATGTGAAGCTGGTGGTCGACGAGACCATCGCGCGCGGCGGCAAGGTGCGCCAGGACGCGACCATCCAGGGTCTGACCATCGTGCAGGCCTATGACGGCGCCCACGGCTGGCAGATCCAGCCGTTCGGAGGCCGCAAGGACGCCGAGGCCCTGTCGCCCGACGACAGCAAGGACCTGGCGGAACAGGCCGACATCGACACCGGCCTGGTCGACTACAAGGCCAAGGGCGAGACGGTGGAATACCTCGGGACCGAGGATATGGACGGCACGCCCGCCTACAAGCTGCGCCTGACCGAGACGTCGGGCGACCAGCTGACCTATTTCATCGACACCGACAGTTTCATGGTCATCCGGGTGGCGACCAAGCGCACGCTGCATGGGCACGACGTGATCGGGATCAACGACCTCGGCGACTACGAGCAGGTGGGCGGGGTCTATTTCCCGTTCCAGATCGAACAGTCGCAGCCGGGTTCGACCCAGAAGACGACGCTCAGCTATTCCAAGGGTGAAGCGAACGTGAGCGCCGACGACGCGCTGTTCGTCATGCCCAAGTCCCCGGCGAAGTGAGGGAACGCGCCATGAAAACGATCACGGTCAGCGCGCTGGCGCTCTCTATCGCTGCGTTTGGATTGGCGGCGCACGCGGCGCCGGCGGCCAAGGCGGCCGCGGCTCCCGCTTCAACCCAGCCGGTCATCGATTCCGGCGTGGTGTCGGGGCTGGGCGCGCGCAACATCGGCTCGGCCGAGATGAGCGGCCGCATCGCCGCCATCGACGCGGTCTGGCGCGACAACAAGCTGACGATCGTCGTCGGCGCGGCGTCGGGCGGGGTGTGGAAGTCGAACGACGGCGGCACGACCTTCCGGTCGATGTTCGACAAACAGGACGTGATGTCGATCGGCGCGGTGACCATCGACCGCAAGAACCCCGACACCATCTGGGTCGGCACGGGCGAGCCGTGGACGCGCAATTCGGTCTCGGTGGGCGACGGCGTCTACAAGTCCAGCGACGGAGGCCAGACCTGGGCCAATATGGGCCTGCCCAACTCGGAGCGGATTTCGAAGATCATCGTCGATCCGACCAATTCCGACACGGTCTATGTCTGTGTGCCCGGCAAGCTGTGGAGCGATTTCGCCGACCGCGGTCTCTACAAGACGGTCGACGGCGGCAAGTCGTGGACGATGATCCTGAAGGGGTCGAACCTGTCGACCGGGTGTTCGACGCTGGCGATGGATCCGAAGGACCCGAACGTGTTGCTGGCGGGGATGTGGGACTTCCGCCGCACCGGGTGGAATTTCAGGTCGGGCGGAAGCGGGCCCGACGCACCGTCGGGCTCGGCGATGTTGCGCTCGAGCGACGGCGGCAAGACCTGGACCAAGATGGACGCCGCCAGCAACGCGGGCCTGCCCAAGGGGCCGTGGGGGCGTCTGGCGATCGCCTATGCGCCGTCGAACGACAAGGTGGTCTATGCCCTGATCGAGAACCAGCGCAGCGCGCTGTTCCGCTCGGACGACGGAGGCCAGACCTGGCAGGAGCGCGACCGCAGCCAGTCGATGGTGTGGCGGCCGTTCTATTTCGCCGCCCTGATCGTCGACCCGACCAATCCCGACCGCCTGTTCAAGCCGGACCTGTCGCTGATCGCGTCGGACGACGGCGGCAAGAGCTTCTCCAACGCCTCGGGCGGTTCGCACGGCGACCACCACACGGTGTGGATCGATCCGAACAATCCGCAGCACGTGATCACCGGCGACGACGGCGGGCTGTGGTACTCCACCGACGGCGGCGGCACCTGGCGCAAGGCGCTGAACCTGCCGATCTCGCAGTTTTATCATGTGAGCGTGGACAACAAGGACCCGTACCAGGTGTACGGCGGTCTGCAGGACAATTCCGACTGGGTGGGCGATTCGCAGTACCCGGGCGGGATCACCAATTCGCGGTGGGAGAACCTGTTGGGCGGCGACGGCTTCTGGGCCTATTCGGACCCGTCCGATCCCAACTTCGCCTATGCGGAATCCCAAGGTGGGCACGTCGCGCGCATCGACCGGCGCACCCTGTCGCAGCGCGATATCCAACCCAAGGCGGGGTATAAGGAAAAGCTGCGCTTCAACTGGAACACGCCGATCGCGCTGTCGCCGAACGAGACGGGGACGATCTATATCGGCTCGCAGTTTTTGTTCCGCTCACGCGATCACGGCCAGAGCTGGGACCGCATTTCGCCGGACCTGACCACCAACGATCCGGAGCGGCAGAAGCAGGAGCTGTCGGGCGGCATCACGGTCGACAACTCCGCGGCCGAGACGAACACGACGATCTATTCGATCTCGGAGTCGCCAAAAGCGGCCGGCGAAATCTGGGTCGGCACGGACGACGGCAATGTGCAGATGACGCGCGACGCGGGCGCGCACTGGACGAACCTGACGGCGAATTTCCCGAAGGACCTGCCCAAGGGGCGATGGGTGTCGTGGGTGGAGGCCAGCCGGCACGATCCGGCCGTGGCCTACGCCGCGTTCGACCGGCACACCTTCGGCGACATGACGCCGTACCTCTATCGCACCGCCGACTACGGCAAGAGCTGGACGCGCATCGCGGGGCCGGCCCAGGGCGTGCGCGGCTATGTGCATGTGATCCGCGAAGACCGGCTGGACCCGAACCTGTTGTTCATGGGAACCGAGTGGGGCCTGTGGATATCGCTCGACGGCGGCAAGGCCTGGGCCCAGTTCAAGGGCGGCGACATGCCCGACGTTGCGGTGCGCGACCTGGTCGAGCAGCCGCAGAAGGACGACCTGGTGCTGGCGACCCACGGGCGCGGCATCTGGATCATCGACGACATCTCGCCGCTGCGCGCGCTGAACGCCGACACCATGACGGCGAGCTCGACCTTCCTGCCCGGAAGGCCGACGATCCAGGACATCCAGGGCAACGGCGGCTGGGCCGAGGGCGACGCCACCTACGTCGGGCCGAACCCGGCGTCGGGCATGGTGATCACCTATTACCAGAAGGCGCGCCACGTGTTCGGCAAGCTGAAGCTCGAGGTGCTGGACGACAAGGGCGAGGTGTTGACCTCGCTGCCCGCGTCGATCCGGCGCGGGGTGAACCGCGTCACCTGGGATATGCGCGCCGCCCCGCCGCGGGCGCCGACGGCGGCGCAGATCGCGTTCGCCTCGACCCAGGGGCCGCGCGTGCCGCCGGGCGTCTACACCGTGCGCCTGAGCGACAACGGCCGGGTCAGCGAGGAGAAGATCAACGTGGGTCTCGACCCGCGCGACACCTTCACCGTCGCCGACCGCCAGGCGCAGTACGACGCGGTGCTGAAAGGCCGTGACCTGTTCAGCCGGATGAGCGACCTGGTCGACCAGATCAAGGGCCTGCAGATGGCGGCGCTGGATCGCGCCAAGGGCTTGCCCGACGGCGATCCGGTGAAGGCGCAGCTGATGGCGCTGGTCGAGCATGCGCAGGATCAGCGCAAGGAGATCGTGGCCACCAAGGAAGGCGGCGCCATCACCGGCGAAATCCGCATCCGCGAAAACGCCGACGACGTCTATGGCGCGCTGATGTCCTACGAGGGAGCGCCGGCGAAATACCAGACCGACCGCGTGGCGTCGCTGTCGCGCGAACTGGACGACGTGCAGTCGGCGTTCGATGCGATCGAGGCGAAGGAATTGCCGGCGGTGAACGCGGCTCTGGAGAAAAAGGGGCTGAAGCCGATCACGCCGGCGGCGATGAAACAGGCGCTGCTGGCAAACCTGCCCAATCCGTTCGATGTGCAGAGCGCGGTCGCTGCGGCGCAGATGCAGGATAAGGACGAGCACTAACGCGTTGACGTAAGGGAAGCGCCCCGCCTCACCCGAGGCGGGGCGCTTTTCATTTGCGCGCAACAGTTCCCTTTTCCCTCCGCTCATCCCGGCGAATGCCGGGACCCAGATCATAAGGCGCGCCCTTTTTCCATTTTCCGTCATCCCGGGCTTGTCCCGGGATCCGCGGTGAGTTCTGGCTCTTCTGACGGATGGTTCGCGCGAGCGCTCACACAGCCCTAACAGCGCGTTGATGCGCAGACCCCGGCACAAGGCCGGGGTGACGGATAAATTGGGAAATTGCGGAGCCTTACGATCTGGGTCCGGCATTCGCCGGGATGAGCGGACTTGATGGGGGTGTCCGCGGCGCTTAAGGGCTTGCGTGACGGAGGTGTTTCATGGCGCGACCAAAGACTGGGGCCGAAGCGGCTTGCGCTCAACTCACCGGCTGGCGCCCGGCGGACGGCCGCGACGCCATCGTCAAATCCTTCCGGTTCGCCGATTTCAACGCCGCGTTCGGGTTCATGGCGCGGGTGGCGTTGCGGGTGGAGAAGCTCGACCATCATCCGGAGTGGTTCAACGTTTACAACCGCGTCGACGTACTGTTGGCGACGCACGATGCGGACGGGGTGACCGCACTCGATGTCGAGCTGGCGGGGTTCATGGATGAGGTTGCGCGCACGATGGGAGCACAAGCATGACCGGACGCGTGCGGGACAAGAAGGCGCTGATCACCGGGGCGGCCGGCGGGCTGGGCGAGGCGATGGCGCGGATGCTGGCGCGCGAGGGCGCGACGGTGGCGCTGAGCGACCTCGACGGCGATAAGGCCAAGGCGATCGCGGACTCGATCAACGCTGAACATCCGGGCCGTGCGTTCTCGTATCAGCACGATGTGACCAGCGAAGACGCCTGGGTCGCGGTGCTGAAACAGGTGAACGCGGACCTGGGCGGCCTGTCGGTGCTGGTGCACAATGCGGGGATCGGCGGGACGCTGAGCTTCGTCGAAATGACCGAGCTCGACATGTGGCGCAAGGTGCATGCGGTGAACACCGAGTCGATCCTGCTCGGCACCAAACACGCCCTGCCCTATCTGCGCGAGCACCAGCCGGGGTCGATCGTGGTGATCTCCTCGATCGCGGGTTTGTTGGCGGCGCCGGGGATGGGGGCGTACAATTCCGCGAAAGCGGGCGCGTGGCTGATCTCCAAGACCATTGCCCTGGAGTGCGCCAAGCAGAAGCTCGACGTGCGCTGCAACTCGGTGCACCCGGCGTTCATCAAGACGCCGATCCTGGACCCGTTCATCGCCATGGGCGGCGGCGACGAAGCGGCGGCGCACGCGAAACTGGCGCGGGGCATCCCGCTGGGGCGCATCGGCGAGCCGGACGATGTAGCGTACGCCGTGTTGTATCTCGCGAGCGACGAGAGCCGGTTCGTGACAGGGATCGAGCTGAAGGTGGATGGCGGGCTGAGCGCGCAATAAGACAGTGAGTCCACAGACACACACGGACACACACGGAAAGAAGAAAGAAAGATTGCCCACGAAAAGCACGAACGCGTCGTGTTTCCGGTGCAGATCCTTCGGCGCGAAGCGCCATCAATGAGTGCCGCGTTTGCGACGTGGGAAAGTAAGCCCGTTCGTGTTTTTCGTGGGCAACCTTCTTACGGAAACGCGACGCGTCCGTGTGTTTCCGTGTGTGTCCGTGAACTCTCTTAAGCCCGCTCAGTTCACCAGGCACGTGCCCAGCAGCAGCCGCGCCCCTCGCGCGCGGACGATGCGGTCGGTGTCGGCTTGCAGACGGGTTTCCAGCAGGTCGAGGTCGGGGACCTGGCCGGGGCGTAAGGCGCCGGCGAACACGCGCAGGGTGTCGGCGTAGGCGTCGACCAGCAGCGGCATGGCGGCCACGACGCGCTTGTTCACGCCGGGGTCCGGCGCGTCGATGCCGGCTTCCACCGTAAAGACGCCGCGGCGGCCGTCGGCGCGGACGACGTTGGCGGTCAGGGTTCGGATCGGGATGAAGGTCGCCCCGCCCTCCTTCTTGCGGCCTTCGCCCTCTTGGGCGAGCGCGGGGGCGGCCGTGAAATCGACCAGGGACCCGATGGAAAGGGTCAGGGCGGCGGCGAGGAACAGGCGGCGGTGCATGGCGCGGCACGATGGGCCGCGCCGCTTACCGGTTGGTTTATGAGCCCCACCTGCGATTGACCGCGGCCGCCAAGCGGGGGAGCAATAGCGGCGTTATCCGGAGCCAGACCCATGACCCTCCAGCCCCGCCTGTTCTTTGCCGCCGCGGTCAGCGCCTTTGCGCTCGCCGCCGCCGCCGCCCCCGCCCAGGCCGGGGTCGAGCACCAGCCCCCGACCGGAACCCCCGCCTATGAGGTCGACGCGCCCGACGACTGGCAGGTGACGCGCGACGACCAGGGGAACCTGTACCTGCTGGCTGCCGACCATTCCGGCGGCCTGGTCCTGAACATGGTCGCCAACATCGACACCGCGACCCTGAACCTCGACGACCTGGCGGCGCAGTCGATGGTCGCGGCCCAGGCCCCGCCGGTCAGCCGCAAGGAGCCCGGCTCCCTCGGCGGGATCAGCGGTATGGCCTACTACTCCTCGATCCCGGAGCCGTCGGGCGCGGTGTCGTTGAAGCTGATCCTGGTGAAGGTGGACGCCAGCCATGTCGCCTCGGAAGGCCGGATCCTCAACAACAGCGCCACCCCCGCCCAAGCGGCGGCGCTCGACGCCCTGGCGGCGCGGGTGCATTTCATTCGGTAAACGGGGCGCTGGGGGACCATCCGGGGAGGATGGTGGAGCTGAGCGGAATCGAACCGCTGACCTCTTCATTGCGAACGAAGCGCTCTACCAACTGAGCTACAGCCCCAGCGCGAGGCGCGGTCATACGGACCCCCCGCCTGAGCGTCAAGACGTGCGGACGCCGCGGCCGGGGCCTGCGACGGGACCTTGCACGAGCGGGCGGTTTGCGGCACGGAGCGGCCATGGCGCTCCCGACCGGCCCGACCGGGTTCATCTTCTTCATCGTCAACGCCCTGCTCGATATCCTGACGTGGGCGATCATCATCAATGCGGTGGCGAGCTGGCTGGTCGCCTTCAATGTGGTGAACCCCCGCAACCGGGTGGTGAACATGATCCTGCGCTCGCTGGACGCCCTGACCCGGCCGATCCTGTGGCCGCTCAGGAAGGTGATTCCGCCGCTGGGCGGGCTCGACATCACGCCCATCATCGCCCTGCTGATCATCCAGGGCTTCCAGATCTACCTGCTGCCGCCGATCATCGTCTGGGTCTACAGCCTGATCGGATGAGCGCACGGCTCGCCGCTGGCGGATCGTCGCGGCTGAAACATCTGGTTATCGAGGGGCTCGAGGACGCCGAAGTGGGCTTGTGGCTCGGCCGGCCCGGCGGCTGATGATGAATTCCTTGTAATCCGCAGCCTGCGCCTTCCGGGGTTCGGGACGCGGTGCTTAAAGTGCGTTCGACGAATAGTCGGAGGCCGTCCGTACGCGGACCGCGCCCCCGTCTTGCGTCATTGGGCGGGAGGAAATCAGAGTGAAAACCCACAAGCTTGCCTGCGCGCTGGGCGTATTGGCGTTCGCCATCGGCGGATGTGCAACGGACGCCGCAACGGCGCCGCCAACCACCACGACAACCGCGGCGCCCGCCGCCAAGGCCCTGCCGCCGGGGCTCGACCCCGGCTCGGACATGGATCCGTTCCCCTCGACCTATCATCCGTTGCCGAGCCGCCCGACGGCGATCGTCAACGCGCACATCCTCACCGGGACCGGCGACGAGATCGCCAGCGGCACGGTGCTGATCAAGGACGGCAAGATCGAACAGGTCGGCGCGAACATCGCCGCGCCCGCGGGCTACGATGTGGTCGACGCGCAAGGCCAGTGGGTCACGCCCGGCATCATCGACGGACACTCGCACATGGGCGTCTATGCCGGCGCCGGCGAACTTTGCGTCGTCCGACGGCAACGAGCTGACCGATCCGAACACCGCCCAGGTGTGGGCGGAACATTCGGTGTGGCCGCAGGACCCGAGTTTCAACCGCGCGCGCGAAGGCGGCGTGACCACCGCCCTGATCTTGCCCGGCTCGGGCAATCTGTTCGGCGGCCGGTCCGAGACGTGCGCAACGTGCCCGCACGCACCGAGCAGGAGATGAAATTCCCCGGCGCGCCCTACGGCCTGAAGATGGCCTGCGGCGAGAACCCCAAGCGGGTTTACGGCTCGAAGGGTCGCGCGCCGTCGACGCGCATGGGCAACGTCGCGGGCTATCGCGCGGCGTGGATCCGCGCGGCGGACTATGAGCGCAAGTGGGACGACTATCACGCCAAGGCGGCCAAGGGCGAAAAGGCCGATCCGCCGACGCGCGATCTGCAGCTCGACACCCTGGCCGGCGTGCTGCGCGGGCAGATCCTGGTGGAGAACCACTGCTACCGCGCCGACGAGATGGCCAATATGATCGATATCTCGAAGGAGTTCGGCTACCACGTCGCGGGCTTCCACCACGCGGTGGAGGCCTACAAGATTCGCGACATGCTGAAGGCGAACGACATCTGCGTCGCCACCTGGGCGAACTGGTGGGGCTTCAAGATGGAGGCTTATGACGCGACCGAGGATAACGCCGCCCTGTTGCAACAGGCGGGCGTCTGCACGGTGATCAAGTCGGACGATCCGGACCTGACGCAACGGCTGAACCAGGAAGCCGCGGAAGCGATGTCCGCGGGCCGCAGGGACGGCATCGACATTCCGGAAAAGGTCGCGATCGAGTGGATCACGCGCAATCCGGCGAAGATGATCGGCATCCTCGACCAGACCGGCACGCTGGAGCCCGGAAAACGCGCCGACGTGGTGATCTGGAACCACGATCCCTTCTCGATCTACGCCCTGACCCAGAAGGTCTATATCGACGGCGCGGTGGTCTATGACCGGCACGATCCGCGCTTCCACGCCGAGTTTGATTTCGAGATCGGCCACCCCGGCGAGGAGACCCGCTGATGACCCGCACTCGTAGATCGACTCTCATGTTGGCCGCTGCGGCCGCTTCGCTGATGATCGCGGCGCCCGCGTTTGCGGAAACCGTGGCCATCGTCAACGCGCACATCTTCACCTGCGGACCTTTGGGTGAGATCGCCAACGGAACCATCGTGATCCGCGACGGCAAGATCCAGCTCGTCGCGCAAGGCAATCAGGCGCCCGCCGGCGCCCGCGTGATCGACGCGCAGGGCGGGACGGTGACGCCCGGCCTGATCGCGCCGGACAGCGAGCTCGGCGGCGTGGAAGTGGGCCAGCTCGGCAACGACCTGTCGCTGAAGGGCGCCGACATCGGCGCGGCCTTCGACGTGTCCTACGGGCTCGATCCCGACACCACCCTGGGACCGGTCGCGCGGCTGGGCGGCATCACCGATGCGATCGTGATGCCGATCCCGTCGGGCGGCGACGGCGGCGGCGACCAGGACGAAACGGCGGGAACCGAAGACACCGCCGGCGTTCCGGCCAAGGGCAGCGCCGTGGGCGGCCTGTTCGCAGGTCAGGCGGCGGTGGTGAACCTGGCCGATGGCCCGGACATGCTGGTGAAGGCGCGCGTGGCCATGGTGGCGCCCTTCGGCGGCGCCGGCGCCCATGTGGCGGGCGGCGCGCGCGGGGCCGAGTACGTCGAGCTGAAGGACATCTTCGAGGACGTGCGCTGGTACGAGAAGAACCGCGCCGGCTACGACAAGGGCGAGACGCGCGACCTGCACGTTTCGCGCGCCGACCTCGAGGCGCTGATCCCGGTGGTGAACGGACAACAGCCGCTGGTGATCTACGTCGACCGCGCCTCGGACATCCGCCAGGCGCTCAAGTTTGCGCAGGAGGAGCATCTGAAGATCATCCTCGACGGCGCCGCCGAAGGCTGGCGGGTGGCGGACGCGATCGCGGCCGCACACGTGCCGGTGATCGTCTATCCGCTGCAGGACCTGCCGGTGGACTTTGAGAACCTCGGCTCGACCCTGGAGAACGCGGGCCGGCTGTCGGCCGCGGGCGTGCAGGTGATGTTCAAGGCCGCCGACGGCTCGCACCGCATCCGCGAAACCCGCTACGACGCGGGCAATGCGGTGGCGCACGGCATGAAATGGCAGGCGGCGCTGGACGCGGTGACCATCAACCCCGCGCGCGCGTTCGGCGTGTCCGACCGCAAGGGCTCGCTCGAGCCCGGCAAGGACGCCGATGTGGTGGTCTGGTCGGGCGATCCGTTCGAACCGGCGACCCAGCCCCAGGCGGTGCTGATCGGCGGCCGTGAACAGCCGCTGACCTCGCGCCAGATCGAACTCGGCAAGCGCTACCAGGCGCAGGGTCAGCCTTATCCGGCGCAGTACCGGTAGGGACTCCTCCTCCCCCGAAAAGCGGCAGCGTTCGGGGGAGGAGGACTTCGCCCGCCCTCCCCTTTCACCTTGATCTCGACACAGCGTTCCTGTCCGATGCCGGGCCATTCGAGGGAGCGGTGTTATGCGGAAGATCGGGATCGCGCTGGCGGCGGGCTTTGCCCTGGCCGCGGGCGGGGCGTGCGCCCAGGACCAGGCTGCCGCTAATCCGCTGGAGGCGGCCTTCGACAAGCTGTGCGTGGCGACGCACGCCGACGGCGCCCGGGTGATCGCCGCAGCCGATGCGGACGGCTGGCAACCGGCGCCGGATACGGTGACCAATGCGCCGGCCTTCCGCCAGTCGGTGGCGCAGCTCGATCCTCAGGACCTGCAGGCGCGTATGCATCAGGACGGCGAGCGGCGCCTGATCGTGCTGACCGGCAAGGGCAGCCTGGCCATGGGGCCGGACGGGGCGCTGAAGCTGAACTTCTGTTCGGTCGGGATGGACGCCATGCCGGGCGCCGCGGTCCGGGCCGACATGCGCGCCAAGCTGGGCTTCGACCCGGTGCACAGCGACGACACCTCGGACCTCTACGCCTTCGCCGAACACGACGGCGCCAAGACCGCCTTCAAGGGCGAGGACGTCGACGCGGTCAAGAAGGCCGGTGCGGCCGGCGACCTGTCCCTGATGGTGGTGGTGGGCGAGACGGCCGATGTGTCGATCGTCTATGCGGTGGCGACCGGAGCGGGGAAGTAGACCACGCTTAGGGTTAGACCCACACGGTTGCGCCGGTTGTGAGCGGTCCCCTATAAGGGCGCGGCTGGTTTCCGATACGGAAATACCGGCTCCCGGTCCCTCCTCCAAAACGATTGCCGTATGAACATCCACGAGCACCAAGCCAAGGCCGTCCTGCGCGAGTTCGGCGTCCCGGTTCCCAAGGGTTTTGCGGCCTTCTCGGTCAAGGACGCGGTCAAGGCGGCCAAGGCGCTGAAGAGCCCCAAGGTCTTCGTGGTGAAATCCCAGATCCACGCCGGCGGGCGCGGCAAGGGCAAGTTCCAGGGCCTCGGTCCCGACGCCAAGGGCGGCGTGCGCGTGGTCAAGTCCATCGACGAGGTCCGCAGCAACGCCGAAGAGATGCTGGGCCGTGTGCTGGTGACCCACCAGACGGGCCCCAAGGGCAAACAGGTCAACCGCCTCTACATCGAGGAAGGCGCCGACATCGCGCGGGAGCTGTACCTGTCGCTGCTGGTGGATCGTGAGACGTCGCGCGTGGCGGTGGTCGCCTCCACCGAAGGCGGCATGGACATCGAGGAAGTCGCGCATTCGACGCCGGACAAGATCCTGACCTTTTCGATCGATCCGGCCACCGGCGTCATGGCCCATCACGGCCGCACGCTGGCGCAGGCGCTGAAGCTGAAGGGCGACGCCGCGAAAGAAGCGCCGAAACTGTTGCGCGAGCTGTTCCACGCGTTTGTCACCAAGGACATGAGCCTGCTCGAAATCAACCCGCTGATCGTCACCGGCGACGGGCATCTGAAGGTGCTCGACGCCAAGGTGTCGTTCGACGACAACGCCCTGTTCCGCCATCCCGACATCGCCGAGCTGCGCGACCTTTCGGAAGAAGACCCGAAGGAGATCGAGGCGTCGAAGTATGAGTTGAGCTATGTCGCGCTCGACGGCGACATCGGCTGCATGGTCAACGGCGCCGGCCTGGCCATGGCCACCATGGACATCATCAAACTCTACGGCGCCGAGCCCGCGAACTTCCTCGACGTCGGCGGCGGCGCGTCGAAGGAAAAGGTGACGGCGGCGTTCAAGATCATCACCGCCGACCCGCAGGTGAAGGGCATTCTGGTCAACATCTTCGGCGGCATCATGCGTTGCGACATCATCGCCGAAGGCGTGGTCGCCGCGGTGAAGGAAGTCGGCCTGAAGGTGCCCCTGGTGGTGCGCCTGGAAGGCACCAACGTCGACCTGGGCAAGAAGATTCTCAACGAAAGCGGCCTCGACATCGTGGCGGCGAACGACCTCGACGACGCCGCGAAGAAGATCGTGAAGGCGGTGAAGGGGTGATCGTCCACGCCCTTACGGCGGCTCTTGCGCTCTCAGTAGCAGGTGCGGACGCTGCGCATCCCGAACTCTCGCTGTTCGGTCAGCTGCAGAAGTACTGCATCGCGACCGGGGCGAACGCGCAGACGGCGGCTAAGCTCGCCGAAGCCGACGGTTTCAAACGCATCGTGGACACGGACGCGTCTCATAAAGGGGACGACCTGGATGGCATGACGCACGCCGTGGCGCTCCAGAGTGAGCACAGTTCGGTCGTCGCCGGCGAGAAGGGCCCTCTATACAATGACCCCGGCGTGAAGATCGAAGAGTGCTCGATTGTCGCGCACGGCGACGTGCAGCCGGTGAAAGATGAAGCACGGGCCTGGGTCGGCCTCGCGCCTGCCGAAACCACGGCCAACACCACGCTCTATGTGTTCATCGCCGCCCCTGGCGGCGCGCATCGGCCGCTCGAAAAAAACACGTCAGAGTCGGACCGCGCGAAGCTTCTCAAGTCTGGCGCGCTTCAGAGTATCTCGATTTCTGATACGTCCGGCGACCTCCTCGTGATCTTTGGCGTGTCCCGGCCAACGACATGACCAGAGCGTCGCACTCAGTTTAGGTCACCGATTTCGCACCACGGAACATCATGTCCATTCTCGTCACCAAAGAAACCAAGGTCATCTGTCAGGGCATCACCGGCGCCCAGGGGACCTTTCACACCGAACAGGCCATCGCCTACGGCACGCGCATGGTCGGCGGGGTCACGCCGGGCAAGGGTGGAACGACGCACCTGAACCTGCCGGTGTTCGACACCGTCGCCGAGGCGATGCTGGCGACCAATGCGGACGCCAGCGTGATCTATGTGCCGCCGCCGTACGCTGCGGATTCCATCTGCGAGGCGATCGACGCGGAAGTGCCGCTGATCGTGTGCATCACCGAGGGCATTCCGGTGGCGGACATGGTCAAGGTGAAGCGTTCGCTGTCGGGCTCGAAGTCGCGCCTGATCGGGCCGAACTGTCCGGGCGTGCTGACGCCGGGCGAATGCAAGATCGGCATCATGCCGGGCAACATTTTCAAGAAGGGCTCGGTCGGCGTGGTGTCGCGCTCGGGCACCCTCACCTACGAAGCCGTGTTCCAGACCAGCCAGGTGGGCCTGGGCCAGACCACCGCGGTCGGCATCGGCGGCGATCCGGTGAAGGGCACCGAGTTCATCGACATGCTGGAGATGTTCCTGGCCGACCCCGCGACCCATTCGATCATCATGATCGGCGAGATCGGCGGCTCGGCCGAAGAGGACGCCGCCCAGTTCATCGCCGACGAGGCAAAGCGCGGCCGGTCCAAGCCGGTAGTCGGCTTCATCGCCGGGGTCACCGCCCCGCCGGGACGGCGCATGGGCCACGCGGGCGCGATCATCTCCGGCGGCAAGGGCGACGCGGGCTCCAAGACCGCGGCCATGGAAGCGGCGGGGATCAAGGTCTCTTCGTCTCCGGCGGCGCTGGGCGCGACCCTGATGGAGCTGCTTAAAAAGTGAGCCGAGCCCGCCGACCCTTCGGCGGACATGTTTGGTTAGCAATGCGTGACTATCTAAGAGGCGAGCCGTCCCGAGAGGACGGGCGCGATAAGGACTATCGATCATGGCGGATGACGCCGGCCGGCTGAACCAGGTCTTCCAGGAAACCTCCTTCCTCTACGGCGGCAACGCCGGCTTCATCGAGGATTTGCACGAGCGCTGGGCCCAGGACCCAAACTCGGTCAGCGCCGCCTGGCGCGCCTTCTTCGAGCAGCTGAAGGACTCCGCCGACCAGGTGAAACAGGCGGCCCGGGCCGGAAGCTGGGGCCGCGAGGCCGAGATCGACCGCACCGAGACCCTGTCGGCGCTCGACGGCCAGTGGGTCGAGGAAGAACCGTCGCCCGCCAGGACAGCCGCAGCGATCCAGCAACGTGCACCGGACGCCTCGGCTGCGGAGATCCGTTCGGCCGCGCACGATTCCATCCGCGCCATGATGCTGATCCGCACCTACCGGATCAGAGGCCACCTGCAGGCCGACCTCGATCCGCTCGGCCTCGCCCAACCGATCGCCAACAGCGAACTGACGCCGGAATATTACGGCTTCTCCGCCGGCGACATGGACCGGCCGATCTTCATCGACGGCACGCTCGGCCTCGAACACGCCAGCATCCGCGAAATCATCCAGATCATGCGGCGCACCTACTGCGGCCACGTCGGCGTGCAGTATATGCATATCGCCGAGCCCGACCAGAAGCGCTGGATCCAGGAGCGTATCGAAGGCCGCGACAAGGAGATCGCCTTCACCAAGGAAGGCAAGATCTCGATCCTGAAGAAGCTGATCGAGGCGGAAGGCTTCGAGCGGTTCCTGCACAAGCGCTTCCCCGGCACCAAGCGCTTCGGCCTGGACGGCGGCGAAGCGACGGTGCCCGCGCTGGAACAGGTGATCAAGCGCGGCGGCGCCATGGGCGTTTCCGAAATCGCGCTGGGCATGAGCCACCGCGGGCGGCTGAACGTGCTGGCCGCGGTGATGGGCAAGCCCTATCGCGCCATCTTCCACGAGTTCCAGGGCGGATCGTCGGTACCGTCCGACATCGAAGGCTCCGGCGATGTGAAGTACCACATGGGCGCGTCCTCGGACCGCGCCTTCGACGGCAGGTCGGTGCACCTGTCGCTGACCGCCAACCCCTCGCACCTGGAGATCGTCGACCCCGTGGTGCTGGGCAAGGCGCGCGCGAAACAGGCCTTCGTGCTGCGCGCGGCGCCGTCGGCGGGCCGCGAAGGCGTCATGCCGTTGCTGATCCACGGCGACGCAGCGTTCGCGGGCCAGGGCGTGGTCGCCGAGTGTTTCGACCTGATGGGACTTAAGGGCTATCGCACCGGCGGCGCGCTGCACTTCGTGGTCAACAACCAGATCGGTTTCACCACCTCGCCGAACAACTCGCGCTCGTCACCCTATCCGTCGGACGTGGCGCTGATGGTGCAGGCGCCGATCCTGCACGTGAACGGCGACGATCCGGAAGCGGTGGTGTTCGCAACCCGCATGGCGGTCGAGTTCCGCCAGACCTTCGCCAAGGACGCGGTGGTGGACATGTTCTGCTACCGCCGCTTCGGTCACAACGAGGGCGACGACCCGACCTTCACCCAGCCCCTGATGTACGCTAAGATCAAAGACCTGCCCACGGTGCGCGAACTCTACGCCACGCGCCTGATCGGCGAAGGCGTCGCCACCCAGGCAGAGGTCGACGGCTGGCTCGCCGAGTTCGACCAATACCTCGACGCCGAGTTCGAGGCGGGCAAGACCTGGGAAGCCAACAAGGCCGACTGGCTCGACGGCAAGTGGTCGGGCCTCGGCCTGCCCGAAGGCGACGAACGCCGCGGCGAGACCGCCGTGCCGCAAGCCAAGCTCAGCGCCATCGGCCTGAAGCTGACCACCATTCCCGACGGGGTGAACGCGCACCGCACCCTGCGCCGCGTGATCGATGCGCGCCGCGACTCGATCGAGAAGGGCCAAGACATCGACTGGGCCACCGCCGAGAGCCTGGCGTTCGGCTCACTGGTGGACGAAGGCTTCCCGATCCGCCTGTCGGGCCAGGACAGCGTGCGCGGCACCTTCAGCCAGCGCCATTCGGCGATCATCGATCAGACCACCGAGGCGCGGTACATTCCGCTCAACAACCTGCGCCCGGGCCAGGGCCATTTCGAGGTGATCGATTCGTCGCTGTCGGAAGAGGCGGTGCTCGGTTTCGAATACGGTTACGCGGTCGCCGACCCGAACACCCTGGTCTGTTGGGAGGCGCAGTTCGGCGACTTCGCCAACGGCGCCCAGGTGGTGATCGACCAGTTCATCGCCGCGGGCGAGCGTAAATGGCTGCGCATGTGCGGCCTGGTGATGCTGTTGCCGCACGGCTACGAGGGCCAGGGGCCGGAGCATTCGTCGGCGCGGCTGGAGCGCTATCTGCAGCTCTGCGCCGAAGACAATATGCAGGTCGCCAACTGCACCACGCCGGCGAACTATTTCCACATCCTGCGGCGCCAGATTCACCGTGATTTCCGCAAGCCGCTGATCCTGATGACGCCGAAGTCGCTGCTGCGGCACAAGAAGGCGGTCTCGGCGCTTTCGGAAATGACCGAGGGCTCGTCCTTCCACCGCGTGCTGCACGACGACGCGCAACGCCGGCCGGACGTCGCGGGCGTCGAGATCGTTCCCGACGACAAGGTCCGCCGCGTGGTGCTGTGCTCGGGCAAGGTCTATTACGACCTGCTCGACGCGCGCGCGAAACGGAAGATCAACGACGTCTATCTGATGCGGCTCGAGCAGTTCTATCCGTGGCCGATGAAGTCGATGATCACCGAGCTCGGCCGCTTCAAGAACGCCGAGCTGGTCTGGTGCCAGGAAGAGCCCAAGAACATGGGCGGCTGGACCTTCGTCGATCCGTGGCTGGAACTGACCCTGGACCGCGCGGAGATGAAGGTGAAGCGCGCCCGTTACGTGGGTCGTCCCGCCTCGGCCTCCACCGCCTCGGGCCTGCTGTCCCGCCACCTGAAGGAACTCGAGGCTTTCCTCGAAGACGCTTTCGCTTAAAACGCTGCCCATCCGCATCGGAGCCTGACCCCATGGCCGACATCCTGACCCCCGCGCTCGGCGAGTCCGTGACGGAGGCGACCATCGCGCGCTGGACCAAAAAGCCCGGCGACGCGGTGCGCAAGGACGAGGTCCTGGTCGAGCTGGACACCGACAAGGTGTCGCTGGAGGTCGCCTCCCCCGCCGACGGCGTCCTGGCCGAGATCCTGACCCCCGAAGGCGCGACGGTGACGCCCCGGATGGTGCTCGGCCGTGTCACGGAAGGCGCCGCCGCTCAGGCGCCCGCCGCCGCGTCCAAACCCGCGCCGGCCCAGCCCGCCCCCACGCCGCAACCGCCGCCTCCGCAGGTGATCGTGCAAACGCCCGCCGCGCCGCAGCCTGCGCCCGCTCCGACACCGGCGCCCGCCGCTGCGCCGGCCACCGGCCAGTCGGTGGAGATCAAGACGCCGGTGATGGGCGAATCCGTCACCGAAGGCACCCTGGCGCGCTGGACTAAACAGCCCGGCCAGGCGGTGAAGAAGGACGAGGTCCTGGTCGAGATCGAGACCGACAAGGTGGCGGTGGAAGTCTCCGCCCCCGCCGACGGCGTGCTCACCGACGTGCTGGTCCCCGAAGGCGCGACCGTGACGCCCGGCCAGGTGATCGGTCGCCTCACCGCCGGCGCCGGCGCCCTCGCTGCGGTCGCCCAACCCCCCGCCGCGCCTCAGCCTGCCGCACCCGCGCAAGCGGCGCCGCAGCAGTCCGCCGCGCAACAACCGTTGTCGCCCGCGGTGCAGCGCATCGTCACCGAAAACAAGCTCGATCCGTCCGCCATCGAAGGCACCGGCAAGGACGGCCGCCTGACCAAGGGCGACGCGCTCGCCGCCCTCGGCGGCGAACCGGCCGCGCAACCACCCGCCGCGACTCCGCCCGCCGCCATGACAGCGCCGCTTCCGCCGCGTCCGCTCGGCGCGCGCGAGGAGCGGGTGAAGATGACGCGCCTGCGCCAGACCATCGCGCGGCGGCTGAAGGAATCGCAGAACACCGCCGCCCAGCTCACCACCTTCAACGAGGTGGACATGAGCGCGGTGATGGCGCTGCGCAACGCCTACAAGGACAGCTTCGAAAAGCGCCACGGCGTGAAGCTCGGCTTCATGGGCTTCTTCGTGAAGGCCTGTATCGCCGCCCTGAAAGAGATCCCCGCGGTCAACGCCGAGATCGAAGGCTCGGACCTGATCTACAAGAACCACTACGACATCGGCGTCGCGGTGGGCACGCCGCGCGGCCTGGTGGTGCCGGTGGTGCGCGACGCGGACGCGATGAGCCTGGCGGAAATCGAGAAGGCCGTCGGCGACCTCGGCAAGCAGGGGCGCGACGGCACGTTGTCGCTGGAACAGCTGCAGGGCGGGACGTTCACGATTTCGAACGGCGGCGTCTACGGCTCGCTGATGTCGACGCCTATCATCAACATGCCGCAGTCGGGGATTCTGGGCATGCACAAGATCCAGGACCGCCCGGTGGCGGTGAACGGCCAGGTCGTCATCCGCCGGATGATGTACCTCGCGCTCAGCTACGACCACCGCATCGTCGACGGCAAGGAAGCGGTGACCTTCCTGGTGCGGGTGAAGGAACACGTGGAAGACCCGCAGCGGTTCTTGTTGGACGTGTGAGCCAACGCGCCTTTGGTTACCCTCACCCGAAGGGGGAGGGTGGCGCGATGCGCCGGGTGGGGGACCTTCCACCACCTATGCGAACGGCTTGCGTGACGCTGCGTTGACGGCTGCGCTTGTTACCCCACCCCGCTCGCTTCGCGAGGCGACCCTCCCCTTTCCGGGGAGGGTGTGTAACTATGAAACTCGCCTAAGAAGCTGAAGGAGCCCCCGCATGGGTGACCTCGTCCTCACCACCTACGACTGGGTTCCCCCGCCGCCCCGCGGGTTTGTGCGAGACCTGCGCATACGGTGGGCGCTGGAAGAGGCCGGCCTGCCGTACCGGATGGCGAGCACGCCGTTCAAAGACCGGCGGCCCGAGCACCTCGCGCACCAGCCGTTCAATCAGGTTCCGTGGCTGACCGACGGCGACCTCTCGATCTTCGAGACCGGCGCCATCCTGCTGTACGTGGGTGAATTGAGCGAAAAGGTGATGGCGACCGACAAGCGCGGCCGCGCCGAAACGCAGGCGTGGCTGTTCGCCGCGCTGAACTCCATCGAGATGGCGAGCGTGGCGTGGTCGCTGATGAAGTTCTCCGGCGATGGCGGCGACACGCCGTTCGGGCAACGCATGGACGCGTTCGTCAAGTCGCGCGTCGATCGCATGGAGGCGGTGCTCGACAAAGGCGAGTGGCTCGTGGCGGGCTCGTTCAGCGTCGCCGACATCGCGATGAGCGACGTGCTGCGACTGGTCGATCGCTTCGACGGGCTGAAGGACCACCCCGCCAGCAAGGCCTATGTCACCCGTGCCACGGCGCGGCCGGCGTTCAAGAAGGCGCACGCCGACCAGATGGCGCACTTCGCCGCCGCGGATGCAAAGGTCGAGGCATGATCGCGATCGCGCTCCCCATGATCTGCCTGATCCACTGCGCCAAGCCCGCGGCGCCGACCGCGCTCGAGAACGCGACCGGCCAGGACGTGCGGATCGAGGTGACCTATCGCGGGTCCGACAACCGCACCGTCGCCATCGTCGCGGCGGCCGGCGACATGCCGCTGCAGACACCGGCCGATCAGATCGAAACCGTCCACTACGCCTACCCCGACCACGCCTGCGTCCTCACCCACGACCAAGTGATGGCCGCAGCCCACCCGGGCAAGGCGGCAAAGACCGTGGTGAAACTCGAGCCCTGCAATTGAAGCCAGCCGCGCGCCGCTTCATGAGCTGACGCAAATAGGGGTGGCGTCCGGCGCTTGACTCCGCCATTAAGCTGAGCCATGGGGTTGCGCGTCGTCGGCCGGTATCTGTCCTTGCCCGAGGCGCACGCCGTTCGTTGCGCGCTCGAGTCCGGCGGCATTCTGGCCTTCGTCTTCGACACCCACTTCGGAAACATGCTTTGGGCCGAACGGATGGTCCTGGGCGGCTTCCGGGTCGCCGTGCCCGAGCGCGACCTTCCGGACGCCCGCGCCTTTCTGAAGGAGACGGTTCCGCCCGCGCCCGTCCTGGACGGCGGCACGACGTCGCTGAACTTCTGGATGTGCCTGCTGCTGGCGGGGGTGGCCTGGGGCGCGGGGTGGAGCTGGGTGGCCTACCGCGACCGGCCCACGCCGTGGCGTGCGACCGGCTTCCTGGTCCAGTTCTTCGGATTCCTGGCGCTCGACCTCTATCTGCTGGGCTGGATCATCGCCTTCGACATAAGCCAGCTGCACCTGCACTGACTGGCCAAGGGCGGGCGGGCGCCCTATCCAGCCTGCCCCATGCCCTTCACCGCCACCGTGCTCACCATGTTTCCCGAGGCCTTCCCGGGCCCGCTGGGGGTTTCCCTGATCGGGAGTTCGTGGCGCGAGCAGGGGCTGTGGCGGCTTGAAACGGTGGACATACGGGGGTTTTCGGAGGATAAGCGCGGCTTCCTGGACGACACCCCTGCGGGCGGCGGGCCGGGACAAGTCCTCAAGGCGGACGTGGTCGCCCGGGCGCTGGACAGCGTGGACCGGGCGGGACGCCCGCTTTTGTACATGAGCGCCCGGGGTCGGCCCCTGACCCAGGCGCTGGTCAAGGACTGGTCGGCAGGTCCGGGCGTCATCGTCCTCTGCGGCCGGTTCGAGGGGGTGGATCAGCGGGTGCTCGACGCCCGCGGGTTCGAGGAGGTCGCCGTCGGCGACGCGGTCCTTGCGGGCGGCGAAGCGGCGGCGATGGTGGCGATCGAAGCCTGTGTGCGGCTGGTTCCGGGGGTCCTGGGGCAGAACGCGTCGCTGGCGGAAGAGAGCTTCGAAGACGGGCTTCTGGAGCACCCGCAGTACACCCGTCCGCGGGCGTTCGAGGGTCTGGAGATACCCGAGGTGCTGCTGAGCGGCGATCACAAGAAGATCGCGGCCTGGCGCAAGTCGATGCGTGACGTGACCACTCGCGAGAAACGGCCCGATTTGTGGGCGCGGTTTCTCGCCAATCAACAGCCAAAGGGCGATTAAGCCCGACTGAAAAGGACGACGACGATGGATATCCTGCAGACGCTCGAGCACGAAGAAGCTCAGAAGCAACTGGCCAAGCGCGCCATTCCCGAATTTCGCCCCGGCGACACCCTGCGCGTGAACGTGCGCATTAAAGAAGGCGAGCGCGAACGCGTGCAGGCCTTCGAAGGCGTCTGCATCGCGCGCGCCGGCGCCGGCGTGCAGGAGAACTTCACCGTCCGTAAGATCAGCTTCGGCGAAGGCGTCGAGCGCGTGTTCCCGTTGCTGTCGCCCTCGATCGAATCGATCGAAGTGAAGCGCCGCGGCGCCGTACGCCGGGCCAAGCTCTATTACCTCCGCGACCGCCGCGGTAAGTCCGCGCGCATCGCCGAACGCTCGACGCTCGGCCCGCGCAGCGAAGGCGGCGACAAGGGTGGCGCGGAAGAGTAGGCGCTAGCGCAACGGGAATTCAACAAAGGCTCCGGTGAAAACCGGGGCCTTTCGTTTTTCTCCTCCCCCGAAAAGCGGCAGCGTTCGGGGGAGGTGTCGCGGAGCGACGGAGGGGGCGCGCCTTAAGTGCGACGTCGCTTGGGCGTCGGCTGCCGCCGCCGCGGCGATGGTCCAAGCACTTCCGCTTCCTGCACGCCCCCTCCGTCGCTCCGCGACACCTCCCCCGCGCGTCCCGCGCGGTGGAGGAGGACTTCGCCCTCTCCACCCTCAGTAAAAGATCGCCTTGTCGTTGCTCTTCTTCTGCGGCGGCGCGTTCGGGTCGCCGGCGGCCAGCGCCGGGTCGCTTTCTTTGTTCAGCTGGTCGTAGGGGATCGGGCCGGCGGGTAGGGTCGCCGACGTTCCGTTCTTGAAATCCGACGGCGGCGGCGCGGGCGGCGTCGGTTCCGGCGCGGGCTGGGCCGCCAGGTCGGTGTCCTGGGCTTCCTTGGGCGCGTAGGCGCTGTCGCTGTGATGGCTGGTCAGCCACCAGCCGCCGAGCACAACCGCGGCGATGACCAGGACGATGACGAAGAGTGCGCGCATCGGGCGGCCTCAGTAGAACACGGCGCGCGGGTTGCTGTGACGGCGCGGCGCATGTGCGATGAAATTACCCTGGGCCGCGTGCGGAGCCTGGGCTGCCGGCGCCGCGGAGGCGTCGTTGGCGGCTTGCGGTTGGGTCTGCGGCGCGGTCGCGGGAGGAGAACTCGCGGCGGGCGCGGGGGTTGCCGGCGCGGTGCTCGGCGGGGCGACGGCGGCGGGAGCGGACGCCGGTCGTTGTGTCGCCGCGTCCGTCGTCGCGCTAGTCACGTTACCGATCCGCGCCTTCAGGGTGTCGAATAGCTTGGCGCCTTCGCCCTCGACGCCGAGGTCGCTGCGGATGAAGTGGTAGCTGCGTTCGTCGGTGCAGGCGCAGGCCTTGAGGAACCCGTCGCGGTCGCGCCAGATCAGGATCGGATAGGTGTCGCCCAGGCCCGCGCCCTTTAGCAAAGGCGCCATCTGGCTCACGTAGTCGCGCGTGGCGTTGACCACCGCGTTGCGCGCAAAGTCGTGGTCGGCGGGTTTCAGGCCGTCGGCGGTCCAGTCCTTGTGCGGCGTCGCCATCCACTTGGCGTAGAGGCTCCAGTCGCGGTTGATCCACAGCTCGGCGATGGTGGCGCGTTCGGCCGCGGTGGACTGCTGCAGACCCTCGTGGTCGGCGCGGGCGAAGACGATGACGCGGGTGTCGATGTTGGCGGCGGCGAGCTTGGGAAACTCCTCGCGCTGGTAGGCGGTGCAGTCGGCGCAGTCGCGGTAGCTGATGATCCACAGCGGCGCGCCCGAGCGGCCGGGCGAGACCCAGTCGGCCTCGTCCAGCAGGCGCTGAATCTCGGTCTGGTTCTTGGCGATGGTGACCGGGCGGAACCGCTCGTAGAAGTTCCAATAGGCCCAGTAGCCGCCCGCGGCGATGACGCCGCCGAGGATGACGGCGACCAGGCTGAAGAACAGAAAACGGTGATGGTGTTGTTCCATGCCGCCTCGGGGGACGCCGCGTCCACGGCTTAACCATTACCGCAGGAACGTCCGGCCCCGAAGAGGGCTCCGGTTAGTTGGGTGTTAATTCGCGCATTCCGGCCACACTCGCGCGGTGGGGGAAAAGGGAACCTCCCCCGAAAAGCGGCAGCGTTCGGGGGAGGGGGACCGCGTGCGGAGCACGGGGTGGAGGGGGCGGGATTGGGCGCGACGTCGAGTATGCGCTGGCCGCCAGATGCCTTCGATGAGTTTGAGGTAGCGCGGTAGCCGCCCCCTCCACCATGCGCGCTGCGCATGGTCCCCCTCCCCCGCTCGCTACCGCTCGCGGGTGAGGTTCACCGCATCGTCGGGATCACGAACGCCGAATCCTCGTGCGCCCCGCCCTCGAGGGAGCTTTCCGGCCAGCGGGCGGTGACGGTTTTGGTCTTGGTCCAGAACCGCAGGCCTTCCATGCCGTGCTGGTTGATGTCGCCGAAGGCCGAGCGTTTCCAGCCGCCGAAGCTGTGGTAGGCGACCGGCACCGGGATCGGCACATTGATGCCGACCATGCCCACGTTCACCCGGCTGGCGAAGTCGCGCGCGGCGCGGCCGTTCTGGGTGAAGATGGCGACGCCGTTGCCGTACTGGTGCTTGGACGGCAGCGACAGCGCCTCCTCGAAGGTTTCGGCGCGCAGGATCTGCAGCACCGGGCCGAAGATCTCTTCCTTGTAGGACTCCATCTCCGGCTTGACGTGATCGAGCAGGGTGGGGCCGACGAAGAAGCCGTTCTCGTGACCTTGAAGTTTAAAGTCGCGGCCGTCCACGACGAGTTCGGAGCCTTCCTTGATCCCCGTCTCGATCCAGTTCAGCACGCGCTGTTTCTGCGCGGCGGTGACCATCGGGCCGTAGTGGGCGTCCTTGTCGGTAGAGACGCCGATCTTGAGCGTCGGAATTTCCGCGACCAGACGTTCGCGCAGTTCGTCGGCGGTCTTTTTGCCGACGGGCACCACCACCGGCAGCGCCATGCAACGCTCGCCGGCCGAGCCGAACGCGGCGCCGACCAGGTCCTTCACCGTCGAGCCCATGTCCGCGTCGGGCAGGACGATGCCGTGGTTCTTGGCGCCGCCCATGGCCTGGACCCGCTTGTTGTTCGCCGCGCCCGTGGAATAGACGTAGTGGGCGATGTCGGAGGAGCCGACGAAGCTCACCGCCTGGATCATCGGGTGGTGCAGGATGGCGTCGACCGCGGTCTTGTCGCCGTGCACCACGTTCAAGACGCCCTTGGGTGCGCCGGCCTCCAGCATCAGCTCGCCGAGCCGCACGGGCACCGAGGGATCGCGTTCCGACGGCTTCAGGATGAAGGTGTTGCCGGCCGCAATCGCCATGCCGAACATCCACATCGGGATCATGGCGGGGAAGTTGAACGGCGTTATGCCGGCCACCACGCCCAGCGGCTGGCGCATGGAATAGACGTCGATGCCCGGGCCGGCGCCGACGGTATATTCGCCCTTCAGCGCCTGGGGGATGCCGCAGGCGTATTCGATGACGTCGAGGCCGCGTTGCACATCGCCGCGCGCGTCGGCGATGACCTTGCCGTGTTCGGACGCGAGCAGTTCGGCCAGCTCCTCGAGACGCGCCTCGACCAGGCGCTTGAACTCGAACATGACGCGCGCGCGACGCTGCGGGTTCACCGCCTGCCAGTCTTCGAAGGCGGCGAGGGAGGACTTCACCGCCGTATCGACCTCGGCCGCGGTGGCCAGGGCCACGCGGGCGTGGACCTCGCCGGTGTTGGGGTTGAACACCTCCCCGAAACGCCCGGATTTGCCCTCGACCAGCTGGCCATCGATGAAGTGACGGATATCGCGCACGCCGCGTCTCCTGTGAGTTGGGATTGTTGGGTTGGGCGGCGGTTTAGACCCTGGGACGGCAAAGGGCCAGGGGCGGTTAGAACCTCACCCGTGAGCGGCAGCGAACGGGGGAGGGGGACCGCCGCAGGCGGTGGAGGGGGCGGCCTCAGGCGCGACGGCGCGTGGGCGTCGGCTTCGCCGCCGTGGGATGGATTGCATGGCGCCCTCCTGGCCGCCCCCTCCACCACGCGCTTCGCGCGCGGTCCCCCTCCCCCGAACGCTGCCGCTTATCGGGTGAGGTTCTATTGCCCGCCGCCCCGGCGCGCACGATTATTGGCGGTGATGACGACGACTGCTCCCGTTTCCGAGAACGCGGCGCTCCCGGCTAAAGCCGGTCGCGACCATATCGTCGATGTGCTGATCGCCGAGCGGGCGCCGCGGCTCACCGGCTCGTTCGCGTGGCCCGCAATCCGGCCGTTACTCTATGCATTGCTCGACTACGGCGCGGCGCGGCGGATGGCGGATGGGATCGCGAACCTGTCGGGCGCGGAGGCGATGGCTTACGGCTCGCAGCTATTGTCGTTGAAGGTCACGACCGAGCACCTCGAACGCATCCCCGCGACCGGCCGCTGTCTGATCGTGTCGAACCATCCGACCGGCATCGCCGACGGCATCGCCATGTACGATGCGCTGAACCGGGTGCGGCGCGACGGGATCTTCTTTGCCAACGCCGATGCGTTGCGCGTCGCTCCGCGTTTCTCCGAAGTGGTCATTCCGGTGGAGTGGGTGGAAGCAAAGCGCACGCGCGAGAAGACCCGCGCCACCCTCGCCGGCGCCAAGGCGGCGTTCGAGGGTGAGCGCGCGGTGGTGATGTTTCCCGCGGGCCGCCTGGCGCGACGCACCAAGCAGGGCCTGACCGATCCGCCCTGGGCGCACACGGCCTGTTCGCTGGCGCGCAAATACCACGCCCCGGTGGTTCCGGTGCATATGGACGGGCCGTGGTCGACCCTGTTCCACCTGTTCGACCGCCTCTCGCCCGAGTTGCGCGACGTGACCCTGTTCCACGAACTGCTGAACAAGCACGGCAAGGCCTTCAGCCTGATCGTCGGTCCGCCCATTCCGCCGGAGCATCTCGACGTCGACGCCGCGGTGGCGACGGACAAGCTGAAGCACTACGTGGAGCGCGTGCTGCCGCTGCAACCCGACGCGTCCTTCGCGTGACCCTCAACGAACCCCTCGACCTGACGCTGGACAGCGCCGAGGCGACCGCACGCCTGGGCGCCGCGATTGCGCGCGTGCTGAAACCCGGCGACGCGGTGTTGCTGTCGGGTGGCCTGGGCGCGGGCAAGTCGACCCTGGCGCGCGGCCTGGTGCGTGAACTCACCTCGCCCGAGGAAGAGGCGCCCTCGCCGACCTTCACCCTGGTACAGACCTATGACTGCAGCCCCCAGGTCGCCTGGTTCGACCTCTACCGCCTGACCCGGTCTGCGGAGGTCTATGAGCTCGGGTTCGACGAGGCCCTGGACGACGGCGCAGTGGTGGTCGAATGGCCGCAGCGACTTGGCCCTCGCCTGCCCCCCGACAAACTCGATATAGAGCTTGCCGGCTCGGGAGAGCGGCGCACCGCGCGCCTGGTCCCCCACGGTTCCTGGAAGGGGCGCAGGCTTGGCGGAGCGTGAGGCGATCAAGGCGGCGTTCTTAGACGCGGCCGGCCTGGGTGGGCTGGAAAGACGGCCCCTGCCGGGCGACGCCTCGACCCGGCGTTACGAGCGGCTGGTGCGGCCCGACGGCTCGACCCTGATCCTGATGGACGCCCCGCCGGCGGCGGAGAGCAAACCTTGCCCGCCGGACGCGTCGGCTGAGGCGCGGCGCGAAGCCGGATACAATGCGCTGGCCCGCCTGGCCGCCGGGCGGGTGGACGCCTTTGCGGCGGCGGCGGCCTATCTGAAGTCGAACGGGCTATCGGCGCCGGAGATCGTGGCGCTGGACGCGGACCAGGGCCTGGCGATCACCGAGGACCTGGGCGAAGGCGTCTATGCGCGGCTGATCGAACAGGGCGGCGACGAACGCGAGCTCTATTTCGCCGCCATCGACGCCCTGGCGCGACTGCACGACCGCACGCCGCCGGCGGTGCTGAGCGCGGGCGGCGCGGAATGGCCGCTGCTCGCCTACGACGACCTCGCGTTGAAGACCGGCGCCGACCTGTTCGTCGAGTGGTATCCGAAATTCGATCCGCGTGTGCGCGTCGATGACCGCGCAATCTATGAATGGGAAGACCTGTGGGCCCCCATCCGCGCGCGCGGCGACGCGGGCGCCAGCGTGTTCGCGCACCGCGACTATCACGCGGAGAATCTGCTGTGGTTGCCGGAGCGCGACGGCGCCGCGCGGGTGGGCATGGTGGACTTTCAGGACGCCCTGCGGGCGCATCCGGCGTGGGACCTGCACTCGCTGTTGCAGGACGCGCGGCGCGACGTGTCGCCGGAACTGGAAGCCGCGGCGCTCGAACGCTATTTCGCGCAACGGCCCGAGACCGACCGCGAGCAATTCCTCGACGACTACGCGGCCCTGGCGACGCTGAACGAGGCGCGCATCCTCGGTATCTTCGCGCGTCTGATCGTGCGCGACGGCAAGCCGCGCTACCGGGCCTTCATGCCGCGCCTGTGGCGGCACCTGAACCGCAACCTGGAACGGCCAGGCATGGAAGGGTTGAAGCTCTGGTTCACCCCCTACATGCCCGACGAGGCGCGCGCGTGAGTAACGCTCCCAAGACGGCGATGGTCCTAGCCGCCGGCCTCGGCACGCGCATGCGTCCGCTGACCAACGACCGGCCCAAGGCGCTGGTGGAGGTGGGCGGCAAACCCTTGATCGACCACGTGCTGGCGCGCCTCGCCGACGCGGGGGTGGAGACGGCGGTGGTGAACGTGCACTGGTTCGCCGAACGTCTCGAAGCGCATCTGCGGTCGATCACGCGTCCCGACATCGTCATCTCCGACGAGCGCGGCAAGCTGATGGAGACCGGCGGCGGACTGAAGCGGGCGCGCAAGCTGCTCGGCGACGATCCGGTCTATGTCGCCAACATCGATTCCGTCTGGATCGACCACGGCGACGCCCTGGGCGATCTGGCGCGCGCGTGGGACGCCGACGCGATGGACACGGTGCTGCTGCTGGCCCGGCGCGATCAGTCGATCGGCTTCGAAGGCGCGGGCGATTTCTTCATGACCGGCGACGGCCGCCTGAGCTTCCGGGGCGACGCGGCCAGCGCGCCTTACGCCTATATGGGCGTGCACATCACCAAGCCGCAGGTGGTCGACGACCAGCCGCGCGGGCCGTTCTCGCTGACCCAGGTGTGGCGGCCGATGGCGGCGGCGGGACGGCTCCACGGCGTCGTGCTCAACGGCTTCTGGATGCATGTGGGCGACCCCGCCTCGCGCGCCGAGGCGGAAGCCGAGCTTACGGAGCCCGCCGGATGAGTGCTGGAGGGCCTTTCGCGCACGCGGGCCCGCGCTGGTTCACCATCCCCGCTCACCGTCCGTTTCTCGACGACCTGGCGCGCGGCCTGCACGAGGCGCTGTCGCCGCAGGGCCCGCAGGCGCTGGCCGATGCGCTCGTGCTGGTGCCGACGCGGCGCGGCGCGCGCGCCCTGGCCGACGCCTTTGTTCGCACCAGCGGGAGTTCGGCGGTGCTGCTGCCGCAGATCCGCGCGCTCGGCGACCTCGACGAGGGCGAGCCGCCGTTCGAGCCGGGTGATCTTTCGCTCGAGCTGGCGCCGGCGATCTCGCCGTTGCGCCGGCGGTTCGAACTGGCGCGCCTGATTATCGAGCACGCGCCGCCGCTGGGACGCCGCCTCGACGCCGCCGGCGCGCTGGAGTTGGCCGATGCGCTCGGCCAGTTCCTCGACGCGGTGGAGATCGAAGAGCCGGTGTACGCCGACGCGCCGACATCCCTGGCAGAACGCGTCGAGACCCTGGTCGAGGGCGACTTCGCCCAGCACTGGCGCCGCTCGGCGACGTTCCTGGCGGTGGCAACACGGCTTTGGCCCCAACGCTTGCAGGAACTCGGCCTCGTCGATGCCGCCGCACGGCGGGTGAAGTTGTTGCGGTTGCTGGGCGAACGCTGGAAGACCGCGCCGCCCACGACGCCGCTGATCGCGGCGGGGTCCACCGGCACCACGCCGGCCACCGCCGACCTGCTGGCGATCATCGCCGAGGCGCCCCAGGGCTGTGTCGTCCTGCCGGGTCTCGACAAGCATCTCGCCGGCGACGCCTGGGAGCAGGTGGACGAACAGCATCCCCAGGGCGCGCTGAAGCGATTGCTCGACCGTCACGACCTCGACCGCGAGCAGGTCCTGACCTGGAGCGCGCGCGAAGACGCGTCCGACGCCGCGCGCGGCCTGTCGCGCCAGCGGGTGATCAACGAGGCGCTGCGCCCGGCCAAGGCCACCGCCGACTGGCGCCGCCAGATCGCCAAGCTCGCCAAGGAAGCCGAGCAGACCGGCGTCGATCCGATCGCCGAGGGCCTCGACGGACTCAGCGTGGTGACCGCACGCAACGAGGAAGAGGCCGCGACCATGGCGGCGCTGTTGCTGCGCGAAGCCTTGGAGACGCCCGACGAAACCTGCGCCCTGGTGACGCCCGACCAGGCGCTGGCGCGGCGCGTGTCGGCGAAGCTGTCACGCTGGGGCGTGGAGGCGGATTCCTCGGCCGGCGCGCCGCTGTCGCAGTTTCCCGTCGGCGTGCTGATCGCGCTGACCGTCCACGCCGCCGTCGAACCGGTGAAGCCGTCGATGCTGCTGGGCCTGTTGAAGCACCCCTATGTGCGCCTGGGCGACGACGATCTCGCGCCGCGCGTCGCAACACTGGAGCGGTTGGCGCTGCGTGGCCCGCGGCCGCGCAACTGGGCGGCGATCGAGCGGCGTGTGCTCGGTGAAGAAACGACACCGCCCGCAGGACGCGTCGCCGCTGCGGCGCTGGCCCGTCATCTGCAGAGCGCACTTGCGCTCGCAGCGGCGCCCTTCGCAAGCGGCGACGCCGACGTTGTCGAAGCCGCGCGCGCCCTGGTCCACGCCATCGAGGCCTTGTGCGCCGACGCGGACGGCTTGACCGGCAACCTGTGGTCGGGCGGCGCGGGCGAGGCGGCGGCGGCGCTGCTGGCCAGCCTGATCGACGACGGGGACGCGATGCCGCGCGTGGACGCGAGCGGTTTCGACGACCTGGTCGGCGCCCTGATCGAGGGCGAGACCGTGCGCACCGGCGGCGCCAGCCATCCGCGCCTGCGCATCCTGGGCGCCATCGAAGCGCGTCTGGTGCGCGCCGACCATGTGGTGCTGGCGGGGCTCGAGGAAGGCGTCTGGCCCCAGGCGGCGCCGATCGATCCCTTCCTGTCGCGGCCCATGCGCAAGACCCTGGGCCTGCCGCCACCGGAGCGGCGCATCGGCCTGTCCGCCCACGACTTCGCGCAAGCGGCGTGTGCGCCGCGCGTGGTGATGCTGCGCACCGAACGCCGCGGCGGTGCGCCGACGGTGCAGTCGCGCTGGCTGTGGCGGCTGCAGACGCTGGCGATGGGCGGCGGGTTGACCTTGCCCGGGCGACCCGAACTGGCCGACTGGGCGTTCGCCCTGGATGCGCCTCTGAGCGAAGTTCCGCAGCTGGCGCCGCGACCGAAGCCGACGCCGCCGGTGGCGACGCGGCCGCGCTCGCTCCGTCACGCGGATCGAGCGCTGGGTGCGCGATCCCTACGCCATCTATGCGCAACGCATCCTGCGGCTCGACCCGATGGAGCGGCCCGACGAGCCGGTCGGAAGCGCGAGCGCGCGGCAACGCCGTGCACAAGGCGCTCGAGCGTCTGCGCCAACGAATACGCCGAAGTCCTGCCGGAAACTGAGGTCGTTCGCGGCCCTGCTGATCGAATGCCTCGAAGCGGAAGGCTTCGCGGGCGGCGCCCTGGCGCGCGCGCGCGCCGCCGTGCCGCACATGGCGCGCTTCGCGATCGAGTTCGAGACCAAGCGTCGCCTGCGTCGTCCCCTCATCCTGGTGGAACAGACCGGCGCGATGAGTTTCAGGACGCCCGGCGGCGCAGTTCACCCTGAAGGCGCGCGCCGACCGGCATCGAGATCGCCGCGGCTGCGGCCGACGTGATCGACTTCAAGACCGGCCGCGCGCCCGAAGGACAAGGAGATCAAGGCGGGCTTTGCGCCGCAGCTCACCCTGACCGCGCGCCATCCTGCGCGCCGGCGGCTTTGCGGACGATCGGGCCAGGCCTCGCCGGCGAGCCTGATCTATGTGCGCGTCACCGGCCGCGCGGCCGCCGGCGCGAGGTGATCGACGTGCTCAGCGGCGAGAGGCCGCGGACCTGGCGGCGCAGGCGCTGGAACGGCCTGAAGACGCCGCGTCGCGCGCTTCGACGAAGCGGCGACGCCTTACCTGTCCTGGGCGGCGCCGCAGTTCATGCATGAGTTCGGCGGCGACTACGACCACCTGGCGCGGCTGTGGGAGTGGGCCGTGATCGGCGAAGCGGAGGCCGGCGAATGAGCCGCCCGTCCGCAGATCGCTCGCGCGTCCGATCCCCGGGCCTCGGTCTTCGTCACCGCCAACGCGGGGTCGGGCAAGACCGCGACCCTGGTGTCGCGGGTGGCGCGGCTGTTGCTGCCGTGGCGTCGATCCGGCGGCGGATACTGTGCGTCACCTACACCAAGGCCGCGGCGGCGGAGATGCAGCGTCGGCTGTTCGCGACGCTGGGCGAATGGGCGGTGCTGTCCGACGACAAGCTGGCGAGGCGGCTGGCCGACCTGGAAGGCACGCCCGGCGCGGCCTTCGACGAAGCCGCCCTGTCCCGGCGCGCGCCCTGTTCGCCCGCGCGCTGGAGACGCCCGGCGGGTTGAAGATCGAGACCATCCACGCCTTCTGCGAAAAACTGCTGCGGCGGTTTCCGCTGGAGGCGGGGGTGTCGCCGCGGTTCCAGGTGATGGAGGACGCCGCTGCCCACGCCCTGTCGCAGGACGCACGCGACACCCTGGCGCTGGCGGCGATGACCGGCGATCCCGCGAGCCGGCTCGCGCAGGCCTTCGCCCATTTCTCGGTCGACCTCGACTACGGCCGCTTCGAGGGCATGTTCAAGACCATCGAGATCAAGCGCGCCGAGCTGTTGCGGTATGTGGACCGTTTGAGCGAAGGTTCGGCGCCGTCGCCGTGGGCGCTGTGCGGCTTCGAGGACGGCGTGACGCCGGAGACGCTGGAGGCGGAAGCGGTGGCGGGCGTCGACTGGGCCGCGTGGCGCGAGGCGGCCGCCGCGCTCGACGCCGGCTCGACCACCGACGTCAAAACCGCCGCGCTGATGAAGGCGATCGAGCCGGCGTCCGCGACCTTCGAGACGGTCTGGTCGCGTGTTCTACACTGCCAACAACGAACCGCGCGCGAGCATGGCGACCAAACAGATCGACCGCGCCGATCAGCGCGTGGCTGACGCCGTGAACAGGCGCGCCTGGTCGCGGCGCACGCGGGAATAAGGGCGGCGCGCATGGCGCGCGACACCGCCTATGTGCTGGCGTTGGCGACCGCCTATGCGGCCTTCTACGAGACGGCCAAGGCCGCGCGCGGCGCGCTCGATTTCGCCGACCTGATCGCCAAGACGCGCGACCTGCTGGCGACGCGCGAGCGACGCCGCCTGGGTGCTCTATAAGCTCGACAGCGGGCTCGACCATGTGCTGCTGGACGAGGCGCAGGACACCTCGCCCGAACAGTGGGGCATATTGCGCAGCCTCACCGCTGAGTTCTTCGCCGGCGCCGGCGCGCGCGACCGTGAGGCTTTCGGCCGCACGGTGTTCGCGGTCGGCGACGAGAAACAGTCGATCTATTCCTTCCAGGGCGCCCAGCCCGAGCGTTTCATGCAGAGAGCGCGACGACTACGAGAAGCTGGCCAGGCCCTTCGGCGCGCAAGTTCGCGACCGAACAGTTGCCGGACTCGTGGCGATCGACGCCCGCGGTGCTGAAGTTCGTGGACGAGATGTTGCAAGGCGCCGGACGCAGCCGCTGCACTCGACCCCTACTACAAGGCGCCCAACGCGCACATCGCCCGGCGCGCCGGCCAGCCGGGCTCGGTGGAGATCTGGCCGCTGTTCAAGGACCCCGAGGCGCCCGAGCGCGACGCCTTCGATCCGGTCGACGCCGAGATCGGCGACAGCGCCAACCGCCAGCTCGCCGCCGCCATTGCTCGGGCGATCCAGAGCTCGGTGACGCGCGGCGAAGCGGTGCACGACAAGACGCTGGTCGAGGGCAAGGGCGGCTGGCGCGGCGACGGACTACGGCGATTTCCTGATCCTGGTGCGGCGACGCAACGCGCTGTTCGAGGAGATCATTCGCGCGCTGAAGGCCGCGGGCGTTCCGGTGGCCGGCGCCGACCGACTGAAGCTGTCCGAGCACATCGCCTTCGAGGATCTGCGCGCGATCGCCCGCTTCGCCCTGTTCCCCGGCGACGACCTGACCCTGGCGGCGCTGTTGCGCAGCCCGTTCTGCGACATCGACGAACAGGCGCTCTACGACCTCGCGCACGGCCGCGCCGGCGGTCTTTGGCAAGCGCTGCGCGAGCGCGCCGGCGAGCGGCGTGAATGGACACACGCGGCGGATTTGTTGCGCTCAGTGACCAGCGAGGCGCGCGAGCGGCGGCCGTTCGAATTCTTCAACCGTTTCCTCGGCGCGGCTCGACGCCGACGGCCGCTCCATGCGCTCGCGCCTGCTCACCCGGCTGGGCCGCGAGGCTGAGGACGCCATCGACGAGTTCCTGGACCAGGCGCTCGCCGCCGAGGCGCGCGGCGTGCACGACCTGGAGGGCCTGTCCGCCGAATGGATTCCAGCGACGTCGAGGTGAAGCGCGAACTGAAGGCTGCGCGCGGCGAGGTGCGGGTGATGACCGTGCACGGCGCCAAGGGGCTGGAGGCGCCGGTAGTGTTCCTGCCCGACACCACTATCGACTCGACGCTGCGGTCGCGCTCCCAGGCATCGCCCCTGCTGGAGACGCCGGACGGCGAATTCCTGTGGGCGCCGCGTAAGCCCGACGACTGTCCCGCGGCGATCGCGGCGCGCACGCAACGCGACACGCGCGCGGACCAGGAGTTGCTGCGCCTGCTCTATGTGGCGCTGACCCGCGCGCGCGACCGGGTGGTCATCTGCGGTCGCACCTCCGCCACGCGCGCGCCCGATCCGACGTCGTGGTGGACGCGGCTCAGCAACGCCTTCGACGCGCTCGGCGAGGAGACGCGCGAGGTCGTGGACGGCGCGCAGACGATCCGCCGTTTCGGCCAGGACCCGGCGCCCGCGACACGCGATGCGACGACGCGTGCGCCCGCCGCGACCTTGCCCGACTGGGCGCAAGTCCGGTTGAAGCCCGAGCGCGCCGCGCGCTGGGCCTCGCCGTCGAACATTGCCGACCAGGCCAAGGCGCCGGCGCCCTCGCCCCTGGCCGAACGCTCGAGCCTCGGCCGCTTCCGCCGCGGCGATCTGATCCACAAGCTGTTCGAGGTGCTGCCCGACGTGGCGCCGGAGCATCGGCGCGCGGCGGCGGAGCGGTTGTTGGCGCGCGAGCCGGACCTGACCGATGACCAGCGGACGGAGATGATCGCCGCGGCCTTCGGGGTGCTGGAGGACGACCGATTCGCCGAGGTGTTCGGCCCCGGCTCCCGCGCCGAGGCGGCCCTGGCCGGGACCGCGCCCGGCCTGCCCGAGGGTGTGGCCATCTCCGGCCGGCTGGATCGGCTGGTGATCGGGGCCGATCGGGTGCTGGTGGTGGACTATAAGACCAACCGCCCCGCCCCCGACCGGATCGAGGACGCTGACCCGGCCTATGTGGCGCAAATGGCGGTTTATGTTGCGGTTTTGCGCGCCTTGTACCCGGGGCGGGCGGTCGAGGCGGCGCTGGTCTGGACCGACGGGCCGCGGCTGATGCCGGTTCCCCAAGACGTGATCGAACAGACGCTGGAAAGCCTGCGGCGGGACAGTTGAACCGGCAGGGCGCGACGCCTAATTAGGCGCTCGCGCTCGCCCCGAGCCGCCAGGATGGAGTCACCGCAGTCATGGCCACAGTTCAGGTCACCGACGAGAGTTTCGAACAGGACGTGTTGAAGGCTGAGACGCCGGTCCTGGTGGACTTCTGGGCGGAGTGGTGCGGTCCCTGCAAACAGATGGCGCCCGCGCTGGAACAGCTCTCCGAGGAGCTGGTCGGCAAGGTCTCGGTGGCCAAGTTCAACGTCGACGAAAGCCCGATGACGCCCTCGCGTTACGGCGTGAAGGGCATGCCGACCCTGATGCTGTTCAAGGACGGCCACATGACCTCGATGAAGGTCGGCGCCATGCCGAAGCGCAAGATCCTGGAGTGGCTGGTCGAGACGGGTGTCGAGGCGGCGCTCCCGACCCAACCGGGACAAGCGGCTTCAGCCTGACGCGCGGGTTTGCTACTATCTCCGCAGCGTTTTCCGGGCGGGGGCCATGGAAGTTCATCACCATCCGCATCCGGGGCATACCTGGAAGGAGTTCGCGCGCGAGATCGGCATCGTGGTGATCGGCGTGCTGTTGGCGCTGGGCGCCGAACAGATCGCCGAGGCCGTTCACTGGCGCCATGAGGTCGAACAGGAGCGCGACGCGTTGCGCGGCGAGGTGCGCTACAATCTGGCGACCGCAGTGTTTCGCAAGTCGCAGCAACCGTGCATCGACGCTCGCCTGCAGCAGATCGGCGAAGTGTTTCGCCGCCACGCGAAGGGTGAACCGCTCGGCCTGAAGGCGCCGGTCGCACGGCCGCCGTTCTGGGGCGGATCGACCGGCACCTGGGACATCGGCGTTTCAGGCCAGGCACTCGGGCACATGCCGTACAAGGAGAAGCTCGCGTTCAGCGACGCATTCCAGACGTACAAAGTATACAACAATCTGCGTAACGAAGAAGACGCCGACTGGCGCAGACTCGCGCTGCTCGATCACCCTGACCTGCTCGACGCCAACGATTGGTCGCATCTGCACGAGACCTGGGGCGATCTGATCGGTATGAGCAACCGCATCCACTCCATCGGCGGCGACATGTTGCAGAACATGACTCTGGGTGAGAAGCCCGGCAAGATCGAGGGCGACGAGCCCGACCTGCACAAAGCCTTCTGCGCGCCGTTGATCTAGGCCCTTCTATCCGGCACGGTCGCGCCTCGCCTCAGCGTCGCGTGCGACTTCCAGTGCGAAGCCGGCGATGATCAGATTCAGTCCGCGCTCGAACATCCCGTCATAGTTGGTGAACATGGCCGGCCCGAGGCTGCGCGACAGAGGATGGCGTTCGGGATCGATCGCGGCGTCGCGTGCCTCCGGCTCGTAGCCCGGCGTCCGCTCCCCGGCCTTCGACACGACGGCTTGCTGCTCGATAGTGAAACCGACCACAAAATCGGTCACGGTCTTGAAGCATAGCGCGGCCGCGTCGGGAGCTATGCCCTGGTCGGCGAACACCTGAAGTGCCGCCTCCATGTACTGGTAGACTTCCGTACTCCGCACGCGCGTGCCCGCGACCATGCGCGCGCCGTCGCGATAGCGCAGCAGCATCCCGCGCAGGGTGCGGGCGATGAGCCGCGTCAGGTCGGGCCAGGCGGGGGGCAACGGCGCATTGGTGAGCTCGGCGCCCACGTCCAGCAGCACCTGGGTCGCCATCTCGTCGACCAGGTCCTGCTTGTTGCGAAACCGCCAATAGAGGCTGGGCGCCCGGACGCCGATCTCGGCGGCGACGTTGCGCAGGGTGAAGCCTTCCAGCCCTTCCCGATCCAGCAGTTTCAGGGCGGCCCGGACCACGGGCTCACGACCGGCGCGCATGAAAAATCTCCCGCTGGTCTCTCTAACACTGTTCAAGCGTCCCTAACAATGTTAGAGAACTCCCTAACATCGTTAGAGAGAAGCTGCCCATGCCCATGTCCACCACCGAAATCGAGGTTCTGATCGTCGGCGCCGGTCCGACGGGCCTGACCCTGGCCATCGACCTGGCCCGCCGCGGCGTGCGGGTGCGCCTGATCGACCAGGCGGCTGCCCCCTTCGAGGGCTCGCGCGGCAAGGGGCTGCAACCGCGAAGCCTGGAGGTGTTCGAGGACCTGGGCGTGCTCGACCGCCTGGCGGCGCGGGGCGCGCCCTACCCCCTGATCCGCCTCTATGGCGCGGACGGCTATGCAGACGCGTCCATGGCGGAAGGCCGGCCGGTGACGGCCGCGGTCCCCTATGGCGCGCCCCTGATGCTGGCGCAGAACCTGACCGAGGCGTTCCTGCGCGCGCGACTGGCCGAGTTCGGCGCGCGGCCGGAGTTCGGATGTGCGCTGAAGGACTTCCGCCAGGACCGGAAGGGCGTGGTCGCGCGGCTGCAGACCGGCCGCCGCAGCGAGCGGATCCGCGCAAGCTATCTCGTGGGCGCGGACGGCGGGTCGAGCATCGTGCGCAAGCGGCTCGGCATCGGCTTTCCCGGCGAGACCCTGCCGGGCCGGGGCCTGGTGGCCGATGTCGCGATCCCGGGCCTCGCGCGCGACGTCTGGCACATGTGGAATGCGCAACGGATCGACGATCGGCTCGCCCTGTGTCCGCTCGCGGGGACGGATCTTTTCCAGCTGCAGACGGCCCTGCCGACCGAAGGCGAACCCGATCTGTCCGATCGCGCGATCGCGAAGTTGATCGCGAAGCGCGACGGGGCGCGACGATCTCGCGCCGACAGCCGTGCTCTGGCGTTCCGCCTTCGGCCTGAACGTGCGGGTCGCCGATCGCTTCCGGTCGGGACGCGTGTTGCTGGCCGGTGACGCGGCTCACGTCCATCCGCCCATCGGCGGCCAAGGCCTGAACACCAGCATCCAGGACGCCTACGCCCTCGGTTGGCGGCTCGACGCGATGCTGCGGGGCGCCCCAGACGCTCTGCTCGACAGCCACGAGGCGGAGCGGCGTCCGATTGCGGTCGAAGTGCTCGAATTGTCCAAGGCGTTGCTGCAGGCGACCCGCGAAGGCCGCGAACTGCGCCGCGGTCCCGAGACGCATGAACTCGACCTGGGCTATTTCAACTCGCCGCTCGCCCTGGAACAACGTGCGCGCACCGGCCGCCTGCGCGCCGGCGCCCGCGCGCCCGACGCGCCCTGCCGGGGGGCCGGCGGCAAACCGACGCGTTTGTTCGACATCTTTCGCGGACCGCAGTGGACGCTGCTCATCTATGAGCCGACATTCGAGAGTCATGCGCCGCGCCCGCGCAAAGGCTTGTCCATTCGCGTCGTCGGGCGGACCGGCGACCTCCGCGACACCGGCGGCCACATCGCCGAAGCCTACGACCTGAACCCGGGAGACCGGGTGCTGGTACGGCCCGACGGCTATGTGGGGGCGATCGTCGCGGCGGACGGCGACGAAGCGCTCGAAGCCTACATGGACCGGGTCGGGCTTGCGCCGGCCTGATCAGCCACGGCGACCGGCGGCGCTCCTTACACATTCGACCACCCTAGCGGACTTGGTCGTTTGGCCTGTCGCAGATGCGCGCTAAGCTAGCCTGGGTCTCAGCGACCAACGGGGCGAGCCGTGCAACACCAAGTCGTTGCCACAATTGGTTACGTATTCCTGGGCGTCATCCTTGCCAGCATGGCGCTGCTCACAATCATCGCCGCCCGGACAAATCACCCATTCGTAGGTGTCAACTATAAGAATCAGCCGATTCCAACCTATTCGACGCTGATCGTGTTCGCTGTCATCGTCGCAGCAGGGGCGGTGGTCGGGCTGCGGCGCTTGATCGGTTTGTTCGCGCGTCGGCGATCACGGTAGCAGCCGCTGCCCATCCGAAGCGGACAAGCCGACCCATTTACCTGTGAATACACCCAACCGAACGGTCAAGTGTCACCGCGGCCAAGTCTCCGGCGATCTCGCGAGCACTTCGCCCGTGAGGTACAGCGAGCCACAGATGACCACGCGGGGGCGCGGCGCCGATGCGAGCGCGCGGTCGAGCGCTTCGTCGATGCCTGCGCACGCATCCGCGATCAGGCCTTGTGCGCGCGCGGCTACCGCCAACGCTTCCGGCGGCTGGGCGGCTTCGCCTTCGACGCGGAGGGTGAAGACGCGTGGCGCGCGAGGGGCCAGGGCGGCGAAGAAGGCGTCGGGGTCTTTGGTGGCGAGCATGCCGCAGATCAGCGCCAGCGGGCGGGGGTCGCGGGCGTTCAGGTCTTCGAGCGCGCGGGCCAGGGCGCGGGCGGCGTGGGGGTTGTGGCCGCCGTCGAGGATCAGGTCGGCGTCGGAAACTCTGGCGCGGGCGCCGAACTCGCCGACCGTCAGGCGTTGCAGGCGGCCGGGCCAGACGGCGGATTTCAGGCCGGCGGCGATGGCGGCCTCGTCGATGCGCGGATCGGCGAGTTTCAGGATGGCGGCGACGGCGAGGCCGGCGTTGTCGATCTGGTGGGCGCCCATGAGCGACGGGCGCGGCAGGTCGAGCAGGCGGTCTTCGCCCTGGAAGATCAGGCCGTCGCGTTCGGGGAAGGCGTCGAAGTCGCGGCCCATGATGGTGAGCGGCGCGCCGAGCCGGTGGGCGGCGGCTTCGATGACGCTGAGGGGGGCTTCGTTCTGGCGGCCGATGACGCCGGGGGCGCCGGGCTTGAGGATGCCGGCCTTTTCCGCGGCGATCAGTTCGACGGTGTCGCCGAGGAATTCTCGATGGTCGATGTCGACGGGGGCGATTACGGCGACGGCAGGTTGGTCGATGACGTTGGTGGCGTCGAGCACGCCGCCCAGGCCCACTTCGAGGATGCAGAGGTCCGCCGGCGTTTGTGCGAAGGCGACGAGGGCAACGGCGGTGGTGACTTCGAAGAAGGTGATCGTCTTTCCCGCATTCACCGCCTCGACCTGGTCGAGCGTCGCGGACAGGTGATCGTCGTCGATCAGGGTTCCGGCGAGGCGGATGCGCTCGGCGAAGCGCACCAGGTGGGGCGAGGTGTAGACGTGCACGCGCAGGCCTGCCGCTTCGGCGATGGCGCGGAGGAAGGCGACGGTGGATCCCTTGCCGTTGGTGCCGGCGACGTGGATCACCGGCGGGAGTTTGCGTTCGGGATGGCCGAGGTCGGCGCACAGGCGGCGCATGCGCTCGAGCGACAGGTCGATCGACCTGGGGTGCAGCGACTTCAGCCGCTCGAGCGTGCGGTCGACGGGGAGGAGACGATCGGTCACAACTCTCTCACTCCCATTCCGCTCGTCCCCGCGAAAGCGGAGATCCAGGTTTTTTCCAGCGATCCGAGCAGATGTTTGGGTGCATGCGAAAACGCTGCGCTCGTGGCGGCTTCTTAGCGTTGAAACAAAAAACGCCTGGGTCCCCGCTTTCGCGGGGATGAGCGGAATGGGGGTTAAGCCGCGCGGCGTTTGCCGCTCATCAGCATGGAGAGGATGGCGCCCAGGACGTGGGGGATTTCGTGGCGCAGGACCACGCGGTCGATCATGCCCTTTTCAACCAGGTACTCGGAGCGCTGGAAGCCGGCGGGCAGGGTTTCGCGGATAGTCTGTTCGATCACGCGCTGGCCGGCGAAGCCGATGAGGGCGCCGGGTTCGGCCAACTGCACGTCGCCCAGCATGGCGTAGGAGGCGGTGACGCCGCCTGTGGTGGGGTCGGTCAGCACCACGATGTAGGGCAACTGCGCCTTCTTCAGTTCCTGGATGGCCAGCGTCGTGCGCGCCATCTGCATCAGCGACAGCGCGCCTTCCTGCATGCGCGCGCCGCCGGCGGCGGTGAAACAGACCATGGGAACGCCGCGCTTTACGGCCTCTTCCGCGGCGCGGATGAAGCCCTCGCCCGCGGCCATGCCGAGCGAGCCGCCCATGAAGGCGAAGTCCTGCACCAGCACCACCGCGGGAACCTTGCGGATGGTCCCGTAGCCGATCGCCATCGCGTCCTTGGCGCCGGTGGTCTTGCGCGCGGTCTGCAGGCGCTCGCGGTAGGGGCGGCCGTCGAAGAAGTCGAGCGGGTCCTCGGGCGCGTCGGGCGTCTCGATCGCCTGCCACTTGCCGTCGTCGAAGGTGTAGCGGAAGCGCAGGTCCGACCCGATGCGCATATGCCGCCCGGCGGGGGTGACCCACAGGGCCGCTTCCAGGTCCGGGCGATAGATCATCTCCCCGGTGTCGGGGCATTTGACCCAGAGGTTCTCAGGGGTGTCGCGCTTGGCGAAGGCCTTGCGGACGCCGGGCGCGATCTTGGCCAGCCAGCCGCCGCGTTCGCGGCGCTCACCGGCGGGTTTGGCGGGCGCGGGCTTGGCCTCGACCTCAGCCGCCGGCCGCTCAGCCTTGGCGGGCTTCGGCGGCTTGGGGGCCTTGGGCGGCTTGCCGCCTTTCGCCTCGTCGTATTTGTCGGACACGGCCATGCCCGGTCAGACCTCCGCCGCCGCGAGTCGTGCGGAGCGGACAGCCTTAGCCAAAGAAGCCGCGGTTTCCAGCACTTTCGGGGCCGCGGGCGTCCCCGCCGATAACGCTTCCGCGATCTTATCGACCAGGGCCGAGCCCACCACCGCCCCGTCGGCGACCCGGGCCACCTCGGCCGCGCGGGCGGGAGTCTTGATGCCGAAGCCCACCATCACCGGCAGGCCGGACGCCGCCCTAACCCGGGCTACGGCGGGCGCGATGGCGCCGGCGTCGGCCTCCTTCACTCCGGTCACCCCGGCCACGGAGACGTAGTAAACGAAGCCTGAGGTCCGCTTCACCACCGTCTTCAGGCGATGGTCGTCGGTGGTGGGGGTGGCCAGGCGGATCAGAGAAATGCCAACGGACTCAAGCGCGTCGGCCAGAGGATCGGCCTCTTCCGGGGGACAATCAACGACGATCAACCCGTCAACACCGGCGTCAACAGCATCGCGGGCAAAGGCCTCGAGGCCGTGGGTCAGCAAAGGATTGAGATAGCCCATCAGGACGACCGGTGTTGCCGCGTCCCCCTCTCGGAAGCGCCGCACCAGGTCGAGGGTTCCGTTCAGGGTCATCCCGGCCTTCAGCGCCCGGAGCGACGCCTTCTGGATCGGCGGGCCCTCGGCCATGGGGTCGGAGAAGGGAAAACCGAGCTCGATCACGTCGGCGCCCGCACCCGGCAGGCCCTGCAGGATCTCCAGCGCGGTCTCGGTGTCGGGGTCCCCGGCCATGACATAGGCGACGAAGGCGGCGCGGCCCTCGGCCTTGAGGGCGGCGAAACGAGCGTCCAGACGGTTCATAGGCGCGGAATCCTGAATTCGACGCCGTAGTTCGTGGCGACGATCGCCGTGCACCAGCCCGCGGCGGCGACTCCCAGCGCCAGAAGCACCCAGAGGAAAGGTCGTTGCCGGGCCGTCAAAGGGTCACCCCCAGGCGGTCGGCCACGGCGAAGATGTCCTTGTCGCCCCGGCCGCACATGTTCATCACCACGATCCCGTCCTTGCCGATCTGCTTGGCCAGATCGAGCGTCCGGGCCAGGGCGTGCGCAGGCTCCAGTGCAGGAATGATGCCTTCCAGCCTGGCGCAGAGCTGGAACATCTCCAGCGCCTCCTCGTCGGTGGCGGAGACGTATTCGGCGCGGCCGGTGTCGTGCAGGTGGGCGTGCTCGGGCCCGATGCCGGGGTAGTCCAGGCCCGCGGAGATCGAGTGGGCATCGAGGATCTGGCCGTCGGCGTCCTGGAGCAGATAGGTCTTGTTGCCGTGGAGGACGCCGGGTCGCCCGCCGCTCAGCGAGGCTGCGTGTTGGCCGGTGGGAATGCCGTGGCCGGCCGCCTCGACCCCGACTAGGCGTACGCCCTCGTCGCCGATGAAGGGGTGGAACAGACCGATGGCGTTAGAGCCGCCGCCGATTGCGGCCACCAGAGCGTCGGGCAATCGGCCTTCGGCCTCCATGATCTGTTGCTTGGCCTCGCGTCCGATGACGGACTGGAAGTCGCGCACCAGCTCCGGATAGGGGTGCGGACCGGCAGCGGTGCCGATGATGTAGTAGGTGTCCGAGACGTTGGTGACCCAGTCGCGGAGCGCCTCGTTCATGGCGTCCTTGAGCGTGCCGGTGCCCGACGTCACCGCGATCACCTCGGCACCCAGCAGCTTCATGCGGAAGACGTTGGGTTGCTGCCGATGCACGTCGGTTTCGCCCATATAGACCACGCAGGGCAGGCCGAAGCGGGCGCAGACCGTGGCCGAGGCGACGCCGTGCTGGCCCGCTCCCGTCTCGGCGATGATCCGGGTGCGGCCCATGCGGCGCGCCAAGAGGATCTGGCCCATGCAATTGTTGATCTTGTGCGCGCCGGTGTGATTGAGCTCGTCGCGCTTGAAATAGATCTTGGCCCCGCCGGCGTGCTCGGTCAGGCGTTCGGCGAAATAGAGCGGGCTGGGCCGCCCGACATAGTGCTTCAGGAACCCGTCGAGCTCGTCCTGGAAGGCCCGGTCGGCCTTGGCGGCGATGTATTCGCGCTCCAGCTCCAGCACCAAGGGCATCAAGGTCTCGGCGACATAACGGCCGCCGTAATCCCCGAACCGGCCATTGGCGTCGGGCCACGCATAGGCGTTTGATTTTTGGGTAGAGCTCAACGCGACAGTCCTTTGGGCGCTCCGCCGCCGCACTAGCGGATGCGCTTCACAGCCTCGAGAAAGGCCGAAATCAGGGCGGGGTCTTTTAGGCCGGGGCCCCGCTCCACGCCAGAGGAAACGTCGACGATCGCGGCGCCCGAGGCGGCCACGGCCTCGCTGACGTTCCAGGGATCGAGCCCGCCAGCCAGGAACCAGGGCCGCTCAAACCGGCGGCCGGTGAGCAGGCTCCAGTCGAAGCGGGCCCCCAGGCCACCCGGCCGGGTGGCGTCCTTGGGCGGCCTGGCGTCGAACATCAGGTGGGAGGCCAATCCGTCGAAGGCCTGGGCGGCGGCGAGGTCGGCGGCGTCGGAGACCGGCAGGACCTTGATCACCCCCGCTCCGGTACGAGCGCCGACGGCGCGGACGCGGCCGGGGTCCTCGCGGCCGTGGAGCTGGATCAGGTCGGGCTGCAGCACCCTTGCGATGACGTCGAGTTCGGTGTCGGCGGGGTCCACGGTGACCGCGCAGATCTTGACCCGGCCCCGAGCGGGTTCAGCCAGCCTGCGGGCGGTCTCGGGGTCGAGATTCCGTGGGCTGGCCGGGAAAAACATGAAGCCCAGATAGGCCGCGCCGCCGTCGAGGGCCGCCTTGACGGCCTCGGGCGTGGTCAGGCCGCAGATCTTGGCGAGCACGGGCATGGGGCGTCAGGTTCGGCGGCTTTCCCCAGAAAGGCAAGACCTGTGAACAAGGTCTGGCTCCAACGGTTTCGTGAATTCCAGTTGAACAGCGGCTGGGCGTACGCTAATCTCTAGTGGATTGATAGGAGTTGTGATGACGGAGCCTCGCAAGATCCTCGTCATCGGCGCCGGCTACAGCGGCGTCGCCCTCGCGATCCAGCTCCTGAAGCGGACCTCCGCCCAGGTGATCCTGGTCGAGCGCTCCGGCGTGTTCGGCCGCGGCGTCGCCTACGCCGCCCAGGGCGAGGCCAATGTGTCTGAACGTCCGCGCGGCCGGATGAGCGCGCTTGCCTGCGCGCCCACGCATTTCACCGACTGGCTGGCCGTCCACGCGCCGGACCAGGCCGACCCGGACGGGTTCGTCCCGCGCGCGACCTACGGCGCCTATCTTGCCGACACCTTGCGCACCGAGGCCGCCGCCGCGCCGGGACGCTTCGTGCGCCGGCGCGGGCCAGGCGGTCGCGCTGGAAGCCAACGAGCGCGGCGCGACGGCGCGCCTGGAGTTCGGTGTGGAGTTGAACGCCGACGCCGCGGTGCTCGCGCTCGGCAATTTCGCGCCTTCGACGCCCGCCGGCGCGGAGGGCGCCATCGGCGAGCCGCACTACATCGAAAATTCCTGGGCGGCGGGGGCACTCGACCATGTCGGGCGCAACGACGACGTGATCCTGTTGGGCTCGGGCCTGACCGCGGTGGACGCGCTGATCGAGCTCGAGGCCCGGGGCTGGCGCGGCCGCGCGAGCGTGGTGTCGCGCCGGGGCCTGCTGCCGCACGCCCACGACGCGGTCCAGACCCACGCCGCCGCCGAGCCGCCGGCGCACGCGCGGCTGTCGTACCTGCTGAACCTCGTCCGCTCGCGCTGCACCACCACGCCCTGGGCCCAGGTAATGGACGAACTGCGGCCGCACGGCCAGTTGCTCTGGGGACGGATGAACGCCGGGCCGCGCAGCCGCTTCCTGCGCCACCTGCGGCCGTGGTGGGACATCCACCGCCATCGCATCGCACCCGAGGTCGCCGCGACGCTCGCGCGCCTGCGCACGGACAACCGGCTCGAGGTCGTGGCCGGCAAGCCGATCTCGGCCGAACGCGTCGACGAGGCGATGACGCTTGCCCTGCGCCCGCGCGGCACGCACGGAATCCGCGCCCTGACGGCGCCGTGGCTGATCAACTGCACCGGGCCCGAGATGGACCTGACCCGGGCGTCCGATCCGCTGCTCGCGCAACTGTTCGGCTCCGGCGTGGCGCGGCCGGACGACCTGAAGCTGGGGCTCGAAGTGGACGCGACGCTGCGCGTGCACGACGCGTTCGGACGGATCCAGCCGCGACTGTTCGCGATCGGACCGATGACGCGCGGCGCCTTCTGGGAGATAACCGCTGTACCCGACATACGGGTTCAGGCGATGCAGCTGGCCGACGTCCTGGCGATATTGCATGTCGCGCGCGACGCAGACGCACGCGGCGCGTTCGAAGGCGACGCTCCGGGAGCGGAGCTTCCTTCTATCAGACCCCCGTTCGCTGCTGCTCACGGGTGAGGTTCTGCGCGTACTGTGGTTTGCGCTGGGCCTTCAGTTCGTCGCGGATTTCTTCCAGCAGTTTTTCGCTGGGCGTTGGGGCCGGCGGGATGGTGGGCGCGGCGGCTTCCTTTTCGCGCAGGCGGTTGACCATCTTCACCACCAGGAAGACCACGAAGGCGATGATCAGGAACTGGATCAGGGTGTTGAGGAAGGCGCCGTAGCCGATCGCCACCTCGGTCGTCTTGGTGGTGAGATCGGCGGGACGCAGCACCCATTTCAGGCTGGAAAAGTCCGCCTTGGAGGTCAGCATACCGATCGGCGGCATGATCACCTGATCGACCAGGGAGGTCACGATCTTGCCGAAGGCCGCGCCGATCACCACGCCGACGGCGAGGTCGACGACGTTGCCGCGCATGACGAAGGCGCGGAAGTCCTGAAAAAAGCCGTGGCCTCGCTTCATCACGTCACTGACGTTGGGGACGCTCATGCGTCGCCCGAGACGTTCAGCCGCTCGCGCAGCTCCTTGCCGCTCTTGAAGAAGGGCACCGACTTGGCCGGCACCGAGACCTGATCGCCGGTCCGCGGATTGCGCCCGGCCCGCGCCGGTCGCGAGCGCACCGAGAAGGCGCCGAAGCCCCGCAGCTCGACCCGACCGTTGTGCTCGAGCGAGCGCACCATCTTGTCGAGAATGACGTTCACCACCCGCTCCACATCCCTATGAGTCAGGTGGGGATGTTCGGCCGCCAGTTTTGCGATCAACTCCGACTTGATCATTCGCGCCCCCGGAGATGAGTGCCCGCCTCGATCAAGTCGCGGGCCGTTTCAAGACCTTACACGTCGCCTTCCGGGCGAAAAAGGCCTGTCGAAGAAGAATCGACAAAGCTTCATCGCCCGGAGGGGATCGGTACAGCGGGAAGCTTACTCTTTGCCGGCCTTCTCGCGCAGCGCGGCGCCCAGGATATCGCCCAGCGACGCGCCGGAATCCGGCTGCCGAACTGTTCGACGCGGCCTTCTCTTCGGCCGCTTCCAGCGCCTTGATCGACAGCGACAGGCGACGGGTCGCCTTATCGATGTTGGTGACCTGGGCGTCGACGCGGTCACCCACGGCGAAACGCTCCGGACGCTGTTCGCTGCGGTCGCGCGACAGGTCGGACTTGCGGATGAAGGAGGTCATGGGCGCGGTGTCTTCGCCGAACTTCACCTCGATGCCGCCGGTGGTGATTTCGGTAACCTGAACGGTGACGGTCTGGCCCTTGCGGTAGGTGTCGCCGGCGACCGGATCGCCCGCGAGCTGCTTGATGCCGAGGGAGACGCGCTCCTTCTCCACGTCGACGTCGAGCACCTTGGCCTTGACCAGCTCGCCCTTCTTGTAGCGCTGGATGGCTTCTTCGCCCGAGGCGTTCCAATCGATGTCCGACAGGTGCACCATGCCGTCGATGTCGCTGTCGAGGCCAACGAAGAGGCCGAACTCGGTGGCGTTCTTCACTTCGCCTTCGACGGTCGAGCCGACCGGATGGGCGGCCACGAAGGCTTCCCACGGGTTCGACTGCGCCTGCTTCAGACCCAGCGAAATACGGCGCTTGGAGGCGTCCACGTCGAGCACGATGACTTCCACTTCCTGGGAGGTGGAGACGATCTTGCCCGGATGGACGTTCTTCTTGGTCCAGGACATTTCCGAGACGTGCACCAAACCCTCTACGCCGGCTTCCAGCTCCACGAAGGCGCCGTAGTCGGTGATGTTGGTGATCCGGCCGGTGAAGCGCGAGCCCACCGGGTACTTGGCGTCCACGCCGTCCCAGGGGTCGGCCTGAAGCTGCTTCATGCCGAGCGAGATGCGCTGGGTCTCGGGGTTGATCTTGATGATCTGGACTTTGACGGTGTCGCCGACGGCGAGCACCTGGCTGGGATGCGAAACGCGCTTCCAGCTCATGTCGGTGACGTGCAGCAGGCCGTCGATGCCGCCGAGGTCCACGAAGGCGCCGTAGTCGGTGATGTTCTTGACTACGCCTTCGCGGACTTCGCCTTCCGAGAGCTGGCTGACCAGTTCGGTGCGCTGTTCGGCGCGGGCTTCTTCCAGAATGGCGCGGCGCGACACCACGATGTTGCCGCGGGGGCGGTCCATCTTGAGGATCTGGAACGGCTGTTCCTTGCCCATCAGCGGACCCACGTCACGCACCGGGCGGATGTCCACCTGGGAGCCCGGCAGGAAGGCCGAGGCGCCGCCGAGATCGACGGTGAAGCCGCCCTTCACCCGGCCGACGATGGAGCCCATCACGGGTTGTCCATCGGCGAAGACCACTTCGAGGCGCGTCCAGGCTTCCTCGCGGCGGGCCTTCTCGCGGCTGATCACCGCCTCGCCGATCGCGTTCTCCACGCGCTCCAGATAGACCTCGACGTTGTCGCCGATCTTCACCGGGAAGCCGCCGTCCACGTTGGGGCCGAACTCCTTCATCTGGATGCGGCCTTCGGTCTTCAGGCCGACGTCGACGATGGCGAAGTCCTTCTCTATGCCCACGACTTTGCCGTGGACCACCTGGCCCTCCATCATGTCGCGGCCGGCCATCTGTTCGTCGAGCAGCGCGGCGAAGTCGTCGCGCGTGGGGGTCAGGGTGTCCGTCATCGTCATTTCAATGTCTCCGAACGCCGGTCGGTCCGCACGCAAAAGCGTCGCGGCCGCTCGAGGCGTCACTGTCTAAGGGTTGCTGGACCTGGGGCCTGAGGTGACTCGGGTCCCGGCGAATTGCCCGCGGCTGTGAGGGAATGGCGCGGTTTGGTTTAGCCCCCTAGGGAGCGCGCGCCGCCTCGACAATGCGGCGGGCCGCATCGGTCGCGGCCTCTATATCGAGGTCGGAGGTGTCCAGCAAGACCGCGTCGGGGGCCATGACCATGGGGGCGGCGTCGCGGTGGGCGTCGCGGGCGTCGCGGCGCAGGATATCGGCCAGCACCAGTTCGAGCGCCAGCTCGCCGTCCTCTTGGCGGAGCTGTTTCCAGCGCCGCCGGGCCCGGGCCTGGGCCGAGGCGGTCACGAACAGCTTGGCCTGGGCCCCGGGCGCGATGACGGTCCCGATATCGCGACCGTCCAGCACCGCCCCGGGCTCGCGCGCCGCAAAGGCTTGCTGGAAGGCGATCAGGGCCCGGCGAACGCCCGGGTGGACCGCGACCCGGCTGGCCGCCTCGCCGGCCACCGCCCCGCGCAGCTCCGGATCGGCCAGGTGACCCTGGGAGAGGGTCCGGGCCGCCGCCTCGGCCGCGGTTGCGTCGTCGAGGTCGAGCCCGGCCTGCACCAGCTCGAGCCCCACGGCCCGATAGAGCAAGCCGGTGTCGAGGTGCGGATAGCCGTAGGCCTCGGCCAGACGGGCCGCGATGGTGCCCTTGCCCGAGGCGGCAGGTCCGTCGACGGCGATCACGAAACCCATCAGGCCGCTCCCATCTCTGCGCCCAGGCTGCGCATCAGCTCGACGAAGCCGGGGAAGCTGGTGGCGATCATGCCGGGCTCATCCACCGTGACGGCGCGCTCCGCAGCGAGGCCTAAGATCAAATGCGCCATGGCGATACGATGATCGCCCGCGGTGTGCACTTCGGCGCCGCCGGCGGGCGGACGGCCGCGGCCGTGTACGATGAGGCCGTCGGGTTCTTCCTCGACCTCGACGCCGCAGCCGATGAGACCGGCCGCCATCAGGGCGATGCGGTCGCTCTCCTTCACCCGCAGCTCGCCGATGCCGCGCATCACCGTGGCTCCCTCTGCGAAGGCCGCGGCGGCGGCGAGGATCGGATATTCGTCGATCATCGAGGGCGCGCGCTCGGGCGGCACGACCACGCCGCGCAGCCGTGACGTCCGCGCGGTCACATCGCCGACGCGTTCGCCGCCGGCCTCATGGGCGAAGATCGAAAGGTCGGCGCCCATCTCTTTCAAGGTGTCGAGCAGGCCGATGCGCAGCGGATTGAGCAGCACGCCTTCGACCACGATCTCGGAGCCGGGAACCAGCAGGGCCGCCACGATGGGAAACGCTGCCGAGGACGGGTCGCCCGGCACGCGCACGGGCGCGGCGGTGAGCGGTCCCGGATGCACCCGCACCACGCGGCCGCGCGCGGTATCCTCCACATCCACGCGCACGCCGAAGGCGCGCAGCATGCGTTCGGTGTGATCGCGGGTCGGCTCCGGCTCGATCACGCTGGTGACGCCGCGCGCGCCGAGCCCCGCGAGCAGCACCGCCGACTTCACCTGGGCCGAGGCCATCGGCAGACGGTAGTCGATCGCCCGCACCGCGCCGCCGCGCAGGGTGAGCGGCAGGCGTCCGCCCTCGCTCGCGTCGACCCTTGCGCCCATCTCGATCAGCGGATCGATCACCCGGCCCATCGGCCGCTTGCGCAGCGATGCGTCGCCGTCGAAGCGCGACCCGATCGGAAACGCCGCCGCGGCGCCCATCAACAGACGCACGCCGGTGCCGGAGTTGCCGCAGTCGATGGCGTCGTTCGGCTGGGCGAACCCGCCGTGGCCCTCGACCCGCCAGCGGCCCTCGCCGAGGCGCTCGACCGACGCCCCGAACGCGCCCGCCGCACGCGCGGTGGCGAGCACGTCGTCGCCCTCAAGCAGGCCTTCGATCTCGGTGACGCCCAGGGCGAGGCCGCCCAGGATCATCGCGCGATGCGAGACGGACTTGTCGCCGGGGGCCCACACGCGCCCCTTCAGAGGCCCCGAAGGCGCGCTCTTGAGGCGCACCATCTCGCCATTTGACGCCTTATCCTGCGACCCATCCACGCTCATGCCGCGCGGCTTTTGACAGCGCGGTCCCAAAGTGGCAAGTGAGCCGCCGCCTTCCCGTCCCCCTCCCCGAAAGGTGAGCCCCTTGGCTGATCCCGCCCTCGGCGCCAAACAGATTTGTCCCAACTGTCAGGCCAAGTTCTACGACCTGACCAAGCGTCCGGCGCACTGCCCCAAGTGCGCCAACGAGTTCGATCCGGAAGAGGCGGTGAAGTTCCGCCGCATCCGCGCCCGCACCGCCCCGGCCGAATATGAGGCCGAGGAGGAGGCCGAAGACAAGGCAAAGGCCAAGGAGCCCGCCGAGGACGAGGAAGAGGACGAAGTCGTCGTGGCGCCCGAGATCGACCAGGCCCCCGACGACGAGGTTCTGATCCCCAACGAGGACGGCGAGGTCGAGCCCGCCGTGGTCGAAGCCCCGCCGGTCACCGAGATCGACATCGACGAGGACGTCGAGATCGAGGAGGAGGACGACGGCGTGCCCTTCCTCGACGGCGACGACGAGGACGACGACGCCTTCGAGGAGGAGATCGAAGGTCTCCCCGAGAAGGAAGAGGACCGCTGAACCTCCCCCGTTTTCGGCAGAAAACGGGCGGAGGGGGACCGCGCGCGGAGCGCGTGGTGGAGGGGGCGGCGACCGCGGCGCCGCCAACTTCATCGAAGGCGTCTCGCCGCCAACGCATACTCAACGTCGCGCCTGAGGTCGCCCCCTCCACCGCCTTCGGCGGTCCCCTCCCCCGAACGCTGCCGCTTTTCGGGGGAGGTTCTAGCGCAGGGCCCAGGGCTTGATCCCCCAGGGCCCCTGGCGTAGATACCCCGCCTTCGCCGAGGCCAGCCCGGCGAAAGCTCAGACTTCGGGGCTATAGCTCAGCTGGTAGAGCGCTTGAATGGCATTCAAGAGGTCAGCGGTTCGACTCCGCTTAGCTCCACCATCGAAGGCCCCGCGGACCCCCGCGGGGCCTTCGGCTTATCTGGGTGAGGTTGGAAATTGGGGACACCCCCGGGCGGCCAGTTGTTCGCCATTTGCCCCCGCCCAAGACTCGCTCCACGCTCAAGCCGCGCAATCCTTTTAGGTGTCACTTGGACTTGGAGCATCTGCTGTCCAAGGAGCAGCTAGGGCTGTTCCTTTTTTTCGTGGTGCCGGGGCTGATAATCCTGCGCGCCAGAGGACTGTTCGTGAACAATCGCGGACGGCCTCTTACGGACATCATGATGAGTTACGTCGTGTTGTCGCTCATCTATCAAGCTTGCATCTTTCCTGCGACGCAGTGGGCGGCGAACCTCCAGGGAACCTGGGGGTGGGTCATTTGGATCTTCGGCTTGTTCGTCATTCCGGCCGCCGTCGGATTCCTTTTCGGTCTCAGTGGCCGCTCGCAATGGCTGCGGAACCCGCTGGCGCTGTTGGGGATCAACGTAGGACACCCCATCGACGCCGCTTGGGACTATCGTTTCGCGGGCTGCGAACCCTGCTGGGTGCACATTGTCCTAAAAGACGGGACGAAATGGGCGGGCCACCTAGGCGAAGGCTCGTTCATTTCGACGGACCCCAGCGAACGAGATTTGTACCTCGACGGCGTCCACAGAGTCGGTGAGGACGAGGTGTGGTCCAGGGCGGGAAGCAGCCTTTGGCTTGCCCACGGAGAAATTCAGTCCATAGAGTTTTGGCCGCAGAACCAGGAGCAATCACATGGCGACTAACAACAAGAGCGGCGGCGACACGCCCACACCCGGAGGACCGAGAGGCCATCAACCCTCCGGCACATCGAAACCCCAAGGGGGCCACCAGCCGACCAGCGGCCATGGGGACCAGGGAACAGGTACGCCTCCAAACAGCGGCGGCAGCGGAAAGAAATAACTGCCCAGAAGGAGCGATGAGATGACGAGCAATTCTAAAGGCGGCCACGGCATGGCCAATGATGGCCATGTGCCTGTGCAGAAGGGCCACCAGCCGTCTCCGACGAGGTCCGTTGCGCAACCGCAAGTCGGGCACCAGTCGAACACGGGTCAAGCTGGTCGGAGCACCGGCACGCCACCGAACAGCGGCGGTAGCGGCAAGAAATAGGAGCTGGGCAAGCCTCACGGACCCGATGCCGGCTTCCACCGATTGACCGCTTGGCGACCCGTTAAGGTCGCACCAAACCCCCAAGAGCTTGACCGGGAGCGTCACTATAGCGACCGTGAAGTTCATGGAGATTCGCCGACGGATTGTGTTAGCCGCGGCACTGCTTGCGATGTGCACCGTGGTGGCGACCCCAGCGCAAATATCATGGGGCCAGGCGGTTCATCCGCCAAAGGTTGCGCCTGCGCAAACGAAGACGGCTCCCGCCACGTCGGGTGACGCCCTAAAAACTACACTCCAAACGATTGCTATCTTCGTCGCCGTGGGTGTTTTCCTCACCCGCGAAATCTTAGAGGGCCGACGCCGAACTAGGTCTCGTCAGCGCAAGCTGGCGGCAATCAAAACAGCCCTCGCCCGGGCATGCGAACTGAACAACTGGACCATCAAGTCCCTCAGAAGAGAGTTCGCATCCATGCCAACGCATGACGAACCGGAGTATGAAGGTGTTCCACGGACGGAATACTCGGCGTCATTTCGCCGAGATGGACGGGTGGTGTTGGTCGAAAAGCAGGAGGGCGAAATCGCCGGGAGCAGCCCCCTTTACGACACGCAACTCGGAGATCTAAAGGCGGCGCTCCTGGATGTGGCCGAATTGGGACCGGACTTACTGCCCGCACTGGATGAGGCGATCACGGGACTTGAGGAGGTGAGCCACGTCCGCGGCAGTCTAATCAGCCAGCTATTGAAAGAGGAAGGGTTCGCCGCAGAACATGGCCTCCTTCCTGGCTTCGTAGAATATGCTCGCGAGGAAATCGAGGACGCATTCAAGTCGTTGGATACTCTCTATCGCGCGTGCACCGGGAAAAGCCTGACGCAACACCGCGTCAGATAAATTGATGGGCCATTCGTGGACTTTAGCACGGCGTACTTCGGCCTGCTGCTGGACAGCCACGCGTAGATCCACCGCCCAACTGGAATCGCCTCAGAAGGAGCAATTGCAGTGAACAGCTTGGGCACATCGCTTCGCCTGTTTGCGGTGAAGGCTTGGTACGTCGTGGCGCTTGCAGTCGCGATCCTCGTCAATCCGGTCCGCGCTCTGCAACTTATCCACGCGATGCCCGCCGCGTACGTCCTGCCAGTTCCCTTTTGGGCCTACCAAGCGTTCTTTGTCGTCTTCGCGCTCGTCGCGGCCTTCATTTGGTTTCACCGCCAGCGCATCGCGTACGAAGCGATCCGCCCCGCTGAGCCGCGCATGATGCTCACCGACGCCATGCGCTACCTTGCGCGACAGAGCCAATGGGCTAGCCGGGACGCGGGTGACGACCTCTGGGTGACGCGCATGCGGCGCGAGGCGCTCGATGCACTGTCGCTCGGCCGCGTAACCGCGTACGGAAGGAAGTTCGCGCCATCAGGCGAGCGGGAACACGCCTTAAGCGCAATTCCCGCCGAGTTCTGGCGCGCCGCGGACCTCTCCGCATTCGAGGTCATGAACGAGCGCAGTACACAGCAACCTGTTCACAGCAACCAGGCCAACGGCCCGGCTTACACGGAGGTGTACTTCGACCCCGGACATCTCAAGCGCGCGTGGCCGCCCAGGTCATGGCTCGCCGGACTCCTGCGCCGCTCCCCGGCTGAACGCCGCGGCAACGTGCGAGATTGGCGGGAGCGAGACACAAAGCTGACTGCAGATGAGCGCAGGATCGCGGAAGCGAATAAAGCGGCTAGGAGTTAGTCGGGTTCTTGCGCTCAAGGTCGCGCATGACATCAGCCATGACGTCGAGGTGGTCGGCGATATCGTGGCCAGAGACACCCAGCGCCGCGAAGCGGTGGCACATCTCGCGGAGCGAAGCCTTCATGACAGCGTCGCGGAAGTAGGCGTCCTCGGCGAGCTGCCCAGTCGGTCGACTGCAGCATCGACGATTGCGTTCACTTGGTCTTCCATCCGTGCCTCATCGCTGGATTCTTCGGGGTCTTCTGGCCATTCGACGTGGGAGAGGCTGCGCTCCAGGTCTTGTCGCGAAACGACGACGCTGGTGAGCTTTCGCGACGCCCCAATCTCTACGCCATCTTCCTCGTCGCGCAGCTTCATTACGTCCACAGACACATAGTCGCCGCCCGCAAGCCGCGAGCCTCTGGCTTCGAACCGCAGCCAACGTTCCGTCACGAGGCACAGGACCGCTCTGGGGCCAAGTCGATTTTGGAGCCGTTTGGTGTAGCTGATTGGCAACCGCCGGACGTCCGACATTTACACTTTCCCTGCAGCGAGTGAACCAACGGAAAAAGGCGCCTCGTATCCAAGGCACCCCCTCCGTATACCAGCCGCACGGCAGCAGCGATCCATGAAGGCAGCAGGTGGAATGTCCACCCAAACAAAAACGGGCCTATATACGAGAATAAGGTCGCGTAACGCGCGCGTGGTGAAAACTTTAGAATCTCAAGCGTAGTCTTCGTCAAAGTCTTTTTTGAGCAAATCGGCTTCTGAAAGTTCTGGCAAGCTCGGATCGAGCGGCCAGCGATAAAGTTCCTTTGGGTATGCCCAAGGCTGGCGGCCTCTGGCTACCATTTCTGTATCTTGAAGCAGAGCGTTGCCAAGCCGCCTTTGCCACCACCCCGGCATTTCTGTTGATGCGTCCTTGCTTTCCCACCACCTTGGTTTGTTCTGGGGAGGGTCTTCGCCGCCTGTTAGCCGCCAGCCCTCTTCGTGATGCGCTTTAGCTTGAGCGAGCATATCGAGAAGTTGATCGGCTTTAAAATCGCCAAATCGCTTGCGTAGGTTCTCTATGCCTTTGCTTATGCTGTAAAAAATACCGTCGAAATCATAGTATGGCCTTCCATCAATGATACTGGTTGAAAACCTTCTCTTTACAGAGCCTCCTATCGCTACAGCGATTTGGTCAGTTAACTCTCTCAATGTTTTGGGAACGATGCGTTCAGGGTATAGCAAGATCAAGGTCCCCAGACTTTTTCAACGCCCACTCTGGACGCGGGTGGAGCCTACGCGATCCCGCCGCCCGCCGTCCACTTGAGCCGCTTGCCGAGCGAACCCGCCACCAGCGCGGCAACGCGATCCTCGAACGGCGGCCCGCGATTCAAAAATCACGTTAATTCAGGCGTCCCGACCGTCACAATGACCCGGGCAGCGCTGCTCGCGGCGCTCGATCAACGCGCAGACATGGCCTTCTTCAATACGCAGATTGAAGTCGCGTCGCCCGCGGTTACCACGCCGCCTCCCACTGGAAAATAGCGCCTGCCGTAGGCTCGAAATTGGGGACACAATCCGATTTCGCGCTGGAACGGGAACGGAGGGCAGCGCGTGAACGAAATTGGTTTGTGTCCCCAATTTCTGTCGCGCCACGCACACACCGACCGGTGGCAGGTCTCACCTTGACGCGTGGTGGAGGTGGCGCCTGACATTACCCACTCGGCCGGTGTTGTACGAGTCCGAGAAGTCGCTTTCGGTCGAAGGCGTAATCACCGTGTGGAAGGCGATATTGACGCCCTGTATCCGTTTGGCTTCGACGTAATAGGTTTCGCCGGCCTTGACCTCGATCGCGAGGGAGTCCTGGACGTCGGACGTAATATCGAACCGATGCAGACCCGGATCGAGCGGCTTTACGAAATAGGATGCGTCGACGAGCTTGCCGTAGGCGCGACCGTTCTCCCGAATGACCGGGGTCGAGGAGAACAACCTCGCGTCCATCCCCTCAAACAGTTCGCCACGGAAGAAAACGACCTGCCCCTTGCCGGGCGGAGGCGCTGGAACGTCAGTGGCGCGCAAGAGCGAAACCGTGGCGACCAATTCGCTGTCGTCCGGGCTCGACCGCGCGACGGGCGGGGGGACAGGCGTTGCGGCCGCAAGCACGCCCGCGCACTTTCCCCGCCAGGGCTCGCCCGTTTGGGCGTCGACGGGCTGCAGCTTCCAGTGCAGTTCGTACGTGTTGGCGTGTATCAAGTCGGTCAGCAGAAGGCGGTAGTAATAGACTTGGCCGGGCTGCCATCGAACCGGGATGCGAACGGTCCCTGGAAGCGACACCCCCGCCCACCAATTCGTACGATCCCACGCCTCGGAGAGTTGGTGATCGCCCGGCGGGACTTGCGCTGTTACGCACCCGCCGTTTCCAAGCTTGCCGATGTTCGTAGCGTCGAACGAGATTTCGGCTGTGCGTCTCGCAATGAACGTGTTGGGAGTCATGAAGACGTAGATCGTCGCCGGCGGAGCCTCGACCTCCGCGGCCGGCACACTCGGGACCGACACGCTCGGGACCGAGAGGGCGGCGCCCGCGAACAATGCCGCAATCAAGCCCACCGCGACCTCCCCACGCCTGCTGGCGATATTGGATGGGGCGCCGCCCCAAAAATCAAGAGCGCCCCGGAGTCTCCTCCGGGGCGCCTTGTCTTCTGTCGTTCGGCTTAAGCCGCGTGGCTCAGTAGCCGCCCTTGTGCGGGCACTCTTGCCAGTGGCCGTCTTCACCAATGTAGTGGTCGTGGCCGTGGATGCGACAGCTCTTCCGGCCGTACCAGCCGTCGTGGCCGTGGTCCCAGCCCATGTCGCGGCAGCGGTGCTTGTGGCCGTCCCAGTCGTGACAATCCACCCAGTCAGCCTTTTGGACCATGCTGACGGGCGAGACCTTTACGGCCTGGCCGACGCCGGCGACGGTCGAGCCGGCGAAGCCGCCTACGGCTGCAAGGGCCAGAGCGATCGTGAGGAACTTACGCATGTTCGAGTCCTCCCTTGGGCCCCAATCGGACCCTTAACGTCCAGCCGGACGCGGGGGCGCCTGGCGAGCGTGTTCACCAAACTAGCAGGATTTCGGACGGCCGCTACTGGCTTAGAAGCTTGGCTACGTGAAGCTTTCTTGTCCTCCGAAGCCTTGGCGTAGGAGGATAAAGGCTTGGGCGCCTGGGCCGTGGCGGGGCGGGTGTGAACCATGACCGCGACCAGGATGGCGCCGGTCAGGGCCGTAGCGCGCCCGCCCACTGGGCCGGGCTGAGGGCCAGGGCTTCGCCGTGCTTGAGGCCGTAGGCGGCGTAGGCGCCCACCAGCGCGCCGACCAGGCAGACCAGAACCGCCGAGCCGTACTGCGCCAGATCGCCCTTCAACAGTCTCGAGAACATGCGTCCGCCCCGTCTGAATGCGGTCGCAGAGTTAGCCCGAAACCTTAAGGATTGTCGCTGCGACATAGGGCGCGCGCGCGCCGCCGTTTGCCGCGCTTGTGCGGACCCCTGGCTTTGCGTAACGAGCGCTCGTGAGTACGACCGAGGCCCCTCCGGCCCCCGCTAAGAAGCAGCCGCGCCAGAGCGTGATCCGCTCGTCCCTGGTCTATTCCAGCCTGACCCTGGTCTCGCGCCTGATGGGGTTCATGCGCGACCTGGCGGTGACCTACGCCATGGGCGCCTCGGCCACCATCGCGGCGGACGCCTACAACACCGCGCTCGCCTTCCCGAACCTGTTCCGCCGCATCTTCGCCGAGGGCGCCTTCGCCGCAGCCTTCGTGCCCGCCTATTCCAAGGCGCTGGAGGCGGACGGGGAAGAGAAGGCGGACATTCTTGCCGCGGACGCCATGGCGACCCTGGCGGCCGCGACCCTGGTGATCACCGTCATCGCCGACTTGGCCATGCCGTGGCTGATGCACGCGATCAATCCGGGTTATTCCGGCGACAAGTACAAGCTGTCGGTGCTGCTGACCCAGATCGCCATGCCCTATCTGCCGGCGATGGCCATCGCGGCGCACCTGTCAGGCGTCTTGAACGCACGCGGGCGGTTCATCGTCTCGGCGGTGCATCCGACCCTGTTGAACCTGATGATGCTGATCTTCGTGCTGCCGCAACACGATCCCATCTCGGCGGCGAAGTGGGCTTCGGCGGGCATTTTGGTTGCGGGCGCGTCCCAGGCGACACTGCTGTGGTGGGGCGTGCGTAAGTCGGGCGCTCACGTGGACTGGCGGCTGCCGCGACTGACGCCGGAGGTGAAGCAGCTGATCAAGCTCGCCATCCCCGGCGCCATCGCAGCCTCCGCGACCCAGATCAACATCTTCATCTCCGGGATCCTGGCGAGCCAGGTGGCGGGCGCGCGCTCGTGGTTGTCGGTGGCGGACCGACTGTACCAGCTGCCGCTGGGATTAGTGGGCGTAGCCATCGGGGTGGCGCTGTTGCCCAGGCTGTCGCGCGCCGTGCACGCCGGCGACGGCAAGGGCGCCCAGGACGCCACCGACGAAGCGATCACCTATGCGCTGGCCTTCACCTTGCCGGCGGCGGCGGCGCTGATCGCCATGCCGTTCTATCTGATCGACGGCCTCTATACCCGCGGCGAGTTCCACACCTTCGACGCGCACAATACCGCCAACGCCCTGTTCTTCTACGGCCTGGGCACCCCGGCCTTTGTGCTGACGAGGGTGCTAGCGCCGGCCTTCTTCGCGCGCCAGGATACGGCCTCGCCTATGCGCTTCGCCCTGCTGTCGGTGGTGGTGAACATCGGCGCGGGCGTGGGGCTGTTCTATGTGATCGGCTTTCCCGGCATCGCGGCGGGCACCGCCATCGCCTCGTGGCTGACCGTGTTTCAGATGCTGTTCGCCCTGAACAAGCGAGGTCAGTACACCACCGGCGTGCTCGCGGCCTCGCGCATCGCGCGCGTGGCCCTGGCCAGCGTCATCATGGGCGCGGCCATGTTCGGGGCCCAGCACTGGCGCTTCCAGTATGTGCAGCCGCTGTTCGAGCATCTGTCGCTGGGCATAGCCGGCCATCACATTTTGGGAGCCAAGGAGATTTCCTTGGCCGTGGTCAGCGTGCTGGCGGGCCTGCTCTATATCGCGCTGCTGTTCGCCGTCGGCGGGGTGAAATGGTCGGAGCTGAAGCGGGCCTTGAAGCGCGGCAGTAAGGACGCCGAAGAGGCGCTGGAGCATGTGCCCTCGGGGCCCGACATCGTCTAAGTCTTGCCCTGACGGGCGCTTCGGCTAAAACCCCGCCCATGGCTTTCCAGGGTTCCCAGTCGAACGGGCGATGGCGCCGGCGGTCCTGACCGCCGCGAACGACGTCTCCATTTCAGGAACCCGACCCCGATGACCGACCAGACCCCCGCCCCCTACCAGGGCCCCGAACGCGTGCTCTCGGGCGTCCAGCCCACCGGCAGCCTGCACCTGGGCAACTATCTCGGCGCGCTGAAGAAGTTCGTCGCCATGCAGGACCAGTACCCCTGTTTCTTCTGCGTGGTGGACCTGCACGCCATCACCCTGTGGCAGGACCCGGCGTTGCTGGCCGGCCATACGCGCGAGATCGCCGCGGCCTATCTGGCCGCCGGCATCGATCCGGCGAAGGCGTCGATCTTCGCCCAGTCGGCGGTGACCGCGCACGTGGAGATGGCGTGGATCTTCAACTGCGTCGCGCGCCTGGGCTGGCTCGACCGCATGACCCAGTTCAAGGAGAAGTCCGGCAAGCACAAGGAGCGCTCGTCGGTCGGCCTGTACACCTATCCGGTGCTGCAGGCGGCGGACATTCTCGTCTACAAGGCCACCCGCGTGCCGGTGGGCGAGGACCAGCGCCAGCATCTGGAGCTGACCCGCGACATCGCGGCGAAGTTTAACAACGACTTCGCGGCGCCCAACTTCTTCCCGATCACCGAGGGCATGATCGAGGGTCCCGGCGCGCGGATCATGAGCCTGCGCGACGGGACGGCGAAGATGTCGAAGTCAGACCCGTCGGACTATTCGCGCATCAACCTGACCGACTCCGCCGACGAGATCGCGCAGAAGATCAAGAAGGCGAAGACCGACCCGGAACCGCTGCCCGAAACGGTGGAGGGTTTAGCCGCGCGGCCCGAGGCGGACAATCTGGTGGGCATCTATGGCGCGCTGGCGAACAAGACCAAGGCCGAGGTGCTGGCTGAGTTCGGCGGCAAGGGGTTCGGGACGTTCAAGCCGGCCCTGGCTGAGTTGGCGGTCGCGACCCTGTCGCCGGTGAGCGAAAATATGCGCCGTTTCCTGGCGGACCCGGCCGAGATCGATCGCGTGCTGGTCAAGGGCGCCGAGACGGCCCGCGCTGTGGCGGACCCGATCGTGGCCGAGACTAAGAAGATCGTGGGTTTCTGGGCGCCGGGGCGCTGAGCGGAGGATTTGGAATGTTGCGTTCGCTGGTCGCCGCCGTCGCCTTCGTCCTCGTGACCGCCTCCGCCGTGGAGGCGCGCGGCCCGGGTGCAATCACCGTGAGCGACGCCTCGGTCTCACCGAGCCGCGGGATTTCGACGACGTCGGCGGGACGGGTGACGATCGTGAACGCGGGCGCTGCCGACCGGCTTATGTCGGCGTCGTGCGCGTGCGCGGCCAAGGTCGAGCTCCACCGCATGTGGATGGACGGCCAGATCATGCGCATGCGCAAGATCGATGACGGGTTGGTCGTGCCGGCGCACGGCAAGCTGGTTCTGGGCGGCGATGAGCACATCATGCTGATCGGCGTGAAGCCGCTTCTGAAGCTGGGCGCGACGGTGCGATTGACGTTGCGGTTCAAGCACGCGGGCGCGGTGAGCGTGGATGCGCCGGTGCAGGAAGCCAAGCCGATGGCGATGCGTTAATCCTCCTCCCCCGAAAAGCGGCAACGTTCGGGGGAGGTGTCGCGTAGCGACGGAGGGCGCGCGCCCCAGACGCGACGTTGCGCGGGCGCCGGCTGCCGCCGCCGCGGTGCGATATTGAACGTTATTCTTCCTGCACGCCCCCTACGGCCCTCTGGGCGACCTCCCCCGCGCGTCCCGCGCGGGGGAGGAAGTTATTCGTCCGACACTTCCGTCGGCGGATTGGCGATTACCTTACCCTCCGCGATGCGCACTTCCGGCACGGCGTCGCGCGTGAAGGGCAGGTACCAGGTGGCGGAGCCGTCGCCCTTGTCTATTTCCAGGAGGTCTCCCGCGCCGAAGTTCGGGACAAACGCGACGGTTCCCAGCACCGCGCCCGACGTGTCCTCGACGCGCAGGCCGATCAAATCCGTGAGGTAGAACTCGTCGTCCGCCGGTTTCGGCAGCGCCTCGCGCGGGACGTACAGATGCAGCCCGCGCAAGGCGTCGGCGGCGTCCTTGGTCTCCACGCCTTCGATGCGCGCGATCACCCCGCCCTTGGCGGCGCGGGCGGTTTTCACCACCGGGCCCGGCGTTCCGTCCTCGCGTTTCAGCGCGCCGTAGCGCGACAGCGACAGCGGGTCTTCGGTGAAGGTGGTGATGCGCACCTCGCCGCGCACGCCGAAGCCGCCGGCGACCCGGCCGACCAGGATCATGCGCGCGCGAGGGTCGCTCAACGCGTTGGCGCCGATTACTCGGCCGCGGGTTCTTCGGCAGGCGCCGCTTCAGCCGCGGGCGCTTCTTCCGCGGGAGCGGCTTCGGCGGCGGGGGCTTCTTCGGCTGCAGCTTCAACGGCCGGCGCTTCTTCAGCAGCCGCGGATTCAACCGGCGCGGCTTCGGCGGCGGGCGCCGCTTCGACGACGGGCTCAGGCGCGGGCGGCGGGGCGGCGGCGGCTTCAGCCGCGGCGGTCGCTTCAGCTTGCTTGCGGTCGGTTTCGCGCTGGATGCGTTCGGCGGCGCGCTCTTCGGCCTTCTTGCCGGGCTTGGCCTTGTTCGGGTTGTTGCCGTGTTCCCACTTCGCGAGGCCCTGCTGCGACAGGAAGCGCGCGACGCGGTCCGTCGGCTGGGCGCCCTTGCCCAGCCATTCGGTGATGCGCTCGAGCTTGAGCGTGCACGCGCTGGGTCGTCCTTGCTTCAGCAGCGGGTTGTAGGAGCCCACCTTCTCGATGAAGCGGCCGTCGCGCGGCGCATGGCTGTCGGCGACGACGATGTGAGTAGTAGGGGCGCTTCTTGGCGCCGCCGCGGGCGAGGCGAATTTTCAGCATACGTTTAGTCCTTTCGAAGAGCGTTATGTCTTGAAGGGTTTGAAGCCGGGGAGGCCGCCCAGGCCGGGCAGGCCTCCGGATTGAAGCGTTCCGCCGCCGAGGCCGGGCAGTCCCGGCGCCGCAGCCGTCGCAGGTCTTGTGGCGCGAGCTTGCCGCCGCCGCAGCGACTGCAGCCGCGCCATGTCGCCGCCGCCCATCATGCGCGGCCATGCGGGCAGGCCCTTGCCGCCGTCCGCGGCCATCGATCTTGAAGGCGTCCGGCATCTGGCGGTGCTGTTTCAGGAGCCGGTTGATCTCCGCCACTTCGACGCCGGCGCCGGCGGCGATGCGGCGCTTGCGCGAGGCTTGCAGCACGTCGGGCTTCTTGCGCTCGTTCTTGGTCATCGAGCCGATGATCGCTCCTGGCGCTTGATCATCTTGTCGTTGATGTTGGCCTCGGCGATCTGCTTCTTCATCTTCTGCACGCCGGGCAGCAGGCCCATGCATGCCCTCCATGCCGCCCATGCTGCTGCATCTGGGCGAGCTGATCGGAGAGGTCGTCGAGGTCGAACTGGCCCTTGGCCAGCTTCTTGGCCATGCGCTCGGCCTTGGCCTGGTCGAGCTCGGCGGCGGCCTTCTCGACCAGCGCCACGACGTCGCCCTGGCCGAGGATGCGGCCGGCGACGCGGCGGGCGTCGAACACGTCGAGGGCGTCGATCTTCTCGCCGGCGCCGAGGAACTTGATCGGCAGGCCGGTGACGGCGCGCATGGACAGCGCCGCGCCGCCGCGCGCGTCGCCGTCGGCGCGGGTCAGCACGAGGCCGGTGAGCGGCAGGCGCTCGTGGAAGGCCTTGGCGGTGCGCACCGCGTCCTGGCCGGTCAGGCTGTCGGCGACCAGCAGGGTCTCGGTCGGGCTGGCGATGCGGGCGATCTCGGCCGCCTCGCTCATCATCGCCTCGTCGAGGGTGGTGCGGCCGGCGGTGTCGAGGATCAGCACGTCGTAGCCGCCGAGCTTGGCGGCGGTCAGCGCGCGGCGCGCGATGTCGGGCGCGCTCTGGCCGGCGACGATGGGCAGGCTCTCGACCTCGGCCTGCTCGGCCAGCATCGGCCAGCTGCTCCATGGCGGCCGGGCGGCGCGTGTCGAGCGAGGCCAGCAGCACCTTCTTGCGCTCGGTGCGTTGCAGGCGCAGCGCCAGCTTGCCGGCGGTGGTGGTCTTGCCCGAGCCCTGCAGGCCGGCCATCAGGATCACCGACGGGCGGGTTGAGCGCGAGGTTCAGCGGCTCGGGCTCGTCGCCGCCCAGCATCTCGACCAGGCCGTCGTAGACGATCTTGACCACCTGGTCGGCCGGCTTGACCGAGCGGATCACCGCCTCGCCGGGGGCGCGCTTCCTTGGCCTTGGCGATGAAGTCGCGCGACCACCGGCAGGGCGACGTCGGCCTCGAGCAGGGCCACGCGCACCTCGCGCAGGGCCTCGTCGACATCCTTTTCGGACAGCACGCCGCGGCCGGTAAGCCGGTCGAATACCCCCGAAAGCCGCTCGGTCAGCGCGTCGAACATCTACTCACCCTGGGGCGCGGAATCCCTTGCCCCCAAACGAGAACGACCCCCGTGGACGATCACGTCGACGGGGGGCCTCGCCGCCCTCGTCCGGCTCAGGGCCGGGGTCGTGGCGGTGGAGGGCGCAGGCAAACTTGCGCCGGAAGCGGCGGGTTATGGTCGAAAGGGGGGTGGAAGGCAAGCTTTGGGGGTCAGGCCCCTCAGAACCCGGACCCGTTGACCTTGAGCGGCGCCGCCCGGCCGTGGATCAGCTCGCGAGGGTGCTCGATCAGATATTTCGCCTCTGGGAGGGCGGCATAGGCGAGGCCGGCGCCGAGGGCGCCGATCAGGGCCGTCATGGTCCAGAACGCGATCGGGTTGTCGCTGCGCGTAATCATCGGCCCGCCGGAACCGCGGCCGAGCTTGAGCGACCCGCCGATGATGACGAACGCCACCATCAGGTTCCAAACGAAGGCGACAGCAACTATCCCGAGATGGTTCATTGGGCGCGAGTAAAGAGGATAGCCGGAACGGGCGACGATCGCCGCGTTCGAGGTGCGCCGGGATCGCTCATGGTCATCCCCCTGGGGCGCAACTGCGCGCCGACACGCGCCTGAGTCAACTCGGGAGAAACCCTCTTCACTTCCGCTCATCCCCGAGAAAGCGGGGATGGGGGCTAGACCGTCACCAGGAACCCATGGTCGCGGAGGTAGGCGTCCACCTTCGCGTCGCGCCCCCTGAACGCGCGATACGCGTCGGCCGGATCCACCGTGTTGCCGACGCTCAGGATGTCGTCGTGCAGGCGTTTCGCCGTTGTGGCGTCGTAGGGACCGCCGGCTTCGGTGAAGGCTTCGAAGGCGTCGTGGTCGAGGACCTCGGCCCAGACGTAGCCGTAGTAGCCGGCGGCGTAGCCTTCGCCTGCGAACACGTGGCCGAACTGCGGGATGCGGTGGCGCATGACGATCTCGGACGGCATGCCGAGGTTTTCCAGCGCAGTCTTTTCGAAGGCGCGCGTGTCGATGGGCGCCTCGCCCTCGAGGTGCAGCTGCAGGTCGATGATGGCGCTGGCCAACAGTTCGACCGTGTCGAAACCCTGATTGAAGGTGTGCGCCTTGTGGATGCGCGCGATCAGGTCGGCCGGCATGGCGTGGCCGTCGGCGTCGACGAGCATGGCCAGCACCTCGGGCGTGGTCAGGTAGTTCTCGTTCAGCTGCGACGGAAACTCGACGTAGTCGCGCGCGACCTGGGTCCCCGACAGGGACGGATAGTTCACGTCGGAGTTCAGGCCGTGCAGCGCATGGCCGAACTCGTGGAACATGGTCTTGGCGTCGTCCCAGGACAGCAACACCGGCTCGCCGGGGCGGCCCTTGATGAAGTTGGCGTTGTTGGAGACGATGGTGGTGATCGGACGGTCGAACTTTTCCTGGTCGCGATAGGCGTTCATCCAGGCGCCCGACGACTTGCCCGGCCGCGCGTACGGATCGAAGTACCAGAGGCCGATGTGCCGGCCCGCGGCGTCCTCCACCGCATAGACGCTCATGTCGTCGTGGTAGAGCGGGACGCGGTCGAGCTTGGCGAAGGTGAACCCGTGCAGACGGCTGGCCGAGGCGAACATCGCCTCGCGCACATGATCGAGCGCCAGGTACGGTTTCACCGCGTTGAGATCGAGGGCGTACTTCGCCTTGCGCAGCTTCTCGGCGTAATAGCGATAGTCCCAGGGCGCGATCTTGAACCTGGGCTGGTTCGCGGCCTTCTGGTCCGCGTCGGCGATGGCCTGCATGGCGGCGACGTCGAGCTTCACTTGCGCGACGGCGGGCTTCCACACCGCCAGCATCAGGGCCATGGCGTGGGCGGGCGTCTTGGCCATGGCGTCGTCGAGGCGCCAGTCGGCGTAGGTCTTGAAGCCGAGCAGGCGCGATCGCTTGGCGCGCAGCACGAGAATTTCCGACGCGATCTTGTTGTTGTCGTGCGCATCGCCGTTGTCGCCGCGCTTGATCCACAGACGCCAACCCGCCTCGCGCAGGTCGCGACGGTCGGCATAGGTGAGGAACGGCTCCATCGACGAGCGCGTGTTGGCGATCACCCAGGTGTTGTGCAGCCCGCGCCGGTCCGCCTCGGCCGCGGCCGCCTCGACCAGGGACGGCGGCAAGCCCGCGAGATCGGCAGGCGAGGTGAAAACCAGACTGTGATTCTCTTCGTCCCACAGTTGGTTCTGGGCGAACTGGATGTAGAGCGTGGCCAGCCGCTGGTTGCAGTCGGAGAAGGCGGCTTTGCCCTCGTCATTCAGCTCGGCGCCCTGGCGCACGAAGCCGGAATAGTAGACCCAGGTCAGGCGCTGTTGCTCGGGCGTGAGCTTGGCCTTGTCCGGCGCGTCGTAGACGGCTTTCACCCGGGCGAACAGGCGCGGGTCGTGGTTGATCTCGTCCTCGAACGCCGCCAGCTTGGGCGACATCTCGGCTTCGATCTTCTGGAAGTCGGGCGACGCCATGGTCGACGACCACACGCCGAAGATCGCCTGTACGCGACCGAGCGTGTGGCCCGAGCGTTCGAGCATGGCGAGGGTGTTCTCGAAGTTTGGCGCAGACGGATCGTTGACGATCGCGTCGATCTCGCGCCGGTTCTCCGCCATGGCGGCCTCGAGCGCGGGCTTGAAGTCGGCGACGCGCACCTTGTCGAAGGGCGGGACGCCGCCGAACGGGCCGCTCCAGTCGGCGAGCAGCGGATTGGCCGCCGCATCGGGATGAGCGCGCGCGGCGATCGCCGAGCCCGGAACCGCGGCGGCGCAGGCCAGCGCCGCCGCTCCGGTCAACAGGTCTCTGCGCCCCGGCCCCGTGCGACGGCGTGTCGTCACTGCCCGCCTGTCGTGAGCGGAAAGCCCTTCGACTTCAGGTAACCGTCGATGGAGGCGTCGTGGCCGCGGAAATTGCGATAGGCCTGGCCCGGATCGATGGTGTTGCCCACCGAGACGACGTCGTCGTGGTACTTCTTCGCCTCGGCCTTGTCGTAGGGGCCGCCGTTTTCGAGGAAGGCTTCGAAGGCGTCGTGGTCGAGCACCTCGGCCCACAGATAGCTGTAATAACCCGCCGCATAGCCGTCGCCTTCGAAGGCGTGGAAGAACTGGGTCGGGCGGTGACGCATTACCACCTCCGACGGCATCTTCAGCTCGGTGAACAGCGACTTCTCGAAGGCGTCCGGGTCGGTGAAGCTGTCGCCCGCCAGGTGCACGCGCATGTCGTAGATCGCCGCCGAGAGATATTCGGTGACGTCGAAGCCCTGGTTGAAGGTCGAGGCCTTGCGGATCTTGGCCACCAGTTCCGGCGGGATCGCCTGGCCCTGGGCGTTCACCGCGAACTTGTTGAGCACCTCCGGCGTCGACAGCCAGTTCTCGTTCAGCTGCGAGGGGAACTCCACAAAGTCGGTGGCGACCGCGGTGCCGGCCTGGGTCGGATAGGTCACCGACGAGTTCAGGTCGTGCAGGGCGTGGCCGAACTCGTGGAAAATGGTGATCGCGTCGTCCCAGGAGATCAGCGTCGCCTGGCCCGCGGGCGCCTTCACGAAGTTGGTGTTGTTGGAGACGATGGTGGTCTGACCCAGGAGGAAGGTCTGCGGCCGGTAGGGTTGTTCCCAGGCGCCGGAGTTCTTGCCCGCGCGCGCATAGGGATCGAGATACCAGAGGCCGATGCGCTTGCCGTCGCGGCCGAGCACTTCGTAGACACTCATGTCCGGCGCGAAGGTCGGTACGCCTTCCAGCTTCACGAACTTGAAGCCGTAGAGCTGGCCCGCCTCCCAGAACACCGCGTCGCGGATCTTGTCGAACTGCAGGTACTGGCGCACCTCGTTGTTATCGAGCGCGTACTTTTCCTTGCGCACCTTCTCCGCGTAGTAGCGGTAGTCCCACGCCGCGATGGTGATCTTGGCGCCTTCGCGGTCGGCGACGCCCTGCATGTCGGCGACTTCCTGGCGCACGCGTTCGGTCGCCTCGGGCCACACCTTCAGCATCAGGGCCATGGCCGCGTCGGGGTTCTTGGCCATCTTGTCGTAGAGCTTCCAGTGCGCGTAGGTCGGGAAGCCCATCAGCTTGGCCTTCTCGGTGCGCAGGTGCACGATCTCGACCACGGTGGCGGAATTGTCGTTGGCGTCGTGGTTGTCGCCGCGCGCATAGTAGTTGCGCCAGACCTTTTCACGCAGGTCGCGGTTGTCGGAATAGGTCAGGAACGGATCCATCGACGAGCGCGTGTTGGTGATCGCCCACTCGCCCTTGTGACCGTGGTCGGCGGCGGCTTGGGCCGCGGCATCCTTCAGCGACTGCGGCAGGCCGCCGAGCTGGTCGGCGGTGAGATAGGTGATGTAGCCGGACTCGTCGGCGAGCAGATTCTTCTGGAACTGGGCGTAGAGTGAGGCGAGGCGCTGGTTGATCTGGGTGACCCGCGCCTTCGCCTCGGGGCTGAGTTTAGCGCCAGCCTGGGTGAAGTTGTCCCAATAGATCCACGTCAGGCGCTGCTGGTCCGGACGCAGGGCGGCCTTGGCCTTGGAATTGTAGACCGCGTCGATGCGCGCGAACAGTTTCGGGTTCTGGGTGATGCTGTCGTTGAAGGCGGCGATCTTGGGATCCATCTCCGCCTGGATGGTCTGGAAGTCGGGCGTGTTCAGGTTCGACGACCAGATGCCGTAGATCGACAGCACGCGGTTCAGGGTCTGACCCGACTTCTCAAGCGGGACGATTGTGTTCGCAAAGGTCGGCGGGGCCTTGTTGTTGGCGATGGCGTCGATCTCGCGCTTGTTCTCAGCCATCGCCGTTTCGATCGCCGGCTTGAAGTCGGCGAGCTTCACCTGGTCGAAGGGCGGATAGCCGCCGTGCGCGCCGGTCCACGTCTGCAACAGCGGGTTCGACGACGCGGGCGCGGCGGCGGCGGGATGTTTGTGCGCGGGGGCGGCGGAGAGCGCAGGCATGGCGATCAGGAGGGCGGCGGCGCCGGCCGCGAGAAGCAGCGTCTTGGTCATGTGTTTCCTAGGGTCCCCGGTGGACTTGTTTGGCCGGAACCTACCCCAGCGGAGCGGGCCGGGTGAAATGATTCAATTGTAATGCGGCGTCACGCCCCGGCCCGGTAGCGCAGCGGGGTGCAGCCAAGCCTCTGGCGGAAGGCGTTCACGAAGGCGCTGGTGGAGGCGTAGCCCGCCGCGAACCCGGCCTCGGTGACCGAGGCGCCCGCCGACAGCAAGGACGCCGCTTCGAGCAGGCGCAGCTTTTGCCGCCACTCGGTCAGACGCAGGCCGGTCTCGGCCTTGAACAGGCGTTGCAGGGTGCGCGCGCTGGCCCCGGACGCCGCGGCCAGGGCCTCGAGATCGAGGGCGGCGGAGGGCTCGGCGCGCAGTCGCTCGGCGGCGGCTCGCGCCCGGCGGTCGCGGGGATTGGGCAGGGACAGGGCCAGGGGCTGGGCCGCGGCGATGCGGTCGACCACCACCCCGATCAACCGCGCGTCTTCCGGGTCCAGGGCGTTGAGCCGCGAGCGCGCCACCACGTGCAGGACCAGCTCGCGCAGCAGCGGCTCCACGTCGATGGCCACGCAGCGGTCGGGCAAGTGGGCGGTCCAGCGCGGGTCGATATAGAGGGTGCGCATGGCCGCCCGGCCCGGGGTCTCGATCTCGTGCGCCGCGTGGGGCGCGGCCCAGACGGCGCGGGCCGGGGGCGCGAGCCACGACCGCCTCGGGGGTGATGACCCGCAGGACGCCCTCGGCGCAGTAGATGAGCTGGCCCCAGGGGTGGGCATGGCTGTCGATGCGGCGACCCTGGCCGAAGCCGTAGCCGACGCCCCGGACGTCCCAACGCGGCGGCTCGGCGGATTGACGTTCCCGCGACATAATCCGCCATTCTAGCGCAAGCACGCCGGACGCCAATGGCTAGGGTGGACCCATCCCGATGGAGGCCGCCATGCCCAACAACCTCAGACACTTCGCCATCACCGCCGACGACGTGGAGCGGGCGCGGGCCTTTTACGAGGCGGTGTTCGGCTGGCGCTTCGAGGCCTGGGGGCCGCCGGGCTTCTTTCTGATCGCCACTGGCACGGCCGAGGATCCGGGCGTCCAGGGCGCCCTGCAGGGCCGCCGCGAGCCCCTGACCGGCGCCGGCATGCGCGGCTTCGAGTGCAGCATCGGGGTGGACGACGTGGACGACATCCGGGCGCGGGTGGCAGCCGCCGGGGGAACCATCACCATGGAGCGCTTCCGCATCGAGGGCGTGGGCGACCTGATCTTCTTCGAGGACACCGAGGGCAACCGCGTCGGCGCCATGCAGTACGACGCGTCGTACAAACACGGGCCCGTCTAGCCTCGCTGCGAACGCCGGTCTAAGCGTCTCGCCATGGCTATCGGCGTCTTCGATTCCGGCGTGGGCGGGCTCACCGTACACCGCCATCTCGTCAACCGCTTTCCGAGCGCGGACCTGATCTATCTCGCGGACCAGGCGCACGCGCCCTACGGCGTGCGCGGCGGCGAGGAGATCGTGGACCTGACGCGCGCGGGCTGCATCCGCCTGTTCGACGAGGGCGCGAGCTTGGTGGTTCTGGCCTGCAACACCGCCTCGGCCATCGCGCTGCGCCGGCTGCAGCAGACCTGGTTGCCCGGCTATCGCCGCGAGGTCGGCCGGCCGGTGAATGTGTTGGGCATCATCGTCCCGACCATCGAGGCCGCCACCGGCCTGCCGTGGGAGCACGAGGCGGAGCGGCACGGGGACAAGATCGAAAAGCTCGACGTCGTCGGCGTGTTCTGCACCGCCGCCACCGCCGCCAGCCGCGTCTACGAAATCGAGATCGACAAGCGCCGACAGGACCTGGCGGTGTTCTCCGAAGCCTGTGTCGGGCTGGCTGGCTTGATCGAGGACGGCGCGTCGCGCGAACAACTCGCCGACGTGATCGCCGCCCACTGCCAGGTGCTGAAAACCCGTATCGGCCGCGCGCCCGACCGCGTGGTGCTCGGCTGCACTCACTACGAGATCGTCAGCGACCTGTTCCTGAAGGCGCTCCCGGAAGGCACGCCGCTGATCCGCCAGCCGAGCGCCGTCGCCGACGCGCTCACCCGCTATTTTGAGCGGCGGCCGGAGTACGACGCGGGAACGTCGGGGGCGCGGCGGTTTCTCACCACGGGGCGTGCGGGGCTGCAGTCGGAGTTGGTGGAAACGTTCTGGGGCGCGTCGCTGACATTTGAATCGGCGTAGGCCGTCATTTCGCGACCGCCACCAACGCTTTGAACTTGCCGATGCAGGCGCCGGCGCCCGGCGTTTGCACCAGGACGTCAAGTTCGCGCTGCACGGCATTGGGCTCCATGGCGATGTGCAACTTCTGCATGCCGAATTGCGCCTGCTGCGCTCCGGCGGTCATGCGTCGGTCGTCGCGCGACAGGGTCTCGACCGCCAGCAGGATGCGCGCCTTTTCCGCTTCGGTGAGTGGGCCGCCGGCGCGATCGATCGCGCCAAGCGCCGCGGCGTCGTCCAGCTCTCGTTCATTGCCGCGATTCAGCGAGGGCATGGCGTAGAAGATCACGTTCCACCAAGCGTGCCCCGGTAAGGAGCCGTGCAGGGTCACGCCCTCGCTCCTGGCGTCGTCGAACGCCTGACTGTCCCAGCTGTGACCCGGCGCGCCGTAACGGCCGATCGCGGCCAGCACCTCGGCCCGGCTCGCGCCGCGCTCGACCTCCGTACGAATGGCGCCCAGAGACGTTTCGATGCAATCTGTCAGCGCCACGCGCTCGAGAATTTGCGGGCCGTCGTCGGCCGAGATTTCATTGTGCATCGCGGTTTCCGCGCGGTGGATTTTCTCGCGCCAATCGAGCGCCTGGACCACCTGTTCGGCGCTGAGCGCGATGAGGACGCCGAGCACGATGACCCCGACCTCCTTGGCGAAGTCGCGCCAGCCGTGGATCGGTTTCGGCTTGTGAATGTCCATGCGGGCCCCCGCGCCAGCGAAGGGACGAGACTAGACCGATCAAGTCCGCAGGCGAAGGGGGCTGTGCGCCCGAAGATTGAGTCCACGGCTTGCCCGCCGAAGTCTCGGCGAAGGCGGGACACACACGGAAAGCACGGAATGGCGGCGGGCGCGTCAGCGCCCATTAAAAGAAAACCGCAGAGATCGCGGAGAAAGAAGAAGTCGCAGAGATCGCGGAGCTGTTTTCTCTGCGCTCTCCGCGGTTTCTTCCTCTGCGATCTCTGCGGTTGAAATCTTTTTCAGGCGCTACGCGCCGAAGCGTCGTCCGTGTTTTCCGTGTGGTCTGTGGACGCTCTTTCTTCTTAGCTCCACGCCGCCGTTTCACCCTCGGCCGCAAACGCGTTCTCCGCCGCCAGAATGCGGCTCGTGGCGTTCACCACCGCGGCGACACGGAGCGCCGCTTGGACCTGCACGTTGGTCACCTCGTGCGTACGCAGTTCGCTTTCGTGGGCGTCTAAGCACGCGCCGCAGCCGTTGATGGCGGACACCGCCATGGACCACAGTTCGAAGTCGACCTTGGGCGCGCCGGGATTGCCCAGTACGTTCATGCGCAGCTTGGCGGGCAGGGTGCGGTAGTCCTGATTGTGCATCAGGTGCAGCGCCCGATAGTAGATGTTGTTCATGCCCATGATCGCCGCGGCGGCCTTGGCGGCGTCGCGCGCTTCCGGGGTCAGGTGGTTGGACGCCTCGGCCTCGATGGCGCGCACGGTGCGCGGCTCGCCCACCGCATAGGCCGACGCCAGGAAGGTTCCCCACTTCTGGTGGTCGGTCAGCGTCGTCTCGCCGGCCAGGGTGGAGAGGTTGAGCGAGATGTCCTTGGCGTAGGCGGGCAGCGCTTCGCGCAGGGCGTCGAGCGACATGGGCGTGTTCCTAGGCTGAAACAGAGAGAGTCGGGAGGCAGACGGAGGGAGCCCGCCTCCCGAAGCGGAAGCTTAGAACCTAGGCCGCCGGCTTGAGCGTTTCACCGCCGACCGGGCGGTTGCAGGCGCAGAGCTCGTCGGTCTGCAGGCCGTCGAGCACGCGCAGGGTGTCCTGCGGATTGCGCCCGACGTTGAGACCGTTCACCGTCACGTGTTGCACGACGTTGTGCGGATCGACGATGAAGGTCGCGCGCAAGGCCACGCCCGCGTCCTTGTCGAGCACGCCGAGGTCGCGCGCGAACTGACCGCCGTTGTCGGCGAACTGCCAGATCGGCAGCTTGTTCAGGTCCGGATGTTCGCGGCGCCAGCCGAGCTTGGAGTGCTCGTTGTCGGTGGAACCGCCGAGCACCACCGCGTCACGATCGGCGAAATCCTTATTCAGGCGCGCGAACTCGGCGATCTCGGTGGGGCACACGAAGGTGAAGTCCTTCGGGTAGAAGAAGATCACCTTCCACTTGCCCTTGAAGCTGTCGTTGGTGACGTCCTCGAAGGCGCTCTGGCCGCCCTCTTCGTGTTTGTTGAAGCCGGGCTTCACGCCCACGATCTTGAAGTTGGGAAGCGTATCGCCGACGCCGATCATTGCAGTCTCCTTGGGAGGTCAGGGGGTGCGGCGGTCGCCGCGTGATGGGGATGTAGGCGCAGGGCAGACCCAATACAAATCGATTGTTTTTGAATTTTGCATAACCGTTCCTTATATACCCTCCATGCTCCCCAGCCTGCGCCAGCTCCAGTATCTCAAGCTCCTGTCCGAGCACGGTTCCTTCAGCCGCGCCGCCGAGGCCGCCCACGTCAGCCAGCCCGCCCTCTCAGCCGGGGTGCAGGAGCTGGAGCGGGTCCTGGGCGCCCCGGTGGTCGAACGCGCCCGCGGCGGCGTGATCCTGACGCCCGTGGGCGAGGAGGCGGTCCGCCGCGCCGGGGACGTGCTGGCCCGGGCCGAGGACCTGGTGGAGGCGGCGCGCGGCGCGGCCAAGCCACTGGCCGGGCGGTTTCGCCTGGGGGTGATCCCGACCGTGGCGCCCTTCGTCCTGCCGCGGTCGCTGCCGCAATTGAAGGCGCGCTATCCGCAGCTGAAACTCTACCTGCGCGAGGACCTGACGCCGCGCCTGATCGCAGCGCTGAAGTCGGGCGCGTTGGACGCCGCGGTGATCGCCCTGCCCTACGACACCACCGGCCTCGACTACGCCCGCGTCGGCGACGACGAGATCCTGGCTGCAGCGCCACTCGACCATCCGCTGGCGAAAGCCGCCCGTGTGGAGGCCGGCGCCTTGAATCCCGACGACCTGATCCTGCTCGAAGACGGACACTGTCTGCGCGACCACGCGCTGTCGGCGTGCCGATTGGATGCGCCCAAGGGCGACGACGTGTTCGCCGCCACGTCGCTGCAGACCCTGATGCAGATGGTCAGCGCGGGCCTCGGCGTCAGCTTCGTGCCCGAGATGGCGGTAAAGGCCGGCCTCGGCGGCGACGGCGTCGCCATCCGCCCCCTCGAACGCAACGCACCCAAACGTCAGATCGTGGTGGCGTGGCGCGCGGGCTCGAGCCGAAAACGCGAGGGGGAGTTGCTGGCGGAGGTGTTCAAAACCTGACGCGCTCGCTTTCTTTTTTAGTTCATCAGCTGCTGCGCCAGATAGGTGTAGTGCCGGGCCCAACGGGCCGCGTTCGCCGTCGGGTCGGCGTCGTAGGAGTGGCCGCCGAAGTTGTCTTCGAAGAACAGGTAGGGATAGCCCATGGCCTCCAGCTTGGCGGCGAACTTGCGCGCGTGGCTGGGGTGCACGCGGTCGTCCTTGGCGTTGGTGGTGATGTACGGCTTCGGATACTTCATCCCCGGCTTCAGGTTCTGATAGGCCGAGTACTTCTCGATGAACGCACGGTCGGCGGGCACGTCGGGATCACCGTACTCGCTCACCCAGGAGGCGCCGGCCGAGAGGTGGTTGTAGCGCAGCATGTCGACCAGCGGGCTTTCGATCACCACCGCGTGCCACAGCTCCGGATGCTGGGTCATCGACACGCTCATAAGCACGCCGCCGTTGGAACGGCCGTAGATGCCGAGCCTGCGCGGCGAGGTGATGCCGCGCTTGAACAGATCACGCGCCACCGATGCGAAATCGTCGAAGGCGAGCTGGCGATGTTCGCGCAGCACCGCCTCGTGCCACTTGGGCCCGAACTCACCGCCGCCACGAATGTTGGCGATGACATAGGCGCCGCCCCGCTCGAGCCAGATCTTGCCCACCTCGGGCAGATAGGCGGGCGGCTTGCTGAGTTGGAAGCCGCCGTAGCCGTACATGATGGTCGGCGTCGAGCCGTCGGGTTGCATGTTTTTCGGTCGTACGACGAAGTACGGAATCTTCGTCCCGTCGGTGGACATCGCCCAGAACTGATCGACCACGTCGCGGGAGGCGTCGAAGCGCGGCGGCAGGGATTTCACGATGCTCGCCTTGCCGGTTGAGGCGTCGGCCAGCCAGAGCGCATTCGGGTCGAGGAAGCCTTCGGTCTGCAGGAAGAGTTCGTTGGTCTTGCGGCTGGCGTCGACGATCTGCACGTCCTGGTTCTTCGGCAGGTCGAGACGGTGCGCGGTCCAGTGACCATTCGTGAAATCGTAGGCGTCGACGAAGCCCTTCACGTCCTCAAGGCCGGTGACGATCAACCGATCGCGCGTCAGCGCCACCTGTTCGATCGACTGGTCCGGCTTGGCGCGGGCGATCAGATAGGGCTTCGCGGACGACGGGTCTTTCATGAAGGCGTCGAAGTCGTAGGCGAGCAGGTCTCCGGCGAGGAAACCGTTCCAATCCTCTTCCGTCTTGAAGACGAGTTGACCCGCGACGAGGCCCTGGATGCCGCCCTTCTTGGGGAACGGAAGCGCATACCCACACATGCCGGCGCAAAACCCCCCGAGGCCCCCCGTAAGCTGAGCCAGGTCCTCCCGTATGTACGCGCGCTCGAAAAAGGTTGTGTTGCGGTCGTAGAACACACCACGCACGACGCCCCCAGCATCGCGCAAAACGAGTGGAGAAGCGGAAATATCGTTCGGCGAGGAACGATAAACCTCGCGAGCCTGATCGAGGGGCTGACCGCGCTTCACGGTCTTGATGACGAAGGCATAGCCTGACTTGGTCGTCGTGCCCGGACCCCAGTCGCGCGACACCAACAGGGTGTCCTTGTTGAGCCACGACGCGTTCTGTTTGCTCTCCGGCAACACGAAGCCGCCGTCGACGAAGCTTTTCGTCTGCACGTCGAACTCGCGGATGGTCACCGCGTCCTTGCCGCCGTCGGAGAGGTTGACGAGGCAGTAGCGTTCTTCCGGCTCGAGACAGCGGGCGCCCTTGAAGTACCAGTCCTTGCCCTCGGCTTTGGCCAGGGCGTCGATGTCGAGCAGCGTGTCCCACTGCGGATTGCTTGAGCGATAGCTGTCCACGCTCGCGCGCCGCCAGACGCCGCGCTTGTGTGTCGCGTCCTGCCAGAAGTTGTCGATGGCGCCGCCGCGGAAGCGCGGTTCGGCGATCCGGTCCTGGGCGGTGAAGATGGCCAAGGCTTCCTTGCGGAAGGTCTCGTAGCGCGGGTCGCTTTCGAGCACGGAGCGGGTCTTGGCGTTCTCGCCCTGCACCCAGGCCACCGCCTTGGCGCCGGTGATATCCTCCAGCCACTGGAACGGATCGTCGGCTGCGGGAGTCGGCGCCTGCGCAATGGCGGCGCCGACAAGAGCCAAGCCTGCAACGGCCGCAAGGATAAACGAACGCATCACTATCCCCTTCACTTCTAAATTCCGCTCATCCCCGCGAAAGCGGGGACCCAGGCTTTTTTTGTTCAGCGTTCGGCGCCACCACGCCCAGTGATTCAGGTCCACCCAAACATTCGCCTGGATATCCGAAAAACACCTGGGTCCCCGCTTTCGCGGGGATGAGCGGTGGGTGGGTGGGTGCGTGGATGGATGTACGTTCCCCTCAATCCATCAACTTCCGCGTCAGGTAGGTGAACTCCAGCGCCACGCGCTTCGCTGTCTCCGCCAAGTTGGCGGAGGCCGCGTGACCGCCCTCGATGTTTTCGTAGTAGTAGAACGGATAGCCTAGGGCCTGCATCTTGGCGGCGGCCTTGCGGGCGTGGCCGGGGCCGACGCGGTCGTCGGCGGTGGAGGTTTCGAAGTACGGCTCGGGGTATTTCACCCCGGCCTTGATCGCCTGATAGGGCGAGTACTTGATGATGTAGGCGCGCTGTTCCGGGATGGCGGGATCGCCGTATTCGCCGACCCACGAGGCGCCGGCGTCGATCTGGGTGTAGCGGATCATGTCGAACAGCGGCACCTGGATAACCACCGCGTTCCACAGGTCAGGATGCTGGGTCATCTCCACGCCCATCAGCAGGCCGCCGTTGGAGCCGCCTTCGATGCCGAGCCGGCGCGGGGTGGTGATGTTGCGGGCGATCAGGTCCTTTCCGACCGCGGCGAAGTCGTCATAGACCAGCTGGCGATGCTCTTTCAGGCCGGCGTTGTGCCAGGCGGGGCCGAACTCGCCGCCGCCGCGGATGTTGGCCACCACATAGACGCCGCCGCGCTCGAGCCACAGCTTGCCGACGTTGCCGGAATAGCCCGGCAGCTGCGACACCTGGAAGCCGCCGTAGGCGTAGAGCAGGGTCGGGTTGTTTCCGTCCAGTTTCCAATTGGCGCGGTGCACCACGAAGTACGGGATCTTGGTCCCGTCCGACGAGGTCGCTTCGAACTGGTCGACGGTCAGGCCGGTGGCGTCGAAGCGCGCGGGCGAGGACTTCACCTGTTTCACCGCGCCGGTCGCGGCGTCGGCGAGCCACAACGAACTCGGGTTCAGATAGCCCGAGACGTTGACGAACAGGTGGTCGTCGCGGCTGGACGCCGAGCCCAGGCCGATCGTCACGTTCTTCGGCAGGTCGAGCCGAGTGTGGGTCCAGGCGCCGTCCTTGAAATCGTAGACGTCGGCGGAGCCCTTCACGTTTTCGTAGAAGGCCAGCACCATGCGGTTGCGCGTCATGGTGATGCCGTCGATCGACTGGCGCGCGGTCGGACGCAGGATCAGAGTGGCTTTCGCCGCCGCGGGATCGTGCTTCAGCGCGGCAAGATCGAAGGAGATCAAGTCGCCCTGTTTCAGGTCACGCGCGGGCCAATCCTGTTCGAGCGTCATAATCAATTGGCCGTGCAGCAAGCCGACAGTGGACGACTTCAGGGGCAGCGGCAGCTTCTGCGCCGCATGCAGGCCAGAAGCGTCACCGAGCAGATAATATTCGCTCTCGAAGAAGCTGACGCCGCGACGCACCAGCACCGCCTCGACATGGCCGTCGGGATCGCGCAGCACGAAGGGATCGACCGAGACGTCGGCCTTGGTTCCGCGGAAGACCTCGGTGGCCTGGTCGAGCGACTGGCCGCGCTTCAGCGACTTGATCACGAAGGCGTAGCCGGAGTTGGTCATCTCGCCCGGCGTCCATTCGCGCGAGACCAGCAGGGTGTCCTTGTCGAGCCAGGTGACGTTCTGCTTGCCGTCGGGCAGGTGGAAGCCGGCGTCGACGAACTTGGCGTCTTCGGCGTCGAACTCACGCATTTCGACCGCATCCTTGCCGGCGGTCGACAGGCTGACGAGGCAGAGCCTCTCCTCCGGAGCGAGACAGTCAGCGCCCTTGTAGATCCAGTTGGCGCCGGCTTCCTTCGACAGCGCGTCGACGTCGAGCACGGTGCGCCACTCCGGCGTCGCGCTCTCGTAGCTGGCGAGCGTCGTGCGCCGCCAGAGGCCGCGGACGTGCTCCTTGTCCTGCCAGAAGTTGTCGATCTGGTCGGTCATGCCGTGGAAGCCCGGTTGCGGGATCCGGTCGGTGGCCGTGACGATCTTCAGCACATCGTCGTGGAAGCCCTGGTAGCGCGGGTCGGCCTGCAGCACGCCGAGGGTGCGCGCGTTCTCGGTCTTCACCCAGTCGAGCGCCTTGGGGTCCTGGGCGGCCTCCATATAGGTGAAGGGGTCGTCGCTGCCGGCCGCCTCTGCGGCGGGGCCGGCGCCCGCTTGGGACGTACCGGGGTGGTCTTGAGCCATGACGGGCGACACCGCGAACAACGCAGCCACAAGGGCGGCGGACAGAATGAGACGCATCGAGAAACTCTCCCCGGACGAGCTTTGGTTTTTGATCTTGCCGGCCACGATAGGCGACCGGATGGATGGCGGATAATTACGGACTTGTAATGAAGGGCGGTTCTTTGCCGCTCCCGGCTCTGGTCCAGCCCGGCTTTGCCCTATATCTGCGCCCCATGCGCCGTCCGTTCGTGAAGATGAACGGGCTCGGCAACGATTTCATCGTGGTCGAGGCCCGCTCGGAGCCCTTCGATCCCGCCCCTGAGCAGGTGCGGGCCTGGGCCGACCGCGAGCGCGGCCTGGGGCCCGGGCGGCTGGGCTTCGACCAGCTGATCGTGCTGGAGCCGTCGGACAAGGCCGACGTCTTCATGCGGGTGTGGAACGCCGATGGCACCTCCGTCGAGACCTGCGGCAACGCCCTGCGTTGTGTCGCCTGGCTGTTGATGCAGGCCAGCGGGCGCGAGCGGGCGGTGATCGACACCCTGGGCGGGGTGATCACAGGCGTCTCCGCCGGCGAGAAGCGCATCGCTGTCGACATGGGCGAACCCGGCCTGGACTGGTCAGAGGTGCCGCTGGCCGAGGAAATGGACACCCGCAACATCGAGCTGCAGGTCGGACCCATCGACAATCCGCACCTGCATACGCCGGGCGCCGTCAGCATGGGCAATCCGCATGTGGTGTTCTTCGTTGACGACGCGGATCAGGCGCCGGTGCGCGAGGCCGGGTCGCTGATCGAACATCACCCGCTGTTTCCGCAGGGCGTGAACGTCGGCTTTGCGCAGCCGAAAGGACGCGACCGGATTCGTTTGCGCGTGTGGGAACGCGGCGCGGGCCTGACCCGCGCCTGCGGCACCGGCGCCTGCGCGGCCCTGGTCGCGGCGAGCCGGCGCAACCTGACCGATCGCAAGGCTGTGCTCGAACTCGACGGCGGCGAGCTCGAGGTCGAATGGCGCGAGAGCGACGGTCACGTGATCATGACGGGGCCGCTCGAGGTCAACGGTACGGGCACGCTGTCATGACGCTCGCGACGGTCATCGCGGCCGCCGCGCGCGACGACGTCGAGGTCGTCACCTTCGGCTGCCGGCTGAACGCTTACGAGAGCGAGGTGGTGCGCGCGCGCGCCGCAGAGGACGGGCTCACGAACGCTGTGGTGTTCAACACCTGCGCGGTCACCGGCGAGGCGGTGCGGCAGGCGCGGCAGGCGATTCGCAAGGCGCGGCGGCTCAGGCCGGACGCGCGCCTCATCGTCACCGGTTGCGCGGCGCAGATCGATCCGGACGCCTTTGCCGCCATGCCGGAAGTGGACCAGGTGCTCGGCAACGGGTTGAAGACCAGGTCGGGATCTTACATCACCGTCGACGCGCCGCGCGTGCGGGTGAACGACATCATGAGCGTGCGTGAAACCGCGGGCCATCTGGTCGACGGGTTGAAGGATCGTGCGCGCGCCTATGTGGAAGTGCAGAACGGCTGCGATCACCGCTGCACCTTCTGCATCATCCCCTACGGCCGTGGCAATTCACGCTCGGCGGCGGCGGGCGAGGTGGTCGAGCAGATTCGGCGTCTGTGTGCGCAGGGGTTTAACGAGGTGGTGCTGACCGGCGTCGATCTCACCAGCTGGGGGGCGGACCTGCCGGGCCAACCGACCCTCGGCCAGCTCGTCGCGCGCATTCTGAAACTGGCGCCCGAATTGAAGCGGCTTCGCCTGTCCTCCATCGACGCGGCGGAGATCGATGCGGACCTGCTGCGCTGTTTCGGCGAGGAGGAACGCCTCGCGCCCTATCTGCACCTGTCGCTGCAGGCGGGCGATGATTTGATTTTGAAGCGCATGAAGCGCCGTCACCTGCGCGCCGACGCGATCCGCCTGGTCGAAGACGTGCGGCGCGTGCGTCCCGACGTGGCGTTCGGCGCCGACCTGATCGCGGGCTTTCCGACCGAGAATGACGCGGCGTTCGAAAACACCCTCAGCCTGATCGACGATTGCGACCTCGCCTTCCTGCACGTCTTTCCCTACAGCCCGCGCCCCGGCACGCCGGCCGCGCGCATGCCGGCGGTGGGCGGCAAGGTCGTCAAGGCGCGGGCCGAGCGGCTGCGCGCCAAGGGCGCCGAGGCGCTGGAGCGTCACCTGGCGCGTCAGGTTGGGCGCACCCTGCCAGTGCTGGTCGAACGCGAGGGCCTGGGCCGTGCGGCGGATTTCACCGAGATCGCCTTCGAAGGCGCGGGCGAACCCGGAACGATCGTCGTCATGACCCTGACCGGGCACGACGGGCGAAAGGCGCTGGCTTAGCCTTAAAGCTGATCGTTGATTCCCTTGTGAGGGGAGCGTCGCGCAACGCTTCACCTCTTTCGGCTCCGCCCCCGACTGCCCGTTGACAACCAAACCGCAACGTCGAACAAGTTCGCCAACGAAATCGTATACGCGGAGACTTCCATGCGCCTTCAGGCCCTCGCCCTGGCCGCCCTTCTGGCCTCGACCTCGCTGGTTCCCGCGGCCCTGGCCCAGAGCCAGGCCGCATCCTCGGACGAGCGGCAGCGTCCCTCGCACAAGTCGGACGAGCCAACCGCGCCCACGACCACCGACACGGAAAAGGGCGCGGGCTCGGCCCGCACCGAGGACGCGCGCAACGCCAAGATCACCGACGCCGACATCGTCACCGCACCGGTGTTCGAGCGGAAGAGCGTGACGCACCACACCGTCGTCATCGACGGCAAGAGCATTCCGTACACGGCGACCGCCGGCACCCTGACCCTGCGCGACGACCAGGGCAAGCCGATCGCCTCGATGTTCTACGTGGCCTACACGACCGATCAGCACAGTGCGAACCGGCCGGTGACCTTCTTCTATAACGGCGGCCCGGGCTCGGCGAGTTTGTGGCTGCACATGGGCTCGTTCGGTCCGGTGCGCGTGCACACCGATTCGCCCGATCCGACGCACAACGCGCCCTTCACCTTCGAGAACAACAACGAGAGCCTGCTCGACAAGACCGACATGGTCTTCCTCGACGCCATCGGCTCTGGCTATTCGCGGCCGCTCGGCGACACCAAGGGCGACAAGTTCTGGGGCGTGGACCAGGACATCGACGCCTTCACCCGCGCGATCAAGCGCTACATCACCATCAATGACCGTTGGAACTCGCCGAAATATCTGTTCGGCGAAAGCTACGGCACGACGCGGTCAGCGGGTCTGTCCTATTCGCTGCAGGAAGCCGGCGTGCAGTTGAACGGGGTGATGCTGCTGTCGTCGATCCTGAACTATTCCATCCGCGCGCCGGGCTATGACCGGCTCTATGTCGGCTACGTGCCGAGCTATGCGGCGGCGGCCTGGTACCACAATAAGCTGGCCAACAAGCCGGCCGACCTGCCGGCGTTCCTCGAGGAAGTGCGCGCCTGGGCCGCGGGACCGTACCTCGAAGCCCTGACCAAGGGTTCCGACCTGTCGCCGCAGGAAGAGGACCAGATCGCGCAACAGCTCAGCGCCTACACCGGCCTGTCGGTGCAGTTCCTCAAGGAGAACCGCCTGCGCGTCGACCTCAACCGCTTCCGCAAGGAGCTGTTGCGCGACCAGCATCGCACCATCGGCCGCTACGACTCGCGCTTCGAAGGTATCGACGCCGACGACGGCGGCGAGAGCCCGGAGACCGACCCCTCCGACACCGGCATCACCGGCGCTTTCATTGGTGCGCTGCACACCTATCTGGTCGACGACCTGAACTACCGCACCGACATGGACTATCTGCCGAGCGGGCCGGACGTGAACCGCAATTGGGACTGGCACCACAAGGTTCCAGGCGGCCGCTTCCCCGAGACGCAGCCGGACGTGGCGCTCGACCTGTCCCAGGCGATGCGACAGAACCCGCACATGCGCGTCTATTCGCTGAACGGCTGGTACGACATGGCGACGCCGTTCTACGAGACCGAGTACGACCTGAAGCACATGCTGCTCGACCCGACCATCCGGCCGAACCTGCGGTTTGCCTATTATCCGTCGGGGCACATGGTCTATCTGAACCCGGACGCCTTGAAGACGCTCAAGGCCGACGTGGGGCGGTTCTACGACGAGGGCCATTGATCCTGAGGGGCGCCGCGAGGCGCCCCTTTCGCTTTGCCCCGGCTTGCGGCATGACCGGCGATCAGGGACAGCGCGGGAGGCGATCATGATTCCGGGTGAGATCGCCGACTATCGGGCGCTGGCCAAGCGCAAGCTGCCGCGGTTTCTGTTCGAATATATCGACGGCGGCGCGGGCGCTCAGACGACCTTGCGCCGCAACGTGTCAGATTTCGAACAGGTGAAGCTGCGCCAGCGCGTCATGCGCGACGTGTCCAAGCTGGACCTGTCGACCACCCTGTTCGGCCAGCCGCTGTCCATGCCGGTGGTGCTGGCGCCGGTGGGGCTGTCGGGACTCTATGCGCGGCGCGGCGAGTGCCAGGCGGCGAAGGCGGCGGAGCAGGCGGGCATCCGCATGTCGCTGTCGACGCTCAGCCTGTGCGGCGTCGAGGAAGTGGCCCGCGCGACCAGCGATCCGATCTGGTTCCAGCTCTACATGATCAAGGACCGCGGTTTCATGCGCGAGATGCTGGCGCGTGCGCGGGAGTCCGGCTGTTCGCTCCTGCTGTTCACCGTCGATCTGCCAGTGGCCGGCGCGCGCTGGGCCGACGCGCGCACGGGGCTTTCCAACGGCCACACCCTGCCCGCACAGATCGAGCGGATGAAGGCCATGGCCGCACGGCCGGGCTGGCTGTGGGACGTGGGCCTGATGGGTCAGCCGCATGCCTTCGGCAATGTCGCGCCGGCGATGAAGGACGGCGCCGGCATCCGCGAGTTCTGGCGCTGGGTCGGCGCGAGCTTCGACACCACCGTCAGCTGGAAGGACATGGACTGGGTGCGTGAGCATTGGGACCGCCCGATGGTGATCAAGGGCGTGCTCGATCCGGAAGACGCGCGCGCGGCCGTATCATCCGGCGCGGAAGGGATCGTGGTGTCGAACCACGGCGGGCGTCAGTTGGACGGCGTGTCCTCCACCATCGGCGCCCTGCCGCAGATCGTGGATGCGGTCGGCGACAAGACCACGGTGTTGCTCGACGGCGGCGTGCGGTCGGGGACGGACGTGGTGCGGGCTTTGGCGTTGGGGGCGAAGGGCGTGCTGATCGGGCGCGCCTGGGCCTATGCGTTGGCGGCGCGCGGCGGCGCGGGGGTGAGCGCGATGCTGGAGCAGTTCCGCAAGGAGATCGGGATCACGCTGGCGCTGACGGGCTGTCCCGACGTGAAGGCCTTGGGACGCGACGCGCTCGACGCGGGCTAAGAAAGAAAGATTGCCCACGAAAAACACGAACGCCAATTGCAATCGCTGCGCATTCCAGAACTAAAGCGGCGCGAAGCGCCGCAATAGATTTTCCTTGTTCGTGTTTTTCGTGGGCAATCCTTCTTCAACCTGTTCCGCGCAACCCCGACGCGATGCCGTTCACCGTCAACTGAATGCCGAGGCGCAACGCATCGTCCTCTTCGCCGCGGCGACGGCGCGCCAACAACTCCAGCTGCAGGCGGTTCAACGGGTCGATGATCGGCTTGCCCAGTTCGACCGATTCCTTCAGCGCGGGCTGGTCGCTCAGCAGGTCCTTTGCTTCGCGGATGTCGAGCACCAGTTTGCGGCAGGCGGCTTGTTCCTCGCGGATGCGGGCGAAGATGCGTTGCGCCGCCGTCTGGTCCTGCGCCAGGGCCGCGTAGCGCGCGGCGATGTCCATGTCGCTCTGGGCCAGGTCGAGCTCCATGTTGCCGATCAGCGAGGCGAAGAATTCGAAGCGCGCCTCCGCCTCGCGCAGGTCCTTGATCGACACGCCGGCGCGCGCGACGCCGGAGGCGAAGCCGAACCAGCCCGGCAGCATCATCCGCGCCTGGGCCCAGCTGAACACCCACGGGATCGCGCGCAGGTCCTCAATGCGGCGGCTCTTGGTGCGCGAGGCGGGGCGGCTGCCGATCTTCAGGTCGGCCACCTCGGCGATGGGAGTCGCCGACCAGAAAAAGTCCTCGAAGGCGGGATCGTCGTAGACCAGGGCGCGGTAGGCGGCGAAGGATTCGCCCGATAGCGCCGCCAGCATCTCGCGCCAGCGCGGATCGGTGGCGTCGCCCGCCTTGCGCAGCGACGCGATCAGGGTCGCGGCGGTCAGGGCGTCCAGGTTGCGCCGCGCTGTGGGTTGGTCGCCGAAGCGGCGTGAGATCATCTCGCCCTGTTCGGTCAGGCGGATGCGCCCCTGCACCGTGCCGGCGGGTTGCGCCAGCACAGCGCCTGAGACCGAACCGCCGCCGCGGCCCACCGATCCGCCGCGGCCGTGGAACAGCTGCAGTGGTTCGTGCGCCGCGCGACAGACGTCGGCGACCTCGAGCGAGGCTTCCCACAGGCTCCAGCGCGAGGTGACGTAGCCGCCGTCCTTGTTGCTGTCGGAATAGCCGAGCATGACCTCCTGCGCGGGACGGTCCTTCAGCAGGGTCTTGGCCAGGGGCAGGGCGAACCAGCGGGAGAGTATCTCCGGACCCGCCTTCAGGTCGGCGATGGTTTCGAACAGGGGCGTGACCGCCACGGTCGCGCGCGGCGCGCCGCCGCTCTCGAACAGGCCGGCCTGTTTCATCAGCACCAGCGGCTCAAGCATGTCCGACAGGGACGAGGACATCGATACGACGTAGGCGCCCAAGGCCTGTGGCCCGAACCGGCGCACCACCTCGGCCGCGGCGTCGAGCACGCTGAGTTCCTTGAGCGTCTCTTCAGAATAGCGCGCGAACGGCGAGCGCAGCGGCCGCGCATTGGAAAGCTCGTCGAGCAGGAGCGTGACGCGCGCGTCCTCGTCGAGCGCTAGGTAGTCCTCACCCACCGAAGCCGTCGAAAACAACTCCGCCAGCACGCGTTCATGCACGACGGCGTTCTGACGCATATCCACGGCAAGCAGGTGGAAGCCGCACACGCGCACGATCTGGATCAGCGTTCCCAGCGCACGGCCGACCAGGCGTTCGCCGCCGTGCTCGACCATCGAGGCGCGCACGATCTCCAGATCGTCGATGAAGGCCTGCACCGACGCATAGGCGCCCGCCGCCTTCGCATCGCCTTCCACCAGCACGGATCGCGTCGCGCGCAGGCGTTGCTCGACCCGGTCGAGGGCGCGACGGTAGGGCTCGTCGCTGCGGTGCACCGATTGTTCGTCGGAAGCGTCGGCCAGGGTGTCGAGCTGGGGCGTGGTCGGGATCAGGTGGCTGGACAGGGCGAGGTCGATGGCGAGGCCCCGCACCCGCTCGATATAGATCGGGAAGATCACCCCGGCCTGGCGCGCAAAGGCGTAGCGCAGGGTCTCGGCGTTCACCAGCGGATGGCCGTCGCGGTCGCCGCCGAGCCAGGAGCCGAGGCCCAGGATGGCAGGCGTCTGCCGCTCGTCCAGAGCGCGCGACCAGCGCTCGTAGAGTTCGATCAGGGCCGGCAGGATGGCGCGCTCGACCACCGATAAGGTGTTGCGGATCTCATCCTCGACGGTGATGCGCTCAGGGCGGTTCAGCCGGGTCTTCCACAGGAAGGCGATCTCGCGGAACAGTTCACCGCGCAGGTCCTCGTCCTCGGCGCGACGCAGGTGGTGGCTGCGCAGGGACAGCAGGCGCGCGATCTCCGCCTCGCGGTCGAGCACGCTCTTGCGCCGCATCTCGGTCGGGTGCGCGGTCAGGACCGGCACGATGCGCAGCTTGTCGACCGCGGCCTTCACCGCGGCGGTTCCTTCGCCGTCTTCCTCCAGCATCGCTACCGCGGCGGGCAGGGTGCGCGGACGGTCCGCGCTCGGCAGGGCTTCGAAATCGGCGTAACGCCTGCGCCCCGCCACGTCCTCGGCGATATTACCAAGCAGGGAACGGCAGGCGAAGGCGCGGGCGAGCTCGATCGCGTCCTCGGCCGAGAGCGACTTGAATTCCCCGCCGGACCCCTCGCCTTCACCGGCGGCGATGGCGCGCTGAAGCGTATCGGCGGGGCCGTCGCCGTCGAGATAGCGCACCGCCTCCAGGAACAGGTCGTCGAGCAGCCGGATATTGCGGCCGACGTTGCGGTTGGTCACCGGCTCGGCCGGGCGCGTGGCGGGACTATCGGTGGGACGCGCGCCGGTCATCGCTCAGTCACTCTCCCCGCCGTTCGCAGAGAAAGTCCGGGGCATCGCTCAGGGTTCCTCGGCGGCGAGCACGGTTTCCTGTTTGGAGACCGCCTCGTCGGGCTTGCTGTCGCCGCCGCGTTCGCCGATCGCGTAGGACATGGCGTTGAGCTGGAAGCGGGCCATGCGGCGCAGCTCGTTCACCAGATCGCCCGGGCGGTCCTCGAGCAACTCGAGCACCTTCATATAACGCAGGCGGTTGTGGTGGGCGATGGTGTCGAACACGGTCTCCGGGTCGGTCTCGCCGATGTCGCGCATCGCCGCATAGAACTGGGTCTTGGCGAGTTTCGGATAGGACCGGTGGCCGAGCAGGACGTGCGACAGCACCGTCGCGCCGCCGTCGGTGGTGATGGCCGGCGGCTGGAACTGGCCGCCCTTTACCGACTTGCCGGACGCGCGCTTGACCACGATGGTGCGGTTCTGGAAGCGGAAGGTGAGCGGCAGGCTGAAGGCCAGCACCTCGTCGCTGGAGAAGCCCCAGCTGGTGAACACCCCGAGCGCGTCGGTCACGGCATAGCGGAACCGGATCTCGTCGGTGAAGTCGCCCTTCAGCTCCGCACCGTTCTTCAGGTCCATCAAGGGACCGGTCGGCGTGTGATTGATCAACTCCAACACCGGCATCAGCACCATGTGCTCGCCGCGACGGATCTTGCGGGTGCCGAGGAAGCGCGCTTCGGCCTTGCCCGGCGCGGCGTTGTCGACGTCGAAGAAGCCTTCCATCATCAGTTCGGCGTTCACCGCCTGGCGCAGATTCGCGGGTACGGCCGCGCGGCGGGCGAGAAACGCCTCGCAGTCGGCGCGGGCGCCGCCGTTCCAGCCGAAGCTCTCGTGATAGGCGTCGAAGAAGGCGCGCGCCGGCGCGCCGACCTGGGCCTCGGGTTTCAGGGTGAGCCGGCCGTCCTGGAACACCATCTCGTCGACGCGGAACAGAAGGTTCGGCGGCGCGTAGAGCCGCACCGGCTGGCCGGCCTTGCGCGGAAACAGGCCGCGGCCGAGCGGGCCCGCGCGCAGCACCACATTGTCGGCCACGCCGCCCAGCGCGCGGAAGGCGTCCAGCAGTTCGTCCCAGGTCCAGGTCACGGCCCGGCCTACCTTGACAGGCGGCCCCGGCGCAAGCGTGGTCACACCAACGCCAAGGCGGCCGCAATCGGCGCCGCCGGGCCCGTTTGAGGAGCCGCCATGGCCGCGACCCCGACCGCCCAACCCGGACAGGCCCTGGAAGCCCTGGTGGCCGGGCGCGCGGGCCAGCCGCCGGTGGTCACCGGCGTGGTCCATCCGGTCGACGCCATCGCCATCGAGGGCGCCTGCCAGGCGGCGCTGAAGGGGCTGATCGTCCCGGTTCTGATCGGACCCGCGGCGAAGATCCGCGCCGCAGCGGCTGAGGCGAATCAGGACATCTCCGCCTTCAAGATCGAGGACGTCCCGCACAGCCACGCCGCCGCCCAGCGCGCGGTCGAGATGGTCCGCTCCGGCGCGCTCGAAATGCTGATGAAGGGCTCGCTGCACACCGACGAGCTGATGCACGCCGTGGTCGACCCCGCCTGCGGCCTGCGCACCGAGCGGCGGGTGAGCCACGTCTATGTGATGGAGGTCTCGACCTATCCGCGCCTGCTGCTGATCACTGACGCGGCGATCAATATTGCGCCCGATCTGGAAGCCAAGCGCGACATCACCCAGAACGCCATCGACCTCGCCCAGGCCATCGGCATCGCCACACCGAAAGTCGCGGTGCTGTCGGCGGTGGAGACGGTGTCGTCGAAGCTGCAATCGACCATCGACGCCGCGGCGCTGTGCAAAATGGCCGACCGCGGCCAGATCACCGGCGGCCTCGTCGAGGGCCCGCTCGCCTTCGATAACGCCATCGACCTGGACGCCGCGCGCGAGAAGCACCTGACCGGACCGGTGGCGGGCCAGGCCGACATCGTGGTCTGCCCCGACCTCGAAAGCGGCAACATGCTGGCCAAGCAGCTGACCTATCTGGCCGGCGCGCAAGTCGGCGGCGATCGTCCTGGGCGCGCGCGTGCCGATTGCACTCACCAGCCGCGCAGATTCGGTGCCGACCCATGTGGCGTCCTGTGCGCTGGGTTCGCTGCTGATCCAGCAAAGGCGCGACGCGCTCAAGGTCGCGGCCGGCTGAATGGCGTCCGAGGCGATCCTCGCGCTCAACGCCGGCTCTTCGAGCCTGAAGTTTGCCCTGTTCCGGCGCGGCGACGCGGCGCCTGAGCCGATCTGCCGCGGCGAGATTGAGGACGTGAACGGCGCCGGGCGCTTCCGCGCGCACGACGGCGCGGGCGCATCGCTCGCCGACGAGATCGCGCCCGACCCGATGCACGATCCGGATGGCGCGCTGGCGGCGTTGCTCGATTGGACCGACGCACACCTCGGCGACGCTGCGCTCGCCTGTGTCGGCCATCGCATCGTGCACGGCGGTCGCGATTTCACGGCGCCGGTTCGCATCGACGATGGCGTGATGGCCGCGCTGGAGGCGCTCTGCCCACTGGCGCCGCTGCATCAGCCGCACAATCTCGCCGGCGTTCGCGCCGTGGCGCGGGCGCGGCCGACCCTGCCCCAGACCGCAAGCTTCGACACCGCCTTCCACGCCGGCCACGACCCGACCGTCGCACGCATCGCCATCCCGCGCCGCTTCGAGGCCGAAGGCGTGCGCCGCTACGGCTTCCACGGCCTCAGCTACGACTACATCAGCGGCCGGCTGGCCACGCTCGATCCGGCGCTGGCTAAGGGCAGGGTGATCGCCGCCCATCTCGGCAACGGCGCCAGCCTCTGCGCGCTCTCGAACGGTCGCAGCGTCGACACCACCATGGGCTTCTCCGCCCTCGACGGCCTGGTCATGGGCACGCGCTGCGGCGCCATCGACCCCGGCGTGCTGCTCTATCTGCAAGACCACGCCGGTCTCACCAGCCAGGGTGTCAGCGACCTGCTCTACAAACAGTCGGGCCTGCTCGGCGTCTCGGGGATCAGCGGCGACGTGCGCGTCCTGCTCGCGAGCCCCGCGCCGGAAGCCCGCGAAGCGCTGGACCTCTTCGCCTTCCGCGCCGCGCGCGAAGCGGCAGCCATGGCGTCAACGCTGGGCGGCCTCGACGGCGTCGTGTTCTCCGCCGGCATCGGCGAGAACGCCGTGCAGGTACGTTCGCAGATCTGCGAACGCCTGGCTTGGCTCCGCGTCGCCCTCGACGCGACCGCGAACGCGCGCGGCGGCGAAGGCCGGATCAGCACGCCGGACAGCCGCGTCGCCGTCTGGATCGTGCCCACCGACGAAGAGGCGGTCATCGCTCGCGACGCCGTGGCGCTGCTCACCTAGGGCGCCCCCGTCCTTGCGGGCGCCCTCAACTCAGAACTCTAGTGGTCATTCTCTCGGGGGAGGGTCGACCGATGCTGATTGCGCTCCTGACGGCCCTCGGGGTTGTCGCAATCGTCTACGCCGTCTGTCTGCTGCGAAGCGCCGTCGCCAGCCGCGCCGTGCCTCGGCCCGAGGCGATCGTGCTGGGCGCGGTGACGAACTTCTTCGATACCTTGGGCATCGGCTCGTTCGCCCCGACCATGGCCTGGTTCAGGTTGCGCCGGCTCGTGCCCGACCAGCTGATCCCCGGCACCATGCTTGTCGGGCACACCCTGCCCGCGATGACCCAAGCGGTGATCTTCCTCGTCCTCCTCGGCGTGCTTGTGGACCCCCTGCTCCTGACCGGTTGCGTCATCGCCGTCGTCGCGGGCGCCCTGCTCGGCGCGCCGCTGGTCGCCAAGACGCGCGTCTGGATCGTGCAGTCGATCGTCGGTCTGGCGCTTCTCGTCGCCGCGTCGTTCTACGTGCTCGCCAATCTCGGACTCATGCCCGTCGGCGGGACCGCCGCTTCGTTGCCCCTGCCGCTCATGATCGTGGCGATCGGCGCCAATTTCGTTTTCGGCGTGTTGCTGAACTTCGGGGTCGGAAACTACGCGCCGACGCTGGCGATGCTCAGCCTCATGGGCATGGATCCCCGGCTGAGTTTCCCCATCATGGCCGGCGGCGCCGCCTTGGCGGGCGCCAGCGCGAGCGTTCGACATATCGCGATCGGAAAGATCGACCTCCGCATCGCCCTCGGCCTCGCCGTGGGCGGCGTCCCCGCGGTGCTCGTCGCCGCCTTCGTCGTAAAGACCATGGCGGTCGTGTACCTGCGCTGGCTGGTGATCGTGGTGGTGGTCTACGCCGCAACGGTGATTCTAAGAGCCGCCGTACTGGGACGAGGCGAGCAGCGGCTTGAAGCCGCCCCGGCGCAAGAGATCACCTAGGCTTCGTCGCTTGACTCGTGAATTGACGCGTGTAATTTAACGAAATTACGCACGTAAGCAGCGAGGGTGACGGATGCGGTATTCTGCGATGGTCGCCACCGCCCTCGGCTTGCTTGCGGGCTCGCTGGCGACGCAATCCCCCTGCGCCGCCCAGTCCCTCGTCACCACAGCGGCGCCGATCCCTGACACGCCGGCCGGAAAGCGTTTCGCGGAACTTCTCGCGGCCTTCAATAGCGGCAATGACGACGATCTGAAGGCTTACCTCCGCGCCGCGGATCCCTCGGACAAGGACGCGCCCGATCTCTTCGTCAGTGTGTACAGCGACACAGGCCCGCTAATTCCCTTCGAGGTCCGCTCGACCGGCCCCGACGAGATCTTCGTCACCCTGGCCCAGCGGAATACCGACAGTTTCGACAGCATCGAGTTACAGGTCGATCCCGCGGAGCCGCACCGCATCGTAGTCTTGACGCCGCACGGGGTTTACCGGCCCGCCAATGCTCCCCCGATTCCGACGCTCAGCGAAGCGCAGCTTCTCGTGGCGTTGAAGTCCAAGCTCGATCGCGACGCGGCCGCAGATATTTTTTCAGGCGCTCTGCTGCTCGCTCACGACGGAAAGCCGGTCTTCGAGTACGCCCACGGATTGGAAGACCGCGAACGCGGCATTCCGATCACCACGCAGACTCGCTTCGGAATGGCTTCGATCAGCAAGGTGTTCATAACGATTTCGATCATGCAGATGGTTCAGGCCGGAAAAATCGATCTGGACGCGCCGATCGGGCGCTACCTGCCCGACTATCCCAATGCAGCCACGGCATCAAATGTCACCGTCAACGAGCTCCTCACCCACACCGGCGGGACGGGCGACTTCTTCGGCGAAGCATTCGATCGGCATCGGGCCGAGTTGCGGACGCCCGCCGACTACATCGCCCTGTTCGGAAACCGAGACCCGCTGTTCGAGCCGGGAAGCCGGCGTGCGTACTCGAACTTTGGCTTCACCATTCTCAGCCGTCTCATCGAACGGGTCTCCGGACAACGTTGGGACGATTACGAACGCGATCACATCTTCCTTCCAACCGGCATGACCCGCACCGGAACCCTGCAACATGACGTCGACCACGCCAGGGATTACACCCTGCAAGGCGGAGAGCTGGTTCTGATGCCCTCCAAGACGGGCGATGGCCCGTACACCACCACCGGCGACCTGCTGAAGTTCTCCAACGCGCTCCTGGCCGGGCGCCTGCTTGACCGCGCCCACACCGAGCTCCTGCTCTATGGCAAGGCGATGATCGGCGGCCACAGCTACGCCTACGACATGTCGGGCAAGGCCGAAAATGGCGCGCTCTACATCGGCCACCAGGGCGGCGGCAGGGGTGAGAACGGTGACTTTCGCGCGTTCCCCGGTAACGGGTACACGCTGATCATCTTCAACAACTTCGGACCGCCCTGGCAGAAGTTCGCCCAGTTCGTCAGCAACCGGCTGCCCGTCACGCCCTAGGCTCACGTCGCCGCTCATCTTCAGTCGTCGACGATCTCGCACCCCGCCGGAAAAACGGCCCACGGCATCCGCTGGGCGTGGCGCACCACACGCGTGGGCGCCGGCATGGTCGGATCGTTGAAACATCCCGCGGCGAAGCCGGTGAGATGGGGCCTCGTTGTGTCCGATCTCCAGTAGAGCGTCGAGCCGCATTGCGAGCAAAAGTATCGCGAATGGGGATAGCCCGGCGTTGAGACGACACGGGAGGCGAAGGGGCCCTTCGCCTCACCCACCTTGTCATTGTGGTAGTACACCGACCAGTTGAAGACGGAGCCCGTCCGCCGCCGACAGTCGTCGCAGTTGCAGATCACACTGAAACCAGGATCGCCCTCGACGACCACCGTGCATTCGCCGCACGAACACCTTGACGTTCGCATCATCGTCCCGCTCCTGCGCCTATCCCTCAGCGTAGCCGTTCCGCAAGGCGTGGCAATGTCCGCTTCGCGGGCCATCGCGGAGGTTTGCTCAGTCGGCGATCGAACGAATGACCCTCGCCGGGTTTCCGCCGACGAGCGTATTCGGGCGGAACGTCCTTGGTGACGACGGACCCCGCGGCGACAACCGAATTCTCCCCCACTGTCACGCCACCGATGAGGGTGGCGCCGGCGGCGATCCAGACGTTGCGTTCGATGACGATGGGCTTTGCGGTGACGGCGTTGCGCCGCTGGGAGGATTCGAGCGGGTGGCCGGCGGTGATCAGGCTGACGTTCGGGCCGATCATCACGTCGTCGGCGATGTCGAGGCCGCCGAGGTCATAGAAGGTGCAGTTCTGATTGACGAAGACGTTGCGCCCGACCCGGGTGTCGCTCCCGCCGATCGCGTAGAAGGGCGGGATCAGAAAGAAGCTGTCGTCGACCGTCTGGCCGATCAGGTCGCTGAACAGGGCGCGGACTTCGGCGGCATCGTCGTAGGTCAAACGATTGATCGCGGCAGTGATCGCCATCGCGCGCTTGATGTCGGCCTTCATGGCTGCGGATTCCGGCGTTCGCCGGGGAATGATCTTGCTGCGATCGTCCTTCGCCATGCGTTGGTTTCCTGCGGCGGCGGGCGGGAGATTCGTCGAGCGTAACCACAAAGCGCCAGGACCGGAATCCATCCATCGCGGACTTCTGCGGGCGCCAGACCCGCGCCGGCGCCGCCTTACGTCTGTTACAAACCTCGGTTAAACCTGCCGAATCCGCCGATCAGGAACCGTCATGGGCCTTCGCCGCCATCCCCGTCTCGTCGCCGTCGCCGCGGCGTTCGCACTGACCGCCCTGGCAGGCTGCGGGTTTCATCCGAGGCGGCACAACCTGGTCATCTTCGTGGCCGACGGGCTGCGCTCGGGCATCGTCACGCCGCAGACGGCGCCGACCCTGGCGGAGATTCGGGCCGACGGCGTCGATTTCAGGAACAGCCACTCGCTGTTTCCCACGGTGACCACGGCCAACGCGTCGGCGATCGCGACGGGGCATCGGCTGGGCGACACCGGCGATTTCGGCAACTCGGTCTATCCCGGCGAGACGCCCCTGCCGTCGGACCCCACGTCGCAGGTCGCCAAATTCGAGGACGACGCGACCCTGGGTGCGATGAACCAAAGGTACAGGGGCGATTATCTCGGCGAGACGTCCCTGCTCGAAGCCGCGCGCAGGGCCGGGTACGAGACCGCGGTCGTGGGCAAGCTGGGTCCGTCCGCCATCCAGGACGTCACCGCGCGTGACGGAAGCTCGACCATCGTCATCGATGACAACACCGGCGCGGCCAAGGGATTCCCCATGCCCGCCTGGGTATCGCAGGGGATCGCCGCCCTGGGTCTCGGCGCCGCCGCGCCCGACACGGCGCAACCGAATGCGCGACAGCAGGACTGGTTCGCTGCGGTGGTCACGCGGGTTCTGCTGCCGCGTTTTCACGATGAGGACAAGCCGTTCGTCCTGGTGTTCTGGTCACTCGATCCCGACGGCAGCCAGCACGAGGAGCGCGACAGCCTGAACAGCTTGACGCCAGGGATCAACGGCCCGACCTCGCTCGCCGGCATCCGCAACGCCGACACCGATCTCGCGCGCCTGCGCAAGGCCGTGCACGATCTTGGACTCGAAGGCGATACCGACATTGTGGTCACCGCAGACCACGGCTTCTCCACCACCTCGCGGCAGAGTGCGACAAGCGGCGCAGCGAAGCTGGCCTATCCCGACGTGCCGCACGGCTTTACGCCGCCCGGGTTTTTCGCCATCGACCTGGCCCAGGCGCTGGGCCTGCCGCTTCGCGACGCGAAGGGCGCCGAGATCGATCCGGCGCACGGCGGTCACCCCGGCGGCGGCAGCGCCCTGATCGGCAAGGATGCGGCGCATCCGGACATTGTCATCGGCGCCAACGGCGGCGCGGACCTTCTGTGGTTGCGCGGTGCCGATCCCAGGGCGCTGGCGCAAAAGACGGTGCAGGCGATCACTGGCCAGGACTATGTCGCGGCGATCTTCGTCGACGATCAGCTGGGGCCGATTCCCGGGACCCTGCCGATGAGCGCCATCGGCCTGGTCGGGTCGGCGCGTACGCCGCGGCCGTCGATCATCGTCAGCTTCAAGAGTTCGTCCACCGGCTGCGCCAATCCCGAGCTGTGCGCCGCGGAGGTGGCGGAGACCAGTTTGCAGCAGGGCCAGGGCATCCACGGCTCGTTCAGCCGCGCCAACACGCACAACTTCATGGCCGCGATCGGCCCGGATTTCCGCCGCCACTATCTCGACCTGGCGCCGGTTTCGAACGCGGACCTGGCGCCGACCCTGGCGAAGATCTTCGGCTTCGACCTCGGGAACACTGGCAAGCTCGGCGGCCGGGTGCTGCGCGAAGCGCGCCGCGACGGCGACAGGGCGGGGGCGTTCAGCGCGGAGGTGATGATGTCGGCGCCCGCCGCAAACGGCTTCCGCACGGTGCTGCACTATCAGCGGTTGGGCGATCAACTCTACTACGACTACGCGGGGATGCCGGGGCGGGTGGTAGAGTAAGTGCAGGAACCTCCGCGTAAAAGCGGCAGCGCTCGGGTGAGGTTCTACGCCGGCGCGGAACCCCAGATTTCCTTCAACAGCCCGTCGCGGCCGCATCCAACACGGTACATGTTGTACTGCACCGGGTTCTTCCGCGCGTACTGCTGGTGATAGTCCTCGGCCGGCCAGAAGCGCACGTCGTTGCGGACCTGCACCACGATCTTGCCGTGGAACTTGGTCGCGTTCAATTGCGCCTTCGACGCGTCGGCGATGCGGCGCTGGTCGGGGTTGCTGACGAAGATTTCGGGATTGTACGACCGGCCCTCATCGCAGGCCTGGCCGTTCGCCTGGGTCGGGATGATGAAATGCCAGTAGCGGTCCAGCAGGGTCGCGTAGCTGATCTTCTTCGGGTCGTAGGTGACCTGCACCAACTCGACATAGTCGGTCGTCTCGCTCGACACCTGGTCGTAGGACGGGTGCGCCGGCTTGGACCCGCCGTCGAAGCCTGAAACCACTCTCACCACGCCGGGCGTGTGTTCGAAGTCCCGCTCCATGGTCCAGAAACATCCGCCGGCGAACACCGCGGTTTCGAGACCGTTGGCGGCAAGGGCCATGGGCGCGGCGAGCAGGACGCCAGCGGCCAGGGCTGCAAGCGGCGCTGAGCGCTTGAACGCGGAGACAGCAGTCGGATTGGACATGGGTCTGACCTTTAGAGGCGAAGGGCGGAAAGGATCGGGCCGCCGGAGGATCCCTGAACCAGGACGGCTGTCTTCAGCCCGGCTTGGGGCGCGGGCAGCGAATAGGTCTGGGCGGCGCCGGTCCAGCGGCCGAGGCGCAGGAGCGTGCGCACCACGTTCTTCTCCGGCAGGGTGCGGCCGCCGTTCTCACCGCGACCGATCGGCACCTGCTGCACGCGTGGATCGTAGCGCACCAGCCAGACGTCGGCGCCCGAACGCGGCGCGGCGCCGGCGCTGACGGAAATCGCGTTGGCCGACGCGGACACGTTGGGACCACCCCGGAGACTCTCACGCGCGATCAGGTCGTCGATTTCGGCGCGATTGATTCCCACTGTGTCGGCGCGGCCATCGACAATGACCTGCGGTGTGAACGGCGCGGGATGTTTCAGCGCCCACTCGTAGGACTTCTGCCGCTCGGTGAAGGCCGGCCGTGCGAAGGTATCCTTCCACCCCAGTTGGTCCCAGTAGGTCACCGCGAAACTGAGCGCGAGCACATTGGGCCGGTCCGACAGCGCCAGGACATTGGCGTCCGCCGGCGGGCAGGACGAGCAGCCCTGGCTGGTGAACAGCTCCACCACCACCAGCCGGCCCGGATCGGCCGGTGTCGCGTGGCCGGCCACGACCGCGGTCACCAGCGCCCCGGTCACGGCGGCAAGACCGCAGGCGAGGGCGGCGGTCAGGATCGTGGCTTTATGAACTCGTGGCATCGTGGTCTCCGCACACGCCCGAGGCGCGACCGTTCCCTATTTCGGAACTGAGCCGCGTCCGGATCAGGGCATTCACGCGCTCGTGATCGGAGAAGGTCAAGCCGGGGTGATGCGAGCCGCGCCGCCGGTCCGGCGACGGGGGCGCAGCCTACGCCTGCGACGGGAAAACACGCTTTCCAGCCGCTCGCGCTCGAAACGGAAGCCGAGCGCCTCCAACCGGGCGGGGACCGCCTTCTGGCTGGCCAGCAACAGGTCGGACAGTTCGCCCAGTCCGAAGCGGATCGGAGCCGCCGGCGCGCTGAGCCACTGGGGCCAGCCGAACGCCGCAGACAGGCGTCGGGTGAATTCGCCCTGGGTCACCATGTCGGGCGCCACGGCGTTGATCGGGCCGTCGTAGCGGTCGTCCTCGAGCGCGCGTTCGATCAGGCGCAGCACGTCGTGGCGCGCGATCCACGGCGCCCACTGGCGACCGTTTCCCAGCACCGCGGCGAAACCGAACCGGGCGGGCAGCGCCAGCATCGGCAGGATGCCGCCCGACCAGTCGAGCACCAAACCAAAACGCAGGCGGCAGACGCGCACGCCCATCGCTTCCGCGAGCCAGGCCTCCTCCTCCCAGCGGCGGCACAGCGCCGACATAAATCCCGGACGCGGGCCGGCGGTTTCGTCGAGCGCCTCGTCGCCGCGGTCGCCGTAGAAGCCGACCGCCGAAGCGTTGATCAGGCATTGGGGTTTGCGTTCGAGCCGTTCGACGAGCGCGAGCACGGCGCGCGTGGTCGCAAGCCGGCTCTCCAGCAGCACGCGGCGGCGTCCGCGCGTCCACAGACCGCCCGCAATCGGCGCGCCGGCGAGATTGACCACCGCGTCGATGCGCGTCTCGGCGGCAAGATGCTCCAACCGCTCGACGATCATCGGCGTTTCGCCGAACCGTGCGCGGGTGGCGAGCGGATCGCGCACGAGCAGAATCACACGGTCGCCGTTCGCGACCAGACGCTCGACCAGGGCGGCGCCGATGAAACCGGTTCCTCCGGTGACCAGCACCGTGCGTCCCGACGCCTGCGCGGGCGCCGTCAGTTTCGGTGCGCGGAGCGTAAACGCGGCGATCGCGTCGCGTCCGCCCGACAACAGGGCGCCGGCGCCGAGCGCGGTGGAGATCCATCCGAGCAGGCCACGCGGTTCGAGTGTGATCGCGCTGTCGAGCTGAACCCAGGCGAATAGCACCGGCGCGAAGGCGGCGAGGAAGACGCCGTAACCCACCGCCATCACCGTGTGCAGCACGCGCTCGCTCGGCGGCAGGCGCCGGGTGCGGTCTTCGACCAGGAAGTCCTCCAGGGTGATGACGATCTCGACCGCGAGCAGGGCTGCGAGCAGGAGCGCCCAGACGCCGCCGGGCCTGAGCCAGGCCAGGACCAGGAACACCCCGCCGTAGATGGTCGAGCGCGCCGCGTGCAGCGACAGCTCCTTGCGCGCGCCCGGTTGCGATGGGAGGCCAATGGCCAGTTCGTGGTGCCAGATCGTGTCCAGCGCGCCGAGCACGCCTTGGATGACGAGGATGAGCAGAACCAGGGTCATGACGCACGCTCCTTGACCGGATCGCGGAACAGGCCGGTCTGAAAAAGGGTCTCGCCGAACAGCGGATGGACGAAGCAAAGGCTGAAGCGGAACACGCCATCGGCGACGTGTTCGTGCACGACGTGGGCACGGCCGGGTGTGAGCACGAGCGGTATCGGCACGCGGCCTCCGGGGGTTTCGAGGAATAGCGGTGGCTGCGGAAGTGCAGCGCGCGGTTCTCGACGGTGACCGCAAGCCGCATGCCGAGACCGCCGCGCACGATCTCCAGGAGTTCGCCCTCGACGTTCATGCGTTTGCACGAGCCTACCTCGACCGGCGCGCGGCGCTTGAAGTGGTAGGTGCGCAGCCATTCGATGCCGCCGTCAGCGGTTTCGCGCACCTGCACATTCACCGGCACGTCCTCACCGACGCCCGGCGCCAACGGCGTGCCGATCAGCCGGCAGAACTCGGCGAACACGCGGCCGACGGGCGAAGCGCGCACCGCCATGACGCCGGGATAGCAGATTGGACCCTGCGCATGGACGCCGTGTTCGAAACGGGCGCGCACCTGGGCCGGGAGCTGGAACCAAGCCGCGCGGCCCACCAGAGCGCGGAAGTCGACGGGGCGCGGCCGGCCGATGCGGGTATCGGCCTTGCGGTTAAGGACATCGAACGCGGCGTAGGCGAGAGACATGCGAACGTCTCCAAGTTTTCGGCCGTCCCGCGCGGGGCTTGCGTCAGCGGCCGACGAACGCGGTGATCTTGGCCCCCAGGTCCAACAGCTTCATCAGGATCGGACGCGGCGTCAGGCGCATCTGGTCGTACCAGCGCGACAGGCGCCCGATGAAGGTATGCATCGCCTTGATCCGCGCTTTCACCGAGGCGGGCGTAACCTTGTCGGCCTCGGCCTCGCGCACGCACTCGGCCAGCATTTCGAGGGTGGGGTCGATCTCGCGGCGCTTGCGGCCCTCGACGATGGTGACCAGCATGTCCCAGGGATCGTGCTTGGCCTCGAAATGGTCGCGCCGGTCGAGCGGCAGGTGGACCAGCTTCACCAGCTCCCAGGTCTGCAGCTCCTTCAGGCTGTTCGACACGTTGGAGCGGGCGATCTTCAAAGTCTCGCCGATGTCCTCGGCGCACAGCGGGTCGTCCGACAGGTAGAGAAGGGCGTGAATCTGGGCGATCGACCGGTTCATCCCCCACCGCGCGCCCATCTCCCCCCAGTGGAGGACGTATTTCTGCATGACGGGGGTCAGCTGCATGGCTGGTCTCGGTGTTCTGTAATTTCTGTTTAAACAGAAATGTGAGATCAGTCAAGCCCGTTAGGAACGGGGCAATCCTCCTTAAAGCTTCGCTGTCTTCTCGAGTTCGTAGAAGGCCTCGCCCAAGGTCTCCACCTTGGCGTGGAGGTGCGCGCGGGCGTCGTGAAGCGCCTGATTATAGTAAAACGGCCCGAGCGTTTCGGAGATGAAGTCGAGCAACCGCAAGGCGTCCATGGCGCCGACTTCGGCGTCGAGTTCATCGCTCAGATGGCGCGCCAGCGCGCGAGCGAGGGCATCACGCGTGGATTTTTCGAACTCGATCTTCACCTTCGACCCTCGCCGGCGCGCTTGCGGCTGATGCGCCGTCAGCGCAGACCCTCGTTGATCTTGTCGAGCGCGGCCGACCCCGGGATCAGCTCCGCATCACTCAGTTGATTGAGCGGCTTAGCCACCGTGCCCAGGTGCTCATGCAGGTCCTCCGCCTCCGGGTCGACGTAGAGCAACCCCGTGACGATTTCGCCGGCGTGTTGGCGTTCGGTGAGGAAGGCCATGGCCTTGACCCGGTCGGTGGCGTCGTAGTCGGCGGCGACCTTGCGCAGTTTCAGGACCGAGCCGTCGTGCTGGGTCACCTCGACCATTTCGCCGGGCGCATAGGCGGCGGCGATCGGCGAGCGCGGCACCATGAAGTCGATGCGGTTCACCGCCTCGTTGTGTTCGCGCACATAGTCGAAGCTCTTGGTCGAGCCGGCGTGGTTGTTGAACTGCACGCAGGGCGACAGGCAGTCGATCAGCGCGGCGCCGCGGTGGCTGAGCGCGCCCTTGATCAGGGGGATCAGCTGCTCCTTGTCGCCGGAGAACGAGCGTCCGACATAGGTGGCGCCCAGCTGCATGGCCATGCCGACCAGGTCGATGGCGCTGTCGTGATTGACCACGCCCTTCTTGCTCTTGGAGCCCGCGTCGGAGGTGGCGGAGAACTGGCCTTTGGTGAGGCCATACACGCCGTTGTTCTCGACAATATAGGTCATGTTCACGCCACGGCGCATGGCATGGGCGAATTGGCCGAGGCCAATGGACGCCAAATCGCCGTCGCCGGAAACGCCGAGATAGATCAGCTCGCGGTTGGCCAGATTGGCGCCGGTCAGAACCGAGGGCATGCGCCCGTGCACGCTGTTGAAGCCGTGTGAATTGCCGACGAAATAGTCCGGCGTCTTGGACGAACAGCCGATGCCCGAGAGTTTCGCCATGCGGTGCGGCGGCAGGTCGAGCTCGAAACAGGCCTGGATGATCGCCGCGGAAATCGAGTCGTGGCCGCAGCCGGCGCACAGGGTCGAAACCTTGCCTTCGTAGTCGCGCCGGGTGAAGCCGAGGGCGTTCACCGGGAGCTTGGGGTGATGCAGTTTCGGCTTGGCGATATAGGTCATTCCGCCGCCTCCGTCTGACGCGCGACGCCGAGCTTTGCGGAAATCGTCTGGGTGATGAACCGCGCGGTGATCGGCGTGCCGTCGTAGTGCAGCACCTTCACCAGCTTGTGCGGGTCGATGTCGAGTTCGGTGGTGAGCAGGGTGCGCAACTGGGCGTCACGGTTCTGTTCGACCACGAAGACGCGTTCGTGCCTGGCGATGAAGTCGGCGACGTCGTCGTTGAACGGAAAGCCGCGGATGCGCAGGGCGTCGAGGTGGATCTGCTGATCCTCGAGCGCGCTCAGCGCCTCATGCATGGCCGGCGTCGAGGAGCCGAAATAGATCACACCCAGGGTCGACGGCGTCTTGGCGTCGCGGCGCTCGGGCGCGGGAACCAGATCACGCGCCGTGTCGAACTTCTTCAGCAGGCGTTCCATGTTGTCGACGTAGTCGGCGCCGGTTTCGCTGTAACGCGCATAACGGTCGCGCGACGTGCCGCGGGTGAAATAGCCGCCCTTGGAGGGGTGGGTGCCCGGATAGGTGCGGTAGGGAATGCCGTCGCCGTCCACGTCGAGGTAACGGCCGAATTCCTTGCCGGCGTCCAGGTCCTCGCGGGTCATCACCTTGCCGCGGTCGAGCTTCTTGCTGTCGTCCCAGGTCAGGGGATCGGTCAGCCACTCGTTCATGCCGATGTCGAGGTCGAGCATGACAAAGACCGTGGTCTGCAGCCGGTCGGCGAGGTCGAAGGCAAGCGCCCCGAACTCGAAACACTCCTGCGGGTTACGCGGCAGCAGCATCGGGTGCTTGGTGTCGCCATGGGACGCGTAGGCGGCGCTGAGAATGTCCGACTGTTGTGTCCGCGTGGGCATGCCGGTCGAGGGACCGCCGCGCTGAACGTCGAAGATCACGGCGGGAATTTCGGCGAAGTAACTCAGACCGATGAACTCCTGCATCAGCGACACGCCCGGGCCCGAGGTGCAGGTGAAGGCGCGCGCACCGTTCCAACCGGCGCCGACCACAACTCCGATGGATGCGATCTCGTCCTCGGCCTGGACGATGGCGTAGCGCGCCTTTCCGGTTTCGGGGTCCTTGCGCAACTTAGCGCAGTAGCTCGCGAAGGCTTCCGCCAGTGAGGTCGAGGGCGTGATCGGATACCAGGCGCAGACCGTGGCCCCGCCGTAGACGGCGCCCAGCGCGGCCGCCGCGTTGCCCTCGACAAAGATGCGGTCGCCCACCGCGTCGGCGCGGCGCACCTGCAGGTCCAGCGGCTTCAGGTTTGCGCGCACGTACTGGAAGCCGAGACCCAGCGCTTCCACGTTCATCGGGATCAGTTTGGGCTTGGCGGCGAACTCCTCCGCCAGCAGCTGTTCGACGACGCCGACCTCGATACCGAGCAACGATGTCAGCGCGCCGACGTAGATAATGTTCTTGAACAGCTGGCGCTGGCGCGGGTCGGAATAGGCTTCGTTCGAGATGGCGGTCAGCGGCACGCCGACCACGGTGATGTCGCCGCGAAACCTCTCGGGCGGCAGCGGCTTGGTGGAGTCGTAGAACAAATAGCCGCCGGGTTCGATCTCGGCCAGGTCGCGATCCCAGGTCTGGGGGTTCATCGCCACCATCAGGTCGACGCCGCCGCGACGACCCATGTGGCCGGCCTCAGAGACACGCACTTCGTACCAGGTCGGCAGGCCCTGAATGTTCGAGGGAAAGATGTTGCGCGCCGCCACCGGCACGCCCATGCGCAGCACCGACTTGGCGAACAGCGAATTGGCCGAGGCGGAGCCCGAGCCGTTCACATTGGCGAACTTGACGACGAAGTCGTTGACGGCGGAGATTCGACCCGTTGCGTTGGTCACCGCACGCACGCCTTTTCTCCCGCGTGCGTCATGTCGAGCAGGTACTTCTGCATGTCCCAGGCGCCGGTCGGACAGCGTTCGGCGCAGAGGCCGCAGTGCAGGCAGACGTCTTCGTCCTTCACCATCACCCGCCCGGTCGGCAGCACGCCCGAGACGTAAAGGTCCTGCGTCACGTCCAGCGCCGGCGCTTTCAGCCGCTCGCGCAGGTCGGCCTCTTCGCCGTTGGCGGTGAAGGTGATGCAGTCCATCGGGCAGATGTCGACGCAGGCGTCGCACTCGATACAGGCCGGCGTGGAGAACACGGTCTGGATGTCGCAGTTCAGACAGCGTTGCGCCTCGCGGTAGCCGAGCTTTTCATCGAAGCCGAGCTCGACCTCGAACTTGATGCTCGACAGCGCCTTTTCCGTCTCCAGGTGCGGCACCTTGTGGCGCAAGGCGTTAGAGATGTCGTTGTCGTAGCTCCACTCGTGGATACCCATCTTCTGGCTGGACACGTTGACGCCCGGCGGCGGCCGTAGTCTCACGTCGGTTCCGCGGCAGAAGTGGTCGATGGAGATGGCCGCGTCGTGCGCGTGCGCCACCGCCCAGATGATGTTCTTGGGCCCAAACGCCGCGTCGCCGCCGAAGAACACCTTCGGATTGGACGACTGCATGGTCACCGTGTCGACGGTGGGCATGTCCCACTCGTCGAAGGTGATGCCGACGTCGCGCTCGATCCAGGGGAAGGCGTTCTCCTGGCCGATGGCGACCAGCACATCGTCGCATTCGTAGTGTTCGTCCGGCTCGCCGGTGGGCAGCAGTTTGCGCTTGCCCTTGTCGTCGGTCTGCCAGGCCGTCTTCTGGAAGGTGACGCCGGTCAGTTTCGACGAGCCGTTGGTCCCGGAGTAGGTGAAGGCCTTGGGCGTGAGGAAGTTCAGGATCGGGATGTCCTCGCGCTGGGCGTCGTCTTTTTCCCAGGGCGAGGCCTTCATCTCGTCGAAGCCGGAGCGGACGATCACCTTCACGTCCTCGCCGCCGAGACGGCGCGAGGTGCGGCAGCAGTCCATGGCGGTGTTGCCGCCGCCCAGAACGATGACGCGCTTGCCGATCTTCTCGATGTGGCCGAACGAGACCGACGAAAGCCAGTCGATGCCGATGTGAATGTTGGCCGCGGCCTCATGGCGGCCCGGAACCTCGAGATCGCGGCCGCGCGGTGCGCCGGAACCCACGAAGATGGCGTTGTAGTCTTCGGCCAGCAGCGCCTTCAAACTGTCGACGCGTTCACCCAATCGCAGCTCGGGCTCGAGCGCGGTGATGAAGCCGACTTCCTCGTCGATCACCTCGACCGGCAGGCGAAAGCGCGGGATCTGGGTGCGGATCATGCCGCCCGCCTGCGGATCGCCGTCATAGAGGGTCACATGATAACCGAGCGGCAGCAAATCACGCGCCACCGCCAGCGATGCGGGCCCGGCGCCGACGCAGGCGATCTTGAAGCCGTTCTTCTTCGGCTCCGGCTTGGGCATGCGCGGCGTGACATCGCCCTTGTTGTCGGCGCAGACGCGCTTCAGCCGGCAGATGGCCACCGGTTCCTGGTCCTCGCCCACGCGGCCGCGCCGGCAGGCGGGCTCGCACGGACGGTCGCAGGTGCGGCCTAAAATCCCCGGGAAGACGTTGGACTTCCAGTTGACCATATAGGCGTCGGCGTAACGTTCGGCCGCGATCAGCCGGATGTACTCGGGGACCGGCGTGTGCGCCGGGCAGGCCCACTGACAGTCGACCACCTTGTGAAAATAATCTGGCGCCTCTGTGTTGGTCGGTTCCAAACCGTCCGCTCCGCGCTGCCACCCCGTAGGCCCTGTCGTGTCGGACGCGGGACGACCGTCCCGCCGCGCAGGGCCTTGAAAACCATGTTAGATCGGCGAGGTAGCGGGCGCCAGAGGTTTGCGCGGGGGGACCCAACGATGTTGCGAAGCGCCATGATGGGAGCCGTCGTCGCCGCCTTGACGATTGGGCTGGCGGCGGGACCCGGCTCGGCCGCGCCGGTCTCGCCGACCTGGAAGCCGCTGGACCCGGACAACACCCTGGTCATCGACACCGGAAAGGGCCGTATCGTCATCGAGCTGCAGCCGGTCTTCGCGCCCAAGTCGGTCGAGCGAGTGAAGCAGCTGGCCCACGAGCACTTCTACGACGGGCTGGCGTTCTGGCGCGTCCTCGACGGGTTCATGGCCCAGACCGGCGATCCCGGAAACGTCGACGGCGGCAAGTCGCCGCTGCCCGACCTGAAGGGCGAGTTCACCTTCCGCCGCGGCCCCGACACGGCCTCGGTTATCGCGGCCCGGCCGTCGGGCCTGGCCGAGGGCTTTGTCGGTTCGGTCCCGTTCGCGGGCCAGCCGGACGCGTTCATGGCCAAGCGGCCGGACCACAAGGTCTCTGCCTGGGGGCTCTACTGTCCGGGCGTCGCCGGCATGGGCCGCGGCGACGACGAGAACAGCGGCAACAGCGAATTCTTCCTGATGCGCGCCGCCTACCCCTCGCTCGACAAGCGCTACGCGGTCTGGGGCCGGGTGGTGGCGGGCCTTTCCGTGGTGCGGTCGCTGAAGACCGGCGAGCCGGTGAAAGACCCCGACGTGATGACCCGCATGCGCGTTCTGGCCGACTTGCCTGGGGCGGAGCGGCCGAAGCTCGAGGTCATGGATACGAAGAGCGCGGCCTTCCGGCGGATTATCGACCGCGTGCGCCGGCGCGAAGGTGCGGACTTTTCGATGTGCGATGTGGAGGTTCCGGTCCGCAACCCCCGATAGCGGATCGGCCCCAAATCATGCTTAGCTCGCCGCGCCCGGGAAGGGAGACTGAGGCATGAGCGGCTATGCAGCGGGCGGGACCCTCGACATCGGCCGCATCATCCAGCGCACCTTCGGCGTGATCGGGCGCAACTTCGTGGCGTTCCTGCTGTTGGCGCTGCTGTTCAAGGCCGTACCGACGGTCGTCATCGGACTCTGGGGCGGCATGCTGCGGGGCGCGCAGGCGTACGATCCGTTCGGCGCGTTCCGCGCTCAAGGCGTATTGGTCGCCGTCGTCGGCGGGATCGTGAGCGTCATATCTGTGTTCGTGCTGCAGGCGGCTCTCCTGCGCGGCACGCTCGTCGATCTCAACGGCCGTCGCGCCTCGCTCGGCGACATGCTGGGCACCGGCTTCCGTTTCTTCCTGCCGCTGTTCGGGCTCGCCATCGTCTTCGGCGTGGCGGTGGGCTTCGGCCTTGTCCTGCTCATTGTGCCCGGCGTCATGATGGCCGTCACCTGGTGCGCCGCCGCGCCGTCCGTCGTCGCCGAGAAAAAGGGCGTGTTCAAGTCCCTCTCGCGCAGCGCCGACCTCACCCGCGGCCACCGCTGGGCGATCTTCGGTCTGTTCGTGATCTACGCCGTGGTCAGCGGGATCATCGGCACGGTCGGCAGCGCGCTGATGTTGGCCGACCGCAACGACTTCATGATGACGATGATCATATCGGTGATCGCCCAGGCGGTAGTCGGCACGATCGCCGCCCTGATCGGCGGCGCCGGGTCGGCGGCGCTCTACTATGAACTGCGCACCATCAAGGAAGGCGTCGGCGCCGACAAGATGGCGGCGGTGTTCGACTAGCCGAACGCCACCTGTGGTCGAGTTCCCCGATCTGTGCTTAGGTCGCGCACAGGGGGTGATTCATGACTTACAACGCAGTCCATTCCGGCGAACTCGACTTCGGGCGCGTGTTTCAGCGCACCTTCGGCATTGTCGGGCGGAACATTCTCACGCTGATCCTCCTGGGTATCGTGTTCGTGGGCGCGCCCGACGCGCTGCTGCAGTTGGCCTCCGGCGGCCCGAGGGCGCTCGGCGGTTTCTCGGGCCAGCCTCCGGTGATCGACTGGCCGATATACCTTGGGTCCTTCCTGCTCTTCTTCGCCGGCATCGGCCTCTACAACATCGCGGCCATGCGGATTGCGATGGACGATGCGGAGGGCAAGCGCGCGTCGCCCTTCGTCGGCCTCGCCACCATCTTCCGGTTCCTGCTGCCGGGACTGGCGGCCGGGGCGCTGGTGACGGTGGGCGGCATCTTCACCTACATGTTGCTGATCATCCCGGGGGTGATCTTCCTGCTCACCTATTTCGTGGTGCTGCCGGTCATCGTGGCGGAGAAAGCCGGCGTGTTCGAAAGCTTCCGGCGCAGCGCGGAACTGACCCGCGGCCGGCGCGGCGCGATTTTCGGCGCGCTGTTCCTGATGAGCCTCATCACCGGCGTCGCCAACATCGTGTTGGGATTCGCCATCGGCCTGGGCGTCGCCACCGTCACCACCGCGCCGCTGGCGCTCGCGATCGCGGCCGGGCTTCTGAGCGGGGCTACCACGTCGGTGAGCGCGGTGTTTGGGGCGGTCGTCTACCAGCGGCTCGTCGAACTGAAGGGCGGCGGCGCGAACGCCAAGCTCGATCAGGTCTTCGCCTGAGCCTCACCCCAAGTCGAACTTGTCCTTCTTGCGCTTGCCGAACAGCAGGCGTGATTCCAGGCGGCCGCGGACGGCGGCGTAGTAGGCGCTGAGGAAGTCGCCGTCCATTTCGTTGGAGCCGCGGACCCAGCTGATCTTGCTGCGGATGCGGTCGGCGACGCTCTGCATGGTCTTGCGGTCGCGGCGGCGCAGCACGTCTTCCAGCACCTGCAGCTCGTAGACGCCGTAGGCGTCGAGCTGGACCTGGGTGAAGCTGAAATCGGTGAGGCGGACTTCACCGTCGCCGGCGAGGTCGGGCAGCAGGGTGATCTTCGGCGCCTTCACCACCCAGGTTCCCGCCACCAGGTCGCCCACGCGCAGTCGGTCGCGGTTGAACAGCGGGAAGAACACGAAGATCGCGCACCAGATCAGGCCGATCAGCTTCAGCCAGCCGTCGACACCCTGACCGCCGGCGAGAATGAAGGTGATCGGAACGAACAGCTCGAGCTCGCGCATGAAGTTGCGGGCGAACACCATGTCGGAGGTCAGCCGCCCGCCGTTGCGGGCCGCGACGCGCAGACCCAACATCCGCTTTCCCGGCGTCGCCGCGCGCGGACCGAGCTCAAACAGAATGAAATAGGCGTTGCGCAGCAGAAAGGAGGTGAGCGCCAGGACCACGACCGTGGCCTCGAAAGCGCCGTCCTGCTTAGTCACGGCCGCGGAGACGGCAAAGGTGCAGGCGCCGATGAACACCAGCGTCATGATCACGATCATGATCAGGATATCGAGCATCAAGGCGCCGGCGCGCTCGGCCGCTTCGCCCAGGCGCAGACGCAGGTCGACGCCCTCGGGCGTGATCAGTTCGCGGATGCGGCCGGTCTCAGCCATTGAGCGGCCTCGGTTTGCGCGGGAAATAGAGATAGAGCGCCCAGAACATCGCCGTGGACACAGCGATCGTGAAGCGCGCCCAATCCAGCGTCACGAGCTGGCGCGCGATGCCTTCGAGCATGCCGGCGATGAACAGCATGATCACGGTTCCGGCGATGAGGATGGCGCCTTCGCGTCCTGCCGCGCCCGCCGCCGCCACCCGGGTCTGCTTGCCCGGAAAGGCCATGGCCAGGCCGACACGGAAGCCCGCCGCGCCGGCGAGGATCACGGCCAGCAGTTCGGTCACGCCGTGGATCAGCAGCCAGCCCACGAAATTGAAGCCGAGGCCGCGGCTGAAGAACAGTTCCAGGAAGGCGCCCAGCACCAGGCCGTTGAACAGCATCAAAAGCACGGTCGGCACGCAGAAAGCGAAGCCGAGGGCGAAGGCGGAGATCGAAACCCCCGCATTGTTGACGAAGATCTCGGTGGCGAGCAGCGTCAGGAACTTGCGGTCGGCCTTGGTGGAATAGAGCGTGCTCTTCAGCGAGGCAGTGGTGGCGGTCGGATCGCGACCGTCGGCGAAGATGCCGGGCAGGAAGGCGTAGAACCAGTCGGCGTCCTGGGCCACCAGCAGCCAGGCCACCACGGCGCCCAGCGCCGTCAGGCCGGCGGCGACCAGGCTCTCGCGCCACAGGTTCTGCGCCGCCGCGGGCCAGTCGTGGGTGAAGAAACGGCTGAGTCGCTGCAGGAAGGTGGTGCGCGTGCCGTAGACGAAGAAATAGGCCCGCGCGCACAGGCTCTCGAGATAGTCGACCACGCCCTGGTCCAGCGAGGTCGCCCGCGCCACCGACAGGGACGACAGGGCCGAGCGGTAGAGCACCGTCAGATTGACGATCTCGTCCTCGTTCAGTTTCTGCAGCACGCCGCCCTCGGCGCGGCGCAGCAGGCCTTCGAGCCGTCGCCAGTCCGCCTCGCGCTCGGTGCGGAAGCGGTGGCTCTTCAGTTGCAGGTCGCGCACGGCGGCGGTCACAGCCGGTCCCTTCGCTTCAGGTCGAGATAGCGGCTGAGCAGGTCGGGTCCGAGGCTCTTCACCGGTGTGTCGAGCACCTCGACGCCCATGCGCTTCAGCCGGGTGATGACCAGGTCGCGCTCACGCATCAAAGCGTCGGCGATCACCGCGCGTGAGACGTCGTCGGGCGAGAGCGGCTCGGCCTCGATCAGACCTTCCAGCTCCTCGTCGCGGAACACGACAAAGAGGACGAGGTGGGTCTTCAGCAGGCGCGCGACGTTTTCGATCATCAGCTGCGCGCTGGTGGTGTCGGCGAAATCGGTGAATACCACAACCAGCGACCGGCGCTCGAGCGCCCCGGAAAGCTGGGTCAGGCCGAGGGTGAAGTTGGTCTCTTCGGCGGAATAGTCGATCGACGCCGCGAGTCGTTGCAGCATCGGAAAGGCGCCGACGCCCGATACCGACCCGGTGACCAGCCGCGGCTTGGCGTCGAAGGCGAAGAAACCGACCCGGTCGCCGCTCTTCAGCGCCACATAGGCCAAGATCAGCGCTCCGTTCAGCGCATGGTCGACGCGCGGCAGGCCGGCCACCGGCTCGCACATCAACCGTCCGGTATCCAGCGCGAAGACGATCGGGTGGTTGCGCTCGGTGCGGAACTCCTTGGCCAAGAGCTTGCCGTGGCGCGCGGTCTGTTTCCAGTCGATGGCGCGCGGGTCCATGCCGGTCTGGAATTCACGCAGGGCCTGGAACTCGGAGCCCTCGCCGCGTTCGATCTGCACGCGCTGGCCGAAGGAGGCGTCGCGCGAATACATGCGGATGGCTTCGTCCTTCACCGCCGCGACGTTGGGGACGATCGCCACTTTTCGATCGAGGGGCTCGGCCGTCTGTTTCCAGATCAGGCCGAGCGGCCCGCGCCAGCGCAGCCACAGGGTGGTCAGCGGGGCGAGGCCGCGCCGTCTCGGCTCCAGATCAAAGCCACCTTCCGCCGCTTTGCCGCCGATGCGCGCGGTGGTGCGCCCGGGCGTGACGACGAGCTTGCCCTGGTCGGTTTCGAGCGCCGCCTCGACCAAGCGCGGGACGCGAAAGCCGGAAAACGCAGCGCGGAACCGCGCCTCGCCCCGGCCGCCCGTCGGGATCGAGCCGGGCGCGGTGACGTTTGCATCCAGGTTCGATGGACTCGCCGCCAACAAGGCATCGACGAAGGCGAGACCGAAGGCGAACACCACCCACGCGGCGCCCGCCAGCCACCAGCCGGGCCTGCCCAGACCGATCAACAGCGCGACGGGCGCGCCGGCGGCGGTGAGGATGATGGCGTTGCGGGTGGGATAGATCATCGGACTCTTGTCAGCGCGGGGCCGCAGTCTGGTCGATCAGGCCGGCGATGATCTCGTCGGCGCGCTTGCCGTCGATCTCGGCCGCGGGCGACAGGATCACCCGGTGACGCAGCGCCGGCAGGGCCAGGGCCTTCACGTCGTCGGGGATCACATAGTCGCGGCCGTCGAGGGCGGCGCGGGCGCGGGCCGCCGTCGCCATCATGGCGGCGCAGCGCGGCGAGGCGCCGGTCTGCAGGTCGGCGCTGGCCCGGGTCGAGCGCACCAGGGCCACGACATAGTCGACCACCTCGTCGTTCAGGCGCACGCTTTCGACCACCTTGGCGGCTTCCGCGATGGTCGCCGCATCCGCCACCTTGGTGACGCCCAGCGCCTGGGGCACGATCTGGCCCACGCGCGCGCCATGGGACATGACGATGGCGCGCTCTTCGGCGGCGTCGGGATATTTCAGCGTCTGTTTGAACAGGAAACGGTCGAGCTGCGCTTCCGGCAGGGGATAGACGCCTTGCTGTTCGATCGGGTTCTGGGTCGCCACCACCATGAAGCGGTCGCTCAGCGCATGGTCCTCGCCGTCGATGGTGACGATGCGTTCCTGCATCGCCTCCAGCAGGGCGGCCTGGGTCTTCGGCGGCGTGCGGTTGATCTCGTCCGCCAGCAGCATCTCGCAGAAGATCGGACCCTTCTTCAGGGCAAAGGCGCTGGTCTGGAAGTTGAACAGATTGGTGCCGATGATGTCGCCGGGCATCAGGTCGGGGGTGAACTGGATGCGGCCGAACTCGAGCGACAGAGTGCGCGAGAAGCTCTGCGCCAAGAGCGTCTTGGCGACGCCGGGCGGGCCCTCCAGCAAGACGTGACCGCCCGCGAACAAGGCGGTCAGCATCAGGTCCACCGTCTCGGTCTGGCCGACCACGGCCTTCTTGATCTCGGCCTGCAGGCTCTGGGCGAGCGATTTGAGGTCAGCGACGTTCACGCGTCATCTCCGTTCTCCAGCGGTTGAGCCTCTGCGCCAGGCGCATCAGGTCCGCGTTGGTTTTCAGGTTGGCCGAGTCTTCGGCGAGGGTTTCGATCTTCAGGTCGGCCTGCTTGCCGCGGCCGATGCGGTCGAGGAACTGGTCGAGCTCGGCGCGGTCGAGATCGCGCGGCGCGCCCACCAGATTGGCGACGATGGTTCGCACCACGCCGACATAGCGCGCGCCCATGCGCGGCTCTCGCCTGGCCACGCGGATCAGGGCCGAGGAATTGTCGACCAGGGCGGCCTTGCCGAAGGCCACCGCGCGTTCGGGGACTACCGCGGGACCGAACCGGACGTAGGCGTGCCAGCCCATCATCAGGGCGGCGGCGAGGATGCACAGGGTGAGCGCCAGGAACGGCGGCTCGAAGGCGAGCTTCAGGAAGTTGCGGCCGCGCGAGAAGCCGTGCAGCGTCACGTCCATGGCGATGGGCCCGCCGCTGTTGTGCAGGCCGTCGAGGATGGCGAGCGACGTGCGCGCGGTGTTCAGGTCCTTCAGGCCGTGGGTGTTCAACAGGTCCGGGTCGGACAGCACATAGACCTGGCCCTCGATGGCGCTCGCGGGCTTCGGCGGCGCGGTCACGATGGGCGTCGGGCCCGCCGCGTTGTCGGGGGCTGCGTTATCGTTGGACGTCGAAGCGTCGGAATTTGCATCGTTTGCGCCCTTCGTATCGTTCGATGACGCAGCGTCCGGCGCCTGCGGCGGCAGCGACGCGGTCAAGAGGCCCAGCACCACGCCGCCGTTCGCGTCGGTGATGATCGGGGTCAGGCCTTTGCCGGACAGCGTCTGGAAGGAGTTGGTCGGTCCCATGGCGAAGGTGCGCGCCGCGTCGAACAGCTGTTCGCCCCCCTTCAGCGTCGGTTGGGTGACGCCGGACTGGCGATCGACCCTGATGTCCTTCGGATTGAAGCCTTCGGGCAGGGCGTTGGTCACCATCTCGGACGGGATCACGTCGAGCTTGCGCACCCAGCCGGGATGCTGCGGGTCGGCAATGACCGACCACTTGGGCAGCACGATCAGGGCGTCGCCGGTGAACTTGATGTGCGCCAGCGCCTTGGCGTCGGTCATCTCCGACGGCGTCAGGATCAACAGGCCCGGCGCGGCGCCGGTGGTGTGCAACGATCCGCGGCTGACGATCACCGGATCGCCCCGCGCCTTCATGAGATCGACCAAGCCCGCGAAGCCGATCGCGGATTTCGACAGGGCGTGGCCGCCGCCGTCGTTGCCGCTGCGCAGGTCCGGGGCGTAGGCCTGCAGCACGAGGAACGCCCCGAAGGCGAACACGCCGACGACGATCATCCACAGGGCGATGAACGGCGAGAACAGGCGCGAAGATTTCTCCTGCGATGTCGCGGATGCGTCGGTCAGGACCAGGCCTCCGGAAAGGCGAAGGCCTCATAGGCCTGGCGGCAGCGGCCGAAGCCGTCGGCGTCCACCGGGCGGCCGCCGAAGAAGCTGTATTCCACCATCTCGGCGATGCCGCGGAAGGCGTCGCGCGCACGGGCGGGCAGACCCTCCAGGCGGCCGATGTCCCGGCTGGTCAGGGCAGGACGCAAAAGGTGCGGCCGGCGGCCTTGGATTTCCTCGATGCTGCGGAACAGGATCAGGCGCACCGCCTCGGCATAGCGTCCTTCGGCGGCGAGGCGGTCGGCCTCTTCCAACAGGGCGCGCGCCTGGGCCGGCGTCGGGCGCCAGTCAGGTTCGGGGGCCGGGTCTTTCTTCTTCCGCTTCTTGATGCCGGGCCAGCGCAGGGCGAGCAGCTCGCGCCCGACGAAATAGACGATGGTCACCAGCACGGCGCCCAGGATGATGTAGAACAGAACGACGAAGATCGGCGACAGCGCGGCCAGAACCTCGCCCACGCCGTTCAGCCAGTGCGGCGGCGGTTTCGGCGGCGGGTAGCCCACGAAGCTGAACTGCAGGGACGCGTCGTGCAGCATGCGCGCGTGGGCGGCGGCGACCGGATCGGCCGTCGCGGGGCCTGCGCTCGCCGCCACGCTGCTCATCGAATGGTCCCCACGAGGCCCAGGTCTAACACGCGTTGTGCGTGTGGTCGCCAGGGAATTCGAGCGAACGCCGGGTTGCGGCGCGGCGGGTTGCGAAGCGCAAGGACTGGGGGCAACGTCGCGCGGGGAGGACCGCCGTGAGCCAGCCGCCTGTCATCCACCGCCGCGACGCGCTGATCGGCCTGGGCGCCGCCGCCGCGGCCGGGCCGTCCCTTGCAAAGCCGCACCCGGCGCATGGTGATTGGTCAGGGCCCGCGCGCGAGGTGCGCGACGCCATGGCCTTCGCCTGGGCCGGCTATCGCGAGCGCGCCTTCGGTTCCGACCAGATCAAGCCGGTGAGCGGCGGGCGGGAGTCGTTCTTCTTCCCGGACGGCCCGTCGCTCGGGCTGTCCATGGTCGAGGCGCTGGGCACGCTCTACGTCATGCGGCTCGACCAAGAGCTGGATGAAGCCGTCCGCTGGATCTGCGACAATCTGCACTTCGACATCGACGGCGACATCCAGCTGTTCGAGAGCACCATCCGCATGGTCGGCGGTCTGATCTCGGGCTATCTGGCGACGCGCGAGAAGAAGCTGTTGGCCCTGGCGCGCGACCTGACCGACCGGCTGATGCCCGCGTTCAAGACGCCCACCGGCCTGCCCTACCGCTTCGTGAACCTGAAGACCGGCGCCGCGCGCGACAAGCTCACCTTCCCCGCCGAGTTCGGCAGTTTCGCGCCGGAGTTCGGCACGCTCGGGCGACTGGTCAACGATCGGCGCTATCTCGACGCCGCCAAGGCCGCGGCCAAGGCGGGGTTCGACCGCCGCTCCAAGCTCGACCTGATCCCCGACACCATCGACGTGGAGACCGGCGAATGGAAAAGCCGGCGCGCCACCATCGGGCCGCCGTCGGATTCCTACTACGAGTATCTGTGGGGCGCCTGGCGGCTGTTCGGCGACAAGGACTTCAAACACTGGTTCGACGTGCACACGCGCGCGACGCTGAAGTGGCAGTCCGATCGGGTGGACGGACGGCTGTGGTTCACCCAGGTCGACTACGAAACCGGCCATCGGATTGACCGGCGCCAGAGCGAACTCGCGTCCTTCTACGCGGGCCTGCTCGGCAAGGGCGGGTGGATGCGTGAAGGGCGCGACTATTTGAACGCGTGGAGCGCGGCCCAGGACAAGTTCGGCGTGCTGCCGGAAAGTCTCGCCTACGAAGACATAAGTGCGGCGCGCAAGACCAACGACCTGCGGCCGGAATTTCCCAACTCGTGCCTCGACCTGTGGCAACTCGATCGTGACGAGCGCTGGCGCGACCTCGCCTACAAGCACTTCCGCGCCATGGTCGAGACCAGCAAGACGACCTACGGTTTCACCGTGATCGCCGACATCACCACCAAGCCCATGGCCCAGGGCGATTTCTGTCCCGGCTACTGGTGGGCCGAGCAGATGAAATACTACTGGCTCATCTTCTCCGACACCGACCGCTTCGACTATGCGCACAACTATCTGTCGACCGAAGGCGCGATCCTCGAGGGGTTCAGATAGCCGTCACTTCGACGCGGCGGGCGCCGCCTCCGCCTTGGGCGTGACCTCGAGGCGCCAGGCATGGCTGTCGACGAAGAAGCGCTGGGCCGCTTTCTGAATTTCGTCCGCGGTCACCGAATTGAGGTCGGCGACGTAGGTGCGGATGAGTTCCATGCGGCGCGGATCCGACTGGGCTTCGGTGAGCGCGCGCGACCAGAATTCGTTGGTCTGGCGCGCCTTGTCGTCGCGTTCGAGCAGCGGCTTGCGCGCGCGCTCGATCTCATCAGCGGTGACGCCGGTCTTGGCCATGTCGGCGGCGATCTTCGACACGTCGACGAAGAAGCCCGGAATCTTCGCCGGCGGCGTCTCCACCACCGCGTTGACATAGCCGTAGCCCGGGAAGGTCGGCGAACTGGTGACGCCGGCCTGGGGCGAATAGGTGGCGCCCTCGGCGATGCGCACCTGGTCGATCAGACGAAGCTCGAAGATGCTTTCCGCCATCGCCAGCACGCGGCTTTCGTGCACGTCGGCATAGGTATCCTGCGTCGGCCAGGCGACCAGGGCCTCGGCCTGATCGGGCCGGCCGTTGTGACTCATCATCACCGGCGTAGACGTCGGCGCGGGGAAATGGGTCTCGCGCGCTTGCGACAACGCGGGCGTCTCCGCCGGTCGCGGCGGCAGGGTGCCGAAAGTCGCGGCCACCGACGCGACCGCCTGGTCCACCGTCACGTCACCGGTGATCACCACGTCGATGCGGCCGCCCGAAAGCTCGGGCATGAGCAGCTTCTTCAGGTCGTCCCCGTGGGCGGCTTCGATCTCCGCCTGGGTCGGCAGCACCTGCCAGCGCGGATCGCCGTCGTGCAGTTTCAACTGAAGATTACGCGCGAGCACGCCGCCGGGCGTGGCGTCGATCTGCGGCAGCACGGTGAGCAACTGCGTCTGCACGCGGTTGAAGCCTTCCGGACGGAAGCCCGGGTGGGTCGTGTAGGCGGCCAGCACCTGCAGCTGTAGATCGAGATCCTGCGGCCGCGTCGCGCCCGACAGGTTGAAGTCCGCGTCGCCGATGCCGAAGCGCGAGGAATAGATCCTGCCGGTCAGCACCTGCTCCATCTCGTCGAAGCTGAGTTGGTCGAGACCGCCCTGCACGAAGCCGTTCAGCGCCCAGAGCGGCGCCGGGTTGGCCTTGGACAGGTCGAGACGGCCGCCGCCGATCACGACGCTGACCAGGATCTGATCCTTGCGGAAGCTCGTGGGCTTCACGGTCAGGCGCACGCCGTTGGCGAAGTTCACCGTGGTCACGCCGAGGTCGTCGGTCTTACGCTCGGTCGCCTGACCCGGCGCGCCGAAGTTGATATAGGGCCATGTCTTGGCCTGGACGTCCGCGGACTTTTCGACGGGCGCCGAGCGCGCCTTGGCGAATTCCGCCTCGACCGCGGCCTGGCCGCCGTCGATCGGGTCGGGCGACGTGACCGCGAGCAAGGGTCCGCTGCCTTCGAAGGCGTGGCGGATCGCTTCGTTGACCGCCGCGACGGTGACGAACTTTGCGTCCTTGTCGAACAGCGCGAGGTCTTCGGCCGGGGTGGTGAACACTTCGTCGTCGCCCGCAGCGCCGGCGATGGCGTTGGCCAGGTCGGGCGTGCGGCGCGTGTTGGCGCCGGCGACGGCGTTCTGGGCCGAGGCGCGCGTGTCGGCCAATTCGCGGTCGATCTCGTCCTGACGCACGCCGAATTCGGCGAGGGTGCGCTGTTCGCGCACGAGCGCGTCGAGCGCGGTCTTCCAGCCGCCGGCCTTCGACGTCGCATTGATCGAGGTGAGTTTCGCCGACTTCAGGAAGTCGCTGGCGCTGCCCCCGGCGCCCACGAACGGCGGATTGTCGCCGCGCGACAGGCGTTCGAGCCGGCGATTCAGCACGTTGAATCCGATCGCTTCGATCAGGTCTCTCCGGCGCGTCGCGGCCACGTCAGCGGACGCGTCATAGGGCTTGACCCAGTAGAGCGAGATCGCGGTCGCCGCGTTCGGTTCGACCACCAGATTGACCTGGGCGCTGCGCGATTCGACCCGGCCGAGATTGGGCTCCTTGGTTGCGGGGCCCTTGCCCTTCCAGTCGGAGAAGCCGGCCTTGATGCGCTTTTCGATGTCGGCGGGATCGATGTCGCCGACCACCACCAGGGTCGCGCGATCGGGCCGGTAGTTGGCCTCGTAGTAACTTCGGATCAGCGACACCGGGGCGGTCTTCAGCACCTCGACCTGGCCGATGGGGAAGCGGTCGGGCACGAGCTGGCCCTTCAGCAAGAAGGCGAACTGCTGCTTCTGGGCGCGATAGGCGGGGGTGGAGCGCAGGCGCTCTTCGGACAGCACCACACCGCGTTCGGGATCCATGGCGCTCTGTTTCAGGCTGAGTTCGCTGGCGGTCTCGCGCATCAGCATCAGGCCGGTCGACAAGGTGTCGGGATCGGTCTCGGGCAGGTCGAGCATGAAGACCGTCTGGTCGAAGCTCGTGAACGCGTTGGTGTCGGGCCCGAAGGCCAGACCCTTGCGCTCGAGGATCTTGATCATGTCGCCTTCGGGCACATGGGTCGAACCCTTGAACGCCATGTGCTCAAGAAAGTGGGCGAGGCCCTGCTGCGCGTCGCTTTCCTCCAGCGAGCCCGAGCCGATGCGCAGGCGGATCGAGGCTTGGTGCTCGGGCGTCTTGTTGCGCAGGATGGCGTAGCGCATGCCGTTGGGCAGGGTCCCGAAGCGCGCGTCCGGATCGGCCGGCAGATCGGAATAGGTCTGGGCCCAGACCCCATCGTGCTTCACGGGCTCGGCGTGGGCCTTGGGCGGCGCAGGCTTGGCCTGCACGGCGGCGGCGACGATGAGAGCAAGGCAAGCAGCGGACAGCGCGGGGATGAAACGGCTCATTGGGCGTTGAATTCCGAAATAAGAGCGCGACCCTCGCGCGTCGATGGGACGATTTTCACGCTAAATACGAAACCCTGGAAACACAACCGATCGTCGATTCCACCGTAAATCAACCGTATTTTACGGTGAGCGAGCGTCCGTAGAACACAGTGCAAGCGAGTGTGCCAAAACGCGGACGCAGCCGCAAATCCGGAAAAAGTCCGCGCGCGACTCGAGGTCGCTTACAGGCGCTGAACCTCGACCTTGCCGCCCTTGACCACGAGCGCGGGGCCTTTTTCCCAGATGGTCGACAAATCCTTCAGCGGGTCGCCGTCCCAGACGCAGAGGTCGGCGCGGGCGCCTTCTTTCACGCAGCCGAGCTCGCCTGGGTGCTGCACGATCTCGGCGTTCACGCTGGTGGCCGAGCGCAGCACGTCCATGATCTTGTCGCAGGCCGCGCGCATACGGAACTCGTGCGCCTGCCAGCGGTGCATGGCGCCCAGCAAATCGCTGCCGAGGCCGATCTTCACCCCCGCCCTGCGCGCAATCTTCACCGCCTCGCCGCCCTTGCTGGCCACGTCGGCGATCTTGTCGACCGAGGCCTGCGGCATCCCCAGCGCCGGGCCTTCCTTGCCCAGCACGTCGTAGGTGATCAGGGTCGGCACCAGATAGGCGCCCTTGTCGGCCATCAGCTTGGCGGTGGGTTCGTCGAGCAGGTTGCCGTGCTCGATGGTGCGTACGCCGTTGTTCACCGCGTGCGCGATGCCGTCGGGGGTATAGGCGTGCGACAGCACATAGGTGCGGCGCGTCGCGGCCTCTTCGACGATCGCGCGAATCTCCTCGGAGGAATACTGCCGCATCCAGATCGGGTCCGTTGGCGAGGACACGCCGCCCGAGGTGAAGATCTTGATCTGGTGGGCGCCCTTACGCAGGTTCTCACGCGCCGCGAGGCGCACGGCGTCGACGCCGTCCACCACCTGCGACAAGCCGCCGACATGGCCGCAGCCGCAGGGTTCGATATGCTGCGCCCGTCCGTCGCCGTGACCGCCGGTCTGGGACAGCGCCTTGCCCGAATAGAACAGGTTCGGGCCGCGCAGGGCGCCGTCCTCGATGGCGCGCCACAGACCCCAGTCGGCGCCGCCCGCGTCGCGCACTGTGGTGAAGCCGCGATCGAGCGCGCCGCCCATCAGCTTCGACGCGTGATGCGCCAGATAGCTCATCGGCAGGGTGTCGACGTAGGCCAGGTCGGCGCTGGTCGCATAGGCGTGGAAGTGGCAATCGATGAAACCCGGCAACAGAGCCCGTCCGCCGAGATCGATCACCCGGTCCGCGTCGCCGGTGACCTTGCCGACCGCTTCGATGCGGTTGTCGACGCAGAGCACGTCGCCCTCGGCGACATAGTCGTCGGCGTGGCCGTCCCAGATGCGGGCGTTCTTCAGATGCAGGCGCATGGGCGTCTATCCCCGATCTTTCAGTTGCGCGCGCAGGTCGTCGAGCGTGCGGCCGATGTGGGCGTCGAGCAGACCTTGCACCGACTGCGGCCGCGCCGCCGCCCAGGCGTCGTAGATCTCCTGGTGCTCGCGTCGGGCGCGATCGGAGCGGCCCTGCGGCTTCAGGTGCTCGCGCACATAGCGTTCGGCCAGCACGTTCAGGCGTTCGACCAGTTGCGTCGTCAGCGGTCGCCCGGCCGGCGCCACCAGAGCAATGTGGAAGGCGCGGTTGGATTCGGGCGCCGCGGCGTCGTGCGCCTCGGTCGCGCGATTGAGCGCGTCGAGGCACGCCTTGACCTTGGCGCGGTCCTCGTCGGTTGCGCGTTCGCAGCCGAGCGCGGCGGCGGCCGGTTCGATGCGAAGCCTGAGGTCGAAGATGTCCTCGACCGCCTTCGGATCCAGCGGCGCGACCTCGTAGCCCCGGCGCGGACTGAGTGTGACCAGGCCGTCGTGTTCGAGCCGGCTCAGCGCCTCGCGCAGCGGAATCTTGCTGACGCCCAGTTCATGGGCGAGCGTGTCCTGGCGCACCGGCGTGTTGGGCCGAAGGTCGCCGGCGACAATGCGCGCGCGCACCTTGTCGTAGAGCTGATCAGGCAGGGGGCGGTCGTCGTCCATGCTCAGGTCACCGTAAAGCCGCCGTGGAACGGGTCGGCTTCGTCGACCCAGATTCTGGTTGAAGCCGGTGGACCAAGCGGTCCCCTCGATGGAGGGGACGATAGCGGAGAAATCGCCCAGCGTCGTCTCTGCCTCGACCCGGCCGATGAACCGACTGCCGATATAGCTCTCGTGCACGAAGCGATCGCCGAGCTTGAGCCGCCCCTTGGCGTGCAGGTGCGCCATCCGCGCCGAGGTTCCGGTGCCGCAGGGCGAGCGGTCGATGGCCTTTTCGCCGTAAAACACCGCGTTGCGCGCGTCTGCGCCCGCGCCCTTGGGCTTGTCGGCCCACAGTACGTGGCTGACGCCGCGAATGGTCGGGTCGAGCGGATGCACCGGCTGGACCGCGAGGCCCACCCGTTCACGCACCTCGCGACTCAAACGGATGATGCTTTCGGCGCCCAGGGCATCAAGGCCTTCATAGGCGCCCTGAGGTTCGATGATGGCGTAGTAGTTGCCGCCGTACGCGACGTCGACCGTTAGCATACCCAACTCCGACGTTTCGATCTCGATGTCCGACGCGGCGAGATAACTCGCGACATTGTGCAGGCGCACCCAGGTCACCTTGTCGCCCTCGCGGCCGTATTCGACCTCGATACGCCCCGCCGGAACTTCCAGCACGACCTTGCCCGGTTCGCGCGGCGTGATCAGGCCGTGTTCGAGGCCGAAGGTGACCATGCCGATGGTCCCGTGACCGCACATGGGCAGACAGCCGGAGGTTTCGACAAACAATATACCCGCGTCCGCGTCGCCGAAGGGTGGATAGAGAAAGCCGCCCGACATCATGTCGTGACCGCGCGGTTCGAACATCAGGCTTTGGCGAATCCAATCGAACCGCTTCAGGAAATCCTGGCGCCGCTCGCTCATGCTCGACCCGTTCAACCGCGGCGCGCCGCCGGCGATGAGGCGGACCGGATTGCCCGCGGTGTGGCCGTCGATGCAGAAGAAGGTGTGTCGGCTCACGCCGCCGCCTTTTTCAGGCGCGGTCGCGATCCCGCCGCCTTTTCGACCATGGCGATGACCTCGGCCCGGCGGGCGCCGGCGAGCGGCCAGCGCGGCGGACGCACCCGCTCGGAGCCCCGGCCCATCACCTGTTCCGCCAGCTTGATCGACTGCACTAGGTCGTGTTCGGCGTCGAGGTGCAGCAGCGGCATGAACCAGCGATAGATGGCGCGCGCCTCGTCGAGATCGCCGCGCGCAAAGGCGTCGTAGAGCGCCACCGACTCCTGCGGGAAGGCGCTGGTCAAACCCGACACCCAGCCGTGGGCGCCCAAAATCAATCCTTCGAGGGCGACGTCGTCGAGGCCGGCCATCAGCACGAAGCGATCGCCGAACGCGTTGAGGAGGTCGGTGAAGCGCCGCGTGTCAGGCGCCGATTCCTTCACCGCGACGATGTTCTTCACCGACGCGAGTTTCGCCAGCGCCGCTTCGCCGATACTGACGCGATAGGCCGGCGGATTGTTGTAGAGCATGATCGGCAGCGACGTCGCGTCCGCCACCATCTTGAAGTGCGAAACCAGTTCGTCTTCGGTCGGCACATAAACCATGGCCGGCAGCACCATCAGCGCATCGGCACCGAGCTTTTCCGCGTCGCGCGCGAAGTCCGCGGCCTTGCGCGAGGTCAGTTCGCTCACGCCCACGACAATCGGCACGCGTCCCGCCACGGTCTCGTGCGCGGCGGCGAGCACGGCGCGCTTTTCATCGGCGTCGAGCGAATTGTTCTCGCCGCAGGTGCCCATCAGGATGATCCCGTGCACGCCGTCGCGAATCAGGGCGTCTAGCCCCTTGCGCGTGGCCTCCATGTCGATGGAGAGATCGGCGGCGAACTGGGTGGTGGCGGCGGGGTAGACCCCGGTCCAGGCGACGGTCGTCGGCATTGGCGGCCCTCGTAATGTGTTGGTGAAATCGTATACGATAACGACGATGGCGCAATCCCGGTCCGACATTTCTCCTACCAACACCTCGGCTCGAGGCCATTTCGTGGTGATCGGCGGGGGCGCGATCGGGGCCGCCTCGGCCGTGCGGCTGCGCCAGGCCGGCTGGGACGTGACCTTGGTCGACTCGGGCGAGGAGGAGGCGCGGACCTCCTTCGGCAACGCCGGCCATTTGGTGATCGACGCCGCCGAGCCCCTGGCCAACTGGCACAACGTCTGGACCGCGCCCGGGCGGCTGTTCGCCTTCGGCGGGCCGCTCGACTTCTGCTGGCGCGACATCGACCTGTGGCTGCCGTGGGCCTTCCGCTACCTCGCCGCCTGCGATCCCGCGCGGTTCAAGCGCGGGACCGTGGCGCTGCGCGGCCTGCTCGAACGCGCCGTGCCCCAGTGGACCGACCTGGTCGCCAGCATCGGCCGCCCCGACCTGGTCGAAGCGAGCGGCCACTTCCAGCTCTGGGAGAACGAAACCTCGGCCCGGCGCGGGTTGGCGGCGATCGCCAAGGCGGACCTCAGGCCCGCCCACTGGCGGCCGATCACAGCCGAGGAGCTGGACAGCCTGGCCGGTCGCTTCGCGGGCCATGTGAAGGGCGGCGTCTTCTTCGAGAACACCGTACGCCTGCGCGACCCCGGCGAGACCGTGCGCGCATTGTGGAAAGGCCTCACCGACCTCGGCGGACGAACCATGCTCGGCCGGGTGAACCGCCTGGCGGCGTCGGACCGCGGCGTGACGCTCAGCTTCGACAGCGGCGAGACCCTGGACGCGGACCAGGTGCTGGTCGCCGGCGGCGCACGTTCCGCCCCTCTGATGCGCGACCTCGGAATCAAGGCGCCGCTGGTGGCCGAGCGCGGCTATCACCTGCGCTTTGACGATCCGCACTGGCCGCGCACCCTCCCCGCCATCCTGTTCGACGACCGCTGGATCTATCTCACCAGCTTCGACAGCGGCGTGCGCGTCACCGGGTTCACCGAGATCGGCCGCCCGGACACGCCGCCGGACCCGCGCAAATGGGCGCTCCTGGAAAAGCATCTGACCGAACTCGGGATCGCGGTCCCCGATACGGTCCAGCGCTGGCGCGGGTCGCGCCCCACCCTGCCCGACTTCCTGCCCGCGATCGGCAGGCTCTCGCCGCGGGTGCTCTACGCCTTCGGCCACCAGCACATCGGCATGACCCTGGCCGCCGCCACCGCCGAGGCGGTCACCGAGCTGACCACCGCCAACGCCACGCCCGAGCGCCTCGCCGCCTTCGACCTTCGCCGCTTCGGCTGAGATCGGCGATTTGCGGGACGGCCCACGCCTGCTAAGCCCAACTGAACAACGATCAGGAGCCCGCCATGGACTTCACCCTCTCCGAGCGGCAGCGGCATTGGCGTGACCGGGTCCGCGCCTTCATGGACGCCCACGTCTATCCGAACCAGGCGACCTACAAGGCCCAGACGGCCCTGGTCGGCGAGGCGCGCTGGCAGTCCGTCCCCCAGATCATCGAGGACCTGAAACCCAAGGCCCGGGCCGAGGGCCTGTGGAACCTGTTCATGCCGCCGAGCGAGCGGGACGACGACGACGAGTTCCACGGCGCCGGTCTGAGCAACCTCGAATACGCGATGTGCGCCGAGGAGATGGGCCGGGTCGAGTGGGGGTCGGAGGTGTTCAACTGCTCCGCTCCGGACACGGGCAATATGGAGGTGCTGCACCGCTACGGTTCGCTGGAGAACAAGCAACAGTGGCTGCGGCCGTTGATGGCCGGCGAAATCCGCTCCGCCTTTCTGATGACCGAGCCGAACGTCGCCTCGTCCGACGCCACCAACATCGAAACCCGCATCGTTCGCGACGGCGACGACTATGTGATCAACGGCCACAAGTGGTGGTCGTCGGGTGTCGGCGATCCGCGCTGCAAGCTCGCCATTGTCATGGGCAAGACCGACCCCGACGGCCCGCGTCACGCGCAGCAGTCGCAGATTCTCGTGCCGCTGGATTCCCCGGGCGTGACCATCGTACGCATGCTGCCGGTGTTCGGCTTCGACGATGCGCCGCATGGCCATGCCGAAGTCAAATTGGAAAACGTGCGCGTGCCCGCAGGCAATTTGTTGCTGGGCGAAGGCCGCGGTTTCGAGATCGCGCAGGGGCGTCTGGGCCCGGGCCGCATCCACCACTGCATGCGCACCATTGGCGTCGCGGAAGTGGCGCTGGAGAAGATGACCAAGCGGCTGCTGTCGCGCGTCGCCTTTGGCAAGACCATCGCCAGCCACTCGGTGTGGGAGCAACGCATCGCCCACGCGCGGTCCGACATCGAGATGAACCGCCTGCTCTGCCTGAAGGCGGCGGACATGATGGACAAGGCCGGCAACAAGACCGCCCAGCTCGAGATCGCCATGATCAAGGTGACCGCGCCCAACATGGCGCTGAAGATCATCGACGACGCGATCCAGGCCCACGGCGCCGGCGGCGTCTCCGACGACTTCGGCCTGTCGAAGGCCTATGCCGGCATCCGCACCCTGCGCATCGCCGACGGTCCCGACGAGGTGCACAACCGCGCCATCGCGCGGATGGAATACGCCAAGCACTCGAACGCGAAGGTCTGATCCCGTGAAGACCCTGTTGAGCCGCGCCCCCGGCGGCCCTGAAACCCTGACCCTAGAGGAAGTTCCCGATCCGGTCGCGAAACGCGGCGAGGTGGTGGTGGCGATCAAGGCCTGTTCGCTGAACTATCCCGACGTGCTGATCATCGAGGACAAGTACCAGCTGAAACCGCCGCGCCCCTTCGCGCCGGGCGCCGAGATCGCGGGCGTGGTCGAAAGCCTCGGCGAAGGCGTTACCAGCGCCAAGGTCGGCGACCGCGTCGTCGCCTTTCCGATGGTCGGCGGCCTGGCCGAGAAGGTCGCGGTAAGCGCGGCGACCTTGATCCCCATGCCCGAGGTGATGAGCTTCGAAGACGGCGCATCGCTGATCCTCACCTACGCCACCTCCCTGCACGCGCTGAAGGATCGCGCGATACTACAGGCCGGCGAAACCTTGCTGGTGCTGGGCGCCGGCGGCGGCGTCGGCATTGCGGCGGTGGAGCTCGGCAAAGCCATGGGCGCGCGCGTGATCGCAGCGGCCTCCTCGCAGGAAAAGGTCGATGTCGCCGTCGCCCACGGCGCCGAAGCGGGCGTGGTTTATCCGCGCGGGCCGTTCGACAAGGACAGCCTTCGCGCGCTCACCGACAGTTTCAAGGCAGCGTGCGGACCCAAGGGCGCGGACGTGATCTACGACCCGGTCGGCGGCGACTATGCCGAGGCCGCCCTGCGCGCCATCGCCTGGGAGGGCCGGTTCCTGGTGGTCGGCTTCCCCGCCGGCATCCCGAAGATTCCGCTGAACCTGACGCTCTTGAAGGGCTGCCAGATCGTGGGAGTGTTCTGGGGCGGCTTCGTCAACAACCAGCCGCAGGATGCGGCCGCCAACACGCACGAGCTGCTGAAGCTCTACGTCGAGGGCAGGATCCGACCCGAGGTCTCCGAACGCTTCTCGCTGGAGCGCGGCGGCGAGGCGATCGCCCGGCTGGGCGCGCGCCAGGCGCTCGGAAAGATCGTGGTGACCTTTCCATGAGCACCTTGAACGCCGACCCCAGCACCGGATCACCGATGGCCGATCTCGAAACCTTCCGCGCAGAGACCCGCGCCTGGCTCGACGCCAACTGCCCCCCCGAAATGCGCCTGCCGCTGCGCGACGAGGAGGACCGCTGCTGGGGCGGCAAACGCTGGAGCTTCACCAGCGACGCCCAACGCCAGTGGCTGGAACGCATGGTGGAGAAAGGCTGGACCGCGCCGGAGTGGCCGGTCGAGTACGGCGGTGGCGGGCTTATGCGCGAGGAGGCCAAGGTGCTGCGCGCGGAGATGCGCCGGATCAAGGCGCGCTCGCCGCTGGACAGTTTCGGCCTGTGGATGCTGGGCCCGGCGCTGCTGACCTACGGCAGCGACGAGCAGAAGAAACACTTCCTGCCGCCGATCGTGCGTGGCGAGATTCGCTGGTGCCAGGGCTATTCCGAACCGGGCGCCGGTTCCGACCTCGCCAGCCTGCAGACCAAGGCCGAGGACAAGGGCGACCATTTCCTGGTCAACGGCCAGAAGGTGTGGACCTCCTACGCCGACCAGGCGGACTGGATCTTCTGCCTGGTGCGCACCGACGCCAACGCGCCGAAGCACGAGGGCATCAGCTTCCTGCTGTTCGACATGCGCACAACCGGCGTGTCGACCAAGCCGATCGAACTGATCTCCGGCAAGTCGCCGTTCTGCGAGACCTTCTTCGACGACGTGCAGGTCCCCAAGGGCCAACTCGTCGGTGAGCTGAACAAGGGCTGGGACGTCGCGAAATATCTACTCGGCCACGAGCGCGAGATGATCTCAAACATCGGCGTGATGGACGGCGGCTCCCTGGGCGCAATCGCCGCGCGCCAGGCGGGCCTGAGCCGCGACGGCGACAACGCCGATTATCTGCTGCGCGCGGACCTGGCGCGGTTCGACGTGGACGCCGCCGCCTTCGCCTGCGCGCTCGAACGAACCGGCGATCTCGCCAAGATCAAGCATGCACACCCGGCCCTGTCGTCGGTGCTGAAATACTACGGCGCCGAGCTGAACAAGCGCCGGCACGAGCTCCTGATGACCGCCGGCGGCGCCGACGCGCTGGAGTGGGAGGGCGAACGGTCCAAGGACGGCGTCGCCGCCAAATCGTGGCTGCGCACCAAGGCCAATTCCATCGAGGGCGGGACCAGCGAAGTCCAGCTCAACATCATCGCCAAGCGCCTGCTCGGCCTGCCGGGAGCCTGACCCCATGCCGCTGGTCCTGACCGACGAACAGGCGATGCTGCGCGACAGCGCGCGCGGCTACCTGTCAGAGCGCGCGCCGGTGGCGGCGCTGCGCAAACTGCGCGACAGTCGCGACGCGGACGGGCTCTCGCGCGACTTGTGGCGCGGCTTCGCCGACATGGGCTTCACCGGCATGCTCGTCCCGGAAGCCTACGGCGGCCTGGGCCTCGGCTGCGTCGAGGCGGGCGTGGTGATGGAGGAGATCGGCCGCAACCTGACCGCCTCGCCCTTTCTGTCCACCGCCGTGGTCGCGGCGACCGCGCTTTCGCGGGGCGGCGGCGACGCGCAAAAGGAAGAATGGCTGCCGCGCATCGCGGCCGGTCAGGTGATCGCCACCCTCGCTGTCGACGAAACCGCCAAGCACGATCCGGCCAAGACCGCGCTGAAGGCCGAACGCGCGGGCAACGGCTTTCGCCTGAACGGCCGCAAGGCTTTCGTGCTCGACGGCCACGTCGCCGACCTCGCCATCGTGGCGGCGCGCACCGCAGGCAGCGCCGGCCAAGCCGACGGCGTCACCCTGTTCCTGGTCGACCCGAAGGCCAAGGGCGTCAGCATCGAACGCACCGTCATGGTCGACGCGCACAACGCCGCGCGCTTCGAGTTTGTCGACGTCGAAGTCACCGCCGACGCGGTTCTCGGCGAGATCGATGCGGGCCATTCCTTGCTCGAAAGCGTGCTGAACGTCGGCCGCGCGGCGGTCGCCGCCGAGATCACCGGCGTCGGCGATGAAGCCCTGGGCCGCACCGTCGCCTATCTGAAGGAGCGCCAGCAATTCGGGCGTGTCATCGGTGAGTTCCAGGCGCTGCAGCACCGCGCCGCCCACCTGTTCAGCGAGGTCGAGATCGCCAAGGCCGTGGTGCTGAAGGCCTTGCAGACCCTGGACGACCGCTTAGACGCCGCCGCCCCTATCGTCTCCATCGCCAAGGCCAAGGCCGGCCAGGTTGCGACCCTGGCCGTCCAGGAAGCGGTGCAGATGCACGGCGGCGTCGGCATGACCGACGAATTCGACATTGGCCTTTTCATGAAACGCGCGCGGGTGGCGCAGGAGCTGTTCGGCGACGCGAACTTTCATGCCGACCGTATTGCGCGGCTGAACGGGTATTAAGAAAGAGATTGCCCACGAAAAACACGAACGCGTAGCACGCAAACCTTCGGCGCGAAGCGCCCTCAATGATAGCCGCGTCGGCGACGCGGGAAGCTAAGTCCGTTCGTGCTTTTCGTGTTTTTCGTGGGCAATTCTTCTTCGTGCGCTTAGTGCGCTTCGTGGTTCATTTTGCTTTTTGAACCATCTCCGCCACGCGCGACACCATCGCCGACTCCGGATCGGTCAGCGGCGCGATGACCGTGAAGTGGTTCTCCTCCGGTACGGCTTCGAAGCGCGTGGCCACGCCTTGTGCGGCCCAGGTCTCGACGATCGTTTCGCTCTGGCGATGGTATTCGTAGCTCTCCGCCCCGCCGACCACCGCATCCAGCGTCGTGCCGGCGTGCGCCTTCCAGTGCAGCGGGCTGAGCCGCCGCGCCTCGCGCGGGATCAGTTTCAAGGCGCCGTTCACCGAGGTGCGCACCAGCGGTTCGAGGTCGAACAGGCCGGAGATGGCGAACGTCGAGGTCGCAATCTGTTTCGGCAGGCTCGGATCGATCAGACCCCAGTCGGTGGCCAGCAGACAGGCGGCGAGATGACCGCCCGCGGAGTGGCCCGCGACCACGATGGGCTTGTTTGTGCGTGTCCACAGGGTGCGCGCCGCCTGGCGCATCTGGCCCACGATGCGGTCGAGCGGCACGCTGGGACAGAGGTCGTAGCTGGTCACCGCAACGCTGATCCCGCGCCCGTTCAGGCCGCGCGCCATGTGGCTGAACATCGACTTGTCGAGCGCCTGCCAGTAACCGCCATGAATGAACAGCACCACCGGGCCCTCGCCCGCCTCAAACAGGTCGAATCGTTCGCGTTCACCCGCACCGTAGGCGACCTCGACCGGCGGCTTTTCACTGCGATAGGCGGCGGCGTCCTTGCCCCAGCCGCCCATGATCTGCGGGTGCTCCGGAACGCGGGCGCGGTTGTTGTATTCGGCTTCGTAGTCGCGCGGCATGGTCAGGCCGACGTGCGCGCCGCGGCGACCGATTCGCGCGCAATGGTTTCGATCGCGCCCCAATCGCCGGCATCCATCGCCGCCTGGGGCGCGAGCCACGAGCCGCCGACGCAGAGCACATTGGACAGCGACAGAAACTTCGCGGCGGTCTCGCGCGTGATCCCGCCGGTCGGACAGAACTTCACCTGGGTGAACGGGCCGCCCAACGCCTTCAGCAGTTCGTAACCGCCTGCCGGCACAGCCGGGAACAGCTTGAAGCGGTCGTAGCCGTGTTCGAGGCCGGTCATGATTTCCGACGCGGTGGCCACGCCCGGCAGCAGCGGAAAGTCGAGATCCTTCGCCGCGCGCAACAGCTCAGGCGTCAGGCCCGGCGACACGCCGAAGCTCGCGCCCGCCGCCTTGGCCGCCGCGATGTCCCGGGGCGACAACAAGGTCCCCGCGCCCACCGCCGCATCGCCGGCCTCGGCCGCCGCGGCGCGGATGGCGTCCAACGCCTGGTCCGTGCGCAGGGTGATCTCCACCACCGGCACGCCGCCGGCGAAGAGCGCGCGCGTCATCGGCCCCGCGTGGCGCCAGTCCCTGATCACCACCACCGGGATCAGGGGCGAGCGGCGCATCAGGGCGTCGACGGCGGGCCACAGGGAAGTCATGCCCGCCGCTTGCGCGATCGGACGCCAAAAGGCAAGCCGCCAGGCGGCTTCGGCGCTGTCCGGACACGATTTCTGGCCCGTCGGGACAGGGATTCGCGTGCGTCCGTCGTCGCGCGGATCGAGCATCGCCCCCAGGCCCTCCTTGCCCTGGACCAAGCCATGACCGACGCCGCCGAACCGCTCCCCGATCCCGATCCTAGCTCCCTGCGCCGTCAGGTCATCGACATCGCCGGGACCATCGGCGCCGCGCTGCTGGTCACCCTCGTCCTGCGCGTGATCGTCTTTCAGCCCTTCACCATCCCCTCGGACTCGATGGAGCCGCTGCTGTTGAAGGGCGACTATCTGGTCATCTGGAAATGGAGCTACGGCTGGAGCCGCTATTCCATCCCGTTCGATCCGCCGCTATTCCACGGCCGGCTGTTCGGCCGCACGCCGCGGCGTGGCGCCGTGGTGGTGTTCAAGCACGCGATGGGTGGTTACCGGACCGACTACATCAAGCGGGTGATCGGCCTGCCCGGCGACCGCGTGCAGGTGATCGACAGCCGCCTGTTCATCAACGGTGCGCCGGTGATGCGGCAGGTGCTGGGTCCAGCGACCGATCCTGACGATCCGTCGCGTGCGGTGACGGGGATACGCGAGACCCTGCCCGGCGGTCGAAGCTGGATCACCCTGGTCGAGGGCGCCGATCGCGACGGCGAATCCACCGGCGTCTATGTCGTACCCAAGGACGACGTCTTCGTCATGGGCGACAATCGCGACAATTCGCTGGACAGCCGCTGGCCGGTCGGCGTCGGCATGGGCTTCATCCCCAAGGAGGAGATCGAGGGCCGCGCGGCGGTGGTCCTGATGGCTTGGCGCGGCGGCGCGAGCCTGGGGAAGCCGTGGACCTGGTTCACGCGCCTGGATCCCTCGCGCGCGTTCCACACCCTGTGACCGGGCGTCAGCGTTCCGCGTAGCGGCGGAATTCCGCCAGACTGATCTCGCCGTCGCGGTTGATGTCGATGCGGTCGAAGCTCTCGCGCAAGATGCGCGCCTTGAGATCGGGGGACAGTCCCGATTCCGCGAGCGGCGCAGTCGGTCCGACATCGAGGGCGACGTCGGGTTTCACCGCGCGGGCGAATTCCGCGAATGAGATCCTGCCGTCATGGGTGGCGTCGATCTGCGCAAAGCTCGCCGACACACTGGCGCGGGCGAGCGCGGGCTCTGCGACCGCGGTCGCCGCAGCCAAGGCAACCGAGACCAGCCCGATGCGGATCGCCAGTCGTTTGCGATCCCGCTTTCGCGCGCCGCGGTCTTCGACATAACCGGCGATGAAGCCACGCAGCTCCTCGCTGGCGGAGCGGCCCGCGGCGCGGCAGCAGGCCATGAACGCCTGTTTGGTCTCATAGGGCAGGCGCAGCTCGAGGGTTTCGGTCTTCTTCGACATCGCATCGGCTCCGCAACGACCGTCGGAGCCGATTTTGCCGAGCCTCCCGGCGAACGCAAGTGAACACGCCGTCACCTGCGCTCTTGCCGGGTCAGGCGTCAGGCGACTTCCTTGGCCCTCGCGGGGTGGAAGAACAGGGCCTGGCCGATGGCGGCCTTCACGGTCTCGGGCTGGAACGGCTTGGTGATCAGGAAGGTTGGCTCGGGCCGCTCCCCGGTCAAAAGCCGCTCGGGGAAGGCGGTGATGAAGATCACCGGCACGTCGTAGCTGGCCAGAATGTCCTTCACCGCATCGATGCCCGATGAGCCGTCGGCCAGCTGGATGTCGGCCAGGACCAGGCCCGGCCGGTTGCGCGAGACGGCGTCCAGCGCCTCGTGGTGGGTGGCGGCGACCTCGGTGACCCGGTGGCCGAGCTCTCGCACCAGGGCCTCGATGTCGGCGGCGATCACCGGCTCGTCCTCGATGATCAGAACGTCGGTGGCCAGTTCGGCGTCGATCTCCGATTGGGCCTGGGCGATCAGCTTGTGGACCTCGGCCTCGTCCGCATCGAGCACCTGGGCGGCTTCGGTGGGGGTGAAGCCTTCGAGCGCGGTGAGCAGAAAGGCTTGGCGCGAGCGGGGCGGGATGCGCAGCAGGCGGCGCGCGGTGGGATCGCGGACGTCGCCCCCGGTGTCTTCGCCCTCCAGCCGGGCCCCGCTGGAGGACCAGATGATGTGGAAGACGTGGTAGAGGGCCACCCGCGGGGTCATGTGGGGCTGCAGGGTCTGTTCGCCGGCCGCCAGGGCCTCGAGCGCCACCCGCACATAGCGGTCCCCGGTCGCCTGATCGCCGGTCAGCGCCCGCGCATAGCGGCGGACATAGGGCAGGTGCGGCGCCAGCTTGACCAATAGGCTCATAGGAAACTCCCCGACGGACTTCGTTTCGATCCGGGGCCTCGGCCCGGCCCCGGCAGGTTTCGGACAGGCGGCCACGGCGGTCGCCTTATCCAAGCCCCGTGAGGTCAAAACGGCTCGTCCGCCGGATGGTTCCTCGACGGGGACCCAAGCTTAGCATTATTATCGTTCCCGCGACGGAACCCCTTCGCGGATTTCGCGTTTCTGGTCCAAGCGCCGGGGTGAGTCCGGCACGCCGGGCGGGGTGCGCGCAGTGGACAGCATGATCGATCGAAAACACCAGCCGCGTTCAGGCAAGCCCGGTCCGTCGGATGCGCCGGGCGCGGACAACGACGAGGCGCGGCTTCGCCAGCAGGCGATCGGCGTCGGCCTGCGCCAGATGTTCGACCAGGTCGTCAACGAACCGGTGCCCGACGAGTTTCTCGACATCCTTCGCAACGCGGACCTGCGTCGCAAAGAGGCCGGCGAATGAGCGAGGCCCCGTCTTCCGGAACCCGATCCTCCGCCGACGACGAAGACTTCAAGCGCGAGCTGGTCGGGCTGATCCCGCATCTGCGGGCTTTCGCCCGCAGCCTGTGCGGCGATCCGACCGCCGCCGACGACCTGGCCCAGGACGCCATGCTGAAGGCCTGGGACGCGCGCGCCAGTTTCCAAATCGGCACCAATATGAAGGCCTGGACCTTCATGATCCTGCGCAACCAGTTCTATTCCGAGAAACGCCGGTCCTGGCGTCAGAGCCAGCTCGACCAGGACGTAGCCGAGCGCACCCTGCTCGCGGTCGACGATCCGGAGGCGCCCATCGCGCTCGACGAACTCAGACTCGCGCTACGCAGCCTGCCCGACGAACAGCGCGAAGCCCTGGTGCTCGTGGGCGCGGGCGGCTTTGCCTACGAAGAGGCGGCGGCGATCTGCAACTGCGCCGTCGGTACGGTGAAGAGCCGCGTCAGCCGCGCTCGCCGCGCGGTGCAGGCGGCTCTGGTCAGCGGCGGCTATGAACGCGACGGCGCCGCCGCCGGCGAGGCCATGGGGTCGATCCTCTCCGACGCCGAGCGGTTGAGCGGGGCCCGGTAACGGCGTGAGACCCTGGCGAGCCTGGACGTGGGGCGCGTCCCGGTTCCAGACGATCCGCTACCGTCTGGCCGGCGCGCTGGTGCTCGCAGTCTTGCCGGTTCTGATTCTCGGCGCCGCCGAATCCGTTGACGCCTTCCATCGCGAAGCCGAACACCAGCGCACCGACCTCACCGCCGCGGCGGTGCGCAGCACGGCGACGGCGCAGGCGCGCATCGAAAGCGCCGAGGCAGTGCTGGAAACCCTGAAGGCCGAGCCCTCCGACGGCGACTGTGCGGTTCGGCTGCGCAACCTCGTCGACCGGCTGACCGGCTATTCCGCCTTCGCGCGCTTCGATGCGTCCGGGCGCGTCATCTGCGCCAGCGACGGCGCGCGCATCGCCCAGGACATCTCCGGGGCAAGCTGGTTCCGGCGCATCGCCGCAGGCGAAAATCAGGTGCTGGCGCGCGCACCCACCGCCGGGTTGCAGACGGCGCCCGAAATGTACGTCGCCGTGCGCAACGCCGATCCGGACGGCGGTTTCGGCGGCGTTCTGATCGCCGAGCTTCCGATCGCTGACTTCGCGCCCGCCGACCGCAACAAGGCCCTCCCCCGCGACGCCGCCGTCGCGGTGACCGACGAAAGCGGCTCGATCCTGTCGTCCACCAACCACAACGCCTTCCCCTCGGGTCGCGGCGACTGGGTGGGCGACGCCGCGCACAGCGGCTCGGCCCTGTTCTACGCCCGCGACGCGGCAGGACAGGAGCGGGTCTATGCCGGCGCGCCCCTGGCCGCCGACGATGTGTTCGTGCTGATCTCGACGCCTGCGGAAGGCGCCTTCTCCTGGGCGCGGCTCAATCCGGTGGCGACCATCATCCTGCCGCTCTTGCTGTGGGGCCTGGCGGTGATCGCGGTGATCGCGGCGTCAGAGCGGGTGGTGGTGCGCTGGCTCGAATATCTCGACCGCATCGCCTCGATCTACACCAAGGGACGCTTCACCGTGCGCCCGGTGCAGGCGCACAACGCGCCGCTCGAGATCCGCACCCTCGCCGTCACCCTCGACCAGATGGCCGCCGCCATCGAGGGGCGCGACGCGTCGCTGCGCGAGTCGATCGAGCACAAGGACGCGCTGATGCGCGAGATTCATCACCGAGTGAAGAACAACCTTCAGGTCATCTCATCGCTGTTGAACATGCAGCAGCGCTCGCTGACCGATCCGGCGGCGCGCGCGGCCATGAGCGACACCCGCCAGCGCATCACCGCCCTGGCCCTGATCTATCGCGCGCTCTACCAGAGCGCGGACCTGCGCCGCGTCGACGTGCGCCTGTTCCTCGAAGAGCTGATCTCGCAGCTGGTTTCCAGCGATGCGGGACGCGGGGGTCAGCCCGTGCGCACCGAACTCACCGCCGACACCCTGGTGATCGACCCCGACAAGCTGGCGCCGCTGGCGCTGTGGGCGGTGGAGGCGATCAGCAATGCGCAGAAGCACGCCTTCACGGTGAGCGGCGGTGTCATGCGCGTGCGTTTCAGCGTCGGCGCCGACACCTGCACGCTGGAAGTAGAGGACGACGGTCCGGGTCCCGCTGGCGCGGAAGCCTCTTCGCCAGCTGGCCTCGGGCGCACCCTGATGACCGCCTTCGCGCGACAGCTTCGCGGTGACTCGGAGATTGTCGCTTCGCCCACAGGCGGCGTACTCGCAAGGCTCAGTTTCCCTGCCCTCGACGCGGGCGCAGCGAGCGAGACGCCTATGGCCGACGCCGGTGTTGCCGACCAACCGGCGAGGGGGAACCCCGCTGCAGCGTAGACGTTTGCTCCCCGAGCCCTCCCCGACCGGCTCAAACCGGAGCACCTCCCATGAGAAAGCTTCTGATCTTTTTCGCCGCTGCGGCCGCGATCGCCGTTTCGGCCTGTAACACCGTCGAAGGCGCCGGCAAAGACATCAAGGCTACCGGCCAGGCGGTGCAGGACACCGCGCAGGATTCCAAGCCGCACATTTAGTCCGCGGTTCGAGTTCAGCGTTGAGCAACCCCGTCGCGCCGCGGCGGGGCTTGCTCTTGCGTTGCGATGACGACGGAGCATGGTAGTCCTCTGTCAAACATGGGGGGAGCCATGGCCGATCAGAGCGCCGCGCGCGCGCCGGGAATGGGAACCGTGGTCGCCGCCTCGGCCGCGGGCACCGCGTTCGAGTGGTACGACTTCTTCATCTTCGGCAGTCTGGCGACGGTCATCGCCAAACACTTCTTCTCGGGCGTCAACGAACTCACCGGCTTCATCCTGGCGCTCGCCACCTTCGCGCTCGGCTTTTTCATGCGTCCGTTCGGCGCCCTGGTGTTCGGCCTGTTCGGCGACGCCAAGGGGCGCAAGGTCGCCTTCCTCGTCACCATCACCGGCATGGGCGTGGCGACGCTTCTGATCGGCTTCCTGCCCGACTTCGGCCAGATGAAGGCGTTCGGCCTGCCGGGCGTCACTGCGGCGATCCTTCTGGTCGCGCTGCGCGCGATCCAGGGTTTCGCACTCGGCGGCGAGTATGGCGGGGCGGCGATCTATGTGGCCGAGCACGCGCGCACCGACAATCGCGGCGGCGCCACCGGCTGGATCCAGACCTCGGCCGCGTTCGGTCTGCTGCTCGCGCTCGGCGTGATCCTATTGCTGCGCACGAGAATCAGCCCGCAGGCGTTCGACGCCTGGGGCTGGCGCATTCCGTTCCTGCTGTCGGCGGTTCTGCTCGGCCTTTCGCTGTGGATCCGCGTACGACTCGGCGAGAGCCCGGCGTTCAAGCGCATGGAGGCCGAGACCACGGACCGCCGCGCGCCATTCAGCGAAACCTTCCTGCAGTGGAAGAACCTGAAGTACGTCCTGCTGGTGCTGTTCGCTATCACCATGGGGCAGGGCGCGATCTGGTACGCGGCCTTCTTCTACAGCCAGTTCTTCATGCAGAAGATTTTGCGGATCGACGACCAGACGGTCACCGCTCTGATCGCCGCCGCCACCCTGATCAGCGCCGTGCTGTACGTCTTCTTCGGCTGGCTGTCCGATCGCGTCGGGCGCAAGCCGATCATGCTGTTCGGCATGCTGCTGGCGCTGGCCTGCTATCTGCCGATCACCGGTCACTCCGCCTTCCACTACCTGACACGCTTCGGAAATCCGGACCTGGACCACGCCCAGGCGTCGGCGCCGGTGACCGTGGTCGCCGACCCGAAGGATTGCACCTTCCAGTTCGATCCGGTCGGCAAGGCGAAATTCTTCTCCTCCTGCGAAATCGCCGAGGCCTACCTGACCAACGCCGGCGTCACCTACACCGCGCGCGATGCCGCGGCGGGATCGGTCGCCATCGTGACGGTCGGTCAGACGGCGGTCGCTTCGGTCGACGCGCGCGTGCTCAAAGGCGACGCGCAGAAGCAGGCCAAGGCGGGCCTAGAGGCCCGCCTGAAGGCCGCCTTGAAGGGCGCCGGCTATCCCGACAAGGCCGATCCGGCAAAGGTCGACTTCGGCAGGCTGTTCATCGTCATGCTGGTGCTGACGGTGGCGGCGACCGCGCTTTACGGGCCGCAGGCGGCCGCACTGGTCGAGCTGTTTCCGACGCGCGTGCGCTACACCGGCATGGGCGTGCCGTACAATCTGGGTGTCGGCTGGGTCGGCGGCTTCCTGCCCGCGGTGTCCTTCGCCATGATGGCGGCGAGCGGTAACACCTATTTCGGGCTGTGGTATCCTACCTTCTTCACGGTGATCTCGATCGTGGTGAGCTTGTTCTTCCTCCCGGAAACCAAGGGCCGCGACCTGAACACCATCACGACGTGAGGTCTGCGGCCGAAGAAAGACTGCCCACGAAAAACACGAAAAGCACGAACGGGCTTATTTTCCCGCGTCGCGGACGCGGCTTTCATTGAAAGGCGCTTCGCGCAGAAGCATCGCACTGGATGCGCCACGCGTTCGTACTTTTCGTGGGCAGTCTTCCTTCAAGGCGCTTTGACACGGACACGCGCGACCGCCTGCCGACCCGCAGCGTCCACAACCGTCACCCGGTAGAACCCGCCCGACAACGGCCGCCACACCACGCGGCCCGACACCGGGTCAGGGTCGAGCGGGTCGCCGTCGATGAACCACTTCAGGCCTTCGCCGCGGGCGGCGAGCACCAGGCCGCGGCCCTTCGGGCCGGCGATATCAAGCTGCACCACCGCGCCGTCGGGCGGGAATACCATCACCGGGCCGGCGCCGGTCCGCTCCATGCGTTGCAAAGCCTGGGGCGCGCCGCGCGGCGCGATGGGCGACGGCGCCTTCGCGGGCGCGTCGATGGCGTCGAACACGTCGAATAGCAGCGGCAGCGCCGCCTCGCGGCCGGTGAGACTTCCGCGCGCACCGCCGTCGGCTCGGCCGGTCCACACCACCACCACATAGCCACCGCCGATCCCCGCCGCGACTGCGTCGCGGAAGCCGTAGGAGGTGCCGGTCTTGAACGCCACGCGCGGCCCGCGCGACATCAAGGGGCCCGGCGCACGACCCTTGGGCGGCGGCGTCTCGCGCAGAATGTCGAGCACCTGTTGCGCGCTCTCGGCGCGCATGATGCCGGCGGCCGGGTTCGTCCTCGCGCTTAATCGCATCATCGACGGTCCAGGCCAGCGGCTTGGCCACGCCGCCGTCGGCGAGCGCGGCGTAGAGCACCGACAGGTCTTCGACCGAAATTCCCTCGCCGCCGAGCGCCAGCGCCAGCCCCGCGGCCTTGGTCTGGGCGCGTGGCCGCACCAAGCGCACGCCCGCCTGCTCGATGCGCGCCTCGAACACGTCGGGGCCGAGCTTGTCCAGCGTCGCCACCGCCGGCACGTTCAGCGAATTGGTCAGGGCTTCGCGCGCGGTCACCTCGCCGTGGAACACGCGGTCGAAGTCCTCCGGCTGGTAGTCGCCGAAGCGGGTCGGCGTGTCCTGGAGTTCGGTGTCGGGCGCGACGATGCCCTCGTCGAAGGCGAAACCGTAGACAAACGGCTTCAGCGACGATCCGGGCGAGCGCAGCGCGCGCGTCATGTTCACCCAGCCGCCCGGCCGGTCGAGGCCCGCCGAGCCCACCGCCGCGCGCACCGCGCGGGTCTTCGCCTCGATCACCAGGATGGCGACACTCGGTCTCTGCGCCCTGGTCCAGCGCGGTCTTGCGCGCGAGGTTTTCCAGCCGCGCCTGCAGGCTCGCGTCGAGGGTGGTCTGGATGGTCGCCTGACCGGTCGCGGCGGCGCGCGCGAGGCGCCCGGTCGCGTGCCAGGCCAGGTGCGGGAACGCCGTGCGGCCGGTGGGCAGCGGTTCGGCGTCCGCCTCGGCGAACTCCGACGCGTCGATGGCGCCCGCGCGCAACAGTTTCTGCAGCACCTCGCGCCGCGCGGCCCGCGCGGCGGCGGGCCTCCGGTCGGGCCGGCGTGCTTCGGGCGCCTGGGGTAGCGCGATGAGCAAAGCCTGTTCGCCGAGCGTCAGGCTCTCGGGCTCGTGGCCGAAGTAGGACAGCGACGCCGCGCGCACGCCTTCGAGATTGCCGCCGTAGGGCGCCAGCGTGAGATAGAGCGACAGAATCTGCGGCTTCGACAGCCGCGCCTCGAGCTGGATCGCGCGCAGCATCTCGACGACCTTGGCGACGTAGCTGCGCGGGTGCGGCATGAGCAGGCGCGCGGTCTGCATGGTGATGGTCGAGCCACCCGACACCGTGCGCGATGCGCGAAAATCGGTCAGCGCCGCGCGCACCACAGCCATCGGATCGACGCCGAGGTGGGCGAAGAAGCGCTCGTCCTCCACCGCCGTCACCCGCCGCAGGAAACTCGGGTCGGTGCGTTCCAGGTCCGCGCGGACGCGCCAGCGCCCGCGATCCACCGGCAGCGCCCGCAACCAGGCGCCGTGACGGTCGAGCACCACCGGAGAGGACCGCTCCGCCTTGCCCATGTCCGGCGGAAACACCGCGTCGGCCAGCAGCAGCGCGACCTGGGCGCCCAGCACGCCGATCAGGCCGAGGGTGATCCGCCGCACCCGGCGCGCCGCCTTCGCGTCCGCGGTCGCCGCCCGGTCGCGCCAAGCATCGGCGAGCGCCTTGGCCGTCGTCGTCGCGCCGGCGACCTTCGCCCGCCAGTCCACGCTCACACCCACGCTGGTCACGCTGCCGCGCCTCGGGTCAGATCGCCGGTGTGATGGCGGTGCGGGCGCCCGCCGTACGCGCGAAGACGCCGGCGTGATACATGTCGCGCGCCTCGACGCCGGGCAGATAGAAGTCGCCCGCGGTCACCGCGCGCGCCACATAGGCCACGGTGAACGGCCGCCCGCCCGGCAACTTCAGCGCCGCCACATAACGGTCGTCACGCATCTCCTGCGCGTTCACCGCGAACAGCACGCCCAGGAACTTGAACGGACCTTCGGACGCGTCCTCGGGACTGAGCACGGTCTCGATCTCGAAGCCCGCCGGCAGGGCGTCGTCGATCACCAGCGGCAGGGTCTGGGACGCGGCCGCGCGGCCGGAGATGCGCACCACCACCCGGTCGCCCTGGGCCAGGTGCGCGGGATCGACCCGCTGACCCTGCATGGTGAAGTAGCTCTTCTCCACCGAGAGGCCCTGGGACGCCGCTGCGGGTTGCGTCGCCGGTTCGCCGCGCACGGTCACCGTCCGCCACAGGGCGCCGGTCCCGCGGTTGACGAACCGCGCCTGGGCGAGCGGACCCACGCCCCAGCGCATGGCGCCGCCGCTGTTCACCAGCGGCGACACACCGGCGGTCTCGATGCGGATCTGACCCGCCGCCGCCAGCATGAAGTGCGCCGCCTGCAGCAGCCGCGCCTGTTCCTGGGTGTTCAGCCGGTCGGGGTCTTCCACCGCGTTTTCGAGCCGACCCTGCAGGCTGCGCGCAAGATCGGTCTCGCCCGCCTCATAGGCCAGGGCGATCACTGCCGGCGGTGTCGCGCAGCGGGCTCTGGTACCAGTCGTCGGCGTCCTTGTAGCCCAGCGCATCGATGGCCTGGCGGAAGGAGTCGCGACCGCGCGCGCGGTCGCCCATCATGTCGAGCGCGGCGCCGATCTGGGCGCGGGCCACCGGCGACTGCTCGGTCTTGAACTGTACGTCGTGATACCAGCGCAGGCGCGCGAGATCACCGGTGGCGCGACCCGCCTTGGCTAAGTCGTAGAGGGCATAGGCCGCCGCGCGCGAACGCATCTTCTGCGTCGCCGCCTTGAGCTTGTCCTTGTTGTCCGACCACCAGTCCGGATAGGCGAGCTGGTAGGACACCGACGAGAAGCCGTCCGGACGCGAGACTTGGCGCATGGCGCTGAGCGCCTTGTCCAGCGAGTTCCTGCGATACCGGCGCGCCGGCCCTCTGCGCCTCGATCAGGAAATCGGTGGCGTAGGCGCCAAGCCAGGGGTCGGCCTCGCCGTCGCCGACCCGCCACAGGCCGAAGGCGCCGTCCGCCGACTGGCGATCGAGCAACTTGCTCACCGCCTCGACCAGCAGCGGGTGTGCGCGTTTCGCCACGCTGTCATGCGCGACGCCGTTGGTGGAATAGAGGTACGGGAAAGCCGCGGACACCAGCTGTTCGGTGCAGCCGTAGGGGTATTTCGACAGCGCATCGGCGATCGGCGCCGGGTCGAAGCCGCGGAACGGCGAATAGCTGACCTCCAACGTGGCCGAGCCCGGCGCATAGCCGTCGAGCAGCTCGTTGCGCGGCGTCCATAGTTCGCCGGGTTTTTGCAGGCTGGTGTAGACCTTTGTTTCCGGTCCCCAGCCCACCCGCGTCTGCAGGTCGGTAGCTGTTCGGGAAGTTGAAGTTGGGCCCGGTGACGCGGAAGCGCAACCTTGCCGATGCCGGCGATCGCGGGCGCGTCGATCGGCACGCGCTCGGCGATGCGTTGGCCGATGATCAGCTGATACAGTTTGTGGAACAGGCCGAGCAGGCCGTTCTCGCCTTGCACCGAGGCGGTATAACCCCCGGGCGGGCCTTCCAGATTATGCAGTTCGAGGGTCGCTAGCGCCTTGTCGCCGGGCGCCAGGAACCGCGGCAGGTCGAGTTCGGCCACCACCGGCTCGCGCACGGTGACCTTCTGTTCGGTCTGGCCCACAGCCTGGTCGGTCCAGGCCACCGCCATGACGCGCAGTTCGCCGTTGAACTGCGGCGCGGGCAGCACGATGCGCGCCTGTCCGTCGAGCCCGGTCTCCACCACCCCCGACCACAGCGCCACGCTCTTGATCGGAGTGACGGTCAGGCCCTCGCCGCCGATCTCGTCGGCGCCGTAGTTCAGCGTCGCCGCCGCGCCCAGGTTGGGATCGAGCAGGCGGCCGTAGTCGTCACGATAGTCGACGCCGAGCGCGCGCTTGCCGAAGTACCAGTTCAGCGGATTGGGGCTCTCGAACTTGGTGAGATTGAGAATGCCCTCGTCGACCGCGGCGATGGTCAACTTGGCGCGCTGGCCGAACTTCAGACCCTTCACGTGCACCGGCACGATCAGCTGCTCGCGCCCGCGGATCTTCTCGGCGGCGCCGAGGTCGACGACGAGTTGGCGTCCCTTGGGATCGAGCTTCACATAGGTCAGGCCGATGGCGCGGCGCGGCTTGGGCGTAGCGACCGGATCGCGCGGCTGCACCACCGACACCAGCACATAGGCGCCGCCGCCCCAGGCCGCCGACGACTTCAGCCGCACGGTGGTGCCGCCTTCCGGCACATAGATGTTCCGCAGTTCGATGACGCGATCGGTGGCGACCGCCACCTGGGCTTCGCCCGCATAGGGCGCCTTGATCGCGATGGAGACGGTCTCGCCCTGGGCGTATTTCTGATCGCCGGGACTGACCCGCACCATGTCCGGCGCCGCGGCGTCTTCGGCCGGCGCGCCCCAACCGGAGGCGAAGCGGATCACCGACTTGGCGTTGGTCTTGGGGTCGGTGAGTTCGAGGCGATAGTCGCCCCACGGTAGGCGCCGTGCGAGCTTGCCCTGACCCGAGGCTGCGATGTCGAGCACGCCCTTGGCGACGACCACGTCGCGGCTGGTGCGCCGCCAGCCCCATTTGCCGTTCTGTTGGAACCAGTCGTAGTCCCAGTTCTCCACGATCAGCGACCAGTTCGCTCCGTTGACCGCCGTCGGCGCGCCCTGGGCGTTCACCGCGGCGATGTCGAAACCGATCAGCGGTTGATTGCCGCCGGTCGTTCCTTGATCGACCTTCACGCCGAAATAGAGCGGCCGGTCGCGCAGCCTGATCTCGGCGCCTTCGCGCACGGGACGGCCGCCGGGTTCGAACACCGAGGCGGTGAACAACGCCTTCAAGGGCTGCGCGCTGTCGCCGGCTTGAGCGCCGTCGAGCACCAGCGTCGCGTGACCGGCGCCGTCAGTGACCGTCTCCTTCAGGTCGACCTCTTTCTCGGCGAACGGCGTCGCCGCGTCGCCCCACTGGTAGTCCTTGAACTGCGGGAAGGGATCGTGGTCGGCCTTGAAACGCGCCTCGCCCTGCACCTTCAGGCCCGCGGCCACCGCGCCATAGAGGAAGCGGGCGTCGACGCCGACGTTGCGCGCCTCGCCGGGCGCCATGGCCTGCGCCGCGTTCGCCGCGAGTTCGACCGCCAGACGCTGGGGCGCGAAATCCTCGACCGAGAAATTGTAGCTCCCGGCCGGCTTGTCGACGCCGGTGATGTCGATCTCCGCCGACCAGCGGCCGCGCGGCGCGCTCGACGGCAGCACGAAGTCCGCGCTGGCGAAGCCCGACGGCGAACCGTCGAAGCGCCAGCGCGCCGACTCCACGCCCGAGGGGCGTTTCACCACGATGAAACCCTTGCGGTCCTTCACCGCCTTGGCTTCGAGATCGCGCAGCAGCGCCACCAGACGCACCGTCTCGCCCGGGCGATAGATGCCGCGGTCGGAATAGACGTAGGAGTCGACCACGCCCGACGCGCTGCGCCCCGCGGTCAGACCTTGCGCATCCGCCTGACGTCCGCCCACGCCCTGGTTGGACAGGTCGACCGGCGGCCGTGCGATGTCCATGGTGGTGAAGTCGGCGCCCGGCCCGTAGGCCATCACCATCTTGGCGACATCGCCGCCCTTGCCGTCGAGCAACGGTCGCGCGAAGCGCACATGGCCGTCGCCATCGGAAGTGACCGACGCGAGGTCCTCGCCGTCCTGCGCCACCAACGCCAGGCGCACCCCGGCCATGGGCCGCGCGCTCTTCAGCGAGCGCACCGTGACGTCCAGACCGTCGGCGCCCTGGTAGGACACCAGCGCCATGTCGGTGAACAGGATCCAGCGCCGCGCCTGGGCGGGCGGATTGTTGTCGTCGTCGCCGTCCTTCTTCAGGTCGCGCCCGCCCGAGGCGTCCTTCACGCGCAGCACATAGGCGCCGGGCTTCAGATCGTGCAGCACCGCGCCCAACGGGAAGACCGTGGTGACGCGTTCGGCCTGCGGGCCCTTCACCTGGACCTCGCCCGACCAGACCTTGCGGCCGTCGTCGCCGACGGCGTCCTCGCCGTAGTCCTCGGGGTATTCGCCTTCCGCGCTCGGCGCCGGCGCAGAGATCGACTTGCGCACCAGGTTGCGGTCAGGCACGCGCCAAACCTCGACCATGCAGCTTGGCGACGTTGACCGTCTCGATGCCGACGCCGTCGGAGTCCTCGCGCGGCAGGATCACGCCGTCGCCGGAAAAACCCACATAGGTCGGCTTGACGCCGAAACTGAAGTCGACGTCGGCGTTCGACGTCAAGGCCTCGCCGTCCCTGGCCTTCAGGCCCTTCAGGAAGGTGACGCGATGGTCGACCACGCCGATGCCGGTGACGCAGAGCTCGGCCGGGTTCTTCGGATTGACGCTCGCCGCCGGCGGCCGGCCGGGGTCGGGCGACACCAGGACATAGTCGGCGTAGGCCAGCTGCGGATTGAGCGTGCGGGTGAACTCGACGCAGGCCTTGGCGTTGGCGTCGGACGTGTCAACGCGCTGGCGCCAGACCGCGAATCCCTCGGGCTTGGGCAGGCCCGCGCGGCGCGCAAAAGGCGAGCGCGGATGGCCGAACATCGAGAACAGCCCGCCGCCCGAACTTTCGGTTTTTGTGTGCAGGGTTTCGGTGGCCTTGGCCACGATGAATCCGCCGCCAAAGCCGATCACTACCGCGCCCACGGCGCCCACCAGCAGCGATCTGTCGTTCCACCACGCCATGACACCCTCTCAACGCGATGAAACGAGACGACGCGCGCGAAACGGGATTCTGTCAATTTGCTTACCGACCACAGTTCCGTGAACGGTTGCGTATTAGCTCGGAGAGACGTAGCCAAGACACAAGGAGCGGTCGGAAGGGGGCCCGAAAGGGTGTTTGGGCGATGAGCGATCCGGGACCCGGTCTAAGCCGTCAGGCGGGCATCTATATGCGAGGCCTCAAAGGTGAGCGCGAGACGACGCCGCTCGACTTCGCCGGCCTGGAATCCGCCGCCCAGGCCAAGCTCACCCCTGAGGCTTTCGCCTATGTCGCCGGCGGGGCCGGACGCGAGACCACGGCCACGGCCAACCGCGCCGCGCTCGACCGCTGGCGGATCACCCCGCGTATGGCGCGCGACTGTTCGAGCCGCGACCTGTCGGTCACCCTGTTCGGCCGCACGCTGCCGACGCCGCTGCTGACCGCGCCCATTGGGGTGCTGTCGCTGGCGCATCCCGAAGCCGACCTGGCGGTGGCGCGCGCCGCGGCCCAGGCCGGGACGCCGATGGTCATCTCCAACCAGGCCTCCTATCCCATGGAGCAGATCGCCGACTGCTGCGGCGGCGCACCCAAATGGTTCCAGCTCTATTGGGGCAAGTCGGACGCGCTGGTCGCCTCGCTGACGCGCCGCGCCGAGGCCTGTGGTTGCGAAGCCATCGTCGTCACCCTGGACACCACCGTTCTGGGCTGGCGCGTGCGCGACCTGGCGCTGGGCCACCTGCCGTTCCTGAAGGGCCAGGGCATCGCCCAATACGTCTCCGACCCGGTGTTCCGATCCATGCTGGCCGAGACGCCGGAGAAGAACCCGCTCGCCGCCGCGGCGCTGTTCACCCAGACCTATTCCGATCCGTCCCTGACCTGGGAGAAGTTGAAGACGCTGCGCCGCGTCACCAAGCTGCCGATCCTGGTCAAAGGCATTCAACATCCCGAAGACGCCGCACTCGCGATCGAGCACGGCTTCGACGGCGTCGTGGTGTCGAACCACGGCGGACGCCAGGTCGACGGTGCGGTCGGCTCGGCCGATCAGCTCTTGCTCTGCGCCGAGCGGGTCAACGGCAAGATCCCGGTGCTGTTCGACAGCGGCGTGCGCACCGGAGCCGACGTGTTCAAGGCGCTGGCGTTGGGCGCCGATGCGGTGTGCGTGGGACGACCGTACGTCTACGGCCTGGCGGTGGGCGGGCAGGCAGGCGTGGAGGCGGTGCTGTCCAACCTCACGGCCGAACTCGACCTGACCCTGGCGCTGGCGGGTTGGACCAGCGCGTCAACGCTGAACCGGGACGCGCTGTCGCCGCTCTGACCTACCAGTACCGCGGACCGTAGCCGTAGGGCCGGCTCCAGTAGTAGCCGTAGCGCCGATGGTAGCAGCATCCCACCACCACGCGCGGATAGGCGTAGCCGTAGCCGTAATAATAGGATGGAGCGTAGCCGGAATAATAGCCGGCCGGCCGATGGACGTGGCGATAGGAACGATGGTGATAGACGCGGTGGTGACAGCCGCACCGCGCATCCGCCGGCGCCGCCGCCAACATCACCGAGGACAAGGCGATCGCCGCGGCGGCGGCGGTCTTTAGGGGCATACGTTTGCTACTGACCATGACGCTCACTCCACGCGCACCCGTCATGGTGAGAACGCTTAGCGCGTGGATTTTCTCCGTAACGCAAAGCTCTCCTTTTTCCACGCGGCGCCGATCACAGCGGCAACTCCGCACGTTTCACCACCGTACGCATGGCCACGCTGGAGGAGATGCGGTTCACGCCGGGGATGCGGGTCAGTTCCTGAGAGTGGACGCGTTCGAGATCGTCGACGTCGCGCACCACCAGGCGGAGCAGATAGTCCGAGCCGCCGGTCATCAGATAGCACTCGGCCACTTCGCGCACGCCGGCGATAGCGGTCTCGAAGGCGGTGAGCGCGTGTTCGGACTGGGAGTCCAACGTGACGGTGACGAACACCGACAGCGGCAGGCCCACGGCGCGCTCGTCCACCACCGCGGCGTAGCGGGCGATGACCCCGCGTTGCTCGAGGCTGCGCACCCGTCGCAGACACGCGGACTCCGACAGGTTGGCGGCCGAGGCCAGCTCGACGTTGGTGATCCGGCCCTCCGCCTGCAGGCGGGCGAGCAATTTCCTATCGATCTTGTCGAGAATTTCGGCGGATACCGGCATTTTGGGTGGCTCACATGCTGGTTTCCGCCATTTTGGGCCGTCTCAGCGGCGAAAACAACGGGACCTTGCTCGCCCGATTGGCTAAAACGGCGCCCATCCAATCTAACCCAACCAGGAGAGCCGTCATGCGCGTGGGCGTCCCCAAGGAAATCAAGCCGGACGAATATCGCGTGGGCCTCACGCCGACGGCGGTGCGCGAGTACGTCGCCCACGGCCACGAAGTTCTGGTCGAGACCAGCGCCGGCGTCGGCGCGGGCTTCCCGGACGACGCCTATGGGCGCGCGGGCGCCAAGATCTTGCCGAACGCCGACGCGGTGTTCGACCAGGCCCAGATGATCGTGAAGGTGAAGGAGCCGCAGGCGGTCGAGTGGGTGAAGCTGAAGCCCGAACAGATTCTCTTCACCTATCTGCATCTGGCGCCCGATCCCGACCAGACCCACGGTCTGATCAAGTCGGGCTGCGCCGCGGTCGCCTATGAAACCGTCACCGACGCGCGCGGCGGCCTGCCGCTGCTCGCGCCCATGTCGGAAGTCGCCGGCCGCATCGCGGTGTTCTCCGCCGCCGAGACCTTGCTGAAGCACAACGGCGGCATGGGATTGCTGCTCTGCGGCGTGCCGGGCGTGTCGCCCGCGCGGGTGGTGGTGCTGGGCGGCGGCGTCGTCGGCATGAACTCCGCGCGCATGGCCATGGGCCTCAACGCCGAAGTGGTGGTCATCGAACGCTCGATCCCGCGCATGCGCGAAATCGACGACATCTTCCTGGGCCGCGTGCTGACGCGCTTCTCCAGCCAGGACGCCGTGGAAGAAGAGATCTTCAAGGCCGATGTGGTGATCGGGGCGGTGCTCACCGCCGGCGCCACGGCGCCCAAGTTGGTGCGTAAGGAACATCTGAAGAAGATGAAGCCGGGCGCCGTGCTGGTGGACGTGTCCATCGACCAGGGCGGATGCTTCGAGACCTCGCACGCCACCACCCACGAGCACCCGACCTATGTGATCGACGGCATCGTCCACTACTGCGTGGCCAACATGCCGGGCGCGGCGCCGCGCACCTCGTCCGAGGCGCTGAACAACGCCACCCTGCCCTTCGGCCTGGCGCTGGCGGACAAGGGCCTCGACGCGCTGAAGACGGACAAGCACCTGGCCAAGGGCCTTAACGTCCTGCACGGCAAGATCACCCACCCGGCGGTCGCCGAGGCGCTGAAACTGCCGTTCGAAGACCCCTACAAGGTCTGGGGCTAGACGCCGGAGGCTGCCCTTCGGCGGGACAATGCTTTAGAAGCGCCCGCATGAGCGAAGAAGGCCAATCGAGCTTTGGGTTCAAGGACGTGGAGGCGCGCGAGAAGGTGCGCCTGGTGCGCGGCGTGTTCGACCGCGTGGCCGAGCGCTATGACCTGATGAACGACCTGATGTCGGCGGGGGCGCATCGGCTGTGGAAGGACGCCACGGCGGCGAAGCTGAACCCCCAGCCGGGCGAGACCATCGTCGACTGCGCGGGCGGCACCGGCGACATGGCGCGGCGCTTGGCCAGCTTGTCGCGCAAGGCGCGTGAGCGCCGAGGCGGTCTCGACGCCCGGGTGATGGTGATCGACTACAACGCCGAGATGGTCGCCGCCGGCCGCGCGCGCGGATCGGAACCGGAGATTGCGTGGAGCGTGGGCGACGCCCAGGCCCTGGCTCTGCCCGACGCCTGCGCCGACGCCTATGTCATCGCCTTCGGCATCCGCAATGTCGCCGACGTGCCCACGGCCTTGAAGGAAGCGCGGCGCGTGTTGAAGCGCGGCGGGCGGTTCTTCTGTCTGGAGTTTTCGCGGCCGGTGTCGGACGGCTTGCGCCGCGCCTACGACGCCTATTCGTTCAAGGTCATTCCCGAGATCGGGCGCCTGGTCGCCAACGACCGCGAAGTCTTATCAGTACCTGGTCGAGAGCATCCGGCGGTTTCCCGATCAGAAGCGTTTCGCTGCGATGATCGAACAGGCCGGGTTCAAGCGCGTCGGCTTCACCAACTTCTCGGGCGGGGTGACGGCGCTGCATCACGGCTGGGCGATCTGAGCCGCCCATGAGCAATCCGGTCTCCTCGACGATGCGCCTGGTGGCGGGAGGTTGGGTGCTGGTGCGCTACGACGCCCTGGCGCCGCGGGAGATTTCCGACCTGCTGCCGCCGGCGGCGCGCTTCTTCGCCGGCTTCCTGCGCCTGTTCGCAGGTCCCCAAGCGAAGAACGGACGGCCGGGCGAGCGGTTGGCGCGCGCGTTCGAGCGGCTGGGCCCGGTCTCGATCAAGCTCGGGCAACTGTTGTCCACGCGCGCCGACATTTTCGGCGCGGTGTTCGCGCAGGACCTGAGCCGGTTGAAGGACCGCCTGCCGCCGTTCGACCAGGCAGTCGCGCGCGCCGAAGTCGAGCGCACGCTCGGCAAGCCCATCGAGTTGATGTACTCGGAATTCGGCGAGTCGGTTGCGGCGGCCTCGATCGCCCAGGCGCACCGGGCGCGTCTGCACGACGGACGTCTGGTGGCGGTGAAGGTGCTGCGTCCCGGCGTCGAACGCCGCGTCGCCGTCGATGTCGATGCGATGCGCTTGGGCGCGCGTTGGGTCGAGGCGTGGGTCCCGCGCGCGCGCCGGCTCGAACCCATCGCGTTCGTAGCCACGGTCGCGCGGTCACTGGAGCTCGAACTCGATCTCAGGCTCGAGGCCGCCGCGGTCAGCGAGCTCGGCGAGATCATGGCGCGCGATCCCTATATGCGCGCGCCCAAGGTGGTGTGGCCCGGCGTCGGCCGCCGCGCCCTGACGCTTGAGTGGGCGGAAGGCCTGCCGCTGAGCGATCCCGCGGCGCTGGAGCAGCCGGGCGTCGACCTGCGCGCCCTCGCCGACAATGTGATCCGCGGATTTCTCGCCCAGGCGCTCGACCACGGGACCTTTCACGCCGACCTGCACGAAGGAAACCTGTTCTTCGCCCCGCCGGCCAAGTTGACTGCCGTGGACTACGGCATCATCGGCCGCATCGGGCCGCGCGAGCGGCGCTATCTCGCGGAGATCCTGTGGGGCTTCATCCGCCGCGACTATCAGCGCGTCGCCGAGGTGCATTTCGAGGCGGGTTACGTGCCCGACACCCATTCGGTCGAGCAGTTTGCGCAAGCCCTGCGCGCGGTGGGCGAGCCGGTGTTCGGACGCCTGGCCGGCGAGGTCAGCATGGGCCGCCTGCTGGCGCAGCTGTTTGAGATCACCGCCGTCTTCGACATGCGCCTCAGACCCGAGCTGGTGTTGCTGCAGAAGACCATGGTCACCGTCGAGGGCGTCGCACGCCACCTCTGTCCCGACCACGACATCTGGGCCGCCGCCAGTCCCGTCGTCGAGCGCTGGATCGCGCGCGAACTGTCGCCACCGAAACGCCTGCTCGAAGCCGGTCGTGAACTGTTGAGCGCGCTGCGCGCCATCGCCCGCGCCGCCGAAGCCGCCGCCGCGCCACCGCCGGCCGCAGTCATCAAGCGCGACGAAAGCCTGACGCATTGGGTGATCGCCCTGGCGCTCGCGGCGCTCGTCGTCGCCGGCTACGCGATCTACCTCGCGCAGAGCTGACGCCGGCAAAAAAGAAACTAGAACCACGAAGCGCGCAAAGCGCACGAAGAACGAATAGGCCGCCAGCGATCGCGCGCGTGTTCGCGTCGCTAGAGTTGCCCACGAAAAACACGAAAAGCACGAACGCGTCGCGTTTCCAGCTTTGATCTTCGGCGCGAAGCGCCTTTCAAATGATACCGCGTCTGCGACGCGGGAAGATAATCACTGTTCGTGCTTTTCGTGTTTTTCGTGGGCAATCTTCTTCCTTCTTCGTGCGCTTAGTGCGCTTCGTGGTTCATCTTTCTTCGGCTCAGCCCTGATCGTCGCTGCCGCCGCCGGAGCTGGCGCGCGAACGGTAGGGGCGGTCGCCGCCGCCGGCTTCCTGTTGCTTCTGCTGATCCCAGTAGGCGGCGCCGTCACGCGGTTTGAACATGGTGCGGGGCGTGCCGTCGCGGGTGGCGACCACGAACACATTGCCCTTGGGATCGTAGAACAGGGTGTCGCCGTTCTTGCGCTTCAGCATCTCGGCGCCATGCGGCGGATGGGCGATGAAGGCGTGAGCCTTGGCCACATAGTCCTTCACGTCGGTGGCGCCGAAGTCCGCGCCATCGCGCTTGAAGTGGTAGTCGGCGCTCTCGGCGGCGGGATACTTCTTCGATCCCGCCCAGCCGGCGTCGCCGCCGCCGTTGTCGCGGTCGGCGTAGCGGCCCATCACACGCGAGCTGTACGAACTGTTGTCGGCGTAACTCTCCGACCGGGACGACGCGCCGCCGTCGTAGCCGGTCGAGGCCGACCGGTCGCGCGCACGCACCGCCGACGGGCCGTTGTCGCAGGCCGCAAGGCCCGCCAGGACGAGGACGGCCGCGCCGCCCCAAAGGGCTTTCACCCGGATTTTCGCTAAGGTCATGGGCTCCCCCACTGGTTGTCGATATCGCCGTTACCGCAAGAACCATGTTCTTGCAATGTTCAGGTTCATAGAATGTTCTAATTCCCGGAGTCAAGCCCGGTCCTCGACGGGGCCCCGGGCGCGCGCTATGCCCGCCACACCCAGTTTAAAAGAGGTTCGGCTTGGCCCAGAAGCGGGTGCTCCTGATCATCGGCGGCGGGATCGCGGCCTATAAGGCGCTGGCGCTGGTCCGGCTGCTGAGGAAGGCCGAAATCGCCGTGCGCGCGGTGCTGACCCGGGCGGGCGAGGCGTTCGTCACCCCCCTGTCCCTGGGCGCTCTGACCGAAGACAAGGTCTACCAGGACCTGTTCTCGCTCACCGACGAACACGAGATGGGGCACATCGAGCTGTCGCGCGAGGCGGACCTTTTGGTGGTGGCGCCGGCGACCGCGAACCTGATTGCCAAGATGGCGCATGGAATCGCCGACGACCTTGCTTCAACCGTGCTGCTCGCCACCGACAAGACGGTGCTGATCGCGCCGGCGATGAACGTGCGCATGTGGCTGCACCCGGCGACGACGCGTAATGTCGGTCAACTGAAGACGGACGGCGTGAGCTTCATCGGTCCCGACGAGGGCGAGATGGCGTGCGGCGAGTTCGGGCCCGGGCGCATGGCCGAACCCGAAGCGATCTTCGCCGCGATCCAGTCGAAGCTTTCCGGCGCGAAGGCGAAGCCGTTGGCGGCGGTGAAGACCGCGGCGCCCGTCGTCGCGCGGCTGGGTCCGCTGGCCGGCAAGCGCGTGCTGGTCACCGCGGGGCCGACCTTCGAGCCGATCGATCCGGTGCGCGGGCTCACCAACCGCTCGAGCGGGAAGCAGGGCTATGCGGTCGCGCAAGCCCTGGCGATACTGGGCGCGGAGGTGACCTTGGTGTCGGGCCCCACGGCGTTGCAGGCACCCGAGGGCGTGAAGCGCGTCGATGTGGAAACCGCCATCGAGATGGAGGCCGCCTGTCGCAAGGCGCTGCCGGTGGATGCGGCGGTGTGCGTCGCCGCCGTCGCCGACTGGCGTCCCGAAACCCTCGCCCGGCACAAGGTGAAGAAGAGCGGTGGTTCGGCGACGGTGAAACTGATCGAGAACCCTGACATCCTCGCGGGTTTGTCGAAGCCGGGATTGAAACGTCCGAAGGTCGTTGTCGGCTTCGCGGCGGAAACCGAAAAGGTCGAGACCAACGCGCGCGCCAAACTGAAAGCGAAGGGCTGCGATCTGATCGTCGCCAACGACGTGAGCGCAGGCGTGTTCGGCGCCGACACCAACACCGTCACCCTGGTCGCGGCGCGCGGCACGGAACGCTGGGACAAGGTGAGCAAGACGGAAGTCGCCGAACGGCTCGCCGCCAAGATCGCGGAGGCGCTGAAGTGATCGGCATCGCCATCCGTCGCTTGCCGCACGGCGAGGGGCTGGAGCCGCCGAGCTACGGCACCCCCGGCGCCGCGGGCATGGACCTGCGCGCGGCGGTTCCCGCGGATGCGCCGGTGACGCTCGAGCCGGGCGCGCGCGCCCTGGTCCCCACTGGCTTCGCCATCGCGGTGCCGGAGGGGTTCGAGGCCCAGGTGCGGCCCCGCTCGGGCTTGGCGCTGAAGGCCGGGATCACCTGTCTGAACGCGCCCGGGACCATCGATTGCGACTATCGCGGCGAGGTGGGCGTGATCCTGATCAACCACGGCGAGGCTGCGTTCACGATCTGTCGCGGCGACCGCATCGCCCAGATGGTGGTGGCCCGCTACGAGTGGGTGGAGTGGCAAGAGGTTGAAAACCTTGACGATACCGTGCGTGGCGCGGGTGGTTTCGGGTCCACCGGCGGTCGCTGAACCGGGGTCGCCGATTCGCTTTCGCGGTTAAAATCGTGTTAAGCAACGTCCCAAGCTCGGGGGAGACGAGCGGCTGGAGGGACACAGATGGACTTAGTTAATACGGTACACAGCTTCATCAACCGAGGGTTCGACGGCGTCCGCACGGACATCATCGCAATCATCATCGCACTGATCGTCGTATTCGCGTTCATGAAGAGCTGGGGACAGCTTTTGATCATGACCGTGATGGCGGTGGTGATCCACCTGATCATCCAGGCGCTGATCCCGCTGACCCATGGCGGCAAGCTGATTTTCCCGCCGGTCACGCACACCGAGTACTGGATGGGGGCGCTGGCCCTGTTCATCGGTTATCTGATCATGATCCTGGTGTTGTTCTTCCTGAAGTACAACGTCTTCAAGATGGGACGCGGCAGCGGCGGAAGCCACTAAGCGCGCCAGCCGAGATTCAGCGACAAACGCGGGCGGAGCGATCCGCCCGCGTTTTCATTTGAAGCCCAGCACGTCCTGCATGTCGTAGAGGCCCGCAGGCTCGCCCGCAGCCCAGACCGCGGCTCCCACGGCGCCGCGCGCGAACAGCGAACGGTCGCGCGCCGAGTGCGACAAGGTCAGGATCTCGTCCTCGGCGGCGAACACCACCGTGTGTTCGCCCACAATGCCGCCGGCGCGCAGGCTGGCGAAGCCGATGGTTCCGGTCTCGCGCGCAGGACCCACGCCATCGCGCAGGGACGTGCGCTTGTCCGCGAGCGATGCGCCGCGCGCCTTCGCCGCCGCTTCGCCGAGCATCAGGGCCGTGCCCGACGGCGCGTCGAGCTTGCGCCGGTGGTGCGCCTCGATCACCTCCACGTCCCAGGCTTCCGGGCGCAGTTTCGCCGCCGCCTGGGCGACAACTCCGATCAGCACATTGACGCCCAGCGAAAAGTTGCCGCTGAGCACGATCGGCACGCGCTCGGCCGCCGCGGTCACGGTGGCGAGCTCGTCGTCGCTGAAGCCGGTCGAGCCGATCACCAGCGCCGGGCCGCCCCGTTCAGCGCAGCGCGCCGCGAGCGCCGCGGACGCCTCGCCGGTGGTGAAGTCGATGACCACGTCGCAGACGCTCAGGTCCGGCGTCTCGCCACGCTCGAAGCGGATGGCCACCAGGGTGTCGGCGCGCTCCTCCAGCACCTGGGACACCGCGCGGCCCATCCGGCCGTGCCAGCCGGCCACACCGACATGCAGGGGCGCGTTCACGATTGCGCCTCCGCGGTTGGCGAGTGGGTTTCTTTTGGATACGGTTCGAGCCCTACCCTCCTCGAACCCCGATCCAGGATGTCCGCCATGCAGCTCTACTCCGCCAATCTGTCGCCCTACGCCTCGCGCGCCCGCCTCGCGATCTACGCCAAGGGCCTGCCGGTCGACATCCAGTATCCGCCCAGCGGGATGAAGTCGCCGGAATATCTGGCGATCAACCCCATGGGCAAGGTGCCGTGTCTGCATCTTGGGGACGGCGGCGCCATCCCGGAATCCTCGACCATCCTGGAATACCTCGAAGACGCCTTCCCCGAGACGCCACTCCGGCCCAAGGACGCGGCCCAGGCCGCGCGCGTGCGCCTGGTCGCCCGCGTGGGGGAGATGTACGTGATGGATCCGCTGCACCACCTGTTCGGCCAGATGGACCCCGCCACGCGCGATTCGAAGCGCACCGAGGCTTTGCTCGACGAGCTCGACAAGGGCCTGGGCCACCTCGAACACTATCTGTCGGGCGACGCCTACGCCGCGGGGCCGGCGTTCACGCTGGCCGACTGCGAACTGGTGCCGGTGCTGTTCTACGTGAAGGCCTTGGGCCCCGCCTTCGGCCGCGGCGACATGATCGGCAAACATCCGAAGCTCACCGCCTACATGACCTCGGTCGCGGGCCACCCGGCGGTGACCAAGGTGCACGCCGAACTCGGCGCCGCGCTGAAGACCTTCATGAGCGGCGGCTGCGTGACCTGACGCATTGAATGATGAGCCGCGCGCCCAAAATTGCCCGTCACCCCGGCCTTGTGCCGGGGTCTGCGCGGCAGCGCGCTCTTAGGTCTGTGTGAGCGCTTGCGCGAACTTTCCGCCAGCAGAGCCTCGACGCTTACCGCGGATCCCGGGACAAGCCCGGGATGACGGAAAATAGGAGAGGTAAGCGCGCGGCTAGGCGCAACGCCTAAGCCGTCTCGCCCTCGGGCTGGCCGGTGATGCCGGTCCAGAAGCGGCGGGCCTTGTGGATGAAGCCGGCGTGCTTGGGGTGCTGTTGTCGCCGCAGGCGCCCGACGAGTTCGATCAGCAGCTTCTTCTGCGCCGCGGTCAGATTGGTCGGGGTTTCGACGAACAGTTCGACCACCAGGTCGCCGCGTTGGCGGCCGTTCAGCGACGGCATGCCGCGGCCCTTGAGGCGCACGCTGCGCCCGGTCTGGGCGCCTTCGGGCACCTTGACCTCGATCCGGCAGTCGCGCGTCGCCGTCGCCCAGCCGACAGGCACGGCGCTTCGATCTCGCCGCCCAGCGCGGCGGTGCACATCGGCACCGGCACGCTGCACAGCAGGTCGAGGCCGTCGCGTTCGAACAGTTCGTGCTGGCTTGACCGACAGGAAGATGTAGAGGTCGCCGCGCGGACCGCCGCGGAACCCGGAGTCGCCCTCGCCGGCGAGCCGGATGCGCGCGCCGTCGTCGACGCCGGCGGGAATGCGCACCTGCAGTTTGCGTTCGCGCCGCACCTGGCCGTGACCGTGGCATTTCACGCAAGGGTCGATTCACCACGCGACCGGCGCCGCCGCAGCGCGGACAGGTGCGCTCGACCGCAAAGAAGCCGTTGGCTGCGCGCACGCGACCGGCGCCGCCGCAGACCGCCGCAGGCCGTGGCGCGGTGCCCGGCTTGGCGCCGGAGCCGTCGCAGCTGTCGCAGGTGACCGCGGCCGGGGTGACGATCTCGACCTCGGCGCCGCGATAGGCCTGTTCCAGGCTGATCTCGAGATCGTAGCGCAGGTCGGCGCCGCGCGACCGGACCGGACGAACGCCGGCCCTGGTTGAACATGTCGCCGAAGACGTCGCCGAACACTTCGGTGAAGATGTCGTTGACGTTCTGGAAGCCCGCGCCGCCGCCGCCGCCGAAACCGCCCTGGCCGTTCACCCCGGCATGGCCGAAGCGATCGTAGGCCGCGCGCTTGTCGGGATCGGAGAGGACCGAATAGGCTTCGTTGATTTCCTTGAAGCGCGTGGACGCGTCCTCGCAGCCGCCGTTGCGGTCCGGGTGGTGCTCCATGGCCAGCTTGCGGAAGGCGGACTTGAGCTCAGATCCGTCCGCCTGCCGCGCTACGCCGAGCAAATCGTAATAGTCACGCGACATCGGTGACCGCCCCCGTTACTCGAAACCCAACCTAGGCCCGCTTAGCCTCGATCGTCGTCGTCGACTTCCTCGAACTCGGCATCGACCACAGTGTCCTCGCCGCCGGCCTCGGAGCCCGCAGCCGCGCCGCCATTGGCCGCCGTCGCCCGCGTTCCTGTTGCGCCTTGTACATGGCCTCGCCGAGCTTCATCGACGCCGTGCAGCAGCGCCTGGGTCTGCGTCTTGATCGCCTCGGCGTCCTCGCCTTCGGAGACCGCCTTCAGTTCGGCGATGGCGGATTCGATCGCGGCCTTGTCGTCGGCCGGAATCTTGTCGCCGTGTTCGGCCACGGCCTTTTCGGCGTGGTGCACCGCGGCGTCGGCCTGGTTCTTGGCCTCGACCAGCTCCTTGCGCTTCTTGTCTTCGGCGGCGTGGGCCTCGGCGTCCTTGACCATGCCGTCGATGTCGGCGTCGGAGAGGCCGCCGTTGGCCTGGATGCGGATCGACTGTTCCTTGTTGGTCGCCTTGTCCTTGGCGGTCACGTTGACGATGCCGTTGGCGTCGATGTCGAAGGTGACCTCCACCTGCGGCACGCCGCGCGGCGCCGGCGGAATGCCGACGAGGTCGAACTGGCCCAAGCATCTTGTTGTCGCCCGCCATGGGCCGCTCGCCCTGGAACACCCGGATGGTCACGGCCGACTGGTTGTCGTCGGCGGTGGAGAAGACCTGGCTGCGCTTGGTCGGGATGGTGGTGTTGCGTTCGATCAGCGGGGTGAACACCCCGCCCAGCGTCTCGATGCCCAGCGTCAGCGGCGTGACGTCGAGCAGCAGCACGTCCTTGACGTCGCCTTGCAGCACGCCGGCCTGGACCGCCGCGCCCAGCGCCACGACTTCGTCAGGGTTCACGCCCTTGTGCGGCTCGCGGCCGAAGAAGTCCTTCACCGACCTCCATGCACCTTGGGCATGCGCGTCATGCCGCCGACCAGGATCACTTCGTCGATGTCGGCCTTCTTCAGGCCGGCATCCTTCAGCGCCTGTTCGCAAGGGCCGACGGTCTTGGTCGACCAGGTCCTCGACCAGGCTTCCAGCTTGGCGCGGGTGAGCTTGATGTTCAGGTGCAGCGGGCCCGACGCGTTCATCGAAATGAAGGGCAGGTTCACCTCGTACTGCGGAGCCGAGCTGAAGCTCCTTCTTGGCCTTTTCCGCCTCTTCCTTGAGGCGCTGCAGGGCGAGCTTGTCCTTGCGCAGATCGACGCCCTGTTCCTTTTTGAACTCGTCGGCCAGGTAGTCGACGATGCGCAGGTCGAAGTCCTCGCCGCCCAGGAAGGTGTCGCCGTTGGTCGCCTTCACCTCGAAGACGCCGTCGCCGATTTCCAGGATCGAGATGTCGAAGGTGCCGCCGCCGAGGTCATAGACGGCGATCTTCTTGCCTTCGTTCTTCTCCAGGCCATAGGCGAGCGCGGCCGCGGTCGGCTCGTTGATGATGCGCAGGACTTCCAGGCCGGCGATCTTGCCGGCGTCCTTGGTCGCCTGGCGCTGCGCGTCGTTGAAATAGGCCGGGACGGTGATGACCGCCTTTTCGACCTTCTCGCCCAGGATGCGCCTCGGCGGCTTCCTTCATCTTCTGCAGGATGAAGGCGGAGATCTGCTGCGGCGAATAGTCCTTGCCGTTGGCGCGGACCCAGGCGTCGCCGGTCGGGCCCTTGACGATCTCGTAGGGCACCATGCCCTTGTCCTTGGCCACCATCGGGTCGTCGAACGTTGCGGCCGATCAGGCGCTTGATGGCGAAGAAGGTGTTGGTCGGGTTGGTGACGGCCTGGCGCTTGGCGGGCTGGCCGATCAGGCGCTCGCCGTCGTCCTGGATGGCCACCACTGAGGGCGTGGTGCGCGCGCCTTCGGCGTTTTCGATCACCTTCGGGGCCTTGCCCTCCATGATGGCGACGCACGAGTTGGTCGTGCCGAGGTCGATGCCGATAATCTTGCTCATGGGTGCTGTCTTTGACTCCGTTAGGCGGACGGTGCGGGCGGCCTCATATCCAAGCGCCGCGGGGTTCCGTCCCCTTGTTTTCCACGTCGGTTCAAAACGATGATTGCGATGCAGGTCTTAAAGACCAGCATGGCGTTGGGGTCGATATGGGAAACTTGGCCACCGCCGCAAGGGGAACATCCCTATGGCCACAGGGGTCATTAAGGCCGAGCTAAGCGGGGTCAAGCCCCCAAGGTCGGGGGGCGCCCGGCGAGGCGGCGCGATCCCAAGCGCAGGAAAGGCTTGAGTCCCGGGGGATGGAGGGATTTCACCATTACCCGCAGGCGCTGGACCGTCCCGCCCAGGAGGCCCTGGTCCGCGACGTCCTGGCGGCCGAAAAAGTCGCGCCTTTCTTCCGGCCGGTGACCCCCGGCGGCAAGCCGTTCTCGGTCCGCATGACCAACCTGGGTACGCTGGGCTGGGTCTCGGACCGTGCGGGCTACCGTTATCAGCCGACCCATCCTGAGACCGGCAAGCCCTGGCCGGCGATGCCGCAGGCGGTGCTCGATGTCTGGGCGCGATACGCCGGCGCGAGCGCGCCGCCCGACGCCTGCCTGGTCAATCTCTATCGCGACGGCGCCAAGATGGGCCTGCACCAGGACCGCGACGAGGCCGACTTCGGCTTCCCGGTGGTCTCCATCTCGCTCGGCGACCCGGCGGTCTTCCGCATCGGTCCGCCCGGGCGCGAACTGACGATGAGCCTGCGCCTAAACTCGGGCGACGTCTGCGTCCTCGCCGGCCCCACGCGGCTGGCGCGTCACGGCATCGACCACGTGCTCGAGGGCGGCTCGACGCTCATCCCCGGCGGCGGACGATTGAACCTCACTTTGCGGCGGGCGCGGCCGGCCTGAGGCAAATCCGACCTCGATCGCGGCGTCCGACGAAACAAGATCGGCGCCCCTACCTCGCAGGTGAAATCCCTGTTCGCTGAACCCGGTCGCCGCGCTATGGTCTGCGCTTCCGGCAATAGAGGGCAGCCATGACCCAGCACCACCTCACCCGCGCCACCGGCTCCGAGCCCGAGGATTTCCACCTGTCGCGGCGCGGCGTCGCGATCGCCATGTTCGCGGGCTACACACTGGCCGCCGGTCCGATCCGCGCCGAGACCATCACCACCGACACCAAGGGCCTGTGCGCCTGTGCGGTGACCATCCCCTCGCACGGCTTCGATCTGCCGGGTTATGTCGCCATGCCGGAAGATGCGCGCCACGCGCCGGTGGTGGTGGTGGTCTCCGAAGTGTTCGGCCTGCACGAATACATCCGCGACGTCTGCCGCCGTCTCGCGCACCAGGGCTACGTCGCGATCGCGCCGGACTTCTTCGCGCGCGCCGGCAATCCCGCCGCGATGACGATGGATCAGCGGGCGGAGATCTTCAAGATCGTCGCCACCGCCACCGACAAGCAGGTGATGGGCGACATCAACGCAGCCCTCGACTTCCTCGCGTCGAAGCCGAAACTCGGTCAGAAGCATCCCGACTTCGCCGACATGAACCGCGTGGGCGTCACCGGCTTCTGCTGGGGCGGCGGCGTGACCTGGATGGCGATGATCGAGGTTCCGCGCATCAAGACCGGCGTGGCCTGGTACGGCCAGATGTTCCCGGGCAATCCGCGCTCCACTGAGGACCGCAAATATCCGATCGAGGAAGTCGATAAGATTCACGGCCCGGTGCTGGGGCTCTATGCGGGCCTGGACAAGGGCTTCACCCCCGATCAGGTCGAAGCCATGCGCAAGGCGCTGAAGGCCAAGGGCGACAGCAAGAGCGAGCTGATCGAATACCCTGACGCCCAGCACGGCTTCCACGCCGACTACCGCCCGAGCTACAACGAGAAGGACGCGAAGGACGGCTGGGCGCGTCTGCTGGCGTGGTTCGACAAATACCTGCGTCACTGACGCGGCGGGTTTGAAGAAAGATTTACCCACGAAAAACACGAACGCGTCGTGCTTCTCGCGCGAAGCGCTTTCAAATTAATGGCGCCTGCGGCGCGGAGTCTTAGCGCCTGTTCGTGTTTTTCGTGGCAATCTCTTAGCGACGCGACACCGCGTTGCTCAGTGCGAATTGCTTTCCGCGACGTCCAACCGTTCCTTCGCCAGCGGCCAGTCGGGACGCAGCGCCAGCGCCTTCTGGTAATCCGCGGCGGCGGCGCGGGGATCGTTCAGGCCTTCGTGGGCCATGCCGCGATTGAACCAGGCGCGCGCGGGATTGGGCGGACCGAACGCCAGGCCCTGGTCGATGTCCGCCAGCGCCTCCGGATAGCGTTTCTGCCCGAGACGCGCGGCGCCGCGATTGACGTAGGCCGCGCCGTTCTTCGGATCGATTGCGATGGCCTTGTCGCAATCCGCGGCGGCCCAGACGTAGGCCTTACGGTTGACCAGGATCACCGCGCGATTGGCGAAGGTCGCCACGCGATCGACGCCTTTGAGCGCGAAGTTCTCCAACGCCGTGGTGCAGATACGCAGCGAGTCCGCGTCGCCGCGATCCTCTGCCGCGGCCTGCTGGCATCGCAGCGCATTGTCGTCGTCGCCGCCGATGCCGCGCGTCGCCGCTTGCGCAGACGCGGCGCACAATAACGCTGCAGAAAGTACCGCGACGTGAACCGCCGCGCGTTGACCCGCCATGCTGGCCCCCCGACCGTTCGCGCTAAGCCTTGGTGTCGATCGTCTCGCCGTCCGGATCGGCGCCGTTGCGCGCATAGGGATTGGGCGCCGCGCCCGCCGCCGCCGGTTGCGGTTGCGCGGTCTTGGCCGCGACAATGACCATGGCGGGACGGATCACACGCCCGAACAAGTCGTAGCCCGCCTGCATGGTGGCGATGATCGCGCCCGGCGTCACCTCGGCGGACGGTTGCTCCATCATCGCCTGGTGCTTGTTCGGGTCGAACTTTTCCCCCGCCTGCGGCTCGATGCGGGTGACGCCGTTCGCTTCGAACGCGTTGTGCAGCGCCTTTTCGGTCAGCTCGATGCCGACGGCGAGGTTCTTCACCGCGGGATCCACCGCATCCTTGGGCACGGCCTGCAGCGCGCGCGCAAGGTTGTCGGCGACGGCGAACACGTCGCGCGCAAAGCGGGTGATGGCGAAGGCGCGCGCGTCGTTCATCTCGCGCTCGGTGCGACGGCGCACGTTCTCCGCCTCGGCGGCGGCGCGTAGGGCCTGGTCCTTCCACTGCGCGATCTCGGCTTCGAAGCGCAGCACCAACTCGTCGAGCGTGGCGTCCGGGCCGCTGAAGGGGCCGCCGTCGTCGGCGCCGTTTTCGGGATTGTCGTCCTTGATGCTCATCGTCTCGTTTTTCAGTTGTCCAACAGGCGTCCGAGCACCCGGGCGGTGTAGTCCACCAGCGGGATCACCCGGGCATAGTTCAATCGCGCCGGCCCGATCACCCCGATCGCGCCCATAACCTTTTGTCGGCCCGTCATATAGGGCGCCGCGATCACAGCGGAACCCGAAAGCGAGAAAAGCCGCGTCTCCGACCCGATGAAGATGCGCACGGCCTGGGCCTCGCGCACGTCGTCGAGCAGGCCGATCAGCTGTTCCTTCTGCTCGAGATCGTCAAACAGCATGCGCACCCGCTCGAGGTCGGCCGCGGCGCCGGCGTCTTCCAGCAGGCGGGCGCGGCCGCGCACGATCAGGCTGCGGTCACGGCCCTCGCCGCCGGACCAGGCGGCCAGGCCGTCCTCGATCAGGTGGGCGGCGGTTTCGTCCAGCTGGCGGCGGGCCTTGTCGAGCTCGCCCTTCATCTCCGCCTTGGCGTCGCCCAGGGTGCGGCCGCGCAGGCGGGCGTTGAGGAAATTCGAGGCCTCCTGCAGGGTCGCGGGCGTAACCCCCGGCGCCAGCCGCATCAGCCGGTTCTCCACCCCGCCGTCGTCGAAGACGATGACCACCAGGGCCCGCTCGGGGTCCAGGGAGACGAACTCCACGTGCTTGACGCCCAGGTCCCGCACCGGGCTCGACACCACCCCCGCCCCGCCCGCCAGGCCCGAGAGCAGGTCCGTGGCCTCGTTCAAGGCGTCGTCGAAGGAGCGGCCGCCGCCGGCCAGGCGCGCGTCGATCTCACGCCGCTCGTCCTCGCCCAGGTCGCCGATCTCCAGCAGGCCGTCGACGAATAGCCTGAGGCCCGCATGGGTCGGAAACCGGCCGGCGCTCAGGTGCGGCGCGGTCAAAAGACCCAGCTGGGTCAGGTCGTGCATAGTGTTGCGGATCGAGGCCGGCGACAGAGCCACCCCGCCCTTGCTGAGGGTGCGCGAGCCCACCGGCTCCCCGGTTTCCAGGTAGCTCTCCACCACCCGGCGGAAGATGTCCCGGGCGCGCACGTCCAGTTCGGCCAGGGTGGCCGAGCGTGGCGGATGATCTGCGGGCGTCAGGATGGTCATGCTGGGGAAGGGGGGCGGGGAGGCCATCAATATAGGGAGACTCGTCGGACATGGACGGGCCTTCGCCATTTAGGATAAGCGCGGGGACCGCCCGCGCAACCCGCGCCGTTCAGCTGGAGTTCCCCATGCCCTTCGAAGGCCGCCCCTCGGGCCGCGCGCCGGACGTCCTTCGTCCCATAACCCTGGAAACCGGGGTCAACCGCTACGCCGAGGGCTCCTGCCTGGCCAGCTTCGGCCACACCCGGGTGCTGGTCACCTGCACGGTCGAGGAAAACGTGCCGCCGTGGCTGCGCAACAAGGGCCAGGGCTGGGTCACCGCCGAGTACGGCATGCTGCCCCGCGCCACCCACACCCGCGGCCGTAGAGAGGCCGCCCAGGGCAGGCAGTCGGGCCGCACCCAGGAGATCCAGCGCCTGATCGGGCGCAGCCTGCGCGCGGTGGTGGACCTGAAGGCGCTCGGCGAACGCCAGCTCACCCTGGACTGCGACGTCATCCAGGCCGACGGCGGCACGCGCACCGCGGCGATCACCGGCGCCTGGGTCGCACTGGCGCAAGCCTGCCGCTATCTGCGCGCGGAAGAGGTGATCAAGACCGACCCGATCCTCGACCAGGTCGCCGCAATTTCCTGCGGCGTGTTCGAAGCCCACCCGGTGCTCGACATCGACTACGAGGAAGACTCCAACGCCGAAGCCGACGCCAACTTCGTCCTCACCGGCAAGGGCGACATCGTGGAGATCCAGGCGACCGGCGAGAAGCGCGGGTTCTCACGCGCGGAATTCGATGCGTTGTTCGGGCTGGCGGAGAAGGGGTGTGCGGAATTGTTCGCGATGCAGCTGAAGGCGGTCGGCTAGAACGTCGGGCCGCCCAACCACCCAATCCAGCCCACCACCGTCGCCCAGTGCAGGATCACGCCCGGCCAGATCGAGCCGGAGCGGCGACGCAGGATCGCGCACCACAGGCCGAGCCATGCGGCCCAGGCGAGGAAGTCGGGGCGCGTGAACAGCGCGCGCTCCTTCGGCTGCCACATCGTCTCGAACACGTGCCAGCCGGTGAACAGCGCCGTGGAGATCAGGATCGACCAGATCGCGCGCTTGGTTTCGCTACGGTCGGGGATCATCAGGCCGCGGAACGGCAGCTCTTCGCCGAGCGCGGGGATGAGGATCACGATCAGCGCCGACAGTGCGATGGTACGCGCCGAACGCGGTTCGTAGTGGAGCAGGCCGGTCTTCAGTCCGAACGGCACAGCGACGGCGGCGACGAGCGCGGTGACCGCAGCGAGTTCAATCCAGTCGCGCGATTTCGGAAGGGTGGTGACGGCGCGCTTCAGGCGCGCGGCGGACGCGGCGATGACGCCCCTGCTCACGCCACCTTCACGCGCGCCGCGCTTTCCGGCAGGTCGCTGCCGAACGCGCGCTGGATAGAACTCCGCCACGGTCGGGCGTTCGAGTTCGTCGCATTTGTTCAGGAACGTCAGCCGGAACGCCAGGCGCGATGTCGCCGGCGAAGATGTCGGCGTTCTGGGCCCAGGTGATCACCGTGCGCGGGCTCATCACGGTGGAGATGTCGCCGTTCATGAAGGCGTTGCGGGTCATGTCGGCGACGCGGACCATGGCGGCGATGGTGCGCTTGCCGTCGGCGGTGTTCGTACTCCGGCGCCTTGGCGAGCACGATCTCCTGCTCGACCTCGTGGCTGAGGTAGTTGAGCGTGGTGACGATCGACCAGCGGTCCATCTGGCCTTGGTTGATCTGCTGCGTGCCGTGATAGAGGCCGGTGGTGTCGCCTAGCCCGATGGTGTTGGTGGTCGAGAACAGGCGGAAATTCGGATTGGCGCGGATCACCCGGTTCTGGTCGAGCAGGGTCAGCTTGCCCGACTGCTTCCAGCACGCGCTGGATCACGAACATCACATCCGGTCGGCCGGCGTCGTACTCGTCGAACACCAGGGCGATCGGCCGCTGCAGCGCCCAGGGCAGCATGCCTTCGCGAAACTCGGTCACCTGTTTGCCGTCGCGCAGCACGATGGCGTCCTTGCCGACCAGGTCGATACGCGAGACATGGCTGTCGAGGTTCACCCGGATCAAGGGCCAGTTCAGCCGCGCGGCCACCTGCTCGATGTGCGTCGACTTGCCGGTGCCGTGGTAGCCCTGGATCATCACCCGCCGGTCGAAGGCGAGCCCGGCGCAGATCGCCAGCGTGGTCTGCGGATCGAAACGGTAGGCCTCGTCGAGGTCGGGCACGTGCTGGTCGCGGGTGTCGAAGGCGGGCACCAGCATGTCGGAATCGACGCCGAACACCTCGCGCACCGAGACCTTGCGGGCGGGCGTCAGGGTGAGCAGCGGATCGGCTTCGGGATGGGCGGCGGTCGGCATGAGGGGCTTTTAGGGTCGATGGGCTGGGCCGTAAATGCCCCTGAGCGTCTTAGGCGAGCTTGGCCTTCTTCAGGGTCTTATAGGCCTTGATCACCCGCTGCAGCTTGGTCTCGGCGGAGCGGTCGCCGCCGTTGGCGTCGGGGTGGCAGCGCTTGACCAGCTCGGTGTAGCGGGTGCGGATCTTGGCCGGGTCGGACGCGTCGTCGAGGTCGAGGTCGGCCAGGGCCTGGCGCTCCATCTTGCCCAGCGCGCGGGTCTGGGCCGTGGTCCCGGCCTCGGGCCGGCGGCCGCCGAAGATGTTGAACGGATCGGCGTAGCCGCCCGCCTCGGTCTTGCCCATGCCGAACTTGGCGGCGAAGGACGCCGCCTCGCGCGAGAAGCGTGACGCCTTGAACTGCCAGGTCGGCCTACCGCCCGTCCGGACCTCGTCCTCCTGGCGGCGACGCACCTCGCCCTCGCTCATGCCGGCGAAATAGTTCCAGTTGCGATTGTATTCCGCCGCGTGCGGCTGACAGAAGGCGTAGTGCTCGCCCGGCAGGTCGCGCGACTTGGGCGCCCTGGCGTTGGCGGCGAGGCGGCAGCCGGCAAATTCGCAGGGCTTCTCCCCCGGCTTGAGGCGCCAGACGTCGTCGTTCGCCGCCGGCGCCTCGTCCTCATCGGGCTTGGGCGGTCGCACGCGGATGTCGACGAATTTGGGCCGGTATTGAAACACGTTGCCGGAACCTCGAAATGGGGTCTCGAAATCAGGACCCACCAGTGTAGGGCCGAATACGTCGCCTTCAAGGAAACGATCGATGAATTCTAACGCTCCTTTGGCGGAAGGCCCCACGGCCCAGGCGATGCGTAAAAAGCTCGAGGCGGCGTTTTCGCCACAGCATTTGGAGATCGTCGACAATTCCTCACGCCACGCCGGCCACGAGGGCGCGCGCGAGGGCGGCGAGAGCCATTTCAGCGTCATCCTTCAGTCCGACGCCTTCACCGGCCGCTCGCGGGTGGAGCGGCAACGCCTGGTTAACCAGGTTCTGCGCGACGAGCTCTCAGGCCCGGTGCATGCGCTGTCGATCAAGGCGCTGGCGCCCGGTGAAGCCGGTGCGGCGTAAGGCGCGCAGCCTGCGTCACCAACGCACGGTCCCTAATGCACTGATTGTGTTCACCGAGTCTTAGAACCTTGGCCCTAGCTTCTCCGCGGGGAACCGGAAAACGCCGGAGGGGTACAGTATGGCCGAACGCGAGGCCGGCCTAGGGTCTGCGCCGCCCACTGACGCGGCGCAGGTCATGCAGACCATCCTGCAGACCCAGTACGTGCGTTATTGGCTGATCGCCTGCTGGGCGCTCGGCCTGTGGCCCACGGCAGGGTGGAAGATCGCGCTCGTCTGGTTCGTGCTCACCATGGCCGCCGGCGCCGTGCGCGGCTGGTTCGAGCGCCGTCTCGCGCGCAAGGTCACCAAGGACCTGGGCCTGGTGTTCCAGACCGTGGCGCTGATCGCCGGCGCCTTCTGGGCCGCGGCGCCCGTGCTGGCATGGATCTCCCATAAGCCGTTCGGGCATGAGCTCGCCGTCGCCTACCTGGCCTGCGGCTATCTGCTCGTCTTCACCCAGCTGCGCCATTCGCCCAGACAGGCCTTCATCATCTCCGCACCCTACACGGCGGTGTCGTTCTGGATCGCAGCGACGCTGTGGGGCACGCCGTCGTTCTGGAGCTTCCTGGCCATCCTGCCCTTCATGTGGTCGGGCCTGGCGGTGCACCTGATCCTGGGCCTCGTCGCCCAGGCCAAGATCACCGCCTTCCAGGACCACCAGGCGCATCTCATCGAAGAACTCGAGAACGCCCGCGACCGCGCCGACGCCGCCAACAAGGCCAAGAGCGCCTTCCTCGGCGTCATCTCCCACGAGCTGCGCACGCCGATGAACGGCGTGCTGGGCGCCGCGCAATTGCTGTCGGCGACGCGACTCGACGGGACGCAGAAGGAATACGTCTCAATCGTGCGCAACTCGGGCGACAATTTGCTCGCCTTGCTGAACGACATTCTCGACCTCACCAAGATCGAAGCCGACCGCATGGCGCTCGAAGCCATCGAGATCGACGTACACGAGATCGTCGACCGCGTCGGCTCGACCTGGTCGGCGCGCGCCACCGAGAAGGCGATCGACTATGCGGTGGACGTCGCCGAAGGCACGCCGTCGGTGGTGGTCGGCGATCCCACGCGCCTGTCGCAGATCGTGCACAACCTGCTGTCCAACGCCATCAAGTTCACCGAACGCGGCGCCGTCTCGCTGAAGGTTTCGGCCGAGCGTCTGGCGGAAACGCGTGCGCGCCTGACCTTCCGCGTCTCCGACACCGGACCCGGCATCGCAGCCGAAGACGTGGAGCGCCTGTTCCAGCCCTTCACCCAGCTCGATGCGTCGTCCACGCGCCGCTTCGGCGGCACGGGCCTGGGCCTGACCATCTGTCGCCGCCTCGCGGGCCTGATGGGCGGCGAACTCGCGGTCGAATCGGTGGTGGGGCAGGGTTCGACCTTCGTCCTGACCATCGAGGCCGACGTGCGCGCCTGGGCCCAGATGAAGATCGACGAAGCGGTCACCGCCGAAATCGATCAGGACCGGATGATGCGCGTGCTGGTGGTCGAGGACCATCCGGTGAACCGCATGATCATCGAAGCCTGGCTGACTTCCGCCGGGCACGCGGCGGTCTCCGCGGAGAACGGCGAAGCGGCGCTGGCGCTCGCGGCCGAACAGGAATTCGACCTGATCCTGATGGACGTGAACATGCCGGTGATGGACGGCCTCACCGCGACGCGCAGGCTGCGCGAAGGCAAGAGCCTGAACCAGGAATCACCGGTGGTGGTGCTCTCCGCCTCGGCCCGCGCCGAAGACCACGAGGCGGGCTATGCGGCGGGCGCGGACGCGTACCTGAACAAGCCCATCGACTTCAAGGCGCTGGCCTCGGTGTTGAACCGCGCGGCCTTTGGCGGGCGGGAACGCTTGCGCGAAGCGGCGTAAGAATTAGCCACGAAAAGCACGAACGCGTCGCGATTCCGTAGACTTCGGGTCGGGCCCAGGTGGCGCCGAAAGCGCGGCGCCTTGAAACACGGAGGACACGGAGGAAGAGGTGAAGCGGGAGCTGTCGCGTTTCGAGCGCCAAGACTCCGCGCCGAAGGCGCCTTCAACGAATATGGCCCGCCGCGCGGGCGATCGTACTCATCCCTTCTCCCCCTTTCTCCTCTTCCTCCGTGTCCTCCGTGTTTCCCGGCGCCGACGTCAGACTTCCCGCCGACGTCACCCGCCCATCCCACCCACGCTCTGGCATCTTTTCGTGCTTTTCGTGGCTAACTTTCCTCCCTCATGAGCGTGCGCGATTTTGCTGAGATGCTCGACCGCGTGGCCTTGACGCCGTCGCGGAACGCCAAGCTCGTGCTGGTGCGCGACTATCTGAAAGCGGCGCCGGACCCCGATCGCGGCTGGGCGCTGGCGGCCCTGACCGGCGACCTGGTGTTCACCGCGGCCAAGCCGGCGATGATCCGGCGCGCGGTCGAGGCGCGGGTGGACCCGGTGCTGTTCGGCTGGTCCTGGGACTACGTTGGCGACCTGGCCGAGACCGTGGCCCTGATCTGGCCGACGGACCCCGCGCGCAAACCCAACCGCGAGCCGGACTTGTCCGAGGTGATCGAGGCGCTGCATGGCGCGACCCGTAACGAAGTCCAGGGCCTGATCGAAGGCTGGCTCGACGCGCTCGACGCCACCGGCCGCTGGGCGCTCCTGAAGCTTCTTACCGGCGCTCTGCGCGTGGGCCTGTCGGCGCGGCTGGCCAAGACCGCGGCGGCGATGATCCGCCCCGAGCGCAAACCGCTGCCGCCCGACCCGGAGAATCCGGCCGAAGAAGGCGAGGCCTTGCCGCCCGTGAACGTGGGCGAGATCGAGGAAGTCTGGCACGCGATTACTCCGCCCTATGCGGACCTGTTCGCCTGGCTCGAAGGCCGCTCTGACCCGCCGTCGGCGGATGCGCCGGGCCGTTTCCGCCCGGTGATGCTGGCCCACGCGGTGGACGAAGACGTCGACTTCCAAAAGCTCGACCCCCAGGCTTTCGCCGCAGAGTGGAAGTGGGACGGCATCCGCGTGCAGGCGGTGTGCGAAGGCGGGCTGAAGCGACTCTATTCGCGCACCGGAGACGAGATCTCGAACGCCTTTCCCGATCTGATGGACCAGTTGAATTTCGACGCGGCGGTGGACGGTGAGTTGCTGGTGGTGCGCGACGGTGTCACCGCGCCCTTCGGCGATCTGCAGCAACGGCTGAACCGCAAGACCGTCGACGCGAAACTGATCCGCGCTTTCCCCGCCGCGATCCGCGCGTACGATTTACTCGCAGAGAATGGTCAGGACCTGCGCAATCTGACCTTCGCCCAGCGTCGCACCGAGCTGGAACGCTTCGTTGTCGAGTTGAATTCGCCACGCCTCGATCTCTCGCCGCTGGTCGCGTTCGAATCCTGGGAGGATCTCGCGCAACAACGCGCCGATCCCGCGCCGGGCGCCGCGTCCGAAGGCCTGATGCTGAAGCGTTGGGATTCAATCTATGAACCGGGCCGGCCGAAAGGGCCGTGGTTCAAATGGAAGCGCGATCCCTATCTGATCGACGCGGTGTTGATCTACGCCCAGCGCGGTCACGGCAAGCGGTCGAGCTTCTATTCCGACTACACCTTCGGCGTCTGGACCGACGACGGTCAGCTCGCGCCCGTGGGCAAGGCCTATTTCGGCTTCACCGATGAGGAGCTGAAACAGCTCGACAAGTTCGTGCGCGACCACACCACCGAACGCTTCGGACCGGTGCGTTCGGTGCGCGCCGACCGCGACTTCGGCCTGGTGTTCGAAGTCGCCTTCGAGGGCCTGCAACGCTCCACCCGCCACAAGTCCGGCGTCGCCATGCGCTTCCCCCGCATCAGCCGCATCCGCTGGGACAAACCCTCCCGCGAGGCCGACACCTTGGAAACGGTGATGGGGCTGCTCGACCGCATCGAGCGCGGCGGCGGCCGGGTTTAGGAGAAGGGAAAATTGCACACGAAAAACACGAAAAGCGCGAACGATCTAAGCGCCGTCGCGTCAGTGTATCGAATGCGGCGCTTCGCGCCGCGATAGAGTTTATGGCTCTGCGCGACGTAGTGTATGCGCGTTCGTGCTTTTCGTGTTTTTCGTGGGCAATCCTTTCTTCGCTTGACCCAGCCGCCGGGCCCGCTACAGCGGCGCCATGCGCTACGATTTCACCTCGGACAATACGGCGGGCATGGCGCCCGAGGCCTTTGCCGCGCTGGAACGCGCCAACCAGGGCTTCCAGAAGTCCTATGGCGCCGACGACATCAGCGCGCGCTGCGCCGAGCTGCTGCGCGAGAAGCTGCAGGCCGACGCGGAGATCCGTTTCATCTTCTCCGGCACCGCCGCCAACGCCCTGGCGCTGGCGATGGTCGCAAAGCCGTTCGAGGCGGTGCTGACCCACGAACATTCGCACCTGATCACCGACGAGGCCGGCGCGCCCGGCTTCTTCGGCCATGGCATAGGCCTGCACGCGTTGAAGGGCCCGTCGGGGACCATCGCGTTCGACCAGTTGCACGCGGCCCTGGCCGAGCCCGAGCCCGGCTATGTGCAACCGCCCGGCGCGCTCTCCATCACCCAGGCCAGCGAATACGGCGCGGTCTATGGCGAAGAGACGCTGCGCAAGCTGATCGAGCCCTGCAAGCGGCGCGGGATGGGCGTGCACATGGACGGCGCGCGCCTGGCCAATGCGGTGGCGGCGGGCTTCGATCCGGCGGACGTGGCGCGGTTGGGCGTCGATGTCCTGTCCCTCGGCGGGGCCAAGGCCGGCGGCCTCTGCGTCGAGGCCCTGGTGGTGTTCGACCGTACGCTCGCAGCCCGCATCGACAACCGCCTGAAACAGGCCGGCCAGGTCGGCTCGAAGACCCGGTTCATGACCGCGGCGCTCATGGGCCTCATCGAAACCGGCGCCTGGGAGGGCCATGCCGCCCACGCCAATCTGATGGCCAGGCGGCTGGAGACGGCGATCCGGGCGCGGACGGGCTTTCCCATCGCCCATCCGGTGGACGCCAACCTGGTGTTCATCCGCATGTCCGCCGCGGCCCACGCGCGCCTGCTCGAAATGGGCTGGGCCTGCTACGACTTTTCGGACGGCTCGATCCGCTTCGTCTGTTCCTGGGCGACGACGCCCGAGGCGGTGGACGAACTGGCCGAGACGCTTTCCCAAGTCGCCTAAGATAGCTCGGGTGACGGACCTTCTTCGCGCCTAGACCGTTGAGAGCCGCATGGAACGCTTCAAAGACAAGGTCGCCATCGTCACCGGCGCCAACGGCGGCATCGGCACAGCCATCGTCAAACGCCTGCTCGACGAAAGCTGCCGCGTGATCTTAGCGGTGCGCCGCCCGGACGCCGGCGAAAAGGCCAAGGCGGAGGCGACCAACGAGAATTCGCCCGAAGCGCACGTGGTCGAATGCGACGTCTCCGACGCGGCCCAGGTCGAGGCCTGCTGCCAGGAAGCGATGAAGCGCTGGGGCCGGCTCGACGTGATCGTCAACAATGCGGGCCTGATGGAATTCAAGCCCATCGTCGACCTCGACGAGGACGACTGGCTGAAGACGCTGAAGGTCGACCTGCTCGGCTGCGCCCACTTCATGCGATCGGGGTTCAAGCGGATGAAGCCGGGGAGCGCGATCGTGAACATCGCCTCCATCCACGCCTTCATGACCACGCCGAACGTGGCCCCCTACGCCGCCGCCAAGGCCGCCGCCGTCTCGCTCAGCCGCTCAGGCGCCATCGAGGGCAAGCCGCTCGGCATTCGCGTTAACGCCCTGCTCCCGGGCGCCATCGACACGCCGATGCTGTGGGACAATCCCAACATCAAGTCGGGCGCGGAAAAGATCGACAAATCCGACGTCGGCAAGCCCGAAGACATCGCCGCGGCGACGGCGTTCCTCGCCTCAGACGACGCGGCGTTCGTGACCGGCACGACGCTGGTGGTGGATGGCGGACGTCTGGCGAAGCTTTAAGAAAGATTGCCCACGAAAAGCGCGAACGCGTCGTGTTTCCGGCGCGAAGCGCCATTCACTGAAGCCGCGTCTGCGACGCGGAAAAATAAGTCCGCTCGTGCTATTCGTGTTTTTCGTGGGCAATCTTTCTTACGTCTCCGGCGGATAGTGTTCTAGCTCGATGGTACGCCGGATCGTCTCGTCCAAAATGCAGTTGTTCGCGACGATGGTTGAGATCGAGCCCCAGTCGGAGTCTTGCTGCGCCGCGCACCAGGCGTCGCGATAGGTGATCCAGGCGCGCTGCGCGGCCTTCAGGTTGGCCTTCTGGCGGTCGTTCAGGTCGGCCATGACCTTCTGGTAGGTCGCGTTCAGCGCCTTGTCCTGCAAGGTGGTCTCCGCGCCGATGCAGTCGACCATCTCGGCGGTCGAGCGGTCCATGCCCGGACAGGTCTTGAAGGTCTTGGAATAGCGCGCCTCCACCTCCGGCGAACCGGCGAAGGCGGGAAAAGCGGTCAAACACAACGACGCCGCAGCGAGACTCACCAGAAGAATGCGCATGGTTCAGGCCTCCCAACGCCCGAGCTTAGGCGCGCGAAGCCCTTGGGGAAAGCCTCAGGCGAGGCCGGCGCGGCCGATGGCGTAGAAGCGATCGGCGCGCTGTTTGCGCAGTTGGTCCGGGGACAGACCGTCGAGCGCCCCGAGTTCTTCCTCAATGACGTCGCCGACCGTGGCGATCGCTGTCTCCGGGTCGGAGTGCGCGCCGCCGGCCGGTTCTAGAATGATGCGGTCGACGATCTTCAGTCGGAGCAGGTCTTCGGCGGTGATCTTCATCGCCGCGGCCGCGTCCTGGGCGCGCGAGCCGTCGCGCAGCAGGATCGATGCGGCGCCTTCCGGCGAGATCACCGAATAGATCGAATGTTCGAGGATCAGCACGCGGTTCGCCGCCGCGAGCGCGATGGCGCCGCCCGAGCCGCCTTCGCCGGTGATGGTCGCGATCATCGGGACGCCCAGGGTCAGTCAGCGTTCGGTGGAGCGCGCAATCGCCTCCGCCTGGCCGCGTTCTTCGCGCGCCGATTCCCGGATAGGCGCCAGCGGTGTCGACGAAGGTGAGCACCGGCAGGCCGAACTCGCTCGGCCAGGTCCATCAGGCGCACCGCCTTGCGATAGCCCTCGGGTCGGCGCCATGCCGAAGTTGTGTTTGATGCCGCGTGGTGGTGTCGTGGCCCTTCTCCTGGCCGATCACCACCACCGGCGGCCGCGGAAGCGGCCGAGGCCGCCGACGATCGCCTGGTCGTCGCCGAACTTGCGGTCGCCGCGCAGCTCGACGAACTCCGTCGATCAGGCCCGCGACGTAGTCGACGAAGTGCGGCCGCTCGGGATGGCGCGCGATCTGGGTCTTCTGCCACGGGTCGAGTTGCGCGTAGGCTCACGGCGCAACTCGGTCGCCCGCGCGCGCAGCGCGTCCAGATCTCGGCTCGAAGGCCCCGGGGCCGGCCGTGTCGGAGAGCTTGGACAGCTCCTCGATCTTGGCCTCGAGGTCGGCGATCGGGCGTTCGAACTCCAGATAATGGCGGACGGCAGCCATGGATTCCTTGACGATACTGCGCCCGGAGGGCCGGCCGGAACCTAGGCGGTTGCTCCGGTTGGAACAAGCCGATCCGGGCCCGGTAAAGGCTTAACGCGCGGACGCCGCCGAGCGAGCGCCTAATCCTTGCCGAGCCAGGGGATGGCTTGGTCTCGACCACCTCGCGCAGGCGGTCGGCCGCACGTGGGTGTAGATCTGGGTGGTGGCGATGTCGGCGTGGCCGAGCAGGGTCTGCACCACGCGCAGGTCGGCGCCGCCTTCCAGCAGGTGGGTGGCGAAGGCGTGGCGCAGCACATGCGGGCTGACCTTGGCCGGATCGACGCCCGCCGCGACGCGCCGCCTCGTCGAGCAGCTGGGCGAAGCGCCGTCGCGTCAGCCGCCCGCCGGCTGGCCGCGCGAGGGAAACAGCCACGGGTTCGGCCTTGCGCCCTTCGGGCAGGAAGCGTTGCGCGCACGTCGAGATAGGCCTTGATCGCCGCGCGCGCCGCGTCGTTCAGCGGCGCGAGCCGCTCCTTGCCGCCCTTGCCGCGTGACCATCAGATAGGCGGGGTCGCGCGCTACCGCGTCGAGGCGTCAGCGCGATCAGCTCCGAGACGCGCAGGCCCGAGGCGTAGAGCAGCTCGATCATGCAGGCGAGGCGCAGGCCCGCCGCGCCATCCTTCGCGCGCCGGCCGCGGCGATCAGCGGCGGTCGATCTCCTCGCGGGTGAGCACCTTGGGCAGTGGCCGGCCGCGCTTCGGCGCATCGACGCGGCGCGAGGGATCGTCCGCGCGCCAGCCTTCGCCCAGGGCGAAGCGATAGAACTGCCGCACCGCCGCACGCCGTCGCGACGCGGTGGCGGGCGAGAGGCCGCGTTTGGCGAGGTCGGCGAAATAGGCTTCGACGGTCGGCGCATCGGCGCGCATCAATCCGCCGCGTTTTTTCAAAAACTCTTCCGCGTCGGCGAGGTCGCGGCCGTAGGCGGCGAGCGTGTTGGACGCAGCGTTGCGCTCGACCGTCATCATCTCGAGAAAAGCTTCGGCTTGTTCGGGCAGGGACAACAGCTTAGGGCCGCGCGAGGGTGACGAGGCCTTCGACGGCGACCGTTCGCGCTTCGCCGTCCAGGCCGGCGGCGTGCAGACCGCCGATGATCAGCGCACGATCGGCGGGGGTGAGCGCGAGACCTTGTTGGAGGCCGATGGACACCGACAGCATCGCCGCCTCGCCGGCGCGATGGCCGACGGCGGCGCGGGCGAGCGCCAGGGCGCGTTCGGCGGCGGTCTTGGCCGCGGGCGTATCGAAGGCGGCGAACTGGGCGCGCGCCTCGTCGGAGATCGGTTCGCCGAGTGCGGCCAGGATCAGGGCGGCGGCCTGGGCCCGCGCGCGCAGTTTCGCGTCGCCGACGGTTCCGCGTTCGATCAACCGGTCGAGCACCGGGCCGGCGGAGCGACCGCCCTGCACCGCCATGATCGCGTCGAGCATCGCAAGATCGAGCGGACCGCTTGCGGGCGCCTTGTCCTGTTCGATGGAGCCGCGCAATGCGCCCGCCGCGTCGAAATCGCCGGCGACGGCCGCGGCCGTGGTCAGCAACACCGGATCGTCGACCGGCGCGTGCGCCTTGGCCGCCTGCGCAATGCCGGGCGCGGCGAGACGCGCCAGCGCGATGAAATCGTACGGCGACCTGGCGCGCTTCAACAGCGCGGTCGCGGCCTGTTCCGCGAGATTGGGGTCGGCGCCCTGGGCGGCGAGCACCGACAAAGCGGCCTCCGCTTCGGCGCCCGGCTGGGTCGCGAGATCGGCGACGGTCGCGGTCGAGGCGCCGGCGACGGACGCGTCGATGGTGCGCACAGCTTCCGGCGACAAGGCGCCGGTGCGCAACGCGCGCGCGCCGGCTTCGGCGCGTAACGGCGGCGGCGTGGACGCATCGTTGGCGACGGCGGCGGCGATGGCGGGCGCGGCTTCGTCGAGCGCCGGCGCCAGATCGAGCTTCAGGCGCCGCGACAGGGCGTAGTTCAAGGGATCGGCCAGCGACGCCTTCAAGGGCGCCCTCTTGCTCACCGCGCCGCCGGCCGCGACCGAGGCGAGCCGGTCGAAGGTCGCGTCCTTGCCGCCGCCCTGGCGCCAGAGGTCGAGCGTCACCTGCGCCGCCGCGGGCTGGCCGGCGACCACGCTGCAATAGACGCGCAGCTTCAATTCGAAGGGCGCATCGCGATCCTGCTGCAGCGCCTGGGCGGCGTCGCAGGCGTCGGCATCGCGGCCGAGCACCAGGGCGGCCTCGGCCTTGGCGCGGGTCTGGGCCTCGCTCGAATTCGACGTCGGCGGCGCGTGACTGGATCGCCTGCACCGCCTGGGCGTCGCCCAGGGTCAAAAGCGCCCGGACGCGCAGGCCCGCCAGGGTCGCATCGGTCCCGGCCCCGTCCGGCGCATTGGCCCCGGTGGCCAGGGCGCGCCTAGCCAGAGCGGCCAGCGCCGGGATCAGGGGCCGGCCGTCGATGTCTTCGAGGGTGGCGCGGACCACCCCCGCCGAGGCGCCCCGCCAGAGGTCGGCGTTAAGACCGGTGTCGCGGCCCGGGGCGGACCAGAGATCGAGCGCCCCCAGGCTCTGGGATTGGACCGGGGCGGCCTGAACCGCCGCCGCCGGGGCTGGGACCGTCTGAGGCGGGTCCTGGGCGATCGCGGCGCCCGCCGATAACGCCAGCGAAAAGCTGGCGAAACCGCCGAGGGATCGTGTAAAGGCCGAAAGGGTCATGGACGCACTCCAAACTCGCCCCCAAGTCTCGTCCGCCCTTCTATCACGCCGCCCGCCTCGGATGCGACGCGCGCAATGACGTCTGCCCCGGAACTCTCCCAGAAGACCATCGCGCTCGTGGGCCTGATGGGGGTCGGCAAGTCGAGCGTAGGCCGAAGGCTGGCCAAGACCCTCGAGCTGCCCTTCTTCGACGCCGACGAGGAGATCGAGCGCGCCGCCCAGCGCAGCGTGTCGGAGATCTTCGCCGAACTGGGCGAGACCCAGTTCCGCGACGGCGAACACCGGGTGATCGCGCGCCTGCTGGCGGGACCGCCGCACGTGCTGGCCTGCGGCGGCGGCGCGTTCCTTCACGCCAGGACGCGCGAGGTGATGAAGGAGAAGGCGATCACCGTCTGGCTGAAGGCCGACCTGGAGACCCTGGCCACGCGGGTGGGCCGGCGCGACACCCGGCCGCTGCTGCGCGACAAGGACCCGATGGATGTGCTGCGCGCCCAGGCCGAAGCGCGTTATCCCCACTATGCGGAGGCGGACGTGGTGGTGGAATGCGGCGAGGGCTCACATCAGGCGGCGGTGACGGCGATTCTGGCGGCGCTGGAAGACCGCCTGAAAGCGAGCGCATGAGCGAAGACCGCGTCATCGAGGTCGCAGGCGTTGGGTTCCGCGCCTACGAGGTGCGCGTGGGCGCCGGCCTGATCGCCGAGGCAGGCGTGCACATTGCGCCGCTGCTCGCCAACAGGCGCACGGTGATCGTCACCGATGCGACGGTGGCGGCGCTGCACGCGGAGCGGCTGCGTGCGGCGCTGGCGCGCGAGGGAATCGGCGCTGAAGCGCACGTGATCCCCGCCGGCGAGGCCTCAAAGTCGTTCGCGGAGCTGGAGCGGCTGTGCGACCGGCTGCTGGCGGAGAACCTCGACCGCAAGGACGTGATTATCGCGCTGGGCGGCGGCGTGGTCGGCGACCTCGCGGGCTTCGCCGCGGCGATCGTGAAACGCGGCATGGATTTCGTGCAGATTCCCACCACCCTGCTGGCCCAGGTGGATTCGTCCGTCGGCGGAAAGACGGCGATCGACACCCCGCGCGGCAAGAACCTGGTCGGCGCCTTCTGGCAGCCGCGGCTGGTGCTGTGCGACCTCGACGCACTGTCGACCCTGCCCGAGCGCGAGATGCGCGCGGGCTATGCCGAGGTGCTGAAGTTCGGCCTGCTCGGCGACCTTGAATTCTTCGAACGGCTGGAGCGCGACGTCGGCCGGGTGCTGGCGCGCGACCCCGAGGCGCTCAGCCACGCGGTGGCGCACAGCATTCAGATGAAAGCGCAGATCGTGGGCGAGGACGCGCGCGAGAGGGGGCGGCGGGCTTTGCTCAACCTCGGCCACACCTTCGGCCATGCCCTGGAGGCGGAAACCGGCTTCGGGGGCGGCCTGTTGCACGGCGAGGCGGTCGCGCTCGGCTGCGCCATCGCCTTCCGCTTTTCGGCGGCGCAGGGCCTGTGTCCGGCGCAGGCTGCGTTACGCGCCGAGGCGGCGATCGCGGCGGCGGGCCTGCCGATCCTGCTTGACCAGGCGCCCGGCGCGCCGTTCTCGGCTGCGCGACTGATCGATCACATGCGGCAGGACAAGAAATCCGAAGGCGGCGCGCTCGTCTTCGTACTGGCGCGCGGCATCGGCCAGGCATTCGTGGCGCGCGGGATCGATCCCGCCGCGGTCCGCGACCATCTCATCAAGGAAGGCGCACAGCCATGACCGTAGCCGTCTTGGGCATCGCGCCCCTGATTCTGGTCCTGTTGTTCGTCTCGGCCATGTTCTCCGCGGCGGAGACGGCCATGACCGGCGCCAGCCGCGGACGCATGCATCAGCTGGAACGCGACGGCGACAAGGCGGCGCGTCGGGTGAACCGACTGTTGTCCGATCGCGAGAGCATGATCGGCGCCGTCCTTCTCGGCAACAACCTGATCAACATCCTGTCCGCGACCCTGGTGGGGCAGGTGTTCGAACACGCCCTGCCGAAGCCCTGGAACGTGGTGGTTTCCACGGCGGTCATGACCACCCTGGTTTTCGTGTTCGCCGAGGTGCTGCCCAAGACGCTGGCCATCACCCAGTCTGACGACGTGGCGCGGGCTCTGTCGATTCCGACGGAGATCGCGGTGCGCACGATGCAGCCGATTTTGTTCACGGTACAGTGGCTGGTGCGCAAGACGCTGCGGTTGTTCGGCGCCAAAGTGGACATGGCGACCGACGTGCTGGCCGCCCACGAGGAGATCAGAGGCGCCGTTGAATTCCACCACTCCGAAGGCTCGGTCGAGCGGCGCGACCGCAACATGTTCCGCGGCGTGCTCGATCTCGCCGAACGCGACGTGAACCAGGTGATGGTGCACCGCAAGAACATCGCCATGCTCGACGCCGACCTCGGCGCGGCGATCCTGATCGAGCAGGCGCTGGAGATCGGCCATACCCGCATCCCGCTCTATCGCGACAATCCCGAGAACGTGGTCGCCGTGCTGCACGCGCGCGACCTGATGCAGGCCCTGGCCCGCGCCGACGACCGGGCGGAGATCGACATCCTGGCGGTGGCGCGCGAGCCCTGGTTCATCCCCGAGACCACCAGCCTGAAGGGCCAGCTCAACGCCTTCCTGAAGGCGCAGAATCATTTCGCCCTGGTGGTCGACGAGTACGGAGCCCTGATGGGGCTGGTGACGCTGGAGGACATCCTCGAGGAGATCGTGGGCGAGATCGAGGACGAGCACGACGCCTCCCTGCCGGGCCTGACCCGCCAGCCCGACGGCTCGGTGCATGTGGACGGGACCCTGCCGATTCGCGACCTGAACCGGGCGATGGACTGGGACCTGCCCGATGATGAAGCGGTCACGGTGGCGGGGCTGGTCATCCATGAGGCCCAGACCATCCCGGACCCGGGCCAGACCTTCATCTTCCACAACCACCGCTTCCAGGTGCTGCGCCGCCAGCGCAACCAGGTCACCGCCCTGCGCGTCTCGCCGCCGCTGGCGGACGAGGATTCGACGGAAAATTAGGGCGTCGCGGTCGCGGCCTTGCGCGGCGTGGCGAGGTCGGTTGTGCTCCAGCCGCCGCCCAGCGCGCGGATCAGGCCGAGCGAAGCTTCCAGCCGGCGCGTGTTCAGGTGCAGGCTCTGCTGTTCGTCCTGCAAGGCGGTGGCCTGGGCGACCACCACCTCGAGATAGTTCACCGCCCCGTCGCGATAGCGCGCGAGCGCGAGTTTTTCCGCCGCACGCGCCGACGCCACCGCGGCGTCTTCGTCGACCGCCTCGTCGGAGAGCTTGGAACAGAGCGCGAGGTTGTCCTCCACCTCCTGGAAGGCGCGCAGCACCTGGGCGCGATAGTCGTCGCTCTGCTCTTCGAACTGGGCGCGCGCGGCCTTCACCGTCGCCTTGCGATAGCCGCCGTCGAAGATGGTCGCCGCCAACGCGGGACCGAGCGTCCAGTAGATGTTGGGCGCGCCGAACAGGCTGGTCCCGCCGGTGTTCTGGAAGCCGCCGAGCGCCGCGAGCGTGATCGAGGGGAAATAGGCCGCGCGCGCGACGCCGATGGCGGCGTTGGCGGCGAAGGCCTTGCGCTCGGCCTCGGCCACGTCGGGACGCCGTTGTAAAAGAAGCGAGGGGACGCCTGGCGGAACATCGGGCTGAGCGAAGGCTATGATCTCGGGCTTTAGGGTGAATTCCGACGCGGGCGTGCCCGACAGGGTGGCGATGGCGTGTTCGTAGAGCGCGCGTTGGGCGCTGACGTCGGAGACCTGCGCCTTGGCCGACGACAGTTGCGTCTTGGCGCGCTGCAGATCGAGCGCCGAGGCCACGCCGCCATCGTGTCGCGCCTGGGTCAACTGCAATGCGCGGGCGTAGGCCTGCACTGTGCCGTCGAGCAGGGCGGCCTGGGCGTCGAGCTCGCGCAGGCGCAGGTAGCTATCGGCGAGCTGCGCCTCGAGGCTGAGCCGCACCACCGCGACGTCCGCCGCGCTCGCCTCGGCCAGCGCCTTGCGCGCGGCGACGAGATTGCGGATGCGGCCCCAGAAGTCGAATTCGTAGCTGACCTGGGCCCCGATGGTGTTGGCCCCGTAATAGTCCGGCTGGTTCGAGCCGCGCAGCGGGCGATTGTCGGACTGGCGGTTGCCGCTGAGCAGGCCGCCGACGCCGAGCCAGGGCACGCTCAACGACTGCGCTTCGGCGGTGAAGGCGTTGGCCTGGTCGTAGCGGGCGAGCGAAGCTTCCAGCGTCGGGTTCGAGCGGTCGAGCTTGGCTTCGAGATCGTTCAGGGTCTGGTCGCCGAAGAGGGTCCACCAGTCGCCGCGCGGGGCGGCGTCGCCGGGACTGGCCGGCATCCAGGGCGCGGTCTCCTTGAAGCTCGTGGGAACCTCGACGGTCGGCGGCGCATAGGCCGGCGCCATCGAACAGCCGGCAAGGAGCACCGCACAGATCCCGATGCCCGTCAGGTTACCTTTGCGCATTGACGGCGCCTCCCGATCGCGCGCCGGCGACCCGCACAGTGTCGCCCGGGCTAAGGGAGTCGGGCGGATTATCCACGATCAGGTCGTTCGGACTCAGGCCCGCGGCGACTTCGACAGTGGCTCCGAGGTCGCGGCCCACGGTTATAAGTTTCATCTCGATGCGGCGGTTGGGGCCTACGACCGCGACCGAAAGACCATCGTGGCGGAATATGAGTGCGCTGGCAGGGACGCTCAACACCGCGGCATTCGGCGGAAGGTCGAACTGGACCTGCGCATAGTCGCCCGGACTCAACTGATTGGCGCTGTTGTCGACCTGAAGTTCGACGAGCACAGTGCCGGATTGATCGTTCACGGCACCCGATGTGCTGACCAGGTTGGCGTCAAAGGCCTGACCCGGATGCTCGGGCACCATGAGCTTCGCAGTCATGCCCGGATGGATCTCAGACAGGTAGCTCTGCGGCGCATGCACGTAGACCCGCAGACGACTCGTGTCGGCGACGTCGAAGAGCTCGGCGCCACCTCCGGCGCCGGCGTTGATCAGGTCGCCGATATCCGTCTTGCGCTGCGTGAGCACGCCTGAGAACGGGGCGGTGATATGTCGGAACGACTCGAGCGCAAGCAGACGGTTGACGTTCGCCTCCGCCGACTGCACCTGGGCGTTCTTCACCGCAAGGTCGCCGTTCTTTTCCGCGGCTTCCTGTTTCGACACGGCGTCCTGGGCGACGAGGCCGTTCCAACGCGTCGCGGTCGTCTGGGATAGGCCCTGAGCCGCCTTGGCGTTCGCGAGTTCCGCCCGCGCCTGGGCGAGCTGCTGATCGAGTTCGGGCGTATCGATGTCGGCCAGCACCTGGCCCGCGCGCACGTGGGCCCCGATGTCCTGGTACCACTTGCGCACGTAGCCGCTTACACGGGCGTAGATCGGTGCGTCGTAATAGGCCTGCACGTTGCCCGGCAGAACGAGGGCCTCGTCCGAACTCGCGCCGGACGGACGGACGACCGAGACCGTCGGAATCGACTGCTGGCGAGTCCAAGCGCGGAGGTCCGTAGTAGCCTGCGCGCGAGTCAGCATGCCGACGCCGACGACGATGACGGCAACGCCTGCACCGCAGAGCGCAGCGTACTTCAACCACCGGGGTGGCTGAAATCGCAAGACCTGCGGTTGATCGTTAGATTCTTTTTGCTCAGGCATGGGCTTCTCCGAGGAGGGTCCCGGCGGAAAGGCGGTCGGGGTTGGGGGCGGTTTTCTTTCGTCCGTGCACGACGCTGAAGACGACGGGGACGAAGAGCAGGGTCGCGGCGGTGGCGAAGATGAGTCCGCCGATGACGGCTCGGCCGAGCGGCGCGTTCTGTTCGCCGCCTTCGCCGAGTCCGAGGGCCATGGGGGCCATGCCGATGATCATGGCGAGCGCAGTCATCAGCACCGGTCGGAAGCGGCCGAAGCCGGCTTCGAGGGCTGCGACGAAGGCGTCGCCGGTATGTTCGAGCCGTTCACGGGCGAAGCTGACCACCAGGATGGAGTTGGCGGTGGCCACGCCCATGCACATGATCGCGCCGGTGAGCGCCGGCACAGACAGCGGCGTATGGGTGGCGAACAGCATCCAGACGATGCCGGCGAGCGCTGCGGGGAGGGCGGTGATGATCACGAACGGGTCCAGCCACGACTGGAAGTTGACGACGATCATCAGGTAGATCAGCGCCACTGCGCCGATCAGGCCGAAGGTGAGGCCCGTGAACGCGTCGTTCATGGTGGTGACCTGGCCGCGCAGGGTGACGGTGGCCCCTTTGGGCAGGTCCTTGGCGGTGTCCTTGAGCAGAGCCTGGATGTCGTGAGCCACCCCGCCCAGGTCACGGTCCTGCGTCGTCGCATAGAGGTCCAGCGACGGCTGAATCGCATAGTGCGACACCACCGCATCGGCGTCTTCCCGCGTCACCGTCCCCAGCGCGCCCAGCACCTGCATATCGCCCGCCTTTCCGGCCGTCACCGGAATGCCGGCGATCCCCGGCAAGGAATCGACGTGTTGTTGCGGGCTTTGCACGACGATCGGATAGGACACGCCGTTCTTGGGGTTAAGCCAGAAGGCCGGCGCGGTCTGGAAACTGCCGGTGAGCGTCGTCACCATCGTATTGGTAACGTCCTTCTCGGTGATGCCGAGTTCACTCGCGTGGGTCCGGTCGACATCGACCCGGAACTGCGGATAGCTGCTGGACTGTTGGAGCCTGGCGTCGGCGACGCCGGATATGGCCTTCATGCGGCGCAGCAGTTCGTCGGCGTAGGCCTCGTTCTGGCGGCGGTTGGGTCCTGAGATCTGGACGTCGATCGGCGCCGGCGCGCCGAAGTTGAGGATCTGACTGATGATGTCCGCCGGCAGGAACGAGAAGGTCGAACCCGGGAACTCGCGCGGCAACCGCTCGCGCAGCGCACGCACATAACCCGCCGTCGGACGATGTTGCTTGTTGAGGCCGATGTAGATGTCTCCGTCCTGGGGTCCGATGCCGCCGGTATTGGAGTAGGCGCGGTTGATGCCGCTGACCGGCAGGCCGATGTTGTCGACGATCGAGGACAACTCCTGGGGCGGGATGGTCTGGCGCACCGATTGTTCAACATGGTCGAACAGGGCCGCGGTGTCCTCCAGCCGCGTGCCCACCGGCGCGCGCACGTGAAGCGTGATCTCGCCCGAATCGATCGAGGGGAAGAAGTTGCTGCCTAGGAATGGCGCCAGCCCGAAAGACAGCAGCACGAAGCCCAGAAAGCCCGCGATGAACAGCGCCCGACGGCTGAGCGCCATGGCCAGCAGGTTGCGATAGCCTTCGCGGACCTTGGTGAACCGCGCCTCGAAGCCGTGCTGGAACCTCAGCACGAGGTTCTTCGACGCAGCGCCGTGCGTCGCCTCCGATCCGTGCGACTCCATCACGTACTCGGCGTGCCCATGCCCGTGCCCGCGGCCGCGTGGCTTGAGCAAGTACATGGCCATGGTCGGCACCAGGGTACGCGACAGAATGAAGGAGGCGATCATGGCGAACACCACCGCCTCGGCCATCGGAACGAACAGGAAGCCGGCGACGCCCTTCAGGAAGAACATCGGCACGAACACGATGCAGATGCAAAGCAAGCTGACGAAGGCCGGGGTCACGATCTGCTGAGCCCCGTCCAGGATCGAAGTCTTGACGTCTTTGCCCTGCTCCAGGTGCCAGTTGATGTTCTCGATCGTCACCGTCGCGTCGTCGACCAGGATGCCGACGGCCAGGGCCAGGCCGCCGAGCGTCATGATGTTGAGCGTCTGACCGAGCGCGGACAGCGCCGCGAGGGAGGACAGCACCGCCAGCGGGATGGAGGTCGCGATGATCACTGTCGAGCGCCAACTGCCCAGGAACAGAAGAATCATCAAGCTGGTCAGGGCGGCGGCGATGACGCCCTCGATCACCACGCCGGAAATCGCGGCCTTCACGAACAGCGACTGGTCGTTCAGCAGTGCAATATGAAGCGACGACGGCAGCGCTTCCTGCAATTTGGGGAGCGCGTGCTTGACACCGGAAATGATGGAAAGTGTGGATGCCGATCCGCTCTTTAGAACGCTCATCAGCACCGAGCGGCGCCCCTCGACTCGCACTTCGTTGCGCTGCGGCGGGAAGCCGTCGCGCACGTTCGCCACGTCGCGGATGTAGATGGTCGCGCCGTTCACCGTCTTAATCGGAAGATTGTTCAGATCGTCGATCGCTTCCGGGCTGTCGTTCAGCTTGATGTTGTATTCAAACCCCCCGATCTTGGCGGTGCCCGCGGGGATGATCTGGTTCTGCGCCGCCAGGGCCGCGCTGACGTCTTCGGCGGAAAGCCCCTTGGCCTGGAGCGCCTGGGGATTGAGGTCGATCTGAATCTGCCGTTCCTTGCCGCCATAGGGCGCGGGCACCGAAGAGCCCGCGACCGACGCCAGCGACGGACGAATAAAGTTCTGGCCCGCGTCGAACAGCTGCTGTTCCGACATCTTGTCGCTGGAGAGCGCGAGCTGGAGGATCGGAACGGTGGAGGCGTTGTAGTTCAGGATCAGCGGCGGGGTGATGCCAGGCGGCATCTGCTTCAGCACCGTTTGCGAAAGCGACGTCACCTGTGCGGTGGCGGTGACGATGTCGACCTTCGGCTGAAAGAAAATCTTAACGATGCCGATCCCGGGAAGCGACTGGCTCTCGATGTGCTCGATGTCGTTGACGCTCGAGCTCAGCTGCCGTTCGTAATAATAGATGACCCGTCCCGACATGTCGTCTGGCGGCAGCCCGCGATAGGTCCAGACCACCGCGATCACCGGAATCTTGATGTCCGGAAAAATGTCGGTCGGCGTGCGCAGCGCGGCGAGCGGCCCGATGATCAGGATCAGGATCGCCAGCACCACGAAGGTGTAGGGCCGCCTCAATGCCAGGCGCACAATCGCAATCATTGGCAGTCCTCGAAAAATGACATCGCGCGAACCGCCGGACAGGACCGGGGGTCCTCCGAGGAAGTCGTACGTCGCAGAACGGAGGAGAGGCGCCGCGCGTCAGGCATGGGCTTCTCCGAGGAGGGTCCCGGCGGAAAGGCGGTCGGGGTTGGGGGCGGTTTTCTTTCGTCCGTGCACGACGCTGAAGACGACGGGGACGAAGAGCAGGGTCGCGGCGGTGGCGAAGATGAGTCCGCCGATGACGGCTCGGCCGAGCGGCGCGTTCTGTTCGCCGCCTTCGCCGAGTCCGAGGGCCATGGGGGCCATGCCGATGATCATGGCGAGCGCAGTCATCAGCACCGGTCGGAAGCGGCCGAAGCCGGCTTCGAGGGCTGCGACGAAGGCGTCGCCGGTATGTTCGAGCCGTTCACGGGCGAAGCTGACCACCAGGATGGAGTTGGCGGTGGCCACGCCCATGCACATGATCGCGCCGGTGAGCGCCGGCACAGACAGCGGCGTATGGGTGGCGAACAGCATCCAGACGATGCCGGCGAGCGCTGCGGGGAGGGCGGTGATGATCACGAACGGGTCCAGCCACGACTGGAAGTTGACGACGATCATCAGGTAGATCAGCGCCACTGCGCCGATCAGGCCGAAGGTGAGGCCCGTGAACGCGTCGTTCATGGTGGTGACCTGGCCGCGCAGGGTGACGGTGGCCCCTTTGGGCAGGTCCTTGGCGGTGTCCTTGAGCAGAGCCTGGATGTCGTGAGCCACCCCGCCCAGGTCACGGTCCTGCGTCGTCGCATAGAGGTCCAGCGACGGCTGAATCGCATAGTGCGACACCACCGCATCGGAATCCTCGCGATTGATCGTCGCCAAAGCGCCCAGCACTTGCATGCCGCCGCCACCGCCGGCGGCGCTGGTTACGGGTGTATTCTCAAGGCGTGACAGGGAGTTGACAGAGTACTGCGGGGCTTGGGCCACGATCGGATAGGACACGCCGTTCTTGGGGTTGAGCCAGAAGGCCGGCGCGGTCTGGAAACTGCCCGCCAGCGTCGTGGCCAGGGTGTTCGTCACGTCGCGTTCGGTAATGCCGACCCGGTCCGCGCGCGTACGATCCACCGACACCCGGAATTCAGGATAGCTGCTGGACTGTTGGAGCCTGGCGTCGGCGACGCCGGATATGGCCTTCATGCGGCGCAGCAGTTCGTCGGCGTAGGCCTCGTTCTGGCGGCGGTTGGGTCCTGAGATCTGGACGTCGATCGGCGCCGGCGCGCCGAAGTTGAGGATCTGACTGATGATGTCCGCCGGCAGGAACGAGAAGGTCGAACCCGGGAACTCGCGCGGCAACCGCTCGCGCAGCGCACGCACATAACCCGCCGTCGGACGATGTTGCTTGTTGAGGCCGATGTAGATGTCTCCGTCCTGGGGTCCGATGCCGCCGGTATTGGAGTAGGCGCGGTTGATGCCGCTGACCGGCAGGCCGATGTTGTCGACGATCGAGGACAACTCCTGGGGCGGGATGGTCTGGCGCACCGATTGTTCAACATGGTCGAACAGGGCCGCGGTGTCCTCCAGCCGCGTGCCCACCGGCGCGCGCACGTGAAGCGTGATCTCGCCCGAATCGATCGAGGGGAAGAAGTTGCTGCCTAGGAATGGCGCCAGCCCGAAAGACAGCAGCACGAAGCCCAGAAAGCCCGCGATGAACAGCGCCCGACGGCTGAGCGCCATGGCCAGCAGGTTGCGATAGCCTTCGCGGACCTTGGTGAACCGCGCCTCGAAGCCGTGCTGGAACCTCAGCACGAGGTTCTTCGACGCAGCGCCGTGCGTCGCCTCCGATCCGTGCGACTCCATCACGTACTCGGCGTGCCCATGCCCGTGCCCGCGGCCGCGTGGCTTGAGCAAGTACATGGCCATGGTCGGCACCAGGGTACGCGACAGAATGAAGGAGGCGATCATGGCGAACACCACCGCCTCGGCCATCGGAACGAACAGGAAGCCGGCGACGCCCTTCAGGAAGAACATCGGCACGAACACGATGCAGATGCAAAGCAAGCTGACGAAGGCCGGGGTCACGATCTGCTGAGCCCCGTCCAGGATCGAAGTCTTGACGTCCTTGCCCTGCTCCAGGTGCCAGTTGATGTTCTCGATCGTCACCGTCGCGTCGTTGATCAGGATGCCGACGGCGAGGGCCAGGCCGCCGAGTGTCATGATATTGAGCGTCTGACCGAGCGCGGACAGGGCTGCGATGGAGGACAGCACCGCCAGCGGGATCGAGGTCGCGATGATCACTGTCGAGCGCCAGCTGCCCAGGAACAGAAGAATCATCAGACTTGCGAGCGTGGCCGAGATTAAGCCCTCGATCACTACGCCGGAGATTGCGCTTTTAACGAACAGCGACTGGTCGTTCAGCAGCGAGATATGCAACGACGGCGGCAGCGCTTCCTTGAGCTTCGGCAACGCCGCCTTAACGCCCTGCACAATGGCCAGCGTCGAGGCGGATCCGCTCTTCAAGACGCTCATCAGCACCGAGCGGCGTCCCTCAACCCGCACCTCGTTGCGTTGTGGCGGAGAACCGTCGCGCACGTGCGCCACGTCGCGGATGTAGATGGTCGCGCCGTTCACGGTCTTGATCGGAAGATTGTTCAGGTCTTCGATCGCCTCAGGGCTGTTGTTCAGTTTGATGAAATACTCGAACTGGCCGACCTTGGCGGTGCCCGCGGGGATGATCTGGTTCTGTGCCGCCAGACCCGTGCCGACGTCCTGGGCGGAAAGGCCTTTAGCCTGAAGCGCCAGAGGATCGAGGTCAATCTGGATCTGTCGTTCCTTGCCGCCGTAGGGCGAGGGGATCGATGTTCCGGCCACGGACGCCAGCGACGGACGGATGAAGTTCTGGCCCGCGTCGAACAACTGCTGTTCCGACATCTTGTCGCTAGAGAGCGCGAGCTGAAGGATCGGAACGGTGGATGCGTTGTAGTTCAGGATCAGTGGCGGCGTGATCCCCGGCGGCATCTGCTTCAGCACCGTTTGCGAGAGCGATGTCACCTGTGCGGTCGACGTGCGGATGTCCACGCCCGGTTGAAAGAAAATCTTAACGATGCCGATCCCGGGAAGCGACTGGCTCTCAATGTGCTCGATGTCGTTGACGCTCGAGCTCAGCTGCCGTTCGTAATAATAGATGACCCGCCCCGACATGTCTTCGGCGGGCAGCCCGCGATAGGTCCAGACCACCGCGATCACCGGGATCCTGATGTCGGGAAAAATGTCCGTCGGCGTACGCAGCGCGGCGAGCGGCCCTACGATGAGAATCAGGATCGCCAACACCACGAAGGTGTAGGGTCGCCTCAACGCCAGGCGCACCAGGGCGAGCATCCGCGGACTCCGCACAGCCTAGAAGAACGCGTCGGGCGCCGGGTTCCCCACCGGCGTTTCGACCGGAGGAGGCTAGCGAGCGAAGGCCCGTGAACCAGTGAATAATATTTTACACACCGGGCGCCGGTCGTCGCAGTTCTCACCCCGGAAGGATCGAAGCCCGGCAGCGGATGACCGCGCGCAGGCCGGGATCGGCGTCCTGCAGGTCCAGGGTGAAACGGTGCAGCCGCAGGATCGCAACGACACTGCTGAGGCCCAGGCCCGAGCCTGGCGCATGGCGGCTGCGGTCGCTGCGGTAGAAGCGCTGGAGCACGGCGCTTCGCTCGCCCACCGCAATGCCCGGACCGTTGTCGCGCACGACGATGGCGGGACCGTCCTCGAGCGCGAGCTCTACCGAGCCGCCGGGGCCGGTGAACTTGATGGCATTGTCGACCAGGTTGCTGATCGCCTCGAACAGCAGCTTGGGATCGGCTTCGACCACGGCGGGCCCATCGCCGCGCAAGGACAGGCCGACCTGCTGTTCCTCGGCGAGCGGCTGGTAGAGTTCGAGCACTTCGTGCAGCACATGGGCCAGGTCGGTCTGCACGAAGCCCGCATGACGGCCGCGCGCCTCCAGTTCGGAAATGCGCAGCAGCGCCCGGAAGCGTTCGAGCACCACGTCGATCTCGCCGATGACGCGCGCGATATCCTCGGGCCTGCGTTCGGGCGCCTGCTGGATGCGGGTGAGTTGCGCGCGCGCGTGCGCCAGCGGCGTGCGCAGATCGTGGGCGATGGTGTCGGTGGCGCCCTTCACCTCAGACATCAGGCGCTCGACCTCGTCCATCATGTAGTTGACCGTGCCCGCGAACAGATCGAGCTCGTCGTGACGTTCGCTCACCGGCATGCGCCGCTTCAGGTCCCCGGCGGCGATCTCCTGGCCCGCCGACTGCAGAATCCTGAGGCGGCGCAAGGGTCGCACGCTGAGCGCCACGCCGCAGGCGAGGCCCACCACCAGGATCAGCACCCCGCTCCAGACCAGCGCCGAGGCGATGATCGCGCGCGTCTCGCGCAGCTGGTTCACGTCGCGGCCGACCACCAGCAGTTCGCCGGTCTTCAGTCGGCGCAGGATGACGCGGGCGTGGTCGGGAAAGGTCGTGGTCGGCGGAATTTCGACGGGCGGCCCGCCGACCGCGAGCACGTGCGGGATGAAACGCAGATTGCCGCGGATCCACGCGCCGCGCGGCGAGAACAGGCCGATCACGTCGATCTGGTCGCCGTTGAAGGCCAGCGCGTCGTCGATGAGCCGGTCGAGGTCCTGCGGCGGCGCACGCCTGAGCGAGTCCGCCTCGGTGACGAGGATGCGGTCGACGCGATGGGTCTGGTAGACCGCCGACTGCAGATAGACCATGCCCAGCAAGGCCACGGCACCGACGACGAAGAGAAGCCCATAGAGGGCGGTCAGGCGGAAGGTGGTGGTGCGCCAGAGCTCGCTAAGTCGCATCGAGTACGTAGCCTTCGCCCCGCTCGGTCCTGATCAGGGACGGCGCGCCGGTCACGTCGATCTTCTTGCGAAGGCGGCCCACGTGCACGTCGATCAGGTTCGTGCCCGGATCGAAGTAATACTCCCAGACGGTCTCGAAGATCAGCCGTCGGCTGAGCAGGTGGCCCGCATTGCGCATCATGAACTCGAGCAGCTTGAACTCCATGGGCAGGAGCTCGATGCGCCGCCCGCCCCGGATCGCCTCGCGGGTCACCAGGTCCAATGACAGCTCGCCTGACTGGAGAACCACCTCGGGCTTGCCGGGGCGTTTGTGGCGGCGGAGCAGGACGTCCAGGCGCGCGGCCAGCTCCGCCGGGGCGAAGGGCTTGATCAGATAGTCGTCGCCGCCGGCCCTGAGCCCGGTGACCCGGTCGTCCACATCGCCCAGCGCGCTGATCATCAGCACCGGGGTGTCGCTGGCGGCGTCGCGCAAGGTGCGCACGACCTCCAGGCCGTCCGTTCCGGGCAGCATCCGGTCCAGGGTGATCGCGGCGAAATCCCCGGCCAGGGCGCGCTCCAGCCCCGAGGGCCCGTCGAAGCGGTGCTCGACCTCGAAGCCGCCGGCGGTCAGGCAGGAGGCGATCTCGTCGGCGGTCTCGACGTCGTCCTCGATGATCAGAATCTTGTTCACGTCAGATGCGGTCTCACTCGTCCGGCGCTCCGCCGGGGGTAGATGGGCGCGCCCGGCCCCAGGCCGCAAGCGCGACGGTCAGGGCTGGGGGTGGTCCGCGGCGTAAAGCGCCGCCGCCAGCCGCGTCACACAGCCCCGGTAGGCCCGAGAGCCGGGTTCCAGACCCAGCAGTCCGCAGGCCCGCTCCACCCGGCCCCTGCGCTCTTCGAACGAGGCCCGGAACCACGTTCCGGCGGTCGGCCCCGGCCTGACGTCGGAAACCCGGCGGGTCCCCAGGCTCTGGTCCAGGCTCGCCACGCAGCGGTCGAAATGCTCCATCCCCGGCGACAGGCCCACCACCGAGCGGCAGATGTCGGCGATGCCCGCACCGGCATCCGTCTCCGGCGCCGAGAGCGCCGGCGGGGCCGCGGCGAGAAGCACGCTGACGACGGCGATCATGGGGATGCAGACCCGGACAGAGGTCCTAATCGCCGGCCTCATCGCGCGCCTCCCGCAGCGGTGAACGGAGCGGACGCTAAAGCGGCTCAGCCGCGGAGCCAGTGAATAAAATTTCACGCGTCCCGGCGGCGCGTTCATCCCGCCCCAGGCGCGCTCCGACGCGCCCATCCAGGCGAGAAATTCCCCAGGTTCCGGTGTGTCTGGAAAAGCGCACGGCCGGGGTGGGCGACCTGTATGACAATCTTGTCGCAAGTCTGAAAACGAAGCGTCACAGAGCGCCGGTAGTCGCCGTTCAGTTCCACCGTCCTAGGTCGGGACAAGGGGCAACCAAAGGACTCTCTCGTATGATCGTCAAGAACTCGCTGATGCGCGGCGTGGCTTATGGCTCGCTGATCGCCGTGGCGCTGGGTGTTTCGGCTCAGGCCGCCCCCGCCAAGAAGCACCACCACCACCACGCAGCCATGGCGCCGTCCGGCAACAGCGACCTGGCCCAGGAAGTGGCCGAGCTCCGCGCCGAAGTGCAGAACCTGAAGGGCGCCCTCGCCCAGCAGGGCGCGCAGCAGCAGCAGCTCGCCGCCTCCACCCAGGCCGCGCAGGAGCAGGCCCAGGCCGCCCAGGCGCAGGTCCAGGCCTCCGCCGACGACATCAAGCGCATCCCCGGCGAGATCAAGGACGACGTCCAGGCGTCCATGCCGGTGATCAAAAACGACAAGATCTACTACAAGGGCGTGAGCATCACGCTCGGCGGCTTCGCCGCGGCGGAATCGGTTTACCGCTCGCAGAGCGAACTGGCCGACATCGGCTCGTCCTACAGCGCCATCCCCTACGCGGGTCCATCCACCGCGCACCTGGGTCACGCCCAGGAGTTCCGTGAAACCGCGCGTCAGAGCCGCTATTCGGCCCTGATCGAAGGCGATGCGAACTCCAACACTCACCTGGCCTTCTACGGCGAGTTCGACTTCCTGGGCGCCGCCCAGACTGCGAACTCCAACGAGAGCAACTCGTTCACCCCGCGCATCCGTAATCTCTACGGCACGGTGGACTGGAACGACATGGGCTTGCACCTGCTGGCCGGCCAGAACTGGTCGCTGGTGACGCTCAACTCCAAGGGCATCTCGCCGCGCAACGAAGTCATCCCGCCGACCATCGAAGCACAGTACGTCCCGGGCTTCGACTGGGCCCGCCAGCCGGGCATCCGCCTGACCAAGCAATTCGGCGACGACTTCTGGGTCGCGGTTTCGGCTGAAAATCCGCAGACGACCTTCGGCGGCACCGCGGCGCTGAACTCGGGCGTGGCGATGATCGACAACGCGCCGGTGGGCAGCCTGTTCAACAGCGCCAATTCCATGTCGCTGAACCACATGCCCGACTTCATCGGCAAGATCGCCTTCGAGCCGAGCATGGCGGGTCACCCGATCCACCTGGAAGCCTACGGCCTGTGGCGGAACTTCTACGATCGCGTCGAGACCGCCGGTCACTGGGCCGACGCCAACGCGTACGGCGGCGGCTTCGGCGCCGGCCTGACCGCGCAGGTGGTTCCAGGCCTGCTGGACTTCCAGGCGTCGGGCCTGACCGGCACGGGCATCGGCCGCTACGGCTCCGGCCAGCTGGCCGACACCTACGTCCAGGCCAACGGCGATCTGCACGGCCTGAAGGAGACCATGTGGCTGACCGGCCTGACCCTGCACGCCACCAAGGGTCTCGACCTCTACGTCTTCGGCGGCGAAGAGCACGACGACGCAGCGGCCTACAAGACCGGCTCGGTGTTCGGCGGCTACGGAAACCCGAACTTCGTGAACTCCGGCTGCTTCAGCGAACTGTCCACCGCGACCTGCACCGGCAACACCAAGGACATCAGCCAGGTGACCGCCGGCCTGTGGGACAAGCTCTACCAGGGCAAGTTCGGCAACTTCCGTTTCGGCCTGCAGTACTCGCACACCGAGCGTGAAGCCTTCACCGGCGTCGGCGGCGCGCCCAAGGGCACCGAAGACATGATCTTCACCAGCTTCCGCTACTATCCGTTCTGATCTGACGGATAGCTGTCAAAGCGAAGGGCCCGCGTCGCAAGACGCGGGCCCTTTTGTTTGCGTGCAGCGATCGCCGCGTCAGAAGGCCAGGCGCGTGGTCAGAATGACCTGGTGATTGTACATGGGCGTCAGCACCGGGATCTTCAGCAGGCTCGGCGACACCGCGATCTGATAGCCCACACCCACGATGAGCTTGGTGCGCCCCGCGATCGGGAAGCGGCCTAAGATGACGCCCGGCGTAATGAACACCTGGTTCTTGCCGTCGCGCGGACCGCCGCTCCAGTAGGTGTCGTTGACCTCGACCTCGGGCCAGAACACCTGGCCGAAGTGATACTGGAACGCGACATTGGTCGCGAACGCCGTGCCGATGTCCGACGCATGCGAGGTCGGAAGCGCGACGCCGAAGGTGGCCTGCACGTCGGCGTCGCCCCAGCCCTGGCCCGCCGCAATGGTGGGCGTGACCAGCCAGGCATGGTTGGTGAAGGCCTTGATCCCCGTCGGCGCCTGCACGCCGAGGAAGCCGGTGACGATGTAATTTCCGCGCTGCTCGTTGGCGCTGAGGAAGCGCTGCTTGATCAGAAAGATCGGATCGTCGCCGAAGCCTTCGGCGGGCTTCTTGAGGGTGCGGTCTTCATACGGAGGAATGTTGAAGATCAGTTCGGTCGAGGTGGTGGGGATCAGCTCGAGCCCCTTGCCGAGGCCGTAGTTGGTCAGGTGCGAGCCGTTGCCCGCCTGCTGCCAGCCGATGTCGTAGCGGATCTCTTCCTCGAGACGGGGTGTGACCGTGGCGATCGGCGTGATCCAGTGCGGCTGGCTCTCCTGGGCCTGTTTCACCCGGTCGAACCAGCCGGCAAAGACGTCGCCCGATTCGGATGACGCCGGGCCCGCGCCGCCCGCGCCGGAACCGTCCGGGCTCGGAGCCGCCGGAGCGATTTGGTTGACCGTGTCGTCGCCGGCCGAGACGGCCGTCTTCTCGGCCGCGCTCGCCGCACCGGCCACGGCCAGCAAGGCCGCCGCCGCGACGGCGGTTCCCCATATCCTCCTCATCGTCCGATCCTCCCGCTATGTAGTTAAGCTACATAGCGCTTGCGCCCTGCGTCTGTCAGCCCTGCGTGTACGCAGGACTGCGGCGTGTCATGGTCGGGCGATGGAATCGACCTCAGGGGCTCCCAGCGCCGCGCTCCATATCCGCCGGGGTGAAGCCTCCCGGGCGGGTCCCGAACGCATGCGCCTGCTCGCCGCCATCGAGGCGCACGGGTCGATTTCCGCCGCGGCCCGCGCCATAGGCCTGACCTATCGCGCCGGCTGGGAGGCAGTTCAGGCGCTGAACAATCTGTTCGACCAGCCCCTGGTCGTGAGCCAGGCCGGCGGGTCTTCGGGCGGCGGCGCGACCCTGACCCCGGCCGGTCACGCGGTGCTTGCGGGCTTTGCGCGAACTCGAGACCGAACTCAACCGCTTGCTCGGCGAACTCAATGACGACATCACCGCCCATTCGGACATTTCCGGTCGTCATCTGATCTGGAGCCTCGGCATGCGGACCAGCGCACGGAACGCCCTGCACGGAATCGTCGAGCGCGTCATCGGAGGACCGGTGAACTGTGAAATAACATTGCGTGTCAACCCACAGGTGCTGATCACTGCGGTGACGACGCGCGAAAGCGTCGAGACCTTGGATCTGCGACCGGGCCGGAGCGCCATCGCGCTGATCAAGGCAAGCTTCGTGATCCTGGCGCCGGGCGAGGAGCCGTTGAAGACGTCCGCTCGCAACGTGTTGCACGGCGTGGTGACGCGTCACGAGCCCGGCGCGGTCAGCGACGAGGTCGTGCTCGACATCGGCGAAGGCAAGACGATCACGGCGACCATCACACGCGGCAGCGGCGAGACGCTCGGCTTCGAAGTCGGCGACAAGGCGCAGGCCCTGATCAAGGCCTCGCACGTGATCTTGGCTGTGGACTAGGGCGAGCCGCTCTCAGGTCAGACGCTTGCGCATCAGTTGCGACAGGGTGTCGATCGCGGTGACCGCAACCACGATGACGATCGAGATCATCGACACCTCGCGGTACTGGAAGGCCTGCAGGTTCTCGAACAGGAGTTGTCCGATGCCGCCGGCGCCGATCAGGCCCAGCACGGTCGCCGAGCGCGCGTTGGATTCGAAACGGTAAAGGCCATACGAGGTCCACAGCGGCGCCACCTGGGGGATGACGCCCCACAACACCTCGTGGAAGCGCGTCGGCGCCCGTGGCGCGGACGCCTTCGATGGGGCCCGGTTCGGCCGCTTCGACCGCTTCGGAGAACAGCTTGCCGAGCACGCCGCCCGTGTTGATCGCCAGAGCCATGACGCCGGCGAAGGGGCCAAGACCCACGGCGACCGATGAAGAACACGCCGACCACGAGATCGGGCACCGCGCGCATGGCGTTGAGCACCCAGCGCACCGGCTGCACGATCCAGAACGGCGCGATGTTGCGCGCCGCGAGCAGTCCGGTCGGTATGGCGATGACGATGGCCAGGAAGGTGCCCCACAGCGCCATCTCGATGGTCAGCCACATCGCCTTGGCGTAGCGGGCCCAGTTCGACCAGTCGGGCTGGGTGAAGTCGGCGCCGTAGGTGCGCATGTTTTCGGAGTTGGTGAACAGCTTGGTGAACCGCTCCATCTGGACGGGCCCGAAGGCGATCACAAGGACGAGCGCGATCCCGCCCCAGAGCAGGATGTCGAACACGCGGTCACCGAACGCGCGGGCCGGCGGCGGAGGCGGCGCGACGGACGCGGTTGCAGGGGCGGCGGGCGTAGTCACTTCGCTGCGGGCGCTGTGGGTTGGGTGGTCGGTTGCGCGCCGGCGGCGACCTTCTCCTTCTGGATCTTGGCCAGTTCGGCTTCGGCGGCCTTGATGTCGGCGGCCTTGTGGGCGTTGCGCGCCTCGGTCAGGTGTTCCGTCGCCTCCATCTCACGCACGGGCAGCAGGAAGGAGTCGTCTGCCGGCTGAAAGCGGCCGAAGTGCAGCGACGCCAGGATCGCACGCTCACGCTCGCCCTCGGCGCCCGGCGCGGAGCCGTAGCTGAGAAAGAACGAGCGCAGCTTCTCCTTGATCTGTGGATTGAGGTCCTTGCGCCAGACCACCGGATACTTCCGGCAAGCGCGGCGAGGTCCAGATCACCTTCACCTTGGCGGCGATCTCGGGCCGGCTGTTGCGCAGCATGGTGAGGGCGGTCGAGTTGTTGGTCGCCGCGTCGACTACGCCGTTGGCCACCGCGACCAGATTGGCCTGGTGGTTGGCCGAACGCACCGCACGGAAACAATTCTGCGGGTCGATGTTCTTCGGCGCGAACAGATAGGTCATGGGCGCCAGCGTGCCCGAGGTCGAGCGCGCATCGCCGAGGCCGAAGGACAGGGACTTGTCGCACGTCAGCAGACGATCGAGCGTGATTCCGCTGTTGGCGTTGACGATGATCACCGAGTTGTAGCCGCTGACCCCGGCGTCGGGTCGGTGGATGTGGGCGAACACTTCGCCGTCCCCGCGGCGCACCGCCTCCAGCCCCGACAGGTTGGAGAACCAGCCGAGCTGAACCTGTTTGAAGCGCATCGCCTCGATCAGGGCGGTGTAGTCCGAGGCGAAGTACGGCTTGATGGTCAGGCCGGTCTGTTTCTTCATGTCGGCGAGGAACGGCTGCCCAGCTCCTTCTCGAGGTTCTGCGAGTTCTCGGTCGATAGGATCGAGAAGTTGATCACCTTCGGATTGTTCTCGTCGCCGCGCCGGGCCGCAACCGGACAGAACCAGGCCGAACGCGGCGAGCGCCGCCATCGCTGTGCGGCGAACGATATGTTCCGTCACCGGATCGATCCTTCCCAGCAGGCGTCCTCGATTTCGGGACCGTAGATGTCGATCAGCTTGTCGTGGGTGAGCCCGGTGGCGGGCCCGTCGTAGACGAGCTTGCCGGCTTCAGCGCCACCATGCGGTCGCAGTAGCGCAGGGCGTAGTCGACCTGATGCAGGGTGACGATGACCGCCAGCGCCGTCGTGCTGGTTGAGCTGAACCAGCAAATCCATCACCCGGCGCGCCGACACCGGATCGAGCGAGGCGACCGGCTCGTCGGCGAGCACCGCGCTGGGCCTGCTGCACCATGGCGCGCGCGATGGCGCCGCGCTGCTGCTGGCCGCCGGAGAGCAGGGCGGCGCGCTGGCCGGCGTAGTCGGCGACCCCCACCCGCTGCAGCGCGGCCATGGCCTTCAGCTTCTCTTCGCGCGGGCCACAGCCCGAACACGCCGCGCCAGAAGCGGCCGAGCCGCCCCAGCGGCGCCCAGCATGGCGTTGGTGAACAGGCTGAGCCGGCCGACCAGGTTGAACTGCTGGAAGATGAAGCCGAGCGAGGCGCGCGCCTGGCGCACCTGGTCCGAGACGCGGCCGCTCTTCTGCACCGGCACGCCGAAGGCCTCGATCCGCGCCCTCGCCGCGATCGAGCGGCGACCAGGCCGCGTGATGGCGCGCAGCAGGGTGGACTTGCCCGAGCCGGACGGACCGATCAGGCCGACCATCTCGCCGCGGGCGAACGCTCGAGCGAGACGTCCGTCCAGCGCCCGGCGCTTGCCGAAGGTCTTGGAGACGGCGCGCACGAACGCGGCAGGCATGGGGCTGCGGCGACCGTCGATTGCACGCTGTCGCTCCCTGCCCGGCAATTTCGATTCGCCGCGCGGGCTAGCGGTCTTATGACGCCGGGCCCGCGAAAGCTTCGGATTCGGCAGCTTAGCCAAAACCCCGGCCGGCCCTGTCGCGATAACCCAATTATGCGTTTACGAATCAGGGCTTTACATCGCCGGGCCGTAGTTCCCTATGTCGCACGGCTCCGGCGGACCCGAAGTCCTCAAAAGCGCTGCTAACGCCGGTCTGGGTTCAACAATCTGCAGGGGGTTACGTGAATTGCACACGTACCATACGCCCCTGGACCTGGTCCGCGAGCGGTCTCCGGAACGTCCTGTCGCCCTCGTGCGACCGGACGCCGTGGCCCTAGCGGCGCACTGGTTCCAGGACAAGCTTCAAAGGCGACGTCCTCTACGCCGTCAAGGCGAACCCTTCGCCATGGGTGATCGAGACGCTGTGCGGCGAACGGCGTGACGGCCTTCGACGTCGCCTCGATCCCCGAGATCGAGCTGCGTCGCGGCGCACGCGCCGCGGCGCGCGCTGGCCTTCATGCATCCGGTGAAGAGCCGCGCCGCGATCGCCGCCGGCCTATTTCGACTACGGGGTGCGCACCTTCGCGCTTCGACACCCAGGAGGAGCTGGAGAAGATCCTCGACGCCACCGGCGGCGCCAAGGACCTCAACCTGATCGTGCGCCTGGCGGTCGAGACGGCGGGGCGCGGCCTATTCGCCTGGCCGGCAAGTTCGGCGTCGAGCCGCGCGAGGCGCCGCCGCTGCTGCTGGCCGCCCGCCGCGCCACCGAGCGAGCTGATGGGCGTCTCCTTCCACGTCGGCAGCCAGTGCATGCGCCCGACCGCCTACCAGGCGGCGATGGCCCAGGCCTCCCGCGCCCTGGTCCGCGCCGGCGTGTTCGCCGACGTGGTCGACGTCGGCGGCGGCTTCCCGTCGGTCTATCCCGGCATGATCCCGCCGGACCTCGAGCGAATACGTCGCCGCCATCGACCGCGGCTTCGCCGAGATGATGGTGCACGAGACCACCGAGCTGTGGTGCGAGCCCGGCCGCGCGCTGGTGGCCGAGGTGCTCCTCGCTGCTGACCCGGGTCGAGCTGCGCAAGGGCGACGCGCTCTATCTGAACGACGGCTCCTACGGCGCGCTGTTCGACGCCGCCCACGCCAAGTGGCCGTTCCCGGTGAAGCTGCATCGCGCGACGGCGAGCCGCGGCGCGCCGCTGAAGCCGTTCCGCTTCTTCGGCCCGACCTGCGACTCCCTCGACCACATGCCGGGGCCGTTCTGGCTGCCCGAGGACGTGCGCGAGGGCGACTATCATCGAGATCGGCATGCTGGGCGCCTATGGCGTGGCCATGGCCACCCGCTTCAACGGCTTCGGCGACCTCGAGACGGCCATGGTCGACGATGCGCCGATGGCCTCGATGTTCGGCCTCGCGCCGCGCTCGATCCCGACCCCGCGCACGGAGACGGCCGACGTCGTCAAGCTGTCGCGCGCGCGTGGCAAGAAGCGTCGCCGCAAGCTCAGATCCCCGCGCGGAAGGGATGCCAGCGGCGCCGGCGCCGTCGCTCGCGTCCGGTCCGGCGCACCTGCTATTGCAGACCCACGCCCAACCCCGCCTTGCACGGGGAGGGGACGTTCAAGGCTGGAACCCCATGAACGCCCCCGCCCAACACCAAGGCCGAGTTGCTCACCAAGACGGTCGAGCACGTCGACATCACCGCCTATCGACGCGCGGCCGGTGATCGACGCCATGCGCAAGATGAGCTTCACCTCGCGCGACACCGCCCGGGCCGCCGACATCTTCAACATGGCCATCGAGGACACGGCCTGCTCGCCCTGGCTGATCCTGGCGGGCTCGACCTCGCGCCGGCGGCTGCATGCACGTCTATCGCGACATGGTGCGGTTCGGGATGATCGACGCGGTGGTCGCCACCGGCGCCTCGATCGTCGACATGGATTTCTTCGAGGCGCTCGGCTTCAAGCACTATCAGGCGCCAGGTCCGACGTCGACGACCGCGAGCTGCGCGCCCTCTACATCGACCGCATCTACGACACCTACATCGACGAGGAAGAGCTGCAGAACTGCGACCACGCGATCCATGGAGATCGCCGACGCGCTGGAGCCGCGCGCCCTATTCCTCGCCGCGAGTTCATCCACGAGATGGGCAAGTGGCTGGCCGCCGGCAACGCCAAGAAGCCCGGCTCGCTGATCCAGACCGCCTATCGAGGAAGGCGCGCCGATCTTCTGCCCGGCCTTCGTCGATTCCTCGGCCGGCTTCGGCCTGGTCAAGCACCAGGTGGAGCGCGATCAAGGCCAGGCAAGCCCTACGTCACGCATCGACGCGGTCGCCGACTTCCGCGAGCTGACCGACATCAAGATCGCCGCCGGCACCACCGGCCTGTTCATGGTCGGCGGCGGCGTGCCGAAGAACTTCGCCCAGGACACCGTGGTCTGCGCCGAGATCCTCGGCGATCGAGGCCGAGATGCACAAATACGCCGTGCAGATCACCGTCGCCGACGTGCGCGACGGCGCCTGCTCGTCCTCGACGCTGAAGGAGGCCTGCTCCTGGGGCAAGGTGCGACGTGACCTACGAGCAGATGGTGTTCGCCGAGGCCACCACGGTCGTGCCGCTGATCGCCTCCGACGCCTACCACCGCGGCGCCTGGAAGACCCGCGAGAAGCGCCGCTGGGCGAAGCTGTTCGCCCACTGATTGCGCGATGATTGTTGAATGAAGAACGGGACGCCGGCGACGGCGTCCCGTTTGCTTTGGCGACCACCAGCTCAGAAACCGTTTGCGTCACCGTCTATATCGCAATACGATATAATCTCATCCCGTATTGACAGTTGGGACGGCGGACAGGGCTGACCGGCGCCGCCCGATCAGCGCGTCCCGTTCAGACAGGTAGCGAAACGATGATCCAATCTGGGGCGGCCGCCGCCGCGCAGACGCCCGCCGATTTAGCCGGCGCACCGCCGCTCGAGTCCACGGAGCCTCAGCAACTCAGCCTGGTTCAACTCTCCTTGCTCGCGCTGGCGCTGGGGATCGTCACCGGCCTGGGGGCGGTGCTGTTTCGCGACCTGATCGGCCTGTTGCACAACCTGATGTTCGCCGGGCACTGGGCGGTCCGCTACGACGCCAATGTGTTCACCGCGCCGTCGCGCTGGGGGCCGTGGGTGATCCTCGTGCCGGTGGTGGGCGCGGTTGGCGTCACCTTCCTGGTGTCGAACTTCGCGCCCGAGGCCAAGGGGCATGGCGTGCCCGAGGTGATGGACGCCATCTATTTACAAGGGCGGCAAGATCCGGCCGGTGGTGGCGCTGGTGAAGTCGCTGGCCTCGGCGATCGCCATCGGCAGCGGCGCCTCCGTAGGCCGCGAAGGTCCGATCATCCAGATCGGCTCGGCTCTCGGCTCGACGCTCGGACAGATCGTGCGCATGCCCGCCGGGACAGCGGATCGCCCTGGTCGCCGCCGGCGCCGGCGCCGGGATCGCGTCGACGTTCAATACCCCCATCGGCGGGGTGATGTTCGCCATCGAACTGATGCTGCCCGAAGTGAGCGTCGAAACCTTTCTTCCGGTGGCGATCGCGACCGGCGCGGCTACCTTCGTCGGCCGATGGTTCTTCGGCGACGCGCCGGCGTTCAACGTGCCGCACCTGGCGGCGATGAGCACCGACGCCGGCGCGATCGGCGTGCTGGTGCTGTTCGCTGTGCTGGGCGCGCTCACCGGCGCCGCGGCGGCGGGCTTCATCCGCGGTCTGCATCTGGTCGAGGATCTCTTCGACCGCATCGGCCCGCGCTATCTGCGCCACATGCTGGGCATGCTCGCCGTCGGCGTGCTGATGTACGTCCTGTTCCTTACTTTTGGCCAGTACTATGTGGATGGCGTCGGCTACGCGACGATCCAGGCGATCCTGTCGGGCCATGCATCGGTGTTCTGGCTGCTCGGCCTGCTCTGCGTCTGCAAGGCGGTGGCGACGTCGCTCAGCCTGGGCTCGGGCTCGTCGGGCGGCATCTTTTCGCCGTCGCTGTTCATGGGCGCGACCCTGGGCGCCGGGTTCGCCGCCGCGCTCAACGCTCTGGTTCCTGCTTTGCAGCTGAGCGTGCCGGCCTTCGCCATGGTCGGCATGGGCGCGATGGTCGGCGGCGGCACCGGCGCGGTGATGACCGCGGTGGCGATGATTTTCGAAATGACGCTCGACTACGACATCGTCATGCCGATGATCGTCGCCGTCGCCATGAGCATCGGCGTTCGCCGCGTGCTGTCGCGGGAAAACATCTACACCATCAAACTCGTCCGCCGCGGCCGCGTCATTCCCAAGGCGCGCCACGCCAACATGTTCCTGGTGCGCGCCGCCAAGGACGTGATGGACGCTGACGTTCAGGTCCTGCCGGCGACGGCAAGCTTCGACGATTACCTGCGTCAGCCGGAGCACGCCGGCCGGCTTCGCCACGTGGTGGTGATCAAGGACGGCCGCATCTACGGCGTTATCCGCGTCAACACCGGCATCCGGCGCGGCCTGGAAGGCGCGCAGACCGGCGTGACCCTGGGCGACGTCGCAAGCCGCAATTTCACGGTGGTGGGCGAGGAAGAAGTCGCCGCCGATGTGATCCGCCGCATGTGGCGCAGGAACGCGATGATGGCGGTCGTGGTGCGCGGCCGCGGCGTCCCGCGCGCCGGCGACGTCGCCGGCGTGATCACCAAGGAACACGTCGCGGACTCGGTCGCGGACAGCGTCAAGGACTATCCCTACTAGCGCCCGGGCGCGGCCCGCCGCGACGCTCCCGCGCGAGCGCTATTTCGCGTCTGGCTCCGAGAAGAGCTGGATGATCGCCGGCGCGTAGCGTCGCAGTTCCATCAGGTGCACTTCCGCGAGGCTGGCCAGGACGGTCTCCGCCCTCGATGTGAGCGACAGGACGACCTTGCGGCCGGCCGGGGAATTGTCGCGCATCATGAGTCCCGACTTTTCCAGGCGGTCGACCAGGCCGACGGCGGAGTGGTGGCGGATGTAGAGCTCGTCGGCGAGATCGCCGATGGTCATCTCCCGGCCGCGGCGGGCGCGCACGGCGAGCAGCGCCTCATACTGTTTCGGCGCCAGTCCGGCCTCGGCGACCGCCGCCTTGCTGAAGGCGAAGAAACCGCGAACCTTGGAGCGGAAATCGGCAAGGAGCGCGTACTCGCTGTCTCTCAACGGTCGTGCGCGCGTCTTGACCACGGCGGAAGGTCTCCTCACCCGGAAGGGGTTTGGAGCATCGCCGCGCTCCGCGCAATCACGGCGATGCTCCGCCCGCCAGCGCCCGGGCCGTTGACAGGAGACTCGGCAGGGCGCCCGACACCAGAGCGGTGTGGGCATTGCGGTTGTGGGTCCAGGCCTCCTCGCCCGAGCCGGGGTCGATCGGACGCTCCTTGCCGTAGGAGATGACCGAGAGCCGCGCGGGGTCCACCCCGCGGGCGACCAGAAAGTCACGCACGGCCTGCGCGCGCCGGGCGCCCAGGGCGAAGTTGTATTCGCGCGTACCGCGTTCGTCGGCATTGCCTTCGATGCGCACCCGCACCGCCGGATAGCGCTGAAGCCAGGCCGCCTGCGCGGAGAGCACCGGCGCCGCGTCCGGCCGGACGGCGTACTCGTTGAGGTCGAAATAAACCCGGTCGCCGGCATTGATTACAAAGTCGCGTTCCGAACCCGGGACCGGTCCAACCGACTGCGACCCGACGGGCGCCTCGGGCGACGCTCGCGGCGGCGCATAGGTCTCACGCGCCGCGGCAGGAGGCGTTTGCGGCGCAGGCTTCGGCTTGGTGGCGCAACCGGCCAGCGCCGTGAGCGCAAGCGCCACTGCGAGGCCAAAGGCAATAAGTCGACGGATGGGCATGGGATTGGTTCCGGATGTTGGACCCTGGATCGTCGCAATATCGTATTACGAGATTGTACGCTCATCAACCCTCGTTCGCGAGAAAAGGTTTCCGCGAGCGTTTCACTTGCGAAACGCCTGAACGACCGCGCCAAACGATGAATCTGAGCGAAGTGAGCCGGTTCGCGCGGCGGCTTTTCTTACTTAGGGCTTACGCGCGAAGAGCACGCCAATGTGCGCATCGGGCGCGCCGGAGATTTGCAACACGTAGCGGCCGGGCGTGAGCTGGAACTCGACCCGTTTGTGGATGGTGGAGCAGGCGGGGCCGTGTCCATGAGCGTTCGACGCGATCGGCTTTCCGTCCTGCAGCACGTCGAGCCAGGCGCCGGCGCCGGCGCCGGCGGCGATCACGTAGGTTCCGGCTGACGCGGGCTTCAGGTCGAGCAGGCCGCCGAAGGTTGACGCCGCCGGCGGCTTCTCCGGCGTCGCCACCCAAGTCACCGCGGTCGCCGGATGCAGCGCGACGTCGAGCGCCTTGCACTCCGTTGCGACAGGTGTGTCGAGGCCGGACGGGTTTGTCGCCGCCTCGACCTTGGTCTTCGATGTCCAGGAGCGGAACGGCGCGGGCAAGTTCGCGTCCGTTTCCGTGCAAGCCGGTTGCGTCTCGACGGCGGAAACCGCGCGAGGCGCAACGTTCGGGGTTGTGGTCAAGGCCGCGAGCGCGACTAGGATCGCCGCCATGCGCATGTCGTGTCTCCCGCATTCGCGCGAGCGACTATGAGCTACGGCGGCGCAGGCGGCTACTGCTGGCGGCTGATCTCGCGCGCGGCGTTCATCAGGATCTCGACCACGCGGGCTTCTTCTTCGAGCGACCAGTCGCCCGGCTTCATCTGGATCGCTTGCGACAGGGTGCGCAGGGTTTCGTGCACCGTGTCCGGCGTGGCGGCGCCCGACATGGCCCGCGCAGCCATGCGCATGCGCTCCATCACGCCGTCGACCGCGGCGCGGTTTTCGCTCAGCCACGCCTTGCCGGCGTCGGTGAGGGTGTAGACCCGCTTGCCGCCCTCGGGCGTGACCGTCAGCAGGCCCTCGTCCTCGAGCAGGGCGAGCGTCGGGTAGACCGCACCGGGGCTCGGCGCATAGGCGCCGCCGAAGGCCTCTTCCACCGCCTTGATCAGGTCGTAGCCGTGACGCGGCTTCTCCTCGATCAGGGCCATGAGCACCAGCCTGAGGTCGCCGGGGCCGAACATGCGGCCGCCGAAGCCCCGCTCGAATCCCCGCCCGAAGCCGCGATGGCGGCCGCCCCAGCGGGGACCGCCCCGGCCGGCGCCGTGGCGGCCGTGTCGTTCGTCGTCGTGGCAGGAGCCGTGACCGTGGCCGCGAGGGCCGTCTTTCCAACCAAACATGGGTTTATCTCCTATATCGTATGATTGCATCGTACGATATATCGTAAGAATGTTCTCGCCGTCAAGAGGCGGAGATAGACCGCCTGGGCCGTTTGCGCTTGTGGTTGGCCGCGGGGCGCGGAATATCCCTGCGCGCCATGGGAGGATAGGGCTTTGGGGATTCGGATGAAGACGCTCGCGATTGCGGGCGCGCTGGCCCTGGGGGCGGTCTCCGCGGTTCTGGCCGCCGACGATGCGGCCAAGCCCAACGGTTATCTGGCGCCCGCCCAGGTCCCGGCGGGGCCGGCCTATGTGCCGCCGCCGCCGGCGGAGGGGTCGCCGCGGGCGATCGCCGACCGCCAGGTGTTCGAGGCGACCCGCGCGCTGAAGGACACGCCGCGCTGGACCGTGGCCCAGGGCGATGCGGACATCGACCCGCACAGCGCCGCACGCCTCTGGGACTGCGCACTCGGCGCGCGGTTGGGCGAGAACCAGGGCCCGGCGACGACCCGGCTGTTGACCCGGATGCTGGCGGACGTCTCGGTCAGCTACGGCGCGGCCAAGGACTATTACAGGCGGCCCCGCCCGATCGTGGGCAACGACGCGCCGATCTGCGTGCCGCGCGACAAGCACTTGGCTGAGAGCTTCTCCTACCCCTCGGGCCACTCCTCGATCAGCTGGGCCTGGACCCTGGCAATGGCCGAGATGGAGCCCGACAAGGCCGCCGCGATCCTGCGCCGCGGCGCGGCCATCGGCGACAGCCGGGTAGTCTGCGGCGTGCACTTCGTCAGCGACGTGGAGGCGGGCCGCCGCGTCGGCGCGGCGGTGTTCGCCGCCGAACAGAACGCGCCCGACTTCCAGGCCGACCTGCGCGCCGCCAAGGCGGAGATCGACGCGCGCCGCGCCGCCGGCCAGACCGATCCGGTCTGCACCGCCGAGACCGAGGCCCTGAAGACGCCAGCCTTCTAGGCTGGCTCCGGCTGCGCAACGCGCCTATGTCGCGGACGTCGGGGACGTTTCAGCAGGAGACGGGGTGAGCGAGGCTGCAAAGCGCATCGTCATCGTAGGCGCGGGCCACGCCGGGGGTTCGGCGGCGGCCTTGCTGCGTCAGTTCGGCTTCGAAGGTGCGATCACCCTGATCGGTGAGGAGCCGCTGGCGCCCTACCAGCGCCCGCCTCTGTCGAAGGCCTGGCTGAAGGGCGAGGCGGACGGCGAGTCCCTGCTGCTGCGGCCGGAGAGCTTCTATCCCGAACACGCCATCGACCTGCGGCTCGCCACCCGCGTCGCGTCGATCGACCGCGCGGCCAAGACCGTCGACCTCGAGGACGGCGCGCGCGTCGCCTACGATATCCTGATCCTCGCCACCGGCTCGAGCGCGCGCAAGCTGCCGATCCCCGGCGCGAACGATCCGGCGGTCCTGGAGTTGCGCACCGCCGCCGAAGCCGACCGGCTGAAGGCAGCGCTCACACCCGGCAGGCGGCTGATCGTGGTGGGCGCGGGCTATATCGGCCTCGAGGTCGCCGCCTCGGCGCGCGCGCTGGGCTGCGCGGCGGTGGTGGTGGAGCGCGAGAGCCGCGTGCTGCCGCGGGTGGCGTCCGATCCGCTGTCGGCCTTCTTCGAACGCTATCATCGCGACCGCGGCGTGGAGATTCTGACCCGGGCCGCGGCGACCAGCATCGATGCTACCGGAACCGCGGTAGCGCTCGCCGACGGGCGCGTGATCGAGGGCGACGCGGTGCTGGTGGGGGTGGGCGCCCTGGCCTGCGACGCCCTGGGCGCCGCGAGCGGTTTGGCTTGTGACGGCGGGATCGTCGTCGATGCGACGGCGCGCACGTCGGACCCCGCGGTCTACGCCATCGGCGACTGCACGCGGCGGTCGCTGCCGCTCTACGGCGACGCCACCCTGCGGCTGGAAAGCGTGCCCAACGCGCTGGAACAGGCGAAACAGGCCGCTGCCGCGATCTGCGGCAAGCCGCCCCCAGCGCCGGAGACGCCGTGGTTCTGGTCGGACCAATACGATCTGAAGCTCCAGATCGCCGGCGTCAGCTTGGATCCCGACCGCCTCGTTATCCGCGGCGACATCGAGGCAAATCATTTCGCAATTTTCCGCCTGAAGGGCGCCCGCGTGCTCGCCGTGGAGGCGGTCAATGCGCCGGCGGAGTTCATGGCGGGGAAGCAATTGATTGCGAAAGCGCGTGAGGTCGATGCGGACCGCCTCGCGGACGTTGACGTCGCGATGAAGACGTTCCTGGCTTGACCGTTGTAGAATCCGCCGGAGTCTTCGCGCCTTGCACGCGGACTCTGCGTTGACGCTTAGACGACAAGTCCTCCGTGTTGTGAGCGACACAATCGTGACGTTCGTTCCGCGCAAAGATCGAGTGTAACTTTGGCAACACGACCACAGTTTGTGTCGGAGAGTCGCAATGACTTTCACAGGACTGTCGCGCCCGCTTCCTACCCCTGACGACGACGCGGCCCGCGGGAACGGCGGGTCATTTTGCGCGTCCGCTTCCTAAGGGGGACTGAGAATGCAAGCTCGGAGATTGGCGTACGGCGTTGCGACGGCCGTACTCGCGCTGGCGATGGCGCCGGCGGTCTATGCGCAGGTCACCGACCGGAGGCGTGTCGGGACGCGTCACCGATTCCGCGGGTCACGGCGTCGCCGGCGCCACCGTCGTGGTTCGCCACGATCCCAGCGGGACCTCGACCACCACGGTCACCGGCGCGGACGGCCTTTACACCGTGCTGAACCAGCGCGTCGGCGGCCCATACACGATCACGGTGACCGCGCCGGACCATTCGACCGGCTCGACCCGGATCGCGGCGGTGGCCATCGGCGATCCGACCACTGCCGACGTGTCCGTCGCCAGCGGAAACACCGTGGGCGAAGTCATCGTCACCGCCGTGCGGTCCAAGGACACCATGGGTCCGCAGACGCGCATCACCTTGACCGACGTCGCCACGCTTCCCTCGCTGACCCGCGACATCAAGGACTTTCTGCGTAAGTCGCCCTATGTCGTGCTCGATCCGTCGAATAGCAACGCCCTGATCATCGGCGGTCAGAACAACCGCACCAACACCATCCTGATCGACGGCGTGAAACAGGACGACGACTTCGGCCTGAACGCCAACGGCTATCCGACCCAACGCTCGCCGATTTCGCTGTCGGTGATCCAGGCGCTGAACGTCGACGTAGCGCCCTATGACGTACAGTACGACGAGTTCCAGGGCGGCGTGGTCAACATCGTCACCAAGTCCGGCGGCAACGACGTCCACGGCGAAGTCTTCTACGAGTACGACAACAACCACCTGCGCGCTCAGGACTTCATCAACCAGAACGGCCAGGACCAGGCGTTCACCACGCCGTTCAGTGAAACCACGTACGGCGCGACCCTGTCGGGACCGATCATCCCGGACAGGCTGTTCTTCACCATCAACTACGAAAAATACATCTCGAACCAGCCCTCGACCACCGGGCCGGCGGATTCCAACTTCGCCATCAAGGTGCCGGACGTCACCACTGCCGAGGCGAACCAGGTCCAGAGCCTGATCAAGAGCCAGTACGGCTTCGATCCGCTGAGCTTCCAGCAGAACGAGCTGCCGATCCAGGACACCAAGAAGTTCATCAAACTCGACTGGAACATCAGCGACACCCAGCGCGCCGTGTTCGAATACCAGTCGACCGACGGCGGTTCGCTGAACTCCACGGGCGACTCGACCTCGACCAGCTCGCCGACCCTGGCGCTGCTGTCGAAGTGGTACACCCTGCAGACCGACCTGACGGTCTATACCGGCCAGCTGTTCTCGCACTGGACCGACAACTTCTCGACCGAGATCGACCTCTCGCACAAGAAGGCGATCAACGACTCCGAACCGCTCGCGGGCACGAGCTTCGCGCAGTTCCAGGTCTATCTCCCCGGCACGGTGTTCAACTCGAACGGCACGCCCGTCTGTACGGCGGCGTCGCCGTGTCCCAGCGTCATCCTGGGTCCGGACATTTCGCGTCAGGCGAACCAGCTGACCAACTCGACGGACCTGGCGCGCTTCAAGGCCGACTACCGCTGGGGCGACCACACCATCACCGCGGGCGTCGAGGCGGAGCGGGTCTCGGTCTTCAACCTGTTCGTCCAGAACGCCAACGGCGCCTATGTGTTCAACTCCATCGCCAACCTGCAGGCCGGCGACGCGTTCTCACTGAAATATTCCAGCGCCGCGGACAACAACAAGGACGACGGCGCCGCGTCGTTCGATTACTCGCAGTACAGCGCCTACATCCAGGACGAGTGGGCGCTCATGCCCAACCTGACGGTGCGCTACGGCCTGCGCTACGACTGGTACGACTCAAACCACGCGCCCGAGTTCAACCCGGCGTTCCAGGCCGCCTACGGCTACGCGAACAACAAAGACCTGGACGGCATGAGCGTCGTCCAGCCGCGGGTGGGCTTCAACTGGACTCCCGTGTCGGGGCTCAGCGTGTTCGGCGGCGCCGGCCTGTTCCAGGGCGGCACGCCGACGGTCTGGATCTCGGACAGCTACTCCAATCCGGGCAATCTGATCGGCACGGTGACCTGCACCACCGCCAACGAGGCGACGGTCTGCCCCGGCTCGCTTCAGGGCGTGACCGGCAAGTCGGTCGGCGCCGGCGCCCAGGCGGCCAATACCTTGAGCGCGCAACAGGGCACCGGGGTGGTCAACGCCATCGCGCCGGGCTTCGAGCCGGCTTCGATCTGGAAGGCCTCGCTCGGCTTCCGCTACGACGCCGACTTCAGCAATGTGAGCTGGAAGGGCCTGGGCCTCGGCGACAACTGGCACTTCGGCGGCGACGCGCTCGACTCCGTCGTCAACAACGCCCTGTACTGGCAGGACGTCTATCAGGGCGCCTACAACTGCGCGATCACGCTGACCTGTAAGAACGGCGGCCAGACCTTTACCGTGGCGCCGGACGGCCGTCAGGAATACGGCTCGACCCTGCCCACCGGCCAGTCGCTCTACGGCTCCAATGCGCGCCTGAACCGCGAAGACATCACCCTGTTCGACACCCACAAGGGTTACGAACGCGAGGTGACGCTGTGGGCCGAGAAGGACTTCCGCGACGGCTGGTTCAACGGCCTGGGCGTCAACTACGCCTTCACCCGCAGCTGGGCGCAGGATGTGAACCCGGGCACCAGCTCGGTGGCGACCTCGAACCTGCGTGAAGTCGGCACCTCCAACTTCAACGGCAATGTGGCGGCCAATTCGAACTATCTGATCCGCTACGACAACAAGCTGTCGCTCGAGTACAGCCACGCCTGGTGGGGCGACAACCACACCACCATCGGCGTGTTCTTCCAGGATCGTTCGGGCCTGCCGTTCAGCTACGGCTTCCTCGACGCCACTACGGCGACCGGCGCGGCCACCGGCATGTACGGGTTGAACAGCCTGTACACCACCACCGACAACGAACTGCTCTACGTCCCGCAGAAGGACTCGAGCGGCAACGTCACCCTGACCAGCGACCCGAAGGTGAGCTACGGGCCGAACTTCACGCCGGCGATGATGACGGCGTTCAACCAGTTCCTGCACCAGACGGGGTTGATCGACTACGCGGGTCATATCTCGCCGCGGAACGTCTTCTTCTCGAAAGATTACGTCACCACCGATATCCACCTGGCGCAGGAGCTTCCGGCCTTCTTCCCGGGCGCGGCCAAGCTCGAGGGCTATCTGGACATCATCAACTTCGGCAACCTGCTGAACAAGAAGTGGGGCGTGCTCGACCAGGGCGGCTTCCCCTATGTGCTGGACCCGATCACGGCGGTGAACTGCCAGTTCTCCGGTCTCGCATCGCTCGGCAACAACACCACCGGCGCCACCTGCACCAAGGGCATCGGCAACTTCTATCAGTACAACAGCTTCACCAAGAAGTTTGAGACCCTGAACAACCCGACCGTGACCGCCAACACCGCGACCTGGCAGATCAAGATCGGCTTCCGCTACAAGTTCTGACGACGCGTAACCGCTTTCCCCGAGACCCACTGGGGCGGCCTTCACGGGCCGCCCCTTTTTTTGTGCGATGCGGGAAAGGAGAAGGGAGTCCACGGACCCACACGGACACACACGGACGGCGTCGCGTTTCCGTAAGAAGTCGCCCACGAAAAGCACGAACGCGTCGTGCTTCCAGCGCAATTCTCCGGCGCGAAGCGCCATTCAATGAAGCCGCGTCTACGACGCGGGCGAGCAGGCTCGTTCGTGTTTTTCGTGGGCAACCTTTCTCTTCTGCTTTTTTCCGTGTGTGTCCGTGTGGGTCCGTGGACTCGCTTCTTCTTGACCCCGAGCCCCCACGTGCCTATCTGCGCGCGCTTCCCCGACAGCGCCCCAGAGGAGCCCGATGGACCGCGTCGTTCCCGCCGAATGGTCGCAGCATAAGGCGATGTGGCTGGGCTTTCCGAGCCATGCGGACCTGTGGCTGGAGAGCCTGGAGCCCGCCCGCGAGGAGGTGGCGGCCCTGGCTCGCGCCCTGGCGGGGCCCGGCGGCGAACGCGTACGCCTGATGGCCTATGGCGATGCGGCGGTGGCCGACGCGAGGCGGCGGTTCGCCGGCGACGCGGCGATCGAGGTCGTGCCCGGCCGTTTCGGCGACATCTGGTTTCGCGACACGGGCCCGATCTTCACCTACGCCGCCCGGCGCCCGCGCGCGGTGAGCTTTGCGGTCAACGGTTGGGGCGGCAAATACGAACTGCCCTACGACGAGGAAGTGGCCGAACAGATCGCCGCGGCGTCGCACACGCCGCTGGAGCGCTTCGACGTGGTGCTGGAAGGCGGCGCGCTGGAGCATGACGGCGCGGGCACGGTGATCACCACCCGTCAGTGCGTGTTGAACCCCAACCGCAATCGCGGCTGGACCGAGACCCAGGCCGAAGACGTGCTGGCGCGCGCGCTCGGCATGCGCAAGACGATCTGGCTCGACGACGGTCTGATGAACGATCACACCGATGGGCACGTCGACAATCTCGCGCGCTTCATCCGGCAGGGCGTCGTCGCCTGTCCCGAAGCCTTCGGCGCGGACGATCCGAACGCGGAGATCTACGACCTCGCCGCCGACATCCTCGCGCGATCCTGCGACGCCGACGGTCGTCCGCTCGAAGTGGTGCGCGTGCCATCGCCAGGGCGCATGGAAGATGAGGACGGCGAACTCATTCCCGCCTCGCATATGAATTTCCTGATCGCCAACCACGCGGTGTTTGTTCCGCTCTATGCGAACGTCGACGCGGGCGAAGCGGCTCTGCGCGTGCTGCGCACGGCCTTCCCCGACCACAAGGTGATCGGCCTTAAGTCCTCCGCCATCCTCACCGGCGGCGGCTCGTTCCATTGCATCAGCCAGCAGGAGCCCGCATGAGTGGACGCAGCCTCACGGTCGCAGCGCTTCAGGCCTCCTACGGCGAAGACGAAGCGGCGAACATCAAAAGGACCGCCGACTTGGTGCGCGAAGCCGCCTCGCGCGGCGCCCAGGTGATCCTGCCGTCGGAGCTGTTCCAGGGTCCGTACTTCTGTGTCAGCCAGGAGGAGCGCTGGTTCGCGACCGCGAAGCCGTGGAAAGAACATCCGTGCGTCGTCGCCATGGCGCCGCTCGCGAAAGAATTCGGCGTGGCGATTCCCGTGTCGATCTTCGAGCGTGACGGACCGCACTATTACAACAGCCTGGTGATGCTCGACGCGGATGGTTCGGCGCTCGGCGTCTATCGCAAGAGCCACATCCCCGACGGGCCCGGCTATAACGAGAAGTATTATTTCCGCCCCGGCGACACCGGCTTTCGCGTGTGGGACACGCGCTTCGGCCGCATCGGCGTCGGTATCTGCTGGGACCAGTGGTTCCCCGAATGTGCGCGCGCGATGATGCTGCAAGGCGCCGAGGTGCTGTTCTATCCGACCGCCATCGGCTCGGAGCCGCACGATCCGTCGCTCGACACCGCCGAGCCGTGGCGCCGCGCCATGCAGGGCCACGCGGTCTGCAACATCGTGCCGGTGATCGGCGCCAACCGCACCGGCCATGAGCGCGTGACCGAGGCCGGCCAGACCTTCTACGGTTCGTCCTTCATCGCCGACTGGCGCGGCGACCTGGTGGAGAAATTCGGCCGCGACGACGAGGGCGTGCTGACCCACCGCTTCGACCTCGACTTCCTGGCGACCCATCGCGCCGCCTGGGGCTTCTTCCGCGACCGCCGGCCGGAGCTCTACGGCGACCTGGCCAAGCCGATCGGGGGCTAACCCCTTCAAATTTCACGAGTCGGAACAACAGCTTGACTCTGCCGTTCCATTGAAGAACAAAATAGGAACGAAATGAAAAAGCTCAGCCATGTCCGCGCCCCTCCAAACCCAACGCGTCCAGGACTTACGGCGCCTGCGCGAGCGGCTGGCGGCCTTTGACCCGGTCCTGCGCCAGACCCGCAGGCTGAGCCTGGGCGACCTGCGGGTGGACGGCTGTTTCCTGGGCGGCGGCCTGCCGCTGGGCTGCTGGCACGAGATGGTGGGGACCGAGACCGACCTGGAGTCCGCCGCGATCACCGCAGGCTTCACGGCGCGGCTGTGCGCGGGGCTGGCGCAGGCAGGGCAGGTGGTCTGGGTGCTGCGGCGCGAGGACCTCTATGCGCCCGGCCTCAGCGAACTGGGCCTTGCGCCCGGGCGGCTGATGCTGGTGCGCACCACCTCCGAGGCGGAGACCCTGGCCGCCCTCGAGGATGCGCTGTCGGCGCGCGGCGTCGCCGCGGCGGTGGGTGAGATCGAGCGCATCGGCCTGACCGCGGGCCGCAGGCTGCAACTCGCCTGCGAGCGGCGCGGCGCCACCGGCTTTCTGTTGCACCGGCGCCTGTTCGGGAGCGCGCCCGGACAGACAGCGCGCGCCGAGCCCGCGGTCGCGGCCAGCCGCTGGCGCATCGCGCCGGCGCTCAGCGAAACCGCGCCGGGCGAACCGGGACTGGGCGCGCCGCGCTGGGCGGTGCGACTGGAACGCGCGCGCGGGGGTCGCAGCGGCGGATGGATTATGGAGGCATACGATGGCGCGGCTCCTTTCCGTGTGGTCGCCGAACTGGCCGATCACCGCGTGGCGGCGCCGGACACCGGCGGCGACATCGAACGCAGCGAACACGAACCTTTGCGCGCCGCCGGCTGAACCCGAACTCTTCGCGTTGGTCGAGACGGTAAAGAACGCGCGCCGTCTGTCGGCGGTGTCGGACGCGGCGGCGAAGGCGGGGTTGTTTCCGTTCCAGACCGTGGCCGACGCGTTGGCGCTCGAACCGGAGCTGGTGGTCGACGACGCCGATCCGGACGCCGATCTCACAGCCCTCGAAGCGCTCTGCGATTGGTGCGTGCGCTTCAGCCCCGCGGTCGCGGTGGACGCGCCCGACGGCCTGGTGCTCGACATCGAAGGCGGCGAAGGCCTGTGGGGCGGCGAACAGGCCTTGCTCGACGATCTGATCGCGCGGTTCGCGCGCGCAGAGATTCCCGCCTGCGCCGCCATCGCCGACACCCATGGCGCCGCCTGGGCCCTGGCGCGTTTCGGCAGCGGACGCAGCGTCGTTCCGCCCGGCGCGCAACGCACCTGGCTCGAACCCTTGCCGATCGAAAGCCTGCGCCTCGACGACCGCGACGCGGAGACCCTGGTGACGCTGGGCGTGACCACCGTCGGCGGCCTGTTGAAACTCCCGCGCGCGGAACTCGCGCGGCGCTTCGGCCCGGGCGTGCGCCTGCGGCTCGACCAGGCGCTGGGCGATGCGGAAGAGGCGCTGAAATTCCGTCGCGCGCCGTCGCCCTTCTTCGAACGCCTCGCCTTCTTCGAGCCGATCAGTGCGCCCGACGATCTCGCGCGCGTGACCTTCGACATCGCCGCGGTGATGAGCCATCGCCTGGCCGGCGCGCTCAGCGGCGCGCGACGGTTCGAACTCGGCTTCCATCGGGTCGACGGTCGTGTGGAGAGGGTGCGCGTGGGCACGGCGGCGCCCAGCCGCGACGCCAAACGCCTCGCCAAACTGTTTGCGCCCAAGCTCGAAACCGTCGACCCCGGCTTCGGGATCGAGGCGGTGACCCTGGCCGTCGACCGGGTGGAGCGCATCACCGATCCGCAGGGCCTGATGGACGGGCTGCGCGAAGCGGTTTCCCCTTTCGCTGCCGGCGGCGAGGACGGAGTCGAGGCCCTGGTCGACCGTCTGGCGAATCGCCTGGGCGAGGCCGAGGTTTGGCGCCCGGCCGCGCGCGAAACCTGGATCCCGGAACGCGCTGTCACCCGCTCGGCCCCGCTCGCCGCCTCCGACAAAACCTGGCCCGCGGACCGGCCGCGCCCGGTGCGTCTGTTCCGCCCCGAGCCGATCGACGCCATCGCCGAGGTCCCCGACAACCCTCCGGTCTCGTTCCGCTGGCGCGGCCGCACCCACCGCGTCCGCCGCGCCGAAGGCCCCGAACGCCTGGCCCAGGAGTGGTGGCGCGCGGAAGAGACCGGCCCGGACAAGGTGCGCGACTACTACCGGGTCGAGGACGCCGAGGGCCGTCGCTTCTGGATTTTCCGCGCGGGGCTCTACGTCGCCGACGCCGCGCCGCGCTGGTGGCTGCATGGCCTGTTCGCATGACCGGCTACGCCGAGCTGCAGACCACCACCAACTTTTCGTTCCTGCGCGGCGCCTCGCACCCGCACGAGTTGGTCAACACGGCCGCTGAGCTCGGCCTTCAGGGTATCGGCGTCACCGATCGCAACACGCTCGCGGGTGTGGTGCGGGTGTGGAGCGCGGCCAAGTCCGCCGATCTGCCGATGCGCGTCGGCTGCCGCCTCGACTTCATGGACAGCCACGCCAGCGTGCTCTGCTATCCGACGGAGCGTGAGGCCTACGGACGCCTCACCCGCCTGCTAACGCGCGGCAAGACCCGCGAGCGGCGCGGCCGCAAGACCAGCGCCTGCGAAATCCTGGGCCGTGATCTCTACGAACACGCCGAGGGCCAGGTGCTGATCGTCGTTCCGCCCGCGACCCTCGACGACACGTTTCTGCGCGATCTTGCAGCGCTTGCAAGTGACTTCCCCGGCTTTGTCTATCTCGCCGGATCGCGCAGCTATGCCGCGCGCGACCACAAGCGCCTGCAACGGTTGAGCGAGATCGCGCGCGAAACGCACGCGCCGCTCGTGGCTGTCAACGACGTGCTCTACCACATGCCCGAACGCCGGCCGTTGCAGGACGTGATGAGTTGCGTGCGCGAGAAGACCACCGTCCAACAGGCTGGTCTCAAGCTGGAGGCCAACGCCGAACGGCATTTGAAATCGCCCCAGGAAATGGTGCGCCTGTTCCGCGACCACCCCGACGCGCTGGCGCGCACCGTCGAAATCTTCGACCGCTGTCGCTTCAAGCTCGACGACCTGCGCTACGAATATCCGCACGAGCCGGTGCCGCCGGGCAAGACGGCGATGGGACACCTGCGCGACCTCTGCCGCGAGGGCGCCGCGAAGCGCTATCCCGAGGGCGTGCCCGACGAGGCGATCCGTCTGCTCGAACTGGAATACGCCCTGATCGAGGAGCTGGACTATCCGCACTTCTTTCTCACCGTGCGCGACGCGGTTCACTTCGCGCGCAGCAGAGGCATTCTGTGTCAAGGGCGCGGCTCGGCGGCGAACAGCATGGTCTGTTACTGCCTGGGTGTCACCGCTATCGATCCAGCGAAAGAGAAACTGTTGTTCGCGCGCTTTCTCTCGAAGGAGCGCAACGAGCCGCCCGACATCGACGTCGATTTCGAACACGAGCGGCGCGAGGAAGTGATCCAGGAGATGTACCGCCGCTATGGCCGCGACCGCGCCGCCATCTGCGCCACGGTGATCCGCTATCGCCCGCGCAGCGCCATCCGCGACGTGGGCAAGGCGCTGGGCCTGTCCACCGACATCACCGCCCGCCTCGCCGATACCGTCTGGGGCAGCTGGGGAAGCGGCCTGCCCGACGAGCACATCCGCCAGGCGGGACTCGACCCGGGCAACCCGGAAATCCTGCGGGCTGTGGCCCTGGCCACGGAGATCCTGGGCTTTCCGCGCCACCTGTCCCAGCACGTGGGCGGCTTCGTGCTGACCGAACGGCGCCTCGACGAGACCGTGCCCATCGGCAATGCGGCCATGGACGAACGCACCTTCCTGGAGTGGGACAAGGACGACATCGAAGACCTGAAGATGCTGAAGGTCGATATCCTGGCGCTCGGCATGCTGACCTGCCTGAAGCGCGGCTTCGACATGCTGAACGCGGATGAGGCTGTCGGCTTCCACGTCGAGGACGTCGCCGACATTCCCTACGAGGATCCGCGCGTCTACGACATGCTGTGCGAGGCGAACTCGGTCGGCGTGTTCCAGATCGAGAGCCGCGCCCAGATGTCGATGCTGCCGCGGCTGCGGCCGCGGGAGTTCTACGACCTGGTCATCGAGGTGGCGATCGTGCGGCCGGGGCCGATCCAGGGCGACATGGTGCATCCCTATCTGCGCCGCCGCGACGGCATCGACCCGGTGATCTTCGACCAGCCTTCGCCCGAGCACGGACCGGCCAACGAGCTGGAGGAGGTGCTCGGCCGCACCCTGGGCGTGCCGCTGTTCCAGGAACAGGCCATGAAGCTCGCCATCATCGCCGCGGGTTTCAATGCCGACGAGGCCAACGGCCTGCGCCGCGCCATGGCCACCTTCAAACACGACGGCGACGTGGGCGTCTATCGCGACAAGTTCGTGGGCGGCATGACCGGGCGCGGCTATCAGCAGGCCTTCGCCGAGCGCTGTTTCAAACAGATCGAGGGCTTCGGTTCCTACGGCTTTCCCGAAAGCCATGCGGCGAGTTTCGCCAAGCTGGTTTACGCCTCGTCCTGGATCAAGAAATGGCGGCCGGATATTTTCTGCGCCGCCATCCTGAACAGCCAACCCATGGGCTTCTACCAACCGGCGCAGCTGGTGCGTGACGCGCGCGAACACGCCGTCGAAGTGCGCGAGGTCGATGTTTTACTGAGTGACTACGATTGCACGCTCGAACCTGCCGACAGGATTTCACCCCTGACCGAGTTCGGCGCCTTCAAGGCGGTGCGGCTCGGCTTTCGCCAGGTGCGCGGGATGGATAGCGACAACGCGAGGCTGCTCGCTGAGGCGCGCGACGCCGGCGCCTGCACCCCGCAGGCCCTGGCGCGGGCCGGTGTGACGCGGCGGACGCTGGAGCTGATCGCCCAGGCGGACGGCTTCCGCTCGTTGGGGCTCGACCGGCGACAGGCGTTGTGGGCGGTGAAGGGGCTCGACGTCTCCACCCCTAACCCGGCGGCGAAGAGTAACCCGGCGCCGCTGCTGGCGCTGATGGGCGATGCGGTCGAGGCCAAGGTCGAATTACCCGGCATGCGCCTGCCGGCCCAGGTGGCGGAGGACTACCGCACCCACGGCCTGTCCCTGAAGGCCCACCCCTGCCGCTTCTTCCGCAAGAGCCTTACCGCCCGCGGCGCGGTGCCGGCGGCGACCCTGAAGGACCCCAGGCTGCGCAGCGGCCGCGCCCTGGCGGTGGCGGGCCTGGTGCTGATCCGCCAGCGGCCGGGCACCGCCAAGGGGGTGGTATTCCTCACCCTGGAGGACGAAACCGGCCCCGCCAACGTGGTGGTCTGGGCCGACCGCTTCGAGGCCAGCCGCAAGACCGTAATGACCTCGGCCTTCCTGCTGGTGCGCGGCCGCATCCAGCGCGACGCCAAGGGCGGCGTGGTCCACCTGGTGGCGGAAAGCTTCGAGGACCTCAGCCCCGCCCTGGCCCTGCTGCGCGAGCCGCGCACCGTCCGGCCGGCGTCGCCCGAACCGGTTCCCGACCTGGTCCGCAGCCGGGACTTCCATTGACCGCCGTTCCGGAACCGCCCCGCCGGGGTCCGCATTCACCGTCACGACCGCGCCGCTCCCCAGGCGCTCCTGACTGGAGAAGACCCATGCTGGGCTGGACCATCACCTTCCTCGTGCTCGCCATCGTCGCCGGCGCCCTGGGCTTCTTCGCCCTGGCCGGCCTGGCCGCCGCCATCGCCAAGATCCTGTTCCTCGCCTTCGTCGTGCTGCTGGTTCTCAGCTTCATCGCCCGGGCGGTACGGGGTCAATCGGTTGTTTAAAAACGAGTTTCCTGGGACGGTAAAAAACTTCAACCGTCCCAGGAACCGATTCCGCCACAGCGTCGTTATTGCGATGCGGAGGCGGCGACGCCCCCCGACTTGAGACCGGCGCATAGCCGGTTTGCCGTCTCCGCACCTTATTCTCGATGATGCGACTCGAAGCGGCCCGGAAACGGACCGCTTCTTTTCGTTGGTCTCAGGTGAACCGCGTTCGCTCTTCAGGGGAGAGCGCTGGATTCCGGTCCCCGCTTCCCGGCTATTCCTGGCCTTAACAGTGCGTTAAGCTCACGCACGCGTTCGGCTCCGCCGTTCGCGGGGGGATGAGTACGGGGTGGAGCAAGACCATGCGGTTTCCTGAGGTAGTTCGAATGTCCGACACCAGCAGTCCGGTCTGGGCCCGCAAGGCCAACAAGGGCGGCGGCGGCCTGGGCGGCCTGATCACGGGACTGATGTTCCTGCTCGCGATCTTCGGCGTGCTGGTCCTCGTGCTGGCGGGGATGAACCAGTTCTCCTTCACCAAGGCCGGATCGACCATCGACGGTTGGATCGGCTCCGCCACCGGCCATAGCGCTCCGGCCGCCGCCCCGGCGAAGTGACGTTCTCCGGCGCGCGAACGTATCGCCGCTGGAGCCTAATCCGCGCCTTGACGTTAGCGTCCCATGACTGACGTCGCTGGCGCGCGGGCGCCCGAACCGCCGGGCCGCCGCGCGTCCGAGCCGCGGGCGCAACCCGCCGAATCCCGGCGCATCGAGATCATCGTCAATCCGCTCTCCGGCGGCGTGGGGCCGCGCGCCGCGCAGGAGTGCGAGCGCCTGCTCGAGACCCTGAACATCGAAGCTCACCTGACCGAAATCGACCCGCGGCGCATGGAGGCGAGCGTCAGCGCGGCGCTGTCCTCCAAGCCCGACGTGCTGGTGGTGCTGGCCGGCGACGGCACCGCGCGCTGTGCGACCTCGCTCGCGGGTCCGGGCGGCCCGCTGGTCGCGCCGCTGCCCGGCGGCACCATGAACCTTTTGCCGCGCGCGCTCTACGGCCCGGTGGACTGGAAGCGCGCGCTGGAGATCGCCTTGACCGAAGGCGTGACCCGGCCCATCGCCGGCGGTGAGGTCGACGGCCGGCCGTTTCAAGTGGCGGCCATATTGGGCTCTCCGGCGCTGTGGGCGCCGGCGCGCGAGGCGGTGCGCGCGGGCAAGCTGCGGCTCGCCTATCTCTACGCTCGGCGCGCGGCGCGGCGCGCGTTTGCACGCACCCTGCGCTACTGCGTCGACGACCAACCGTCGCGGCGCGGCGAAGCGGTGGCCATCATCACGCCCTTGATCTCGAAAGCGATGCACGAACCCACCGGCCTGGAGGTGGCGCAGATCGACTACAAGACCGCCGGCGACGCCTTCCGCCTCGCGGCGAAGACCCTGTTCGCCGACTGGCGCGCCGATCCCACGGTGGAGACGGTGGTGGCGCAGCGGGTTCTGGTCAGCGCGATGCGCCCGATTTCGGCGATCCTCGACGGCGAGCCGACCGAACTCGGTCACGTGGCCGAGGTGCGGTTCAAGCCGTGCTCGTTCCGCGCCCTGGCGCCCAGGCGCGTCCTGCCGGCCGACCCGCCCACCGGCCAAGCCACGGACGGCGCGACCTGATGGGAGAAGTGCTGCACTTCTCCGACGTGCATTTCGGCGCCGAGAACAAACCGGCGGTCGCCGCTGCGCTCGCCTATGCGCAGAACGCCAAGCCCGACCTGGTGCTGGTCTCCGGCGACGTCACCCAGATGGGCCGTACGCGCGAATTTGAAGCGGCCGCGCAATGGCTCGCCGCCATGCCGGAGCCGGTGTTCGTCATTCCCGGCAACCACGATACACCCTACTGGGACCTGCTCGCGCGCCTCGCCTGGCCTTGGCGACGTTACGAGCAGATCATCAAACATCCCGCGGTCGATCATCAGTTTCAGACCGAAGCGCTTGCCGTGCGCGGGGTGAACACCGCGCGCGCCGCACAGCTGCGTTGGAACTGGTCGAAGGGCGTGATCGATCTCGACCAGACGCGACGCGCCGCGCGCGCGCTCAGCGAGGCGCCGCGGAAGGCGCTGCGTATCATCGCCTGCCACCATCCCCTGATCGAGATGGATGGTATGCCGATGACCGGCGAGGTCCGTTGCGGCGAGGCGGCGGCGGAGATTTTTGCGGCGGCGGGCGTCGACCTGGTCGTCACCGGTCACGTGCATGTGCCCTTCGCCCTGGAGATCCCGATCGGCGACCGCCGTTCGCACGCCGTCGGCGCCGGCACCCTGTCGCTGCGCGAGCGCGGCGTACCCGCCGGCTTCAACCAGATCGACTGGGACGACGCCGAAATCCGCATCACCGCCATGAGCTGGACCGGCGAGACTTTCACGCCGAGCCAGACCTGGCGCTACAAGCGCCGTCAGCGGATTTAGGCTCGAGGATCGGTCGAGCGCAGCGCTTGCTGGATCCTCGCCGCCGCGCGGCTGAGCGCCGCGCAACGCCAAGGACGACGATACCCTTTGTTGTTGCGCGTCATCCTTGATGAGGCGGAGCGGTCAGCTCCGCGTCATCGAGGACCCAGCAAGCGCGACCGTGCGACGCGTCGCGAAAAGCAAGTGAGACGCAAAAGAACGGGGCCGCCCCGAGATCGGAGCGGCCCCGCGTGCACCCGTTGCAGAGCGTCGCTATATTCGTCTGCCGCCGCGGAACGCGCCCGCGATGAGCGAGATCACGAACAGGACGAGGAAGACGTAGAACAGGATCTTGGCGATGTCCGCCGCGCCGGCTGCCACGCCGCCAAATCCGAGGAAGGCGGCGATCAGCGCCACCACGAGAAAGACCAAGGCCCAGCGAAGCATAGGCGGTTCCTCCAGGACAGAGGCGGCCACAGGACCGCCGCAGGATTCCAACGCCCCTGCGGCGGCTCGCGTTCCTTACCTCAGACTGTTTCCCTGACCGGGGCCGGATAGGCCCAGGCGTCTTTGGCGGCGAGGCGTTCGGCCGCGAAGGACCAGTTGGCCAGCTTGTCGAAGAAGCCCTCGAGGAACGCCTTCCGGTCGTTCTTCAGGTCGAGATAGTAGGCGTGCTCCCACACGTCGCAGACCAGGAGCGGCCGCACGCCCGGCTTCACCACCGTCGTGTCGGCGTCGTGGGTGGTGACCACGTCGAGTTCGCCGTCGTGCTCGACCAGCCAGGCCCAGCCGGAGCCGAACTGCGCTTCGCCATCCTTCACGAAGCGGTCGCGCAGGCCCTGCAGGCCGCCGAAGTCGCGTTCGATGGCCTTCAGCAATTCGCCGTCAGGCTCGGATTTCCGCGGCGTAAGGCAATTCCAGAAAAAGGCGTGGTTCCAGGCCTGGGCCGCGTTGTTGAACAGCTTCTTGTCGCCGTCCTTCACCGCGTCGGCGATCACCTGTTCGAGGTTCGAGGCCGCGCGGCCGGATTTCTCGAGCAGCTGGTTGACGGTGTCGACGTACTTCTTGTGATGCTTGTCGTGATGCAGATGCAGGGTCTCAGCCGACATGGTCGGTTCGAGCGCGTCATAGCCGTAGGGCAGGTCGGGGAGGGCGAACATCGGAAGCTCCAAATACGCCCGCGTGGTCAGTCCGGATTTCGACGCCCGACGAGCAAGAGCTCGGCCGCCAGGGCGACGATCCGCGGGTTGCGCAGGCAAATCCACCCCGCGATGACGGCGACGATCGCGGTCGTCACCGGCCGCTCCAACGCCACATCCACGAGGTAGTCACTCAACCCCAAACGGGAAGGCTTCGTTGCACGCCGGCGCCGATCGATTTCACGCCAGGTCAGCGCCACCGCGCCGGCAAGGATCAGCGCCGCTATCGCGGTCACGGCCGCCGCGACGGTCGCGCCCCATTGGGCTTGCGACACGACGAACAGTGCATAGCCGCCGGCCAGCACCGCAAGCGAAACGGCCGCGACGATGGTCGCGGCCGCTGCAATTCTGATCAGCGATACGGGTCGGTTCAACGCCGGCGGCCGCCTGCGAGCAAAAGCCCGAGCACCACGCCCACGCCCACCGCCGCGAGCGTCGAAGCGATCGGACGCTCCTGCACGCGCTCGACCAGGTAACGTTGCGCGACGTCGATGCGGTCCTGGGCTTCGTCGTAATAGTCGTGCGCCCGGCCGCGGAACTCTTCGGCGTATTCACGGGCGCGACCGCCGAGTTCGTCGGCGCGGTCTCTCAGGTCGCCGGCGCCTTCGCGGACGATGCGTTCGGCGCGGTTGGCGAAGGCCTTCAGGCGTTCCTGTTCGGCGGCGCCGTTGGCGTGGATGTCACTGGCGAGCTTTTCGGCCTTATCGGCGGCGCGGGAGGTCATGGCTGGGCTCCTCGGAGGGGATGGGCGTTAGATGGGGCTTGGCAAGTCAACGCCAAGCTTCCGGTCAAAGTTTCATTCGGACTGAAGCCTACGGGCGTAAGGTTGAGGCTTCTTACCACCGGCCCCGATCATTTACCCGGGGCTTTGGCGTCGTCCTCGGCCTTCAACAGGGCCTTCACCTCGTCCAGGTGGCCCTGGATGACCGGCACGGCCGAGGCCGCGGCGGCCTTGATGGTCGCGTCCGAGCCCTTGTCGCCATAGGCCTTGAACATGCCGAGCGCCGCCTCGTGGCCCTTGCGCTGGTCCTCCAGGTAGCTGTGGTCGAAGTCCTGGGGCTGGGCGCTGCGCAGGTCGGTGAGCAGGGTCTGGTGGGCCCCGTCCAGGTCGGTGGGCAGGTCGGCGGCCAGGCCCGCCTGGGAGGCGGCGCCCTTCATCTCGTGCGACAGCCGGGTGTGGTCGGAGATCATGTGACGGGCGAATTTCTTGACCTCCGGGTCGGTGGAGACCTTCAGCGCCAGCTCGCTGGAGCGGATCTCGAACAGGTCGCCGACGCCGGCGTCGCGCAGGAAGTCGGCGGTGGGCTTGACCCCGATGCCGTGGTCGGCGGCGGCGGTCTCGACCGCGTTGGTCGCTTCGGAGGCGGCGGTCTTGGCTTCGGAGGCGGCGGCCGCGGCGGCGTTCTCCACCTTGGCCGCGGCGGCCGAACTCTCGTCTTTGGCCTTGTCCCGGCTCGCCGGACTACACCCGCCCAGGACGGCGGCGCTGAGGATGAGGGCGCTGGAAGCGAGCAGGGCGAGGCGGGGCATGGCGGTGTTCTCCGGGGTCGCGACAAGAGTCGAAGCGCGGAGGTAACTCACGCGTTCGTGAACGGTTCCCGGCCCCGCGCGCGGACTGGCGAAGCCCGGCGCGGCGCGCTATGCGGGCGCCATGGCCACACAGCAAACCGGTTTCGTCTTCATGCCGCCGTCGCAGGCGGCCGTCTCGGTCCGCGACAGCGGCGCGCGCTTTCCGGTGCGGCGCATCTTCTGCGTCGGCCGCAACTACGCCGCGCATGTGCGCGAGATGGGCGGGGATGCGGCGCGCGAGACGCCGCTCTTCTTCACCAAGCCGGCCGACGCCATTGTGCGCGACGGCGGCGACGTGCCCTATCCGCCCGCGACCCACGAGCTGCATCACGAGGTCGAGCTGGTCATCGCCCTGGGCGGCGAAGGCCACGACCTGTCGACCGAAGAAGCCAGGCGTCTGATCTGGGGTTGGGCGGTGGGCGTCGACCTGACGCGGCGCGACCTGCAGAACGCCGCCAAGAAGGCGGGCGCGCCCTGGGACTCGGCCAAGGCCTTCGACGCCTCGGCGCCCATCGGTCCGATCACCCGCCGCGCCGACCTGTCGAGCCCTGAGGGCCGCATCAGCCTCACCGTCAACGGCGAGACGCGCCAGGACGCTGACCTCGCCGACATGATCTGGAATCCCGACGAGATCGTGGCCCAGGCCTCGAAGCTGTGGAGCCTTGCGCGCGGCGATCTGATCTTCACCGGCACGCCCGAGGGCGTTGGTCCGCTCGTGCGCGGCGACAAGGTCCACTGTGAGATCGGCGACCTGACGCCGCTCGATTTCACCATTGTCTGATTTGGCCGTCTGATGGTCCCGGTCCTTTACGGCTACTGGCGCTCGGGCACCTCCTACCGCACGCGCATCGCGCTCGAGCTGAAGGGCCTCGCCTACGAATACCGCGCCGTCGATCTGCGCGCCGGCGCGCACAAGGACGCTGCCTATCGCGCGCTCGATCCGCAGGGCCTGGTGCCGACGCTCGAGATCGACGGCCACGCGCTCATCCAAAGCCCCGCAATCCTGGAGTGGCTGGAGGAGCGCTATCCCGAACCGCCATTGCTGCCGCACGACCCGTTCGAGCGCGCGACGGTGCGCGCCATGGCGGCGATCGTCGCCTGCGACATTCACCCGCTGAACAATCTGCGCGTGCTGAAGTCGATCCGCCACGACCTGGGCGCCGACGACGCGCAACAGGCGGCGTGGACACAGCGCTGGATCGTCGCGGGCTTCGAGGCGCTGGAGGCGATGATCGCGCGTCACGGCGGCCATTGGAGCTTCGGCGACAGCCCCACCCTCGCCGACTGTTGCCTCGTGCCGCAGATCTATTCGGCGCGCCGGTTCGAGGTCGACCTCGCGCCGTTCCCACGCCTGCGCGCCATCGAGGCGCGCGCCGGCGAGCACCCCGCGTTCACCACCGCGCACCCGGACAAACAGCCGGATGCGGAAGCCCCTAAGTCCTGAAACCGGTTGGTAATTCTGACCGAAGTCTGAACGAACCGCTCAGCTGTTCTTTAAGGTTTACGGCGCATGGTGAAGGCCTAAGGTCGGAGATAGACCCATGGCCGCCCAAGTCCGCAGCCTCGTCGCCAAGTCCCGCCAAACGGCGCGGACATCGAAGTCCCTCACGGTCGCGACGCCGGCCTATGCCTCGATTCTGAAGACCGCGCGCAAGGTCGAAGGCGCGCTCATCCGCGACGCCATCGGCGGCGAACGCGTCGACTTCCGCAACGGCGACGGGTGCGTGCTGCTCGGTTGGGGCGATCCCCGGGTCGAGGCCGCCGTCGCCCGCACGCCGGCGACCTGTTCGGGCAAGCTCGAAGCCGAAGCCGCCGAGCGCGTCGGCGAACTGATTCCCTCCGCCGAAGCCGTGGGTTTCCGCGCCAGCCTCGAGTCCGCCCTGGTGGACGCCCTGGTCGCGGCCAAGAGCGTGACCGGCCGCGACGGCGCCTTCTTCTGCGACGACGAGACCGCCGTGTCCGGCGACCTCTCGGCCCTGCACGACGCGCTCGACCGTCACCTGGGCGAAGTCGCCGCCCTGGTCGTGCGTCCCATGGACGCGCCGCGCGAATTTCTGCTGGGCGCGCGTGCGCTCACCGAACGCACCGGCGTGGTGCTGATCTTCGACGAGTCGCGCACCGCCTTCCGCGTCGACCTCGGCGGCGCCCAGACTCTCGCCGGCGTCATGCCAGACGTCACCGTGCTGGGGTCCTCGCTCGCCAACGGCCGGCCGATCGCCGCCGTGTGTGGACGCCTCGAGCTGATGTCCGCCCTGACCTCCACCGGCGACATGGTCACCGCCGCGGCCCTGGCCGCGACCTGCGCCACCCTCGACCGCGTCGTCCGCGACGACGTTCCCGATGTGCTGCGCGTGCGCGGCGCCGAAATCGAAGCCGAGGTGGAAGCCCGCCTCGACGCCGCCGGCGCGGCCGAGTGGCTGAGCATCTACGGCGACCCGACCTGGAGCCTGGTCTCTGCGCGTCCGCGCGCCGGTTTCGACGGCAAGGGGCTGGAAGACGCCCTCGCCTCGGCACTCTACCACGAAGGCGTGCTGAGCTTCGGCGCCCACGTGCCCTCGCTCGCCACCCGCGAAGGCGCCGTCGGCCGCCTGCTGAAAGCCTACGACGACCTGCTGCCGGCCCTCGTCGAACGCTGCCGCGCCGGCGAGTTCGCCCGCGCACGCCGCCGGAGCGTCGCTGCGTGAGCGCACAGCTCGCGCTCGGCACGGATCTTCTCGACACCCCCGGCGCCTTTGCGGCCCCGGGCCGCGTGAGCGAATCGGCCTTGAGCGCCGTGCTCGAAGCGGCCGCCGACGCGAACATCGGTTTCATCGACACCCAGCCCGGCGATGGCGACGTCGAGCGTACGCTCGGCTGCTGCTGGCCGTTCCCCAGCCCGTTCCAGGTCACCCTCAAGACCCTGCCGCTGGAAGGCCAGAGCGTCGAACGCGTCGAGGCGCGCGCGCGCCGCTCGCTCGACCTGATGGGCCTGGCCCGCGGCTATGCGGTGCTGGTGAGAGATGCTGCCGACCTGCTCGGCCGCGACGGCCACGCCCTGTGGACGCGGCTGCAGGCCATGAAGCACGAAGGCGTGGTGCAGAAGGTCGGCGTGGTCCTGGGAATGGACGACGAGCCGGTGCACCTGGCGCGGCGCTTCCGCCCCGACCTGATCCAGATCAACGGCTCGCTGCTCGACCAGCGGCCCGACGAGAGTGGCGTGCTGCATGCCTTCCAGGACCTGGGCGCAGAGGTGTGGCTGCGTTCGGTGTTCCTGGAGGGTCTGCTGTTCATGCCGCGCGAGGACCTGCCCGCAGCCCTGGCCGACGCGGGCCCGCGCCTGTCGCGCATCCGCCGCTCCTTAGCCGAGGCGGGCGCCGATCCGATGCAGGCGGCGCTGGCCTATGCGCGCTCGCGGCCGGAAGTTTCCGCGACGATCATCAGCGTACGGACGGCGGCGGAGCTGAAAGCTCTCGCCGCCGCCGCGTCGACGCCGCAACCGAGCCTCGACTGGCCGCAATTCGCGCTCGATCACGCGATCGCGCTGGATCCACGCCGCTGGAACGCGGCTGGCTACGGCGCCGCCGCGTGAGCGCGGCAGCGGCACGCTTCAACGTCGCGCTTGCTGGATCCTCGCCGCCGCGCGGCTGACCGCCGCACGACGCCAAGGATGACGATTCCATTTGGTGTTGTTCGTCATCCTTGATCGCGGGGAGCGTCAGCTCGCCGTGATCGAGGACCCAGCAGGCGCTCACCTGAAAGCTTGCGCCGAGCGAGATCAAAGTCCGTCGAACTTCAACCTCACACCCACAAACGCGCCGATCCCCGGCTGCAGGAAGCCGACCGGGTCCTGGTAGCGCCGGTCGAGCAGGTTATCGATGCGACCGTAAATCACCGTATTTACGGTCGTCCGGTATTCCGCCGCGAGGTTGAAGGTCGCGAAGGGATCGGCGTTCAGGCGGGTGATCGAGAAGCTGCGGTTCGCATCCACCCACGACCCGACATAGAGCGCCGTGGCGCTGAGGGTCAGCCGGTCGGTCGCGCGCCAGGTCGCCGTGCTGCTCACCTTGTTCTTCGGCCGCCGGATCAGTTCGAGGTCGGTCTCAGCATCCTTGGCGATGGTCCAGCTGTAGTCGGCGCGAAGGTCGAGGCGATCGGTGACCTTGGCCGAGACGAAGGACTCGATCCCGTAAGTCACCGCCTTGTCGACATTGCCGAGGCTGGAGGTGAACGTCACCGGATCGAACGTGCTGTCGATCAAATCCCTTATGTCATTGTGGTACCACGTGACGCCGACGCGATAGCGGTCGGCAGCGAGCGGCTGCTCCACCCCCAGGTCGTAGCCGAAGCTGCGTTCGGGCTTCAGGTTCGGGTTGGCGAAGAAATCGAAGGCCGGGAAGCTGACGAACAGGTCCGTGAGCGTCGGGGCGGCGAAGGCCGTGCCGGCGGTGGCGTTCAGCTTGGTCCCGGTCGAAGCCACCGTATAGGTCGCCCCCACATGCCAGGTCGGCGCGCCGCCTTCGCGCGCATAGTCGTCGAAGCGGACGCTGGCCGCCGTGGCCAGGCCCGGCAGCGGGGTCGACTGCAGCTCGGCAAAGCCCCAGCCGTCGTTGTCGTGGGCCGGGACGCCCGCGTTCTGCAGCCGGTCGTCCTTGTCGCCGAGGCCCAGGACCAGGGTTTCGCCGGCCGCCAGGCTGATCGTCCCCTGCCAGTCGGCGCCTGCCCGCGCGCCGTCGGAGATCACCGGCGCCGGGGGGCCGAAGCCGGTGTCCGGGTCCTGCTCATGGGTGCGGTACCCGGTGTAGTCGACGCCGAGCACGCTGGTCATGCGGCCATCGAGCAACGACTGCTGGGCCTCCGCCCGGGTGAACAGCTCGCCCCGGTCCTGCACGCTCTGGACGGCGTCCGGCACGCTGGGGAACAGGTTCTCGTTGTCGCCGGTGAAGCGCAGGATCGCGCGGGTGTAGCGGACGGTGAGGTTGAGCTTCAGATCGTCCGACAGGGCGGCGCTGAACCGCCCCGAGGCGGTGAGGTTGTCGTAGGCGTCGCCGATCGCCTTCTGGCCGGGCGGCAGCAGATCGGTGGGTGTCACCGGCGTGTCGTCGGAGCGATAATGTTCGACGTCCAGCGCATAGCCGACGTGATCGACTTCGCCGTTGGCCGCGAGCCGTTGGTTGAAGGTTCCGAACGAGCCGCCCTCAAGCGACGCGCTAACTGCCGGCGGACCGCCGGGCGCGGTGGTGATGATGTTGATCACGCCGCCGATGGCTTGCGAGCCGTAGAGGCTCGAGCCCGGCCCGCGCAGCACTTCGATGCGCGACACGTCGCCGAGCAGGGTCTGGCCGAAGTCGAAGCCGCTGGGGATCGAGGGATCGCTGACATCGATGCCGTCGATCAGCACCAGCACATGGTTGGAGTTGGTCCCGCGCACGAACAATGAGGTCTGTTCACCCGGACCGCCGGTGCTGACCGTGTTCACACCCGGCACCGTCGCCAGCGCGTCGGGCAGGTCCTCGAGTTGTTGCTGGGCGATGGTCTTGGAGTCGATCACGGTGATGGAATTGGCCACCTGTTGCACCGGCGTGGGCGTGCGGGTGGCGGTGACCACGACTTCGGACACCTTGGTGTCCGAGTCTGTGTCGGCGAAAGCGATCGAAGCGGCGAGCGCGAAGGCGCCGGCCGAGAGGCTGGAAAGAAGGGCGTGTTTCACTGTGAAAGTCTCCGTCAGGCCCGGGTCCGGCGCGGACCAGGGCGGCTGCAGCGCAACCGGTCGTCCGTACAAAGACGGATTGCGCCGACCGGCGTGTCGCTGCGACGGAAGTCCCGCGCCTTCGGTCTGAACCCGGACCAAGGACGAGCGACGGCGGCGGCAGGTCTCCTGACTTGCGGGTCCTGAGCCCTCGCCCTCGCCTTCCCGGTTTCCCAGTGGCGCCGCCAGAGGCCGAAGCTTCTGCCGGACGGACGCGGACCTCGCCGCTCACAGTTGCGGGCACAGCCGCGGATTTGGGGCAGGCCCCTCACCGCGTTCCCTCTTAGCCCCTCGCGGGGGCCACCGAGGCGGATCATGCTCAGCTGCGCCCGGCGGGGCAAGGCTTTGCCGCAAAAGTCGCCGGTAACCGGACGTAACCCTCTGTGCGGTAAGGAAAGCTGGCGAAACGGCCTTGGCGGTCGTACATCAGCGGCGGCAAAGGCGGACCCGGACGGCCGTGATCCCTTCCCAGTTCTTTTCCCACCAGAAGCAGGGCTTCGTGCGCGCCGCGGCGTGCACGCCGCGCGTCCATGTGGGCGACCCCGCGGCCAACCTTGCCGAGACCCTGACGCTCGCCCGCGAGGGCGACGCCAAAGGCTGCGACCTGATGGTGTTCCCGGAGCTGGGACTCAGCGCCTATGCGCTCGACGACCTGTTCGGCCAGGACGCCCTGCTCGACCGGGTCGAGGCGGCGATCGGCGAACTCACCGAGGCCAGCGCGACCCTGCGGCCGGCGCTGATCGTGGGCGCGCCGATCCGGCGCAACGGTCGGCTCTACAACTGCGCGGTGGTGATCCATCGCGGCCGCATTCTGGGCGTGGTTCCCAAGACCTTCCTGCCGAACTATCGCGAGTATTACGAGAAGCGCTGGTTCGCCTCGTCCATGGGAACCGCCAACCTCGTCATGCAGCTCGCCGGACGCGAGACGCCGTTCGGCGCCGACCTGGTGTTCGCAGCAACCGACCTTCCCGACTTCGTTTTCCACGCGGAGATCTGCGAGGACTTCTGGTCGCTGGTGCCGCCGTCCACGCGCGGCGCGCTCGCCGGCGCGCTGATCCTCTGCAACCTGTCGGCCTCGAACGTCGTGATCGGCAAGGCCGAAGAGCGCGCCTTGCTGTGTGCGTCGCATTCGATCCGCGCCTGCGCCGCCTATGTGTTCGCCGCCTCCGGGCCCGGAGAATCCACCACCGATCTCGCCTGGGACGGGCAGGCCCTGATCTACGAGTACGGCGAGCAATTGGCGCAAAGCGAACGCTTCCCGCTGGCGTCACAGATGACTGTCGCCGACATCGACGTGGAGCGTCTGCGGCTCGAACGCCAGCGCATGGGCAGCTTCAACGACGTCGCGCTCGCCGTCGGTCATCCGGAACAGTCCACCCGCCGTATCGCCTTCGAGGCGCAACCCGACTTCGCCGACCGCGGCCTGGTGCGCCACGTGCCGCGCTTCCCCTTCGTTCCCGACGATCCCGCGCGGCTCGACCGCGACTGCTACGAGGCCTTCAACATCCAGGTGCAGGGCCTGTCGACGCGGCTGCAGTCGACCGGACTGGAGCGTGTGGTGATCGGCGTGTCCGGCGGCCTCGATTCGACCCACGCCTTGCTGGTCGCCTGCCGCGCCTTCGACCTGCTCGGCCTGCCGCGCGCGAACATTCTCGGTTTCACCCTGCCGGGTTTCGCCACCTCGACCACGACCAAGACCAACGCACTCGCCCTGATGGCGGCGCTCGGTGTCACCGCCGAGGAGATCGATATCCGACCTGCGGCGACCCTGTTGCTGAAGGACATCGGCCATCCCGCGGGCGACGGCAAACCGGTTTACGACGTGACCTACGAGAACGTGCAGGCGGGCCTGCGCACCGACTATCTGTTCCGCCTCGCCAACCAGCGCTCAGCCCTCGTGGTCGGCACCGGCGATCTGTCCGAACTGGCCCTGGGCTGGATGACCTACGGCGTCGGCGATCAGATGAGCCACTATGCGGTCAACGCCTCGGTGGCCAAGACCCTGATCCAGCACCTGATCCGCTGGGTCGCCGAGGGAGAGCTGCTGAAGCCGGCCACGCGCAAGGTGCTGCACGACATCCTCGCCACCGAAATCTCTCCCGAGCTGGTCCCCGCGGGCGCCGACGGCGCGATCCAGTCGACCCAGTCGGTGGTCGGCCCCTACGACCTGCACGACTTCAGCGTCTACTACATCACCCGCTTCGGCCTGCGCCCGTCCAAGGTCGCGTTCCTGGCCTGGCACGCGTGGCGTGATGCTGACACAGGCGCCTGGCCGCCGAACTTCCCCGATGCGTCGCGCCACGCCTACGACCTCGCCGAGATCAAACACTGGCTCGCGGTGTTCCTGAAGCGCTTCTTCCAGACAAGCCAATTCAAGCGCAGCGCCATGCCCAACGCGCCGAAGGTCACCTCCGGCGGATCGCTCTCCCCCCGCGGCGACTGGCGCGCGCCGTCGGACGGCAATGCGCGCGTGTGGCTGTATGAGTTGGAAGCGAACGTGCCGGATTAGGCGTAGCGACGCGCCGCAACGTTGCGCTTGCTGGGCCCTCGTCGTCGCGCGGCTGAGCGCCGCGCAACGCCAAGGATGACGCCAACTTTAAAATGATTTCGTCATCCTTGGCGGGGAGGAGCGTCAGCTCCGAGCCGCCGAGGACCCAGCAAGCGCCGCCGCCAACACAGCGTGCGCGCTAGAAGAAGGACGCGAGGTTCCGTCGTATCCGCGCGAGCGGCGGTTCGGACAGGTCCGGGAAGACGAAGCCCACCCCCGTTATGGCCTCATAGGCCTGGATGTAGACGGCGGCTGCGTCGCCGATGACGTCCGGCGGAATGGTCGGGATCGGGTCTTTGTACGGATCGCAGCGCGCGATCACCCAGCGACGGATGTAGTCCTTGTCGAAGCTCGCCGGCGCCTCACCCGCGGCGAACCGCGCGGCGTAGGTCTCCGCGTTCCAGTAGCGGCTCAGTCCGGCGTGTGGATTTCGTCCGCCAGGACGATGCGGCCGTCGCCGTCCACGCCAAACTCGTATTTGGTGTCGGCCAGGATCAGGCCTTGCTTCGCGGCGAGCGTCTGACCGCGAGCGAAGAGCGCAAGCGCGACCTCGCTGATTTCGTGCCACTGCACCGGCGTCAGCAGACTTTGCCGTAAAATCTCCCCGGCGGTGATGGGCTCGTCGTGGCCGCCATGATCGGCCTTGGTCGTCGGCGTGATGATCGCCTCGGGCAAGCGCTGGTTGGGACGCAGACCGTCGGGGAATCGAAAGCCGTAGATCTCCCGTTCCCCGGCCTGGTAGTGCGTCAGGAGCGAGGTTGACGTGGTTCCCGCGAGATAGGCCCGCACCACGATCTCGACCGGCAACATGTCGAGCCTGCGGCCGACCAGGATGTTGGGGTCCGGGTAGGCGATGACGTGGTTCGGACAGATGTCCTGGGTCTTTTCGAACCAGAAGCGCGCAATCTGGGTGAGCACCTGTCCCTTGAACGGGATCGCGCCCAGCGATCGGTCAAAGGCGCTGACGCGGTCGGTGGCGATCAGAATGCGCCGCCCGTCCGGCAGGTCGTAGTTGTCCCGCACCTTTCCGACATAGTGTCCGGGCAGTTCCGCAATCGTCGCCTCGGCCAGAACGTGATCGAGGTTCGCCTTGAGCGTTTCGGTGTCCATCAGTGCGGCGCTGGCGCGATGACGGCGAGAAGCTGGATGCGGAACTCGAGGTCGGCGCCGCCGGGGATCGGTCCGTGGCCCGGGTCGCCATAGGCGAACTCGGCGGGCACGAACACGCGCCACTCGTCGCCCGGGCGCATCAGGGGCACGACCACCTGCCAGGCGGGGATCAGGTCGGTTAGTCGAAATATCGAGGGTTGGCCCTTGGCGTACGAGGATTCGATCGGCGTGCCGTCCTTCAATTTCACCTCATAGTTCACCTGGACCGTGTCGTTGCGCGTCGGATGCGGTCCTGTGGGATTGCCGTACCTCAGCACCTGGTAGCGGATCACCGGCAGGCTGTGCATGGCCGGTTCGGCGGCGGGCGCCGCGGTCTGGGCGAACCCCGCGCCGGCGACGGACGTGGCCAGGGCGAACACGCCCGCGGCAAGGATCAGGCGAAGGTGCGGCATGGGCAGTCTCCCTCTTTCTTGCCCGCGAGGCTGAGGGATCGGCGCCGCGATCGCAAGTCTTACTCGCCTCGCATAGCCGGCGCTGCGGAAGCGGGGACACACGAATGCGCGTGTCCCCGCCCTCAGGTCACTGTTTCAGTTTGGTGTGCGATTGGGTGAAGCGGGCTTCGTCGGCGGGGACCAGGCGGAAGCCGCCGGTGATCAGGCCGATGCGCAGCTGCTGTTCGACGTAATAGGTCTCACCGGGTTCGACTTCCAGGCGCAAGCGGTCGTCGGCCTTGTTCACCGCCATCGGGCCGGTGATGTTGTAGTCGTGGATGCCGGCTTCGATATCGACGGCGAAGGCGGCGCCGTTCGACAGGTCGCCGATGACCGGCGAGTCCTTGTGTTGCTTGCCGTCATCTCCGGTCTCGACAACGTGGTAGGTGTAGAACGCGCCTGAGAGGCGGCTCGGCCGGAAGAAGATGATATGGCCCTTGCCCGCGGCGCCCGCCGGAGCGGCCTGCGCCGCCGGAGCGCTTTGCGGACTGGGCTGAGCATCCTGCGCGAAGGCGGTCGAGCCGAGCGCCAGAACGGCGGCGGCGCCCGCCGCCAGAACCATAAGTTTTTTCATTGTGTTTTCCCCTCGGAATCCTTGGTTGGGTTGATGGGTAGATCGACGTCTTCGCCGAGTTTGACCGTGTAGCGGGCGCCGGCCGGAAGCACGATTTCACTGCCCTGGATGAACGGCGCGACGATCGAGACGTAAGGCACGTACATAACCGCGTTCGCCACGCCGACCAGGGGCTTGCCCGCGACCATCACGCTCATGCCATGAATGCGAACCGAGCGGCCGTTCAGGTCCAGGCGCCGGCTCGAGATGATGAGCTTACCCGCCTTGCCGGCCATGCCGGTGTGCGCGGCGTCGATAACCTCGCCCTCGCCGAGAGCGCCGGCCGCAACGACGACAGCCCCGTCGCTGACGATCGGCGACACGAGTCGGATCGCGAACTTGTCGCCCATGTGGCTTGTGGCGGAGCTCAGCGCGGCGACGAGCTCGACCTGGAGTTCGGTTCCGGCCGCCAGGTGCAGAGTCTTTTCGGGAGCGGGAGCGGGCGGCGCGACCATCGCCGCTGCCGGAGCCGGCGCAGCCGGAGCGGGCTCAACCTGCAGCAGCAGGCTCAGGCCAATGAGCATGGAAAGCATGGAATATTTCCCCCAGAAGCTTTGCCTTAGCATGACCAGGGACTGCCCGCCAAGATTGTCCCTGGAGCCGCAAAGCGTGACCAACGGCCGCAGTGAGCCGCTGCAACGCCTCATCCCTCACATCGCAAACGCCGCCACGAAAGCGTCGAGGTCGCCGCCGTGGAAGCGGGCGCCGGTGACGTCGGCTCTACGGGCGGCTTCCATGTCGCTTGCCTTGTCGCCGATCAGGATCGAGCGCTCCGGATCTAGGTCGAGGTCGGCGATGGCGCGCAGAATCATGCCGGGGTTGGGTTTGCGGTCCGGGTGGTCGGGGTGGCTGAATGCCGCGACCGTGGCGTCGGGCAGGTAGGGACAGGCGTAGATCGCGTCGATTTCGGCGCCTTCCGCCGCCAGCGCGTCACGCATCAGGGTGTGGAAAGCGTCCATCTGCGCGAGGGTGAACAGGCCGCGCGCCACGCCCGACTGGTTGGTCACCACCACGATGCGAAAGCCCGCGTGACGCAGGCGGCGGATCGCGGCGGCGGCGCCGTCGATGAACACCAGATCTTCCGGCCGGTGCGGATAGCCTTTGTCGACGATCAGCACGCCGTCGCGGTCGAGGAAGGCGGCTTTCGTCTTCACTGCGACACCTCGATCAAGGGCTGCAGGCGGAACAATTCCGCGAACGCCAGGAACAGGTGATAGAGCGTGGACGCCGGGATCGGTTGATCCAGCGGCCGGCCCTCGGCGTCGAGTTGGTCGCGCCAGCAACCCGTCGGCGCCGGCGCCAGATACAGGTCGAGAATGTTGCCGAGCGTGCGCGCGATGGTCACCGCGTGGGTGACACAGCCGCGGCCTTCGCAGCGGGCCAGGGACGCCTTCAGCAGTTCGGTTTGCGGCCAGAGGCGGTGGGTCGCTTTCACCACCGCGCCGTCCACGCCGATCGCGTCCCAGGCCAGGCCGTTGGCGGGGTTGAGACCGTGCTTCTCACCGTAACCGGCGAGCGCCTGCATCAGTATGGTGTGGTAATACCCTGTCACACCGCCGAGCCGGGCGAGCAGCCAGGTCCACTCGAACTGATGGCCGGGCTCGACCACGATCGGCGTCACGCGGCGCCAGCCCGCGTCGAAGCCTTCGGCGAGCGTCGAGGTGTTGGCGTCGAACAGGGTGGTGGTGAACAGCTCGCCGAGTTTCGCCGCGCGCTCCGCCCAACGCGCCTCGCCGGTGGTCTCGTGCAGCGCCAGTATGGCTTCCAGCAGATGCATGTGCGGGTTCTGCAGGCCGCCGGGCGGCGAGTTCGGATCGGTGGAGCGATAACCGCGCCCGTCGTCGCGGGCGAGACGGCGGTCGATGGCGGCCATGGTCTCTTGCGCCAGGGCCAGCGGCTCATCGTCGCCGGAGGCGCGGGCGAACCAGGCCAGTGCGTAAAGCGCAAAGGCCTGGTCGTAGAGGTCGAAGGTCGCGTCGCGAACGCCCCCCTCGCGGCCCAGGACCTTGGCCCAGCCGCCGCCCTCCAGCCGTGCGTGCCGGCGGATGAAATCATAGCCCGCCCGGGCCGCCGCCAGGCCGCCGCCCCAGCCCAGGAGCTGGGCGTGGCTGAACACATAGACCTGGCGGGCCTGGACCCGGAAACGCTTGAAATCCAAGGGCTCGACGCGGCCGTCGCGGTCCAGCCGCTCGACGAAGCCCAGGCCCGGAGCGTCCCGCCCGGTCGTAGCCCAAAGGGGCAGGGCGGCCTCGAAGGTCCAGGCGCGGGCGCGGGCGATGAGGCCCGGCAGGGCGCGCGCGGCCTCGGCCTCAGTCATGCGGTCCGGTCCGTGGGATCATGACCGCGAGCATAGCTCAGAGAACGAAGCGCGACAGGGCCGCGTTCTTACCCGCGGTCCAAGCCCCGCGCCTGGGCCTTGACCCAAGCCGGTCCAGCGACAACCCTCCGCCCGGGCTGACCGTTCGGACGCGACACGCGCGCCGGACGTGGAGGGGATCATGGGCAAGGCACTGAAGATCGCGGGCGTTGTGCTCGCCGGGATCGTCCTGGTACTGATTATCGCCTGGGTCGCGATGCGGCGCGGCGACATTCCGTATGCGAAGCTGGAGGCGAAATACGGCACGGCGCAGTCGCAGTACGTCGACCTGCCGGGCGGCCTGCACGTGCACTTCCGCGACCAGGGCAATCCGAAGGGACCGGTGGTGGTTCTGGTGCACGGCTTCTTCGTGAACCTCGACACCTGGACGCCCTGGGTGACGCGGCTGGGCGACACCTATCACATCGTCACCCTGGACCTGCCCGGCCACGGCCTGACGCGCGCGCCCAAGGGCTATCATCCGACGCTCGCGGGCTATGTGCAGACGCTCGACGCCTTCGTCGGCGCCGAACACCTCAGCAAGTTCACCCTCGGCGGGTCGTCCATGGGCGGCGACGTCGCGTGGCGTTACGCGCTGGCGCATCCGGACAAGCTGAACGGTCTGATCCTGGTCGATTCCGCGGGCTGGCCCGACACGCGGCCGGAAGCGCAACACGGTCTCAAAACCATCCAGGCGTTGCGCTCGCCGTTCGGTCGATTCCTGGCGCTCAATCTCGATGCAACCAAGCGCGTGCACGACGCCTTCATGGAGGCCTATGGCGATCCGAAGTTCGTCACCGAGGAGCTGGTGACCAAATACACCGAGCTCGGCCGCGCGCCCGGACACCGCGACGCGATCATCGATCTCTCCCTGGGTCTGGGCCGGGGCGGCGAGGGCTACGCCACCCCCGACAAGCTGGCGGCGATCGGGGTCCCGACCCTTATTCTGCAAGGGGAAAAGGACCGGCTGGTCCCGGCCTCGAGCGCCTCGCAGTTCGCCGCCGCGATCAAGGGTTCGCGCCTGATCGTCTATCCCGGCCTCGGCCATATCGTGCAGGAGGAAGATCCCGATCGCACCGCGTCGGATGTGCGCGCCTTCCTGAAGGCATTGCAGCCGGCGCCGAAGAAGGCCCCGACCTCGACCAAGGCCGCCAACATGAACCGCAACCCGAACACGACGATCTTCTACTGAACGCGGGGTCGCGCGCTCAGAGCATTGCAGGAATCACGCGATCGGGCGGGCGATGGCCGTCCTGGAAGGTCTTGATGTTGAGGATCACGCGCTCGCCCATGTCGAGGCGCGCCTCGTAACTGGCCGACGCCATGTGCGGCAGCAGCACGACGTTGGGAAGGCCCATCAGCGCCGGATTGATCTGCGGTTCGTGCTCGTAGACGTCGAGGCCGGCGCCGGCGAGCTTGCCGTCCTTCAGCAGTCGCGGCCAGGGCGGCTTCGTCGACGATTTCACCCCGCGCGGTGTTGACCAGAATGGCGTCGGCCGCAGCAGCGCGAGCCGCTGCGGCCGACAGCAGGTGATGCGTCGCTTCGGTCTTCGGGCAATTGATCGACAGGAAGTCGACGCGCGGCAGCATCTGGTCGAGATCGTCCCAATAGGTCGCCGACAATTCCTCTTCGATCCGCGCACTGACAGGTTTGCGGTTATGATAGTGTACGGACAGTCCGAACGCGGCCGCGCGCCGGGCCAGGGCCTGGCCGATGCGGCCCATGCCGACGACGCCCAGGCGTTTGCCACAGACTCGCGCCCCGCTCATCGAGGTCGGCGTCCAGCCGTGGAAGTCGCCGCGCTGGACCAGGTCCGCGCCCTCCACGATGCGACGGGCGACCGCCAGGATCAGGGCCATGGCGATGTCGGCGGTGTCTTCGGTCAGCACGCCCGGGGTGTTGGTGACCACCAGGCCCCGCGGCCATCGGCGGCGGCGACGTCGATGTGATCGACGCCTGCGCCGAAGTTGGCGATCAGCTTCAGGTTCGGCCCGGCGTGTTCGAGCAGGCTCGCGTCGATCCGGTCGGTGATGGTGGGGACCAGGACGTCCGCCCGGCCGAGCGCCGAACGTAGTTCACCGACGTCTAAAGGCGTGGTCGTCGACCATTCAGCCCGCCACCTGAGCAGTCGAACAGCTCGCGCATGCGCGTCTCGACTGTCCGAGGGCAGCTTGCGGGTGAGCACGACTTTGAGCTTTGGGCCGGCCATGCGGAGGGGTTCTGGGGTGAGCGATTGGGGACCGGGGGCTTGTAGCAGCCGACGTCGAGCGCACAACCGACGCGCCTCGGGCGCTCGGTCTCGCCTGCGGCGCGCTGGCGCTGGCGGGCGCCGCTTTGGCGCGCGATCCGCGACAAGCCCACGCCCTCGGGCTTTCCGGTGCCGCGCTGGGTGTCGCTGAAGTTCGGCCAGGTGAACGCGCGCTCGGGACCCGGCGACGACTATCCGACGGTCTGGGTCTACAACTCCAAGGGCCTGCCGGTGCAGGTGGTCGAAGAAACCCGCGAGTGGCGCAAAATCTGCGACCCGGACGGCCAGTCCGCCTGGGTGCACCGGCGCACCATCGACGGCGCCCGCACCGTGTTCCGCGCCAAGCCCGTCGCCCTGCCGCTCGCCACCGATCCCGACGCCAAGGCAGCGGTGCGCGCCTATCTGGCCCCGCGCTCGATCGCCGCGCTGGACACCTGCGAAGGCGGCTGGTGCCGGGTGAAGGCCAACGGAATCAAGGCCTGGGCCCCGGAAATGGAGCTTTGGGGCACGGGAGATTCGCCCCGCTGCCGCTGAGCTTCACCGCGGAGGTTGAGGCGCCGACACGCCTCGTGTAACCCATCCCGCCTGGAATGAACCGGACGCCTTTTGCGCGGGCCGGACGGAGCGCCCGCCGCAATGGCCCTTGTGGAAAATACGTTGGATTACGATGCCTTGCTGGCCTGCGCCCGCGGCGAGCTGTTCGGGCCGGGCAACGCCCAGCTGCCCGCGCCGCCGATGCTGATGATGGACCGCATCACCGACATCTCCCGCGAGGGCGGGAAATACGGCAAGGGCTACGTCCACGCCGAGCTCGACATCGAAGCCCGACGCTGTGGTTCTTCGCCTGCCACTTCCTCGGCGACCCGGTGATGCCGGGGTGCCTGGGCCTCGACGCCATGTGGCAGCTGGTCGGGTTCTTCCTCGGCTGGACCGGGGCGCCGGGCACGCGGACGGGCGCTGGGCGTCGGCGAGGTGAAGTTCACCGGCCAGGTGCACGCCGAAGGTGCAGCGCGTCATCTACAGGATCGATCTGAAGCGGGTGATCCTGCGCAAACTGGTGCATGGGCGTCGCCGACGGGGTGCTGGAAGCCGACGGCAACCCCATCTATGAGGCGCGACGACCTGCAGCGTCGGTCTTTACGATCGCCAAAGACCTGGTCTGAGCGGGAAGGATCTATCGATGCGGCGTGTGGCCGTCACCGGATTGGGCGATCGTCTCCTCGATCGGCAACAACGCCAACGAGGTCACCGCGTCACTGCGGGAGGCCCGCTCGGGCATCGTCGCCGCGCCCGAATACGCCGAGCTCGGCTTCCGCTGCCAGGTGCACGGCACGCCCGAGATCGACTGGGAGGCGCATGGTCGACCGCCGCGCGGCGCGGTTCCTGGCGCCGGGCACGGCCTACGCCCACATCGCCATGGAGCAGGCGATCGCCGACGCCGGCCTCGAGCGAGGCCGAGGTCTCCGACGAGCGCACCGGCCTGATCGTGGGCTCCGGCGGCCCCTCGACCCGCACCATCGTCGAGGCCGCCGACATCGCGCGCGAGAAGGGCCCCAAGCGCATCGGGCCGTTCGCGGTGCCCAAGGCGATGAGCTCGGGGCCGTCGGCGACGCTGGCCACCTGGTTCAAGATCAAGGGGCATCAACTATTCGATCTCCTCGGCCTGCGCGACCTCGACCCACTGCATCGGCGCCGGCGGCCGAGCAGATCCAGCTCGGCAAGCAGGACATCGTCTTCGCCGGCGGCTGCGAGGAGCTGGACTGGACGCTGTCGGTGCTGTTCGACGCCATGGGCGCCATGTCGAGCCGGCTTCAACGACCGCCCGGCGGTCGCCAGCCGCGCCTATGACGCCGACCGCGACGGCTTCGTCATCGCCGGCGGCGCCGGCATCGTGGTGCTGGAGGAGCTCGAGCGCGCCAAGGCGCGCGGCGCGAAGATCTACGCCGAGATCACCGGCTATGCCGCCAACTCCGACGGCTACGACATGGTGGCGCCCGTCGGGCGAGGGCGCGGCGCGCTGCATGCGCATGGCGCATGGAGCACGGCGGGCGGGCGCAAGATCGACTACCTCAACCCGCACGGCACCTCGACGCCGGTCGGCGACGCCAAGGAGATGGAGGCGGTGCGCGAGGTGTTCGGCGACGACGCCGCCGCTGATCTCGTCGACCAAGTCGCTGACCGGCCACAGCCTGGGCGCCGCCGGCGCGCAGGAGGCGATCTACTGCCTCCTGATGATGCAGAACGGCTTCGCCGCCGAGAGCGCCCACATCGACACACCTCGACCCCGCCTTCGACGACCTGCCGATCCTGCGCCGAGCGCAAGGACGATCGCGCTGGAGACGGTGATGTCCAACAGCTTCGGCTTCGGCGGCACCAACGGCTGCATGATTTTGAGCCGTGTCTGAGGCCGCGACCGGGCGACAGGTTCTCGCCTGGTTTTCGCCGGGAAAGGTGCTATTGGCCTGGGCGGTTTTGAGCGTCTTCGGCGGTGGATTGTTTGAGACCTATCGCGAACACCCCGAGATGCTGCACGACGCCGGAGCTTTGGCGCTGCAATCACCACTCATTTTTATAATCCTGGTCTGGCCGCTCTTCGTTGCCGTAACGGCTTGGCAAATGCTGGCTCGACGCGGCGAAGCGGTTTGGATCGAACACGGGCGCCTGTGCTGGTTCCCGTGGCAATCAATCACCCTTGGCGACCTTGTGTCTGTTGATCCTGATCTCAATCCGCGAAGCGACATGATCGCCCTTTCGCGTGAGGACGCTCGGCGGAGGTGGGTGCCGACGATGTTGTTCTCCATCGATCGCGCCTCGCTTATTAACGAAATCTGGCCGCCGCAAGCGTGGGCTCGCGCGTGACGGCGACACCCCGGCCTCCGATTAGCCCGCTCGGCGCATTGCATCAGTTTAACTTGGTCGCGGATCCGCCTTAGGAGAGACTGCGCGCTCACGAAGGGGACGGCGATGCTTCCCAAGACACCGATGAAGACGCTCGGCGCCGCGGCGCTTTTCCTGGCGACGTCTGGGTTTGCGCCGGCGCCGTCGCGGCTGCCGCCGATCTATATCGAGGACGTTTCGCGATTCTATCGCGTCTACGACCAGGCGCACGGCCATCCGACCGTCGCGCAATTGGATCAGGATTATCTCATTCCCGGCACGGACGCGTTGCACCGGTTCCAGAAGATCCGCAACGTCACCGCCCAGCGGATCTTCGACGAGAACGCCAAACACCCCGAGGTCTATACCGGCGCGCGGCGCTGTCTGGCGATGCTGCCGAAGGTGAAGCAACGCGTCACCACAGCGCTGGACAAACTCTATCGGTTCTATCCGGAAGCGAAGAGCGCGCCGATCACCATTCTCGTCGGTCGCGGACGACCGGTAGGCGTCACCGATTCGACCGGCGTCTATATCGGCATCGAGGCGCTGTGCTTCGCCGACTTCATGAACCCCAATCCGGAGGACCGTTTCGTGCATGTGATCGCACACGAATACGGCCACGTGCAGCAGTCCGACGCGCTGAAGAATCTGAACCCCGGCGACCCGGGCGCGACGGTGCTGGCGATTTCGCTGGGCGAGGGCGCGGCCGACTTCATCGGCGAACTGATCTCCGGCGATGTCGGCGACCAGGCGGTCTGGCATGAGGCGAAGGGTCACGAGGCGGAGATCGAACAGGCCTTCGTCAAGGACGAAAATTCCACCGACCTGTCGCACTGGCTCTACAACGGCGACGGCACCGCCCAGCACCCCGGCGACCTCGGCTACTGGGTCGGCTACCGCATCGTGAAGGCCTACTACGAACACCACGCCGACAAGCGCCAGGCGCTGAAGGACATCATCGAGATGTCCGACCCGAAAGCCTTCCTGGCCAAGAGCGGCTGGAAGCCGGCGGGGACCTGAGCTCCCCGGGCGAGAATTCCTCTTCGCGAGGGGGCCAAATCACGATTCACTCGCCCGGGCGAACGAACCACGTGTCCGAACGGGTATAGAATTGCTAGGTTGATGGCGGCGGCTTCCGATCAGCGAGGCAGTCCAATGGATATGCAAAGTCTGGCGACCGAGATTTCGGCGTTTAACCGACAACTGCCCCAATTGCGTCGCGAATACGGGCACAGCTGGGTCGTGTTCGTCGGAGAGGAATGCAAAGGCGGCTTCGACGATTTCGACACCGCCGCGCAGTTTGCCGTCCGCCAATATTCCGAGCACCAATTCCTTATCCGACACACCGACGCGACCGAGCCGCAGGTTCCGTTCGTCGTGGTGAAGATTGACGCCGCATGCGGGGATTCGGCCCCGACGCCCAAAACGCTGAGGGTCGTCGCGTCGAACTTCAGCTCGGCGGCCACATCATCGAAGTCATCATTCATCGGCCGGGCGAGGAACCGGCGGATGCAGACGCGCTGCCATTCATGGAGGCCGGCGGCTTGATCGACACGGGCGCCTCCGACGTCTGTATCGATTTCCGGATCGCGCACGATCTGCGCCTTCGCCAGGTGGACCAGCGCACCGTCGGCACCCTGGGCGGCTCCGTCCCCGCCGCCGTCTACATGGGCGTGTTGGAAGTCCCTGCGCTGGGGTTCAAACGCCGCATGCCGCTCTATGCCTTCAAGGTCCGCCGGGTCGGCTTCAGCGTCGTTTCGGCCGCAGCTTCCTTGAGAACTACATCGTCACCTTCAACGGGCCCGAAGGCCATTGCGTCTTCGCCGATCCGGTCCAGGCCTATTCCGCGCCCGTAGACGACGAGTGAAAGCGCCTGCCGCGCCGTTGGCCTGAGGCCGGCCCCCTGCTAGCAAGCAACCCGAACGGGAGAGCGACCATGGCCGACGAAGGCTGGACCATGCCCAAGGGCGAGCTGATGCGGGGCAAGAAGGGCCTCGTCATGGGCGTCGCCAACCACAACTCCATCGCCTGGGGGATCGCCGCGCCAGCTGGCCGCCCAGGGCGCAGAGCTGGCCTTCACCTACCTCGGCGAAGGGCTGGAGCGGCGGGTGCGGCCCCTGGCCGAGAGCATCGGCGTGCGATGTTCTGATCCCCGCCGACGTCACCGACGACGCCTCGATGGACGCGGCCTTCGCCGAGATCGAAAAGCGCTTCGGGACGCATCGACTTCTTCGTCCACGCGGTGGCCTTCGCCGACAAGAACCAACTGAAGGGCTCGTTCGTGGAGAACACCACGCGCGCGGCGCTTCCTCCTGGCGCTGGACATCTCGGCCTACAGCTTCGTCGACGCTGCGCGCGCGCGCGGCGAAACTGATGCCGAACGGCGGCTCGATGGTGACCATGACCTACCTCGGCTCCGAGCGGGCCATCCCCAACTACAACACCATGGGCGTGGCCAAGGCGGCGCTGGAAGCGGCGACGCGCTACATCGCCGCGCGATCTCGGTCCGCAAAGGCATCCGCGTCAACGCCATCTCCGCCGGCGCTATGCGCACCCTGTCGCTGGCCGGCATCTCCGGCGGCCGCGGCATGATCTCGCCAAGGGCCGGTCGTCTCAGCGCGATGAAGGAGGACACCTCGATGGAGGGCGTCGCCGGCTGCGCGCTGTGGCTGCTGTCCGACCTCGGCCGCTCGACCACCGGCGAAGTGGTCCACGTCGACGCGGGCTTCCACATGATGGGCCTGCCCGACGAGGAAACCGGCGCGGCTTAGCCATCGCGCGACAGAAACCGGCCGAAGCGTTCGACCGCCGCGCGCGCCAGCGCCGGATCGTGGCGCATAAGATGCGCCGGGACCTTCAGCGCCGGTTCGTCGAAGGCGTGGGTGCCGTCCACCGGCCACAGCTCGATCTCGCATCCCGCGGCGACCGCGGCGGCGTAGGCGCGCATGTGCGTGCGCACCGAGGCGAGGTGATCGCTGCGCGGAATGACGCCGAAGACGCGCGGCGTGCGCACCCAGGCGTGCGAGCGGCTGCGCGCGATGACGTTGAGATAGGGATAGGCGAGGAACACGCGGTCGACCGCGTCGAGCGCGCGCGAGTCGGGATCGGCGAGACGGCCTTCGCCGCGCACGGTCAGCGGCAGGGTCATCAGGTCCATCACCGCCCAGGCGCCGTGACTCCAGCCGGCCAGCGCCAGCCGCGTCGCATCGACGCCCGGAAGGCGCGCCACGCCCCACGCCGCCGCCAGCACGTCGCCCGTGCGCGCATAGCCGCGAAAGGCGATGCCGATGCAGGTGAAGCTGGCCGCGAACCGGCGGCTCCAGCCGCGCGCCGCGAAGGAGTCGATGACGTAGGCGCGCCACCCCGCCTTCACCGCCTCAGCCGCATAGTCGTGCATGTGGTCGCGCACGCCGCCGCAGCCATGGAACAGCAGCACCGCCGGCCGCGGCGCGTCGTCCGCGGGCGCGTACTGCAGCACATGCGGCCAGAGCCTCGACCAGCGCCGCGTCAGCGTGTCCATGCGTCCCTCCGGCCTGCACCGGAGCCGGGCGGCGAGCCGCGGTCAAGCCGCGGCAATCGGAGGGAGATCGGCGAACCGCCCGATCAGGCGCTCTTGGTTCGGGCTTGGGCCTGGGCGGCCTCGGCCGGGCCCAGGACCTTGCCGAGGAAGGCCTGGAACTTCGCGTGCGCCTCTTCGGTCAGCGCCTTGTCGTAGCGCATGACGCCGCCGGCGTGCTCCTCGTCGAAGGCGTGGGTGCCTTCCACCCGCCAGATCTCCACCTCGCCGCCCGCCTTGATGGCGGACTGGTAGAGGCGGTCGGCGTCGCTGGGCGCGGTGACGTGGTCGTGCAGGGCGATGACGCCCAGGGTGCGCGGCGAGCGAACCCAGGGCTTGGTGCGGCTGAGCGCGCCGAATCCGCCGTAGGGATAGACCAGGAACAGGCCCTGCACGCCCGCCAGCGGCGCGGGGCTCGGGTCCTCGAGATAGGCCTCGCCGTAGGCGGTCAGCGGCATGGTCATCAGGTCCATGATCGACCAGGAGCCGTGGCTCCAACCGGCCAGCACCATCTTGGCGGGGTCAACGTCGGGCCGCTTGGCTATGCCCCAGCAGGCGGCCAGCACGTCGCCGGCGCGCTCCGCGCCCTGGAACTGCAGGCCGGTGCAAACGAACATCAGGCCGAAGGCGCGGGTCCAGCCGCGGGCGGCGAAACTGTCGATGACGAAGGCGCGGTAGCCCTTGGCGCCGGCCGCCTCGGCGTAGTGGCGGATATGGTCGCGCAACCCGCCGCAGCCGTGGAACAGCAGGACCGTCGGCCGGGGGATCGAATCCTTGGGCCCGTAGACCTCCAGGCTCGGCTCCAGCCGCGCCCAGCGCTTCGCCATGGTGTCCAAGCCGCCGCTCCTCGGTTCACAAGCTGTGCAGCAGACCGGTTCGGCGGAATTCAAGGCAAGGGGCCTCTTAGGCGCCTCAGTGGCGGAACACCCGCACGCCCGTGAACGCCATGGCCAACCCCGCCTTGTCGGCCGCCTGGATCACGTCGTCGTCGCGGATCGAGCCGCCGGGTTGGATCACTGCGGTGGCGCCGGCGGCGGCGGCTTCCAGCAGACCATCCGGGAACGGAAAGAAGGCGTCAGACGCGCAGGCCGAACCCTTGGCCAGCGACTCCGGCAGGCCCAGGGCCTCGGCCGCTTCGCCGGCGCGGAGGGCGGCGATGCGCGCGCTGTCGCGGCGGTTCATCTGGCCGGCGCCGATGCCGGCGGTACGGCCGTCTTTCGCATAGACGATGGCGTTGGATTTGACGTGCTTGGCGACGGTGAAGGCGAACAGCATGTCGCGCACCTCCGCGTCGCTCGGCTTGCGCTGGCTGACGATCTTCAGGTCCTTGGCGGTGATGCGTGACACATCGCGCGACTGCACCAAAAACCCGCCCGCCATCGAGCGGAAGGTGTCGCCCGCGCCCTGCGGGTCGGGCAGGCCGCCGGCGACCAGCAGGCGCAGGTTTTTCTTCGCGGCGAAGATTTCCTGCGCGTCGTCATCGACTTCGGACGCGATCACCACCTCGGTGAAGATCTCGACAATCCTGCGCGCGGCGGCCGCGTCGAGGCGGCGGTTCACCGCGACGATGCCGCCGAAGGCCGACACCGGATCGCATTCCAGTGCGCGGCGATAGGCTTCTTCCAGGGTGCGCCACGGCGACGCCGCACGGATTGGCGTGTTTGATGATGGCGCAGGCGGCGCCCTCTTTGGGGTCGAACTCGGCGACCAGTTCGTAGGCCGCGTCGGTGTCCGCCACGTTGTTGTAGCTGAGCTCCTTGCCCTGCAGCTGGCGCGCGGTGGTCACGCCGGCGCGGGGCGAGCCCGAGCGATAGAAGGCCGCGCTCTGGTCGGGGTTTTCGCCGTAACGCATGGTCTGCACCAGGGTCCCGGTGATGGTCTTGCGCTGGGGATAAGCCTCGCCGACCTGGCTGGCGAACCAGGTGGAGACCGCCGCGTCATAGGCCGCCGTGCGCGCAAACGCCGCCGCCGCGAGCCGGCGGCGCAACTCCAGGCTGGTGCCGCCGTCGATCTGCAGCGCGGCCAGCACCTCGCCGAGGTCGGCGCGCTCGGTGCACACCGCCACATAGCCGTGGTTCTTCGCCGCCGAACGGATCATCGCCGGGCCGCCGATGTCGATGTTCTCGACGCAGGCTTCGAACGAACCGCCCGCGGCCGCGGTCTGTTCGAACGGATAGAGGTCGATCCACACCAGATCGATGCCCACGATGGCATGGTCGGCCATGGCCTTGGCGTGATCGCGCGCGTCGCGCACGCCCAGCAGCGCGCCGTGCACCTTGGGATGCAGGGTCTTCACCCGGCCGTCCATCATCTCGGGAAAGCCGGTCAGCTCGGCCACGTCCATCACCGGCACGCCGGCGGCGGCGATGGCTGAGCGTGTGCCGCCGGTGGAGACGATCTCGACGCCCATGTCGTTCAGGGTCTTCGCGACCTCTTCCAGGCCGCTCTTGTCCGAGAGCGAAATCAGAGCGCGTTTGGGCTTCACATGGCCGGGCGGCGGCGGAAAGGCGGGGGCTGCGGGCATGGGACCGTCCGGGAAAAAGAATCGGGAAGTGGGGGAGACGCGCGCGCCGTAGCACGCGTCGGCATGGTTATGAAGCTGCGTGGAGCGCAGAATGCGCAGCGCGGCCAGTCGATGGAGCTCTCGACGGCAGCGCTTGCTGGATCCTCGACGGCTCGGAGCTGCCGCTCCTCCCCATCAAGGATGACGAAAACATGTAAAAGTTGGCGTCATCCTTGACGTTGCGCGCGCGAGCCGCGTGGCGTCGAGGACCCAGCAAGCGCAACGTCGCGGCGCGGCCGTCCGCTCAGCAACTTTGGTTCAAGCTCGCGGCGACCTCGCCGCCGGCGGGGGCGATCTTCCAGCGCACGCGCGTCGGCGTGTCGGCACGGGCGACGCCGCGCAGGGCGATCTGGGAGGCTCGGCGCAGCACGCCGTTCTCGAACCAGACGCTGGGCTCGACGGCCACGTCGTTGGCGTCGCAGCGCAGCCACCATCCGCGCCCGGACGGTCCGCGCAGCAACACGCTTTTCCGGTCGCGCGCCATGGACACCTGAACGTCCGGGTGCAGATGAAACCGCACCGCGAACGGCGCCCCGTGGCCGCGCGGCGCGCCCTGGGGGGTCAGCCGGTCCTCGCCGCGCAGTTCGTCGGAGCGGATGTCGACGTAGAGACTGCGCTCGTGCACCAGGCCGAAGCGGCGCACCCAGCCGTCGTGTTTCAACTCCACCAGGATGGCGCCTTCGCCGGCCTGACGGCTGACCTCCACATGCAGGGCGCCGCCGTCGAGGCGCGCGCCGAGGATGGCGGCGAGGCGGCCTTCCAGCGGTTGCAGCACCGAGGCGTCGCCGAGGCTGAGGGTCGAGCCGGCCGGGGTCAGGCGAAAGCCCTGGCGGTCGGGCTCGCGCAGGCTCCAGCCGCAGTTGGTGATCAGCCTGTCGCGACCGCAGACCACTTCGAGCGCCAGCGGCTGAGCGCAGGCGGCGGCGCCGAACACGCCGCGCACCGGCGCGCCCGCATCGACCATCACCTGCAGCATCTGGCCCTGCAGCCGATGATAACCGCCGTCGGCGAGCACCTGCGGAACCTCGGCCTCGGCGTCTTCGTGCGCGCCGGCGGACGCCACCTTGGTCATGGTCGAGGCTTCGCCGCCCTGGAAACAGGCCAGCCGCCCGTCGCCGAGGGTGAAGGCGCGCAAGGCCAGGCTCAGCCGGTCGATGGCGCGGGTGATGGCTTCGGGCGCCTCGCGGCCGCGCTGCAGCAGCCCGTCGTCGAGGGTCAAGAGATCGAACAACAGTTCGAGACCCGCTTCCGGCGAACGCGTGGCGTGCGAGCCGTCGGCGCAGACCGTGCGCACGAGCGCGCGCTGCAGGCGCGCGAGACCATTCGTCATCAGCTGATCGCCGGCGCGGCCCGCCAGCGCGCAGCCCGCGATCGCCGCCGCGGCGCCCGCCTCCGCCGCACTGCTCGCCGGTTCGGCCGCGATGCGCACCAGGTGGCGCGCCTGACGCGCGAGCAGATCGGCGAGCATCGGCATCGTCGCTTCGTCGCCCGCCTGCGCCAGACGGCGCACGGCGCAGGCGAGATTGAACACACGGCGCGCCAGCACCTCGCGGCCCCAGGCGAACGGCGACCAGCGCCCGAACACCTTGCGCCACAGGGTGACCAGCCGCAGCGCCTCCTTCACCCCGAGATCGCCGGACGCCATCAGGTGCGGCAGCCAGGCGAAGCGATGCAGTTCCACGGCGAAGGCGCGGCTGGGCGTGGCGCCCCAGGGGTCGGCCGGCGGCGCGGCGTCGAGCAACTCGCCGGCGAAATAGAACCGTCCCGCCGCGGCGGCGCGGCCGAGACCCGGATCGTTCGGCCGGAAATCGCGCGGGGTGGCGGCGAAATCGTCCGCCTTCGGAAGCGCCAGGGTCAGGCCGTAGCCCGGCGCGCCGTAGGCCTCCACCGCGACCTGGCGCAACACCGCGCGGCCCACGGCCTCGGGCCACGGCGCGGCGGGCTTCCGGGGCGTTGGCGCGGGAGAGGTCGCGGGCGCGGCCATGGACGGCGGGTCAGCCTCCGCGAAGGGCTGTGATGTTGGCGGCGTAGGCCGAGGCGCCGCCCTTGAACGCCGCGGTGCCGGCCACGAGCGCGGTGGCGCCGGCGTCGACGCATTGGCGCGCGGTCTGGGGCGTCACGCCGCCGTCCACCTGCAGGACAATGTCGCGGCCGCTGGCGTCGATCAGCGCGCGGGCGCGTTCGATCTTGCGCAGCTGCGAGGCGATGAAACTCTGGCCGCCGAAGCCGGGATTGACCGACATGATCAGCAGCAGATCGATCTCATCCATCACCCACTCGATGGTCTCGAGCGGCGTCGCGGGATTGAGCACCACGCCGGGGCGTGCGCCCAGCTCGCGGATGCGGCGCAGGGTGCGGTGCAGGTGCGGGCCGGCCTCGGGATGCACGCTCATCAGGTCGGCGCCCGCCTCACGGAAACCGTCGAGCAGGCCGTCGACCGGGCTCACCATCAGGTGCACGTCGAAGGGCAGTTTGCTGTGCGGGCGGATCGCCTTCACCACCCCGGGCCCGATGGTCAGGGCCGGGACGAAGTGATTGTCCATCACGTCGATGTGGACCCAGTCGGCGCCCGCAGCCTCCATCGCGCGCACCTCTTCGCCCAGCCGGGCGAAGTCGCTGGCGAGGATCGAGGGGCAGATGAGGGGACGCGAGGCCATGGTCCGGACTTACGGCGAGCCGCCGGAAATGCCTAGCCCCGCACGAACCGGGCCGCGAAAAACCCGTCCAGGCCGCCCCGCTCGGGCCACTGCGACGGCAGGATGCGAAGCCAGCCCTCGGGGGTGACCGCCGCCTCGGGTGCGCCCGCTTCGCCAGGCTGGGCGGGCAGGGTTTCGAACTCCGGGTGACGACGCAGAAACGCCACGGCTTGAGCTTCGCCCTCCTCGCGTTCGAGCGAGCAGACGCAATAGACCAGGCGGCCGCCCGGCTTCACCCGCGCGGCGGCGGCGTCGAGCAGGCGATGCTGCACGTCGGCGAGCTTGGCGATGTCGGCCGGGCCGGTGGACCACAACGTCTCCGGATTGCGCCGGAAGGTGCCCGTCGAACTGCACGGCGCGTCGAGCAACACGGCGTCGAACAGGCGGTCGTCGCGCCACTGTTCCGCGTCGGCGGTGACGATCTCCGCGGTGAGCGTCATGCGCTGCAGATTTTCGCGGATACCGTTTCAGTCGCGGCGCGGAGCGATCCACCGCCGTGACCACCGCGCCCGCGTCGGCGAGTTGCAAAGTCTTGCCGCCGGGCGCCGCGCAGAGATCGCAGGCGGTTTCGTTGGGCCGGACGTGCAACAGGCGCGCGGGGATCGCGGCGGCGGCGTCCTGGACCCACCAGGCGCCCTCGGCAAACCCAGGCCAGGTCGAGAGTTCCCCGTGGCGGCGGGTGCGCAGGCTCCCGCCGGGCAGGCGTTCGGCTTCCAGCTCCGCGACGAGCGCGTCGGACGCTTCGCCGCGCGGGGTGAGATCGGTGGGCGGTTCGTCGCTGGTCGCGGCCGCAATCGCGCGCGCCACGTCGTCGCCGTAGAAGCCGCGCCAGCGCTGCCACAGCCAGTCGGGCAGGTTGGCTTCCGGCGGCGTCACAGGACGCTCGCGCGCAATGCCGCGCAACACCGCATTGATCAGCCCCTTGAACGGTCGCGTCGCTTCCGCGCGTTCGGCGAGCGTCACGGTCGTCGCCACCGCGGCGAAGTCGGGCACGTCGAGCGCGATCAGCTGGGCTGCGCCAAGCCGCAGCAGATCGACCACCGCCTCCGGCGGCGGCTTGCGCAGACGTTCGTCGAGCATGCGGTCGATGCGGCCGAGATTGCGCAGCGCCGCCATCGCCGCCGCGCGTGCGAAACCGCGATCCTGGGCGCTGAGCCGCTTGAAACGCGGATCGTTCAACGCCTCGTCGAGGCCGCTGCGCCGCTCCAGCGCCGCGCGCAGCAAGCCGAGCGCCGCGGTGCGCGCGACAAGGCCGGGATCGTGGGTTTCGGAAGGGACGGGGGCGGGTCGGTCGTTCACCGACGCTCTCTGCGCCGAACGCTGCTGAGGGACAAGCCGACAAGCCGGAGGGAGCCGTCTGGCTTGGGGAACCCGAAGGTCCCATATGGATTACGAGGCGCCTGGACGGAGACGCAACCCATGGCCAAGCCCCCCAGCGGGCCTGAGAGAACGGGCGGGCCCGGGAAGTTCCTGGTGGCCGCGGGCGCTGCGGTGGCGGGGCTGGTGGCCGGGGTCGCCGTCGCGTCGGGCCGCCGGGCCGCGGTCGAGGCCGCGGACTCCATGGCCGGCGACTGGCTGGACGGCCTGACCGCCGAACACCTGGAGATCATCGAGGCCTTCGACCTGATCGAAGCCGCCAAGGCCGCAAACCCGGGCCGTCGCCGCAAGCTGGCCGCGCGCCTGCGCGCCGCCATCGAGAAACACGCCTTCCAGGAAGAGACCGCGGTCTATCCGGCCGCTCGGGCCGCGGGCGCGGAAGAGGCGGTGAGCCGGCTCGTGGCGCGCCAGGCGGAGATCAAGTTCCAGCTCTACACCCTCGACCGGACCGCGCCGGACGATCCCAACTGGGCGGAGGTGATCGAGCGCCTGCGACGCGCGGGCGAAGAGGTCATCGCCGAAGAGGAGGCGGTGATCTTTCCCCTGCTGAGCGGGACGCTCGACGCCAAGGCGGCGGCGCATCTGACCGCCCTGGTCTATAGGACGGGCTCCAGGCTCGGCTGACCCATGACTGACAACAGCGACATCCCCGGCGCCGCCCCCGGCAAGCCCCTGACCGAAGCCGCGAAACGCGCCCTGGCGGAGGCGGCCGAACGCCGCGCCAACGCCGCTGAGCCCGAACTCCCCAATGAGGGCGGCGGTCCGTCCGGCCCCGAACCGACCCGGTTCGGCGACTGGGAGCGCAAAGGCCTGGCGGTCGATTTTTAGGCGAGTGACAACTCGCGGACCGAGCGCACGCGCTTGCCAGGCGGCCCGGGCTGAGGCGCCCTGCGCGATGGCCGGAGCGGCCGCATTGTACAAGGACGGTTCATGGCGCGAGCCCTAGCCGCAGTCATGTCCGTCTGCCTCCTCGGATTGGGGAGCGTCGCCGTCTCGGGGGTTTCGGCGACCGCCGCTCCGGCCGCCTCCGATCCTGGCGGCCGGCAAACCGAAACGCGCGCCGCGAGTGTCGAGACGGACGCAGTCAGTGTGGAAAGACCTGAGACGCGCAAGACGCGCTACCTGCACTGGTCGCATCACGACGACCGCGCCACGGACGGCGACATTCATCTCGGTACGGACTTTTTCGTGGGCGGGGGCGGCGTTGGCGCCGATCCCGCGTTCACGCCGGTGGTCGGCGGCGGCGGTTTTGCTGAGGCCAGCGCATCGTCATCCGCTTCCGCATCGGCGCATGCGCGCGCCGGCGCGCGATCACACGGCGGCGGCCGTCGTCGCTGAGGCTTCGCTCATCTCGCGCACGATCTCGAGCGCCGCGGCGCGCGGATCGTTTGCGCCGGTAATCGGACGACCGACGACGAGGTGGGTCGCGCCGGATCGCAAGGCTGAGCCTGGGGTTGCGGCGCGCGCCTGATCGTCGAGCGAGGCGCCCGCGGGACGGATGCCCGGCGTCACCACCAGGAAATCTTCGCGGCCGGCGGCGCGGGCGATGCTGCGCGCGCGCGATGCTTCGTTGGGCGATGAGATGACGCCGTCGCAATCGCAGGCCACCGCCTGGCGCACGCGCCGCTCCACCAGCTCTTCGATGCTGTCCACGTAGCCGATCTCGGCGAGGTCATGATCGGACAGGCTGGTGAGCACGGTGACCGCGAGAATCTTCAATCCGTCTGTGCTGCGGCCGCGCACCGCGGCGCGCATGACCTGAGGTTCTCCGTGTACGGTCAAAAAGTCGGCGCCGGCGTCGCTGAGCGCGGCGGCGGCCTTTTCCACGGTGGCCCCGATGTCGTGCAGCTTCCAATCGATGAACACCTGCTTGCCCGCGGCCTTCAGCCGCCGCGCCAGGGCCATGCCGTCGCCGGCGAACAGCTGCAGACCCACCTTGTAGAAGCTCACGGCGTCGCCCAGCCGCTCGGTCAGGGCCCAGGCCTGGGCCGTATCGGGCAGGTCGAGGGCGACGATCAGGCGCGGATCATATGGGCCAAGAGGGGGCATTTCAGTCTCCAGGTTGCGGCGCGCGCCCGCGTCGCTACGCTGCGGCGCGCCGGGATCAATTCTCGAATCGAAGGCTGAGCGGATCGAATGAACCTGCTGGAGCTTGGCGTCAACTTCTTCGTGGCGCTGTTCGCCCTGATCGATCCGATCGGCAATGTGCCGATCTTCGCCGCCGCGACCTTGGGCGCGACCCCGCCCCAGCGGCGGCTGGTGGCGGTCTACATCTCCGCCTTCGCGGTCGCCTTCCTACTGATCTTCTATTTCTCCGGCATTTCGGTGCTGCAGTTCTTCGGCATCTCGCTGTCGGCCTTCCGCATCGCGGGCGGGATCCTGCTGTTCCTGCTCGGCCTGGACATGAGCCGCAGCGATTTCCTGAACTCCTTCGCCAACTCCGACGCGGCCGGCGAGATCAAGGACATCCGCGCCTATGCCCGCAAGCGCTTCGAGCGCCTGGTGGTGCCCTTCGCCATGCCCCTGCTGATCGGGCCGGGCGCAATCTCCACCGTCATCATCCAGGCCAGCGAAGCGGCAAAGTTCGGGCCCGCCGGCTGGGCCATCGGCGCGGGCGCCATCCTCGCCGTCGGTGTCGCGACCCTGTTGTCGTTCATGCTCACCGGACCGATCACCAAACTGCTCGGCCGCATCGGCATGGCCATCGTGGTGCGGGTGCTCGGCCTGATCCTGTGCGCCATGGCGGTGCAGTTCGTGCTCGTCGGCATCAGCGACGCGACCCACAACGTGATCCAGCATTCGGTCGCCAAGCCCTATGCGAAGGCGGCGACCGCGCCGCACTAGTTTGGGCCGTCCACGAGGGCGCTCTCGAAGGAGGACCGTATGCCGCCGGACATTATGCATACGAAGTTCATGCATCTTCCCGCATGCGTCATCGGCGGCACGTTTCTGGCGAACGCAATCCCGCATTTCGTCAGTGGGCTGATGGGGCGCAAATTCCCCACCCCCTTCGCCAAGCCGCCGGGTAAGGGCCTGTCGTCCGCTTTGGTGAACCTGATCTGGGGCTGGGCCAACCTGGTGTGGGGTTATCTGTTCATCAACGGATTCGGACCGTTCGACCTGTCGAATGGGAAGGATGCGGGGCTGCTGGGTCTCGGCGTACTCGTGGGCAGCCTTGTGTGCGCGATCAGTTTCGGCCGCCTGAACGGCGGCCGCGGCCCCGATCTCAGCTAGCGCCTAAAGCCGGCCTAGTCGCTCCGCGTGACGCGCGGCGAGTTGCAGCGTCCATTCGTCGGGCACCACCTTGAGCAGGGCCGCCATCGCCTTGTTCGGCGCGCCGGGCACGCTCATCGGGCGGTTGGCTTCGGCGGCTTCGTAGCCGGTTTCCGCCACCTCGTCGGCGCCCATCCAGACCCAGTCGGGGAAGGCCTGGCTGACCCGCGGGCGGGTGCCGTTCACGTCGTGGAATTCGGAATAGGTGTAGCCGGGGCAGAGCGCGGAAACATGCACGCCGCGCTCACGCAGCTCCAGATGCAGGCCCTGGGAGAACTTGATCAGATAGCTCTTCACCGGCCCATACAGGGTGTCGCCCGCGGTCGAGGGCAATAGTCCGGCTACGGAGCAAACATTGACGATGCGGCCGAACCGGCGGTCCAGCATCGGCGGCAGCACGCGGTGCGAAAGCTCGGTCGGCGCGATCAGCATCACCTGCAGAAAGGCGCGATGGTCGCGCCAGACGTTGGGCGCGAACCCTGACGGCAGGCTGTAGCCCGCATTGTTGACCAGGGCGTCGACCACACGGCCCTGGGCCTCGACATCGGCCAGCAGTTTCTCGGGCGAGGCCGGGTCGGCGAGGTCGGCGGGAAACGTCAGGGTCTCGACCCCGTAACGCAGGCGGATTTCGTCGGCGAGGGCTGAGAGGCGATCGGCCCGGCGCGCGGTCAGGGCCACGTCCCAGCCGTGCGACGCGTAGACGCGGGCCAGGGCTGAGCCAATGCCGGCCGAGGCTCCAGTGATCAGGCACAGGCGGCGCTCAGCCACACCCACTCTCCAAGCAACGAGCCTCCGGAAGAATCACGGCGAAACGACCACGGCCGAAGAGCATGTTCAAGCGGCCGCCGCCGCTTCCTCGACGTCGCTCAACAGGTCGGCGACGCTGATCTGCGCGAGGCGCCCCGCGGCGGCTTCGTCCGCGGCCTTGATGGCGGCGGCGACGGCGCGGGGGATGCTCTGGCTGACCGGGCAGCCGTCGGCCCCCGGCGGCGGGCAGCCCAGGTGGGCGCAGCCGTTCACGGCCCTCAGCACCCGCTCCAGGCTGATAGCTTCGGGGGCCCGGGCGAGCCAGGCCCCGCCGCCGGCGCCGGCCCGGGTTTCGATCAGGCCGGCTTTGGCCAGCATGGCCGTGACCCGGCGCACCACCACCGGATTGGTCGGCACCGAGGCGGCCAGGGCGGCGGACGACACCGCCCGCTCGGGCGTGGTCGCGCCCTTGTGGGCCAGGTAGATCAGGGCATGGACCGCGACAGGAAATCTTTGACTGTCTGACATTTGGCTCGCCGCTCGGGGCCTCAAGGTAGGGCCGCGCGGCCCCGGATCAAAGCCCGGTCTGAGGCCCTGGCCTAGCGTGACCGATTGTACCCGGCCGGGAAACGGCGTATGGCCGCGCCCGTTCATTGAGGCGCTGCGCGTTTGGCGGCGGCCGGAGGAATTGAATGGCTGGGGATACCCCCGGCGACGAGGCCGCCTCCCCGAGCCTCGCGCCAACGGCGGAGCCCGCAAGCGAGCCCGCCGCGCCACCGTCGCCCTTCATTGTCGCTTCCGCGCCTCCCGCTCACGGGCCTGGGGCGAAGAAGTCGACCATGCTCGCGCTCTCGGTGGGCGCCATCGGCGTGGTGTTCGGCGACATCGGCACCAGCCCGCTCTACGCCTTCCGCGAAGCCTTGATGCAGGCCTCGGCCGGCGGCGGCACTCGCGTGACGCGTGCTGGGCGTGCGTGTCGCTGGCGATCTGGGCGCTGATCCTGATGGTGACCGTCAAATACGTGCTGTTCCTGATGCGCGCCGACAACAACGGCGAGGGCGGCGTGCTGGCGCTGATGGCGTTGGCGCAACGCGCGCTCGGTCGACGGACGCTGCTGATTTTCATCCTGGGCGTCGTCGGCGCCGCGCTGTTCTTCGGCGACGGCCGTGATCACGCCGGCGATCTCGGTGCTGTCGGCGGTGGAGGGCCTGAAGACGTCGCGCCCGCACGGCATGGTCACGATGCGCGTCACCATGGTGCTGCCATCGCGTCGGCATCCTGCTCGGCGCTGTTCATGGTGCAGACCGCGCGGCACCCAGCGCGTGGCCGACGCCTGTTCGGGCCGATCATGTGCGTGTGGTTCGCTGACCGCTCGGCGCGCTCGGCGCCTGGCAGATCGGCCGCACGACCCGTCGTGTCCTGCCGCGCTCAATCCGTGGTTCGGCGTGCGGTTCCTGATCGACAACGGCTTCATCGGCTTCGTGGTGCTGGGCGCGGTGTTCCTGGCCGTGACCGGGGCCGAGGCGCTCTACGCCGACATGGGCCATTTCGGCCGCCGGCCGATCCAGTTCGCCTGGCTGTTCTGGTCTGTCTGCCGTGCCTGGCGCTGAACTATCTCGGCCAGGGCGCCATGGTGCATCGACGCGGTGGACACCGCGCGCCGGCACAATCGCGCCATCGAGGACGTGACTGGTCTTCACACGCACGATCGCCTATCTGGCCGACTCTGGTGCTGGCCACCGTCGCGACCGTGATCGCCAGCCAGGCGGTGATCACCGGCGCCTTCTCCATGACCCAGCAGGCGGTGCAACTCGGCCTGTTGCCGCGCATGGACATCCGCCGCACCTCGGAGACCCAGGCCGGCCAGATCTTCGTGCCGCAGATCAACACCATGCTGATGGTCGGCGTGCTGCTGCTGCTGGTGATCGTTCCAGCACCTCCGACCACCTGGCCTCGGCCTATGGCCTGGCGGTGACCGGCGCCATGCTGGTGACCACCTGCCTGGCCTATCATCATCGTGCGGCGGATGTGGAAGTGGCGGCTGCTGCGCACGGCGGCTCTTGATCCTGCCGATCCTGGCCGTGGACCTGGTCTTCCTGGCCTCGAACCTGCTGAAGATGCCCGACGGCGCCTGGCTGCCCGCTGGCTGATCGGCGCATCGGCCTGGTGGTGGTCATGTGGACCTGGACCCGCGGCGCGCAGATCCTCACCGACAAGACCCGCCGCGACAGCGTGCCGCTGGCCGACCTGGTCGACATGCTGAACGCCCGCCCGCCGCTACCGGCGCGCCCGGGCACCGCCATCTTCCTGACCTCGCGACCCGGACGTGGCCCCGGTCGCGCTGATGCACAACCTCAAGCACAACAAGGTGCTGCACGAGAAGAACGTCATGCTGACCGTCAACACCGCCGAGACGCCGCGGGTGCCGGAGGCCGACCGCATCACGCATCGAGCCGGTCAACGCCGACTTCACGCAAGGTGACCATCACCTACGGCTTCATGGAGACGCCCGAACCTGCCCAAGGCGCTGGCAGCTCTGCCGCAAGCAGGGGCTGAAGTTCGACATCATGTCGACCAGCTTCTTCCTCGGCCGCCGCTCGGTGGTGCCCGCGCGCCCAGTCCGGCATGCCGCTGTGGCAGGACAGGCTGTTCATCTTCCTGATGAAGAACGCCGCCAACCCGACCGACTTCTTCAACATCCCGCCCGGCCGGGTGGTCGAGCTGGGCGCCCAGGTGACCGTCTGAGCCGTAGCGCCCTTGCGCCGGAGGCCTGCGCCGTTAAAGCGCGCGCCTTCCCTCGCAGCCTGAAAGCCGCCATGCCGCACGCGCCGCCGTCGAAGAAGGTCGTGCTCGCCTATTCCGGCGGGCTCGACACCTCGATCATCCTGAAGTGGCTGCAGACCGAGTACGGCTGCGAGGTGGTGACCTTCACCGCCGACCTCGGCCAGGGCGAGGAGCTGGCGCCGGCGCGCGAGAAGGCGCTGCTGCTCGGCATCAAGCCGGAGAACATCTTCATCGAGGACCTGCGCGAGGAGTTCGTGCGCGACTACGTCTTCCCGATGTTCCGCGCCAACACGGTCTACGAGGGCCAGTATCTGCTCGGCACCTCGATCGCCCGGCCGCTGATCGCCAAGACCCAGATCGACATCGCCCGCAAGGTCGGCGCCGACGCGGTCTGTCACGGCTCCACCGGCAAGGGCAACGACCAGGTCCGCTTCGAGGTCGGCCTACTACGCGCTGGAGCCCGACATCCGGGTGATCGCGCCGTGGCGCGAGTGGGAGCTTCAAGAGCCGCGAGGCGCTGCTCGACTTCGCCGAGCAGCACCAGATCCCGATCGCCAAGGACAAGCGCGGCGAGGCGCCGTTCAGCGTCGACGCCAACCTGCTGCACTCGTCCTCCGAGGGCAAGGTGCTGGAGGACCCGGCCGTCGAGGCGCCCGAGTTCGTCTACCAGCGCACCATCGCGCCCGGAGGACGCGCCGGACAAGGCGCACGGTGTTCACGCATGGACTTCGAGACGCGGCGACCCGGTGGCCATCGACGGCGAGCGGCTCTCGCCCGCGCGCGCTGCTGACCAAGCTGAACCAGCTCGGCCACGACAACGGCGTCGGCCGCCTCGACCTGGTGGAGAACCGCTTCGTCGGCATGAAGTCGCGCGGCGTCTACGAGACCCCCGGCGGCACGATCCTGCTGGCCGCGCACCGCGGCATCGAGTCGCATCACGCTCGACCGCGGCGCCATGCACCTGAAGGACGAGCTGATGCCGCGCTATGCGGAGCTGATCTACAACGGCTTCTGGTTCTCGCCCGAGCGCGAGATGCTGCAGGCGGCGATCGACAAGTCGCCAGGCCATGGTCACCGGCCAGGTGCGGGTGAAGCTCTACAAGGGCAATGTCGACCGTCATCGGCCGCGAGAGCCCCTACTCGCTCTACGACCAGGAGCTGGTCACCTTCGAGGAGGGCAAGGTCGCCTACGACCACCGCGACGCCGCCGGCTTCATCAAGCTCAACGCCCTCCGCCTGCGCGTGAACGCCAACCGCGACCGGCGCGGCAAGCGCTAGACCAAACTAAGGCGCGTCTTTCGCGATGCGGATGATCGTCCCGTTGCGGTCGTCGGCCACCCAGATGGCGCCGTCGGGGGCGACGGCGAGGCCCACGGGGGCGCCGGTGGGACGCAGGCCGGTGATCTGACGCCAGCCCACGGTAATCGGGATCGGCTCGGCGCCCGGGCCGCCGGTGATGGGCTTCCAGGCCAGCTTGCCGCCCACGTCGAGCGGATAGCGCGCGCCCTTTTTGGTGATCGGCACGCCCTTGGCGTCGACGTCGAAGGCGACGATGCGCGAGCCGGTGGCGCGGTAGCCGTGCCAGCTCATCACCAGCTTGCCGTTCAGCTCCGGGAACATCGGGCCGTGGTAGTAAAACATCGACAGCGGCGCCGCGTGCGGGGCTATCAGCGCCGCGGGTTTGGCGCGCGCGCCGGACGCGCAGTCCATCACCTTCAGCGGCTTCCACGCCGCGTTCGGCTTGTCGAAGTCGTAGCAATAGGGCCAGCCGTAGTGCTTGCCCGCGACGATGACGTTGATCGTCTCATAGGGTTCGTCCGCCGTCGGAAAATCGGCGCCGTTCTCGGCCTGCAGCAACGTCCCGGAGAAGTGCCGCGCCATCGCCACCGAGTTTCTGAGACCGCGCGCCAGCACGGTGTAGTTGGCGCTCCAGCGGCCGGCGCCGAGATAGGCATAGCGGCGGATGGCGGCGGTGGCTTCGGCGCCTTCGCTCTGCTCGCACTTGCTCGTCCCGACCGGGACGCCCTTGGCGTCGAGGCACTGGTCCGACGGCGCGCCGACGTCGATCAGCAGACTGCCGTCGAGATCGAAGATGAACGACGACAGCGGGTGACGATCCTCATGCAGATGATTGGCCGGCAGGCCGGTGACCACCGGCTGGATCGTCGTCATCGGATCGGCGGCGTTCGGATCGAAGGCGGAGATGCGACTCTCCTCGCCGAGGTAGACCCGTCCGTCGGGACCGAAGGCCACGGTGTGCGGCATGGACAGGCCGGAGAGCAGCTTCTCGACCTTCACCGGCTTGCCCGCATCGACGGTCAAGCGCCAGACCGAGCCCTTGGATGCGGCCCAGGCGCCGAGGTCGGTGACCAGCCACCGCCGCCCCTGGGGGTCGAGCGGCAGGAGGGTGCGCGGCATATGGATCTGGCGCTTGGAAAAGGTCGAGTTGGCGGGCCCGAGCACCAGGCCCGCGCAATAACCCTTGCGCATCTCGATCGGCAGGCGCGCGAACCCGCCGCAGGTCCCCGGCCCCGTCTTGTAGACCGGGCGAACGACGGCCCCGGCCGGGAGCGAGGCGGCCGCAAGGGCCGCGGCCAGCAGCAGGCTGCTCAGGATCGGTCGCATGGGGCCTCCGGGCGGTGGTCTCGGGGGTCAGGCGACAGCGCACGCCTGATGGGTGTAAAATGGCCTTACACGCCTTACGCCGTTGTAACATGCGCGTGGTCCGGCCCGGCGCCATCTTCGTGTCGGGGAGCTTGCCGAGGGAGTTCTGAGATGCATGCACGTGTCCTGATGGGCGCCGCCGCTGTCGCCGCGATCGCGTTCGCAGCCGTTCCGGCCCTGGCCGCCCTGCCCGCTCCGCAAGCCGTCGCCGCCGAGCTTCAAGCCCCGCCGGCCCCGCCTGCGCCCCCCGCTCCGCCCGCGCCCCCGGCGCCCGAGCTGAAGGCGCCGCCGGCCGTTCCCGCCCCGCCCGCGGTTGCGCCGCTTCCGCCCCTTCCGCCGGTTCCCGCGCTGCCTGCGGCGCCGGCCGTTCCGCAGGCCGCTCCGGCCGCGCCGTCCGACGGCGATCTGGCCGCCGCCGAGGCCGACCTGACCCTGGCCGTGCAGCGCCTGACCGCGATGGTCGAGATGAAGACCGCACGCCTCGAAGCCGACGCGACGCTGAAGACCATCGACATGCAGCATCTGGTCGAGGCCGCCGAGATCCACGCCCGCGCCGCCGAGATCGACGCGCGCCGCTACGAGCTCAGCCGCGCCGACATCGACACCATCACCCAGAGCGCGCGCGAAACCTCGCTGGCCGGCAGCGAAGCCGCCGCCGAAGCGCGCCGCATCGTCGCCGAGCTGAAGCCGCAGATCGACGAGATCAAGCGCGAGGCCATCCACATCAAGGCCGAGTGCAAGCTCACCCCGGACAAGTGCGTGATCATCGACGACAGCGGCGACAAGCACTGAACCAAACGCACTCTCAATTCCGCTCATCCCCGCGCAAGCGGGGACCCAGGTGTTTTTGAACCAGGAAAATCAGGCAGCGATTTGTGCGAACCGCTCGTTCTCACGGCGCGTGGTGATGATCTGAAAAAGCCTGGGTCCCCGCTTGCGCGGGGATGAGCGGAATTAAAAGGGGATAATTTAGCGTTTCAACACACGAACACGCGCATGCGTCGAGAGCTTGGCAGCACTCGCACATCGCCGCTGCTAAATCACTGTGTTCATTGAGTATTCATACGGCTTTGCCATTGTTGCAGCCTGCGGGGCGTGGCAGCCTCGCTTCGGTGCTTCGCAAGAGGTGAAGTCGTGTCGCGTGAGTTTTTCGAGCAGCTTCAGGGCCGCCGCCTGACCACGGCGGAGATCGTCTATTACATGCCGGACCATCCGGCGCTGTTGCAGGAATTCCTGTGGCAGACGCTGGACGAGGCGCCGGACTTTCCGCGCATGCGCCGCTTCCTCGACTACTGGCGCAGCGAGATCGACGCGGTGATCCACTCGGTACGTCTGAGCTATGTCGGCGTGATCACGCCGGGCGTGGTGCGCACCGTCGACGCATCGTTCTCGCTGAACTAGAGCGTGGCCCGTTTCGATGGATTTAGGGCGGCGCTTGCTGGGTCCTCGACGCCGCGCGGCTGAGCGCCGCACAGCGTCAAGGATGACGATGTCTTTTATTGTTGTGCGTCATCCTTGAGGACGGGGAGCGTCAGCCCAACAAGTTGAGCGGCTTCATGCGGCGCTTGTTGGTGTGATCCGACGGCGCCTTGCCGGTCTCTTCGGGCAGTTCGCCTTTGAAATAATAGCGCTGCCACGCCTCCTTCAGCGCCTCCGGGTCGCCGCGGTTGATGCGGCGGTTGAACTTGTCGCGCGTGGTGGACCAGGCCTCGAACTGGCCGTTCAGCACCGGGTCGGCCTCGAGCTGGCGTAGCACCGGCTCGAACTTTTCGATGCGCGCGTGTTCGAGCAAGGTGATGAAGCAGAAGGGCTCGGCCTTCTCGAAGCGCACCTTGCCCGGGCGAGTGAACCGCCAGTTCATGGTGAAGGGATAGGGCAGCCAGTCGGTCTCGGTCAGGCCGGTGAGCGGCTGAATCCCGTCCTTGATGTGATTGGGCGCGCCCGAGGCCCAGACGCCCCAACCCGGCGGGGTGCGGAACAGGTATCCGGGATAGAAGGTGACGACGCCGCTGGTGAAGTGCGACTGCACGAGTTCGTCAAAGTCCGGGTGCGGACGATCCGGGGTAAGCGTAATGTCGCTCGACTCCGGTCCACCGTTCCACTCGGCGGTGAAGGCGATGGCGTTGAGCAGCTCCCACCCCGTCGAATTGGCCATGGTCAGGGGCAGGCAGCGGTAGGCGTGGCGCTGGGGAAAGGCGTCCATCCAGTCGCGCTGCACCCGTCCGGGCACGATCTCCGGCGGGCGCATCATCAGAGGGTAGCATTCCAAAAGCATCGGACGTTTCCCGAACCGGTCTCGCTGGTTAAACCTCACCTATCCGCAGGCAGGTTTACTCGTCCAGCATGTCCGACGCCGCCGCCCCTCCCCGCCCGCTCGACCGGGACGAATTCCTCGCCTTCCTGGACGCCCAGGGGATCAAGCACACGACGCACGAGCACCCGGCGGTGTTCACCGTCGCCGAGGGGCCCGAGATCAAGGCGTCGATGCCCGGCGCCCACACCAAGAACCTGTTCCTGAAGGACAAGAAGGGCCGGCTGTGGCTGATCTCCGCGCGCCAGGACACGGTGATCGACCTGAAGAACCTGCACCGGGTGATCGGCTCCGATCGGCTCTCCTTCGGCAATGCGGAACTGATGGCGGAGACCCTGGGCCTGACGCCGGGGTCGGTCACCGCCTTCGGCCTGATCAACGATCGCGCCAGGCGCGTCACCTTCGTGTTGGACAAGGCCCTGGCCGACGCGGCGCTGGTGAACTTTCATCCGATGATCAACACCGCGACCACCGCCGTCTCCGCCGACGGCTTCGCGCGCTTCCTCGCCGCCATCGGGGTCGAACCGATCGTGGTGGATTTCACCACCCTGAGCCTCGCCTGAGCGGGAGGATTATTCGTCGGCCTCTTCGCGATGCGAAGATGGCGTTACCAAAACTTAATCGCGGTTGTCGCATCCGCGCGACGATCCGGCGGCCTCTTCCCCATGACGATGCGGGAGCGGGACATGAGCCAGGGCAGACTCGCCGAAAGGCTGATCGCGGTCTGCTGCGGCCTCACCATCCTGGCCCTGTGGATCGTGGGCGTGACGGTCCACGAGGTCGGCCGGCACCTGATTCAGAGCGCGCCCCTGTTCCTGGGCCTGGTGTTCGGCCTGCGCGGCTCGGACCTGGTCCGCTGGGCGGGGCTGGCCCTGGGGCTGTTCTGGCTCGCCATCGCCGGCCTCATCGCGCTGCACCTGACCGGCGTGGCCCACATCGTCAACGGCAGCTTCAGCCCGCGGGAAGTGGGCATGGTCTGGGTGATCGGGGTCAGCTCGGCGGCCACGATCGGGCTGGCCCTGGCCTCGCGGTCCGCCCTGCGCTGGCGCGCGGGGATCGCCGTGTTCCTGGTGGCGGCGGCGGTCCAGGTCGGGGCCATGACCCTGGGCCTGCAGCCCGGCTTCGCCCACGACGAAGACAGCCTGATCCACATCGACTATTAGGTCCCACGTCGCTCGCGGATTGCGGAGCGCCGTCCGGGGGACCATTTTACCGCGCAACAGGTTTATCTCGCGTGCGCCGGGCCCCGCGCGCCGCGCCATTCAGGGACTCCGCATGACCGATCTCACCGTGCCCAACGAGCTGATCAAGGAGGGCACTGACGCCGGCTTCGCCAGGGACGTGGTCGAGGAGTCGCGCAAACAGCCGGTGATCGTCGACTTCTGGGCGCCGTGGTGCGGCCCCTGCCGCCAGCTCGGCCCGATGCTGGAAAAGGCGGTCACCGCCGCCGCCGGCGCGGTGAAACTGGTCAAGATCGACATCGACAAACACCCGGCCTTCGCGGGCCAGCTGCGGGTGCAGTCGATCCCGGCGGTATTCGCCTTCGTCGACGGCCAGCCGGTGGACGGTTTCCTGGGCGCGCTGCCGGAGAGCGAGATCAAGGCCTTCATCGGCCGCCTCGTCGGCGAGGCGGGCAAGAGCGACGTGGACCGCCTGCTCGATCTCGGCCGCGAGTCGGTGGAAGTGGGCGACATGGGCGGCGCGGCCCAGGCCTATGCCCAGGCGCTGCAGCTCGAACCGGCCAATGTGAAGGCCATCGCGGGCCTGGCGCGGGTCTATATGGCGGGCGGCGACGTCGATCAGGCGCGCCAGATCGCGGCCATGGCGCCGGCGGACTCCAACGATCCGGACCTCGTCGGCGTGCGCGCCGCGCTCGAACTCGCCAACAGCGACGCCGGCCAATCGGACACTGCCGCACTCGAACAAAGCGTGGCGAAGAATCCGAAGGACCATCAGGCGCGCTTCGACCTTGCCGGCGCGCTCGCGGCGCAGAACCGCTTTCAGGAATCGGCTGACCAGCTGCTGCGCATCGTCGAACAGGATCGCGAGTGGAACGAGCAGGCCGCGCGCAAACAGCTGCTGAAGATCTTCGACGCCGCGGGCCCTGGGGCTGAGGTCACCCGCGACGGCCGCCGCCGCCTGTCTTCCATCCTGTTCTCATGAGACTGACGCCCATGGCCCAGGGCTACATCCACTCCGCCGATCTGCCGCAGGTCATCCCGGTGTTTCCGCTCGACAGCGCTTTGTTGCTGCCGCGCGGTCAGCTGCCGCTGAACATTTTCGAGCCGCGCTATCTCAACATGGTCGACGACGTGATCGCCGGCGACCGCGTGGTGGGCATGATCCAGACCTCCGGCGGTCTGCGCTCGCGGCCCAAGCTGGCCAAGGTCGGTTGTGCGGGGCGGGTGACGAGCTACGCCGAGGCCTCCGACGGCCGCTATCTGATCACCCTGACCGGCGTGATCCGTTTCCGGGTGCAAGACGAGTTGTCCACCCAGACGCCGTACCGCCAGGTGCGCGCGTCCTACGAGCTGTTCGAGGAGGACCTGCAGGCGCCGGACACCAACCTCGATTTCGATCGGACAAAGTTCATGACGGCGCTGAAGTCCTATCTCGCGCACCGCTCCATGGACGTGGACTGGGACACGGTGCGCGGCGCGCCCGAAGAGGCCCTGATCAACAGCCTGTCGATGGCGCTGCCGTTTCAGCCGTCGGAGAAACAGGCGCTGCTGGAAGCCACCACCTTGGGCGAGCGACGCGAATCCCTGACCGCGCTGTTGGAAATCGACGCCGCCGAACCCGGCGACGGCGGCGGCCCGAGCGCCCTGCAATGAGCGACGATTTCATGAGCGCCCCGGTCGATCCCCGGCTGCTGGAAGTGCTGGTCTGCCCGGTGACGCGCGGGCCGCTGGAATACGACCGCGAGGCCGGCGAACTGATCAGCCGCTCGGCCAAACTCGCCTATCCGATCCGCGACGGCGTCCCGATCATGCTGCCGGAAGAGGCGCGCAAACTGGACGACTGAGCGTTGCCGTCTGCGCCGTTGGATGCGTTGAGGTCGGCGCTTGCGGCGCGCGCCTGTCACACTCCACCCTAAACGAGCGCTTCGCCGCGCAGCAGGCGCGGAAGGTCGCCCACGCCGCCGCCGGCTTCCTGCATGAAGAAGCGCCGCGCGGGGCCGATACGGTTCACCGCCGCGAGGCCGAGGCCCCGTACCGTGCGCACTAGCGGCAGATCATTCGAGAACAGACGATTGAACAGGTCGGTCGCCGCCGCCAGGGTGACGTTGTCGAGCCGGCGCCAGCGCGCGTAGCGTTCGAGTACGGTTTCCGAGCCGATGTCTTCGCCCAGCCGGGCGGCGTCGAGCAGAACTTCCGCCAGGGCCGCGGCGTCCTTCAGCCCGAGGTTCAGGCCCTGGCCTGCGATCGGATGCACCCCGTGCGCGGCGTCGCCCAACAGCGCGATGCGCGGCGCACACATGCGCTCGGCCAGCGACAGGCTGAGCGGATAGACAAAGCGCGGGCCCTGCACAGCAATGTCGCCGAGGAAGTCGCCGAAGCGGCGTTCGAGATGGGCGTGGAAGGCCTCGGGGCTCGCGGTGCGCAGCGCCTCGGCTCGACGGCGCGGTTCGGTCCACACCAGGCTGGCGCGATTGTCCGTCAACGGAAGAATGGCAAACGGGCCGCCCGGCAAAAAATATTCGTGGGCTGTGCCGCGATGCGGCTCGGCCATGCCGACGGTCGCCACCACGCCGCACTGCGGATAGTCCCAGCCGATGACATCGATGCCCGCCGCCTCGCGCGCGACCGAACGCTTGCCCTCGGCGCCGACGACCAGCGGCGCGCTGAGTTCGCGCCCGTCAGAAAGTTTTACGCGCGCCAGTCCACCCTCGCGCACCACCGCGCTGACCGCGATCGGCGCGAACAGCTCGATGTCGGAACTCAACACCGTCTCGGCGAGCGCCGCGCGAATGCGGCGGTTCTCCACCATCCAACCCAGCGGCTCGCCGTCGGTGCGGTCGGCGATCTCATCGGATTCGAAACGCAGGAACACCGGCAGGGGCGCGCGCGAGGCGGCGCCGGGCGTGCGGCCGTCGGTGACCAGGATGGTTTCGATGGCGCAGGCGCAGGGCGCGAGCTTTTCCGCCACGCCCAGGACGCGCCACTGCCGGAACGAGGAATAGGCCACCGCCGAAGCGCGCCCGTCGAAGCTCTCCGCCGCCATGGCCTCGAACGGCAAGGGATCGACCAGCGCCGTTCTGAAACCGGCGTGGCTCAGCGCCAGCGCACAGGTGGCCCCCGCCATGCCGGCGCCGGCGACGATGACCTCGTGGGTGGCCTGGGACATGAAGGCCTTATCCTTCACCCGCCGACCCCCCGCAATCGGGCCGCCGTTAGCAATTGAGTAAACCGATCTTAACCCTCCCGCCGCCAATGCTGGCCGTTCGATCGAAAGGGATTGCGGGCAATGCGCGGTATGGCGTCGCTGGTGGGCGAGAGGATGCTGGAGACCGTCCGGTTCATCTGGCAGGCGCCCCTGGTCGCACGCTTCCGCGGCGGGGTGATCGCCTCGGCGGGCCTGGCGATGCTGCTGGCCTTCGGCTCCTACGACGCGTCCGATCCCAGCCTGAACACCGCCGCCGCCGGTCATGTGCACAATCTGCTGCGCGGCGCCGGCGCCGTGGTCGCCGACCTGGGCCTGCAATCGATCGGCCTGGCCGCCTGGCCCCTGGCCGCGCTGATCGCGCTCTACGGCCTGGCGCGCGCGGCGACGCCGGCGCCGGACATCTCCATGCGCCGGCAAGGGCTGCGGGTGCTGACCGCTTTGGCGGGCGTCCTGATGCTGGCCGGGGTGCTGGCGGCGCCCGAGCCGCCGCGCCTGTGGCCGCTGGCGCGCGGGCTGGGCGGGTTCTGGGGCCAGGCCCTGCTCGACGGCGTCAGCACAGCCATTGCCTTTGTGCGCATCCCCTATGCCGAGATGATCGCCGCGGGCCTGCTGGCCGTGGGCAGCCTTGCCGCCATCGGTTGGGCTTTATCGATCCGGCGCAGCGAGTTCGTCAGCGCCGTGGGCTGGATCGGCGCTGTGTTCCGCAGCGCCCGCGCCAAGCCGAAACTCGCGGCGACGCTCGCCGAGGCGCCCGCACCGGTCACCGCGGTGAAAAAGAAGACCCAGATCGCCGTTCCTGCCGCGCCCTTCGATGACGAGGAAGACGCCGACGCGTGGAGCGACCCGGAGACCGGCGCCGAACCCAAGGTGTTCGACCTGAAGCCGAGGGCGCCGCGCGCGTCCGGCCGCGAGACGCGCGAGAACCAGGGCGCCTTCGAATTCGCGCGCACCGGCGGCTTCCATCTGCCCGAGCTGACCATGCTGGCCAAGCCGGAGCGCGAGGCCCGCGGCCTTCGACGAAGCGGCGCTGCGCCAGAACGCGCGCCTGCTGGAGAGCGTGCTCGGCCGAGTTCGGCGTACGCGGGCCGATCGACCAGATCCGTCCGGGGCCGGTGGTGACGCTCTACGAACTGGTGCCCGCCGCCGGGGTGAAGTCCGCCCGCGTGGTCGCGCTCAGTCGACGACATCGCCCGCTCGATGAGCGTCGCGCGCCTGCCGCGTCTCGGTGGTGCCGGGCCGCAACGCCATCGGCATCGAACTGCCCAACGCCAAGCGCGAGACCGTCTATCCTGCGCGACCTGCTTGTCCTCGGCGGAATTCGAGAAGTCAGGGCCATGTCCTGCCGCTGGCGCTGGGCGAAACCATCGGCGGCGATCCCTACATCGCCGACCTCGCGCGGATGCCGCACCTGCTGATCGCGGGCACCACCGGCTCGGGCAAGTCGGTGGGCGTCAACGCGATGATCCTGTCGATCCTCTACCGCCTGTCGCCGGAACAGTGCCGCTTCATCATGATCGACCCGAAGATGCTGGAGCTGTCGGCCTACGACGGCATCCCGCACCTGCTGGCGCCGGTGGTGACCGATCCGAAGAAGGCGGTCGTCGCGCTGAAGTGGACCGTGCGCGAGATGGAGGACCGCTATCGCCGCATGTCGAAGATCGGCGTGCGCAACATCGCCTGCTACAACGAGCGCGCGCGCGGAGGCCCTGGCCAAGGGCGAGCACTTCGTGCGCACCGTGCAGACCGGCTTCGACGAGGCGGGGCGGCCGATCTACGAGGAGGAGAAGATCCGGCCCGAGCCGATGCCCTATCTGGTCGTGGTCATCGACGAGATGGCCGACCTGATGCTGGTCGCCGGCAAGGATATCGAGGGCGCGGTGCAGCGCCTGGCGCAGATGGCGCGCGCGGCGGGCATCCACCTGATCATGGCGACCCAGCGGCCGTCGGTGGACGTGATCACCGGCACGATCAAGGCCAACTTCCCGACCCGGATCAGCTTCCAGGTCACCTCCAAGATCGACAGCCGCACCATCCTGGGCGAGCAGGGCGCCGAGCAGCTGCTCGGCCAGGGCGACATGCTCTACATGGCCGGCGGCGGCCGCGTCACCCGCCTGCACGGCCCGTTCGTCTCCGACGGCGAGGTCGAGGCGCGTGGCCGCGCTTCCTGCGCGACCAGGGCGAGCCGCAATACCTGGAGGAGGTCACCGCTGTCCGACGAGGAGACGAGGACGGCGGCGACGATCTCTACGGCGGCGGAACGGCTCCGGCGACGACCTCTACGACCGCGCCGTGGCGGTGGTGACCCGCGACCGCAAGGCCTCGACCAGCTACATCCAGCGCCGCCTGCAGATCGGCTACAACCGCGCCGCCTCGCTGATGGAGCGGATGGAGCGCGAGGGCGTGGTCGGGCGCGGCCAATCACGCCGGCAAGCGCGACATCCTGGCTGGGCGCGAACGCCATGGCGGGCTAGCTTCCGCCCGGAACCCGCCTTCGAAGCGGCGCGCTGTTTCGGTCAGAAGGCGTTACCTGGGATGCGGCGAAGCGGAGGTCACGACGTGAGCGGACAAACGACAGCGGTTCTGGCGCGGACTCTGCGCCCTCAGCCTGGGTGTCGCCGCCACGCTCGCAGACCCCACGGCCGCGCTCACGCCGGAACAGAAGGCGCTCGAGGACAAGGCCACGGCCTATCTGCAGGGTCTCAGCTCAGCCGAGGGCCGGTTCGTGCAGACCGACGCCAAGGGCGCGCGGAGCGAGGGGAAGTTCTTCCTGGAGCGGCCGGGGCGGATTCGCTTCGAGTACGACCCGCCGGCCCAGCTGGTGGTGGTGGCCGACGGTCACAACGTCACGGTCTATGACCGGCGCCTGCGCACCTTCAACGCCTATCCCCTGGGTCTGACCCCGCTGCACGTGTTTCTGGCCAAGACCGTCCGCTTCGACAAGGCGGCGGCCATCGACAAGGTCGAGCGGACCCCCGACGGCTTCGAGATCGTGGCCCATGACGGCAAGCACGCCAGCGAAGGCTCCATCGCCCTGGAGTTCTCGGACAGGCCGGTCCGGCTGCTGGAATGGACCGTCACGGACGCCGCCGGCCGCCATACCCGGGTGCAGCTGACCGCCCTGAAGCCCTCGGGCGGGTTCGACGCCAAGCTCTTCGCCATCGGCGACGACGACCGCAAACCCCACTGACGGCAGCTGATTCGCGCGCCAGGGGCGTGCCGCGAAGGATACACGCAAGTGTTACTTCGAATTCCCCTTGCAAATTTTCAAACGACGTGTCATTTTCATCACAGGAACTCGACGGCGGTTGAGTTCCGTACCGCACCGGACCAATCCCCTCCCGGCGGCGGCGAGAGAGACGATCCTTCAAGCGCCCGGCTCGATTCCTCCCGAGCCGGGCGCTTTTTTTGCCCGCCGCACCCCGCGCGACCTGCTAGCTCCGCCTATGCGTCTGAGAATCGCCACTTGGAATGTGAATTCCGTCCGCCTGCGCGCGCCGCAGGTCGCCCGCTTCGTCCAGGAGCAGGCCCCCGACGTCCTGTGCCTGCAGGAGATCAAGTGCCGGGAGGACGAGTTCCCCACCCAGGCCTTCATCGACGCCGGCCTGCCGCATCTGCGCGTGTGCGGCCAGAAGGGCTGGCACGGCGTCGCCATCGCCTCGCGCCTGCCGATCGAGGACGCGACCCGCACTCGACGTCTGCGAGAGCGGTCACGCGCGCGCGGTGTCGGCGATGGTCGCGGGCGTCGAGGTGCAGAACTTCTACATCCCCGCCGGCGGCGACACGCCGGACCGCGTGGAGAACGAGAAGTTCGATCACAAGCTCGACTTCTTCGAACGCCTCACCACCGCGATGAGCAGGCGCGATCCGTCAAAACCGCTGGTCATCGCCGGCGACCTGAATGTGGCGCCGAGTGAACACGACGTGTGGAACCACAAATACATGTCCAAGGTGGTCAGCCACACGCCGATCGAAATCGAAGCCATGGAGGAGCTGCGCGCGTCGCTCAACTTCATCGACCTGGTGCGCGCCGCGGCGCCCGAACCGCAGAAGCTGTTCTCCTGGTGGAGTTACCGCGCCGCCGACTTCCGCCAGTCCAACCGCGGCCTGCGCCTCGATCACCTGTGGGCGTCGCCGGGCCTGAAGGACGCGACCTTCCGCATGGGCGCCGCTGCCGCGCGCATCCACGACGACGTCCGCGAATGGGAGCGACCGAGCGACCACGCGCCGGTAACGGCGGACTTGTTTCTCTGATCAACAGGCGATCGCGCGAACATGTCCTTCGGACGCATAGCTTAAGATCACGCGGTCTCGCGTCATGATCGGCAGATCAAGCGCTCGCGCCGTCGCAACCAAGATCTGATCGGCGGGATCGCGCATCGTGCACGACGGCAGATCCGAAGCATCGATCAGGATTTCAGGCGTGAGGTCGGCGAGCATGGCGCCCGGCGTCGCAAGCACGCCGTTGAACCAGCGCAGCGGCGATGCCGGGAGCGAGAGGCGGCCGCGGCGCGCGAGCATGCCGATTTCCCACGCACTGATCTTTGAGATCACGAGTTGGCCGCCATCAGTCCAGAGATGGTCGATCGCCGTGAGCGCGGAGCTGGACAGGTCTCCGTGGTTGAAGGCCCAGACCAACGCGTGCGTATCGAGCAACAATCCGGGCTTCAAAGGAGGTCGTCCTCGACCGGCCAAAGAGGCTCGGTCAGGTCAACCCCGGCCTTGATCTTGACGCTGCCCTGGAGCGGGCTGGTCCAGATGGGATGGCGCCCCTCGCGACGCTCGGTTGGATTGTCGTCACGGCGAAAAACGACCGTCTCCTCGGCCAGGTCGATCCGTTCCGCGCGGTAACCAGCAGCAAGCCAAGCCTGCGCGTTGACGTGGCCGGTCGGCGTATTGGCCCACCACTCCGGATACTGACGCGCGGACCGCGGGAGCGACGCGTGGATGATGCGCTCAATCTCTTCGAACGTGAGGGGGATGGCGTCTTGGCCGCTGTCCTCCAGGTGCGCCTTGAGCGGATCATACTTCATAGTAACTTCCTTTTCTCGCTCAAAGTATGCGTTCGGCCAGGACTTCGCAAGGTTCTTACGGCTGAAGCCGGTAGCCGCCTGCTTCGGTGAGCAACAACCGCGCCTGCTGGGGGTCGGGTTCGATCTTCTGACGCAGGCGATAGACGTGGGTTTCCAGCGTGTGCGTCGTAACGCCGGCGTTGTAGCCCCACACTTCGGCGAGCAGCTCCTCGCGCGTCACCGGCTTGGAGCCGGAGCGGTAGAGGTACTTCAGGATGTTGGTCTCTTTCTCGGTAAGACGGACTTTCTTCTGACGCGCGTCGATCAGCACCTTGGCGGCGGGGCGGAACTCGTAGGGGCCGATGCGGAACACTGCGTCCTCGGATTGTTCGTGGCTGCGCAGGTGGGCGCGGATGCGCGCGAGCAGAACCGCGAACCGGAACGGCTTGGTCACATAGTCGTTGGCGCCGGAATCGAGACCGAGGATGGTGTCGGAGTCGGTGTTGGCCGCCGTCAACATGATGATCGGCGTTGATACGCCCGAGTTGCGCAACAGCCGGCACACCTCGCGCCCGTCCAGATCCGGCAGGTCGACGTCGAGCAGGATCAGGTCGGCCTTCAGCTCCTTGCCCAGTTTCGCGCCCTCGGCCCCGGTGGCGGCCTCGGCGGCGCGGAATTCCTCATGCAGCTCGAGCTGCTCCGCCAGGGCCTCGCGCAGGTCGGAATCGTCGTCGACGATGAGGATGGTCTTGGGCTGGGCCATGGGTTGGAAGTCGCATCGCGCGACCCGGTTCGCAAGGGGTGGGGCCGGGCGGCCCGATTATTCAGGTCCGGGCGCCAAATATTGCGCTTCCGACCCGCACGCTGGTGGCCCCGAAGCGCACCGCCTTCTCGTAGTCGTCGCTCATCCCCATGGACAGCCGGCTCACGCCATTGCGTGCGGCGAGCTTGGCCAGGAGGGCGAAATGCATGGCCGGCTCCTCGTCCGCCGGCGGGATGCACATCAGGCCCTCGACGACGAGACCGTAGTCGCGGCGCACCGAGGCGATGAAGCCGTCAGCCTCCTGGGGCGTCATGCCGGCCTTCTGCGGCTCCTCGCCGGTGTTGACCTGGACGTAGAGACGCCGGGTCTGGCCGACCCGCGCGAATTCGTCGGCCAGTACGCGGGCGAGCTTGTCGCGGTCGAGGGTCTCGATCACGTCGAACAGGGCCACCGCCTCGCGCGCCTTGTTGCTCTGCAGGGGGCCGATCAGGCGAAGCTCCAGGTCAGAGCGGGTCGCGCGAAGCTTGGACCACCGCGCCTCGGCGTCCTGCACGCGGTTCTCGCCGAACACACGCTGGCCGGCGTCGAGAACCGGGGCGATGTGCGCCCAGGGCTGTTGCTTGCTGACGGCGACCAGAGTCACATCCATCGCGTCGCGGCCGGACGCTACGGCGGCCTTGGCGATGCGGCGGCGCACAACTTCCAGCGCAGGCGACGGTTCGGACGGGGATTGGGATGCAAGCTCGGTCATCGGCGGCGGAGGAAGGCGCGCTCTGGCGCGTCGCGCAAGCCCTGAATGCGGCCGCCGGGCTCGCCCGTCCCCTGCCGCCGCTGCTGTTCTTCACCGATCCCGAACGGACGCCCGACCCGGTCGCGATCGCCGCGCGCCTGCCGCGGGACGCCGGAATCGTGTTTCGCAGCTTCGGCCGGCCCGATGCGGAAGCCATCGCCCGCGACCTCGCCAGGATCGCAAACGATGTCGGGCTGACCCTGCTGATCGGGCTCGACGCGGACCTGGCCGAACGCTGTGGGGCCCGGGGCGTGCATCTGCCCGAGCGCGCGGTGGCCCAAGCGCCCGGTCTGAGGGCCCGGCGCCCGGACTGGGTGATCACCGGCGCGGCGCACGGCGAGACAGGTCTGAGGGCGGCGCGCACGGCGGGCCTGGACGCCGCCGTCCTGTCGCCGGTGTTCGGCGGCGCCAGCGCTTCCGCGGGGACGCCCCTGGGTGTCGAGCGGTTCAGCCGGTTGACCGCCGGGGCGGGGCTTCCGGTCTACGCCCTGGGCGGGATCACCGCCGAGACCGCCCCGACGCTGACGACCAGCGGCGCCGTGGGTCTGGCCGCCATCGACGGGGTCCTCGAAGCTTTTGCGTCGACGCACCCATAAAAAAGCCCCGCGCAGGCGGGGCGGACGGCGGCAGGCTCCAAGGTCGAGCCTAGAAGCGGAAGATGCTTTCGAGCCGCACGCGGGGCTGCGGCTTATCGTCCGGACCGACGAAACGCGGGGTGCTGTCATCGCCGATGTTCACCGATCCGACCACGCGCAGGCGTTTGGTGACGCGATAGAAGGGCCCGACGTCGATGTCCCGGCCCTGCATGTCGCGGGTAGTGGGCCTCTGGTAGTCGAGATTGAGACCCCAGCGGCCGTTGCCGTTCCACTGCAGGGAGTGGGTCGCGCCAGCCGGCTGCCAGATGCTCGGATCGACGCTAAAGGCTTGAGTTTGTGGGGCTTGCCTGCCGACAGTCTGGGCCTGCACGCCACCGGCCACGCCCGCCGAAGCGAACGCGATGACCATCGCGGCAATGCCAAATCCCCGTCCCATCGTCTGCAACCTCAGTCCCGGCCACGCATTGGGCGCGGCCTTGTGGACCATAGTTAGGCGATCCTGCTGACTTTGCGATAACGCCGCAGTCCGGCAGGGTCAATCAAACGAATGCCTTGATTGGCCTGTTCCGTGCTCGAGAACTCGAGTCTGTGGCTCGCGCGACACGCGATTCTGTCGCCTTGTCAGGGGCGGGCGGCCTTGTGCTATAGAGCCGCCACGAGCCGAGGGGGTGCGGCGAAGACCGTCTTCGCATGCCTGGCAAGGGTATTGCGGCGGTCAGACTAAGCGGAGTCCATAACTATGTCGTTCATTCGCGGCGCGTCGGTCCTGTTGATCGCCTCCAGCGTTCTTCTCTCCGGCTGCGGCATGGGGCGTCATGCCTCGGCCGACGGCCAGGAGCCTGTCTATGTGGAGGGCGAGCACAACGGGATGTTCTCGCACATGTTCCACAAGAAGCATCCCAGCGCCCAGGCCGCCGCCCAGGCCGGCATCGGGGTGAACAGCTATCTGTGGCGCGCGACCCTGGATACCCTGTCCTTCATGCCCCTGGGTTCGGCCGATCCCTGGGGCGGGGTGATCACCACCGACTGGTACGTGAACCCGGAAAAGCCCGACGAGCGGTTCAAGACCACCGTCTACATCCTTGACACTCGCCTGCGCGCCGACGCCCTGAACGTCACCGTGTTCAAGCAGGTGCGCGACGCCTCGGGCGGCTGGGTCGACTCCTCGGTCTCCGGCCAGACCGAGCAGGACCTGGAAAACTCGATCCTGACCAAGGCCCGTCAGCTGCGCCTGGCCAACGTCGGCAGCTGATCTAGCCTCGATCCCATCGCTTCAGACGCCGCCCTGGTCCACCGGGGCGGCGTTTCTGCGTTTGGGGGCGCTTTGGCCTTTTGCTGCAGCGCGGGATGCGGCTAAACCCGCGGGGATGGCCCGTTACAACCCCAAAGAGGTCGAGCCCCGGTGGCGCGCCGCCTGGGACGCCCAAGGCGTTTTCCGCACCCGCACGGCCGAGGAGGCCGGCGGCAAGCCGAAGTACTACGTGCTCGAGATGTTCCCCTACCCGTCGGGCGCCATCCACATGGGTCACGCCCGCAACTATGTGATGGGCGACGTGGTGGCGCGGTTCAAACGCGCCCGGGGCTTCAACGTGCTGCACCCGATGGGCTGGGACGCCTTCGGCATGCCGGCCGAGAACGCCGCCATGGAGCGGGGCGTCCACCCCAAGGCCTGGACCTACCAGAACATCGACGCCATGCGCGCCCAGCTGAAGCTCTTGGGCCTGTCGATCGACTGGAGCCGGGAATTCGCCACCTGCGACCCGGCCTATTACGGCCGCCAGCAGCGCTGGTTCCTGGACCTGATGGCGCGCGGCCTGGTCTATCGCAAGGAAAGCGTCGTCAACTGGGATCCGGTGGACCAGACCGTGCTGGCCAACGAGCAGGTGGTTGACGGCCTGGGCTGGCGCTCCGGCGCGCCGGTGGAGAAGCGCAAGCTGACCCAGTGGTTCCTGCGCATCACCGACTATGCCGACGACCTCCTGGAAAGCCTGAAGACATTGGATCGCTGGCCCGACAAGGTCCGGCTGATGCAGGAGAACTGGATCGGACGCTCGCGCGGCCTGAAACTGCGTTTCGCCTTCGAAGGCGACCCGCCCGAGGGCTACGAGACGGGCGTCGAGGTCTACACCACCCGGCCGGACACCCTGTTCGGGGCCAGCTTCCTCGCCCTGTCGCCGGACCACCCCATCGCCGAACGCCTGGCCGCGGCCGACCCGAAGGTCGCCGCCTTCGTCGCCGCCTGCCGTAAGGGCGGAACCTCCGAGGCCGACATCGAAGGCGCCGAGAAGCTGGGCTTGGACACCGGGCTGATGGTGCGCCATCCCTTCGACCCCGACTGGACCCTGCCGGTCTGGATCGCGAATTTCGTGCTGATGGATTATGGGGCGGGCGCCCTGTTCGGCTGCCCGGCCCACGACGAGCGTGATCTGGAGTTTGCCCGCAAGTATGGCCTGCCGGTGAAGCCCGTGGTTTTGCCGCCGGATGTTGATTCAACCACGTTCAAGATTGAGGACGAGCCGTACACGGGCCCGGGCCGCCTGTTCAATTCCGGCTTCCTGGACGGGCTGGACGTGGACGCCGGCATCGCCGCCGCCATTGATCGGGCGGAGCGGGACGGCACGGGTGAGGGGGCGACGGTCTATCGCCTCAGGGACTGGGGCGTGTCGCGCCAGCGCTACTGGGGCTGCCCGATTCCGGTGATCCACTGCGAGGCCTGCGGCGCGGTTCCCGTGCCCGCCGACCAGCTGCCGGTGACTCTCCCCGACGACGTCAGCTTCGACCGGCCGGGCAATCCGCTGATGCGGCATGACGCCTGGCGCAAGGTGACCTGTCCGGCCTGCGGCGGGCCGGGTGAGCGTGAGACCGACACCCTGGACACCTTCGTGGACAGCTCCTGGTACTTTGCCCGCTTCGCCAATCCGCAGGCCGAGCCGCCCATCGACAAGGCCGCGGCGGACTACTGGCTGCCGGTTGATCAATATATCGGCGGCGTTGAGCACGCGGTGCTGCACCTGCTCTACGCCCGCTTCGTCTCCCGCGCCCTGACCGACGCCGGCGACATGGGTGTGCGCGAGCCCTTCGCCGGCCTGTTCACCCAGGGCATGGTGGTGCACGAGACCTATCGTTTGCCCGAAGACCGGCGCGCGCGCCTCAACGACCAGAAAGGCTGGATCGAACCGGCTGACGTCGAGGTGGTGAACGAGGCCGGCAAACGCTCGGCCCGGCGCATCTCCACCGACGAACCGCTGGAGATCGGCGACGTCGAGAAGATGTCCAAGTCGAAGAAGAACGTGGTCGCGCCCGAGGAAATCCTCGACGCCTACGGCGTCGACGCCGGCCGCCTGTTCGTCCTGTCCGACAGCCCGCCCGAGCGCGACGTGCAGTGGACCCCCGGCGGCATCGAAGGCTCCTGGCGGTTCGTGAACCGGGTCTGGAGCGAGTTCGAGACCCTGCCGGCCGGCGACGTCCCGCCGAGCGACCCTCAGGCGGCCGAGGCGCTCAGGCGCACCACCCACAAGGCGATCAAGGCGGTGACCGACGGCTTCGACGGCTTCCGCTTCAACTCGGCGATCGCGCGGCTCTACGAGTTCGTCAACGCGATCAAGGCCGCCCCGACCGAGGCCGTGGGCGCCGACGCCAAACGCGAGGCCCTGTCCGCCCTGGCCCGGCTGATCGCGCCCCTGGTCCCGCATCTGGCCGAGGAATGCTGGACCCGGCTCGGCGAGACCGGCATGGTGGTGGACGCGCCCTGGCCATCGTACGATGCCGCCCTGGCCGCGGACGGGGAGCTCATCCTCCCCATCCAGGTCAACGGCAAGCGGCGCGGCGAGGTGCGGGTGCGGCCCGGGCTCGCCGAAGGCGAGGTCGAGCAGATCGCCCTTTCCGACGACGCGATTAAGCGCCACCTTGAGGGCCTGACGGTGCGCAAGGTGATCGTGGTCAAGGACCGCATCGTCAACATCGTCGCGGGATGAAGTTCATGATCGGACGCGTACGAATGCTGGCGGTCGCCGCTGTGGGCGCGACCCTCGCCCTGGGCGGGTGCGGCTTCACGCCGATGTATGCGAACCCGCAGGTCGGCGCGAACATGCGCGCCATCGCCGTGGTCACGCCGCAGACGCGCACCGGCTATCTGCTGCGCGAACAGCTTAACGACGAGCTGGCGGTCGATCGCATGGCGACACCGCGCTATCGCCTGACCATCGCCATCGTCGAGCACCGTCGTCCGCGCGGCCTCAATCCCGACGACACGCCCACGCGCTACGAACTGCACCTGGAGGTGACCTACACCCTCGCCGAGGCGGAGAGCGGCAAGGTCCTCCTGAAGAAGACCCGCCCGGTGTTCGTCTCCGCCGATGCGGTGGTCGACCCCTATGCCTCGGTCGCCGCCCAGGAAGACACCCAAGAGCGCGGGGCGGAAGAGGCGGCCCAGATCATTCGCACCGACGTGTCGCTCGCCCTTTCGGGAAAATGATCCTCTCCAAACGTCCGGAGATCGAGCGCTTCCTCGCCGCGCCCCAGGCCGGAATTCGCGCCGCGGTGATCTACGGCCGCGACCGCGGCGTGGTGCGCGAACGCGCCGACGTGCTGGCCGGACGCATCGCCAAGATCCCCGACGATCCGTTCGACGTCGCGCTCGTCACCGACACCGACATGAGCGAGGACAGCGCGCGGCTCGAGGGCGAGCTGAAGGCGCTGTCGATGACCGGCGGCCGCCGCCTGGTGCGCCTGCGCATGACCACCGAGAAGGTCTCGATCGACAAGCTGGCCGCCGAGGCCCTCGTCGAGCACGCCGCCGGCGATTTCAATCCCGACGCCTTTCTGCTCATCGAAGCCGGCGGTCTCGGCAAGGACTCGGCCCTGCGCAAGACGGCGGAGAAGGCCGCCGGCGCGGTGGTCATTCCCTGTTATGAGGACGACCCCGGCGATGTGGCGCGGATGGTCCGCGAGGCCCTGGCCAAGGACAAGCTGTCCCTCACATCCGAAGCCCTGGACCTCTTCGTCTCACGCCTGCCGCACGAACGCGGCGTGGTCCGCGCCGAGATCGAACGCCTGGCCCTGTTCCTAGGCCCGGGCAGCGGACGCACCGTCGGCCCGGACGAGCTCGACCCCTACCTCGGCGTCGAACCCGAAGCCTCGCTCTCGGACGCGGCGGCCGACGCCTTCGGCGGGCGGGGCCGCGGGGCCCAGGCGGGCCTGCGGCGTGCGTTCGGGGAGGGCGAGGCCGGCGCGGCGGCCGTCCGCGCGGCGGGGATGCACCTCGGCAAACTCCGCCGCGCGCTCACCCTGGCGAAGAGCGGCGCTGACATGAAGGAAGCCGCCAAGGCCGCCGGCGTGTTCTGGAAACAGGAGCGCGAATTCCTGCGCCAAGCCCGCGCCTGGTCCCTGAAGGACCTCGACCAGGTCCAACCCGACGTCCTCCAGGCCGACCGCGCGTGCAAAACGGCGGGATCGCTGGACCTGCTGATCGCGGAGCGCCTGCTGCTCTCGATCGCGCAGCGTGGACGCCGGTTGGGACTCTAACGGGTGTCCGCTCCTGAAATCCGAATGGGAGGCGGTCCATGTTGTGCACGGCTACTGGGACTGCCCTCGGTCGGGCGTTGCCGATGTGGGCGGCAACCTTCACGCTTTCCAATGCTTGTTCGACGAGGATGAAGACGACTGGAGCAAGGTCTACGTCCTCCAACCTATCGACGACGGATGTTTTAACCTCGTTCTGGAAGACGCCCGTATCTTCCAACGCTGGCTCGAGGTTTTTGGCGGCCGGGCGCTAGCGCCGGAAGACTGCCTGCCTGAGGTCTACGGAGCGCTACCGGCTGATCGCGCGCGTCGCGGCCAACTCAAGCTGCTTCTCGCGGCGTGCTTGGCGATCGATCACGCCAAAGCGATCCGCGCCATCGCGAGATTCGAGCGTCTGACGCCAGGCGCTTCGGGGGAGGAATGGCGGGTTTGCTGGACGCCCATCGAGCGCTGACGCGCCTTAAGGCGACGGCGCCGCGCGCATCAGGCGGCGGCAGAGGTCGTCCAGTTGTTCCAGCGTGGTGTAACGGATGGCGAGGACGCCGCCCTTGGCGCCGCGGTCGGTGAGTTCCACTTCGAGGCCCAGCACGTCGGCGAGGTCCTGCTCCAGGGCGCGGGTGTCGGCGCTCTTGTGCTGGACCGTCGGAGCGGATTCCTTGCTCAGGCGCGGTGACGCGCCGCCGCGGGCGAGGGCTTCGGTCTGGCGCACGCTGAGGCCCTGGGCGATCACCTGCTCCGCCAGGGTTTCCGGATGGTCGGAGGTGGCCAGTGCGCGGGCGTGGCCGGCCGACAGGCGGCCGTGCATGACGTGCTCCTGCACCACGTCAGGCAGGGACAGCAGGCGCATGGTGTTGGCCACGTGGCTGCGCGACTTGCCGACCACTTGCGCCACGCCGTCCTGGGTGCGGTTGAAGCGTTCGATCAGGGCGCGATAGGCCAGCGCCTCTTCGATGGCGTTCAGGTCGGCGCGCTGGACGTTCTCGACAATGGCGACTTCGAGCACCTCGACGTCGTCGAGCTCGCGCACCAGGGCCGGGATCTCACGCAGGCCCGCCTTCTGCGCCGCGCGCCAGCGGCGCTCGCCGGCGACCAGTTCGAAGCCGCCGGTCACCTTCGGATGCGTCCGCACCAGGATCGGCTGCAGGATGCCCTTCTCGCGGATGGAGGCGGCGAGTTCGTCGATCTCCGCCTCAGTGAACATCTTGCGCGGTTGATCCGGATTGCGCGCGACGATCTCGATCGGGATCATGCGCACGCCCGGGCCGGGCGCGACGCCCGCCGCGGCCTCGCCCACAGGCGCTTCGGTCGCGGCCTCGCCCAGCAGCGCGGATAGTCCGCGGCCCAGGCCTCTGTGTCGTTCGGTCATGCTCATCCCCCCAACTCTAGGCCGCCACCGCCGCGCGTCTGGCGCGCTCACGGCCGACCACTTCCCTGGCCAGGCGCAGATACGCCTGGCTCCCGGTACATTTCAGATCGTAGATCAGGACCGGCTTGCCGAAGGACGGCGCCTCGGATACCCGCACATTGCGCGGGATGATGGTCTCGTAGACCGTCTCGCCGAAGTGGGCGCGGACGTCCTCGGCCACCTGGCTCGAGAGCGAGTTGCGCCGGTCGTACATGGTCAGCACGATGCCCTGGATCTCGAGCGTCGGATTGAGGTTGGAGCGCACCAGCTCGATGGTGCGCATCAGCTGGCTGAGCCCTTCGAGCGCGAAGAACTCGCACTGCAGCGGCACCAGCACCGCGGCGGCCGCGCACATGGCGTTGACCGTCAACAGGTTGAGCGAGGGCGGACAGTCGATCAACACATAGGTGAAGCCGGCGTAGGTGCGGTCCGCCGTCATCGCCTCCAGCGCGTCGCGCAGTCGGAACGAGCGACGCTCCGCCTGGCTGAGTTCGATCTCGATGCCCGAGAGTTCCTCGTCGGCCGGCACGATCCACAGGCCCGGCACCGCCGTCTCGATGGCGCAGTTGGCGATGGCGCCGCCCGCCACCACCACGTCGTAGATGGTCGACTTGCGCATGGCGCGCGGCACGCCGAGGCCGGTGGAGGCGTTGCCCTGGGGGTCCATGTCGACGATCAGCACGCGCTCGCCCACCGCTGCCAGCGCCGTGCCGAGGTTGATCGCGGTGGTGGTCTTGCCCACGCCGCCCTTCTGGTTGGCCACGGCGAGCACGCGCGGTTTGGGCCGCGCCAGTTGCTGTGACGGGAAACTATCGGACACGGTTGAGACTCCGGACATGCACCACGCGGCCGCGCGGATCGCTGAGAGATGAAATGAGTTCGGCGTGGTAGCGCCAGGTCTTGCGCGCCTCGTCGAGCTCGGCCTCGACGTTTTCGCCCTTGAGGAACCAGCCTTCGGCGCCCGCGTGCAGATAGGGATAGGCGAAACCGAACAGCTTGCTCATCGGCGCACAGGCGCGCGCGGTGACCACGTCGACGGCGAGCGTGAGGCTTTCGGCGCGTGCGTTGTGCACGGTGGCCGGCAGGTCGAGGCGCGTGACGATGTCCTGCAGAAAGCGACAGCGCTTGGCCACGCTGTCGATCAGGTGCACGCGTGCGCCGGGCGTTTGCTTGAGCAGGATGGCGAGCACCACGCCGGGAAACCCGGCGCCGGCGCCGAGGTCGGCCCAGGTCCTGGCCTGCGGGGCCAGCGTCAACAGTTGAGCGCTGTCGAGCGCATGGCGCGACCAGAACGACGGCAGAGTTGAATCCGCCACCAGGTTCAACGAGCGATTGGTCTCTTCCAACTGCGCACGGAACGCCTCGATGTCGGCGAGCGCGCGCGTATCCGCGCTCACGTCGCGCGCGAACGCGGCCGCGTCATAGGACGCGTTTGGCGGGGCGGGCTCAGGCCGCGCGGGCGCTGGATTTGCGGACATGAGCGAGCAAAGCGGTGAGGGCGCCGGGCGTCACGCCCTCGATGCGCGCGGCCTGGCCGAGCGTTGCGGGGCGTACGGCGAGAAGCTTCTCGCGGCATTCGTTGGAAAGGCCGCCGATGGCGGCGTAGTCGAGATCGCGCGGCACGCGCAGGTCTTCTTCCTTGCGGAAGGCTTCGACGTCGGCGGCCTGGCGGTCGAGGTAGCCGGCGTAGAGGGCGTCGATTTCGATCTGCTCGGCGACGGCGCGCGGCCATTGGGCGATCTCCGGCCAGACGGCCGCGAATTGCGCCAGGGTCGCGTCGGGATAGGCCAGGAGCTGCAGCAGGCTGCGCGGCTTGCCGTCGGCATTGACGCTGAGCCCGAGCTTTCTGGCCTGGGGCGGGGTCAGGGACCAGTGCGTCGCCTGGGTCCGGGCGCGGTCCAGGGCCTCGGCCTTGCGGGCGAACGCCTGAGCGCGGTCAGACCCGACCAGCCCCATGTTGACACCCTTGGCCGTCAACCGTTGATCGGCGTTGTCGGCGCGCAGAGTGCAACCTGAACTCGGCCCGGCTGGTGAACATGCGATAGGGCTCGCTGACGCCCCGGGTGACCAGGTCGTCGATCATCACCCCGATGTAGGCCTCGTCGCGCGCAAAGCCCGCGCCGTCCTGGCCCCCCGAGGCGCACGCCGCGTTCAGCCCCGCCACCAGACCCTGGGCGCCGGCCTCCTCGTAGCCGGTGGTTCCGTTGATCTGTCCGGCCAGGAACAGGCCCGGCAGGCGCTTGGTCTCCAGCGTCGGGTGCAGCTCGCGCGGATCGACGTAGTCATACTCGATGGCATAGCCGTAGCGCAGCACACGGACGGTCTCCAGACCGGCGATGGTGCGCAGGAACAGGGCCTGGGTCTCCTGCGAAACCGAGGTCGAGATTCCGTTGGGATAGACCGTGTCGTCGTCCAGGCCCTCGGGCTCCAGGAAGATCTGGTGCGCGCTCTTGTCGGCGAAGCGGACCACCTTGTCCTCGATGGAGGGGCAGTAGCGCGGGCCGATGCCCTCGGCGCGCCCTCCGTACACGGCGGATTCGCTCAGCCGTTCGGCGATGATCCGGTGGGTTTCGGCGTTGGTGTAGGTGATGCCGCACTCGACCTGGGGCGCCGTAATCGCCTCGGTGAGGAAGGAAAACGGGACCGGCTCGGCGTCCGCCGGCTGCATTTCCAGCCGGTCCCAGGCGATGGTCGAGCCGTCCAGGCGCGCGGGTGTGCCGGTCTTCAGCCGCCCCATCTTCAAGCCCAGGCCGTAAAGACGGTCCGACAACCCAATCGAGGACCTCTCGTCGATCCGGCCGGCGGGCGTGCGCGTCTCGCCTTGGTGGATAAGGCCCTTGAGGAAGGTGCCGGTGGTCAGGACCACGTTCGGGGCGCGGTATTCGGCGCCCGAAGCGCCAACCACACCGGCCACGCGGCCGTTTTCGACGATCAGGTCCTCCACCGCCTCGGCTCGGGTCTCGAGCCCGGGATAGGCCAGGATCTCGGCGCGCATGGCGTCGCGGTAGAGCCGGCGATCGATCTGGGCGCGCGGGCCGCGCACGGCGGGGCCCTTGGATCGGTTGAGCAAGCGGAACTGTATGCCGGCCCGATCCGCCAGACGGCCCATCAGGCCGTCCAGGGCGTCGATTTCGCGGACCAGATGGCCCTTGCCCAGGCCGCCGATGGCCGGGTTGCAGGACATTTCCCCAATGGTTTCAATCTTGTGGGTCAGGAGCAAGGTGCGGGCGCCCGCGCGCGCGCTGGCCGCCGCGGCTTCACAGCCGGCGTGCCCGCCTCCAATGACAATGACGTCCCATGAATCCACGAGGTCGATCTTCCCGGCGACGCCGGACTCCAAATGCGCGAGCGCCGATCCTACACCAGTCAGACCGACGCGGTCGACCGGTGCGACCATGTTTCACGTGAAACACTACTTGCCGATACAGAAGCTCGCGAACACCAGATCGAGCACGTCCTCGGCCCCGATCCGGCCCGTGATCCGCTCCAGAGCCCGCGCCGCCAGCCGTAAATCCTCCGCCGCCAGCTCCGCCGGCCCATCGAGGCCTTCCAGAGCCCGCGCCACCTGGTCCCGCGCCGCCCGGAGCTGTTCCGCGTGACGCGCCCGCGTCGCGGCCGGAAACTCCGACCCTGTGAGGGCCGCCGACACCCGATCGGCCAGCCGTCGCTCCAGCAGGTCAAGGCCGGCCCCGGTCGAGGCGCTCAGGCGCAGAACTTCCAGCTCACCAGCCGCAGCTTCCGCGGCGGCGGCATCGGCGCCCTTGGCCTGATCGGCCTTGTTCAGAACCAGAATATCCCCCGATCGACTAGCCTCCGCCGCCTCCCGCCAGGCCCCGCTGGAGTCGGACGCGTCGACCACCCACAGGCGCAAGGCCGCCTCGTCGGCCCAGGCTCGGGCTCGGCGGACGCCCTCCGCCTCGATGGGGTCGCCCGGCTCGCGCAGCCCGGCCGTATCGGCGATCAGGACGCGATAGCCGCCGAGGTCGAAGGACGCCTCGATCACGTCTCGGGTGGTGCCGGGGATCGGCATGACGATGGCGGCCTCGCGCCGGACCAGGGCGTTGAACAGGCTGGACTTGCCCGCGTTGGGCGCGCCGATCACCGCCACACGCCAGCCGTCACGGATGCGCTCTCCGCGCCTGGCGTCCGCCAGGGCCGTGCCGAGTTCGTCCAGCAACCGGGTCAGGTCGGGGCGGAGCCGCGCCGCCAGGCCGCCGGGCACGTCCTCGTCGGGGAAGTCGATCTCGGCCTCGAGCCAGGCCAGCGCCTTTACCAGGGCGGCGCGCCAACCCTCATAGCGTCGGCCAAGCGCGCCTTCCAACTGAGCCAGCGCCTGGCGCCGCTGCGCCTGGCTCTCCGCATCGACCAGGTCCGCCACCGCCTCGGCCTGGGCCAGGTCCAGCCTACCGGTCTCGAAGGCGCGGCGGGTGAACTCGCCCGGCTCGGCCAGGCGCAGCCCCAGCCCTGCCAGCGCCCCGGTCAGGGCGTCGACCACCGCGGCGCCGCCATGCACGTGAAACTCCGCGCTGTCCTCGCCGGTGTAGCTGGCCGGCGCCGGCAACCAGAGCACCAGGGCGTCGTCGATCCGCTCGCCGTCGCCCCCGTTAAGCCGGCGCAGGCTCGCCCGGCGCGGCGCCGGACGCTTCCCGCAAAGCCGGTCCACCGCCTCGCCCGCGCGCGGGCCCGACAGACGCACCACCGCCACCGCGCCGCGGCCGGGCGCGGTGGCCAGGGCGAAGATGGTGTCGTTCACTTTTTCGGGCCGCCCGGCGCCGTGGCGGCCGCGGTCATCAGCTGGCGGAACTGGTCGGTGGCCTGAGCCCCGAAGGCGGTCCAGGCCTTCATCAGCTCTTCCGGGGCCAGGGCCGCCATATTGGCGTCCATCCGGCGCTTCATCTCTTCGACCATGTGTTCGTTCAGGGGTTCTACGTTGGGGAGGCCGAGAAAGGCCCGGGCTTCCGCCGGGGTGCAGTCGACCTCGATCTTGACATTCATGGGCTGAAACCTGTCCTAGGGCGCGCTGCGCAAAAGTGTGAAGCGGTTTTGCGATTACAGCGCACCCTATCTCTTGAAAATCAGAGCACGACCGTGTCGTGCTCTGCCCGGTCCGCGGCGGCCGCTCGCGGACCCTCTTACAACAACATTGATGGGATGACGCGATGCCCAATGAGCGGTGGACGATCAAGACCGCCGACGGTGAATTCAGCGCCTATGTGGCCAAGCCCGCGGGACCCGGCCCCTGGCCGGCGCTGGTGGTGATCCAGGAGATCTTCGGGGTCAACGCCGTGATGCGCGGGACATGCGACCGCTTCGCCGCCGAAGGTTACCTGGCGGTCTGCCCGGACCTGTTCTGGCGCATCGAGCCCGGCATCGACATCACCGACCATTCCGAGGCCGAGTGGAAACAGGCCTTCGGCTATTACAACGCCTTCGACGTGGACAAGGGGATCGAGGACATCGCCGCCACCCTCGCCCTGGTCCGTGCCAGCGCCGACTGTTCCGGCAAGGCGGGCGCCGTGGGGTACTGCCTGGGCGGCCTGCTGGCCTATCTGACCGCCTGCCGGACCGACAGCGACGCGACCGTGGCCTACTACGGCGTCGGCATCGAGAACCACCTGGGCGAGGCCGAGAAACTGGCCAACTCCCTGCTGCTGAACATCGCCGAGGAAGACGGCTTCGTGCCCAAGGACGCCCAGGCCCGGATCAAGGCCGCGCTGGAGAACCACCCCCACGTCACGCTCTTTACCTATCCCGGCCGCGATCACGCCTTCGCCCGCCCCGGCGGCCAGAACTTCCACCAGGCCGATGCGGACCTGGCCAGCCAACGCGCCGCGGCCTTCTTCAAAAGGAATCTCGGCTGATGCGCGCCGTCCAAGCCAAGGCGGCCGGCGGCCGCGAGGTGCTCGAGATCGTCGATGTCGACCGCCCAGAGCCCGCCGCCGGTCAGATCCTGATCCGCCACGAGGCCATCGGCCTGAACTTCATCGACATCTACCAGCGCTCGGGCCTCTACCCGATGAAATACCCGGCCCGGCTGGGTGTGGAGGCCGCCGGCGTGGTCGAGGCGGTCGGCGAGGGAGTCACTCGGTTTAAGGTGGGCGACCACGCGGCCTATGCCGGCGGATCGTCCGGCGGCTATGCCGAGTTCGCCACCATCGCCGCCGATCGGGCCGTCATCGTGCCCAAGGACGTCAGCACCGAAATGGCGGCGGCGTGCCTACTGAAAGGCATGACGGTCGAGTTCCTGCTGCGACGAACGTTTCACGTGAAACAAGGTCAGACCATCCTGGTCCACGCCGCCGCCGGCGGGGTCGGATCGATCATGACCCAGTGGGCGAAGGCCCTCGGCGCCACCGTCATCGGGGCGGTCGGCTCCGAGGAAAAGGCCGCGATCGCACGGCGCCAGGGCTGCGCCCATGTCATCCGCAACGACACCGACGACGTCGCGGCGCGGGTGAAGGAGATTACCGCCGGCGTCGGCGTGCCGGTGGTCTACGATTTCGTGGGCAAGGCGACCTTCGAAGCGTCGCTGAACAGCCTGGCCAAGCGCGGCATGCTGGTGACCTTCGGCAATGCCTCCGGTCCGGCGCCCGCAATCGAGCCGCTCAGGCTCTCCCGCGGCGGCTCCCTGTTCCTGACCCGCCCGACCCTGTTCGACTACATCGCCACCACCGAAGAGCTCGACGAGTCCGCCAAGGCCCTGTTTGAGGTCCTGGTCACTGGTCAGGTGAAGGTCGAGATCGGCCAGCGCTTCCCCCTGGCCGAGGCCGCCGCCGCCCAGGAAGCTCTGGAGGGCCGCAAGACCACGGGCTCGACGGTGCTGGTTCCCTAGTTATTGAGGGTCGAAAGAAAGGAGCCTTGGCCTTCGATGACCAAGGCGATCCGGCCCGCGAGGATGATGAGGAAGGCCAGGGCGAACTGAAGCCAACCCGAGATCTGTTTGCCCGTCAGCCGACGGACGATCCAGGCCGTCACCGGCCATGCGGCGAGGCCTGAAAACAGGGCGAACCAGCCGTTGGTCAGGGGCCACGGCCCACGCGTGATCAACAGGCCGAGCCCGCCGCCGCCGCAAACGATCGCCCAGGCCCAACCGGCGATGAGACCGATGATCCCGAGGACGCGGCGAGGCAAGGAAGGCGGGGTGGCGGCGTCCGGCATCGGGCGAGCCTGTGGGCGCCGCGCCGGACTGTCACGCTAATTATCCGTAATGGCCATAAGCGAACGCCCTCCCGCTAGGGGAGGGCGTTGCCGGGCTCGGCGATGCGCCGATCCTAGGTGTTCATGCTCTGGAAGAATTCGGCGTTGTTCTTGGTCTGGCGCAGCTTGTCGAGCAGGAACTCGATGGCGTCCTGGGGGCCCATCGGGTTGAGGATCCGGCGCAGGACATAGGTCTTCTGCAGCTGGTCCTTGGGGGTGATGAGCTCTTCCTTGCGGGTGCCCGACTTGATCACGTCGATGGCCGGGAAGATGCGCTTGTCGGCGACCTTCCGGTCCAGGATGATTTCCGAGTTACCGGTGCCCTTGAACTCTTCAAAGATGACCTCGTCCATGCGCGAGCCGGTGTCGATCAGGGCCGTGGCGATGATGGTCAGCGAGCCGCCTTCCTCGATGTTCCGTGCAGCCCCGAAGAAGCGCTTGGGCCGCTGCAACGCGTTGGCGTCAACGCCGCCCGTCAGCACCTTGCCCGAGGACGGCACCACCGTGTTGTAGGCGCGGCCCAGGCGGGTCACCGAGTCCAGCAGGATCACCACGTCGCGCTTGTGCTCGACCAGGCGCTTCGCTTTTTCTATAACCATTTCAGCCACTTGCACGTGCCGCGTGGCCGGCTCGTCAAAGGTCGAGGAGATCACCTCGCCCTTCACGGTGCGCTGCATGTCGGTCACTTCCTCGGGCCGCTCGTCGATCAGCAGCACAATGAGGAAACATTCCGGGTGGTTGGTCTCGATCGATTTGGCGATGTTCTGCAGCATCACCGTCTTGCCGACCCGGGGCGGGGCCACGATCAGGCAGCGCTGGCCCTTGCCGAGAGGGGTGACGATGTCGATCAGGCGGCCCGAGCGATCCTTCAGGGTCGGGTCTTCGATCTCCATGGTGATCCGCTCGTCGGGATAGAGCGGGGTCAGGTTATCGAAATGGACCTTGTGCCGGATGTTCTCCGGGTCCTCGAAATTGATGGTGTCGACCTTGACCAGGGCGAAGTAGCGCTCGCCCTCACGGGGGCTGCGCACCGAGCCCTCGACCGTGTCGCCGGTTCTGAGGCCGTAGCGGCGGATCTGCGAGGGGCTGACATAGATGTCGTCGGGGCCGGCCAGATAGTTGGCCTCGGGGCTGCGCAGGAAGCCGAAGCCGTCCTGCAGGACTTCAAGCGATCCGGACCCGGAGATTTCCACGCCGTCGTCGGCGAGGGTCTTCAGGATCGTGAACATCATGTCCTGCTTGCGCATGGTGTTCGCGTTCTCGATGTCGAGACTTTCGGCGAAGGCCAGCAGGTCGGTGGGGGATTTGTCCTTGAGCTCCTGCAGCGACATGCGCTGGGACGCCGGGTTGTTCGACTCTGCGGTCGAACTCGGGGGTCGTCTCCGGGGTCTCCGACTCGAGGACGGATTCGTCGGTCATGGGGATATTCACTCTTGTACGGACCGGACAGGGCGTCCGGCCTTTTCGATGGGGTGCGCCGAAGCGCGAGGGGGAAAAGGCTCTTCGGGGCGCCGAGAACCGGCGCGAGCCTGAGAAGAAGCGCGGCGCAAGGATGATTTGCGCCTCGCCCTCAGCGGAAACATACGACGCGACCCGCGTCAAGCGCGAGCTGGGAGCCGCGGCGTTAGGCGCCGAACTTGGTGGTCACCGACAGCACCATCACGATCGCCGCCAGGAAGGGCAGCTCATTGACCATGCGCCAGTATTTCTCGGAGCGCTGGTTGGTGTGGGTCTCGAAGCGCTTCCTAGCGCTTCCCAGATAGTGATGCCACCAGGTCAGGAAAACCACCCCGGCCAGTTTGGTGACCATGAACGGCCGGGTGACGAAGGCCCCGATCGGCCCCCAGACCCCCGTCCCATAGGCGCGCGAGGCCATCCAGATCAGGGTCAGGCCTAAGATCCAGACCGCGATCATCGCCGGGTTCATGATGATCCGGTACAGCTTGCGCTCCATGACGGCGAAGGTCTCGTCCATCTGGGAGCCCGCCTCGGCGCGGGTGTGGTAGGCGAACAATCGCGGCAGATAGAGCAGGCCTGCCATCCAGGCGATCACCGCCAGGATGTGCAGTCCGCGGACGATATCGAACCAATGACCGCTCATGCGCGCATCCTTTCGGCCGGACAGCCGGCGGAGGCCGCCGGACACCAGCGACCGCCCGACGCCGTCTCGACGCCCGGGCCCCGCTGTAGCGCCGCCTCGACCGCCTGCGCCAGGGCCTCGATGAAACCGGCCTCGACGCCCAGGGCCGGGACCCGGACATAGGTCGTACACCCCATGGCCCGCGCCGCCGCGGCATAGTCGTGGTCGAGCTCGACCAGGGTTTCCAGGTGCTCGGACACGAAGGCGATGGGACAGACCACCACGCCCAGGCCCGCCTTGGCCGCCCCCTCGATGGCCTCCAGCGTCGACGGGCCCAGCCACGTCAGCGGGCCGACCCTGCTCTGGTAGCAGACCGTCCAATCCCAACCGCCGCCCAGCCGCGCCGCCACCGCCTTGGCGGTCGCCTCGACCTGCGCCTGGTAAGGGTCGCCGGTGTCCACGATCTTCTGCGGCAGTCCGTGGGCGGAGAACAACAGCCGCACCGGCGACGGCTTACCCGCCCGGGCCCAGGCCTCCTCGATCAGTTTGGCGTGCGCGGCGACGAAAGCGTCCGCCTGCGGATAACAGCAGACCGCCCGCGCCCGTCCCGGACCGCGATAGGCCGCGTTCCAGGCCTTCAAGGAGGACGCGGTGGTGGTGGTCGAGAACTGCGGATAGAGCGGCAGCAGCACGATCTCGTCCGGCGCATAGGCCTCGACCGCCCGCGCCACCTCGTCCGCAAACGGGTTCCAGTAGCGCATGGCGACGAACACCCGCGCCTCGCCACCCAGCCGTTGCTCCAGGGCTTTGGCCTGGGCCTCAGTCTCCGGCAGAATTGGCGAGCAGCCACCCATACGATCGTAGTTCAATCGCGCTGACGTTTCCCGCGAGCGAGATATCATCGAGGCGATCAGGGTACGGATTATACCCGGCGTCCGGATGATCGCGGGGTCGTTGAACAGGTTGAACAGGAAGGGTCGCACCGCCTCGGGCCGGTCCGGACCGCCGAGGTTGAACAGGACCACCGCGACCTTCATGGCTCAGCCGCCCGTCACGCGGCGCAGCACCTGCTCGACGTGCGCGATCGGCGTGTCGGGCAAAATCCCATGGCCGAGATTGAAAACATAGGGCCGCTTTCCCCAGCAGCCGAGCATGGCGTCGACGCGCCGGTCGAGGGCCTCGCCGCCGGCGCGCAGCAGCAGCGGATCGAGCGCGCCCTGGATGGGTTTCAGCGTCTGCACCTCGACGCCGAGCGCCAACGATACCGAGGTGTCGAGCGCCACCGCGTTCACCTCCACCGACCGGGCGTAGGACATCAACTTCGATCCGGCGCCGCGCGGAAACCCGATCACCGGCGTCGCGATGCCGAGCTCGCGCAGGCGCGCGACCAGCTTGCGATGCGGCCCGATGACCAGCCGCTGGAACAGGTCGTCCGGCAAACCTTCCGCCCACGACTCGAAAAGCTGCAGCGCCTGAGCGCCCGACGCGGCCTGCATGGCGAGATAACGCGCCGTAGCCTCCACCAGCACGTCGAGCAGCCCGTCCACCACCCCGGATCGTTCGTAGGCGAACCGTCTCACCGAGGCGCGGTCCTCGCGGCCCTCGCCGTCGAGCATATAGGTCGCCACCGTCCAGGGCGCGCCGGCGAACCCGATCAGGGCGCGGTCGAGCTCCAGCGCATCGCGCACCCGGCGCAGGGTCTGGCCGACCGCGCCCAGCGCCTCGGCCACGCCCTCGATCTTCGCCTGCATCGCCTCGATGTCCGGCAGCGGACCAAGCTTGGGGCCTTCGCCGGCTTCGAACCCCACCTTCTGGCCCAGCGCCTTGGGGACCAGCAGGATGTCGGCGAAGACGATGGCCGCATCGAACGGGAAGCGGCGCATCGGCTGCAGCGTCGCCTCCGCCGCCATTTCCGGGTTGAGGCAGAAGCTGACAAAGTCCGGCGCTTGGGTGCGAAGCTCGCGGTACTCGGGCAGGTAACGCCCGGCCTGGCGCATGAACCACACCGGTGGACGCGTCGTCGTCTCGCCGTTCAGGGCGCGCAGGAAAAGGGGAAGATCGCCGGCCATCGACAGGGTCATAGGGCTCAAGCCAACCGTCCCTCAATCCCTAATAAGAAGTTAAAGATTGATAGTAGAGGGTAGTAGGAGGCCGGGGTTACGGGGATAAGTCCGGGGTCCTCAGCGTCCGGACGATCGGCGCCGGGATCGGGCCACAGTCGAAGCGGATTATCCCAGCCCCTGGGGATAGCGGGGACGGCCCGGTAATCGCCTCCGGCGTTAAGACTTTCTTAACCTTCGCGGGCCGCCCGGCTGGGCGCCGTCATGGAACAGTCGTATTCGCCCTCAGGCCGGGAAAACCGCTTTGGGTCGCCCTGGCCTGCGGGGATAACAGACCCCCGCACCCCACCGTCGTCCCGCGTGCGGAGCCGTCGCAGCCGCGCTAAAGGAATTGTCCTCAGCCGTCCCCAGACCGCTCCCGCGGCCGATCAACCGAACCGTCCCCATGGTCCCGACCGGAAGCCCGCGCTTAGCCACCTATTTCCACGTTCATCTCGTGTCGGATTCCACCGGCGAGACCCTGAACGCCATGGCCAAGGCGGTGGTCGCCCGTTTCGACGGCGTGATTCCGATCGAGCACATCTACGCCCTGGTGCGTTCGAAGAAGCAGCTCGAGCGGGTGCTCAGCGAAATCGAGTCCGCGCCGGGCATCGTGCTGCACACCATCGTCGACAAGGACCTGCGCGCCGATCTCGAGGAAGGTTGCCGCGGGCTCGACATGCCGACCATCGCCGCCCTCGATCCCCTGGTGGGCGCCCTGTCGCGCTATCTCGGCGCCGCATCGCTCTCCAACCGCGTCGGCGCACAGCACGCGCTCGACAGCGACTACTTCAACCGGATGGAGGCGCTGAACTACGCCATCACCCACGACGATGCGGCCAACACCCACGACCTCGAAAGCGCCGACGTGGTGCTGGTGGGCGTGAGCCGCACCTCGAAGACTCCCACCAGCATCTATCTCGCCAACCGCGGCGTGCGCACCGCCAATGTGCCGCTGGTGCCCGAGAGCGAACCGCCGGCCTCGCTGTTCAGCCTGAAATGGCCGCTGGTGGTGGGCCTGACCGTCTCGCCCGACCGGCTGATCCAGATCCGCCGCAACCGCCTGCTCAGCCTGAAGGAAGAGCGCGCCTCGGCCTACGTGGAAAGCGACGCCGTGCGCGAGGAAACCATCCGCGCCCGCCGCCTGTTCGAGCGCCACGGCTGGCCCACCATCGACGTCACCCGCCGCTCGGTGGAGGAGACCGCCGCGGCGGTGCTGAACCTGCTCACCGAGAAGCGCTCCGGCCGGGTGGGCGTGCTCGTGTGACGCGCCTGATCCTCGCCTCCAAAAGCGTCGCGCGGGCGACCATGCTGAAGCACGCCGGCGTCGTGTTCACCAGCGTCGGCGCCGGCGTCGACGAAGACGTCATCAAGGCCGGCATGCTGCGCCGCCAGGCGCCGCCGTCGGAGATCGCGCGCGTGCTCGCCGAAGAGAAGGCCAAGACCGCGTCGCTGCAACACGACGGCTTGGTCATCGGCGCCGACCAGACCCTCGATCTCGACGGTGCGCTGATCGACAAGGTGGACAGCCTCGCCGCCGCGCGCGTGCGGTTGATGCGTCTGCGCGGCCGCGCTCACCGTCTGCATTCGGCCGTGGCGGTCGCCCGCGCCGGCGAACTGGTGTTCACTGAGGCCGACAGCGCGACCTTGTTCGCGCGCGACTTCTCAGACACCTGGCTCGACGGCTATCTGGCGCGCAACGGCGTCGAAATTCTGGGTTCGGTCGGCTGCTACATGCTGGAAGGCGAGGGCGCCCAGCTGTTCGACCGGGTCGAGGGCGACTATTTCACCATCTTAGGCCTGCCGCTGCTGCCGCTGCTCGGCTTTCTCCGCGCCGAGGGCGCCATCGCCGCATGAGCGTAACCGGGGCGGCGACCGTGGCGGGGATCGTGGGACGGCCGGTCGCCCATTCGCTCAGTCCCCTGATCCACGGGCTCTGGATCGAGGCCCTGAAGCTGGACGCGGCCTACGTCCCGTTCGCGCCGCAGCTCGACGACTTCGAGCGGTTCGTCCGTGGACTGAGGGGTGGGGCGATCTGTGGCCTCAACATCACCGCGCCGTTCAAGGAGCGGGCCCTGGCCCTGGCCGACGTCTCCGACGCGGTGGCCCGCGACAGCGGTTCGGCCAACCTGCTTCTGTTTCCCGACACCGGCGAGATCGAAGCGCGCAGCACCGACGGCCAGGGGATGCTCGCCGCCTTCGCCGAACAGGCCCCGGCGCTCGACCTGACCGCGGGACCGGCGGTGATCTTAGGCGCCGGCGGCGCGGCGCGGGCGGCCGCGGCGGCCCTGCTCGAGGCGGGCGCCCCCCGCATCGTCATCCTCAACCGCACCGCCCAGCGGGCCGAGGAGCTGGTCTTCGCCCTGAAGTCGGAGCGCCTGGCCGCCCACAGTCTGGGCGAGGCCGAGGCGATCTTCCGCGAGGCGCAGGTGCTGGTGAACGCTGCCGCCGGCGGCCCCGCGCCGCCGCTGGACGCCCTGCTCGACGGCGCGGCAGTGATGGACATGACCTACCGGCCGCTGGACACCGCCCTGCTGCGCGCGGCGGTCGCGCGCGGCCTGACCCCGGTCGACGGGCTCGCCATGCTGATCCACCAGGCCAGGCCCTCCTTCGAGGCCTTCTACGGGCAGCCGCCGCCGGACCTCGACGTACGCGCCGCCGCCATCGCCGCCATGGGTCCCACGCCGTGATCGTGCTCGGCCTCACCGGTTCCATCGGCATGGGCAAGACGGCCACCGCCCGCCTGTTCGCCGAGGCGGGCGCGCCCGTGTGGGAGGCGGACCGCACGGTGCATGCGCTCTATGCCCGGGACGGCGCCGCGGTCGGCCCCGTCGGCGAGGCCTTTCCCTATGCGATCGTCGACGGCGCGGTGGACCGAAAACGCTTGAGCGCCCTGCTCCACGCGCAAGCCGGCGCCTTCGAGCGGCTGGAGGCCATCGTCCACCCCCTGGTCCAGGCCAGCCGCAACGCCTTTCTGCGCGACCACGCCGGCGCCCAGGTCGGGGTGCTCGACATTCCCCTGTTGTTCGAAACCGGCGCCGACGCCCTGGTCGATGCGGTGATCGTGGTCAGCGCGCCGGAGGCCGTGCAGCGCCGCCGCGTGCTGGAGCGGCCGGGTATGGACGAGGCGACCCTGGCCGCCCTGCTGGAGCGCCAGACCCCGCACGCGGAAAAGCTCGCCCAGGCCGACTTCGTGGTCGACACGTCGCAGGGCTTCGACGCGGCGCGCGAGCAGGTGCGCGCCATCCTGGCCGAGGTCTCCGGGCCCGACTTCCGGCCGCGGCGGAAGCTGCTGGACGACGGCGGCAAACCCTCGCAATGATCGCCGCATGAGCCGCGAGATCATCCTCGACACCGAGACCACCGGCCTCGACCCGCAGTCGGGTCACCGGCTCATCGAAATCGGCTGTATCGAGATCGAAGACCTGCTGCCCACCGGGCGCAGCTTTCATCGGGTGGTGGACCCCGAACGCCTGATCGATCCCGACGCGATCCGGGTGCACGGCATCACCGACGCGATGGTGCGCGGCCAGCCGAAGTTTGGCGCCGTTTGTGACGAACTCATCGCCTTCATCGGCGAGGCGCCGATCGTCGCGCACAACGCGGGCTTCGACCGCGGCTTCGTCAACGCCGAACTGGAACGCTGCGGTCGCGCGCCCATCGCGGCGGCGGGCTGGATCGATACGTTGTCGCTGGCGCAGAAGCGCTTTCCCGGCATGCACAACTCGCTCGATGCGCTGTGCAAACGCTTCAAGATTTCACTGGCCGAACGCGAGAAGCACGGCGCCCTGATCGACGCGCGCCTGCTGGCGGCGGTCTATCTCGAACTGCGCGGCGGCAAGGAACGCGCGCTCGATCTCGGCCAGGCTGCGCGCGTCACGGTGGAGGAAGTGGTCATCGAAGCGGTGACCTACGGCCCGCGTCCGCGTCCGCTGGCGCAACGCTCGACGCCGGAAGAACGCGCGCGCCACGCCGCCTTCGTCCACCAGACCCTCGGCGGCAAGACGCTGTGGTCGGCCCTGTTCCTGGAAGAGAGCGCCGAAGCGCAGAGCGCCTAGAGGAAGCTGCGCTTACGCGTTGCCGATCTGGCTCGCGTCGCCTTCCTGCAGTTTGCGCGCGGCATAGATGGCGGCGAAATCGATCGGGTCCATCAGGAACGGCGGATAGAAGCCGCCGTCGGTGGAGCAGGACGCCACGATCTGGCGCGCGAACGGGAACAGATAGCGCGGCGCCTCGACCAGCAGGATCGGCTCCAGCTCGGTGTCGGGCACGCCCACCACCTGAAACAGGCCGCCGTAGACCAGCTCGACCTGGAACAGGGCGCCTTCCTTCACCGTGGCGCGGATCGACAGCTGCATATCGACTTCGAACAGGCCGTCGCCGCGACCGCGGGCGTTCATTTCCACGCCCATGTCGATCTCGGGCTTGCCCTCGATGCGCAGCGACTCCGGCGCGCGCGGGTTCTCGAAGCTGAGGTCGCGGACGTACTGCGCCAGGACCCGAAAGCCCGCATTGGCCGGCGTCTCGCCGTTTTCGGCGGTGGGCGGGGCGACGTCGGTCATGGCGGAAATCTCTCCAGCGGCCGGGATTTGCCGCCCTCAGCGAACGGACCGCGGCTGCTATCACGGCGCCGCAGGGGGCGCAACGCGGGTGTTCTTGGACCGTTAAACCCTTATATTGGATGCTGGAGCCCAAGGGCCGAACCCCGTCAAAGCCGCCAAATGTCCGCACAACTGATCGTCATCCTCTTCGCCGCGGCCGTCGCCGCCTTCGTGCTTTACCGTCTCTACGACGTGCTGGGCCGCCGCGTGGGGCGCCAGCCCGAGGACGGCCCCGCGCCGGTCCTCCCGATCAAGATCGACGACCCGGTCAAGCCGTCCGAGCCTGTGGTGCAGGAGGTGGCGGGCCTGTCCGCGCTGAAGGCGCGTGAGCCGGCCTTCGATATCGGCAAGTTCCTCGACGGCGCCCGCGACGCCTACCAGACCATCGTCAAGGCCTTCGCCCTCGGCGACCGCGCCGCGCTGAAGTCCCTGCTGGCCCCGGTGGTCGACCAGTCGTTCGAGGCCGCCATCACCCAGCGCGAGGCCGAAGGCCGCAGCCAGGCGACCGAGTTCCTGCACCCGCCGCGCGCCGACCTCGACCGGGTCGAGATCGCCGGCGACACCGCCCGCGCCCGCGTCCGCTTCCTGGCCGAACTGCGCACCCGCTCCAAGGGCCCCGAGGGCGAGGCGGTGGACGACCGCCGCACCGCCGAGTTCTGGACCTTCGAACGCCGCATCGGCGCGCCCGACCCCAACTGGATCCTCTCCCGCGTGGAAGCGGCCGAGGCCTGATGCGGCGCAGGCTCCTTGGCCTTTTCGGCCTGAGCCTCCCCGGTCTCTGCTGGCTCGGCGCCTGCGCCACCACGCCGTCCCTGCCGCAGCGCCCGCCGATTGTTCCGAATACGGAGCATCTCGCGCCAAGCCTGCCGCTGGCGTCGCTGGCCGGATGGTCGAGCGAGGACCACGCCGCCGCCTTCGCCGCCTACCGGTCGACCTGCCAGGCGACCCGGCTCGATCCGGACGACTGCCGGGCCGCGCGCCAGGCGGGCCCGCTCGACGACCCTGCGGCCCAGCGCTTTTTCGAGGCGCGGTTCGACGCTGCGCCGGTCGCTGACACCGGCCTGCTCACCGGCTATTTCGCGCCGGAATACGAGGCGCGGAGCGAACCCGACGAAATCTTCTCCGCCCCGGTCCGTCCGCGTCCGGACGATCTCCGGCGCGGACCCGACGGCAAGTTCCCCGCCTATCGCACTCGCGCCGAGATCGAAGCCGAGCCGGGACCGGCGCTGGCCTTCATGCGGCCCGAGGACCTGTTCTTTCTGCAGATCCAGGGCTCGGGCTATCTGCTGTTCCCGGACGGTCATCGCGCCCGCGCCGCCTACGCCGCCGACAACGGCCAGCCGTTCAAGGGCGTCGCTGCGCCGCTCGCCGGGCGTCACCTGCTGAAGGCGAACGAGACCTCGGGCGACCGCATCCGCCAGTGGCTGGCCGACCATCGCGGCGATGAGGCGCGCGCGATCACCGACCTCGATCCGCGCTACGTCTTCTTCGCGCTCGAGCCCGACGACGGCGGCCAGCCCCGAGGTTCCGCCGGCGCGCCGCTGCCCGCCGGTCGCGCCGTCGCCGTCGACCACAGCGCCCACGCGCTGGGCGAGTTGCTCTGGATTCAATCCGAACCCGGAACATTCGATGCGGCGCCCTACCGCCGGCTGGTCGTGGCGCTCGACGAAGGCGGCGCGATCAAGGGCCCCGCGCGCGCCGATCTCTACACCGGTCGCGGCGAGGCGGCGGGCCGCGAGGCCGGGCGGATCAAACAGCCCCTGAAACTCTATCGCCTGGTGTCGAAGCATAAGCCCCAATGACTGTACCGGGTGACCGCCCCGATTGACGCCGGTCCCGGCGCCGCGACAGTCTTGCAAGCCGGGCCGAGGGCCGCCGCCGATGACGCCGAGCATGTCGCTGACCGCGCGCAACGCCATCATCCTCATCGCCGTGGTGGCCACAGGCGCGGCGCTCTACTGGCTGCGCGAGATCCTGGCGCCGCTCGCCCTGGCCGCCTTCCTGCTGATCATGGTGGATGCGCTGGGCGGCGCGGTGCGGCGCTGGGCCCCTGTCGTGCCCCAGGCGGCCAGCCTGCCGGCGGCGATCCTGCTGGTGACCGCGGCCTTCCTCGGCTCGATCTGGATCGTCATCGACGGCTTCACCGAGTTCGCCAGAGACCTCACCGGTCTGCACGCGCGGCTGAACGCGATCTTCGCCGAAGTCTCGAACCAGTTCCACGTGACCACCCTGACCAGCTTCGACGCGCTCGTCGCCAAGCTCGACCCGCAGCAGTACGTCGGCACCCTCTATGTCGGCGTGCAGGGCGTCGCGTCGCAGGTGCTGTTCGTGCTGCTCTACCTCGGCTTCCTGCTCGCCGCGCGGCAGAGCTTCCGCAAGAAGGTGGTTTCGATCTTTCCGCGCCGGGACGACCGCAAGGGCGCGCAGCATGTGTTCGACCGCGTCCGCTCGGGCGTGGAGAGCTATGTCTGGGTGCAGACGGTGCTCAATCTCGCGATTGCGCTGCTCAGCCTGGGCCTGATGCTGGCCCTGGGCCTGAAGAACGCGCCGTTCTGGGCCTTCGTGATCTTCGTGACCGGATACATCCCGTTCCTGGGCGCGATCATCGCCATGGCGGCGCCGCCGCTGTTCGCACTTGTTCAGTTCACGACCTATTGGCAGGCGGCGGTGCTGTTTCTCGGCATCTGGGCGATCCTGTTCGTGGTCGGAAACGTCTTCCTGCCGCGCATGCAGGGCAAGAGCATGAACATCGACCCGGTGGTGGTGCTCCTGTCGCTGGCCTTCTGGGGCGCGCTGTGGGGCCTGCCGGGCGCCTTCCTGTCGACGCCGCTCACGGTGGTGGTGATGGCGATCCTGGCCGAGTTCGAGGGTTCGCGCTGGGTGGCGGTCCTGCTCTCGGGCGACGGCGAACCCTATCCGATCGAGCCGCCGGACCCGCCGGAGCCGGAGCCGAAGCCCGCCAAGGGCCGTCCCGCCGCGAGCGCCTGAGGCGCCCGGCCCTCTTCCATTCAAATCTTCGCTTCCTATCTATTCAATCGAGCCGGCGCTCTCCCCCCCTCCGCCGGCTTACGGCGCAACGCGGTTCGTCTCCCGACCGTAGCGCCAGAAAGGCCCGCCGCCTCCCCCTCGGCGGAGCCTGCAGAGCCGCCGGACGCGCAAACGCCCGGCGGCTTTTGTTTTGCGCCCTGATCGCCTAAGCCCTGCCCACACCGGCGCCTTGGAAAGCGCGCCGCACGGTTGATCGGTCGCGCGAGCGGACTAGGCTCGCGGCGACCTCGGGAGATAGTCAATTCATGGACGGCGCCGGCGCTGCACCCCTGACCCTCGACCTTCTGAAAGGGAAATTCGCCAAGGCGCTCGGGAGGTCCGGGCCGGGCGACCTGGACGCGCTGGCAACCTCCTTCCTCGAACAGGCCTTCGAGGACTACGTCGCCGACGAGACGCCCGAGCTGGGGCCCGACGACTGCGCCGCGGTGCTGGCGGAATTCTGGACCTTCGGCGAGGTGCGCGAGGGCGGCGCGGGGCCGAAGATCCGGCTTGCGCCCGGCAAGGGCGCCGATGGCCGTCCGCTCGGCTACGATCTGCTCGCCATCGTGCAGGACGACACCCACTTCCTCGTCGACAGCGTGATGGGCGAGCTCGGCGAACAGGGCGTGTCGGTGCGCGCCATGTTCCACCCGGTGCTGGCGCTCGAACGCGCCGGTCGCGGCGTGCGCAAACCGGGCGGCGTCCGGTGCGAGTCCACCATTCTGGTGCTCGTCGACACCGTGCCGTCGGACCGCCGTGAGGCGGTGATGGACGGGGTGCGCGCGGCGCTGGCCGATGTGCACATGGCGGTCGGCGATTTCACCGCCATGGCGGACCGCATGGGCCGCGCCATCGCCGATCTGGAAAAGGGCGTGCCTGGCCAGACGCGCGAGGCGGTCGAAGAAGACATCTGCTTCCTGCGCTGGCTGCAGAACGATCACTTCGTCTTCCTCGGCGCGCGCAACTACGACTTTCCGCGCACCGCCGCCGGCGCCTACGAGCCGGAAGAGCCGCTGCCGCAGACCGAACAGGCGCTGGGCGTGTTGCGCGACGCGAGCCGCCCGGTGCTGCGCCGCGCCAACGAACCGGCGGTGCTGACCGCCCAGCTGCAACGCCAGCTCGACCTGGGCGAGCCGGTGACGGTGGCCAAGTCGAACCTGCGCTCGCGCGTGCATCGTCGTGCGTACATGGACTATGTCGGCGTCCGCCGCTTCGGTCCCGACGGCAAGCCGTCCGGCGAGACGCGCTTCGTGGGCCTGTTCACCGCCGAAGCCTACGACCAACCGGCCAGCGAAGTGCCGCTGATCCGGCGCAAGGTCGACCATGTGCTGAAGCGCGCCGCCAAGGCCGCCGGCAGCCACAACGCCAAGCGGCTGCGCAACATCGTCGAGAACTATCCGCGCGACGAACTCTTCCAGATCACCGAAGACGACCTGCTGCGCATCTCCACTGGAATTCTGCACCTCTACGACCGGCCGCGCGTGCGTCTGTTCACCCGCAAGGATCCGTTCGACCGCTTCCTCTCGGTGCTGATGTTCGTTCCGCGCGAACGCTACGATTCCGGCGTGCGCGAACGCGCCGGTCTGATTCTCGCCCAGGCGTGGGGCGGTCGGGTCAGCGCCTATTATCCGGAGCTGTCGGACCTGCCGCTGGTGCGGGTGCACTACATCATCGGCGTCTCGCCGGGCCAGCACCTGGAGCCCGACCAGGCCGCGGTCGAGGCGGCGGTGGTGGAAACGGCGCGCACCTGGCCCGACCTGTTCGCCCAGGCGGCGCGTGAGAGCGGCGTGGCGGAAGGCGAACTCACCGCCCTGGCCAGCCGCTGGGGCCCGGCCTTTCCGATCGCCTACCGCGACCGCTACGGTCACCGAAGCCCTGGTCGACCTGAAACAGATCGTCCGCCTCGGCGAGCGCGACGTGGCGGTGCGGGCCTATCGCACCGCCGAGGACACCCCGCTGCAGTTCCGCTTCAAGCTCTACCGGCGCGGCGCCGCGGCCGCCCTGGCCGACGTGCTGCCGTTCCTGGACCACATGGGCCTGAAGGCGCTCGAGGAAGCTTCGCCTACGCGGTCACCCCGCGCGAGGGCGGCGACGGGGTCACATCCACGAGTTCCTGCTGGAGGACCCGCGCGGCGAACACCTGAAGTTCGCCGACGTGAAAGGGCGCCTTCGAAGACGCCTTCGTCGCCGTCTGGGACGGCCAGTCCGAGAGCGACGGCTTCAACCGCCTGGTGGTCGAGCTGGGCGTGCCCTGGCGCGAGGCCGCCCTGGTGCGCGCCTTCGCCCGCTACCGCCAGCAGTCGGCCTCGATCCCAGCCCAGGCCGTCCAGGAAGAGGCGGTGCGCGAGCACCCCGAGGTCGCCCGCCTGATCCTGGAGCTGTTCCACGCCAAGTTCGACCCGCGCCGGCCGGCTCCGACCGGACCGCACGCGCCGGGCCGAGGCGGTGTCAAACAGATCATGGAGGCGCTGCAGGCGGTCGACAGCATCGACCACGACCGCGTGCTGCGGCGCCTGACGCTGGTGGTGCAGGCGATGAAGCGCACCAACTATTATCAGACCGACGCCGATGGCGCGCCCAAGCCGTACATCTCGTTCAAGGTGGCGAGCCGCGAGATCGCCGACCTGCCGCTGCCCAAGCCGTTCCGCGAAATCTTCGTCTGGTCGCCGGTGGTGGAGGGCATCCATCTCCGCTTCGGCCCCGTCGCGCGCGGCGGCCTGCGCTGGTCGGATCGCAGGGACGATTTCCGCACCGAGGTGCTGGGCCTGGTGAAGGCTCAACAGGTGAAGAACGCGGTGATCGTGCCGGTCGGATCGAAGGGCGGCTTCTATCCGAAGCAACTGCCCCGCGGCGGCGTGCCGGACGCGGTGCGCGCGGAGGGCATCCGCGCCTACAAGATCTTCCTGTCGGCCTGCTCGACATCACCGACAACCTCGACGCCGACGGCGCGGTGGTGCGCCCCGCCCAGGTCATCGCCTGGGACAACGACGATCCCTATCTGGTGGTCGCCGCCGACAAGGGCACCGCGACCTTCTCCGACATCGCCAACGGCGTCTCCGCCGACTACGGCTTCTGGCTCGGCGACGCCTTCGCGTCGGGCGGATCCCAGGGCTACGACCACAAGGCCATGGGCATCACCGCCCGCGGCGCCTGGGAGGCGGTGAAGCGCCACTTCCGCGAGATGGGCAAGGACATCCAGTCCGAACCCTTCGGCTGCGTCGGCGTGGGCGATATGTCCGGCGACGTGTTCGGCAACGGCATGCTGCTGTCCAAGGCGACCCGGCTGGTCGCCGCCTTCGACCACCGCGACATCTTCCTCGACCCGACCCCCGATCCGGCCTCCTCCTGGGTCGAGCGCAAGCGGCTGTTCGACCTGCCCCGTTCCTCCTGGCAGGACTACGACAAGACCAAGATCTCGGCCGGCGGCGGGGTCTTTTCGCGCCAGCACAAGTCGATCGCGCTCACGCCCGAGATCAAGGCCATGCTGGACGTGAAGGACGACGGCCTCGCGCCCAGCGACCTGATCCGCGCCATTCTGCGTTCGCGCTGCGAGCTGCTCTATTTCGGCGGCATCGGCACCTATGTGAAATCCCGCCTGGAGAGCGACCTGCAGGTCGGCGACAAGGCCAGTGACGCGGTGCGGGTGAACGCCGACGATCTGCGCTGCAAGGTGATCGGCGAAGGCGCCAATCTCGGCATGACCCAGGCCGGCCGCATCGCCGCCGCGCGCTTGGGCGTGCGGCTGAACACCGACGCGATCGACAACTCCGCCGGCGTCGACACCTCCGACCACGAGGTGAACATCAAGATCCTCACCGGGGCGCTGGAAGCCCAGGGCAAGATGGATCGCGACGGCCGCAACAAACTGCTCGTCGAAATGACCGACGAGGTCGGTCACCACGTGTTACAACACAACTACGACCAGACCCTGGCGCTGAGCCTGCAGGAAGCCACTGCGCGGCGCGACCTCGACGCCCACGCGCGGTTCATGGTCAGGCTCGAGGGCGAGGACAAGCTGGACCGCCAGGTCGAAGGCCTGCCTTCGGTGTCCGGCATGAACGAGCTGGCCCAGAACAACCTGGGCCTGACCCGGCCCGAGCTGGCGGTAATCACCGCCTACGGCAAGATCGACCTCTCCGAGGCGATCGAGGCCTCCAAGGCGCCCGACGATCCCTTCTTCGAGACCACCCTGGTCACCTATTTCCCGACGCCGATGAAGCGCTACGAGGACGAGATGCGCCGCCACCGGCTGCGCCGCGAGATCATCGCCACCGTCCTCGCCAACGAGATCGTCAACATGGCGGGCCCGACCTTCCCCGGCCGTCTGCGCTCGGGCGCGGAGTGCGACACCACCGCCCTGGTCACCGCCTTCGAGGCGGCGCGCCAGGTGTTCCGCCTCGACCAGGCCTGGACAGCGGTCTCCGCGCTGGACCTGAAGATCTCGGCCGCGGCCCAGCTTCAGCTCTATCAGGAGATCGGCGTTGTGCTGCGCCGCCAGACCTTCTGGCTGGCGCGTCGCGCCGCCCGCGGTGACACGACGGTGGCGGCGCTGATCGAAGCCTACCGCCCGGCCGCCGACGCCCTGCGTGCAGAGGGACCGAGCTTGCTCTCCGACTACGAACGCGGCTCGGTGCAGCGCCGCGCCGACGCCTTCGTCTCCGCCGGCGCCCCGCAGGAGCTCGCGCTCGCCGTCGCCATGCTGCGGCCCCTGACGGCCACCAGCGACGTGGCCGACCTGGCCAAGCGGGTGAACTGGCCCGTGGATGCAGCGGCGCGGCTCTACCACCAGATCGGCGCCGCCTTCGATTTCGACCGCCTGCGTAATGCCGTGGGGTCCCTGTCCTCGGCCGACTATTACGAGCGGCTCGCGGTGCGACGCCTGATCGAGGACTTCCTCACCGAACAGGCCGCGCTCACCCGCGCGGTGGCCAAGGCCGCCAGTCCGGGCGCGGGCGCCAACGCCAAGGCGGCCCAGACCGCCATCCGCGACTGGATCGGCGAACGCGCCAAGGCGGTCGAGGCGGCGCGCCGCACCGTGGACGAGATCGAACAGTCCGGCTCCGGCTGGACCTTCGCCAAACTCACCATCGCCAACGCGGCCCTGCGCGAACTGGCGGCGGGGGCGTGAATCGAGTCCCCGGGAGACTTTAGAGCCGCCGTGACGGACCATTGCTGCCGGAATATGGAATTTGAGGTCAGGACCCGACGCGTCGGAGTGCCGGAGCCGGAGCAAAGGGACGCCGTCGTTGAGTTCGTCCCCACGATCGGTGCGTATGTAGTCGGACGCCCCGGCGTCGAAGGCGCGCACTTCATCGCGATCTTCTACTGCCCCTGGTGTGGAACGAAGCTGCCGGAAATCGATCTGACAGGTTCGCGCTGAGACTTTCTCGCCATTAGGCCGCCTTGCCTCGCGGCGGCGCCGGGTCCATTTGAAGCCGGTCATGTTCATCCAGACCGAGACCACGCCCAATCCCAACACCCTGAAGTTCCTGCCCGGCCGGGTGCTGGCGGAGAACGGGTCGCACGACTTCCGCTCCGTCGAGGACGCCGCGCGATCGCCGCTGGCCGAGCGGCTGTTCAAGCTCGAGGGCGTGGCCGGGGTGTTCTTCGGGACCGACTTTCTCACTGTGACCCGCGCCGAGGGCGGCCTGACCTGGCCGCAGCTGAAGGCCCCGATCCTGGCCGCGGTGATGGACCACTTCACCGCCGGCGAACCGTTATTTACCGGCGAAAACGGTGAGCAGGGCCACGGCGACCAGGTCTATGAGGGCGAAACCGCCCAGGTGGTGGCTGAGATCAAGGAGCTGCTCGACAACCGCATCCGCCCGGCCGTGGCCCAGGACGGCGGCGATATTCTCTTTGACCGGTTCGAGCCGGACACCGGCGTGGTCTGGCTGCACATGCGCGGCGCCTGTTCGGGCTGCCCGTCCTCCTCGGCGACCCTGAAGGCCGGGGTGGAGAACATGCTGCGCCACTACGTCCCGGAAGTGACCCGCGTCGAACAGACGGTCTGAGCGGCGCTAGTGTGCTGGATTTGAAGTTCGCCCGCTGCCGGGTCACGCGTCGTCGCGAACTTCAAATCCAACAAGCACAATAGAATCATGGAGTTTCTAGTGTCCCATTCGAATCCGAAGTTCGTGCTCGGTCCCCACAAGCGTGGACGAACTTCGGATTCGGGACACTAGATGCGCCTGCTCGTCCTCGACACGGCGCTCGCCTGTTGTTCAGCGGCCCTGGCCCAGGACGGGCAAGTCCTCGTCGCCCGCACCGAACCGATGACCGGCGGCCGCGGCCATCAGGAGCGGCTGGCCGATCTGGTCGGCGAACTGATGCACGAGGTCGGGGTCGATTTCGCCGGCCTCGAGCGCATCGGGGTGACCGTCGGTCCGGGCTCCTTTACCGGCCTGAGGGTCGGCCTCGCCTTCGCCAAGGGCCTGGGCGCCGCCCTTGGAGTCCCGGTCGCCGGGGTCGGAACCCTGGTCGCGCTCGCCGGTAGCGCCGGGTCAGACGGCCTGAGCGCCGCCGTCATCGACGCCCGCCGTGGGCAGGCTTATGTTCAGTATTTCAAAGATATGAGCCCGCTCAAACCGGCCGCTGCGGTGACGGTGGACGAGGCCGCGGAACAGTTGATCAATATAGACGCCTCCGGCCCTACCCGGCTGATCGGTCCGGGCGCCGCCCTTCTGGCGGCGCGCTTCCCGAGCGCTGTGATCGACGACCGCGCCGAGCCCGATCCGGCGGTCCTCGTCCGGCTGGCGGCCGTAGATCCGCCCGCCTCGCCCGAGCCCCTTTACCTGCGCGCCGCCGACGCCAAACTGCCGGCGTGAGCATGAGCATCCGCCCCGCCGCCCCGGACGACCTGGCCGCCTTCGCCCGGCTTCAGGCTGACAGCTTCGAGGAGGCCTGGTCCGCACCCGAGATCGAGGCCCTGCTGGCCGGTCCCGGCGGCTTCGGCCTGGCCGCGGTCGAGCACGGGCGGCTGTCGGGCTTCCTGATCGGCCGCGCCGCCGGGGGTGAGGCTGAGATCCTGACCGTCGCCGTGGAGCCCGACTTCCGCCGCGGCGGCCTGGGCGCGGCCCTGGTCGAGCGCGCGGCCGGCGTCGCCGCCGAAGCGGGCGCCTCGTGCCTGTTCCTGGAGGTGGCCGTCGACAATGCGGCGGCCCTGCAGCTCTACCAGAGCGCCGGGTTCAGCCGTGCCGGCTTCCGTCCGGCCTACTATGCGCGCAAGGACGCCGCCGCCGCCGACGCCCTGGTGCTACGTCGCGACTTAACACCCTAGGCCCTACAGCCTATCTTCCCGCCATGGACCGGATCGAGAAACTCTGCGCCGACCGCGGCATGCGCATGACCGACCAGCGGCGCGTGGTGGCGCGCGCCCTGTCCCAGTCGCAGGACCACCCCGACGTGGAGGAGCTGCACCGCCGCGCCGTGGCGCTCGACCCGCACATCTCCATCGCCACCGTCTACCGCACCGTGCGCCTGTTCGAGGAAGCCGGCGTGGTCGAGCGCCACGACTTCGGCGACGGCCGCTCGCGCTACGAGGAGCTGACCGACGATCACCATGACCACCTGATCGACACCAAGACCAACCGGGTGATCGAGTTCTTCGACGAGGAGATCGAGCAGCTGAAGGAAGCCATCGCGCGCCGGCTCGGCTACCGCCTGATCGGCCACAAGCTCGAGCTCTACGGCGTCCCCCTCGACGACAAGGGGAACTGAGCGCGACGGCCGACCGCCTTGTCTAGGTCACCCCTGGCGCCCATAACGCCCGCCATGTCAGCAACCCCCGCGGCCAAGCGTCTCTACATCAAGACCTACGGCTGCCAGATGAACGTCTACGACAGCGAGCGCATGGCCGACGTCCTGCGCCCGCTGGGCTACGCCCTGGCCGACGCGCCCGAGGGGGCGGACCTCGTCGTGCTGAACACCTGCCACATCCGCGAGAAGGCGGCCGAGAAGGTCTATTCCGAACTCGGACGGATCAGCCGCCTGCGTGACGCCAAGGCCGAAGCGGGCGGGGGCCGGATGACCGTCGCCGTTGCCGGCTGTGTCGCCCAGGCCGAGGGCGCCGAGATCATGAAGCGCGCGCCGGTGGTCGACCTGGTGGTCGGGCCCCAGGCCTACCATCAGCTGCCGGAGCTGATCGCGCGGGTGTCGCGCGCGAGCGGCGAACGCCTCGCCGCCGACTTCGCCCCGGAAGAAAAGTTCGACAGCCTGCCCGTCCGCGAGGCGGCCGGCGTCACCGCCTTCCTGACCGTGCAGGAGGGCTGCGACAAGTTCTGCACCTTCTGCGTGGTGCCCTACACCCGCGGCGCGGAGTGGTCGCGCCCGGTCGAAGCGATTGTTCAGGAGGCGGAGCAACTGGCCGCGCGCGGGGTGCGCGAGGTGACTTTGCTGGGCCAGAACGTCAACGCCTACGACGGCGAAGACGCCTCGGGCGAACGCTCCACCCTCGCTGCGCTGGTGCGCCGGATCGCTGTGATCCCCGGCCTCGATCGCATCCGCTATACCACCAGCCACCCGACCGACATGGACGACGCGCTGATCGCCGCCCACGGCGAGGTCGAGGAATTGATGCCCTATCTGCACCTGCCGGTGCAGTCGGGATCCAACCGCGTGCTGCGCGCGATGAACCGCAAGCACACGGCGGAGAGTTACGTCACGCTGATTGAAAAGATCCGCGCCGCGCGCCCCGACATCGCCATCTCCGGCGACTTCATCGTGGGCTTCCCGGGCGAGACCGAGAAGGATTTCGAAGACACCCTGAGCCTGGTGCGCGCGGTGAATTACGCCTCGGCCTTCTCGTTCAAATATTCGCGCCGTCCCGGCACGCCCGCCGCCGCCATGCCGAACCAGATCGCACGCGACGTCGCCGACGAGCGGTTGCAGCGCCTGAACGCCCTGCTCGACGCGCAACGCTTCACCTTCAACCGCGCCCAGGTCGGCCGCACCCTGCCGGTGCTGTTCGAAAAGCCCGGCCGCAACGCGGGGCAGGCCATCGGACGCTCGCCCTATCTGCAGGCGGTGCACGCGGAAAACGCGCGCGACCTGATCGGGCGGATCACGTCGGTGCGCATCGACGCGGCGCCCGGCAACAGCCTCGCGGGTTCTTTGATCGCCGAGTTCGCCTGATGCCCCGCGCCGAAGAGTTCCTGCCGTTGTCGGACGATGCCGTCCGCGCGGTGTCCGGTCCCAACAGCCGCCACGCGGCGCTGTTGGAAGACGCCTTCCATGTGCTGATCGAAACCCCCGGCGGCGGCGTCACCGTGCGCGGCGACGCCAAGGGTCGGGCCGGCGCCAAGCGCGCCATCCAGGGTCTCGCCGAACGCGCCGACACGGGCGCGGAAGTGGCCGAAGCCGACGTGCGCGTCCTGGTCGGCGCCGCGCGCGCGGGCGATGCGAGCAAGTTCGGCGAAGCGCTCACCGTCGGCCGTCGCGGCCCGATCGCGCCCAAGACCAAGGCCCAGGCCGGCTATATCGATCTGTTGCAGAAGAAGGACCTGGTGTTCGGCATCGGCCCGGCCGGCACCGGCAAGACCTTCCTGGCGGTGGCCTACGGCGCGACCCTGTTGCTGCGCGGCGCGGTCGACCGTCTGGTGATCACCCGACCGGCGGTGGAGGCGGGCGAGCGCCTTGGGTTCTTGCCCGGCGACATGATGGAAAAGGTCGACCCGTACCTCGCGCCGATCTGGTCCGCGCTCGACGATATTCTCGGACCCGAAGCGGCGCGCCGCCGCCGCGACAAGGGCGACATCGAAGTGGCGCCGCTCGCCTTCATGCGCGGCCGCACCCTGTCGCACGCCTATGTCATCGTCGACGAGGCGCAGAACACCACGCGGCTGCAGATGAAGATGGTGCTGACGCGCCTGGGCGAAGGCGCGCGCATGGCGGTGACCGGCGATCCCAGCCAGGTCGACCTGATCAATCCGCGCGACTCCGGCCTGTCCCAGGCGGTGCGCATTCTCGAGGGCGTCGAAGGCGTCGGCGTCGCCACCTTCACCGCGGGCGATGTGGTGCGCCACAAGCTGGTCGAGCGCATCGTGCGCGCCTACGACGCCGACGCGGGCTTCACCGAGCCGGGCGACGGCCGCAGGCGTGATCCCGGATGATCGAAGTCGAGGTCGAAGACCCGGCCTGGACGCGCGATCTTCCGGATGCGGAGCATCGCGTGACCGTGGCGGCCGAAGCGGCCCTGAAAGCGGGCGCCGCCGCCCCCGATGCGGTGGTGACCGTGCTGCTCACCGGCGACGTTGAGAGCGCCGACCTCAACCAGCACTTCCGCCACAAGACCGGCCCGACCAACGTCCTGTCCTTCCCGGCGCCCGAGACCGCCCGGCCCCAGCTCGGCGACCTGGCCCTGGCCCATGGCGTCTGCGCCCGGGAGGCGGCCGAGCAGGGAAAGCCGCTTTCCGACCATCTCGCGCATCTGGTGGCGCATGGGGCGCTGCATCTATTAGGATGGGATCACCGGACCGACGACGAGGCGGACGCCATGGAGGCGCTCGAGCGTAAGGTCCTTGCCGCGCTTGGGATTCCGGATCCTTACGCGCCCCGATGCGAGACCGATGCCGAGCGACGGCCCCAGTAGCGCCCCTCAGGCGAGACGCCCCATCCGGGACCTGTTCAGCCGCTTTGCCCGTCCGGCGAACGAGGCGGACAAACCTGCGCCGCCCGAAGCCGCCCACGCGCCCGTCGACATGGTCGACCAGGCGGAGGCCTTCAAAGACCTGCGCGTCGCAGGACGTGATGACCCCGCGCGCCGACGTCATAGCGCTCGACATCACCACGCCGCTCGACGAGATCGTGAAGACCTTCGTCGAGGCCGAGCACTCGCGCATGCCGGTGTACCGCGAGACTCTCGATGACCCCATCGGCGTGGTGCACATCAAGGACGTGCTGAAGCTGATCGCGCCCGACGCCGCGCGGCCGACGCCCAACTGGTCCGAGCCGGCGCTCTATCGCCTGCGCCGCGACGTGCTCTATGTGCCGGCCTCGATGCGCGCCCAGGACCTGCTGCTGAAGATGCAGGCCACCCGCATCCACATGGCGATGGTGATCGACGAGTTCGGCGGCGCCGACGGCCTGGTCACCCTCGAGGATCTGGTCGAAGCCGTCGTCGGCGAGATCGAGGACGAACACGACGAGCATGCCGGCACCGGCATCGTGCAGCGCGCCGGCGACGTGTTCGAAATCGAAGCGCGCGCCTCGCTGGAAGATCTCGAAACCGCGGTCGGCGAACAGCTGGCGCCGGAAGAGCTGAAGGACGAAGAGGTCGACACCGTTGCGGGTCTCGTCTCCACCCTGGCCGGGCGCGTGCCCCAGCGCGGCGAAGTGATTCCGCATCCGCTCGGCTACGAGTTCGAAATCCTCGACGCCGATCCGCGCCGGGTGAAGCGCCTGCGCCTGCGCAAGACCGAGCCGCCGCCTCCGCCCGAGACTTCGAAATGAGTTCGTCAAGATGAGTTGGACCGCGCGTCTGTTCAATTACGCGGTGATGCTGGCCGCGGGCGCCCTGATGGCGTTCGCGTTTCCGCCGTTCGGATTCTGGCCGGGGCTGATCGGCTATCCGGTGCTCCTCTGGACGATCGATCGCATCGAGGGGCCGGGCCGCCTGTGGCGCGCCTTCGGCTACGGCTGGCTGGCGGGTTTCGCCTTCTTTCTTGTGGGCTGCTGGTGGGTGGCGGAGGCCTTCTTCGTCGACGCGCGCCAGGCCTGGATGGCGCCCTTCGCCGCGGCGCTGCTGCCCGCGGGCATGGGCCTGTTCTGGGGCGCCGCCTGCGCGGTCTATCGCAAGATCGCGCCGTCCCATGTGGGCCGCGTCTTCGTGTTCGCCGCGGTGTTCGCCCTGTTCGAGTGGCTGCGCGGCCATGTGCTGACCGGCTTTCCGTGGAACTTGCTGGGCGAGACCTGGCTTGCCGGTTCGGCGCCGTCGCAGATCGCGGCCTTCGTGGGCGCCTACGGCCTGACCCTGCTGACGCTGGTGGCGCTGTTCGCGTTCGGACCGCTGCTCGGCGCGGGCAATCGCAAATACCGTTCGGGCATCGCTGCGATCGGCACGATCCTGTTGGCGGCGATGTGGGTCATCGGCGCCATCCGTCTCGACGGCGCGCACGCGCGCCTGACCGCGACCATCGTGCGCGTGGTGCAGCCCGACGTGCCGCAGGAATCGAAGTGGACCAAACAGGCCTACGCCGACATCGTGCGTCGCTACGTCAATCTGACCTCGCGCATGGGCGACAAGGATCCCGACGTGGTGATCTGGCCCGAAGGCGCCCTGCCCTTGTCGGCGCAGGACACGCTCGATCCCGACGGTTGGGTCGAACCCGCCATCGCCCAGGCGCTGGAGCCGAACCAGACCCTGCTCATCGGGACCTATCGCGCGGTGACGCCGCCCGGCGAACAGGACGCGCAGAAGCGCCTCGGACGCGAGCCGCGCCTGCTCTATTACAACAGCCTGATGGCCATAAAGCGCGACCGCCTCGGCGCGCTGCAGGCGGAAGCGGTCTACGACAAGCACCGGCTGGTGCCGTTCGGCGAATATCTGCCGCTGGAACCGATCCTCACGCCGCTCGGCTTCAAGGACCTGACCCACATCGGCGACAGCTTCTCGCCGGGGCCGCGGCCGAAACCGCTGCGCGTGCCCAACCTGCCGCTGGTCCAGCCGCTGATCTGCTACGAGAGCCTCTATCCGGGCCTCGCCGAGAGCGGCGGCGCGCGGCCGGCCTGGATCGTCAATGTCTCCAACGACGCCTGGTTCGGCCCGACCTCGGGTCCGCTGCAGCACCTGAACCTCGCCAGCTATCGCGCCATCGAACAGGGCCTGCCCCTGGTGCGCGCAACGCCCACGGGGGTTTCGGCGGTGATCGATCCCTGGGGCCGCGTGCTTCCGGGCGCGCGGCTCAATCCCGGCGAGAGCGGCGTGATCGACCAGAACCTGCCGCAGGCGGCCTCGCCCACCCTGTATTCGCAGATCGGCGACCTGATCTTTTGGTTACTGGCGGTCGCGGGGCTCGCTTTTGCCCTTAGAAGATCGTGGTTCACGCAAAAGAAGGATGAAGTCGACGCCGTTTCCCCCTAAAAGCGGGACGGGGGGCCGTTCCGCTGAGGGAAGGTCCATGAGTGTCAGCTTCGAAGATCGTTCGCCCAATCCGATAGACCTGCACGTGGGCGCGCGGGTCCGGATGCGGCGCAAGCTCCTGGGCATGAGCCAGGAAAAGCTCGCGGACGCGCTCGGCCTCACCTTCCAGCAGGTTCAGAAATACGAACGCGGCGCCAACCGCGTGTCCGCCTCCAAACTGTTCGAGATCGCGCGCTTCCTCGACGTGGCCCCGGCCTATTTCTTCGACGGCCTCGCCGCCGATGTCCTGCCGGGCCGATCGCCGCAGGAGACGTCGCTGCACCAGTTCCTGATGACCCCCGAAGGCGTCGAGCTCGCCTCGCTCCTACCCAAGCTCAATCCCAAGTACCGCCGCCGCGTGCTGGAGCTGGTCCGCACCCTGGCCGAGGACGATGACGACGACGATTGACGGTCGGGACCAAAGGTCGTTGCGGATATAAGGATAGCTTTATATGGTCCGCGCGCCGGAGCGCGGCGTAAAGTCCGCTTGCGCTCCATCCAGACTTCCCGGGGACCCTCCTTGATCCGACCGTCCTATATCTTCACCAGCGAAAGCGTGTCCGAGGGCCATCCCGACAAGGTGGCCGACCGCATCTCCGACACCGTCGTCGACGCCTTCCTGACCGCCGAGCCCGAGGCGCGGGTCGCCTGCGAGACCCTGGTCACCACCAACCGCATCGTGCTGGCCGGCGAGGTGCGCGGCCCTGAGGCCGTCATCGACAGCCTCGAGGAAAAGGTCCGCGCCGCGGTGAAGGACATCGGCTACGCCCAGGACGGCTTCCACTGGGAACGCGCCGACTACGACTGCTGGCTGCACGCCCAGTCCGCCGACATCGCCGTCGGCGTCGACGCCGCCGGCGACAAGGACGAAGGCGCCGGCGACCAGGGCATCATGTTCGGCTTCGCCACCGACGAGACGCCCGAGCTGATGCCCGCGACCCTGCAGTACTCGCACAACATCCTGCGCCGCCTCGCCGAAGCGCGCCGCTCCGGCGAGCGCCCGGAACTCGAGCCCGACGCCAAGAGCCAGGTCACCCTGCTCTACGAAAACGGCAAGCCGGTGCGCGCCCTGAAGATCGTCGTCTCGCACCAGCACCGCGAAGGCCTGACCTCGGAAGACGTGCACCGACTGATCGAGCCCTATGTGCGCGAGGTGATGCCCGGCCATCTGCTCGACGGCGCCGAATGGATCGTCAATCCGACCGGCGTGTTCGTGGTCGGCGGTCCCGACGGCGACACCGGCCTGACCGGGCGCAAGATCATCGTCGACACCTACGGCGGCGCCGCGCCCCACGGCGGCGGCGCGTTCTCGGGCAAGGATCCGACCAAGGTCGACCGCTCCGCCGCCTACGCCTGCCGCTACCTAGCCAAGAACGTGGTGGCCGCGGGCCTGGCCGCGCGCTGCACCATCCAGGTCAGCTACGCCATCGGCGTGGCCAACCCGCTCAGCTTCTACGTCGACACCCACGGCGCCGGCCACGTGGACGAGGCCAAGCTGGAAAAGCTGCTGCCGGAGATGATCGGCGGCCTCACCCCGCGCGCCATCCGCGAGCACCTGGGCCTGAACCGGCCGATCTACGGCCGCACCGCCGCCTACGGCCACTTCGGCCGCCAGCCCGACAACGAGGGCGGCTTCGGCTGGGAGCGCACCGACCTGGTCGAGGAACTGCGCCGCAGCCTCTAAGATGACACAGCCGCCCACTTGGGGCCCGATGCGCTCGTTCGGGCGCATCAAGTCGCGCACCCTGAAACCGCGCCAGGCGGCGTTGATGCAGAGCCTGCTGCCGCGCATGGCCCTGCCCGATCCGAAAGTCGGGCGCCATCGACCCGCGCGCGCTCATGCCGCAGGCCGACGAGGTCTGGTTCGAGGTCGGCTTCGGCGGCGGCGAACACCTCGCGGCCCAGGCCGAGCGGCGCCCGCACACATTGATCATCGGTTGCGAACCCTTTCTCAACGGCGTTGCGTCAGCCTTGCGTCACATGGATGAACGGAAGCTCGAAAACGTACGCCTGCACGCCGGCGACGCGCGCGAGGTCCTCGCCGCGTTCCCCGACGCGGCGCTCGACCGCGTGTTCATCCTGTTCCCGGACCCCTGGCCCAAGACCCGCCACCACAAGCGCCGCTTCGTTCAGACCGACACCGCGACGGAGCTGGCGCGCGTGCTGAAGCCGGGCGGCCGCCTGCGCTTCATCACCGACTGGAAGGACTACGCGTCCTGGGCGCTGGAGCGGCTGACGCGCGAACCGCGCTTCTAATGGCTGGCCGAAAGCGCGGGCGACTGGCGCGCGGCGCCCGACAGACCACGTCCCGACCCGCTACCAAGACAAACTGCTCGGCGACACCCAGCCGATCTACCTGGAATTCGCGAGGCACTGATGGACCAAGGCGCAATCGTCATCGTCATCTTCGCCGCTGTCGTCCTGGCGGGCGTGGCGGTGCATCTTCTGAGGCGTCGCAAGGGACCGCCCGAGGCCTAACGGTCCGTCCGCTCCGGCGGCCGCTCCTCGCCGATGACGATCACGCCGTCGAGGACCTTCGACCAGTCCGCATCGCGGTACTGGTGCTGGAATAATTCCGACGGGACAACGCCGCGTTTTGCGAGCGCTTCAGCATCGATATAGACCGCTTCGTCGGGCTTTAGCGCCAGAGCTTCCAGGGCGTCGGGCGGGGGTGCGGGAATCGGACGGTTTTCCCCGGACGACCAGCGATAGCTGCCGGACGTGGCGGTGACGCCGACCGCGAAGGCGCGCGAGCCATAGGCCGCGTGCACGTAGGCGCCGAGGTTCTGCAGGTCGCCGTCGCCATAGTTGGGAAGGTTGTGCGCGGCCTTCGCTGCGTGTGTGGTCGCGCACCAGACGATGATCTTGCTGTGCGGCGGCAGACGCTGCGCGAGCCAGCGTAGATTTTGGAACATCGAATAGTCGCGTCCCTCAAAGTTGGAGCGCGTCTCATCGAAGTCGCGCGCGATGGCGCGCTGCAGGTTGTCGACCAGCGCGAGGTCGTCATCGCGCGACTCGGTGTTCAGCGCTCTGTCGGCCTCGATGCCGGCCCGCAGCTCCACAAGGCATTGCCGCACCTGATCACGAACCGCCGGCGTGTGCGGGGCGTCGTCGGAATAGTCCCAGGCCGTGCGCTGGCGGATGAGGCGGTAGCAAGCCTCGCGTCGCGCCGGCGGAATTTCAGCCTCCAAATCCCTGGGCATCTGTTCGAGTGAATAGAACATGCCGCGGTTAGCGACCTGGTCGTCGATGCCACCGATTACGACGCGGCGCGCCATCACCGCTTCGGTGAGGAACGGGATCAACGGTTCGAATTCCGCATCGTGATTCCACAGCCACCCGACCGCGGACGACACCATCTGCGGCGTCACGGCTTCGTGGGCGCGAACCCGCCGCTCGATCTCGAGGAAGTCGTAGAAGCTGCCCTCGAAGAACACCGCGTTGAAGCCGCAGCGGTCCACCAGGCGCTTCACCAGAGCGGCCTTGATCGCGACGGTTCGTCCGTCGCCGTGCGTGCTCTCGCCCAACAGAACGACGTCCTTGCGGCAGGCGTCGCGCGTCACAGCGTCGAGCGCAGCGGCCTCGGAATGTTTCGGCGCCGCGACGGCGCGATCCGGCGCCCACGCAATCGCGGCCGCGAGACAGAGCGCCGCCCAAATCGGAACCCGCATCCCTGCGCCCTCCGCCACCATCCCATCCGCCCAACCGGCCGGATTTATGGCCAAGCCGGAAGGGGCGTCTTCGGGGGCTGACAACCCCTCCCAAAGGGCCTATATCACCTTCACATCGATCGTCTGTCCTGGATGGGACTTGCGAGCGGCGGCCGGAAGGCCCGCCGCTTTTTTGTTGGTTTTGGAACTCGTGCGAACGAAGACCGGCGAAGACCGTAAGCTATTGGAATTGCTCGACCCTGTGGCGGAAGCCGCGGGCTACGAGATCGTCCGGCTGCGCCTCACCGGGGGCCAGCGGCGGATTCTGCAGATCATGGCCGAGGACGCTCACGGGGAAATGACCATCGAGGACTGCACCGCCCTGTCGCGGGCGGTCTCCGAAGTGCTCGAGGCGGCCGATCCGATCACCGGCGAATATGTGCTGGAGGTCTCCACCCCCGGTATCGACCGGCCGCTGACCCGGCTGAAGGATTTCGTGGCCTACCAGGGCTTCGAGGCGCGGGTCGAACTCGACCGGCTGGCCGAGAACCGCAAGCGCTTCAAGGGCGTGCTGGCCGGCGTCGACGGCGACAACATAGGCCTCGACCTCGAAGGCGAGGAAGAGACCGTGCTCGTCCCCTTCGCCTGGATCGAAGACGCCAAACTCGTACTCACCGACGCGTTGATGGAGGCCGGCGCCAAGCGCCGCGCCGAACGCATCGCATCCGAACAACCCCAACACACCGACCATCAAGAAGAGGAACAAGCCTGATGGCCCTCACCGGAATCAGCGCCAACCGACTGGAGCTGCTCCAGATCGCCGACGCCGTCGCCCGCGAAAAGTCGATCGAGAAAGAGATCGTCATCGCCGCCATCGAAGAAGCGATTCAAAAGGCGGCGCGGGCGCGCTACGGCGCCGAGCACGACATCCGCGCGGTGATCGATCCGAAGACCGGCGAACTGGCGCTCACCCGCGTGGTGACGGTGGTCGACGACGAGGAAGTCATCGAAAACACCTACGCCTTCCAGAGCCTCGCGGACTCGCTGAAGTCCGACAAGGAGGCCTTCGTCGGCAAGGAGTACGTCGAGACCCTGCCGCCGTTCGAGTTCGGCCGCGTGCAGACCCAGATGGCCCGCCAGGTGGTGACGCACAAGGTGCGCGAAGCCGAGCGCGAGCGTCAGTACGACGAGTTCAAGGATCGCTCGGGCGAGATCGTCAACGGCGTGGTCAAGCGCGTCGAGTACGGCAACGTCATCGTCGACCTCGGCCGCGGCGAAGGCGTCATGCGCCGCGACCAGTCGATCCCGCGCGAAATCTTCAACATCGGCGACCGCATCCGCTCGTACATCTACGACGTGCGCCGCGAGACCAAGGGCCCGCAGATCATGCTGTCGCGGGCGCACCCGGGCTTCATGGCCAAGCTGTTCGCTCAGGAAGTGCCGGAAGTTTACGATGGCGTCATCGAGATCCGCGCTGTGGCCCGCGACCCGGGCTCGCGCGCCAAGATGGCGGTCTTGTCCAACGACGGTTCGATCGACCCGGTCGGCGCCTGCGTCGGCATGCGCGGCTCGCGCGTGCAGGCGGTTGTCGCCGAACTGCAGGGCGAGAAGATCGACATCATCTCCTGGTCGCCGGACGAAGCGACCTTCATCGTCAACGGCCTGGCGCCGGCGGAAGTCTCCAAGGTGGTGCTCGACGAGGAAGACGAGCGCGTCGAAGTCGTGGTGCCCGACGAGCAGCTCTCGCTCGCCATCGGCCGCCGCGGTCAGAACGTGCGGCTCGCCTCGCAGCTGACCGGCTGGCAGATCGACATCATCACCGAGGCCCAGGATAGCGAGCGCCGCCAGCGCGAGTTCTCCGAACGCACCTCCCTGTTCCAGGAAGCGCTCGACGTCGACGAAGTGATCGCCCAGCTCCTGGTCACCGAAGGCTTCGCCACCGTCGAGGACGTGGCCTTCGTGGAAGAGCACGAGATCGCCTCCATCGAAGGTTTCGACGAAGAGACCGCCCTGGAACTGCAGACCCGCGCCCGCGAATGGCTCGACCGCGAAGCGGCCGAACTGGACGCCAAGCGCAAGGAATTCGGCGTCGAGGACGGCGTGCTCGAAATCGAGGGCGTCACCCTGCCCATCGCCGTGGCGCTCGGCGAAGCCGGCGTGAAAACCATCGAAGACCTGGCCGACCTCGCCACCGACGAGATCCGCGGCGGCTACGACAGCGTGAACGGCGAGCGCGTTCGCACGACGGGCGTGCTGGAGAAATTCCAGCTGTCGGTCGAGGACGCCGAAATGCTGATCCTGCGCGCCCGCGTCGCGGCCGGCTGGATCGACGCCTCCGAACTCGAACCGTCGGCGCCCGAAGAAGGCGAGCTGGTCGAGGGCGAAGGCGATGCCGAAGACGGCGCGCCCGGCGGCGAAACGCTCGGCGATTACGTTGAAGCCTCCGCGGACGCCTGATGAGCTAGCCCCGCGTGCAGAACCCCGTCGCCGACATCGGCATGACTGCAGAGGTTTCGTCCAAGGACGCGGCCGGCGAACGGCGTTGCATCGTGTCGGGCGAGGTCATGCCCAAAGAGCGCCTGCTCCGCTTTGTCGCGGCCCCGGACGCCACCGTGGCGCCCGACGTGGCGGGCAAGCTGCCCGGGCGGGGCCTCTGGGTCGAGGCGACCCGCGATGCGGTCGACACCGCCGCCCGCAAGGGCCTGTTCTCGCGCGCGGCCAAGAGCAAGCTCGATGCGGGTCTCGACCTGTCGGCCCTGGTGGAACGGCTTCTGGCCCGGCGCTGCCTTGACGGGCTTGGCCTGGCGCGGCGCGAGGGCGCCCTTGTCCAGGGCTTCGAGAAGACCCAGGTCGCCATCCGTTCCGGCAAGGCGGCGTGGCTCGTCGAGGCCCGGGACGGGTCGGCGGACGGACGCGCCAAGCTCACCCGCGCAACCCTTGCGGCGCCAAGGCCGGTCGAGGTCTGCGGCGCCTTCCAGGCCGACGAATTGGGTTTGGCCTTGGGCCTCGATAATGTGATACACCTCGCCCTCCTTGCGGGGCGAAGAGCCGAGCGGTGGTCGGAAGACGTCCACAGGCTCGCCGGATTTCGCCCGCTCCTCCCTGAGTGTTGGCGCGAGGATGCTCGTAACGGGCGGGGCGGCTGACGCCCTTGCCCGATTTGTTTATTGGACCCTGTGTCTGAGCCAGGCTTCGGCCTGGAGAGGAAGTAAAGCGACCGGATGAGCGACGCGAACGACGAAGACGGCAAGACCCCGGCAGGCGCCCCCCCCGCGCCCGGTGGGCGCGCGCCCCTGACCCTGAAGCCGCGCGCGGCCGGTTCGGTCTCCACCGGCACGGTGCGCCAGAGCTTCAGCCACGGCCGCTCCAAGACCGTGGTGGTCGAGACCAAGCGTCGCCGCACCGACACCCCCGCGCCGGTCGCCGAGAAGCGGCCCGCCTTCGAGATCAAGCCGCGTCCGCGGCCGGAGACGCCTGCGGCCGCGTCGCCGTCCGCCGCTCGCGAGGACAAGTCCGCCGGCGGACTCTCGGCCGAAGAGATGGAGGCGCGCCGCCGCGCCATCGAATCCGCCCGCCACGAGCAGGAGCGCCGCGACGCCGAACAGGCCGAGCGCGACAGCGCGCTGAAGGCGGCCGAAGCCGATCGCGTCCGCGAGGAAAAAGCCGCCGCCAAAGTCGCCAAGGCCGCCGAGCCGATCGAAGCGCCCCTCGCCGACGCCCCCGTCGCCGAAGCGGCGCCGGAGTCTGAGCCCGAACGTGCGCCCGAACCCGTGGCCGTCGAGGCGCCGGTCGAACGGCCGGCCGCGCGCGCGACCCCGTCGGCGCGCCCGACGCTGGGCGCCCCGGTGCGCCCCGCCACCGCGCGCACCGCTTCGCCGCGCGCGCCCCGCGAGGCCGCGCCCGCCGCGCCCGCCGGTTACGGCGCCCGCGCGCCGCGTGACGGCGCCGGCGGCGCCGGCGCCTATGGTTCGCGTCCCTCGGCCGGCGGCAGCAGTTTCGGCGGTCGCGAGGGCGGCCCGTCCGCCCGCGCTGCGAGCGGCGCCGCCGCTGCAGGCGGCGGCTACGGCACGCGCGCAGCCACGCCCGGCGAAACCGTTCGCTATTCCGCCCTGGCCCCGCGCGCGCCCGGCGCCGCCCGTCCGGGCGGCCCGCCGCGTCCCGGCGCCCGCGGCCCCGCCGGCGCCTCCGAGGCGCCCTCCGGACCCGAGGTCACCCGTCCCACCCGCGGCGCGCCGCATGCGCGGCCCGGCGGCCGTCGCGACGACGACGATCGCGGCAAGGGCGGCGGCGACGCCGGCAAGGCCGTCTCGCGCACCAAGGGCGAACCCAAGCGCCGCGAAGGCCGCCTCACCATCCAGGCCGTGGCCGGGGACGAGGACGCCGCCGAACGGATGCGCTCGCTCGCCTCGGTGCGCCGCGCCCGCGAACGCGAAAAAGAAAAGCGCAAGGGCGGCGCCCAGGAACAGCCCAAGGCGGCCCGCGAAGTGATCGTTCCCGACGTCATCACCGTGCAGGAGCTGTCCAACCGGATGGCCGTGCGCGCCGTCGACATCATCAAGTTCCTGATGCGTCAGGGCATGATGCTGAAGATCAACGACGTGATCGATTCCGACACCGCCGAACTGGTGGCGGCCGACTTCGGCCACACCGTGCGCCGCGTGTCGGAAAGCGACGTGGAAGAAGGCTTCATCGACGAGAAGGACGACGACGCCGACACCCTGCCGCGGCCGCCGGTGGTGGCGGTCATGGGTCACGTCGACCACGGCAAGACCTCGTTGCTCGATGCGCTGCGCGCCACCGACGTGGTGGCGGGTGAAGCCGGCGGCATCACCCAGCACATCGGCGCCTATCAGGTGCGCCTGGAAAACGGTCAGCGCGTCACCTTCCTCGACACCCCCGGCCACGCGGCGTTCTCGGCGATGCGGATGCGCGGCGCCAATGTCACCGACATCGTGGTGCTGGTGGTGGCCGCCGACGACGGCGTCATGCCGCAGACCATCGAGGCGATCAATCACGCCAAGGCCGCCGGCGCGCCGATGATCGTGGCGATCAACAAGATCGACAAGCCCGACGCCGATCCGACCCGGGTGATCAACGACCTGCTGCAGCACGAGATCGTGGTGGAAAGCCTGGGCGGCGAAACCCAGGTGGTCGAAGTCTCCGCCCTGAAGAAAACCGGTCTGAGCAACCTGGTCGACGCCATCCTGGTCCAGGCCGAGGTCATGGACCTGCGCGCCAATCCGACGCGCTCGGCCGAAGGCGTGGTCATCGAGGCCAAGCTCGACAAGGGCCGCGGCCCGGTCGCCACCGTGCTGGTCAAGCGCGGCACCATGAAGCGCGGCCAGCTGGTCGTGGCCGGCTCGCACTGGGGCCGGGTGCGCGCGCTCACCAACGAGCGCGGCGAACAGGTCGAAACCGCAGGGCCGTCGGAACCGGTGGAAGTGCTCGGCCTCGACGGCGCGCCGGAGCCCGGCGATCAGCTGGCGGTGGTGGAAGACGAAGCCCGGGCGCGGGAGCTCACCGAATACCGCGACCGCAAGCGTCGCGAACGGACCGGCGCGTCGCCCTCCGCCGGCGTGTCGCTCGCCGACATGATGTCCAAGCTGCAGGACAAGAAGCTGCGCGAGCTGCCGCTGGTCATCAAGGCCGACGTGCAGGGCTCGGCGGAAGCCATCGTCGGCTCTCTGGCCAAGTTGGCCACCGACGAGGTCCGCGCCCGGATCATCCTGTCCGGCGTGGGCGGCATCAACGAGTCCGACGTGCTGCTGGCCAAGGGCGCCGGTTCGCCGATCATCGGCTTCAACGTGCGCGCCTCGAAACAGGCGCGCGACCTGGCCGAGCGCGAGGGCGTCGAGATCCGCTACTACGCCGTCATCTACGACGTGCTCGACGACATCAAAGGCGTGCTCTCGGGCATGCTGGCCCCGATCCAGCGCGAAACCTTCCTGGGCAACGCCGAGGTGCTCGAGGCCTTCGACATTTCCAAGGTCGGCAAGGTCGCGGGTTGTCGCGTCACCGAGGGCCTGGTCCGCCGCGGCGCCAAGGTCCGTGTGTTGCGCTCGGACGTGGTCATCCTGGAGCTCGGCACCCTGCAGACGCTGAAGCGTTTCAAGGACGATGTGAACGAAGTTCAGGTCGGCCAGGAGTGCGGCATGAGCTTCGCCGGCTTCCAGGACATCAAAAAGGGCGATTTCATCGAATGTTTCACCGTCGAGGAAGTGAAGCGCTCGCTCTGACGGCGACGCTTCGTTTCGCGGCGATCGATGGAGACCAGGATGAAGAGAGTTCGCGTACTCGCAATCGGTGTTGTCACCGCCGCCCTCATAGCCGGCGCCGCGCACGCCAAGGAACGCTATTTCACCTACGAGCCGGATTCCGAGTCCGCGAAGCACCGCTCCGACGTCATCACCCTCACCGTGCACGAGGACATGTTCGGCCGCCGCGTGCAGAAGCTCTACCGCACCCGCGGTCAGGGCCTGACCCTCGGCAAGCCCCAGGGCGCCTTTTCCGGCGGCCAACTGGTCAAAATGTTGAAGCAGGATGACGACGACACGCGCGGCATCCAGCTCTACGCCATCGACGTGAAGGACGGTCAGGGCTTCGCCTACGGCGCCTGCAAGGGCGCCGACCGCGCCTGGCTGGCCATGACCCCGGTCCGCCCCGACCACGACCTGACCATCTACGTCCTGAAGCGCGACCCCGCGACCAAGGGCCCGGCGATCTGCGAGACGCTGCAGTACCGCTGGCGCGCGGAATGGCAGCTCCCGCGCACGCCGAACGAGGCCAAGGCCGTCGGCCAGGAAGACGACGGCGCCCCCAGCGACCCGCGGTAGTTTCGCCCGCTAGTCGGCCCGATTGCGCCCGGCTAAGGTTTCGTCGCTCGCGAGGGACCCGTTGCATGATCCGCTTTGTATTTTCCGCCGCCTTGCTGCTTGCGGCGGCGCTGCCCATGGCCGCCCAGGCGGCCGATCCAGGGCTGTCGCCGGCCGACCAGACCGCCATCGACAAGGCCGTGGCGGGCGTGTTGTCGCGCACCGGCGTGCCCTCGGCCTCCATCGCCGTCGTGAAGGATGGTCGCGTGGCCTATGTGAAGGCCTACGGCGAGGGCCGGCTCGATCCCGCGACCCCGGCCAGTCCCGAGATGCGCTACGGCATCGGCTCCATCTCCAAACAGTTCACCGCGACTGCGATCCTGATGCTGGCAGATGAGGGCAAGCTCTCGCTCGACGATCCGGTCGGCAAGTACGTGCCGCGCTTGACCTCCGGCGACAAGGTCACCATCCGCCAGGTGCTCAGCCACACCTCGGGCTACCGCGACTACTGGCCCCAGGATTATGTGATGGAAGAGATGCTCCATCCGACCACGGCCGATCACATCCTCGACAAATGGGCTCGGACGCCGCTCGACTTCAAACCGGGCGACCAGTGGCAGTACTCCAACACCGGCTACACCATCGCGGGCCTGATCGTGGAGAAGGTCTCCGGCGAGCCGCTCATGCAATTCCTCAGTGAGCGGATATTCACCCCGCTGCACATGACCGGGGCCACCGAGGTCGACACCAAACCGCTCGGGCCGACGGACGCCCAGGGCTATATGCGCTATGCGCTGGGCCCGCTGCACCCCGCGCCGAAGGAGGCGCCCGGCTGGCTGTTCGCCATGGGCGGCCTGGCCATGCGCGCCCAGGATCTGGCGCTCTGGGACATCGGCCAGATCGATCGGACGCGGCTCAAACCCGCGTCCTACGCGGCCCAGCGGACCTCGGTGAAACTGAACGACGGCAAGGATTCCGAGTACGGGCTCGGCGAGTTCATCCGCATCAGCGGCAAGCGCACCCTGCTGCAGCACGGCGGCGAAATTTCCGGCTTCCTGTCCGACAACCGCGTCTTCCCCGACGACAGGGCCGCTGTGGTGGTGCTGACCAACGCGGACTTCGGCGGCGCCCAGACCGCCATCGGCGCGGCGATCAGCGACATCCTGTTCCCGGCGCCCCCGACCCCCCAGGTCTCGGCGCCCGCCGCCGCCAAGCCGGCGTCCGCGGCTAACCCGGACGCGGCGAAACAGACCCAGGTCGCGCACGCCATCTTCGACGGCCTGCGCGCCGGCCACATCGATCGGGCGCAGTTCACGCCGAACGGCAACGCCTATTTCTCCGACGAGGCGCTGCACGATTTCGCGGCCAGCATCGGCGCGCTGGGCGACCCATCGGACTTCGGCCAGCGCGCCTTCTCGCTGCGCGGCGGCATGACATCGGAGGTGTACCGCGTGACCTATCCGACCCGGACGCTCACCATCATCATGCGGGCCTATCCCGACGGAAAGGTCGAGCAGTTCCTGGTGCAGCCGGCGAGCTGATCGATGATGGGGGGCGTCATGCGAGACCTCGCCGGTGTGATCGCCACGACGACCGTCTCGCTTGTCCTAGCGGGCTGTCACGCTGACACGAAGAAGGCCGCAGCGACGCCATCGGTTTCAGCGCCGGCGACAAGTGCATCGACGCCGACGCCGCCGCCCGCCAACCCTGCCGTCGACCTGAACCAGGCGTTCGCCACGGCCTTCGGTTCGGCCGCCCCGGCGGTGCGCATCGTGAGCCGGGACGGCCAGGACACGACCCTGCGTTACCGCCCCGCCAAACTGGTCCCGCTGGGAAGCCTCCTGGTGCTGATTTCCGAAGCAAGAACAGACGGTTGCCACGGTTGCTCCGGGTCGCTGGCGATCCATTATCTGGCCCGCCAGGGGAGCGGATTTAAGGTCGTCGGCGCCTGGTCCGAGATCAGCGACGGGGGCAGTTTCGGCGAGCCGCCGTCCTGGTCCCTACGCGACGATCTCTTCTCCGGACCGGCGCTGGTCGCCAGCGGCGGCGGCACCTGGCAGGGCTGCACCGTCGACTACGCCGACATCATAGAACTCACCCCCGACCGCCCGGTCGTACGCGCCAAGCGCGTGCTGATCACCTACGACGACGGCGACGACGAAGCGCGCGGCGTCGACGGAACCATCAGGCCGGAGCAGAAGGACCGCGCCTTCGCCGTCGACTATGCCGGCGACCATCCGCGCACCATCGAGTACCGCGCGAGCGGCGACGTGTTCCAGGCCGCGCGCGGCGCCCCGGGCCTGCCGTCGTGCTGAAGCGCCGCCGCGCCGTGCTGACCGCCGGCGCGGCGGTCTTGCTGCTCCTGATCCTGGCCTTCGGCGTGCGCAAGCCGGGCGACCGGGCGCTCTATCCGCCGCCGGCGAACGCGCCGACCGTCGGCGTCTGGCTGATCGACAACGGCTTCCACACCAGCCTGGTGCTGCCGACCGACAAGCTCGATCCGACGGGCCCGCTCGCGGCCGCGACCGCCGAGTCCGGGCCGGCGAAACCGTTCGTGGAAGTGGGCTGGGGCGACGCGCGGTTCTACATCGAGACCGGCGCCTCGCTGCATCGCTTCCTCGACGTCTTCCGCGCTGCCTTCGCGCCAAACAATCCCTCCGCGGTCATGGTCGAGCCGCTGCGCGCCGCGCCGGATCGCATCTGGTCGACCGGCGTGCACCGCATCGAGCTCAGCGAGGCGGGTTTTCGCCGCCTCGAGGCCGGCATCGACGGCAGCTTCGCGCTGCGCGACGGCCGGCCCGACTTCATCCCCGGCGGCGCCGAGGCGCGGTTTTATCGGAGTACGGAGCATTTCAGCCTGGTGCATCTCTGCAACCACTGGGCCGCCGATCGGGTGAACGCCGCGGGCGTGGCGACCCATCCGGTGCTCGATACCGTTCCGGCCGGCCTGGTGTTCGACCTTGAGACCGGCGGCGCGACGGTGCAGAGGAACCCGCGGCGCTGACGCGCCGCCGCCGAGCGCCCAAACCCGAGCCCATGACCGACACCCCGCCTCCCGCCGCCGACACCACAGGTCTCGCGCTCGACGACCGCCTGCGCAGCGTGGGCGACTGCGTGCGCGCCGGCGACATGCCGCGCGCCTTCGTCCTGGCCCGCGAAGGCCTCGACCTGGGCCAGGAGCACCCGGGCCTCCTGGGGCTGCGCGCCTTCTGGCTCGAACAGCAGGGCCAGTACGAGGCGGCGCTGCTCGACCTCGAACGCGCCCTTGAGCTTGCGCCGCGCGAGGCCGCGACCCTGAACGCCAAGGGCTTGGTGCTCGACAAGCTGCAGCGCCCGCGCGAGGCGGCGGCGGCCTTCCAGGCGACGACCGAAATCGCGCCGCGGTTCGCGCCCGCCTTCCACAACCTCGGCTGGGCCAGCGAGATGATTGGGGATCTCGACAGCGCGCGCAACGCCCACGAACAGGCGCTGGCGCTGAAGCCCGACTACGTCGAGCCCCTGGCCCATCTGGCGCGGCTTTCGCTGCGCCGCGGCGACCCGAACAGCGCGCGCGTGCATGCCGGCCAGGCCTTGCGCATCGATCCCGACTGCGCCGCCGCGCTCACCGCCTACGCCGAGGCTGAACTGAAAGAAGGCGACCCGGCGCAGGCCGAGACGCAGTTGCGTAGGGTCCTGGCGGGCGACAAGGCGACGCCGCTCGATCGCGGCGCCGGGCTCAAGCTCCTCGGCGATGCACTCGACGCCCAAGGGCGCTACGCGGAGGCGTTTGAGGCGTACACGGAGGGAAATCGAGAACTGAAGGCGCTCTACGCGCCGCGCCTTGCCGCCGGCCGCGGCCAAACCGTGCCCGAGATGCTGATCTGGCTGCTCAACTATATGAACCAGACAACGGAACAGGCTTGGGCGCCGCGGCCGCCCGCCGGGTCAGCGCCGGATGCGCCCGCGGCGCACCTGTTCATCACCGGCTTCCCGCGCTCGGGCTCCGACTTCCTCGCCAACGCCCTTGCCGCCGATCCGTCCACGGTGCTTCTCCGCTCTCACGACGCGCTGGGTGAGGCCGTGCGCGACTTCATGGTCGACGCCGCGGACCTCGACCACCTTGCGCGCGCGGCCGAGGCCGACCTCGAGCCCTATCGACGCGCCTATTGGCGGCGAGCGCGCGAGGCGGGCGTGGAGCCCGCGGGAAAGCTGTTCGTCGATTGCCTGGCTCTGAACGTGGTGCGCGCCCCCGTGATCGCCCGACTTTTCCCGAAGGCGGCGACGCTCTTCACCCTGCGCGATCCGCGCGACGTGGTGCTGAGCTGTTTCCGCGGCCGCTTTCAGATGAATCCCACAATGTACGAGTTCTCTCTCCCTCGACACGGCGGCGCGAGTCTTCGACCTGATGATGCGGCTGGTCCTGCTCTATCGCGAGAAGCTGCCGTCCTCGCTCGGCTTGATCCGTTACGAAGACCTGGTCGACAATCCCGAGGCGCAGATCGTCTCGACCTGCGGCTTTGTCGGGGTGGAGACCAGCGGCGAGATGCGCGCCTTCGCCGCTCTCGAAAGCGCCAAGGCGGCGACTTCGGATCCGGCGGCGCGCGGCTACTACGGCGAAACCGTGGGACACTGGCGCCTACGCCAGGCGCTTCGCTCCCGTGGGGGAGATTCTGGCGCCTCGGGTTAAGCTGTTCGGCTATGCCCCCGAATGATCGCGGCCACCGGATGAGCGGCCCGGTAGTCATGGACAGCGAGGGCGCGACCGGCTAAGCCGCCCGCCTTCCCGAAGCGGCGTCCGCTGCCGCCTTTGGCGCGTTCGAACCGCGCAAGCCGGAGGACCGATGACCGATACCCCTTCCATACCGCCGGCGGCCGAAGGCGAGAAATACCTCTCGGAGCGTCCGCGCCGGCGCTGGGCGACGACCATCTGGACGCCGCCATCGATCTGGCGGGGCTGGCGCTCAACGCGGGCTGGCGCAGTCCGCTGTTCTTCAGCCTCACCGCCTTCCGCTATGAGCGTGGCGGTCAGTTCCTGGTAGCGGTCGACATTCTGGAAGAGGGGCTCAAGGCCCACCCCAACGACCTGGAGCTGCTGACGGCGCTCGGCATGTGTCTCGACAAGAGCGGACAGGCGCGCCGGGCCGTCGCCGCCTTCGACACGGTGCTGCTGGCCGTGCCCGACTTCGCGCCCGCGCACCACGGCAAAGGCCTCGCGCTCGAACGACTGGGCGACCTCGAAGGGGCCGAGCGCCATTACCGCGCTGCGGCCGACCTGATGCCCGATTTCGCGGCCGCCCTGGGCTCGCTTTCGGCGCTACTCGCGCGGCGCGGCCGCCATGAAGAAGCGCGGGCCTACGCCGAGCGCGCCCTGGCCGCCGGCCCGGGCGGGGCGGAAGCCAGGATGGCCCTGGCGCTGTCCGATCTCCGCTTCCGGCGATCCCAACAAGGCTGAGGCAGCGCTGCGACCGATCATCGACGACTCCAGCGCCGCAGCGGAGACGCGAACGGCCGCGGCAACCGCGTTCGGCGATGCGCTCGACGCCCAGGGCCGTTACGCCGACGCCTTCGCCGCCTACGAAGACGCCAACGCGCGGCTGCGCGCGATCCGCGGCGCGCAGTCGCAGTCCGAGAACGAAACCTATATGGCGCTCGCCGGGCGGCTGACCGCGTGGTTCACCGAAGCGGGCGAGTGGCGGCCCGATCCGGGTACGGACGAAATGCCCGCGGCCGGTCATGCGTTCATCGTCAGCGCGTCCGCGCGCTCCGGCGCCGATCGTCTGCAGCACGCCCTGTCGGCGCATCCGGGCGCAGCCGTGGTCGAGCGCAGCGATGCGCTCGCCGCCGCCGAGCAGGCGTTTCTGATGACGCCGGGCGGCCTTGCGCGTCTCGCCAAGCTCGGCGCGGACGAGGCCAAGCGCCATCGCGAGGACTATCTGGCGCCGCACCCTGGCGCTGACCGGCGACGCGAAGGGCAAGCTCGTGGTCGACCGCGCCCCGCTCGGCGCCGCGACCCTGTGCCTGATCTCGGCGCTGTTCCCCAAGGCGAAGATCATCCTCGCGCTGCGCGATCCGCGCGACGTGGTGTTGACCGGATTCCGCCGGCCGGCCCTGGTCAATCCGGACCTGCACGCCTTCTTGTCGCTCGATGGCGCGGCGAAGGTTTACGACACGGCCACACGACTGCTCGAAGCGAGCTGGGAACGCCTGCCGATTGAGATCGCCGAGATGCGGTTCGAAGATATGGCCGCCGAGCCTGAAGCGGAGACGCGTTCGCTCGCGTCGTTCCTCGGCCTGGACTGGAATGAGGGCATGGCGCGTGCGGTGACCGAAACGCCGACCGCGGGCCCCGACGATGGCGGCTGGCGCAACTACGAAGCTCAGTTGGCGCCGGTCATGGCCACGCTGAAGCCGTGGGTCGAACGTTTCGGCTATCCGGAGGCCTGAGCATGAGCCGCCGCCACACCGAACGAACGCCGGCGCCGGCGGGGCCGAGTCAGCGCCAACTTCGCGCCGGGGAACTGGTGCGTCACGCCCTGGTCGAGGTGCTGCGCGAGCACGAGATTCACGACCCCGCGCTCGACGGCGTCTCGATCACCGTCACCGAGGTGCGCATGAGCGCGGACCTGAAGCACGCCACCTGTTTCATCGAACCGCTCGGCGGCCGCGGGGCCAAGGAGGCGACCTCGGCGCTGAACCGTCACGCGCGGTTTCTGCGCGGTGCGCTCGGGCGCCAGATCGAGATGAAGTTCACACCCGAGCTGCGCTTCCATCACGACGAGAGTTTCAACGAGGCGGCGCGCATCGAGCGGCTGTTCGACGACCCGCGCGTGCGCCGCGACCTGGAAGCTCCCGATACGGACGATGACGGCGATGGCCCGGCGTAAGAAGGGCGATCCGGTTTCCGGTTGGGTCTGTCTCGACAAGCCGCTGGAGCTGACCTCCACCGACGCGGTTTCGCGCGTGCGCCGGTTGCTGAACGCCCAGAAGGCGGGCCACGCGGGTACGCTGGATCCGCTGGCCTCCGGGATCCTGCCGGTGGCCCTGGGCGAGGCCACCAAGACGGTGCCGTTCCTGGTCGAGGCTGAGAAGATCTACCGCTTTGAGATCGCCTGGGGCGCCACCACCACCACCTTCGACCGCGAGGGCGAGGTGAACGCCACCTCGGACGTCCGGCCAACCGTCGACGCCGTCGCGGCGGCGCTGACGGGATTCCTGGGCGAGATCGAGCAGGTCCCGCCGGCCTATTCCGCCATCAAGGTCGACGGCCAGCGCGCCTATGACCTGGCTCGGGAGGGGATCGAAGTCGAACTCGCCGCCCGCACCGTGGTCGTCCACGAGGCCGCGGTCAGCGCCGCGCCTGACCCCGACCACGTCGAGATCACCCTGCGCTGCGGCAAGGGCACCTATGTCCGCTCCCTGGTCCGCGACCTGGCCCTGACGCTGGGGGCCTGCGGCCACGTCTCGGCCCTGCGGCGACTGGCCGTAGGCCCGTTCCGAGTGGAGAACGCGATATCGCTGGAATTCCTGGAAGACTTGGTGCATAGAGGCGCCCGCTTGGAGGCCCTGCTTCCGGTCGAGACCCCGCTGGACGACATCCCGGCGTTGGCCGTGACCACCGAAGACGCCTTTAAGCTCAAGCAGGGTCGACCGATCGTTCTGCTCCCCAGACAGGTCGAAACGCTCAAGTCCCGTCTCAAACCCCGGACCATCGGCGGCCAGGACGCGTCTCGAACCGTTTCAGCCTTATCGGACGGAAAGATCGTTGCGCTCTGTGAGATGCGGGCGGGGAAGCTCTCCCCAACCCGCGTGTTTCATCTCTGACCTGAGGAGTCACGATGTCGATTACGGCCGAGCGCAAAGGCGCTCTGATCAAAGACTATGCTCGCGGCGTCGCCGACACCGGTTCGGCCGAAGTCCAGGTGGCGATCCTCTCTGAACGGATCAATAACCTGACTGAGCACTTCAAGATGCACAAGAAGGACAACCACTCCCGCCGCGGCCTGCTCAAGATGGTGTCGCAGCGGCGCAGCCTGCTCGATCACCTGAAGTCGTCCGACGAGGGCCGCTATCAGACTCTGATCGAGCGCCTGAGCCTGCGCCGATAATCGGTCCTTACTATATCCGGACGGCGAGTAACGCCGTCCGTTTCCCCGCGCCCCTTCAAATCGCAAGCAGGAATGGGCGCGGCGGAAGCCTCAGGAGGCTTCCGGCTATGCGAGGGTTCGCAACGGATCCTCACGCTTGTCGCTGCGACCGCGCAATGAGGCGCGATTCAGCGTGACTATTGGACGAGGATCCGGGGCCGCCCCGGGCAGGATGCGAAAAAGTGGATACCGGTTTTTCGCGCCAATCCTGCCCTAAGCACTAAACCGCTTCAGCAACCTGTCCGCCCGCGAGAAATGGGTCTCGCGAAGAGAAAAGAAGCAAAATGTTCGACATCAAAAGAAAGACCATCAACTGGGGCGGCCGCGCGCTGACCCTGGAAACCGGCCGCGTGGCCCGTCAGGCCGACGGTTCGGTCCTGGCCACCTACGGCGAGACCACGGTCCTGGCGACCGTCGTGTTCGGCAAGGCGCCCAAGCCCGGCTTGGACTTCTTCCCCCTGACCGTGAACTACCAGGAAAAGACCTTCGCCGCGGGCAAGATCCCCGGTGGCTATTTCAAGCGTGAAGGCCGTCCGACCGAGAAGGAGACCCTGGTCTCCCGCCTGATCGACCGCCCGATCCGCCCGCTGTTCGTCAAGGGCTTCAAACACGAGACCCAAGTGGTCTGCACCGTGCTCAGCCATGACCTCGAAAACGATCCCGACATCGTCGCCATGGTCGCGGCGTCCGCGGCCCTGACCCTGTCGGGCGTGCCGTTCATGGGCCCGATCGGCGGCGCCCGCGTCGGCCTGATCGACGGCGAATACGTGCTGAACCCCACCCTCGACCAACTGCCCGAGTCCAAGCTCGACCTCGTCGTCGCCGGCACGCAAGACGCGCTGATGATGGTGGAGTCCGAAGCGCAGGAACTCACCGAAGAGGTGATGCTCGGCGCGCTGATGTTTGCGCACCGCGGCATGCAGCCGGTGATCGACGCAATCATCGAACTGGCCGAACACGCGGCGAAGGAACCGTACGACTTCCAGCCCGACGACGTGTCCGGCATCGTCGCTTCGATCAAGAAACTGGTCGGCGACGACATTCGCGCGGCCTACGGCCACAAGGGCAAGCACGACCGTCACGAAGCGGTCGGCGCGGCCAAGGCCAAGGCCGCCGAGGCCCTGGTCAAGTCCGAAGCCAATCCCGACGGCGTCGATTCCTCAAAGTTCGGCACGGCGTTCAAGGAATGCGAAGCCGACGTTCTGCGTCGCGACATCATCGAGCACGGACGTCGCGTCGACGGCCGCGCGCTCGACAAGGTGCGCCAGATCGTTTCGGAAGTGAGCGTGCTCCCGCGCACCCACGGCTCGGCCCTGTTCACGCGAGGGGAAACCCAGGCGCTCGTGGTCGCCACTCTGGGCACCGGCGAGGACGAACAGTGGGTCGACGCCCTGCAGGGCACCTACAAGGAGAAGTTCCTCCTGCACTACAACTTCCCTCCCTATTCGGTGGGCGAGACTGGCCGCATGTCCGGCCCGGGCCGTCGCGAAATCGGTCACGGCAAGCTGGCCTGGCGCGCGATCCGTCCGATGCTGCCGTCGGCGGAGGACTTTCCCTACACCCTGCGTCTGGTGTCGGAGATCACCGAGTCCAACGGCTCGTCTTCGATGGCCACGGTCTGCGGTTCGTCGCTGGCGCTGATGGACGCGGGCGTGCCGCTGAAGTCGCCGGTGTCGGGCATCGCCATGGGCCTGATCCTGGAGCCCTCGGGCGAGTTCGCGATCCTGTCGGACATCCTGGGTGACGAAGATCACCTCGGCGACATGGACTTCAAGGTCGCCGGCACCGAGAACGGCATCACCTCGCTGCAGATGGACATCAAGGTCCCCGGCATCACCGAGGCGATCATGCAGAAGGCGCTCAGCCAGGCGCACGACGGCCGCATCCACATCCTGGGTGAAATGAACAAGGCCATGGCCGCGCCGCGCGCGGAAATCGGCGAGTTCGCGCCCAAGATCGAGACCATGACCGTTCCGACCGACAAGATCCGCGAAGTGATCGGCACCGGCGGCAAGGTGATCCGCGAGATCGTCGAAAAGACCGGCGCCAAGATCGACATCCAGGACGACGGCACGATCAAGATCGCCGCGTCGGACAGCGCCAAGATCAAGGCCGCCATGGACTGGATCAAGTCGATCACCTCCGAGCCGGAATTGGGCGTCATCTACACCGGCAAGGTGGTGAAGGTCGTCGACTTCGGCGCCTTCGTGAACTTCTTCGGTTCCAAGGACGGCCTGGTGCACATCAGCCAGCTCGCGCCGCGCAAGGTGGCCGAGGTGAAGGACGTGGTAAACGAAGGCGACAGCGTGAAGGTCAAGGTCATGGGCTTTGACGATCGCGGCAAGGTGAAGCTCTCGATGAAGGTCGTCGACCAGGAGACCGGCGAAGACCTCACCGAAAAGCTGGCCGCCGAACGCGCCGCCCAGGGCCTGCCGCCCGAGGAAGACCGCGGCGAACGCCCGCGTCGCGAAGGCGGCGATCGGGACCGCGGACGCGGCCCCCGTGGCGGCGGCGACCGCAACCGCGGCGGCGACCGTCCCCGCACGCGCAGCGAAGAGCCGGTCGACTAAGGCGCTTCACGCTTGGTGAAATGATTACGGGCGGGTCCGCAGGGGCCCGCCCGTTTTCGTTTTTGGAACCACGAAGACCGCGAAGAAGAAAGAGGAAGATTGACCACGAAAAACACGAAAAGCACGAACACGTAGCGCTTCCAGCGAGAACCTTCGGCGCGAAGCGCCTTTCAATCAAGCCGCGTCTGTGACGCGGAAAGTGAGTCCGTTTTCGTGCTTTTCGTGTTTTTCGTGGGCAATCCTAGCCACGCAAAGGCCCGCGCCGACGCCCGGCGATTTGCCCTACGTGGCCTTTGTGGTTTTCGTGGTTCATAATTTTGGGATCCGGGAGATCGTCATGAAGCGAACCATCGTCACCAGCACCGCTTTAGCTCTCCTGCTCACCGCCGGGTCCGCCGGCGCTGTCCGATTGCCCGATGGGAGCGGGGCCAATACCTCCGCCGAGATCATCGCCAGGTCGCCCGCGTCGGACTGGCGGCCGTTGGATCCTTCGCGGACGCTCTACATGGAACTGCCGACCGGGCGGGTGGTGATCGAGCTCGACCCCGCCTATGCGCCCGCCCATGTCGCCAACATCGAGACCCTGGCGCACGAGCACTTCTACGACGGGCTGAGCATCGAGCGGTCCCAGGACAACTATGTGGTCCAGTGGGGCGACCGGGACGGCAAGAAGCCGCTGGGCTCGGCCAAGACCAAGGTTCCCGGCGAGCTGTGGGTTCCGATCCCGGCGGGCGTTCCGTTCACCAAACTGCCCGACCCCGACACCTATGCGCCCCAGACCGGCTTCTCCGACGGCCTGCCGGTGGCGCGCGACCCCAAGCGTGGTCAGGCCTGGGGCGTGCACTGCTACGGGACCATCGGCGTGGCGCGGGACACCGACCCTGAAACCGGCACGGGGGTTGAGCTCTATGCCGCCAACGGCCAGGCGCCGCGTCACCTGGACCGCAACACCACGGTGGTGGGCTGGGTGGTGCAGGGCATGCCGCTTCTGTCGGTGCAGCCGCGCGGCGACGCCACGGCGCTCGGCTTCTACGCCAAGCCCGACGACGGCGCGGTGATCAAATCGCTTCGTCTGGGCACGGACGTTCCGGAGGCGGAGCGGCCCAAGTTGGAGGCGATGCGCACCGATAGCGCGAGCTTCAGGGCCTATATCGAAGCCCGCCGTAACCGCAGCGAAGCGTGGTTCCATGAAAAGGCGAACGCGGTCGACGTCTGCAACGCGCCGGTTCCGGTACGCGTGGCGCACTAGTCGTTGCGTGGCGCCACGCTGAAACGCGCGAGGTAGTCGAGATAAAGCGACGCGGCCTCATCGGCGAGCACGCCAACCTCGATTTCAACGCCGGCTTGCGCCAGCGTTTCGGAGCCGCGACCTGAGGCGAGGGGCGAAGGATCGTCACAGGCGATGACGACGCGCAGGACCCCCGCTTCTGCCAGGCGCCGGGCGCAGGAGGGTGCGCCGGAGCTGCGTTGACCGCAGGGCTCCAAGGTGACGTAGGCGGTGGCGGCCCTGGCCGTTTCACCAGCGATTTCAAGTGTCTGCTCTTCCGCGTGAGGCCGGCCGCCTTCGGCGGTGGCGGCTTCGGCCAGCACCTGGCCGTCCTTCACCAGCACGCAGCCCACGGCCGGATTGTCCCCGGTCCGGCCCACCCGCGCCTGCGCAAGCGCGATGGCGCGGCGCATGAAGCGGGCGTCGTCGTCGCTCATCGGATCGGCGGCAGCGGCTTGGCGCGGGCGGCGTCGAGATAACGCGCGCTCGTCGGTTTCAAGCTGGCGTCGAGCGCGATGCGCAGCGGATTGCCGGTGGGAATCTCGACCCCGGGAATGTCTGCGTCGGCGACGTCGAACAACAGCTTCACGATCGCGCGCAGCGAATTGCCGTGCGCCGCCACCAACAGCGTATCACCACGCTGCAACGCCGGAACGATGTCGCCGGACCAGTACGGCTCGAACTCGTTCGAGCGTGGTCTTCAAACTCTCCGTAGACGGAACAACGACGCCGGCGTAGCGCCGGTCGCCGCTCAGGTCCCACTCGCTGCCGGGCTCCAGCGGCGGCGGCGGAATGTCGTAGGAGCGGCGCCAGACCCGCACCTGCGCCTCGCCGTGCTTCGCCGCGGTCTCGGCCTTGTTGAGGCCGGTCAGGCCGCCGTAGTGGCGTTCGTTCAGCCGCCAGTCCTTGGTCTCCGGGATCCAGGCCTGGTTCATCGCCACCAGCGCCAGCCAGCCGGTGCGGATCGCCCGGGTCAGCACCGAGGTGAAGACGCGGTCGAACGCGACGCCTTCCGCCTTCAGCAACTCGCCCCCCCGGCGCGCCTCGGCCTCGCCCTGTTCGGTCAGGTCCACGTCCACCCAGCCGGTGAAACGGTTCTCCAGGTTCCAGCGGCTCTGGCCATGACGCAGCAGCACGAGATCGGGCATGAAAACAGGGGCCTTCCTTGGGTCGCGGCCGGGGTAGGGCCGGGGGCGGCGGCGGTCAAGCGCCCCCCGACGCTCAAAGGTTTGCCGCCCGGGAGCCCCCGGGATATAGGCCGCCCATGTCCGACCGCGTCTTCTTCGCGACCGCCGCCCTCATCGCCGCCGTCCTGATCGCCCTGTCATTCGTCTGGCCCCAGGGCTTCGGCCGCCGCGCGCCGGGGCCCTTCGGCAAGCCCGAGGTGATGAGCGCTGCCGCCCAGGCCGACCTGAACGCGGCCGCCAAGGCCGCCGCCAAGAAGGCCGGCGTCGCTGACTCCGGCCAAGCCGGCCGCGGCAGTCGCAAAGTGAGCGGGAATTTCGACGCCGCCGCCGTCGGCCGCCGGGTCCTCGAAACCGAAGCCGACGCCCTGCGATCCCTGGCCGCAAGTCTCGACGGCGCCTTCTCCCAGGCCGTGGAGGTTCTGCACGCCATCAAAGGCCGGGTGGTCTGCACCGGCGTGGGCAAGTCCGGCCACGTGGCGCGCAAGATCGCCGCGACCATGGCCTCGACCGGCGCGCCCGCCCTGTTCGTGCACGCCACCGAAGCGAGCCACGGCGACCTGGGGATGATCGGCGCCGACGACGCGGTGCTGGCCTTGTCGAAGTCGGGCGAGACGAAGGAGCTCGCCGACGTCGTCGCCTACGCCAAACGCTTCGGCATTCCCTTGATCGCGATCACCAACAACGCCGACAGCGCGCTCGGCCGCGCCGCGGACGTGCTGCTCAAACTGCCTGACATCGCGGAGGCGACCTCGGAGGTCGACGCGCCCACGACGTCAACGACGCAGCAGATCGCGCTCGGCGACGCCCTGGCCGTGGCGCTGCTGGAGCGGCGCGGATTCACCGCCGGCGACTTCAAGGTCTTCCACCCGGGCGGCAAGCTGGGCGCCCTGCTGCGCAAGGCCGGCGACCTGATGCATGGCGCGGGCGAACTGCCGCTGGTCCCGCCGGAAGCGTCGATGCAGGACGCGCTGCTGGTCATGACCGAGAAGCGCTTCGGCGCCGTGGGCGTGGTGCTGCACGGCAAGCTCGAAGGCCTGATCACCGACGGCGATCTGCGCCGGCACATGGACGGCCTGCTGGGTCACACCGCGGGCCAGGTGATGACCCGCGCGCCCAAGACTGCGCGCCCGGACATGCTCGCCGGCGAAGCGCTGAAACTTATGAACGATAGCCGCATCACGGTGTTGTTCGTGGTCGACGACCAGGGTTCGCCCGTCGGCATCCTGCACGTGCACGACCTGCTCCGCGCCGGCGTGCTCTGACTGGTATTTTCCGGAGTTCCGAATGCTCGCCGCGCCCCGCGCCGATGTGAAGCCCAACACCCTCGCCTATGAGACCACGCCGCTGGTCAAGGCGACGGGGTTCCGCGAGTACGACGCGCGCTGGATCCTGGAGAAGGAGATCAGCCTGCTGGGTATCCAGGCGCTCGGCCTGGGCCTGGGCACCTATATCCGCGAGATCGGAACCAAGCCGCGCATCGTGGTCGGCCACGATTTCCGCTCCTATTCCCTGTCGGTGAAACAGGCGCTGAGCCTGGGCCTGGTCCAGGCCGGCTGCGAGGTGCTGGATATCGGCCTGGCGCTGTCGCCCACGGCCTATTTCGCCCAGTTCGACCTGGAGGCGCCGTGCGTGGCCATGGTCACCGCCTCGCACAACGAGAACGGCTGGACCGGGGTGAAGATGGGCGCCCAGCCGCCACTCACCTTCGGCCCCGACGAGATCGGGCGCCTGAAGGAGATCGTGCTGTCGGGGACCTGGAAGGAAGTCGCCGGCGGATCGCTGACCCAGGTCGACGGCGTGCGCGAGCGTTACATCGCCGACGTCGCGTCGAGGCTGAAGCTGAAGCGCCCGCTGAAGGTGGTCGCCGCCTGCGGCAACGGCACCGCCAGCGCCTTTGCGCCCGACGCGCTGCGCTTGATGGGCGCCGAGGTGATCGAGATGGACTGCGATCTCGATAACAGCTTCCCTAAGTACAATCCGAACCCGGAAGATCACGCCATGCTGAGCGAGATGGCCAAGGCGGTGCGCGCCACCGGCGCCGATCTCGCGCTCGGTTTCGACGGCGACGGAGACCGTTGCGGCGTGGTCGATGATGAAGGCCAGGAAATCTTCGCCGACAAGATCGGCCTGATGCTGGCGCGCGATCTATCGTATTTACACGCTGACTCAACCTTCGTGGTCGACGTGAAGTCGACCGGCCTCTACGCCACCGACGAGGTGCTGAAGAGCAACGGCGCCAAGACGGTCTATTGGAAGACCGGCCACAGCTATATCAAGCGCAAGACCGCCGAGCTGAAGGCCCTGGCGGGCTTTGAAAAATCAGGACATTTCTTCTTCAACGCCCCCTACGGGCGCGGTTATGACGACGGCCTGGTGGCGGCCGCGGCGATCCTGGCCATGCTCGACCGCAACCCGGGTAAGAAGCTGTCGGACCTGAAGAAGGCCCTGCCGGTCGCCTTCACCTCGCTGACCATGTCGCCGCACTGCGACGACGAGAAGAAGTACGCGATCGTCGACGAAGTCTCCGACGAGTATCGCAAACTCGCCGCCGACGGCGGCCAGATTCTCGGGCGCAACATTATCGAAGTCATCACCGTCAACGGCGTGCGCGTCGCGCTCGACGACGGGTCGTGGGTGCTGGTGCGCGCGTCGTCGAACAAGCCGGAGCTGGTGGTGGTGGTCGAAAGCATGCGCTCCGAAGACGACATGCGCGCGCTGTTCCACGAGGAAGTGAAGCCGCGGCTGGGGCGCCGCGCCGAGGTGGGTGCGTACAACCAGGAAATCTGAGTGCGCTTACCCCCTCCATCTCGTCACCCTCGGGCTTGTCCCGAGGGCCCATGGGGGCGTCACGCTCTTAGGTATCCGATGGCACGCGCCGCGCACCTCATCCGGACAACGAGGAGCTTGCCGACCGATGGGCCCTCGGGACAAGCCCGAGGATGACGGACGTATGTGGGGCTAGTCCAGGAACAGCTTCGCCTCGACGAAGCCCTCCGCCGCCTTCTTCGCGCCCCTCAAAAAGTCGTCGCGGGTGCGTTCGATCTCGTCTGCGGCCGCCCCCGCCGCAAAGCCCACCGACGTGTAGGTGCGGCCGAAGTCGCGCAGCATCTGGCCGGAGGTGACGATGTCGTTGAGGCCGCCCAGGCAGTCCTGCAGCGGCTTCAGCGCGCCGACGAAGGCCTTGGCCGCCTTGTGACCGTGCTTACCGTCGGCCAGGGGGGTGAAGAACTCCGCGCCGTAGCGAACCTTCTTGGCCTTGATGCGGACCCGGTGCCGCTCGGAATCCTCCAGGTGGTCGAGGCGTTTCACCGATTTGCGCAGGGCCCGGGTGCGGCGCTCCATCTCGTCCACGGCAAAGCCTTCGACCGGCTTGGCGCGGGCCTTGGCGTTTTCGGCTTCGTTCAGCCAGTCGCCGCGCTCGACCCAGGTCGTGGCTTCGAGCACGATGGGCTCCAGCCGCGCCGGCTGCAGCATGTGCACGACATCGCCGTACGCCATGTACTGCCGCGTCTCGAGCTTGTGGACCAGCGGCGTCAGGTCGATCTCGGCGGGCAGCTCCAACGCGCGCAGGCGCTTTAGCATGACGTCGAGGTCGCGCGCCTTGCCGAGTTCGGCGGCGAGGGTCCAGAGGTCGCCGTTCACGCGGCGGCTCTGCGGGTCGGCCAGCAAGGGCCTGAACAGCGACATGCCCGCGCGCAGCCGCCGCGTCGCCACGCGCGCCTGATGCACGCCGGCGGGCGCCTGTGATTTGACGATGACTTGAGCCTGCTCAACGAAGCGGTCGAGACAGGCGCGACCGATCGCCTGCATCGCCTCGGCGCGCGTCATGCCCTTATGAATCGGACTCGCGAACGCCACGCGTCAGGCGCCTGAAGCGGCCGATTTCTTCACGGCGGCGGCGATCTCCTTGACCACCTGGGCGACCAGCTTTTCGTCGTCGCCCTCGGCCATGACGCGGATCAAGGGCTCCGTGCCGGAGGCGCGCACGACCACGCGGCCGGTTCCGTTCAGCCGCGCTTCGGCGTCGGCGATCGCGTCCTTCACGCTCTTCGTCTGCAGCGGCTGGCCGCCGGCGAAACGGACGTTCTCCATCTTCTGCGGAACCGGATCGAACTGGTGCGCCAGCTCGCTCATCGGCTTGCCGGTCTGCACCTTCACCGCCAGCACCTGCAGCGCGGCCAGCAGGCCGTCGCCGGTGGTGGAATAGTCGCGCAGGATCAGGTGGCCCGACTGTTCGCCGCCGAGGTTGAAGCCGCCCTCGCGCATCCGCTCCATCACATAGCGGTCTCCCACCTGGGTGCGCTCGAGCTTGAGGCCCTTGCCCACCAGGAAGCGCTCCAGGCCGAGGTTCGACATGACGGTGGCGACCACGCCGCCGCCGTTCAGGCGATCCGAACCCGCCCAGGCGCCCGCGATCATGGCCATGATCTGGTCGCCGTCGACGACATGGCCCTTCTCGTCGCAGATCACCAGACGATCCGCGTCGCCGTCGAGCGCGATGCCGATGTCGGCGCGATAGGTCTTCACCGCCTCGCTCATCGCCTGCGGATGGGTCGAGCCGCACTCTTCGTTGATGTTGAAACCGTTCGGCGCGACGCCGAGCTCGATCACTTCGGCGCCGAGTTCGTAGAGCGCGAGCGGCGCCACCTTGTACGCGGCGCCGTTGGCGCAATCGATGACGATGCGCAAACCGTTCAGGCTCAGTCGCCGCGGGAAGGTGCCCTTGGCGATCTCGACGTAACGCGCCTGGGAATCGTCGACGCGCAGCACGCGGCCGAGTTCGGTGGGACCGGCCAGGCCCTCCTGCAGGCCCTCGGTCATCAAGGCTTCGATGCGGTGTTCGACCGCGTCGGACAGCTTGTAGCCGTCCGGCCCGAACAGCTTGATGCCGTTGTCGGCGAAATTGTTGTGCGAGGCCGAGATCATCACCCCCAGGTCCGCGCGCATGGACCGGGTCATCATGGCCACGCCGGGGGTGGGCAGGGGCCCGAACAGGCGCACGTCCATGCCCACGCTGGTGAAGCCCGCCACCAGGGCCGGCTCGATCATGTAGCCCGACAGGCGGGTGTCCTTGCCGATCACCACCAGATGGCGCCGGTCATGGTCCGAGCGGAACATCTTGCCCGCCGCCAGGCCGACCCGCAGGGCCACCTCGGCGGTCATGGGGTGCTTGTTGGCCTGGCCGCGGATGCCGTCGGTGCCGAAGAAAGCGCGTGTGGTCATGAGGTTTCTTGGTTTTCAGGGCCGGTCGAGAAACGTCCCGAAACGGAGTTTTAGATGCTTAGCCGTCAGCGAATGCTAAAGGGCTCCAGCGATTTCCCGCCTGTTGCTCCAATAACCCAAGACGCCCGCCTTCGACAGAGGCCGACAAAGGCCGCGAACGGCTGACGGGCGCTAGCCGGACCAGAACCCTCGCCATGTGCGGTATTATCGGCATCTCCGGGACCATCCCGGTCACTCCCCGTCTCATCGAAAGCCTGAAGCGGCTGGAATATCGCGGCTATGATTCCGCCGGGGTCGCCGCCTTTGTGGATGGCCGTGTCGAGCGCCGCCGGGCCGCCGGCAAGATCCGGGCGCTGGAAGAGGTCTTGGCGGCCGACCCCCTGCCCGGGACCGTCGGCATCGGCCACACTCGCTGGGCCACCCACGGCAAGCCCACGGTCCGGAACGCCCACCCGCACCAGTACGGCCGGGTGACCCTGGTCCATAACGGCATCATCGAGAACTTCGCCGAACTGAAGGCCGGGCTCATCGCCCGCGGCCAGCCGTTCGAGAGCGACACCGACACCGAGGTCATCGCCCACCTGATCGACGAACAGATCGAAGCGGGCAAAGCGCCGGTCGAGGCGCTGAAGGCGACCCTGGACCAGCTCACCGGCGCCTATGCGCTCGGGGTTTTGGTGGAGGGCCATCCGGACCTGGTGATGGGCGCGCGGCGCGGCTCGCCGCTGGTGGTGGGTTGGGGCGACGGCGAGATGTTCATCGGCTCCGATGCGCTCGCGGTCGGGCCGTTCACCGACAAGGTGAGCTATCTCGAAGAGGGCGATTACGTCGCCATCGATCGCCACTCGGCGACGATCTACGACGCCGGCGGCGCGCGGGTGAACCGCGCGGTGACCCTCGTGCCCGCGACCGCGGCCCAGGTCGAAAAAGGCGCCTACCGGCACTTCATGGAAAAGGAAATCCACGAACAGCCGGAGAGCTGCCAGCACACGCTCGCGGCCTATCTCGACGCAGTGGAAGAGCGCGCGGCGGCGCCGGGCGGTGTCGACTTCTCGGCGCTCACGCGCATCCAGATCGTCGCCTGCGGCACCGCCAACTATGCGGCCTTCGTCGGCAAATATGCGTTCGAACGGCTCGCCGGCCTGCCGGTCGATGTCGAGATCGCGTCGGAGTTCCGCTATCGCGAACCGGCGCTGACACCGGGGTCGCTGGGCTTGGCCGTGTCACAGTCAGGTGAAACAGCCGATACGCTGGCGGCGCTGCGCTACTGCAAGGCGCAGGGCCTGAAGACCGCCGCCCTGGTCAATGTGCATTCCTCGAGCATGGCGCGCGAAGCCGACGTACTATGGCCCACCTGGGCTGGCCCCGAGATCGGCGTCGCCTCCACCAAGGCCTTCACCGCCCAGGTCAGCGCCTTGCTGGCGCTGGCGGTGGCCGCGGGCGTGCAGCGCGGACGCATCGATCGCGAGACCGAACGCCGGCTGGTGCGGGTCCTGCTGGAGGCGCCGCGGCTGATTTCGCAAGCGCTGAACGTCGATGCGACCGCGCGCAAGATCGCGCAGGACATCGCCAAGTGTCGCGACGTGCTCTACCTCGGGCGCGGCTCCAACTATCCGCTGGCGCTCGAAGGCGCGCTGAAGCTGAAGGAGATCAGCTATATCCATGCGGAGGGCTACGCCGCCGGCGAGCTGAAGCACGGACCGATCGCGCTGGTGGACGAATATACCCCGGTGGTGGTGATCGCGCCGTCCGACGACACGTTTGAGAAGACTGCATCGAACCTGCAGGAAGTCGCCGCGCGCGGCGGCCGGGTGGTATTGATCACCGATGCGGCGGGCGCTCGCCACGCGGGCGGCGATGCGGCGCATCTGATCGAGGCGCCGACGTGCGATCCGCTGGTCTCGCCCCTGGTGCTGGCGATCCCGATCCAACTGCTCGCCTATCACACCGCCGTGCAGAAGGGCACCGACGTGGACCAGCCGCGCAATCTCGCGAAATCGGTCACCGTCGAATAGACGCCAAAAAGACAAACGCCGCCGGCGCGAACCGGCGGCGTTCGAAGGATCGTCGATGCGACCTTACTGGGTCGTGTTGCCGGCCGGTGCCGCGCTGTTCGTGGGCGCCGCCGCGTTATTGGCCGGCGCCGCCATATTGCTGTCCGGGGTCGCCGCCGGGGCCGGGGTCGTGGTGGCGGAGTTGTCCGGCGCGGCCGTGGTCGCGGCGTTGTCGGTGTCGGTCTTCTTGTGGCAGGCGCTCACCGCCAGCGCACCGACGAGGGCCGCCACGATCAGACCGGTTTTCATGTCGAGCTTCATTGGGTTTCTCTCCTGTGGGCCCCGTACGGGGGTGCGCGACGCCCCGACCTGCAAGGCGCCTCGGACACGAAACATCACGGGCGCGTGAACGGTTCCCGACGATCTGCTTGGCTTTTTATGTTCGGGCGTCCTAAGCACGGCCGATTTTCAGTCACGGAGCCCCCATGGCGCGCGTCCGCAAAGCCGTTCTGCCCGTCGCCGGCCTGGGCACCCGGGTGCTTCCGGCCACCAAGACCACGCCCAAGGAGCTGCTGAACGTCGTCGACCGGCCGATCCTCAGCTACATCGTGGCCGAGGCCCGAGCGGCGGGGATCGAGCATTTCGTGTTCGTGACCGGCCGCGGCAAGGGCGCGATCGAGGACTACTTCGACCATGCGGTCGAGCTGGAGGCCCAGCTTCGCGATAAGGGCAAGAGCGAGGTTCTGGCCGAGCTTACGGCCGAGCTTCCCAAGGCCGGCGAGATGAGCTTCGTGCGCCAGATGGCGCCCTTGGGCCTCGGCCACGCGGTTTGGTGCGCGCGCGACGTAATCGGCCATGAGCCCTTTGCCGTCCTGCTGCCCGACGTGATCGTTGAGGCTGAGACGCCCTGCCTGAAACAGCTCACCGACGTGTTCGAGGCGACCTCGGCGAACGTGATCGCGGTGGAGGCCGTGCCGCAAAGCGAGGCCCACAAGTACGGCATCATCGTCCCGGGCGAGCGGCGCGGGCGGATGATCGAAATCAAGGGCATGGTGGAAAAGCCCAAGCCCGGGACCGCGCCTTCGAACCTCTCGATCGCCGGCCGCTATGTGCTCAATCCCGAGATCTTCGAGGCCCTGGCCGCCCACGAGACCGGGGCGGGCGGCGAGATCCAACTCACCGACGCCATGGCCCGCCTGCTGCAGAAACAGCCGTTCCAGGCCTGCGAATACGAGGGCGAGACCTACGATTGCGGCGACAAGATCGGCCTGCTTCGGGCCAATGTCGCCCTGGCGCTGAAGCGGCCCGACCTGGCCGAGGCGGTGCGGGCGGCCCTGAAGCCGCTTCTCTAGGCCGCGCCTCTAAAAATCTGGGCCGGGACGCCCCGGCCGCGTGAACCCCGTTGCGCTCACGCCCCGGAATTGTTCATCTGTGCCCGAGCTATGGGGCTGGACGCCATGCGAGTACTGATCCTGGGCGGAGACGGCTTCTGCGGGTGGCCCACGGCGCTGCACCTGTCGGCGGCCGGGTGGGACGTGGCCATCGTCGACAATCTGTCGCGCCGCTCCATCGACCTCGAGCTTGAGGTCCAGTCGCTCACCCCCATCGCCTACCCCAGCGTTCGACGCAAAGCGTGGCGTGAGGTCTCCGGCCGCGACATCCAGTTCCACGACATGACCGTCGGCAAGGAATACGACCGTCTGCTCGGTCTGCTGAAGAGCTGGAAGCCGCACGCGGTGGTGCACTTCGCCGAACAGCGCGCCGCGCCCTATTCGATGAAGTCGGCGCGGCACAAGCTCTACACCGTCGACAACAACCTCAATGCCACGAACCACCTCTCGCCGCGATCGTCGAGAGCGGCCTCGACATCCATCTCGCCCACCTCGGCACCATGGGCGTCTACGGCTACGGCACCGCCGGCCTGAAGATTCCCGAGGGCTATCTGAAGGTGGTGGTCGACACCGACGCCGGGCCGAAGGAGCAGGAGATACTGTTCCCGCCGAATCCCGGGTCGATCTACCACATGACCAAGACCCAGGACGCGATGCTGTTCCAGTTCTACGCCAAGAACGACCGCCTGCGGATCACCGATCTGCACCAGGGCATCGTGTGGGGCACCCAGACCGAAGAGACGCGGCTCGACGAACGGCTGGTCAACCGCTTCGACTACGACGGCGACTACGGCACCGTGCTCAATCGGTTTCTGATGCAGGCCGCGGTCGGCTATCCGCTGACCGTGCACGGATCGGGCGGCCAGACGCGCGCCTTCATCCACATCCAGGACACCGTGCGCTGCATCCAGCTCGCGCTGGCCAATCCGCCCAAGCGCGGCGACCGGGTGAACATTTTGAACCAGATGACCGAGTGCTGGCGCGTGCGCGACCTCGCGCGCATGGTCTCAGACCTGACCGGCGCCGAAGTGCACCAGGTCACCAACCCGCGCAACGAAGCCGACGAGAACGACTTGGTGGTGCTGAACCAGAAATTCCTCGGCCTGGGGCTGCAGCCGATCACCCTGCAGGACGGCCTGCTCCAGGAATCCACCGAGATCGCCAAGCGCTACGCGGGCCGCGCCGACATGAGCAAGATTCCCTGCGTGTCGCACTGGAACGCCGAACGCGCGGCCGCGGCGGAAGCCGCCTCGCGGCCCGACCTGAAGGCGGTCGAAGGCGGCGCGGCGTAAGTTCGGTCGACGCGCGCTTTGAGAGCGGCGCTTGCTGGATCCTCGACGCTGCGCGGCTGAGCGCCGCGCAACGCCAAGGATGACGGGCCCCTTTTAATTGCTTTCGTCATCCTTGATCGCGGGGAGCGTCAGCTCGCCGTGATCGAGGACCCAGCAAGCGCGACGTCAAAGCTTGCGCACGACTAACTCATCAGCTCACCCATCGCCGCAATCATCCGTTCGATGTCTTGCGATCGCGACAGGCGGTGATCGCCGTCCTTAACCAGGGTGAACACCACATCGTCCGAGGTCAGGGCGTTGGCGAGTTTCAGCGCGTGTTCCCACGGCACGGCGTCATCGCGCCGGCCCTGCAGGATGCGCACCGGCACGTCAATGGGGACTTTGCCGCCCAGGATTTGCCACGCCCGCCCCTCGTCGAGGAATCGTTTGGTGATCGCGAAGGGCTCGTCGTAGCCGCCGTCCTGGATCCACTCGTCGCTCACCTCGATGGCGCGGAGGGCCTCGGGCGGCAGGGCCGGCCGCATCAGGGCCTCGGTAAAATCGGGCGCCGGCGCGATCAGCAGCATTGCGCGGAGCCGTTCCGGCCGGGCGACGGCGACCAGACAGGCGATCCAGCCGCCCATGGATGAGCCGACCAGGACCAGCGGGCCCTCGGTCAGGGCGTCGATCGCCGCCAGGGCGTCCGACCGCCACCGCCCGATGGTGGCCTCCTCCCAGCGCCCGCTGGACGCGCCGTGGGCGAAATAGTCGAAGCGGAGATAGTCCCAGCCGCCCTTTGCCGCCGCTTGGTCGAGCGCCTCGGCCTTGGTCCCGCCCATGTCCGAGCGGAACCCGCCCAGCCAGACCACCGTGGGTCCGGTCCCGTGCCGCCGTTTCCAGGCGATCTGTTCGCCGCCCTCGCGGTCGAGGCGACCGGAGGTTTCGCTGCCTGCCTGTTCCGCCATGGCGCGCGCCTGCCTCATCCTTTAATCGTCGGCCTCTGACGCGAGACGAACGGCTTGGCGACGCTTCCTCCGAACTTCACCCTTCTGCAAGTGGTCCCCGACCTCGACACCGGCGGGGCGGAGCAGTCCACGCTCGACGTCGCCGCGGCGGTGGTGCGCGCGGGCGGCCGGGCCATCGTGGCCTCGCGCGGCGGGCGCATGGTGGAGCGCCTGCGCGAAACCGGCGGCGAGTTCGTGCAGTTGCCGGTGCACAGCAAGAACCCCTTCGAGATCCTGGCCAACGGTGACCGCCTCGCCGATCTTATCCGCAGCGAAGCCGTCGACGTCATCCACGTGCGTTCGCGCGCGCCGGCGTTCAGCGCGTGGCTCGCCGCGCATCGCACCGAGGCGGTGATGGTGGCGACCTATCACGGCGCCTATCCGGCGAAATCGCCGTGGAAGCGCTGGTACAATTCGATCATGACCCGCGGTTCGGTGGTGATCGCCAACTCCAGCTTCACGCGCGAACATCTGTTGTCGCAGCACCGCGTGCGCCGCGACAAGGTGGTGACCATTCCGCGCGGCGTCGATCTCACGCGGTTCGATGCGGCGGCCGTGTCGCCGCGACGCGTGGAGGCCCTGCGCGCCGCCTGGCGGATCGACCTCGACGACGCGCGGGTGAAGATCATGCTGCCCGGCCGCTTTACGCGGCTGAAGGGACAGCTCGTGCTGGTGCAGGCGGCGGAGCGCCTGACCGCGCGCGGCCGTCGCGACTTCGAGGTGTTGCTGGTAGGCGACGACCAGGGCCGCAGCGCCTATCGCATCGAGGTCGAACACGCCATCCACGACGCGGGCCTCACCGACGTCGTGCGCCTTTACGGACACTGCGACGACATGCCCGCCGCCTATCTCATCGCCGACATCGTGACGGCGCCGTCCACCGTGCCGGAAACCTTCGGGCGCACAGCGGTCGAGCCCCAGGCCATGGGCCTCCCGGTGGTCGCTTCAGCGCTGGGCGGTTTGAAGGAAACCGTCGTACACGGACAAACCGGTTGGCTGGTCACCCCCGACGACCCCGACGCGCTCGCCAACATGCTCGAACAGGCGATCGACGCGGGTCCCGAGACGCGCGCGGCGATGGGCGCGGCGGGCCGAGCGCGCGTGCGCGAGCTCTATTCGGTCGAGGCGATGACCGACGCGACGCTCAACGTCTACGCGCGTGTGCTGGAGCCGCAGCGTTGAAACGCATCCTGGTCATCAAACTGTCCGCGCTCGGCGACGTGATCATCGCCATGGGCCCGATGAAGCGCATTCGCGAGGCGCATCCGGACGCGGAGATCACCGTGCTGACCACGGCGCCCTATGCGGACTTCTTCGCCGCGTCGCCCTACGTCGATCACGTCGATGCGGGCGGACGGCCCAAGGGCCTGTTCGGCTTGTTCGGTCTCGCGCGGCGCCTGTCGAAGCAAAACTACGCTCGCGTCTACGATCTTCAGACCTCGGACCGTTCCTCGGCGCTGTTCCACATGATGCGGCCGAAACCCGAATGGTCGGGCATCGCACGCGGCGCCTCGCATCCGCACCGCAATCCTGAGCGCGACCACATGCATGCGCTCGAAGCCAAGGCGGACCAGTTGAAGGACGCCGGGATCTGGCCCGAGGTCGCAACTTCACCCGGCGCGGCGCCGCCGCCCGACCTGAGCTGGGCCGCGCGGCGTCCCGAACTCGCCGATGCGCCGGAACGGTTCTGCCTGGAGCGGCCCTATGCCTTGCTCGTGCCCGGCGGTTCGGCGCACCGGCCGGGCAAGCGCTGGCCGGCGGAAAACTATGCGGCCCTGGCCGAGACGCTGCGCGAGCGCGGTCTGGACGTGGGCGTGATCGGCGGCCCGCAGGAGTCTGCCGTGGCCGAGTCGATCCCGGCCGCCCGCGACCTGACGGGCCAGACCAGCTTCCTCGAAATCGCGGCCCTGGGCGCCCAGGCGGCGCTGGCGGTGGGTAACGACACCGGACCCACCCACATTCTCGCCGCGGCCGGCGCGCCGACCCTGGCGCTGTTCTCGTCCTCATCCGATCCCAAGCTCAGCGCCCCGCGCGGGGCCCGCGTGGAAGTGTTGCGGCAAGAACAGCTGGCGGATTTATCTTTATCGGACGTGATTTTCGCGGCGGAAACCTTACGGAGCCACGCTTGATCCCAAGGCCTCTTCTGGTCATATAGAGCCAAGCGGACGCTGAAACGGGCGAACCGTCGCCTTTTGGCGTGCCGCCAGCCTATCAACAGCCTCAGGAGTCGTTCCCTATTCGTCGTCCCATGCAAGCGCCTCCCGTCAAGGACGGGCCGCGCATGAACCAGGATATTCGCGCACCCAAGGTGCTGCTCATTGACCAACACGGCGAGAAGCAAGGCGTCATGCCGACCCCTTCCGCCCTGGAGGCCGCTGAAGAAGCCGGCCTCGACCTGGTGGAAATCGTGCCCACGGCCGATCCGCCCGTCTGCAAGATTCTCGACTACGGCAAATTCCGCTTCCAGGAGCAGAAGAAGAAGGCCGAGGCGCGCAAGCGGCAGAAGATCGTCGAGACCAAAGAGATCAAGCTGCGCCCCAACATCGACAAGCACGACTACGAGGTGAAGGCCAAGGCCATGCACCGCTTCTTCGAGGAAGGCGACAAGGTGAAGGTCACCCTGCGCTTCCGCGGTCGTGAAATGGCCCATCCCGAACTCGGCATGCGCCTGCTGCAGCAGGTCAGGAGCGACTTCGATCCGGTGGCCAAGGTCGAGTACGAGCCCCGCATGGAAGGCCGCCAGATGATTATGATCCTCGCGCCGCGCTGAGCGCAGGACGCGTCGAGCAAGACCGAGAGACACGCCGTCGGCCCGTCCGGCGGCGTTTTTCTTTGGCGTATGGTTAAGCTTTCCCTGAGCCCGCGACCCTGTTGCGCGATCGGTCGCGGTTGAAGATTCGCCTGGAAAGAGTCATGAAACCACTAGGGGCTCAGGATACCAGGGGGCGGGCGTGAGTAACGCGTACGCCTCGGGAGATCGTGCATGGCGCATCGAGGCGTCGGCTCCGAAACCGCATCCGTTGCGCGCAAGCGCAAGTCCGCCGCCGCGCGGCTGAGGCCGGTGCTCGCCGAAACCGGCGATGCGACCGCGACCGGCGCCGCGGACGGCGATCCCTTGACCCTGGACGCCCGGCCGTCCGCGCCGCGCCCGCGCAAGGCCGCGCCGAAGCTCAGGATCCGGCGACCCGGCCGCATCGCCGCCGCCGTCGCCGTGACCCTCGCGGTCGGCGGGGCGGTGACCGTGGGCGTGGTCCAGGCGATGAACGCGCGGGGCCATCACGCCCGGCCGCCGGTCTCCCAGGCGCCGATTTCCGTCGCCCGGGACGCCGCGCCGGCCCCGACCGAAGCCGCGATCGAAGCCAGGCCGCTCACCGACTACCAGCCGCCGGACCGCGAGCAGGTCTCCAGCGCCTTTCTTAAGGTTGGCGCGACCTACCGCAGCGAGGGCCTGTCCGGGGTGGTGCGCCAATCGATGGACTGTTTCTCGGGCCTGAAGTCGGCGCCCAGCTATGCGACGCTGGATTTCTGCATCGCCGCCGACGCCTTCGGCGAGGCGCTGCAGCGCAAACTCACCGCCGACCAGCCGCCGGCCTCCGACAGCTATTTCGCCGACGCGCAGTCGCGCGAGCTGAACGCGGCGCGCGCCGTGGTCGGCGCCGACGGCGATGCGGGCGCGCGCGTGCTCGACATCCACCGCCTCGCCGGCGAAGTGTCGCAAGCGGGTTCGAGCGCGGCGACCACGTTGGTGGCGGAGAACGACCGCACGCAGCCGGCGGCGATCGCAACATCGCGCGAAGCGGCCGCCGACGCGGCGCCCGTCGAAGCGCCGCCGCCGTCCGCGAAGAGCTTCGCAAAGCCCGTGCACGCCGCTGTCCACGCACCGGTTGCACGCGAAGTCATCGCACCGCCCGTGCGCGCGATGACGCGCAAGCCGCCGGCGCTGCACGCGAGCCTGCCGGCGCCGCGGCTGCTGCAGACCAAGAGCGCGCTCGCGCGCGTCACGCATCCGAAACTCGTGAAGACTCATGCGCGCGGCGAACCGCCGGTCGAACGCCCGCGCCTCACCCGCGTCTCGGCGCCGCTGAAATCGACACGCGCGCACACGCGCTTCGCCGACGATGACGCGCGGGACGCGCCGCGCAAGCCGCCGCGCCAGCGCCTGGCCGCCGTATCGGCGCCGCATGCTTCGCGTCACGCCGCGCGCGACGACGAGCAGGCGTCCGCGTCGCCGCCGTGGGCCGGCGCGCTGCGCGCCATCCGCGCCTCGCTGACCGCCCGCGACGATGTCGCCAGTCGCCGGGCGGCGGAGCCGTCCGAGTGGGTGGATTGCCGCCGTCCGCGCACGCCCGCCGAAATCCGCCTGTGCGAATCTCCCTCGAGCGGCGGCGACGGCACGCTGGCGGGGCAATACCGCTCCGGCCGTAACCGCTAGAACGCGTTCAACAAACTGTCATGGACGGGGGCTAAGGGCGGTGGCGTGCGCCGCGCGGCTGGCTGCGGGCGCTCCCATTTGCATTTCCGACCTCGGAAGGACCGCTCCATGACCACGAAACGCGCCCTCGTCACCGTCCTGGCCTGCGCGGTCGGCGCCCTGGCCCTGGCCGCCTGTCAGCCCAAGGGCGGGGCGGCGAACAATGCTGCGGCGGGTGGCGAAGCGCCTTCCGGCGCCGACATCTCCGGCGCCGGCTCGACCTTCGCGGCCCCAATCTACGGCAAGTGGGCCGAAGCCTATAAGACGAGTTCGGGCGTAGGCCTGAACTACCAGTCCATCGGCTCCGGCGGCGGCATCCGCCAGATCAAAAACAAGACGGTCGATTTCGGCGGGTCGGACAAGCCTCTGAAGCCTGACGACCTCGACAAGAGCGGGCTTTACCAGTTCCCCACCGTAGTCGGCGGCATCGTACCCGCCATCAACCTGCCGGGCATGCAGGCCGGGCGGGTCAAGCTTTCCGGCGCCGCCCTTGCCGACATCTTCCTCGGCACCGTCAAGACCTGGAACGACCCGGAGATCGCCGCGCTCAACCCGGGCCTCAAGCTGCCCGCCAGCCCGATCACCGTGGTTCACCGGTCCGACGGGTCGGGCACCAGCTTCCTGTTCACGTCCTATCTGGCGATGAAGAGCCCGGCGTGGAATACCAAGGTCGGCGCCAGCGACAGCGTACAGTGGCCTGTGGGCCTGGGCGGCAAGGGCAACGAAGGCGTCGCCGCCTTCGTGAAGCAGACGGTCGGCTCCATCGGCTATGTCGAATACGCCTATGCCCAGCAGAACCACATCCCTTATGTCCTGGTGCAGAACAAGGACGGCCAGTACCCGCAGCCGATCGCGGCGAACTTCGCGGCGGCGGCATCAGGGGCCGACTGGACCAAGGCCCCCGGCAACTATCTGCTCCTCCTCGACCAGCCAGGGGCCAATTCCTGGCCGATCACCGGCGCGACGTTCGCGATCATCTATCGGCAGCAGGCGGACGCCTCGCGCGGCGCGGCGGTGCTCAAGTTCTTCGACTGGGCCTTCACCAACGGCGACGCCTCGGCGGGAAGCCTCGAACTATGTCCCCCTGCCTCAGTCGGTGAAGGACATGATCCGCAAACAGTGGACGGACAAGGTCAAGGGGCCGGACGGCAAGCCGCTCTGGCCTGCGAAATAACGATCCCTTTTGAGGCGATTTCGGAAGGCGCGCGTTCCCCCGGGATGCGCGCTTTTCCGTTTGGGAACGAACAACTAGGCTGCACGACTCGCGTTTTTTGGCGAACCGTCGCGGAACTGTTGCAGTGGGCGCCTATCAGGCGTGAAGGCTGACGGTCTGGGGGACCGTTCGGATCCAGGAGCTCTCTCATGTTCAAGAAACTCGCCGTGGCGCTCGCCATGACCCTTTGTGCGGGCGTGGCCTCGGCCAGCGCCGCGGACATCTCGGGCGCCGGCTCGACCTTTGCCGCGCCGATCTACACCAAGTGGGCGGAAGCCTACCGGGCCCAGACCGGTTCGGGCCTGAACTACCAGTCGATCGGATCGGGCGGCGGTATCCGCCAGATCAAGAACAAGACGGTCGATTTCGGGGCGTCGGACAAGCCGCTGCAGCCCTCCGACCTCGCGGCCTCCGGCCTCTACCAATTCCCGACGATCATCGGCGGCGTCGTGCCGGTGTTCAACGTGGGCGGCCTGCAGCCCGGCCAACTGCGCCTGACCGGCGCCGTGCTCGGCGACATCTACATGGGCAAGGTCACCAAGTGGAATGACCCGGAGATCGCTCGCTTGAACCCGAGCGTCCACATGCCGAACCTTCAGATCACCGTCGTGCACCGTTCCGACGGCTCGGGCACGTCCTTCATCTACACGTCGTACCTGTCCGCCGTGAACCACGACTGGGCGACCAAGGTCGGCGCGAGCGACAGCGTGCAGTGGCCCGTGGGTCTTGGCGGCAAAGGTAACGAAGGCGTCGCCGCTTTCGTGCGTCAGACGGTCGGCTCGATCGGTTATGTCGAATACGCCTACGCCAAGCAGAACCACCTCAACTACGCTTCGGTCCAGAACCGCGCCGGCGCCTGGGTGCTTCCACGCGCGGCGAACTTCGCGGCGGCAGCGTCGGGTGCTCCGTGGACGACTGCACCCGGCAACTTCCTGCTCTTGATTAACCAGCCCAGCGCGCAGGCTTGGCCGATCACGGGCGCGACCTTCGCGATCGTTTACAAGAGCCAGGCGAACGAGGCGAGCTGCAAGGCGACGCTGAAGTTCTTCGACTGGGCCTTCAAGAACGGCGACCCGGCCGCAAATGCGCTCGACTACGTGGCGCTCCCGGCGTCGGTGAAGGCTTTGCTCCGCAGGCAATGGACGGCCAACGTCCGCGGACCCGAAGGACCTTGTTACCCGTAAGGCTGTCGAGGCTCGCGCGACGCGCGGGAGATTGGGCTTGGCTCCTCGGGGCGCTCTCTACAGAAGTCTCTGATGGGAGCGCCCCGGGTCCGCTCTGGCGGACGGGTCAGGGGCCAGTTTCCAGGGGCGGCGCGGCGTTCTAGGTTCCGCCAGGGATCGTCAGGATTCGTTTTTCGCATGTCGCTTAACCGATCAGCCAAGGCCAAACCTTCGGGGCGCCGTTCGATCCCTGGTTCCGCTGGCTATGTTGGAGCGCGGCGACCCTCCTGCTCGCGGCTCTGGGCGGCGTCGTTGTGTCGCTGGTGATCGGCGGCTGGCCCGCCCTGAGCAAGTTCGGATTCCGCTTCCTGACCGACACGGAATGGAACCCTGTGACGGACCAGTACGGCGCGGCGGGTCCGATTGCCGGCACGATTATTTCCGCCGTACTCGCCCTCGCCATGGCGCTTCCCCTGGCGCTCGGAATCTCGGTTTTTCTTGTCGAATTCTGCCCGAAGATCATCGCGCGGCCCATTGCCGTAGCGGTCGAGTTGCTCGCCGGCATCCCGTCCATCGTTTACGGCATGTGGGGCCTGTTCGTTTTCGCGCCCTTCTTCGCTCAGCACATCCAGCTACCCCTGACCACGGCGGCGCCGCCGGGTTCGATCTGGGAGAAGCTGGTTCAGGGGGTTCCGAACGGCGCGAACATCTTCACCGCGTCGGTAATCCTGGCGATCATGATCCTGCCGTACATGGCGGCGGTTTTCCGCGAGCTGTTCCTGACCGTGCCGCCGCAACTTCGGGAAAGTTCGTTCGCCTTGGGATCCACATCGCTCGAGACCGTGACCAAGGTGCTTCTTCCCTACGTCAGGCGCGGCAGCATCGGCGTGGTCATGTTGGGCTTGGGCAGGGCTCTTGGCGAGACCATGGCGGTCACGTTCATCATCGGAAACACGCACGACTTTCCGAAGTCTCTGTTCGCCTCCGGATCGACCATCGCTTCGACGATCGCCAACGAGTTCACCGAAGCGACGAGCGACATGCACGTCTCGGCGCTGATCGCGCTCGGCCTCGTTCTGTTTGCGATCACGTTCACGGTGTTGGCCATCGCGCGCGGGCTTCTCAGCTCGCAACGGTACACCTGAGGGGGTGATTCATATGGCTGATGCACTCCCCATTCGATCGAGATCAGGCCGCCCGGCGCGGCGCAAGCTCTACAACGCCATCTTCATTGGCCTGTGCGCGCTTGCGACGATAATCGCGCTCTCGGCCCTTGCGCTGATTATGTGGTCTCTCATCGAGAAGGGGCTCGGCGGCTTCGACACGCACCTGTTCACGCGCGATACGCATTCTCCCTGCAACGGCGATCCGACATGCGCCGAGGGCGGGCTGCGCAACGCAATTGTCGGTTCGGCCGTAATGCTGCTCGTTGCGATGTTGATCGCTCTTGCCGTCGGCATATTGGCCGGGACGTGGTTGGCCGAGTTCGGCGGTGAAAGCCGGTATGGCCACGTCGTCCGGTTCCTCAACGACGTACTGCTGACGGCGCCCTCGATCCTCGTCGGCGTGTTTGTGTATCAGATCATGGTGAAGCCGCAGCTTCCCGGGTTTTCTGGTCTCGCCGGCGCCGTAGCGCTTGCGATTCTTGCCGTCCCGGTGGTCGCTAGAACAACGGAAGACATTCTAGCGCTTCAGGCGCAATCGCTTCGCGAAGCGGGCGCGGCGCTGGGCACGCCGAAATGGATCGTAGTGCGCAAGATCATTTGGCGCGCCGCGGGCGGGGGCCTGCTGACCGGGGCGCTTCTCGGATTCGCGCGGATCAGCGGCGAAACCGCGCCGCTCCTTTTTACCGCCTTCGGCAATCCATCGCTCAGCTTTGACGTGCTTCACCCCATGTCGAGCGTGCCGCAAATCATCTTTCAGTACGCGCTCAGTCCCTATGACGACTGGATCAAAGTCGCCTGGGCTGGCGCGCTTCTCATGGCGGTCGTTGTCCTCGCCGTAAACATCCTCGGACGCATCCTTGCCCGGGAGCCGAAACGCTCATGACCGCCACCACGCCCGAGACCTACAAATCCTTCATGACCGAGCCGCCGTCGGACACGGTCACCCTGCGCACGCGCGAGCTCGACTTCTACTACGGCAAGACCCAGGCCCTTTATAAGGTAAACCTGCCGGTGGCCAAGAACGCGGTGACCGCGCTGATCGGACCGTCCGGGTGCGGAAAGTCGACGCTGTTGCGCGCGCTGAACCGGATCTATTCGCTCTACCCCGGCCAGCGCGCGGTGGGCGAGGTTCTGCTCGACGGCGAAGACGTGCTGGGCCCCAAGGTGGATCTCGCCAACCTGCGCTCGCGCGTCGGCATGGTGTTTCAGAAGCCGACGCCGTTCCCGATGTCGATCTACGACAACGTCGCCTTCGGCGTGCGCCTCTACGAAGGCCTGCCCAAGCGCAAGATGGACGAGCGGGTGGAAAACGCGCTGCGCAAGGCCGCGCTCTGGGACGAGGTGAAGGACAAGCTGCACACCTCCGGCCTTGGCCTCTCCGGCGGCCAGCAGCAGCGCCTGTGCGTCGCGCGCGGCATCGCGGTGGAACCCGAAGTGCTGTTGCTCGACGAACCGGCCTCGGCGCTCGACCCGATCTCGACCGCCAAGCTCGAGGACACCATCATCGATCTGAAGCGCGACTACACGATCGTCATCGTCACCCACAATCTGCAACAGGCCGCGCGCGTGGCCGACCACACCGGTTTCATGTTCCTCGGACGCATGATCGAGTTCGGCCCGACCCAGGACCTGTTCATCAATCCCAAGGCCAAGCGCACGGCCGACTATGTCGGCGGCCGCTTCGGCTAAACAGCCAGACGGATAAGCGGCGCCAAAAGACCTTTATTCGATCCGCCACGCGGATTCGCTTGTGCGCGCACGGCCCAGCCGGGTTTAGCGCAGCTTTGCCGCGTGCGGCAGAGCCACCGCGCTGAACCTAATCCTAAGCGCACGCGTTCTTCTCGCCCGAACATAGCAAAAGGACGCGGCAAAGGGGCCGCGACAGGGCAATGACCACCGCCATCACCACCACCGACCTCGATGATGACGCCTTTGCGCCGTCGCCGACAGGGTCTGCTTTTTCCGAAACGACCGAGGGTTCGACGATCCCGGTCAACTCGATCCTCGCGCGCAAGCACACCCCGAACCAGCATCGCGGCCGCCTCGTCCTGGTGGCGGGCATTTCCATGCTTGCGCTCGCCGGCATCGCCGCGGGCGCGCTCGCCATCATGAGTCACCCGGACAACCACACGCCGAGCCAGCCGCCGCTCGCCGTACAGAGCGCGGCGGCGAATGTGCAGGCCGCCGGCGTCCTGACCCCGTCGCAAGGCGGCGCTGCGGCCGCGCCGTCATCGGCGGCGACGACCACCGAGACCTCGACCGCTGTGACCCCGGCCGCGCCGATCGTGCGGCGAAGCCGCCTCTCGCCGCCCGCCACCGCGCCCCTGCCGGGCGCCGGTCCCAGCGACGCCGTTCCGGCTGCGCGCGCCGCCCCGGCGCCGATCGCGATCGTGCCGCCGCCGGTGCCCGCCCAACCCGCGACGCCGGCCACGAACCAGATGGCCCCGGTGGTCGGCCCCACGACCGCGCCGGCGCCGCCGCCGGCTCAACCGGTGACCCCGCAGAGCGCTGCGCAGCAGCCGGCCACGCCACAGCCTCAGCCGCAGCCGGCCACGCCGCAACCGGCGACGCCGCAGGCCGTGTCCGACGAGACGGCCGCTCCGTCGCTCGCCAAGCTGCCGTTGAGTGCGATCCTGTCTCAGCGGACCTGAGGACGCCAACCGAACCAAGCCAGGCGCCGGCCCTTGCGGCCGGCGCTTTTTTGTTGGGAAAAGAAAGGGCTGCGACGGCGACGGGCGCGTTCAGCCATGAATCCGCCCTATCCCAAAGTCACGGTATCGGGGATTTCCTGTCGGGCTGGCCAGGTTTAAGAGGAGGGAACGCGGCGCCCGCCGCGATTGAGCCATGTCCAGCACAACCCGCGACACGCCCGACAATCCCTACCGCAAGGCCGACCCTTGGGGGGCGCGCCCGACGGTCCCGCAGGTGTTCACCGTCCAGGCCGCACCCGCGCCGGTGCGCCGTGTGTTCAAGCCGATCTCCCAAGCGCCCCAGGCGGCGGTCGCGCCGCGCGCCGAGCGGCTGCATCTGACGCCGGTCGCCGAACCCTATGACGAACCGCCGCCGCCGCGCGCCGATACTAGGCCCACGCCCGCGCCGGACCTGATCACCGCCCGCCGGGCGCCGTTCGCGGGCTCGGCGCCCCTGCCGGCGAGCGAACGCGCGCGCAGCTTTGTCGGCGCCGCCCCCATCGCCCAGCCGGACGCGGTGAAGCCGGTGGACGCGCCGGTTCAGGCCGAACGCGCGCCCGCCGCGCCGTCCCGCCTGGCGCCCTTCGCCCGCTCGGACGCCGCCCCGCGCCCGACGCCCGCGCCCCGCCCCGCGGCCGCCCCGGAGCCCGCGGTGAAGCGTGAAGCGCCTGTGGCGCTGCGCCCGGTTCCCCTGGCCGCGATCGCGCCGCCGGTCGGCGGCTTTGCCCCGGGCCGCACCTCGGGCGGCCGCCGCACGGGCCGGCCGCTGCCGAAGGGCCTGTTGGCCGCCAGCCTGCTGGTTCTCGCCGGTGTCGCCGCTATCGCCGCCGCGGTGGTGCTCAAGCCCTGGGCGCCGCATCCCGGCGCCGTGGACGCGCTCGCAGCCCAGAGCGCCAAACCGCCCGCGCCGCTGACCATCACGCGCACGCCCGATCCGTTTGCGGCCAACGCGGCGACGCTGCCCGCATCGACGTCGCCGGCCCCGGTCACGACCGCCGTCGCCTCGCTGACGCCGCGGGTCGGACGCCCTGCGCCCGTCGCCGCTTCACCGGCGCTTGTATCGACCAACCCGAGCGTCCCGCCGCCCGCCGCCGACGCCGCGCCGCAACCCGGCGCCGTCCAGCCGGCCGCTGCGGCGGCTGCGCCGCCCAAGGCTGCGCCCACGCCGATCGTGGTGTCGCTGCCCCCGGAGATGGCGGCAAAGCCCGCCGCCGCTCAGCCCGAGCCGGTGAAGATCGCGGCCCCGCCGCCCAAGGCGCCGTCGTCGGAAACCATCTCGACCTCGCACCTGCCGGGCGACAGCGTCGGTCCGCACCAGTAGGGGCAGCAGAAGGACGGGCGGGGTTTCTGTGTGCGCGGGTCCCGGGCGGAAAACCGCTGCGCACTTTTCCTGGACCCGCGGATTTTTGTTTGCGCAGGTCCCGGGCGGAAAACCGCTTCGCACTTTTCCTGGACCCGCGTCAGTCCTCGTCCATCTTGAGCGCCGCAATGAAGGCTTCCTGCGGGATGTCGACCTTGCCGAACTGGCGCATCCGCTTCTTGCCTTCCTTCTGCTTGTCGAGAAGTTTGCGCTTGCGGGTGGCGTCTCCGCCGTAGCATTTGGCGGTCACGTCCTTGCGCAGCGCGCGCACGGTCTCGCGCGCGATGATCTTGCCGCCGAGCGCCGCCTGGATCGGAATCACGAACAGGTGCGGCGGGATCAGCTCCTTCATCTTCTCGCACATCGCGCGCCCGCGGGTTTCGGCGCGGTCGCGGTGCACCAGCATGGACAGGGCGTCGACGGGTTCGCTGTTGACCAGGATCTGCATCTTCACCAGATCGCCGATGCGATGGCCGATCATCTCGTAATCGAAGGACGCATAGCCCTTGGAGATCGACTTCAGACGGTCGTAGAAATCGAACACCACCTCGTTCAACGGCAGATCGTAGATCAGCATGGCGCGGGAGCCGACATAGCTCAGCTCGCGCTGCACGCCGCGGCGGTCCTGGCACAGCTTGATCACCGAGCCGAGATAGTCGTCGGGCGTCAGGATGGTGGCCTTGATCCAGGGTTCGGCGATGTCTTCGATCTTCACCGGATCGGGCATGTCGGCGGGATTGTGCAGCTCGATCTTGTCGCCGTTGGTGAGCGTGATCAGGTAGACCACCGACGGCGCCGTCGCGATCAGGTCGAGATTGAACTCGCGGCTCAACCGCTCCTGGATGATCTCCAGGTGCAGCAGGCCCAAGAACCCGCAACGGAAGCCGAAACCGAGCGCGGCAGAGGTCTCCATCTCGAAGGTGAACGACGCGTCGTTCAGGCGCAGGCGCCCGATGGCGGCGCGCAGATCTTCGAACTGGGCCGCATCCGCCGGGAACAGGCCGCAGAACACCACCGACTGCACTTCCTTGAAGCCGGGCAGCGCCTGGGCGGTGGGCTTGCGTTCGTCGGTGATGGTGTCGCCGACCGCGGCTTGCGCCACTTCCTTGATCGAGGCGGTGATGAAGCCGACTTCGCCGGGGCCGATGGACTCCACGTCGACCGCCTTGGGGCGAAACACCCCGACCTTGTCGATCTGGTGCACCGAGCCCTGCTGCATCATGCGCACCTTCTGGTGCACGCGCAGACGTCCGTCGAACACGCGCACCAGCACCACGACGCCGAGATAGGCGTCGTACCAGGCGTCCACCAGGAGCGCCTTCAGCGGCGCGTTCTCGTCGCCCTTGGGCGGCGGCAGGCGCTCGACGATGGCTTCCAGCACGTCGGTGATGCCCACGCCGGTCTTGGCCGAACATTCCACCGCCCGCGACGCGTCGATGCCGATCACGTCCTCGATCTGCTGGCGAATCCGATCGGGCTCGGCGGCCGGCAGATCGATCTTGTTCAGCACCGGGACGATTTCGTGATTGTGCTCGATCGCCTGGTAGACATTGGCCAGGGTCTGGGCTTCGACGCCTTGCGAGGCGTCCACCACCAGGATCGATCCCTCGCAGGCCGCCAGCGAGCGCGACACCTCATAGGCGAAGTCCACGTGGCCGGGCGTGTCCATCAGATTGAGGATGTAGTCCTTGCCGTCCTTGGCTGTGTATTCGAGACGCACGGTCTGGGCCTTGATGGTAATGCCGCGTTCGCGCTCGATATCCATTGAGTCGAGCACCTGCTCCTTCATCTCGCGCGCGGTCAGCGCCCCGGTCTGCTGGATCAGGCGATCCGACAGGGTCGATTTGCCGTGGTCGATGTGGGCCACGATGGAAAAGTTGCGGATGCGCTCGAGGGGGGTCGCCATGGCGGCGGGCCGTAACACGCGCCTGCGCCAGCGCCAAGGCGGGCAAAAGCCGCTGGGACCGCTTATCCGGCCTCGGGTTGGCGGCGCGACGGCGGTCGGTGCGCGAAGGCCGCAAATGAGCCAAACTGGCGGTGCTTATCGCAGGACTGATTCGCCGCCCCAGGAGGGCCCCATGCGCCGCCGCAGCCTCATCGTCGCCAGCCTCGCCGCCGCCGCCGCGTCGCCCATCGCCGCCTGGGCCCAGGACGATCACCCGGCCGATCACCCCGACGATCATCATGATGATCACCCCGGCGACGACGCGACCTATCGCCGGGACGAAGTGATCCACGAAGGCTCCCGCTTCCTCGGCGTCACCGCCGAGGCCCTGGGCGGCGCGGTCGAGCACATCTTCAAGGACTACGGCGACCGCCCGACCGGCTACATCGCCGGTACCGAGACCTCCGGCGCCTGGGGGTTTGGTCTGCGCTTCGGCAAGGGCTCGCTCTACATGAAGGCGGAAAAAGAGCCGGTCGCCTGTTTCTGGCAGGGACCGTCGATCGGTTTCGACGCCGGCGGCAACACCGGGCGGGTGTTCACCCTCTGCTACAAACTCGGCCATCCCGACGAGCTGTTCCAGCGCTACCCCGGTGTCGAGGGCTCGGCCTATTTCGTCGGCGGCCTCGGCGTGACCTACCAGCGCGCGGACGACATCACGCTGGCGCCGATCCGCGCGGGCGTGGGCTTTAGGCTAGGCGCGAACGTCGGCTACCTCGCCTACTCGCGTAAGCGCCACTGGGTGCCGCTCTAAAAAAATTCTCCGCGATCTCTGCGGTAAACTTGGCGACCGTCAGGACCGCAGAACCGCGCCGAGCTTTTGCGCCGCCGCGACGATCTTCGACGACACCGCTTCGATGTCCGCGTCGGTGAGCGTCTTGTCGTGCGGTTGCAGGCGCACTTCGACGGCGAGCGATTTCGAACCGTCCGGCACGCCGGCGCCGCGGTAGTGGTCGAACACGCGCGCGTCCGCGATCAGCGCCTTGTCCGCGCCCGAGATCGCACGCACCAGGTCGCCCGCGACCACGTCCTCCGACACCACGAACGCAAAGTCGCGCGACAGCGGCATCAGGGGCGCCAGTTCGACCGCCGGCCGGGTCTTGGTGGCCTTGCGCTTGGGCTCGGGCAGGCCGTCGAGGATCAGTTCGAAGCCGAACATCGGACCGGACGCGTCGAGCGCCTTCAGCACCGACGGATGCAGTTCGCCGAACTCGGCCATGACCTGTTTCGGGCCGAGCTGCAGCCGCGCTGAACGGCCCGGCCGCCACCAAGGCGAGGTGGTGCTCTGATTCACCTGCAGGGAGCCGGTCGGCGCGCCGAGGTCGTCGAGCAGGGCGAAGAGGTCGGCCTTCAGCTCGAACAGGGCGTCGCTCGCTTCGCCATCCCAGCGGCGCGGCGGCTTGGGTGCGGTGATCGCGGTGATCGCGGTGCGCTGATCGTTCGGACCGTCGGCGAGATAGACCGGGCCGATCTCGAACAGGGCTGTATCGGGGAATCCGCGCGCGGCGTTGCGCGCTGCCGCCCTGATCAGGTTGGGCAGGATCGACGGCCGCATGCAGTCGAGGTCGGCGGCGATGGGGTTTTCCAGCACCAGGGTCTCGACCCCGCCGCCGAAGCGTTCGGCGAAGGCGCGCGGAATGAACGACCAGGTCACCGCCTCCTGCCAGCCCTTGGCCGCGAGCGACCGGCGCGCGGCGCGCACACGCGTCTGCAGCGGATTGAGCACGCCCGACGCCTTCACGCCCGTTTCGGGCAGGGGCGTGGACGGCAACGAGTCATAGCCCGCGATTCGCGCGACCTCTTCCACCAGGTCCGCCTTGCCCTCGACGTCGCGCCGCCAGGACGGCGGCGTGACGCTGAGCTTCGCGCCGTGCGGTTCGACCTTGAATCCAAGGTGGGTGAGGATTTCGACCACGCCTTCGCGGCCGATGGCGAGGCCCGCGAGCGCGTGCACATAGTTTGGATCGAAGTCGAACGCTTCCGGGGGCGCAGGCGGCGTTCCGGCCAGCGTGACATCCGATGGCTCCCCGCCGCAAACCTCGAGAATGAGACGCGTGGCGAGTTCGATGCCGTCGACCAGCGACTTCGGATCGACGCCGCGCGCGAACCGGTAAGCGGCGTCGGAATTGATGCCCGTCGCGCGCGAAGTCTGCGCCGTGCGCAGCGGATCGAACCAGGCGCTTTCCAGGAAGACGTCGGTAGTCGCCTCCGAGCTGCCGGTCGTCTCGCCGCCCATGACGCCGCCGAGGCCGATGACGCCGGAGCCGTCGACGATGGCGCACATCTCGGGCGTGATCGCGTAGTCCTTGCCGTCGAGCGCGAGAAATTTTTCGCCGTCGCGGCCCAGACGCGCCTCGACGAAGCCGCCGGTCAGCTTGTTGGCGTCATAGACATGCAGCGGACGCGCCCGGTCGTAGGAGACATAGTTGGTGACGTCCACCAGCATGTTCTTCGGGTTCAGGCCGATGGCCTTCAACCGGTCCTGCATCCATTTCGGCGAGGGCCGGTTCTTCACGCCGCGGATCAGCCGGCCGGCAAAGGCCGGACAGGCCTCAGGCGAGGTCAGCCGGATCTCGATGGGGTTGGGGAATTTGCCCGCGATCGGCGCGACCGAGGTGTCCTTCAGCCGGCCCACGCCCGCCGCCGACAGGTCGCGCGCAATGCCGACTACGCCCAACCAGTCGGGCCGGTTCGGCGTGACTTCGAAATCGATGGCGGCCTCGGTCGCGAACACCTGCGCCGCGGGCACGCCCACGGCATAGCTGTCGTCGATTTCCAGAATCCCGTCCGCGTCCGTGGTCAGTTCGAGTTCTGCGCCCGAGCACAGCATGCCGTTCGACACCACGCCGCGCACCGGCCGCGCCTCCAAGGTGATGCCGGTTCCGGGGATGTAGGCGCCCAGGGGCGCATAGAGGGTGGTCAGGCCCGCGCGCGCGTTGGGCGCGCCGCAGACGATTTCCTTGCGGCCGTCGACGGTGTCGACCTGGCAGACGCGCAGTCGATCCGCGTTCGGATGCTTCTCGGCGTGCACCACCTTGGCGACGGTGAAGACCGCGAGCTTGGCGCCGGTGTCGATGACCTCCTCGACCTCGAGTCCGGCCATGGTCATGGCGTCGGCCACACGGTCGATCCCCGCGTCGGTGTCGAGGTGATCCTTCAGCCAGGAGAGGGTGAATTTCATGACGACATCCGCGAAACGGTTTCCAGCACGACCTGCGCGAGGATCAGAACGAAACCCGCGCCGGACAGATAGAGCGCCAGGGTAAATCGGATGGTGCGCGCCATGTTGGCTTTCAGGCCGTGGTCCAAAATGTCGTCGTCGGTGACCTTGGCGCTCGCCAGGCCCGACGAGGTCGCGACCAGGTTCGAACAACACAGACCGACGGCGACCAGCAGGGCGACCAGGGCGCCCAGGCTGAGCACGCCCAAGGCCTTGTGCTCTGACAGGAACAACGCAATGGCGGCGAACACCGAGTTGGCCGTCATCACCCCGATCGACTTGTTGGTCAGCCGGTCGAGGTTCTTGACGAAATATTCGATCACCGCGCGCTTCGAGCCGAAGAACGCGACCAGCGCCGCGCCATAGGCCTCGCGGTGATGCGCCTTCAGGGGCGCGCCGAGAAGATGCGGGGCCATCAGCTCAACCCACTGGCGGGGTTGGGCGCCTGGAAGGCCGAGAAGCCGTAGTGCGACAGCCAGCGCGTGTCCGAGGCGAACATGTCGCGCAGGTCCGGCACGCCGTACTTCAGCATGGCCATGCGGTCGACGCCGAGACCCCAGGCGAAGCCCTGCCAAACGTCGGGATCGATGCCGCTGAGGCGCAGCACGTTGGGATGCACCATGCCGCAGCCGAGAATCTCGAGCCAGTCGTTGCCCTGACCGACCTTCACCTCGCCGCCGGAGCGGTCGCAGCGCACGTCCATCTCCGCCGAAGGTTCGGTGAAGGGGAAGTGGTGCGGACGGAAGCGCACGGTCACGTCGCTGGTTTCGAAGAAGCGGCCGACGAAGGTTTCCAGGGTCCACTTCAGGTGGCCCATGTGGATTCCCTTATCGACCACCAGGCCTTCGATCTGGTGGAACATCGGCGTGTGGGTCTGGTCGCTGTCACAGCGGAACACACGGCCGGGCGCGATCAGTCGGTAGGGCGGCTTCTGCGACATCATGGTGCGCACCTGCACCGGGCTGGTGTGGGTGCGCAGCAGCTTGCGCTCGAGCGGCTTGCCCTCGGCGTCGACGCCAGGCTTCAGGAAGAAGGTGTCGTGCATGTCCCGCGCCGGGTGTTTCGGCGGGAAGTTGAGCGCGGTGAAGTTGTGCCAATCGTCTTCGATGTCGGGGCCTTCGGCCACGCTGAAGCCCATCTCGGCGAAGAGGACGACCAGCTCGTCCATCACCTGCATGGTCGGATGCACCGAGCCCTTGCGACGCGGCGGGGCGGGCAGGGTCAGGTCGACCTTGTCGGCGAGCAGCTTGGCTTCCAGCGCTGCGGCTTCGAGGTCGGAGGACCGCTCGGCCAGCGCCTTGGCGACGCGGTCGCTGAAGGCCGTTGATCTGCGGGCCCTGAACCTTACGCTCTTCCGGGCTCATGGCGCCCATGCCTTTGAGCAGGGTGGTGATCGAGCCCTGTTTGCCCAGCGCCGCCACCCGCACCGCGTCGAGCGCCGCCAGGTCCGTGCTGTCGGCCACGGCGGCGAGGAGGTCTTTTTCCATCTGAGCGAGGTCGGTCATGTCGGGCTCTTAGCGGGTCGGGGGGTCGGCGGAAACGAAAACGCCCTCCCCGCGGGGCGGGAAGGGCGCTCTCAGACTATTTTTATCTTGCCTGGTTAGGCCGCGAGCGCCGCGCGCACCTTGTCGGCGATGGCCTTAAAGGCGGCCGGGTCGGCGCCGGCCACATCGGCCAGCATCTTGCGGTCGAGCTCGATCCCGGCCTTGTCCAGGCCGTGGATGAACTGGGAATAGGTCAGGCCTTCCTCGCGGACGGCGGCGTTGATCCGCTGGATCCACAGGGCCCGGAACGAGCGCTTCTTATTGCGCCGGTCGCGATAGGCGTACTGGCCCGAGCGGTCCACGGCCGCCTTGGCGGTGCGGATGGTGTTCTTGCGGCGGCCATAGAAACCCTTGGCCTGCTTGAGAACCTTCTTGTGTTTGGCGTGGGACGTGACGCCCCGTTTGACGCGAGCCATTTCAAATCACCTCAATCTCGGCCGTAGGGCATGTAGGACTTGACCGTCCGCGTATCGGGGTCGGACAGGACCTCGGTGCCGCGGTTCTGGCGGATGTACTTGCCGTTGTGGCTGATCAGGCGGTGCCGCTTGCCGGCGACGCCGGCCTTCAGCTTGCCCGTGGCGGTGAATTTGAAGCGCTTTTTAGCGCCCGACTTGGTCTTCAGTTTGTACTTCGCCATTTCGCAGCGGGCTTAAAGCCCGTCCTTCTCAACGCATTTTGGACCGCCCAGGCATGGCAAGGCCCGGCGGTCCGAAGCGGGGGTTCCTAATGGAAACGGCGTCCGCACGCAAGCCTGCAAGCCCGGTGCGGACGCCGCCTCTCAAGCGGTACGCGACTAAACATAAGCCTACTGATACGCTTTACTGGGTAAGCCTACAGGTACGCGTACTGATGTCGCGGCGTCGGGGGGGACCGACGCCGCAGACCCCTTAGTCCCGCGTGAATTCGCGCAACCGCATGATGACCAGGTCCGGGGAGCCCGGGCCGGCCAGCTTCAGGCGGTCGATTTCGCGCTGCAGGAAAAGCTTGAACAGTTCGTTTGCCTCGTCCGAAAGAGCCCGGACGGTGCGCGCCGAGGCCCGAGCCAGCGCGAGCGCCGCCTCAATCTCGACGTCGACGACCGCGCCGCGCGCAGTCGCCGGGTCGTGCGAGCGCAGGGGCCCGCCCGATGAATCCGCCATCGTGCTGAAATCTCAAAGCGTTAGGGACGCCCCGAAGCGAGGGAGGAGACCGCGTGCGCAGTGCGTCCAAGGGGCGCGCGCGGAAGAGGGCGCCTTAAGCTCGGCTTGCGTGGCGAAACGGTGACGGAATTACGGCTAAAAAAAGGCAACTACCCATTATGGGTCACCAGTCGACGACGACGCCCACATTCCTCCGTTCGGCCTCGCGCAGGATGAAGTCCGCCGACAACACGTCCTCGGCGGCCATGCCCAGGGACTTGAACATCGTAATGTCCTCAGGCCCGCGCCGGCCCGGGACCTTGCCCAGCAGCACCTCGCCCACCTCGCCGGCGATATGGTCGGGGGTGACCACCCCCGCCTCGAAGGCCCGGCGCAACTCGCCGGCCAGGACCAGAGCGCTGTCCTTATAGTCGACGAAGACGCGGCAGCGGGCGACCGTGTCGTGATCGACCTCGGCGGTGGTCGGGATCGAGGAGCCGACCACGTTCAGGTGCTGGCCGGGCTTCAGCCAGGCGCCCTTGAAGAAGGGCTCCGGCGCGGCGGAGACCAGGCACAGCACGTCCGATCCCGCCGCCGCCTCGGCGGTGGCGGCGACCTCCAACGGGAAGGGCGCGGCGCCCGCGTGGGCCGTAACGAAGGCTTGGGTCTTGGCCGGGTCGCGGCCCCAGACCAGGCAGCGCTCGAACTTGCGCACCAGGGCCATGGACCGGATGTGGGTGGAGGCCTGTTCGCCCAGGCCGAAGATCGACAGGGTCTTTGCGTCCTTGCGGGCCAGGGCGTCGGTGGCCGCGGCGCTGGCGGCGGCGGTGCGGATGCCGGTGATCTCGGCGGCGTCGACGGCGCAGAGCAGCTGGCCGGTATCGGCCTCGAACAGCAACACCAGGCCCTGGTGCGACTTGATCCCCAGGGCGGCCGCGCCCGGGAAGATGGTCACCGTCTTGACGCCGAGCCGCTTGGGATCGTCCACATAGCCCGGCATCCAGCCCATCACCCCCGTCTGGGCGCGGTTGCGCACCATCGCGCGGATCGGCTGGGCGGTGCGCCCCTCCGACACCTGGCTGAAGGCCTTGCACATCAGGTCGATGCACGCCGCCATGGGCAGGCAGTCGACGACCGCTTGCGGGTTCAGGATACGTATCTTGGAGGAGGGTCCGCTCATGCGTCTCCTTTTCCAGGCGCCGCGCGCGGTGGCAAGGGTTGATCAACGCACGAGCGCGATTGACGCCGGCCTTCGGCCCGGGTCTGCTGGCTACCGCCCTGACGAAAGGCCAAGACAGAAGGATTGCGCTATGATCGTGCTCCTCGCCGCGTTGCATCTCAGCGTCACGCCCGTCGCCTACACGCCCGACAAGCCGCTGCCGAAGCTGCCGCTCACCCGCGACTACCTGGCCTTCTGCGACAAGGAGGCGAAGCGCTGCAGCGACTACCTGTTCGACTTCATCTGGAATTCGACGGTCGGGCCCCAGCACGTAGGCTATTGCCTGCCCGAAAACGAAGCGTCCGAAACGGTGATCACCGACAAGGTCGTGACCTGGCTGCGCGCCCATCCCGACCTCGCCGACAAGCCGACCAACCCGTCGCTGACCAAGGCCCTGATGGCGAGCTATCCCTGCTGAGGCGTCAGACGCGCACGTAATCGACGAACGAACCGTCCTTCACCTTGCCGCGCAGCGCAAGCCAGGCGCCCGAGGCGTCGTACCAGTCGGTGAGTTCGGCTTCGCCGGTGACTACGATCTTCGACGTGGCGGTGGTCTGGGTGTTCGGCGGCGCGTAGCTGCCGCGGCTGTGGGCGAGACTTGCGCGGATCAGCTTGCCGTCCTGCGGATTGAACAGCGGCGCGTGCATGGCGTCGGCGTTCCAGTGCGTCATCGGCGCGGCGGCGCCGGAGAGCACGGCGTGGCCGAGTTTCGAGCCGTCGACCATCACGCTGTCGCCGCTCCGACGCGCGCTCAGATGTTGCGCATTGCCGTTGGCGACCGTGCGCGTGTCCAGGCTCTCGATCCGCCCCGCGCGCCAGCGCTCGCTGGCGTGGTGGGTGTATTTCAGCAAGGTGACCGGACCCAGGGTCACGGTCATGGCGACCTCGGTCTCCACCGCGGTCGCGTCGCCGGCGACGCTGAAGCTCATGCGGTGTTCGCCAATCTTCGAGCTTTTTCGGAAGATGTGGAACAACAGCCGGCCGGGCGCTGCAAACGCGCCGCGGGCGCAGAGGGCGGGTCCGGCGATCAGGCCGCCCAGGATCAGACGTCGCGTGCAATCGATGGTCATGGCGCGTTCCATACGCGCGAGCCGCCGCCTTGGATCGCTAGAACTCAAGCATTTGAGCGCGTTGTGACCGTAAAACCGGGGTCCACTTTTACGCAACGCGCTCGGGGTCAGTCGGTAGTCTCCAGGGTATGATCCTCGGTCAGGCGCTGATAGGCGCGCACCAGGCGTTCCACATTGATCGTGTTGGAGCGGATGAGCTCGTTCCAACTCTCGAGCCGGACCACCGTCACCGGCACGACATAGCCGCCCGCCCGCTTTTCCAGGAGGCCCTTCTCGGCCAGGCGCAGGACGTTGCGTCGCACGGTCTCGTAGGGAAAGTCGAGGAATTCGGCGAGGCCGCGGATGGTCACCGGCCGGCGCATCTCGTCCGGCGGGACCGTGTCGATGGCCCCATAGGCTCGCTCGAAATTCTCGTCGCCGAGGAACTGGGCCAGGTTGCCCCGCGCCACGGCCAGGCAGATCAGGCCGTCCACCAGATTGCCGTTGGTGGCCTTGCGGATCAGGTTCAGGCTGCGCAGCAGATAGTCCGCCGAGGCACGGCCGAGCGCCCGGCCGATCTCGCTCCTGGCGTCCTCTTCCGTGCGATTCTTGGACATGGCGTCCGGTCCGGCCCCGCTCTCGAAACCCTTGCCGCCGACGTTGCGGCGTTCGCCCTGTTGCAGCGGTCTCCAGGGGTCCGATCTTAACCCCAAATAGAGATCAGGCCCAGGAAAGATGGTCGGACGAGAGGTCGCGGGCCTGCGGCCTCGGACCGTCTGGACAGGGGCCGGCGTCAAACCTAAGCCGCATTCGCGGTGTTTCAGGCCGGCTCCCCGGGCGGCGATCAGGCGAAAAGGCTTGCGCCCGCCCGCCGGGGGTCGTGCAATGGCGCTCGAAAGGTTGGCGGAGTCATGGACTTGGCGGAAGCGGCGGGCATCGAGACCCAGGGGCGGACCAACGCTCTGACCGAGCAGGTGAAGGCGAGCCTCTGCGCGTCGTTCGCGAACGGCGCGCCGCACGATGCGCCCTACCGGCACTGGATCGTCTCCGATGTTTTCCCAACAGCCATGCCCACCACCCTGTTCAACCTGCCGTTCGCGACCGCGGACCTGCACGGCGTCTCGGGCAAGCGTGAGCTGCACAACGACACGCGCCGCTATTTCGACGCCGAAAACAATGCACGCTTCGAAGAGTGCGGCGCCGTGGCCGACGCCTTTCAGTCGCCGCAGGTGGTGGACGCGATCGAGCGCCACACCGGCGCGGACCTGCGCGGCACCTACGTGCGTCTCGAATACGCCCAGGACATCGACGGCTTCTGGCTCGAGCCGCACACCGACCTCGGCGTGAAGAAGTTCACCATGCTGATCTATCTGGGCAACGGCCCCGATCAGAACGATCTCGGTACGGACATCTACCGCGATCACGAGACCTGGGCGAAGCGCCCGCCGTTCACGCCCAACACCGCGCTTATCTTCGTGCCCGGCGACAGCACCTGGCACGGCTTTGAAAAGCGCGCGATCAAGGGCGTGCGCAAGTCGGTGATCATGAACTACGTCACCGACGACTGGCGCGCCCGCGAACAGCTCGCGTATCCGACCACGCCGGTTAAGGTGTAGGTCGCGCCGCGCTTTGATGGCGGCGCTTGCTGGATCCTCGCCGCCGCGCGGCTGAGCGCCGCGCAACGTCAAGGATGACGACTTCCTTCAAATGTTTTCGTCATCCTTGAGCACGGGGCGCGTCAGCGCCGCGGGATCGAGGATTCAGCAAGCGCAACGGCGCCGCGCGCGCCTAAGACCTGGCGTCCAAAATTTTCCGCACAGCGTCCGCGGCGACCGTCGTCGAGTTGAGCGGCCCCTTGGTCCGGGCCGGCGTTCCTGACCCTTCGAACCGCGCAACCAAACCCGCGTCGATCAGCCGGTCGAGGATCGGCGCGTGGCGTTCGCCGCCGAGATCGAACACCTCCACGGGATGGGGCGAGGAGATCGCCTCGCTCATCATCGAGACGCTGTCGCTGGTTACCACCAGGCGATCCGACAACGCCAGTATGCCGTGGTACGGGTTTGTGCCATCGCGGTCCCACAGGAACACGCGCGGATCGCCCAGGAAGGCTTGACCTACGGCGCCGATCAGGTGCTGCGGCGTGCGCGGCGAGGGCGTGATCGCCAGGCCCGCGCCGCTTTCGTCCTTGGCCTGGCGCAGCAGCGTTATCAGACGCTCGCCCGCGGCCGGATCGAAGTCGTAGTTGCGCGTGGGCCCGCCCAGCACCACGCCGATCAGGGGATGGCCCAGCGGCGCGAACCGTTCGCGCCAGCGGTCTGCGGCGGCCTTCAGCTTCTCCGGCGTCAGGTCGTGCAGCGCCGTCGGCACGGTCAGCACATTGGGCCCGCGCGCGCGGTCGTGCGGCATGGCGACGACCAGGTCGAAGGCCTTGGGATCGGTCAAGGGATCCTGCACGTGCACGGCGACGGTCTTGCCGCCGCTGGCGTAACGCACGGCGACCGCGGCGGCGGCGGACTTGCGCCCGCAGGTGACGATCAGGTCGGGCCAGGGCGACTCGAGCTGGTCGAGCTCCGGGTCGGAATCGATCACCGCCGCGGGCGAGCGCGCCCAGGCGCCGGGCAGCAGGCTCCAGGGAAAGCGAATGCCCACGGTCTTTTCCACCACGGTGTCGGCCACGGCCTCGGCCAGGCCGCGCGCCTGGGTGCGCATGCCGGCGGCGCCGGTGGTGACCGCCCAGGCCGTCCGCTTGCTCATGTGTCGCCTGCGTCGCGGGTGAGGCGCGCGATCTCCGCGGCGAGGTCCTTCACCTCTTCCTCGCGGCCGCGGCGGCAGACCAGCACCCCTTCGGGCGTGGCCACGATGACCAGGTCTTCGACGCCGATCGCGGCGACCGGCACGCCTTCGGCGCGCACCAGCACGTTCTTCACATCGCGCGCGACGACATCGCCGGACAACAGCGCGCCGTCTGCATCCTTGTCGCCGGCCGCCCACAGCGCCGACCAGGTCCCGAGATCCGCCCACTGAAGATCGGCGGCGACCACCGCGGCGCGCTGGGTCTTCTCCACCAGGGCGCGGTCGATGGAGATGGCGGGCGCGCGGCCGAAGGCCTCCGCATTCAGTTCGCGCGCGTCGTGCGTGCGTTTCGCATGCGCCCACGCCTGTTCGGCGGCGGCGTAGACCTGGGGCGCGCGGTCGAGAATCTCGTCGAGCGCCGAGCGCGCCGGCATCATGAACATGCCGCTGTTCCAGAGACAGCCTTCCGCCACCAGCCGTGCGGCTTCGGGCGCTTGCGGCTTCTCCACAAAGCTCGCAACCTCGAAGGCGTCGGTCACGCCGGCGATGGGTGTGCCGGGTCGGATGTAACCGTAGCCGGTCGCAGGACCGTCCGGCTTCAGGCCGAACAGGCCCAGACGATCGCTTCGCGCGAGCGTGGTCGCCGTCGCCGCGGCATGACCGAACGCCTCCTCGTCGCCGATGGCGTGGTCGGTGGGCATGACGAAGGCGATGGCGTTTTCGTCCGTGGCGGCACAATCGAGCAGGGCGGCGGTCACCGCCGGCGCGGTGTCGCGGCCGAAGGGCTCGAGGATCAGGGTCGCGGTCTCGCCGATCTCGTCCAGCTGCTCGCGGATGATGACGGCGTGGGCGAGGCTGCCGACCACGACGGGCGGGCCGAAGCGCGACCGGTCCGTGGTTCGCAGGATCGCCTGCTGGAACAGGGTCAGGTCGCCATTCTTCGAAGAGCGGGCCAGGCGCAGGAACTGCTTGGGCCGCTCGCCGCGCGACAGCGGCCACAGGCGCGATCCGCCGCCGCCGGAGAGGTAGACCGGAATGACCGGGGAGGTGGGCAAGCGGGGCGCTCCAAGGGCTGCCGTCTCATAGCGGCGGCGGGCCCCAGGGTCGAGCGGCCCCTTCTAAATCCAGCCGTTCCGTGCGAGACCGCGCCCGAAAGAATGTTGAGGAATTCAACATTGTCGAGCGCCGCCGAGCCAGTCGTGACCCAAGATGCCCCGATCCGGCGCGTCGCGGGCGCCTCTGCGCCTCAGCTGACCGTGGTAGCGCCCACCTATAACGAGCGCGGCAATGTCGAGCGGCTGCTCGAGCTCTTGGACGCGGCGCTGAAGGGCGTGACCTGGGAAGTCATCTTTGTCGACGACGATTCCCCCGACGGCACCGCCCAGCTGGTGAAGGACATCGCCGCGCGCGATCCGCGCGTGCACTGCATTCGCCGCGTCGGCCGTCGTGGATTGGCGGGCGCGGTGATCGAAGGCGCGCTGGCGAGCGCCGCGCCGTTCGTGGGCGTGATCGACGCGGACCTGCAGCATGACGAACGCCTGCTGCCGGACATGCTGAAGAAGCTCGAAGCCAACGAAGCCGATCTGGTGGTGGCCAGTCGCTATGTCGACGGCGGCGGCGAGACCGGCGGTTTCACGCGCACACGCGCGGCGGGCAGCCGTCTCGCCAACTGGCTGGGCGGACGCATTCTGCATGCGCGGGTGTCAGACCCGGTGTCAGGCTTCTTCATGATCCGCCGCGAGGTGGTCGAGGAAGCCGCGCCCAGGCTTTCCACCGAAGGCTTCAAGATCCTGTTCGACATCATCGCCACGACCCGCAAACCCCTGCGTATCCTGGAACTCCCGTACGAGTTCCGCGAGCGCGAGGCGGGCGAGAGCAAGCTCGATCAGCGGGTGGTGATCGAATACCTCGGCCTGCTGGTCACCAAGGCGACCAACGATATCATCTCGCCGCGCTTCATTCTGTTCGGCCTGGTCGGCGGCTCCGGCTTCGTCGTGCAGTACGCGGTGACCAAGCTGCTCGGGATGTTCGCGCCGCATCTGGGCGTGGCGGCCTTGACGCTGTTCGGTTTGAGTTTCCTCGCCCGCGATGCGATCGGCGCGCTGACGGCGATGACGTCGAACTATCTGCTCAACAACTTTCTCACCTACGCCGACCGCCGCAAGCGCGGATGGAAGATGGTCATAGGCTATTTGCAATTCTGCATGGCGTGCAGCTTCGGCCTGGTGGTGAACCTCGGCGTCGGCGCCGCGGTGCGCCACTTCCTGCCCCACAACGATCTTCTCGCCACTGCCGCCGGCGTCGGCGCCGGCGCGGTCTGGAACTATGTCTCCACCGCCCTCGCCGTCTGGTGAGCGCGCGCCGACGGCGCCTGAACTTCCGCTTCCTGCTCGATCCTCACCGGCGCGGTACTGGCGTTCCGGCTGCTGGCTGCGGGTCTGATCCACCTGACCGAGGACGAGGCCTACTACCGGATCTGGTCGCTCAGCCCGGCCTTCGGCTACTTCGACCACCCGCCGATGATCGCCTGGTGGATCTGGCTCGGCCGCCATATCGCCGGCGATGAATCGCTGGGCGTGCGGCTGTTGCCGGTGCTGTCGAGTGCGGTGACCAGCCTCATCGTCTTCGACCTGGCCCGGTTGGCGGGGCGGGCGAGCGCGCCGCGGCGCGGGCGGGCGTCTGGTACAACGCCACCCTGCTGGCCGGCGCCGGCGCCATGCTGGCCATCCCCGACGCGCCGGCCAGTTTGTTCTGGCAGCTTACGATCTGGAGCGTGCTGAAGACCTTCCAGTCGCCCAAGGCCTGGGCCTGGTGGATCGCGGCGGGCCTGGCGGCGGGGCTCGCGACCATCTCGAAATATTCCGGCCTGTTCCTGGCGCCGGGCGTCCTGCTGGTGATGGCGCTGACCGTGCGCGGCCGCGCGCAATTGAAGACACTGTGGCCGTGGCTCGCGGCGGTGATCGCGGTCGCGGTGTTCGGCGTGAACCTCGCCTGGAACGCGGAGCATCACTGGCTGTCGTTCGTGAAACAGTTCGGCCGCGCCGCGCCGCATCGGCTGACCGCGAACTTCATCCTCGAGTTCATCGCGGGCCAGTTGCTATTACTCAACCCGCTGATCGCGATCTTTGCAGTGCGCGCTCTGCTCCGAAAGCCGCGCTGGTTCGACCTCGACGGCGCCTGGCTGTTCGCCGCCTTCAGCGCGCCATTCTTCGCCTATCTGTTGCTGCACAGCCTGCACGACCGCGTGCAAGCCCACTGGCCCTCGCCGCTCTATCCATCGCTCACAATTTGTGCGGCGCTGGCTGCGGAGAATCTTAAACCGGGCGGCTGGCTGGCGGGATTCCGTCGCGCAGCGCCAATTCTTGGATTTAGTCTCGCAGCTTTAGCGCTCATGTTTGCTTCGCTGCCTTTCTATTGCCCGCTGCCACTACCGGGCGGCGCAAGAGACCCCGGCGTGGAAGTGCGCGGCTGGCCTCAGTTCGGGCGGCGGCTCGACGCGTTGCGCGTGCAGCGCGGCGCCGCTTGGATCGGCACGGTGAGCTACGGCGAAGCGGCGCAGCTCGGCGCAACGCCACAGGTGAAGGCGCCCGTCATCGAGATTGGCGAACGCGACCGCTACGCGATCCTGAGTCATCCGCCTATGGCGGATATGTCAAAGCCCGGCGTGGTGCTTGATCTAAAACGACGCCTGACGCTCGCCATGCTCGGCCAGTGTTTCTCGAACGTCACCGTCATTGGTGAAATCGACCGCGCTCCCGACCGCCACGCGAAATACGACGTGTTCCTGGTGTCAGGGCCGCGCAAGATCGTCGAAGGCGGTTGCTGGGCCGGCGACAGCGCGCCCGCCAAATAAGCTCGAGCAATCTCGCTTCCCTATCACGAGCCACGAGGCATGCGCAGCCATGGCGACACCGTCCTGACTAAGAACGCCAGCCAGGTCGGCACGGGCTTGGTGAAACGGCGGTTGATCCAAATGTCATTTTGCCAATCAGAATATCCGAGCAGCTCACCTTCAGCTCGTTCGCGCTCAGCCGTCCACGGCCCCCCCTGTTGGAGGAGCCCGCGCATGGCATCGATGCGCCACGCCTCACTTGGCGTTGCATACAGTATGGTTTGTAAGGGCATGGGCGGCTTGCCGCGAAACTCAACATATTCGCATTTAACAAACACGCCTTTGTCGACGTATCGATCAAACACCCTAAGGTATCGGAGGACTGCCGCTGGGAACCTGCCCTGCACGTCGCGGAAGACCGCCAGCGGCTTTGCACCCCGCAACATGAAGCCAAGTTCGCGGTTTGTGTGAATCGTGTAACCGAGCGCTCGTTCACTGAGGTGTTTAGGTGTTGGCATGAGGGCGCCGGGCGACCGTCGATTAAGCCGCCGCCCCGCGCTTCACCGCCGCCGACACCTTGTGCCTGAACTGCTCCCACGCCTTCACCCGACCTGAGGTCACCCAGTTCATCTGGATCGCGCGCCGCGGCCCTTCGTAGGGCAAATGCCCGTGCCAGGATTTTTCTGAGCGTTTGAACACCAGGAGCGTGCCGAAGTTCGGCGGGATTTCCTTGGCGAAGTCGTCGACGCTGTCGCCGCTGTTGAGCAGGCGCAACTTGCCGCCTTCAGTCATCCAGTCGTCGTTCAGGTACAGCAGCACGGTCAGGATCTTGGTCTTGGAGTCGGTGTGGATTTGGCCGTCCTCGGCGCGGCACTGGCCGCGGGCGGTGAACATGGTGGGCTTGCCCTTCAGGTCGACGCCGAACTTCTGTTCCAGCGGTTCGCGGAAGGCGTCGGAGTCCAGCTCGGAGATCAGGTCGGCGAAGGCGCCGTCGTACTTGAGCGTGGTGAGCGGGAAGGAGCCGGGCTGGGCGATCTGCGGATAGGTCTCGACCACTGCCGCCATGTTCGCGCGCGGCACGAAATCGCGCACCACCAGGTGCTCGTAGGGCTCGTGCTCGAGCGGCGTGCGGGCGAGGGCGTCGAAATCCAGCAGGGCCATGGGCGGGGCGGCCTCCTTGAGCCTTCAACATATAGCGCACGACGCAGCCGATCCAATTGCTGGGGCGTTTCCGGTGGTTGTCGGCGCGATGACGAAGCCGATATGCTCGGGTAAGGCAGCCAGGGAAGGCGACAGATGGTCTCGCACGGTATGCACAAGGCGGCTCTTGGGGCGGTTCTGGCAGGGGCGGCGGTCCTGGCGACGGCGCTGATCGGGACGGTCCCCGCCTCGGCGGCCAGCGACCCGGCGGCCTCGACCATCGAAACCCTCGACGGCCACACCCTGTCGGTGATGAAGGAGGGCAAGGGCCTGGGCTTCCACGGCCGCTACACGCGGCTGAAGCCGGTGCTGGAGGCCGCCTTCGACTTGCCGGCCATGACCCGCTTCGCCGTGGGGCCGGGCTGGTCGACCATGACCGAAGCCCAGCACCAGGCCCTGATCGCGGCCTTCACGCGGATGACGGTCACCACCTACGCCCACAATTTCGACGGCTACAACGGCGAGAAGTTCGAGGTCGGCGCGGTGGACACGCGCCTCCCCGACAAGGTGGTGCACACCAAGATCATCCCCGCGAGCGGCAAGGCGGTGGACCTGAGCTACCGCATGCGGCTGTCGGGTTCGACCTGGAAGGTGATCGACGTCTTCTACCAGGGCTCGGTCAGCGAACTGGCGACGCGGCGATCGGACTTCATGGCGACCTTGGCCAAGGGCGGCGAACCGGCGCTGGTGGATCACCTGAACGCGCTGTCGGACAAGCTGGCGAAGTGAGGGACGTCGCGTTTCCGTAGACCCTGGATTTCATCGAGGCGGCGCGGAAAGCGCAGTGCCATGGAACACGGAGGAAGAGGAGAAGCGGGAGCGGTCGCGTTTCGAGCGCCAAGACTCCGCGCCGAAGGCGCCTTCAATGAATAGGGCCCGCTACGCGGGCGATTATGCTGATCCCTTCTCCTCTTTCTCCTCTTCCTCCGTGTTCCATGGCGCCGACGTCAGACTTCCCACGGTCGTCAGCCCCAATCTCGCCCGCGCCGCGTGGCCGATCTTCTTTCTAGATTTCCGCCGTTTCCTTGCGCGGTTCGCCCATCAGGGCGGGTTGGAAGATGAGCGCGGCGACCAGGGTCCAGACCAGGGAGATCATCAGGATCTTGCCCATGGACGCGGTGCCCGGGTGGCTCGAGGCCCACAGGCTGCCGAAGCCCGTCGCGGTGGTCATGGCGCTGAAGAAGACCGCGCGCGCCAGGGACGATTCCAACAGGTGCGAGCCGCCGGAACGCCAGGCCATGATGAAATAGATGTGGAAGGCCACGCCGATACCGAACAACAGCGGGAAAGCGATGATGTTGGCGTAGTTCAAGGGCTGATTGATCACCACGCAGGTGCCCAGCGTCAGCGCTGCCGTCAGGATGATCGGGGTCATGGTGTAGACCACGTCCTGGACCTTGCGCAGCACATAGAACAACAACAGCGTGATCGCCGCAAAGGACAGCAGGGCGGCCTCCAGGAAGGCGCCGGTCACCGTGTCGCCGGCCTTCTGCACCGCGATCGGCGTGCCTGAGGCGTCGGGCGCGACCTTCAGCACCGCCTTGGTGAACTTTTTCAACACCTCGTTGTTGTTGGAGTCGCCGCGTGGCATCACGGTGATACGCGCACGGCCATCCGCCGTGATCCAGTCGTTGACCAGATCCCTGGGCAGGCTCTGCAGGGTCACCGGTTGCGCGGTCAGCGACTTGCGCAACTGGTCGAGCAGGACGTTCAGGCCCGGGATCACCGCGTCGGTCGCGCGCTGGCGCACCACGGGCTGGGCGTGGGCGAGCGCAGTCATGACCGCGGCCAGTTTCAGCGCGTCGTTGGCCGCCGGTCCCGGCTGGTGGGCGGCGGCGTCGCGCAGGTCCTGGGAGGTTGTCTCGAGCGCCTGGACGTTGTCGGCGTCGCTGGGCGCCGGATCGGTCATGATCGGGTTCAGGGTCAGGTCAACCAGGTTCGACGTGTCGCTGATCATGGCGAGCTTGGCGGCCTGATCGGTCGGCACGAATTTGGAGAGGGTGATCGTGTCGGACACTTCCGGCAGCTTCGACAGGCGCGCGGCCTCGGCGTCGGCGGCGGCGAGGTTGGGACGCAACAGGCCGACGGTGTTGGGCGACTGGTCAGGGTCCTTGAACAGATCGTTGAGCGTCGCCATCGATTCGACCTTGGGGCTGCGCAGGTGCAGCGGATTGAAGTCGAAGCGGGCGAACGGGATCAGGGCGATGCCGAGTGCCGAGGCCGCGAAGCCGCCGATCAAGACGGCGCGACGATGCTTCACCAGCCAGTCGTTCACCGGCTCGAGCCGCGCATAGCCGACCTCCGCCAGCCGCCCCGTCGGCCGCACCAGCTGCAGCAGCGCGGGCAGCAGGGTCAGGTTCAGCAACAGGCCCACAAACATGCCCAGGCCCGCGATGACGCCGAGTTCGGACACGCCGCGATAGGGTGTCGGCAGGAAGGCGAGGAAGCCGACCGCGATGGCGGTGGCGGCCAGCGCCAGCGAGCGACCCACCCCCTGGCCCGCCGCAATCAGGGCGGCGCCGACCGTATCGTGGTCGAGCTGCTCGGCGCGGTAGCGCACGCTGAACTGAATGCCGAAATCGACGCCGAGGCCGACGAACAGCGGGATGAAAGCTACCGAAATTACGTTGAAGCGGTGAAAGACGAACAGTCCGATGGCCGCCGCCACCGCGAGGCCCGCGAAGGTGGTCACCAGGATGCAGGCGACGATCCGCGCCGAACGCACCGCCAGCCACAGCATCAGCAGGATCATGCCCAGCATGATCGAGCCGATCAGGCCGGCGTTCTGGGCCAGGCTGCCGAACTCCTCGTCCTCCAGCGGGATGTCGCCGGTCAGGCGCACGCGCATGCCGTGCGCCGCGTCGAGCCCCAGCGCCTTCGCCTTCGCCCGGATCCAGTCCGACGCCGCCGCGCCCGGCTCCAGCCGTCCGAAATCGAGCTTGGGATGAATCTCCACGAGCGCGCGCAGGTCGCGGTGTTCGGACGTCTGGCCGGAGATCAGTTCCCGCCACGAGAAGAACGCGCGCCGGTTCTGTTCGACCTGGCTGAACAGCTGGGTGAAGGCGCGCATCGGCCGATCGAGCTTGCTCAGCTGCGTCTGGTCGGTCTTCACGCCGGTGAGCGCGATGGAGAGGCTCGAGCACACGCCGCGCAGGCTCGGGTCCGCCGCCAGCGTGCCCATGAACGGCTGCGCGTCGTCCAGTTGTTGGGTGGCGTCCTTCACCTTGTTGGTGGAGAGGAACAGCAAGCCGTTCTGTTCGAAGAACGGTCCGCCCTCGGGACGACTCACGCGCAGGAACAGGTCCGGCCGCGCCGTGACCGCCTCGGTCAGTTTCTGGGCGCCGAGCTGGGCGAGTTCGGGCGTCTGGCCGTCGACCACGGCGACGATGGAGTTGCCGTTCTGCGGGAAGGCCTTGCCGAAGGCGATCTCGCGCTGGCGCCAGGGCAGCTTGTCGGAGATCAGCTCGCCGGTGTCGCTGGTCATCTTGAAGTGGGTGACCGCGAACCAGCCGGCGCCGAAGGCGATCAGCAGGCCCAGGACCGCGACCAGCCAGGCCCGGCGGCTGCAAAACTCGACCAGGGCGCCGATCCATCTCGCCGTCGCGCTCATCCGTCCCCGCTGGCCTACGCCCTAGAACGCCGGCGAGGGCCTGGGGGCCCGCGCGCGAATCACAAACTGCCGAAATCAGTGCCCCGGCCGAGGCCGACCGTCCAGGGCGGCCGGGCTTCGCCGCGGGCTCGGCTGATAAGGGAGGTTGCTTTCCTTCTCAAGGATTTGCGGGCTAATCTCGGGCGAGGGAAGGTGGAGAACCGCATGCTTCGGTCCGTGGCCGCAGCCGTGCTCCTGGCGGCCAGCCCGGTCGCGGCCCAGGCGGCCGGCCCGCCCGGCGACGCGGAGGCGCCCGCGACCGTGAACGAAACGGCCCCCCCCGCGCCCGAGACCTCGACCGGCTTCGCCCGGGCCGACCCCTGGGAAAGCCAAAACCGCAAGTTTTTCAGGTGGAACGAGAAGCTGGACGCCCGCGTCGTGCGGCCCAGTGCCCTGGGCTACCAGCGCCACACCCCCGGCCCGGTGCGCCGGGCGTTGAAGAACTTCCTGACCAACCTGTCCGAGCCGGTGGTCTTCGCCAACGACGTGCTCCAGTTCCACCCCTACCGTGCCGCGGCGACCGCCTTCCGGTTCGCGGCCAATTCCACCGTAGGCCTGGCCGGGATCTTCGACGTGGCCGCCGCTGACGGGGCCGAGCACCATTCGAACGGCTTCGGCACGACCTTGGGGCGCTACGGGGTGCCCGCGGGGCCTTACGTCTTTCTGCCGGTGCTGGGGCCTTCGACGGTGCGGGACATGGCCGGCGACGTGGTCGACGGCTTCGCCGATCCCTTCACCTGGGCCCGCTACGAGAACCGGATCGCCATCACCGCGGGCAAGACCCTGGCCGGCGGCCTGGACACCCGGGCCAGCGCCGACACGGATCTCCAGGCCCTCAACGACACCGCCACCGACCCCTATGCGAGCCTGCGCTCGGCCTATCTGCAGCACCGCCAGGCCGAGATCGAAGGCGAGCTGGGCGGCAAGGACCGGCCCCTGCCCGACTTCGACGACACGCCGGTCGCGGCCCCCGCCCCGGCCCCGGCCGACGGGACCAAGCCCGACCCGGAACCCAAGGATGCGCCGCCGGACCCAAAGGTCGGCCCCCAAGCCAGTGTGGCGCCAGGGCTTCCCGTCGCGGTTTCCGACGTCAGGGCGGCAACCCCGGCTTCAGAAAACGCGGGTCTTTGCGGTACAAGTCTTCAGCAAGAGCGATCGGGCGCATGACGCACCGGCCAGCAAAGAGGGGATAGTGTGATGCATTCCAGACTGCTCGCGACATGCGCGGCGGCGGCCGTGACCGTGTGGCTCGCGCCCGTGGCCGCCTGGGCCGCCGCGCCCGCGGCCGATTCGAGCGTAACGACGCTTCCCGAGGTTCTGGTCCAGGCCCGCCGGGTCACCGAGAACCAGCAGAAGACGCCGGTGGCGGTGACCGCCATCAACAAGGACATCCTGCGCCTCGACACCACCACCGAGGTCACCGAAATCCAGAAGCTGGTCCCCTCGTTCGAAATCGCGCCGAACACCTTCGGCGGCGATGCGGCGCCGACCTTCACCATCCGCGGCCTGTCGTCTTCCTTGCTCAGCGATCCGTCGGTGGTCAGCTACGTCGACGGCGTGGTGCAGGACCCGCGCAACTTCGCCTACATGTTCTACGACATGGATTCGGTGCAGGTGCTGAAGGGCCCACAGGGCACCCTGTTCGGCAAGAACTCCACCGGCGGCGCGCTGCTGCTGCAGCCGACGCACCCGGACGCCGAGTTCGGCGGTTACATCGACGCGCGCTTCGGCAACTTCAACGACCGAGAATTCACCGGCGCGATCAACCTGCCGGTCAACGACCAGCTACAGTTCCGCATCTCCGGTGAATCGGAGCAGCGCGACGGCACGATCGACAGCGTCACCAGCAATCTGAAATACGACAACCGCAACCACGGCTCAATACGCGCCGAGATGGCGTGGAAGCCGGCGGAGTGGTTCGACAACTATCTGTCGGTGACCACCTATCGCGTGCGCCAGATCAACAACTCTCCGATCGTAACCGGCGTCGGCGGCTGTCCGGTGCCGCCCGGTCCGGGTGGTTTTCCCCAGGGCCTGGGCCAGTGTTATTTCGAGTTCCCCGCCACGCTCGGCCTCGGCACCGTCGACATCGGGCAGGAGTTCGCCCAGCAACAGACGCTCGGCCACGACAAGACGGTGAACGCGACGCCCACGCCGTTCGACGTGGATTTCGACGGCGTCACCGACATCGCCCAGTTCCATCTCAGCGACGGGATCACGGTGCGCAACATCGCCCACGGCGACTGGTCGGCGTACAACATCGCGACGGACTTCGACGGCACCAACGCGCCGATCGTCGGCCAGGACGACATTCAGAACAATCATTTCTATTCAGACGAATTGCAGGCCCTGGGTAAGGCCGGCAAGCTGAACTGGATCGTCGGCGCCTATTACAGCGACTTCCGTTCGACCGAATCCCAGTCGCTGCAACAGCTGGACTTCCCGGGTAATCCGCTCGGCCAGGTGTTCGTGCACGACATCGAACCCTCGACGTCGAGTGCGATCTTCGGCCAGGCCACCTACGACTTCGGCGACTGGGTGAACGGCCTCAGCTTGACGGCCGGCTATCGCTATACCTGGGATCATAAATCGTTCACCGACACGCGCATCGCGCCGGCCGCTGCGGCGCCGCCGGCTCTGGGCGGCTTTGGCACGGACTGTGCGCTCATCATCTTCGGTATCCCCGCCGATCCCGCGACCTGCACGCGCAGTCAGTCGGCGCACTGGAGCGACGACAATTACGATGTCAGCCTGAACTGGCAGGCGACGCCGGACCTGCTGCTCTATATCGCCACGCGCAAGGGCTATAAGGCCGGCGGCTTCAACTTCGCCGCCAGCGACCCGCAGTTCGTCTCCTATTCGCCGGAAGAGCTGAAGGACGTCGAGTTCGGCCTGAAGGGCGATTGGCATCTCGGGTCGGTGCCGGTGCGCACCAACCTCGCCGTCTATCGCGGCGACTACACCAACATCCAGGCGGACTTCGAGGTCTTCTCCGGGCCAATTCCGCAGCTCTTGATCCTCAACAGCGACCCGATCACGGGAAAGGCCAACAAGGCGGTGATGGAGGGCGTCGAGCTCGAGATGACGGTGATCCCGGTGACGGGCGTGACCCTCTCCGGCTACTACGGCTACGCCCAGGGCAAGTACACGCAGTTCGTCGATGAGACCGATCCGCTGGCGCCGGTGAACCTCGCCGGTCAGCAGATCTCGGGCATCACGCCCACCACCGAGGGCCTGACCTTCACCTGGTCGCCGGACACGCCCGACGGCTGGGGCAAGCCGGTGTTCGGGGCGTTCCTCTATCATCAGTCCAAGCAGTCGACGAACATCGAGAGCGGCGCGATCCTCGGCGAGAGCGCCTTCACCAACCTCGATCTGCGCCTCGACTGGCGTCATGTCGGCGGCTCGCCGGTGGACCTCTCCGTCTACGGCAAGAACGTCACCAACGACCGGCACCTGACCGAAGGTGAGGACCTCACCGGCCTGGCCGACATTCAGAGCGCCGAATACGCCGAACCGCGCATGTACGGGATTGAGCTGCGCTACCACTTCGGCGCTTCGCACTGATCGCCCGAGTCGGCGAGCGCGTTCAGTGAAATGTGGCTTCGTCGGGACTGTGGTTCCGGCGCCGTCGCTTTGGAAAATCTCCCGGAAATCGACGGTTCCCGGGCGAAATCCCGTTCAATCCCGCATCCAGGCGCCCGGGTTCGCCGTTTACGGCGGAGTCGGCTACGCTTGGCTTGCGCCGAACTCCCCCCGGTTAGTCCGCATCGAGGTCACCTGAGAGATGCCGTCCCGTTCTGACGACGCCACGCCCGACGGTACGCCGCTCCACGCCGACAACAGCGCCGCTGCGTCCGGCCCGTCGCGCGGCCATTATCTGTACGGAAGCGCCCCGCCGCCCAAGCGCATGGCCTGGCCCATCGTCGTCGCCGGCATCGTGGGTGTGATCATCCTCGCCCTGGTCGTCGGCTGGGGCGTGAGCAAGCTGGCCGCCGGCGGCGGCGCGGCGGGTCCGCGCCGGCCGCAGATCACCGTCGGTACGGCCACGGCGACGACAGGCAACATCCCGATCATTCTCGAAGCCCTGGGCACGGTGACGCCGGTGGCCAATGTGACGGTGCAGTCGCGCATCGCCGGCACGCTGGACCGCGTCGACTTCCACGAAGGCCAGGTGGTCAAGGCCGGCCAACTGCTCGCGGTGATCGATCCGCGGCCCTACCAGGTCGCGCTGCAACAGGCCCAGGGCCAGCTGCTGAAGGACCAGGCCTCGCTCGCCGACGCCAAGCTCGACCTGCAGCGTTATCAGACCCTGGTCGCCCAGGACTCCATCGCGCGCCAGACCCTGGACACCCAGACGGCGCTGGTGAAACAGGACGAGGGCGCGGTCGTTGCCGACCAGGCCAATGTGAACAACGCCAAGCTCAATCTCGCCTACTGTTACGTGACCTCGCCCGTCGCCGGCCGCGTCGGGCTGCGCCACGTGGACCCCGGCAACTACGTCACGCCCGGCTCGACGACCGGCGTCGTCACCGTCACCGAAATCAGCCCCATCGACGTCGTCTTCACCCTGCCCGAAGACAACCTGCCGCAAGTGACCAAACGGCTGGGCTCCGGCGCCAGCCTGCCGGTGACGATCTATGATCGCTCCGACACCCTGCAACTGGCGCAAGGCTCGCTGATTGCGGTCGACAACCTGATCGACCCCACCACCGGCACCGTGAAGGTGAAGGCGCGCTTCGCCAATATGGACGGTTCGTTGTTCGGCAGTCAGTTCGTCAATGCGCGCATGCTCGTCGACACCCTGCAGAACGTGGTGATCGTGCCGACCTCGGCGGTGCGTCACGGCGCGCCCGGCGACTTCGTCTATGTCGTCGGAACCCAGAACGGCGGCCACATCGCGCTGATGCGCGCGGTGAAGACCGGCCCCGCGACCGGCGATTCGACCTCCATCCAGTCCGGCGTGAACGCCGGCGACGTGGTGGTGACCGCCGGCGGCGACCGCCTGAAGGACAAGGCGCCCGTCATGCTGCCCGGCGATAAGCCACCGGCGGCCGGTGGCAAGGGTGGCAAGGGCGGCCATCGTCGCGGAGGCGGCGCAGCAGGGGGCGGCGGGGGCGCGGGCGGATGAGTCTGTCGGCGCCTAAGAATAGCGGGAGCTGACGCGTGTCACCGTCGCGGCCCTTCATTATGCGTCCGGTGGCGACGTCGCTCTTGATGTTGGCGATTCTGCTCGCCGGCCTGGTGAGCTTCAAGTTCCTGCCGCTGTCGGCCCTGCCCGAGGTCGATTACCCGACCATCCAGGTGCAGACCTTTTATCCGGGCGCGAGCCCGGACGTGATGACCTCGCAGGTGACCGCGCCGCTCGAACGCCAGTTCGGCGAGATGACCGACCTGAAGCGCATGTCGTCGACCAGTTCGGCCGGCGCGTCGGTGATCACCCTGCAGTTCAACCTCGAACTCGGCCTCGACGTCGCCGAACAAGAAGTGCAGGCCTCGATCAACGCCGCGGGAAATCTGTTGCCCGCCGACCTGCCCGGACCGCCGATCTACAACAAGGTGAACCCGGCCGACGCGCCGGTGATGACGCTGGCGATCACCTCCGACACCGTGCCGCTGACCCAGGTCGAGGACTTTTCTGACTCGATCCTGGGCCAGAAGATTTCGCAGCTTCCCGGCGTCGGCCTGGTTTCGCTGAGCGGCGGCGAGCGGCCGGCGGTGCGCATCCAGGCCAATACCCAGGCGCTGGCCGCCTACGGCCTGACCATGGAGACGCTGCGGAACGCCATCGCGGCGGCCAACGCCAACGGCGCCAAGGGCACCTTCGACGGGCCGACCGAGGCCTACGCCATCGATTCCAACGACGCGCTCTATACCGCCGACGACTACCGCAACATGATCGTCTCGACCAACGCCTCCACCGGCGCGCCGGTGCGGTTGAGCGACGTGGCGGTGGTGATCAACAGCGCGGAGAACACCAAGCTCGGCGCCTGGGAAGGCAATTTCGCGGTCAACAAAAAGACGCAAGCGCGCACCGCCGAGATCACGCCCGCGATCATCATGAACGTTCAGCGCCAGCCCGGCGCCAACGTCATCTCCACCGTCGACCAGATCAAGAAGATGCTGCCCGACCTGGAGGCGCAGCTGCCGCCCAACGTCCGCGTCGACCTGCTGACCGATCGCACCACCGGCATTCGCGCGTCGGTGCAGGACGTGGAATTCGAACTGGTGCTGGCGGTGTTGCTGGTGGTGCTGGTGATCTTCCTGTTCCTGCGCAGCCTGCAGGCCACCTTCATCGCCGTCGGTCGCCGTGCCGCTCTCGCTGGTGGGCACCTTCGGGGTGATGTATCTGCTGCACTACAGCCTGAACAACCTCAGTCTGATGGCGCTCACCATCGCGACCGGCTTCGTGGTCGACGACGCGATCGTGATGATCGAGAACATCTCGCGTTACATCGAAGAGGGCGAGAAGCCGTTCGAAGCGGCGCTGAAGGGCGCCGAGCAGATCGGCTTCACCATCGTGTCCTTGACCGTGTCGCTGATCGCGGTGCTGATCCCCCTCTTGTTCATGGGCGACGTGGTCGGGCGCCTGTTCCGCGAGTTCGCGGTGACCCTGGCGGTGACCATCGTGATCTCGGCGGTGGTGTCGCTGACCCTGGTGCCGACGCTGTCGGCGCGGTGGTTGAAGCGCGAGGTTCCCGAGGAGGAATCGGGGCTCAGCCGGGTCACCAAACGCACCTTCGACAGTGTGCTCGCGAAGTACGACACGGCCCTGACCTGGGTGCTCGACCACCAGGCGCCGACCCTGATCGTCGCGGTGGCGACCCTGGTGCTCACCGCCATCCTGTACATCGTAATTCCCAAGGGCCTGTTCCCGACCCAGGACACCGGCCTGTTGCAGGGCTTCACCGAGGCCGGCCAGACCATTTCCTACAGCCGCATGGCGGATCAGCAGGTCGCGCTCTCCAAGACCATCCTCGCCGATCCGGCGGTGGAGAGCCTGTCGTCCTTCATCGGCGTCGACGGCACCAACACCACGCTGAACACCGGCCGCATCCAGATCAATCTGAAGGCCAAGAGCCAGCGGCAGGGCTCGCTGCAGCAGGTGATGGATCGGCTGAACCAGCGCGCGAATTCCATCGCGGGCATGCAGCTCTATCTGCAGCCGGTGCAGGACCTGACCATCGACGCCCAGGTCGGCAAGACCCAGTACCAGCTGTCGATGGAGGGCGTCGATCAGGACGCGCTGAACACCTGGTCGGAAAAGCTGGTCGATCAGCTGAAGACCATGAAGGAGATCCGCAACCCGTCGACCGACGCCCAGGCCGCGGGCCTGTCGGCCTTCGTCAACGTCGACCGCGACACCGCCGCGCGGCTGGCGATCACACCGGCTTCGCTCGACGAGATTCTATACGACGCCTTCGGCCAGCGCATCGTCTCGACCATCTTCACCCAGTCGAACCAGTACCGGGTGATCCTCGAAGCCCAGCCGCAGATGGTCACCAGCCCGCAGGCGCTGAACAAACTGAACCTGTCGTCCTCCGGCGGCGGCGCCGATCGCCGCTCGGCGCCATCGCCACGGTGAGCGAGAAGAACGAGCCGCTGCAGGTCGATCACGTCGGTCAGTTCCCGGCGGTGAACGTGTCGTTCGACACGGCGCCCGGCGTCTCGCTCGGCGAGGCGGTGAAGGCGATCAACAGCGCTGAAAAGACCATCGCCGTGCCGGGTTCGATCACCACCACCTTCCTGGGCGCCGCCCAGGCGTTCGAGTCGTCGTTGAACAACGAGCTGTGGCTGATCCTGGCCGCGATCGTGGTCGTCTATATCGTGCTGGGCGTGCTCTACGAGAGTTTCATCCACCCGGTGACCATTCTGTCGACCTTGCCGTCGGCAGGCGTAGGCGCGCTGCTGGCGCTGATGATTGCGGGCCAGAGCCTGGGCGTCATCGGCATCATCGGCATCATCCTGCTGATCGGTATCGTGAAGAAGAACGCGATCATGATGATCGACTTCGCGCTGGACGCCGAACGCAACGAGGGCAAGAGCCCGCGCGAGGCGATTCACCAGGCCGCGTTGCTGCGCTTTCGTCCGATCATCATGACCACGCTGGCGGCCCTGTTCGGCGCCCTGCCGCTGATGTTGGGCTGGGGCGAAGGCTCCGAGCTGCGCCATCCGCTGGGCATTGCGATCGTCGGCGGCCTGATCGTGAGCCAGATGCTCACTCTGTTCACCACGCCGGTCATCTATCTGGGCTTCGACCGACTGGCCCGGCGCACCGACATCCATGCGGATTTCGATGAACCGGAAGTTGGGCCGGAGGGTGGGCCCGAGCCTAGTCCGGCGACGCCGTGAACCTTTCCGCACCCTTCCTGAAGCGGCCGATCGGCACGGCGCTGTTGACGCTGGGCCTCGCTATCGCGGGCGCCGGGGCCTTCTTCAACCTGCCGGTCGCGCCGCTGCCGCAGATCGATATTCCGACCATCAGCGTGTCGGCCTCGCTTCCGGGCGCCTCGCCGGAAGTCATGGCGTCGAGCGTCGCGACGCCGTTGGAAAAACGCCTCGGCCATATCGCCGACGTCACCGAGATGACCTCGTCGAGCTCGACCGGCTCGACCAACATCACCCTGCAGTTCGGGCTCGACCGCGACATCGACGGCGCCGCGCGCGACGTGCAGGCGGCGATCAACGCCTCGCGCGTGGACCTGCCCGCGACGCTGAAGAGCAATCCCACCTATCGCAAGGTGAACCCGGCCTCCGCGCCGATCATGATTCTGGCGATGACTTCGGACTCCAAGACGCCGCCGCAGATCTACGACGCGGCGGCGACCATCGTGCAGCAGCGCCTGCTGCAGGTGCATGGCGTCGGCGACGTCACCATCGGCGGCGCGTCCCTGCCGGCGGTGCGGGTGGAGATGAACCCGGTCGCCCTGTCGAAGTATCAGATCAGTCCCGAGGACGTGCGCGCCGCGCTGTCGTCCGAAGACGCCAACCGGCCCAAGGGCCTGATCGACGGCGACCAGAGCCGCTGGCAGATCTACACCAACGACCAGGGCCGCGTGGCTGCCGACTTCAAGGGCCTGATCGTCGCCTATCGCAATGGCTCGGCCGTGCGGCTGAGCGATATCGCCGACGTGCTCGACGGGCCCGAGGACATTCATAACATCGGCCTCTACGCCTGTTCCAATCCGAAGACGCCCAACTGCGTCGACAACTCGAAGAACCCGCGCGTCGTCCCCGGCGGCGGCAAGGGTGGTGGCGGCAAACGCGCCGGCGGCTATGGCGGCGGCTACACCGGCGGCGGGGGCAACTTCTCGGGCGGCGCCTCGAACGCCGGCGTCGGTAATGCGGCGCCGGCGGCGGGCGGAACAACGCCGGCGAACGAGGTCGCGAACAGCCCGGCGTCGGGCGCAGCGGCGAGCGGCGGAACGCACGGTCACGGCAGCCATGGCGGTCATCACGCCGGCGGCGCGGCGGGCGCCGCGCAAGGCCAGACCCCGGCGGGAGCCCCGGGCGACGCCGCACAAGGACAGACCGCCGACGCCACCGCGCTGAACGCCCAGGAGCAACTGGCCGAGGCCGCCGGCGCGGCGCCCGCGGCGCTCACCCATGGCGTGGCGCGGCCCGCGATCTCGGTGGTGATCAGCGGCCAGCCCGGCTCCAACATCATTTCCACCGTTGACGGCATCAAGGCGGTGCTGCCGCAGCTGAAGGCGGACCTGCCGCCCGACATCAATCTCGACGTCGCCATCGACCGCACCATCACCATCCGCGCCTCGCTGAACGATGTGGAGCGCACCCTGCTGATTTCGGTCCTGCTGGTGGTCGCGGTGGTGTTCGTGTTCCTGCGCAGCGCGCGCTCGACGCTGATTCCCGCCGTGGCGGTCACCGTGTCGCTGCTGGGTACGTTGGGCGTGATGTATCTGCTGAAGTTCAGCCTCGACAACCTGTCGCTGATGTCGCTCACCAGTCGCCACCGGCTTCGTGGTCGATGACGCCGTCGTGGTGATGGAGAACATCGCGCGCCACGTCGAAGCGGGCATGCCGCGCTTCAAGGCCGCCCTGCTGGGCGCCAGCGAAGTCGGCTTCACCGTGCTGTCGATCAGCGTGTCGCTGGTGGCGGTGTTCATCCCGATCCTGTTGATGGGCGGCCTGGTCGGGCGCCTGTTCCGCGAGTTCGCCGTCACCCTGTCGACCGCGATCATCGTCTCGCTGCTGATTTCGCTGACCACCACGCCGATGATGTGCGCCTTCATCATGGGCGAGAAGCCGCCGCCCGGGCGCGAGAACCGTTTCGCGCGCTGGTCGCGCCAGTTCTTCGAATGGGTCACCGACACCTATCGGCGCTCGCTGATCTGGGCGCTCGACAATGGGCCGATCGTGATGGCCAGCCTCATCTGCGCCATCGGGCTGAACGTCTATCTGTTCACCATCGTGCCCAAGGGCTTCTTCCCGACCCAGGACACCGGCCAGATCACCGGCGGCATGCAGTCCGACCAGGACTCTTCATTCCAGGTGACCCAGCAGCGCATGCGCCGGTTCGTGAACATCGTCGCGCGCGACCCGGCGGTGGATACGGTGGTGGCCTTCGTGGGCGGCAGCCGCTCGTCCGGCGGCTTCGTCTACACGGCGCTGAAACCCAAGGCCCAGCGCGCCGGCGATTCCAGCGACGACGTCATGAACCGGCTGCGGCCGCAACTCGGGCGCGTCGCCGGCGCGACCTGTTCCTGCAACCGGTGCAGGACCTGCGCGTGGGCGGCCGCCAGAGCAACGCGACCTATCAGTACACCCTCGAAGCCGACGACCAGGCCGCGCTGAAGCAATGGGCCGACAAACTGACCGCCCAGCTGATGACCGATCCGGCGCTCACCGACGTGAACTCCGACTCGCAGGATCACGGCCTGTCGAGTTACGTCACCGTCGATCGAGCGACCGCGAGCCGGCTCGGCCTCAACGCGACCCAGATCGACAACATCCTCTACGACGTGTTCGGCGAGCGGCAGGCAGCGGTGATCTACAATCCGCTGAACCAGTATCACGTGGTCATGGAAGGCGCGCCGCAGTTCATCCAGCAGCCCGCGGCGCTCAACCAGATCTATGTGCCGGTGACCGGATCGGCGCCCACGCCCACGACGACCGCGGCGGTGGTGCTGCCCGTCGTCCCGACCGGCCAGTCCGGCACGCCCTCGACCATCGCCGGCGCCGGTACGGCGACGCCCACGCCGGGCCAGCCGCTGTCGTCCGCGGGCACGACGCCCAGCGGTCCGGTCGCACCGCCGACGCGTGCGGCCTCGCAAGGCGTGGCGATTTCGGGATCGACCGAACGCATGGTGCCGTTGTCGGCCTTCGCGACCTGGGCCTCGACCGCCTCGCCGACCTCGGTGCGGCACCAGGACATCAGTCCGGCGATCACCATCTCGTTCAACCTCGCGCCCGGAAAGTCGCTGAGCGACGCGACGGCCTCGATCGCGGCGGCGCAGGACGCCATCTCCATGCCGGTCACCGTGCACGGCAGCTTCCAGGGCACCGCGGCGGTCTACACCCAGAGCCTGTCGAGCGAGCCGATGCTGATCCTGTTCGCGCTCCTGTCGGTCTACATCGTGCTGGGAATTCTGTATGAGAGCTACATCCATCCGTGGACGGTGCTGTCGACCCTGCCGTCGGCGGGGCTGGGCGCGGTGCTCGCCCTGATCATCTTCCATTCCGAGTTCAGCATCATCGCCATGATCGGCGTCGTGCTGCTGATCGGCATCGTGAAGAAGAACGCCATCCTGATCATCGACTTCGCGCTCGAGGCCGAGCGCACCGAGGGCCTCAGTTCGCGCGACGCGGTCTATAAGGCGTGCCTCTTACGCTTCCGTCCGATCCTGATGACCACCTTTGCCGCAGCGCTGGGCGCGCTGCCGCTGGCCATCGGTTGGGGCGAGGGTGCGGAGCTGCGCCGTCCGCTCGGCATCACCATCATCGGCGGTCTGCTGGTCAGCCAGATTCTGACCCTGCTGACCACGCCGGTGGTTTATCTTTATCTCGACCGTTTCCGTAAGCGTTCGCCGGACGAAGCGCGTTTAAGCCGCCACACCGGCGGACCCGCGCCCGCTCCGGCGCCGGCGGAGTGAAGGAGAAGTCCATGGCGATCCGCACCTCGCGCCATCTCGTCGTTCCGGCTCTGGCCGCGCTTGCAACCGCGCTCAGCGGCTGCCTGGTCGGTCCGAACTACAAACAGCCGACCGTGGCGTCTACGCCCACGTTCAAGGAGTTGGAGGGTTGGAAGTCCGCTGCGCCGTCCGACGCGCTCGACCGCGGCGACTGGTGGACCCTGTTCAACGATCCGGTGCTGAACGACCTCGAAGCCAAGGTCGCGGTGTCGAACCAGAACCTCGCCGCCGCCGAGGCCGCCTACCGCAACGCCCACGCCATGGTGGCCGAAAACCGCGCGGCCCTGTTCCCCACCGTCGACCTCGACGCCAACGCCAGCGACAGCGGCGGCAAGGGCGCGACGAGCGGCGGCAGCGGAACGGGAACCAGCCACGGCGGCACGATCCAGCGCTACCAGGTGACCGTCGGCGCGACCTGGGCGCCGGACATCTGGGGCAAGGTGCGGCGCGCCATCGAAGGCGCCAAGGCCAATGCGCAAGCCAGCGCCGCGGACGTCGCCAACGCCAAGCTCTCGGCCCAGACCGAACTGGCCACCGACTATTTGCAGCTCCGCGCCGACGACGAAGAGGTGCGCCTGCTGCAGACCACCGCCGACGCCTACCAGCGCACGCTCACGGTCACCAAGAACCGCTACGCCCAGGGCGTCGCCGCCAAGAGCGACGTGCTGACCGCCCAGACCACGCTGCTGAACGCCCAGGCGCAGACCGAGCAGACCGTGCAGGCGCGCGCGACGCTCGAACACGCGATCGCGGTGCTGGCGGGCGAGCCGCCGGCGGCGCTGGCCATCGAACCGGTCGCCAAGTTCGATCCGACCATCCCGGCGATTCCGGTCGGCGTGCCGTCGGAACTGCTCGAACGGCGCCCCGACGTCGCCGCCGCCGAACGCCAGGCCAAGAACGCCAACGCCCAGATCGGCGTGCAGACCGCCGCCTATTATCCGACCATCTCGCTGACGCCGTCGCTAGGTTACGCCTCGAGTTCGCTGAGCAAGTTGTTCTCCAGCTCGGCCTTCACCTGGACGCTCGGCGGCGACGCGACCGAGATCCTGTTCGACGGCGGCCTGCGCAAGGCCAAGGTCGCCGAGGCGCGCGCGACCTACGATCAGAACGTGGCCGAGTATCGCCAGACCGTGCTCACCGCTTTCCAGCAAGTCGAAGACGCGCTGGCCGCGGGCAAGTACCTGGAGCAACAACAGGCGTTCCGCGCCCAAGCGTCGACCGCGGCGGACGAGAACGAGAAGATCGTGCTCAACCAGTATCGCGCCGGCCAGGCCTCGGCCACCGACGTGGTCACCGCGGAGAACACCGCGCTCTCCGCCCGCATCAGCCTGGTCTCGACCGAACAGAGCCAGCTCACCGCCGCCGTTTCGTTGATCGAGGCCCTGGGTGGCGGCTGGGCGACGAAGGAGCTACCCAAGTCCTGATGAACTAAGGATAAGTTGCGGCCACGCTCAGCCCGTTGCATGGTCCCGGCGAGGGAACGTGACGACGACGGGCGAGGGCCTCATCTGATGGATCGGCGGAGCGTATTGAAGGGGGCGGCCCTGGCCGCCGCCGCCCTGGAGCTGGGCGCACAGGCAGGGACGGCGCAGGCGCAGGTCCACGGCGCTGGACTTCCGGGCAAGGACTATGCGGGGGCGCTGGCGACACTGCGCGCCTACGCCAGCCAGCATGTGAGCGGCTACGGCCTCGCGGGCCTGACGGTGACCGTGGTCGACCGCGACGGTTTCTCCGCCGAGTTTCAGCTCGGTCTCTCCGACGTGGCGCGCAACATCCCGGTCAACGCCGATCACCTGTTCCAGATCGGTTCGATCTCCAAGTCGTTCACCGCCATTGCGATCCTGCAGGCGGCGGAGGCCGGCAAGCTCGATCTCGATTCGACGGTGTCGTCGCACCTGCCGCATATCCCGATGCCGCCCGAGACGATCACCGTGCGGCATCTGCTCAGCCACGTGTCGGGCCTGCCGGACGATCCGCCGCCGTTCCCGCGCGGCGTCGATCAGCTTTGGGTCGGCTTCAAGCCGACCACGGGTTGGTCCTACAGCAATCTCGGCTTCCGCCTGCTCGGCATGATCCTCGAACAGGTGCACGGCCGGCCCTACACCGAGACCGTGCAACTGATCTTCGATCGCTTGGGCATGAAGGACGCGCGGCCGATCCTGGCCACCAGCGACCGCGAGCGTTACGCCGTGGGCCACGGCGCCTTCCGTCCCGACCGTCCCGTCCCGTGGCCCGGCCCGATCGCCGCGGCGCCGTGGGTGGATTTCTGCGAGGCCTCCGGCTCGGTCGCCGCGCCGGCGCGAGACATGGCGAAATACATGCGCTTCCTGATCGAGTGCGGAAACGGCAAGGGCGCGCCGATCTTCTCCGATGCAACGGCGGCCGCCTTCGTGAAACCGGTGTCGCCGGCGCTCGAGTTCGGCGCCGGGGCGCAATATGCGCTGGGCGTCGCGGTGGTGCAGAACGGCGGACGCAGCCTGATCCACCACACCGGCGGCATGATCGCCTTCTGCTCGTCCTTCCACGTGGACGCAGCCGCGGGCGTCGCCTGTTTCGCCAGCACCAACACCAACATCGACGGCTATCGCCCGCGCGACATCACCGCCTACGCCTGCCATCTGTTTCGCACCCTGCGCGAAGGCACGGCCGCGCCGGCGCCGCGCGCGATCGAACTCGGCGACACGGTGGACAAGCCCGAGGCCTTCGCCGGCGACTATCGCACAGCGAACGGCGACGCCTTCAGCGTCCGTCCGCGCGACGGCGGTCTCGAACTCGTCGACGCGTCGGGCTCGGGCCGCCTGCAGCTGAAGGGCGACAGCGTCTTCCTGGTGAAAAAGCCCGACTGGTCGGTGCACGCTCTGGTGTTCGATCGCCGCGACGGCCAGGTGGTCGGCGCCTCGCACGGTGAGCGGCGGTTCGGTCGCGGCGCGGAGCCTGCGCCTTCAGCGCCGATTCCGCCTGAGTTCGCGAGCAAGGCTGGCCGTTACGACAACGACGATCCGTGGCTGGGCGCCATCCGCGTCCTGGCGCGGCCGAACGGCCTCTGCCTCGACGACGGCACGCCGCTCGTACCCATCGGCGAGGGCGTTTATCGCATCGGCCCTGATCCGGCCGGGTGCGAACGGATACGGTTCGACGGCGAGATCAACGGCCAGGCCAACCGCATGAACTTCTCGGGTGTGGACTTCTGGCGCAAGTACGATCCGGTCGCAGGCCGCGACGCCTGACATCGATCATAAATGGAAAAGTGAAAGCGGCGCGCCGCGCTGTGGGAAAATAGAAATGCGTTCATTCATCGCCGCCCTGGCGCTCGCCACCGCGCTGACCGCGCCCGCATATGCCGCGCCCGCCGAGGGCCCGTCGCGCACCTTCCAGGCGAAGGATCTGTTCGCGCTGGAATACGCGAGCGATCCGCAGATTCGTCCCGACGGCGGCCAGATCGCCTTCGTGCGGTCGAGCTTCGACATCATGACCGACAGCGCGCGCAGCGCGATCTGGAGCGCCAATCCCGAAACCGGCGAGGTCGCGCCCCTGGTCACCGGGCCGGGCGGTTACTTCAGCCCGCGCTGGTCGCCGGACGGCAAGCGCCTGGCCTATGTCTCGACTGCGGAGGACGGCCGGCCCGAGCTCTACGTGCGTTGGATCGCAACCGGCGTCACCGCCAAGATCACCGACCTGCCGGAAGGGACGGGCGATCTCTCCTGGTCGCCGGACGGCCGCACCCTGGCCTTCTCCATGTTTGTGCCCGACGAGGGCCTGACCCTGGGCAGTCCGGTGGCCAAGCCCGAAGGCGCCAAGTGGGCGCCGCCGCTCAAGGTGATCGGCCTGTTGTCCTATCGCGCCGACGGGGCGGGCGATCTGAAGCCCGGATTCAGTCACGTGTTTCTGGTGGGCGCCGACGGCGGCTCGCCGCGGCAGGTGACCTTCGGCGCCTTCAACGACGGCGGCCCGCTGTCCTGGGCGCCGGACGGGCGGTCCTTGCTCTTCGGGTCGAACCGCCACGCCAACTGGGAACGCGATCCGCTGAACAGCGAGGTCTATCAACTGTCGCTCGGCGACGGGACGGTGACGGCCCTGAACTCATCGCGACGGGCCCGACAACGAGGCGGTGATTTCGCCCGACGGCAAGTTGATCGCCTTCACCGGCTTCGACGATCACATCAAGGGCTATCAGAACAACCAGCTCTATGTGATGGACCGCGACGGCGGCCATGTGCGCAGCCTGACGCCGAGCTTCGACAATTCGGTCGGCGGCCCGGTCTGGTCCGGCGACGGCAAGAGTGTGTTCGTCCAGTACACCGACCACGCCATGACCCGCGTGGCGCGCGTGAGCCTCGACGGTCACATGCAGACGGTGGCCGAGGGCCTGGCCGGCGGCGAACTCGACCGGCCCTACACTGCAGGCGAATTCACCGCGTCGAAGGACGGCGTCATCGCCTTCACCTCGGGCGATCCGGCGCATCCGCCGGAACTGGCCGTCGCGCGCGGTGCAACATCGCGCCGGCTAACGCACCTGAACGCCGACCTGTTCGCCGACAAGACCCTGGGCAAGGTCGAACATCTCGCCGTGTCATCGTCCTATGACAAGAAGCCGATCGACGCCTGGATGATCCTGCCGCCGAACTTCGATCCGGCGAAAAAATATCCGTTGATTCTCGAGATCCACGGTGGACCGTTCGACGCCTACGGTCCCGTGTTCACGTCCGAGCTGCAGCTCTATGCGGCGGCGGGCTATGTCGTGGTCTATTCCAACCCGCGCGGTTCGACGTCGTACGGCGAAGGCTTCGCCGACGAAATCGACATGAACTATCCGAGTCACGACTACGACGACCTGATGAGCGTGGTGGACGCCGCCGTCGCCAAGGGCTCGGTGGACGCGAACCAGATGTTCGTCACCGGCGGCTCCGGCGGCGGTTTGCTGACTGCCTGGATCGTCGGCAAGACCAACCGCTTCAAAGCCGCCGCGGTGCAGAAGCCGGTGATCAACTGGTCGAGCGAGGTGCTGACCACCGACGGCTACAACTTCATGGCCAAATACTGGTTCGGCAAGATGCCGTGGGAGGATCCGGTGAACTACTGGCGCCGCTCGCCGCTGTCGCTGGTCGGCAATGTGACCACGCCGACCCTGGTCATGGTGGGCGAAGAAGACCACCGCACCCCGGACAGCGAGGCCGAACAATATTACGCCGCCCTGCAGCTTCGCGGCGTACCCTCGGCGATGATCAAGGTCCCCGGCGCCTCGCACGGCGGCTTCGAAGCGCGCCCGTCGCAACAGGCGGCCGAGGCGTCGGCGATCCTGGCGTGGTTCGACAAGTACAAGAACGGGGCGGCGAAGCCGTAGGCGCCAACAGTTCCTTCTTACATTCCGGAGATGGCGGAGTGCTAATTGGCTGCGCCTCGCGCCGCGTCGATATCCGCCGATTGCGGGGTCCGCTTTCGGGCAGGAGGCCGGCGACCGCTGTCGACCCGAAGCGGACCAGCCCGCAGTGGTCGAAAAGTGCCATAATATGAGCAGCGGACACGCGAGGTCGTCTTGCCCCTCTACACTTACGTCATCACCCATGCAGGCGAGTCGGCGGCCTGCCAGCTAAGTAAGAGCAATCCTCAAGGATGGATTCTCCAAGCCATCTCGGCTGCGATGCCGCCTGTCGCCAAGGCCTTCGGCCATGAAATCCAAAGGATGAGACTTGAACCGATCCCAGGTCTTAAACGGGCGTGGAGCGGCACGGTGCAGATCGACGGATCCCCTCTGGTCGTGCACGTCAGCGAGGCGAGACCGTGACTCCTACTTCGAACCGGAACGTCGCCTCGGTTGATACGCAGGAGTTCCGAAGCGAACTAATCGCGGCGCTGGAGCACCTGTTTCCCGCCCTGAACGTCCAATTCGTTAGCGATGGCGCTCCGAGCCTTAGCTTTCAGCTAAAGGACCATCTCGGCCGGCCACACTCGGCAATAGTGCACATCCGGCGGCGGCAGCGCGATACACTTACTAATAGGAACTTATTGCGCAGACTTCAGCTTCGGGAGTCGGACTTTTGGGGCCTTCTCGCCCGACACGTCAACGTGTCCATGCGACAAGAGCCCCCGCCGCGGAAGTTTCAATGGATAGACGGTTTCACGCCCGCGCCGCGGGAGACGCAGACCCGAGAAAAAATTCACGGCATGGCGTGGGTCTGCGCGGTTGATGAGCGCCCGTTCGTGCTGTCTCTTCAGAACACGGCCGCTGACGCATATCGCAACGGACGCTTTTCGGCTCTACTTCCAACAGGGCCTGCCGAGGAATGGCTCAAGTTCCCAATGCCACCCGAGCCGATCGAGATTACATTGGGGTAGGCACCAAGACTGCCTTAGCCTGTCCGGTTTCCACCCCAGCATAAGCGTCCGCCATGTCCGCTATCCGGCCCTGGGCTCCCGACCGCAACCGACCCAAGGCGGACGTCAGTCCTCGGCGCCTCTGCAATTTTGTCGCACGCGTTCCACCCATGGGCGGGCGGACAGTCCCTCTTCACGGTAGCCAAGAAGAAGGCCCCGAAGGGCGCGACAGTCGCCTGCTTTCGCCCTTTTTATTACGTCCGCGTGACTCGAGTCATACATGCTTGTGCGAATCTCATTGCGACTTTCAGGTGTGTTAGCGCACGAAAAATGTTCTGATCGTCTTAGCCAATATCTCGCGCCAGACCATCGACTGGCCCAGGTGTTTTCTTCGATCAAAATATCTATGGCATTACAGTCGCCCCGACGGGCGGCCAGTTTAAGCCAATTAAGTCCTTGCTTTCCGAAGAACAGCGTCTCAGCCGCCGCGTTGTCTCCGGAGCGGGCTTTGCGCTTCAGCTCTTGCAGCTGAGCCGGAGAGTTAATTTGAGGGCCGTCAGCAGTCACGAGCGCATCCGCACTCACCACGCAAGGAAATGAGGCGATAGCGACGAGCGAGAAGCACACAAATAGGGCTTTCAATCGCACCTTTCCAAGCGGCTTTGCGGGTGAATACATGAGCAGGCTGGGCGTGCGAGACGAGCGTGTCAACCATGCCAACTTCCGCTTCCCACCCCGTACGGACCGTCAGGAGGTCTGCTTGTCTCACCGTGGTACCCTGACCGCGTAAGGAACGTCCGCTTTAGGGGCCAGGTCCAGGGGCCGCCTTCGACCCGAAGCGGACGGTTGGCGGTGGAGTCCGGAAGGACCGTTTCAGGCAACGTAACTTAGGGAAAACGCTTGGGGGAGAGCCTATAGTAGGTCAGGATTCTTTCCACTCACTTTCTCCACAGCGGCCTGTTCAATAGCGCGGCCCACGTAATAATAGCGCTCGTACATGGCCACTTGCTTCTGGTGCTCGCTCAGGTTCGGCGCAACACCAAGGTAGCCGAAATTCCTCACATCCAATTGACTGTTTGGGTCGGCCAGCAAGCTTCGCGCACCGTTCATCAGCGAGCGTTTCAGACCAAGTTCCAAATGCTCCCGGAAATACCCCTCGTCCATATGGTCGGCCGATAACCCTTTAAGGGAAACCTCCCACATCACTCGGCCTCGAACGAGCCAAGCGCTTTCCGTTGGGTGTCGTAGCCAATTTGGGTCACAGTTTTTCGATACACTCACAAGATGAAGGGAGTTCTCAAAGCCAAATTCGGCGACGTATTTCTCCATAGCATCCCGTCGCGACGGCGTGACACCGCGCCAAAAACAAGCGCCGGCCTCTGCAATGAGCGGGTCAGTCTCCACGGGCCTCGCTAAAGGTCGCGCCGGAGGAAAAGCACCCAGCTGTTGCGGAGGTAGCGGAGCCGGCGTCGGGAGAGGTGGGTCGCCGGCCGAATAACTGGTCAAAAAGAGGAGCGCGAGAGCACCTACCACAGACGGAGTTGTCATCAATAACCTCCGAATTTCACCGATCCTCACACCAGGCGGCATCACCGTCTAGTGCCGTCTACGGCGACAGCTCGTTTGAAAACGACCGTTCCCCACCCTGAACGGAAGTTAGCTGGGTCCGCTTCTGGGCGCGGCGGCGGACCGCCGCCTTGGTCCGGCGCTTCGCGCGCCGGTTTGGATTCACTTGTCAAAGACCCAGCCGACGCATCGTGGCCCAGAGATAGTCGAGCCCAGGTCGTTCGTCAAGAACAAAACAGGAACGAAAAGGTCGGAGATCGACGCACCGGGGAGGCGTGGCTCATGGCGCGTCGTGGGAGTCAGGCCGCGTCGATATCCGCCGTCCGCGCGTTGGTCAGCCAGGCGGGCGCAACGCGCTTGTTCAGCTCCAGCGCCGACAACAGCATGCGCATTTCGCTGCGCGCCGACAGCACGCTCATGCCGAGCGCCTGGTTGGTGCGCGGCGGGTCGAGCGGCGACCAGCCGTCCTCGAACATCTCGCGATAGCCGACGCGTTCGCGCAGGCCTTCGACGATTTCGAAACCGATGCGGTCGGCCGCCTCGTTCAGGTCGGCGCCGATGCGGTCGCTGAGCCGCGTGTGCAGATGGCCGCGGCGGTTGCGCGCCACGATCCAGCGAAGGCTCTGGCGGCCGCGATAGCCGGCGGCGGCTTCGACGAAGTCCGCTACGCTCTGCGCCGCGCCGCGACCCAGGAGCATCTGCAGGTCGATGGGGCTGTCGGTGACCGGGGTGACCAGGACGTTGCTGGCGAGAATCGCGGCGGCGTTCATCCACAGCGCGTCGCGGCCCGAACTGGTGTCCACCACCAGGCAGTCGGCGCCGGCGTCCAACGCTCGCTCGACGGCGGCGTCCATCTCCTCGGTGGCCCGGCGGCTGTTGGCGGCGTTCAGGAACGAGCGGGTGGGCGGGGTGATCGAGCGCGGCGCGATCAGGCCGGCCTCGCGCCGACGCGCCACGAAGGCGTCGAGCCCGGTCCCCGAACCGTCCAGGTCCAGCACCGCGGTGGCGAATCCGGCCTCTTGCGCCGCGGTCGCCGCCGCAGCCGCCAGCGAGGTCTTACCGACGCCGCCCTTCAGGCCGAAAAAGCATACGATCTTCACGGGTCGCCCCGACTTGCTCACCCCGGGCGATCATAGCCAACCAACCCTTAATGTCGAAAGTGAAGTCCCTTCCGGCGCGAGGGCCCATTGCCACAGGGCCGCTGTCGCCCAATCATGGCCCCTGTCCTCAGGGGGTTCGCATTATGGGTAGTTTGAAGGGTCTGTTTTGCGGGGCGGCGCTGGCCGCGCTCATGGTCGCCGCGCCGCACGCCCGGGCCGCCGACGCCGGCTTCACCATGGAGCAGGCGCTGAGCTACCCCTATCCGCTGGAGATGGCCTCGGCCGAACATGGCGACCGGGTCGCCTGGGTGCGCGACTACAAGGGCGTGCGCAACGTCTGGATCGCCGACGGCCCCGACTTCGTCGGCCGCCAGCTGACCCACTACACCGCCGATGACGGCCAGGAGATTACCCAGATCACCTTCTCGCCGGACGGGTCGCAGATGGTGTTCGTGCGCGGCGGCGACCACGACGAGAACTGGCCGGCCGCCGGCAACCTCGATCCCGATCCCGATTCCTCTCCGATCCAACCCAAGGTCACCATTTGGGGCGTGAGCCTCAGCGACGGGGCGCTGACCAAGATCGCCGAGGGCGACGCGCCGGTGATTTCATCCAAGGGCCAGCTCGCCTATCTGGTGAATGATCAGGTCTGGACCACCACCCTGGACGGCAAGGGCAAGCCGGAATCGCTGTTCTTCGACCGCGGGCGTGACAGCGACCTGCAGTGGTCGCCGGACGGGTCGCGTCTGGCCTTCGTGTCCGAGCGCGGCGATCACGCCTTCATCGGCGTCTATACGGCGAAGGACAAACCGCTCGCCTATCTCGCGCCCAGCACCAACATCGACGAGTCGCCGCGCTGGTCGAAGGACGGAACGCGCATCGCCTTCACCCGCCGTCGCGGCATCGGCGGACCGCCCCAGCCGCTGTTGAAGGAAACGCCGGAGCCCTGGTCGATCTGGGTGGCGGACGCTTCGAGCGGCGACGGTCACAAGACCTGGCAGAGCCCGGACACGCCGCACGGCTCCTATCCGGGGACTGCGGGCGGCGCGAACCTGAACTGGACGGCGGGCGACCGTCTGGTGTTCACCGCCGAACTCGACAACTGGCCGCACCTCTATTCCGTGCCGGCCGCCGGCGGCGACCCGACCTTGCTGACGCCCGGCGCCTTCATGGTCGAGCATGTCGCCGAGAGCCGCGACGGCAAATACATGGTCTATGACGCCAACACCGGCACGACGCCGGACGATCTCGAGCGGCGTCACCTGTTCCGCGTGCCGGTCGATCGCGCCGCGCCCGAACCGCTCACCGGCGGGACCACGCTGGAGTGGTCGCCGTTCATGGCGTCGAACGATCGGGTGGCCTTCATCGGCAACGACGGGCGTCATCCGCCGCAGGCCGAGATCGTCGGTCTCGACGGCAAAGGCCTGCGCAACATCAGCGCCAATGATACGCCCGCGGGCTATCCCTGGCAGGACTTCATCATCCCCAAGGCGGTGACCTATACCGCGCCCGATGGCGTGGTGGTGCACGCCGATCTGTTCCAGCGCCCCGGCGGCGGCGACAAGCCGGCGGTGATCTTCGTGCACGGCGGGCCGCCGCGGCAGATGATGCTGGGCTGGCACTACATGGATTACTATTCGAACGGTTACGCGGTGAACCAGTACCTCGCCGCGCATGGGTTCACGGTGCTGGCGGTGAACTATCGCCTCGGCATCGGCTACGGCCGCGACTTCCAGCATCCCGCCGACGGGGGCCCGCGCGGATCGTCCGAGTACCAGGACGTGCTCGCCGGCGCGCACTATCTGCAGCGCCTGCCGGGCGTCGATTCGAAGCGCATCGGCATCTGGGGCGGGTCGTACGGCGGCCTGCTGACCGCCCTGGCGCTGGCGCGCAACTCCGATACCTTCAAGGCCGGGGTGGATTTCCACGGCGTGCACGACTGGTCGGAGACCATCGGACCGCACCTGCCCGACGTGGCGCACCGCTACGAAAAGGGCGACCACGACGCGGCGATGGCCACCGCCTGGGCGTCATCGCCCGACGCCGACGTGGCGAAGTGGACCTCGCCGGTGCTGCTGATCCAGGGCGACGACGACCGCAATGTGAACTTCCACGAAACCGTCGATCTCGCGCGCCGCCTCGAAGCCCAGCACACCTATTTCGAGGAGATGGTCATCCCCAACGAGATCCACGGCTTCCTGCGCTACGACTCCTGGCTCCGTGCCGACAGCGCAACCGCGGCGTTCCTGGCGAAGGAGCTGAAGCCGGCGGGAAACTGACGCATCAGGAGACGAGGATATCCTCGCTGAGGGCTTCGATGCCCTGGACCTGTGGCATCTGCAGGGTAAGTCGGCCTTTCAGGTGCGGCACGCGGTCGATGTCCATCACGGCGCCGAGCTTGACGAGGTAGAGCAGTTCTTCCTTGTCGTTCAGAGCGAAATCAGCGAACTGCCGCCTGCCTTCCGCAAAGGCGGCGTCGCTGACCGATTCCTCTGCGAGCTCCCGACACGGGGACGCCAGACGCCCGGCTTCCAGGCCCGCTCCTTCGCTGAACGGCTGCTTGCGGCGATCGCGGATCAGCGCGGGCAAATGATCGGGATAGCGGTCATAGAGCGCGCGCAGCGGCGCCTTTCCGCGCGGATGGCCGTCGACGATGTCGATCAGGTCCCGGGCTCCGCAACGCAGGGCGTATTCGATCACGCGCAGATCGAGAAAGGGCTCGCGCGTTTCCAGTCCGAACGTCATGGCGCAGCGGTCGACGCGCTGCAGGTTCGACCTGTTCATACCCGACAGATATTGCTCGCGCACGAAAGCGCCCGCGTTTTGGGAGTCGTTGAAGGCGAGCTCTAACGGAAGGTAGCCTGCGAACAGCTCGTCGGCGCCCTCGCCGCACAGCGCGACTCGGAAGCCGTCCGCGTGAATCGCCCGCGCCAGCACATAGTTGCAGACGCCCGGCCGGATGATGGATGGCTCGAAGGCCTCGGTCGCGACGATGGTCCGGTCGATCAGATCCGACAGTTCCGCGGGCGACGCCGGCACGGCGACCTTGCTCAGCGACATGTCGTTCAGGTCGGCGTAAGCTGCGGCGTAGGGATAATCGCTCGCCTGTTCATCGCCGAGGAAATAGGCGGGCGCCTCCGGATGACGCCGCCGCGCGTAGTGCGCCACCAGAGTACTGTCGATGCCGCCGCTGAACATTAGGGCGAAGGGCAAGTCCGGCGGCGCGCGGCTGAGCACGGCGGCGTCGAGAATTGCATCGAGCGCATCAAGGTCAGGCGCTTGCAAATCGGGTCGCGGGCTGAATGGCGTCTCGTACGGAGCCAGCACCTGCTTGGTGAACAAATGACCTGGCGGCAATAGCATCACGTCCCCGCTCGGGGACGCGGCGAGCAGGGGGCGTATCTCCGAGCAGAACAGGAAGCCGCCGTCCGCGGCGATGAGATAGAGCGGCTTCACCCCGAGCGGATCGCGCCCCGCGAGGAAGTCTCCGGTGCGCAGGTCGAAGGCCACGAAGGCGAACATGCCCGATAGCTTCGGGAGCGCGCGCGAACCCCAGGTTGCCAGGGCCGAAGCTAGAACCTCGGTGTCTGATTCGGTGCGGAAGCGAACACCGAGGGCCTCGAGCTCCTGACGCAGCGCCGCGTGATTGTAGATCTCGCCGTTGAACGACACGAGCAGACGGCCGTCGAACGACGCGACGGGCTGGGTTCCGTGCTCGATGTCCACGATGCGCAGCCGACGCGTGGCCATGGCGACGCGATCGCGCGGTGTAGCGATGGGGTCGGTGACGTCGCCCCGCTGGAGCAGTCCTGCAATCATCGCTTCGACGGCCGACGTCGCGCCGTCCCAGTCGATGGCGACGGCAATGCCGCACATCTGCGAATCTTCCCAAGGCTTGGAGCGACCCTCGAGGAATCGTCCTTGTTGGCGACACGGTACCCGAAGCCGCGCTCGCGGTAGGAAGTTATTGCGGCGAATGCGTTCAACGATCCGGGTTCGTTCAGATAAGAAAAAAGGGCGGCCAACCTCAGGCTGGCCGCCCCTGCGAACGTATTGTGCGGGCGTCAGAACTTGAACTTGAAGTCCACGCTGCCGTGCTGGCTCGAGGACGCCTTGCCGAACTCTGAGGTGTAGTCGACGCTGACCGAGAGCGGTCCGCTCCCGAACACGTTCAGGTCCACCGAGGCGACGCCGGCGGCGCCGTTGTACGGCGTCTGGATGAACGCCGGCCGCGCGCCCTGGCCCGCGCCGATGAAGCTGATCGGCAGGAACAGGTCGTCGTCACTGGAGAAGCGGCCGCCGACCTTGAAGGTCAGTTCGGCGCGCTGCTGATCGCCGTCGTAGAGCACCCGTCCGAACGCGACGTCCGGCTGGGCCGCCCAATTGACGTGGGTGTCGCCGTCGCTCTTCATGCCGATCCCCGCCAGTCCGGTTTCGGCGAAGCTGCTGGTGCGCAGCAGGGTGGAGGTGACGCCGATCTCCGGTCGCACGAACCACTTGCCCGAGGTGTAGAGCTTGGATGCGTTGACCTGCGCCTGGACGTAGCCGGTCTGCACGTCGGAGCGGCCGACGCCGGCCTGGAACACGTCGACCTGGCGGGCCATGTCGAGCGCGGTCCAGCCGCCGGTCACGCCGAAGCCCAGCGCGACACCGTCGGGCGTGCGCCGCTGGAAGCCGAGGCCGACGTCGCCGCCCTGGCCGGACGCGCGGGCGCGCCCGTTGTTGACCGACAGGGAGGTGATCGTCTCGGCGCCGGCCGACGCGGCCATCGACCACTCGCCGTCGATCGGACGCTGCCAGCCGCCGCGGACGTCGGAGCCGGTCTGGGTCGAGGCCCAGTAGCCGCCCTCGGCGTTGCCGCGTTCGGAGAACTCGTCGCCCTTCAGCCAGACACACTCCTTGTCGATGGTGGTGGTGGTGGTCGCCAGGCACCCGAACAGGTCGTCGCTGAAGCTGTTGGCCTCGAGCATCTGGGCGCGCAGCGGCGAGACCAGCGGCTCGGGGTTCAGCTGGTCGAACACCGAGGCGTAGAGCGCCTGCTGGCCCGCGGTCATGTTGCCCAGGTAGGCAAGCAACCGTCCGATACCCGCGGAGCCGCCGACATCGACCGCCGAATCCATGTGGTGGCCGAGGCGCTGCTCGTTGGGGGTCAGGAACGGCTGACCGAAGTTGGTCTGGATGGTCAGCTGGATCCCGATCGCGTTGGCGATGATCCCGTAGTCGATCGCGATGGTCGGCGCGATCAGCAGACCGTCGTTGGTGGCCGTACCCTTGGTGGCGAACAGGGTGACCGGATGGTTGTCCTGCAGCCAGGTGAGGATCACGTTGCCGGTGCCGGCCACGGTGGTGTTGCCGCTGACGTTCACCAGGTCGGAGGGGTAGGGGCCGAAGGCCACGTCGAAGTCGAGGTGGCCGGTCGAGGTCTGCACGAACGAGCCGGTCAGGTTCACCGTCTCGATGACGCGCGCGCCGTAGAGCAGGTTGTAGCGCGGATCGACCCCGTCGTTGTCGAGGTTGCCGAAGGTGGCGCCGTTCAGAAGATCGATCGGTACCAGCGGCGCGGAGAGGCCCATCTGGAACTCGCCGCTGTTGGTGAACACGCCCGACGATCCGGCCGAGGCGTCCTGCAGCGCGATGGTGTGGAACGCGATGAAGGTCGAGCCGAGCTCGTTGTTGAAGGCGTTGACCCCGCCGCCGAGGAAGATGTCGCCGACCACCAGGCCGGTGTTGTCCACCGTGTCGTTGCCGAAGGTGGTCACGATGGCGTTTCCATCCACCGCCGACAGGGAATTCTCGGTGGTGATCAGGTTGTTGGCGCCGCCGTCGACATAGATGCCGACGCCGGTTCCCGAGCCGCCGCGGATCATGTCCTCGGCGGTGATGGTGATGTCGCCGCCGCCGAGCGAGCCGGTGCTTTCGGCGAATATGCCGGTGGAGTTGTTTTCCAGCGCCAGGATCTTGCCGTCGACCTCGAGGTCGATGGTCCCGCCCGCGCCGACGCCGCCGGCGGTGCCGTGGAAGGCGCCTTCGACATAGCCGCCGCCGCCGCCGATCGACTGGGCGATGATGCCGGTCGAGTCGGCCCCCATCACCATGATGTCGCCGGTCTGGGTGAAGGAGATGTCGCCGCCGTTGCCGATGCCGCCGCCGCTTAGCGTCACGTCCGGCGGATCGATGCCGATGAACGCCGCGCCGCCGCCGCCGCCGATCGACTGCAGGAACACGCCGTTCGAGCCGTCGCCGAAGGTGTAGACGCCGCCGTCGTTGCTGAGCGTAATGTTGCCGCCGTCACCGGAGCCGCCGCCCAGGGTCACGTCCAGCGAGCTCGCGCCGTAGATGCGCGCCTCGCCGCCGCCGCCGCCGACCGACTGGATGAACAGGCCGTTGGCGTGGTCGCCCTCGGTCACCACCCCGCCGCCGAAGGTGGCGTCGATATTGCCGCCGTTCAGGTTCGAACCGCCGGTCGAGCCGAGGGTGACGTAGACCGCCGTATGGTCCGCGCCGCCGCCGTGCAGGTAGAGGCTCACGTCGCCGCCGCCGCCGCCGATCGACTGGATGATCTCGCCGGTGGAGAGGACGCCGCCGGTCATGATCATGCCGGAGTGGGTGAAGCTGATGTTGCCGCCCGCCTCATAGGAGCCGTTCGAGCCGCCCAGGTTGAAGGTGATCGGATCGACGGTCGAGCCGGTCGGCGCATAGATGTCGAACACCGCGCGACCGCCGCCGCCGCCGATCGACTGGACCAGCGCGCCGGGCGACGCAGCGCCCGAGGTCACGATCATGCCGGTCTGGTTCGACGTGATGTCGCCTCCGTCGTTGTGCACGCCGTCGGTCCCGCCGAGCGCGGCCGCGAAGCCCACGCCTGCGACCGCACCGTACGCGGTGCTGTCGGCCGCGTTGCCCATGCTGACGTCGATGCGCATCGTGCCGCCGCCGCCGCCGATGGATTGCTCGAACATGCCGACGCTGTCGTCGCCGCCCACGCCGATGGTGCCGGTCATGTTGACGACCGCGCCGCCGCCGGTGAAGCCGGACGCATTTTCAGCGCCGAGCTGCGCCGTGATCTTCGGATCGGGCACAGGCGTATTGCTGTTCGCTCCGATCGCGGTGAGTTCCGGCAGGCTGATCAGCTGTGCGAGGCTGAAGTCGATGGTGCCGCCGCCGCCGTTGATGCTCTCCGCGTCGATGGCCTGCGAGCCTTGGCCGAGGACGGTGATGTCGCCCGACTGGTTGACCGTCACCGCGCCGCCCGCGCCGCCGGAGCCGCCGCCCACGCCGCCGATCAGGGCGGAGAGCGAGTTCGACAGCACCATGCTGACCAGGTTCGGATCGAGGCTGAGGCCGACGTTGGCGTTGCCGCCGCCGCCGCCGATGCTGAGCGCCAGGATACCGTCGGCGTTCTTGCCGTTGGTGAAGATCTCGCCGGTGTTGGTGACCGTGACCGTGCCGCCGTCGCCGCCGTCGCCGCCGAGGCCGCCGACGGTGATCATCGGCGCATGGATGAGCGAGCTCGCCGAATTGCTGATCTGCGCCGAAATCGACGCCGCCAGGCCGCTGTCGCCGCCGCCGCCGCCGATCGATTCCGCCACGATGCCGTGGGCGTAGTCGCCGTAGGTCTCGATCAGGCCGCCGTTGACCACGGTGACGTTGCCGCCGTTTCCGCCCTGGCCGCCGTTGCCGCCGACGTTCAGCGAGAAGCTCACGCTGTCCTTGCCGGTGGTCCCCGCGAGCAGGTTGAAGACGTTCGAGCCGTTGCCGCCGCCACCGCCGATCGACTGCGCCAGGATGCCGTAGGCGTTCTGGCCGTGGGTGATGATGTCGCCGGAGAACTGAACACCCGTGACCGGCTCGTTATAGACAAAGACGTCGCCGCCCGTGCCGCCGACGCCGCCTTCGCCGCCGAGGTTGAAGGTGAAGCGGTTGTCGGTCTTGGTCCCGTTCGGCTTATTGAGGTCGAGCGAGGCGACCAGGATCACGCCTGCGTTGCCGCCGCCGCCGCCGATCGACTCGGCCTCGATACCGAAGGAATTGGCGCCGTAGGTCTCGATCAGGCCGTTGTTGGTGACCTTGACCACCGCGCCGTCGCCGCCATAGCCGCCCTGGCCGCCGACGTTGATGTCGACGGAGGTGTTCGACTTGTTGGCCACCGCGGCCAGATCGACCACTGCGCCGCCGACGCCGCCGCCGCCGCCGATCGACTGGGCGCCGATGCCGTAGGCGCTGCTGCCGCGGGTGACGATGGTTCCGCTGTTGATGACGGTGACGTTGCCCCCGTCCGCGCCGATGCCGCCAATGCCGCCGATGGAGTCGGCGATCGAGACGTCGGTCTGGTTGTTGCTGGACCCCGCCACGTCGGCTTCGATCTGACGCGCCATGCCGCCCAGACCGCCGCCGCCGCCGATCGACTGGGCCATGACGCCGTCGGCGTTGTTCCCGGTGGTCGCGATGACCGCGGAGGTGTCGACGTAGACATAGCCCGCAACCGCGCCGGTGCCGCCGGTGCCGCCCAGGCTGACCGCCACCGAGGTCGCGGTGAGCACGTCCGGATCGGTCGCCGAGCCGGCCTTGCCGCCGCCGCCACCAATCGATTGCGCCAGCACCCCGTCGGCGTATTGCCCCGAGGTGACGATTGCGTCTTCGACCTTCACCGTAACGTTGCCGCCGGTGGCGCCGTAGCCGCCCATGAGGCCGATGGCCAGGTTGGCTTCGGCCGTGTCGTCCTTGTTCGAGTTGCTGGTGGTCTGCACGCCGAAGCTGTCGGCGCTGGACGTACCGCCGCCGCCGCCGATCGACTGGGCCAGGATGCCTACCGCGTCCTTGCCGTAGGTCTCGATGATCCCGTCGGAGTTGACATAGACGTTGCCGGCGGTGCCGCCGGTGCCGCCGTCGCGCCCGATGGTGATATTCACCTGGTTCTTCGAAAGGATCGCGACGCCGAGGTCGAGGTCGGTGTTGCCGCCGCCGCCGCCGATCGACTCCGCTTCGATGCCGAAGGCGGCCGCGCCGTGGGTGACGATGTCGCCGGTGTGATTAACGTACACGTTGCCGCCGTCACCGCCGTCGCCGGTGCCGCCGCCGATGGTCAGGGTCACCGCGTTCTGCACCCGGGTCAGGCCCGCGCCGATGTTGAGGTTGGTGTTGCCGCCGCCGCCGCCGATGGATTGGGCCAGCAGGCCCGTGCTGCCGACGCCGTAGGTGAAGATCCCTTCGTCGTCGTGCACCGTGACGTTGCCGGCGTTGCCCGCATCGCCCGCGCCGCCGCCTACGTTGATCAACACCGCCGAAGCATTGGTGTTGTTCGCGTTCGACAGACCCAGGGTGAAGTTCATTCCTGCGTCGCCGCCGCCGCCGGCGATCGACTGCGCCACCAGGCCGTCGGTGCTGTCGCCCTTGGTGACAATCTCGGTCGGGTTCGCCGTCAGCACGCCGTAGGCGCCCACGTTGTAGCCGCGCACGACGTCCACGTTGCCGGAGTTGCCGCCCGATCCGCCGGTGCCGCCCACGCCGATCAGCATCGGGCTGCCGGACGGGGTGACCACGCCGGTGGCGTCGATGCCGCCGACGCCGCCGCCGCCGCCGATGGACTGGACCATCACGCCGGCCGAAGCGTTGAACCGCGACGCCGGATCGGTGGGTCCCGGAATCGTCGTATTGCCCGCCGCCGTGCCGGTGGCGTTCACATAGACGAAGCCGTTGCTGTAGAGCGTCGCATTACCCGAGTTGGCGCCGTCGCCGCCCGAGCCGCCGACGCCGACCGCGACGCCGATGCCGGTGGTCTTGGAGGTCGCCGCCTGGTCGTTCACGTCGGCCGAGACGTTCAGCCCGCCTGAGCCGCCGCCGCCGGCGACGCTCTGCACCAGGATGCCGACCGAATCGACGCCGGAGACTTCGACCTGGCCGTATTGGACGGCCGTGACGTTGCCGCTGATGGCGCCCGGCCCGCCGAAGCCGCCGATGCCGAACACCACGCTGGGCTGGTTGCCCTCGGTGTTGGCGCTGACGCCGCCGGAGATGTCAATGGCGCCGTTGCCGCCGCCGCCGCCAATGGACTGCACCAAGAGGCCGCGCGAGTTCTTGCCGTCGGCGTAGAGGTTGGCGTCGACCGTGGCGTAGACGTTGCCGCCCGTGCCGCCGCCGCCGCCGCCGCCGCCGATGCCGATGGTCAACGAGCCGTCCATGGACAGGCCGCCCGAGACGTTGATGCCGCCGTTGCCGCCGCCCTTGCCGACCGACTGGGCGATCACCGCCGAGTTGTTGTCGCCGTTGGCCGCCACGGTGGCGAGCTGCGAGTACTGGCCGACCACGGTCAGGTAGACGTTGCCTGCGTTGCCGCCCACGCCGCCGAAGCCGCCGATGCCGATGGTCGCCGCGTTCGACGACGAACTCGAATTGTTCTTCGGCGCCAGGTCGAGCTGACCCGAGACGTTGATGCCGCCGTTGCCGCCGCCGCCGCCGACGGACTCGGCCACGATACCGTTGCCGGTGCCGGTCACGAACACGTTGCCATAGTCGATGAGGGTGACGTTGCCGCCGGTTCCGCCGTCGCCGCCGAAGCCGCCGATGCCGATGGAAATCCCGCCGTTCGGATTGGTCGTGCTGATCGCCAGGCCGCCGGTGACGTTGATGCCGCCGGCGCCGCCCTTGCCGCCGATGCTCTCGGCCGTGACGCCGTCCGACTGGACGCCGTTGGTCTCGGTGACGCCCTGACGGTACAGGTAAACGTTTCCGCCATTGCCCGCGTTTCCGCCGAAGCCGCCGATGCCGACGCCGACCGTGCCGGAGTCTCCGGTGCTGATCGAGATGTCACCGGTGACGTTCAGGCCGCCGGTGCCGCCGCCGCCGCCGAGGCTGGCCGCGATCACGCCCGGCGAATAGTCGCCGCGCGTCACCACTGTGCCGACCACGCTGCCGGTCACGTCGCCGCCGTCGCCGCCCGCGCCGCCGAAGCCGCCGATGCCGAGGCCGATGGCGGTCGCGGTGTTCTTGCCCGAGGTGATCGAGACCGAGCCGGTAACGTCGAGGCCGCCGTCGCCGCCGCCGCCGCCGACGCTTTCGATCTCCACGCCGAACGAGTGGGCGCCATAGGTGAAGACTTCGCCGGTGACGTTGCCGGTGACGTTGCCGCCCGTTCCGCCATAACCACCGAAGCCGCCGAGGCCGAAGCCGATGGAGCCGACCGCCCCGCTCGAGAGGCCGATGTCGCCGGTGACATTGAGGCCGCCGTCGCCGCCGCCGCCGCCTGCGCTCTGGACCAGCACGCCGTGCGAACTGTCGCCGTAGGTGATGACCGTGCCCGACACCGTGCCGTAGACGTTGCCGCCGCCGCCGCCGCCGGCGCCGAAGCCGCCGATGCCGATGCCGATGTCGCCCGACGTGCCCGTGCCGCCGGCGAGGATCGACGCATCGATGCCGCCGGTGACGTTGAGGCCGCCGTCGCCGCCGCCGCCGCCCAGGCTCTGGATGGTGACGCCGAAGGAGTCGTAGCCGTGGGTGACCACCATGCCGTCCACCGTGCCGGTGACCGCGCCGCCGTCGCCGGCGCCGCCGCCGAAGCCGCCGAGGCCGAACTCGATGTTGCCGGAGTTGCCCTTGGACAGCGAAATGCCGCCGGAGACGTTGAAGCCGCCGTCGCCGCCGCCGCCGCCAACCGATTGGATCAGCACGGCGTGCGAATCGTCGCCGTCGGTGACCACCTGGCCGGTGACCGAGCCGGTGACGTTGCCGGCCGAGCCGCCGTCGCCGCCGAAGCCGCCGACGCCGATGCCGATGTTGCCCGCGCCGCTGGAGCCGGTGAAGTTCATGGCGATGCCGCCGGTGACGTCGAACCCGCCGTCGCCGCCGCCGCCGCCCATGCTCTGGATCGACACGCCGAAGGAGTTGTCGCCCTTGGTGAACACGTCGCCGGTGACGTTGCCGTAAACGTAGCCCGCGCTGCCGCCGCTGCCGCCGAAGCCGCCGAGGCCGAAGTCGAGGTTGCCGCTGCCGGCGTTCGACATGGCGACGCCGCCCGAGACGTTGAAGCCGCCGTCGCCGCCGCCGCCGCCCGCGCTCTGGATCATGATGCCGTGCGCATTGTCGCCGAGGGTGGTGATGTCGCCGGTCACCGTGCCGCTGACGTTGCCGGCGTTGCCGCCGTCGCCGCCGAAGCCGCCGATGCCGACGCCGATGTTGGCCGTCACGCCGCTGTCGGCGCTCGAGAAGCTCATGCCGCCGGTGATGTTAAGCCGCCGTCGCCGCCGCCGCCGCCCATGCTCTGGATCGACACGCCGAACGAGTGTTCCCGTAGGTCAGCACATTGCCGGTCAGGGCGCCGGTGACGTTGCCGGCGTCGCCGCCATTGCCGCCGAAGCCGCCGAGACCGAGGTCGACGTTGCCGGCGCTGGCCGTCGACACCGAGATGCCGCCGGTGACGTCGAAGGCGCCGTCGCCCCCGCCGCCGCCCGCGCTCTGGATCAAGAGGCCGTGTAAATCGTCGCCGAGCGTATAGATGTTGCCGGTGACATCGCCGGTGACGTTGCCCGCATGGCCGCCGTCGCCGCCGAAGCCGCCGATGCCGATGCCGACGCTGCCCGCGCCGCCGGAGCCCGAGGTGCTGATCTGGATGCCGCCGGTGACATTGAAGCCGCCGTCGCCGCCGCCGCCGCCCATGCTCTGGATCGACACGCCGAACGAGCTGTTGCCCTCGGTCAGCACGTCGCCGGTGATGTCGCTGTAGACATTGCCCGCGTAACCGCCCTTGCCGCCGAAGCCGCCGAGGCCGAACTCGATGTTGCCGGTCGAACCGGTGGAGAAGGACAGGGCTCCGGTGACGTTGAAGGCGCCGTCGCCGCCGCCGCCGCCCGCGCTCTGGACCATGATGCCGTGCAAGTCGTCGCCGAAGGTGGCGACGTCGCCGGTCACATTGCCGTGCACGTTGGCTGCATTGCCGCCGTCGCCGCCGAAGCCGCCGATGCCGACGCCGATGTCGCCCGCGCCCGAGGTGCTGTTGACGTCGACCGCGATGGAGCCGGTGACGTTGAAGCCGCCGTCGCCGCCGCCGCCGCCCATGCTCTGGATCGACACGCCGAAGGAGTCGTAGCCGCGGGTCGTGACATTGCCGGTGATCGAGCCGGTGACGTTGCCGGCGTTGCCGCCCTTGCCGCCGAAGCCGCCGAGGCCGACGTCGATGTTGCCCGCGCCGTTGGCCGCCGCTGCAATGCCGCCGGTGACGTCGAAGCCGCCCGAACCGCCGCCGCCGCCCGCGCTCTGGATCAACAGGCCGTGCGAGTCGGCGCCGTAGGTGACGATGTCGCCGGTCATGGAGGCCGTGACGTTGCCGGCGTTGCCGCCGTCGCCCCCGAAGCCGCCGATGCCCACGCCGATGGTGCCGGTCGCGGTCGCGTCGCTCAGGCTGATCGCCATGCCGCCGGTGACGTTGAAGGCGCCGTCGCCGCCGTCGCCGCCCATGCTCTGGACCGTGACGCCAAACGAGTTGTTGCCCTCGGTGGCCACGTTGCCGGTGATCGTGCCGTAGACGTTGCCCGCATCCGCCGCGCCGCCGCCGAATCCGCCCAGGCCGACGCCGATGCTGCCGGAGCTGGCGCTCGAAGCCGCCAGACTGCCGGTGACGTTGAAGCCGCCGTCGCCGCCGCCGCCCGCCGCGCTCTGAACCAGGATGCCGTGCAAGTCGTAGCCGTGGGTCGTAACATTGCCGGTTACGATGCCGGTGACGTTGCCCGAATTGCCGCCGTCGCCGCCGAAGCCGCCGATGCCGACGCCGATGTCGCCCGCGCCCGAGGTGTCCGACAGGCTGATCGCCACGTCGCCGGTGACGTTGAAGCCGCCGTCGCCGCCGCCGCCGCCCACGCTCTGGATGGTGACGCCGAACGAGGTGTTGCCATAGGTGAACACATTGCCGGTCAGGTTGCCGGTGACGTTGCCGGAATAGCCGCCGTTGCCGCCGAAGCCGCCGAGGCCCACGTCGATGTTGCCCGCCGCGCCGCTCGAGCCGGCAATGCCGCCGGTGACGTTGAAGCCGCCGTCGCCGCCGCCGCCGCCGACGCTCTGCACCATGAAGCCGTGCGAATTGTCGCCGTAGGTGATGATGTTGCCGTCCACCGCGCCGGTGACGTTGCCGGCATGGCCGCCGTCGCCGCCGAAGCCGCCGATGCCGACGTCGATGTTGCCCGATCCGCCGCCGCTGCCGACCGTGATGGCCACGCCGCCGCTGACGTCGAAGCCGCCTTCGCCGCCGCCGCCGCCCATGCTCTGGAAGGTGACCGCGGCCGCGTTGTCGCCGAGCGTCTGCACGTCGCCGGTGATCCCGGCATAGACGTTGCCGCCCGAACCGCCGCCGCCGCCGAAGCCGCCGACACCCACGTCGATGTTGCCCGCGCCCGTGCTCGCGCCGGTCAGGCCGCCCGAGACGTTGAAGCCGCCCGCACCGCCGCCGCCGCCGGTCGACTGCACCAGCACGCCGAGTGAACCCTTGCCTTCGGTGAAGACGTCGCCGGTGACGTAGCTGATCACCACGCCCCCGTTTGAGGCTGTGCCGCCGGCGCCGCCGACGCCGATGTCGACATTGCCCGAACCGGTCTCGGCGCCCGAGAGGCCGGCGGTCACGTTGAAGCCGCCGGAGCCGCCGCCGCCGCCGATCGATTGCGCGACGATGCCGCGCGAATAGTCGCCGTGAGTGATCGCCGCGATCGTCTCGCCGTAGATCACCACGCCGGTGACGTTCAGGGTGACGTCGCCGCCCGCACCGCCGCCGCCGCCCGTGCCGCCCACGCCGACGCCGAGCGTGCCCGCGCCCGTACCCGCGACGGAAATGTCGCCGGTGACGTTGAAGGCGCCCGAGCCGCCGCCGCCGCCGACCGACTGCGCCAGGATGGCGTCGCTCTGGTTGCCCTGGGTGTAGGTCGCGCCGTTGACGGTGAGCGTCACACTCTCGGCGTAGCCGCCGCCGCCGCCCGAACCGCCGACGCCGACGCTGATCGAACCCGCGCCTTCGCCCGAACCGGAGATGCCGGCCGCGACGGTGAAGCCGCCGTTGCCGCCGCCGCCGCCGAGGCTCTGGGCGACGATGCCGTCGGACTGGTTGCCCATGGTGGTGACGTTGCCGCTCACCGTGGCGTAGACGTCGCCGCCGTGGCCGCCGTCGCCCGCGCTGCCGCCGACGCCGACGGACACCGTGCCGGCGCCCTCGCCGGCGCCCGCGATGGAACCGGAGACGTCGAAGCCGCCGTTGCCGCCGCCGCCGCCGACGCTCTGCGCCAGGAAGCCGATCGACTGGTCGCCCTGGGTGCCGATCGACACCGCGTAGGCGTGGACAGTTCCCGCGTCGCCGCCGCCGCCGCCGGCGCCGCCGACGCCGACGCTGATCGCGCCCGAGAATTCGCCCGAGCCGGAGATGTCGCCGCTGACGTTGAAGCCGCCGTTGCCGCCGCCGCCGCCCAGCGACTGCACCACCACGCCGTCGGAGTTGTCGCCGTAGGTGAGCACCAGGCCGCTCACAGTACCTGTGACGTTGCCGCCCGCGCCGCCGCCGGCGCCCGCGCCGCCGACGCCCACCGACAGGGAGGCTGCGCCCACGCCCGAGCCGGTGATGCCGCCCGAAACGTCGAAGCCGCCGCTGCCGCCGCCGCCGCCCACCGACTGGGCGAGGAAGGCGGTGGATTCGGCGCCGTAGGTGGTGATCGCATTGGCGTAGCCGGTCACCGTGCCGCCCGCAGCCGCCGCCGGCGCCCGAGCCGCCGACGCCGACGGTCACCGCGCCCGCCGCCTCGCCCGCGCCGGCGATGCCGGCGCTGACGTTGAAGCCGCCGTTGCCGCCGCCGCCGCCGATCGACTGCACCACCACGCCGTCGGAATGATCGCCGTAGGTCACGACCTGGCCGCCGACGCCGCCGGTGACGTTGCCGCCGTCGTTGCCGGAGCCGCCCTCGCCGCCCACGCCGATCGCGATGCCGGCCGCGCCTACGCCGGCCCCGGCCACCGCGGCGCTGACGTCGAAGCCGCCGTTGCCGCCGCCGCCGCCGACCGACTGGATGATCGCGCCGGCCGAATAGTTTCCGTGGGTGACGATCGAGCCGTCGAAGTCGGCGATCACCGTGCCGCCGATGCCGCCCGTAGCCCCGCTGCCGCCGACGCCCACCGACACGTCGGCCGAGACGCCGCCCGAGCCAGTGCCGGTGACCGACACGACGAAGCCGCCGTTCACCGCCGCCGCCGCCGACCGACTGCGCCAGCAGGCCGGTCGAGAAGTCGCCTTCGGTCCCGATCGAGCCGCCGGAGACCAGATCGACATAGCCGCCCGCGCCGCCGCCGCCGCCGGTGCCGCCGACGCCGACCGAAATGGCGCCCGAGACCGCCGCGCCGCCGGACAGGGCCACCGACACGGCGAAGCCGCCGTTGCCGCCACCGCCGCCGAGCGACTGGATATCGATGCCGTCGAAGTGGTTGCCTTCGGTGAGGACCGAAACGTCGCCGTCGAGATGGACGTTGCCGCCGTAGCCGCCGCCGCCGCCGCTGCCGCCCACTGCGATGCTGATCGCGCCGACGTAGCCGACCGTGGCCTGCACGGCGAAGCCGCCGTTGCCGCCGCCGCCGCCGACCGATTGTTCGAAGATGCCGGCGGAGCCTTCGCCGCTGGTGACGATCTGCGGGTTGACGCTGACGCCGCCGATGTTGGCGGGCGTCATGTCCACATAGACGTTGCCCGCCGTTGCCGCCGTAGCCGCCGGAGCCGCCGACTGCGACGCCCAGGAAGGCGCTGACCGAGCCTGCTTCGCCGCCGTTGCCGCCGCCGCCGGCGACCGATTGCGCGAGGATGCCGGCGGACTGGTTGCCCGCCGTGGTCAGGAAGCCGCTGTCGTCCACGGTGACGACGCCGGAGTTGCCGCCCGCCGTGCCCGAGCCGCCCATGACGAAGAAGACGCCGCCCGACGAGCCGCCGTCGCCGCCGCCGCCGCCGACCGACTGCGCCTCGATGGCCGCTGAATTGTAGCCGCCGGTCTTGATCGAGCCCGAGTTGGAGACGAGCACGGCGCCGCCGTAGCTGCCTGCGCCCGACGAGCCGCCGACCGCGGCCAGGCCGCCGGAGTCGCCGCCGGCGCCGCCGCCGCCGCCGATGGATTGCGCCAGGATGCCCTTGGCGATGTTGCCGGAGGTGGTGATGCTGCCGGCGTTGTAGACGTCCACCGTGCCCGAATGGCCGCCGTAGCCGCCGGTCGAGCCCAGGGCGACGAGGCCGCCGTCGCCGCCGCCGGAGCCGCCGCCGCCGCCGACGGATTGCGCGAGCACGCCGTCGGCGCCCGCGCCCGAGGTGGTGATCGAGCTCGAGGCGTACAGGCGAACCGTGACGTCGCCGCCGTAGGCGCCCTTGCCGGCGTCGCCGCCGAGCGCGACCACGCCGCCCGAGCCCGACGCCTCGCCGCCGCCGCCGCCGACGGAACTCGGCGAGGATGCCGATGGCGTTGGCGCCGCTCGTGACGATGGTCCCGCCGGAGTAGACGTCCACCGTGCCGCCGCTGCCGCCCGCGCCGGCCGAGCCGCCGATGGTGACGATGCCGCCGGCGCCGCCGGAGCTGCCGCCGCCGCCGCCGATCGATTGGGCCAGCACGCCGATCGACGCATTGCCCGAGGTGCCGACATAGGCGCCGTCGCCCAGGGTGACGGTCACGTTGCCGCCGCTGCCGCCGTTGCTCGACCCGGCCGCGCCGAGGGTGACGATGCCGCCCGCGGCCGAACCCGAACCGCCGCCGCCGCCGATGGATTCGCGCGACGATGCCGTCGGATGCGTCGCCCTTGGTGATGGTGATGGAGCGACCGGTCGCATAGACGCTGACGTTGCCGCCGTCGCCGCCGCCGCCGCCGCTGTCGCCGAACGCCACGATGCCGCCGGAGGTGCCGGCGTCGCCGCCCGAGCCGCCGACCGATTGCGCCAGCACGCCGTAGGAGGCGTAGCCCCGGGTGACGATCTGGCCGTCCTCGATGACGCTGACGTTGCCGCCGTTGCCGCCGACGCTGCCCTGACCCGCGTAGCCCACGATGCCGAAGCTCGAGCCGCCGTCGCCGGCGCCGCCGCCGAGGCTCTCGGCCTTGATGCCGTCGGAGTGGGTTCCGACGGTCAGGATCTGACCGTAGAAGTCGACGCTCACGTCGCCGCCCTGGGCAGCGCCGCCGCCGCCGCCGCCGGTGGCGGCAAGGACGCCGGTGCCGCCCGAGCCCGCGCGACCCGCACGGCTCTCCGCGAAGATGCCGCTCGCGTCGTAGGCGTTGGTGTAGATGTTGTGACCGAAGTCGACCGTCACGCTTCCGCCGTTGCCCGCGGAGCCGCCGCGGCCCGCGGTGATGCCGACGCCGATCGCGGTGCCGCCGTCGCCGCCGTCGCCGCCCACGCTGATCGCCGAGATGCCGGCCTTGTTGGCGGTGGAGGAGGCGTAGTCGCCGGTGAGGTTCACGTCGGTCAGGCTGATCGTCGGGCCCTGGCTGCCGTTGCCGCCGGAGCCGGCGGAATATTCGAGATCGAGGCAATAGCCGGCGATGCAGATTTTCACGCCGCCGCCGTCATTGCCTTTGCCGCCCTTGCCGCCGCGCTGAAGGTCGTACTTGTAGGTCGCGCCCGCCGCAGCGCCGTAGGTGTGATAGCCGGTGCCGCCGCCGCCGTTGATCGGCGCGGGGGAGAACTTCACCAGGTTGATGGTGTCAGTGTTCGAGTTCGAATTGTTGGTGACGGTGATCTGGTAGACGTCGCCGGTCGCCGCATAAACCTTGGCGGTCGGCGACGGTGTATTGGATCGTGGTTTCGTTCGGGAAATAGAACATATCCCCGACGGTGTTTTCCAGAATGATGAGGTTGTGGTCGTCGGTGACCACAAAGCCGTTGGCGAGATACTGGGCGACGGTCTCGTCCTGGCCGGTCAGCGGATTCGAGCACCGTTGGCCGACCGCCGGGGTGACCACGTCGAGCATTTGGACCAAGGTCGGGCAGGGGACCGGCTTCCGCCTTGGGCGCGTTGGCGAGGCTCAGGGCCACCGCTGCGGTCGCCGCAGCGCAGAGCAGGGCTTGGCGGCGACGTTGCCGGGGCCGCGCTCCGTTGCGTCCGACCCGCGTTCAGTCCACGCCCGTCGTTCGATCCCGCCCATCGCTCTTCTCCACTCGAATGCCGGGCGCGCAGCGTCGCGGCCAAGCTAAGCCCAGGTAAAATATCCATTTCTAGCTGAGGAAAAGCGGTCTCGCGCTTACCGCCGTGCGCGAGCCCTCAGGCTGCGCGCACGAATTCCCCCCTAAGAACGGAACGCTGGCGTTACTTAGCTCCGCGCGCGAGGGGCGTCAATCGCGTCCAACCTGCGGGCGAGACTCTGTGTCCCGTTGAGCACGTTCGGTTTGCGGCTCGGTCGGGCAGACGAGCACACAAACGGCGGCTGCGCGGACGTTCCGCGCCGGATCCGCCTTTTCCGGTCCGTTTTCAGCAAAAATATCAATCGATTAGGGGGATTTCCCGGTCGCGACGGCGGCTACGGGGTCTTTTCGTCTTTTTTTTTGAAGCGGAGAGCCGGCGCAAGCCGGCGGTCTGGCGATGCCACTGGCGCAGCGGCACGGCGGGGTAGCCGCCGACCTGGCCGCCCGGCTCGATGTCGCGCATGACCCCGCTCTTGCCGGCGATCCGGGCGCTCGATCCGATGGTCAGGTGGTCGCTGATCGCGCTCTGGCCGCCGACCATGACGTCGTCGCCGAGGGTGGTGCTGCCGGCGACGCCCACCTGGCCCGCCAGGATGCAGCGTTTGCCCAAGCGAACGTTGTGCGCGATCTGCACCAGGTTATCGATGACAGTGCCGGCGCCGATGACGGTGTCGCCCATTGCGCCGCGATCGATGGCGCAGTTCGAGCCGATCGCCACGCCGTCTTCGACGAGCACGCGGCCGAGCTGCAGGATGCGCACCGGACCCGTCGGGCCCGAGACGAAACCGAAGCCGGGGCCGCCGATGGTGCAGGATCTGCCGATCTCAACGCCCGCGCCGATCAGGGCGTTGCTGATCGCGCTGTGTGCGCCGATGCGACTGTCGTCGCCGACAGTGACGCCCGCACCCAACACCACGTGGGACGCGATGTGGCAGCGTTCGCCGATGGTGACGCCGGGTCCGATGTCCGCGCCGAAGTCGATCTGCGCACCGCCGCCGATCACCGCGGACGGATCGATCTGAGCGCCGGGGTTGACCTTCGCGTTCGGCGCGATCGCCGGATAGAGCAGATGGCCGGCCCGGGCGAAGGCCGCCCTGGGATTGGCGACGAAGAGCAGCGGCTGGTCCTTGGCCGCATGGGGCGCGAGGGTTCGGGTCGTCACCACGGCGCTGGCTTTTGTGGCCGCCAGGACCCCGGCGTAGCGCACATCGAAAAACACGCTCAGGTCGCCCTGACCGGCGGTTTCCAGATCGCCGACATCGCGGATCGAGATGTCGGCGATGGCCGGCGGCGGCGCCTCGGCGTCGATCTGGGACGCGATGTAGCTGAGCGAGAAGGGCCCGCTGGGGTGGAAGAAGCTTCGATCCGTCATCCGCTCCCTCCTCGAAGGCGCCGTCCGATGGCTGCGCCGGGTGCGTGACCGCGGGTCAGCTCGGCGATTCCGCTTGGGTCGTTTCGGAACTCGTCGTCCCCAGAACTCCTCGTTTCCAGCGTCGTCGTCGGGCGGGGGCGGCAGGCCGGCCTTTTCCGCCGCCTCGCGTTCCGCACGCTTCAGCAGCTTCTTCTGCAACTGCTCTTCCTTGCTGCGTTTTCGGTCGGCGCGTTGCAGGCGGTAGTTGGGCTTGAACGGCATCGGCGTCCTTCCTCGATCGTTCCGCTCGAGACCAGAGAGAAGTCCGGGTCAGAAACCAATCGGACGCCCCGGCGAAACGAAAGAGGTCGGTTTGAAGGAAAAACCGACGCCGTGAGCAGCGCGACTATGGTCTCGTAGCCCTCAAGATTCAAGCGGATCGGCTGCGTCCGGACCGCACAGAGCGGGCAGGGGTTTACCGTCCCCCTACGCTCCTGCGAAGCTTCGGGCGACACGCCTACGCCATAGGCTTCGGTCGTCAGTCCCCACGCGTCGCCCTTCGGGCTCCTTGGTGGCCTGCCACCCGAAGCCTTGGCGTAGGGTGGCGGAGAAGATGGCGGAGAGGGAGGGATTCGAACCCTCGATACCCTTGCAGGTACGCCGCATTTCGAGTGCGGTACATTCAACCACTCTGCCACCTCTCCGTAACACCGATCGGGCAGGCTTTGGGGCCTGCGCGGCCCTTGGGGCGAGCGAGGCGCTGTTCCTAGCGACGGCGACCTGATCGCGCAAGTTCTTGCGGGACCGTCCGCGCGACCAAACTACAATCGCAACGTGCGTTTTGGCGGAGCGGAGGCGTCGGCGCCGGCCCGCACATAAAAACCTTTGTTTTTTCCGCATCCTAGCGAATGTTGTCCGAAATGGGGAACCAATCGGGCGGCCGGACATTTCCGGTTTGTTGTCCGGGGGTCCTAGCTTAAAGGCTCGGAAGTCGCTGAGACGCGGCCGGGTTCGGTCGCCCGGGCGCATTCGTCGTGGCCGAATGGCCCTGGCCCCAGGCCGGGTTCAGGGATCGGACGGGCGAAAAAAACTAGGTCGGGATGCGGGGGCGGCTCGCCGTTTGCGCGTTCCTATTGTAGGGTTTGCTGCCCGGGGGATCACCGGATTCGGAAACTCTAACTGTGTGGCCAACTTGACACTGTTGTGGCGAGTTGGCGCTGTTATAACGCCGCTAGGCCGATGGTTACCGGTCAGGCAGAGGGCAAGAGAGGGCTCTTGATATGAAACTTAAACTTTTGGCGGGCGCCGCTCTCGCCGCAATGTTCGCTACCGCAGCAGGGGCCGCCCAGGCTGAACCTGAAGGCTGGTACGGGGCGGTCGACCTCGGCTACCACTGGCCCGACAAGGCCAGTGTCGATACGCAATTCGTCGGCGACGGCTCGGTCAAGCTGAACAACGACTGGATCGGCTTCGCCCGTCTCGGCTATCGCTTCAACCCGCACTGGCGCCTCGAACTGGAAGGCGGCTACCGTCCCAGCAGCATCGGTGAAGCCGGCTTCGCGGGCGAGACCCATGTCTGGTCTGCGATGGGCAACGTCCTGTGGGACTTCCTGCCTGACGCTCACATCCATCCGTTCATCGGCGCGGGCGTCGGCGTGGGTCGCGTGAGCGTCAACGCCCTCGACGCCCCGCTGTTCATGACCGACGACACCCACACGTCCTTTGCGTGGCAGGGCATCGCGGGCCTGAGCTGGCCGGTTGGCGAGCGCACCAACGTCGACCTGACCTATCGCTACTTCCAGGTGCCAAAGGTCAGCATGTCTTCCGGCGGCCTCGCCGGCGACATGGACATCAAATACACGGATCAGTCGCTGACGATCGGCCTGCGCCACGCCTTCGCGGCGCCGCCTCCGCCGCCGCCGCCTCCGCCTCCGCCTCCGCCTCCGCCGCCTCCCCCGCCGCCTCCGCCTCCGCCTCCGCCGCCTCCCCCGCCTCCGCCTCCGGAAGCGAAGGAGTTCGTGGTCTACTTCCCGTTCGATCAGTACATCCTGACGCCGGAAGCCCAGAACGTGGTGTCGGCTGCTGCGGACTACGCCAACTCGGGTCACGCGACCCGCGTGGTGGTGGTCGGCCACACCGATACCTCGGGCTCGGCGGCCTACAACGTCCGTCTGTCCGAACGTCGCGCCAAGGTCGTGGCCGACGCTCTGGTGGGCAAGGGTGTTGCGAGCGGTACGCTCCAGGTCGACTGGAAGGGCAAGACCGATCTCGCGGTCCCCACTCCGGACGGCGTGAAAGAGCCGCTCAACCGTCGTACGACGATCGACATCAACTTCTGATCTCGGTCTCAGACCTAAAGATTGGGCCCGGTGGAAACACCGGGCCTTTTCTTTTTGGGGCTTCAGATGATGGACCGCGCGGGCTAAACCGGCCCTGATCCCGGGAGGCACCCGCCATGATGACGGCCATCTTCGTGTTCGTGAAATGCGAGCTCGGCAAGGCGAACCAGGTCGCCGCCGACATCGTCGACAACGTCGAGAACGTCTCGGAGGTCTATTCGACCTCGGGACAGTACGACCTGCTCGCCAAGTTCCATCTGAACAAGGACGAGGACATCGGCAGCTTCGTGACCCTTAAGGTCCAGACCCGCCCCGACATCCGCGACACCTTCACGGTAATCACCTTCTCCCCCTTCACGCGCTCGTCCTGACGGCGGCGTGAAGGAAAGCCATGGGAACCACGAACCACACGAACGAGTCCGATCTCCCCGCGTCGCAGGCGCGGCTTTCATGGAGGGCGCTTCGCGCCGGCGTTCTAGGCTTGAAACGCGTTCGTGTGGTTCGTGTGGTTCGTGGTTCAATCTTCCTCGAACCGAGGGGCGCTGACGCGCCGATCAGATGTGGATCGCGTGCCCTAGCGCGCGAAGGCTCGCCTCGTGGAAGGCTTCGCCCAGCGTGGGGTGGACGTGGATGATGCCGGCGACGTCTTCCAGCACCGCGCCCATCTCGAGCGCCATCGCGAATTCGTTGGACAGTTCCGACACGTGTTGGCCCACGGCCTGGATGCCCAGCAAGCGGTGATCGTCCTTGCGGGCGATGACGCGCACGAAGCCGCCGTCGTCGGCCGCCTCGATGGCCAGCGCGCGACCGATGGCCGCCAGCGGGAACACCGCGGTGATCACGTCGTTACGGCCCTCGACCTCGGTCATGCCCACGCCGGCTGAGACCACTTCCGGTTCGGTGAAACAGACCGCCGCGATGGCGACCGGATCGAAGGTGCGGCGATGTCCGGCGATGATCTCGGCCACCATTTCGCCCTGGGCCGAGCCCTTGTGCGCCAGCATCGGCTCGCCGACGAGATCGCCGATGGCCCAGACGTCGCGCATGGCGGTGCGGCACTGGTTGTCGATCTTCACGAACGGCCCCGACATGTCGACGCCCATGGTCTCCAGGCCCCAGCCCTTGGTGCGCGCGCGTCGGCCGACGGTGACCAGGATCTTGTCGGCGGCGACCAGTAGGGTTTCACCGTCCTTGGTTTCGATCTCCAGCGCATCGCCCTTCAGACCCTTGGCCTTGGCGCTAAGGTGCAGGGTGACGCCGTGCTTCTCGAGCCACTTGCGCACCGGATCGGTCAGCGCCTTGTCGTAGAGCGGCAGGATGCGGTCCATGGCTTCAACCACGGTGACCTCGACGCCCATCTTGCGGAAGGCGCAGCCGAGTTCGAGGCCGATATAGCCCGCGCCGACGATGGCCAGCGTCTTGGGCAGTCTGTCGAGCGACAACGCCTCGGTGGATGAGATCACCTTGCCGCCGAACGGCAGGAACGGCAGCTCCACCGGTTCCGACCCGGTGGCCAGGATCACGTGCTCGGCGGTGATGGTCTGCTCGCCGTCGGCGGTCTTCACCGTGCAGGTCTTGGCGTCCGAGAAGGTCGCCCACCCGGTGATCACCTTCACCTTGGCGCGCTTGAGCAGCGAGGCGACGCCCGTGTTCAGCTTGGCGACGACGCCGTCCTTCCACTTCACCGTCTCGGCAAAGTTGATCGCAGGCTTCGACGCGGTGATGCCGAGCGTGCCGCCGTTCGCAGCCTTGGCTACGGTTTCGAATTTCGTCGCGGCGTGGATGATCGCCTTGGACGGAATACAACCGACGTTCAGGCAGGTGCCGCCGAGCTTGCCGGTGGCGTCCACCAACGTCGTGTCGAGCCCGAGCTGGCCCGCGCGGATCGCGGCGACATAGCCGCCGGTGCCGGCGCCGACCACCAGCACCTTGGTCTTCAAAGTCTCAGCCATCGGTCAGTCCACGAACAGGGCGGCGGGGTGTTCAAGCAGGCCCTTGATCTTCTGAATGAAGCTCGCCGCGTCCCAGCCGTCGACGATGCGATGGTCGAAGGACGAGGAGATGTTCATCATCTTGCGCACGACGATCTGGCCATGCTGTACGACCGGCCGCTCGACGATCTTGTTGGGGCCGACGATGGCGGTCTCCGGGTGATTGATCACCGGCGTGTGCACCAGCCCGCCCAGCGTGCCGAGGCTGGTGACCGTGATGGTCGAACCCGTGAGCTCATCCTTGGTTGCCGAACCGTCCCGCGCCGCGCCGGACACGCGCGCGATCTCCGTCGCACATTGCCACAGGTCGAGCGCTTCGGCGTGACGCACCACCGGCACAAGCAGGCCGTTGGGCCCCTGGGTCGCGACGCCGACATCGACGTTGGCGAACTGGTGCAGCACGCCCGCGTCGTCGTCGTAGCGTGCGTTGACCTGCGGATGATGCGGCACGGCTTTCACAATCGCGCGGATCAGGAACGGCAGCAGGGTCAACTTCGGCTTGCCCTCGGCGCGGGTCGAATTGAGATAGACGCGCAGGGCGTCGAGTTCGGTCGCATCGATCTCTTCGACATAGGTGATGTGCGGGATGCGGCGCTTGGCTTCCTGCATCTTCTCCGCGATGCGGCGGCGAAGGCCGATGACCTTGATCTCTTCCACGCCATTGCGTTGCGCGTAGCCCGAGCCTGCGCCGCTGCCGCCGCGCGCCGAGGCGCGACCGCCCGCGGTGACATAGGCGTCGAGGTCTTCGTGGCTGATGCGGCCGGCCGGACCCGTGCCCGGCACGAACTGCAGCTCGATGCCCAGGTCGTTCGCACGGTTGCGGACCGCGGGAGACGCGAGCGCCTTTTCGCCGGCGGTGCGCGTGGCGAAGGCGGGCTGCACCGAGACGTTCGACTTCGCTGTCGGCGCGGCGGTTGGTTTTGGCGCGAGCTTCGGCGCTTCCGCGGCGGGCGCTTCGGCTTTCTTTTCGGCCTTGGGCTCGGGTTTCGCTTCGGCCTTGGCGGTCGGCGCCGGCGCGGCGGTGGCGTTGCCGGCGCCTTCGACTTCCAGCACCACCAGGGTCGAGCCGACCGCAGCCATGGCGCCGGGCTCGCCGTGCACCGACGATACCTTGCCCGAGACCGGCGAGGTGATCTCCACCGTCGCCTTGTCGGTCATGACGTCGACCAGGGGCTGGTCTTCGGCGACCTCGTCGCCCGGCTTGACGTGCCAGTTGACGACTTCGGCCTCGGCGGTGCCTTCGCCCACGTCCGGAAGCTTGAAGACATAAAGGCCCATCTTCAGCCCTCCATCGCGCGCTTGAGCGCTTCGCCGACGCGTTTCGGCCCGGGGAAATAGTCCCACTCGAAGGCGTGGGGATAGGGCGTGTCCCAACCGGTCACGCGCTCGATCGGCGCCTCGAGATGGTAGAAACAGGCTTCCTGCACCAGCGCCGACAGTTCGGCGCCGAAGCCCGAGGTGCGCGGCGCCTCGTGCACGATGACGCAGCGGCCGGTCTTCTTCACCGACTCCACGATGGTGTCGATATCGACAGGCACCAGGGTGCGCAGGTCGATCACCTCCGCATCGACGCCGGTGTCTTCCGCCGCGGCGACCGCGACCCAGACCATGGTGCCGTAAGAAAGAATGGTGACGTCGTTTCCTTCGCGCACCACCGACGCCTTGCCGAGCGGCACGGTGTAGCGGCCGGCGGGCACCTCGGCCAGCGGATGGCCGGCCCAGGGTTTCACCGGGCGCTCGTACCAGCCGTCGAAGGGGCCGTTGTAGATGCGCTTGGGTTCGAAGAACATGACGGGATCGTCGTCTTCGATGGCGCTGATCAACAGGCCCTTGGCGTCATACGGGTTGGACGGGATCACCGTCTTCAGGCCCGCGATGTGGGTGAACAGGCTCTCGGGCGACTGGCTATGGGTCTGGCCGCCGAAGATGCCGCCGCCGTAGGGTGAGCGTACGGTGATCGGCACGCTGAACTCGCCGCCCGAACGGTAGCGGATCTTCGCCGCTTCCGAGATCAGCTGGTCGTAGGCCGGATAGATGTAGTCTGCGAACTGAATCTCCAGCACCGGCCGCACACCGTACACGCCCATGCCGATCGCCACCGCGGCCAGGCCGCCTTCCGCGATCGGCGCGTCGAAGCAGCGGGTCAGGCCGTACTTCTTCTGCAGACCGTCGGTGACGCGGAACACGCCGCCGAAATAGCCGACGTCCTCGCCGAAGGTGAGAACGTTCGGGTCCTTGTCCATCATCACGTCCAGCGCCGAGTTCAGCGCCTGGATCATGTTCATGCTCGCATTGGGGGTCGCCATGGTCAGACGCCGACCTCCTGACGCTGGCGACGGATGCGCCAGTCGGGTTCTTTGAACACGTCGTTGAACATTTCCGCGGTCGACGGCCGCGACTGGCCCAGCGTGCCGATGGCTTCGGACTCCTTCGCCGCCGCGCGGACCTGTTCCAGCGAATCCTTTTCGGCGGCTTCCTGATCTTTGTCTGACCAGTGACCGAGCGCGGTGAGGTGCTGCGCGAGACGCTTGATCGGATCGCCGAGCGGCCAATGCTCGTTCTCGTCGGCGGGGCGATAGCGGCTCGGGTCGTCGGACGTGGAGTGCTGCCCCGCGCGGTAGGTGAACAGCTCGATCAGGGTGGCGACCAGGTTGGCGCGGGCGCGATCGGCGGCCCACTGGGTCGCTGCGTACACCGCCAGGAAGTCGTTGCCGTCCACCCGCAAGGTCGGCAGGCCGTAGCCGATGCCCTTCGAGGCGAAGGTGGTCAGGTCGCCGCCCGCTATGCCCGCGAAGCTGGAAATGGCCCACTGGTTGTTGACCAGGTTGAGGATCACCGGAGCGCGGTAGACCGCGGCGAAGGTGCAGGCGTTGTGGAAGTCGCCTTCGGCGGTCGCGCCGTCACCGATCCAGGTCGCGGCGATGCGGTCGTCGCCCTTGTAGGCCGACGCCATGGCCCAGCCGACGGCTTGCGGAACCTGGGTCGCGAGATTGCCCGAGATGGTGAAGAAGCCGAACTCCTTCGACGAGTACATGATCGGCAGCTGGCGGCCTTTGATCGGGTCCGCCGCATTGGAATAGATCTGGTTCATCATGGTCGCGAGCGGATAGCCGCGGCTGATGAGCAGGCCCTGCTGGCGATAGCTCGGGAAGCACATGTCCTCCCGGTGCAGCACCAGAGCCTGGGCGCAGGCGATCGCCTCTTCGCCGAGGCACTTCATGTAGAAGCTGGTCTTGCCCTGGCGCTGGGCCCGGTACATGCGATCGTCGAAGACGCGGGTCAGGATCATCGCCTTCAGACCGCGCTTCAGCGTCTCCGGGTCGAGCTTCGGATCCCACGGCCCCACCGCTAAGCCCTTGTCGTCCAGCACCCGGATCAGGCTGAAGGCGAGGGGATGGGTGTCTCTGACCGGCGCATCGACGGCCGGACGCGGCGCTTCACCGGGCGCGGCGAGATCCTGCAGCCGGCCGAAGTCGGTCTTGTCGCCCGGACGGCATTTCGGCGCCGGCACATGCAGGCTGAGCGGAACAGTATTCTTCATGTCGTGCCTTGCCCGGCGGAAGTTGCGCGAAAACCGCGCACAAGCCGGTCGGAACGAGCCATTAGCGGCTCAATCCGGGGCGCGCAACGACCCCGCCTGCGCCGCGCCGGATTCGCTGTGTGCAAAAGCGTTTGCGGCAAATCATTGAACAGGTTCGATTTCCGGTGTTAGCGGCTTGGTAACGCCTGAAAAGCATCTTGCGCAGAGTTGTGGTACCCAAATTCAGGCCATATTGTAGGGTCTGTTCGACGGGTGGGGTCGAATCGGAGCGCGGAGGGCGCGTTCTGAAAATCCCTTGAGTTGTGAGGACAGCATGACGCGTTGGATGCCCGCGGCGGCCGCACTGGCGACCCTCGCCCTGGCGACTTCGGCTTTTGCCGGAGACGGCGCGGTGAGCCTGTCCCAGGTCAGCGGCGGCGTGCTGGTCAACCAGGGTCACGGCTTCCGTCCGGCGACCTCGGGGATGACGCTGCATCCGGGCGATCGCGTTCTGGTCACCCTGAACGGCGCGGCCGGCCTCAACTGGTCCGGCGGCTGCGGCGTGGCGCTCGGCGGCGGCTCGATGGCGACCATCTCCGCGGTGACGCCGTGCTCGGCAGGGGCCCGCAACGCGGGCATCGTCAGCGCCAATTCGGTCGCCAAGCCCGGCTTCACCATTCCCATCAATCCGATCGGCGTCCTGCGCGGTCTGGGCGGCGGCGGACAGTCGTCGAGCCCCTGATCCAACGCGGCAATCGCAGATTGCATCGGAAGCCCGCGCAAGCGGGCTTTTTGTTTGGACGCGGCGGCCCTTATCTGATCGAAATTCTTTCAATGAAGCTGGAACCGCCCTTTCAGGCCTGCGGTTGAGGCCATGACCTGGAGCGCGAATTTTTCGCGCGATCGGGGCAGCAGGTATTCAACCTCAGGGTTTCTAAGATGCGGATTCGAGCTTCGGCGGCGGCGGCCGCGTTTGCGCTCCTGGCCGGCTACGGGATCGCCCACGCGGACGGGACGTCCCAGGCCAGCATCACCGCCGTCAACGGGACGGTGCTGGTCAACCAGGGCCAGGGCTTCCGGCCCGCCGCGCCCGGGCTGCTTCTGCACGCCGGCGACCGGGTGATCATCAGCGCCCAGGGCGGCGCGCGCCTGATGTACGCCGGCGGCTGCGGGGTGAACCTGGCGCCCGGCTCGATGGCGACCATCGGCGCCCTGGCGCCCTGCAAGGTGGGCCTGCGCCGGGCCGGCGTCGTCTCAGGCCAGTCGGACGATTCCGCCCTGCCGCCGGCGCCGGCCGCCACGCCGTTCGGCCTGTCGCCAGGCGTCCTGGCGCTCCTGACCGTGGGGGTCTTCACGGTCGGCTCCGCGGGGCTCTCGGGCGCCTTTGAGTCGACCAGCCCGTAAGACCGGCGCTTGGTCGGGGCCTTTCAGCTTCATGATCTCGCCGCCGGAGCTTGCTATAATCTCCGGCGGATTGTGCTTCTGCACTCGCGCGCGGCCGCCTTGGTCGCGTATTTAGCGGGTGCGGACGACTCGACCACGATCCCGCGGAAAGGCGTGATGTAGCCGATGGCTCGGTTTCTGGTTCTGCTCCTGGCATTGGCGACCCTGGCGGCGTGGCCGGCGGGCGCGCGCGCGGATCAGAAGCTTGAGCATTCCCTGCCGCCGCCGGACTTGAACGGCATGGCGGTGGCGCAACAGGCCTACCGCATCGGCCCGCTCGACAAGCTCGATATCAGCGTTTTCCAGGTGCCCGAGCTGACCGGCAGCGTCGAGGTCGACGCCGCGGGTGAAATTGCGCTGCCGCTGATCGGCACGGTGGCCGCCGGCGGCAAGACCACCAGCGAACTCTCCCAACTGATCGCCCAGAAACTCGCCGCCAAATATCTGCAGGACCCGCAGGTGACGGTGGTGGTGAAAGAGGCGCTCAGCCAGAAGATCACCGTCGAGGGCGCCGTGCAGCAGCCCGGCGTCTATCCGATCGAAGGCCGCACCACCCTGATGCAGGCCATCGCCATGGCCCGCGGCGCCGATCCGCAGCGCGCGAACGAGCGAAAGGTCGTGGTGTTCCGCACCGTGAATGGCCAGCGCATGGCGGCGGGCTTCAGCCTCGTCGATATCCGCACCGGCAAGAGCGACGATCCGCAGGTCTACGGCAACGACATCATCGTCATGGACGCGTCCAACGCGCGCGGCGTGTTCCACGACCTCATTTCCTCGATGCCGCTCCTGGCGATCTTCCACCCGTTCTGATGCGGGCGGGGCGCGGGACGGAAAAAACATAGACGGTTCGGACGACCCCAGGCATGCGAAACGAAGACGACCACGCGACCGATCCGATCCAGCTGCCGGCGCCCCCGCGCCGTCCTTTGCAGCTCAACCGTCTGAACGAGCGTCAGCTGATGGTCGACCTGCGGGGCGAAGAGTCCTCGGGCGAGGGCGGCGCGGCGACCTTCCTCGACTATTGGCACATCCTGGTGAAGTGGCGCTGGGTGATCGGCGCCATGCTGGTGGCCGCGGTCGCGCTGTCGATCGCCATCACGCTCCTGATGACGCCGATGTACCGCGCCATCGGCGTCCTGCAGATCGACATGGAGGCGCCCAAGGTCGTCAACGTCGACGCCGCGCAGCAACAAGCGGGTCAGGAACAGAACTCCGAGCAGTTCTACCAGACCCAGTACGGCCTGTTGAAGAGCCGCTCGCTCGCCGAGCGCGTGGTCAACAAGCTGAACCTCGCGTCGAACCGCTCCTACCTGATCTCCGGCTCGCCGGTGCTGGGTTTCCTGCACGTGAGCTCCCAGATCGTCAACCCGATGGACCGGTCGTTCGACTGGCGTCACCGCATGGCGGTGAAGAAGTTCATGGAGCACCTGAAGGTCACGCCGGTGCGCGGCTCGCGTCTGGTCAGGATCAGCTACGACAGCGTCGATCCGGTGCTCGCTGCAACGATCGTCAATGCGACCATGGATGGGTTCATCGAGTCGAATCTCGACCGCCGCTTCCAGGCGTCGGCCTATGCGCGCCAGTTCCTCGAAGACCATCTGGCCGAACAGAAACAGAAACTCGAGGATTCGGAACGCGCGCTCGTCGCTTATGCAACCGCCCAGCACATCGTGAACGTCGGCGCCTCCGGCTCATCGGCCGACGGAAAGTCCGGCGGCGACGGGGAATCCTTGACCGGCGCAAGCCTTACGGCGCTGAATGAATCCCTTGCCCAGGCCAAGGGTCAGCGCATCCTGGCGGAACAGCGGTGGAAGACGGCGAATTCCGCGTCGGTGATGGCGCTGCCGGACGTGCTCGGCAATCCGGCGGTGCAGTCGCTGCAGGCCCGCAAGGCCCAGCTCGAGAGCGACTACCAGGACAAGCTGAGAATTTACAAGCCGGACTTCCCGGCGATGCAGCAGATCAAGGCCCAGATCGACGAGACCGACAAACAGATCGACGCCCAGGTCGCCAACATCAAGGAGTCGCTGCATGAGCAGTACGAAGTCGCCCAGCGCCAGGAATCCTCGCTCGGCGGCCAGGTGGCGGGTCTGACCTCGTCGGTGCTCGACCTGCGCAACCGCTCGATCGAATACAACACGCTGCAGCGGGAGGTGGACACCAACCAGCAGCTCTATGACGGCCTGTTGCAGCAGTTCAAAGCGATCAGCGTCGCCGGCAACGTCGGCTCGAACAATATTTCCAAGATCGACTCCGCGATTGTGCCGAACAGGCCCGACCAGCCGCGGCCGCTGCTGAACGTGCTGGCCGCGATCGCCGCCGGTCTCGTGTTCGGCGTGCTGCTCGCCTTTGGCCTCGAATATCTCGACGATTCCATCAAGGTGCCCGAGGATGTGGAGTCGAAGCTCGGCATTCCGTTGCTGGGGTCGATCCCGGTGCTCGAGAAGGGCGTGGGCGCCAAGGAAGCGCTGGCGGACGGACGTTCGGCCCTGTCGGAAGCCTACTATTCCGTTCGTACCGCCCTGCAATTCTCAACCGATACAGGCGTGCCCAAGAGCTTCCTGGTCACCAGCGCGCGGCCGTCGGAGGGCAAGTCCACCACCGCGCTCGCGCTGGCGCAGAACTTCGCGCGGCTCGGCATGCGCGTGCTGCTGATCGACGGCGACCTGCGCAATCCGTCGCTGCACCACTACGTGAGCTGCGACAACACCGCGGGGCTGTCGAACTATCTCATCGGCGCCTCCAGCCTGTTCGACGTGGTGCAGGCGACCGACCGCCAGAACCTGTTCCTGTTGCCGTGCGGGCCGTTGCCGCCGAATCCGGCCGAGCTGCTGGCCAGCGGCAAGGTGCGCGGCCTGCTGGCCAAGGCCGACGATCAGTTCGATCTCGTGATCATCGACGGTCCGCCGATCATGGGTCTCGCCGATGCGCCGCTGTTGGCGAGCGTGACCACCGGCACGGTGCTGGTGGTCGAGGCCGGCACAACGCGCCGCGGCCTCGCGCGCGCAGCGATCCGGCGCCTGCTTACCGGTCAGGCGCATCTGCTGGGCGCGGTGCTCAACAAGTTCAGCCTGCGCAAGGCGGGTTACGGGTACGCCTACGGCTACGGCTATTCCTACGCCTACAGCTACGGTTACGGCGCCAACGAGCCGCGTATCGAGGCGAAGCGCAAATGACCACGGCGCCGGTGGGCGGCCGTCTCGAGGCGGCGGCGGCGCAGTCCGGGGACATCAGACCTCGCATCGGCGCCCGCCCGCTGTGGCTGAAGGCGACCGTGCTGGTGCTGGCCTGCGCGGCGTCGCTCTATCTCGGCGGCCAGATCGTCTCCATCGCCGTCGCCAAGGACCAGGCCGCGACCGACCCAGGCCAGGCGTTGCGTTGGCGGCCGTACGACAGCGCCGCCCTTGAAGGCGCCGGCGAGCGCCTGCTTTCGGCGGCGCAGACGACGTCCGACACGGCGCGCGTGCGCGACCTTGCCGCCCGTGCGCTCGATCGCTCGCCCCTGGAAGTGGGCGCGGTGCGTCTGCTCGCGCTCGCGGCCGACCGCACGAATGAGGGCGATCGCGCCCTACAGCTGATGACCATCGCCGGTCGCCGCTCCGAACGCGACGGGCCCGCCCAGGCATGGCTGTTCGACTACTGGTTCAAACATCACGACTGGCCGCGCGCGTTCAAGCACGCCGACCTTCTGCTGCGCACGCATCCGCAGGTGACCAAACAACTCGATCCGACGCTCGAAGCCGCCGCGGTCGCCGACCCCGCCGCGCGGCGCGAACTGACCCGCAGGCTCGAAGACGCGCCGTTCTGGCGCGAGGTATTCCTCTCCGACCTGGCGCAATCCGGCGCCGATCCCGCGCCGCTGCTCGCCATCCTCACCGACCTGAACCGCGCAAACGCGAAACTGTCGAACGAGGAGCTCGAGGCGGTGCTGGTTCCTCTGGTGAACCGTCATCTCTACGACGAGGCCTATCTGACCTGGACCCAGTCGCTCCCGCCCAAGGCCTTGACCACGCTCGGCAACGTCTACGATCCGGACTTCGACGGCCTGCCCGGCGCGCCGCCCTTCAACTGGGCTCTGCATCAGCCGAACGGCGGCGCGGTGGAGATCGCGCGCGCGCCCGCGGGGGATCGTGGACACGCGCTTGCGGTGCATCTCTACGATGCGCCGACCCAGGCTTTGGCGGTGCAACTGATCAATCTGCCGCCCGGGCGTTATGTTCTCACCGGCCAGAGCCTCAGCGACGCGGGCGGCCTCACCGGCCTCGACTGGACCGTGCGCTGCGACGGCGGCGCGGTGATCGCGCGCCTGTCGCCGGCCGGCCCCGCGGGCCGCTGGACGCCGGGCGCCGTGACCTTCGAAACGCCGCGGACCGGCTGTCCCGCCCAGTGGCTCGAACTGGTCGCCGAACCGGGCGCGACCTTCCAGGGCGCGGGCGTCTGGTGGGACAGGCTCGCCATCAACCGCGTCACCTCATGATCCGCATAATCGCCGGCGCCGTATGCTAAGCTACTGGATCCTGCTCGCCGCGCCGGTGATCTCGGGCATGGCGCCCTATCGCCTGCATGGCGGCGCGCGCAAGGTCGCGGTGTGGATCGGCGCCGTCCTGCTCACCCTGATGATCGGGTTGCGCTATCGGGTGGGCTGCGACTGGTTCAACTACATCGTCAACATGGACGAGGTGAACTTCGCCGGTCCCGGCGAGGCGATGGCGATCGCGACGGATCCGGGATACGGGCTGCTGAGCTGGCTGTGCCTCAAGCTCAATCTCGGCATCTACGGCATCAATTTCTTCTGCGCGACGGTCTTCAGCTGGGGCCTGTTCGCCTTCGCAAGCAAACAGCCCGTGCGCTGGCTGACCATCGTCGTGGCCGTGCCGATGTTGATTGTCGTGGTCGCCATGGGCTTCACGCGACAGGCCGCGGCCATCGGCTTCCTGATGCTGGCGTTCGCAGCCTTCAGCGAGAAGAGCCTGGTCAAATTCCTGATCTTCGTCGCGCTGGCCACCACCTTCCATAAGACCGCGGTGATCATGGCGCCGCTGGCGATTCTGATCGACCCGAAGCGAAAGCTCGGGCCGTTCGTGATCGGCGGCCTGGCCAGCGCGGCCCTGGCGGCGGCTTTTCTCACCTCGAAACTCGATGTCCTCACCCACAACTACATCGGCAATGCCGAATGGGAGGGGGAGGGCGCGGCAGCCATCTACCGGCTTGGTCTCAATCTGCTCGCCGCGATCGTCTTCTTCATTTGCCGAAAGCGCTGGCGCGAGAAGTACGACGACACCCGCCTCTATTTCGTCCTGTCGCTGGCGGCGATCGCGGCCTTTCCGTTCGTCTTCATCGAGCCGGTGGCTGCGGATAGAATGAGCCTCTACCTGCTCCCCTATCAGTGCGCGGTCTTTGCCCGCCTGCCCGACATCTACAATCGGCGCCTCGGCTTGTGGATCGCCTTCGCCGCCGTCCTGGCGACGGCGGTCCTGATGTACGTTTGGTTCGCCTTCGCCAAGAACGCCTGGTGCTGGAACCCCTATCATAACCTGCTCATGCCATGGTGATCGCCGCTCCGGCGGCCCCGTCGCACCGTGACGACCACCCGATGCGTCCGCGCTGGCTTCCTTACGAGAGCCTGTTATCGGCCGAGGCGGCGGGATCGATGTTCGCTGAGCGGGCTCAACAGATTGGCGAAGCGGGCGTTTTCGGCGACGGACGGGCTTGGCGCGACCCTCGTCCTGGTCTACTGACCCGTCGCTTGGGTAGCGGAACGCAGGGCTGGACAGCACGATGGTCGACGTCAAGAGCGCCCGTATAGGCGTGATCGGCCTTGGCTACGTCGGCCTGCCGCTGGCCGTCGAGTTCGGTCAACTCTACGACACAGTGGGCTACGACCACAGCGCCACACGGGTGAGCGAGCTGCGCGACGGCAATGACCGCACGCGCGAAACCGACATCGACAGCATCCGCCGCGCGACCAGGCTCAGCTTCAGCGATACGCCCGAAGGGCTGGCCCAGTGCACCGTCTTCATCGTCACCGTGCCGACGCCGGTCGACGCCGCCAAGACGCCGGACCTGGCCCCATTGCTCGACGCCAGCCGGACGGTCGGACGCCTGCTGAAGCGCGGCGACGTGGTGATCTACGAATCGACGGTCTATCCCGGCGCCACCGAAGAGATGTGCGTGCCGGTGCTCGAGGACGCATCGCAGCTGCAGTTCAACACCGACTTTTTCTGCGGCTACAGTCCCGAGCGTATCAATCCCGGCGACCGCAAGCACCAGCTGACCACCATCGTCAAGGTCACCTCCGGTTCGACGCCCGAGATCGCCGACTTCGTCGATGCGCTCTACGCCTCGATCGTGACCGCGGGCACGCACAAGACCTCATCGATCCGCGTCGCCGAGGCGGCCAAGGTGATCGAGAACACCCAGCGCGACGTCAACATCGCCCTGATCAACGAACTGGCGATGATCTTTAATCGCCTGGGCATCGACAGCCTCGAGGTGCTGGAGGCCGCCGGGTCGAAGTGGAACTTCCTGCCGTTCCGGCCCGGCCTGGTCGGCGGGCACTGCATCGGCGTCGATCCGTACTACCTGACCTATAAGGCGCAGGAGATCGGCTACCATGCCCAGGTGATCCTCGCCGGGCGGCGCATCAACGACGCCATGGGCGACTATGTCGCCGATCAGGTGCTTCGCCTGATGGCGAGCCGATCGCTCAATCCGGTCGGGGCCAGGATTCTCGTGCTCGGCTTTGCGTTCAAGGAAAACTGCTCCGACATGCGCAACACGCGCGTCGTCGATATCGTGCGCGCATTCCGCGAATACGGCGCCACGGTCGATATTCACGATCCGTGGATCGACGCGGCCGACGCGCGCCACGAATACGGCCTCGACCTGATCGCCGATCCGCAGAAGGGCGCCTATGACGCGATCGTTCTCGCCGTCGCGCATCGGCAGTTCGTGGACCAGGGCGTAGAGTCGATCCGCGCCCACGGCCGCAAGGGCGCGGTGCTCTACGACGTGAAGTCCGCCTTCGGGAAAGACGACGTCGACGGTCGTCTCTGATCGGCGTCATGCGCATCCTGTTCGTCGCCATGCACCGCCCGCGCCGTTCGCCCGGGCAACGCTTTCGATTTGAACAGTATCTCGACTATCTGCGCGAGAACGGCGTTGAATGTGACCTGTCCTACCTGATCTCCGAGACGGACGATCGCGTACTCTACGCGCCTGGCGGTTACGGCAAGAAGCTGGGCATTTTCCTGAAGAGCATCGCCATTCGCCTGCGCGACGTGCTCGCGGCCCGGCGCTACGACGTGGTGTTCATCTACCGCGAAGCCCTGATGGTGAACACCGGCGTCATCGAAGCCCTGCTGGCCCAGACGCGCGCCCGGCTCGTGTTCGACTTCGACGATGCGGTGTGGCTGCAGCCGGTCTCCGACGCCAATGCAAAGCTGGCTTTCCTGCGGGCGGGTCCGTCAAAGATTCCCGGCGTCCTGCGCAGGATGGACCTGGTGTTCGCGGGCAACACCTACCTGGCCGACTATGCGCGTCAGTTCAACGACCGCGTCGAGATTGTTCCGACCACGCTGGACACCCGCACCCACGCGCCCAAGCCGCGGCCGACGAAATCGCGCGTGTGCATCGGCTGGAACGGCAGCCCCTCGACGGTGGCCTATTTCGACGGCCTGACCCCGGCGCTGGCGCGCGTGCGCGAGCGATTCGGCGACCGGGTCTATTTCAAGCTGGTGGGCGATCCCCGCTACGTCAATCCGGCGCTCGGCGTGCAAGGCCAGGCCTGGCGCGAGGAGACCGAGGTCGAAGATACGCTCGAGTTCGATATCGGCCTGATGCCCCTGCCGGATGATCTCTGGACCCGGGGCAAGTGCGGGTTCAAGGCCCTGCTTTACATGGCGCTGGCGATCCCGCCGGTGATCGCGCCGATCGGGGTGAACCGCGACATCGTGACCGACGGCGTGGACGGCTTCCTGGCCTCGAGCGACGATCAGTGGGTCGAGGCGATTGGAAAACTGGTGGACGATCCCGCGCTGCGCGCTACGCTCGGTGCGCGCGGCCGCGAGACGGTGGTCACGCGCTATTCCTTCGACTCGCAGAAGGACCGCTACCTGGCGCTCCTGAGGTCGCTCGCATGAGGAGTGAGGTCCCTTGCACCTGAGGCTGCTCGACGTGCTGGCCTGCCCGAAGTGCGCGGGCGCGCTGCGTTGCGCGGCGACGCAGCGCCACGACGACGGCGAGGTGATCGAAGGAACACTCACGTGCGAGGGTTGCGGCGCGGCCTATCCGATCGTGGACTCGATCCCGCGCTTCGTGCCGCACGACAACTATGCCGCCTCGTTCGGCTATCAGTGGAATTTGTTTCGGCGCGAACAGATGGACACCGACAACGGCGCCGAATTGTCCGCGCGCCGTTTCTTCGGCGAGACCGGCTGGACCGCGGACCAGCTCAAGGGCCGCTGGGTGCTCGACATGGGTTGCGGCGCCGGGCGGTTCCTCGAGGTCGCCGCCGGAACCGGGGCGGAGGCCATCGGTCTCGACATTTCCAGCGCCATCGACGCGGCGCGCGACAACCTGGCGGGGGCGAAAAACGCGCATCTGGTCCAGGCCAGCGCGCTCGAGCCGCCGTTTCGTAAGGACGCGCTCGACTTCGTCTATTGCATTGGGGTGATCCAGCACACCCCCGATCCCTCAGGCGTCATGCGTTTGCTGCCCCAGCTCGCGCGCCGCGGCGGCGAGGTGGCGATGACGGCCTATGAGCGCAAGCCCTGGACCTGGCTGAACGCGAAATACTTGGTGCGGCCTTTGACACGGCGGATGCCGAAGGAACGGCTGCTGAAGCAGATCCGCGACGCCATGCCGATCCTGTTCCCGATCACCGATGTGCTGTTCCGCCTGCCGCTGATCGGGCGTTTGTTCGAATTCACCATCCCGGTCGCGAACTATGTGCGTGAGACGCGGCTCAGCCGAGCTCAACGCTACGACTGGGCAGTGCTCGACACCTTCGACATGCTGTCGCCCTACTACGATCAGCCCCAGACCTGGCTCGACGCCGAAGCAGCGCTGAGCGCGGGCGGGGCGACGGAGCTTCGCCGGCTGAACAACCCCGGTCTCAATGTCGTGGGGCGCAAGCCTCAGGCCTGACCAAGGCGAATGGTGCGATAGATCGCATTGTAAGCCGCCGCGCCCTTGGTCAGCGAGAACTCCGCCTCCGCCGCGGCGCGGCAGCGGGCGGCGAGGTCCGGCTCCGCCAGCAGTGCGCGCAGGTCCGCAACCGCCTGGGTCATGGCCGCGTCCCCGCCGTCGCGCACCAGAACCCCCACGCGGTAACGCAAGATGACGTCGGCGACATCGCCCACGCCCCCGTTGGAGACGAGCGGAATGCCGCAGCCCAGCACTTCGCCCATCCGGGTCGGGCAACTCCCCAGCTTGGCGAAGCCGCCGTCCACGAAGAACATGGCGACCGCGTCGAACGACCGGACCGCGTCCGGCACGCCGGCGGGCGGAACGCCGAAGATTCTCACGCCGTCCTGTGCGTCGCCGAGCGCGGCGCGGATCGCATCGGCGCTATCCTGGGTCACCACGGTGCGGTCCGCGGCCGGGATGGCCGTAACGACAGCGCGAAAGAACGACGCGAGCCAGTCGATGCGAAACCAGCCGCTGAGCACGGTTCCGACGGAACCTGCCGACTGTAACGCGCCGGAGCGCCGCGCGGCGGACGGCGTAAATCGGTCGAGATCGGCGCAGGTCGGGATGACGACGATCGGCTTGGCGGGCGCCGATGCGGCAAGTCGCGTCTCGATATAGGGAACCGCTGCGCGCGTCAGCGAAACGACGGCGGCGGCCCGGCGCAGACAGACAACTTCGGCGCGCTTGAGCAGGCGATAGAGCGTGGAGTTGCCCCGCAACCGACCCGCTGCGACCATCTCCTCCGGCCACAGGGCGCGCATGTCGAAGATGAACGGCCGGCCGGTCAAGGCGCCTGCGGCCAGGGCGACCAGGGCTGCGATATAGGATCGCGCATGAATGAGATCCGTGCGACGCGCCAGCCACAGCGCCGTGGCGAAGAACACCGCCATATCCCACGCCGTCGCCGCCAGGCGCGGTCGCCGGTGATAGGGTTTCGCAATCCAACGTATGCCGAGCGCGCGGCAGGCCTCACGTTGCGCCAGGACCGACGCTTCGTCCGCGAGGTCGGCGGCCTTCTCGAAGCTGATGAGGGTAATGCTATGCGTCTGCGACAGCAGCTTCAGATAGGCGAAGACCTGCGACTGGCCGAGCGGCTCCAACAGGCCCGTGTAGGAGAGGTAAAGGATTTTCATGCCGGGGCCTGACGCTCCCCACGCGAGCGATAGCGCGAGACCGTCTCCTTCGCGGCGAGCAGCCGGCGCAGCGCGCCCGGACGCGTCCGAAGCCTGAATAACATCGAACGCCAGAGCTTGTCGTTGCGGCGGCGCAAGGCGCCGTAGGCGGCGCTGAGCTCGATGCGCCGGCGAAATTCCGCATCGGCTCCCGAACGCAAGGCGGTGAGCGCGCCCTCGAAGGCTGCGCGCGCATAGGCGTAGCGCACCGACTCCGCCGAGGCGCCCAACCGCTCCGCTGACTCGATCGAGGCGATATGGTCCAGGTATCCGTCGCGCCCGACGCTCATCCCCGCATTGACCCGATACTTGACCAGGGGCTCGTGAAGGTAGCCGACATCGCCGTGCGCGGCCTGCAGGACGTGCAGGTTCACGTCGATGAACCGCTCGACGCCTGACAGATTGGGCGACAGGGCGCGGCGGTACATCTTCGAGGAGTGGACGAACAAAAAACCGTTGCGCTCGACGAAGCGGTCGAAATCCATGACCGACGGATGCGGCGCGGGGTTGGTATAACCCTCGAACCTATGTCCGCCGTCGTCCAAGGTGCTGAACAAGACACCGTTACTGCCGACGAAGGCGCACGCCGGATGGGCGTCGAGGAAGTCGGCCTGGCGCTGCAGCTTGCCCGGCAGCAGGATGTCGTCCCCGTCGACGTGCGCCACGTATTCGCCGCGCGCCGCGTCGTGGGCGGATAGATAGTTCGCCTTCACCCCGACATTGTTCGGATGAATGACGCCGCGAAGCTTGCCGGGGTAGCGCGCTTCATAGTCGCGCACGATCGCCGCGGTACGATCGGTGGAGGCGTCGTCGGCGACGATGATCTCGAAATCGAAGGTGGTCGCCTGGGTCACCACGCTTTCCAGGCACTCGCCGATGAAGCGCTCCTGGTTATAGGTCATGACGCAGACCGAGACCTTCGGCGCGGAGGGCGGGCGCGCGGTCATGCGGCGGCGCGCCGCAATCGCAGAACAGCCAGGGCCGTCCGCTTGGCCCCAGGGACCAACAGCCCCGATGCGGCCACCCCGACAAGGCCCAGCGCCGCCAGCCAGGCGAAGGCTTCCAGCCGGCTTGCGGGCCACGGCCAGGGCGCCAGGCGCGCGGCGATCAGCAGGGCGGCGGAGGGCGCCGCCACCAGGGCGATGTCGCGACCGAGCCACGTCCAATGCAGGCCCGGCGCGAACCGCGCATGCACGATCCAGGTCCAGGCCAGCACATAGAAGAGGTTCGCGGCGAACCATACCACGCCCGTTCCGATGGCGCCGTGGGTGTAAGCCGCAACGGTGATGACGGGCACGAGGACGGCGGCGAACACCGCGTTGCCGCGCACGTGCAGCTTCAGATCGCCGTGGGCGAACTGCAGGAAATACGAAAAGGCCGTGAAGCACTGCAGTCCCGTGCCGAAGGCGTACCAGCGCAGGATCGGCGCGGCCTGCGCCGCGATCGCGCGGTCGCCGGTCCAGACCCACATGATCTCGTATCCGAACAGGCCGAGCAGTAGCGCCGCCGGTGTGACCAGGGCGGCGATGACGGCGGTCCCCGCGAGATAGATCCGCCGGAATTCCACCTCGTTGTCGTTCGCTTTCAACGCCGTCATCCGGGGCAGCAGGACCTGGCTGATCGGCTGAACGAGCATGCCGAGACCGCCGGCGGCGACCGACACCAGAGCGAACACGCCGAACGTCTTCAGGGGCAGGATCGACGACAGGATCAGCTTGTCGTACTGCGAAATCGCCAGCCAGAGCACCGCTGTGAACGCAATGCCCAGCGAGAATTTCAGCAGCGGCCGCAACGTCGCCCACATGCCTTTGCGTTGGTCGGGGGCGAGTCGCGCCTTCGGCAACAGGCGGTGCGCCACGATGAGGATCGTCGCGGTCTCCAAAATCACGATCCCGAGCTGGAACAGGAAAAACGCCACCACCGTGCGACTGATGAAGGCGAGCACGACGACGGCGCCGAGGTAGCGTAGGGTCGTGAAACCTGCGTTGATTCCATTGAGAAGAACCTGACGCTCGAAGCCGAGCAGCAGGCTGCGATAGGGTTCAGTTCGCCAACGCAGGGCGATGACTACCACCATGACGGCGACGGCGACGGTCACCTGCTGTACGGGTATCGTCGACGCCTTCAGCCAATCGTGGGCGATCCACGGTGAAGCAATCAGACCCGCTCCGGCGATCACAACGCCCGATACCAGAAACACGCGGCTGAGCACGCCGACCAGATGCCGGTACTCCGCCGCGCCGCCCTGGCCGGCGTTGAAGCGCGCGGTCTCACGGGCCAGGGTCGCCGAAAATCCGAAATCGAGTAGCGCCATCCAGGACTGCAGTAGGGTGAAGACGCCGACGAGGCCGTAGCCTTCAGCGCCCAGGTAACGCACATAGAGCGGCGCAATCAGCAGGCCGAGCAGACTGACATAGGTCTGGCCGAAATAACTCGCCAGCAGCCTGAGCTTCAGGTCCGAGCGCCAGGGCACGAGGCTACCGACGATCCTGCGCCGCGCGCAGACGCGCCTCGGCGGCTTCGAAGCCGCGTGCGCGATCCTTCAGGCGGCGCAGCGGCGCGCCGGCGTAGATTCCGTAGGGTTCGGTCGATCGCATGACCAGGCTCAAGGCGCCGATCGCGCAACCATAGGCGACGGTCACGCCCGGCAGCACGACCGACCCGCATCCGATCACCGCATGTCCACAGATCACCACCGCCGCGCTCATGACATTGGTGAATTCCGCCGGGACCGTCGGATTGGTCATGGCGACGCCGGAGAAATCGTCCGAGCTCGAATAGAGGCTCACCCGCGACGAAAGATTAGAAAAGGCCTCCAGTGTGATGTCCGCCTTGCCGATCAGGGTAGTGTGACAGGCTATGTGCACATGCTCGCCGATCGAAAATGACGCGTCGCCGCCCGCAGACAGGACGCAGAAGTCGTCGATGCGGCTGTGATCGCCGATAGCGATGTTGCGCGCGTTGTAGATCGACGCCTTACGCGAAACCTTGACGTCGCGGCCCACCGACCGAAACCCCAGTTGCGCCAATTCCTGTTCGTCGAAGAATGACATGCGGCCGCCTCAGACGTTCTCGGCGTTGGTGTTGGCCTTGGCGACGGCGCGCACCGTGCGACAGATGGCGCGCACCTCGTCTTCGGGCAGGTCGTGGTAGATCGGCAGGCACAGAACCCGCCGCGAAACCGAGTCGGCGATGGGCGTTTCAGCCCCGTGTTCATAGAGGGGAACCCGCGCCAGGGGCGGGTGGAAATAGCGCCGCGCCTCGACGCCTTCGTCCGCCAACCGATCTTTCAGGCGCAGGCATTGCGCCTCGTCCTTCAGAAGGACGGGAACATAGGCGCCGTTGCGCGAGGCGCCCAGCGCCCACGTCTGGGTCTCGAGCGTGTCGCCAAGTTCACGGCCGTAGAGGTCGAGCAGCTCGAGGCGGCGTTCAGTGATCAGCGGCAGATCGTCGAGCACAGCCAGTCCCATGGCGGCGTGAAGTTCGCTGAGCTTGGCGTTGATTTCCGGATCGACGATGCTTCCGTCAGTGACATCGATGCCGAAATTGATCATCCGCGCCGCCCGCTCGAAATCGTCACGCGCGCGAAACACGATGGCGCCGCCTTCGGCGGTGTGGAACAGCTTGGTCGCGTGAAAGCTGAGCGTTGCGGCGTCGCCGTGCTGCAACAGACTTTCGCCGTCAAGGTCGATCGCGAAGGCGTGCGCTGCATCATAGACGACCTTCAGATTCCGGCGCCGGGCCAGCGCTTCGATGTCTGCGACGGCGCAGGCATTGCCATAGACGTGGATCGGAACCATGCCGGTCACGTCGTCGGCAATCGCGTCGGCGGCCCGGCCGGGGTCCAGGTTCAGGCTCTTCGCGTCGATGTCGGCGAACACGGGCCGCACGCCTTCCCAGTGCATCGCGCTTGCGGTGGCCACGAAGGTGAACGGGCTGGTGACCGCGGCGGTGTGGATTCCGACGGCGCGAAAAGCGATCTGCAGCGCCAGCGTCCCGTTGGCGACCAGCAGAAAGTTGCTCACCCTCAGCCGCGCCTCCAGCCGCGCCGTCAACTGCTGAACCAGCGGCCCGTTGTTGGTCAACCACGAGCGCTCGAGCACCTGTTTCAGATAGGTCTCGTATGCCGCGAGGCTCGGCACGTAGGGCCGGGTGACCGGAATGCGGAACCGCGGCGTCATCGGGCGTCGCCCGGAAGCAAAAGTTCGAGATAGCGCTCAGCCGCGGCGTCGATCGAGAAATCGTCCGCGCGCCGCATCAGGGCGTCGCGGTCGGTGGGCTGTGCAAGGCTCGCGAGCACGGCGTGCGCCAGGGCGTCGGAATCGCGCGGCGGCGTAAGCAGACCCAGACGGCCGTCGTCGAGGATTTCGCGAGGACCCGAACGACAATCGGTGCTGACCACCGGCACGCCGCAGGCGAACGCCTCCACCAGAACATTGGCGAAGCCCTCGCCCGTGGAGGACAGGACGAGCAGGTCCGCTCCCGCCATGTAGGCCCGCGGGTTCGCGACCGCTCCCGGCAGGGCGACGCGATCGTCCAATCCCAGCTCCTTCACCAGACGCTCGAGCGCGCGCCGTTCCGGTCCTTCTCCTAGCACGAGAAGATTGGCGGGCGCGGCCTCATTGACCGTCTTTAATGCGCGAAACAGAGTGGGGTAATCCTTAACGCGCCTCAGGTTGCCGACGGCGATCAGGCGCTTTCCGGGGCGCCGGTCCCAGGCCTCGAGGATGTCCGGCGCGGGTGGGCTCTCGGGCGGCAGGGGCGTGATCGGATTGTGCACCACTGCGACCCGGTCGGCGGGGAGGCGCGCGATGCGGGCAGCGGTTTCGGCCGCGCCCCTCGAGACGGCGATTCGCGCATCGGCCAGGCAGTAGGCCGCCTGCATCTGAAGCTTGAAGGCCAGGCGCGTCGGGTCCGGCGGACTGCTGCGCTCGCCGGCCCAGTCACAGTGCTCCGACAAGACCAGGCGCCCGGGCCGGCCGGCGATCAGGTGGGCGGCGGCGGCGACCCAGGTGGCGGGCGGCGTCGCGGCGAGAATCGCCCGCGGACGCATCCTTGCGAAACGCTGCGCGAGGCCGGCGACGCATTGGCGCGCACGCGCCTTGCCGAAACAATGCACATCGATGTCCGGCGACAGCGCGTCGGCCAGGGCGCCGCGCGTGTGAAGCAAGTCGAATTCTACCGTCAGGCCGCGCGCAACGAAGGCGTCCGCGAGGTTGACGCAGACCCGCTCGGCGCCGCCGATCTCGAGGCTCGGCGCCACGATGGCGATATCGAGGGGCGCGGGTCGGGTCAGCGGTTCATCCGTGCGCGGTTCCGCCGGCGGCGGTCGCGGCGGGTTGCGCGATCGGCGGCGCATCCAGCGCGGTCGGCTGTTCCGCGAGCCAGGCCTGGAACATCAGGACCGTCCAAAGCCGCACGTCCCAGTTTCGGCGGCCGCTCTGATGCTCGTCCCAGACCCGGCGCACCACACGCGCATCGAGCATGCCGCCCTGTTCGAGTCGTTCCGGCGCCAGCAGAGTCTCGCCCCAGGCGCGCAGGTCCTTGCGCAACCAGTCCGCGACGGGCACGGCGAACCCCGCCTTCGGCCGCTCGAACAGGGTGCGCGGGAGGTAGCGCTCGAGCACGCGCCTGAGGACCCGTTTTCCGGTGCGGCCCTGGAGCTTCATCTCGAGCGGGAGCGACCAGGCGAAGCGAAGCAGGTGGGAGTCGAGGAACGGCGCACGCACTTCGAGGCTGGTCGCCATGCTGGCGCGGTCGACCTTCACCAGGATGTCGTCGGGCAGGTAGTTGCCGGTGTCCATGTACATGGCGCGTTCGGCGAACCCGCCGAGTTCGAAACCGGGCAGGCGCTCGGCCGGAATGTCGAGCCCATGACAGCGCGAGAGCAGGACGCTCTCCGGCTCCTCCCAGGCGGACAGCAGAATCTTCTGGAACGCCAGCTCGTCGCGCGCAGGCAGTTTGTCGGCGAACTTGTGCAGCTTGTCGCCGCCGCGGCCGTCGCGGAGTACCGACGGCGCGATCGGTCCAGCAGCCCGCAGCATGCGTCGCCAGGCTTCGGTCGGAACCGCGTGGACGGCGCCGGCCGCCGCGCGCCGCGCGAAACGGGGAACGCCGCCGATACGGCGCCACAGCGAGCCGAAGACGTAACGGTTATAGCCCCCGAAAATCTCATCGCCGCCGTCGCCCGACAGAGCGACCGTCACATTGCGGCGCGCCAACGCGGACACGAGATGGGTGGGAATCTGTGACGAGTTCCGCAAACGGTTCGTCGTACATGGTCGGCAGCTTCGGGATGACATCCAGGGCTTCCTGGCCGCCAACGTAAAGCTCGGTGTGCTCCGTGCCGATGATGCGTGCAGTCTCGCGCGCATGTTCGGCTTCGTTGGTCGCCTTGTCCCAGGTTCCGATGGTGAAGGTCTTGATCGGACGCGGCGACTGGGTCTGCATCAGGGCGACGATGGTCGAGGAGTTGATTCCGCCCGACAACAGCGCGCCCAAAGGCACGTCGGATACCATGCGCCGCTTGATTGTCGTGCGCAGCAGGACGTCCAGCGCCTCCGTCGCGTCTTCCTCACTGCCCTCGAACCGCGCCGCCAGACCGGCGCTGACCTCGTCTTCGAGGCGCCAGTAGGGCGTGGGCGAAAGCGTTCGCGACGCGAGATCGGCGGCGGTCAGGCTGAGGCGCGCGCCGGCTTCCAGCTTGCGCACATCGCGGTAGATCGAGCGCGGCGCCGGCACGTAGGAGTAGCGGAAAAAGCCGGCGATCGCCTCGGGGTCCAGGGCCGGATCGAAGCGCGGGTGAAGCACCATCGCCTTCAGCTCCGAGGCGAAGACGAGGTCGCTTCCGGCCCATCCGTAATAAAGCGGCTTTTCGCCGAAGCGGTCGCGCGCGAGATGCAGGGTCCGGGTTTCGCGATCCCACAGGGCGAACGCCATCTGTCCTTCGGCGCGCCCGAGCGCACGATCCAGGCCCCAGGCCTCGATCGCTTCGAGCAGGACTTCGCTGTCGGAGTGGCCGCGCCAGGCGCTGACGGCGCCGGCGCTTTCGAGCTCGCTGCGAAGATCAGCGTAGTTATAGATCTCGCCGTTGAACACGAGCACGAAGCGACCGCTGGCGGACACCATCGGCTGGGCGCCCTGGGGCGAGAGGTCGATGACCGACAACCGCCGATGGCCCAGGTGGACGCTGGCGTCGGCGTCGCTCCAGGCGCCGTGGTCGTCGGGTCCCCGATGGCTGAGCGAGGCGCACATGCGCGCCAGCGTCCGGGGCAGGTCCGCGCCGCCTTTCAGCGAAAAAATGCCGGCAATGCCGCACACCGTCCGAACTCCTCTCGACCTCGCCCTGCGGCAGAGGTCCGATCCAGCATAAACCGTTCGCGACCGCCCGACGACCTCCGAGGCGAACCGGTCAGCCGACCGCGCGCTTGGCCAATAACTCGTCGTAGACCTTTAAGGTTTTGGCCATGACGATCTCATGGTCGAATTCCGCAAAGGCCTTGCGTCGGGCCACCTCGCCCATGCGCCCGGCCAGGGCGGGATCGTCGTCGAGCGCCGCGATCGCGCGGGCCAGGGCCGAGGCGTCGTGGCCTCCGATGAGGAATCCTTCCACGCCGTCGCTCACCACCTCGCGACAACCCGGCTGGTCCGTGGTGATGAGCGGGCGCGCGCAGGCGGCGGCCTCGATCAGCACCTTGGGCAGGCCTTCGCCGTAGCGGCTCGGCAGGGTGACCACATGGCTCGATCGGATCAGCGCGGGCATGTCCTCCACATGGCCCAGCCATTCGATCAGGCCGTCGTCGGCCCAGCCCTTGACGGTCGGTTCGGACGCGGCGGCGGGATTGCCCGGGTCGGTCTGGCCCGCCAGCAGAAACCGGACCGTGCGGCCTTCGCCTTTGAGCAGGCGCGACGCCTGGACATATTCCTCGAGCCCCTTGTCCCAGAGCAGGCGCGCCGCGAGCAGCACGCGCAACGGCTCGCCCGACACCCGCGACGCTTCGGGCGGAACGAAGCGCAGCATGTCGACGCCGGATCCCTTGATAAGGCGCACATGGTCGTCGCGCACCATGCGCCGGCGGTGGAACAGCGCCACGTCGTCCGGATTCTGCAGGATCAGCCGCGAGCGCGCACCGCCGAGCGACAAGCGCAGCAGGGCGCGCACCAGCGGACGCAGCAACCGCGCCTTGGGCGCGTCGCTGTTGAACACCCAGCCCAGGCCCGCCACGGCGCCGATCCGGCCGCGGAGGCCCGCGAGCCGCCCGGCCAGGCCTGCGTAGACAGCGGCCTTGATGGTGAAGCCGTGAATCAGGTCGGCGCGCTCGCGGCGCAAGAGACGGACGAGATGAAACAGCAGCTGCGCTTCGGCCAGGGGATTGAGACTGCGCCGGTCCATCGGAAGCGCCTGCCAGCGAAACCCCAACGCCTGCAGGCGCGGCCCATATTCGCCCGGCGGCGAAATCAGCAGGACGTCGTAGCCCTCATCGCGCAGGCGGCGGATCAGCGACAGGCGGAAATTGTAGAGATACCAGTCGGTGTTCGCGAACAGCACGACCTTCCGCGGGCGAGACTTGTCGCGCATGGCGTTTAGAGCACGCCCGGCGCGGGATTCTGCGCGAGCTTTCTGAGATAGGCGGCGTAGGGCGACTTGGCGTCGCCCGCGAGTTCGATCAGACGCGCCGCGTCCAGCCAGCCGTTGTGATAGGCGATCTCTTCCAGGCAACCGATGCGGTAGCCCTGGCGGTTCTCGATGGTGCGGACGAATTCGCCCGCCTCGATGAGCGAGTCGTGCGTGCCCGTATCAAACCAGGCGAAGCCGCGGCCCAGCACCTCCAGGTCGAGCTCGCCGCGGTCGAGATAACAGCGGTTCAGGTCGGTGATCTCGAGCTCGCCGCGCGCGGAGGGTTTCAGGGCGCGCGCGAATTCGCTCGCGCGTCCGTCGTAGAAATAAATTCCGGTGACGGCGAGGTTCGATTTCGGCGCCTTCGGCTTCTCCTCGATGCCGACAAGCTTGCCGGCGGCGTCGATCTCCGCCACGCCGTAGCGTTCCGGGTCCTTCACCGGGTAACCGAACACGGTCGCGCCCTGGGTCTTCGCTGCTGCGCGCGCGAGCTGGCCCGAAAAACCGGAGCCGAAGAAGATGTTGTCGCCGAGCACCAGCGCACTGGGCTGTCCCGCAAGAAATTCCTCGCCGAGAATGAAGGCCTGGGCCAGGCCGTCGGGGCTCGGTTGCACGACGTACTGGAACGATGCGCCGAAGCGCGAACCGTCGCCCAGCAGGCGCCTGAAGGCGGCCTGGTCGTCGGGCGTGGTGATGATCAGGATCTCGCGCACGCCGGCGAGCATCAACGCCGACAGCGGATAGTAGATCATCGGCTTGTCCCACACCGGGAGTAGCTGTTTCGAGACTGCGAGCGTCAGCGGATGCAGCCGCGTTCCCGCGCCGCCGGCCAGGACGATGCCGCGCCTCATGCCAATGGTCCCACGTTCTGGGCCTCCGCATTCAGCTTCGCCAGGGTCTCGGCCAGCCCCTCGCGCCAGGGCCGCGGCTTCACGCCCAGCACCCGTTCGAGCCTGCTGCAGTCGAGCACCGAATTCAGCGGCCGGCGGGCGGGGGTGGGGTAATCGGCGGTGGGAATGGGCGTGATCCTCGGTCGCGGGCCGGGGCGGAGGTCAAAGATCGCTTCGGCCAAGCCGCGCCAGGTGGTAGCGCCCTCGCCGGCGAAGTGGAAGACGCCGGCCGACGCGTCGCCGATAGCGCTGGTCAAGGCGGGCGCTACGGCAAAGATGAATTCCGCGATCTCGCCGGCGGCGGTGGGGCGGCCGTGCTGGTCGTCGACGATGCGCAGCTCGTCGCGCGCCCGGGCTGCGGCGAGCATGGTCTTGATGAAATTCAGGCCGTAGGGCGAGAACACCCAGGAGGTGCGAATCACCAGGGCGCGCGCGCCGCTCCGGGCCACTGCCATCTCGCCTGCGGCCTTGGTGCGGCCATAGGCGTTGACCGGCCCGATCGGATCGTCCTCGCACCAGGCGCCGGGCTTTTCGCCGTCGAAGACATAGTCGGTGGACAGGTGAACGAACGGAAGCCCGCGCTGCGCGCAGGCCTCGGCCATGGCGCCCGGCGCCGCAGCGTTGATCGCGAAGGCGAGATCCTCTTCGCTTTCGGCGCGGTCCACCGCGGTATAGGCGGCGGCGTTGACCACCAGATCGACGTCGGCCCAGGCGATGACCTCGGCGATGCCTTGCGTGTCGCGAAGGTCGATGTTGTCGCGCGACAGGGCGGTGACGGTCTTGTTGCGGTCGCGCGCGATCAGCTCACGCGCCAGTTGGCCGGTTGCGCCAAACTGCAGGATGCGCGGCGCCCCGTTCACCCGGCCGCCGCCAGTCCGAGCCGCTCGCCCGCGCCGCGGTCGCGCAACGGCCGCCACCAGCTTTCGTGGTCTAGATACCAGCGCACCGTGGCCTCGATCCCATCCTCAAACCGTGTCCGCGGGCGCCAGCCCAGGTCGCGGCCGATCTTCGAACAGTCGATGGCGTAGCGCTTGTCGTGGCCGGGCCGATCGGCGACGAAGCCGATCAGGCGCGCGTGCGGGGCGCCCTGGGGCCGCAGTTGATCCATCACCTCGCACACGGTGCGCACGAGGTCGATGTTCGAGCGCTCCGCTTCGCCGCCGATGCAATAGGTCTCGCCGCGCGTCCCGCGATCGAGCGCCAGCAACAGCGCTTCGGCGTGATCGTCGACGTAGAGCCAGTCGCGTACGTTTTCGCCGCGGCCATAGACCGGGATCGGCCGGCCCTCCAGAGCGTTGAGCACAACCACCGGGATCAGCTTTTCCGGGTACTGGCGCGGGCCGTAGTTGTTGGAGCAGTTGGTGAGCACGAACGGCAGGCCGAAGGTGCGGCCCCAGGCGCGCACCAGCATGTCCGACGCGGCTTTCGAGGCGGAATAGGGCGAACTCGGCGCATAGGCGGTGGTCTCGTCGAAACGGCCCTGCTCGCCCAGCTCGCCGAACACTTCGTCGGTGGAGACGTGATGGAACACGAACCGCTCGCGTTTCGCGTCATCGAGGTGCGCGCACCAGCGCCGCGCGACCTCGAGCAGACAGGCGGTGCCGGAAACATTTGTCTCCACGAAGGCCATCGGCCCGTCGATGGAGCGGTCCACGTGCGACTCCGCTGCGAGATGCAGCACCGCCTCGGGCGCATGACGCGCGAACACGGCCTCCATGGCGGCGCCGTCGCAGATGTCGGCTTGTTCGAAGGCGAAATCACCGTGGCCGTCCAGCGCTGCAAGATTGGCGCGGTTGCCGCTGTAGGTCAGCTTGTCGACGACCACGACCTTGCGGCCTTGCTTCACCGCGCGCAGGGCGACGGCGGAGCCGATGAAGCCGGCGCCGCCGGTGATCAAGAGCGTCATGTCACGTCTCCCGCAACGCGGTCATAGACGAACGGACTGTCGAAGTCGGCGAACCGCGGCGCGGCGGCGTCCTTCGCCGACAGCACGGCGTCATCGACGGAAACCGGCCAGGCGATAGCGAGGTCGCGGTCGTTCCACCACACCGCGCCTTCGCACTCGGGCGCATAGTGTGCGCTGGCCTTGTAGGCCACCAGCGTGTCCGGCTCGAGCGTAGCGTAGCCGTGCAGGAAACCTTCGGGAACGAAGATTTGATCGCCGATCTCAGCCGACAGTTCGACCGCGACGCTCTCGCCGTAGGTCGGCGATCCGCGCCGGACATCGACGGCGACGTCGAAGATTCGGCCGCGCACCACAGACACCAGTTTCGCCTGGGCGTGCGGCGGCCGCTGGAAGTGCAAGCCGCGCACGGCGCCCGCCCGGCGCGACATCGACAGATTGTCCTGCACGAAGGTCGTGGTGAGTCCGAGCGCTTCGAGCGCGCGGCGGCTGTAGGTTTCGCTGAAGAAGCCGCGTTCGTCGGCGATTCGCCGGGGCGTCATCAGCAGCACCTCAGCAATCGCCAGTCTCTGCAGCTGCATGGTCGCGCCCGTGGCCGCCCGGTCGCAATCTGCGCCGATCCGGCGGCCGTGTTCTAGCGTAGACCGCGCTTTCGGCGGCAACAAACTGCGCGGCCTGCGTGTTGTCGGAAAAGCCGGGGTCGGTCGCCGGGGCCATCGGGCAGGCGTTCGGGGTGCGGGGTCAGCAGTCAAAAGACGATACTCTGGATTAGGCAGCGGCGGCGGTCCGTGTAGACTTGGTTATTCGCGGCATGACAAGATTCGTTATCTTAGGTTTCGCATCTTACAACATAGAATTTGCCCGATTTACCTTATGCTGGCGCGCAAACATTCGTTAATGCTGAAAGCATTGAATGGCCAGGGTCAGAATATTGCGTGCGAATCCCGGCCGCGATAGGAATGTCCACCTTATGACAGTGTTGTTCACACGGGCGGGGGCGGATCGGTGAAACTTATCACCATCCTCGGCTTTGCTGCCGCCTTTCTGCTGACGGCGGCCCTGATCCTGCTGCTGCGTCCCGTGGCGGCGCGGTTCGGCCTGCTCGACCATCCGGGCGGACGCAAGGACCACGCGGCGCCGACGCCGGTGATCGGCGGTCTCGCCATCGCGCTCGGCGCGGCGGTGTCTGTGGGAATCTTCGGCGGGCCGGGCACGGCGGGGGCGCCGGGTCTTGCGCTGGCGCTCGCGGCGCTGCTGCTGACCGTCGTGGGCCTGGTCGACGATCGTTATGACGTGCGCTGGTACTGGCGTCTCGGCGCCCAGGCGGTGGCGGGCCTGATCCTGGTTTACGTCGGCGGCGTGCGCGTCGAACAGATCGGCCCGGTGTTCGGCTTGTCGCCGGTGTCGCTGGGCGTGTTGTCGATTCCGTTCACGGTCTTGGCGACGGTCGGCCTGATCAACGCGCTCAACATGATCGACGGCCTCGACGGTCTTGCGGGCCTGCAGGTGTTGTGCGCGCTCGCCATGCTGGCGGCGGCCTCGCTCTACGCGGGCAATACGCCGCTGTCCTCGATGCTGATCATCAGCAGCGGCGCGGTGGCGGGTTTTCTCGCATTCAATCTGCGCACGCCGATACACAAGCGCGCCAGCGTCTTCCTCGGCAACGCCGGCAGCGCCGTGCTGGGCCTGGTGATCGCCTGGGCGGCCTTCCGCCTGACGCAGAATCCGTCGCATCCGGTCTCGCCGGTGCTGGCGCCGTTCCTGATCGCCCTGCCGGTGATCGACTGCCTCGTGCTCATGCTGCACCGTTCGCGCGCGCACGGCCGGCCGTTCGCGGCTGACCGTAACCATCTGCATCACCGTATGCTCGCCGCCGGCTTCCGTCCCGGCGAGATCGCGGTGGCGCTCGCGGCCCTGTCGCTGATGATCGGTTTCGGCGCCGGGCTGGTGCGGCTAGCCCACGCGCCGCAGCCGCTGTTCCTCATCGCCTATCTGGCCGCGGTGGCGTTTTATGCCTGGATGACGGCGGACGGCGCGCGCGCGGCCAAACTGTTCGGCCGGTTACGCGCCTGGCTATTGGACCGCGCCCCACAGGCGCCGGAGACCGGGTCCGCATCGACGCACGAGTCCGAGCTTTCCTCCGACGACCTGCGCCAGGCCGGGCTGCGCTCACGCGCGGCGCTGAAAGCAGCGGAGCCTGCGGCGGCGGTCCAGGCTGCGGCGCCGCGCACGATCCGGGCCGAGGCGGACACCCAGGAGGAAGAAGCGCGCACCCTTTCGCTCTGAGGGCTGGACAGCCGCCCGCCGAAGCTGGCAAGGCAGGCGCGCGCAGATGATCGGGATCGCCTGACTCCATGGCCGCCGCGCACCGGATCACAGATCGCCTGTTCGAAGGCCTGAACCTCCTGGTGGTGGTGGGCGCCCTCGTGCTCGGCGGCGCGACCCAGGAAGGCGCTCTTGCCCAGGCTGCGGTCCGCTTGCTCGCCCTGCCCCTGTTCTTCTGGGCCGCCTGGCGGGTCGCCGGCCAGAGACCCCGCGGCCTGGCGCTCTGGCCGCTCGCCCTGCTGACGGCGGTGCTGTTGGTTCCGGTGGTTCAGCTCATCCCCCTCCCGCCGGGCCTGTGGCGCTCGCTGCCGGGCCGCGCCGACTTGGCCGCGACCTATGCCGTCGCCGGCCTGGCGACGCCGTGGTTGCCGCTCAGCCTGACCCCGGACGCGACCTGGGACGCGGGCCTGGCGCTGCTGCCGCCGGCCGCTGTGTTCCTGGCAGTGACCACCCTGCGCGAACGGTCGCGCAACCGCGTGGCCGCCGCGGTCCTCGGCATGGCTGCGCTCGGTCTGTTGCTCGGTCTCATGCAGATGGCGACGGGGCCGACCTCGCCGCTCAGGTTCTATGTGCGCACCAACGTCGAATACGGCGTCGGCTTCTTCGCCAACCGCAATCACCAAGCCGCGCTCCTGCTCACCGCCATGCCGCTCGCCGCGCATTTCATCGCCGCACGCCGCCGCGAGGACGCGCCCTGGACGCTGGCGCCCATGCTGGTCGGCGCCGCGGTGGCGATGGTCGCAGCCGTAGGCGTGGTCGCGGCGGGATCGCGCGCGGGCCTGCTGCTGCTCGGACCGTCGGCGCTCGCCGCCTTTCTCATCGCCACGCGTACGCACAAGTTTCAGTGGAAATGGACCGCGCTCGCCGCCGCCGTGCTCGTGGGCGTGGTGGCCGTCGCCGTGTCGGTCGACCCGGGCGGAAGTCTCGGCAAGCTGCGCCAGCCGTTGAGCCAGGAAGTCCGCCTGCAGGTCGCGCCCGACATCGCGCACGCAGCCCTGACCTACGGGCCCGTGGGAACCGGCCTCGGCTCGTTCGACCCGGTCTACCGCACGGTCGAACCGGAGTCCGCGGCGAGCACGACGTTTCTGAATCACGCCCACGACGACTATCTCGAACTGTGGCTGGAAACCGGTATCGCAGGGATCGTGCTCCTCATCGTGTTCTTCTACTGGTATGCGCGCGCGAGTTGGCGCGCGTGGGTCAGCGAACGCAAGCTAGTCGGCGCCTCGCTCGGGCGGGCGGGTTCGACGGTGGCGGGGTTGCTGCTGCTGCATTCCATCGTCGACTATCCGCTGCGCACCACCGCGCTCGCCGTGGTGTTCGCCTTCGCCTGCGGCGTGCTCAATCCGCCGCGCTCCGACCGTGACGCCGCCGCCGCCTGGCCGCCCAAGCCGGGGCGTCGCGACGCCCGCACCACCATCCTGCCGCGATCCGCATGAGCCGCTCGCCGGGCCGTCACATGTTGTCCTCCGCCACCGCAGCTATGAAGCGGATGTTCGCCGGCGCCAGGCCGACGGCGCCGGCCCGCGTGCCGGACGGAACCGTGGTCTACGCCATCGGCGACGTGCACGGCCGCGACGACCTGCTCGCGCAGATCCTGCACGCCATTCACGAAGACGCGACCGCGACGGCCGATCACGCTACGGCGGTGTTCCTCGGCGACTACGTCGACCGCGGTCCCGGCTCGCGCGCGGTGGTCGATCAGCTGATCGGGGCGTCGGACGACGACACCATCGCCTGGCGCTTTCTGCGCGGCAACCACGACCAGTCGGTGCTGGATTTTCTGCGCAATCCGATGACCGGCCTGGCGTGGACCGATTTCGGCGGGCGCGAGACGCTGGAATCCTACGGTGTGACCGCGCCGCCTGGGGCGAACAGCGAGGCCTGGCGCGCCGCCGCCGCCGACTTCGCCGCGGCCCTGCCGCTCGAACACCTGAACTTCTTCGAAGAGCTCGAGCCGTCCTGTGAGATCGGCGACTATTTCTTCGTTCACGCCGGCGTGCGGCCCGGGGTGCCGCTCGACCGGCAGAGCCCGCGCGACCTGCTGTGGATTCGCGAACCGTTCCTCAGCGATTCGGCGCCCCTGCCCAAGGTGGTGGTGCACGGCCACACGGTGACGCCCCAGGTGCACGTGGACGACCGTCGCATCGGCATCGACACAGGCGCCTACGCTTCCGGCGTGCTGACCGCGCTCAGGCTCAGCGGCGACGAGGGGGCGGTCATCCAGACCGGGTCGGGGGATCGGGCGCGCTTCGCCTGAGGCGGGAACCCGACGCCCACTCGCCGGTTTTATGGCCGCGGTAACTGAGTCCCCCTGAACGATAGAGCGGGTTCGGGCTGGCATGACATTCGACCAACTGGTCTCGAGGGCCGCGCCCTCGCCGGCCGTACAAGCTTGGTTGTTGCAGGCGTTCTGGCGCTTGCGCCGGTGGAGGCGCATTGCAAGCGTTCACCTGCGCCGCGCCCAAGCCGAGCATCTCGCGTTCTTGCTGCACGCCGCCTGGGCGTTCTCAGTCGCGTTCGTCGTCGTGAGTGTGCTGCTGCTCCCCGCGCGGGCGACCGGCAGCCCGGGCGACGCGGTTCAGCGCCTGCTGCAACAGAGCGGTGGCGATCTCAGCGACAAGGGGATGCAGCGCGTCATCGATTTGGATCCGTCGGCGGCGGCCATCGCCTACCGGCTGGTTCCGCAACGGCCGCAGCTGCACGATGGTCAGCCCAATCCGGCGGCGACAGTTCCCGCCACCCAGGACACGCCCGGTCTTTCAGCGGACCAGGCGCGGATGGCCAATGCCGCAATTCCGTTCTCGACCGAGGCCAGTCCCGCGGCGAAGCCCTTCGTGCTGCCGGCGTCGGATCTGATCGACCAGACCCGCGCGCTCGATTGCCTGACCGCGGCGGTCTATTACGAGGCGGCGGGCGAGCCACTCGAAGGCCAGCAGGCGGTGGCCCAGGTGGTGCTGAATCGTCTGCGCCATCCGGCCTTTCCCAAGACCGTCTGCGGCGTGGTGTTCGAGGGCTCGAATCTTTCGACCGGTTGCCAGTTCACCTTCACCTGCGACGGCTCGCTTGCCCGCGCGCCGGCGCCCGAGGCGTGGCAGCGCGCGCGGCGCGTGGCGGCCGCTGCCCTCGGCGGATTCGTCATGCGCGCGGTGGGCGATGCGACCCACTATCACGCCGACTATGTAGTCCCGTACTGGGCCACGACCCTGGTGAAGATCAGCATGGTCGGCAGCCAGATCTTCTACCGCTGGACCGGCGACTGGGGCGCACCCGCGGCCTTCACCGCCCGCTACGCCGGCGTGGAGCCGGTGGTTGATCTCACCGGGTCGACCAAGCAGACGCCGACGGGTGACGCCACACTCGCGGCCGCGACTCCGCAAGCCTTGGGCTCCGCGACGACGCCGGCGCTGGTCGTGACGACGGCGAGCGTGACGCCGGTCTCGATGCATGCCACGCCGCCGCAAACGCCGCCGTCGACGCAAAAGCCGCAGGTCGTCGCGCAAGCATCGGCCGCGACCGCGAAAAACTTGCCGGCGTCGTCGAAACCGGCCGCGTCTCCGTCACCGCCCGAGACGATTACTGCGGGACCGCTTTGGGAGCGACACTGACCCAGACGAGTCCGACGAGATAGAGCGCGGCCGCAACGACGATGGCGACGCCGCACATCTTCAGGGTCGGATAGTCGCAGGTGAACACGATCAGCGCACAGAACACCAGACCGATCATCGCGAGCGCACGCTCGACGGGTCGTGCGCCCGGCGTGCGCAGCAGAGATACGCACGACAGGGCGTAAACCAGGACGCTCAACAGCACCGCGATCAGGATGATGGTGTTGAACTGTTTGGCGACGCTTGGGCTCAGGGTGAGCAAGACGACGCCCACCATCAGGACGAAGGTGATCGCGAGGTTGAGCCGCGGCGGCTTGGTCAGGTCTCGGCGCAGGAAGAAACGCGGGAATAGCCGGGACTCCGCGGCCGTCTCGGCGGTCTCGGTGGTCACGAAGATCCAGCCGCCGACCGCGCCGGTGGCCTTCGCCGCGGCGCAGGCCGCGATCAGCACGCCGATCGCAGGACCCCACATGCGAGCCACGACATCGGCGAACGGCGCCGTGGATTTCACCAATTCGGCATTGCTGAGCACGCCGGTAACGGCCGTGCAGGCCGCGATATAGATGACGGAAGCGAAGACCACGCCGCCGATGGTCGCGAGTGCGACGTCCCTTTCGGGATTGCGCATGGCCTTGCTTACGACCGCCGCGCTTTCAACGCCCAGGAACGCCCAGACGATCGCGGCGAGCGAGGCTGCGATCGCCGCCGTCGCCGAGGTCGTCGAAACGCCGATCCGCGTGAGCGCGCCCATGAACGGCGACGCGGAAACCGGCGCGATGCCCGGATGGCCCAGCATGTTCCAACTCGCGAAGAAGACCTCGGGCTTGAAGTAGAACCAGCCCGCGACGCCGACGACGATCACCGGCGCCAGGCCCAGCACGATGGTGAGCGCCGACAGCCGGCTCACCGCCTTGGCCCCGGCGAGGTTGCCGAGCGTCATGGCGGCCAGCACGCCGACCGTCGTAAGCCCCGGATGTGCGTTGAGCACCGGAAAGCAGGCCCCGAGATAGCCCGCGGCCGCCACTGCAATGGCGACCAGGCCCGCCCAGGCGCTCATCCAGTAGAGGAAGGCCGAACTCGAAACCCAGGAACGAGCCCGTGCCCTCGCGCACATAGCCGACCAGTCCCGGCGCCGCCGGGCGCAGTCGCGCCAGGGCGGCGAACACGAGACCGAGCGCCACGACGCCCGCGGTCACGATCAGCCAGCCGATCAGGCTGATGCTCCCGATGGCGGCCAGGGTCGTCGGCAGCAGGAACACGCCCGAGCCGATCATGTTGCTGGCGACCAGGGCGCCGGCGGCGAAGGGGCCGATCTTGCGGCTGTTCTGATCGTCGCTCACGCGGTGGCCCGCACGGAGCTCGGGCCGGTGTGCGCTTCGTGGATGCGCGCCTGGAACCAGGCGACGCCGGTCTCATGCTTGGGCGACAGCACGCCCGCGCGATAGACGCCCGCGTTCAGGTTTTGCTGCACCCGCTCGCAGATATCCTTGTCCTCGCGGGTGACCTGGTCGGAGCCCTCCAGCAACCAGTCGAGTTCGTCGCTGTGTGCCGGGTCGTAGAAATAGAGATAGTCGAGCCGCGTGCGATCCGATCCCAGCGGCGTCATGCGCTCCATCATCAGGCCGTTGTGATAGACGTTGACGCCGAGGTCGGGCCACACCCACGACCACAGACCGTTCGTCGCGCCGCCGCCCTGGGGAGGCGCTTCATGCACCGATACCGAGCCGCGCATCTCGACGATGTAGTTGTCCGTCTCGATCTGGGTCGACAGCACGGGGTGCACGGATTTGACGTGATACCCTTCGAGATAGTTCTCGACGTAGGTTTTCCAGTTGCACTGGATGTCATGCGTGCGCCGCAGGGTGAACGGATGGATGGTGATGTCGCGCTGCGCCCACATCGCCTCGAGCGGCGCCAACGCTTCGACCACCGAGGTTGCATGGGCGTCGAGATTGACGAACAGAAAGCCGCGCCAGCTTTCCACCCGCGCCGGGAACAGGCCGAACTCGCGCGGATCGAATCCTTCAACGACGCCGAAGTCCACTGCGCTGCGCAGGCGTCCGTCCAGCGCATAGCGCCAGCCGTGGTAGAGGCAGGTCAGTTCCTTGCCGCAGTTGCCGGTGAACTCGGTAGCCAGCGGTCCCGCGCGATGGCGGCAGACATTGTGGAATGCGCGGATCTCGCCGTCGGCCCCGCGCACCGCGATCACCGGCGCCCCGCCCACCAGGTCGGTCAGATAGTCGCCGGTCTCGGCCAGCATGGACGCGTGGCCCACCAGCCGCCAGGCCCGGCGCAACAGCGTCGCCTGCTCACGCCGGTAGGCGTCCTCGCCGGAATAGAGCGAGGCGTCCAGGGTCAGGGTAGGCATGGGCGCGCCCTCACGCGGTTTGCAGCAAACTCGCACACCGGACCCGGCCGGGAAACTCCCCAGGCTGGAACGGCCGTGCTAGGACGTTTGGCGCCGCCGGTCCCGTAGAGGGTCGCGGCCCGGAAACGCTCAATCGGGGTGACTGTCATGACCGTCTCGCTTCGCCGCCTTCTCTTTGCGACCGCCGCTGTGGCCGCCGCGTCCCTGGGTATTCTGGGCGCCGCCCAGGCCGAACCCCACGGCCTGACCGCCAAGGAGATGCTCTCCCTTGACCGGGTCTCGGGCCAGCAGGTGTCGCCGGACGGCCGCTGGGCGCTCTACGACGTGCGCTCGACGGACTGGGACGCCAACAAGGGCGTCCATGCACTGTGGATCGTCGGCACGGATGGCAAGAGCCCGCCGCGCCGCCTCGCGATCTCCGACAGCGGGGCCTCCGACGCGCAGTGGTCCGGCGACGGCAAGACCATCTATTTTCTTTCCCGCGGCGGCGACGCCACCCAGGTCTGGCGCACCACGCCGGATGGGTCAGGGGCGACTCAGATGACCTACCTGCCGCTCGACGTCGGCGCCTATCGTGTATCGGACGATGGCAAGCACGTCGTGGTGTCGCTGGCGGTGCTTCACGGCTCGCAGGTGATGTCGAGCTGCCGCAGCGAGATCGAATGCACCACGCGGCCCAAGCCCAAGGGGACGCAAGCGTCGGGCCAGCTCTTCACCCGCTTGTTCGTGCGCCACTGGGACCAGTGGGCGGACGGAACCGACAACCACCTGTTCTCAATCGAGATCGGCAACGACGGAATCGCCTCGGCGCAGCCGGTGGCGCTGATGGCTGGCTTCGACGGCGACGTTCCCGGCAAGCCCTTCGGCGACGAGGGCGACTTCGCGATCTCGCCAGACGGGGGGACGGTGGTCTTTTCCGCCAAACTCGCAGGGAACACCGCGCCGTGGAGCACCAACTTCGACCTCTACCGCGTGCCGATGGACGGCTCGGCTGCCCCGGCGAATCTGACCGAAGCCAATAAGGCCGAGGACGTGGGTCCGGCGTATTCGCCCGATGGCACGATGCTGGCCTACAAGACCATGAAACGCGCGACGTTTGAGGCCGACCGTTTGGGCGTGATGGTGATGGACCTCAAGTCCGGCGCCGTGCGTGAGATTGATCCTGGTTTCGACCGGTCCGCGGAAGGCATGAAGTGGTCCTCCGACGGCAAGACAATCTACATCAACGCCGAGGACGTCGGCCAGGACCGCGTCTTCGCCATCGACGTCAAGTCCGGCGCGGTGAAGCCGCTCACCGGCGACGGCCGCGTCATCGCCTTCGACGTGACCGGCAAAGGTCTGGTCTACACGCGCGACGACTATGCGCATCCCGCCGAGCTGTTCGCCCAGGGCTGGAAGGAGGCGCCTGTGCAGCTGACCCATGTCGACGCGCCCGCGCTCGCCGACGTGAAGATGGGCGATTATGAGAGCTTCACCTTCTCCGGCTGGAACGGCGAAACCGTGCACGGCTATCTGGTGAAGCCGTGGAACTTCGATCCCGCCAAGAAATATCCCGTCGCCTTCCTGATCCACGGCGGTCCCCAGGGCAGTTTCGGCAGCAACTTCGGCTATCGCTGGAATCCGCAGACCTATGCGGGCGCGGGCTACGCGGTGGTGATGATCGATTTCCACGGGTCCACCGGCTACGGCCAGGCCTTCACCGACGCCATCTCGCAGCACTGGGGCGATCGCCCGCTCGAAGACCTGCAGAAAGGCTGGGCCGCGGCGCTTTCGAAGTACAGCTTCCTCGACGGCGATCACGCCTGCGCGCTCGGCGCCTCCTACGGCGGCTACATGATCGACTGGATTGCCGGTAACTGGTCGCAACCGTGGAAGTGCCTGGTGGTGCACGACGGCGTCTTCGACAACCGCATGATGGGTTACTCCACCGAAGAGCTGTGGTTCTCCGAGTGGGAGAACGGCGGTACGGTGTGGTCCAACCCCGCGGGCTACGAGAAGTTCAACCCGGTCGACCACGTGGCGGACTGGAACAAGCCCATGCTGGTGATCCACAGCGGGCGGGACTACCGCATCCCGGTGGAGCAGGGCCTCGGCGCCTTCACCGCCCTTCAGCGCAAGGGCGTGCCGAGCGAGTTCCTGTACTTCCCCGACGAGAACCACTGGGTGCTGAAGCCCAAGAACTCGCTCGAGTGGCATGACACCGTGCTCGACTGGCTGGACCAGTGGACCAAGCCGGGCGCCTGAGTTTGGGCGCCGGAAGCGGCGCTTTACGGTGACGGGGCTCTCGGGTTAGGTTCGCACGTCGCGGTTGCGGCAGGTGTTGCTTACTCGGGGGTTTATCCATGCGCCGTCTTCTCTGGTCCGCCGCTTCGGCTGCGGCGATCCTTCTCGCCTGCGGCGCCGCCAACGCCGCCCCGCCGCCCGCGAGCGCGTTCGGGGCCATGCCGGCGGTCCAGGTCGCGGACATTTCGCCGGACGGCAAGAGCGTCGCCCTCCTCGGTGTCGATGTCGACCAAGGCCGAGCGTACATCGCCATCGACGGCCTGGACGACGGCAAGTCGGTCACCCTTCCGCTTGGCGGGACCGACGCCTTCGACCTGCACTGGGCCGGCAACGGCCAGGTGATCATGAAGGCGCAGGTGGTGGTGCACGTCCCCGGTGACGATCCCGCCGTCAAAACCGAGTATACGCGCGACATCATCATAAGCCGCGACGGCAAACTGGTCGGCCAGGTGCTGGGCAACAATCCGGTGTTCGTCATGAGCACCGCCCTGCCGATCTTGAGCTACGGCAACCCCGACAATCCGCAGTTGATCGTCCGCGCCTACGATTTCGTGGACGACGGGCTGGACGCCGACTCGCGCCTGCAACGGCGCAACGGCGCCGCTCCGGCTTTATTCCGCGTCGATCCGGCGACCGGAAAGGGCCTCAAGTTCGAGGCCGGCACGGTGTCGATCGACTCCTGGGACATCGACCTCGCCGGGCAGCCGCGGGTGCGCTGGGGGCGCGACCCGATCAACCACGTCCTGACCTACGAAACACGTGGCAAGGGCAAGGGCGGCTGGACCCAGATCTATAAGGCCGAACGCTATACCGACGACATGGAGTACCTCGGCTACTCCGATCCCGAGGACGCGATCTATTACATCTCCAGCGACCATAAGAGAGTGCTCAAGCGCACGCTTTCGGATGGCAAGGAGAGCCTCGCCAGCGACAAGATCAGCGGCACGATCGGCGTCATGTGGGATCCGTGGCGGCAGTCCGCGGTCGCTGTCGTCGGCACGGCTGACGTCAGCCGTTACGATTGGCTCGACCCCGAGATCGGCGGCGTCTACGCGGCGATGAGCGGTGCGTTCAAGGGAAAGACCGTCACCTTCACGAACTGGTCGAGCGACCGCACGCGTTTCATCTTCGTGGTCGATGGCGGCGCGGCCGCGCCGGTCTGGTATCTCTACGACAAGACGCAACACTCGGTGTCGCCGCTGGGGGAAGAATATCCGGCGTTGAAAGACGTCGCGATGGGCGAGCGCGACTGGATCACCTACAAGGCGCAAGACGGGCTGGATATTCACGCCTACGTCACCTACCCGCCCGGCGTGTCCCCCGCGACCGCATCGAAACTGCCCCTCATCGTCATGCCGCACGGCGGCCCGGAAGCGCGCGACGACCCGGGCTTCGACTGGTGGTCCCAGTTCGTCGCCTCGCGCGGCTATGTGGTGATCCAGCCGGAGTTTCGCGGTTCCGCCGGCTTTGGCCTCGACTTCATGCACGCGGGCTATCGCGAGTGGGGTGGCAAGATGCAGACTGACCTGCTCGATGGCATCGCGGCTCTGGCCGCGAAGGGCCAGGTCGATCCCGCGCGCGTCTGTATCGTGGGCTGGAGCTACGGAGGCTACGCCGCGCTCGAAGGCGTCACGACGCACCCCGAAGCCTATAAGTGCGCCGTCTCCGTCAACGGCATCTCGGACCTTCAGATGCTCATGAAGGAGGAGATTCAGCGCGGCGGCGGACGCGGCGCCATCGAGGACGAGCACAATGAGCTGGGCGACCCCGCCCAGAACAGCGCGCAACTCGCGGACTTCTCACCCGCCCGTCATGCCGACCATGCCGGCGGCCCGGTGCTTCTGGTGGGTGGCCAGGACGATCAGACGGTGATCTTCGAACAGTCGGTTCACATGCAGAAAGCGCTGGAGGACGCGGGTGAACCGGTCGAGTTGGTCAGTTTCAAGGGCGACGATCACCAACTGCACACGTCCGCCGACCGGACCGCCATGCTCGAAGCGCTAGACAAGTTCCTGGCGACAAACCTGCCGGTCAAATAGAGCGGGTTGAGGAAAAGTGTGAGCAGTTTTCCGCCCGCAACCCGCGTCTAGTTGACTCAGAAGCCGTTCTTCGCGTCGAGGCCCTGGGGCGACCAGGCCTCGACTACGGCCTTGGCGAGTTTGGCGATGGTGACGTCGCCCTCGCTGTCGGCGCTCCAGCCGTGATCCTTGTTGTCGTGGGTGAACACGGTGAGGATCACCGTCCCGTTCTTGGTCGCGATGGCGGCGACGTCGTTGCGCGCATCGTCGACGGCGCCGGTCTTGTTGGCGATGGCCGATCCGCTTTCACTGGAATCGAGCGCCTCGATGTAGCGCGGAATGCCGTCGCGATAGAACTGGTTACGCAGCATCGCGAGCATCGTCGCGCAGACCGCGCGATCCTGCGCGTCCGGACCGCTGGGTGTTCCGAGATCGCAGCGCACGATGCGGGCCATCACCTCGCCCATCTCGCGCGGGGTGGTGCGGCCGAGGCCGAACCTGGGCTGTTCGGGCGGGACCGGGCCTTCGATCGGCCGGAACACCTTCTTGTAGAACACCGTGTGAATGAGCCCGAGCGAGCGGGTCCGCGCATTGATCGCGTCCAAGCCTAGGTGGTCAATCACCAGATTGGTCGCAGTGTTGTCGCTCACCACCACCATCAGGGTCAGCGCGTCCTTGAAGGTCAGGGCGTGGGGCGTGTCGAGCAGGCCCAGGATGCCCGAACCGGTGACCTGGTCGGCCTGGGTCAGGGTCAGGGGATCGTCGAAATGCGCTTTGCCCGCGCGGATCTCGACCATGGCCTCATAGAGCGCGGTCAGCTTGATCACCGAGGCGGTGGGGACGTCCTCGTCCGGGTTCAGGGCGGCGACGTCGCCGGTTTTCAGGTTCCAGGCATAGAGCCCGACCCGGCCGTGATGCGCGGCGGCGACGCCGGCCAGGGTCTTCTCCAGCGCCGCGTCCTCCCGGGATTGGGCGAGGGCGGGGGCAGAGGCGGCGACCGCGGCCAAGGCCGCGAGGAGAAGCGCTTTCATGCTTCAACTCTTATCCGTCACCCGCGGGCTTGTCCCGACGGCCCTTCGTTTCGCCAGGCGCGCCCGCGGTCAGGATGAGGCGCACGGTGTGCGCAGGCTTTCGTCCTAGGCATGTGTCACCCCCATGGGCCCTCGGGACGAGGCCGAGGGTGACGAGCGTGAGAGAGGGGCGCGGTCCAGCGGCCGCGGCGAGAGCCTGTTCCCTGCGCGCCTGGAAATGCTATAGCCCGGTCCCGCCGGCTCCGGTCCCAAGGACGGGGAGCGAAACCCATTCCCCGCCAAACCCTTTCCCTGAACGCGTGATGTCCAAACCGAGCCTGGAAGATTTCGAACAGCTTGTCGCCGAGCGTAAGGGCGACGACGCCTATCGCGCCGCCCTGTCGATCTTGGGCCGCATCGACCGCGGCTTCGGCCGCATCGATCAGGTGGTCATGCGCCCGACCGCCGAGCCCGGCGACGAGACCACGCGGCTGGAACGGTTCTCCACCCGGTTCGTGGCCTCGCTGGGCCAGTTGATCTGCGACGGCTCGATCACGCCCGACCGGCGCATCTTTGCGCAGATTCTGCTGTTCCACCGATGGATCGATCTGATGTTCGCTTCCAGCGGCTTTCGCACGCCGGACAACTTCCTGCGCACCCTGGGCGTGGAGAACGACGGCGCCTGGTCGCTGAAGGGCGATCACATCCTGCGTTTTCTTTTGCTGTTCTCGCCGCGTGCGGACTTCAACATCAGCTTCGAGCGGACGCTGAAGGCGAACCCGCACATGAGCGCGATCGCCTTTCTGAACTTCCTGGGCACGCGCTACTGCTTTACCGAGCGCGCGCACGACTTCCGCGAACGCCTGCTCGAATGGCTGCCGGGGCGCCTGAACGACGTGCAGCTCGGCCCCATCGTGCTGCGCAACATCGCCGAACCGTTCATGCACTGCAGCTATGCGCAGACGCCGCGCAAGCACGAGATCAAGGCCGACCTCATCGCCCAGATGCGCCGCGCCTGCCTGAGCGCTGGATGTCGCGACGCGACCGACCCGCCGGCCAACGCCGACGACGGCAAGCCGGTGGTCATCATTCTCACCGAACACTTCAGCAAAGGCCATTCGGTCTGGCGCACCCACTCGCGTTCGGTGAAGGCCCTTAAGGAAAAATTCCACACCGTCGGGTTCTGCTCCAAGCGCGCCCAATCGCCGGAGGTGGAGGCCGCCTTCGACGAGTTCATCGTCTATCCGGAGGCCGAGTTCTTCGAAGGCGTACGCCGGACCGCCGAGATGATCCTCGAGCGCCATCCCGTCATGGTGTTCCACCTGGGCGTCGGCATGGCTGACGTGGTGATCGCATTGTCGTCGCTCAGGCTCGCCCCGGTGCAGGCCTGTTCTTTCGGCCACACGGCGACGACCAAGAGCCCGGTGATGGACTATATGATCCTGCCCGAGGATTTCATGGGCGATCCCAAGTGTTTTACCGAGACCATGGTGCTCGTGCCGCCGCACGCCATGCCCTACACGCCGGTCGATTCCGTCGACGTCGAGGCGATCCGCAAGAAGGCGGCCAAGGACAAGGGCGACGCCGGCGTGGTGCGCGTCGCGGTCGCCGCCTCGATCATGAAGCTGAATCCGCCGTTCTTCGCGGCGCTGAAGGCCGCCGCCGAGGCGGCCAAGAACAAGGTCGAGTACCACTTCTTCCCGCTGGCGGGCGTCGGCCTGGCGCACGCGGACCTGAAGCGGTGCCTGACCACGCGCCTGCCCCAGGCGGTGGTGCACACCGAACAGCCCTACGACAAATATATGGCCATGCTGGCGCGCTGCGCCTTCGCGATCTCGCCGTTCCCGTACGGCAATATGAACAGCATCATCGACGCCGCGCGTCTGGGCCTGCCCGGGGTCTGTCTCGACGGGCCCGAGGCCCACGCCCACGCCGACGTGGCCTATTTCGCCCGCCTGGGCCTGCCGCCTGAGCTCTCCGCCAAGACGGTCGAGGGTTATTCGGCCGTGATCACCCGGCTGATCGACGACAAGGCGTTCCGCGACCTGTGTCGCGCCGCCGCGTCCTCGGCCGACCTCGACGCGGGCTTCTTCACCGGCGACGAAAGCCTGTTCCGCAAGGCGGTAGAAGAGCTGGTCTCACCCCACCTTTAGAAAGACTTCACGTCGGTGAGGTTGACTTAGGAGCCCCGTCCGGGCTTTTTGCGCGGACGAACACCGTTTCAGGATCGACCTTGACCGACCGCCGCATCCGCTTCGACGCCACCCGCTTCGCTGCCCGGCGGATGCGCGCGTCCATGGCCGGCGGCCTCGGTATGACCATTACGGCGACGACCATGACCATGCTCTCCGGGGCAGGGATGGATTAGCGCAATCGGCCAAGGCTCGATCAACCGCCAACCACCCCGCCCCGAAAGAGGCGGGTTTTTTTATGCCCAAAAGGACCCCGACCATGCCGCTCCAGGATCCCAAACCCAACGACGTCAATCGACTTAAACGGCCCGCGCGTCCCGTTCTGCCCGACGCACCCATTGCGGTGCTGAAGTTCGGCAGTTCGGTGCTGCGCTCTCCCGAGGAGCTCCCCGAGGTGGTCTCGGAGATCTATCGCCACGTGCGCCGCGGCGAGAAGGTGGTCGCGGTGGTGTCCGCATTCCTCGGCCGCACCGACGCGCTGCTGGGCCAGGCCCGCGCCCTGGGCGGCGTGCGCGATAACAAGCATCTGCCGCGCTATGTGGCCCTGGGCGAGGAGCATGCGGCGGCGCTCACCGCCATCGGCTGCGACCGGGTGGGTCTCGACGTGCGCGCGCTGAGCGTGCGCGAGCTCGGCATCCTCGCGGAAGGGCCCACGGAAGAGGCTGTGCCCATCCGGCTCGAGGCGTCGGCGCTGCGCGCGGCGCTCGCCGCGCACGAGGTGGTGGTGGTTCCGGGCTACGGCGCGGTGAACGAGGACGACGAAGTTGTGCTTCTGGGCCGCGGCGGCACCGACCTGACGGCGGTGTTTTTGGCGGCGGAACTCGGCCTCGGCCACGTGCGTCTGCTGAAGGATGTGGACGGCGTCTATGATTCCGACCCGGCCATCGCGGGCGACGTGGCCAGCCGTTACGCCGAACTGGATTGGAAGACGGCGCGGATCGTCGCCGGCAAATTGGTGCAGCGTCGCGCGGTCGAGGTCGCTGAGCAGCGCCGCGTGGTAGTCGAGGTCGCGGCCCTCGGCCGTGAAGCCGCCAGCCTGATCGGCCCGAAACTCTCCGACCCGGTGCCCGCGGGCCATCCGCGCAAGTGGAAGGTCGCGCTCGCCGGCTGCGGCGTGGTCGGCGGCGGCGTGCTGCAGCGCCTGCTCGGCCGGCCCGACTTGTACGACGTCACCGGCGTGCTGGTGCGCGATCCAGGCAAGCCGCGCGACGTGCGCATCCCCGAGGGCCTGATCACCGCTGACGTAGAGCGTTTGTTCGACGCCCAGCCCGACGTGCTGGTCGAAGCCCTGTCCGAGGGACCGCCGGCGCAGCGGCTGATCCGGCGCGCGCTCGAACGCGGCGTGCATGTGGTCAGCGCCAACAAACAGGCCGTAGCACTCGACCTTGAGGGCCTGGAGCAGGCGGCGCGCGAACACGCGGTGACGCTGTCCTATTCGGCCGCGGTCGGCGGCGGCTCGCCCATGATCGAAACCGTCCGCGCGGCGCGCGCCGCGGGTGAGATCGCCGAGATCGAGGCGGTGCTGAACGGCACGGTAAACTTCATGCTCGACCGCCTGTCGCACGGCGCCGCGTTCGACGACGCCCTGGCCGACGCGCGCGCCGCAGGCTTCGCCGAGGAAGATCCCTCCGCTGATCTGAAGGGCCACGACGCGGCCGCCAAGCTGCGCATCCTCGCCTTCGAAGCCTTCGGCGAAGTGCTTGACGACGCCGATATCCCGCGCGCGGCGCTGAACGCGGAGGTGGTGGCGCAGCACGGCGGGGTCGGCGCCCTGCGCCAGATCGGCCGCTGCGTGCGCGAGGACGGCGAAGTCGCCGCCTGGGTCAATCTCGAACCCACCCTGGAGGCGCGGCTGTTCCGCACCCTGCGCGGCGAACGCAACGCCCTGCGCGTGGTGCTGAAGGACGGCCGGACCTTCGTCTGCCGCGGCCGCGGCGCGGGCCGCTGGCCGACGGCGGAGAGTGTGTTCGCGGACCTCGGGGAACTGGTGCGGTCAAACGGAGATTAAAGGAAGTTGTTCGGCCAGATCATGGTGCGCCACATGTGCGCAGCCGGTGAATCGTCGAATCCCAAGCCCTCTTCGGGCTCGCGGAAGTTCCGGCCGATCAGGTCGGTGAACGCCTCGGCATCGAGGCTCGGGTCCGGCTCAAAGAAATAGACGTCGTAGAGGGTGATGACCCGCGCGCTCATGTACCAGCGGTGCGCCCGCGCCATCTCGGCGTCGCGGCGGATGTATTCGGGCGGCTCATAGTCGCCGCCGAAGAACTTCACATAGCCGACCGGATAGGTGTAGCCGACGCTCTCGTCCGGATAGAAGCGGATCGCCTGGTGGTGTTTCACCGCCCAGGCCACCTCCTCGTCGACGTAGGGCGCGATCATCTGTTCGCCCCAGTAGCCGTGGTCGGTGCGAATAAGGCCGCCGAGCGCGATGTCGTGCAACAGGCAGGCCATGACGATCTTTTCATCGTGACCTTCCTCCAGTGCTCGCCGGGCGCTGGTGAGCAGGTGGCGCACGCAGATGTCGTGCAGACGATGCTTGAAAAAGTCGACCAGACGCGGCCGCTGCGGCATGCGCGGCAGTGCCGGGTTGTCGCCCATCATCATCACGACGTCGGGGCCGAGTCGTGCGAGCTGCTCACGCTCCGTGTCGGCCTCGCGCCCGCGCCACGCGACGGGCGAGGGGCAGATCTGTCGTTCGCGGCCGGCCTGGGGCCAGCGGTGGTCGTCTTCAATGCTGCTCACGGCTTGAGCTCCTCAGCGCACGCCAGGGAAGCCGAAGCGGTGCGTCGCGTCAAACCGCCTGGCCAATGGCGGGATCGCTGACGCCCGGCTTACCGGTCTCCAGCCGCCCGGCGAAGCGGCGCAGGAAGGACGCGTCGCCGGTGCTGACGACCGTGAGGTCGTACCAGTGGCCGTTCGCCGCCGTGTCCACCTCGAAGGCGACCGTCGCGCCCGCGTCGACCGTCTTCTTCGCCTTCGTCGCGGCGTAGGTGTCGAACAAAGCTATAGCCTGCGCCTGCGCTCCGGGATTGCGTACCTGCATCCGGACGACCCCGCGCGCCGGGTCCTTTTCGATGGTCACAACCAGGTCGGTCCCATCCAAGCGTCCACCCGCCTCGTGCAGGAAACCATTCGGCGCCCGCACAGCGACGCGGTAGTCGCCGTCGAGAGGCAGGCTGTCGCTCAAGCGTTTACCGGCCTCGACGGTATAGAACCACGGGCCCTGGCCTGGCTTTGCGGAGCGCACGTCGAAACAGACCCCTGTGCGGCCGATGTTCACAAGATCGAGCACCAGCGTCTTCGTCGCGCCGTCCATGCGGCTCTGCACGTCGAGATCGTAGGGCAGCGGTCGCGACGGCCGCTGTCCGGCCTCCTGGCGGGGCAGGGCGGGTTGGTCGGGAAGCTCCGGCGGGGGCAGGCTCGCGGATTGATCTGCGCGCGCGAGATAGCGCGAGGTGTCGGGCAACGACGCCGGCCCTTGCGCGTCGCCGGTGAAGTCGAACGCCGAGGTCAGGTCGCCGCACACCGCGCGACGCCACGCACTGATGTTCGGTTCGGCCACACCGAAGCGGCGTTCCAGGAAGCGGACCACCGAGGTGTGGTCGAACACCTCGCTCGTCACATAACCGCCGCGCGACCAGGGCGAGACCATGATGGCCGGCACGCGCGGCCCCAGTCCCACCGGCTCACCGCTCCAGGTCTCGCCGTCGGTGGGTACCGTCGATTTTCCCCGCGCCGATCCGTTCGGCGGGATCGGCGGCGGCACGTGATCGAAGAAGCCGTCGTTCTCATCGTAGTTCAGGATGAACACCGTCTTCGCCCAGGTCTCCGGATCGGAGGTGAGCGCGTCGATCAGGCCCGCGGTCAGGCGTTCCCCCGTGCTGGGACAGGCGCTCGGATGTTCGCAGGCGATATAGGGCGCCACGATCCACGACACCTGCGGCAGGGTCTTATTCGCTACGTCGCGTTGCAAGGCCGCGATCAGAGGCTCGCCGCGCGACGCCTTAAAGTTTTCTTTCGTCGAACCTTCGACGCAACCGCGTCCCTTCGCCATCAGCGCGGGATTCGCGTCGGCGCCGCGGAACTGTCTGAAGAACGCAAGCGCGTTGTCGCCGTAGTTGTCGTACTCCTGATAGACCTTCCAGCTCACGCCGGCCAACTCCAAGCGCTCGGCGTATGTGGTCCAACCCGGCGCCTTGAAGTTCGGCGCGTCCAGGGCCGGGTCGGCGCGTTCGTTGGGCTCATCGGGTGCGTTCTTCACCACCAGCGGCCCGTCGTAGCCCGCGCTCAATCCACTCGTGCCGGTGAACAGGAAATTGCGGTTGGGGCTGGTCGGTCCGAAGATCGAGCAGTGGTAGGCGTCGCACACGGTGAAGGCGTCAGCCAACGCGTAGTAAAAGGGCAGGTCCTCGCGCGTGAAATGACACATGGTCATCGCGCCCTTGGCCGCAATCCACGCGTCGTGGTCTTTCCACCGTGCGTGCGATCCCTTCCAACTGTGGTCGAGGCTGGCGAGGTGTTCGGCGCGCGTGCTCTTCGTGTCGAGATGGAACGGCAAAACTGCGGGCGTCGTCGCGTCCTTCGCCTGATACCAGACCGGCTTACCGCCCGGCAGGTCGATCGGCCGCGGATCGCCGAACCCGCGCACCCCGCGCAGGGCGCCGAAGTAATGATCGAACGAGCGGTTCTCCTGCATCAGGATCACCACATGCTCGACGTCCATGAGGGTCCCGGTCCGCCGCGCCGGCGCGATCGCCAGGGCGCGGGCGACGGTCGCGGGCGACGCCAGGGCGCCCGCCGCCGCCGCGAGTTTCAGGAATCGTCTGCGAGACGCCATGAAACACCTTTTCCGTCCGCGCCCAACTTCGGACGATCGTGTGACGATTGTTGTCGCCTGGCTAGGTCTTCGGCTTGTCTTCGGGCTTTGCCGGCTCCGGCTTGGCCTCGATCAGCCCGATCTCGCGCGCCTCGGTCTCCAGGCGCGGGGAGATGGCCAGGGCGGCCTTGATGTCGGCGTCGCCTTCCGCCTGCTTGCCCAACCGCTGCTTCGCCAGGCCGCGGCCATAAAGCGACCAGGGAGACTTCGATTGCAGTTTTAGGGCGGCGTCGTAGTCGGCGACCGATTCCTGGAAGCGGCCGAGGCGCAGATAGACCATGCCGCGGCTGTCGAGGACTTCGGCGTTGCGTGGCCCCTTCTTGAGGGCGGCGTTGCAGTCGTCCAGCGCTTTGTCGAGGTCTTTGCCTAACATCGCCCGCGCCCAACAGCGCTCGTTCAGGGAGCTCCAGAGTCCATCGTCCTTCGGATGCGCGTCGATCCAGGTGTCGTAGTGCGGAATGGCTTCCGCCCAGTGGCGGTGACGCACATAGAGCGACGCGATGCGGAGCTGCATGCCCCCGTCGTCCGGCGCGGCCTTCAGAAGCGCCGAGAAATCCGCCTCGGCGCGGGCGAGGTCCTCGCCGCGCAAGTCGAGATCGCCGCGCCCCAGAAGGGCAGGCGCATATTTGGGGTCGAGTTCCAAAGCACGATCGAGGTCGGCGCGGGCCAGATCGCTGTTACCCGTCGCCAGTTGCGCCTCGGCGCGTTCCACGTAGCGTTTGGGCGATTTGGCATCGAGGGCGATGGCCTTGTCGAACGCCTGCAGTGCGCCGGTGTAATCGCGCCGGGACATCAGGGCCTTGCCCTCCCGCTCAAGACCGTCAGGATCCTGCGGCGCGTCGGTGGCCGGCGCGGCCTGCTTGTCCGTCGGGGACTCGGACGCCGGCGTCGTGTCGAGACGGAACACCGGGCCGCCGTTGTAGGTGAAGTACAGTTTGTTCTGGCTGCGCGACACCAGCACGCGGTGCGACAGGAAGAAATCCATGCCGAGCAACATCTCGACATCGCTGTCCAGGCCAATCTTGTCGGTGACGGTCAACCGCGTGTTCTTGATTTCCTCGTCGGCGATCGCGAAACTGGCGATGGGCGCGGTCCACATTTCCGCAACGCCGCGGCCGATCCCGTGGGTTTCGCCCGATGATTTCACGTCGGGGGCGTTCATGTCGATACCGACCCGCTCCGCCGCGCGGCGCGAGAGGATGGAAATGGCGGCGCCCGTGTCGAACACGACTCGAACCGGCTTTCCGTTTATCTTGACCGTCCCCTTGATGTGCCAGTTCTCGGGCGGGTGATAGGTTTCGATCGGAATCACGCCGTAGTTGCCGCGCGACCAGTAAGCAAGCGGCGTGTCGCGGCAGTTTTCGACCTTGATGTACCGCATCACGCCGTTGGCGAAGTCAAATTCGACGTCGGCGAAACTCAGCAGGTTCTGACCGAGTAGGCCGACGGTGCCCATGTGGAGATGGTGCGCGACGACGAATTGAATGTTCTTCAGCGGCAGGCCCGCGAAGTTGAAATCGCTGGCCTCGCCTACCCACGCGTCGTCGGAGCCGCCGATTCCGCGGATGGACAGGAAACCCGGCGTCGGGATCCGCCTGAGCTTCATCTGTTCGGCCGCCTCCGGCGTGAGGGTGCTGAAGAAGGCGCCGGAATCGACCTCGAAGCGTGCGTCCTGGCCGCCGATCTTGGTCGCCACGACTGCCGCGCGCCCCTCCATGTCGACGGGCAAGTCGAAGTATTTGCTCATTTTGCATTCGGCGGCGGCGGCATTGGCGGCGGAGGCCGCAAGCCACGCAGCCGCCGTCAACGCACTCAAGCCGAAAAGTCTGGAACACCCCCACATAGTCCTACTCCACCCGGATACTCTCTGAGATTGAACACAAAGGCAGCTGCAGCGCTACCGCGCCCGGTTGCGTGGAAGGTCTCGCCGCCGCAAACTCCTTCGGGGCAGGGGGTTCGACCATGAAACGTGCTTGGGTGGGCGGCCTGTTGGCTGCGGCTTTCGTCTTCGCCGCGGGATCGGGGGACGCCCAGACGGTGCCTGCGGGCCCGACCTTCACGGTCAGTCTCCCCGCACAGGCGAGCGGCAAGAGCCTGGACGGCCGCGTCATCCTGCTGCTCAGCCGCGATCCGACGCGCGAGCCGCGCAGCCACGTCGGCCCCGACGAGCCGCTCGACGCGCCCTTCATGTTCGGCCGCAACGTGGATGGTCTGGCCCCGGGACAGACGGCGGTGGTCGACGACCAGGCGTTCGGCTGGCCGGCGCGCAAGCTGTCGGACCTGCCCGCCGGCGACTATTACGTGCAGGCGGTGTTGAACCGGTACGAGACCTTCCACCTCGCCGACGGCCGCGTGTTGAAACTGCCGCCCGACGAGGGCGAAGGTCAACAATGGGCGTCCAAGCCCGGCAACCTCTATTCCACGCCGGTGCGCGTGCACATCGACCCGGCGCATCCGCAGGCGACCCCAATCGTGCTCGCCAATGTCATCGCACCGATCGCGCCGAAGACCGACAGTGAATTCGTCCGTCACATCCGCATCCGCAGCGAACTGCTGTCGAAGTTCTGGGGACGCGACATGTACATCGGCGCCCACGTCCTGGTGCCGAAAGATTTCGACAAGCACCCCGAGGCGCGTTTCCCGCTGATGGTCTTCCAGGGGCATTTCCCGGAAGACATTTCGGAATTCCGCACCACACCGCCGGACCCGAACCTGAAGCCCGACTACTCACAACGCTTCCACCTGACCGGCTACAACCGCATCCAGCAGCAGGAGGCGTACGCCTTTTATCAGAAGTGGATTTCGCCGGACTTCCCGCGCTATCTCGTGGTCGAAATCGAGCACGCCAATCCCTATTACGACGACAGCTATGCGGTGAATTCCGCCAACCTCGGCCCCTATGGCGACGCGATCAACAAGGAGCTGATCCCCGCCATCGAGAAACAGTTCCACGGCATCGGCCAGGGCTGGGCGCGCTTCACCTACGGCGGCTCGACCGGCGGCTGGGAAGCGCTGGCGACCGAGGTGTTCTATCCGGACATGTACAACGGCGCCTTCGCCGCCTGTCCCGATCCGATCGACTTTCGCGCCTATACGGTGGTCAACCTCTACAAGGACAAGAACGCCTACGCGCTGCAGGGCGACGCGGCCTCGGTCGAACGTCCGGCCATGCGCAACTATCTCGGCGAAGTCTTCACCACCCAGCGCGACGCCAACCACATGGAGCTGGCCCAGGGCGATCACAGCCGCTCGGGCGGTCAGTACGACATCTGGCAGGCGGTGTTCGGACCGGCAGGCGCCGACGGCTATCCCAAGCCGATCTTCGACAAGGTTTCCGGCGACATCGATTCCGACGTCGCCGCCTATTGGCGCGAGCACTACGACCTGTCGCACATCATCGAACGCGACTGGGCGACGCTCGCGCCAAAGCTCCAGGGCAAGATCCATATCTATGTGGGATCGGCGGACACCTATTATCTCACCGACGCGGTCTATTTCGCCCAGGAACGGCTCGAGGCGTTGCAACCGGCCTGGGGCGGAGAGATCGCCTACGGCGATCGCGCCGAGCACTGCTGGAACGGCGATCCGAAACTCGCGAACGCCTATTCGCGCCTGCACTACGACGTGCAGTACCTGCCGCAGATCATGGCGCGGATTAAAGCGACGGCGCCGAAGGACGCGGACCTGACGAGTTGGCGGTATTGAGAAGAGGTCGAGCGTCGCTGTCCTTCTTCGCCAAGGCTACGAAGGACAACCTTCTTCGAATGTGAGGGGCGGGCTTGTTCTTCGAAGCTCCGCGGGAGCGAAGAAGAATGGTGGACGCGACAGGGATTGAACCTGTGACCCCTACGATGTCAACGTAGTGCTCTGCCGCTGAGCTACGCGTCCTCCCGGGAAGGCCGGGGATATAGCCTCAGGCTCCCTGAGGGCGCAAGGCGGAAGGGCGGCCCTCTATCAAGCCGCGATCATCCGCTCCACCTCGGCGACGATCTCGCGCAGGTGGACGGGTTTGGACAGGACCTTGGCCTGGGGGGCCGACTGGGCGGCCGAGAGGGCCACGGCGGCGAAGCCGGTGATGAACATGATGCGCACGTCCGGCTGGCCCACGGCGGCCTGGCGGGCTACCTCGATGCCGTCCGCGCCGGGCATCACGATATCGGTCAGCAGCAGGTCCCAGGGGCCTTCGCAGAGGGCGGCCAGGGCGTCGTCGCCGTTTTCGCAGACCCGCACTTCGTGCCCGGCCCGTTCGAGGGCGCGGGCGAGAAAGCCGCGCAGGGAATCGTCGTCTTCGGCGAGGAGAATGCGGGCCATACTCTTTTTGTGTTTTGGGTTGGCGGCGGACGAGGGCGGCAGTCGAGACAGGCCAACCTTAGCAAGCCGGATGTAAATCGGACATGAAAACGCCTGGGAGTGGAGCGGGGCGTCGCCGCTTTCCTCCGGCGCGGGCGCCTTAAGCTTACCCGCCCCTCCAACGGTCGTTGACCTGAGGGGGCCAGACCCGGATGATTTCCCCGATGCCGCCCGCCAAACCCGCCGTGAAGCCGCGCATCGACCCCGAGGGGTCCGAGCCGTTCGAACTCCGGCGGCGGCCCGAGTTGTCCACCCCCCTGGTGTTCGCCTCGCCCCACTCCGGGCGGATCTATCCGCAGGCCCTGTTGTCCGCCTCCGCCCTGGACGGCCATGCGCTCAGGCGGTCCGAAGACGCCCTGGTGGACGAGCTGATCGCTCCGGCCTTCGAGCGCGGCGTGGCCGGGGTCCTGTGCCGGATGGCGCGGGTCTATGTGGACGTGAACCGCGACGCCTGGGAGCTCGACCCTGCCATGTTCGCGGGCCGGCTGCCCGCCTACGCCCGCTCCCAGAGCGCGCGGGTGGCCGCGGGGCTGGGGACGGTCGCGCGGGTGGTGGGCGAGGGACAGGAGGTCTACGCCCGCAAGCTGTCCTTCGCCGAGGTGAAGGCGCGGATCGAGGCGGTGCACCGGCCCTACCACAAGGCGCTGAACGGTCTGTTGGGCGAGGCGCGGCGCAAGTTCGGCGTGGCGGTGCTGATCGACTGGCACTCCATGCCCTCGGCGGCCTCGCGGTCGGAGGCCCAGCGCGGGCGGGCGCGGCCGGACATTGTGCTCGGCGACCGGCACGGCGCTGCCTGCGGGCGCAGGCTCAGCCAGAGCGTGCGCGGAGCGCTCGAGGCCCTGGGCTATGTGGTGGGCATGAACACGCCCTATGCCGGCGGCTACACCACCGAGACCTACGGCCGCCCGCACGGCGGCTATCATGCCCTGCAGGTCGAGATCGACCGGTCGCTCTACCTGGACGAAGCCCGGCTCGAACCCTCGGCGGGGTTTCCGCGGCTGAAACAGGACCTGGAGGCGGTGGTCGACACCCTGCTGGAGACCGACTGGCGGGCGGCGCTTCGGGCCTGAGATAAAAAAAGGCCGCGCCAAGCGGCGCGGCCTGAAGGGTCATGGGGAGGAAACGCCCAAAAAGAGCGTCGTCAACGTCGAGGACGCTGAACAGCTTCAACTTACGCTGCAGCGCACAATCTGCAAGTCCCGTCCCGTGTTTTTCGATCACGGATGGTTACAGGCGAACACGGCAAGTAGCCTTCCACAGTAAGGAATTCAGCGGCGACTCCGTCCATATCGCATCCGCGAGAAACGCCGCTGCGGCGCAACCCAGCTTAGGCGTCCGGAGGCCGGGCCCAGTCCACGGTTGACCGGTCATGCGCCACGACTAGTGTGCCCGCGCCTCCCGCCGCCCCGACACTGACCGCCTGAAGGATTCTCCGCCAATGGCCGACCCCGCCGCGCCTGCCGCCGCCTTTGACGTCGTGATCATCGGAGGCGGCCCCGGCGGCTACAACGCCGCTATCCGCGCTGGCCAGCTCGGGATGAAGGTCGCCTGCGTGGAGATGCGCGAGACCCTGGGCGGGACCTGCCTCAACGTCGGCTGCATCCCGTCCAAGGCGCTGCTGCACACCTCCCAGCGTTTCGAAGAGGCGTCGAAGGATTTCGCCGGCATCGGCATCGTCGTGCAGCCGACCATCAACCTCGCCCAGATGATGCAGGCCAAGGCCGAGAGCGTGACCGCCCTCACCAAGGGCGTGGAGTTCCTGTTCCGCAAGAACAAGGCCGAGTGGATCAAGGGCCGCGGCCGCATCGCGGGCCCCGGCAAGGTCGAGGTCACCGGCGCCGACGGCGCAAAGTCGATGCTCGACGCGAAAAACATCGTCATCGCCACCGGATCGGAGCCGGCAGGTCTGCCCGGCGTGGTGGTCGATCAGACACAGATCGTCGATTCCACCGGCGCGCTCGCGCTCGCCTCCGTGCCCAAGTCGATGGTGGTGATCGGCGCCGGCATCATCGGTCTCGAACTTGGCTCGGTGTGGCGCCGTCTCGGCGCCGAGGTGACGGTGGTGGAGTTCCTCGACCGCATCACGCCCGGCATGGACACCGAGATCGCGCTCGCGTTCCAACGCGCCCTGACCAAACAGGGGATCAAGTTCAAGCTCGGCTCGAAGGTGACCTCGGCGAAGACCGCGCCTGACGGCGTCAGCCTCGCCATCGAATCCGCGGCCGGCGGCGGCGCGCTTGAGATGCTGAAAGCCGACGTCGTGCTCTTGGCGATCGGACGCAAGCCGTTCACGCAAGGTTTGGGTCTGGAGACTGTCGGCGTTCAGCCCGACGCGCGCGGCTTTATCCCGACCGATCACTTCCGCACCACCGCGCCGGGCGTCTGGGCGATCGGCGATGTGATCCAAGGCCCCATGCTCGCGCACAAGGCCGAAGACGACGCGGTCGCCTGCATCGAACTGATCGCGGGCAAGGCCGGTCACGCTGACTACAATCTGGTGCCCAGCGTGGTCTACACCCACCCGGAAGTCGCCTGGGTCGGCCAGACCGAGGATCAGCTGAAGGCCGCGGGCGTGAACTATCGCACTGGCAAGTTCCCGTTCAGCGCCAACAGCCGCGCCAAGGTGAACCACGAGGCCGAAGGCCTGGTGAAATTCCTCGCCGACGCCAAGACCGACCGCGTGCTCGGCGTGCACATGATGGGCCCGGAAGTGGGCGAGATGATCGCCGAGGCTTGCGTCCTGATGGCCTTCGGCGGCGCGTCTGAAGATCTGGCGCGCACCTGTCACGCCCACCCGACGCGCTCAGAAGCAGTCCGCCAGGCGGCGATGGGCGTCGAAGGCTGGACGATGCAGGCGTAGCGACGGCGTCGTTCGCGAAATGAGCAAAATGAAACACGAAGCGCACAAAGCGCACTAAGAAGGATCGCCCACGAAAAACACGAACGCGTCGGCACGACTTACTGCGTTGCGCCAGTTCACCTAAGGCGCGCCTTCGGCGCGCGATAGTCATGCGGTCGCGTCGCCGGATGACTGGCTTTTTTCGTGTTTTTCGTGGGCAAACCCTAGCGACGCCAAAGCAAGTGCGATGAGAAGCCAACTAGCCGCTGCCCTCTTCGTGCGCTTTGTGCGCTTCGTGGTTCGTCTTTCTTCGAGCCGCTAAGCGTCACTCTGACTTGTAGACGAGGTAGTTGCGTTCGACCATGCGGCGCAGGCCTTCGTACGCTTCGGCGATCTCTTCGAACGCGCTGCGCAGCTCCGCCAGCTTCGCGATGCGTTCCGCGGTCACCGGCGTGGCGCCAGACGACAACGCCAGCGCTTCCTTCACCCAGTGCGCGCGCGCCATGGCCGCGGTCACCGCCATGCGCTGGAAGGTGGCGGCGTCGACCTGGCCGACGATGCGGGCCAGCACCTCGCGGTTGGAGGCGAAGGCGGCGTAGTCGATCTGTTCGAGCTGGCCGCGCAGGCGGCGCTGGACCTGGGGATCGCCGGTCTCGGGCTCGAAATGGTCGGTCGCGTTGCGACGGACGGTCGAGGTGCGAATGGTCGACATGGCGTTCCTCCGCCTTTGCCGATCAAGGGTAGGCCTTAAGGGCTTAACCCCGTCTTGCCGCCCGCTCGCCGTCGGAATCGAGGATGGTCAGCCGGCCCACCACCAGGTCGCCGACCTCGAGCCGGCGGACCTTCAGGGTGCGCACCCCCGCCCGGTGCACCACCAGCCGTCCGATCGCCACCGCCCCGATGGCGAAGGCGCCGAGCGCCAGGGCGCCGAAGCCCAGGGCTCCGACCCCGCCAGCGCCCAGCGCCATGCCGCCGCGCCGGGGGGCAAGGTCGCGTTTGTCCTGCGTTGGCTCGCTTACGCGGTGGTCCATGGCCCGATCCTTCTCGACTGGACAGGATATGGGCGTCCGGACCGGCGCTCGGGAGGGGTCAGGCGCGCGGATGGGCCTTGGCGTAGGCATTCAGCAGGCGCTCAGCGTCCACTGCGGCGTATTTCTGGGTCGTGGATAGCGACGCGTGACCGAGCAACTCCTGGATCGAGCGCAGGTCGGCGCCGGCGCCCAGCAGGTGGGTGGCGAACGAGTGGCGCAGGGCATGCGGCGTCGCACTCTTGGGCAGGCCGAGCCGGCCGCGCAGACGCTGCACCGTGGCCTGCACCTGGCGCGGCGTAAGCGCCCCGCCGCGCGCGGCGCGGAACAACGGCTCTGTGGGCGGCAGCGGCCAGGGAACCTCAGCGAGATAGGCGTCGACCGCTTCGCGCACCGCCGGCAGCACCGGCACGACACGCGTCTTCGAGCCTTTGCCCTTGATCCGCAGCACATCGGGCAGCGGCGCATCGGCGCGGGTGAGCGACAGGGCTTCGGAAATGCGCAGGCCGCAGCCGTAGAGCAGGGTCAAGACCGCCCGGTCGCGCGCCATTGTCCATTCGGCCGCGTCGGGATCGCCCCCGGACTCTTCGAGCAGGCCCTTCGCCTGGTCTTCGGTCACCGGCCGCGGCAGCGACGGCGGCAGGCGCGGGCCGCGCACCAGCGCGACAGCGGCATTGGCGACGCCGAGCCGGCGGTCGAGCCATTTGTGAAAGCCGCGGATGGCGGAGATCAGTTGGCTGAGCGAACGCGGCGCCAGCGCGCTCTCGCCCTTGCGGCGTGAGGCGAGATAGGCGCGCAATTCCGCGGCGGAAACATCGCCGAGCGCACCGACACTGAGCGCTTCACCGCGATGGACGTCGAGAAAGGCGAGATAGCCGCCGACGCAATGACTGTAGGCTTCCAACGTGCGCGGCGACGCGCGGCGTTCTTCGCGCATGTAGCCGATGTACGCGACAAGCGCCTCCAGCGCGGGCGCGGCGCGATTGGGGAGCGTTCCTGGCGGGGTTACAGGACCGGCCACCGCTCCGCCGTGCGTTCGACCACCCGCGCCACGAAGGCTACGAGCTCGGCGCCCATGTCGTGGGAGAATCCGTCCGGATCGGGCGACCCGAACGCCACCAGCGCGGGCCGCGACTGCGACCACAGGGTCAGGCGCACCAGGGCGGAGCTGCGCACCTCCACCGCCTTGTCCCCGAACATGCCCTCATTGCCGGTGTCTTCGCCCAGCCGCGACAGGCCGTCGGGACCCAGCAGCATGTCGACGACGCTCTCGTCGAGGGGGCTCCAGCCGTGCGGCACGCCGCCGGGACGCTCCAGCGCGATCATCCCGCAGACGAGGCCGAAACGGTTGCGCGCCGCTTCGTCGAGCCGGCGCGCGAGATCGGTGTGGTTGCGGCTCGCCAGAATGTCGATCACCGCTGCATGGGTCTGGGCCTGGGCGGCGAAATTGGCGCGGGCCACCTGTTCGATCGCCTTGCGCGCGCCGCTCTCGCGCGCGGCGACCGCTTCGAGTTTGGCCAGGGCTGCGCGGCCGAAGTCGACGACATTGGGGCCGGTGGGCTTCAGCCCCAGGGTTTCCTGCAGCTCGCGATCGTGGGCGAAATGCTCAGGGTGCGCCTGCAGGAAGGCGCGGACCTGCGGCCAGGTCGGCTCGGCCTTGGCTTCGGGGGCCTCGCCCTCCGGCGCGTCGTTCGCCGCGATGAAATCACGCGTGGTCACAGAATCGATTGCCCCGTCTTCGCCCAGTCGCTCATGAACTGTTCAAGACCCTTTTCGGTTAAGGGGTGCTTGACGAGGTCCCTGAACACGTTTGGTGGGATGGTGGCGCAATCGGCGCCGGCGATGGCCGCGTCGCGCACATGGGCGGGGGTGCGGATCGAGGCGGCCAGGATGTCGGTGTCATACTCGAAGTTGTCGTAGATCGCCCGGATCTCGCGGATCAGCTCCATGCCGTCCGCGCCATAGTCGTCCAGCCGACCGACGAAGGGCGAGATGAAGCCCGCCCCGGCCTTGGCCGCCATCAGGGCCTGGGCGGCGGTGAAGCACAGGGTCACGTTCACCTGGATGCCCTGGCGCGCCAGCTCCGCCGTCGCTTTCAGCCCGTCCCAGGTCAGGGGGACCTTCACCGCCACATTGGGAGCGATGGCGGCGAGCTTTTCGCCCTCGCGGATCATGGCGGCCGATTCGGTGGCGGCGACTTCGGCCGAGACCGGGCCTTGGACCAGGGCGCAGATCTCGGCGATCACCTGCGCCATCGGCCGGCCCGCCTTGGCGATCAGGGTCGGGTTGGTGGTCACCCCGTCGACCAGGCCGGTCGAGGCCAGGTCGGCGATCAGGGCCGTATCGGCGGTGTCCACGAAGAGCTGCATGTCGGTTTCCTGGGGATACGAGCGCCGTCTGTGTAGTCCACGCGGATTCGGCGCGCGACAAAATCCCTCCTCAAGCGTCGCCTCGTCGAATGGTCGCCTCGTCCCCAGATAGAATGCCGTCGTGAGAATCGCCCAGGTCCTGTTGCCCCTGCCGTTGGCGGAAGCCTTCGACTACGAAATCCCCGAGGGGCTGGACCTGTCGCCGGGCGACCACGTCATGGTTCCGCTCGGCCCGCGCCAGGTCTGGGGGGTGGTGCGCGGTCTGAAGGACGGCGCGGGCTTCAACCGGCCGCTGAAGGCGGTGATCGAGCGCGTCGCCGTCGATCCGCTGCCGGTCAACACCCTGGCTTTCGTCGAATGGGCCGCCCACTGGCAGGTGGCGCCGCCGGGCGATCCCCTGGCCATTGCGCTGCGCGGCCTGCGCGCCGAGCCGCCGCGTCCGTCCAAGCGTCTGTTCCTCACCGGCCAGGCGCCGGCGCGCATGACGCCTGCGCGCGAACGCGTGCTCGAAGCCGCCGTCGCCGGCGCGCCGACCTCCGCCGCCCTGGCAAAGGTCGCGGGTGTGTCTACAGGGGTCGTGAAAGCGCTGCTCGACGAGGGCGTGCTGGGTGTGGAGGACGTCCCGCCGTCACGCGAGTGGCCGTCGCCTGACCCGTCGTTCGCTGAAGCGAAGTTGAGTGCGAGCCAAGGCGCAGCCGCGCGCGCCTTGAACGCCATGATCGACGAGCGCGCGTTTCGCGTCGCGCTGCTCGACGGCGTCACCGGTTCGGGCAAGACGGAGGTCTATCTCGAAGCCTGCGCGCACCAACTCGCCGCCGATCTTGATGCCCAGGTGCTGGTGCTGCTGCCCGAGATCGCCCTGACCCAGGCGGTGATCGCGCGCTTCACCGAGCGCTTCGGCGCGGCGCCGGCGGAATGGCACTCCAGCGTTTCGTCGCCGAAGCGGCGCAAGGTGTGGGAGGCGGTCGCCGATGGCCGGGCGCGCATCGTGGTCGGTGCGCGCTCGGCGCTGTTCCTGCCATTTCGAAAATTGAAACTGATCGTCATCGACGAGGAGCATGACTCCTCGTTCAAACAGGACGAGGGCTTCATCTATCACGCGCGCGACCTCGCCATTGCGCGGGCGCGCATCGAGGGCGCCGCGGTGGTGCTGGCGTCGGCCACGCCGTCGCTGGAGTCGCTGTGGAACGCCGAACAGGGCCGCTATGGGTGGCTGCGGCTTGCGGCGCGGCACGGACGTGCGGTCGAACCCGAGGTCGACCTTATCGACCTGCGCGAACATCCGACCGAACATGGCCGCTGGCTGTCGCCGCCCCTGGTTGCGGCCATGGCGGAGACCTTCGCGCGCGGCGAACAGAGCCTGCTGTTCCTCAATCGCCGCGGCTATGCGCCGGTGGTGATCTGCAAGGCGTGCGGACTGCGCATGACCTCACCGGGTAGCGACAGCTGGCTGGTGGAGCATCGCTATACCGGACGCCTGATCTGCCACCTCACCGGCTTTTCCATGCCCAAGCCCGAGGCCTGCCCGCACTGCGGTGAGAAACATTCGCTCACCGCGATCGGTCCGGGCGTCGAACGCATCGAAGAAGAAGTACGCAGCCTGTTTCCCGAGGCGCGCGTCGAAGTGTTCTCCTCCGACACCGCGCCCGACGGCGAGACCGCGCGCGAACTGATCGCACGCATGGAGCGCGGCGAGATCGATGTGATGGTCGCGACCCAGGCGGCGGCCAAGGGCCACAACTTCCCCATGCTGACCCTGGTAGGCGTGGTCGACGCGGACCTGGGCCTGAAGGGCGGCGACCTGCGCGCGGGCGAGCGCACCTTCCAGCTGCTGGCCCAGGTGGCGGGCCGCGCGGGCCGGGCCGACCATCCGGGGCGGGCTCTGCTGCAGACCTGGGCGCCGGAGCATCCGGTGATGCAGGCCCTGAAGGCGCGCGACCGCGACGCCTTCGTGGCCGCCGAGAGCGCCGATCGCGAGGCGTCCCGGCTGCCGCCGTTCGGCCGCCTCGTGGCGGTGATCGTGTCGAGCGAAAATCCGGCTGCGTTGGACGGCGTGGTGCGCGGCCTCGCCGCCGCCGTCCCCAACGCGGAGGGCGCCGAAGTCTACGGCCCCGCCGACGCGCCGCTCAGCCTGATCCGCGGCCGCCGCCGCAAGCGGTTTCTGGTGCGCGCGGACCGGAAGGTGGATGTGCAGACCATGGTCTCGACCTGGCTTGCGCGCGTGAAGGTCCCGTCTTCGGTGCGCGTGGTGGTCGATGTGGACCCGTACAGTTTTCTCTAGAGGGAATGATGAAATTCGATCATGCAGTGCTTCTTGCATCGGACTTGGCGGCGAGTCTGCCGTGGTATGCGACGGTGATGACGGCCAGCGGATTTACCAAGACCCGCGCGCACGTCTGGGTGAACGACGCGGGCCACGCGATCGAACTGCGTCAATCGCCGGAGCCCGAGCCGGGCTACCGCCGTCAGGGCGTAGGCCTGAACCACATCGCCTTCACCGCGCCGTCGCTCGCAGCCATCGAGGCCGTCGCCAACTATGTGCGCGCCGCGGGTTTCAAGGTCGCGGCGATTCAGTCCTTCGGGACCGAGCGCGCCCTGTTCCTGAAGGACCGCGACGGCATGCGCATCGAACTGACCGCCTACGACGTGGTCTGAACTCTCAATCCGCTCATCCCCGCGAAAGCGGGGACCCAGGCTTTTTTGTTTCGAGGTCGAAGCGCACACCACGTACGGCGTACGTCTGCGTGGATGCAAACATCGCTTGGATCCGCGCAGCTAAAACACCTGGGTCCCCGCTTTCGCGGGGATGAGCGGAATTGTGAAAGCTCTTTAGACCGCTGTGGGCGTTTCCGCCGCGTCTTCACCGAGTTCGCCTGCGACCGCGCCTTCGCCGGGCTCGGCGAGCGGCTCGGCCTTTTGCGGGGCCCCAGGCCGCGAGCGCAGCGGCAGTTCGGGGATGAATAGGATGGTGACGGCGCCGATGACGGCGATCACCAGGCCGGCCATGAACACGTCGGACATGGAGGCGGCGAAGGCGGCGCGCACCGGCGGGGCGAGCACAATGGCCTTGGCGTGGGGCCCGGCCATGGCGTTCTTCAGGAACATCTGCTGCAGGGCGTAGAAGGTCAGCGGCTTGCCGCCCGTGGCGATCTTCGCCATCTCCTTGCTCAGCGACTGGTTCATGATGGCGCCGAAGATCGCCGCGCCGACGGTGGCGCCGATCTGGCGGAAGAACTGGCTCGAGCTGGTGGCCACGCCGATCTTGTCCATCGGCACGGCGTTCTGGATGGCGACGCTGAAGAGGCCTTGTGCCGGGCCGAGGCCGATGCCGAGCACGAACATCCGCACCATGACGCCGGCGAGCGAGGTGTGCGCGTCGATGCGGGTGAGCAGGAACAGGCCCGCGATCAGGCAGAGACCGCCCACGATCATCATCGGCTTATAGCGGCCGGTCTTGGTCACCAGGCGACCCGAAATAATCGCGGCGCCGATCAACCCGACCAGCAGCGGCAGCATGGCGACGCCGCTTCGCGCCGGCGGCACGCCGAGACCGAGCTGAAGATAGAGCACGACGAACAGCATCACGCCCATGAAGGCCATGTTGATGATGAAGGCGGCGATATTCGACCAGGTGAACACCGGCGTCTTGAACAGGCCGAGGGGCAACAGCGGTTCGGGAAAGAACAGCTCGTTGATCAGGAACACCAAGAGCGAGCCGGCGAAGACGCCGAACAGGATGAGAATGGTCTGCGAATCCCACGCATAGGTTTGGCCGCCCCAGCTCAGCGCCAGCAACAGCGGCACGAAGGCGCCAAGGATGAGCAGCGCGCCGAGATAGTCGATCTTGCCGCCGCGACCGCCCTTCAGGGCGGGCGTCTTGGTCCAGATCATGAACAGCGCCAGCGCGCCCAGCGGCAGGTTCACATAGAAGCACCACCGCCAGCCCTCGATCACGAAGCCGCCGACATCGGTTGTGCCGTAGCTGGTGAGCGCGCCGCCCAGCACGGGGCCCACCAGAGCCGCCACGCCGAACATGCCGCCGAAATAGCCCGACAGCTTGCCGCGCTCGCGCGGCGGATAGAGGTCCGCCATCACCGCGAACGCGCTGGTGAACAAGGCGCCGCCGCCGATGCCCTGCAGCCCGCGCGCGGCGATCAGCTGCACCATGCCCCCGTGCAGGAACGGCAGGTCGCTGATCTCGCCCGCCAGACCGCACAGCCACGAACCGGCGAGGAACACCACCGTGCCCACCAGCAACACACCCTTGCGGCCGAACAGGTCGCCGAGCTTGCCCCAGATCGGCACCGTCACCGTCGAGGTGAGCAGATAGATGGTGGTGATCCAGGAATAGAGATTGAGGCCCTGGAACTGGGCCACGATGCGCGGCATGGCCGTGCCCACCACGTTCTGATCCATCGCGCTCATCAAGAGCACGATCATCAGGGCGATCAGGGTGATGCGCCGTTCCTGGGGGGTGGTTTCGACGGTCATGAAGGTCTCGCTCCGAAGGGCGGGCGGTTTACCACGCAGAACGCCGTTGCGGTAAACGAATTAGACCCCACATCAGTGGGTGGTAGGGCCGCGCAATCGCCGAGCCCGCCGCCCCAGCCCGTTCAGGACCTCCACCGCCGCGGCGAAGCCCATGGCGACGTAGATGTAGGTCTTGGGCACGTGCACGCCAAAGCCGTCGGCGATCAGCACCATGCCGATCATCATCAGGAAGCCCAGGGCAAGCATCACGATGGTCGGGTTCTTCGCAATGAAGGCCGCCATCGGCCCCGACGCCACCAGCATCAGCAGGACGGCGACGGTGACGGCGATGAACATGATGGGCAGGTGATCGGTCATGCCCACGGCGGTGAGGATGCTGTCGATGGAGAAGACCAAGTCGAGCACCAGAATCTGGACGATGGCCATGGCGAAGGCGCTCGCCACCGGGCCCCTGGCCTTCTTCTTCCGTTCGGGGTCCGGGTCCACGTGATCGTGGATCTCGGTCACCGCCTTCCACAACAGGAACAGGCCGCCGGCGAACATGATCAGGTCCCGCGCCGAGAACCCGTGGCCCATCAGGGCGAACAGCGGCGTGGTCAGTTTCGTCATAAAGACCAGGGCGCCCAGCAGCACGAGCCGCATCACCAGGGCCAGGAGCAGGCCCACGCTGCGGGCTCGGGCGCGAATCGCCTCCGGCAGCTTGTTGGTGAGCAGGGCGACGAAGACCAGGTTGTCGACGCCGAGCACCACCTCCAGCACGATCAGGGTGATCAGGGCCACCCAGGCGCTGGGGTCGTAAGCCAGGGCGGCGATCTCGTGCATGGGTCGTCCCGACGGGGCGGCGGACAGGTCGCCGCAGGCCCTCTATCGACGCCCCACGACCCTGGTTCAAGGCCTGGTTTAGCCAAAGCCCGGCAAGGCTTTGCGGGTATGTTGCAGCGCCACAAGCTGCGTGCTATCAGGCGCCCGGCTTCGCGCGGGGCGGTCTTTCACGAGGCCGCCTCGTTCTTGCTTTCCCAAGCGGTACAAGCCTTTAGCCGAGCGGCAGTCCTGCCGCGAACGGCGCCTCAAAACGCACGGGTCGGGTTCAAACGTGGCTGACGATTTCCGAGAGACTGAAGTCGGCGAGCGCTATGCGCTGGCGCTGTTCGGCCTAGCGGTCGAAACCGGCGTCGTGGATCAGGTCCGCGCCGACCTGAACGGCCTCTCGGCCATGATCGGCGAAAGCGCCGATCTGCGTCGCGCCCTGGCCTCTCCGGCCTTTTCCTCCGAGGACAAGGGCAAGGCCCTGGACGCCCTGGCCAAACAGGTCGGCTTCCAGCCCGTGACCCTCAAGTTCCTGGGATTTTTGGCTGAGAACCGCCGCGCCGCCTCACTGGCCGCAGTGATCGCCAGCTTCCGTCGCCTCGACGACAAACGCCGCGGCGTCGTCGCCGCCCAGGTGACCACCGCCGTCGCCCTCACCGATGCGCAACGCCAGGGTCTGGCCGCCGCGCTGTCGCAGGCCTTGGGCAAGGCTCCCGAGATCACCACCGCCGTCGATCCGTCGATCCTGGGCGGCGTCAAGGTGCGCGTCGGTTCGCGCCTCTACGACGCTTCGCTCAAGACCCGCCTCAACTCCCTCAAGTTCGCCCTGAAGAGAGCGTAAGACCATGGACATTCGCGCCGCCGAGATCTCGGCGATTCTCAAGACCCAGATCGCCAACTTCGGCCAGGAAGCCGACGTCTCCGACGTGGGCCAGGTGCTGTCGGTCGGCGACGGCATCGCTCGGGTCTACGGCCTCGACAAGGTCCAGGCCGGCGAGATGGTCGAGTTCCCCAAGGCCGGGGTGAAGGGCATGGCCCTCAACCTTGAGCGCGACAACGTCGGCATCGTGATCTTCGGCGAAGACCGCCAGATCAAGGAAGGCGACGAAGTCCGCCGTCTCAGCGAAATCGTGGACGTGCCGGTGGGCAAGGCGCTGCTCGGCCGCGTGGTGAACCCGTTGGGCGAGCCGATCGACGGCAAGGGTCCGCTGGGTGAAGCCGCCGAACGCCGCCGCGTGGACGTGAAGGCGCCCGGAATCATCCCGCGCCAGTCGGTGCACGAACCGGTGCAGACCGGCCTGAAGGCCATCGACACCCTGATCCCGATCGGCCGCGGCCAGCGCGAGCTGATCATCGGCGACCGTCAGACCGGCAAGACCGCCGTCGCCATCGACACCATCCTGAACCAGAAGGCGGTGAACGCCTCGGGCGACGAGAGCGCCAAGCTCTATTGCATCTACGTCGCCATCGGCCAGAAGCGTTCGACCGTCGCGCAGATCGTCAAGACGCTCGAGGATCACGGCGCGCTGGACTACACCATCGTCGTCGCCGCCACCGCGTCGGAACCGGCGCCGCTGCAGTTCCTGGCGCCCTTCTCGGGCTGCGCCATGGGCGAGTGGTTCCGCGACAACGGCATGCACGCGCTTGATCATCTACGACGACTTGTCCAAGCAGGCCGTCGCCTATCGTCAGATGTCGCTGTTGCTGCGTCGTCCGCCCGGCCGCGAAGCCTATCCCGGCGACGTGTTCTATCTGCACTCGCGCCTGCTCGAGCGCGCGGCCAAGCTGAACAAGGACAATGGGTCCGGTTCGCTCACGGCCCTGCCGCTGATCGAAACCCAGGCCAACGACGTGTCGGCCTACATCCCGACCAACGTGATCTCGATCACCGACGGCCAGATCTTCCTGGAAACCGACCTGTTCTACCAGGGCATCCGCCCGGCGGTGAACGTCGGCATCTCGGTCTCGCGCGTGGGCTCCTCGGCGCAGATCAAGGCGATGAAACAGGTCGCCGGTCCGATCAAGGGCGAGCTTGCGCAGTACCGCGAAATGGCCGCCTTCGCGAAGTTCGGCTCCGACCTCGACGCTTCGACCCAGCGCCTGCTGGCCCGCGGCGAGCGCCTGACCGAACTGTTGAAGCAGCCGCAGTACGCGCCGCTCGCGGTGGAAGAGCAGGTGGCGGTGATCTACGCCGGCACCCGCGGTTACCTCGACAAGATCCCGGCGTCGCAAGTCACCCGCTACGAGGCCGAGCTGCTCGCGCAGCTGCGCACCAAGAACACCAAGTGGTTGGACGCAGTGCGCACGGGCAAGGCGCTCACGCCGGAACTGGAAACCGAACTGAAGTCGATCCTCGAGGCCTTCGCGGCTTCGTTCGCCTGACCCTGACCTGAGGACGAGTTAAGCCCAATGGCCAGTCTCAAGGACATGCGCAATCGGATCTCGAGCGTGAAAGCCACGCAGAAGATCACCAAGGCGCTGCAGATGGTGGCGGCGGCCAAGCTCCGCGGCGCCACGGAGGCGGCTGAGCGCGCGCGCCCCTACGCGCGCCGCATGGCTGCGGTGATCGCCAACCTCGCCGCCAGCGTCTCGGGCCCGAGCGCGCCGAAGCTGCTGGTCGGCACGGGCTCCGACCACCGGCATCTGATCGTCGTGGCCACCGCCGACCGCGGCCTGGCCGGCGGCTTCAACTCGTCGATCGGGCGCATGGCGCGCGAGCACATCGGTTCGCTGCTGAACCAGGGCAAAGAAGTTCGCGTCATCACCATCGGGCGCAAGGCGCGCGACCAGGTGCGCCGGCTCTATGGCTCGCACATCGTCGAAAGCGTCGAAGCCGGCAAGACGCCGGGCCTCGGCGTCGCCCAAGTCGTCGCCGAGCGCGTGCTGGCCATGTTCGAAACGGGCGAGTTCGACGTCGCGACCCTGATCTACTCGCGGTTCAAGTCGGTGGTGACGCAGATCCCGACCCTGCAGCAACTGATCCCCGCGGAAGTCGATCCGAACGCCCCGCCTATCGACCTCGGCGGCGCCTGCTACGAGTACGAGCCCGACGAGGAGACCATCCTCGCCGCCCTGCTGCCACGCAACATCACGGTGCAGGTTCTGGGTGCGCTCTACGAAAACAACGCCGGGTTCTACGCCGCCCAGATGGCCGCGATGGACTCCGCGACCCGCAACGCCGGCGACATGATCGCCAAGATGACCCTTATGTACAACCGCCAGCGCCAGGCTCAGATCACCAAAGAGTTGATCGAGATCATTTCCGGCGCGGAAGCCCTTTGACCGAAAGACCGTAACCATGGACGGAAGCCAAACCAAAACCGCCTCCAAGGGCCGCATCGTCCAGGTGATCGGCGCCGTCGTCGACGTCGAGTTCGACGGCGCGCTGCCGGCGATCCTGAACGCGCTGGAAACCACCAACACCGACCAGCGGACCGGCGAGCCGTTCCGCTTGGTGCTGGAAGTGGCGCAGCATCTCGGTGAAAACACCGTGCGCACCATCGCCATGGACACCACCGAAGGTCTCGTGCGCGGTCAGGACGTGAGCGACACGGGCGCGGGCATCATCGTGCCCGTCGGTCCCGCCACGCTCGGTCGCATCATGAACGTCATCGGCGCGCCGATCGACGAAGCGGGTCCGATCAACACCCCGTTCATGCGTCCGATCCACGCCGAGGCGCCGTCCTTCGCCGAACAGTCGACCTCGGCGGAAATCCTGGTCACCGGCATCAAGGTGATCGACCTGCTCTGCCCCTACACCAAGGGCGGCAAGATCGGCCTGTTCGGTGGCGCGGGCGTGGGCAAGACCGTGACCATGCAGGAGCTGATCAACAACATCGCCAAGGCCTACGGCGGTTACTCGGTGCTGGCCGGCGTCGGCGAGCGCACGCGCGAAGGCAACGACCTCTATCACGAGATGATCGAGTCCAAGGTGAACGTCGATCCCAAGACCGGCTCGACCGAAGGCTCGCGCTGTACGCTGGTTTACGGCCAGATGAACGAGCCCCCGGGCGCCCGCGCCCGCGTGGCGCTCACCGGCCTAGCCCAGGCGGAATATTTCCGCGACGAAGAGGGCAAGGACGTGCTGCTGTTCATCGACAACATCTTCCGCTTCACACAGGCGGGTTCGGAAGTGTCGGCGCTGCTCGGCCGTATTCCCTCGGCGGTGGGTTATCAACCGACGCTGGCCACCGAGATGGGCAATCTGCAGGAGCGCATCACGTCGACCGCCAAGGGATCGATCACCTCGGTGCAGGCCATCTACGTGCCCGCCGACGACCTGACTGACCCGGCGCCGGCCACCTCGTTCGCGCACCTGGACGCCACCACCGTGCTGTCGCGTGATATCGCGGCGCAGGGGATCTTCCCCGCAGTGGACCCGCTCGACTCCACCTCGCGCATTCTCGATCCGCTGGTGATCGGCGACGAGCACTATCAGGTCGCGCGCCGCGTGCAGGAAATCCTGCAGCAGTACCGTGCGCTGAAGGACATCATCGCCATCCTGGGCATGGACGAGCTGTCGGAAGAAGACAAGCTGACCGTCGCGCGCGCGCGCAAGATCAGTCGCTTCCTGTCGCAACCGTTCCACGTCGCCGAACAGTTCACCGGCACGCCGGGCAAGTTTCTGCCGCTGGAAGAGACGATCAAGTCGTTCAAGGCCGTCTGCGAAGGCCAGTACGACCACCTGCCCGAGGCGGCTTTCTACATGGTCGGCGGCATCGAAGAAGCCGTGGCCAAGGGCGAGAAAATGGCGGCGGAAGCGTAATGACCACGGGCCGTCTGCACTTCTCCCTGGTCTCGCCTGAGCGCGAGGTCTTCTCCGGCGACGTCGATCAGGTCGACGCGTCGGGAACCGAAGGCGACTTCGGCGTCCTGGTCGGCCATGCGCCGTTCATGACCACGCTGAAGGAAGGCTTCGTCTTCGTGCACGACGGGTCGGTCAAACGCGCCTTCCTGGTCAAGGGCGGTTTCGCCGACGTGACGCCCTGGGGCTTCACCATCCTCGCCGAATACGCCGAAGAGCACGACGAACGCGTGCACCCCGAACGAGCGCATTGAGCGCGGGCGCAGCCAGTCTCAGCGACATCCTGGGCGTCCTGGGCGCCCTCCTGATCCTCGGCGCCTATGCCGGCGTCCAGTTCAAGCGGTTGGACCCGTATGGGCTGATCGCGCTCCTGCTGAACCTTGTGGGCGCGGGTCTGGTGCTGGTCTCGCTCTATTTTCGCTTCAACTTGGCCGCCGCCATGCTCGAAGCCGCGTGGGCGGTGATTGCCCTGATCGGACTGATCCGGCTCGCGTTCAGCCGCAACCGGGTCTAGGTTTTAGCGACCTTCGTCGCCGGAGAGGCCGATGTTCCTGGAAGTCCCCGATCTGCTGACGCCCGAAGAAGTCGAGCGCCTGCACGAGCTGGCCAAGACGATGAAGTTCGTCGACGGCCGCGCCACCAATCCGCACTCCAAGGTCAAGAACAACACCCAGCTCGACTACGCGGATCCGCACTACAAGGAATCCGCCCAGATCATGCACCAGGCGCTGCAGCGCTCAGGCGAGGTGCGCGACTTCGTGTTTCCCAAGATGATCGCGCCGCCGCTGCTCACCCGCTACCACCCGGGCATGAACTACGGCGCGCACTCCGACGCCGCGTTTCTGCCGCTCGGCACACGGCCGCTGCGATCGGACCTGTCCTGCACCATCTTCCTGAACGAGCCCGACAGCTACGACGGCGGTGAGTTGTCGGTCCGCCTCGGCACCCGCGAGATCGACTTCAAGCTGAAGCCCGGCGGCGTTATCGTCTATCCCTCCACCACCATCCACCAGGTCCGGCCAGTGACCCGCGGCGAACGCCTCGTTGGCATCAGCTTCATGGAAAGCCTGGTCGCCGACCAGGCCAACCGCGAGCTGCTCTACCAACTGAACGAGGTGCTCGCGCTGGAGGGCGAGAAGATGGCCTGGGAAAACCGCACGCGGCTCAGCTATGTCTGTTCCTCGCTCCTGCGCGCCTGGGGCGACGCGGGGTAACCCAAGTCTCTCCGCTCATCCCGGCGAATGCCGGGACCCAGATCAAATGGCGCGGCGCTTGCTGTTAGTGGTGCAAGATTTTGCCCACGAAAAACACGAAAAGCACGAACGAGAAGTCTCTGACTTTATTTCGACCGCGCATAGCGCGGTCATTCACACGGCCGCTCACGTGAAATGGCGCCCGCGACGCCCTTCGTGTTTTTCGTGGGCCCCATTCTTCGCTAGTCACGACCGCCACGCCATACGATCTGGGTCCCGGCATTCGCCGGGATGAGCGGAAGGGAGAGGGAAGCTTACGGCCGCGCGAACCGCTTAAACGCCTCGACCACCATCGCGTAGGACGCCTTCTTGAACGGCACGACCGTTTTGATCGCGTCTTCGAGCTTGGCCCACTTCCAGCCGTCGAATTCGATCTCGTGGAACGCTTCGAGATCGATCTCTGCGTCTTCGCCTTCGAAGCGGTAGGCGAACCATTTCTGCTTCTGGCCCATGAAGCCGCGCGCGGCTTTCGAGCCGCCGTAGCCTGGGGGGAAGTCGTAGACGATCCAGCCTTCGGTCTCCGCCAACAGCGCCACCGACGTCATGCCGGTTTCTTCCTCGAGTTCGCGTCGGGCGGCTTGCGCAAAGTTTTCGCCGGCGTCGACGCCGCCCTGGGGGAACTGCCAGTTGAACGGCGGCTCGGTCCCGCGCCGGCGGCCGAGCCAAGCCAGGCCGTCGCGGTTGAACACCACGATGCCGACGTTGGTGCGATACTTGGTAAGGTCGCGGTCGGGCTGGTCTTCGGTCTTTGGGCTCACCGATGCGCGATGGCCGAAGCCGGGGCGAGTTGCAAGCCCCTGGCCTTCAGCCCGTCGATCCAGCGCGCCGCCACCTCGACGGTGACCGGATAGGCGAAGCCCGAGCCCAGCGCCTGACCCTTCACCCGGGCGGTCTGTTCCAGGTTGGAGAGCTGGCTCGCGATCGCCTCGGCCGACAGCTGGTCGTCGATCACCGCGTCCGCGCTGCCGCGGGCGAAGCCGCCGCCGCGCCGGCGCGCCGAACCGTCGTCGATGAAGCCCACGCCGCGGGCCTTCAGTTCACCCAGGAACGCGCCCATGCCCTGGTCGGAGGTCACGAACTTGCCGCCGAGATAGTTGGTCACCGCGAAATAGCCGGTGGCGCGGCTGAGCAGCCAGTCGAGCCGGCGCGCGGTGTCCTGCGGGCTCGCGGTCGACAACAGGGTGTACGGACCCGGATCGTTGTCCGGGTAGTCCGTGGGCTCCATCGGAATCTCGATCATCACCTCGTGGCCGTTGGCGCGGGCGAGGTCGATCCAGCCCTGCAGGCCCTGGGCGTAGGGCACGAAGGACAGGGTCACCTCCGGCGGCAGGCGCTCGATGGCGGTCTTGGTGGAGGCCGGGTTCAGGCCCAGGCCGCCCACGATCAGGGCCACCCTGGGTCGCCCGTCCGACTTGAACGGCCGGGCATAGGCGGAAAAGGCGGAGGCCCCGTTGCCGGCGATGACGGGCAGCGGGCCGAGCGGGCTCTGCTGGGCCAGGCCTGGGAAGGGCGCGGCGGCCAGGGGATCGGCTGCGACGTGGCGCAGCGGCGGTTGCGCCACCGGCACGGAACTGCCTGGCACATTGACGGCCGACGCGCCGCCGCCGTCGGGGAAGGTGATGGTGGCGTCACCCTGGATGGGCGGCTGGTTGTTGGGGTCGAATCCCGGCGCGGTCAGGTCCTGGTACATGCCGAGCGAGTCGACGGTGAAGGCCTGCATGCCCGCGCCCGGGGCGACGTTGGGGTCCTGGGGCTTGGGCCGGTTCAGCGCGATCCGCACCTGCGGCGCGCCCGCGTGCGGGTCCCCCATCACCAGGATCAGGCCCGCCGCCGCGCCCAGGAACAGCACGCCGGCCGCCGTGGCGGCCACGGCGGGCCGCTTGGCGAAATCGACCAGCCCGCGCAGACCCTTGCCCGGAGCGGGCGAGAGTTGGGGGCCGGCGAAGGCGGGCTGGCGTTTGGCGAACATCGGGACCGATCGGCGCAACAAAAAAGCCCGGTCGGGGGTGTCCCCGACCGGGCCTCAAGATCGCGTCTGACGGGTTAAGGAACCCTAACGAGAACGGTTATTCCCTTTAGGTTTCCTGCGTCAGTTCTGGTTCGATTGCGGCGTTGTGGTCGCCTTGACCGCGGGTGGGACGAACTTGCCGTCCTCGGCCGCGACCGTGGTGGTGGGTCCGCGCTTCAGCTTGGTCAGGTCGCCGTCTACCGCCAGCACGTCGAGCGCGCGGGTGAGTTCATAGTCGCCCTTCTTGGTATCGAAGGACGCCGGCGGATATTCCGACGGCATGTGCGGCGCCTTGCGCACCTTGCCCTCGTCGGCGTTGAGCGCGTTCTTGAACGACGCCTCGCTGAACTGGAACTTGTCGTCGGCCAAGCGGTCGGCCTGGTCCTTCGACTGCGCCACCTCGAGGTCGGGATCGATGCCGGTGCGCTGGATCGAGCGGCCCGAGGGCGTGTAGTAGCGCGCCGTGGTCAGCTTCAGCGCGCCGTCCAAGCCGCCGCGCAACCGGATCACCGACTGCACCGAACCCTTGCCGAAGCTGGTGATGCCCACCAGCGTCGCGCGATGGCGATCCTGCAGGGCGCCGGCGACGATCTCGGCCGCCGAAGCGGTGCCGGGATTGATCAGAACCACGATCGGCAGGCCGTGCAGCATGTCGCCCTGGGTCGGGGCGTTGTAGCGCTCGACGTCGCGCGGATCGCGGCCCCGCTGGGTGACCACCTCGCCGCCGTTCAGGAAGGCGTCGGCGACCTCGACCGAGCTGTCGAGCACGCCACCGGGGTTGTTGCGCAGGTCGAGCACCAGGCCCTTCATGTGCGGAATATCGTGCTGCAGCTTGAGGACCGCGGCGCGCGTCTCGTCGCCGGTCTTCTCGTTGAAGTTGGTGATGCGCAGGTAGCCGTAGTCGCCCTCGGCGTGCTCCTTCACCGAATCGACCTTGATGATCTCGCGGGTGAGCTTCAGGTCGAACGGATCCTTGCCCGGACGCACCACGGTGATGCTCACCGCGGTGCCGGGGGCGCCCTTCATGGTCTTCACCGCATCGTTCAGGCTCTGACCCAGCACGCTCTGGCCGTCGATGGCGGTGATGTAGTCGCCCGCCTGCACGCCCGCGCGACCGGCCGGGGTGTCGTCCATGGGCGTGATCACCTTGATCGCGCCGTCTTCGGAGGTGACCTCGAGGCCGAGGCCGCCATAGGAGCCTTCCGCGGTCTCGGTCAGGTCCTTCAACTCGTCGGGGTTCAGATAGTTCGAGTGCGGGTCGAGCGAGGACAGCATGCCGTCCAGCGCCGCCTCGATCAGTTTCTTCTGATCGACCTTCACCACGTACTGCTGTTGGACGATGGTCACCACGTCGCCGAACAGGGCGATTTCGTGGATCGAGTTGTTGTCCTGGATGAAGGCGGAGGTCTTGGCGTAGGCGAAGGCGCCGCAGCCGATGACCATGGCGCTGACGCCGACGAGAAGAAGCTGTTTGGGAATGCGCATGAAAGCCTCACGCTGGGGCCCCCGCGTGGGAGCCGCAGGGGTCCAGAAAGCCTATCACCACGACCAATTCGTGGCGAAAGTGTTAGCGCCTATCAAACCAGGGCTTTCAACCCGCGTCGAGGCGCCTCGCCGGATCGGCGACGTTTGGTCCCCGGCGAAGCTCCATGAACAGCTGCGGCGCCCCTAGTCCCATGGCGCCGACGCCCTGGCCGGCGGAGACCTGAGCGCCGGGCCGCACCTGCACCCGGTCGAGCCCGGCCAGCACCACCCGCCAGTCGCCGCCCAACCCGATCACCAGGACCTGACCCCAGCCTTTCAGCGGACCGGCGTACTCAACCTGGCCCGAGGCCGGCGCGAACACCGTAGCACCCGCGCCCGTGCGCCAGCTCCAGCCGCCCTGGGCGGCCAGCTTGGCGCCCTGCACCGGGCTTTGCAGCCGACCCGGGTCGCCCGCCAGCAGGGGCGCGCGCGGCTCCTGCCCGCCGATGCCCGCGACCAATCCGCCCAGCGCCGCGTCCTGCTCCGCCTGGGCGCGCGCTTGCGGGGTGGCGGCCTGCTGGTCGGCGCGCAGGCGCGCTTCGAGACCCGCGTTCTCGCCGATCAGCCGTTCGATCTCGGCGCGGCGTTCCAGGGTCTCGCTTTCGTCGGTGAACAGCGTGCCTTCCGCCAGCGCCGCTTCGCGGCGGACCTGCTGGTAGGCCTCGGCGCGTTGGGCCAGCGCGCGGGCGCGCTGCTGCAGGGCGGGCGTGACCGCCCGCATCAGGATCGCGGCGGTCACCGCGTCATTGGCCGAACGCGGCGACACCAGAAGCGCCGGGGGCGGATCCTTGGAATAGAGTTCGAGCGCGGTGAGCAGGCGGCCGAGTTCGCCGCGGTTCTGCTCCATCTCCGCGCGCAGGCCTTCCTCCTCGGCGTTCAGGGCGTTCAGCTTGGCCTGCTGCGGCCCCGCCGTCGCCGTGGCCTGCTGCTGCTGGCGCATGAGCGCGGCGAGCTTGGCCTTCAGCGCCGCCGCCTCGTTGGCCACGGTCTGGGCTTCCGCCTTCAGCGCATCGCTCTCCGAGCCGGTCTGCGCGTACGAAGGCGCGGCGGCGATCAGGATGGATGCGAGGATAAGCGAGGCGCGGCGCATCGGGGGAAGGTATGCGGATTTGAATCCCATTCCTGAATTCCCTCTCATCCCCTCTTTCGCGGGGATGAGCGGAATTTTGGTAAGATCAATCACGATGGTACGGCGAACCCGAGAGGATCGTGACCGCGCGGTAAACCTGTTCCGCCAGCATCGCGCGCGCCAGGGCGTGCGGCCAGGTTTGCGGCCCGAATGCCAATTTGATTTTCGCCGCGCTCAACACGTCCTCCGACAGACCGTCGGCGCCGCCGATCAGGAACACCAGGCGCCGCTCGCCCTGGTCGCGCAGCTTGGCGATGCGGTCGGCGAAGGCGCGTGACGGAAAGGTCTCGCCGTGCTCGTCGCAGGCAACCACGAAGGCGCCCGCACCCGACGCTTCGATCAGCGCCTGACCTTCGGCGGGCTTGCCCGGTTTGCGCGGTTCCACCTCGACGATCTCGACCGGCCCCAGCCCCAGCGCACGGCCCTGAACCGTCGCGCGGTCGCACCAGTCGCGCGCCAGCGCCGCCTCGGGCGCGCGGCCCAGGCGCCCGACGGCGATGACGGCGATCTTCATGGGGTGGGCGTCAGACGGCGGCGCGGGTGTGAGCCGACTCGACCGACCAGATCTTCTCGATGTTGTAATAGGCGCGCACTTCCGGACGGAACAGGTGAACGATCACGTCGCCAGCGTCGATCAACACCCAGTCGCATTGCGGCAGGCCTTCGACGCGCGCACGACCGTAGCCCGCGTCCTTCAGGGCGCGCAGCAGATGGTCGGCCAGGGCGCCCACGTGACGCGCCGAGCGGCCCGAGGCCACCACGATGCAGTCGGCGAAGGAACTCTTGCCCTTCACGTCGATCGACACGATGTCCTCGGCCTTATCCTCGTCGAGGCGGCTCAGAATCATGGCGTCGAGCGGATCGTCTTCGTCGCGGCGGGGCGTGACCGGATCGGACTCGTGCGCGGTGTTGGAAACAGCGTCCGACTTCTTCTTACGCGCGGTGGGGCGGGCCAGCGGATGCTCCTTCGGTCGGCTTTGCCAATAGGCTTTGTCAATAGACTTTGATTGCGACCCCTTAGCCTAGCACGGGCCGCCGGTTGCGTCATGTGGGGTTGCGTGGTTACGCGGTTAAGGCGGCTTAAGTGCGGCGCTGGGTCGCGCCGGCCCGGATCGCGGTGGAGGAGGCGGCGTTCAGCGGCGCGCGCAGGTAGATCCAGGCGGGTGTCGGGGCTGTGGCCAGGAGCGCCCCCTCCCGCGACGGCAGCCGGGCGTGGGCGAACCGCCGGACCGCCGGCGCAAAGCGGCTGTCCAGCAGGGACCCGGGCCGGGCCACCACCGCAATCGGCATCAGGTGGAAGATGTCGGTCCAACCGCGCCAGCGGTGGAAGCCGGCCAGATTGTCGCTCCCCATGATCCAGACGAAATGCACGCCGGGATAGCGCGCCTTCAAGGCGCGCAGGGTGTCGATGGTGTAGCGCGCGCCGATGCGCGTCTCGAAGTCCGAGACGGTCATCTTCGGACCGCGCGCCTGACCGCGCGCGCTGGCCATGCGCGTTGCGAGCGGCGCGGTGTGGTTCGACGCCTTCAACGGGTTCTGCGGCGATACCAGCCAGATGACACGATCGAGGCCGAGGCGCAGGCGCGCGGTCTCCGCCACATGCGCGTGGCCCGCGTGCGCGGGATTGAACGAGCCGCCGAGCAGACCCACGCGCATGCAGCGCTCCAGGTGCAGGCCCGAGGCCAGCGACCCGTGACGCGGCGACGGCGATTCAGGCGCGGGGCCGGCGATCCACATGCGTCCTCGGGTGTGGGATCCTCATCACGGCCGCCACGCTTCGGGCGCCGCCCTACGCCGCGCTTCCTCGGCGCGGCCTTCGCGAATGTTGTGCAGGCAGGCGCGCAGCAGCGCGTTCACGCCTTCGCCGGACACCGCCGACACCAGTATCGGCCTCAGGCCGGTGGCGTCTTCGAACGCGCGCGCGGCGTCGTCGCGCAAGTCCGGCGTCAGCGCGTCGACCTTCGACAGCGCCACGATCTCGGTCTTGTCCTCCAGTTCCTCGCCGTAGGCTTCGAGTTCGTGTCGCACCGTGGCGTAATCCGCCGCGGGATTTTCCGACGTCGCATCGATGAGATGAATCAACACGGCGGTGCGTTCGACATGCCCGAGAAACTTTGTGCCGAGCCCCGCGCCGTCCGCAGCGCCTTCGATCAGGCCCGGAATGTCGGCGAGCACGAAGCGCTCTTCCGACGAGAGGCTCACCACGCCCAGGTTCGGCGTCAGGGTGGTGAACGGATAGTCGGCGATCTTCGGCGTCGCTGCGCTCACCGCCGCCAGGAAGGTCGACTTGCCCGCGTTCGGCAACCCGACCAGCCCTGCGTCGGCGATCAGCTTCAGCCGCAGCCACAGCCAGCGCTCATGGCCCTTCTGGCCGGGCATGGCGAAGTGCGGCGCCTGGTTGATCGGCCCCTTGAAGTGGATGTTGCCGTGACCGCCGTTGCCGCCGCGCGCGAGCTGGATCTTCGCGCCCGTGTGATCGAGGTCGGCGATCAGGGTCTCGCGATCCTCCTCATAGACCTGGGTGCCCACCGGCACCTTCAGCAGCACGTCCTCGCCGCCCGCGCCGTTGCGTTGTTTGCCCATGCCGTGCTGGCCGGTGTCGGCCTTGAAGTGCTGCTGGTAGCGATAGTCGATCAGGGTGTTCAGGCCCTCGACCGCCTCGATCCAGACGTCGCCGCCGCGGCCGCCGTCGCCCCCGTCCGGGCCGCCGTACTCGATGAACTTCTCACGCCGGAAGGACACGGCCCCGCCGCCCCCGTCACCGGAGCGGATGTAGATCTTGCACTGGTCGAGAAACTTCATCGGCGGGGTTTTCGCGTACCTTTGGAGGTTAAGCCAGCCAGACCATCATGTGCAGATCGACCTCGGCGTCCCGGGCGACGCAGCGCTTACGCCGCACCACGCCGGTATAGAGGAAGCCGCACTTGGTCAGCACCCGGCCCGACGCTGGATTGTCCGGGAAGTGGCCGGACGCCACCACTTTCCGCTTCCAGGCGCGCTTGGCCCAGTCGAGCGCGGCCAGGGCCGCCTCGGTGGCGAAGCCGCGGCCCCAGAACGGCTTGCCGACCCAATAGCCGATCTCCGGGTACGGATCATCGTTCTGGTGGAAGCAGACCATGCCCGCCGGCCCGTCCTCTTCGTCTTCGATCAGGAACACGCGCTCGCGCTTTGGATCGAGCGCCTGGACCGACTTCAGGAACCCCTCGGCGTCTGAGAGGACGTACGGATGCGGCATCCGCGTGGTCATCCGCGCTACGTCGAAATCGGCGCAGAAGCCGGCGATCGCCGCCAGGTCACGCGCCTCGGGCGCGCGCAGGCGCAGGCGTCTGGTTTCCAGAACGGGCGTTGGTTCGATCACACACATGGCCGGTCTCCTGTGTTCGGCCTGAGAATCTCCAGTGGGGAATCAAAACAGGGAGCCCGGCGATCCGGACTCCCCGCTGGAGTTCTCGTCCGGATCGCCCTTGCGGCGCGACCCGGAACGTATGTTCCTGACGCGCCTAGCCGGCGGCCTTGGCCTGCTTCGGCATAATCGGAAGGACGGATACGAAGCGGCGCTCGTCGCGCTTCTTGCTGAACTTCACCTGGCCCTGGACGAGGGCGAACAGTGTGTGGTCGCGGCCGAGGCCGACGTTGTCGCCGGGGTGGTACTCAGTGCCGCGCTGGCGCACTAGAATGTTGCCCGCAAGCACGGTCTCGCCGCCGTACTTCTTCACGCCGAGGCGCTTGGACTCGGAATCGCGGCCGTTGCGCGAGGAGCCGCCTGATTTCTTGTGAGCCATAAGATGCTCTCCTGAACTCTGTTCCTTGGGCCGGACTTAGGACTTGCCGCCCTTGGGCTTGGCCGGGGTCTTCTTGGCGGCGGCCTTGGGGGCCGAAGCCTTTTTGGGCGCCGCTTGCTTGGTTTCGGTTTTCGCCTTGGGCTCGGCCTTGTGGGCCGGAGCTTCAGCCTTGGGCTCAGCCTTCGCCTTCTTGGGCGCAGCTTCCGGGGCCGGATCGGCGTGCTCGACGACGTGGGCGTGCACCACCGCCGACTTGGCGTCGTCCTCGACCACGGACTCGACCTCGATCTTGGGCGGGGTGACCTTCTTGGGCTTGGTCGTCTTCGGCGCCGGTTCTTCGACCGCCGGAGCGAGCATGGGGGCGAGGCCGCGGGCCCGGGCGTTCAGCTCGGCCTTGGTGATCAGCTCGACCTTGCCGTCCCACTTGGCCGACTTGCCGGCGCCGTCCAGCGCGGTCACGCGCAGCACGCTTTCCGGCTGGCGGTGGCCGCGGGTGCGGCGGTAGCCCTGGCGGCGCGTCTTCTTGAAAATCTTGACCTTTTCGCCCTTGCGCGTCTCGATCAGGGTGGCGGTCACCGCCGCGCCCTTGAGCAGGGGTTCACCCAGGGTCGCGCCCTTGTCGTCGCCGACCATCAGGACGGTGTCGAACTTGATCTCCGCGCCCGGCTCGCCGTCGAGCTTTTCCACGACCAGCAGGTCGCCGGGCTGGACCCGGTATTGCTTGCCGCCGGTTTTGATCACCGCGTACATGGCGCGCGCCTTTTTTGGACAAAAACAATTGCGCCCGCGAGGGGTCCCGCGGGCGGAGGCGGGCTTTATACAGCCGCCCGCTTGCGAGTCAACGAAAAGGCCGGGACATCCCCCGGTAAAAAAGGGAAACCTTCCCGGCGCCGAAGCGGCTATAGCCGCCCTGTGCACCCTCTGTCCCTCGACGCCGCCTTCCTGACCGCGCTCGGCGGGGCCCTGGCCCTGGCGGTGGGCGCCGCGCCGCTGGGCGTGCTGCTGATCGGGCGGCGGATGAGCCTGGTGGGCGACAGCCTCTCCCATGCCACCCTGCCGGGCGCGGCCATCGTCTATGTGCTGTTCGGTCCCGACCCCTGGCTCTTGACCCTGGGGGCGCTGGTCGCCGGCGTCGTGGTGGCGGTCTCCTCGACCTTCCTGTCCCGGGTCGGGCGCATGCCCGAGGACGCCGCGTTTGCGGTTTTGTATCTGACGGCCTTGGCCATCGGCATCGTGATCCTGAGACGATCCGCCTCGGCCGAGGTGGTGGAACAGCTTCTCTTCGGCAGCCCCGGCGCCCTGGACCGTCCCGGCCTGATCCTGGCCGCCGGGGCGGCGGTCGCCACGGTACTCGCCCTGGTCCTCTGGGGACCCAAGCTCGCGGTCGCCGCGGACGAGGGGGCGGCTCTGTTCGCGCCACAGGCGCTCTTGATGGGTCTCGTGGCCCTGAACCTGGTGGCGGGCTTTCGCGCCTTCGGGGCGCTGATGACCGTGGGTCTGATCATGATCCCCGCGGCCGCGGCGCGTTTCTGGGCGGACGGCTTTAAGGGCCGCATGGCCACAGCGGTGGTCATCTGCGCCGGATCGAGCGTCGCGGGCCTGCTCGGCGCCCGCGCCTTCGATGTGGAGACGGGCCCCGCCATGGTGCTGGCCGCGGCCTCGCTGTTTGCGCTTTCGGCGGTGTTTGGAGCGCGCCGGATCGGGAGCCGGACTTCCACGCCCGGCCCCTAGCGCCTACATCACGGGCCGCTCGAGAGGCCTTTCATGTCGCAGATCCCCGTCACCGTGCTCACCGGCTATCTGGGCGCGGGTAAGACCACGCTCCTGAACCGCATCCTCAGCGAGGATCACGGCAAGCGCTACGCCGTCATAGTCAATGAGTTCGGCGAGATCGGCATCGACAACGACCTCATCGTCGACACCGACGAGGAAGTGTTCGAGATGAACAACGGCTGCGTGTGCTGTACGGTGCGCGGCGACCTGATCCGCGTGTTGTCGGGTTTGATGAAGCGCAAAGGGCGTTTCGACGCGGTGATCGTAGAGACGACAGGCCTCGCCGATCCCGGGCCGGTGGCGCAGACCTTCTTCGTCGACGACGAGATCAAGGCCAAGACGCGGCTCGACAGCGTAACCACCGTGGTGGACGCGCTGCACGTCGGCCAACGCATCGACGACAGCCGCGAGGCGCGCGAACAGATCGCCTTCGCCGACCAGATCATCCTCAACAAGACCGACCTGGTGTCTGAAGAACAGCTGCTGGCGGTCGAGGCGCGCTTGCGCAGCCTTAACCCGCTGGCGCCGATCCGCCGCGCGGTGCGTTCCGACGTGCCGCTCGATGCGATTCTGGGTCGCGGCGGTTTTGATCTCGACCGCATCGTCGAACTCGAGCCCGAGTTCCTCAACCCGCCGCACGGCGAAGCGGGCCACGTGCACGACGAGGATTGCGATCACGACCATCACCATTACCATGCGCACGGTCACGCGCACGCGGACGCGCAGGATATCCGCGGAATTTCCCTGTCGGCGGATCGGTCGCTCGACGGCCCGCGCTTCACCCAGTGGCTCGACAAGTTATTGGCCGAACAGGGCCCGGACATCCTGCGCGCCAAGGGCATCATCGACGTGAAGGGCGAGGACAAGCGCCTAGTCTTCCAGGCCGTGCACATGATCCTCGAAGGCGACCTGCAACGCCCCTGGGGTATGCACGAGCGCCGCTGGTCACGCGCGGTGTTCATCGGCCGCAACCTCGACGAAGCCAAGCTGCGCGCGGGCTTCGAAGCTTGTATCGCGCCTAACGCATGAGCTTTTCCTTCAGCGCCTTCGTGGTCGAGGCCGTGTTTGGCAAGGACGGCCAGTGCGCCTTCGCGCTCGGCGACGGCACGGTGCGGTTTGCGTCCGGTGAGGCGGTCGAGGCGCACCCCGACGCGGGCGTGCAGTGTGCGTGCGTGCATCCGTCCGGCGCCGGCATCGTCACCGGCGGCGACGACGGACGGCTGGTCTGGTCGACGGCGGAAGGGGCGACGGAGCTCGCGACCGTCGGCGGCAGATGGATCGACGCGGTGGCGTCGAACGCGGAGTCGAACCTGATCGCGTTCGCCTCCGGCAAGGAGGTGCGCGTGATCGACGCGCGCGACGCGAAATTCAAGCGCACCTTCACCCACGAGCGTTCGGTCGCCGGTCTCGCGTTCGACGCCAAGGGGCGGCGCGTGGCGTGTGCGACCTACGGCGGCGCGGCCCTGTGGTTTGCGCGCATCGAGGGCCAGAAGCCGACCCTGCTGAAATGGGCCGGCTCGCACGTGGCGCTGGTGTTCAGCCCCGATGGAAAATTTCTGATCTCGTGCATGCAGGAAAACGCCCTGCACGGCTGGCGCATCGCCGACGCCAAGGACATGCGCATGGGCGGCTATCCCGCCAAGCCCAGGAGCCTCACGTTCCTGGCGCACGGCGCGCTGTTGGCGACCTCGGGCGCGGAAGGCGCAGTGGTCTGGCCCTTCGCCGGGACCAACGGTCCCATGGGCAAACAGGCCGCGGAGATCGGCCACGAGGACGGCGCACGGGTGACGCGGGTCGTGGGAACACCGGAACGCCCGGTACTGGCCGCGGGCCTCGAGGACGGCCGCGTCTGGATCGCCGACCTGACCGCCCGCGGCGTCGAACGTCTGCGCGCCGACAAGGGCGCGGCGATCTCGGCCCTGGCGCTTTCCCCTGACGGCAAACAGGTGGCCTGGGGCGACGAGGACGGCGAGGCGGGGGTCGTGGACACGCCGTTCCAATAATCCGCTCACCACAATCAACCAATTTTCGTCATCCCGGGCTTGTCCCGGGACCCGCGGTTCGGGCTTTGGCTCTTCGGTGCGCCGGTTCGCGCAAGCGCTTACACCATCCTGATTGCGAGGTCGGGCGCAGGCCCCGGCACACGGCCGGGGTGACGGGCAAATGCGAAAAGGCGGGGATGTTCCGCAGGGCCTCGCTCGGATAGCGTCACCGCGTGACCCAGCCGGCTGTACCGCAACCTGAGCCCAAACCCACGAAGCCGCGCTGGCGGCGCCGCGTCGTCGGCGTCCTCGTTCTCGTCTTGCTGCTCGCCTTCATCGTGCCGATCACCGACGTTCTGGCGCACCGCTTCCTGCCGCCGGAAGGCGCCGTGCTCGCCGTCGAGCGCGTGTTCCAGGGTCAGGGCTATCGCCGCGACTGGCGGCCGCTGCGAACGATCTCACCCAACCTGGTCTATGCGGTGATCGCGGCGGAGGACGAGAAATTCTGTTCGCATCACGGCTTCGACTGGGACGGCATCCGCAATGCGATGCGCTACAACGCCACCCACAAGAGCCGCCTGCGCGGCGGCTCGACCATCAGCCAGCAGACCGCGAAGAACGCCTTCCTGTGGCCGGGCCGCGGCTTCGTACGCAAGGGCGTCGAGGCCTACTACACAGTGCTGATCGAACACCTCTGGGGCAAGCAGCGCATCATGGAGGTCTATCTCAACCTCGCCGAATGGGCGCCGGGGGTTTATGGCGCGCAGGCCGCGTCGCAGTACTGGTTCCACACCGATGCGGATCATCTGAGCGCCGCCCAGGCCGCGCGCCTTGCCGCGATCCTTCCGCGACCCCTGAAATGGAAGGCCGTGGCCTCGCAGCGCAATGTCCGCAACCGCACGCGTCATATCACACCGGCCGAGCGGACCGTGCGCACCGACGACCTGGCGGGGTGTGTGATGGGCCGGCGCTGAGGGCGGCTTTGCCCGCTTGACTTGCCACGCGCGCCGAGCCATTCCCCCTCGCGTCTGCGGTCCTTCCGGCCCGCGGGCGCCCCGCAACCAACCTTAAGATTCATGCCCAGCGACAGTCCCAGTCGACGTAAGGCGCCGCCGAGCGCGTCCGGTCAGGCCTGATCTTTCAGGCTCGCCCGTGGCGGTCTTGGCGGCCGACCCCGAGGTGAGCCATGGTGTTCCTATCCGAGGACCGTAGAGGCGTTCAGCCGCTCGCGCGCTTCCTGCCCAAGGGCGTGGCGCCGAACCGCGCGGACATCGTCGCCTTCGTCCTGCTCACCGCCGTGGTCGTGCTGATCGGCCACGGCGCGACGCAGATGGTGCAGCCGCTGTCCAAGCTCGCCATCGAGCCGGTGAGCCTCGATCCCGCGCGCCTGCCGGAATACGCCCTGCGCACGACCCTGCGCATGTTCCTGGGCCTGGGCCTGTCGCTGATCTTCACCTTTGTGTTCGCCACCCTCGCCGCCAAGAGCAAGAAGGCCGAGATGGTGATCGTGCCCGCGCTCGACATCCTGCAGTCGGTGCCGGTGCTGGGGTTCCTGACCTTCACCTACGCCTTCTTCCTCAGCCTGTTCCCCGGCAGCCAGCTCGGCGCCGAGTGCGCCGCGGTGTTCCTGATCTTCACCGCCCAGGCGTGGAACATGGCGTTCAGCTTCTACCAGTCGCTGCGCACCATTCCCGGCGACCTCGACGAGGTGAGCCGCCAATTCAACCTGTCGCCGTGGCGCCGCTTCATCCGCCTCGAACTGCCCTTCGCCACGCCGGCCCTGGTGTGGAACATGATGATGTCCATGTCCGGCGCCTGGTTCTTCGTGGTGGCGTCCGAAGCGTTCAGCGTGGGCAAGACCACCATTACGCTTCCGGGGATCGGGTCGTACATCGCCGTCGCCGAGGGTCAACAGGACCTGAAGGCGGTGGGCTATGCCGTAGGGGTGATGGCGCTGGTGATCCTGGCTTACGACCAGCTGCTGTTCCGCCCCATCGTGGCCTGGGCCGACAAGTTCCGTTTCGAGCAGACGGCGTCTCAGGACGAGCCGCAGTCCTGGTTGTTCAACCTCATCCGCCGCACCAAGGTCGCACGCACGATCTTCACGCCGCTGTCGTGGCCCGCGAAGCTGATGGTCAAGATCGACTGGCGGCCCAAGGCGTCCAAGCTTGCACTGCAGATCGGTCCGCGCACCAGCAAGGTCATCGACACCGCGTGGGTGGCCGTCATCCTGGTGCTGGCAGCGGTCGCGGTCTGGTTCATCGGCGACTTCATCATGCGCACGGTGACCCTGCCGGAAGTCGGCAAGACCGTTCTGTTCGGTTTCGCCACGCTTCTGCGCGTGGTCGTGCTGATCGCCATCGCCACCGCCATCTGGGTGCCGATCGGCGTGTGGATCGGGCTCAATCCGAAATGGGCCGAGCGGCTGCAGCCCATCGCGCAGTTCCTCGCGGCGTTTCCGGCCAACGTGTTGTTCCCGTTCGCGGTGATACTGATCGCGGGCTACAACCTCAATCCGAACATCTGGCTGTCGCCGCTGATGATGCTGGGCGCCCAGTGGTACATCCTGTTCAACGTCATCGCCGGCGCCGCGGCCCTGCCCAACGACCTGAAGGAAGCGGTGCGCCTATTCAATGTGCGCTCCTGGCAGTGGTGGCGCCGGTTCGCGCTGCCGGGCATCTTCCCCTACTATGTCACCGGCGCGATCACGGCATCCGGCGGTGCGTGGAACGCTTCGATGGTGGCGGAGGTGGTCACCTGGGGCGGCAAGCGCCTGGAGGCGGTCGGCCTCGGTTCGTACATGGCCGACGCGTCCGCCGCGGGCGACTATCATCGCGTGGCGCTGAGCGTGGTGGTGATGTCGCTGTTCGTCGTTCTGTTCAATCGCCTGTTGTGGCGTCCGCTCTACCGCTTCGGTGAGCGCCGCTTGCGTCTCGATTAAGAGGAGGTTCGCATGACCCTCGCGTCAGATAACGATCCCGCCCTGAAGCCGACCGGACCGCTGGTTTCGGTGCGCGGCGTCAGCCATGCCTACGGCAAGAGCCAGGGCGCGAACCTGCTGGTGCTCGACAACGTCGACCTCGATCTCAACGACAACGAGATCGTGGGCCTGCTCGGCCGTTCGGGTTCGGGCAAGTCGACGCTTTTGCGCTCGATCTCGGGCCTGATCAAGCCGACCTCGGGCAAGATCACCTTCCCGAATTACGAAGACCAGGAGCACGCCACGACCGTGGCCATGGTGTTCCAGACCTTCGCCCTGTTTCCCTGGCTGACCGTGCAGGAAAACGTGGAGCTGGGCCTCGAAGCCATTCACACCCCGCCCGACGAACGCCGTCGCCGCGCGCTGGCCGCCATCGACATGATCGGTCTCGACGGCTTCGAGAACGCCTACCCGAAGGAGCTGTCCGGCGGCATGCGCCAGCGCGTGGGCCTCGCGCGCGCCCTGGTGGTCGATCCGTCGATCCTGCTGATGGACGAGCCGTTCTCGGCGCTGGATGTGCTGACCGCCGAGACCCTGCGCACAGACCTGCTCGACCTGTGGTGTGAAGGCCGTATGCCGATCAAGTCGATCCTGATCGTGACGCACAACATCGAGGAGGCGGTGCTCATGTGCGACCGCATCCTGGTGTTCTCGACCAACCCCGGGCGCATCGCCGCAGAGATTCGCGTCGATCTTCCGCAACCGCGCAACCGCCAGGATTCCGCCTTCCGCGCCCTGGTCGAGGATATCTACACGCGCATGACCGCCAAGACTGCGGCCAGCCCCCTTGGGGACGGTCTGTTCCCGGGCACCGGCATCGGCATGGTGCTGCCGCACGTCTCGACCAACACCTTCTCGGGCCTGATCGAGGCGGTGGCGGCGACGCCGTTCAAGGGCAAGGCGGACCTGCCCGAACTCGCCACCGCGCTGCAGCTGGAAGCCGACGAACTCTTCCCCATCGCCGAAACCCTGCAGCTGTTCCGTTTCGCCGAACTGGCCGGCGGCGACCTGAAACTGACGCCGGCCGGGCGCCGCTACGCGGAGTCCGAAGTCGACGCGCGCAAGCAACTGTTTGCCAAACACCTTCTGGCCTACGTACCGCTCGCCTCGCACATCCGCCGTGTGCTCGACGACCGACCCGCGCACTCCGCGCCGGCCAGCCGCTTCCGCGACGAACTCGAGGATTTCATGAGCGAGGAGTACGCCGCCGAAACCCTGAAGGCGGTGACCCAGTGGGGCCGCTACGCGGAAACCTACGCCTTCGACGAAAACGCCGACCGCTTCTTCATCGAAGCCGACCACCACGACACCGCGGCGCCCGCGGCGGCATAACCTCCACCGAAAAGCGGCAGCGTTCGGGGGAGGGGGACCGCGTGCGGAACACGTGGTGGAGGGGGCGGACGCGGGCGCAACGGCGAGTTCGCGTTGGCCGCGAGACGCCATCCGATGAATTTAGCGACGCGCAGTAGCCGCCCCCTCCACCATGCGCTCTGCGCATGGTCCCCCTCCACCCGATTTCTGCCGAAATCGGGGGAGGTTACGTCATCGTGCTCACCGTCCAGGTCGCGCTCTCCACGAAGTCGTGGGTTTCGAGGTTGTGTACGATCGTGTCGAGCGCCTTGGCTTCGACGCTGGTCGACACCAGCACGGCGGCGAGTTCCACCTGTTCCTCGCCCTCGGACAGGGTCTCGATGTCCTGGATCGGATAGTTCGCGCCTTCCAGTTCGGCGAACAGCAGATCGCGCGCTTCCGCTACGTCGCCCGGCGCGCAGGTCAGGTGCACGCGGTAGAGCGCTTCGGTGCCGCCCTCGTCGATCGGGCGACGGTTGATGTAGTTGACCAGCGGCCGCATCAGGGTGTTGCCGGCGAGCACGAAGGCGGTGAGCGCGATCGCCTCCGCCCACAGCCCCGCGCCCGCGCACGCGCCCACTGCGGCCGAGCACCACAGCGTTGCGGCCGTGTTCAGACCGCGCACCTGCGCGCCTTCCTTCATGATTACCCCGGCGCCCAGGAAGCCGATGCCCGAGACGACATAGGCCGCGATCCGCGTCACCCCTTCGGGCCCGAACACCTGATCGCCCAGGTCGACGAAGGCCGCCGCGCCCACCGCCACCAGCAGATTGGTGCGCAGGCCTGCGGTGCGCTGGCGATACTGCCGCTCGAAGCCGATCAGCCCGCCCAGCACAAAGGCAATGGCGAGCACCGCCAGGGTGTTGACGAAGGCGTGCGGCTCGAAGGTCGACAGGCTGGTCAGGGTCTGGGCTCCTGGCGGTAGGTCCGGCGCCGGACGGTCGCCAGCTCCTCTTGTCGCGGTTTTGCAACGAGTCTGTGACGGTTGGTAGCGGCCATGTTGCGGACCGACCCGGGCGGGCGGATAGTCGGCCGAAACGGGGGTTGGACGCGCCTGGCGCGCCAAGAGTTCGAATGAAGCGTAACCTGCGCGGCCGCCCCGGCGGCCTGACCCTCGACCTTCCCCTCGACCGGCGGCTTCTGATGGGAGTGCTCGGCGCCGCAGCCGCCGCGCCCGGCGCGGCGCTGGCGCAGTCGACCGTCCCGGTTCCGCCCTCGTCGACCGGCGCGCCGCCGCCGCCCACGCCCCAGACCGGCACCCTGATCGGCCAACGCGACCGCTCCTCGCGCATGACCACCAAGGTGAAGATCAACGGCCAGGGCCCCTACGACTTCGTCATCGACACCGGCGCCAACCGCTCGGTGATCGCCATCGAGATCGCCACCGCCCTGCAGCTGCCCTTCGGCGTGCCCGTCAAGGTGCATGGCATCGCGAGCGCCGAAGAGGCGCAGACCGTCAATGTGAAGAGCCTGAAGGCGAGCGACATCGACGCGCCGATCGACAATGTGCCGATCTTGAGCCGCGTCGATCTCGACGCCGACGGTATTCTCGGCATCGACGCCTTTACCGACCGGGTGCTCACCTTCGACTTCGTCTCCAACACCGCTCACATCGCCTTCTCCTATTTCGAGCACGGATTTACCGAGCTACCGCAGCACAGCATCGCGGCCGCCAGTTCGGACATCACCGTCCCGGCGCGTCAGCGCTTTAATCAGTTGACCATCGTCGACGCCGAGGCCGCGCATCAGCGGATCACCTGCTTCATCGATTCCGGCGCCGAAAAGACCGTCGGCAACCTCGCCATGCGTCGCGCGGTGCAGGCGCAGACCGGGGACCGCAACTTCATCCCTGTCGACGTGATCATTCACGGCGCCACCGGCCAGGACGTGCCGGGCCAGGTCGCGCTGGTGCCCGCCATGCGCCTGGGCGGGGTGCACTTCTCGACCTTCCCGATCGCCTTTGCGGATCTGCACACCTTTGCGCTCTGGGGCCTGCAGAATGAACCGACCCTGATGCTGGGCATGGACCTGCTGCGCATCTTCGAGACGGTCACCGTGGACTTCCGCCGCAGTGTGGTCCGCTTCCGCCTCGCGTCGCTGGGGAACTTCGCGTGAGAGGGGATTCGGTCTCGGACTGAAAATCGTATACGGGGACTTGATCGAAGGCAGTCGCGGCGACACAGTCGCCCCGCCTTATCGAACGGGTTCATCATGCGCCTCACGCCCCTATTCGCCGGCCTCCTCGTGCTCGGCGCCTCGACCCTGGCCACCGCGGCGGTCGGGCCGCACCACGCGGCCCATCCGCTCGAGCCCGTCCGCAAGGACCACGCCCTGCTGCACGCCATCGCGGGCGACGTCAGCGCCGAGCGGTTGCACGCGACGATCGAAAAGCTGGTCTCCTTCGGCACCCGCTCGACCATCAGCGACCCGACCTCCGACACCCGCGGCATCGGCGCGGCGCGGCGCTGGGTGAAGGGCGAGTTCGAGGGCATGTCGAAGTACTGCGGCGGCTGCCTCGAGATCGTGACGCCCTCGCAAATGTTCAGCGGCAAACGCTACGACAAGTCGACCGAGGTGATGGACGTGGTCGCCATCCAGCGCGGAGACCACCGATCCCGACCGGGTGGTGGTCATCACCGGCCACCTGGACTCGCGCAACTCCGACACCATGAATGCGACCAAGGAGGCGCCCGGCGCCGACGACGACGCCTCCGGCGTCGCGGCGCTGATGGAGGCCGCACGGATCCTGTCCAAGCACAAGTTCGCCGCCACCATCGTCTACTCGGCCGACTTCGGCGAGGAGCAGGGGCTCGACGGCGGCAAGGTCATCGCCGACTACGCCAAGGCGCACGGCTGGCAGGTCGAGGCTGATCTCAACAACGACATCATCGGCAACACCCACGGCCTGAACGGCGCGCACGACGACACGCACATTCGGGTGTTTTCGGAAGGCACCAAGGCGGTGGAAACCGACGCCGAGGCCGCGCGCCGGCGCTACAACGGCGGCGAGCTCGACAGCCCCTCGCGCAACCTCGCCCGCTATATGGAGGACCTCTCCGCGCGCTATGTGCAGGGCCTGAGCGTGAAGATGGTCTACCGCACCGACCGCTACGGCCGCGGCGGCGACCAGACGCGCTTCCTCGAACTGGGCTATCCCGCCGTGCGCATGACCGAGGCGGCCGAGAACTACACCCGCCAGCACCAGGACGTGCGCGTCGAGAACGGCATCCACTACGGCGACGTGATCTCGGGCGTCGACTTCCCCTACCTCGCCAAGGTCACCCGCCTCAACGCGATCACCCTGGCGGCCCTGGCGTCGGCCCCGCCGCCGCCGCTAGACGTGAAGATCGACGGCGCGGTCAGCGACGACACGACGGTGACCTGGAAGGCCGCGCCGGGCGCCGCCGACTACCGCGTGTGGTGGCGCGACACCACCTCTCCGGTCTGGACCGAGGCGCGTTCGAGCGGGGGCGCGACGACGCTGAAACTGAAGAACGTCATCATCGACGACTGGTTCTTCGCCGTGTCCTCGCTTTCCGCCGACGGCTGGGAAAGCCCGGTGGAATATCCCGGACCGGCCGGCAGTTTCGTGACCGCCCCGCCCCCGCCTGTTCCAGCTCCTTCCGCGCCGTCGAAATAATTCGAGCGCAAGCCGCGGGCGGCCGATCCGGCAAAGGGCTGCGACAAGCACGGCGACCCTGAGAGGAGCCGTCATGTCTTTCCGTATCACCGGCCTAGAGCCGGAACCCTTCGCGCCGCTGTTCGCCCTGAACGACGCGGAGCTCGAAGCCCGCACGGCGCGCCGCGTGCTGGTCGAGCGCGAGCGCTCCGCGCCGTGCCGCGTCACGCTGGAGGATGCGCATCCGGGCGAGCGTGTGCTGTTGGTAAACTACGAACACCAGCCGGCGCCGACGCCGTTCCGCGCCAGCCACGCGATCTTCGTCCGCGAGGGCGCGCGCGAAAGGTTCGATCGGATCGACGAAATTCCCGGCGCCCTGCGCCGTCGCATGCTGTCGGTCCGCGCCTTCGACACGGAAGGCATGATGATCGACGCGAGCCTTGTGGACGGCGGCGAGGTCGAGAGCGCGCTCGAAGCATCCTTCACCAATGCAAATGTCGCCTATGTGCACCTGCACTACGCGGTGCGAGGCTGCTACTCGGCTCGGGCGGACCGCGCGTAGTCAAAAAACACTGATCACAAAGAACCAAAGAAAGATAAGAGGGAGAAAGGGCTGACGTCGGCCTGGGGAGCGATTCCGACTGCGCCTTCGGCGCGCCGCTCGTGCGGCGAAGCCGCTTTCCTTCCTCTTTGGCCTCTTGTTTGCTTCTTTGGTTCTTTGTGATCAGTGTTTCTTTTTTTCGCTGACCAATCCTAACGCCTTGCGTTCCTTCGCCGGCAGTTTCGCTGCGACCAACGCGTGCGCGTTCCTGATGTAGGCCACCAGTTGCTCGTCCGGGATCGCGTCGTGCGACTTGAACGTCACCCACTTGTAGCGCCCGACATAGGCCGCCGGTTCCGCTACGCCTTCGTCGCATAACATCTCGAACGAGGCGTCGGACACCTTCAACGTCAAGCGCGGTTTCGCCTGGCCTTCATGACCCGCGACCGCGAACATCTTGCCGCCGACGTTGAAGCACCGGTCCGCACCCCACTTCAGGTCATAGGTCGCGCCCGGCAAGGCGAGCGCGGTCTTCCGGATCTTCTCGAAGGTCACGCGTCGGCGGGTCTGTAGGCTTCGGCGCCCGGACAGTCGACGCCCGTGCCCTTCAGGCCGCAGTAGCCGCCCGGGTTCTTCTCCAGAAACCCTTGGTGATAGTCCTCGGCGAAATAGAATTCCGGCGCGGGCTCGATGTCGGTGGTGATCGCGCCTTTGCCCTTGGCCTTCAGCGCCAAGCCATAGGCGTCGCGCGACGCCTCGGCTTCACGCTTCTGCGCGTCGTCCGTGTAATAGATCGCCGAGCGGTACTGCGTGCCCTGGTCGTTGCCCTGGCGCATGCCCTGGGTCGGGTCGTGGTTCTCCCAGAACACCTTCAGCAGGTCGGCGTAGGCGATGACCTTGGGGTCGTAGACCACCAGCACCGCCTCGGTGTGCCCGGTGCGGCCCGAGCAGACCTCCTCATAGGTCGGATTGGGGGTATAGCCGCCGGCATAGCCCGCCGCGGTCACCCAGACCCCCGGCAGCTTCCAGAACAGCCGCTCCACCCCCCAGAAACAGCCCATGGCGAACACCGCCGTCTGCAGGCCTGCGGGATAGGGGCCCTTCAGCGGGTGGCCGCTCACGGCGTGGGTCGCATCGGTGCGGATCGGATCGGAGCGGCCCGGCAGGGCGCTCTCGGCGGTCGGCAGGTCGTGGGTCTTTTGGAACAACATGGGCTTTTCCCTGGGGCCGCAGGCGGTTCCAGCCGCGCGGCCTGCTCCCAATGTAAGCCTCGTCCGGCGCTTCGCCAGGCGCGCGCACCGCCGGGAAAAGTGGCGGTGAGAGAGGGATTCGAACCCTCGATAGGCTTTCACCTATACACGCGTTCCAGGCGTGCGCCTTCAACCACTCGGCCACCTCACCCATCGGATCGGGGCTGGTCCGAAGACACCCCGGTTCGAAGGCCGGTCTCTATACGCAGACAGGCGCCCCTCGACAAGGCGGGAGCGGCCGTCCTACCCGAACACCGCCGCCACGTCGGCCGGCGCCATCACCCGCAACTTCCCAGACTCCAGGTCCGCCGGCAGGTCCAGAGCGCCGATGCGATCGCGGTGCAGCGCTTCCACGTGATTGCCCACGGCGGCGAACATGCGGCGCACCTGATGATAGCGGCCCTCGGTGACGGTCAAATAGGCGGTGGTTTCCGACAACGGTTCGAGCACAGCCGGCGCGAGCGGCTTGGCCTCGCCCTCCAGCATCAGGTCGCCGGCCGCGAAGCGGGCGGCCTCGTCGCCGCGCAAGGGACGCGCCAGGGTCGCGAGATAGCGCTTGGCCACGTGGCGCCGCGGCGAAATGATCCGGTGCAGCAGATCGCCGTCACCGGTGAGCAGCAAGAGGCCCGAGGTGTCCTTGTCCAACCGCCCCACGGTGGAGATCGCCGGCTCGCGCAGACGCCACCGCGCCGGCAGCAGATCATAGACCAGGGCGCCGGCCTCCTTGTGCGAACAGGTGACGCCCAGCGGCTTGTGCAGCATCAGGGCCAGGCCCGGCGGCGGATCGAGGCGGCGACCCTCCACCTGCATCCGGTCCGGCAGATCCGCACTCGCCGCAAGGCGCATGTCGGGATCGGTCACGATTGCACCGTCGAGCGTGACCGCTCCATATCGCACGAGCTGCTGCACCTCGCGCCGCGAGCCGTATCCCAGGTTGGCCAACAGCCGGTCGAGCCGGACCGTTGCGCTCATTTGCGCACACCGTAAACCTTGAAACCGCCATCCTCCGCCGCCCGCGTTACCTGGGCGAACAGCGGCGTCAGCACGGCTTCGTAGGGGAGGTGACGGTTGGCCACCAGCCACAGCACCCCGCCCTTGCGCAGCATCGCGTGCGCGCGGCGGATGAAGGCTTGGCCCAGCGCCTTGTCCTCGGCGCCGGCGTCGTGGAACGGCGGGTTCATCACCACGAAGTCCAGTCCATCGAGCTCCGGTCTCACCCGCGCGTCGGCCCAGTGGAAGTCGGCGCGCGGGTCATCGATGTTGCGCCGCGCAGCGTCCACGGCGCGGCGGTCCAGATCGACCAGATCCAGATGCGTCACTTCAGGTGCGGCCAGCACGCGTTGCGCCAACTGGCCGGCGCCGCAACCCAGGTCCGCGCCGCGTCCCGTCAGGGGCGGCAGCGCCGCGAGCAGGCGCTGCGTGCCCGGGTCGGGCCGGTCCCAGCTGAAGATCCCCGGTTGGGTCCACAGGCCAAGCATTTCCGCGAACCGCGGCCCACCGGCTTCGATCGCAGCCTCGAGACCGGCCACGGCTTGTGGGCGCCGGGTGATGCAGATGCGCTGGTGACGGCGGCCGGCGTCCTCGACCGCGCAGCCGAAGGACTCCAGTTCCTTGCGCAGGCGCGCCCCGCCCTTGTCCTTGGCCGCCATGGCGGTCAGTCGCGCGCCGGGCTCGAGCGCGCGCAGGGACAGGGCCAGGGCGTATCGCCGCTCGAGCGTGCCGGCGGGCGCGGCCATCAGCACCCCGGCCAGGGTTTCCGGCGTCATGTCCTCCAAGGTCGCGGCGTCGGGCGACAGGGGCGACACCTGCACGGCGTCCGCCGGCCAGTCTTTGGGCGCGCACTCCCGCGACGGCGTTCCGTAGACGCAGAAGAGAGTGTCTCGATGCAAGCGGCGCTCCTGGGCCCTCAGCCCGGAGACCAATTACCCTGCGATTGGACGCACCGCCACCGACGGTGGGTAGGGGGGCTTGACGGCCATGCGCTTCCGGCCCCGCATCCAGTTCGGTCGCCGGCGGCGATCATGGGCGACGCCATCGGGCGCGGGAGGGGTCCATGTCGGTACGGATCGTGATCGGACTGGCGGCGTTCGCTGCGCTGGGCGGCTTCCCCCCGGGTGCGCAGGCTCAGACGCCGCCGCCGGCGGACGTCACCGCCAACGCGAAACTCGAGGCCGACTTCACGGCGTTTGACCCCGACTATGCCGGCAAGCGCGCCGCACGCATCGTCGAACTGCGGGCGCTTTCCGATGCGGTGCTGGGTCGCGAGCGGCGCGGCGAGGCGACGGCATGTTCGCATCAGATTTTGTTCGAGGCGGGATCGCTGCTACTCGCCACCGCCGATTTCAAGACGATCGACGCGCGCCTTTCCGAGTTGCGCGAGACCCTGGCCCATCCCGATCGCGAAAAGCGCGCCGACCACGCGGGCGTCGATGGTCTCTGGGGCGCCTGCAACGACGCCTGGTATCTGAAGCTCTACGACACCTATGATCGGCTGGAGAAGGCGGCGCCGGACGAGCCGGCGCCGCATGCGTTGCCGAAATTCCTCGATTCCGTCGCGACGCCCGATGCCCTGAGCGCGCGACTGCTCACGCTGGCGACCTCCGACGTGCGCGCCACCGGCGTCGACCACGAGCGCGAGTACAATGACACGCTGGCGACCCTGCTGCAGATGATCGTGCGCGGCCGGCCCGAGAACTACACCGTCGATCCGGCGCTGAAGCAACGCATGCTCGAGCTGGTCACCGGCGAGCTGCGCAATCCCGAGACCGGGTGGTGGGGCGAGCGTTATGTGCGCGACGGCAAGACCGAGTATGTGGACGATCTCTCGATCACCTTCCATGTCGTGTCCTATCTGAAGGGGCGCGTGCCCGACATGCCGCGCGTGATCGACACAGCACTCGCGCTTCGCTCGCTCGACTATCCGGCGGGGTGGCTGTGGAAGGGTGAGTATTGGAACCACAACAACATGGACGTGATCACCGTCTTCCAGCTCGGCTGGTCTCAGGCGGGCGCCGCGCAGCGGGAGGCCACGGCGGCGGAGATTCAGCGCATGCTCGACTGGTGCCTGACGCAGTCGCTTCAGCCCGACGGTTCGTTCAAGCCGCGGTTGCCTGATCTCTCGACGGAGGATGCGGAATATTACGGTGTCGAATTCCTCGTGCGCGTCGGCTATTTTGATCGCTCGAAACGCTTCTGGACCGCGCGCGATTATCCCGAGGCGCCGGCGGTGAAGGCGCAGATTCTCGGTTACCTGCGCGCTCATGCAGCGACCGGAGGGGCAGGCGGCGACGCCTACAAGGGCGCGATGGCCGATCTTATGCGCGAGCCCTAGAGGCGACCTCACGCCCCCAACGGCAGCTCCCCCTCCTGCTTCGTGCGCACCAGTTTCGGCGCCTCGCCCGGGGCCCAGAGGTCGGCGCGGTGGGCGACGCGGTAGGCGATGGGGCCGCCGCCGGGGGTGGAGTTGCGCTCGATCGGGCGTGGGACGGCGACGAACTCCACGTCGATGGTGCGCGGGCCGGCGGTCACGACGGCATAGCCGTGGGCGCCGGTGTCCATGAACGACAGGTGCGGCGACAGGTCGGGGTTGCGCAGTTTCAGCGCGGCGTCGCGGTCGTGGGTGCGTTGCAGCTCGAGGCTCGCGCGCACGCCGTGGCGCACGGTGAAGTCCGACGCTTGACGCACCGGGGCGCCATCGGGCGGCGTGTAAACATAGACGGCGCGGATGGGGCTGTCCTTGGGGAGGTTGAACATCATCGCTTCGCCGAGGCCCGGGGCCGAGATCGAGGCGCCGACGAAATCGAGCGCCACCGGATCGAAGTCGCGCGGCGGCAGATGCTTGGAGTGGGCGCCGGCGAAGAACGAGTGGCGGTCGCCCGCGACACTGACGAAGCCTGCAATCTTGTGCGTCTTCACAAAGTCGAGGATCTCGCCGCGCTCGGCGAAATAGCCGGACCAGTCGTCGCCGCCCATGGTCGCAAAATTCGCGCCCGGCCATTTCAGGCCGTACTCCGTGGGCAGGTTCTGGAAATCGATGCGCCAGTCGAGCGAGCCTTCGGGATTGCCCCAGATCTTCCACGGCGCGTCGGAGCGCGCCAGTCGGTCGAGGAACCACGCCTTCTGCTTCACGCCGAGCATGGTCATCGGCGCGCCGTCCTTGCGCGGATTGGGAATCTGCTTGTCCCCGAAGGGAATGGTCTCGGGCGGCTTGCCGCCGTCGTAGGCGCGGCCCGCGTCGAGGATCTCGATGGCGTTCTGGTCGCTGGCGAAAGGAAAGTCTTTCGCATCGAAAGGCGCCATCATCGGCGTGCCCGCCACCGCGTCGCCGCGATAGGAGCGGTTGTCGGTGATGATCATGTCGACGTTTTTGCCATAACGGAAGGCGCGATAGAGGGTCAGCGAATGGATCGCCAGGATGTTGTTCGAACTCTTCGCCGAGGCCGTTCTCGTCGAAGCTGGTGACCGGCGTGTCCACCACCTTGGGCGGAACGAATCGCTCCAGAGAGACGTCGCCGCCGGTCTTCACCACGCGCGCAGGCTGGTACTCGAACCAGGCCTGACAGGCAGCGACCTTGCGTGTCTGGGCGGCGCGCACCCTGTCGAACACCTGCAGGCTCTGGAAGCCTTTCCATGAGAACTCGTGATTGTCCCACATACAGACGAACGGAAAGCGAGCGCGGGCGTCCTGCAAATCCGGATCGGACAGGTAGCCCTTGTACAGGGCGCGATAGTCGCCGACGTCGCTCGGCACGTGGAAGTTGGTGATCTTCTCGCCGTTCGGATAGCGCACCACGTCGCGCAGCGTGCGCGCATAGTAGGTCTGCCGGTCTTCCGGATACCAGACGATCTCGTAGACGAAGTCACCGAGGTGCAGCACGAAGCCGAGCCGCTGGTCCGGCGCCGCCTGTTCGTCTTCGAAGATCATCCGCCGATAGGCGTTGCACGCGCCCGCCGGCACCATCTGGCAGCTCGCGAAGGCGAACTTCACCGGCCGGTCGTCGTTGTCCGCCGGCGTGGTCAGGGTGCGGCCGAGGCGGCTGGAAAAGCCCTGGTCGTCGGTAAAGCGATAGAAGTACTCGCGCGCGGGCTTCAGCCCCGCCGCCAAAACGCGCACGGTCCAGTCGGCGTCGCCCGACGGTATGACCTTGGTCGTCGCGACCACATGCTTGAAGCCGGCATCCTCGGCGATCTCGGCGGTCAGGAGTCGGGCGCCGACACCATCCTTCGGCGGCCGCCGGGTCCACAGGATCACGCTGTCGGGCCGCGGATCGCCGGAAGCGACGCCTTCGGGATAGAGGTCCCGGCGTTCCGTGGCGTGCAGGATCGACGCGCGGGCCGCGCGGGCGAAGGCGAGCGCCGCGCCGAACGCGGCGGCGGTCTGGACGAGCTGTCGGCGGGACGGGCCGGGCATGAAGAGACTCTCCTCGCGGAAGGCCAAGGCGTACCGCCGCCGACACCGCCGGTCCAGTTCGCCAACGCGAGATTGCAGCCAGTCCCCCGCGCAGTCGCGCGAACGGTCGGGCCTGGCCTCGGGCCGTTTTGCGGCCTGAAATTACAAATCCTTAAGTGCCGCGTTCCGTCAGGCTTGCTAGGGTCCGGGCCCCGTCGAGAGACTGTCCGGAACAGGGTGGGACCCCTCATGCGCAACTTCCTCAAGGGCGCCGTATGCGCCGCGGCCCTGTTCGCGGCGCCGGCCGCCTTCGCCCAGGCAACCATCGACCAACTGGCCAAGCCGCCGGCGGGCGCCCGGCAGTTCGTGATCGCGACCGACACCGCCGTGCTCGGTCACGCGGCGATCTGGGCCCAGTCCGACGGCTCGACAATGTTGCGCGAGAGCCTGAACCTCCGCGGTCAGATCTTCGAACAGGACGAGCAGCTGACGACGGGCGCCGGCGGCATGCCCACATCGGTCGTCATCCGCGGCTTTACGCCGAACGGCGACGCCGCCGAGACCTTCAAGATCGCAAACGGCGACGCCGACTGGAAGAGCCAGGTCGACGCGGGCCACGCGGCCTACGCATCGCCGGCCTTCTACGCCACCGCGGGCGGCCCGTTCATCGGTTCGGCGGTTCTGGTGGAGGCGCTGCTGGCGTCGCCGACGCATTCGATCGCGCTGCTGCCCGGCGGCAAGGCGTCGGCGGAGAAGCTGACCGAGATCGAAGTCGGCGACGGCGCCCTGCGGCGCAAGGTGATTTGCTGGGCGATCTCGGGTCTCGGTAATTCGCCGTTTCCGGTGTGGGCGACCGAGGACGGTAAATTCTTCGCGGCCAACTTCGGCGTCGGCCTTTTGTCCGTAGGCTATGAGAAGGCGCTCGACGCCCTGACCTACGCCCAGACCAAGGCCATGGCGGCGCGCATGCCCGCGCTCGCAAAATCCCTGGCCAAGACGCCCGACGGACCGGTCGCCTTCACCCACGTGCGAGCCTTCGTGGACGGCAAGCGCTTCGTCGATGACGAGACGGTGGTCGTGGACAAGGGGATCATCACTCGGGTTGGCGCCGCGGCGTCCACGCCGGTTCCTGCCGGCGCCCAGGTGATCGACGGCAAGGGCAAGACGCTCGTCCCGGGTCTGTGGGATTCGCACCAACATATCGGCGACGACTATTCCGGACCCTACCTGCTGGCGCTCGGCATTACTTCGGCGCGCGATCCCGGCAACGACAATGCGCTGACCCTGTCGCGCGCTGCACGCCGGGCCAAGGGCGAGCTGCTGATGCCGCACGTCTATCCGTCGGTGCTGATCGACGGCAAGGGTCCGATGACCGCCCAGCTCGGCGTATCGGTGGGGTCGCTCGACGAGGCGCTGGCGGCGGTGCGCAAGGCCAAGGCCGACGGCTTCGTCGCCATCAAATTCTACGGCAGTTACAATCCCGAGTGGGTCAAGCCGGCCGCGGCCCTGGCGCACCAGCTCGGCCTGCACGTGCACGGCCACCTGCCGGCGGGCATGCGACCCAGCCAGGCGATCGCCGACGGCTATGACGAGATCACCCACATCTATTTCATCTCGATGGAGGCCATGCCCGACGACGTGGTGAAGACGTCGAACGGCATCAACCGCTTCCAGGGCACGGGCAAGTACGCCAAGGACATCGACCTCTCGAAAGACCCGATGAAATCGCTGATCGCCACCATGGCGAAAAAGCATATCGTGTCCGACCCCACCCTGGTGGTGGCCGAAGGCCTCTTCGTGCCGGAGAACGGCGACATCGGCCCGCCTTACACGCCTTACATGGGCACCCTGCCGCCGTCGGTCGAGCGCGGCTTCCGCCAGGGCGGTTTCGCCGTCGACAAGGGTTATACCCGCGACGACTACCGCAAGAGCTTTGCCAAGCTGGTCGAACTGGTCGGCGACATGCACAAGGCCGGCGTGCCGATCGTCGCCGGCACCGACAGCTCGGGCATCGAACTTGTGCACGAGCTCGAGCTCTACGAGCAGGCGGGCTTCACGCCGGTGGAGGCGCTGGACGCCGCGACCATCGTGCCCGCGCGCAACGTGCACATGGACAAGACCACGGGGTCGATCACCGTGGGCAAGGTCGCCGACCTCGTGCTGGTCGAAGGCGATCCGTCCAAGCGCATGGGCGACCTGCGCAACACGCGCGTGGTCATGATGGACGGCAAGCTGATGGACGCGGACGCCCTGCGCGCGGCGGCGGGCTTCTCGGGACGGCCGAAGATCAGCGATTGAACCTGGCAGCGGTTTGACAGCGTGAGAGGATGAGGGCCTAACTTCGCACGACCGGACTCTGGCGGAGGTGGTGCATGCGTCCCTCACGCGTTCTTTCAGGCGTCGTCGCCGCGTTGGTTTCCCTTGTACTTTGCGCCTGCCAGCCCAAGGCGCCGGCCGGACCGGAGGCCGCCTTCGGCAGCAAGGCGCCGTCCAGCCACGCCTTCGAAGGCACGATCTACTATCTCGCCGACGGCACGCCGAAACTGCCCGACCTGAAGACCCTGCCGCCGCACGGCAAGATCTACGTGCGCGAGCTGAACGTCCCGAACCAGGACTTCTCGCTGGGTTTTCCCGGGGTCACCGACCGCACCACCTGGTTCGCCATCGACTACAAGGGCGCGTTCACCGTCGCCCAGCCGGGCAAGTACAACTTCCACCTCGCCAGCGACGACGGCTCCAAGCTGTGGATCGACGGCAAAGTCGCGGTCGACGACGACGGCGTGCATGGAGTCACCTCGGCCTCCGGCGACATCGACCTGGCGGCCGGACGCCACGCCATCGAGGTGCAGTACTTCCAGGGCCCGCCGACCGCGGTGGCGCTGCAGCTGTTCTGCACCGCGCCCGGCGGCAAGGAGGCGATCTTCCCCGCCTGCGGTCTCAACCTGGACCGGCCCGGCCAGACGCCCTGGCTCTGGTGGTTGCTCGCGTTGCTGGTGATCGCGGCTCTGATCCTGTTGTGGCTGAACCGCGAGCGGCTGCGCCCGCGACCCGCACCGCAAACCTCGGCGTAGCCGCGGCGGCGCGCTTCTGCCAAAAAGCGGCGTCATGTCCGCTTCAGTCCGCAAGCTCGCCGCCGCCGCCGCGCTCGTCATCGCGCTCGGCCTCGCGGCCCCTGCCTTCGCCGGGCCGCCGTTTCTGACCGACGATCCGCAGCCGACGGACGAGGGCCACTGGGAAATCTACAACTTCGTCCAGGGTTTCCACACGCCGGGCGACACCAATGGCGAGGCGGGCCTCGACCTGAACTACGGCGGCGCCAAGGACCTGCAGCTCACCGCGGTCATCCCGGCTCAGTTCGCCGGCGACGGCTGGGGCATGGGCGATATCGAGCTCGCGGCCAAGTACAAGTTTCTGCACCAGGACGGGCCGACCGGTCTCGACGTGTCGTTCTTCCCGCGGGTGTTCCTGCCGACAGCCTTCGACCGCGGAACCGATCGCCGCGCCAACCTGCTGCTGCCGGTCTGGGCCGAGAAAGACTTCGGCAAGTGGTCGGTGTTCGGCGGCGGCGGCTACCAGATCAACCCCGGACCCCGGAACCGCAACTTCTGGATCTCGGGGGTGACCGTAACCCGGCAGGTGACTGAGAACCTGATGCTGGGCGCGGAGGTCTATCACCAGACCGCCGCTGGCGACCTCGGGCGCGACTGGACGGCGGTGAACCTGGGCGGCCAGTACAAATTCACCAAGCATTGGTCGCTTCTGCTGTCGGGAGGCCCGGGCGTGCAGAACCCCCGCGAGGCCGGCCAGTCCGACGTCTACCTGGCGCTGAAGGCCGACTACTGAGGCCGGAGCCCCGCTCCCCGCTTCGTTTACGAATTCTTGCGAAGCCTCTGCAACGCTGGCTCGGGACGGGGCGTCGATGGAAACTGTCAGTCCTTATGGAGCCTTTGCGCGGTCGCGGGCGCGGGACCTGCCGACCCGGATCGGCTTTGCGCTGTTCCTGGCCGGCGCCGCCTGGACCCTGTCCAGCGTCGGCCCCGCGCTCCTGTGGCTCGCCGCGGTCTCGGCCGCCCAGGCGCTGGACACCTGGGTCTCGACGCCGATCCTGCGCCGTCCGGACCTCGACCCGCCGCTCTGGCGCAAGCGCCTCTACGCCGCCTCCATCGGCGTCAACGCGATCATCTATTCCAGCATCTCGGTGTTCTTCTGGTTCGGTTGCGGCGACGTGGGCAAGGCCTTCGCCATGCTGCAGCCGGCCGGATCGCTGCTGAACATTTCGCTGCAGCTCGAGAAGTCGCCGCGCGCCCTGATCGCCGCCTGGGTTCCGCACTGTTGCTACCTGCTGGGGATTCCCATCGTGGCCGGCTTCATCGGTCACGACTTGTTGCGCATGAGCGTGGTGACGGCGGGCAGCCTGATCTATGTCGTGCACATCGTCAGCGCCGTTCGCACCATGGATCGCAACTCGCGCAATCTGCGCGATGCGCGCGACCAGGCCGAGGCCCAGCGCGAACGCGCCGAAGCCGCCAGCGCGTCGAAGTCCGATTTCCTCGCCGTGATGAGCCATGAAATTCGCACCCCGATGAACGGCGTCCTGGCCGCCGCAGCTCTGCTGCGTAAGACGCCGTTGAGTTGCGACCAGGCCGAGCACGTGGAGATGCTGGCTAGCTCGAGCGAAGTTCTGATGGGGCTGCTCGGCGATATCCTAGACCTGTCCAAGATCGAGTCCGGCAAGCTGGTGGTTGAGAGCGCGACCTTCGACCTCGCGCGCAAGCTGGAAGCCGGCGCGCGGCTCTGGCGGCCGCAGGCCGAGGCCAAAGGCATTGGGCTCGAACTCGACATCGCCGCGGCGCCCGAACGAATCGTCACCGATCCCCTGCGCTTCCAGCAGGTGCTGTTCAACCTGCTGTCCAATGCGGTGAAGTTCACCGAAGAAGGCGCGGTGCGCCTGCGCTGTTTCACCAACCTGGGCCGGCTGGTCGTCGAGGTCGAAGACTCCGGCTGCGGCATGGACGCGGAAACGGCCGAGCGCGTGTTCCGCACCTTCGAACAGGCGCATGCGGGCGTGGCGCGCCAGTACGGCGGCGCGGGCCTGGGCCTGGCGATCAGCCGCCGGCTCGCCGAACTTCTGGGCGGCGCGCTTAGCGTCGAAAGCACGCCCGGCCGCGGCTCGGTCTTCCGATTCGAGACGCCGCTGGTCGAGGCCGGCCCGGTGATCATCGCGCCGCACCCGCGCGAGGCGCCGCGCGCCGGCGGCCATCACGCGGGTTCGGTTCTGCTGGCCGAGGATCACGAGGTGAACCGCCGCATCGTGCGTCTGTTCCTCGAACCGCTCGGCTTCGAAGTCACCCCGGTGGAGGACGGCCGCGCCGCCGTCGAGGCCGCAGGCGAGCGGCCGTTCGACGTCATCCTGATGGACATGCAGATGCCGGTGATGGGCGGGGTCGAGGCTTCCACCCGCATCCGCGACAGCCGCGGGCCCAACCATGCGACGCCGATCATAGCGCTCACCGCCAATGCGCTCGACGAACACCGCGCCGAGTGGGCGTCGATCGGGGTCGACCTGTTCATGACCAAGCCGGTCAATCCCCAGGCCCTGATCGAAATGATCGCGCGCGCTATCGGCGCTGCTGCGCAGACCCCGGAGCCAACGCGCAAGTCGGCGTGACTTTAGGCCGGCGTCCGCGATAGAACGCGGGCATGACCATCAAACTCGACCTGCGGGCCCACGACGCTCTGATGCTCGACGCCCCCACCAAGGGCCTGCCGGTCTCTGTCGACCGCATCACCGTGGGCGAGGTGGCCAGCGCGGGCTGGCGCCTGCACCAGGATCTGCTGCTGCCGGCGGCGGTGCTCCGGCGTTCGGCGCTCGAGGCCAACGGCCAATGGATGCGCGCCTTCGCCGCTCACGCCGGCGTGGCGTTCTGTCCGCACGGCAAGACGCCGATGGCGCCGGTGATCTTCCAGCGCCAGCTCGACGACGGCGCCTGGGGCCTGACCTGCGCCACCATCGGCCACCTGCGCACCTACCGCCGCTTCGGCGTGCCGCGGGTACTCTACGCCAACCAAATCGCGTCGAAGTCCGGCGCCCTGTGGCTCGCCCGGGAGATGGCGCGCGATCCGTCGTTCGAGATCTACGTCTATGTCGACTCGCGCGAAGGCGCCGACCTGTTGTCCGGCGCCGCGGCGGCCGCGAAGCTCGAGCGCCCGATCCCCGTGCTGCTCGAAGTGGGTTTCGAGGGCGCGCGCACCGGGGTGCGCACCGTCGACCAGGGGCTCGACCTCGCCCGCTATGTGAAGGGCGTAACGGGCCTCGCGCTTGCGGGCGTCTCGGCCTTCGAAGGCGTGGTTCCGGGACAGCTCGACGCGGCGATGGAGCCGAACGTCGAAGCCCTGTTCGCGGCGACCGTCTGGATCGCGGAGACCTGCGCGCGCGAGGGCCTGTTCACGGCCGACGGTCCGGTGATTCTCTCCGCCGGCGGGTCGCGCTTCTTCGACATGGCCGCGAGCCAGCTCAACGAAGCGGACGTCGGCCCCGACAAGCGCGTGGTGCTGCGCAGCGGCTGTTACGTCTCCCATGACGCCCTGCATTACGAAGCCGCCTTCGAACGCCTGCTCGAACGCAATCACGGCGACCCCGGCCCGCCGGGACGCCTGCGCCCCGCCATCGAGGTCTGGGCCGAGATCAATTCGCATCCCGAGCCCGATCGCTGGTATGCGACGCTGGGCCGTCGCGACATTTCCTTCGATGTCGGCCTGCCCAAGGCCCAGGCCTGGATGCGTCCGGGCGAGCACGCGAACGCCCAACCCCTGGACGGCGTCACCGTCACCGGCCTGTCCGACCAGCACGCGCACCTGATGGCGGGTCCCGGCTGTCCGCTGAAATTCGGCGATCAGATCGGCTTCGGGATTTCCCACCCGTGCACGACCTTCGACAAATGGCGCGTGATGTTCGAAGTGGACGACGAGGGGTTGGTGTTGGGCGCAATCGCGACGTATTTTTAGAACCTCCACCGCGAGCGGTAGCGAGCGGGGGAGGGGGACCGTCCGCAGCGCGCACGGTGGAGGGGGCGGCTTCCGCAACTCGCTAAATTCGTCGGATGGCGTCTCGCGGTTAACGCGCAAGCGACGTTGCGCCTGATGCCGCCCCCTCCACCACGCACTCCGTGCGCGGTCCCCCTCCCCCGTTTTCTGCCGAAAACGGGGGAGGTTCTAGCCCGTCGTGGTCACATCAAACCGCACCGCCAGCCGCATCTCCTCATCCGGCGCCAGCACGCGCAATCCTAATTCGCGCCACTCGGCTTCCGGTTGGTTCAGCGCTGCGTTGGCATGGGTCACCGGTTCGGCCACGAACAGGCCGCCGGTCTGGGGCGCATAGAGTTGGAAGAAGCGCGCGCCCGGCGACGACATGCGCACCTGCAGATCACGGTCGGGCCAGGACATCTCCGCCGTTCCGCTCCAGCCGCCATAGCCGTTGTCGAGGCCGGCGCCGTCGATCCGCCGGTCGCGCAGGTCGTAACGCCCCGTCGGCGCCTCGCGTCCGATCGGCAGCACCTTGGCGTCCACCAGCCAGACGCTGTCCACGCGTGTCGAAAGCACGGTCTGCGCGTCACTGGGAAAATAGGGATGGAAGCCGAGGCCGGCCGGCATGGGGTCGCCGGAGACGTTGCGCACGGTGAGCGTGTAGTCGAGCCCGCCGCCGTCGAGGCGGAAGCGTTGATGCGCCTGATAGGCCCAGGGCCACTCGCCGGGAGAATGCGAATATCGCAGCTCCGCGCAGTCGCGTTCGGCGTCCGCCGCCTGCCACGGCGCGCGCCAGCCCTGGCCGTGCAACGGGCTCGCGTCGCCCTTCATATTGGGGGTCAGCCGCACCTCGCGACCGCGAAAGCTGAAGCGACCGTCGCGGATGCGGTTGCAGAACGGGACCAGCGGAAACGACGACGCGTCGCCGACGTCGGTCAGGGGGTTGGGCGCGTGACGAAAGATCGGTTCGGCGCGCGCGCCGCCCCGCTTACGGCGGAAGGCCGTCACCGCCCCGCCGGTCGCCGGGTCGAGCTCGAGTTCGAAAGCCTTGTTCTCGAGTCGTATCCGGTCGGTCATCGGCTCGACGTTTCGCGGATCTTCTCGGCGGTGCGCAGCGCCCGCGCCTCCGCGCGGTGACGCTTGGGAATCGTCTGCTCGTGCTCCGACGGCAGCGACACCGGCACCGACAGGCACACGCTCTGGGTCGGGAGCACCGTCGCCCAGTCACGGATCAACTGGCGGTACGAGCGTCCGACCGCGCGGATATTGCGGTCGAGGTCGTAAAGACCGAGCGGATTGACCCGGCCATTCTGCTCACGCAGCGCCGTGTCCCAGTCGACCTGGTCGGTCAGCGAGTACCAGGTGAACCCCACCGTCGGCACGCCGGAATTGCGCACGCTCAGGACGTTGGCCCATTCTTTCCAAAGCCAGTTCACCGCCTCGTCGCCGTTGGCGCCTTCGATGATGTTGGTCTCGGTGTGCATCACCGGGAGGCGATAGCGGTCGTAGTACTGGCGTGTGATTTCGCTGTAGCCGAAGATTTCGCCCGACGCGCGGGTCGGCGCCGTCCGCGGAGACGCGGTGCTCGTTGGTCCAGTAGTAGTCGTTGCCCAGGATGCAGTGGTGCTTCAGGCTGTTGCCGAGGAAGAAGTGGTACTCCTCATAGGTCATGCCGTTAGCGAACAGATACTCGTACATCTCCAAATCGACCCGGTGGCCGTAGTTCAGGTCGAGGGACAGGAAGCGCATGGAGTTGAGAATCTCCGCCGGCCGGATCGCCGCCGGATTCTCCGCGTGAAAATACTCCGACGATTCGCTCTGGATGAAGATCGCATCCGGACGCACCTCGAGTATGGAGGTCATCGCCATTACATTGGCCTTGACGATGTGCTTCAGCGCAGTGACGAACGTGCGGTCGGTGACACCCTCCTCGTTCCACCAGCCATACTTGGCCGAGAAGGTGGCGCAGATGAACATCTCGTTGACCGGAGTATAGAGCTGCACCCACGGAAAGCGCTCGGCGAAGGCCCTGGCGTATTCGGCGAAATAGCCCGGGAAGTCGGCGTTCTGGAAATCGCCGATCCAGTCCGGAACGCCGAAATGGCAAAGATCCACGATTGGCACCATGTCGCGCCGCTGCAGGTCGGAGAACACCTCGTCGGCGAAGTCCCAGTTGTACTGGCTGGGCGCGGTGAAGGTCGTATGCAGCGGGGGCCCGTAGCGCAGGAACCGGATACCCAGGTCCTCGACACAGTCGAAGTCGGTCTTCCAGTGCTTGTAGTGCCCGCAGACCTCCATCTGGTCGACGCGCGCCGTGCCTTTCTTGATGCGAGGGATCGAGTTCTCGATCCCCGTCGCAAACATGAAGGTGGTGATGATGACGAACTCTCCCACGCGCAGGGGATCACGCGGCCGGCCCCGAGCGCTAAACGGGCGGGAGACCGGTTGGTTCGCCGGTCCGTTGCCTTTTAGGGGTTTTCGCCGCCCCAGGCAGGCCTTAGCCGGAGTCGGGGATCTTACGGCAACGGTTGACGTTGGTGACGGCGTCGAGGCCGTTCTGCACGTTGCGGATCCAGGCCTTTTCGCCCTGAACCGCGATCACCTGGTGGTGCGGGTGCAGGTTGGGACCGGTGCGGACAAGGTCGCCAGGGGCGATCTCCTCGTCGTGGTCGCGCTCGTGCGTGATGGAGAAAACGTCGGAATAGCTGACTTGAACCACGGGACCCCTCCCGGAACTGACTCGCCAGTTTAGACTCCGCCATCGTGAATGAAATCCGAACAAGCCCGACAGGGTGTCGCAAGGGACCCGGGTGTGGCGTATCGGGAACAGGACGCGCGCCAGGCGACTTTGCGACCCGGCGGCCTTCGAACCCAGGAGAGCCTCGCGTGACCGACATCGCCGTCGCCGCATCCCGGCGCAACATCCTTGGTGAGGGCCCGGTGTGGGATTGTGCCGCGGGCCGGCTCTACTGGGTCGACATCCGCGGGCGTCTGATCGAGTGGCTCGATCCCGGGACGGGCGACACGGGTCTGTGGACCCTCGATCGCCGGCCCAGCGCGCTGGCGCCGCGCAAGACCGGCGGCCTGTTGGTCGCGACCGACCTGGGATTTGCCGTCTTCGACACCGCCGCCGGCGCGCTCGAGCCGCGGTACAATCCCGAACCGGACCAGCCGGCCAACCGCGCCAACGACGGGCACACCGACGCCCAGGGTCGCTTCTGGATGGGCACGATGAACGATCGTGAGAACGCCGATACCGGCGCGGTCTATCGCCTCGATCCGGACTGGAGCTGTACGCAGGTGCTCGACAATCTCGACATCCCCAACACCCTGTTGACCAGCCCCGACGGTGACGTGCTCTACCTCGCCACGTCGAAGACGAACCGGATCTGGGCCTATGACCTCGATCCGGAAACCGGCGCGCTCGGCGCTCGGCGCCTGTTCGCTGACACCACCGCGGACAAATGCTCGCCCGACGGCTCGGCCGTCGACGTGGAGGGCTGCCTGTGGAACTGCCAGTGGGGCGGTTGGCGCATCGTGCGCTATCGCCCGGACGGATCGATCGACCGCATCGTGAAGATGCCCGTGCAGCAACCGACCAGCTGCGCCTTCGGCGGGCCGGACCTGGCCACCCTCTACGTGACCAGCGCGCGGGACGGCCTGTCGGAGGCGGCGCTTGCGGCCCAGCCTTTGGCCGGAAGCGTGTTCTCGCTCGACCCGGGGGTGCGCGGCTTTCCCCTGACGGCCTTCGGGGGGTGAGGATCGGGGATCGAACTTCCCCGACCTAGCGTTTATGAACGGGGCGTTGGGGCCGACCCGCCCGGAGACCGCCGTGAGCCGCAAACCCCTTCGCAGCGCCCGCAGCTACGGCAAGCTCGACCGCGACGGTTTCATCCATCGCAGCTGGATGAAGGCCGAGGGCCTGCCCGACGACGTGTTCGACGGCCGGCCGGTGATCGGCATCTGCAACACCTGGTCGGAGCTGACGCCTTGCAATCTGAACCTGCGCGCCATGGCCGAGCACGTGAAGCGTGGAGTCTGGGAAGCAGGGGGACTTCCACTGGAGTTCCCCGCCATGTCGCTGGGCGAAACCCAGATGCGGCCCACCGCCATGCTGTTCCGCAACCTGCTCGCCATGGAGGTCGAGGAATCGATCCGCGGCAATCCGATCGACGGCGTGGTGCTGCTGGGCGGTTGCGACAAGACCACGCCGGGGCAACTGATGGGTGCGGCCTCGGTGGACCTGCCGACCATGGTGGTGTCGTCGGGTCCGATGCTGAACGGCAAGTTCCGCGGCCAGGACATCGGCTCGGGCACTGACGTCTGGCGTTTCTCCGAAGAGGTGCGCGCGGGAACCATGTCGCTCGCCGAATTCATGGCGGCCGAGAGCGGCATGTCGCGCAGTCACGGCGTCTGCATGACCATGGGCACCGCCTCGACCGTGTCGAGCCTGACTGAGGCGCTCGGCGTCGCCTTGACCGGAAACGGTGTGCTGCCGGGCGTGGATTCGCGGCGCAAGACCCTCGCGCACCTGACCGGCCGCCGCATTGTCGAGCTGGTGAAGGCCGATGTGCGCCTGTCGCAGATCCTGACGCGCGAGGCGTTCGAGAACGCCATCCTGGTCCACGCCGCGATCGGCGGATCGACCAATGCGGTGGTGCACTTGCTCGCCATCGCCGGTCGTCTCGGCGTGACGCTCGACCTGGAGGACTTCGACCACATCGCGCGCGAGGTTCCGCTGCTGGTCAACCTCATGCCGTCGGGCGAGTATCTGATGGAGGACTTTGCCTATGCCGGCGGCGTCCCCGCGGTGATGCGCGAACTGGGCGACCTTTTGCGCGCGAAGGCGCCGACGGTGTCGGGCCTGACCCAGGGCGAGATCGTCAAGGACGCGCCCTGTTACAACCGCAAGGTCATCGGCACGCGCGCCGAACCGTTCGAGCCGTCGTCAGGCGTGTGGGTACTGCGCGGCAATCTCGCCCCGCAGGGCGCCATCGTGAAACCGAGCGCGGCGAGCCCGGAACTGCTCACTCACCGCGGTCGCGCGGTGGTGTTCGAAACCATCGAGGACTACCACGCCCGCGTCGACGATCCGGCGCTCGAGGTCGACGCTTCGTCGGTTATGGTGCTGAAGGGCTGCGGGCCCAAGGGCTATCCGGGCATGCCCGAGGTCGGCAACATGGCCCTGCCGCGCAAGCTGTTGGCGCAGGGCGTGCGCGACATGGTGCGCCTCTCCGACGCCCGGATGAGCGGCACCGCCTACGGTACGGTGATCCTGCATGTGGCGCCGGAGTCCGAAGCCGGCGGTCCGCTCGCGCTGGTGCAGTCCGGCGACGAGATCGCGCTCGACGGGCCGGGCCGCAAGCTCGAGCTTCTGGTCGACGACGCCGAACTGGCCGACCGCCGCAGTACCTGGGAGATCAATCGCGCGCCGTCGAAGTACGATCGCGGCTGGGCGCGGCTCTATATCGACACCGTCATGCAGGCCGACCGCGGCTGCGACCTCGACTTTTTGGTGGGCGCCAGCGGCGATGCTGTGGAGCGGGAAAGCCACTGATGGCCGCCTTTCTCGCCTGCGATTGGGGCACGACCAACCTGCGCGCCTGGGTGATCGGCGCGTCGGGCGCGGTCGAGGCCCGGCGCGAATTTCCCCTCGGTGTCGCCAAGCTCGCGCCCGGCGAGGCGGAGCGACGGTTCAGGGACGAGGTGCGGCCCGCGTTGAACGCGCAAGAGTTGCCCGCCATCCTCTGCGGCATGATCGGCTCGGCGCTCGGCTGGACCGCCGTGCCCTACGTCGACTGTCCGGCGGACCTGAAGGCGCTGTCGAAGGGTCTCTTCCGCGCCGACGACCGTTCGCTGATCGTGCCCGGCCTGCGCGGGCCGGGGCTCGACGGCGGATTCGACGTGATGCGCGGGGAAGAGACCCAGCTGTTCGGCTGGCTTGCGCAGGATCCGTCGCGCAACAGCGGCCGCCACATCGTCTGCCATCCGGGCACCCACGCGAAATGGGCGCTGGTGGAGGACGGCAAGGTCGTGCGCTTCCTCACCGCCATGACCGGCGAGCTGTTCGACCTGCTGTCGCGCCACGGCGTCCTGAAGTCCGACGCGCCGCCCGACGACGCCCAGGCCTTCCTCAAAGGCGTCGAGGCGGCAGCCGACGGCGGAGAACTGTCCGCGCGCCTGTTCACCGTGCGGACCCGCGTGGTCGCCAGCGGACTTCCCGCGCGCGCGGCGACCTCCTATCTCTCGGGCCTCTTGATCGGCTCTGAGATCGCCAGCCTGCCGCGTCTTCTGGGCGTGGGGGCGGACGAGACCATCGTTCTGTTGGGCGACGACCGGCTCTGCGGCTGGTACGACATGGCCCTGACGCACAAGGGGCGCCGCGCTGATCGCTACGACGGCGACGAAGCCGCGCTGGCGGGCCTTCGCGCGCTCGAACAAGGAGGCGGCGCATGACCTTCGACCAGGTTCTGGCTGAGACACCCATCGTGGCCATCATCCGCGGCGTCACGCCCGACGAGGCGGTGGGCATCGCGCGCGCGATCCACGACGCCGGCGTGCGCATCATCGAAGTCCCGATGAATTCGCCCGACCCTCTGGAGAGCCTGAAGCGCATCAACGACGCCTTCGGCCAGGACATGATCGTCGGTGTGGGCACCGTGCTGAACCCCGAGGTCGTCGACCGCGCCGCCGACGCGGGCGCGCGCATCATCGTCGCGCCCAACACCCGCACCGCCGTGATCAGGCGCGCGGTCGAGCGCGGCCTGACCCCGCTGCCGGGCTTCGCCACCGCGAGCGAGGCGTTCGAGGCCTACGACGCCGGCGCGCGCAATCTGAAACTGTTTCCGGCCTCGACCTACGGTCCGGACCACCTGAAAGCGCTGATGGCGGTGCTGCCCAAGGATGCGACGGTGCTGGCGGTGGGCGGCGCGGGACCGGAGGTGATGGCCGACTGGTGGAAGGCCGGCGCCCGCGGCTTCGGCCTGGGATCCGATCTCTACAAGGCCGGCCAGTCCCCCGAAATCACCCGCGAAAAGGCCGCAGCGGCGGTCGCTGCGACGCGAGCGCTCAGGCCTCAAGCGACCGCGGTCACCGCGTAATAGTCGCGATACCAGTCGACGAACCGCGGCAGGCCCTCTTCGATCGACGTCGTCGGTACAAAACCGAAGTCGCGCGTGGTCGCGTCGATGTCCGCATAGGTCGAGACCACGTCGCCGGGCTGCATGGGGGCGAACTCGATCTCCGCCTTGCGGCCGATGGCGCCTTCCAGCACCTCGATGAAGCGCGTCAGCTTCTCCGAACGGTGGTTGCCGATGTTGTAGACCTTGTTGGGCAGGGCGACGTCCGTCGGCGGTTTGCGCATCACTGCGACCACGCCCGAGACGATGTCGTCGACGAAGGTGAAGTCGCGCCACATTTCGCCATTGTTGAAGACGGTGATCTTGCGACCCTCGAAAATCGCCTTGGTGAAGATGAAGGCGGCCATGTCCGGCCGTCCCCAGGGACCGTACACGGTGAAAAAACGCAGCCCCGTGCACGGCAGCTTCCACAGATGCGCATAGGTGCGCGCCAGCAGCTCGTCCGCGCGCTTGGTCGCGGCGTAGAGCGAATCGGGCTGGTCCACCCGGTCGTCGACCGAGAACGGCAGGTCCTTGTTGGCGCCGTAGACCGATGACGAACTGGCGTAGACGAAGTGCTCAAGCCCCTCGAGGCGACGCGCAAACTCGCTCATCACCACATGGCCCATGACGTTCGAGGTCACATAGGCATAGGGGTCGATCAGCGAGTAGCGCACCCCCGCCTGGGCGGCGAGGTGGACGATGTGCGTCACGTCCTTGCAGCGGTCGAGAAGCGCCATGATCGCGTCCCGGTCCGAGATGTCGGCCTTGGCGAACTCAAAGCCGGGCTGCGACTGCAGCCGCGCCAGCCGGGCCTCTTTCAGCGCCACCTCGTAATAGGCGTTGAGATTATCGATCCCGAGCACGGCCACGCCCTGGCCCAGCAGGCGCTCGCTGACCTGCGACCCGATGAAGCCCGCCGCCCCCGTCACCAACACCCGCATTAAGCCCGCTCCGTCCAAGTCCCGGGCGGTTTAGACGCCCGCCCGCAGACGAGCAACGCGCCTCGAGGCCTCAGGGGTGTTGACAATCCCCGGCCGGCCCGCAATAGTTTTCCAAATGGTGAACTATCAACCCGACCCGCTCGACCGCACCTTCGCGGCCCTGACCGATCCGACCCGCCGGGCGATCCTGGAACGGCTGGAGGCGGAGGAGTGCCTGACCATCAGCGCGCTCGCCAAACCCTTCGCCATCAGGCTTCCGGCGGTGATGAAGCACCTCGACGTGCTGTCCGAGGCCGGCCTGATCACCCGGGCCAAGCACGGCCGCACGGTCGATGTCCGCCTGTCGCCGACACCCCTGCTGGCCGCGGTGGAGTGGCTCGACCGCTACGAGCGGTTCTGGTCGCCGGCGCTCGACCGCCTGGCCGCCTATGCCGAGCGCCAGGAAGCCGAAGCGGAGGATGAAGAATGAACGGCTTCGTCCTGACCCGCCGCATCGCCGCCCGGCCCGCCATCGTCTTCGACGCCCTGACCACGGCCGACGGCGTGGCCTCCTGGTTCGGCCCGGACGATAAGCCGGTCACCCTGGCTGAGGTCGACCCTCGCCTCGGCGGCGCCTTTCGCGTGCGCTTCGCGACCGACGACGGCGGCGAGCACGAGGCCAGCGGCGAATTCCTCGAGATGGATCCGCCCCGGCGCGTGGTGCTGAGCTGGCGCTGGACCATCGAAGGCGAACCGGAGGAGGCGGGTCGCACCTCGCGGATCGAGTTCGATCTGCGCGACGCCAGCAATGGCGCCACCGAGCTCACCTTCAGTCACAAGGAACTGGCGAACGCCGTTTCTGTAGCCAGCCACCAGTGGGGCTGGGAGCGGGCGTTCGACAAGCTTGTCCGGCGTTTCGACGGCGCCCAGGCGGAAGGGACCGTCAATGTCGCTGAGTCCTAGCAAGATCGAACGGTTGATGCCGCCCTATGTGGTGTGGACGATCGTCGCGATCGCCGCCCACCTCGCGGCGACGGCCTTGCTGTTCGTCGACATGGCGCACGGGCGCGAGACGGCGCGCGCGCCGATCGTAAGCGCCTTGAGTTCAATCACAGCCTCGAAGACGTAAGCGCAAGCAGCGCAAAAGTCGCCAGCCAGTGCTCGCCCATATAGTCGCCCGCCACATGCGGCAGGCTGGCGTCGAGGTGCGTGCGCGCGGCGTCGCGCGCGAGCGTCCGCACAGGCTCCTCAATGGCCAAGGCGATGGCGTTCCAGCACCAGGCGCGCGAAAGATTCAGGCCGTCGAGATGGGCGATCTTGCCGTCGCTGCGGTCGCTGACGCGCGCGGGGGTGAACAGGGTTTGCGGTTCGCGCTCGGCCACACGCGGCAAGAAGCCGGCGAACCAGGCGCGGAACTCATCCTCGGAGAGGGCGCAGCGCATGCACTCGGCTTCGATCAGGGCCGAAGACAGGAAATCATCGCCGGACGGCTCCCAGGCCTGGCAGTCACGGTCGCCGCCGTACCAACGCCGCGCGGTTTCGGCGACCAGGGCGCGTAACGCTGCGTCGCCGGTGGCTTCGACATAGTCGGCGGCCATAACCAGGGCGAAGGCCGTGTTGCCGTGAGCGCCGCCCCGGACCGGATAGTCGGCCTTGGGCAGGAACGCCTTGAACCGATCGATGACCGCGCGCGTCAGAGGACCTAACGACTTGGCCCAGGTCGGTGCGTGGGATCCAGCCGCCATTTCTCTCGCCGTACAATTTCGCAACAACGCGGCCTGAAGCGCCAGCAGCCAAGCCCAGCCGTAAGGTCGCTCGAACCCCCGGCTCTCGGGACGGTCGAAATAGGCGCGTTCAACCTCGCCCTTTTCCGGCGTGAGCTGCTGATCGAACAGGGCGCGGGTGGCGTCGGCATGAGCGTGGTTCGGAAACAGCCACAGTACTTGCGCCAGCAGCCAGTAGCCGTGCACGCAGGAATGCCAGTCGAAACTGCCGTAGAAGATCGGGTGGAGCGCTTTGGGACCGCGCACATCGGCCGCGCTCGCCATCACATGGTCGAGCTTATTGGGATATTCCCGCGTGAGGTGGCCGAGTGCGATGGCGACGAACCGTTCGGCGATCTCTTGGGTCAGCATGGGCTCAGAACCGGAAGACGAGGACGTACAGCAGCACGGTATTGACCACCAGCATGATCGCGCCGGTGGGAATCTGGGCGCGGATCACCCCGTTCAGGATGGCGTTGCGGTCGGGCAGCTCCAGCAGGACCGCGGGCACCACATTGAAGTTTGCCGCCATCGGCGTCATCAGCGTTCCCGAATAGCCCGCCAGCATGCCGATCGAAGCCATGATCACCGGATCGCCGTGCAGCCGCCCCACGATCAACGGCATGCCGATCGCTGCCGTCATGATCGGAAACGCCGCGAAGGCATTGCCCATGACGACCGTGAACAGCGCCATCCCGCACGTGTAGATCGCGACGACCGCGAACGCATTGTCCTGCGGAATCCAGCTCGAGGTGAGGTCGCTCACCGCCTTGCCCACCCCGCCCGCGAGGAACACCGCGCCCAGCGACGCCAGGGCCTGGGGCAGGATGGCGGCCCATCCGATGCTGTCGACCAGGCGTCGGCCCTCCTGGAACGGCGTCAAGGGCAAGGGCCTCAGCCACAGCATGGCGACCCCGAGTGCGATGACGATCCCGACCGCCAGCGCGACCACGGTCGGCAGGTCGGCGCCCAGCAACGGCTGGCCGAACAGCATGGGCGCGGCGCCGCCGGTGAACTTCGGCAGGGTCAGGACCAGCGACAGCACAAAGGTGACCGCCGGCACGATGAGCGCCGCGGCGAACAGCCAGTCGCCGTGTCGCTCCGACCGCGCCTGGCGCTCCTGCGGCGTGGTGGTCTTGGGCTTGCCCAGTCCCAGCCCGACGAAGCCCGCGATCAGGGCAAGGGCGATGACGAGGACCCCATTGCCGAGATCGCCGAGCGCGTCGCCGGCGATGAAACTGATCGCCACCAGGCTCCAGAACAGGAAGTTGAACACACGCTTGCGATTGGCCTTATCGAACAGGCTGAGCACCGCCCACAGGGCGAACAGGGCGCCGCAGACATAGTAGGCCACATGCAGGTCGAGCGTCTTCGGGAGCAGGCTTGGGGGCAGGCTCACCGTCCCGCCTCCATCTCGCGCTTCAGCTTGCGGTCGAACAGCAGCAGCCGTGCGCCGTGGATCAGGAAGGCGCATATTGCGGTGGGGATAGCCCACAGGGAAATCGCCAGCGGCGGCGCGTTTACGCCGAAGCCTTTCATGGTTCCGACGATCAGCAGCACCGCGCCGATGGCGATGAACACGTCCTCGCCGTAGAACACGGCGATATTGTCCGCCGCCGCGCACCAGGCGCGCACCCGCTCGCGCACCTTGTCGGGCGCCGGTCCTGCTTCTTTCTCCAGCGCCGCCTCCGCCATGGGCGCCAGCAGCGGGCGCACCGTCTGGGCATGACCCATCATGGAGGTCAGACCGCAGGCTGCGGTCAGCTGACGGATCACGAAATAGATCATCAGTATGCCGCCCACGGTCGCCGCCCCGATGCGGCCGATCAGGTGGCGCGCGCGCGCCTGCAGGCCCTCGCGTTCGAGCAGGCCGATCAACGGCAGGATCATCCAGACCAGGGTGATGTTGCGGTTGGTGTTGTAGGCGTGGCCGAGGGTCTTCACCGTGGCGACCAGGGCCGCGCCCAGGGCCTTGGGCTCCAGCGACGCCCCGTGCGCAATGGCGCCCAGGACGCCGGTGGCCAGCGCGCCGGTGACCACCACCAGCAGCGGATTGAGCCTCAGCAGAAAGCCGCCCACCACCAGGGCGATGCCCGCCAGGACCAGGTATTCGAGCAATCGAGCCTCCCATGCAGTGATCTGTTGTCGCGCGGATTTGCCGTCTGCGCTACGGCTCGGGCCGCGCGACCGGAAAGGACCTCGCCATGAAGCTCGATTTCACCGGCAAGGTGGTGCTGGTCACCGGGGCCAGCCGCGGCATCGGCGCCGCCATCGCCCAGGCCTTCGGCGAGGCCGGCGCGCGGGTCGGCATCCACTGCGGGCGTGAAGTTGCGAAGGCCGAAGCCCTGGCCCGAGCGATCGGCGACAACGCCGCGGTGTTCCAGGCCGACCTTTCGCGGTCCGAAGAGTGCGAGCGGCTGTGGCGGCAGGTGCGTCACGGCTTCGGCCGCGTCGACGTGCTGGTGAACAACGCCGGCGTCGCCATCGGCTCGCCGCCGGACGAGCCGGTCACCCGCTGGCTGGCGAATTGGGAGACCACAATGGCGGTGAACCTGACCGCAACCGCCTTGCTCTCGCGCGAAGCCGTGGCCCACTTCCAGACCATCGGCGGCGGCCGCATCGTCAACATCGCCTCGCGCGCCGCCTTCCGCGGCGACACCCCCGACTACCTCGCCTATGCCGCGTCCAAGGGCGGCATGGTGGCGCTGACCCGCTCCATCGCGCGCGGCTACGGCAAGGACGGCATCACCGCCTTCGTCGTGGCGCCGGGTTTCACCCGCACCGAAATGGCCCAGGACTTCATCGACCAGTACGGCGAAGACTTCGCCATGAAGGACGTGGCGCTGAACCGCATGACGGAGCCGAAAGATATCGCACCGACGGTGCTGTTTCTGGCCAGCGGTTTGGCCGACCACGCGACGGGCTCGACCATCGATATCAACGCCGGCAGCTACGTGAGGTAGGGGGGTAACCGGAGCCGGTAACAGTGCCGCGTCCCACTACGCATTCGCCGAAAAACGCGTGTGGTTGCGAGAGAGCCTGTTAGCGCTGAACCTGCAAATCTATGACAGTTCGGAGTGGGATGAAGGGACCATTTCTGCTCGCGCCGAACGCCTCGCAGATTTGGCAGTTGTCATCTGGCCGGCCTTCCCGAGCAACACGGGAAGAAGTCGGCTTGAGAGAGGACACGAGCGTGGCACGGGCTGTGGTAAATCCTGTGGCTTCGAGTGCTAGTCGCGCCTGCACTGGCTTCTTTCCATGAAGTCCGCCCCCGGCCCGGGAGCTCCGAACCGGGGGCGGTTAGCTCGCAGCGCGCTTTTCAACCCGCCACTTCGGTCACCACGCCGGCGCCGACGGTCTTGCCGCCTTCGCGGATGGCGAAGCGGACGCCTGTCTCGATACCGACCGGCTTGGCCAGTTCGAAGCCGATGTCCGCCTGGTCGCCGGGATGGATTTGCGCGCCGTCCTCGACGTTCAGTACGCCGGGCACGTCGGTCACCCCGAAGAACAGCTGGGGCTGATAGCCGCTGGAGAACGGCGTATGGCGCCCGCCTTCCTCAGCGGTCAGGACGAAGATCTTCGCCCGGCCCGTCGTGTGCGCCTTGATGGCGCCGGGCGCGCTCAGCACCTGACCACGACACACGTCGTCGCGCTTCAGCCCGCGCAGTAGCAGCCCGACGTTCATGCCGGCCCGGGCCTCCCGAATGTTCTTCCGAAAAGCCTGCGTGCCGGTGACCACCACCTCGGCGCCGTCGTTGTTGAGACCGACGATCTCGACGCTGTCGCCGAGCTTCAGCACCCCGCGCTCGACCCGGCCGGAGACGACCGTGCCGCGGCCCGGGATGGTGTGCACGCCTTCGATCGGCATCATGAACGGGCTCGCGTAATCCCGGACGGGATCCGGAATCGACGCATCGAGCGCGTCCATCAGCTCGACGATGCACCGCGCATCGGCGTGGTCCGGCTCACCGCGTTGCACGGCTTCGATCGCTTTCAGCGCGCTGCCGAAGACGAAGGTGGCGTCGGCATAGCCCTGGTTGGCCAGGAGCTCGCCGATCTCCAGCTGGATCAGCGCCTTCATGTCGTCCCGTTCGGACGGGTCGAGCATGTCCATCTTGTTCACGAACACGACCATGTGCCGCACATTGACCTGCCGGGCGAGCAAGACGTGCTCGATGGTCTGTTTCGCCGGGCCTTGGGAGGCGTCGACGAGCAGGATCGCGCCGTCCATCTGCGACGCGCCGGTGATCATGTTCTTCACATAGTCGGCGTGACCGGGACAGTCGATGTGGGCGTAGTGCCGCTTTGCGGACTCGTATTCCACGTGCGTGGTGTTGATCGTAATGCCGCGCGACTTTTCCTCAGGCGCGTTGTCGATCTGATCGAACGACAGGCCTTGTCCGCCCAGGCGCGCCGCCTGCACCTGGGTGATCGCCGAGGTGAGGGTGGTCTTGCCGTGGTCGACGTGCCCGATGGTGCCGACATTCACGTGTATCTTCGACATTGGTTTCACTCCTGTTGGCGCCGCCGAAACCGGGCGGGCCAGGCCCGGCCTCGACGACTGATCATCGGCGCGCGCGCACCGATCGGTGGACGGCCCGCGTCGCCGCCGGCCGAAAGGCAAAAAGAAAGCCCGCTGGCGGGACCAGCGGGCGCGATAGAGGCGTCCCGGGCGTCCCTTGCGGGTCCCCGGGCGGAAAGCGCGGGGACGTCAGCGTTCGAACGACCATGCGGCCGCATCGCGCGGCGCAACTGCGCCCGCGGTCTCTGCGGCGGCGAGGTTCAGCGTGCGAACCATGGCGGACTCCCTTCGATGCGGCTCGAAGCCGCGCAAGAAAAAACCCTGGAGGCGAAGGCCTTCCAGGGTCCAAACGGTCCGAGAGAGGCCTACGCCCCTCGCTACGAGAGACGCGTCAGAGGGGCGCGCGCACATCTGCGCACGGCTCGGCCGAAGCCGCCGCGCAGATCGCTGCAAATCCAAACTCAGACCGGATCATCCGTCGCATCCCGATAGAAACGAGGACGCGGACATAAGCCTACTGGCGTCGGAATTCAAGTTCCGGACCCCGTAGCGCCTTCTTGGCCTTCTCCCTCTGGGAGAAGGACGCTGTTCAATCACCCTGTGGCTCAGGCTCAAACGTCCCGCCGCGCAGCAGTCCCAGCACCTCCTGCAACACCGCCACCATGGTATGGCCGTCTCCCGTGCGTGCGGCCTGCGCCAGCCGGTCGTTGACCAGCGCCTTGGCGAACAAGTGTCCGGCCGGGCCGGGGACGGCCAGCAAGCATGGAACCGCCTGCAGGATCAGGCTCGCGAGATAGAGCAGGAATTTCTTGTTGAGCACGCAGCCGTCGGGACCGTCGACGACGAACTTGACGCCCTTCGTCGTGCGGTACTGCGCCGGTATGTCCTCGGTCTCCTCGACGATGAGGACGCCGCTGCGATCTGGACGCCAGCTGTCGTCGAGGTCCGGGAACATCCGCCAGCCACAATAGAAGTCGCGGCACAGTTTCGGCCGCTTACGGTAGATCGTGCAGCCGGCGCCTTCGACGCAGTGCTCGCACAGGACGCCGGCGGCCTTGACCAGGCCCTTCGTCCGGATCGGCGGCACGCGGCAGCAGACCGTGCATTGACCGCATTTTCGACCGGTCACGACCTTCATGACTTGCCAAAGCCGCCGCCGCCGGGGGTTTCGATGACGAAGGCGTCTCCCGCGTCGAGTTCGACCGTCGCCGTGCCGCTGAGCGGCTCGATGGCTCCATCCTTGCGCTCGATGCGGTTGACGCCCACCGCTCCCGGCGCGCCGCCGCCCAGGCCGAAGGGCGGGACGCGGCGGCGGTTGGACAGGATCGCGGCGGTCATGGGCGCAAGGAACCTCACGCGCCGCACCGTCCCGTCGCCGCCGTGGTGACGGCCTTTGCCGCCCGAACCGCGCCGGATCGAGAATTCCTCCAGCAGCACCGGGAAGCGCAACTCCAGCACTTCCGGGTCGGTCAGGCGTGAGTTGGTCATGTGGCACTGCACCGCGCTGGTGCCGTCGAAGTCCGGGCCCGCGCCCGAGCCGCCGCAGATGGTCTCGTAATACTGCAGCCGGTCGTCGCCGAAGGTGAAGTTGCTCATGGTGCCGTAGGAGGCGGCCAGCACGCCCAGGGCGCCGTAGAGCGTGTCGACCACCACCTGGCTGGTCTCGACATTGCCCGCGACCACAGCAGCGGGATAACGCGGGTTCAGCATCGAACCTTCCGGCACGATCAGCTCGATCGGCTTCAGACACCCGTCGTTCAACGGAATCGCATCGTCGACCAGGGTGCGGAAGACGTAGAGCGTCGCCGCCCGCGTCACCGCCAGAGGCGCGTTGAAGTTGGTGGGCAGCTGGTCGCTCGTCCCGGTGAAATCGACGGTTGCGGACCGCGCCGCGCGATCGACCGAAATCGTCACCCGGATCACGGCGCCGTTGTCGAGCTCATAGGCGAACGACCCGTCCTTCAGCACGTCGATGACGCGGCGGACCTGTTCCTCGGCATTGTCCTGGACGTGGCCCATATAGGCGTCGACGGTCTCGCGGCCGAACTGGGCGACCATGCGCTTCAGCTCGGCGATCCCCTTGGCGCAGGCGGCGATCTGGGCCTTCAGGTCGGCGAGGTTCTGGTCCGGGTTGCGCGCGGGCCACTTGCCCGAACCCAGCAAGGCGCGCGTCTCCGCCTCGCGCAGCCGGCCCTGTTCCACCAGCAGGAAGTTGTCGATGAGGATGCCTTCCTCCTCGACCGTATGGCTCTCCGACGGCATGGAGCCCGGGGTGATGCCGCCGATGTCGGCCTGGTGGCCGCGTGCCGCGACCCAGAAGGCGGGCTTGTCGTCGCCTTCCAGGAAGGCCGGCGCAATGACCGTGACATCCGGCAGGTGGGTGCCGCCGTTGTAAGGCGCGTTCAGCATATAGACGTCGCCGGGCCGCACCGTGTCACCGCGCTCGTCCATCACCGTCTGCACGCTCGCGCCCATCGATCCCAGGTGCACCGGAATATGCGGCGCGTTGGCGATCAGGGCGCCGGTGCGGTCGAACACCGCGCAGGAGAAGTCGAGCCGCTCCTTGATGTTCACCGAATAGGCAGTGTTCTGCAACGATACGCCCATCTGTTCGGCGATGGCCATGAACAGGTTGTTGAACACCTCGAGCATCACCGGGTCCGCGTGCGTACCGAATGCGCGCCGTGAGGAGAGAGTTGTGACCCGCTCCAGGATCAGGTCGCCGAGGGCGTTCATGGTCGCGCGCCAGCCCGGCTCGACCACGGTGGTGGCGGTGGCTTCGGCGATGATCGCCGGGCCGTCGACGCTGGCGCCCGGTCCCAGGTGCTCGCGCAGGAAGATCGGCGTGGCGTGGGCTTCGCCCGCCATGCGTGCGCCAACGGTCGCGACCGGTTCGGCCGCGCTGTGTGCCGGCGTCGGCTTCGGAGTATCCGTCGGCGCCGATGGCGTGGCCCACGGCTTCGGCGACCAGGGCTTCCACGACCAAGGGCTTTGCCGGGTCGATGAAGCCGAAGCGGTCGAGGTGCATGGCCTCGAAGGCGCGGCGCATCTGTGCGGGCGTTCCGAACGCGACCTCGATCGGCGTATCGGTCCCACCGTACTTCACCTGAGCGCGCCGGTGCGTCTCGACGCTCGAGATCGGCGCGTCCTGGTCGCGTAGCGCGCGTTCGGCCTCGACCACCAGCGCATCGACGCGAGCGGTCAGCGCGCCGGCCGCTGCGTCGACCAGGTCGGTCTCGACTCCCGCCTCGCGCAGCACCCGCAGGTCCGCCAGACCCATGCCATAGGCCGACAGCACGCCCGCCATCGGGTGGATCATCACCTTGGTCATGCCCAAAGCATCGGCCACCAGACAGGCGTGCTGGCCGCCCGCGCCGCCGAAACAGACCAGGGCGTATTTCGTGACGTCGTAGCCGCGCTGGATGGAGATCTGCTTGATCGCCTCGGCCATGTTTTGCACGGCGATGGTCAGGAAACCGTCGGCGATCTCCTCCGGTGAACGCGCGCCGGCGCCCGACGCGGCCACGCCCTTGGCCAGGGCTGCGAACTTTTCTTCGACAACGGCCGGGTCGAGCGGCTGGTCGCCCGTCGCGCCGAACACATGCGGGAAGAACTTCGGCTGCAGCTTGCCCAGCATGACGTTGCAGTCGGTGACCGTCAGCGGCCCGCCCTTGCGGTAGGACGCCGGCCCCGGCGCCGCGCCCGCCGACTGCGGCCCCACCCGGAACCGCGCACCGTCGAAACGGCAGATCGAACCGCCGCCGGCCGCCACCGTGTGGATCGCCATCATCGGCGCGCGGATGCGCACGCCGGCGGTCACCGTCTCATAGGTGCGCTCCAGCTCGCCCGCATAGTGCGACACGTCGGTGGAGGTGCCGCCCATGTCAAAGCCGATGATGCGCTCGAACCCCGCGCGTTTGGCCGTCGCCACCATGCCGATCACGCCGCCCGCCGGCCCCGACAGGATCGCGTCCTTGCCGCGGAAGGCGCGCGCGTCGACCAGGCCGCCGTTCGACTGCATGAACATCAGATGCGCGCCGGCGCCGAGGTCGTCCGCCACCTGGTCGACATATCGCCGCAGCACCGGCGAGAGATAGGCGTCAGCCACCGTGGTGTCGCCGCGCGCCACCAGCTTGATCAACGCCCCGACCTCGTGGCTGACCGACACCTGGTCAAAGCCGATTTCGCGGGCGATCTCGCCCACCCGCCGCTCGTGTTCGGTGAAGCGCCAGCCGTGCATCAGCACAATGGCGATGGCGCGGAACCCCGCGTCGAATACGGCCTGCAGGTCCGCCCGCGTCGTGCGCTCGTCGAGCGGTGTCAGCACTTCGCCGTCCGCGCCGACCCGTTCGTCGATCTCGATCACCCGTGAATAGAGCAGGTCCGGCAGCACGATGTGCCGCGCGAAGATGTCCGGCCGCGCCTGCCAGCCGATGCGCAACGCGTCCGCATGCCCGCGCGTGATCGCCAGCGCCGTCCGCTCGCCCTTGCGTTCGAGCAGGGCATTGGTCGCGACCGTGGTGCCCATCTTCACCGCCGAAACCTGCGCGCCCGGCTGCACATCCGGCGCCAGGCCGAGAATCTCGCGGATCCCCGCCACCGCCGCGTCGCGGTACCGCGACGGATCCTCCGACAGCAACTTGTGGGTGACCAACGCCCCATCCGGCCGCCGCGCCACGATGTCGGTGAAGGTGCCGCCGCGGTCGATCCAGAACTCCCAGCGGGGGTCGCTCATCGGGAGCCTTTGTCGGGGCCACACTTGAAGTCCCGCATGACGGGGCGATTGTCGTTGAAAAGCTCAGTGCAGCGAACTTCATAACGCACGTCGCAATGGTCGCCGACGTTCGGGAGAGAGTCCTCCTTCGGCGCCAAGCTGACAGCATAGAGATCCAGTTTTCGGCCGTCCGACGTGCGAACAGTCACAGTATGCAGGAATTCGATCAGCCCTGAACCGCAGCACGCGCGCTTGACCGCGACAATTTCCACACCCTTCAACTGCTGCACGGAGCTGTCGCGCGACGTCAGGAGTGTGCAGGTCGCGGCGGCAGCGAGCAGAATCCTTATCATCAGGTTTGTCCTACGTCCGGCCGGCACGCAGTTGGGTGATCGTTCGGCCCGGCGCGATCTGTTCCACGTCGGTCTTCAGGTGGATCAGCGCGGCCTTGCCGGCCTTGCGCGCAGCGTCGAAGGCGGCGGGGAAATCCTCGGTGCGCTCGACCGTGGTCGCCCAGGCGCCGAAGGCCTTGGCATAGGCGGCGAAGTCGGGGTTGTGCAGGTCGGTGGCGATGATGCGGCCGGGATAGTCGCGCTCCTGGTGCATGCGGATGGTGCCGTAGGAGCCGTTGTCCACCACGATGGTCACCACCGCGGCGCCGTACTGCACGGCGGTCGCCATTTCCTGCGCGGTCATCAGGAAGTCGCCGTCGCCGCAGAAGCACACAACCTCGCGCTCGGGCGCCACGATTTTGGCTGCGATCGCCGCGGGAAAGCCGTAGCCCATGGCGCCGGACGTCGGCGCCAGTTGCGAGCGGAACATGTGCCGCTTGTCGAATCGGTGCAGCCACGCGGCGAAGTTACCGGCGCCGTTGCACAGGATCGCATCGCGCGGGAGGACGGCCGCCATATGTGCGACGACCTCGGAGAGATTGACCGCGGCGTCGACGGCGATGGGCGCGGTGAAGGTTTCGTAGTCGTCGTGGGCGGCCTTGGCGTGGTAGGCCCAGGAGCGTCCCGGCTTCAGTGTTGCGAGCGCGACGGCGGCGGGCGCGACGTCGGCGACGGCGGACAGGGCGGTCGGCCATACACGGCCGAGCTCTTCGGGGCCGGGATGGATGTGAATCAGCGTCTGCGCGGTCTTCACCGGATCGAGCAGGGTGTAGCCCTGTGTCGGGTTCTCACCCAGGCGCGCGCCGAGCGCTATGATCAGGTCGGCGTCCTTCACCCGCTGCGACATCTTCGGGTTTTGGCCCAGGCCCAGGTCGCCGGCGAAGCTCGGATGATCGTTGTCGATCAGATCCTTGCGCCGGAACGATAACAGCGTCGGCAGGCCGATCTCGCCGATCCATCCGCTCAGCGCCGCGAGCGATTTCGTGGTCCAGCCGGAGCCGCCGAGGATCATCACCGGACGTTCGGCTTTCGCGAGGCGTTCGCCGATCGCAGCCAGGGTGTCGGGATCGAGCCCTGCGCGCGCGACCGGTTGCGCCGTCGGCGCCGGTCCCACGACCGTCTCGGTCAGCATGTCTTCCGGCAAGGCCAGCACGACTGGACCCTGGCGTCCTTGCAGGGCGGTCGCGAACGCGCGGCCCACGAACTCGACCACGCGACCGGCCTCGTCGATCTCGGCGGCCCATTTGGCGATCGGTCCGAACGCGGCGGCGTAGTCGACTTCCTGGAAGGCGCCGCGGCCCTTGTCGCCGCGCGCGACCTGACCCACGAACATGATCATCGGCGTGGAGTCCTGCTGCGCGGTGTGCACCCCGATGGAGCCGTGGGTCGCGCCCGGCCCGCGCGTCACCATGCAGATGCCCGGCCGCCCGGTCAGCTTGCCGTAGGCCTCGGCCATGTTGGCGGCGCCCGCCTCGTGTCGGCAGGCGATGACCTTGATGCGGTCGCGCACGTCGGCCAGGGCGTCCAGCAGCGCCAGATAGCTCTCGCCCGGCACGCAAAAGACGTGGTCGACCCCGTGGGCCAGCAAGGCGTCGACGAGGCGGCGCGCGGCCGTGGTCTGGGCGGTCATCGGATCCCCGGCAGGAAGGAGAGGCGGATTTAGTCCGCCCGACCTCGGCGGGTCAAACCGGGCGAAGGGGAACGGACGTCCGGACGCGACGTTCTGGCAACGGACCAAAAGAGCCTTTGGCTGGAGGCTGCGATGTTGAAGTGGGCTGTGCTTTTCCTGGCGCTCGCGGTGGGCGCCGGAGTCCTGGGGTTCACCACCGTGTCCGGCGACGCCCATCTGCTCGCCCGGATCATGGTTCTCCCCTGCCTGAGCGCCTTCCTGATCTTCCTGGCCCTGAGGTTCGGGACCGAACAGACTTCGCGCTAAATCGCGCCTGCCGCTTTGAGGCCCTCAATCTCCTCCTCCGTCAGCCCCAGCCTCTCCCCGAGCACCGCGTCCGTGTCCGCCCCCATGGCCGGCGGCGCTGACCGATAGGTTGTCGGCGTCTTCGACATCCGGATCGGGTTGGCCACGGTGCGGACCGGGCGGTCGAGGTCGGCGCGGGTCTGTTCGACCACCAGGCCTCGGGCGACCGCCTGGGGTTCGGCGAAGACCTGGTCGATGGTGTTGATCGGCCCGCAGGGCACGCCGGCGGTCTCCAGCCGGTCCATCCAGGCGTGCTTGTCGGAGGTCCCCAGCCGCGCCTCGATCCGGGCCTTCAGCGCCACGCGATGCTCGACCCTCAGCGCATTGGTCAGAAAGCGCGGGTCGTCGGCCAGTGCGGCGTCTCCCAGGGCGCCGGCCAGGGCTCGGAACTGGGCTTCGTTGCCGACGGCGATGACCAGCAGGCCGTCCTTGGCCGCGAACGGCTGATAGGGCGCGAGGTTCGGGTGCGCGTTGCCCATCCGCATGGGCGCCTGGCCCGAGGCGAAGTAGTTGGCCGCTTGGTTGGCCAGCATGGCCGCCTGGACGTCGAACAGGGCCAGGTCGATATGCTGGCCCTCTCCCGTCGCGCGGACGTGCAGCAGGGCCGCCAGGATGGCGTTGGCGGCGTAGAGGCCGGTGAACAGGTCGGCCACCGCCACGCCCACCTTCATCGGCTCGGCGCCGGGCGCCCCGTCCGGCTGGCCGGTGACCGACATCAGCCCGCCCATGGCCTGGATCATGTAGTCGTAGCCGGCGCGGCCCGCGTAGGGCCCGGTTTGGCCGAAGCCGGTGATCGAGCAATAGACCAGCTTCGGATTGAGGGCGGCCAGGCTCGGATAGTCGAGGCGGTACTTGGCCAGGCCCCCGGTTTTGAAATTCTCAACCACCGCGTCGGCCTTAGCTGCCAGCTTGCGCAGCAGCGCCGCGCCCTCCGGCCTGGCCATGTCGACGGTGACCGAACGCTTGTTGCGGTTGGCGCAGAAGTAATAGGCGGCGTCGGCCGGTTCGCCGTCCGCGCCTTCGGCGAAGGGGGGGCCCCAGGCCCGGGTGTCGTCGCCGGCCCCCGGCCGCTCGATCTTGATCACCTCGGCCCCGAGGTCGCCCAACAACTGCGTGGTCCACGGCCCGGCCAGCACCCGGGACAGGTCGAGCACGGTCACCCCGTGGAGCGGTCCGGTCGGAGAAGCCTGGGTCATGGGCGGGTCTGGCTCGGGCTCAGAGCCCCGGGTCGAACGCGCCGGCCCGGCGCATGCGCTCCTCGCGCGCGGTCAGGGCGCGGCCGTTCAACTCGGCGGCCATGCCTCGCACCCGGTCCGACGCGGCGGTCTTGCAAACCCCCGGCACGAAGGCGTGGAGATAGGCCATCATACTGGCCTTGAAGAGCCGCCAGCCGTATTTCGACGCCGCCCCGAAATGCTCGCCGTAGCTCTCGCCCACCTCCTTGGGGTGGTCCACGAACAGGCGTGAAAGGATATTCGGCATCGACACGCTCTCCGGGCGCTTTCCCCGACAAGGTCTACCGGACCCGGCTAAAATCCCGTAGACGCTCGCCCCGCTGAGAACTCACTCCTATCACGCACCGCCGCCCCCTGAACATGCGGCGCCCCGCCAGAGGTCCCCCCATGCCGCTCGACGCCGGCCGCACCCCCGCAAAGACCTTCCGTTGGGAAGACCCCCTGGACCTCGAGGCCCGCCTCACCGACGAGGAGCGGATGATCCGCGACGCCGCCCGGGCCTACGCCCAGGACAAGCTCCTCCCGCGGGTGGTCTCCGCCTTCGCCGAGGAGCGGTTCGACCGCGAGATCATGACCGAACTGGGGGCGCTCGGCTTTCTGGGCTCCATGCTGCCGGAACAGTACGGCGGCTCGGAGGTGAGCCACGTCGCCTACGGCCTCACCGCCATGGAGATCGAAGCGGTCGACAGCGGTTACCGCTCGGCGATGAGCGTGCAGTCGTCGCTGTCGATGTATCCGATCTACGCCTTCGGTACGGAGGAGCAGAAAATGCGCTTCCTGCCCAGGATGGCGCGCGCGGACCTGATCGGCTGTTTCGGCCTGACCGAGTCGGACGGCGGCTCCGACCCGGGTTCGATGAAGACCAAGGCCGAGAAGGTCGCGGGCGGTTACAAGCTGAACGGATCGAAGTTCTGGATCACCAATTCGCCGATCTGCGACCTCGCGGTGGTGTGGGCCAAGCTCGACGGCGAGATCCGCGGCTTCATCGTCGAACGCGGCATGGCCGGATTCTCCACCAACAAGATCGAAGGCAAGCTGTCGCTGCGCGCCTCGGTCACCGGCGACATCGGCTTGAACGACGTTCTGGTTCCAGAGGAGAACCTGCTGCCCGGCGCCAAGGGCCTGTCGGGGCCGTTCTCGTGCCTGAACAAGGCGCGTTACGGTATCTCCTGGGGCGCCATGGGCGCGGCGCGCGACTGTTTCCACCGTGCGCGTGACTATACCTCGGAGCGCATGCTGTTCGGCCGTCCGCTGTCGGGCCGCCAACTGGTGCAGAAGAAGCTCGCCGACATGATGACCGACATCGCGCTCGGTCTCGAAGGCGCCTATGCGCTGGGCCGCTTGCTCGACGAAGGCGCGTTTGTCCCGCAGGCGATCTCGATGATGAAGCGCAACAACTGCGGCAAGGCGCTGGCCATCGCCCGCGAAGCCCGCGACATGCATGGCGGCGCCGGCATCACCGGCGAACACCACGTCATGCGCCACGCGATGAACCTGGAAACCGTCAACACCTACGAAGGCGCACACGACGTCCACGCGTTGATTCTGGGCCGCGCGATCACAGGACAGAACGCGTTTTAGACCTCCACCGTTTTCGGCAGAAAACGGGGGAGGGGGACCGTGCGCAGCGCGCACGGTGGAGGGGGCGGCTACCGCGCCTCGCAAAATCCATCGGATGGCGTCTCGCGGTCAACGCGCGTTCCACGTTGCGCCTGAGGTCGCCCCCTCCACCACGCGATTCGCGCGCGGTCCCCCTCCTCCGAACGCTGCCGCTTTTCGGGTGAGGTTCAGTTCTTCACGCCCGAGCTGTCCAGCGCCTGTTTCGCATCCAGCATGGTCGTCTTGAAGCGCAGCGGGTGCGCGATGTGGCGGAAGATATTGTTGCCGACTTCGTTGGCGGTGAGGATCTCCACGTCGCCGTAGTCGAACATGCGCCCGAGCAGGGTCTGGTCGGTCTTGATGTCGTTCAGCTTCTCCAACAGGGAATCGATGACTTCCTTGTTGAACACGCCGGTCATCTGAATGACCCGCCGGTTGGTAAGGTAGTAGCCGTGGTTCGACCACTCCAGGTACTGCCACCACATCACCAGCAGGGGCAGCAGCAGGAAGATCAGACCCACCGGCGGCACCCCGGCCGGCAGAACGAAGAGACCCACCGACCCGGCAATGATGGCCAGCGCCAGAACCAGCCACAGGAACATCCGCCAGAACAGGAAGATGCCGTGCTGGCGCACCACATAGATGACCTTCTCGCCGGGGCTCAGGACCTTCTTGAGATAGCCGGTCGGGACGTAGTCGCTCATGGGCTCAACCCTCGCCAATTCACCGGCCGCGACCATAAACGATCACGCGCCCAGCGGCGATAGCATCCAGCTTTCTGGGGAATTCCCAGGGGCGGCCCCCCCGGGCCAATACCTCCCCCGGCCGCCTTCGATTGTATCCGACCGCCTCAACCGCTACGCTTCGGGTCAGTTCGGGGTTGTCTGACAGGCAAAGTACCGTTCGCTCTGTCGCTCGATCGTCCGAAGGATTGGGACAGAGGAACGGAACGCCCATGTTCATACGTCGTGAATTCATCCAGGGCATTGGCGTTGTCGCCGCCATGCCGGGCGGCGGTCCGGATCGGCCCGGCCAGTCCAGCGGCCCGAGCGGCGCCGCCATGGCCCCCCCGCCGGCCCACTTTTCGTCGAACCACAACTACACAATGTGCGCCAGCCAAGAGTCCGTCCGCGGGCTCTCCGTCACCATCCACGTGGAAGAAGATATCGTCGCGCCGACCGGCATGAGCTTTCAGCTCAACGTCCATTCGCCCAAGGATTCCGACTGCTATTGGCAGCAGTACATGCTCCGGGTCATGCCGGTCGTCCGCAAGGGCCTTGAGATCGGCTGGTCGATCGAGAACTGGGGGACCAAGAATTTTGTCAATCAGTTCATCACGGCGAACGCGATGACCTGCAGGCCACAGTCGGCCGATGGCGACGCTTGCAAGAACCAGCCCGTGGTCAACGAAGGCGACGACGCTTTCGCGACCTATGAAAAGCTGGCCAACGACACCATCCCGGCGGGCTTTAAGCTCCGCTTCGACCTGGTCGACAACGACACGAGCGGCAAGGTCACCGCGGTGAAATTCACCGTCACCAACAAGGCCGGCAAGGAAACCACCGCCGGTCCCCTGGTGCTCACCTCCTATCCGTTGTTCCGGGCCACGGATAAGAACAAACACGCTCCCGACACCGTGCTCGCGAGGAACGCCGGCTTCCAGATGGAAATCGTCGGTTTCAACAAAGGCCAGAGCACCGTCTTGTCCTCCGGCGCCGGCAAGATCGTCTATGAGGCCACGACGCCGCTGCACCCGGTGGGCGATTTCGGCGAGACGCAGACGGCGGAGACCTCCAACATCGTCTATGCCGAGCTGCCCGCGGCGCCGAACAAAAAGGTCGTCCAGAAGTTCAGTCTCGCCCCCACCACCGCCAGCACGGCCCAGCCCAACTGTTCCGGCGCCGAGGTCTACAATCCCACCACCAAGAAGTGCCAACCACCGACCGGCACAACTAAGGTCAGGAACAAGTCCTAGTCGGAGCAAAGCGGCGGCGAGAGTTCCTCCCCCGGCCGAAGGCCGTAGGGGAGGGGGACCACGCGCAGCGTGGTGGAGGGGCCGGCGCCGACGATCAGAGGTTAGCGTGGTTGGCGCGGCTGCGACGCTAAACAGTCAGTGTCGGCGCCGGCCTCTCCACCATGCTTCGACGTCGCTCGCATGGTCCCCTCCCCCACGCGCTGCGCGCGGGGGAGAATCTGCCAGCCACCGCGTTCTATCTCTACGCCGCGACCTTCGCCTTCTGCACGATGTCGTCCGCCACCCGGCCGGCGATCTCCTGCATGTGGGAGAATTCCGCGCGGTAGTCGCCCAGGCCCTGGGTGACCGAGCGCAACTCCACGATCAGGTCGTGACGTTCCGACTGCGGCAGATAGACCTCGATGCGGTCCCAGCCGGGCCAGTCCTCGCGGGTGTCGTAGCCCAGGATCTGGCCGCGCCGGCCTGAGATCGACGAGGTGATCTTCGAGGTCGCCGAAGACGGGGCGAAGATCTCGATCTTCTCGACCGGCTCCAGCAGCGCCGAGCCGCACTCCTTCAGGCCGTCGCTCATGGCGATGCGGCCGGCCATGTGGAAGGCGAGTTCGGAGGAATCCACCGCATGGTACGAGCCGTCGGTCAGCACCACTTCCACGTCGACCACCGGGAAGCCGAGCGGACCGCGCTTCATGGCGTCGGCGATGCCTTCGCCCACGGCCGGAATCCACTGCTTCGGCACCACGCCGCCGGTGATGCGATCGGAGAAGATGAAGCCCGCGCCGCGTTCGCGCGGAAGAATATCCACCACCACGTCGCCGAACTGGCCGTGGCCGCCGGTCTGTTTCTTGTGACGGCCGCGCTGGTTCATCACCTTCTTCTTGATTGTCTCGCGATAGGGCGTGGACGGTCGCGTCATCGACACGCCGACGCCGTAACGCCGCTGCAGCCGCTCGACCGCGACTGTGAGATGCGTCTGGCCCTGGCCACGCAACAGCGTCTCGTTGGAATAGGGGTCATGCACCAGGTCGAGCGATGGATCCTCCTCGATCAGGCGATGCAGGGCGCCGGACAGGCGCACGTCGTCCTTGCGGTCGTTGGTGTGGATCGCTGCCGCGTAGAGCGGGGAGGGTTTCTCCGGCAGCGCCTTGCTGGTGCGCGCCTTGCCGTCGCCCGACAGCACATCGCCCGCCTTGGCGGCTTCGATCTTGCCGATGGCGACCACATCGCCGCGTTCGGCCGAGGTGATCTTTTTCGTGGTTGCGCCCATCAGCGAGAACAGGCCCGAAGCGCGGCCCTTCTCGCCGTCCGAGAGCGTAAAGTCCTGGCCGTCGGAAACCTTGCCGCTCAGCACCCGCGCATAGGCGAGCTTGCCGGCCTGGCCGGCGTGGGCGGTCTTGAACACATAGGCGCAGTCGCCGTCGGCGCCGATGCGCGCGGCCGCCGCCTCACAGTCGGGGGTGTCGTGACGCAGCGCCTTCAACAGGCGGCGCACGCCGAAGCCGTTCATCGCCGAGCCGAAGAACACCGGCGCGATCAGGCCCTCGCGCGTCTCGCGCACCAGGTCGTTGAACACGATGTCGCGCTCGGGAATGACGTCCGACAGCAGCTGCTCCATCAGATTGTCGTCGAAGTCGGCCAGCTGTTCCAGCATGTGGAAACGCGCCTCGGCCTCGCGCTCGGCGACCTCGGCCGGCAGCGGAACCTGTTCGGACTCCTGGCCCGCGCGATAGATGAAGGCGCGTTCGAGCGCGAGGTCGACGAAGCCGTTGACCCGCTCGTCGTTCCAGATCGGAATCTGACGCGCCACCAGCGGCACGGAGCTCATCGGCTGCAAGGCCGAGAGCAGGTCGCGCACGCGGCCGTGCGCATGGTCGATCTTGTTGATGAACAGGGCGTGCGGCACGCCCAGGCGCTCGAGCTGTTTCAGGATCGGCTGCAGCAGGATCGCCTTGTCCGCCTCCGGATCGGCCACCACCAGGGCCAGGTCGGCCGCCGGCATCGCATAGGCCGCGTCGGCGGAGAACTCGTTGGAGCCGGGACAATCGATCACCGCATAGCGGTCATCCATGAAACTGAAGTTGGCGACGTTGATCTCCACCGACTGGCCGTGCGCGCGCGCCTCGGGGCTGGCGTCGCCGACGCTGGTCTTGGCTTCGACGGAGCCTTGTCGATCTATGGTCTGGGTGACGTGGAGCAGGGACTCGAGCAGGGTCGTCTTGCCCGAGCCCGTGGGTCCAACCAGCAATATGGTCCGCGCGCATTTTGCTTTACCCGCCATCCGTTTCTCTCCGTCGCTACTTAGGGCGACAGGCGCGAGAAACCGCCTTCGAAAACACGGCCGTTTGCGCGCAGCCTGTCCGATTGACCCAACCCAACGCCTGAAAATTGGCCAAGGCAAGCGCGATCCGTGGCCGGAACCGTGTCGGTCGCGACGTTGTGAACAGTAAAGGCGCGAATCAGCTCGGCTTTTCAGCGCCTTTCGCGACGGTCAGCACCCCGTCCACCGCCGCCCGCCAGCCGGCCAGCAAGCGCGACCGTTCCGTCGCCCCCATACGCGGCGTCCACCGCATGGGCGGACGGTCCTGGGGCAGGTCGAGCCGGTCGATCAGGCCGAGGCCCAGCGCCGCCAGCCGCGCGGCGCCCAGCGCGGTCATCTCCTGAAAGGCGGGCCGTTCCACCGGCGCGTCGCAGACGTCGGCCAGGAACTGCATGGCCCAGGCGTTCTCGGTGACGCCGCCGTCGACCTTCAGCACCGGCGACCGCGGCGCACCGTCCGCGTCGAGCGCTTCCAGCAGGTCGTGCGTTTGGTAGGCGATGGACTCCAGCACCGCGCGCGCCAGATGCGCCGGCGTCGCGTCGCGCGTCAGGCCAACCAGCCCGCCACGCGCATCCGCATTCCACCACGGTGCGCCGAGCCCAGTGAACGCGGGCACGAAATAGACGCCGCCGTTGTCAGCGAGGCTTGCGGCAAGCGGTTCACTGTCGGCCGACGCCTTGATGATGCCAAGTCCGTCTCTGAGCCACTGCACGGCGGAGCCCGCGGAGAAGATCGAACCCTCCAACGCATAGGCGGTGCCCGCCGCCGTCTGGAACCCGACCGTCCCCAACAGGCGGTTGCGCGAGTGCATCGGCTCCGGCCCGACATTGCTCATCAGGAAGGCGCCGGTGCCGTAGGTGATCTTGGTCTCACCGGGCTTGATCGCGCCGTGCCCGGCCAGGGCCGCCTGCTGATCGCCGGCGACGCCCGCGATCGGCAGCGCACGCCCGAACAGTAACGCGTCGGTTTCGCCGAAGTCCGCCGCGCTCGGCCTCACCTGCGGCAATACCGAACGCGGCACGTTGAACAGGTCGAGCAGGTCGTCGTCCCAATCGAGGCTTTCCAGCCCGAACAGCGAGGTGCGCGAGGCGTTGGTGACGTCGGTGGCGTGCATGCGCCCGCCGGTCAGCTTGAACATCAGCCAGCAGTCGATCGTCCCCGCGCACAACTCACCGCGCGCCGCGCGCTCGCGTGCGCCCCCCACATGATCGAGCAGCCAGGCGATCTTGGTTGCGGAAAAGTACGGGTCGAGCACCAGGCCCGTCGCCTGTTGCACCTTCGGCTCCAATCCGCGCTCGCGTAGCGCCGCGCAGACGCCGGCGGTGCGGCGGTCCTGCCAGACGATGGCATGGTGCAGCGCAGCCCCGGTCATACGGTCCCACAGGACGGTGGTCTCGCGCTGGTTGGTCAGGCCAATGCCCGCGATCTCGCCGCCGGCTTCCGCCAGGGCCTCGCGACAGGTCGTAAGCGTCGCCGTCCAGATCTCCTCGGCGTCGTGCTCGACCCAGCCGGGCCGCGGGAAATGCTGCTGCAGCGGAATCTGTTTCACCGCGCGCGGCCGCCAGTCGAGGTCGAAGACGATTGCCCGGGTCGAGGTGGTGCCCTGGTCGATGGCGAGGATCATGCGCTCCATGCCGCAATGCTGCCTCGCGAGCCCTTGTTCCGCAACCGCCGGGAGCGCCTGCGCAAGCGGTTCGTTAACCTTGTCTGAAGGACAATGGGGACCGGTCCATCCGGAGAGGCGGACCGTCGGGACCGATCGATGAGCTCTGAGCCGGCCGCGCGCCATCGACGCATGACCCAGCAGGAGGTGGACGGCATCTGCGTCCGCCACGATCGGCTATGGAGCGCCAAGCCGGGCGGGGCGCGGGCCACCTTCGCCTGGGCCGACCTGACGGGTCTGTCGCTGCGCGGGCGGAACCTCTGCGACGCGGACCTGACCGGCGCCATCCTGGCCGACTGCGACCTGACCGAGACACGGCTCGACCACGCCAACCTGTTCGGCGCCGACCTGCAGAACGCCAAGATGTCGCATGCGAGCCTGCGGCGCGCCGACCTGCGCGGCTGCTGCCTGCGCGGCGCGGACCTTTCGGGCGCCGATCTGTTCGAAGCCGATTTGCGCGAAGGCGTCATCGCCGCCGCCGACGCGTCGCTCGGCATTCGGGTGATCGAGACGCGCATGCGTTCGAGCGAGGCCCAGGGCGCGAGCCTTGCGGGCGCCAACCTGGAACGCTCCAAGCTGTCGGGCGTGATCGCGCTGCGCGCGGACTTCTCCGACGCGATCATGAAGGACTGCAAGCTGGTCCGCGCCAACCTGAAACAGGCGAACCTGTCGGGCGCGGATCTCGCCGGCGCCGATCTGTCGAGCGCGGACCTGTCTGGCGCCGACCTGACTGACGCTGTGCTGGTGGGCGCCAAGACCACCATGTGGCGCGCCGACGGCGCGGACATGACCGGCGCCCTGACTGACAAGCCGGTGGGTCAGCCGGTGGAATTCGCTGCCCTACGACGACATGCTGCGCGAGCATTCCCTGTGGTGCGAGACCGGCGGCCGCGAAGGCAAGCCCTCGTCCTTCGACAAGGCCGACCTGCGGTCGATGAAGTCGGTGAAGGGGTTGAACCTCACCGCGCTCTCGGCCAAGGGCGCGGTGTTCTACGGCCTCGATATGGAGGGCGCGCAACTCCAGGGCGCCCATCTCGAAGACGCCGACCTGCGCAGTTGCAACCTCCGCCGCGCCGACCTGCGCGGTGCGCGTCTGGCGCGCGCGAAGCTCTCAGGCTCGGACCTGCGCGAGGCGCAACTCGGCCCGCTGATGCTTGACGCGGAGCGCCTGTTGCCCGCAGACCTGACCATGGCGACGCTGAAGGGCGCCGACCTTTCCGGCGCGAACCTGAACCGCGCGGTGCTGGCGGGCGCCGACCTAAGCCGCGCCAACTTCCTCGGCGCAAACCTGAAACAGGTCGACGTCACCGGCGCCACGCGCATCGGCGCCAAGGGCCTGAACGCGATTTAGAAAGAACCCCCACCGTTTTCGGCAGAAAATGGGGGAGGTACAAAAAAGGGCGGCGCTTTGCGGCGCCGCCCAGTTTCTGGAGGAACAGGGTCTCGAAGGCGGGCCGCTTAGGCCGCCTTGCCTTCGATGAGGCTTTCGCTCTTGCCGGTCGCGATGTCGATGCGACGAGGTTTCATCGCTTCCGGCAGCTCGCGCTTCAACGCGATGGCGAGCAGGCCGTTTTCCAACTTCGCGTCGGTCACCACGACGTAATCAGCCAGCTGGAAGCGGCGCTCGAAGTCGCGCTCGGCCAGGCCGCGGTGCAGATAGTGTCGCGCGCCGTCGTCGTTGGCGGTCTTGCGGCCGGTGACCGTGAGCAGGTTTTCCTTCACCTCGATATTCAGCTCGTCGGACTTGAAGCCGGCGACGGCCAGTTCGATGCGGTAGGAATCTTCGCCCGTGGATTCGATATTGTAGGGCGGCCAATTCGACGCGGGTTCGGTGCGGGCGGCGCTTTCCAGCAAAGCGGCCAGGCGGTCGAAACCGACAACGGAACGATAGAGCGGCGTGAAATCAACAGTACGCATGCGCATGCCTCCTTAAGAGCAAGGTTCGCAGTGGGTTTGGACCGGCGCGACCCGCGTGCGGCGTCGTGCAAATCCGAAGGCCCGGACATCCAGCGCCTCCGTCCACTGAGTTAGGCGCCGCCTCGACGCCCTTCAAGGGCTGCATGCGAGCGGCTTTGACGGCCCAGGCGACGCGGGCTACAGCCGGAAGCGGCGGCTCGCGCGGGGGTGCGGGCGCTCTGCGAGGGGTCCAATGCGCACGATCGCGCCCTTCGCCACGCGGCGCGGTTTCGTCGCGGGCGGCGCCAGCCTGGGGTTAGTCGGTGCAGTGCTGGCCGGCTGCGGCCGTGCGAAGCCGAACGCCAATTCCGCCGCCGACGATACCGGCCCAACCGAAGGCACCCTCCAGTGGGCGGTGGCCGGCGACTGGCGCGCGGCGGACCGGCCCCAGGACCGTTGGCGCCATCCGGAACAGACGCTGCTCTTCTTCGGCCTGGGACCGGGCGCGACGGTGGTCGAGCTGTGGCCGGGCCGGGGCTACTGGACCGAGATCCTGGCGACCTACCTCGCACGCAACGACGGCGTGCTCTACGAGGCCAACTTCCAGTTGGGCGCCCAGTCCGATCCCGCTCAGTCCGACATCGTCCGCCGCTTCAAGGACCACTTCAACGGCGATCAAAAGCTCTACGGCACGCTGAAGATGACCCAGTTCGGCCCGACCAGCGGGCCGGTCGCGCCGGCGGGCGCGGCCGACCTGGTGCTGTTCATGGACACGGTGAACGAGTGGATGGGTGACGCCTTGGTGGACAAGGCCTTCCACGACGCCTTCGCCGCGCTGAAGCCGGGCGGCCTGTTGGGGGTCGAACAGCACCGCGCCAACCCCGACCAGATCCAGGACCCGGCCGCCGCCAGCGGTTATGTCACCGAGGCCTATGTGAAAAAGCTCGCCGACGAGGCCGGATTCGTGTTTTCAGCCTCCAGCGAGATCAACGCCAACCCCAAGGACACCAAGGATCACCCCTTCGGCGTCTGGACCCTGCCGCCGACGCGGCTGTCCGCGCCGCGCGGTCAGCCCGATAATCCGAATTTCAACCATGCAAAGTACGATCTGATCGGCGAGAGTGATCGTATGACCCTCAAGTTCAGGAAGCCCCGTTGAACCGCGCCGCCGCCTTTGCCGCCAATGCGCCCCTGATGAGTGTGCCGGGCGCCGCCGCCCCTCCCGGCGTGACCGGCGAGTGGTATCGCGGGGCCGGCGGCCTGCGCCTGCGCGCGGCCCTGTGGGCGCCCCAGAGCGGCAAGCCGCGCGGCACGGTGATCCTGTCCCCCGGCCGCACCGAACCGATCGAGAAGTACTACGAACTGATCGGCGACCTGCTGGAGCGCGACTTCGCCGTGCTCGCCCACGACTGGCGCGGCCAGGGCCTGTCGGCGCGTCTGCTGCCCGACCGGCTGAAGGGCCATGCGCGCGCGGTGGAGGAATTCCTCGACGACTATTCGCGCCTGCTCGACGAATATACCGAACGCGCGCCCGCGCCGTGGATCATGCTCGGCCACTCCATGGGCGGCGTGCTGAATCTTCTGACCCTCGAGGGCGGCGAGACGCGGTTTTCGGCGTGCCTGCTGTCGAGCCCGATGTTGCGTCTGCGCACCGGGCGCCGTTCGCTCTGGTCGGTGCGCTTCGCCGCGCGCTGGAACGTGCGGCACGGCAAGGCGGGCGACTACGTCTTCGACGAGTACGACGATCCGTTCGAACACACCTTCGAGCGCGACGCCCTGACCAGCGACGAACAGCGCTACGAGCGATGGCGCGAACAGCTCTACGCCTGCCCGCACCTGGCGGTGGGCGGCATCACCTGGGGCTGGCTGGCGTTCGCGGTGGACGCGGGCGAGCGGGCCTTGAAACCCAAGGCTTTGCGGCGGGTGAAGATCCCGCTGACCATCGTCCAGGCGGGGGCCGACGACCGGGTCTTGAAGACCTCCGCCAAGTGGGCGGTGCGGCGCATGGGCAAGGGCCGCTTCGTCGAAGTCGCCGGCGCCAAGCACGAGATCCCGATGGAGCGCGACGACATGCGTCAGATCATCCTGACCGAGTTCGACGCCCTCGCCGATCAGGTCGCGCCGCGACCCGAGCACATGCTCACCTCGCAGAGCGCCTGAGCGAAACCAACGCTTCGTCGAGGCAACGCGCGTCGCCGGCGGCGACGATCTGGTCCGACCCGTCGACCGCTTCGCCGCGCCAGTTGGAAACCTTGCCGCCGGCGCCTTCGATCACGGGGATCAAGGGTTCGTAGTCCCACGGCTTCAGTCCGGACTCGATGACGAGGTCGATGCGCCCGAGGGCTGTCATCGCATAGGCGTAGGCATCGCATCCCAGTCGCGTCAGTCGCGCGGCGGCGCGCACCTGGGCGAAGGCGCCTGCCTCGGCGCCGTCGAACAAATTCGGATCGGTGGTCGAGATGATCGCATCGGTGAGCTTCGGACAGGCGCGCGTCTTCAACACCGTCGCCGCATCACCCTTCAGCAGGCGCGACCCGTCCGGCCCGCCCACGAACACCTCGCCGAGATAGGGCTGGGCGATCAGGCCGATGATCGGCCGGCCTTGATGCCGGAGCGCAATGAGGGTGGTCCATACCGGCAGGCCGGCCATGAAGGCGCGGGTGCCGTCGATCGGGTCGATCACCCAGACGAACTCGGCCTCGGTCCGGTCGGCCCCGAACTCTTCGCCCAGGACGCCGTGGTCCGGATAGTGCTCGCCGATCAGGCGGCGGATGACGGTCTCGGACGCCCGGTCGGCGGCGGTGACGGGGTCGTAGCGTTCGCCGACCGCCGCCTTGTTCTCGTTTTCGATGTCGGCCCGGAACAGCGGCAGGATCGTCTCGCCCGCGGCCCGCGCCAGGTCCACGGCAAAGGCCTCGAGCTCCGTAAGGTGGGCGGCCTCAGAACGCATGAACCGACCGATAGGGGTTACCCATCGGTCGGTCCAGCGGCGTTGTCAGGCGTACTCTGGAGGAACGGGAACTAGGCCCCTCAGGCTGCCGTGTCTTTGTTTTCGGTGTCCAGCGACTTGGCCAGGTCGAGCAGGCGGCGGCGGGGTCGCTCACTCAGGCGGTAGTACGCCTGGATCAGGTCGAGGGTCTCCTTGCGGGAGAACATCTCGCCCGAGCGCTCGTCGCCGGCGCCCTCGCGGGCCACGGCCTCGGCCAGGCCGTCATAGAAGTAGCTGACGGGGGTCTCCAGCGCCTCGGCCAGCTGCCACAGGCGGGCCGCCGAGATGCGGTTCGCGCCGCACTCATATTTCTGAATCTGTTGAAAGCGAATGCCGACCGAATTGGCCAGCTGCTGCTGGGTCAGGCCGAGCAGGCGACGTCGCCGCCTCAAGCGCTTCCCCAGGTGAAGGTCGATGTCGGTCGCCATGCCTATCCCCGTTCCATCCATTCTCGCCGTTCCGTTTCGAGACGGCTCGCCGGAAGCTCGGCAAACCTCGTGCCGGGGGAGAAAAGCTCGCTCGCGTGACACGCGAAAGACAGCTTGGCGCTAGGGTTTGGGCGAAATCGTGTCAGAGACCGTATACTTAACCAGCGGTAAGACGTCGCGCCCTCGCCAGCCGGTCTACCGCCTGGTCCAGAACGTCGTCCCGCTTTGCGAAACACAGACGCATAACATTGGTCACTGGATCGGCCTCGTAAAAGCTCGACACCGGTATGGACGCGACCCCGCATTCCTTGACGGCCCTCAGACAAAACGCCTGGTCATCCAGCTCTATGCCTGAGGCCCTCAGATCGACATTCAGAAAATAGGTTCCCCCGCTGGCGAGCGGCGCAAACCCTTCCGCCCTAAGGCCTTCCGCCAGGCGATTGCGCGACCGCTGCAGGTCCTGGGGCATGGTCTCGAACCAGGCATCCGAGTTGGCCAGCCCCCAGGCGACGGCCGCCTGCAGGTTGGGCGCGGTGGTGAAAGTCAGGAACTGGTGCGCCTTGGCGATCACCGCCGAAAGCGCCGGGCAGGCGCACACGAAACCGACCTTCCAGCCGGTCAGGGCGAACATCTTCCCGGCCGAACCGATCTTCACGGTCCGCTCCCGCATCTTGGGTAGTGATAACAAGGACACGTGAATCTGGTTGTCGAAGACGACCTGCTCCCAGACCTCGTCGCAGATCGCGATCGCGTCGTGGGCGACACAGAATTCCGCCAGCAGGGCGAGGTCCTCCGTCGGGTAGACGACAGCCGCCGGGTTCAGCGGGTTGTTGAAGATGACCAGCCGGGTCTTCGGCGTGAACGCGGCCTCGAGCGCCGCGCGCGAGATACGCCAGTCCGGCGGCTCCAGCCGCACCAGCCGGATGGTCCCGCCCGCGCGGCGGATCAGCGGCGCATAGGCGTCGTAGAGCGGCTGGAACAGCACCACCTCGTCGCCGGGCGAGACCAGGGCGAAGATGGACGCCGCCAGGGCCTCGGTAGCGCCCGAGGTGACGGTGATTTCCGTCTGCCAGTCCAGGTCGAGCCCCTGGAAGCGCTTGTAATGGGCCGCCACCGCCTCGCGCAGTTCCGGCAGGCCGCGCATGGGCGGATACTGGTTCCACCCGTCCACCACCGCCTCCGCCGCCTTGCGCCGCAACGTCTCGGGCCCCGGCTCGTCGGGAAATCCCTGGCCGAGATTGATCGCCCCGGTCTCGCGCGCGAGCCCGCTCATGACTTCGAAGATGGTGGTGGGGAGGTTGGCGTAGATGGGGTTCATGGGGTGATCATAGCGGCGTCGTTTGCGTGTGCACCCTTCGGCGTGGGTTTGTGTGGTTTTCCCATCAGTCCCCAAGGATCCGAGCCACGTCGCGCGCTCCGTGCAGGATGCGGACAATCTCCGGCGGCGACGACGCTGGATTGTAGACCAGGACGTAGTGGAAGCGCGGCAAGGTCAGAAACCGCACCGCCCGTGAGGTCCAATCCTCTCGAACAACGCCTGAGTTGGGAAACGTCGCAAGACGTTTTGCGGCGTTCACCACATCGCCTTGAAATGACGCCGCCGCTTTGGGGCTATCTTCGGCGATCCGCGCCTTTGCGACCCAAAGGTCTTCCAGCGCGGCGTCAGAAAGCGTCGCGCTCGTCACCTGTCGCGCGATGGCGGCTGTTTGCCTTCGGCGATCCAACCATCGATCAGGTCGAACGCCTCTTCGACCGAATAGGTGCGGCCGTTCTTCAGGCTTTCGAACCCTTCATCGATCACCGCGTCCATCCGCGCCCGGCCTTCTTCGCGGCGCTTCAACAAGTCGAAGGCCGCTCGAAGGGCCTCGTCCACGGTTGTGAAATCGCCCGCGGCAATGCGCGCGTCCACATAGGCTTTGATATCCGGGGGCAGGATCAGGGGCTGGGTCATGGCGTGCCTCGGAAAGAAAAATGTTCCCGCGCAGCGCTCCGGTCAAGCCTTCCCGCTCAGCACGACCCTTCCACGTCGCCGGTCACGTCGGCGATGCGGCCGGAAGCATCGACACGCCAGGTGACCGTGTAGATGTCCGTACAGGCCAAGCCCCCGCCCCAATAGTTGCGGGCCATGTGTTCGCCGTCGGCCTTGGGCTTGGCGAAGTGGAAGTCGGAGCCCTTCAGGGCGTCGGTGAGGGCGGCCTCGGGCGAGCCCGGCGGGAAGCGGCCGCGCAGGGCTTCGGTCGGGCGGTCCTTGCCCCACTTGTGGCCCATCAGTTCGATCACGGCGTTGTCTTTCGCCAGTGCGGGCGCGGCGGCTATGACAAGCGTGGCGGTCAATGAAGCGATGATACCGAGGCGCATGGCGTCCTCCTGAGGGGCTGCCCCAGATCTAACGAAACACCCGGCGCTACCGTTGCGTCAACAGCCGTGCTTTCCGCTCTACGCGTCTTCCCTGATCCGCTTCTTGCGGAACGAGGGGTTCAGCACCTGTTTGCGCAGGCGGATGTTCTTGGGCGTCACCTCGACCAGTTCGTCCTCGTCGATATAGGCGATCGCCTGTTCGAGCGTGGGGCGGCGCGGCGGGGTCAGGCGGATGGCTTCGTCCTTGCCCGAGGCGCGCACGTTGGTGAGCTGCTTGGCCTTCATCGGATTGACGTCGAGGTCGTCGGGCCGCGAGTTCTCGCCGATGATCATGCCCTGGTAGCACTTCTCGCCGGCGCCCACGAACATGAAGCCCCGGTCTTCGAGGTTCCACAGGGCGAAGGACGCGGTCTCGCCGTCCGAGTTGGAGACCAAGACGCCGTTGCGGCGGCCTTCGATGGCGCCCTTGTACGGTTCGTAGTGGGAGAACACGCGGTTCAGCACGCCCGAGCCGCGGGTGTCGGTGAGAAACTCGCCCTGGTAGCCGATCAGCGAACGCGACGGCGATTCCATGGTGATGCGCGTCTTGCCCGAGCCCGACGGACGCATGTCCTTCAGCTCGGCCCGCCGCATCGACAGTTTCTCGATCACAACGCCGGCGTATTCGTCGTCGACGTCGATGACCACTTCCTCGATGGGCTCGAGCCGTTCGCCGTTTTCGCCCTCCTGATAGACCACGCGCGGCCGTGAGATCGAAACCTCGAAGCCTTCGCGGCGCATGGTCTCGACCAGCACGCCGAGCTGCAGCTCGCCGCGGCCCGCGACTTCCAGCGCGTCCTTGTCGGAGGTCTCCGACACGCGGATGGCGACGTTGGACTCGGCCTCTTTCAACAGGCGGTCGCGGATGACGCGCGACTGCACCTTGTCGCCTTCGCGGCCGGCTAGCGGCGAGTTGTTCACCGACACGGTCATGGAGATGGTCGGCGGATCGATCGGTTGCGCCGGCAGGGCTTCGGTGGAGTCGGGCGCGCCGATGGTGTCGGCGACGGTGGCCTTGGAAAGCCCGGCGATGGCGATGATGTCGCCGGCCTGGGCCTCGTCGATGGGCTGACGCTTCAGGCCGCGGAAGGCGAGGATCTTGGTGATGCGGCCGCGTTCGACTTCCTTGCCGTTGCGGTCGAGCGCCTTCACCGCCGTGCCGGGAACCAGCTTGCCCGCTTCCAGGCGCCCGGTGAGGATACGGCCCAGGAACGGATCGCTTTCGATCAGCACCGCCAACAGTTGCGGCGGCTCGTCCACCCGGCCCTGGGAGACGGGCGCCGGCACGTGCTCGACGATCTTGTCGAACAGCGGCGCCAGGTCCTTGTGCTCGTCCTTCATGTCGATGACGGCCCAGCCCTGCTTGCCCGAGGCGTACAGGTGCGGGAAGTCCAGCTGCTCGTCGGTGGCGCCGATGGCGGCGAACAGGTCGAAGGCTTCGATCAACACCCGGTCGGGATCGGCGTGCGGACGGTCCACCTTGTTCAGCACCACGATGGGGCGCAGGCCGAGCTTCAGCGCCTTGCCGAGCACGAACTTGGTCTGGGGCATGACCCCTTCCTCGGCGTCGACCAGCAACAGGCAGCCGTCGACCATGCCCAGGATCCGCTCGACCTCGCCGCCGAAGTCTGCGTGGCCGGGGGTGTCGATGATGTTGATTCGCGTGTCGCCCGCCGCCCCGTGCCACAGCACCGAGGTGCACTTGGCCAGGATGGTGATGCCGCGCTCGCGCTCCTGGTCGTTGGAGTCCATGGCGCGTTCGGCGTGCGCTTCGTTGGCGCGGAACACCCCGGACTGGGCGAGCAGCTGGTCCACCAGCGTGGTCTTGCCGTGGTCGACGTGGGCGATGATGGCGATGTTTCTGAGATTCATGCGGAAAGGTCGCGGGGGGAGCCGCGTCAACGGTTTGTGCGTACGGGGAAAGACCGGCGGCTCATACGCGAAGCCGGCCCGGAAAGCCAGCCGCCGGGCGCGACCTTTTGGCGACAGGACAGGGTAAACGGGGCTCGGTCCGGGCCCAACACCCGGCATAGACGCGGTTTCGGGGCGGCGCTATGAGCCTCGGCATGGACCAACGCCCGCGCTTTCACCTCGCCTTTCCGGTGCGCGACCTCGACGAGGCGCGCGATTTCTACGGCGGCCTCTTGGGCTGCGCCGAGGGCCGGTCGGCCGAGGCCTGGGTCGATTTCGACTTCTTCGGCCACCAGATCGTGGCCCACAAGACGGACCCGATCGAAGTCCCCTTCGCGACCAATGAGGTGGACGACGAGCAGGTGCCCGTGCGCCATTTCGGCGTCATTCTCGACATGGACAACTGGTCGACGGTCACCGACCGCCTGCGCGACGCCGGCGTGATCTTCCTCATCGAGCCCCAGGTCCGCTTCCGCGGCCGTCCGGGGGAGCAGGCGACCTGCTTCTTTCTCGACCCCTCGGGCAATGCGATCGAGATCAAGGCCTTTGCCGAGGACAGCCAGGTGTTCGCCACATGAACGCACCCGTGATGCTTCCGACCTTCGCCGACGTCGAGGACGCGGCGAAGCGGCTCGCCGGCAAGGCGGTGCTGACGCCGTTGCTCGAAAGCCCGGCGTTGAACGAGACCCTGGGCGCGCGCGTCCTGCTCAAGTGCGAGACCTTTCAGGTCTCCGGCAGCTTCAAGTTCCGCGGCGCCTACAACCGCATCAGCCGGCTGAGCGACGAGGAGAAGGCGCGCGGCGTCGTGGCCTATTCCTCCGGCAATCATGCGCAAGGCGTCGCGGCCGCCGCGAAACTGTTGGGCACGCGCGCGCTGATCGTCATGCCGTCCGACGCGCCGGAGGTGAAGGTCGCCGGGGTGCGCGCCTTCGGCGGCGAGGTGCGCAGCTACGACCGCTGGACCGAAAGCCGCGAAGCCATCGGCGCGGAGATCGCGCGCGAACGCGGCTCGGTGCTGGTGCCGCCGTTCGACGACCGTTTCGTCGTCGCGGGTCAGGGAACCTCGGGCCTCGAACTCGCACACCAGGCTGCGGCGCTCGGCGCCAAACTCGACGCGGTCTACTGCGGCGCCAGCGGCGGCGGCCTGATCGCCGGCGTGGGCCTTGCGATGGAAGCGCTGTCGCCCGCAACCGAGGTCATCGTGGTCGAACCGGCCGAGTACAACGACCACGCCCTGTCGCTCGCCGCGGGAACGCGCACCAAACACGGCGAGGCGCAACCCAGCTTCTGCGACGCTCTGATGGCGCCCATGCCGGGCGAGGTCACCTTCCCGATCAACGGCCGCCTCCTAAAGGGCGCGCTCGGCGTCACCGACAGCGAGGTGGCCGAGGCGATCCGCTACGCGTTCCGCTGGCTGAAACTGGTGATCGAACCCGGCGGCGCCGTCTCGCTGGCGGCCCTGCTCGCCGGCAAGGCGGACGTGAAGGGCAAGACCGTCGGCGTGATCCTCACCGGCGGCAACGTCGACCCGGGCCTGTTCGCGCGCATATTGGCGGGCGAGATTTGAGAACCTCCACCGATTTCGGCAGAAATCGGGGGAGGGGGACCGCGCGCGGAGCGCGTGGTGGAGGGGGAAGCCACCGCACATCGTCCAATTCATCCGACGGCGGCGAACCCGACGCTCAAGCGACGTCGCGCCTGAGGCCGCCCCCTCCACCGCCTTCGGCGGACCCCCTCCCCCGTTCGCTGCCGCTCACGGTGGAGGTTCTGCAGGTCGCGAACCCGCACTTGCATGGCAACGCTGGCGCATGAGCCAGGCCCCCGTCCTCATCCCGCCCTTGCCCCAGCACGCGCTGGATGAACCGCGGCTGTTCGCCTTCCTGACCGACCACCTGGACGGCTTCGCCGAGCCTGCCGAGCTCCGCCAGTTCCAGGGCGGCCAGTCGAACCCGACCTATCTGATCGTCACGCCGGACCGCCGCTTCGTCCTGCGCAAGAAGCCGCCCGGAAAACTGCTTCCCTCGGCGCACCAGGTGGAGCGCGAATACCGCGTGATGGACGCGTTGCGCACGACGGACGCGCCGGTGCCGAACGTGCGGCTGCTCTGCGAGGACGAGACCATCGCAGACACCGCCTTCTATGTGATGGACTTCGTCGACGGTCGCGTGTTCACCGACACTGCGCTGAAGGATGAACCGAAGCCGACGCGCAAGCCGATCTATCGCGCGCTCGCCGAAACCCTCGCCGCGCTGCACCGTGTCGACTACCGCGCCGTCGGCCTCTCCGATTTCGGCAAGCCCGAAAACTACGTCGGCCGTCAGATCGACCGCTGGACGCGCCAGTACCAGGCCGCCAAGACCGAAGAGATTCCGGCGATGGATGCGCTGACCGCCTGGCTGCCCGCCCACGCGCCGACGACGGAAGAGATCACCATCGCGCACGGCGACTTCCGCCTCGGCAACATGATTTACGCATCCGGCGAGGAACGCGTCACCGCCATCCTCGACTGGGAGCTCGCGACCCTGGGCCACCCGTTGTCGGACCTCGCCTACGCCGCCCTGCCGTTCCGCCTGCCGCCCGGCGGTCCCATGCCGGGCCTGCTCGGCTGTGATTTCGCGGGCGAGCAGATGATGACCGAACAGGAATTCCTCGAGACCTACGCCCGCGCGGTCGGTCGCGACGACATTCCCGACTTCACCTTCTTTCTGGCCCTGTCGCTGTTCCGCCTGGCGGGAATCGCCCAGGGCGTCTATGCGCGGTCGCTCGCGGGCAATGCGGCGGACCGCAGCGCCGCGCGCCTGGGCGAGGTGGCGAAGGGCGCGGCCCTGTTAGGCTGGAGCATCGCGCAGGGCGGTTGAGGGGGATCGGATGGAGCGTTCGACGGAAAAACTGGGCGGCGGCGGCGCGCGGACGACGGGCCCGGAACTTGCGGCGCGCGCGGGCGAGGTCGTGGGCGTTTCCGGCTGGATCGAGATCGACCAGGCCCGCATCGACGCCTTCGCCGACGCCACCGAGGACTGGCAGTTCATCCACATCGATCCCGAGGCCGCGGCGAAGACGCCCTTCGGCGGCACGATCGCGCACGGATTTCTGACGCTCTCCTTGCTCTCGAAGATGTCCTACGAAGCCGCGCCGATCCTGGACGGGGTGGTGATGGGCGTGAACTACGGCTTCGACAAGGTCCGCTTCCTGCAGCCCGTGCGCGCGGGCAAACGCGTGCGCGGCCATTTCAAGCTGTTGGACGCTACGGAGAAAGGCGCCGGCCGCTGGCTGATCCGCCACGAGGTGACGGTCGAGATCGAAGGCGAAGCCAAACCCGCCCTCATCGCCGAATGGCTGGGGATGCAGATGCTGGGAAGCTAAGGAAGATTGCCCACGAAAAGCACGAACAAGAAGAGGGCTGCGGCTTCGCCGCGATAAAGAGGTTTGCCCGCGCCGTAGGCGCTGTGTCCAAAGGTCCGGCACGCCGGCGAAGTCAGAAGCGCGTTCATGCTTTTCGTGTTTTTCGTGGACCTTTTTCTTCTCTTCTTTTCAGCTCCAGATCTCCGTCAGCACCCGCGCAAAATTCAGGCCCAACACCTTCTCCGTCACCCGCTCGGAGTACCCCCGCTTCAACAGCGCGTCGCAGATCACCTCGCAGCGGCGCGGCGTGTTCATGCCCACGACATAGGTCGGTCGGTCTTCGCCCGGCGCCGAGACGCCCGCCTTCTTGCGGGCCTCCACATCCTTCTGGAAGTCGGCCAGGCCCTTAGGCGAATCGTCGAACGGCGCCATGGACTGGTCGCTGCCGATGCCCACGTGGTCCTCGCCGCAGATCTTCAGCGCGTGGGTCATGTGCGCCATATAGTCGTCGACGGTCGGCTGGTGCGGACTCGCGGCGAGGTAGGGCAGGTCGTAGATTCCCACCGTCCCGCCCTTGTCGGCCACCGCCTTCAACTGCTCGTCGGTCTTGTTGCGCGGATGGTCATAGATCGCCGCGCAGCCGCCGTGGGTGATCAGCACCGGCTTCTTCGACAGGGCAATCACCTCGGTGGTCATGCGCCGGCTCGCATGACTCAGGTCCACGGCGACGCCCAGGGTGTTCATCTTGTCGACGGCCTGGCGTCCCAGGTCGGTGAGGCCCGACTGTTCGACCGGCGCCATGACGCCGGCGCCGAAGGGCGAGGTCTTGTTGTAGCTGAGCTGCATGACCCGCACGCCCAGGTCGCGGAACAGCTCGATGCGATCGAGCTTGCCTTCCAGCATGCCGACGCCCTCGAACGAGAAGATGATCCCGACGCGGCCCTCATGCTTGGCGCGCGCGAAATGCTCGGCCTTGCGCACCTGCAGGAACAGGTCGGGATAGAGCTCAATGACCTGCTGACAGAAGGCGATCTCGCTGAGCGTATTCTCGAATCCGCTGTCGAATCCGCCGAGGGTGGTCTTGCAGATCGTCACGCCCGACTGGCGCACGATGTCGAGCGCGGCTTTGGGCATGGGCAGCGCGCCGTCGTCGAAGGGCGGGCTGAGGTTGGCGTCGAGCACCAGGGCGCGGCGATAGAGCGCCTGCGCCTTCACGCTCACCGGCGGTTCGCCCGTGTCGGCGAGGGCCGCGGGCGCGGCCGTGGAAACGCCGGCCGCCCCGGCTAGAATCAGAAGCTGTCTACGGTCCATGAGGGTCCCCTGGTTAAGTTTAGGGCGTCAGGTTGAAATCCGCCACCGGGCTTTCCAGGAAGCCGTAGCGCACCGCCGTCGCCCCGATCCGCGTCGGGCCGTGCAGGGGTATCGGCCCGGTGTAGAGCGACCACGGCTGGTTCGCCTCGCGTCGCCACAGGATCGAGGCGCCAGGGGTGAGCGAGCTCAAGGCCACGCTGAAGCCGCGCAGCGTCGCTTGTGGCTGGGCGGTCACCGGCGTCACCCCGCCGGGCTTGAACAGGTCGCCGAGGTCGCGCGCGGTCCAGGTGGAATAGTCCGGCGCCTCGCCGGCGAAAGCGTTCAGCACCTGCGCCAGCCGCGCCACGTCGCCCGCGTGGGCATCGTCGTCGGCCAGGTTGTTCAGTTCGTCCGGATCGGCCTTCAGGTCGTAGAGTTCCGCCTCGCTGCGCTCGTCGCCATAGGCAGCGGCCTGGGTCCGGGTCAGTTTCCCCGTCTTGCGCGCGGCAGCGACCGCGTCGGCCAAGGCGCCTCCGCGCGCGAGCGTCAGCAGCGGCGTATAGGGCGCAAGGTTCAGCACATAGAGATAGCGCCCGTCGCGCACCGCGAACACGCGTTCGTAGACATCGTCGACGCGGTTCTGCACGGTGAACACATAGGTGTTGGCCGCGCCTGGTCCGCTCAGGCGGTCCTGACCCTGCATCCAGACCCGCGGCGCCACGCCCGCCATGTGCAGGATCGCCGGCCCCACGTCGATGCCGCTGATCAGGTCATGGCGCACCGTGCCGCGTCCATGTCCATCCGGCCAGCGCACGATCAGGGGCGTGTGCACGCCGGCGTCGTAGACGGTGCGCTCCGCGCGCGGCCGCACCGGCCCGCTCTTGGCCAGGAACACCACGATGGTGTGATCGAGCGCGTGCGCCGCACGCAGACGCTCGAGAATGTCGCCGACCTGGGCATCCACGCGATGCACCCGCGCGTACTCGGCCTTCAGCGCCGCGCGCACGGCCGGCGTGTCGGGGAGATAGGCGGGGACCGGCACGGCCTTCGCGTATTTCGCGTCGCCGTCGTCACGTTTGGCGAACCATCCCTTCGGCTTCTCGCCGCGCTGGGCGGAGGTGAGGGTCGAGAGATCGATCACCCCCAGGAACGGTTGCGCGATCATCGCGTCGGGCCAGGTCGCGTTCGCCCGCGGGTCGTCGACGGTCCACAGCGAGCCCGGCGCGCCGAACGGATCGGCGCGCGCGCCGACGTGAAAGGTGACATAGCCCGCCGCACGCGCCAGCTCGGGATAGCCCTTGATCTCCGGCGGCGGGACCACCGACCAGGCGCCGGCGCCGGTCCATTCCTGCACCATGCCGATGGTCGAGGGCTGCATGCCGGTGAGCAAGGCTGCCGTCTCCGCGTTTTCCCCACCCGACGCGCCGTACATCGCATCGAACCGCACGCCCTCGCGCGCCAGCCGATCGATATTGGGCGTATCCGCCGCCGCATCGCCGTAGGCGCCGAGCTGCAGCCCCAGGTGGTCGACCTCGATGACCAGAATGTTCGGCCGCGTATCGTTGGCCTGCCGCCCGCCGATGCCGCCGGAGCCGTGGGGTTTGGAGGTGCAGGCGGCAATCAGGGTACAGACGGCGAAAGCCGCGATCAGCGCGCGTGCAAAGCTTCCCTGCCGTAGCGTGTGCATATCCTTCGTTAGGATGATCCGCGCGCTTCGTCGAGGCGGGGCCTCACCCCTCACGCTCCGCTCATCCCGGCATTCGCCGGGATGAGCGGAGAGAAGAAGGGCTTACCACCGCTCCGCCTTCGCCGCGCTGACTGCCGATTTCAGCGCCTCGGCGAACGCCGTCCGCTCGGCCGGCGCCAGGGCCGCGGCCAGGGTCACGCCCTTGCCCTTGCACCACAGACGCAGGCGGCTGGCGTGGCGGCCGGGGTGGGTCAGTTCGATGCGGGTGAACAGCGGCGCCGAGGTCCACACCTTGCGCGTTTCCTTCGGCGTTTCGCGCGTCACCTCGATCGCGTCGGCGCTGACGCGGATGCGTTCGATCCGCCGCGCCGCGCGGAAGTTGAGCCACAGCGCCAGTCCCAGGCCGAGCACGTCCAGTCCCAGGAACGGTGGAACATAGGCGCCGCCCATCAGGGTCAGCACGACGGCGAAGACCACATTGACCGCGAGCACCGGCGCCATCAGCAGCACCGCGCCGCGCGGGCTCATCGACCGCGTCGGCTTCAGCGCGGCATCGAGATACAGTCGCGGCGGGCTCGCCGTCTGGGTCATGGCGTCCAATCTAATGCCTCACGCCCGCTTGGCGAAGGCTTCGACCTGCGCCATGGTCGCGCTCCATGGTCAAGGTTGTCTTTCCGCCCGACCCGAAAGAGTCGGCGCCATCTTCAGCCGCTTCGCGACCCTCAACCCCAAGCCCTTGCCGGAGCTGGAGTTTCGCGACCCGTACACCCTGCTGGTCTCGGTGGTGCTGTCGGCCCAGGCGACCGACGTGTCCGTCAATAAGGCGACGGAAAAACTCTACGCCGTCGCCGACACGCCGCAGAAGATGGTCAAGCTGGGCGAAGCCAGGCTGATCCCCTTCATCAACTCCATCGGCCTGTTTCGCAACAAGGCCAAGAACGTCATCGGGCTGTCGAAGATCATCCTGGAGACGCACGCCGGCCAAGTCCCGCTGGAACGCGAGGCGATGCAGGCCCTGCCCGGCGTCGGCCGCAAGACCGCAAGCGTGGTGCTGAACGAACTGGGCGTCGAACCGGCGATCGCGGTGGACACCCACGTCTTTCGCGTCTCGCACCGCCTGCAGCTCGTCGACGCGACGACGCCGGACAAGGTCGAGCGCCAGCTGATGCAGATCATTCCGGAGCGCTTCCTCACCCGCGCGCACCATTGGCTGATCCTGCACGGCCGCTACATCTGCACGGCGCAGCGGCCCAAGTGCGCGACCTGTCCCATCGCCGACCTCTGCCCTTCGCGCGGCCTGTTCGATCCGCCGGTGAAGGCGAAGAAGGTCTCGGCGAAACGCGCGCCCGCGAAAAAGGCCAGACCGAACGTCAGGGCGGCGAAGAAGCGCGCTTAAGGGCGTTGGCTGAGGGCTTCGATGTCGGCGCTTGCTGGATCCTCGACGCCGCGCGGCTGGCCGCCGCGCAACGTCAAGGATGACGCCGACTTTTATATGTTTTCGTCATCCTTGACGGGGAGGAGCGGTCAGCTCTGAGCCGTCGAGGACCCAGCAAGCGCGACGTTTCGGCGCGCGCGTGGGGTTCTTTCTCAGCGTCCCGCCGATGCGGCGAGGCACGCGTCCACGCCCACCGCCGCGCCGCCGCGCTGCAGGGGCGCCGCCTGGGCGCCGGAGACCTTCATGGCGCCGTCGGTGCGTTTCATGAACACCATCAGCGAACAGGCCGGCAGGCGATAGGTCCACAGGGCGCCGTCGCCTTCGTTGTGCGCCAAGTCGGGGACGCCCAGGGTCCGGCGCAGCTCCTCGTCGCTGCGGCCGAGCAGGGCGGCGCCGGTCAGGTGCGGCGAGGCGGACAGGCGCGGGCGGTGTTCCGCCTGGCTGCGCTGGGCCCAGACGTCGGGATTGCTGGTCGAGGCGACGCCGGGCGGAGGCCCTGCGTGCTTGACGATGTCCGCGGGCGATCCGGGGGCGGCGACCACCAGGGGCGGCGGCGGCGGCGGACCCGGCGGCTCATCGATCAGGCGCGCGGACACCATCCGGTGGGTGCATTTCAGCGCGGTCTTGGCGTGACCGTGGCGGCCCTTGCCGTGGGCGCCCTTCACCGTCACCTCGACGCAATCCTCTTCATCGATCATGCCGCCGCGACCGCCGTGACCGCGGCTGTCCTCTTCCGCGTGCGAACAGGCGTGCGACGGCTTGCGCGCGTGCGTCGCGTGACGCCCGCGGCCGTGCGCGCTGCGCTTCGACGCGGCGTCGCAGTCCGCCTCGGCGGCGTGCTCGCCCTTGGCGCCGTGACCGTGGCTGGATCCTTCGCAGGCGTGCGAGGGCTTGCGGCCATGCGCGGCATGGCGGCCGTGCGCCGGTTTCACAGGCGTGCAGCCCGCGTCGGCGCCGCTGTCCTCGTCCGCGTGCGAAGCGCCCTTGCCGTGACCGTGCTTGGAAGATTTCGGCGCGTCCTCGTCGTCGCGCGCATGACGGCCCTTGCCATGCGCCGAGCCGTGACTCGAGGCGGCCTCGCCGTGGCCCTTCGCATGACCCTTGGGTTCGGGCTTCTTGTGATGGGCGTCGGCGGGCGCGGGTTTGTGCGGCCGCGCGGCGGCCGCCTGCGGCGTGGCGAGACTGAGCGCCGAGGCGGCAAACGCCAGGAGGAGAACACGGATCATGGCTTGGCGGTTAGGCGAGATGTAAGGCCGGGGCAAGGCGCCGAATGTCGCCGCGGCCATTGCGCCCGGGCCCCACCCCCGGCTACCTCCGGCGGAACGCAAGGGCGGGTTGAGGAAAAGTGTGACGCGGTTTTCCGCCCGCAACCCGCCCTGACTCTAAGGAATTCGCATGACCGAAGCCCTCGACCTCGTCGCCATCGGCAACGCCATCGTCGATGTGATCGCCCCGGCCGAAGACGCCTTCCTCGATGCCCAGGCGCTGCGAAAGGGCGCCATGACCCTGATCGACGACGCCCGGGCAGGCTTGCTCTATGCGGCCATGGCGCCGGGGGTCGAGACCTCCGGCGGGTCGGCCGCCAACACGGTTGCCGGCGTGGCCTCGCTGGGCGGCAAGGCGGCCTTCGTGGGCAAGGTGGCCGACGACCTGTTGGGCGAGGTCTTCGCCCACGACATCGAAGCCATCGGCGCGGTCTTCCAGACGCCGAAACTGGACGGCGCCGCCACCGGCCGTTGCCTGATCAACGTCACCCCCGACGCGCACCGCACCATGGCCACCTGCCTCGGCGCCGCGAGCCAGCTCGGCCCCGCCGACGTGGACACCGCCCAGATCGCGGGCGCCTTTGCGGTCTATCTCGAAGGCTATCTGTTCGACCCGCCGCCCGCTCGCGAGGCCTTCGCCAAGGCCGCAACCGCCGCCCGCGCCGCCGGGCGCAAGGTGGCGATAACCCTGTCGGACGTGTTCGTGGTCGAACGCTGGCGCGACGAACTGCTGGGCTTCCTCGACCACATCGACATCGTCTTCGCCAACCAGAACGAGCTCGCGGCGCTCTACCAGACCGACGACTTCGACGTGGCGTTCGACCAGATCTCGGCGCGAGTCGAGACGGTCGCGGTCACCCGCGGCGAGCATGGCTCCATCGTGCGCCGCGGCGAAGAGCGGTGCGTCATCCCGGCCTTCCCCATCGACAAGGTGATCGACACCACCGGCGCCGGCGACCAGTACGCGGCGGGATTTTTGTTCGGCCTGGCGCGCGACAAGCCGCTCGATTTGTGCGGCGCGCTGGGTGCGCTGTGTGCGTGGGAAGTGATCGGCCACTACGGCCCGCGCCCGCAGACGTCGCTGGAAAAACTGGCGAAGGAGCGCGGGCTGCTCTGAAAGGAAGAAAGAGAGCTTCCCTACCCAACCACGCGTCGCTTGATCGCGACGTAGAGGGCGCCTTCCCCACCGTGGCGCGGGCCGGCCTGGGCCACGCCCGCCACCACGCTTCTCAACGCCGGGTCCGCCAGCCATTCCGGCGCGCGCCGGCGGATCACGCCGTCGCCGCTCACGCCCTTGCCGGTGATCACCAGCACAGCGCGCAGGCCCGCGTCCTGAGCGCGTATCAGGAAGGCCTTCAGCCGGTCCTCGGCGTCGAATTGGCGCAGGCCGTGCAGATCGATGCGCGCCTCGATCGGGTCGCGCTCGCGGGCGATCCGGCGCTTGCGGTTCGGCTCGATCGCGTGCGGCGAGGGCGTCAGGTGCTGGCGCCAGTAGGGCGCGGGCGACGGCTTCGGGTCGGCCATGGCTGCGGCGGGCGCTTGCGTGTGCGTCTCGATCTTCGCTTTTGGTGTGGCCTTGACCTTGGTTTCGGCGTCGACGAGCGGAACCGAGCGGCCATGCGCTGGCCGAACCGTGCGCGCCACCGCGGCCCATAGCATCAGTTCCTCGGGTCGGAGCGGTCGGCGCATGGTGTGAGATCTAGGGACGTTCAGGCTGGCATACCAGCAACATTGAAACCCTCCCCTAAATTCCGCTCATCCCCGCGGAGGCGGGGACCCAGGCTTTTTCAGATCATCCGCCACGTTGGGGATCGAGCGGCGAACTGCGCGAAAGGTCAGGCCGACTCTCTTATTTCAAAAACGCCTGGGTCCCCGCTTGCGCGGGGATGAGCGGACAATGAAGGGTGGTTATGCACTCGCGGCAGCAGCCGTGGCGGCGGTTTCCACGGGCTCAGCCTGCGCCGGCGTCTCCTTCAGCGGCAGGTAGATCGACACCGTCGAGCCCGCGCCGGGCGCGCTGTCGATGCCCACGCCGCCGCCGGACTGGCGCGCAAAGGCGTAGACCTGGGCCAAACCCAACCCGGTGGATTCGCCGTCGTCGCGGGTGGTGAAGAAGGGCTCGAACGCGCGCGCGGCTATGTCGGCGGTCATGCCCGCGCCGGTGTCGATTACCGACAGCCGCGCATAGTCGCCCGCCGGCGCGTCGGCGATCTGGCCGTCCGCCAAGCGCAGGTGGTCGGCGCGCACGGCGACCGCGCCCCCGTCCTTCACGGCTTCTTTGGCGTTGCGCACCAGATTGACCAGGGCGGCTTCCAGTTGGGCTGCGTCAAAGGTCGCTGAGCCCAGGCCGTGTTCGACCTCGAGATCCACCGGCTTGTCGTCGAGCGTGCGGCGCAGCATGGGCTCGAGCCCGCGCAGCACCGGCTCCAGCTCCAGGGTCTCGAGCTTGAAGGTCTCGCCCTGGGAGAACGACATCAACTGCCGCGTCAGCCGCTCGCCGCGCTTGGTCGCCGCCAGGGCGGCGGCGCCCAGGCGCTTCACCCGGTCGGGGTTGTTCGCCTGCAGCAGGATCATGTCGAGCGCGCCCATCACCACGGTGAGCAGGCTGTTGAAGTCGTGCGCGAACTCCGCCGGTAAGGCGCCCGACGGTCTCGAACCGTTGCGCGCGCTCCAACTGGAAGGCGGTTTCGCGCCGGCGTTCTTCTACGGATTGCAGTTCGCGTTCGGTCTCCTCGACCTTACGTCCGAGCGTCTCGTGCGCTTCGCTCAGCGCCGCCTGGGCGCGGCGTTCGTCGGTGACGTCGCGCGCCACGCCGGCAATGCGGCGGACCTCGCCGTCCTCGCCGCGCACCACGAAGGCGGAGTCGTGCACGATGCGCTCCTCGCCGTCGCTGGCGCGGCGGATGCGGAACTCGATCTCGCGCGGTTCGCCTCGCGACAACGCCGCGTTGGCGGACACGATCAGCGGCACGTCGTCCGGATGCACCAGCTCGCGCCAGCGGGTGGAGTCGGCGAGCAGAACGTCACGCGACTCGCCCCACATGGCGTCATAGGCCTTGTTCACATGCACGACGCGCTTTTCGGCCGGGTCGTAGAGCCAGATCGCCTCGCCCAGCGCTTCGCTGAAGGCGCCGAACTTGCTCTCGCTCTCCTGCAGCGCCTTTTCGATCTCGCCGCGGCGGCCTTCCAGCTCTTCGGCCGCGGCCTTGGCTCTTTCGGCTTCGCCTTCCTTCTCGCGCAGCGCCGCCTCGGACGCCCGCGCGTCGGTGAGGTCGAGGCCCGAACTCAGCACGCCCGCGATCCGGTCACGCTCGTCGTGCAGCAGGGCGCCGCGCCACGACATCAACCGCCGCACGCCGTCCGCGCGCACGATCCAGCCTTCGCCCTCTTCGGCGAGGGAGCGTTCGCCCGCCATCACGCCGTCGAAGAAGGCGCGCGCCTCCTTCTGATCCTCGAGCGGCAGAAAATCCTTGATCCAGTCCTTGCCGACGATGGCCTCCACCGTCGCGCCCAGAATCTTGGCGCCGGCGCCGTTGATGTCCTTGACCAGGCCCTTGCGGTCGAGCGCCAGCAGCATGGCGCCCGCCACCTCGTAGTAGCGGCTCTTCATCAACTCTTCGGGATCGACCTGGGGCGTGGTCAGGCTCTCGGACTCCACGATCGCCGCGGATGAGCCGATCACCTCGCCCACGTCGTTCATGATCGGCATGGCGGTCACCGACACCAGCATCTTTCGCCGGGTGCTCGGGTTGACCATCATGTGCTGGAAGCCCTTGACCGTCTGGCCGCGCAGGGCGCGCGCCGCGGGCAGCAGGTCCGGCGGGATCATCCGGCCGTCGGGATAGGTGATGCCCCAGGTGGCCGAGTGGAACCTCAGGCCCAAAAGCTCGGAGTCCTTGCGGCCCAAAAGCTGGTGGGCGGCGCGGTTGGCGAAGGTGAACTTGCCCGCGGTGTCGGTCTCCACCAGGGCCACCGGCACGGCCTGCAGGATGGTGAACATCCGCTGCTCGGTGCGGTTGGCCCCGGTCGAGGTGGTGGTCACCGTCTTGCGCGCGTTCAGCAGCGCCGCGGCCGTCCGGGTCCAGAGGATGAACAGGAGAACGGCCAGGGCCAGACCCACCGCGGCGGCAATGCCGAGCGTGAGGGTCAGGTCCGTCTCGTTTTCCAAAAACATACGCCGTCCTCGCGGTCCCGCAGCGAAACTGCAAGAGACGGACCGTCGCAGCGCCCATAGCCCAGTAACGCGGCCGGCGCATCGCCCCTCGCGGAAACTTTAACGGTGACCGGAATTTGGCCGGATGTAAGGCCACGGCGGTTGGCGCGACGCTTCGCCCGGCGCGCGAGCCGGGACGGTTAAGCTGCTCGTTTTGGGACGTGGCGACAGGCTTACCAGCGCCACTTGGACTGGCTGACCGAGATGCCCATCCAGGCGTTGTCGCCGATCGGCCCTTCGACGCTGCCCGAGTAGTACTGGCCGCCGCGGGAATCGAAGCCCGCGCTGACCTGGCCGTGGATCTTCTTGTCGTCCGGCTGATAGGGCAGCCAGCCGTCGCCGAACGGACCCCCGCCCCCGGTGGGCGGCGAGGTCAGGAGCGCCGGCGTCTGGCCCGGCGCCGGCGGTGGGGTGATCTGGGTGCTTCCCGTGGAGATCGGACCATCGGCCGGGGCCGCCGCGGGCTCAGCCGCCGGGGCGGCGGTTTGGGCCAGGGCCCCGCCGGATACCAGGGCGGCGGCGGCGAGGATCGGGAGGGCAAGCTTCAGACGCATGGCTTTGCTCACTTTCGGCCGGAAATATGTGCGCTCGCAAGCGCCCCTTCGCCAAGCAAAAAACGCGGCCGGCCCCCCGGTTCCGTCGCCGGAAGCGCCCGCGGGAAGGAGCTTGGCCGTCAATTGGGGTGAAAATTGAGGCGGAACTGTTTCGGTAGCAGGGCTTGTCGGGCGGAGGAAGAAAAGGGGGTCCACGGACCCACACGGACCCACACGGAAAATGATTGCCGCGCCGCAGGCGCATTCCCTGAAGGGCGCTGCGCGCCAAAGAATTTCACGCAGGAAACGCGACGCGTCCGTGTGTTTCCGTGTGGGTCCGTGGACTCTCTTCCTGCCTAGACCGCCACCGGCTGGGCCGAGGGCCGGGCGGTTACCGCTGCCGTCCTGCGGGTCTTCTGGAACCGCCTCAACCCGGACTTGTCGACCAGCTTGCGCAGGACCCGGACCGGCAGGGCGAGGAACCAGGGCGTGGGCTCGCGGAAATAGGCGACCTTGCGCACCGCCTGATCGATCACCCAGACGCAGGTGGTCCCCGCCTGGAAATAGACCGTGTCGCCCGGCCCGCAGACCCGCGTGCCGCCTTCGTCGAAGTGCAGCGTCATGCCGCCCTCGATGATCTGGCAGATCTCGTCCTCGTCGTAGAACCAGCGGAACGACCCCGCTGTGCAGTGCCACAGCAGGGTGATCTGCAGCTTGTCGCGGCTGAGGAACAGCACCGAATTGCGCGCCACCGGATCGCCCGCCAGCACATGCTCGGGCGAGATCGGCGCCGGCTTGTAGACGGCGTCGTCGCCGGCCTTGGCCACAAAAATCTTGGCCGTCATGAACGCATAACCCCCAGTGGACTCGGACCCTTGTCGGCTCGCCAGTCGCAGACGTGTGCGGAGCCGGTTCCGCCGCCCGCGGTCCGGCCCTCGCGCGCCTATCCAGCCCGATTTGAGCTAATCGGCCGTTAAGGGTGCGGTCGCCGTCGCGGGACGTCTGAGTTTGGGCGTCAGCAGCACCAGCACGACCATCACCGCGGCGATCACCGCGGAGGCGGCGATGCGGTCGAGGTTCAGGCCGCCCTGGACGTGGGGCTTGGTCAGGGTGTCGCCGAGCGTTGCGCCCAGCGGCCGGGTGAGGATGTAGGCCGCCCAGAACAGGATCGCCTGCGGCAGGACCTTCAACCAGTGCAACACCGCAACGACGCCGATCAGGCCGGCGAACAGCACCGCCGCCAGCTCGAAGCCCCACGGGTCCCAGCCGCCCGCCGGCGCCTGGGCGACCTTGTCCATCAGGTCGGGAATGGTTTCGGAGGTGAAGTCGCCGAGCGCGGTGCCGAGCGTGTTGGAGACCAGGATGGTCAGCCAGTAGAACACCTCGTCCTTGCGCGTGGTGATCTTGTCCGCCGCGATCTTGCCGCTGGCCAGGCGCCAGGCGGCCAGCACCACGACGACCAGGGTGAACAACATCGCCGACGCCTTCGGATAGCCCAGGTGCAGGGTGCGGTCGATGAAGTCCGAGGTGGTCGTACCCACGGTGGTGGTGGCCACCACCACCAGCCAGTAGATCAGCGGATGATAACGCCGCGCCCCCACCTGGGCCACGAGCGTGACCGCGAAGAAGCCCAGGAAGATCAGGGTCGCCGTCAGATAGCCGAGCTTCAACGTCATGGAGACCGCGTCGCCGCCGGTCTCGCCCACCGTCGTGGCGCAGATCTTCACCACCCAGAACATCAGGGTCGCCTGCGGCGCCTTGCTCAAGGCCTCGTGCACGAGGTTGGGCTTGGACGGTTCGGTCATCTTAAAATCCGCTCATCCCGTTCAATGCGGGCGCGATCAGCCGACCGGCGAAACCACGAGAAGGTGGAACGACCCCGGCTCCATCGTCCCGCGACGGGCGCCCGGCGCGGGCGGGCCGAAACGCGCGGCGGGCAGATAGATCACGCCGGTCGCCGGATCGATCGCGCCGGTGCGGGCGCTCTTCTCGGTGGGATAGGTTCCGACCACCGCCAGCTTGCCCGGCGCATGCGCGTCGATCGCCACCAGTTCGCCCGACTGGCCGCACGGGATCAGCACCAGCTTGCGCTTGGGATCATACAGCGCCGCGTCGGGCCCCATGCCGATGGTCAGCAGTTTTTCGAGCTTGAACGTCCGCGCGTCGACCACTGCGGCCTTGCCGTCGCAGGCGGCGACCAGGGCGTGGGCGTCCGGCGCATAGACCAGGCCCGTCGGTCCGTCGCAGCCCTCCAGCTTCAGATGGTTCATCACCGTGCGCGTCTTCAGGTCGATCTCGACCATCTCGCTCTTGTCTTCGACGTTGACGAACAGGCGTCCCGCGCCATCGGTCGCCATCTCCTCCAGTGTGCCGCCGACGGCGATCGATCCCACCGCCGTGCGCGTCTTCGGATCGATCAGGTCGACTTCGCCGGTGCGGTGCGCGGCGACGATGACCAGGCCGCTCTGCGCGTCGTACATGGCCGAGTCCGGACCGACGCCGGTCGGGACCGAGCGCCAGGGCCGCGCCTGTGTGGGCGTCGATGAAGCGTAAGGTGTTGTCACCGCCCACGGTCACCGCAAGCACGGCGCCGCCGTCCAGCGGCACCACCTTGTGCCCGTGCGGCGCGGCGCCCAGCGGGGGCAGGGCCTTATTGTCGTTCGCGTTCACCGCGAAGACGCTGTCGGCGTGGCTGACATAGACCCGGTGCAGTCCCGGATCGAAACTGGCGTAGTCCCAGCCGCCGTCGGGTCCCGAAACCGAACCGGTCACCTTGTAGGTGGGCGCGGCGGACGCGCCGAAGGCGGCGAACGCGGTGGCGGCGGATGCGGCGAGGGCGAGCAGGAAGCGGATCGACATGGGGGCGGCCTCGTGGGTGGGTCACGCCGGCGCAACGCCGGGCGACGTCATTCTCTAGCCAGTGTGACGTCGGGAGAAAATAGGGACATGTACGACGTCCTGCGCTAGGGGGAGCAAAGGACACGACGGTTCGATCGTCGTCCGCGCCGCCGTTTTCGCAAGGGACACGCCATGGCCAACTGGCTGGTGAAGTCGGAACCGGACACCTGGTCCTGGGACCAGCACAAAAAGGCGGGCGAGGACGCCTGGACCGGCGTGCGCAATCACCAGGCCAAGATCTATCTGGCGGCGATGAAGAAGGGCGACCCGGTCCTCTTCTACCACTCTGGCGACGCCAAGGCCGTGGTGGGTCTGAGCAAGGTCGTCCGCCCCGCCTATCCCGACCCGACCGATCCCACCGGCAAGTTCGTCGCGGTGACCCTGAAGGCGTCCACGGCGCTGAAGCATCCGGTGACCCTGACCGCAATCAAGGCGCAGAAGGGCCTCGCCGAGATGGTGCTGGTGAAGAACTCACGCCTGTCGGTGCAGCCGGTGACCGATGCGGAATGGGAGCGTATCGTGAAGATGGGCGACGGCTAGCGCCCGTCGGGGACTGAACATGGCCGAACCGAGCTTGGTGCGAGGCGCGGAAGATCCGCCGCTGGTCGAAACCACTATCGGCCAGGCCTTCGACGCAGCGGTGCGGCAATGGCCCGAGCACGAGGCGCTGGTGTCCGTGCATCAGGGCGCGCGGTTCAGCTTTGCGGAGCTGGGCCGCCGGGTCGATGCGATCGCCGCGGCCTTCTTGCGCTCGGCCTGGAGACGGGCGACCGCGTGGGCATCTGGCGCCCAATTGCGCGGAATGGACCATCACCCAGTTCGCCGCCGCCAAGGCCGGCCTGATCCTGGTCACCATCAATCCCGCGTACCGCCCGCACGAGCTGGTGTTCACCCTCAACAAGGTGGGGGTGAAGGCGCTGGTCTGCGCCAGCCGGTTCAAGACCAGCGACTATCCCGCCATGGTCGAAGAGGCGGCGCCCGACGTGGCGGCGTCACCCACGCGCGCACTGCGTTCCAAATTCCTACCCGCGTTGCGCCACCTGATCAAGATCGGCGGCCCGGCGCGCGGCCCGTTCATGGACTTCGACGATCTCTACGGCCTGGCGACCGACGAATATCGCGCGCGTCTTGTGGCCATCGCCGAAGACCTCGACCGCAACGACGCGATCAACATCCAGTTCACCAGCGGCACCACCGGCCTGCCCAAGGGCGCCACACTCTCGCACCGCAACATCCTCAACAACGGCCGCTTCGTCGGCCTGGCCCAAGGCCTCAGCGAAGGCGACCGGCTGTGCGTGCCGGTGCCGCTCTACCATTGTTTCGGCATGGTGATGGCCAACCTCGCCTGCATCAGCCTCGGCGCGACCATGGTCTATCCGGCGCCCGGCTTCGATCCGCTGGCGACCCTGACCACGTTGGAGGCCGAGCGCTGCACCGCGGTCTACGGCGTGCCCACCATGTTCATCGCCATGCTCGAACATCCCGAGTTTGCGCGCTTCGACCTGACCGCGTTGCGCGCGGGCGTCATGGCCGGCGCCCCGTGCCCGGTGGAGGTGATGAAAAAGGTGATCGAACGCATGCACGCGCGCGACATCACCATCGCCTACGGCATGACCGAAACCAGCCCGGTCAGTTTCCAGACCAGCCCAGACGATCCGCTCGAACGCCGCGTCTCCTCCATCGGCCGCGTCCAGCCGCACCTGGAGGTGAAGATCGTCGACGCCCATGGCCGCATCGTCCCGCGCGGCGACGCGGGCGAGCTCTGCACCCGCGGCTATGCGGTGATGTTGGGCTATTGGGACGACGCGGAGATGACCGCCGCCGTGCTCAAGGACGGCTGGATGCACACCGGCGATCTCGCAACCCTCGACGCCGACGGCTACGGCAACATCGTCGGGCGCCTGAAGGACATGATCATCCGCGGCGGCGAAAACGTTTATCCGCGCGAGATCGAAGAGTTCCTCTACACCCACCCGAAAATCCAGGACGTCCAGATCGTGGGCCTCCCCGACCCGCGTTTCGGCGAAGCGGTCTGCGCCTGGATCCGCCTGAAGTCCGGCGAAACCGCCGACGCCGACGAGATCACCGCCTACTGCCGCGACCGCATCGCCCACTACAAGGTCCCGCAACACATCCGCTTCGTCGACGCGTTTCCGATGACCGTCACGGGCAAGGTGCAGAAGTTCGAAATCCGCCAGGCGATGATCGCGGAACTGGGGCTGGAGGTGGCGCGGACGGCGTGAGCGACGGCTACCCTTCGACGTCGGTGTCCGGCCGATCATCGCCCTCGCTGACCTCGTCGTGCCAGTGACCGCCCTTGTCCTCGTACGCGATGCCGGTCGTGTCGCCGGACACCCGCTGTTCCCCGGCCGCCTTCTCCGCCGCGGCGTGTGCGGCGTCGTGGCTTGGGAAGGTCTCGGAATAGGTCCCGTCCACCCGGTAGGCCCATCCGCCGTCGTGCTCGACGATCTCATACTTCAGGTGCGCCATGGGAGTCTCTCTCTGCTGGTCCTGGCAGCCCTATAGCCTTGTCTTGGACCCGCGGCGACGCCCCAACTTCCGCAAACCATCCCGAAGCGGACGTCGGGGATTGACCCGGTGCAGACGGGACGTTGCCTTCGCCGTCTGGAGCCAAGGTTGCGAACTTGCTCCTAAGGAGCGTAGCATTCGGTCGGCTTGCGGGCGGGATTGCAAGCATTGGCGAGCAAGGAGGGTTTGACGATGAGATCAGTTGTCAGGACCGTGACGTTCTCCCTGGGGCTCTTGATACCGCTCGCCGTTCACGCGGCGCCGTCCAGAGTCGATTACAAAGGTCCCGCCGGGCCAGACCTACGTCTATTTCCAGGACGGAAGGGTTTTCGCTACCGTGCACAGCGGCGATGCGGTTTCCGCCCACCACCCTCGGAATAAACCGACGGTCGATTGCGTGCAGATCGAATGCCCGCCCAAGTTCGGCAAGAACACGGTCTGCTGGGTCTGCCACACGCGCTAGCGTTCGGCCTCGCCGCAGGGGCCGTCTACGGCCAGGTCTACGCCGGAAGCAAGATGACGACCGCGGTCATCGAAGCCGGCGGAGCGATCGTTGGTGCGATCGCCGCGTTCGGCCTGGCGCAGGCGATGTTTCGGCGGCGCGCGGGTTCGCAAAAACGCGCTTAGCGACCACGTCGTTCCGGAGCGACCGACCGCCGAAGACCTCATCGCCCGCCGCCGCTCAGGGCGCGAACTGGATCTTCGAGCGCATCACCGTCACCTGATAGGGATCCCAGGTGGACAGCAGCCAATAGATGATCGCCGCCTTGGCTTTCGGATCGCCCGTCGGCGGCTCGGACTTGGTGAAGCGAGCCATCACGAAGGGGGCGTAGAAATAGCCAAACGTCAGCGCTGGTATCTGTTGACTGACCAGAGGTGGTGGGCAGGGCAACGGCGGCGGGGGGCTGGGCGGCGGCGTGTTGGCCTTGTTCCAGAACAGCGTGCAATAAAGCGTGGGGTTCTGCACCGCGCTCAGCAGGATGATCGGCGAGGACCAGGGTCCCCAGGGTTTGAGCGCCCAGCGCGCCTCCACCTGCGCGCCGCCGCACGTGTAGGTCATCAGCCAGATGCGCAACGGCGCATTCCATGTCACCGAATGCTCGCCGACACACTGCTCGTCGCCGGTCGGACTATTGGGATTGGCGATGTTGACGTAGAGCTGGGCGAGCGGCGGCGGCGTCCAATGACCGTTCGCCTGGCCGGACTGCCATTGCTGGTAGGTCACCCAAATGGGGTTGTAGCCGTCAAGGCCGGCGAAGTACTTCCAGGTCGTGAAATCACCGAAGGTATGGCGTGGCGCCATCGCCAGATAGGGAATGCTGGCGCGGTGACGCGCCACGCCGAAGACGGGGATGAACGGCGCCGGCTGTGCGATGGGCGGGCCGCCGGTCTTGTTCTTCACATAGTGCGGCGGCGGCTCGGCGGCGCTGACATAGACGAAGCCGTTCGGCATCTGCGGGACGAAATGGGTCGGGCTCCACGGCGCGGTTTGAGTGAAGGCCGTCGGCTGGTCGGGGGTTGAATAGGCGAGCACGCTGACCCCCAGACTATTGCTGCCGCTCGTCTCCAGGCACGGCAGCGGCGACGGCGGCGTGTCCGCCGGCGGCAGGGTGAGCGGCGCGGCCGCGTTCGGAACCACCGGGTCGGGCAGCGGACAGTGATCGGTCCAGAAGAAGGCGTAGATTTTGTCGTCGACCATCACCCCGCCGGTCGGAACATTGAAGGTCCCCTGCTGGATGGCCGGCGTCACCGTCGGATGCAGCAGGGTCTGCGGCGCGGAGCTCAAGACATTCAGGTCCAGACAGGTTGTGGCGTCCGGCGCGGCGGTCCGCGTCGTTAGGCCGATCGCATCGTCGGGCGGGATCGTATCGACCGGGGGATTGTGGCCGCTGGGAATGGTGTCCCCGAACAGGAAATAGAGTTGGCCCTTCTCGCCTTCGACGGGAAACCCCAGATCGACCCCGGAAAGGCCGTATCGCGCAAAGGTCTGAGCGTCGGTGGTCTGGCCCGTCGCCCAGTCGGTCTGGCCGGTGAGCTGACAGACCTTCTGGCTTGACCCCTCGAGCGTCAGGGTCGCTGCGAGCGCCGGCGTCGCCAGCAGGACGAGCGCAAGGCCCGCCGCGATGGAAGCAAGAGCGCATGTCGGTCGCATCGCGGCCACCCCCGTGCGAGAGCCCGCCCGAGCGCGCGGGCCGGGCGGGAGACTACAGGAACCGACGGCCCAAGACCAAGGTCGCCGGGAATGTGTCGACTAAGCTTGAACTTTCTCGCTTAAGCGATAGGCCGCAAACGAGGAGGGACGATGAACCGACATTCCCCAGATACGTGCTGTCAGGTAGGGTCGGAACGTGATCCACGCGAAACGCTGATCGAGCTGACGTTGGTCAAAGGGGAATGACCTCGATGTTAGGTTGTCTCATCTGCGGAACACCGCTTCGAAACCCCGGCGACAAAGACGGGACCCTCGACTGTCCCCGCTGCGGTCTCTGGTTTCCGACTGCCCCTCCAAATGCACGACCCGCACATCTTACGATCACCGCCTTTTTGAATGCGCCGGATGGGGACCCACAGCGGCAGCGGCGTAGAGCGCGGCTCAGCCAAGTCATCCGCCGTCAACAGCAAGTCGAGCGGGGCGGCCCGATCCTCGTTTGAGAGTGAGAGACTGGACTCGTACGGATTGGATGATCCGCTGCCAACGCCGTCGGAACAGCTCAGTGAGTTGGTCCTGTGGATGGGTCAGCGCCAGCCCGATTACACTACCGGAGTTAAACTCGAAGCGCTGGAGTTAGCCGCTTGGCTGGGAGCGCCACTCTCGGGAAATCCCGATAGCCTGTTGGGTTGGCTCATACGAGAATCAGAACCGGACAAGCTGATAGAGAAAACCACACCAGGCCCGCGTCTGACGCTGAACGGCTGGGAACGATTCGCACAACTGCGTCGCACCGTGGGCGAGAACAAGACCGCATTCATGGCGATGAAGTTCGACAAAGAGGATTTGGACACAGCACTAACCACATGTTTCAAGCCCGCCGCTGCGGCGGCTGGCTTTGATCTTCGCGCCCTCACTGAAGGGCAATCCGCAGGCATCATTGACGACCAGCTAAGGGTCGCGTTGAGGCGGGCGCGCTTCGTGATTTCCGACCTCACGTATGGGAGCAGGGGAGCCTACTGGGAGGCAGGGTTCGCGGAAGGGTCAGAGAAGCCGGTGATCTACACCTGCAAACGAGACTGGTGGGAAAAGGAACACGTACATTTCGACACCAATCATCTCGCCACGATCATCTGGAGTCTTGACGATCTGCCAACCGCGTCGGCCCAACTGAAGGCAATGATCCGGGCGACGCTGCCCGCCGAAGCTAGGATGCCGGACTAGCCGGCCCTCAGAAGCCCTGCTGGTAGACTGTCTGACTCTGAAGGAACCTTCCATAGGGGAAACCATAACAATCGGGCGTCAGAATATTGGACCCGTGCAGGTGCCGTTCAGCATCTCGCCGTGACAGACGGGGTGGGTGGCTTGATTAGGTAGGATCGTGCCGCGGCAGACGCCCGCCACGATAGGCCCAACGCACTCGCTAGGAGAATAGACTGGCCGCCCCATCCCGGTGTCGCTGGGGGAGTAGACCTGCGGCCCCATCCCGGTCCCGCTCGGAGAATAGACCTGCGGCGGCGGTGACATCTGTTGCATGGCCCGTCCCAGTTGGCGAAGCGCTGATCGCCACGCGGGCGGCGGCGTTGGTGGCTGTTGCATCGCCTTTCCCTGTTTGGGGTGCTGTGCCGCTATCTGGATCAGCCTACGCCGTGCGATGGGGACGACCTCCAAGAAGGACGCGCCGCTATCGGTTCGCAGGACATTTCCGTGGCAGACGGCACCTTCAACAGCCGCCGCTTCCGTCTCGGGAGGAATGTCGATCCAGCGGGGTTGAATGGTGGCGAAGCCTTCGGTCTGCCCGACGACTTCTCCATTCATACGATAGCCGATAACGTTGAGTGTAATCATACGGTCGTTTGCGCAATTGATGGACTCGTGCTGGGAGGTCCAGTCAATGCCCAAGTCGTTGGTGCGGATGTAGACAAGGTTGGTCCAGAACGTCTTCCCTCGGGCCGGCACGCCTAAGGAGTCCGCGCTTCAGTTCGTGAAGCGGTCGGTAGCTGAAGGCCGCGCCTCCGCGCCCGAAAGCGGACCTGCCAAAGGTCCGCATGGGGTGGATTCTGTTGAAAAAGGCCGCCTCGCCAAATTGGCAGGGCACGACCCTCCGCCCGACGACCGAGCGGAGGTAAGTTCTACCGGACCACCCGCTGCGGTCGCCCCGCGCAGCAAGGTTATTGCTCGAAATCGAGGGCCCAAATCGAGCAACGGCCTTTTTCAACAGAATCGGTCGTTTCCTGCCGGAAGCTTCGGGACAGAAAGCAGACAGGGGGCAGGTGGGCGGGGTGTAAGGCGGATATTCCGAACGCGTCACATCAAATCTTGAGTTTGTCTCGACCGCGATTATGGTGTCGCCACCGAGGGGGACAGACATGAAAACCGTTCTCATAGTGGTCTTAGCACTTGTCTGTTCTGGCATGGGCGCGACCGTTGCGGACTCCCGGGCAAAGGCGCGCGCCGCAGCCGACGCCGCGACCCAGCTTCTGCGGGTAGAGACTTGGGGCGGCGGCGCTCTGACCTTTCGCGCGCCCAAGGGTTGGACACTGGTTCGGGACGCCGACGACAACGGCACCCTCATCTCCCCCGACCGCTTGACGACGATCACCTTCATTACGAATGAGGATGAGCAAAAACTGTACATTTCGGCGCACCTTGAGATGATCGATCTCGGCGCAGGCGACCAGCCGGACATCGCGCCTCAGCCCAAAGTGTCCGGTCGCGAGGCGCTCCGTTTCTTCGGTCCGAGCGCACAAGGCGAAGACCTCGTGCGGATCGATCTGCTGGCGATCAGGCTCGACACGCAGCACGTCGCCTTCGCCTATGCGACGACGCCATGGGGCAGGGCAAAAGCCCAGATGCTGGGCGGCGGCAACTCGAGATTGCCGGGCGTGAGGGTTCTGGAAAGCATCCGGGTGGCCACGCCGGGAAGGCGCGGAAAGGAAGCCGCGCCGACGGCGCGCGCGGACACGGCGCCCTCAGCCCCCGAGTTCGCCGCAGCCTCCCGCGCGCCCGCCGCGGCCGTCGTCGCGACGACGGCGGCTTCGGCGCTCGCGACCGACGAGCGGATTTTACAATCCTATCGAACCGCCTTCTGCCGTGATCCCCACCCCGACGAAGCGTCATACTGGCGCGGCGATCCGCGAAGCGCGAGTCTGGATGGGCTTATCGCCGCCCATCGCGCCTGGTTGAAGAAGACGCCCGCCGACCGCCAGGCGATGATCACCCGCAGCTACCTGACGGAGTTCCAGCGCAGCCCACACGCGGACGAAATGGTGTTCTGGGACGGCCAGGTCGTCGAAAAGGGCTACACCTGCGGGGACCTCCTCGCGTTGCACGAGTCCTGGAAGAAAACGAACATGGCGGGCGCGCCTCACTGAACTGGCGTGACGTGCCGGTCGGCCGTGATGCGGCCATCGAAGCGTTTGGGCCAAGGAGAACTCGGCGACACGATACATGTTCCCGTTTTGATCCGGTTCTGCTAAGCTCGGTGCATGACCCGTCTGGCCCGCATCGTCGTTCCCGGGATGCCGCATCACGTGACGCAGCGCGGCAACCGGCGCGAGCCGATCTTCTTCGAGGATGGCGATCATGAGATCTATCGCGATCTTCTGGCGGAGCAGACACGTAAGGCCGGCGTCGAGGTCTGGGCCTATTGCCTGATGCCCAATCACGTCCACCTGATCCTGGTCCCCTCGACCGAACTCGGCCTGGGCCGCGCGGTGGGCGAAGCGCATCGGCGCTACACCAACTTCGTCAACGGCCGCGGTCGCTGGACCGATCATCTGTTCCAACGACGCTTCGGCTCAGTGGTGATGGATGACGCGCACCTCGCGGCTGCCGCGCTCTATGTGGCGCTGAACCCGGTTCGTGCGCGCTTGGTTCGTCGGGCGCTGGATTGGCCGTGGTCGAGCGTCAGGGCGCATCTCGCGGGCGAGGACGACGAGCTGGTCAGCGTGCGTCCGTTGCTCGACCGCGTGCCTGATCTTGGAGAGCGCCTGCAATCGAGCGAACGCGACGCCGGTGCGTGGGAGACCTCGTTCTCGGCGTTGCGCCTTGCCGAAGGAACCGGCAGGCCGGTCGGTGCGCCGGACTTCGTCGCCGACCTCGAGCGTCTGCTCGGACGACCGTTTGCGCGCAGGGCGCCGGGGAGAAAGCCGACGGTCAGACCGGCGCATCAGTTGAGTCTGCTGTAAAGCGGGGCAATAGGTATCGTGTCGACGTAATCTACCCAAGCCTGTGTCGATAAGGGATTCTAAGCTGCTTCGGCGTTTTCACACAGCCTCGACCCTGTGCGGACATAGCGACTAACGAGGTATTGGTAGCTTGAAATCGATCCCGGCGTTTGCCGCAATGACCACCGCCGCCGCGACCGCAACTATCGCCATGACCCACCAGATGATCCAGGGGGTTCGTCCCGATTTTTTGGATGGCATTGGTGGTTGTTGAGCGGCCTTTCGGCTCGCCTCGTTGCTGCGGTATCGACCGAGCCCCACACGCTCGAAGGCATCGTTCGGTGGATCACCGCTCGTAATCCCCAACATCGCCAGCGCTTCATTGATCGGGCCGATCTCTGCCCTCTTCGGTCCGAACGTGACGCTGCCCGCCTGAAAGACGGCCGCGCCTTGCGCCCCTGCGCCCCCGGAATATTCCGTCTCAATGTAGGCGAGATCACCGGACCGGGAGGACTGACATAGAACCTCGCTCAGCCCGGACGTCAGGTAGTCGAACCCTTCGACCGCATCGCCTTTATTGAGCCCGATGACCTTGCCGAGATTTTGGTCGTCGAGCGGCAAGAAGCTGAATCCAAGCGAAAGCGCCGTCGGCCTCGCCAGCCCCCACTGGCTCGCCAACCGGTCGACCACTGTGGCTTTGGCGATCAGGCCCGAAATCGTATGCATGAGCGGCCCCCGCCAGGGACATATGGAACCGCGACCGCATCGCAATTGCAAGGGCAGGCTTCCACCTTACCAACCCGCCCGACGCGTCCGCTTCCCGGCCCGAACCTGAGGGCAGGCTTCGACCCTTAGGAGACACTCGGCGTTTCGTGTAGCGTGCGGCCGAAGGGGAGAAATTAGTGACCTCCAAACTTGATCAGACGCTTTTGCGATATGTTCGGGTTTTCCACCTTATAGCGCTTGCGCTTTTGTTCACGATGACCGGCGGGCTTGTCGCCACTGGTTATAGTTTAATCAACAGACATAGCCCTGAGACGCAGCAGAACGGTTGGCAGCTTGTCTGGCTTGCAATCTTCGTATGGGCTGTCGGGACTCATAATTACTGGATGTTCTTTGGCCGCAGGAGAGCTAAGTCCGCAAAGTCCCGATAGCGTCGACCGTGTCCGCAACCCACCCCGATCTGGCGTCCGCTGGGTCCGCTTTCCGGCCCTGGGCTCGCGACCGACATCGACCCGTTGAAGACGCCCTACGAAGTCCGCTTGTCTGGGCGCTTGGGTCCGCCTGCGTCCCACTCTATCGAGCGAAACAGGGTTAGCCACGTCGCTAGCAAGAGTGAGAACAGCAAAAGGACTCCGCCGACCATTGCAACGCCGTAAAACGACGGGGCCTTCCATGTTCCGGAGTGCGGAGCAATCAACCACACAAGCGGGAACAGCCCGAACACCGCGAGCGACAGGAGGAGATTTTTGAAGAACGTTCTCACATGTTCGGTCCCATTTTTCGAACCCTAAGCTTTCGGCAATCGGTCCGCAAACCACCCCATTGCGGACATTCGGAGGGTCCGCTTTCAGGCGGGTTGAACCACAACTCATGAAGCGCCCATTCGGAGAGCGCTGGTGACCGAGTGGAGACCAAGCGGCGCGACGCCCCGGGGGCCAATGCGGCCCCATCACATCTCGCTATCTTGTTTGAAAATTTGGAGCGGGCGAAGAGATTCGAACTCTCGACCCCAACCTTGGCAAGCGGCAAAATAACTTGCCAAATCAATCGATTAAACGCGAAGACTCCACCGGAAATTGCACGAAAACACCGGACAGAGGCGTCGGCACAAATAGGAGTTGATTGTTGCCGTTTCCCCTAGACACGTTCGGCACCGTTAAATTTGGGTCGCCTAAGAAACTGCAACCGACCCGCAACCCAACCCCTCGGGACCCTCAATGGGACGCCGCGCTGCGTCCTGGACCGGCGCTAGGGCCTGCGCCGCCGCGGGGGACTGATGACGCCTGCATCGCCAAACAGAAGTCCGTACATCTACGATCTGTACTGGGGAGCCAATGTGCGCCGAGGCGCCTGACTGATTGCTGTTCCTACGTTGCTCCGTTGTTCCGGAAGATTTGGCAGGGATCCGCCCAAGGCAACTGCGATCTGCGGGTACGGGTCCACCCAATCAGGGTAATTCGCCCGGACATCACTTGGCATGGCATCGATCAGGCGCAAGTCAATGTGCTGGCCGTCGCGGTTCACGCCTGCATTGCCTAGCTCGCGCACGAGCGGAAGGCCGGCGCCTCCGCCCGTTGCAACGAGATTTATCCGAGCCCTGTCGCCTGCTACGACGATCGCAGATTGGGCGACCAAATCCTTGATCTTGGCGTTAATATTCACGACCGGTCCAAACGCCAAAAACTCCTTGAGGTCAATTTCGATTGTCTGATCGGTCGCCAGCTCGACGATGACGCTTTCATTGTCAAACAATCGTTCTTTGTAAGCTCTGATTTGCCGGCGAAGATTGTGGGACGCGAGGTGCGCCTCTTCGGACTCCTGAGACAGTCCGCTCTTCTCCATCACCAATTTCTGCAAGGCGCTATCTAGCGCGTTACCCGCCATATTTCGGGCGTCCGCTGCAAGTGTGATTTCGAAAACCCGCATCCGGTGGTGATTGGGATTGTTGACGCAATAGAAACCAGCAACATCGGTTGTTCCTGCGCCGATATCGAGCACCAAATAAACTTCCCGCTCGCCTTCTCTTGTGGCGAGCAGAGCGCCCGCCCCCGCGGCAGTAGCCTCGCGAACGGGCTCACCAATCAAGACGTTCGGCAGCGCTTCGGAGTCAACCGCCGCCAATTGGTCGAGCAATCTACGCGCAGTCGCGACCGGCATTTTTGAGGAAAACTCTGCTGGCGCGGAACGAGCCAGGAGGACTGCTTCCGCCATCAACCGCCGCATCTCGTGTTCGTTCTGTTCACGCGATCCATCCTTCCAGGCCGGATGTGTGAACCGCCTCTTTATATTGCTTGAGAAGCCCTTTTCGGCCAAGGCGCGCTCAGTCAACGCCATGAGGTGGCCAAGGTACAATAAGACGATGTCGCGTTGTGAGAACTTCTGCCCCGGATCTTTGGCGCTCGTCATGGGGCGTTCGCCCAAGACGGAAACGTCGGCGTTCAATGTGATGAACTGCTTGATGGAGTCTATCAGCCGATCGGTTGGGGCCTGAATATCGTCCCAACGGCGCCTCGCTCCCGGGCCAAAGTAGATTTGACCGTCATCGATGAAGAGTTCGGATGGAGTTGTCAGACGCGAGCCCTCGTCGCCAATCGGCAGATCGACCAGCTCCGGATCTTCATTACCCAGACTAACAAATGCTTTTGAGAACGACGTGCCAAAATCTACGCACAGCATCGCGTCGGCAAGGATCTCCTCCTGTGCGACATTGACCGGGGTTAATGTCGGTCCCTGACTTGATATGGAGCTGCCGGCGACCGACTCATCGTTGCCAAGGAGGACAGCAAGCGCGCTGACCTCCTTGGAGGTTAGAAACACCTTGTCGCTGGACAATGTCGCTCGCTCGAGCAAATTCTCTAGCAAGTCTCGCGCGCGGGTCGCATCCATAACAGGTCCCCCTATAGTTTTTCTACAAGCGCCTTAACAACGATCTCTGATGGTTGGTCGCCCAAGGAGCGAATGACGCCCGGCACAACAACTCTGACTTCGCTAAATCTCTGCAGGCTTGCAGCCGCATCATGCATCGCTGGATCGAATTGGACAACTTCCCCGCGAAAGAATTGGAGGGAGAGGCCGCGTTTGTTGGCGAGCGTGTCAACCCATTGGCGAATAAGGCTCAGGCGGTCGGACGCCCTCCGGATGGCGCCGGCGTGCTCGGGCTCGAAAATATTAATTGCGTCTGCGACGGAGCCTAGCGCATCGGCACTTGCATCGTGGTGCGCAACAGTTAGCAGCAGCCTCGCCAAGAGTTCGTCGGTCGCCTGTTCGTTTAGCGCTTGAGCAGTTTCACTTTGTCGAGACGAAGCCAATTCCTGTCCGGTGGCCAACCACCGCGACGACCGAGGATCAAGGCTTACATCCGCTGCGGCTACTTCCTTGCCAACGGCGTTTACGCGCTCCGCGCCCAGCGCCGCTGTCATTGCGCGTCGAAGTTCGGTATCGCGAACTCCCTGGCGGGCAAGGATGTGTAAGCCCTCCATCGCCAACGCGGCAATCCGGTCAGCCCGAATATCCACCTCCTTGGGCGGGCGAGCTGGACGCCACCAGCCGCGCACCAAGCCAACGGCACGATACAAGTCAGAATCGAACAATACGTCGAAGCGGAGACGCAGGATCTGGACGACGAAATTTAGAATACTTGTCGCGGTTTCGTCGCGCAAACGAAGGGTCTCGGCGCTCTTACCGCCTCCGCCGAGACTGACGAGGGCGACGAACGCCTCACCGAACGATTGACCGGAAGGTACGTCAGCTAAGAAGAGCGTTTGGGTCAACGCCTCGCAAATGCGCAGCAGCTTTCGGTAGGCAACATCAATTTTATCGTCACGTTGTGAAAGCCAGGTGGCAAGTGCACTGGCAATGTCGCGGAGGGCGCCCGCCACTGTTGTGCCGTGGCTGATTGCGAGTTCTGCCCACTTGTCGCGTGACAGACGTTCATTTATCTCGGCTTGCGCCAAGGCGACGGCTGCATATCGTGCAATCCATGTCGCGTCTGACGTTGCGACTGCAATCGCCAAGTAATATCGGTCCTCAGCGTTGCCCCACTCCCCGATGGCCGGTAGTTCAGTTGCTAGCGCGCGCTCAAGATAACTTTGGACGGCCAGAGCAATCGGTCTGGACACCTCGCGAGCTTTGCCAAGCAAGGACGTCGCAGTCAGTCGATCGTCTGCACTACTCCCGGCCGCAGCATATTGACCAAGCACGGCTAGGGCATGGCGCACCGGCGCTTCTTCAAGCCTCTCCTTCTTGAAGGTGCGGGCCTCGATCAGGCCCCTTACGAGACCCAAGGAGGACGTCAGAATCCTCCGGCGCAGTCTTAATCAAGGCTTTTCCCTCTCTACCAACGCCTTAAGATTTCTAACGATGCCCAAGGTCAAGATCAATTCAGTATGCGGTGGCCGGCCGCTGCCAGAATATAGCGAGGTGGCTAGGTCCGAGGCATCTTCACTTCAGTGAGCGCTTCCAGCGTCGCTAGGACGTCCAGTAGCTGATCTCAAGCGCGAGGCAAGACGACGGCGGTGTGCCTGCACCCGCAGAGTAGCTCGAAGTCGAAATTCCACGGATGACTCGCGCGTGTTTTCCTCCACCGAGAAAAGGGAGCGAGTGATGAAGGAATTCCAGGTGGAGAACCTTTGCGAGCTGGCGACAGCGCCAAGGCAAGTCGAGCCGCTATCGACGGTACGGGAAGCAGCTAGGGTGACGGGCATCAAATACTGGCTTCTGATGCGCGCAGTGAAGAGTGGTGACATTCCCCACTATCGGCTCGGAAACACTCGCATGCGAGTGCGGCTCTCGGACATTGAAGCGGTGATCCAAGCCAGTCGGTCCGAAGCAGACAGGAAATGAGCCTATCCGACCCACTTGAGGTTTAGGATTTCCACGCGTGTGTTTGGGTGTCGACTTTCCAGATACCGCAATACCGCGAACTCGCTCGTGGCGTCAGCCATTCCGTTTTGGCCGGTATTGCCTAAGAGCTGGGTGCGAGTCCCCGTCGTCGAGCCCGGTGGGTAGAAGTAGTAGTCAACTTCGAAAACGCGTCTCTCCATATTGTATCTCGCAGCTTGTTTCCAACTCGGAGTTAGGCCAGTTCAGCCGCACGACACCGATCTCACGACCTTGCTCTCTGCATCCCAGACGATGTCCATCCGACCTTCGACGAAGTTCATAGTGACCACCTGCTGGGTCGAATAAATCCGCCAGATCGCCCCCTGGGGCGCTGTGGGAATGTCGGACTTCGGCTTGCCGACAAGCCGCTGGTAGGTCGAGGCTCCGCAGAAGTCATTTGCCACGTTTAAATCGCCGGAACCGGGTTCAGCTGCGCTGGCGAACGGCGCGGCCAGCACGGAAAACGTGCCGGCGACCACCAAGGCGGGAACAAGTTTCATGCGAGACGTCCTTCTTAATTGGAACGGCAAGATAGCACGCCTAGCAACAGGTGCCGATTGCACCCCAAACTTGTCGCCCCAGGGGTCGGGGTCTAGTTTCTGGCGTCCCCGTCCCCATCCCCTGCGAGCCTCACGGATGTCTGCCCCTACATCCCAAGTTATGTCATGGGCTCTCGATCCATGAATGCCGCTCGTTACCCTATCAGGAAGAAGTCTGCACATGGCACTCCAATTCAACGCGATCCTCGCAATCTGACATTGCCCCGTCTTCCGTTCGGCTCCTGAAACACCAGGATAGCCGGGCAGCGAAGGGACGAGCTGGTCGTGGCGCTACTGACGCTCGCGGCTCTGTCGATTGGGCTAAGCCGCTACCGCATCTATTCCGCCGGCGTGAAAATAACGTCCGTAGACTAATGTTTGGCAAGCACTTGCGCGAGGTCGTCCTGTAAGTGCTGGCGCCAGACAAACATCAAATCGAATTCCCCCTCATCGGCTGCCAGCCTTGCGCGCAGTTTCTTCTGGTGCCCGCGCCAGCTCGGCGAGGCGTCCGGCAGCCACACGTCAACATGGCGCTCGAGCCAGGGTTCAATTGCGGTCGCGAGCCGGTGCACTATAGAGAGGTGGCGCTGCTGAATGCCGTCCCAAAGTCGCCTGGGGTGCAGGAACCCGCCTGGCGTCGAGGCGAAGATCAGTCCGTCGCCCCACGTCATATCCTGCCCCAACTCGCGCTCTATGATTTGTCGCGCCCAATTCAACTCGGTCCACAAATCCATCCCTGTCTCGTGGGCTTTGGGGCGCACGTAGACAATGGCTTCGCTGCGTTCTCTACGACAGCCAAGATAGAGTTCTACGCCTGAAGCCAGAAAGACCGGCCCTACAAAAAGCGAGAACGGCTGCAAATCCGCAAAGGCCGTAGCGCCTCGTCTGGCCAATAGGCGCCGGGTCCACGCAGATCGGAGAAGCAGGAGGCGCGAACGTGACAGCTCCTGCTCCGACAGGGCTGCGAGGTGATCCTGACCGAACAGGCCGGCGTCAGCGGTCGGGTCGGTGGTCATCGCGTCTCGAGACCTTTGGCCTCAAGCCGCGCCTGTAATAGGCAGTAAAGTTTGCGAACGACAGCGAGACAGTTTCGTTGACGTCTGCCGCTATCAGGTCGTGCGGGAATACCCCGTGGGCGCCGATGGCGTCTCAGGAACTTCACCATGTCGCTCGCATGCATTCGAGCGAAGTCGCGTGGCGATGCACCGTAGGCATTTACAGCGTCTGGCCGCGCGCCAGCTTCCATCAGCGCAAGGATCATCCCGCCGTCGCCCGGTAACCACAAACGGCGTTCGATAAGGGCGTGTTTCCGTGGCTATCTAGCGCATCAACCTCCGCGCCGCCCGAGATCAGGACGCCGACCACGCTAGAGGTCCCTCGGATCGTGCTCCTGCGCATCGCAGCGAAATAAAGCGGCCGCATCCCACAGGAATCCGTTGCGTTCACATCCGCCCCTGCCTCGACTAACGCCCTCACCCTTACTTGCACTCCTGGGGGTTCAAGGGGCGCAAGACGATCGTCCACGCCAAAGGCGGCATAGTGCAGCGGCGTGCGACCTGCCTTGTCTACCCCGCTCGTTCCCATTTTTTGATCTACAAGCCCCACGGTCGCGCCAAGTTCGACGTATGGGAACATAGAGCGAACATCGTCGCAAGGAGCCAAGCGACCTCGTCCGCATCAAAATTGCCGGCCTGGCTTGTCGCATGCCCTCAGCTAGCCCGCGTGGATTCGCCGGGCGGGCTCTCACGCAGCAAATCGGCGGGGTGGACGCCAAGGACGGCCGCGATCCGACCGAGAACGGAGACCGAGGGGTTCTCCTGCCCACGTTCAATGCCGCCCACGTAACGGGTGTCGATCTCCGCACCATGCGCCAAAACCTCCTGCGTCAGCCCTTTGGCCTGGCGCAACCGCTTTACGTTGATACCGACGATTTCCTCCCAGCGCATCCACGCATGAGCGCGAGCCGTCTGAGTCCGGTCGAGGAACTATAGTTCCGATTTCGGTAACCATTGGCAGGAACTATAGTGCCGATGACCGATTCGGCGACGCTGCCTAAGTTCCTAACCATCCAGTCTCCCGAGGAGGTGGACCGCTACCTCGACCTGATCCGGCGGGCCGCCAGCCGGACGCGGGATTGGCTTGTCGCTCAGACCGGCGACCCACTCGAACTCCTACGGGCAATGAAGTTCTCGACGGTGGGGTTTCATCCGATCGAGGACCGCGCGCTGAACCTAGTTGAGCAGCTCAATCAGACGTGGACCTACGCGGTCGCCCTGGCGGCGACCCGCAAACTGTTTGAGCTCCACCCCGACGCCGGCGGCTTCAGGGTGGCGCCGGGGGCGCACATGTCTATCGCGTTGGATATTATGAGCGTGAACCACGGGTTAGTCGGCGCGGAGACGTTTGCGGCCGTCCACCCGCGCAACAATTCCAAACTCGCCGGCGACCTTAAGAAGCTCGGGGGCCGGGAAGAGAAGCACAAGTATGTCTTTTTCAGCTCGCCGAGCTATCCAAACACTGAGCATCGGTCGGAACTCGACCGCGAGGGCGTTCAGGTCTGGTCTGTGAAGGTCTAGCGAAGCGGCGCTCTGGGCCACACCTACAATCGCGGCGCCCCCGCCCCTATAGGTTTGCCGCCGCATACACGCGGGCGCGCGCGTGAGGGGGCAGGGGGTTTATACTACGCTACGCAGGCGCGCATGCGCGCGTACGCGCACGCGAGAGCAGCGCCTCGATTGGGCGGTGTTGTACCGTACGCGAGCGCGCCTAGAATATGATTCGATACATTCGGAGCCGCCACAATGTCGGACCTCGATCCGCCACCACCGTACGCGCGCGATCCGAATATTGAGAAGCCTCAATTTGATCTCGACGATTTGACTTGGCTCGGCATCGACGGAGAGTTCGACGCCGAAAAGGCTCTTTCGGACCGCGGCTACGAACCGGAACCGCCTATCCGAATGATTGTTCGCGCAATCATCGCCGCCAATCCCGTTGACGGTTTAGATCCAATCACGCGCGAGAACGACGCGGTTAAGGCTCTCATCGGCGCGCCTTCCACCAAAATGGGCCGCCCAAGACGCGACGACTATGACCTCCTTTTGGAAATCGCACGTGAGTACCGTGGTCCGCTGTGGACTGCCATTCGGAAAGCCAGCCCGAAACAGAGGGACGCTTGGGATAGCAAGACCAAACCAATTTTAACAAATCCTTCTCTTACAAAAATCATCGGCAGGGCCGTAGACAAGCTTCGCGAGGGCGATGCGGAGAGGTCGAAGTTAAAGAAAGAAATCAAGATGAAATTTGGAGAGGACTGGAATTTTTTGATGCTCATTGCCTCATCTGACGCGGCCTACGATCGACTCGACCAAATCAGACAGATTAGGAGCGTGCTCAAGGAAATGGAGCGCCTTGGAATCAAGAGTTCCACCTCCGCTCTTCCATTGCGCCTGGAGAAGTAGGTACAGAAAGTCGGTACTTTCGGGTCCTATTTTTCTGAAAATCAAGCGCTCAAGAACGGTCTCCCAACAGCGGAGGCCAGCGATGCAAACTGTTCAGTTCGAACCCCTCATAACCATTCGCCAAGCCGCGGACGCCACGGGCGTGCGCTATTGGCTGATCTTGCGCGCCGCCAACAACGGCGACATCCCGACATATCAATTCGGAAACAAACGCCGCCGAGTCAGGCTCTCTGACATCGAAGCCGCCATCACGCGCAACCTCAACCCCGAGGTGACGCGGTGAAACTAACATCCAACCTTTCAGAAACCGCGGAGTTTGTCGAAAACCTCCCCGGAAACCATCCCGAAACGCTCGTTCGAATCCACGAGTTCAATCCGATCGTTGCCAAGACTTACCAACCGGGCTCCGGCACGCAGATTCAGGCGGACCTCGATCCACACCAGGGTGAATGGAACTACTACTTCCATGTAAACGTGCTCAAGTCGGACGCAGTCAACCGAAAGGCCCGAAAGGCTGACATCACTGAAATTCGCATGCTCCATGTTGATATAGACGACCTGGGTGGCCTTGACCGCATCAGATCGTTTCCGGTCGCTCCAACGGTCGTTATATTTTCCGGAGGGGGGTACCAAGCGTTTTGGTTCCTGAATGAACCGTTGCTGGACATCGCCCGAGGTGAAAGCGCGAACAAGCGCATCGCTAGAATGTTGGGCGGCGACAATTGCGGAAACGCCGACCGGCTGATGCGCTTGCCGGGGACCCTGAACGTCCCGAATACCAAGAAAAAGGCGAAGGGCCGTAAGCTTGCGCTCGCCTACTTAGTGCGGGACGAAACCGACTATTCGAGGCGCTATTCAATTGAAGAAGTCGAGAACGCGCTGGGCGAAGACCCCAGCCCGTCAACGCCCTCGGGAGCCGATCGGGCACTTACGGCTCCGCCGCCGCTTCAAACCGTGGAGACGTTGGACGTGTCGATCTCTGACCAAACTGCGGCTCTTATTAGGGACGGTGACAACCCAGATGCCGGGTACAAATCCCGGAGCGAGGTGGTTTTTCGCGTCGCGTGCGACCTAGCAAGGGCCGGCGCGTCCGATGACATAATCGCCGGGATCCTGTTAAACCCGGTGAACAGTATCTCGGTATCCGTCCTCGAGAAACGGAAGCCACTTGCCTATGCTTTTCGACAAGCGCGCAACGCCATCAAGGCCGTGGGGAGCGGGTGGGACAGGGTCGCCAAGTCTGGCCTTCCCGTAGCCAGCTTCCCTAACGCGCTTCTGGCGCTGTCTCGTCTAGGCCTTGCGTTCGAGTACGATGCATTCCGAAACCGCTACCGCGTGAGCGGCGTCGACGTTCAAGACTTCACAAGCGAACTTACCGACGACGTCTGTGCCGCCATTCGGCGGATGGTGCTGGAAGTGTGGAAATTCGACCCTGGAAAAGACCACGTCCGCGACGCCTCTCAAACCCTGTGCCTTGAGAACACGGTCCATCCCATCTGCGAATATCTTGCGAGCTTAACCTGGGACGGGAAACCACGCATTTCGAACTGGTTGACGGACTACTTTGCCGCCGAGCCCACGCCATTTCACGCCGCCGTTGGCGAGCTGGTCCTAGTGGCTGCTGCGCGGAGGGTCAGGCACCCCGGAGCAAAATTTGATTGCATCCTGGTGCTCGAGGGCGAGCAGGGCACCGGCAAGTCAACGGCGATCTCGATCCTGGCCGGAGATGAATACTTCTCAGACCAGGAAATCCTCACGCTCGATGCAAAGGCGCAGATGGAGGCGGTCGAAGGAATCTGGCTCTACGAGCTGGGTGAGTTGCAGGGCCTGAACCGGGCAGAGACTGACAAGGTCAAGGCGTTCGCGTCCCGTCGAGTGGACCGCGGCCGGCCGGCCTACGCGCGCTTTCGTGAGGACCGTCGACGTCAAGTCATTTTCATCGGCACGACGAACGACGAACAGTATCTGAAGGATACCACAGGAAATCGGCGCTTCTGGCCAGTCAGAACAGGCGTCATAAACCTCGATCTGCTCCGCCGTGACCGCGACCAACTTTGGGCGGAAGCTGCTCACGTCGAAGCGCGCGGTGGGTCACTGGTCTTGGCGGAAAATCTCTGGCCCGCAGCCGGCGAGGCGCAGGGCGCGCGGCTTCTCGATGACCCCTGGCTCGAGGCGCTCGTTGAACTAAAAGGCGATGTCGAGGGCAATGTCGAAACGGTTACCAGCGCGCGGGCGCTGGGAGCCTTGGGCCTGCTGCCGGAACGCCAAAACCAATTCCATGCCAAGAGGCTTGTGCCGCTCTTACGTCGTCTCGGCTGGACGGGCCCGAAAAACCTACGGGTCAACGGCAAGGTGGTGCGAGGGTACGAGCGCCCCTACGACGGCTCTCCCCGGATTGACCGCAGTGCATTCTGAGCCGGCCACGCAAACCGCCCGTAGCAGTGTAGCACCTGTAGCACTTCTTTCTTTTGTGGTTTGGGTGATGGGGGTCGACGGCGACGGACACCGCACCGACCTCACGGAGCGGGTGCTACGACCGCTACAGCCGCTACGCGCCAGTCGTGACCCCTACCTCCACGAGGTTGGGTTCGGCGGTCTCCGCACCCCGTCCGTTCGGCCCTCGACGCTTGGCCGGGTGTGTCGGGTTGCCGCTTCGGTTGCTACCGGCACCCCGCAGCGGTGCTCCCGAAAATTCCGACGCATTCCACCGCGTGTTTTTTTCAGCCGGAACAAGTGCAGCGGCGGAGGCCGGCCATGAGTGATTTTCAGATCACGATCACGAAGCGAGAACGACGGCGCAAAGGCCCGGACGGGGGCGTCACTGTCTACACGCGCTACTTCCTGAACTATCGCGACCCGAAGACCGGTCGCCGGCTGCAGCCCTCCTTCGATCGCAGGGCGGCTGCGGAAGCAGCTCGAAATGACATCGTCGCGGCGGTTGAGAAGGGTGGGTACAGCGACCCGCGGACCGCGCCGACGGTCAGCCAGGCCGTGGAGCACTGGCTGAAGAGCCGGGAGGGTCAGGTTAAGGCCAGCACCTTGATGGGCTACCGCGTGGTCGCGGAGGCCATCACGGGGCCCCTCCTGGTCGGGACGGCCCCATATAGGGCGCGATATGCCAGGACCGGCGAGAACCCCCTCCGAGCGCCTCTCTTGCCTATGCTGGGCCACATACGGGCCACCGACCTGACCACAGCGGCTATTCGTCAGTGGCACGCGACCCTGAAGGACCAGATCGGCCACTATACCGCCAACAGGGCCAAGTCCCTGCTGAAGGGCGTCATGGCTCTGGCCGAGGAGGACTTTGGCGTCCGGGCTCCGTCGATGCCCACAAATCTGGGCCGCCGGGCTTCCAGGCCGAAGAAGTCGATCCTCGCGCCTGACCAGATCGCCCGGGTCTTGGATGCTGCACGGGCCGACAAGGAGCATGGCATCTACTACGCCTTCCCGTTCCTCACCGGCACCCGGGCCAGCGAGCAATTAGGACTGCTGTGGGATGACGTCGACTTTGACGCGGGGGTGGTCCGGATTTGTCGCATCCAGGAGCGCGACGGCAGCCTCTGCGAGACCACCAAGACCGACGCGGGCCGACGCGAGGTCCCCATGATGCCGATGCTGCGCGAGATGTTGCTCGAGTGGCGCGTCGCCTGTCCGCGGCTTGATGGTGCCCTCCATCGGGTTTTTCCGGCCCGTGGGCGGCCTCAGCCGTGGCCGAGGGCGCGTTCCGGCGGCGGGGGGCCTCTCCTGTACCAAAACTTCCGCAGGCGGCTGTGGGAGCCCGTATTCGCCCAGCTGGAGCTGCCCTACGTCACGCTCCACTCGGCGCGCCATAGCTTCATCTCGACGATGCAGGCGCAGGGGATCGAGGTCGGGCTGGTCGCCAAGCTCGCCGGCCACTCGAACGCGACCGTGACCCTGGGGCATTACACGCAGGCGGTCAGGGGTGGCGCGGCGGCGGTCGAGGCGTTGCAGAAGGCTTACAGCTAGAGCGCCGCGACCGCTGCGGGTTACGGAGCGCGCTTGTGGATTCGGGTCGAAGACGCTGATCAAAGGCCACCGTTTGGACGAAGCCATACGCGCCGCGCTCATCCACATCGGCCGACCTACATCACGCCGTGCAGCTACTAGCGCACGGCGTCATCCGGCCCGCGACGCTGATGTCTCGTTCTTTCAGCGATCGGATCCCACGTGAAACGGCTGCCCCTCATCCTCACCGCATCTACTGGCTCATCGTCGCCTTCCTGCTGTGGGGCGGCTACAAGGGCGACGTCGCCATCGACAAAGCCTCCACCACCCCGGTCACCCCACACGCCTACGGTGTCGCGGCGGGGATCTGGTGGGTGGTGGTGCGATTCAGGCCGAAGGCGGCGTGAGCCGGCTGCTGGCGCGTCGCTCAACTGCGTTCCGTCCATGACAACGCGCGGGGCTCAATCGCCGAGCCTACTTGAGCCGCACATGTTCCGCGAGCCTGACACCTTTACGGATTTCTGTTCCAAAGGACCTTCCAATGCCTGCCCTTTGGGCAACCTCTTGGAGATTGGGACCGTCAAGATCTCGGGCGTTACGAATGCCGAACAGATGAATTGTGACGACCTTGTCCCCATGCACCGCCTCGGCGCACGCGTCGCGCAATTCTCGAACTAGGTCTTCCGTGCGCATTCACTTCCTCTCGGTTTTCGAGACAGCTCATCGATCTGTCTCTCGCTTGAGTGCTTTCTCGTGGGTCGGAAGCATTAGGTTTGAGACGGTGTGCTGCTGGCTGCGGTCTCAAGGGTTGTCCAGGTGCCTAAGAGTTCGCTTGCGGGGACGATACCGCGCAAAAAGCACTCGCAAGCATTAAGCGTCTCTGTCTCCGGTCTGCGCGCCGGCCCTCGCAGCGCGCATTCCCAGACTACGAGTTGTCGCCAGCCGGCGGCGGCCAACGCCGCGCTAGCTCGCGCGTCGCGCTCGCAATTGGCGGCGATTTTCGCCGTCCAAAATTCTCTGCGGGTGGCCGGTAGGTGGAACATGGGACAGTCATGTCCATGCCAGAAGCAACCATGAATAAGGATTACCGCGTGTCTGGCCGGAAATACGAGGTCAGGCCGGCCTGGGAGGTCGCGCCGATGAAGTCGGAAGCGGAGACCGCGTGCATGGAGGCCGCGCCTGATCAATAGTTCCGGCTTAGTATCGCGACCGCGGATGCGGCTCATATTGTAGCTGCGAACGCCAGGCGAGTGGACATCACCTTCGTGCTCGCGAGAGCGACCGCTCATAGATTTGGAAGTGCCGGCTGCTGCGCGACGCGATGGATCGCGACTCTGCGCGGGTACCGGCGGAAAAAGTTCAGCGAGAGCTTTGAATTCGTCAGAAGCCTCATCAAAAACGGCGACGCTCTGGTGCAATGACTTCACTAGCGTGGCTGCAAGGCCCGCCTGAATGAGTTTTTGCGAACGACGGCCGATAAACGTTATCAAAATCGGAGAAGATCCGTCGTTCTGCGCGATCGACCGGATAAGCACGAAATCTTTACTCTCAAGACTGGCGAATTCCTTTCCCGCCAGCTTCGACCCACATAGTCGCCAATTCTTCCCTGATTTGTTGATTAGGCGGCGTTCCCGGTCAACCGCATTTCCGTAAATGCAAATGCAGTCGAAATCACCCCCCTTTTCGTCCATGAGAGAAGGGTGCAGCAGTTGTTCAGCTGCAAACGTCGTGAGAGCGATGGCTCGTTGATTGCTGGTCGTTTTTCGCCCGGCAATAATACCCATGTCCGAGTCGGCCAACGATCGTACGATAATCACTTCCGAGCATTTCACCGCGCCACTCCTCCCGCCCGCCGACCTCTCGTTTTGTGAGAGGACTGTGCCATCAACTGGGCTATGAGGCTAAGCCCGATCTGCTTCGCCAATAGCGGCGGTACTGCATTCCCAATCTGACGAAATGCAGGATTTATCGTGCCGCTGAATTTAAATCCGTCTGGAAAGGACTGCAGACGAGCCGCTTCTCGAACGGAGATCGGCCGTGCCTGATCGCTGTCGTAGTGAATGTGGCTGTAGGAGTCCTTGCCCAGGTGCGCCATCAACGTGCGTGCCGGCCGGTCGCTCTCCATCTTCCGCCACTTGTTAGGAAACTTGGTGGCGTCATAAGGCGGAACGATACTCGCCATTAGCTTTTTCCATGCGGCAGAGCCCTCGCGCAGCGCCTCTCCGGCGCGACGACGTTTCTTCACCTGCGACAAAAAAAGTGATTGGGCGTATAGGTGCGCCTGCGGGTACTGATCGCCCGACTTCAGGCCCGCAAACAATTGGTAGTCTCGCGGCAGATAGCGAATGACGTGATCGTAGATTGCTGGGCCGCCCTCATACCCAGGCCAGTTTCGCATTGCGCGGGCAAAGTCGCTCTGCTTGCTGGCAGCTTGGTAAGGAACGGCAATGTCGAACGCGCGCCTTCCCCTGCGCAACGTACCTGCCGCCAAATCCTTTTGTGCGTAGATCGGTGGCAGATCACCGATGGCGTCTTCCGCGGTGACGGCGGCGCGCAACTCTGATGATGCGGCCGGCGCTTCGCCGTACCGATTCGCCTCGAAGAGAGAAGTCTGAGCGCCAACGACTTTCAGCGCCACGGCCCGGGTACCGCTATACCCCGATGGAAGCTCTATCCAATGAGTTGGCGCGGGCATGTGAACTTCGTCCGCTACGCTCCCATGGATGGCTATCATGATCATCCGTTCCCGCATCTGCGGAACGCCATAAAACGCGGCGTTCAGCAAAGAATACCGGCACACGTAGCCCTTAGATGCGAGAACTTCAGCGATTTCTTCGGCCAGGTTGTGTCCACCATGGTTCAGCATGTCCGGCACGTTTTCGATAACGACAGCGACGGGAGCGCAGGCTTCAACGTAGCGAAGGTATTCGATATAGAGCCGCGCACGCGTGTCGTGTCGGAACGCTTCCGGGTGGTCCGCGACCTCACGCAACTTCGAACGCCCCACCCGAGCGAAAGCTTGGCACGGCGGCCCACCGACGAGAACGTCGAACGCATGAGCCACGTCGGCGAGTTCGAGCGCGCTAGCGAGATCTGCGGGTGATGTATCGGTTATATCGCGCGCCTGAGCGTGGCGCTTGTCGCCCGGATGGAAGTTTGTACCGTGTGATCGAGCGGCATCCGCGTCGATTTCGATTGCTGCCGCGATTTCGAATCCAGCCGCCTTGAAGCCCAACGAAAGGCCGCCGCAGCCTGAAAAGAGGTCGAGAATGCGCGGGCTTCCACCGGCCCGGAGACGGTCAATCTTCTTCTGCAGAGCCTCGGACGACGACTTCATCGGGCGACCACCCGCGCAGGAGAATAGCCCTCGCGTTCCAGGTGCTCTCGCACCAACCGCGCGATCAGCGTCGACTTCTTGTGCCCCCGGTCCTCGCAATATCGCTCAAAGCTAGCGGCCTCAGCCGGCTTCATGAGCACCTGAACACGGACCGGTTCGCCCACCGAATTACCTCCCGATTGATTCACGTTGTCGATTTGTTCTCGCATGGTCCACACAAGTGTGCAATCCTGTTGAGCGAGCCGTTTTTCCAGCCGCGAATGGCAAGGCTTGCGGCGGGCGAGGGGACATAGGCCCGTTGGTGCGCCACTCCTGACTGGTGGGTTGCCGTTTCACGCCCTCCCTCTTCTCCTGAGTGGCGCCTGCCGCTAGGGTTGTGTCGGGGGAATGGATGCTGAGTAAGTCACTGGGTTACGAACTGGCGTCGCCTCCGGCGCACGCGATGATCGAGTCCCTCCGGGGGGTCGGCTATTCGATCGAGGCGGCTATTGCTGACTTGGTCGACAATAGCATTGCTGCGGGTGCCCGAAACGTATGGCTCGCTTTCGAGTTTGACGGGGCTGAGTCCTGGATGTCTCTGCGCGACGACGGTCGCGGCATGGACTCCTCCGAACTCCGTCACGCCATGACCGTAGGCGGTCGCAGTCCTCTCGAAGTTCGGGCCGCAACAGATTCTGGGTCGCTTCGGAATGGGACTTAAGACTGCGTCCTTCTCCCAATGCCGCGTTGTTACCGTGGGCAGTAGAACCGCCTCCGCCGGGGCAAATGTCCGTCGTTGGGATCTCGACTACATCGCTAGATCAGACGTGAACGAATGGCGACTGCTTGAGGGACCCGCGCCCGGTTCGGAAGATCGGCTCAAGTCACTGGACGCATCTCCGTCAGGCACCCTCGTGGTCTGGGAGAGAATGGACCGGATCACGGCCGGCCTGACCCACGACCAAAAATCCCGCCGCCAGTTCCTCGCGATGGTTGAGCGTACGGAGCAGCACTTGGCGTTGGTTTTCCATCGCTACCTCGAAGGACGCTCGCCGCGACTAAACATCCACCTGAATGGCTCTGCGCGAGTCCGCCCTTGGGACCCATTTCTTGGGACCCACCCGGCAACGCCCTTGGAACGGCTACCGTCGCCTGGCGGGACTGTCATGCTCCAGGGCTATGTGCTGCCGCATCGCGACCAGCTCGACTCGGACGCATTCGAGCGCGGCGGCGGACGTGATGGCTGGACTTCGCAGCAGGGTTTCTACGTCTATAGAAACGACCGAATGCTTGTTTCTGGTGGTTGGCTCGGCCTGGGCGAACCGAGGGTCTGGACCCGCGAAGAACCGTTCAAACTGGCTCGGCTTGCAGTGTCATTCCCCAATACCGCAGATGCTGAGTGGGAGGTTGATATTCGCAAATCCGTGGCGCGTCCGCCACGACCTCTTCGACCGCGCATGACGGCTCTTGCGGAGAGCGTTCGCGCCGAAGCCCGTAAAGTTTTCGCGCACCGAGGAGCGTACGGAAAACGCGCACCGGTCCAAGATCTCGCGCCAGCTTGGCTTTCTGTCAGTCGCCGACACGGCGTCAACTACCGCATCAATCGCGATCACCCCGTGGTCAACCAGCTGCGCGAGCGCCTGGACACCAACAACGATGCCCTTGAGCACCTACTTCGCGTCGTAGAAGTCTCGGTCCCGGTTCAGCGAATTTGGCTCGATGCCGTCGAACAGGGAGAAATTGGTGACGAATCTGACGCCAGCGCGCCAGAAGACATGGACGCGCTCGAAGCCGCCGGCGCTGCGCTATACGCCCATCTCATTGATCGGATCGGACTCTCCGCGGACTTGGCGCGGTTGCGCTTGATGTCTACCGACCCCTTTCAGAACCACCCCGCGATCATCGAACGGATCGCAAAGCGTTCTCAGGAACCGCGATGAAAAAATCTGACGATCAGGCCGTTCTTGAGCTTACGCAAACCCTGCTGCAGAACGACCTGGGCGAGGAAGCGCTCACCGTGGAGGGAATCTCCGCTACCCTCGACCGAGTGTTGAGCATGAATCTGCGATGGCGCGACGGTATCGATCGTGAAGCTGTCCTCAAGGAGCTGGAGTCCCGCTTCAGCGTCTGGATTGGCAAGACACGAATTCTTGAAGATAACGACGATCACGAGGCATGGCTTACGGCCGACCGCAAGTCCGGTTGGCGGCTCTGGCCACGCTATCGCCAATATCTGGAACAGAGTTGGGCGCCTGTCGCCGTAAAATCCCTGGAGGATGCGACCGACGCTGTACTTAGCCGACTCGAAGACCCAAGTCGTGAGGGGCCCTGGGATCGCCGGGGACTTGTTGTCGGGCACGTCCAATCGGGGAAGACTTCAAACTACACCGGCCTCCTATGCAAGGCGGCAGACGCTGGGTACAAAGTGATCATCGTTCTGGCGGGGATCCACAAGAACCTGCGCAGTCAGACGCAGATGCGCCTGGACGAGGGCTTTCTGGGCTATGAAACTATGCCCGGCGTGGACGCACAGGGCCTTCGGTCTATCGGCGTCGGCCTGATCGATTCTGACCATGGCATCCGTCCGGATTACGTCACCAACCGGGCCGACGACGGCGACTTTAAGCTCGCCGTCGTCCGGAACATGGGTATCAGTCCAGGCGGCCGACCGCTGCTTTTCGTCGTCAAGAAGAACAAGACCGTTCTCAAGAACATCATCACCTGGGTAGATGGTCTTCGGTACGGCCGCAGCGCGCTTGATGTGCCGCTTCTCCTTGTCGATGATGAGGCGGACCACGCTAGCGTGGACACAAAGGAGCAGGCGTTCGACGAGGAGGGAAAGCCTGACCCCGAACACAGCCCGGCGGTCATCAACGGCCTAATCCGTAGCCTGCTCCAACGCTTCGATCGAAGTGCTTATGTCGGCTACACCGCTACCCCCTTCGCAAACATCTTCATTCACGAAAAAGGCGCCACGAAGGGGGAGGGCGAGGATCTCTTCCCTCGTAGCTTCATCATTAACTTGCCGGCACCGTCGAACTACGACGGTCCGGTTCGGATATTCGGGCTCGATCCCTCTGAAGATGATCCCGACGGCCAGGCCGGACTGCCCCTCCTTCGGCCCATCGAAGATCACGCGGCGAGCGACGACCTCGACGAGACGGTCGGCTGGATGCCACCGGTCCACAAGCGCGAACACCAAGCTGTCTACGATGGCGCGACGTCCGTCCCACCGTCGCTGCGCGAAGCGATGCTCGCCTTCTTGCTAGTTGTTGCAACCCGCCGAGCGCGGGGCCAGCTAACGGCCCACAATTCGATGCTCGTCCACGTCACCCGGTTCACCGATGTCCAGAAGCAGGTGCGTGATCAGGTCGAGACCGAGCTAGTCGCCATGCGTAACGATCTACGGCTTGGCTCGAGGGGGCCGGGTAGCGTGCTAGCAGAACTGCGAGCACTTTGGGATTCTCGATTTCGCGCCGACGACGGTTGAGGTATCGCGGCAGCTGCCGGAACGGGCACTGGACGCGGTAGGATGGGATCGGATCGAGCCATTTCTGCCTACAGTTGCAGCGGACATCAGTGTCAAAGAAATCAATGGTACCGCAAAGGACGTGCTCGACTACGAACTACACCGGGCGACCGGCTTCAACGTGATCGCCGTCGGCGGCGACAAGCTCGCGCGCGGCCTGACGCTGGAAGGCCTTAGTGTCAGCTACTTCCTGCGCGCGTCGCGGATGTACGATACGCTAATGCAAATGGGCCGATGGTTCGGCTTTCGTCCTGGCTATCTGGACCTGTGCCGACTTTACACTACGTCCGACCTCGAAGAGTGGTTCGGTCACATCACCGAAGCGTCCGAGGAACTCCGTCGGGAGTTCGATCACATGCATGCGGTCGCAGGGACGCCGAAGGACTACGGGCTGAAGGTGAAGGCGCACCCCGTGCTGATGGTCACGTCGCGTGTTAAAATGAGAAATTCTACCACCTTAGACCTCGTCTTCTCTGGCGCGCTGCAAGAGACGGTAGTGTTCCACCGCAGTGCGGCCACCCTAACGGCGAACCTTGAGCTGACCGATGCCTTTCTTCGAGCGCTCGGTTCGACCGCGCAGGGCGTCCGACGCCAACGTCCGGATGGCAAGGCGCACGAATGGGCAGGTGCGCATGCGTGGCATGGCGTTTCGGGTGAAGTCACTGCGGATTTCCTTGAACGCTACGCGACGCACCCAACGGCCCTGAAGATGAACGGGCGCGTACTAGCCGACTACACACGGCAGCAATTTCCAGAAGGTAAGCTGACCAGTTGGGATGTCGTGATGTTAGGGGGCGGGCAGGACAGGCGCGAGTCAGTAGGAGGCATGGATGTTCCGCTCTTCCTTCGCGCCCAGAACACTCGTATTCCGCCGGCGCGGCAGGAGGCAGAAGGCCGTGTAGTCATCCGGCGATTGCTCGCCCCGAGGGACGAGGCCATTGACCTGGACGCGGACGAATATGCAGCGGCATTGCGATCAACTGTGGAAGAGTGGGTTGCCGACCCGGGCCGTTTTCCACTTCGGAAGTCTCCTCCTGAGACACCATCCGGCCCGGCAATTCGTCGGGTGCGGGGCGAGAACAACCCTGAACGAGCCGTGCTGCTGATTTATCCTCTTGACCCTCGGGAGTGGGCGCTTGCTCACTACGACCGCCCCGTCATCGGGATCGGTGTGAGCTTTCCCGAGACCCTCGGCGCCCGTCCAGTGCGCTATAGCGTCAACAACACCTACTGGGATCAAGAATACGGCGAAGTTTCTTGAGCGAGGCTGTCGCCGCGTGGGATGCGCTTGGGAGGGAGACGCGTCCGGAGACCGGCTGGCACGCACGCCGCATCTATGTCTCGGCTTCGTGCCGCGTTCAGGCGGCATTGCGTCAGCCGACGGGTGAGCGGGCCATCTTGTTTGAGGTTCCGGCCGCAGCCGTGCCCGTCGGCGCCGATTTTCTGGACTGCGCAGGATTTATTCTAAAGGTCGAGTTGATCATCTCCGGGCCGGGAGGAGACGTGAGGTTAGTACTTCAGGAGCGCAATCCAGCCTACGCGGAGCTGTTTTCGGGCTTGGTGGAAGATGTACTGCGCCGGGTCGTAAACTTGCCATCGCCGAGCGCAGTGGTATCGACGGTGCTCTTCCGCCTCGCGACTTGGCAGCGCTTCGTTGCCGATTTCGGACCAGGCCGTCTGTCTGATGAGGCTCGCGTAGGTTTGGTGGGGGAGCTCCTGGCGCTTGAGTTGCTCTTCCTGCCGCGCCTGACGCATTCCGCGGCCGTCGATTCATGGGTTGGGCCTCGCAAGGCGCCGCAGGATTTTAGGGTCGGCACCTGCCTTGTCGAAGTGAAATCGTCAGTCGCGTTTAGTCCGGGATCGTTTCGCGTCGCGAATCTTGAGCAACTATCAGGAGATGCGGGGCTGCCGCTGTTCCTCTGCCACTTCAGTATGACGGTCGGTGGCTCGACTGCGCGGAACTTGCCCACGATCATTGACGATCTGCGTGGCACCATCGGCGCAAGCTCGCCTGATGCGGTCGACCGTTTTGACGCGCTCCTGTTTGAGGCTGGCTATCTCGAGGCCTTTTCAGGCGTTTATGCCTCGCCCACCTACAGTGCGCGGAGTATGCGTTTTTTCCGCGTCGCCGGAGGGTTCCCTCGGCTTACGCCCGGGGGCGTGCCGACTGGTATCCTGAGTGCAACATACACTCTGTCCCTCGCCGCGTGTGAGCAATGGCAGGTGCCTGCCACCGAATGCACCGCTCTTATCGAGTCCGCCAATGTCTGATCTTGACCGGTTCGTCGCCGACTTCAATGCGGAAGTACTCAGCCGCTCGAGTGGCGGCGACGGCACGGCGCCTGACTTCAAGGAAAATGTCTTCACTGAATTGATGATCGAATGGCTGTCAGATCCGGTCGGAATCGTGGAGAACGCGACCACCACCTATTTCGAAGGGACAGTTGAACGCGGTCGTTCGCGGATCAATGGATATGCGATCAATGATGATGAGGATTTTCTCGACCTATTTGTGAGCCTATTTCTAAACGCCGCAACGCCTGAGAAGATCGCGCCGGACGATGTCCGTAAGGCGATTGAGCAGGCCGTGCGCTATTTTCGCGGCGCCGTTGACGGGCTGCACAAAACCCTCGAGCCTGCGAGCGATCAGTACGCAATGACGGCGCGCATTGCCGAGGTCGGACGCCGCATTACCCGCGTACGCGTCTTTGTCCTTTCAGACGGCATCACCGGTCTTGACCGAACGAAGCTTCCGAGCCGCATGGTCGGCAATGTCGAGCTCCGTTTCGAAGTCTGGGACATGGAGCGATTATCCAGGGCGGTTGCTTATGGCCAACCACACACGGAAATCGACGTCGATCTAGAGGAGCTTGGCGGCGCGATCCCTTGCGTGAGTTTACCGGATGCCGAGGCTGACTACACTGCCTATTTGATGATTGTCCCCGGCCAAATTATTTTCAGGCTCTATGAGCTCTACGGGTCTCAACTTCTGGAACGCAATGTTCGTTCGTTTCTCCAGGCTAAGGGCAAAGTAAATCGGGGGATACGGGATTTGCTGCGGACCGAACCCCATCGGTTCATGGCCTACAATAATGGAATCTCGATGACGGCGGAGGCGGTAGAGACCGCTTTACTGCCGAGCGGGCAATCTGCGGTTCGCCGTATTCGCGGACTCCAGATCGTAAATGGGGGGCAGACATCTTCTTCAATTCACCGCGCAGCCAAACAGGATCGGGCGAACCTCTCGGGCGTCTACGTGCAGGCTAAGCTCACTGTGATTGACCCGGACCTCGTGGACACACTCGCCCCACGCATCGCGGAATATGCGAACACTCAGAACCCCATTCAGATGGCGGATTTCTCTGCGAATGATCCATTTCATATCGAAATCGAGCGTCTGTCGAAGCAGATTTGGATTCCTGGCGAACAGGGTCGATGGTTCTACGAGCGGGCTCGGGGCCAGTACCTAGTCGCTCAAGCCATAGAGGGGCGGACCGAAGCGCAGGCTCGACAATTCCGCGATCGCACGCCTCCTCATCGTAAGTTTACCAAGCTCGACCTCGCGCTGGCGCTTAATGCGTGGGACCAGCTGCCCCATCAAGTTTGCCTCGGCGGCCAGAAGAATTTCGTCCTCTTCATGCAACGACTTCGCGAGACTCGCCCCCGGACATGGAGACCCGATGATGTATTCTTCCGCGATTTGATATCAAAAATGATTATCTTCGGAACGGTTAAGCGGATTGTGCAGTCCGAGTTTCAGGGGCTCCGATCGCAGATTGTCGCCTATACGGTGGCATCTCTCGCATTCAGGTCGGGCGATCTCCTGGACTTGGGCTTGATCTGGAAGGAGCAACGGCTTTCGCCCGGCTTGGAAAGCCTTCTCAGGCGTTGGGCACATGAAATCCGAAATGCTCTCGTAACGACTGCTGAGACGCAGGATCCAAGCCAATGGAGCAAGAAAGCGGAATGCTGGAAGGCACTACGAAGCTGCCCCCTGGAGTTTCCCGAGACGCCGCCCACTGAGTTCGCGCAGACTGTACGCAAAGGTGGTGGCTGGGGGGTCAAGCCAGACGAGGAGCGGCTTGCGTTGTCGGCCGACGAGCTTGACGCTATGCGACAGTGTCGCAATCTTGAGGCAACAGATTGGATTAGGATTGTAGATTGGGCCACGCGTACGGGCGGTATTGATGTCCGTGACCGAGAGATTGCTACCGAGATGGCCACGATTGCAGCTGGCGGATGGTCGGGCGGGCGCCTTACGCCGAAGCGTGCGTTGCGAGCGAGACCGGTAATCGTTGCCGCATTGGAAGGCGGAGCGTTAGATGCCGAGCCTGTTGACCTCAAGTCTTGAAGAGACTGCTCCAGTCCTCAGACTTCGAAAATATACTCGACGCCTTCGAGTGCAGGTCCTGAGGTCGTTGTCGTATTGAGCTGCTTGGCGCCGCGCAGTCGCGCTAGGAGGTGCATAATTTCGGGCGGAGTTGTCCAGCGCACCGCGTCAGCGTTCATTGCGACTGACTCGAGCGCCTTGGCCAGCGGCCCAGCTTCCCAGCTTAGCGAGCCTGTTTCATAGAGAAAGCGGGAGATTTCCATCGCAAGAGTCGATGCTCCTGGGGAGGCGACATGAGAGTCCTGCCAGTCAGCGGGGCACTCGGCACAACCAGCCGCAACCAGGAGGGCAAGAAGGTCCGCACCGCCCTGTGAACCCAGCCGGTCCTGCGCGACACGTCCAGCGCCGATCCATCCAATCGAACCCAACGCAACTAGATGATGCAGCGCAGCCAGAAATTCGGAAGGGGTGGGGGGCGCGCTTCCGAGCGCCCCCTGCCGCTCGGACGACAGCAGCCATCGACCGTGCAGCTGTTTGAGGCGTCGCCACTCGGTCCGAACTGACTCTGGGCGCGGGCCACAAGGTTGGGTCACTTGATGACAGCAACGACCGAAAAACGTCGCCGTCAGCACTCTCGCGCGCCCAGGCGCAGAGCCGCCACTCAAATTCTCCGGTCCAGCCTGAAAAATAAATCTGCGCGGCCCCGGACCTTCGCGCGCGAGCGTAGGTGCGGCACTGGCCGATACTCAACATGGAGGTAGGCGTATCTGGCCCCCACGGTCGTGGGCGCCGTACATCGTAGACGCCGGGCGCGACACGGTGAAAAACGGGATGCATCTGAAGCATTGGTCCGACGCTGGTTCCGGCAATACCGGCGACCTCACGGACGGCGCGGTCCCGTAGATCGACGTGCCGCATTGGCCCCTCGCGCGCCAAGGTTTCATAGATCCAATGGGACAGCGACTCGGTGTCGAAGCCAGGGTCTAGATCATCGCAGGCGGGCGGCGGGACACCGTCAGCGTTGCCACTCCAGTTGGCGCATGCGGGCAGGACGACCCAGTACTGGTCAAAGAGGTGACTGAAGAGGTGGGTGCTTTCGACAAGTTGCACCAGCACCATCCGAGGTGAGGAACCACCCGAATCAGAGTCGGCGGCATCCAGCGCAGCTAGTCGCCAAGCGTCTATGATGTTTCCGGTTGTCGCATTCATTGCAAGTCGGTGAAGTCGGGCAGCGCGACGCGCCTTGGCGCCGAAATGTCCCTGATGAAGGTAACCCGCGTGAATACGGTAGCCCGGAACCATTTCTAGCGCGAGCGTCGCTCTGGATTTGTCTAGACCGGTAGCGAAACAAACCTCGGAGAACGGTCGCGGCAGAGGGAACTCAGTGAGGTGACGGCTTAGGACCGCAACGTCGTCCGCCAACGCAGCGGCCGATGCGCCAGGCGCAAGCCAACCTCCTGGGACGTTCGTGGCGACGCGCTCAAGCCAGCGTCTGGGGCCATCGTCGACCACATCGAACGCCAGTCGGACGAGTGGATCGACATTACCCGAGCGCATGTTCACTTCGGTGTTGGGAACGAACACGTCGCTACCCGCTAAAGCATCCCAGATCACGTCTCGTTCGTCGGCAAGAAGGCGCTGGAAATCCTTTCGTGAGGGCCGCTTTGAAAGCGCCCGGATGGCCTTCTTTTCGACCTGCCGTACGCGCTCGCGGGTGACGAAGACCTTCCGTCCAATCTCGTCGAGGGTCAGACATTCTGTACCATCCAGACCGTATCTCGCCGTAAGGACAAACTTGTCGCGTTCGCTGAGCGCGTTGATTGCCGTAGTTGCTGACTCGCGAGCCGGCGCTTGCTCGATCGTCCGTTCTCGATCGGAGAAGTCGTCCACAGGATCGGACTGCAGGTCTGCCACCGCATCGTTCGAGAGTGGGTCCTGGCCGACGGCCAAGCCGGCAGCATACGTTTCCAGGAGCGCCCTCAGTTCACGTAGAGTGGTCTTTCCGAATTCTGGTGCGGCAAGGAGATCTTCGTCGCGTGTACGCCCCGTCAATACGTCGGCGACGCTTATTCGGTCGAAAATGTCGGTTCGGAACGGCATGTTCCCGAGGCGTGTCGACGCCTCACTTTCCCGGATCAGTTGACCCACGGTGACCTCTTCCAGGCGACGCCACGCGACGTCACCGATCAGGCTTTCGAGAATGTCCTTCCGGCTCAAAGCGTCATACCCGCCCGTGCATAGTTAAAGCGAAATCTATCTTGACCTTCGCCGGCAGGTGCAGGTCGACAAGCTAACGCTGGACAGGCCCAGCCCCTGGCGCACCCGACAGGATTCGAACCTGTGACCTTTGCCTTCGGAGGGCAACGCCCTATCTGTCCCACCCAGCTTCGCGATACGACCTGGCGAAAATTTCTGAGCCGATTTCAGCTTGGCATAAAGTGTGTGTCCTACGAATAGCTGGCGATGGATCGCTCCCGAAGCAAGGCCGCGGTGTTCCCCTCCCCACGGTCATGCCGCAGCGACCTTCACGTCGTTTTCCTTGGCCGAAAGGCCGCGAATGGCTTCGGCGAGCGTCTGGACTTTGGCTGCATCGCGCTCAATTGGTAGGCCCCTCTCGGCGGCAGCCCTGCGGATTAGGCCCGCACAGGTCTCGAAAGCTTCCCGTGACCGTTCCGCATCCGCCAGAATGGCGTTCAGCGGCTCACACCACACGGCAATCTTCTTGTCTTCGAGCCCCGGAAAGTCGCTGGTCTCGAAGCGAAGGCGGAATGCCGCTAGAAAGTGAAACTTGAACGGGCGAAGGTCCGCGCTGTCACTGTGGCCGCGCCGGAGCAGGCTCTCGAAACGGTAGAACGCGAGGGCGGCGGTGTAATAGGCCTCGGGCCGGTGGCTCGCCTTGAAGACGCTGTCGCCGACTTGCTTGAGCAGAGTTGCTTGATACCGGCCCGCCTGGTGGGCGGCGTCCAGAAACATGGACGCGAACACCTTCAGTTGGATGCCGATAGGAATGATTCGGGTGCGCTCGACATCCGCGCGGCTGGCGTACTGCTTGGACCGGCGCTCGTAATAGAGGCGGCGGTCATCGGGCATTGCCGCATAGTAGGTTTCAAGATCCCGCTGAAATTTAGTTAGCGCCAGGAGATCCTTCTCGTCGATTGGCGTCTGCCGGTTGGTCGACTTGATGACCTCTTGGGCAATCTCCTCATCTTCCGTGTAGATCAACTTCACGGGGACGAACAGCTTGTCGGTTAGGCTGGCGCGGTTGGCGTAGAGGACGTGACTCGTCTGGCATCCATTGACGATCTGATAGTCGCGTACGGTAAATTCCTGCCCAGTGATAGATAAATCCCGGGCAACGATTGTAACCCCATTGTTGCGAAGGACAAATTGGTCAAGCAGACCCCCGGTCAGCGTCGCTGACATATCTGTGTTGACCGGATTTTCGCCCTGGAAGTCGCGGATATTGTCTATGAAGACCGACTTCACGATATTGTCGTCGTCGTCGACGATAAGTTTGATGAACTCCGATGCTGGCAGTGCGCCCAGATATGCCGCCTTCACTTTGTCGATGGCGGGCAACACCACCGTGCGGTCGAAGCTGATCTGCCGGCTAATCGTATATTTCGTGGCTCGATACAGCTTCTGTAGGCCCTGCGCTCCGATAGGGAGATAGCGCACCTCAGTGAACATGCTCGTCGCGCCGAGGTCGGCGATCTGCTTGTTGAGAATCGTCTTGAGGTAGGCGTCGTCGGCCCAGGTCCCGGTGGTGACGTAGTAGATTCGGCACTCTGGGTTTCGGCGGAACTTGGCTGCCCGCTTGTAGACCTCGTCTATGATCTTGATGCGCTTCGAGAGCTCGACACTGATGGGCGGCTCGGTCTGATGGGTGAAGATCGCGTCCTTGAGGTGCTGGCCGAGCGCCATCATGGCTGCACCGTCGAAATTGGCTGTGCGCTTTGCCTGAACGAAAATGAATTCCGCTTCGAGGTAGCCATTCAGTTTGAGGATGTCCTCGACTTCCTCCTCATCGTCGATCAGCCGGCCATTGAGGATGATCCCGCAACCGTCGATGCCGAGGTCGCCCCCCCCCGAGCACGACGTCGGCGGTGGCGAACTCCTCGGCGTAACGGGAGGCGATGACCGAGAAAGTGGCGAAGTGCTCAAACTGCTTGTCTTCGGCCAGCTCCTCCAGTTCGTTCTGCTTCACGAACTCGGTGAGCAAGGCCTTGGTAATAGGATCCACGGGTGTCCCCCCGACGCCCGGCAATTCGGACGGTCGGGCATCGTCAATTGCGCGCGGTGGCCGGTCAACCTGCCGGGGACACAAACGGGGACGGAGCCTGTCCCATTTAGGAGCGAATTCGATAAACGGAAGTACGCTCCCCATGCGGAACGCCTTTCCGGGAGTCAGAAGCAGCCGCTCGGAAGTCCCGCTGCAACCGGCGTGCAACCCGAGCCACCTCGCGAGGGCTATGCCGGTCACACAGAAGACCGGATCCGGGGTCCGAAACCCCGTCCCGTCTTCGGCTTTCACGATTTTAGAAATTGGAGCGGGCGAAGAGATTCGAACTCTCGACCCCAACCTTGGCAAGGTTGTGCTCTACCACTGAGCTACGCCCGCACTCCGAGAGGCGGGCTTATAGGCGAGGGGGCGGGGCTCGGGCAAGCCCCCTCGCCCGCGACCGGGCGTCGTCGGCGAACCCTTTTGCGGTCACGGTTGACGTGCGGCGAGTGTTCTTGTATTGTTCTCATTTGGCCGGCGAGGGTCGGCAAGGCGGACAGGAGGAGGCTCTCAGGCGACCGGCGCCGTAAAATACGGTGAAATACGGTAGGCGCCGGTCCACATCGCGGTCCCGGTCCGGCCGGACCGTAAAATACGGTGGTTTACGGTGGACAGGACGCTCCGATGGCTGCCGCGACCGTAAAATACGGTGAAATACGGTGAGGCCTGAGCCCGGCCCTACCGCGGCGGCATGCGGATGGCGCCGTCCAGGCGGATGCATTCGCCGTTCAGATAGCCGTTGCGGCACATCTCGAGCACCAGGGAGGCGTATTCCTCCGGGTGGCCCAGGCGCTTGGGGAAGGGGACCGAGGCGGCCAGGGACTGCTGCACGTTCTCGGGCATGCCGGCCATCATGGGCGTCATCATGATCCCGGGCAGGATGGTCATGACCCGCACGCCTTCGGTCGAGAGGTCGCGGGCGACCGGCAGGGTCATGGCGTAGACGCCGCCCTTGGACGCCGCATAGGCCGCCTGGCCGATCTGGCCGTCCTGGGCCGCCACCGAGGCGGTCGAGACGATCAGGCCGCGCTCGCCGTCTTCCATCGTGGCCAGGGTCAGCATGCCGGCCGCCGACTTGGACAGACAGCGGAAGCTGCCGATCAGGTTGATCCGGATCACCCGCTCGAAGGCGGCCATGTCGTGGGTGCGGATCTCACCGGTGTCCTTGGCGCGCGAGACGGTCTTCTGGCCGATGGCGATGCCGGCGCAGTTGACCAGCACCCGCTCCTGGCCGTGGGCGGCGCGGGCCTTGACGAAACCGGCGTCCACGCTCTCGTCGGAGGTGACGTCGACCGCGCAGAACACCCCCCCGATCTCGGCCGCCACAGCAACGCCCCGTTCGGCGTTCATGTCGAAGATCGCGACCTTGACCCCCTGGGCCGCCAGCGCGCGGGCGGTGGCCTCGCCCAGGCCCGAGGCCGCGCCGGTGACGACGGCGGAAATGGAAGCGTCGAGGTGCATGGACGGGCCTCAGGTCTGGGGGGTTATGATGGGATGTGCGGCGGAGGGTTTAGCGGTGCGTGCGACGAATGCCAATGCGATGGACATCGGGGTGGGCGGGCCGGTCGATCCTCTTTCCCCCATCGACCGCTCACACGCCTTGGTTCCGGTGGTGCAGCGGGTGAACGAGATGCGCGTCCGCCGCGGCTTCTGGCCCAAGCTGAAGCGCGTCGCCGCAGCCATCCCCTTCGCGGCGGACGTGGTGTCGCTCTACTATTGTGCGATGGACGATCAGACGCCGCGCGCGGCCAAGGCGCTGATCCTGGCGGCCCTGGTGTGGTTCATCTCGCCGTTCTCGATCGTACAGGACCTGATGGCCGGCATCGGCTTCGTCAGCGACGCAGCGGTGGTCGCCGCCGTCATCGGTATCATCGGCGCCAACCTGAAACCCCGCCACCGCGAACAGGCGAAGGCCGCGCTGAAGCGGTTGGCGGACGTTTAAGCCGACTGCGTCTCCAGCCGCCGACGCACGTCTCGCAGCCAGCGCGCGCGGCCGAGCAACTCGTGCAGACTGCCCAAGGTCACGAAGGCCTCGTCCTCGCTCTTCGCCTGCGCGCTCACGAGCCGCTTGCGCAGCACGCCGATCTGATCGCGCGCGCCGCGCTCCGCGCGCTGGATGAAATCGAGCCGCGCGTGACGGTCCGGTAAGGCGCTCAGGAAATTCACCCGCGTTCGGATCGCGTCGCGGGTCGGTCGGTGCGACCAGTCAGGCAACTCCACGATCCAGGCGCGCAGGCGCGCCTTGCCGGCCCGCGTGATTTTGAGGTCTCGGGTGCCCCGGCCATCGCTCGGCCCGTCGACCGGGGCGACGAGGCCGGCGTGTTCGAGCCGCCGGATCGTCGGATAGATCGAGCCCGTGCTGGCGCTCCAGTGCGAGGAGGGCGAGGCCGCGAACTCGCGGCGGACGGCATAGGCGGAGCACGGCCCCTGCGCCCAGATCGCGCCCAGCACGCAGGATTCCAGTTCGGTCAGGGCGCTTTCGCTCATCGTCTCTTCCCATTTAGTGCGTTTCGCACTATTATGAAAGCCATTTCCGGAGCCTCCGATGCGGTTTCCCCAAGCGATCCTGCTGTTGCTGCTCGCCGCGGTCCCCGCCGCGGCGCAGGACGCCGCCGCCCCGTCGGTCGATGCGGTGCTGGCGGCCGACCGGGTCGCGAGCGGGGGCGACGCCCGCGCCGGCCGGACGTCGCTGCGTGTCGTCTACGCCTACGACGGACAGGGGCTGACGGGTCAGGTCACCGCCCTGACCGACCTTACGACCGGCCGCTATGTCGACGTCGAAACCGCCGGTCCGGCGAAACAGGTCGAGGGCTACGACGGCGAGAAGGCGTGGGTGCAGGACCCGTCCGGCGCGATCGCCATCCAGACCGGCGGCGATGCGCCCGCGCTCGCGGTCAACGAAGCCTACCGGCGCGCGAACCTGTGGTGGCGGCCTGACCGCGGCGGCGCCGCGATCGTCGCGCGCGGCGAACAGACCGACGGCGCCCGCACATTCGACGTCCTCGCCGTGACGCCGAAAAACGGCAAGACCTTCGACGCCTGGTTCGACGCGCGCACCCACTTTCTGGCCCGCGTGGTCGAGGCCCAGGGGCCCGAGACGGTCACCACAGACTTCTCCGACTATCGCGCGGTGGACGGCGCACCGGCGCCGTTCCGGATCGTCATCCGCCACGGCGATCCCAAGTTCGACGAACACCTCACGGTCCAGTCGGCCGCCTTCGAAGCGGCGCCGCCCGCCGACGCCTTCGCCGCGCCCTCGAGCGGACCGCCGGACCACGGCTTCGTCGACGGCGGCGAATCGACAACCGTGCCGTTCCGGCTCGCCAACAATCACATCTATGCGCAGGTGTCGCTCAACGGCCGGCCCTTCGAATTTCTGTTCGACAGCGGCGGCCAGAATGTGATCACGCCGCAAACAGCCCGGACGCTGCACCTTTCGGTCACGGGATCGTTGGAGGGCGGCGGCGCCGGCGAAAACCATGTCGCTTTCGGCCTGACCAAGATCGACCGCATCGGCATCGGCGCCGCGTTCGTGAAGAGCCAGGTGTTTCCCGTCGTCGCGCTCGACGAGATGACGAAGGTCGAAGGCGTGACCCAGCATGGGATCATCGGCTACGAAACCTTCCGCCGCTTCGTCACCCGCATCGACTACGGCGCGCGAACCATCACCCTGATCGATCCCCATCGGTTCGACCCGGCGACCGCGGGCGTCGCAGTTCCTTTCCGCATCGACGGCACGAACATCATCGTCGCAGCGCGCATCGACGGCCAGGATGGCGGCTTCATCCTGGACACGGGCTCGCGCGGGTCGGTGACCCTCGCCACTGCCTTCGCCAAGGCGCACGGCTTCGATCCCGATCGGGTCGCCGGCGTTCGCGGCGTGACGGGATGGGGCTTCGGCGGCGTCTCGCGCGGCGTCGCCCTGCGCCCGGCCAGCTTTTCAATCGGGCCCTTCGTGCTGCAGCGGCCGGTGGTGGACCTCTCGACCGACACGGGCGGCGCCTTCGCCGATCCCTCGATCGCGGGGAACATCGGCGGCGGCGTGCTGAAGCGGTTCGTCGTGACGCTCGATTACGATCACGCCACGCTCTACCTGAAGCCCGTCCGCGGACCGATCGCGGACCTCGACACCTTCGATCGCGCCGGCCTTTGGATCAATCGCTCGCCCGCCGGCTACAAAGTCGTCGAAGCGATCGCGGGCGCCCCCGCCGCCGAAGCGGGCCTCCAGGCCGGCGACGACATCATCGCCGTGAACGGAATTTCGGCACGCCGTCTTTCGCTCGATGCGACGCGCCGCTTGCTGCGCACCCGGCCGCCCGGCGCCGTGGTCGTGCTTCAGGTCCGCCGCAACAATCACCTGAAAATCGTACGGATCAGGTTGCGCGACCTGCTGTGATTACTTGCGAAGCCGGTGTCGATACCGTGGACGCGAGCTCACGATGTGCGCGGTTCGATGCGTCGCCGTGTAGTGGCTCTGGTAGCGACCGTGGCTCGACGTGTGCGGTGCGCCGACGTCGTCCACACGACCCACCTTCATCGGGTGTCCGCGCGCATCCGCCGGGCCGGCGAAGACCAGAAGCGCTGCGAGACTGGTTGCGAGGATCCTTACCGATACCAAAGTTTCACGTGGGCCCACGGTCTAACCCTCCGGCCGCGCGCGCACCCAGCCGGTGACGGAGAGGCGCTCGCCCTGGGCGTAGGGCGCGACGTAGGACACGGCGTGGCGCTTGGGGACGGTGAAAAGGTTCAGCGCATTGAACGCCGGCGTGAACCCCGCCTCGACGTTGCCGTCCGCGTCATAGAACTGCAGCAGGCCGCCCCAGTCGGGGCGCCAGTGCCGCGTGAAGTTCAGCACATAGGCGCAGAGACGATGCCGGCCCGCCGAGGTGTCGTCGTGCGCGGTCAGGAAATGGCCCGCGCGATAGCGCGTCGCCTGGGCGTCGCTGAACGCGGCGCGGTCCTCGCCGGTGAGGTCGCGCACGAAGTCCAGGAACGGCTCGGCGTTCAGGAAATCGTAGAGCGCTTCGATCGCATTGCCCTCGCGCTGACCGCGGTCGACGAAGAAGCTGACCCGCCAGGTCTCGTAGAGGTACTGCATGCGCTCGCTCGATCCGTCGGCAGTCGCCGTCGCGATGCGCGCGCGTTCGAACGGGTCGAGTTCGGCGAGCCGTTCCAGCGGCATCTCGAACACCTCGCCCGCGGCGTTGGCGCTCAGGCTCCAGGCGGCGTGGGTTTCCAGCGCCCGGGCGACGCGTTCGGCGCTTTCTGGCGTCAGGACGTCGGGGATGTGTACGCGGCCGTGCGTGGCCCAGGCGCGCTTCAGGGCGCCCCGGTCAAGGTCGGGCGACAGCGCGATGACAGCATCCTGGGCGGCCGGCTCGGGCATGACGCGGTTGTGCTCCCCCTGGTCCTTATACGCCAGGGCCCGGCTCTTCCGCCGGTCGCGGCGTCCGGCTAAACACGCCCGTCAGTTCAAGGGGATTGCATGGCCAGGTTCGCTCTCGCGCTCCACGGCGGCGCCGGCGCCCGGCGCAGCCGCGACTACAGCCGCGAGGTCCCACACATGTTGGGCCTGGTGGAGGCCGCGCGCGACCGCCTGCGCGCGGGCGCCGGCGCGCTGGACGTGGTGGTGGAGACGATCCGCGGACTGGAAGACTCCGGCCTGTACGTGGCCGGTCGCGGCGCCTCGCCCAACCTCGGCGGGACCTATGAACTCGACGCCAGCCTGATGAATGGCCCCGACCGGCAGGCCGGCGCGGTCGCGGCCCTGCAGGGCTTTCGCAGTCCGATCGCCGTGGCGCGCCTGATCATGGAGAAGACCCCGCATGTGATGCTGGTGGGCGAAGGCGCCGCCGACTTCGCGCGCGCCCAGCACGCCGACGCGATCGACGATCCCGCCGCGTATTACACCCACGCCGGCTCGGGCGAATCGAACCATCCGCCGGGCCGGGCGCACGGCACGGTGGGCTGTGTCGTGCTGGACGCCGGCGGCCGGCTGGCGGCAGGCACCTCGACCGCCGGGGTGTTCAACAAGATGCCCGGCCGCGTCGGCGACGCGCCGATCATCGCGGCGGGAACCTGGGCCGACGACCGCGTCGCCGCCAGTGGCACCGGCCAGGGCGAATATTTCATGCGCACCGCCGCCTGCGCCCAGATCTCCTGGCGCATGCGCATGGGCGCGTCGTTGGAAGAAGCCACGGCCGCGGTCTTGGGCGACATCGCGGGCCTCGGCGGCGAAGGCGGCGTCATCGCGGTGGATCGCGAGGGAAACCTGTCGGTCCCCTTCAACTCCGAAGGCATGAAACGCGCGACGCTGAGCGTCGACGGGGAGATAAGGTCGGAGGTTTTTTAATCTTCTCCCTCCCCGCGCGGGACGCGTAGGGAAGGCGTCGCGTCGCGACGGAGGGGGCGTGCGGTTTAGAGCGGCTAGCGGTTCATCACCGCGCCGACCAGCAGCGCCAGCGGGGCGATGATCAGGCCGGCGCCAAGCGCGATCAGCGGCACGGCGGTGGCGGTGTTGACGCGGCGGCCGCCGAGGCCGGCCATGGCCCCCACGATACAGAGGGCGCCGAGGGCGAAGGCCCCCAGACAAATCTCGTTCCACGGCCTCAGCGAAGCCGAGGTCGCATCGTAGATCAGATACGCGGGAACAATCAGGACACTGATCGCAATGACGTTCAGGCCCAAAAGCGATAGCCGCATCCCAGCCTCCCCGGCATGACGCAAGCTCCGCCATTGAGCCAGAGTTTCGTTAGCGACCCCTTAATCCCGACCTGTCCGGGTGCTATAGGCGGGGTCCTCCCGACCCCGATCAAAGGATTCCCCGTGGCCGCAAGCCTCGACCTCAGCCGCGCGCCCAAGGCCGCCAAGGGCCCCCAAAGCCTTGCGGGCCTAACGCGCGCCCAGCTGAAGGACGCCCTGGTGGACGCCGGCGTGGTGGACGCCGGCAAGGCGAAGATGCGGGCGAACCAGGTCTGGCGCTGGGTGCACAACCGCGGCGTCACCGACTTCGACGCCATGAGCGACGTGGCCAAGGAGACCCGCGCCGCTCTGTCGCAGGCCTTCACCATCGGCCGGCCCGAGGTGGTCGAGCGCCAGGTCAGCCAGGACGGCACGCGCAAGTGGCTGCTCCGCTTCGCACCGGGCGTCGAGGCCGAGAGCGTCTACATCCCCGACGTCGGCCGCGTCGGCGCGCTGTGCGTGTCGAGCCAGGTGGGCTGCACGCTGAACTGCACCTTCTGTCACACCGGCACCCAGGCCCTGGTGCGCAACCTCACCGCCGCGGAGATCGTGGGCCAGGTGCTGGTGGCCAAGGACGATCTGAACGAATGGAGCATGGGCGAGGGCGAGCGCCTGCTCTCCAACGTCGTGTTCATGGGCATGGGCGAGCCGCTGTACAATCTCGACCACGTCGCCGACGCCATCGAGGTGATCTCCGACAACGAAGGCATTGCGCTGTCGCGCCGGCGCATCACGGTCTCGACCTCGGGCGTGGTTCCCGAAATTCCCCGCCTGGGTGAATTGACCAACGCCATGCTGGCGATTTCGCTGCACGCCGCCAACGACGAACTGCGCAACGAGCTGGTGCCGCTGAACAAGAAGTACCCGATCGCCGAACTGATGGACGCGGTCCGGGCCTATCCGGGCCTGTCCAACGCACGGCGCGCCACCTTCGAATACGTCATGCTGAAGGGCGTGAACGACACGCCCGCCGATGCGCGCGCCCTGGTGCAGGTGCTGAAGGGCGTGCCGGCCAAGATCAATTTGATCCCGTTCAATCCCTGGCCGGGGACCCGCTACGAATGTTCGGACTGGCGCACCATCGAGGCCTTCGCCTCGATCATCAACAAGGCCGGCTACGCCAGCCCGATCCGCACCCCGCGCGGCCGCGACATCCTGGCCGCCTGCGGCCAGCTCAAATCCGAAAGCGAAAAAATCCGCGCCAGCGCGTTACGCGCCATGGCCGACGGCGCCTGAAAAGAGAGTCCACGGACCCACACGGACGGCGTCGCATTTCCGTAGGAAGATTGCCCACGAAAAACACGAAAAGCACGAACGGGCTTATCTTCCCGCGTCGTAGACGCGGCATTCAATGAATGGCGCTGCGCGCCGAAGACTCAGGCCGGAGACGCCACGCGTTCGTGCTTTTCGTGGGCAATCTTTCTTCCTTCTTTACCGTGTTTTCCGTGTGGTCCGTGGACTCCCTTCTTTGTCTCCCCGCCGGGCCGATAGCCTCCCTCCTGCGCGAGGGCGCTTGCCAAGTGCGGTCGCCTGACGGCTAGATCGGGGCTCCAAGAGAGCCCGGGCCCGCGTTATGAACCCCGACACCCTGCACGACGTCTTCAACAGCCCCGACGTGGCCGCCTTCTTCGCGGGCTTCCCCCTGGTGCTGCTGCATGCGGGGATCACCCTGGTGATCCTGGTCCTGGCCTCGGTGCTCTACGCCCTGACCACGCCCTACAAGGAGATCACCGCCATCCGCGACGGCAACGGGGCGGCGGCCGTGTCCTTCGGCGGCGTGATCGTAGGCCTGGCCATTCCCCTGGCCATGGCGCTGAACGCGGCCAACACCACGCGCGAGCTCGCCATCTGGGGCGTCGCCACCGCCGTGGTGCAGCTGCTGGTCTTCCGGCTCACCGACTTCGTGCTGATGGGCCTGCCGTCGCGCGTCTACAACGACGGCGAAGTGCCCGCCGCGGTGCTGCTGGTCGCGGCCAAGCTCGCCGGCGCCTTCATCATCGCCGCCGCCGTCGCTAGCTGAACACGCTATGGGCTTTCCCAAGCTCCCCGACTGGCTGATCTATCTGACCGTGGTCGCGAGCATCTGCGCCGTGTCCATGGTGCGCCGCGACTACGCCAATGCGCCGCCCGCGCCGCCGCCGCCCGACGCGCACGAAGGCGATCTGGTGGGGCCGAACGCGCCCATCGATCAACTGTCGCTGGTGCAGGCGCCGTCGGGACCGCTGCAGTCGGTGCGCGGCACCGCCTTCGCCGTCGCAGGCCAGGGCCAATGGCTCACCGCGCGCCACGGCGTGGCCGGCTGTCGCAAGGCCGCGATCCTGATGAGCCGCGATCTCGCCATGCCGGCGACGATCAAGCCGCTGCCCGGCGGCGATCTTGCGCTGTTGACCACCCAGGGCGGACCCGCGGGCCTGCCGGTCGGCGCGCATGCGCCGGTCGACGGCGAACGCGCCTATGCGCCGGGCTATCCGCAGGGCCTGCCGGGCGAGTTGGCGCTGCGCTACCTGGGGACCGATACGCTGAAGGTGCGCGGGCTCGGGACCCAGACGGTGCTGGCCTGGGCCGAGGTCGGCCGCACCGACCAGCTCGGCGAACAGTTGAAGGGCATCGCCGGCGCGCCGGTGCTCGACGCCCAGGGACGCGTGCTGGGCGTGGTGCTGGCCGCACGCCCGCGCCGCGGGCGCATCTTCACGACCTCGACACGCACGCTGTCGGCGGCGACCAGGCGATTGGCGCCCGCGCCGGAACAGCCCGAGGGCGAACTGATCAGCGCCGAGAACTACGGCCGCGTCGCCGACGACCTCCGCCGCGACACCCGCGTGGCGGAGGTGCGGTGTCTGGCGTTCGAGTGATTACGCACCGCCCTTGCGCATCGACGCCTTGTCCAGGTCCACGTCTGCCGCGGGGATAACCACCACGTCCGGGTGCTCCGCCTCCAGCGCCTTTAAGAACACGCTCGCGTCGCCGACCACCACGATCTGTGCCTTCGACGGGTCGAACAACTCCGCGCCGATCTGTTGCACCTGGGCGGGCGTCACCGCCTTCACGTGGTCGGCGTAACGGCCGATCTCGCCCAGGTCGACGTGGTAGAGCTCAAAGCGGCTCAGCAGGCTCGCGGTGCTTTCCACGGTCTCCAGCGCGCTGTCGAAATCGCCCACCACCGCGGCCTTGCGTGCGGTGAGTTCGGCGTCGGTGGGCTCAGTGGTTCCGAGCTTGCCCATCTCGGCCACGACCAGGTCGACCACCTGCACGGCGGACTCGTTCTTGGTCGAGGTCGACGCGACCAGCGGGCCGGGCGCACGGCGGAAATCGATCCGGCTGCCGGCGCCGTAGGACAGGCCGCGCTTGATGCGAATCTCCTCGTTCAGCCGGCCGGAATAACCGCCGCCCATGACGGTCGCCGCGACCAGCGCCGGATAGAAGCGCGGATCGTCGCGCGCGATGGCGATGCGGCTGACGATCACCGCCGCCTGTCCCGAGTGCGGCAGGTCGATCACCACGATGCGCGGCGCGGGCGCGGGCCCGACCGGATCGGGCGCCTTGGGCGCTGAGCCGGCCGCAGGTTTCCAGTCGCCGAACAGATGCTCCGCCAGGGCAAAGCCCTGCTCGGGCGTGAGGTCTCCGGCCAGCACCAGGGTCGCGTCGTCCGGACGCCACCAGCCCGCGTGGAAGCGCGCCACGTCGTCGTGGGTCAGCTTGGCGACCGACGCCGCGGTCCCCGAACTCGGTTCGCCGTAGGGCGCGCCGCCATAGACCGCGCGACCGGCGACCAGATCGCCCAGGCGGGTGGGATCGCCCATCGCCACCTGGATGCCGGCCAGGGTCTGCTGGCGCGCGCGCTCCAGTTCGTCGGGCGCGAACACCGGATTGCGCGCCACGTCGGCGAAGATGCTCATCGCCGGATCGAGCTCGTCGCGCTTGATGACCAGGCTGAGGGTCGATCCGTCGTAGCCCGAGCCCGCGTCGATCTCACCGCCGAGGGATTCGATCTGGCGTGCGATGTCCTCGGCCGAGCGTGTGGTCGTGCCCTTGGTCATCAGGGTCGAGGCCATGTCGGCGACACCCGGCAGGTGTTGGGGATCGGCGGCGGCGCCGGCGGCGGCGGTCATCTCCGCGCTCACCAGCGGCACGCCGTGCAGCGGCGCCACGATCACGCGCAGGCCGTTGGCGAGGGTCTTCTCGTGCGTCTCGACCGCAGGCGGTGCGACCGGCGCGCCGGCCGCCGGTGTTTTTTGGCGCTCGGCTTCGGGCGCCGCCTCGACGATGCGCATGTCGGCGGGGCGGGTGAGCGTTTGGGCCTGGATGGTCGCGGCGGGCGCGAGCGGCTTGAAGCGGGCGGGCGTCTTGTCGTCGCCCTGATAGTCGACGGTGACACGCCGGTCATCGGCCAGGTACTGGCGCGCGACGCGCTCAACGTCCGCGGCGGTGACCGCCTGCACGTCGGAGACCAACCGGTTCACCTTCGAGGCGTCGCCGTAGAGCACGATGGCGGTTTCCAGTTCGTCGGCCTGGCCGAGCACGGTCTCGCGCTGGCGCAAGGTGTCGGTGACCAGCTGGTTCTTCGCCCGAGCGAGTTCGGCGTCGCTGACCGGCTCATCGCGCAGGCGCTTCAGGTCGGCGAGGATGGCGTGCTCGCCTTCCTGCGGCGTCTTGCCTTCCGACAGGATGGCGCCGATGGCGTAGGCGCCGGGTTGCTGGCGCAGTTCCTGGAAGCTGAACGCCTCCTGGGCGATCTGCTGCTTGTAGACGAGGTCGCTATAGAGCCGCGAACTCTCGCCCTTGCTGAGGATTGCGTCGAGCACGATCAGCGCGGCCATGTCCGGGCTCGACGCGGGCGGGAACGGATAGCTCATCAGCACCGCCGGCAGCGGCGTGTTGGGCTCGTAGTCGGCGAAGGTTCTGGGCTGCGTGCGCACCGGTTCGACCGCGGTCACCCGCGGGATCGGGCCTGAGGGCTTGGCGATCGGGCCGAAGTATTGGTCGATCCAGGCGTCGAGCTGCGCGGGATCGAAGTCGCCCACCACCACCAGCACCGCGTTGTCGGGCCGGTAGTAGGTGGCGTGGAACGCCTGCACGTCGGCCAGCGTCGCGGAATCGAGGTCGGCGATGGAGCCGATGCCGGGCCGGCCGTAGGGGCTCACGTCAAAGGACGCTTCAGCGAGGTCGAGGCCGAACAGGCGGCCGTAGGGCTGGGCCAGAATCCGCTGGCGCAGCTCCTCTTTCACCACGTCGCGCTCGGATTTAAAGTTGGCCTCGTCGACCACCAGCGAACCCATGCGCTCGGCCTCGGCCCACAGGATGGTCTTCAGATAGTTGGCCGGAACCACCTCGTGGTACTCGGTATAGTCGTCGTTGGTCGAGGCGTTGTTGTTGCCGCCGACATCCTCGGTGATGCGGTCGAAATATTCCGCCGGCATGTCGCGCGTGGCCTTGAACATCATGTGTTCGAACAGGTGCGCAAAGCCCGAGCGGCCGACCGGGTCGTCCTTGGAGCCCACCTGATACCAGACCTGCACCGCCACGTTCGGCGAGCGCGTGTCGCGCACGGCGTAGACCTTCAGGCCGTTGGCCAGGACGCGGTAGTCGTAGTGCACCGGCGCCACGACGACGGGCGCCGCCGCGGGTTGCGCAGCGGCGGACACGGCGAAGCTGGAGATGAGCAAAGCCATCCAGGCGACCAGCGAAGCGAGCCTCATGAAACCTCCTTGAAACATGACGTAAGACTTAGCACTCGCGGGGGTGCGAACAAGGCCCGAGCGCGCGCGGAAAAGTCCGCTCTTGCAACTCACCATGCGCTCAAACGCCAGGCCCCGGAATCAGCGCGACGCCGGCGCTTTCGCGCCGATCGACGCAGTCGTCCCCGGCGGCGCCGGGGTGGCGATGACGATGATCGGCGCCGGGGTCAGCCAGGTCTTGGCGTAGCGGTTCACGTCGTCGAGCGTCACCGATTCCATGTCGGCCTTGTAGTCGATGAACTCGCGCAGGATCTCGTAGTTGCCGGCCGAGCCGTCGAGGCCGCCCGCCCACCAGTCTATGTCCTCCATCCGGTTGGGAATGGAATCGAGCAAGGGTTTGCGCGCGGCCTCGAAGGCCTCCTGGGTTATCCCGTGCGCGGCGAGGTCGGCGGTGGTTTCGCGCGCCGCCTCGGCGACCGCGTTGGCGTCGGTGGCGGTGGTCTCGATCACCGCATTGATCGCGCCCTGGTCGGCCGCGTCGGGCGAGGCCATCGAGACCTGCGGCGCATAGCTCTTGCCCATCTGGGTGCGCACGCGGTGGCGGATCGCATCGTCCATCACCGCGGTGAGGACGTTCAGCGCATATTCCTCGCGCCGCCGCTTCGGCTCGGCCACATAGAGCGGCCACAGCAGCGAAACCACCGCCTTGTCCTCGCTGCTTTGGTAGGTCGTGTGGATCACCGGCGGCGCGACCTTGGGATAGCGCAGGAAGAAGGTGTCGGGCCGCACCCGGTCGGTCGCGGCGCGCGCGGGCAGGGCGCCCAGGGTGCGCGCCACCGCGTCCACCGCGTGGTCCTCGGTCACATCGCCCACGATGGTCACTTCCAGCGGCGCCTGGGTCAGGGCCGGCTTGAACAGGCGCTGGAAGGTCGCCGCATTGATCGCCAGCAGTTGCTCGCGCGGCGGCGTGACATAGACGCCGTCCGGCGCCACGGCGAGGTTCAGCGCCTGCGAGACGGCGAACTCGGGCGAGGTCTTGGCCGCGCGTTCCATCAGGTCCACCGCCGTCGGCAGCTTGGCGTCGATGGCGTGGTGGAAGCCGGGGTCGGTCACGAAGGCGCCCAGGATCTGCATCTCGACGTCGAGATCGGTGGGGTTGGTGTTGCCCTGCAGCACGAAGGCGTCGTCGAGAATGTTGAAGTCCGCGCCCCAGCCGTGGTCGTTGAACAGGCGACGGATGGTCTCCGCGTCGTGCTTGCCGAGGCCGCCCTCGACGAACAGCTGCGAGCCGAGTTCGGCGGCGTAATAGTCCTTGTTCGGAATCTCGCGCCGGCCCGCGCCGAAGCGTACGCGCACCTCGATCTTGTCCTGGCTCGAGGTCAGGCGCTTGAAGTTCAGCACCACGCCGTTGGCGAAGGTGACGCGCACGAAGCCGGGGTCGGCGATCTCGCTGCGCGAGGCGACCTTCCCGGAGGGACCGAAGTCGGCGTAGGCCCATTTGGCGGCCTGCACCGGGGTCAGCGCCGGCGGCGCGGGGGCGGCGAGGTCGGCGCGGTAGGCGGTCTTCACCGCGGTCGCATCGACGCCGTTCGGGGTCGAGATCATCAGATAGGGCCCCGCCCCCGCCCAGTCGCGGCGGAAGGCGGCGTCGATGTCCTTTTCACTCAGGCCCGCGTCGGCGCGGTCGAGGATGCGAAAGCGCTCCCTGGGCGTGGCGATCACGTCGCCCTGGACCTCTTCGTTCAGGATGCGTTCGGCGAGCACGGCCGAGGGCGTCGCACGCGAGCTGTCGGCGGCGGCGCGGTATTCCGCGCGGATGCCCTCGAGCGCGCGCCCGACCTCGTCGGAGGTGGCGCCGTGCGCCTGCAGGCGGCTTATCTCGGTCAGGGCGGCGGACAGGCCGCCCTTCCAGTCGTCCTTCAACGGCAGCACGTCGAGGCAGCTGTAGAGCGCCTCTTTGTCGGCCTCGTGTTCGCCGACGTCGGCGCGGCCGAAGGGCGGATCGTCGCTGCCGCTGAGCGCGCGCATGCGTTCGTTGAGCACATCGCGCCACAGCCGCCGTTCGAGCAGCAATCGTGCGCGTGCGACCGTGTCGGGAACCTCTTCGTCGTCGCGACGGCCATAGCAGAGGTCGACGCTCGCCGGCAGATAAGGTTGCGCCGAGGTCAGCACCTCGAAACCGCGCGACAGGTTGGGCTTGGAGAGGGGCACGCGCGGCGGCTCCGGCGTCGCCGGTTTCCACGAGCTGAAGGTGTCGATGACGCGCTTCTCCAGCTCGTCGACCGGCAGGTCGCCGACCACCACCACATAGCTGTCGTCGGGCCGGTACCAGCGCTGGTAGAAGCTGCGCAGCTTGGCGGCGTCGAGGCTCTTGATCGAGTCCGGCGTGCCGAGCGGATCGTGGTCGGTGGAGCGCAGCTCCGGCGCCAGGAATTTCTGCACCGCCTCGGACCAGGTGCGCGCGGGTCCGCGCGAACGGTTGTCCTCGGCCAGCACCACGCCGCGTTCGCGATCGGCGGCGGCGGGATCGAGGGTCAGGCCGTCGGCGATGTCGCGCAGCCAACCGAAGGCGAGATCGAGCTTGGCCTTGTCCACTTCCGGAATGTCGAGCTGATAGGTGGTGCCGAACAGGCCGGTCTCCGCGTTCTGGTCGCGGCCGAACTGCACGCCCTGGGCGCCGAACAGGCTGTCGAGCTGGCCGCCGGGAATGTTGCGTCCGCCGTTGAACGCCATGTGTTCGAGGAAGTGGGCGACGCCGCGCTCGTCGTCGTGCTCCTCATAGCTGCCGGTCTTCACGTGGAATTGGAACGAGATCGCGCGCGCCGGGGCCGAGGCCGACATCACCGCATAGTGCATCCCGTTGGGCAGGACGCCCGAACGGACCGTGGGGTCCGGCTGAACCGCCTCGGGGTCGCGCACGGTGTTGCGGTCGCTGGGGGCCGCGGCCTGGGCGCGCCGAATGGCCGGCTGGGGCGGCGCTACCCTGGTTCTGCGCCAGCCCCGCGGAGGCAAAAGCCATCGAAGACGCTGCCAAGGCGGCGACCAGATACAATCCACGCACGAAAAATCCCCGATCCGACACGTTCACGCGACCTTATAGGGCCGATGATCGCGGCGCTAGCGAGGCGACGAAGCACCCTCCGGCGCCACGGTTGTGACCAGGGGCGGTCGGCTTAACCACGTCGCGGCCGCCTTGCGCACCTCGTCCAGGGTGATCTCACGGTAGAGGCGCTGCTGATCCGTCGCGTCCTTCAGCGGGGTCGGATCGGCGGCGGAGCCGTCCATGGCCTCGAGCCACCAGAGATTGGTCTGCCGACGCGTGTCGAGCGCGGTCAGCAAGGGTTGCCGCGCGCGTTCCAGCATATCGGTTGTGATGCCGTCGGGCGCCGCGAGCTTCTGCGCCGACTTGACGATCTCGGACGCGACCGCGTCGAGGTCGTCGGGCGCGGTCTCGACGGTGGCGACCACAAAGGCCTGGTCGGCGCGGTCGGGCGCCTGGACCGAGACCTGCGGCGTATAGGTCTTGCCCAGGGCCTGGCGGACGCGATGACGCAGTTCGTCGGACAGCACGCGCGCGGCGAGGTTGATCGCATAGTCTTCGCGCCGCTTCGACGGATCGCTCTCGAATAGCGGCCAGACCACCCCGGCCAGTGCCTTCTCCTTCGGCCCCTCGTGCGTCGCCCGCACGGTTGGCGGCAAGGTGGCGGGAAAGACCAGGAAGCGCGTGTCGGCGCGTGCGCGGTCGGTGGGCTTGCGCACGGGCAGGGCGCCCAGGGTTTGCGACAGCAGGTGCACAGCGGCCGCCTCGTCCACGTCGCCGACGATGGTCACTTCCAGCGGCGCATCGACCATGGCGCCCTTCAACAGGCGCGCAAAGTCGGTGGATTTGAGCGACTTCAGACTGTCCTTGGGCGGCAACAGCGACGGGTCCTCAGGATCGACCGCGCGGCGGAAGCCCTCGGCGAACATCGAGGACGGCGTCGAGCGAATGCGTCGGAAGGCGTCCTCGACCGCGGTCGGCACGCGCGCATCCACGTTTGGCCTAAAGCCCGGGTCGGTGAGATAGGCCGAGAGAATCTGCAACTCGTTCTGGAACGCCGCCGGCGTGGTTAGGGCGCGCAGTTCGAACGCGTCGGTCTCGATGTCGAGCGACGGCTGCCAGTTCTCGTCGGAGAACAGACGCCCCAGGGTATCCGCGTCGAACCGCCCGAGTCCGCCCTCGACGAACAGGCCGGCGGCGAACTGGGCGGCGGTCACCTGGTCGTTCGGAATCTCGCGCCGCCCGGCGCCGAAGCGCACTCGCGCCACGATCAGGTTCTTTTGGAACGCGGTCTGTTTGAAGTTCACCACCACGCCGTTGGCGAAGGTCAGGCGGGTGAAGCCGGGGTCGGCGATCGCCTCGCGCTTCACCACCGATCCAACGGGCCCGAAACTCGTGTACGACCAGGTCTCCGCCTTGGGCGGCTGGTAGGCGGCGGGCGCCGGCTCGGCGGCAATGGCCTTCCAGGCGTCGCGCACCGCGTCGGAGTCGGGCGCTTTCGGCGCGACCACCGAGATCAGCGGGCCGTTGCCGGACCAGTCGAGGGCGAACTCCTCGCGCAGCAACTGCGGCGTGATGGTCTTGGCCGCGGTTTCGAAGTCCTTCAACTTCTCCGCCGGACTGGCGACGACGTCGCCGCTCAGAATGTCGTTCTGGATCGAGGTCGCCAGGGCCGCGGAAAAGCGCGTGCCGGCGGAGGAGCTTCCGCTCTGGTAGTCCGACCGCTCGTCGGCGACGGCGCGGTCGAGCTCGTCCTGCGTGGGACCATGGAGCGCGAAACGGCGCAGTTCGTTTGACGCCGCCTCCAGCGCCGGCTTCCACTGGTCGTCGAGCGGCGCGATCTGCAGACACGCCTGCGCCGCCTCGCGGCCGCCTTCGAAATTCACCGCCGCGCGCAGGAACGGCGGCGTGTCCTGGGCCGCCAGGCGCGACAGCCGCTCGTCGAGGATGCGTTTCCACACGGCGCGCAACGTCACCCAGCGCAGCCGCCGCACCGTGCGCAGCGACACGTCGTCGGGCGCGCGCAACTTGCACACACTGACCCCGCTCGCCAGTTGCGGTTCGGACGTCGTGAGCACGTCGAGGCCGCGATCGGGGTCGGGCCGGTTGCGCGGCGGCCGGGTGGGCTCGGAGCCCTTGCCGGTCCACGACCCGAAGGCGTCCTTCACCCGCTTTTCCAGATCGTCGACGCCGGCGTCGCCGACCACCACCACCACGGCGTGCTCCGGCCGATACCAGCGGTCGTAGAAGGCGCGCAGCCGCGCCGAGGTCATGGTCGAAACACTCTCCACCGTGCCGATCGGCACGCGGGTGGGCGAGCGCAGGCCCTTCTGGCGAAACTCGTCGACCGCCGTGCGCAGCTGTTGCGCGGGACTGAGCCGCGCTTCGCGTTCCGACAGGATCACGCCGCGCTCGCGCTCGACCGCGGCTTCGTCGAGGGTGTCGCCGTCGCCGATGTCGCGCACCCAGCGAAAGGCGAGATCGAGTTTCTTGTCGTCGGAATCGTTCAGGTCTAGCTGGTATTCGGTCACCGACAGACTGGTCTCGGCGTTCTGGTCGCGCCCGAAGCCCACGCCCATGTCGGCGAACACCTGGTCGAGCGACCCCGGCGGAAAGTGCGCGCTGCCGTTGAAGGCCATGTGTTCGAGAAAGTGCGCCAGCCCGCGCTCGTCGTCTTCCTCCTCATAGCTCCCGACCAGCAGCGCGAAGCGGACCGAGACGGAGCCCGTCGGCGTGGCGTTATGCATCACCGCATAGCGCAGCCCATTGGGCAGTACGCCCTGGCGCACGTCGGAATCCGGCAGGATCGGCCCCAGGTCGGCCATCGCCGCGGCGGCGGGTTTCGCCGGCGCCGCCTGGGTCGCGCGCCCACAAACGGCCGCCATCGCGAGCGCCAAGACGCCCGCAACGGCTCGCTTCCCCGGCGAAAATGGTCCCCTCGACATCACGCCGCGGACTTAACCGCGCCGATGGGGCGCCGTCCACCCACGGAGGCGAAGCAAGAAAGAGAGTCCACGGACCACACGGAAATCACGGAAAGAAGAAGAGGCCCACGAAAAGCACGAAGATCTCGCGCTTTCAGCGCGAACTCCCGGCGCGAAGCGCCATTTAATGACAGCGCCTTCGGCGCAGGAAAGTCTGACCCGTTCGTGCTTTTCGTGTTTTTCGTGGCCAATCTTTGACGAGCGCGACGCCGGCCCCAGCGTCCGTGTTTTCCGTGTGGTCCGTGGACTCTCTTTTCTCGCGCGGGGGGCGCTACGCGTTCCGGTTCCTCACCAGGTCCTCCACCACCGAAGGATCCGCCAGCGTCGAAATATCCCCCAAATTCCCCGTGTCGTTCTCCGCGATCTTGCGCAGGATGCGGCGCATGATCTTGCCGGAGCGGGTCTTGGGCAGGCCCGGCGCCCATTGGATGACGTCGGGTTTGGCGATGGGGCCGATCTCGCGGCCGACCCAGTCGCGCAACTCGGCCTTCAGCGCGTCGGTGGAGGCGACGCCGGCCTTCAGCGTGACATAGGCATAGATGCCCTGGCCCTTGATCTCGTGCGGATAGCCCACGACCGCGGCCTCGGCGACGTCATGGTGCGCCACCAGGGCGCTTTCGACTTCCGCCGTGCCCAGTCGGTGGCCCGAGACGTTCAGCACGTCGTCCACCCGGCCGGTGATCCAGTAGTAACCGTCCTCGTCGCGACGACAGCCGTCGCCGGTGAAATACTTTCCGGGATAGGTCGAGAAATACGTCTCCAGGAACCGCGCGTGGTCGCCCCAGACCGTGCGCATCTGGCCGGGCCAGCTGTCCAGCAGGCACAGGTTTCCGGAGGCGGCGCCCTCCAACACCTCGCCCTCGGGGCCGACCAGTTGCGGCACCACGCCGGGCAGCGGCTTGGTCGCCGACCCCGGCTTCAAATCCGTGGCGCCCGGCAGCGGCGAGATCAGAATCCCGCCGGTCTCGGTCTGCCACCAGGTGTCGACGATCGGGCAGCGGCCGTCGCCGACCACGCGGTGATACCAGAGCCAGGCTTCCGGATTGATCGGCTCGCCGACGCTGCCCAGCAGGCGCAGCGACTTGCGCGAGGTGCGCTTCACCGGCTGTTCGCCCTCGCGCATCAGGGCGCGGATGGCGGTGGGCGCGGTGTAGAAGATTTCGACGTCGTGCTTGTCGACCACCTCCCAGAAGCGGCTCGAGGTCGGATAGTTCGGCACGCCCTCGAACATCAGCGTCACCGCGCCGTTGGCCAGCGGGCCGTAGACGATATAGCTGTGGCCGGTGACCCAGCCGATGTCGGCGGTGCACCAATAGACCTCGCCTTGGCGATAATCGAACACCAGCTCGTGCGTCCACGACGCCCAGAACAGATAGCCGCCGGTGGTGTGCAGCACGCCCTTGGGCTTGCCGGTCGAGCCCGAGGTATAGAGGATGAACAGCGGATCTTCCGCGCCCATCGGCTCGGGCGCGCAATCGGCGGAAACCTTGGCCGCCTCGTCGGCATAGGCGTAGTCGCGGCCGGATTTCATCGTCACGGCCGCGCCCGTGCGCTTCACCACCAGCACGCAGGTCACGCCCGGCGCGCTCTCGATCGCCGCGTCGACGTTGGCTTTCAGCGGCACGGTCTTGCCGCCGCGCACGCCTTCGTCGGCGGTGATCACGAGGGTCGACTGACAGTCGTTGATGCGCCCCGCGAGACTGTCCGGCGAAAAGCCCGCGAACACCACCGAATGCACCGCCCCGATGCGCGCGCAGGCCAGCATGGCGTAGGCCGCTTCCGGGATCATCGGCAGATAGAGGGTGACGCGGTCGCCCTTGTTCACCCCGTGCGCCTTCAGCACATTGGCCATGCGGCAGACCTGGGCGTGCAGTTCACCGTAGCTGATGCGCTGCGAATGCGCGGGGTCGTCGCTCTCCCAGATGATCGCCGTGTCGTCGCGCTTCGCAGCCAGGTGCCGGTCGATGCAGTTGGCCGAGACGTTCAGCACCCCGTCGGCGAACCAGCGGATGCGGAAATCCTCGCGCTTGAACGAAACGTCCTTCACCTGGGTGAAGGGCTTGATCCAGTCGATGCGCCTGGCCTGTTCGGCCCAGAAGGCGTCGGGCTCCTCCACCGCGCGCCGCCAGGCCGTCTTGTAGGCGTCCGCATCCATCAGGGCGCGCTCGGCCCAGGCCTTGGGGACCGGAAACAGCACGGCTTCACTCATGGGCTGCGCCTCCGATTGCGCTCTAACTGGATGGGCAGTATCCGAAGCGACCGCCCCTTCGCAATGGGACCAATCCGGCTCCCGCGTCCCGAGGACTTCAGATGCTGCTCGCCTTCTCCACCTGGCCTGAGATCGAGGCCCGCCTCACCCAGTCCCGGACCGTGATCATCCCCATCGGCTCCAACGAACAGCACGGGCCCACCGGCCTGCTCGGCACCGACTGGCAGTGTCCCGAGATCATCAGCCACGCGGCGCACAAGGCCGGGGCGGATATCCTGGTGGCGCCGACCTTCAACATCGGCATGGCGCAGCATCACCTGGCCTTCCCGGGCACCATCTCGCTCAGGCCCTCGACCTTCCAGGCGGCGATCGGCGACTGGGTGTCGTCGCTGACCCGCCACGGTTTCGACCGGCTTTATTTCCTGAACGGCCACGGCGGCAACATCGCCTCCATCGAGGCCGCGTTCAGCGAGATCTACGCCGAGTGGTCCTTCGCCGAGGAGCGCACGCCCTTCATGCTGAAGCTGCGCAACTGGTGGGACCTGCCGGGCGTCGGCCGTCTCGCCGAAGAAATCTTCCCGTCGGGCCACGGCAGCCACGCCACCCCATCGGAAATCGCCATCACCCAGGCCGCCTATCCCGACAGCATCAAGACTGCCAACTACGCCCCACGCATCGCCGGCACGGGTCCGATCCGCGACGGTCTCGACTTCCGCGCCCGCTTCCCCGACGGCCGCATCGGCTCCGACCCGCTGCAGGCGTCGCCGGAAAAAGGCCAGCGGTTGATCGACCTGGCGGTGACGGCGTTGGGCAATGACGTTCGGATGTTCACCGAAGAGACTATGCCGGGTGTCTAGAACCTCCACCGTTTTCGGCAGAAAACGGGGGAGGGGGACCATGCGCAGCGCGCATGGTGGAGGGGGCAGCTACCCCACCTCACTGAATTCATCGGGTGGCGTCTGGCGGCGAACGCAATCTCTCCGTTGCGCCTGAAGCCGCCCCCTCCACCACGTGCTCCGCACGCGGTCCCCCTCCCCCGAACGCTGCCGCTTTTCGGGTGAGGTTCTACTCCGAAACCATCCCGATCGTGTGCAGCCACGTCTCCACCAACGTCGGCCACCCGGACACGGGGAACTTCGTCTTGCGCAAGCCGAACGCGTGGCCGCCTTGTGCATAGACGTGCAACTCCGTGGGGACGCCGGCTTTCTTCAGTCCAACGAAATAACTCAGCGCATCCTCGACTTGATCCACGTCGTCGTCTTCGTTCTGCAGCAGGAACGTCGGCGGTGTCTGCGGGGTGATGGCGTTGGCGATAGTCGGGTTCAACGCGATGCTGTTGTCGGCCAGGGCGAGGTGTCCAGGATAGATGGCCACGGCGAAATTCGGACGGGCGCTTTCCTGGTCCGCCGCGTCCACCGGCGCATAGAGGCGATCGGTGAAGTGCGTGCTCGCCTCCGCCACCAGGTACCCGCCCGCTGAGAACCCGAGCACGCCGACCTTGTGCGGATCGATGCGCCATTCCGCGGCGTGCGCGCGCACCAGTCGCAAGGTTCGCTGGACATCCTGCAGCGATGGCGTCGAAATATCCTGGTTGTGCGGACGGCAACCGCACTGCCAGACGTACGGAATGCTGGGCACACGATATTTCAACAGAACGCAGGTGGCGCCTTTCGAGGTCAGCCAGTCGCAAACCTCGGTTCCCTCGAGATCCATCGCCAGGTTCTGGAAACCGCCGCCCGGGATGACGACGACCGCAGCGCCGGTGTTCTTCACCGTCGGCGCATAGACCGTCAGCGTGGGTCGGGTGACGTTGGTCACCGCGCCGTCGGCCAGGGTTTCCGGCCCGGGCATCTGCGGCGTATCGGGCGCTTCACCCGGCCAGAGCGGGACCTGGGTGTGACCCGGCGACGGCTGCCAAACCGTCGGCGCCGCGCTGAGCGCTGTCGCCGGACAGATCGACGCGAGAAGCAGTCCCGCGAGCGCCAGGGCGCGAGACAGGGTCACCGGCTTGCCCGTTTTTGTTTGGCCTTGGCCAGTGCCGCTTCAAAGTCGCGCTTTGACCGGGCGACGATCACCGGGAGCGTCTTGCGGTCGATGAAGGCGTTGCGGTGTCCCGCTTCCACGCGGGTTTCACGCTTCAGGACGTCCGCGATCTCCGGGTGACTGGTGAGCACGATGTCCGCCTGCGTCTTCGCAAGCTTTGCGTAGGTCGCTTCGTAGTCGGCGACGATGGTTGGATAGGCGCGATTGCCCACCAGGGTGTTGCCGGCGACGGTGATGCTGCAGAGGAACAGCACCCGCAGGCGGCGGTGTCCCTCGCTGACGGTCGTGCTCCAGCTGGTGCATCCCGGCGTGTGCCCCGGCGTCAGATGCGCGGTCAGCACCGCGTCGCCGACGGCGACGGTCTCGCCGTCCTGAACGATCCGGTCGACCTTGATCGGCGGGAAATGATAGCCGGCGGTGTCATAGTCCGTGTCGCCGCGCGGTATGCCGCTTTCCAGCGCCGCCCGATCGCCCGCGCTGGCGGCGAAGCGGGCGCCGGTGTCCCGCTTGATCCGCGCCAGGGCGCCGACGTGGTCGTTGTGCGCGTGGTCGCTGAGAATCCATTTCACCGATCTCAACGGCACGCCGACCGCTTCGATGTTGTGTTCGACCAGCGATGCGTTCTGTTCGACCGTGCCGTCGATCAGAATGGCGCCGTCATGCGCGGTAATCAGGTAGGCCGACAGGCCCTTGGACCCGACGTAATAGAGGTGCGGCGCAATGCGGAAGGGTTTGACCGGCTGGGTCCATGACGGCTCCGACGCCGGTGCGGCCGTGGCCGCGCCCAGGCTGAGGAGGGCGAGGGCCAGCACGGCCCCTGTCTTACCCATCGTTTTTCCTCATATCGATAATGCCGGAGCGCCCCTGCCCGGCACTTTTGCGCGGGTTTGTCGCGGTCACAAACGATCAAAATTGGCAGAAGTCATAAATTAAGCTAATGGCTTGCCATGGACAGATCGCGGCTTCCGCTGAACGCGCTGCGCGCCTTCGAGGCCGCGGCGCGGCACCTCAACGTCACCCGCGCGGCGCTTGAACTCCGTGTCACCCAGGCCGCCGTCAGCCATCACATCAAGCTTCTGGAAGAGCAGCTCGGCGCGCCGCTGTTCCGCAGGCTGCCGCGCGGCCTGGTTCTGACTGACGAAGGCGCCGCGCTGGTTCCGATGCTGAACGACGCCTTCGATCGCATGACCGCGACGCTGGACCGGTTCGCCGACGGACGCCTGCGCGACATCGTCACCATGGGCGTGGTCGGCACCTTCGCCACCGGATGGCTGTTTCCGCGCCTGCCGGATTTCGAGGCACGCCACCCCTACGTCGATCTGCGGATCATGACCAACAACAACCGGGTCGACCTCGCCGGCGAAGGCCTCGACTTCGCGATCCGCTATGGCGACGGCGCCTGGCACGGAACGGAGGCCGTCCCGATTCTGGAGGCGCCGATGACGCCGCTGTGCGCGGCGGCGGTGGCGCGCAGGCTCGCCACGCCGGTCGATCTCGCACGCGAGGTTCTGCTGCGGTCCTATCGTCCCGATGAATGGAAGCTCTGGTTCGACGCCGCCGGCGTCGCCACCCCGCCGATTCGCGGACCGATCTTCGACGCCTCGCCCACCCTGGCGTCCGCGGCGGCCGGCGGCGTGGGCGTTGCCCTCCTGCCCGCGCGCCTGTTCGAACAGGACCTCTCCAGCGGCCGGCTGGTGCAGCCCTTCGACCTTTGCGTCGATACCGGCCGCTATTGGCTGACGCGCCTGAAATCGCGTCCGGAAACGCCGGCGATGGCGGCGGTCAAGACCTGGCTGCAACAGACCGACTGACGTGACGGCGATGCCCGCGTCGTGGCAGACTGCCCTCGCGAGTCGCCGCGGGGGAGCCGGTGTTCGAGCATATCCAGCTGCTGCTGTCCTTCGTCTACGCCCTGGCGCTGACCCATCTGTTCGCCTCGACCACAGGGCTGATCCTGGCGCGCGACCGGGTGCGGTTCTCCGCGCTGCAAGCGCTGTGGATGCTGGCCGCCCTCGTGAACGCCTTCGCGAACTGGGTGGCGTTCTACGGTCTCACCTCGATCAAACAATGGTCGTTGGGCCAAATCTCGCTGCAGTTCGTCATCGCCATCGGCCAGTACTTCACGTGTTCGCTGGTCGCTCCGCGCGTTGAGGCGGCGCAGGAGATGGACATGACCGCCTTCTACGAGCGTCAGCGGCGCATGTTCACCTCCGCCTTCGCGGTGCTCTGCGTGCTGGCCATGATCGACAACTATGTGCTTCGCGAGCACACCGTGGGGCTATCGAGCGACACCTGGATCGTCGAGAACATCGTCATCCTGCCGACGCTGGCGCTTGCGCTGCTCGGCGGCATCGCAAGACCGCGCTGGCTGCAGTGGACCGGCGCCGTGGGCTTCTTCGCCTTCACCGCCTGGGGCGCGACGAGTTTCACGATGGGGACCTGAGGCCGTCCCCTCAACTGAACTGCGAGCGAAACACCGCCTTGATGTGCGCCCGCCGGCCGTCCAGGCGGACGATGGCGGCGGCGTCGCCGCACCGGCGTGCGGCGGCGATCGCGTCGGTGAGAAATTCCTTGGCGTCGCTGTAGCGGGCCGTCGCCGTCGACGGGTCTGTGGCGTCGTACATCGCGGCATAGGCAGCCTCCGCCTGCGCCTCGAACCAGCGCATCCGTTCGACCGGGCCTTCATCCGAATCGCTCACCAGAGGCCTCTCGTCAGCGTCTCGCGCCAACCTTGTGACACCGCCGCTGCGGCGAAGGGAGGGCCCGGCTGGCCTTTACGGGCGGGCGGCCCGGTCCTACCTTCAGCGGCCTCTAGGGGGAGACACCGCCATGACTGGACGCCCCGCCTTTGTTTCCATCGCTTTCGCGCTTTCGCTCGCGGCGTCGCCCCTGGTTGCGGCGGCGGCCGACGCGCCAAACCGCGAAGAGGCTCTCGCGGCCCAAGCCAACGCGGCCATGCAGGCGGGACACTGGCAAGAGGCGGCGGACGCGCTCACGCAAATCACCGCTACCGACGCCAAAGAGTCCTTTCTCGAGCAACTCGGCGACGTGCAGCTGAGGCTCGGCAAGTTCGACGATGCGATGGCGAGCTATGATAGAGCGATCGAAGCGGTGGCGCGCGAACCGAGCCTCGCCTCGGACCTGAAAGCCAGGAACGCCGTCATCGGACGGCTCTGGACGAAGCAGGGAAACGTCCAACTCAAGCTGAAAAAATTCGACCTGGCGATCAGCCTATACCGTCGCGCGGCTGAGGTTTTGCCCAATCCCGGCACGGCATGGTTCAACGTCTGTGCGGTCGACTACAACACGGGGCAGGTCGACGCCGCGCTCGCAGACTGCGACAAGGCGTTGTCGATCGATCCCGATCACGCCGACACGTGGTTCATCAAAGGCAGCCTGCTCCTCGCAAACGCCAAGACGGGCAAGGACGGGACCGTCGTCGCGCCCGGCGCCGCCGAAGCGCTCAAAAAATACCTCGAACTCGCGCCCAACGGACCACACGCCGACGATGTGCGGCAGATGCTCGCTTACCTCGCCGGCCCGCCGAAGAAGTAGTTGACCTGATCCCTCCGCGCTGCCGTTGGAGGGGCGATCGGCGGTCCCGCTACGGCGAGCCGGCTCGCCAGAACTGCGGATCGGCCGCGATCCAATCCATGGCCGGGAAACTGAGCGAGGGTCGCGTTTCGACGACGACTGAGCCGGGACTCGACGCCGCAAGGTGATCGGCTTGCTTGCGCGTTTCAGCCGGCGAAAACACGAAGAACACGCCGTCGTCCGTCGCATAGTTCGTGCCGACGCCGAACGGCCGGTTCTTGCTGATCGCGATCACCAGAAAGCGATCACCGCCGAATAGCCACGGAACGCCGTGGCTCAAATCGGCACGGTAGCGCGCGGTGAACTCGCTCACCTTTCCAGTGAAAGGCGCCTTGCGCGTCCGGTTCTTCTCGAGCGCCGCCGCAAGCGGTGCATTATTTGCGTACGCATTGCCGACGCGCTTCATTTCGTCCGACGATTCGAAGCCGTTGAACCACCAGATTTCCTTCGGTCCGGACAGCGACTCCATCGCCAGATACGGATGCGGGCAGCCCAATGCGGCGCTGAGGCGCGCGGTCTCTTCCTCGATCCGCCGATAGTCAACTTCATGGCCGGCAACCAAAGGCTCGCGTGCAACAAAGAGGATCGGCGGCGGCGTTGCGGCGGCGGATGGCATGGCGGCGAGGGCCAACATAAACGCGATGAGGATCGGCATGACGGCCTCCTCGGATAACGCATCTGCGCCGACGAACCAAGCGTTCGGCGTCCCGGCTTAAGCCGTCACGATCATCCCGTCTTTCAGTTGGACCGGCCACCGTTTGAGCCGTCCGCCGGCGCACGGGCCGCCCAAACAGTCGCCGTCCTCGACCTTGAACAGGGCGCCGTGCCAGGAGCACTGGATCAGGGCGCCGTCACGGGTGAGATAGCGGTCGAGTTGTTGCGCCAGGGGCAGGCCCGCGTGCGGGCAGCGGTCGACGTAGCCGTAGACCTCGCCGGCCTTGTGCACCACGAAGCCGTGAAACCAGGCGTCGCGGATTTGCAGCACGAAGTTGCGCGCGCCGGGATCCTCGATCGTGCCCAGCGTGCACAGCGGCACGCCCGCCGGCGTTTCCCAGACGCGGATGTGGTCGCTCATCGTTCGGACTTGAGCGGACGCGTCATCAGGGCGCGCATGGCGTCGTCGACACCGAGCTTGCCGTCGAGGATGGCGGCCACCGCCGCGCAGATCGGCGTTTCGACGCCGAGGCTCTGCGCCAGCTCGCGCACCGCCGGCGCCGATTCAACGCCCTCCGCCACCGACAGCTTTCCGGCCAGCGCTTCCGCGAGCGTCTGCCGCGACCGAGCGCCAGGCCCACGCTCATGTTGCGCGACTGTGGGCTGGAACAGGTGAGCACCAGATCGCCGAGGCCGCAGAGGCCCGCCACCGTTTCCGCCTTGGCGCCCAGGGCCACCGCGTAACGCGTCATCTCCGCAAAGCCGCGCGTGATCAGGGCCGCGTGCGCGCTGCGGCCAAAGCTCTTGCCCTCGCTGATGCCGCAGGCGATGGCCAGCACGTTCTTCAGCGCGCCGCCGGCCTCGGCGCCGATCATGTCGTCGGCGACATAGGGCCGGAACGTGGGGGTGGCGATGGCTTCGGCGAGATCGCGGGCGAGCTCGAGATCGTTCGACGCCAGGGTCAGGGCCGCAGGCAGGCCAAGCGCCACTTCCTTGGCGAAGCTCGGCCCCGACAACACTGCGGGCGCCACCTCGGGCAGGGTTTCACTGAGCACCTGCGTCATCAGCGCGTGCGTGCCGCGCTCGACGCCCTTGGCGCAGAGCACGACCGGTAGGCCTGCGCGCGCGTATGGCTTGAACGCGGTCAGCGCCGCGCGCATGTGCTGCGCCGGCGGTACGGCGAGGATCAGGTCACAGCTGGCGAGATCGGCGAGATCGCCCGTCGCTTCGACATCGTCGATGGTTATGCCGGGCAGGAACAGGCTGTTCTCGCGTTGCGCGCGGATGGACTGTACCACCTCGGCCTCGCGCGCCCACAGCGTCGTCGTAAGGCCGGCGCGCGCGCACACCATCGCCAGCGCCGTGCCCCACGCGCCGCCGCCGATCACGCCTGCGCTGCGGTAATCGCTCACGCCTTGGCTCCCTTGCGGCCCGGCTTGTGGGTGGGATTGGCCAGCGCCGCCGCCTCGTCGAGCGGCCAGCGCGGCCGCGCCTCCGCGTCGAGGGTTGAGGTCAGACCCAGCGCCAGTCGCTCGGCGCCCGCGAGCGCAATCATCGCGGCGTTGTCGGTGCAATAGGCCAGCGGCGGCGCGAGGAAGGCGAACCCGCGCGCGGCGGCGGTGTGTTCCAAGACCTTGCGCACTGTGCGATTGGCGGCCACGCCGCCGGCGACCACGAACAGGCGATGGGCGTGTTCGCTCGCATAGGCCGCCATGGCCCGGTCGGAGCGTTCGGCGAGCTGGCGCGCGATCGCGGCCTGCACCGCGGCGGCGAGATCGGCGCGTTGCTGATCGCTCGTCACGCCCTCGGCCAATCGCGCCGCGGCGGTCTTCAATCCCGAAAACGAGAAGTCGCAATCCTTCCGCCCGAGCAGGGCGCGCGGCAGGTCGTAACGCGACGCGTCGCCGCGCTCCGCGAGTTGCTCCAGCGCCGGTCCGCCCGGATAGCCGAGGCCCAGCGCCTTGGCGATCTTGTCGAAGGCTTCGCCGGCCGCATCGTCGATGGTCGATCCCAGACGCCGGTAACGCCCGACGCCCTCGACGGTCAGCAACTGGCAATGGCCGCCCGACACCAACAACAACAGGAACGGATAGGCCGCCTCGCCGCCGAGTCGCGCCGATAGCGCATGCCCCTCGAGATGATTGACCGCGACCAGCGGCAGGCCGCGCGCCAGCGCCACCGCCTTGGCGAACGACAGACCGACCATCACGCCGCCGACCAGGCCCGGCCCCGCCGTCGCGGCGACGCCGGACAGATCGCCGTAACCGAGCTTGGCGTCGCTCATGGCGCGCGCGGCGACCGCGTCGATCACCTCCACATGGGCGCGCGCGGCGAGTTCGGGCACCACCCCGCCGAAGGGCGCGTGCTCGTCGACCTGGCTCGCCACCACCGAGGACAGCACCTCCGGTCGTCCGTCGTCGTCCAGGCGCACCACCGCGGCCGCGGTCTCGTCGCAGCTGGTCTCCAGGCCGAGGACAGTGAGCGAGGCCATTATCGGCTTTCTTCGGATTGCGGCTTCCGCCGGGCTCCTGTTAGTGGGCGCACGCCCGAGGTAGCTTCCGCCCGTCCCCCATGCAACCGCCCGTCCGCATCGGAACCCGAGCCTCGAGGCTCGCCCTGACCCAGGCCCGCTGGGTGCAGGCGCGTGTGACCGAGGCCCTGGGCGCGGCGCCGGGCGATGCGGATAAGGTCGCGCCGCTCACCACCATCACCACCACCGGCGACCGGGTGCAGGACCGCCGCCTGCTCGAAATCGGCGGCAAACAGCTGTTCACCAAGGAGATCGAAACCGCGCTTCTCGAAGGCGCCGTCGACCTCGCGGTGCATTCCATGAAGGATGTGCCCGCGGAACAGCCGCCCGGCCTCGCCATCGCCGCGATCCCCGAGCGCGAGGACCCACGTGACGGGCTGATCTGCCGCAGCCATGCCTCGCTTACGGCCCTGCCGCCCGGCGCGCGCATCGGCGCCGCCAGCCTGCGCCGCCAGGCGCAGCTTCTGGCGCAGCGCTCCGACCTCGCCATGGTCGCTGATGCGCGGCAATGTCGACACGCGCCTGCGCAAGCTCGACGCGGGCGAGGCCGACGCCATCGTCCTGGCGGTGGCGGGCCTGAAGCGCCTCGGCCTGGCTGAAAACTTCGTCGAGATCTTCGACGCAACCGCCGTGCCGACGGCGCCGGGGCAGGGCGCGCTCGCGATTCAGACGCGCGTCGCCGACGCGAGCGCCGCGTGGCTGCAGACGCTCAATCACGGGCCGAGCGCATTGACCGTCGCGGCCGAACGCGGCGCGCTCGAAGCGCTCGAAGGCTCGTGCCGCACCGCCATGGGCGCGCATGCGAGCCTCGACGGTGAGCGCCTGTCGCTGGTGGTCGAGGCCCTGTCCGCCGACGGCCGCGACCGCTGGCGGCGCGAGGCGGAAGCCGTGCTGCGCACCGATCCCATGGCGGAAGCGCGCGCCATCGGCCTTGCGCTCGGCGGCGAAATCCGCGCCAAGGCGGGCGACCGCCTGATGGTCGGCTGAGGCCCATGCGCGTCTGGGTCACCCGCACCCAGCCGGCGGCCGACGCCACCGCCGCGCGCCTGCGCGCGCTGGGTCATGATCCGGTCGTTGATCCGGTGCTCGACGTGCAGCCGATCGAAGCGGCGATCGATCTCGCCGGCGTCGACGCGCTCGCCTTCACCAGCCGCAACGGCGTCGAGGCGTTTGCCGCCCTGACACGCGAGGGTCGCGCGCTGCCGGTGTTCACCGTCGGTGACGCAACGGCCGACGCGGCGCGCGCGTGCGGCTTCACGACGGTTCATTCCGCCGAAGGCGATGTCGCCGCGCTGGCGGAACGCATCGCGTCCGCCCACCCAGGCGCCGTGCTCCACGCCGCCGCGCGCGAGCCTGCCGGCGACCTCGCGGGCCTGCTCCGCAAGCGCGGCGTCGCCGCGCGCACCGTCGCGGTCTACGACACGGTCCCGGTCGAGCCGACGCAAGCGCTGGCGCAGCTCGCGACCTTCGACACCGTCCTGCGTCCATTCCCCCAAGGCCGCGCGCCGCTTGTCCGGCCTGATCGCGCCCGCCGCCGCCCAGCCGCTGTTCGCCTGTATCTCCGAGGCGGCCGCCGCGCCGCTGCGGGCCGCCGGCCACGAAAAGGTCCGCTCGGCGCCGTTCCCTGATGAGGCGGCATTGCTTAAGCTGTTGGACGAATGACCGACGCAACCCCGATCGTCCCGGAGGCGCAGCTGCCCCGGGCTCCGCGCCCGCCCCGCGCCATGAACCCCTGGTTCTTCGCCTGGCTGATCGTGGCCGTGCTGTTCCTGGTCGCCGCCATCGTGATTGGACTGTTCGGCCCCAAGATCTGGCCGGCCAAGCCCAAGCCGCGCCCCGCCGCCGTGGCCCAGGCCGCCGATCCCGGCTCGGCCCCGGCGCTCCAGGCCCGCATCGCCGAACTGCAGCAGGAACTTGACGACGCCCGCCGGGCCCAGGCCGCCGCCGCCAACCCGGTGCTGACCAGCGCCACCGCCGAGGCGCTCAACGCCCGCCTCGACCGGCTCGAGGCCTATGAGCGCAAGGCCGGCCGCGCCGCCTCCGCCGCCGTGGCCGCCGGCGCCCTGGCCGACGCCGCCCAGACCTCCCGGCCGTTTCCGTTGGAGCTGGCCTCGCTGGAGCGGCTGATGCCCGATTCGTCCCTGGTCGCGGGGCTGCGTCCGCTGGCCGAGACCGGCGCGCCCACCCGCGCGGCGCTGGCCGCCGAGTTTCCCGACGTCGCCGCCCGAGCCGCCCGCGCCGCGCATGCGCCCAAGCCGAACGCGAGTTTCCTGGCCCGCGCCTTCGCCGCCCTCGGTTCGCTGATCACCGTGCGCCGGGTCGACGATTTCGGCGGCAATTCGCCGGACGCGATCCTCACCCGCGCCGAACGCAGCGTCGACAACGGCGACATCGAAGGCGCGCTGCAGCAGTTGCGCGCCCTGCCGCCCGGCGCCCAGGCCGCCACCGCCGACTGGCGCGACCGCGCGCAACGCCGTGTCGACATCGAGACGCGCATCGCCATCCTGCGCACCGCCGCCCTGCGCGACCTCGCCGACTATGCGCCGCCTCCGGAACAGGGAGGTCAGCCATGATCCGCGGCGTCATCGTCTTTCTGTTCGTGCTGGCGGTGATCGCGGTGGCCATGGCCATGGTCGGCGATCCGGGCCACGCGGTGCTCACCGTCGGCGGCCTGCGCGTCGACACCACCGCGGCCTTTGCCTTCCTGGTGATCGGCATGCTCGGCCTGCTCGCCACCGTGTTCTGGCGCGTGGTGCTGTGGGTCGCCGAGGCGCCGCGCCGCGGCGCCCGCGCGCGCGCCGAAATCCGCCGCCGCCAAGCCGCCGAAATGCTCAGCCGCGGCTTCCTTGCCATCGCCGCCGGCGAAGGCGCCGAGGCGCGACGCTGTGCGCAAAAGGCCGCCGAGTTCGGCGACGACAACCTCGCCCTCGCCCGCGTGCTCGCCGCGCAATCGGCCGAGGCCGCCGGCGATCTCGACGCTGCGCGCGCGGCCTATACCGCCATGCTCGGCTTTCCCGAGATGCGTCTCGTCGGCCATCGCGGCCTGATGTCGATCGCGCTTGCGCAAGGCGACAAGACCGCCGCGCTGAAGCACGCCGAAGACGCCTACAACCAGATGAAGACCGCGCGCTGGGCTTGGCGCGCCCTGTTCGAGGCCAAGCTCGAATCCGGCCAGTGGTCCGACGCGCTCGAACTGATCGAAGGCGGCCTGCGCCGCAAGATCGTCTCGCCGGTCATCGCCGAACGCGCGCGCTCGGCCCTGCTCACCGCCTCGGCCGCCAGCGAGGAAACTTCCGGCGACGCCAAGGCGCTCGACCACGCGCTCGACAGCGCGAGCCGCGCCGCGAGACTCAGCCCCGGCTTCCCGCCCGCCGCTGTGATCGCCGCGCGCCTGATGGCGGCCACCAACAGGAGCGCCCGCGCCGAAGACACCATCGAAACCGCCTGGGGCGCAGCCCCGCATCCCGCGCTCTGGCTGATCTATCGCGACCTGCGCACCAACGAGACGCCGCGCGAACGCGCCGAACGCCTGCAGAAGCTAGTCGACAAAAACCCCGAGCATCGCGAGAGCCGCATCCTCGCCGTCGAACAGGCCCTGCTGGCCCAGGACAAGCCCGGCATGGCCACCGCCGTCGCCGCCCTTGCGGATCAGCCTGTGACCCAGCGTCTGTGTGGTCTCTACGCGCGCGCCGCCTGGGCCCAGGGCCGCGCCGACGAGGCCGGCGCCTGGGTCGCCCGCGGCCCCACCGCCCCGCCCGAACCGGACTGGTCCGACCTCGATCCCGAGGGCCGCGCCTTCGTCTACACCCAGGCCGACTGGACGCGCCTCGTCTCCACCTGGGCCGAGACCGGCGAGCTGGCGCATCCGCGCTTCGACCGCCGCGAAAAGACCATGAGCGACCTGCCCGAGATGCCGTCGCACTACGAGGCCTCGGCCCCCTTCGTCTCCGCCGCCGTGCGCGAGCAAGGGTTCACCGCCCCCCTGCTGCCCGACGACCCCGGCCCCTTCGCCGACGCCCTCAGCGGCCCCGCGCCCGACCCCGACCCCACCGAGCGCCGCCGCGGCGGCCGCCGCGCCGCCGGCCTTGGCAAGGACCCGGGTTCCGTCTAGATAACCGCCTCCCCGCAGGGGGCCCGACCGGGAGTAATCCCTGCCCCGGGAAGCACTGTGGGCCGCCTTAGCTCAGCCGGTAGAGCGGCGCATTCGTAATGCGTAGGTCAGGTGTTCGAGTCACCTAGGCGGCACCAGGCTTCTTCGCGCCTCCGGCGCTTCGAAGGTCAGGCTCGTCCCTTTCAGTCGAAGAAGGTTGCCCTCCGTAGCCTTGGCGAAGGAGGGCGGGAAGGTAGCTCCCATCGACCTGAATACCCGAGTGTAGGGACGCTGCGCCTGCACGGAGTCGTGCGTCTCCCAACTTTGCTGTATCAGCGTTATGAGTCATCGGATCACTGACAGGGGGTGTGTCATGAAAGCCAATCTCTCGATCTCCATTCTGCTGTTCGCGGGCGCCGTGGCGGGCTGCTCAAAGCCCAACACCGCGCCGTCGGCCCAGGCCGCCGCGGCGCCGGCAAGCGCGCCCGCAACCACGCCGGCGCCCGCCGCCGCCGTCGCGCCGCCCGCAAACGGATTTGTCGGGACCTGGGCGTTCTCAGGCGAAATTCTCGGCCGCCGGGATGTGCTCCAAGCCGCGCCGGTCTGCGCCTTCACCCAGGCGGCGGTCGGACTCGAAGGTTCGTGCAGGGGGCCAAGTGCTTCGGGCACGGCCGCCGTGCAGGTCAATGGCAACGCGATCGACATCATCTATTCGCATCGCGCCACTGCAGCCAACGGCGTGAACGGCGTCGCGGAATACCGCGGCGTGCTCGGCCCCGATGGCGTAATCCGCGGCCGTGTCCGCGACTCGTTCCTGCCGGGTCGCGAGGGACCGTTCACCGCGCAGCGGGTGGGGAACTAGAGCGATCGCGCGGCGCGCGCGGAAGGCTCACGGGGGGCGATATCAGCCCTTCGCAAACCGCTCCGCGCGCCGTTCCACCCAAGCCCCGCGCGCCGCGTAGGCCCGCTCCACCGCAAACCGTTCGTCCGCGCTCAAGTCAGGATGGTGGCTCTCGAAAATCAGCACCACGCGGTCCTCGCCAGAGCGGTTCCACGCCTCGTGCTCGAAGCTGTCGTCGAAGGCGAACAGTTCGCCTTCGCGCCACGAGTGCAAATCATCCCCCACGCGGATGGCGCAATCGCTCGGCACGATCAGCGGCAGGTGTACGGTGATGCGGTTGTTCGCACACCCGAAGTGCGGCGGGATGTGGGCGCCGGGTTTCAGGTGGGAGAAGAACATTTCGATGGCGGCGCCGTTGTCGACGCGCGGGATGTCGGCGGCTTCCAGCGCCTTCAGGGTTTTCGGGAAGTGTCCAGCGATCGGGGTCTCGCGGCCTTCGCGGTAGAGGTGCAGCGAGGACCAGTCGAGCTTGCCGCTCAGGTCCTTCCACGCCTGCGCCTTTATGCCGCCGTGGACGTAGGGCGCGAACGGCACGCCGTTCTCGACGGCGGAAAAATATTCGTTGCGGATGTCCGCGGTGGCCGCCTCCACCGCGCCGGCCCAGGCCAGGGGGTCGGTCGGCGTTGTCGGATGCGCCGGCAGATCGGGCATGTAGAAGACGCTGGGTTCCTGTTTCGGCGTGCGGAAGGCGACGGCGCCGTCGTGGGTCTGGGTCCACATCGCACGGCGCACGCGGGCGAGGTCGGGCTTGCGGCCGGTGTCGGCTTCGAGCACGCGTTCCGCTTCATCGACAATTTTGGTGTGCAGACGCGTGAAGTGTTCGCGCATCGCACGGTCCGCGGTGCGCGAACGGTTGCGCATCTCGGCGGGCATGCGCGGATCGTCCTTGCCGCGGCGCACGATCGCGTCGAGGTCGTCGCCGAGAGAGAACATGGCCGCAGCGTCTTAGAAGCGGCCTGCGGCCTCCAGCGCCGCGCCGGCGAACAGCGCAATGTGCGGGTTGCGTGGATCGAGTCGCCAGGCGTCGAGATAGGCCTCCACCGCGCCTTTCGTGTCGCCGAGCCTTTCCAGCGCGGCGCCGAGGTTGACCGGAAAGGCCGCGATGGCGGGGTTGAGGGCGATGCACACGGCATAGACCGCCGCCGCCTCGTCGAAGCGCGCGCGCTTGAACAGCAGCGCGTCGAGCGGAGCCTGGGCTTCCAACAGCCCCGAATTGCGCCGCAGCAGCTCGCGCAGCACCGTCTCCACCTCGGCCGCGCAGCCGGCCTGGGCGAGACCCTTGGCCTAGTCCAGTTGCGCCTGTTCGAACGGACTGGCGGGCGTGACCTGGGTCGCGGCGGCGGGGAACGTCATCGGGTCTCAGTCTCGGTGAGGGATGAGCTGAAAGCGCGCAAGATTTCAACCTTTCCCCAAGCTTGCAATTCTCGGCAAACACTTGCTGTGCTGCGGGCTGCTCGGATTTGTGCATGTAATCGGGTCGATGTGGACTCAATTTTACCGAACACGTTCGGTGGTTTGCCGCGCGATAACTTTCCACCGAAGCGGCTCCGGCGCATCCGATGCGACGCGCCGGACGACGTCTCCCTGATCGTGCGGCGCGCGCGCCGATTGCACGCACGGAACCAAACGGCGCCGCCGCCAATTTCATCGGCGAGCCAACCGTTACCGGAGACCGCCATGCCCGCCTCTGCCGCCAAGGACGCCATCGCCCTGCTGAAGGCCGACCATCGCAAGGTGGAGAAGCTGTTCGCCGACTACGCCAAGGCCAAGCGCGTCGAGCGGAAGCGCTTGCTCGCCCGCCAGATCTGCGCCGAGCTCACCGTGCACACCCTGATCGAGGAAGAGATCTTCTACCCAGCCTGCCGCGGCGAGGCGAAGGACACCACGCTGAACGAGGCCATGGTGGAACACGACGGCGCCAAGGTGCTGGTCGCCGAACTGGAGGCGGGCGATCCGGAGGACGACTATTTCGACGCCAAGGTGAAGGTGCTGACCGAGGAAATTCGTCATCACGTGAAGGAAGAGGAGCGTCCCGGCGGCCTGTTCGCCCAGGCGCGCAAGGCCGACCTCGACCTGGAGGCGCTCGGCAAGAAGCTGAAGAGCTGCAAGAAGGCGCTGCTCAGCCGCATCGACGCCAACGGCCTGCCCGCGCCTGAAACCCGCACCTTCCGCGAGGTCGAGATCGGCCGCGGCAAAGACGCCGGCGAGGAGTCGCCATCACGAACCGACCGCGATCCGGGCCCGAAAGCTACGATCTCGGCGAACTGAAAAAGAGCAAGGGAGCCACGAGGAACTCGAAGAGAGAAAGAGGGCGGAGCGCGACAGCTTGCGCTTCTTCGAGTTCTTCGTGTTCATCCCTGTTTTTCTTTGGTCCGACGTCGGTAGCGCAGTTTCAGCGCGAGGATCGCGGCGGCGAGCATCAGGCTCACCCCGTTCGACGCGATCAGCGGCAGGCTCTGACGGAAAAGGCCGTAGATCAGCCACAGGGAAAAGCCCGCAACGGTGACTGCGTACATGCGCAGCGACACCGCCTTGGCGTCCTTCTCGCGCACGATCTTCACCAGTTGCGGCACGAAGCTCGTCACCGAGCAGATCGCCGCCCCGGCGCCGATCGCCTCCACCACAAGGTCGCGCATCAGCGGTGCGCCAACAGGGCTGAGCAATCGGTGTCCTTGGCCCCGCCCGGCGACACCAGCACCAGCACCGCCGCCAACGGATTCACCAGGGACGCCAACCCTCCCGCCACCCCCGCCTGGGCCGCCACCGAGCTTTTGGAAAGGCCGAGCTTGGGGTGGGACAGGGTTCCCTTGACCTCGATCGGCGCCCAAAGCTTCAGCAGCCGCGGCTTCTTCGACTTGCCGGTGAGGCGCAGGTTCATCGTCTCGGTGTTCAGGTTCACCGTGCCCTGACCCCGAGAGACCACGACGCCGGTGTCGATGGTGATGTTGCGCGCCTGCATGATCCCGCCCTTCACGTCGAAGTCGGCGACGGCGCAGCGCAGGTCGGTCTTCTTCGGGCTCTTCGACAGCAGCAGCGACAGGCCGTTGCCCACATTGATGCCCATCAGCTCGGCGAAGGCCTTGCGGATCTTGCCGTGCGGCACGGAGAAATCCATCGTGCCCGACGCGGTGGAGGCCGCCGCGTGCACCGACGGTCCGATGCCGTGCAAGCGCGCGCGCCCGTCGACGACGCCGCTCGCCACCGGCGCGCCGTCGCGCACCGGCAGGATGTTCTGCAGCGCATAGTCGGAGAGGTGCAGGTCCGCTTCGGTCACCGGCGCGGCGCCACGGCCGTTGATCTTCACGCTGCCGTCGAGCGCGCCCTGGGCGAAGGTGAAGGCCAGCGGATCGATGGTCAAGAAGGCGTGGTCGAGCCGCGCGCGCAGCTTTACGCCGGTCAGTCGCACCCGGTTGGCTTTCACCGAGGTCGCCTGGAAACGCACGTCCGCATCCATGGCGCGCAAGCGGTCGGTATAGAGCGGCGCATCGGGCATCAGACGCCCCTGCGCGACCAGGGTCTGCGCCGCCGCCTTCTGCGCGGACGAGGCGCCCTTCGACGCGGCGGGTGCGCCGCCCATCACCTGGGCCAGGTCCTTCCAGTCGAGCGAGCGCGAGGCGAGGCTTCCGGTGAGGAATCGCCGGCCGTTCCTCTTGTCGACGACGACGCTGCCGGCGATGTCGGAATCGCCCACGCGGCCGCTGAAATGGTCATAGGTGAAGCGGTCCCCGACCCGGGTCAGACGCCCGGTGGTCTGGTAGGGCGGCGTGTTGGGGAAGGTCAGGCCGGTGATCTGATAGAGGTCGGCGAGGTCGCGGCCCGATCCGGTCAGTTGCGCGTGAAAGCGGCCGAAATCGAACGGCCGGTCGATGGCGCCGTCCGCGCGCAGGCGCGTCGGCCCGGCGTCCAGGCTGGCTTTGAACTGGTACGGTTGGTCGCGTCGCACGTCGATCAGTGGACCGCCGGTGATCTCGAGGCGGATCGGTTCGCGGTTGAGGTCGCCGCGGCCGGTCAGTTCGAAACGGCCGCGACCGGAGCCCGGCGTGTCCTCCTCCGACTGCATCTCGCCGATCAGGTGAAAGCGCCGGCGCACATTGGTCATGACGATGTGACCGTCGCGCACGATCAGATGCTGGATCGGCGGCAGCTTCAGCGGCTTGTCTTCGCCGCCGCCCTGGGTGTCCCAGTTCGAACGGTCCTGCGCGTCGGTGTAAAGCTTCAGGTCGGGATGTTCGACGTCGACCAGCGGGATGTCGAGACGGCCGCGCAACAGCGCCGGCAGCCGCACGCTGACGGTGAAGCGGTCGATGTGTGCGTATTGCGGATCGCCCGGCCAGGTCGGATTGGAAACGCGGATGTCGCTCGCGGTCAGTTCCGGCGTCCAGCTCAGAATATGCGCCTTCAGGTGGCCGCCGATCACCACCTCCCGATGCGTCTGCGCCGAAGCCCAGCGGCCGAGCGGGCCCTTGAACCAGTCCCAGTTCCAGAACGCGATCAGCAGCACGACGGCGAGCACGAGGAAGGCCAGGATACCGCCGCTCCAAACGAGTGGACGGCGATGCATGGGCGGCGTGAGCGCTGCGGGTTCCGGAGCCTTCGCCGGCGGCCGGGTGGTTCCGCGCCCCGCCAGCCGCTCGCGCGCCAACCTGAGCCGTACGCGCCCGCGCGCCGCAATCCTGCGGGCGCGGTGACGGACTTCGGTCCAGGTGGGAACGCTGCGCACAGGACGGCCTCCTAAGCCGTCCTAACGTCCGAGCCACCGATAGGCGTCAAAAAAGGCCGCGGCGGACGCCTGCGGCCTCATCGGCTCAGCAAGATCGAAGGCGGCCCCGGCTTCCCGATCGGGACCAGGGCGGGGCCGCCTTCGTTAGCTCTTACTTCTTCGCCGGAGCGGCGTTCTTCATGTCGCCGGCCGGGGCCGCGTTGGCCGGAGCCGTCGTGGCGGAGTTGTCAGCCGCCGGAGCCGGGGTGGCCGCCGCCGGAGTCGCGGAATTGTCCGCAGCCGCCGCGGGCGCCGCCGTCGTGTCGGTCGTCGCGGCATCGTCTTTCTTCTTGCACGCCGTCAGGCCGATAGCCGCGATCGCGGTCATGGCGAGGGCAACTTTCCACACCTTCATTGGGGTTCTCTCCGATGGGTTTTCACGCACGGGGGTCGCGCGCGAGACGCTCACATAGCGTTCACAATCATGTTAGAAGTCTGGCCCGCGTCAAGGCCGCGCTCGCGAAAGCTTCGGCAAATTCTTGCGACAGCTGTGCGCAGGGCCCCGGGCCGGCACCGGTCGCGCTTGAAAATCGTCTTTCAAATCAGCTCGTAAAGCCGAAAATCGCTCATCCCGGCGGCGATTGAACGGGCCGGTGGCCCGGGTCCGAATTCGACGGGAGTTGGGCCGCGCGCGGGGTCGGGCGGCCGGCGTGGCAGGGACCAGGCGAACTCCGGCTCGCGTGAGAGTGGCGGCCCGGCCGTGATCGCTCAGATCGGGAGCGCCGCGCCCCGGACTGATTCGGCTACCAGATACGCACGCGGTCCTTCGGCGCGAGGTAGAGCTTCTGCCCCGGCTTCACCGAAAAGGCCTGATACCAAGCGTCGAGGTTGCGCACGGTGTCGGCCCGGTACATGGCCGGCGCGTGACCGTCGGTCAGCAGCTGACGGCGCAGCACCGGTTCGCGGTACTTCGAGCGCCAGACCTGGCCGAAGCGGATGAAGAACCGCTGGTCGCCGGAATAGCCCTGGGCCGGCGCCGCCTCCTTGCCGCCGAGCGAGGCGCGATAGCCGTCGTAGGCCGCGTTGATCCCGGCCACGTCGGCGATGTTCTCCGACAGGGTCTGTTTGCCGTTCACGTGCATGTCGGGAAGCGGCTGATAGGTGTCGAACTCGGCCGCGAGCCGGTCGGCGGCGGCGCGGAAATGCGCAAAGTCAGCCGGCGTCCACCAGTTCACCAGCCGGCCGTAGGCGTCGAACTGACTGCCCTGGTCGTCGAAGCTGTGGCTGATCTCGTGGCCGATGGTCGCGCCGATGCCGCCGTAGTTCAGCACCGCGTCGGCGTCCTTGTCGTAGAACGGCGGCTCGAGGATGGCGGCGGGGAAGTTCAGCGCGTTCTGCAACGGCAGATTCACCGCGTTCACCGTCTGCGGCGTCATCCGCCACAGGGTGTGGTCCGCCGGTCCCGCCAGTTCGGCGAGGTCCTGCTGATAGCGGAAGAGGTCGGCGCGTTCGCTGTTGCCCAGCGCGTCGCCGCGCACGATCTGCAGGCCCGAATAGTCGCGCCATTTATCCGGATAGCCGACGCCGATATAGAGCGTCTTCAGCTTCTCTTTCGCCTTGGCCTTGGTCTGCGGCGACATCCAGTCGAGCCGGTCGATGCGCTTGCCGAAGGCGGCCACGATATTGGCCACCATGGCCTGGGCCTTGGCCTTGGCTTCCGGCGGGAAATACTTCTGCACATAGAGTTTGCCGACCGCGTCGCCCAGGTCGGCGCTGGTCGCGTCCACCGCCAGCTTGTCGCGCGGGCGCTGTTGCGGCGCGCCGGTCAGGGTCTTGCCGTAGAAGGCGAAGCTTTCGTCGCGGAACGCCTTGGGCAGGACGGACGAAGCCGCGTCGAGCTTGTGGAAGGTCAGCCAGTCTTTCCACACCTCGATCGGCTGGCTCGAGACCAGGGCGGCGATGCCGGTGATCGCGCCGGGCTGCCACACGTCCAGCGTCTGCTGATCGTCGAGCCGCGCCGCCTTGAAGAAAGTCGCCCAGTCGAGGCCCGGCGCCTTGGACGCAAACGACGCCTCGGGCCAGAGGTTGTTGGCCTTGTGCACGTCCTCGGAATCGGCGCGCGCCACATGCACCTGCGCGATCTTCTTCTCGAGATCGTAGATGCGGCCCGCACGCGCGTCGGCGTCGGCGATGTTGGCGAGCTTGAGCACCGCGGCGATGTGCTGGCGGTACCGGGTCTGCACATCGACCATCTTCGGATCGGTCTTCAGATAGTAGTCGCGGTCAGGCAGGCCTAGGCCGCCCTGCATCAGATAGCCCTGGTTCTTGGTCGGGTCACTGAAGCTCGGCGCCACCCACAGGCCGAACAGGTGCGCGGTGTGGAAGTTGGTGTTGTTCAGCGCGTCGACGTCGGTGCGCAGGCTCTCGCCCAGCGCTTGCGCCAGCGCGGTCTTGTCGGCGATCGCAGCGACCGCGTCGAGCTCCGGCTTGATCGGGGCCAGGCCCTTGGCGTCGATGCCGTTAGTGTCGGCGTAGCTGGCGTAATAGTCGGCGATCTTGGCGGTTTCGGAGCCGGTGGCCGGCTTGGACGCATCGAGGCCCTGGATCAGACCGGCCAAGCGCCGGTTCGCCAGATCCGCAAGGATCTGGAAATTACCCCAGCTCGACCGGTCGGCGGGGATTTCGGTGGTCTTCACCCAGGTCCCATTGGCGAAGCTGAAGAAGTCGTCGCCGGGCTGGACGCTCAGGTCCATGCCGGTCACGTCGAGCCCGTGGGCGTTGGTGTCCTGCGACGCCGGACCCGAACAGGCGCACAGCACGACCAGGGCGCAGGCGGCGATGGTGAGGTGATTTCTGGACATGGGCTTCCCCGCCTGATTTTTTCGTTACGCTGACGCCGCTCGCCTGGTGCGCGAGTGCGGTGGTGGTTGAACGGTCGCGCAATTTAACGATCCGCTGTCCAGTCTCAAGGCCAAGCTTTGAACGGACGGCGCGGGGAGGGAGTTCCATGGGGGCGATGAGGCTCAGCGCCGGGTGCGCCTGTCTGGCGCTCGTTGCGTTTGCGCAACCGGTTACGGTCGCGGCTGCGCACAACACGACGTTCGCTGAATTGAAGTCGCGACCGCATACCGCCAAGCCCGACGCGCGCCTGCGCTACGGCGACCAGCCGTCACAGTTCGTCGATCTGTGGCTGCCCGCGGGAGCCGGCCCGCATCCGGTGGCAGTCATGCTGCACGGCGGCTGCTGGATCGAAAGCGTCGCCGGCCTGAACCTGCAGGACTTCGTCTCCGCCGACCTGCGCGCGCACGGCGTCGCGGTGTGGAACGTCGAATACCGTAGGCTCGGTGAAAACGGCGGGGGCTATCCCGGCACCTTCGAGGACGTGGGCAAGGCGGTCGATCTGCTGGGTGTGGACGCGGCGAAATACCATCTGAAACTCGACCGCGTGGTCGCCGTGGGTCATTCCGCCGGCGGACATCTCGGTCTGTGGGCTGCGGCGCGGCGCAACCTTGCGAAGTCGAGCCCGCTGTGGAGCGCGCATCCGTTGCGCATCGACACGGTGGTGGCGATCGGCGAACTGGGCGACCTGCACGACGATCCAGCGGTGGTCGCCGGCGGCTGCGGCGACGACACGGTGGCCAGACTGGTCGGTCCGGCGACCGCGGCGCACCCGGACGTCTACGCCGATACCTCGCCGGACCTGCTCGAGCCGTCCCCGGCGCGCGAAATCCTGATCCACGGCGCGGCGGATACGACGATCGCCCCGCCCAAGGCCGGAGAGGACTATCGCGCCAGCGCCGAAAAGCGCGGCGGCAAACCCGAGTTGGTCGTCATTCCCGGCGCCAACCACTTCGACCTGATCACGCCCGAAACCGACGCCTGGGCGAAGATTCGTGCGGTGATCCTTGAGCAGCTGCACATGGGCCCGGCTGCGTTAACCGAACATCACGCCAAACCATGATGGGGCCCAACCGCCTTCTGCTAGAACCCCACGGTCCGCCTGAAAGTGACCTCGATGTTGCGCGCGCTCTTCGTTCCGATCCTCGCCGCCCTGACCCTGGGCGCCGCTGCGCCGCCGGCCACCATCGACGTGTTCGCCGCCGCCAGTCTGAAGGAAGCGGTGGATGACGCGGGCGCGGCCTACCAGGCGAAGACCGGCGTGAAAATTCGCGCGACCTATGCCTCGTCTGCCCAGCTCGCCAAACAGATCGACCAGGGCGCGCCGGCGGACCTGTTCATCTCCGCCGACACCGAGTGGATGGACTGGTCGGTGAAGCGCAATCTGATGGACGCGGGCACGCGCCGCACGGTCGCGTCGAACGCCCTGGTGCTGGTCGCGCCGCTCGACTCCAAGATCAAACCCTTCACCCTCGGTCGCGGCGCGCCCCTGGTGAAGCTCGCCGACGGCGGCCGCATCGCGGTGGGCGAAATCGCGAGCGTACCGGCCGGCATCTACGCCAAGTCCGCCTTCACCAACCTCGGCCTCTGGGATCAGGTGAAGGACCACCTGGCCCAGGGCGAGAATGTGCGCGCGGCCCTGGCCTTCGTGGCGCGCGGCGAGGCGCCGCTGGGCGTGGTCTATGCGACGGACGCCAAGGCGGAGCCGAAGGTCAAGGTGATTGCGACCTTCCCGGAAAGCTCGCACCCGCCGATCGTCTATCCCGCCGCCGTCGTGCGCGCGTCGAAACAAGGCGCCGCCGCGCAAGCCTTCCTCGGCTTCCTCGCCGGCCGCGACGGCCAGGCGATCCTGCGCCGCCGGGGATTCGGTCCTCCAAAATGAATTTAGCGCTCAGCGACGCCGAGATCGAGACCCTGCTGCTGTCGCTGCGCGTCGCGGGCGTGGCGACCGCGGTGGCGCTGCCGCTGGGCGTGCTCACCGCCTGGGTGCTCGCCAGGTTCCGCTTTCCCGGCCGCGATCTGATTTCCGGCATCGTGCATCTGCCGCTGGTCCTGCCGCCGGTGGTGACCGGCTACGCCTTGCTCGTCCTGTTCGGAACCAAGGGGCCCATCGGCGCCCTGCTCAAACCCTTCGGCATCGTTTTCGCTTTCGACTGGACCGGCGCCGCGCTCGCGGCGGGCCTGATGGGCTTTCCGCTGCTGGTGCGCGCCGCGCGTCTGTCCTTCGAAGCGGTCGACCCGGGCTTGGAGCAGGCCGCCGCGACCCTGGGCGCGCCGCCGGCGCGGCGGTTCTTCCGGGTGACCCTGCCGCTCGCCGCGCCCGGCGTGGTCGCCGGAACCGTGCTGGCCTTCGCCAAGGCGCTGGGTGAGTTCGGCGCCACCATCACCTTCGTCTCCAACATTCCGGGCCTGACCCGCACCCTGCCGCTGGCCATCTACACCCTGACCCAGACGCCTGACGGCGATGCGGCCGCCACGCGGCTGGTGATCATCTCGGTGGCGATCTCCATCGGCGCGGTGCTGATCGCCGAGCGGGTGTCGCGCGCGGTCGCACGCCGGGCGGCCGGCCTGTGAGTCTCGACGTCGACATCGAGGCGCGCCGCGGCGCCTTCACCCTCGACGCCGCCTTCCGGTCGAACGCACGCGCGCTGGCCCTGTTCGGCCGCTCCGGCGCGGGCAAGTCGACCCTGGCGGACGTCATCGCGGGCCTGCTGAAGCCGAAGCGTGGTCGCGTCGTGCTCGACGGCGAGACTTCTCTACGAGCACGGCCGCGTCTTCGTCCCGGCCTGGAAGCGGCGCATCGGCGTGGTGTTCCAGGACCCGCGCCTGTTCCCGCATCTGTCGGTGCGCGAGAACCTCGTCTTCGGCCGCCCAAGAGAAAACGTGTCCGCCGACGTCGGTGAGATCGCAGCGCTCTTGGGCATCGACACCCTGCTCGACCGCCGTCCCAGCACGCTGTCGGGCGGCGAGGCGCGCCGCGTCGCCATCGGCCGTGCGCTGGTCGCGCAACCACGCCTCCTGATCCTCGACGAACCGCTCGCCGGCCTCGACGGCGCGCGCCGGGCCGAGCTTCTGCCCTATCTCGAACGGCTGAAGGCCGAGGGCGGGCCGCCGCTCATCTACGTCAGCCATGTGGTGGACGAGGTCACCCGCCTCGCCGACGAGATCGTGCTGCTGTCGCACGGCATGACGCTTGCCTGTGCGCCGGTCTCGGAAATCTTCGATCACCCCGAGGCCGAAGCCGCCGCCGCCCTCGATGCGCCGATCTCGGTGATCGAGGCCAAGGTCGCCGCGCATGAGGACGGGAGCACCCGCTTGCTGCTCGGCGGCGACCAGAGCTTCATCGTCCCGCGCCTCGACGCGGCGCCGGGCGCGGCCGCGCGCCTGGTCGTCGATGCCCGCGACGTGGCCATCGCCCTGTCCAACCCGCGCGACCTCAGCGTGCAGAACCGCCTGGTCATGCGCGTCGCGGCGCTGAAGCCGCGCGCCGAGGGCGTGGTGGTGCGCCTCGAAGCGCCGGACCTGGTCCTGAAGTCGCTGGTGACCCTCGCTGCGGTCGCCCAGCTCGGCCTCGAGCCCGGCCGCACGGTGGTCGCCCTGGTGAAGGCCACGGCGGCGCGGCGCGCTCAGGTCTGATACAAGCCTCCTATGTTCAGCGACCGCGAAGTCGAACGCTACGCCCGCCACCTCGTCCTGCGCGAGATCGGCGGCCCGGGTCAGCAGAAGCTGAAGGCCGCGCGCGTGCTCATCGCGGGCCTGGGCGGCGTGGGCGGTCCGGCGGCGCTCTATCTGGCGGCGGCGGGCGTGGGCCGGATCGGTCTCGTCGATGACGACACGGTCTCGCTCTCCAACCTGCAGCGCCAAATTCAATTCACCGAAAGCGACCTCGGCCGCTCCAAGGTCGAAGCCGGCCGCGAACGCCTCAGTGCCCTGAATGCCGACGTCGTCGTCGAGGCCATCGCCGAACGTATCAACGCCGACAATGCGCGCGCGCTGGTGCACGGCAGCGACGTCGTCATTGACGGCACGGACAGCTTCGAGACGCGTCAGATCATAGGCGACGCCTGCGTCGTGGAGGATGTCCCGCTCGTGGCCGCCGCCATCGGCCGCTGGGATGCGCAGATCGCGGTGCTGCGCGGTCGTCCGTGCTGGCGTTGCTTTGTCCCCGAGATTCCGCCGGGCGCCGAGACCTGCGCGGCGGTGGGCGTGGTTGGCGCGCTGGCGGGCGTGGCGGGCAGTTTCGCGGCGCTGGCGGCGATCAAGCTCATCACCGGCGCCGGCGACGATCCGACCGGACAAGTGCTGATGCTCGACACTTTGACCTGGCGTGCGCGCAGCGTGACGCTGCACGCGGACCCGGCGTGTCCGGTTTGCGCGCCCACCGCTCACGGGTGAGGGAGGTTAGGCCCGTCCCGGCGCCGCCACCGTGCCCTTGCGTTCCAGCTTGCCCCACAGCACGCGGCGGCCGCGGACGGCGTTGGCGACGGCCTTGACCACCACATAGTACATCAGCTGGCGGTAGCCGAAGCGCTGCAGCGGCAGCCACGGCAGGTCTCTCCACGGCGCGCGCGGCTCCAGCGCCATGCCGACGACGCCGGCGGCGAGGTCGAGCAGGATGAAGGCCATCCAGTAGGCGACGGCGCGGATCAGGTCGTCGGAGTTCCACTCCTGCGGATGCGACTGCGCCGCCATCCAGGCCGAGACCAGCGATCAAGATCACCGCGGCGTCCACCAGCGGCGAGATCGTCGTCATGACGATCTGGAACAGCCAGACCTGCGGCAGGGCGACATAGCCGAGCGCGACGTTCTTTTTCGAAAACAGCGCCGAGCGGTGCTTCCACAGGCACTGCAGCGTGCCGAACGACCAGCGGAAGCGCTGCTTCAACAGGCCCTTCACCGTGTCGGGGCTCTCGGTGAAGGCGCGTGCTTCGGAATCGAAGGTCGACCTTCCAACCCGCCTGCTGGATCGCGATGGTGAGATCCTGGTCTTCGGCCAGGGTGTCGGCGGGATAGCCGCCGATCTCGTCGAGCGCGGACCTGCGCCAGGCGCCGACCGCGCCGGGAACCACCGTCACTGCGCCCAGCACCGCCAGCGCACGCCGCTCGAGGTTCTGCGCGGTCACATACTCCAGCGCCTGCCAGCGGGTGATCAGGTTCATGCGGTTGCCCGACCAGGGCGTTGCCGGCGACGGCGCCGATCTTCGGGTCGGCGAACCAGCGCGCGAGCGCGCCCAATGGTTTCCGGCGGGAATTGCGTGTCGGCGTCGAGCGCCACGACGATCTCGCCGCTGACCTCGAGCAGGCCGCGGTTCAGCGCGTTCGCCTTGCCGCCGTTCTCGAAGCGCATCAGGCGCACGCGCGGATCGTCCTTGAACGCGTCTTCGACCACCTTGGCGGTCGCGTCGGCGGAGCCGTCGTCGAGCACCAGGACCTCGAGGTCGGTCCAGTCCGACGCCAGGATCTGGCGCACGGAGGCCACGATCACGCGCTCCTCGTTGAAGCAGGGGATCAGCACGCTGACCTGGTGTCGATGCGCCGGGTCGAGCTCCGGCGGACTGGTGCGCGCCGTCTTGATCACGTGCGCGAGCGCGAAACTCGCCAGGAACAGCAGCCGCGCAACGCCCAGCACGATCGCGGTCATCAACAGGATGCGCACGCCTTCCTCGAAGTTGCGCACCAGGAAGAACACCGACCGGTCGAGCAGTAATTCGAAGGAGTCGCGGTTCGCCGGCGGCATCGCCTGCGCCAGCGTCATGTCCGCGCCGTCGCTCATGCGCACGAGATCGCTCACCCGCACGAGTTTATAATGGTGAGGGCTATTGCGAAGCGCTTCGATCAGGCCAGGCAGCGCATCCACTGTCGCTTGGCGATCGCCGCCGGCGTCGTGCAATAGGATGACGCGGCCGGGCGTTGCACCGCGCGGATTCTCCAATTGGTCCAGCACGCGTGAGATGATGAGCGCCGGCGCGGGCTTCTGCCAATCGTCCGGGTCGATGCGCAGGCCGACGTTCACATAGCCCAGGTTCTGCGCCAGCAGCAGCGGCGCGACTTCGTTCGGCGTCGACGGATCGGCGTCGCCCAGATAGGGTGGCCGGAACAGGCGCAGGGATCGTCCGGTCAGGGTCTCGAACAGGCGCTGGGTGGCGTTCAGTTCGAGCTGCGCTTCGGGTAGCGGCACCTGGCCGATGTTCGGGTGGGTGAAGGTGTGGCTGCCGACCTCCTGGTCTTCGCGCACCTCGCGCATCACCAGGTCGGGGCGGTGCTCCATGTTCTCGCCGATGACGAAGAAGGTCGCCGGCGCATTGTATTGCTTGAGGATGTCGAGGATCTTCGGCGTCCAGCGGCCGTCGGGCCCGTCGTCGAAGGTAAGCGCGACCATCTGCTCGTGCTGTTTGTCGAAACCCAGGCGCTGCACGCGATAGGCCGTCGGCATGGCGGCGTAGCTCTCGTCAGAGATCAGGTCCGTCTTCGGATCGAGGGTAAAGTCGCGGTGGCCCGGGTGCGGCGTGTCGGTCACCCGCAGAATCTCGCCGTCGCCGTCGAAATCGACCCCGGAGCCGGCCGTAAGCGTATGCAGGCCGTCCGGCGTCGCCTTGTCGTAGGGCGCGCCGAGCACGCTCCACACGTCAGGATCTTCCGTGCCCAGGCGCCACAGCGCATAGCCGTGCGGGCGCCAGCTGTCGGTGACCTGAATCTCGTTGAACATCGTCACGGCGTCGAGGAACCAGGCCTCGTGCTGCTGACCGTCGCCGTCGTCGGTGTAGGAATAGGTCGGCGTGAGCGAGTTCGAGTCGAAAGTGATCGTGGCGTCTGAATCGTCGGCGTTCTGCGTCGCTTCCTGGAAGGTGACGGTGTCCGCCGAACTCTTGCCCGCCCAGTCGTAGCCGTAGGAGCCCAGGCCGATGATGGTCTTGTTCGGATCCAGGTGTCTGGTCAGGCGCTCGAGGTTTTCTTCGTACCAGCCCTGGCTGGCGGGCGAGCCCGGCGCGCCGGTGCGGTAGTGCTCGTCGTAGCCCATCAGCACCAGCTGATCGACGTTGGGCGCCATCTTGTCCGGCGACCAGTCGAGATCGTCGAACGGAACGGTCGCCCACAGCTGGTGGCCGTGCGCGGCCAGCGCCGCGTGCGCCTGGGCGAGAAAGCCGGGATAGAGCGCCAGCCCGCGCGGTTTCATGTCTTCGAAATCGAAACAGATGCCCGCCCACGCGTTCTTGTCGGCCTGGTCGACGACGGCGGCGATCAGGGCGGCGCGCGCCTTTGGAGACTCGAGCAGCTGGTCGACCATCGGGCCCATCCAGCCGTCGCTCTGCAGGTTCATGATCACGGCGACGATGGCGGGTTTTTTCTTGGCCGTGCGCAACACGGCGCGGCCGGCCGGGTCGGCCACGACCGAGATGTCGCCCTTGGCCGACTGCAGCGTCATCCACTGCGGCGCCACCACGTCGATCTCATCGATGTGCTTTTGCAGCGAGGCGCGCGAGTTACCGTTGTCGACGACGTGAAAGGCCACCACCAGGGGCTTGCCGACGACGGCGGGCACCGGCGCGGCCTTGCGCTGCTGCTTCTGCAGCTCGCGCAGCCAGGGGATTTCCTTGCTTCGGTGGTATTCGGTGTGGACCGCCGCGAGCGAGCGAGGCGAGCGGAAACTGACCCCCGGCAGGCTGGGCGACGTGGCCAGGGTCATGGCGAAACCGGCCAGCAGCAGGAACAGCACCGCCGTCAGCAGCCCGAACACCCACGAGGTGCGGCGCGATCGTTTGCCCGACGGGTCGTGGAAGACGTAGCTCTGCATGATCCTGGGCTGGAGTCCTCGGCTGGGCCGCAGAGCCTAGATCGGCCCTTGCCGGGGCGGAAGCCAGACCGTTGGCGGCCGTCGTCATACGACAAAACGCCCCAGCCGCAAGCCGGCCGCGTCTTTCGCTTGTCGCAGACCCGGGCGGCTCAGCCGAAGAACAGCCGCCACATCAGCCGGCCCGGAATGAAGGTCAGCAGGCCCGCGACGATCAGCCCGCCCAGGAACAGGCCCGCCATCAGCCGCCCGTGCAGTCGTACCCGGGCGGTGCGGACCGCCCAGAGCGCCATGGGCAGGGCGATGATCACCCAGCCGGACAGGAGGTGGATGAAGCTGAAACTGCCGTGGTTCAGCTCTCGGATGAACAGCGAACTCACCGCTGTGGTCCCCATGGCGACGACCCAGCTCCAGCCCAGGACCCGGTGCAGCGTCGTGCCCTTCACCCCGATCAGCTGGACGGTCCCGATGCCGAGCGCGGTCAGGGCGGCGGCGACGTGGAGCTTGATCTGGAGCGGCTGGGCCGCCAGCAGTGCCGGATCGGGCAGGTGGGGGTGGATCTGCAGAGTGGCGAAATAGGCCATCCACTCCGCCGGCGAACGTTGGGCGCCCACCACGGCCAGAATCCCAGCCACGATGGCCGCGATGATCAGAAAGGTGCGGGGCGTCACAATTCGGCTGTGGTCGGATCGGAGGGCTTCGTCGGTCATCTCGGTCTCCGGGGTGGACGCCCCCGGTCTGATGCGGCGCCTCGGTCGTGGCGAGCGCGTTTGCGCCGAACGCCTTGCCGTCTGCGTGGGCGGACGGGGCAGTCCGTCCGCGAAGCGTGAACGGCGGGCTTCACGGCGCCCCGGCTTCGTGGTTTCAACGGTCATGCTCGAACCAGTCGCGCCGCCCGCCGTCCCCTCAGCCGCCCGTCCGTTGGTCGATGAGCCGGCGTGGCGCGCCTGGGCGCGCGGTCTGGCGATCACGGCTGGGGCGGCGGTCTTTCTGGCCTATCTCGGTCCGTTTGGGACCGGCCAGTTCCCGCTTTCGACGCGGCTCCTCTACTGGGGCGTCCTGATGCTCGGCGGCGGCGTCTGGGGGCGTTTGGCCGCGATGTGGGTCACCCGCTTTCCGGTGCTCGCCGGGCGGCTCTGGCTGACCTCCGCCGTGCTGACCCTGATCATCGCCGCACCCGGCCTGTTCGTGGTGTGGGATTTCAGCTCGGTGGTGTTCGGCCAGCCATTGCTCATCGCCACTCTGTCGTACTTTGTCGGCCCGGTGGTCGCGGTCTCGGCCGTCATGACCCTGATCAGCCTGGCCGCTGAACAGCGGCCGCGCGAGACGCACGCTGCGGTCGACCAAAAGCCGCCGCGTTTCGCGGACCGCCTGCCGCTGAAACTGAAGGGCGCGGAAATCTACGCCGTGTCGGCCGAGGATCACTATCTGCGCATCCATACCGACCGCGGCTCCGACCTGATTCTGATGCGCCTGGCCGACGCGGTCGGCGAGCTCGACGGCCTCGAGGGCGCCCAGACGCACCGCTCCTGGTGGGTGGCGAAGAGCGCCGTCACCGGCGCCGAACGCGGCGACGGCCGCGCGGTGTTTACGCTCAAGAATGGCGTGAAGGCGCCGGTCAGCCGGACCTATGCGCGCGTGCTGCGGCGTGAGGGGTGGTACTGAGTCTTATGTCTTGCGCCGCGCGCGCCACGCGTCGCTGGTCTGGCCCCACAGGCGCACCACATGATCCTCGTACGGCGGCGGCATCTTCGCCAGGTCGCGCGGCTTCGAGCCGAGACGTTCGGCGACCTTGGCCGAAGGGGTGTTCGCCTCGTCGACGCAGTGGATGATGTCGGTCCAGCCCAGATGGTCGACCGCCCAGTCCATCGCCGCGGTCGCGCTCTCCACCGCATAGCCCTTGCCCCAGCTTTCGCGCGCCAGGCCCCAGCCGACCTCGGTCCCGGGCCAGTCCGCCGGCGTCCAGGGCCCGACGCGTCCGACCCAGCGGCCGGTCGCCTTCTCGATCACCGAGAACATGGCGTAACCGTTCAGCGTCCACGACCCAGCCATGCTCATCACCATGCGCCAGCACGCCGAGCGCGCCGACACGCCGCCGATGAAGCGCGCGACGGCTTCGTCCTGCATCATCTGAAACCAGGGTTCGAAATCTTCGTACGCGGTGGGGCGCAGGATGAGGCGTTCGGTCTCGAGGGTAGGGCCGGGAGCTTGCATGGACGGGGCGTAGCAAAGTTAGCGGCGATTGTCCCCCCGCCTTGAAGGCGGGGGGACAATCGCGCGCCTATGCTTTCATTGCCGCTCTTGCAACAGCGCCAAGGCCGCCTGCGTGCGTTCCGAGCCCGCCGCTTCACCGCTCGCCTGATAACGCCGTACGAAGCCGGCGTTCTGCTCGGCGAAGTCGCACGCCATCCGCGTCCACAGGCCGGCCGCATAGTTGGCGCCGAAGTCGAGGTTGCCGCGCGCCTTGTCGGCGAGGCCGTGGCTGACGTGGTCGAGCACCAGGGTCCACTCCGCGCGCTGGCGCAGGGCGTCGTCCCAGGACTTCGGCGCGTCGAGCAGGGTCTCACCCGGGTCGAGGAAGCGCGCCTCACCCGCCGCCGGCAGATGTTTGGCGGTTTCGGTCACGTCGATGCGCAGACGCCGGTTCATCACCTCGATGGTGCGCAGCTCCGGCGGGGCGAAGCGGTCGGTGGGCTCGCGCCGGGTGTGGCGGGCCATGAACTCGCCCATGGCCATCAGGTACTGGTTGCGCGGCTGGGCGCAGGCGGCGGGCGCGCCGTCGCGCCAGGGCGCGTCGTCGCCGGGCGTGTAGACGTGATGCACCAGATCGCGCCGCCACTCCTCGCGGACGCTTTCGTGCGCGTCGACCCCCGCGAGGTCGGAGATCGACTTCAGGTCGTCCATCGGATTGCGCGGACGATCGGCGGCGGCGGCGGGCAGCGCCACAACGGCGGCGACCAGAACAGACAGAATGAGCGTGCGGGTCATCCGCCCAGCTTCACCCGAAGCGCGGCGGCGTCAAGGTCCCCGGCTCGGCCTGAAAGCTTGGCGTCAGGCGGTGATGTCGAGCAGCTGGCCGATCATCTTGTCGGCGATGGCGATCACGGTGGTGTCTGCCGCGAAGGCGGCTTGCGCCTCGATCTGACCGACCATCGACTGGACGAGATCCATGTTGCCAGTCGGGCCCACCGCCTGGGTCGCGGCGGCGTTCAGCTGGGCGGTGGCGGACCCGAGGCCCGCAACGGCGGTGGAGATGGCGTTCATCGAACGAGGCCCTTTCCTGCCCCGACCTGGGATTAGGCCGCAGCAGGCTTAAGGCTTCGCGCAGAAAGGCGGTAAACGGCGCGTCCACCACAATGAGTAGTCGATTGTTTGACCGTCTTATTTCAGCGACGGCTCGATCTCTTTGCACGCCGCGATCAGGCCCTGCACCAACTCCACCGACTTGGCGAACATCGCCTTTTCCGCGTCGTCCAGCGGGAACTCGATGACCCGCTCGACGCCGCCGGCGCCGATGACGCAGGGCGCGCCGACGTAGAGGTTGTTCTGGCCGTACTGGCCGGTGAGGTGCGTCGCGGCGGGCAGCACGCGCTTCTGGTCCTTCAGATAGGACGTCGCCATGGAGACCGCACTTTCCGCCGGCGCATAGTAGGCCGAACCCGACTTCAACAGCGCCACGATCTCGCCGCCGCCCTTGCGCGTGCGCTCGACGATGCCGTCGAGGTCGGCCTGGCTGATCGCGCCGTTTTCGACCCACACCGACAACGGCAGGCCGCCCACGGTCGAATAACGCACCATCGGCACCATGTCGTCGCCGTGACCGCCCAGGGTCCAGGCGCGCACGTCCTTCACCGACACGCCGAACTTCTCGGCGAGGAACCAGCCGAAGCGCGCGCTGTCGAGCACGCCCGCCATGCCCACCACCTTGTGGTGCGGCAGGCCGGAGAATTCGCGCAGCGCCCACACCATCGCATCGAGCGGATTGGTGATGCAGATGACGAACGCGCCCGGCGCATGTTGCTTGATGCCGTCGCCGACCGCCTTCATGACCTTCAGGTTGATGCCGAGCAGATCGTCTCGGCTCATGCCCGGCTTGCGCGCGATGCCGGCGGTGACGATGCAGACGTCGGCGCCCTTGATCGGGGCGTAGTTGTTGGCCCCGGTCAGGTGCGAGTCCTTGCCGAACACCGAGCTCGCCTCGACGATGTCGAGCGCCTTGCCCTGGGGAATGCCCTCGGCGATGTCGACCATGACCACGTCGCCCAGCTCCTCGCGGGCGATGATGTGGGCGAGGGTGCCGCCGATCATTCCGGCCCCGATGAGGGCAATCTTGGCGCGCGCCATGGCGTGGTCTCCTGGGAGGTGGGGAGGAAAAAGGTCGGCGCGGGTCTAAACCGGGCCGGGCCCGGCTGCAAGGCGGCCTGGGCGAGGCTAGGGTGCGGCCTTGGATTTATGCGAGTCGCCCCTGTGGCCGCCTTCGACCTTCACCCGAACTTGGCGTCGACCTCGCGCCTGATCGCCGACCTCGCTCTCAGCCAGGCGCGGCTGCAGGTGGATTTTCGCTTCCCGTGGATCGTGCTCGTCCCCCGCGTGGCGGGTGCGCGCGAGCTCGACGACCTGGACGCCGCTCAGCGCGCGGTTCTCATGGGCGAGATCGTCCTGGCTTCCGCCGCCGTGCGTGACTTGGGAGAGGCCATCGACCGGCCGGTAGAGAAGATCAACGTCGCCGCGCTCGGCAACGTCACGCCGCAACTGCATGTGCACGTGCTCGGCCGGCGAAGCGACGACCCTCTGTGGCCCGACCCGGTGTGGGGACGCGGCGAAGCCGAGCCCTACGACGACGCCGGCCTCGAACGCGCGATCAGGGTTGTGTCGGAACGATTGGCGCGTGGTTCATGACCACAGGCTGAGTTGCGCCCGCATCGTTCATCTCTCCCGACCAGCGGCCGTCGGGCTGGGCGGTCAGGGTCAGGACTGTCGGCTCCAGGCGGTCGCCGCCGCCTGAGTGGAAGCTGATCTTCAGCGTGCGCGCGCCGTGGTCGATGCTGTCGATCACGCCCATGCTCGACGGATGACCGGTTCGAATGTCGCGCCAGGCGCCGTCGACCGGCGTTCCGCCGCCGGCGTCGTCGATGACCATGGTGAACAGCAGGCCGCCGGCCGGCGCCGTCACCGTCCACTCGCCGTCGAGCGCGCCCATCATGGACTGCTCGGTCTCGAATTTTCCCTGCACGCCGGCGAGGTAGTAGCGCTGTTGCTCGTCGGCCGGCGCCTCGTACTCGCCCCGGTATCGCTCCACCGGCACCGCAGCCGTCGGCGTGACGCCGGGCTGGGTCGTGTAGGCCATCGGGGCCGACGGTTGGTAGGTCGAGGGCATCTCGAACGGCCGCACCACCGGGCGCACGACCGGGTCCGCGATCGGGGGCATGGCCGGGGCCGGCGTCGTGACGCCGTTCTGTAGGGGCGGCGGCCCATCGTCGTCGGATGTGTCCGGCGGCGGCGGCGTCTGCGCCTGCACGGCGCCCGCCATCAGCGCGATCAGCAACAGAGCGGCCACGGCCGACCCCCAGAGCTAGGTAGAACCTCGAATTGCTATGCCTGTCCCGCGACCCGCGCAAGTGCGGCGCCTCCAACCCAGGATGGATCAGACAAGCGCCTGTGCTATCGCTGGCCCCGGGAGGCGGCGCATGGCGGAGAGCGTGGAAGCCGGCGGCGGCGCGGACGCCCAATCCGACTCAGGGGAAGCCATGCACGTTCACCGGCCCAAACCGCTGCAGAACTGGCGCGAGCTGCTGGTCGAAATCGGTGTGATCGTCATAGGGATCGTCATCGCCATCGGGCTCGAGCAGGCGGTCGAGTTCTTCCACCGCCAGCATCAGCGCGAAGCCCTGACGCAAGCGCTTCGGAGAGACGGCCGGGTCAATCAGGGCTATCTCAAGCAGGACATCGCCGAGGCCCAGGCAATCGTCGATTGGGCCGTCACCCAAGCTTCGACGCTGGAGCGCGCGGGACCGACCGGCCCGTTCATCCTCCGCCGCATGCCGGGCGGCTTTATCGGCGTGCCCGACGCAGGCGTCTGGCCCTCGGCAAAGGCCAGCGGCGTGGCCAATCTGCTTCCCCCGAGCGCCCAGAACTGGCTGGAGTATCTGGCCCAGGAGTACGACGAGACCTTCGTCGCTTCGACGAGCGCAACCGGGCGGCTCTACGACGCTTACGGCGCCCTCGATCAGGTCATCGTCGGTCACGCTCAGGAGACCCGGTCAGGCGACCTCGATCTGTCCGCGCTCAACGCGGCGCAACGCGCCACGGTCGTCGATCGTCTCGGCGCCATCGCCGAGGATGCGCGCGGCGTCATTCGGCATCTGGTGATCTACGACACCGGCAACGATTTCATCCTCCTGACGCCCCTCGACCAACTGGATACGCCCGAGGCGGAGAAACGGTACATGCAGATCCGCGGGGAGAAGCTGAGGGGGCGTCCGGCCGGGACCTATTACTTCGGCGGCGCCTAGGCTCCCCGGACGACCGGACCCGGGGACGGGTCCGGGGGGCCGCGACGCCCCACAAAACCCTCCTCAAAAGCCTTTCCCCGGTTCGTTGACAGCCCGGACTCAGGGTCTAAAAGTCCCGGCGCGCCCGCTTCGCGTGTTCTCCGCACGCTTCGTCCTTGGGCGCTGGGCTAAAGGCATCATGTCGCAAACCAGCGCCGAAGCGTCCGACAAGACCCGCAAGGGCGCCGCCAAGCCCCGCCGCAAAGATCCTCCCCTCTCACCCCACCTGCAGGTCTGGCGCTGGCACATCACCATGCTGGGCTCGATCCTGCACCGGGTGACCGGGTTGGGTCTGTACGTCGGGACCATCGTGGTGGTGGCCTGGCTGGTGGCCCTGGCCCTGGGCCGCGACGCCTATACGGTGTGGCTGACCTACGCCGCCCATCCGCTGGCGCTGATCGTCTGGATCGGGCTCGCGCTCTGCGCCTTCTACCATCTCGCGTCCGGCATCCGGCACCTGATCTGGGACACCGGCCTTGGGCTGAAGCCCAAGAATGCCGACGTCCTGGTCAACCTCTCCATCTGGTTCGCCCTGATCGCGACGGCGCTCTACTGGGCCTGGCTGGTCGCCGCCGAAAAGGTGACCCTGTGAGCCAAGACTTCCGCACCGATCGCAAGAAGGTCGAAGGATTGGGGGGCGCCCATCACGGTGCAGGCCTGTGGGTGCGCGAGCGCATCTCCTCGCTCCTGCTGGTCTTCCTCGGCGTCTGGGGTCTGTGGGCGGTCACGCAGTTCCTGGGCGAAGGCTTCGACGGCGCCGCGGCGTGGCTGCGCACGCCGGTGAACGCGGGCCTCTTGCTGCTGCTCATCTGGGTCGCGCTCTACCACATGAACCTCGGCCTGCGCGCCGTGATCGAGGACTATGTGCACAAGCCCTTCGGCAAGGGCGCGCTGCTCTTCATCAACTTCTTCCTGTGCCTGCTGCTGGCGGTTGCGGCGGCGTTCGCCATACTGAAGGTCGCCTTCGGCGGCGGACTGGGACTCTGAGGACATCATGGCCGCGAACGGCGCCTATCAGTTCATAGATCACGCCTTCGACGTGGTGGTGGTCGGCGCCGGCGGCTCGGGCCTGCGCGCGGCGCTGGGTTGCGCGCAAGCGGGCCTGAAGACGGCGTGCATCACCAAGGTGTTTCCCACGCGCTCGCACACCGTCGCGGCCCAGGGCGGCATCTCGGCGTCGCTCGGCAACATGGGCGAGGACGACTGGCGCTGGCACATGTACGACACCGTCAAGGGGTCGGACTGGCTGGGCGACCAGGACGCCATCGAATACTTGGTGCGCGAGGCGCCCGCCGCGGTCTACGAACTCGAGCACTGGGGCGTGCCCTTCTCGCGCACCGACGAGGGCAAGATCTACCAGCGCGCCTTCGGCGGCATGACCCGCAACTTCGGCGAGGCGCCGATCCAGCGCACCTGCGCCGCCGCCGACCGCACCGGCCACGCTATTCTGCACACCCTTTACGGCCAGTCGGTGCGGCGCGAGGTCGACTTCTTCATCGAGTATTTCGCGCTCGACCTGATCATGGTCGACGGCGTCTGCCACGGCGTCACCGCCTGGAAGCTCGACGACGGGACCCTGCACCGTTTCCGGGCCAAACAGGTGATCCTGGCCACCGGCGGCTACGGCCGCGCCTATTTCAACTGCACCTCAGCCCATACCTGCACCGGCGACGGCGGCGGCATGGTGCTGCGCGCGGGCCTGCCGCTGCAGGACATGGAGTTCGTGCAGTTCCACCCGACCGGCATCTATGGCGCGGGCGTCCTGATCACCGAAGGCGTGCGCGGCGAGGGCGGCTACCTTACCAACTCCGAGGGCGAACGCTTCATGGAGCGTTACGCGCCGTCGGCCAAGGACCTCGCTTCGCGCGACGTGGTCTCGCGCGCGATGACGCTCGAGATTCGCGAGGGCCGTGGCGTGGGCCCGAAGAAGGATCACCTCTTCCTGCACCTCGATCACCTGGATCCGAAGATCATCCACCAGCGCCTGCCCGGCATCACCGAGAGCGCGCGTATCTTCGCCGGCGTCGATGTCACCAAGGAACCGATCCCGGTGCTGCCCACCGTGCACTACAACATGGGCGGCATCCCGACGAATTATCACGCCCAGGTGCTGACCAAATCCGGCGGCGACAACGATCACATCGTGTCCGGCCTGATGTCGGTGGGCGAGGCCGCCTGCGTGTCGGTGCACGGGGCCAATCGCTTAGGCTCCAACAGCCTGACCGACCTGGTGGTGTTCGGCCGCGCTGCGGGCCTGAAGGCCGGCGAGATCGTCGACCGCACTGCCGGCGTGCCGGAGATTCCCGCGAGCGCCGCCGACGCGCACCTCGACCGCTTCGACCGCTTCCGCAACGCCAAGGGCTCGATCCCGACCGCGGAGCTGCGCCTGCGCATGCAGATGGCCATGCAGGAGGACGCCGCCGTCTTCCGCACCGCCGAAACCCTCGAACAGGGCGTCAAGCGCCTCACCGACATCTTCGCCCAGGGCAAGGATATCGGCGTCACCGACCGCGGCCTCATCTGGAACTCCGACCTGATGGAGACGCTCGAGTACGACAATCTGATCGGCCAGGCGGTGGTCACCATCACCGGCGCCTTGAACCGCCAGGAAAGCCGCGGCGCCCACGCGCGCGAAGACTTCCCCGAGCGCGACGACGTGAACTGGATGAAGCACACCCTGGCGTGGCTCGACGAAAAGACCGGCACGGCAAAACTCGATTCCCGCCCGGTGCACGCCTACACCCTGACCAACGATGTCGCCTACATTCCGCCGAAGAAGCGGGTGTACTGATGGGCGACGTTCCCGAAAGCGGTCTCGAATATTTTCTCCAGGCCGGCACGGTCACGAGCCCGCGCCAAGCGGTCGACGGCCGTTACGCCTGCCCCTGCTGCGGCGCTCTGACGCTCAGCCAGGCGGGCTATTGGGAGATCTGTCCGACCTGCAGATGGGAGGACGATCCCGTGCAGGAAAAGCATCCCGAACTGGCCGGCGGCGCCAACAAACTTTCACTCGTGCAGGCGCGCGCCGCCTACCGGCAATCTCAGGAAACCCGCTGATGGTCGCTTTCACCCTCCCGCGTAACTCCACCATGAAGAAGGGCAAGCGCTGGCAGGAAGCCGGCGCCCAAGACGTCGCAAGCAAGGGCGAGCACCTGCGCACCTTCCGCATCTATCGCTACGATCCGGAAGTCGAGGGCAATCCGCGCTGGGACGAGTACGAAGTCGACACCACCAAGCACGGCCCGATGGTGCTCGACGCCCTGATCCACATCAAGAACACCATCGATCCGACCCTGACCTTCCGCCGTTCGTGCCGCGAGGGGGTGTGCGGGTCGTGCGCCATGAACATCGGCGGCCGCAACACCCTCGCCTGCACCCACGCGTGGAAGGATTTCTCCGGCGCGGAGATTTCAATCTCGCCGCTGCCGCACATGCCGGTGGTGAAGGACCTCGTTCCCGACCTGAACCTGTTCTACGCCCAGTACGCCTCGATCGAACCCTGGCTGCACACCAAGACCGCGACGCCGGACAAGGAATGGCTGCAGTCGCCGAAGGAGCGCGAAAAGCTCGACGGCCTCTACGAATGCATCCTGTGCGCTTGCTGCTCTACCGGCTGTCCCAGCTACTGGTGGAACCAGGACAAGTATCTCGGGCCCGCGGCGTTGCTGCAAGCCTACCGGTGGATTGCAGATTCCCGCGATGAGGCCGAGGGCGAACGCCTCGACTATCTCGAGGATCCGTTCCGGCTCTATCGCTGCCACACCATCATGAACTGCGCCCAGGTCTGCCCCAAGGGCCTGAACCCGGCCAAGGCCATCGCCGAAACCAAGAAGCTCCTGGCGTCGCGCAGCGTGTAAACACGCGCTGGGAACGCCGCTCCAGCGTTCGGGAGGCCGACCATGATCAACGGCGCGCACGTCATCCTCTATTCCAAGGACGCGGAGGCCGACCGCGCCTTCCTGAAGGACGTGCTGGGCTTCCGGTACGTGGACGTGGGCCACGGCTGGCTGATCTTCGCCCTGCCCGAGGCGGAGGCGGCGGTGCACCCCTCCGACGAGAATAACCGTCACGAACTCTATCTGATGACCGACGACCTCGACGCCGAGATCAAGAAACTGAAGGCGCTAGGCGTCGCCTGCGATGAGCCCCAGACCCAGGGCTGGGGCCGCCTCACCCACATCAGCCTGCCCGGCGGCGGCGCGCTCGGCCTCTACCAGCCCCGCCACGCGCGGCCGTAAGTCCGCCTTGGCGCATTGAGCCCGGGGCGCGGGGCGTGTAGGACCGGCTCCGCGTTCTCACTCACGGGCGGACACAGCGGGCCTTGGCCAAGATTACCTACATCGAGCACGACGGCAAAGCGCACGTCGCGGACGTCAAGACCGGCCTGTCGGTGATGGAGGGCGCGATCCGCAACAATATCCCCGGCATCGACGCCGACTGCGGCGGCGCCTGCGCGTGCGCCACCTGCCACGTCTATGTGGACGACGCCTGGTTCGAAAAGACCGGCGGGGCCTCGGCCATGGAGGAGTCCATGCTGGACTTCGCCGAGGAGGTGAAGCCCACCTCGCGCCTGAGCTGCCAGATCAAGGTCACCGACGCGCTCGACGGCCTGGTTGTGCGCATGCCGGAGAGCCAGCACTGAACGGTCCGGGCCCGGAACTGCGCAACGCGCTGAAGGCCCTGATCGAGGATGCCCGCGCCGAGACCGACGGCGGCATTCCTCTGGTGGCGGTGGGCGGCTGCCAGGCCTCCGGCAAAAGCACCCTGGTGCGCATCGTAGCCGAAGAGATCTGCGCCGCGTGCTTCTCGCTGGACGACGTCTACCGCACCCGCGCCGAACGCGAGGCTATGGCCCGCGACGTCCATCCCTTGTTCATCACCCGCGGGCCGCCCGGCACGCATGACCTCGACCTCGCCGATGGCGTGATCGACGCGCTGATGACCGCGCGCGACGGCGCCTCCACCCGTATCCCGTCCTTCGACAAACTCGCCGACGACCGCCTGCCGCCGCGGCAGTGGCCTGTGTTCGTGGGACGGCCCACCGCGATCCTGGTCGAAGGCTGGTGCATGGGCTGTACGCCGCAGAGCGAAGTCGATCTTGCGACGCCGGCGAACACTCTGGAGGCGGAGGAAGACGCCGACGGCGTCTGGCGCCATCGCGTTAACGCCGAACTCGCCGGCCGTTATCGGTTATTCTTCGAGCGTTTCGCGCGCAGCCTGTATCTCGCCGCACCGACCTTCGACATCGTGCTCGACTGGCGCTGCGAACAGGAAGCGGGATTGCTCGGTGTCTCGCCCGCCGACCTTCCGCCAGAACGTCGCGCGAAACTCGCGCGCTTCATCGCCCACTATGAACGGCTGACGCGGCACATGCTCGCCGGCGGTGTCGATGTTGATGTCTTCGCGCATCTCGGCCGCGATCGGTCGTTGTTGACGCTCGATCGTCACGACAAAGCAAAATGAACCACCAGGCGCGTTAAGCGAACAAAGAATAAAAAGCCACGAAAACACGAAAAGACACGAACGCGACAGTGCAGGCTGAGAGGGAGAGTCCGGGCTATTCTTTTCGGAGGAAAAACCGGCTATTGTCGCCGGGCAGGACCCGTTCGCGTCGCGCGAGAGGTTGTTCGGGACGAAAGCTCGCAGGTGGGTATGCCGGAATATTCCGCCCAGCCGCTCTTGATCACGGACACCGCGTCCGTGTGGGACGTTGTGTGTCCTGGAGCGTGCAGACACCGGAGCGTGGAGGAGTGCTCCTACGCCACGCACTTGGTCTTCCCCTATCGCGGTGTCTATGTCCACCATGTGGGCCGCGACGAGACCGTGGCGGAAGCCAATCAGGTTGTCTTCATCAACGAAGGCGAAGGCTTTCAGGTCAGTCACCCGGTCGGCGGCGGTGACGCCAGCCTCTCGCTGACCGTCAGCGAACCAATGCTGCAGGAGCTGATGCCAAAGCCTTACGCGCGCACGCGGGGCCCGGCGGCGCTCAACCGGTCTCGCCTGCGGATCGACGCGCGCACGCAGGCGCTCGCCGCCTTGCTGAGGCATAGCTTGAGCCGCGGCGCGATCGAGACCCTGGAGGCCGAGACGCTCACCTTGAGCCTGGTCGCCCGGGCCCTGGGCGAGCGGACTTCCCACAGCGCGGGCGCAAGTTTTGGGCGACAGAAACTGGTCGACCGCGCCAAGCTGGTCTTGTCATCCGATCTCGCGCGCCGTTGGACCTTGCGCGAAGTCGCCGCCGAGGTCGGCGTCTCCGCCGTTTACCTGACGCAGGTCTTTCAGCAGGTGGAAGCGACGCCGCTCTATCGTTATCAGCTGCGTCTCAGGCTCGCCCGGGCGTTGGATCTCCTGGGCAAGTACGAAGACCTTACCACGCTGGCTCTGGATCTGGGATTTTCCAGCCACAGCCATTTCAGCGCCGCGTTCCGACAAGTCTACGGCCGGTCGCCGGTCGAATTCCAGCGGTCCGCCCATCTGCGGCGGCCGCGCGGATAAGCGATCCGTGACCGGATTGCCGTGCTGCGAGCTCCACTGTCCGGGCGGCGGCGGAGCTGGGTCTGGCTGCTTTTAACTAAAGAATCCGACAGCGGACACCGTCCGCGTCCCCTCTACCTTCCGTCTGACGTTTGCGGAAGGCACAGCATGCAACAGGTCTTGGCATTCGCGCGCCGAGCGGCCGGTGCGATCGGCGCCGGCGCAATGCTGCTGGTGAGCGCTCCTGTCGCGCACGCTTCTAACCACCTCGATACGCCAACCGCGATCGCCAATCCACAGGCCAATATCGGAGACATGTTTGCCTGGGTTTCGCCGGACGGCCGGCGTTTGAACCTTGTCATGGATATCGTGGGTCGCAGCTTTTCCGATCGGCTCCAGTACGTGATCCACATCGACAGCGGCAAGCGGCTCGGCGCGACGACGTCCACGACAACGATCGTCTGTCGATTCGGGACGACAAACGCCGTCACCTGCAGAGCGGGCGGCGATTTGGCACGCGGAGACGCCTCCGGAACCGACGGACTTGAAAGTCGGCGTCGCCAGTTTCGCGTCTTCGCCGGCCTCCGCGCCGATCCGTTCTTCAACAACGTCAGAGGAACAAGAGCCGCCTACCAGGTCGCCACGGCCGCCATGAAGAACGGCGCTGAGATCAATTCGGCCGGCTGTCCGAGGTTCGACCAGGCAACCACGCGCGCGATCCTCGATCAATTCCGGCACACAAACGGCGGCCCGGCGACCAACTTCCTGGCCACGTGGACAACGTCGGCCCTGGTGATTTCCATCGACCTCGGTGCGGTCGACAGGGGCGGCGCCATGCTGGCGGTCTGGGGCGCGACGACGACCCCGTCCGGCAAGCAACTCGACCGCGTGGGTCGACCCATGATGAAGAACTCGCTGTTGGGCCTGTTCCAGCCCGACGAAACAGCCGATGCGCTCAAAGAGCGATACAATCTGGCGACGCCGGCGACCTCGTCGCAATTCATTCCTGCGATCCAGAGAGCGCTCGCGCTCTACGATGGGTTCGACGGGACGTGCGGCAACAGCCTGCTGAGCCACCTGTCGAGCGACGGCGATGTCCGCTACGGTCAACTCGCCACGCTGTTCGCCGATGATCGCCTCTGGATCAACAGCGCATCAGCCAATTGTACGCACCTTTTCGCGGTCGAACTCGCAGCCCTGGCGGGAAGGCGCGAGCTGGCCAAGGACTGCGGCGGCAGGTCGCCGAACTACAACGCAGCCAACGTCTATCGGTCGCTTCTGGTGACGGGCGCCGACGTCGGGTTCGACGACGGACTGACCCGCAACGATCGCAAGCCTTCCGACAGCGTCTTTCCTTTTCTGGCTCCGCCGGGTCCCGGACCCGCAGGCAACCCATAGACGCGCATCACCAAAGTCGGAGCGCGACCCGACTACCTCCAATAGCGTGCAGTAAGCGAGAGCCAACGTGCGGACCCATCCTCCCGGCCAGCGCCGCATTCACTTTGTCATGACGGTGATTGTGCTCGGCATGGCAGGGATGGTCGGTGTGAGTCCTGCGGACGCGCATGTGGGCACGGGACTGCCCGGCGGCTTCGTATCGGGGTTCGAACACCCTTTCACTGGTTTCGACCACCTGTTGGCGATGGTTTCAGTCGGGTTATGGGGCGCCTTCTTAGGTCGGCCGCTGATCTACGCGCTTCCGATCATATTCCCCACCGTGATGGTGGCCGGAGCGGCGATGGGGATGCTTGGCGCGCCCATGCCGCCCGTGGAAATCGGCATTGCGGTCTCGGTGCTGGTGCTTGGCGGCTGCATCGCACTGTCGTTCAAGGCGCCGATCTGGCTTGCCGCGATCATCGTCGCATCGTTCGCGGTGTTCCACGGCTACGCTCACGGCAGCGAACTGCCCTCCGCCGCAGACCCGGTGGGCTATGCCGCCGGCTTTGTATTCGCGACGGGTTTGTTGCATGTCCTGGGCATCGGCATCGGCCTGTTGAAGGATCGGCCGGGCGGTCTGGTCGCGACACGCGGCCTCGGCGCCGCGATCGCGGCAGCCGGCTGCTGGCTGCTGTTCGAGGCCGTCGCGCGGTGAGGGGCGGTTCGCTGCCCCCGGCGTTGTTGTGCGCGGCGCTCGGGCTTACTCTAGGCTTTGCGCCGCGCGACATTCGGGGTCTTTCTATCGCTATTCTTGTGGCGACCGCTACGGCTCTCGTCTTCGCTCCCGCGCCTTCGGCGTGGCGCGAAGCTGTTTTCCTCAGCTGTTGGCTGAGCGTGATGGCCACGGCGGCGGCGGTGCACATTCCGGCCGGACCGAGCAGATTGCTCGCGATTGCGCTTGCTGTGAATGCGGGGATTTGGTCGGGCGCTGTGATCGCGGTGGCGGGATCGCCCCTTGACCTCGTGAAGGCAGCCCCTTGTGTACTCCTGGCGGCGCCCGCGGGATGGCTCGTCAGGCGGCGTGCGTCGATCGCCGTAAAGGTGGCGTCGAGTTGGTTGATCGCCATAGCGGCGCTGGCCGCTCTGCTCCCGTTCCTGCCGGTCACCCCGGGCTACCTGCCCGATCACATGGACTAGGAGGCGCGCCTTGGGTCGCTCAAGCGTCATTGTCCGCCCGAAGCGCCGGTCGGAACTTCAACGTGTGTCGGTATTGAGCGCCATGATCGGGTTCGCTTGCGCCGCCTCGGCGACCGCGCATGACTTTTGGATGCAGCCAAACCTGTTCTGGCTGAGCCCAGGCACTGCGACGCCGCTGACGTTGCAGGTGGGTCACGGTCCGCTTCGGCAGCGTTCCGCCATTCCCGTCAAGAGGATCACGCGCTTCGAAGCCATTGCGCCAAGCGGCGCCGCCATCGATCTGCGCGCCAACCTGCGGCCGGGCGGCGCCAATGCAGACGCGACCATCGGATTTTCGAGGCCCGGCGCCTATGTGCTCGTGCTGCAGACGGACGATCAGGCGCAAAGCTTCCTGCCCGCGATCCGGTACAATGACTACCTCAAGGTCGAGGGACTCACACCGGCGTTGGAATTGAGAGCACGGACGCATCGCACCGAGGCGATGGGATCAGAAAACTACAGTCGCCAGGCGAAATCCATCGTCCTGGTGGGCGCCCCCAGCGCGAGCGCGCAGTCACAGGTTACGCGGCCGTTCGGTCTGCTGCTGGAAATCGTGCCGGAAGTGAGCCCCTATGTGCTTCCGCGCCGCTCAACATTGCCCGTTCACGTGATCTTCGAGGGACGCCGACTGGCCGGCGCGCTCGTCAAGCTCACCGATCTCGATCACGACGAGTCGCCGCTTGAAACGCGTGTCACCGACCACGAGGGTCGTGCGGTCTTCACCATGCCGAGAGACGGAAACTGGCTGCTGAATGTCATTTGGACCAAGCCGCAACCCAGGACTCGGGATACCGATTTCGAGACCACCTTTTCCAGCCTGAGTTTCGGACTGCGTCACGACGACAGCGCCGGCTAGGCCGCGCCCGCGCGCAGGTCCAGTTCGGGCTCCGCCGCCGCCGCGAGCGCAGCCGCTTCCGGCAGATGCACCGTAAACGTCGCGCCTTCGCCGGGCTCGCTTTCCAGCGCCACCCAGCCGCCGTGCAGTTCCACCAGCGTCTTCACCAGCGCGAGGCCCAGGCCCGGGCCGCCGCGGTCGCGGCCGACGAAGCGGTCGAAGATGTGGGCCTGCTCGTGGTACGGGATGCCGCGCCCGGTGTCGGACACCTGAATGGTCACCGATCCCGCCGCATGGCGCGCGGTCAGCGTCACCGTTCCGCCGGTCCGATGGCGCGCGTGGCGTTGTCGAGCAGGTGGTCCAGCGCCTGGCCGATGCGGCGCGGGTCGGCGCGGATCAGGCCGGCGTCCTCGGCGCCGTCGACCACCAGCTGGCCGCCGTTGGCCTCGATGGTTGCGCGCACGCGCTCGGCCGCGATCTCCAGCGGCGTCGCGCACCTGCACGTCGCCCAGGTACAGCGCCATTTCGTTGGCGTCGATCTGGGCGATGTCGAGCACGTCGTCGATGGAGCGGGCGAGCTGGGCCGCCGCCTGGCGCACCGATGCCGATGTGCGACTTGGCGCGCTCGGACAGGCCGTCGCTCGTTCTCGAGCAGTTCGGAGTAGCCTATGATGGTGGTCAGCGGGGTGCGCAGTTCGTAGGAGACGTTGCCGACGAATTCGCGCTTCAGCCGCTCGGTCTCCGCCAGCGCCACCGACCGCTGGTCGAGCGCGCGTTCGAGCTCGTGGCGCGCGGTGACGTCGCCGAACGCCAGCAGCGTCGCGCCGTCGGGCAGGGGCCGTGACTGAAAGGCGAAGGTGCGCCGGTCCGAGGTGCGCGCTTCGCCCGAGATCGGAATGCGGGCGGTGGGATCGGGATCGGTCACCCGCGCCTTCAGCTCGCGACCACAGCGCCTGGTCGTGGACCAGCGGACGGCACAGCCCGGCCATGCCCTCGAAACCGCCGGCGTCCTGCAGCTGGGCGGCGCTCAGGCCCCAAAGCCGCTCGAAGGCCTCGTTGTGCAGGCGCAGGCGGCCGTCCGAGCCGAACACCGCGACCGCGTCGTTCAGCTTGTCCAGCGTCGCATGCTGCACCTGGATCAGGGCGTTGTACTGCGCGCGCAGCTTCAACTCGCCGGTGATGTCGGCGAACAGGATCAGAATCCCGCCGAGCGGATGCGGCTGGCGCACCACGCGCAGGGTGCGCCCGTCGGGCAGGCTCCACATGTCGTCGGGCGACACTTCCGTCGAGCCGTAGAAGTCGAGCTCCTTCTGCTTCCACTTAGAATAGTCGGTGGTCTCCGGCAGGCGCCGACGCTGGCGCAGGCGGTCGAGCAGTTCGCCGTGCGTCGGCCGCTCGTCGAGCCAGGCGGCCTCGAGATCCCACAGCTTCTGAAAGGCGGTGTTGTAGAAACTCAGCTTGCGCGATGCGCCGAAGATGGCGACCGCATCGGCCAGATGGTTCAGCGTCTCGTCGTGGGCGGCCACGTGGCGGCGGAGCGCCTCGCGGTTCTCCTCGGACTCGGTGACGTCCATGGCGAAGGCGGCGATCTCGTCGCCGGCGACCGGCTCGGCGAAGATGCGATAGGCGCGCCGCTCGCCGCGCACCGTGACCCAGCGAAAGCCTTCGCGCCGGGCGCGCTCCTTGCCGGCCTCGATGACGATGGCCTGGGCGCCGCGGTCGAAGGCGGCTTCGCGCGCGCGAGCCTCGTCGACGGTGGAGACTTCGGCGGCCTCGATGAAGGCGCGGTTGGCCCACAGCACCAGGCCGCGGGAATCGGCGATCCAGGCGGGATCGGGCAGGCGGTCGGCCAGGAAGGCGAACTTGCCGCCGGGGGTGGCGTCGAGCGCGAGGGTGATCCTGAGCCAAGCCATCCCGCCCGAAGGCCGGCCCTCGATGACCAGGGCGCCGCCGGCCACCGGCGTGAGGAATCGGCAGGGTTCGCCCTGGTTGATCAGGCTGCGCAATTTCAGGGCGTGATCCGGCGCGGTGGCGGCGACGGCCTCCAAGAGGGCTGCGGGATCGACCGCCTTCAGTCCCAGGGCCTCGGCGCAGGCCAGCATGGCGTCGTCGCCCCAGACCAGGCGGGCCTCCTCGCCCTCCACGGCGATCAGGGCGCCTTCGAAGGCGATGGTGGCGGTCTCGGCCTCGTTCAGGGCGGCGCGGAGCTGTTCGTTGCGGAAGGTCAGGTCGGCGGTGCGCAGTTCGGCGCGGCGGCGGTAGCGCCAGGCCCACAGCGAGGTGGCCAGCGCAAGCCCGATGGCCCCCGCGGACGCTGCGAAGGCGAGGTCAGCTGCGACCATGACGCCAGCCCCTGATGGAGACCTCTCCGGATCGAATCACGCGGCCAGGATAGCCCGGGACGGTTACCCGGACATGAGTCCGCTTGCCGGTGCGACGCTGCGCCCTGATATGGTTGCCCATGAGTGTCCTCTACCCGGTGGCGGCAAACGCGGAACAGGCCCTGAGCGCGCCTCTGGGCCGCGCCGCGCGCGAACGCGAGGCCCGGGCTGTGGCCGGCGGGGACGAGGCGGAGCTGCGCTTTACGGTCGAAGAGGTCGGTCCCGCCTACGACACGCGCGAGGCCGTGCTCGAGGCCTGGAAGGGCCGCATCGACGACCGCAAGGGCGCAGCGGTCGCGCCCGAGGACCGCTATTGCACCATCCGCGAGGTGCTGGCCCCGGTGAAGGGCCGCTCGCCCCGCGTCACCGCCGCCAAGCCAGTGTTCAAGGACGGTCGCCGCTGGCCGGTTCCGCCCAAGCCCGAGGCCGCGGCCAAGACCCAGTGGCGGCTGTCGGTGTCCTACTGGCGGGTGGGGGCGCAGCCCGCGGACTCCAAGCTGCCGCCCGCGCGCAAGGCGCGGCGCGCCCAGTCGGCGCGTGATCTCGGCCGCGACGCCATCGAGGCCCTGACCCGCCAACCGCTCACCGCCATCGCGCCGCAACAGCCGCTCGACATCGGCCTGTTCGAAGCGCGCGCGCCGGAAAACCCCGACCTGGTGCTGCCCGATGAATAGAGACCGGCTGCGCAACACCGACCGCCATCACTGGAGCGCCCATCCGGCGCCGGACATCGACGCCTTCACCGCCATGGCCGAGGCGGCGTTCGAGCGCCTGCCGGAGGAGTTCCGCCGCGCCACCGGTGGGATCGAGTTTCGCGTGCAGGACTTCGCCGACGACGCGACGCTCGACGCGCTCGGCATCGAAGACCCGTTCGAACTGTCGGGCCTCTACCACGGCGTCGACCTGGCGCATCAGTCGGTGATCAATCCGTCGCCGGACGTGTCGCAGGTGTTCCTCTATCGCCGGCCGATCCTCGACGAATGGGCCGAACGCGGCGACGTCTCCCTCGACGAACTGATCACCCATGTTCTCGTGCACGAAATCGGCCACCACTTCGGCCTCTCCGACGACGCCATGCACGCGATCGAGGACAGCGACTAGCCGTGGCCGACGCCGTTCTCACCCTCGTCTTCAGCCGTCCCGAGACGACGCTCACCGTCACGCGCGGCGTGGCGCGCTTGTTCGCGGACCTGGGCTGGGCGCCGCTGCTCGAGGTGGGGCTGCCGAACGGGCGGCGCGCGGACGTGATGGCGCTGGGCCCCAAGGGCGAGATCGCCATCGCCGAGGTGAAGTCCTCGCTCGAGGACTACCGCACCGACCGCAAGTGGCATGAGTACGCCGACTACTGCGACCAGCTCTATTTCGCGGTGTCGCCGGAGTTCCCGCGCGAGATCCTCGCCGACGGCCCGGGCCTGATCGTGGCCGACGCCTTCGGCGGCGCCATCGTCCTGGACGCTCCCGTCGAACCACTGGCCAGCGCGCGGCGCCGCGCCCTCATCCTCGCCTTCGCCCGCCTTGCGGCGTTGCGCGCGACGGAAGTTTAGAAAAAGATTGCCACGAAAAACACGAAAAGCACGAACGCGTCGCTGACAAATTAACCGGGACCCCGGAGACATCGATTGCGCGCCTTCGGCGCGCGACAAACATTTCCGACGAACTCGCGTACTTCAGCGCTGTTCGTGTTTTTCGTGTTTTTCGTGGCTCTCTTCTCTTCGCCCAAACGAAAAGGGACGCCGGTAATCCGGCGCCCCCCGACTTCGTGACGTGATGATGTGTTTTACTGCTTCTTCGCGATCGGCGCGTCGGCCGCGTCCTTGGCCTTGGCGGCTTCGGCGCGCTTGGCCGCCACTTCGCGGGCGAGCTGGATCAGGTTCACCTGCAGGATCTGCAGCCGGTCGGTGACCGCCTTTTTTTCCACGTCGGTCAGCGTGCCCTTGCGCATCGCGAAGCGATACTGCGGCATCTTTCCCTTCTCGGTCTGGGCGATGGCGAGCACGCCCATGCGGTCGCCGTCAGTGAGCGATAGCTCCTTGCCGAGCTGCCACACCACGCGGCCGTCGCCGTCGCCGGGCACGATGGTGTCGCGCGTGCAGCGCACCGCGACCACATTGCCCTGGTCCTTGGGCAGGACCAGCTTCTCGGGTCCGCCCAGCACCTTCAGGCCGGCGACTTCCTTGAAGTCGTAGTTGTACTCGGGCTTGTCGCCCTTCTTCACCGGTTTCGCCACGGCGACGACCACGCCGCAGTCGCTTTCGGTCTTTGGTTCGATGCTCGGCTTCTCGAGCTTCGGCGCGCTCGCCTTGGCGGGTGCAGCGGCCGGAGCCGCCGCCGGAGCGGCGTGAGCGGTGGAGGCCGTGACGGCCAGAAGGAACGGTAGAATCATTTAGGCGCCCTTTTCGCGAGGATCCTTTGGAGTGTCCGGCGGTGCATGTTCAGCCTTCTCGCCGTTTCCGAAACGTTGTGTCCACAGAGTTCATACACGCGTTGTATGTGCTCCCACCGCACACGATCCGCCGACATCGGGTTTTCCGGCGGGGCCGGCGCCTCGTCCGCACGGGCGAGGAGCGCCTTGACCACGTCGTCCGCATCGGCGGGCTTCGACAGATAGTCGGCAGCCCCGGCTCTCACCGCGGCCACCGCCGTGGCGATATTGCCGTAGCCGGTCAACATTATGGCGCGGGCATCTGGCCGCTTTTGGTGCAGCGCTTCAACCACTTTCAACCCATTGCCGTCTTCCAGGCGCATGTCCAGCACCGCGAAGGCGGGGGCCTTGGCCCGAACCGCGTCCATGGCCTCGGACACCGAGCCCACCATGGTGACCTCGAAGCCCCGGGATTCCAGGGCGCGGCCGAGACGGGTCCTGAGCGGCGCGTCGTCGTCCATGACCAGGAGGCTACGGTCGGGGAGGGCGGTGATCTCGGAGGAAAGGTCGGTCATCGGCGCGGGCTCCTGGGTCTCACGCACCCCTGGCGGTCGGTATGACTCCGCTCGCCCGGCGGTTTCAAGGGGCTGGGTTTGCTAAGGATCTGGGGCTTCGATCCGCCTGCGTGGCCATTGCGTGAGGATAACGGCCCCGCCCTCCCGTTCGTTGCGGAACGTGACGCGCGCCCCGGACCGTTCCAACAGGGTCTTGGCGATGAAGAACCCCAGACCCATCCCCTGGTGGTGGGAGGGGGAGCCTTCGCCCGAGGGCCGCGAGGTCACGTAGGGCTCGCCCAGCTTTTCCAGGATGTCCGGGGCGAAGCCCGGGCCGTCGTCGCGGACCTCCACCTCGATGTGCTCGGCGTTGAAGCGGCCGGCGACCTGGACCTCCAGCACGGCGAAGTCGGCGGCATTCTCGACGAAGGCGGCGAGCGCATGGGTGGCCTCAGGGATGCGCTGGACGTCGGGGATAAACTCGCCCTGGGGGCCCTCGACCGTGGTCGAGACCTTGGGGCCGATGGTGCGGTAGGGGTCGACGATCTCGTCGAGGAACTGGGCCAGGCCCAGCCGCGCGTGGACGATGTCGCCGGCCTCGGGCCGCTGGGCCAGGTTCTTCAGGATGTCGCGGCAACGCTCCGCCTGTTGCATCAGCAGCCGCGCGTCCTCGGCCACCGGATCATTCTCGGGCGACGAGCGCAGCAGCTCCTTGGCCACCACCTGGATGGTGGCCAGGGGCGTGCCGAGTTCGTGGGCGGCCGCGGCGGCAAGCCCGCCCAGGGCCGACAGCCGCTGTTCGCGGGCCAGCACGGCCTCGGTGGCGGCCAGGGCCAGCTCCATCCGCGCGCCCTCCGCCGCCGCCTGCCAGGCGTAGCCGGCGGTGAACACGATGCCGACGGCGGTGGCGGCCAGGACGCCCAGGTGCTCCCAAGCGATGGGCGTCGTCGCGGCGACGAACCAGGCCACCGGCGGGCTGAGCACGGCCAGGGCGGCCAGGGCCAGAAACTGGACGGCGATCACCGCCAGGGTCTGGCGCAGCGGCAGGCTCACCGCCGCCACCACGGCGGGCGCGACCAGCAGCAGGCAGAAGGGATTGTCCAGGCCGCCGGTCAGCGCCAGCAGGGCGCCGAGTTGGGCCGCGTCGAAGCCGAGCTGGGCCGCCGCCTCCCAGTCGCGCGCCATATGCCGGCCGCGCGCGCGATGCCGGATGGTCAGGATGACGTTCAGCCAGGCGCTGGCCGCGATGACGAAGAGGCAGGGGCCGAGCGGCACCGGCCGGTCCATCAGCCAGGCGATAGAAAGCGCGACCGTCTCGGCGCAGACGGCGATCCAGCGCAACAGCAACAGGGTCCGCAGCCTCAGGCGGCCGCGCCGCCGGTCCGAGCCCGCCAGGGCCCAGTCCACGCCCTTGGGAGCCGGCCTCTCGTTTTCCGCGCTTTGGGCTGAGGCCATGGGTGGCCTATACAGCGCGGCGTCGCCCAAGCAACCTGAACCGCCAAACCTTCATCCGGAGTTCGCGTGAGCCGTCCCCGCATTCTGTTCGCCGTCGCCTGCCTGGCCTTGGCCGCCGTCATCGGCGGCGCGGTCGTTTTGAATCTCAGTGCCGTACACGCTGTGCAGCGCGCTGACCTGCCAGGCGCGTCATCCTCGGGCAAGGCGCTGATCGGCGGCCCGTTCCAACTGGTCGACCAGGATGGTCGGGCGGTTGATCAACGGTTGCTGAAGGGCAAGTGGAGCGCGGTCTTCTTCGGCTACACCTTCTGCCCGGACGTCTGCCCGACCAATCTGCAGACCATGGCCGCGGCCGAGGACAAGCTGGGCGCCAAGGCGAAAGACCTGCAGGTGGTCTTCGTCTCCATCGATCCGGGGCGCGACACGCCGCAACAGTTGAAGGCCTATCTCTCCAGCAAGGCCTTCCCGGCCGGGACCATTGGCCTGACCGGAACCCCGGCCCAGGTGGATCAGGCGGCCAAGGCCTACCGGGTCTATTACGCCAAGGTTGGGAGCGGGTCCGACTACACGATGGACCACTCCAGCGCGACCTATCTGATGGGCCCGAAAGGCGAGTTCATCAGCGTCATCCCCTACGGCATGACCCCCGACCAGGTGGCGGACCTGGTTCGATCCGCCATGAGCAAGGGCGTCTGAGCGGCTCGAGGAAAAGTGCGGAGCGGTTTTCCGCTCGCGACCCGCTCGAGCTTATTGGGAGGCGAACGCCTTGGCGCGACGGTTCGCTACGCAGAAGCCGACCACCCAGATGATGCCCGCGGCGACCGCGACCATGGACACGTCCGCCGCATGCTTCAGTGGCACGAAGGCCCAGGCGGCGGAGTAGCCCAGACCGGCTAGCACCATGGCCCAGCCCGCGACCCGGCGGATGGCGAGGCCGCGCTCGCTGAGCGGCCGGCTGGCGGCTTGTTTCGGGATCAGGTTGGCGTTCACCGCGAGCACCAAGCCGCACGCAACCATGGTCCAGCGCGTGGCCGACTGGGCGTCGATCAGGCCCTGATGGTTGGCCCATTTGAGGCCGAACGCGACCCCAAGGATCAGGGCGCCCATGGCGAGATTGAGGGAGATCTGGCGGGTCATTCGGCGGGCGCCTCCTTGGCGTCGGTCGGGATTTCTGGGTTCGGGGCCTCAGGTGCGGATCCGCCGAGGCCGAAGGTCTGGGCGAAACCCATCAGCGCGTCTTCCAGCACCGAGAGCTTCAGGGAGTAGACCACCTGCTTGCCCGCCTTATCCGCCTGGACGAGGTCGGCCTCGCGCAGGGCGGCGAAGTGGGCGGACATGGTGGGCTTGGAGACCGGGAAGTGGTCGGCGAGCTCGCCGGCGGTCATGGGCCCCTTGCGCAGGAGCTCCAGCACGCGGCGGCGGGTGGGGTCGGAGAGGGCTTTGAAGACGCCGGTCATGAATCGACGTTTAGCTAATCATCTAAATGATGTCAAGGGAGGCCGCGCGGCCTATGGCCACGCCTGTTCGCGGCTGCAATAAACCCTTTTGCAGTGCGGGACGTTGTATCGTCCCGTTTCGTCCCTGCGGGCGGATTGAGTCGGAGTTTCATGCTCTACGCGCTTCACGAGTACGGGTATTACACCGCGTCCCCCCTGCGCCTCGCGGCCCAGATGGCCCGCGATTTCTGGGGCTCTCCGGCCAATCCGGCGTCCGACACCGCGATCGGGCGCACGCTTTACGCCTCGTCGGAGCTGTTCGCGAACCTGACGCGCCGCTACGGCAAGCCGGCCTGGAACATTGACAGCATCCAGATCGAAGACGTCGACGTGCGCGTGCGCACGGTCTCGGCGTGGAGCTCGCCGTGGGTGAACATGATCCACTTCGCGCGCGACCGGACCGATCTCAGGCGCGCGGGCCGCACCCAGTTCGAACCGGCGGTGCTGATCGTGGCGCCCCTGTCGGGCCACTACGCGACGCTGCTGCGCGGCACCGTGCGTGAGTTTCTGAATGATCACGAGGTCTATGTCACCGACTGGACCAATGCGCGCCAGGTTCCGGTGCTCGAGGGCCGCTTCGATTTCCATGACTACATCGAGCAGGTGCGTTCGATGCTGGCCGCGATCGGTCCGCGCGCGCATGTCGTTGCGGTGTGCCAGCCGGGTCCGCCGGTGCTCGCCGCCGCCTCGCTGATGGCGGAAGACAAGGACGCGAACCGTCCCGCCTCCATGACCTTCATGGGCTCGCCGATCGACGCGCGCCTTGCGCCTACGGCGGTCAACAAGCTGGCCGAAGACAAGCCCTTCGCCTGGTTCAAGACCAACATGATCCACACCGTGCCGCCGCCCTATCCGGGCGCGGGACGGCGCGTGCTGCCGGGCTTCATGCAGCTCTACAGCTTCATGCAGCATGAACGAGGGCCGTCACCGCGACGCGCACTGGGACTATTTCAACGATCTCGTGCACGGCGACGGCGACGAAGCGGCCAAGCACCTGGAGTTCTACGACGAGTATCTCTCGGTGCTCGACATGACCGAAGAGTTCTATCTCCAGACCATCGACACGGTGTTCCAGGACTATCTGCTGCCTCGGGGCAAGCTGGTGCACCGCGACCGTCTGGTGCGGCCGCAGGCGATCACCGACATCGGCCTGATGACGGTCGAAGGCGCCGACGACGATATCTCGGGCGTGGGCCAGACCCAGGCGGCGCATCAGCTCTGCACGCAGATTCCGGACGACGCGCGCGAGTTGCTGGTGCAGGCCGACGTCGGCCACTACGGCGTTTTCAACGGCCGGCGGTTCCGCGAGGAAATCTATCCGCGCGTGCGCGACTTCATCGCGCGCTCCGACGCGAAGGCTCTTAAGGCCAAAGGGACTGTAAAACTTGCAACCTGCTACGGCCGCGCTTTCGTCATGGCGACGTCATCGACGTCGATGGCGTCCGTGCGTTGCTGAAGGTCAATCGCCAGGCCCGCCGCGTCTCCGTGCGCGTGGACGCGAGCCGCAACGAGGTGGTCGCCACCGTCGCCCGCTCCGAACGCGGGCTGAAGGAAGCCGCCGCCTTCGCCAGCGACCGCTCGACCTGGATCAAGTCGCGCCTCGGCCGGCCGTCCGAAATCGACGCCGTTCGCGCCGGGCTCGATCCTTCCCTTTCGCGGTAAGCAAGTGCGGCTCGAGCAGGTCAGAACGCCTCGGCCGCCCGGCTGGCGTCGGCGAGCATGTTCGAGCCCGCGCATCGTCTCCGCCGGCGAGGGCGCGGCCTATGCGCGCCGCATCGAGCGCCTGCTGAAGCGCGGAGGCGAGCCGCGCGCTGGCCGAACGCACCGAGGCGCACGCGACCGCGCTGGATGAAGGTTCCCGAGATCGCGTCGCCGACGCGGCGAGCCGCTGGGGCTCGTGCACGCCGGAGCCGCGGGTTCGGGCCGGCGTCGAGGTCGGCCGATCCGCTATTCCTGGCGGCTCCTGCTCCGCCGCCGACGTGCTCGACTACGTCTGCCGCCCACGAGGTGCGCCCACCTGATCCACGCCAACCACTCGCGCAAGTTCTGGGCGATCGTGCACGAACTGGTCGGCGACGAACGCCGCTCCGCAACTGGCTGCGCGCCAATGGCGCGCGGCTGCACGCCATGGGCGGCTGCCGGGGATAGCCCGTCGGCGGCGGACGCGCCGCCCGGCGGCGGCGCGGCGCCGGTCGGGCGGCGCGGCGGCGGGGCGCTGGTCGCGCGGTCGGCGGCGCGTCGACCGGTGTCGCCGATCAGCGTCGGACGCCGGCGCGGCGCGGCCGGGCCGCCGGGGATCGGTCCCACCTTCAGGCGCGGCAGGGCGGCCGGCCATGAAGGCGTGCCAGATGGCGGCCGGGCGCCTGCCGCCGGTGACGCGGCGCATGGGCGTGTTGTCGTCCCGGCCGGTCCACACCGCGGTGGTGAAGCCGCCGGTGTAGCCGACGAACCAGGCGTCCTTGAAGTCGCTGGCGGTGCCGGTCTTGCCGGCGACGTCGTAGCCGGGCAGGGCGCGCGGCGTGGCCGGTGCCGCTGGCGATCACCTGGCGCATCATGCTCACCATTTCGCTCAGCGGCGGGTTGTCGATCACCTGCGGGCGCCCGCCTTCGGGCTCGCGGTATTCGTAGATCGTACGGCCGGTGCGCGTTTGAATGCGGTTGATGCCGTGCGCCTGCACCTTGTAGCCGCCGTTGGAGAACGCCGCATAGGCCGTGGCCATCTCGAGCGGGCTCACCGCCGTATCGCCCAGCGCCATGGCCGGCTCCAGTCCGATGTTCGACGTGATGCCGAGCCGGCGCGCCACATTGGCCACCTTGTCGGTGCCGACCTCGTTGGCGACCTTGGCCGCGACCGTGTTGATCGACTGGGCGAGCGCGGTCTCCATGGTGATCGGAGCCGAGATAGGTGCCCTCGAAGTTGTGCGGCTGCCAACCGTTGATGTTCACCGGTTCATCCACCACCGGCGTGTCGGGCGTGTAGCCCGCTTCCATGGCGGCGAGATAGACGAACGGCTTCCACGACGAGCCGGCCTGGCGCTTGGCGTCGGCCGCGCGGTTGAACTGGCTGTCGGCGTAGTTCACCCCGCCGACCATGGCGCGCACGCGTCCGTCGCCGTCGATGGCCACCAGCGCCGCCTGTTCCACGCCGCGGTTGCGGTCGCGCGCAGCGAGGTCGGTGACGGCCTTTTCCGCGGCGGTCTGGATCGGCAGGTCCAGCGTGGTCTCGACGATCAGGTCCTCGGTGGGTTCGCCGACCAGGGCGCGAATCTCCTGGTCGAGCCAGTCGATGTAGTATTCCGCATGCTGGGAGGCGAGCGAGCGTGAGACCACCACCGGCCGCGCTGTCGCCTCGGCGCGCTGGTCCGCGGTGATGACGCCGGCCTTCTGCATCTCGTCGAGCACGATGGTCGCGCGTCGCGCGGCGCGTTGCGCATCGTTCACCGGGCTGTAGCGCGAGGGCGCCTTCATCATCCCCGCGAGCAGAGCCGCTTCGCCGACGTTGAGCTTGGTGGCAGGCTTGTCGAAATACCGCTGCGACGCCGCCTGGATGCCGTAGGCGCCGCCGCCGAAATAGACCCGGTTCAGATAGAGGCCGAGGATCTGCTTCTTGGAGAACTTATGCTCGAGCCAGACGGCGAGCATGATCTCCTGCAGCTTGCGATGGAAGGTCTTGTCCGGCGTCAGGAACAGGTTGCGCGCGAGCTGCTGGGTGATGGTCGAGGCGCCTTCGGCGGCGTGGCCCTTGTGCAGGTCGGTCAGCACCGCGCGCGCCATGCCGATCGGGTCGAAGCCCGGGTGATGGTAGAAGCGCCGGTCCTCGATCGCGACAAAGGCCGCGGGCACGTAGGCCGGCAGGGAGTCGACGTCGACCGGCGGCGCGTACTGGCTGCCGCGCACCGCAATCAGGGCGCCGTTGCGGTCGAGGAAGGTGATCGAAGGCTGGCGCTGCACCTCGTAGAGCTTGGAGGTGTCGGGCAGGCCGCGCGCGGCGAAGATCAAAAAGCCGACGAACGCGATGGCCAGCCAGACGCCGGCCACGGCCGTCCAGTACAGGAACGCCCCCAGCGGCGTGCGCTTGCCGGCCTCGGGGCCGCGGACAGCCATCAGTCCAAAACTCCGTGCGCCGATCGGCGCGCCAAGCTCATAACGCGGAAACCCCCGCTGCGATCAGGACCCCGGCGCAGGAATATCGCCGCCGCCTGTCCCTCGCCGCTCTGAACCCCGCCCACGCGAAACCTAGCCGATGCTTCTAGCCCCGGCTACGGGGCTAAACCATGGCGGCCGTAGGGCTTTGTCGCGCTCCAATCTTAAGAAACAGTCAGGCTCTCGGGACAGTCGGGGGTCAGGCCAGGAAGGCGTCGACCTCAGCCTGGAAGCGCTGCGGCTGGTCGATCATGATGAAGTGGTAGCTGTCGTCGACCCGGTGGAGCTTCACGCCCCTCAGGCCCGTGTAGGCGCCCTGGTACAGGCCGTCCACGGTGGACGCCGGGATGCCGTAGGCCTTGGCGTCATAGGCGTAGACCACCGTGGTGGGCGCGGTGATCTTCGGCAGCTCGGGCGTGAGGTCGGTCACCATCAGGTCGTGCATGGCGCGGGCGACCACGCCGCGGTCGCTCGACGTGGCCTGGCGGATCAGCTCGGGCCGCGCGGCCTCGGTCCTCGCCAGCCCGGCGATGGAGTTTTGCTCCTGCTTACTGAAATCCGCGTCGCTCTCGGCGATCATCCTGTCGCGGATGGCGTCGGCCTGGGGCCGCACGCTGTCGGGCGTCGCGGTCGGGCCGAAGAACAGCACGCTGATGAAGGGCAGGGCGTCGACCACCATCAACCGTCCCACGCACTTGGGATGGCGCGCGGCCAGCATCAGCCCCGCCTCGCCGCCTAGCGAGTGGCCGATCACCGCCGGCGCCTTCAGACCTGCCGCGTCGATGTACTTGCAGATGTGTTCGACCACCGGCGCGACCACTTCACCCGCGTCGTTGGCGCCCGCCGCCGCACCCACCGGCGGGAGCACGTCGCTCGAGTCGTTGGCGCCGGCCGGCGCACCGGCGAAGCCGTTCACCTGGACGCGGTGCAGGCGAAAATGCGACTTCAGGTGCTCGGCAGTCGCGTCGAACACGCTGCGGGAGGACGTCAGTCCCGGGATCAACACGACGTCCGGGCCGCTGCCTTCGACGACGACGGAGATGCGGTTGCTCACCCTCGCTCCCGCCAACGCACGGCCGGCGACGGTGAGCATGGGGGATGCGGCAAGCGCGCTCAGGATCAGGTCGCGGCGGTGGATGACAGGCACTGGGGACTCCCCTCGGGTCATGGACTCGCCTCACCTTAGTGCAAATCCGGTCGAAAGCGCGGCCGCAGTCCCTTGACGTCGTTCTATATTTGTTCCTTATGATTCCGTCCTCCGTCCGGTTCCCCGCATGAGTCTCGACCTGCTCGCCGAGTCCCCGCCGTCGCTCGACCAGGCGCGCGACCTGCTGCGCCGTGTCTGGGGCCATCCCGACTTCCGCGGTCTGCAGGCGCCGGTGATCGAAGAGGTGCTGGCCGGCCGCGATGCCGTAGCCGTCCTGCCGACCGGCGGCGGCAAGAGCGTCTGCTACCAGATCCCCAGCCTGATGCGCCCGGGCCTGGGCGTGGTGGTCTCGCCGCTGATCGCCCTGATGGCCGACCAGGTCGCAGCCCTGCGCCAGCTCGGTGTGAACGCGGCGCGGCTCGATTCGACGCTCATGCCGCACGAACGCGAGGCGATCTGGAGCGCCGTGTCGGACGGCTCGCTCGACCTGCTCTATGTCGCGCCCGAAGGCCTGATGACCGGCGCGCACGAGCGCCTGCAGCGCGTGAAGCTCGCGCTCATCGCCATCGACGAAGCGCATTGCGTCAGCCAGTGGGGCCACGACTTCCGCCCCGAGTACCGCGAGCTCGGACGCTTGCAGGAACTGTTCCCCGGCGTCCCGCGTCTGGCCCTCACCGCCACCGCCGATGCGCGCACGCGCGAAGACGTGCGCCGTTCGCTCCGACTCGACGACGCGCACGAGTTCGTCGCCTCGTTCGACCGTCCGAACCTGATCCTGTCGGCTGAACGCAAGGTCGGTTCCGGCCGCAAGCGCGTGGTGGAATTGGTGAAGGCGCGCCCCGGCATGTCGGGCATCGTCTACGCCGGCACGCGCGACGGGACCGAACGCATCGCCGAGGAGCTGCAGGCCGAGGGCGTGCGCGCGCTCGCCTATCACGCCGGCCTCGACAAACAGCTGCGCCACAACCGCCTGCACGAGTTCCTCGACGAGGACGACCGCGTGATGGTGGCCACCATCGCCTTCGGCATGGGCGTCGACAAACCCGACGTGCGCTTCGTCATCCACGCCGATCCGCCCGCCGCTATCGAGGCCTATTGGCAGGAGATCGGCCGCGCGGGCCGCGACGGCGATCCGGCCGACGGGATCACGCTCTATTCCTCCGCCGACATGGCCTGGGCGCTGCGCCGCATCGGCGACCGCGAGGTGACGGAGGCGGTGAAACAGGCGCAGGTCGTCAAGGTGCGCCGGCTCTACGCCATGCTCGACGGCATGACCTGCCGCCCGGCCGGCGTGCGCCGTTATTTCGGCGAGCTCGAGGTTGAACCGTGCGGCCGCTGCGATCTCTGCGTCGCGCCGCCCACGTCCTCGGACGCGACCGAGGCGTCGCAGAAGGCGCTCTCCGCCGTGCATCGCCTGGGCGGTCGCTATGGCCGCGGCCGCATCGTCGACCACCTGACCGGCAAGACCAAGGAGGTCACGGCGTACGAGGCCGGCCTGTCCACCTTTGGCGTCGGGCGTGAGTTCAGCCCCCACGGCTGGCGCGACCTGATCGACCAGTTGCTGTTCGAGGGTTTGCTGGTCGAAGACCCCAACGACGGCCGTCCGCTGGTGGGTCTTGGCGGGGTCGAGGAGGTGAAGGCGGTCTATCGCGGCGAACGACGCGTGGTGCTGCGCAAGGCGCCCGAGGCGCACGATTCACCGGCTCGCGGCGGGCGCACCCGCAAACGCGCGCGTGACGATGCAGTGAGTGCTTTGGGCGCCGAGCATCGCGTGCTGTTCGAGGCGCTGAAGTCCTGGCGCCGCGCGCTCGCCGTTGAACAGGGCGTGCCGCCCTACGTCATCTTCAGTGACCGCTCCCTGGCCGAGATCGCGCTCATGCGCCCACGCACCCTCCCCGACCTCGCCCTGGTCAACGGCGTCGGCGAAGCCAAACTCACCCGCTACGGCGACGCGGTGCTGAAACTGGTGCGCGAGAATTGAGGCGTCGAGGCCTCCCAGTCGCTCGCCCGGCGGTCGAAATCGTCCGACCTGCGCCCTCCTAGGCTGTGGCCGTTTCGATGGTATGCTCAAGGCTGTACGGGGGGCTCACCATGCATCGTACGGTGTTGATAGCCGTCATCGCGCTGTCGGGGGTGTTCGCGCTGCCGGCAGTTGCGCTCGAAGCGCCGGCGCCACCCGCTTCACCGCGGTATCACCCGGCGCAGCAGTGTTTCTGTGCGCTGTGGTGGTCGAACTGGACCGCCGTCATGGATCGGGACATCGACCGGGAGAAGGCGGGTGAGATGCCACAGAGCGCGTCGTTCACCTGGCCCGAGTTCTGGTCGTTCGTGGTGACGGCGTCGGCAAATCCTATCCCGACGGCGTGCCGTCGGCGGACCACAGCGAATACTACGCGGCCTACATCGTGCAGAGGCGTCACACGGCCGGCCTGCCGGACCTACCCGACCACCCGTACGCGAGCTTCGCGTCCATCGTCATACCACCGCCGAAGCCGGACGCGATTTCGGCGCCGCCGATGGTGTTCGACTGGGCCCAACGCCTCTGCGTGGCGACCCGAGGCGATCCGGCCGGCGCGCATGCCACTGCCCTTCAGGCGGGGTGGCTGAGCACGGGCGTCGAAACGAATGCAGAAGTCATCGGCTTGCGCGAACTCGGATTGCAGACGGAGGTCAGTGCCCCACGGGTGCTGAGTTGTATCGTCAGCGACAGCGCACCCGACCCGCAAGAGAGCAACCTTGCCGCGTTGATCCGCGAGTTCGGACGCCCGCCGACGGACATCGACATCGGTTCTGCTTCGTGGACGTACATCGACGATCCGAACGGTCGTCGCTTCCTCGCGCGCGGCGCAAACCCTGCGACGGAGGCGGACCGTGCCGGTGTCCCGGTGGTCACTGTGAGGTGGGAGGCCAAGTCGGAAACGCCGAGCGTGGTCTATGCTCGTTTCACACCAGTCGGATCGCCGCCACGATTAAGGCCTGCCGCGCCCACGCCAGCGCAGTCCGCGCCCAATCTCCTGGTGGACGCCGCGCGGCAGCTCTGTTTCGCAACCCAAGGCAATCCGACCCGCGCACTCGCCCTGGCGGACGACGCCGGTTGGCGCGACATGGCCGACCTTCATTTCACGCGCGACAAGCCGGACGAGGCGGTAGACCGTCGCCAACCGCCGGTCGCCGACGTCAACACAGCGCGTCGCTATTTTCGCGTCGCCGGACTGGGATCCCAGTGGCTGGGCCTCAATGTCCTGGAAGCCGACGGCGTCTTCGGTGGCCGCACGGCGTTTGTCGAAGAATGCTCGGTGCTGGATTTTACAAAGCGACTGTCGGGCGGCCAGTCGTCGGCGCCCGTGGCTGACCTGCAGGCGTCGTTGCAAGCGTATTTCGGCAGGCCTCCCGCTATCACCGACCAGGGCGTCGCTACCTGGAGTTACGAAGACCGCCCGGAGGGGCCCCGGTACGTTTCCGGCGTTCAAACGCTGAAGGACGTCCCTCTCGTCCTGATCGCCCTGCGGCGGGAGGGCGACGCGGTCGTTATCCTCTACGAGCGCATCGAGCCCGGTGAGTCATAGGCCGACTCGGCCGAATACCATGGCCGCGCCCGCGCCGTAGCTAGACGTCCACTTCCGCGTCCAGCGCATTGTCCTGGATGAACTCGCGGCGGGGTTCGACCACGTCGCCCATCAGGCGCGCGAACAGGTCGTCGGCGTCTTCGGAGTGGTCGATCCGCACCTGCAGCAGGGTGCGGCCGTTTTCGTCCAGGGTGGTCTCCCACAGCTGTTCGGCGTTCATTTCGCCCAGGCCCTTGTAGCGCTGGATCTTCAGGCCCTTGCGGCCGAAGTCGAGCACGGCGGCGACCAGGTCGAGCGGGCCGCGCACGGTGGTGCTCTTGTCCTTGCGCCGGAACACGCCGGGTTTGTCGAAGGCGTCGCGGATGGACGCCGAGCGTTCGGCCAGGCGGCGCGCGTCCAGCGAATGCATCAACTGGTCGTCGAACACGATGCGCTCGGACACGCCGCGGCGCGAGCGGGAGAAAATGAAACCGCCGGCTTCGGCCGAGCGGCCGCTCCAGACGCCGTCGCCCTCCTCGTTATAGAGGTCGAACCGCTTGGCCGCCGCATCCGGGTCGGGCGCTTCGCCGAACAGGCCGGCCAGGGCCGCCTGCTCGATGGCGAAGGCCGGCGCGCGCGAGGAAAGGCGTTCGATCATCGCCTTGGCGTTGCGCGCCTCGTTCACCCGCGTGACCAGGTCGAGGCCGGTGATGCGTTCGCCTGAGGCGAGATCGTACTCCGCCTCCTGCGTACCTTCATCCACCAGATAGGCCTGCATCGCCGGCTCGTCCTTCACATAGCGCGAGGACTTGCCCTTGTCGGCGCGATAGAGCGGCGGCTGGGCGATGTAGAGATAACCCTGCTCGATCACCTGCGGCATCTGGCGGTAGAAGAAGGTGAGCAGAAGCGTGCGGATGTGGGCGCCGTCCACGTCGGCGTCGGTCATGATGATGATCTTGTGGTAGCGCAGCTTGGTGATGTCGAACTCGTCGCGGCCGATGCCCGCGCCCAGCGCCACGATCAGGGTGCCGATCTGTTCGGAGCCCAGCATCTTGTCGAAGCGCGCGCGTTCGACGTTCAGCACCTTGCCCCGCAGGGGCAGCACGGCCTGGTTCTCGCGGTTGCGGCCCTGTTTGGCCGAGCCGCCGGCGCTGTCGCCCTCGACGATGAAGATTTCGGACTTGGCGGGATCGCGCTCCTGACAATCGGCCAGCTTGCCGGGCAGGGACGACACGTCGAGCGCCGACTTGCGCCGGGTCAGTTCGCGCGCCTTGCGCGCCGCTTCACGCGCAGCGGCGGCTTCGACGATCTTGTGGACGATGCCCCTGGCCTCGGTCGGATGCTCTTCGAACCAGCTCGACAGGCCGTCGGCGACCAGGCCCTCGACGGCGGGACGCACCTCGGAGGAGACCAGCTTGTCCTTGGTCTGGGACGAGAACTTGGGATCGGGCAGCTTCACCGACAGCACGCAGGTCAGGCCCTCGCGTGCGTCTTCGCCGGTGGCGGTGACTTTCTCGCGCTTGGCCGTGCCCGAGCTCTCGAGATAGTTCCCCATGACCCGGGTCAGGGCGCCGCGGAAGGCGGATAGGTGCGTGCCGCCATCTCGCTGCGGGATGTTGTTGGTGAAGCACAGCATGGTCTCGTGGTAGCTGTCGTTCCACCACAGGGCCAGGTCGATCTCGACGTTTTCGCGCACGCCGCGCACCACGATGGGTTCGCGCAGCAAGGGCGACTTGGACTTGTCGAGGTGACGCACGAAGGCTTCGACACCGCCGTCGTAGTGCATGATTTCTTCGAAGGGCTCGGCGCCGCGCAGGTCGCGGAACTTCACCGTCACGCCGGAATTCAGGAACGCCAGTTCGCGCAGCCGGTGCTCCAGCGTCTTGCGATCGAACTCGATGGTCTTGAAGGTCTGCAGCGACGGCAGGAAGGTCACGCTGGTGCCGGTCTTGAAGGCGCCGTTCTCGAGCTTGGGCGCCGCGCCGGTGATGGCCAGCGGGATGACCGCATCGCCGTGGGCGAAGCGCATCTCGTGGATCATGCCGCCGCGCCAGATCTTCAGGTCCAGATGTTCGGACAGCGCATTGACCACGCTGACCCCCACGCCGTGCAGGCCGCCCGACACCTTGTAGGAGTTCTGGTCGAATTTTCCGCCGGCGTGCAATTGGGTCATGATGACCTCGGCGGCGGAGACGCCTTCGTCGTGCATGTCGGTGGGGATGCCGCGGCCGTCGTCGGCGACGGTGACCGAGCCGTCGGCGTTCAGCGTCACCTCGACCAACGTGGCCCATCCGGCGAGCGCTTCGTCGACGGCGTTGTCGACCACCTCATAGACCATGTGATGCAGGCCCGAGCCGTCGTCGGTGTCGCCGATGTACATGCCCGGACGCTTGCGCACCGCGTCCAGGCCCTTCAGCACCTTGATCGAGTCCGCGCCGTAGTCTTCGGCGCCGGTGTCGTTCTCGGTCTCGTCTGCCATCTCAATCCACTGTCATGAGAGCCCCGCGATCGACGCGGACGCCCTGGGCGCGGCCCTTGAGGCCTTCAAAGAGCGCTTCTTCGGTACCGGTCAGAAAAACCTGGAGCCCGAGCGCGGTGATTTCGTCGAAGAGGGCGGCCCGGCGGGACGGGTCGAGATGGGCCGCCACCTCGTCCAGCAACAATATAGGATTCGGCTGGGATTTTGCACGCGAAAGCCGCGCCGCCTGGGCCAAAACCAGGTTTAAAATCAGCGCTTTTTGCTCGCCGGTGGAACATTCGGCGGCCGCGCGGCCCCGCGCCCGGTGGCGGACCTCCAGTTCGGTGCGGTGAGGCCCCGAAAGCGAGCGTCCCGCGGCCGCGTCCCGCTCGCGCGACGCGCGCAGTCCGGCGGCGATCTCGGCGGCGATGGCGGCTTCGGTTTCGCCCCGGGCCGCGGCGGCCTCGGCGGGGCCCGAGAGCCCGAGGTCCGCCTGGGGGAAGGGCCGGTCGGCGCGGGTCTCGATCTCGTCCTGGAGCGCCTTCAGGGTCCGCGCGCGGGCGCCCGCCGCCGCCGCCCCGGCAACGCCCAGACGGTCTTCCAGGGCGTTCAGCCAGGCGTCGTCCAGGGGCCCGTCGGTGAGCAGGCGCAGGCGTTCGCGCAGCGCCTTCTCGTAGACGGTGACCGCCGTCGCGTGGGACGGCTCGGCGGCGAAGGCCAGGCGGTCGAAAAAGCGCAACCGCTCGCTCCGCGCCTCCAGGAACAGCCGGTCGTGCGCGGGCGTCAGCCAGACCAGTCGCAGGTGTTCGAGCAGCCGTCCCGGCGCCACCGTCTCGCCGTCGATGCGCACCGTACGCCGCTGGGCTTGCGCGTGCTCGATACCCGTCCCCAGGCGCGCGGCGTCGTCGGGCGTGTCGCCTTCAGCCGAGGCCGCCACGGCCCAGGCGCGGCCGGTCGCCTCACCGCGCTCGCGCCGTCCGACCTCGCTGACGGTCGCGTTACGCAGGCCGCGGCCGGGCGCGAGGTATGAGATGGCTTCGAGAAAGTTGGTCTTGCCCGCGCCGTTCAGCCCAAACAGATAGGCCGTCCCTTCGATCGCGAGATCCGCGTGATCGTAGGAGCGGAAGTCGGTGAGGGTTACTCGTGTGATTGCCGAGCGCATATTGCTCGGTTGTCTACACCCGCAACGGCATCAGCACGTACTGCACGCCGGAGTCGGCCGGGTCGAGCACGAGGGTGGGCGAGGCGGGATCGGCGAAGCGGAACTGCGCGTCGTCGCCGCCGATCTGGCTTGCGACGTCGAGCAGATAGCGGGCGTTGAAGCCGATCTCGAAGCCATCGCCGTCGTAGTCGACCTCGATCTCTTCCACCGCCTGGCCGGCTTCGACGTTGCGCACGGTCAGGATGATCTTGCCCGGCTCGACGGCGAGCTTCACCGAGCGCGCCTTCTCCGCGGAGATGGTCGAGACCCGGTCGACCGCCTGGGAGAACACGCCCGCCGGCACGGTGAGTAGGCGGTCGTTGTCGCGCGGGATCACCCGCATATAGTCGGGGAACGAGCCGTCGATCACCTTGGAAGTGAGCGAGGCGCGGCCGAATTCGAAACGCACCTTGGCGGCGGAGACCTGCACGTCCACCGGGCCCGAACCGTCGTCGAGCAGGCGGCGCAGCTGGTCGATGGTCTTGCGCGGCACGATGACGCCGGGTCCGCCGACGGCGCCTTCCGGCGCCTCCATTTCGGCGAGGGCTAAGCGATGGCCGTCGGTGGCGACCGCGCGCAGCTTGGCCTGACCGGCTTCGGTGACGGCGTGCACATAGAGGCCGTTCAGATAATAGCGCGTCTCTTCGGTTGAGATGGCGAAGCGCGTCTTGTCGATCAGCCGCACCAGATCGTCGCGCATGATCGAATAGCGCACCGACAGGCCGTCCGACGACATGATCGGGAAGTCGCCCGCGGGCAGCACCGGCAGGTTGAAGCGCGAGCGGCCCGCCGAGACCGACAGCCGCGGATCGTCGCCAGCGTAGCGCAGTTCGACGTCGGCGCCTTCGGGCAGCTTGCGGATGATCTCGTAGAGGGTGTGGGCGGGCGCGGTGATCTGGCCCGGAGTGTTCACCACCGCCTCGGTCTCGTCCACGATCTCCATGTCGAGGTCAGTGGCGGCGAAGGACAGGCCGTCGCGATTTGCCGACAGCAGGACGTTGGACAGGATTGGAATGGTGTTGCGTCGTTCGACGACGCTTTGCACGTGTCCGAGGGCCTTCAGGAGCGCCGCGCGCTCGATCGTCAGCTGCATATCGTCGTGCCTTGCGACCGGCAACTCGGGGTCTTGGTCGGATGGTGGGTGGGGCAGAGTAGCGAAAATCGACGGCCGGGGAAGCCCCCCGCAACCCCTTTGTGGAAAAGGAAACGGGGCCGCGTTCGGCCCCGTCACCCAGGTCTGGTTTTCGGCGCCTCAGCCGCGGAGCTTCCGGGTCAGGGCCTCCACGTCGCGGGCGATCTGTTCGTCGGTCCCCATCAGCTCTTCGATCCGGCGCACCGCGTGGATGGCGGTGGTGTGGTCGCGCCCGCCGAACCGGCGGCCGATGTCGGGATAGGAGCGGGTGGTGATCTGCTTGCACAGGTACATGGCGATCTGGCGCGGGCGGGTCACCGCGCGGGTGCGCCGCTCCGACAGCAGGTCCGCCTGCTTCAGGCCGAAGTGGTCGGCCACGACCTTCTGGATCTCGTCCACGGTGATCCGCCGCTCGCCGCCGCCGCGCAGGTTCGGATGCAGCAGGGTCTGGGCCTCTTCCAGCGTCAGCCGCGCCAGACGCGAGCCGGCGCCGGCGACGAGCGTGTTCAACGCACCCTCCAGTTCGCGGATCGAGCCCGGCACGCGGTCGGCCAGGAACTGCACTACCTCGGGCTTCGCCGGCAGGTCGACCGGCTGGCGCTGGGCCAGGGCCTTCAGCTTGCGCTCGACGATGCCGAGACGCAGCGCGCGATCGGCCGGCTCGACAGCGCAGACCAGGCCCGCGCCTAGGTGCGAGCGCAGCCGCGCATCCACGTCGGTGAGTAGCGACGGCGCCCGGTCCGCCGACAGCACGACGCGGCGGTTGTCCTCGATCAGGGCGGTCAGGGTGTAGAGCAGCTCTTCCTGCGAGACCGCCTTGCCGGCGACGAACTGCACGTCGTCGATCAGCAGCATGTCGGCGGTACGCAGGCTCTCCTTGAACTCCTGGGTGGCGCGGTCGCGGATGGCGCGCACGAAGGTGGTCAGGAACCGCTCGGCGGTCAGATAGACCACCTTGGCGTCCGGGCGCAGGCGCTGGGCTTCCCAGGCGATGGCGTTGAGCAGGTGGGTTTTTCCGAAGCCGTACGGCCCGTGGAAGAACACCGGGGTGAAATGGCCGTCGGTCCACTTGGCGATTTCACGCCCCATGGCCAGGGCAAACGCGTTGCCGTGGCCGCCGACGAAGGTGTCGAAGGTCAGGCGCTCCTGCAGGCCCGAACGGCCGGGACGCGCGCGGTCGGCGATCTCGACGATCTCGGCGGGTTCGGCAGGCGCCTCCGGCTGAGCCGCGGGCGTCGCGCTCTGCGGCTCTTCGCCCTCGAATTCAGCCTTGGATTTCACCTTAAAGGGACGGCGCGCCGGGTCGGACTTGATCCACAGGTCGACGATGCGCTTGCCGAGGTTTCGGTTCAGCCAGTCGCGGCTGTAACTGGTCTGGGTGACGAGGCAGACCGAGCCGGTGAAACTCTGGCGCACGACGGAGGGCGCAACATAGGAATTGAAAGCGCCTTCACCCATCTCGCTGCGAAGGGCAGCCGCGACCTTTGTCCACACCGCTTCCGGCGGTGCGCCCGTCTCGTGTGCTCTCACCGTTTTGCCTCCAGCCCCTAGACAAGTTTCCCCGACGTCGGAATTGTGCCCCGACGTAAACGTTCAATAAAACAGACTTCTAGCGCCGTTGCGGATCGCCCCGGAACCGCTCCGTTCATCCCTGCACGGACGAATGCGATAGAGGCTTCAAAGTACCTGTCGCGAAGGTCAGGTCAACAGGGGTGATTCGCTTGCCACGTTAATAAACCGTTTGACACGCTAACCGTCTCGCTCGCCTGGGGAAATTTACCAGTTTCGATTGTGACGATCGGCCTTCGATTTATCCGCCTACGTTGGAAAATCAGGCGAGGCGAGGGGTCTCTTCGCGTTGAAAAAACGACACTTCCGTGAACCGCCTGTGACGCTCTGTACGCCTTACGCCGCTGAGAGTTTCTTCAGTGCGGCATGCAGCCGCGATACTTTTCTCGAGCCAGTGTTTTTATGCATCACGCCCTTTGACACGGCCCGCATCAGTTCCGACTGCGCGGTGGTGAAGGCGGACGCGGCGGTCTTGGCGTCGCCGGCGGCGAGCGCTTCCTCGAACTTGCGGATGTAGCTGCGCACGCGCGAGCGGCGCGACTTGTTCACTTCGGTGCGGCGCGCGATCTTGCGGATCGCCTTCTTGGCGCCGGGCGTATTGGCCATAGTTCGGACCTTCTGAGACGGACAAGCGCCGCGGCCGAAACGGCGGCGGCGCGGAATTGGACGCGCGGATATAGCCAAAGGGGCCCCGGCGGTCAACCGCCGCCGGAGGGGCCCAGCCGGGCTTATCCCTTATTGAAGCTGGGCTTCCGCTTCTCGACGAAGGCCCCCATGCCCTCTTTCTGGCCCTCGGTCCCGAACAGGGAGTGGAACAGCCGCCGCTCGAAGCGGATTCCGTGGGTAAGCTCGGTCTCGAAGGCGGCGTTGACCATCTCCTTGGTGGCGCGGACCGCCATGGCCGGCAGGGCGGCGATGATCGCGGCCGCGGCCTTGGCCTCGTCCATCAGCTTGTCGGTGGGCACGACCCGGCTGACCAGGCCCGCCCGCTCGGCCTCGGCCGCGTCCATCCGGCGCGCGGTCAGGATCATGTCCATGGCCTTGGCCTTGCCGACCGCGCGCGGCAGCCGCTGGGTCCCGCCGGCGCCGGGCGAGACGCCCAGGGTGATCTCCGGCTGGCCGAACTTGGCGTTCTCCGCCGCGATGATGAAGTCGCACATCATGGCCAGTTCGCAGCCGCCGCCCAGGGCATAGCCCGCCACCGCCGCGATCGTGGGCGTGCGCGCGCGGCTGATCGCCTCCCAGTTCCGGGTGATGAAGTCCTCGCGGTAGGCCGAGGCGTAGTCGTGGTCGATCATCTCCTTGATGTCGGCCCCGGCGGCGAAGGCCTTCTCCGACCCGGTCACGATAATGCAGCGGACGTCGTCGTCCAGGTCGAGCGCCTCGATGCACTCGGTCAGCTCGTCCATCAGCTGGTTGTTGAACGCATTGAGCGCCTCGGGCCGGTTCAGCCGCACGATCGCATAGCCGTCCTCGCGCTCCAGGATCAGGGTCTCGAATTTGGTCTTCATGGCGGCCTCGCGCTGGTCGGTCGATGCGCTCTAGGCGCTTTCACGCCTTGTGATCAAGGCCTGGCGGTGGTGCGGCGGACAGGCAAAAAAAACACTGATCACGAAGAACCAAAGAAGCAAACAAGGACCAAAGAACAAGGACAAGGCGGCTTTCGCCGCAGGAGCCGCGCCGAAGGCGCAGTCGGTTTCGCCCGCGACGCTGACCCGAGCCGTTATCTTCCTTTTCTTTCTTTGGTTCTTTGTGATCAGTGTTTTTTTGACCTCCATCACCGCTGGCACTTCGGGCAGTAGAAGGTTGAGCGGCCGGCCTGGACGATGCGTTTGATCGTGCCGCCGCAGCCTCGGGTCAGGCACCTTTCGCCCTCGCGGCCGTAGGCCTTGAAGCGGTACTGGAAGTAGCCGAGCTCCCCGTCCGCGCCGGCGAAATCGCGCAGGGTCGACCCGCCCGCCTCGATCGCCTCGGCGATCACCTGGCGCACGGTGGTGGTCAGGATTTCGAGCGTCTCTCGCTTCAGCTTTCCCGCCGCCTTCTTCGGTGAGACGCCGGAGCGATAGAGCGCTTCGCACACATAGATGTTGCCGAGACCGGCCACCACGCGCTGGTCCAGCAGGGTCGCCTTCACGTTCTGGCTGCGACCGGCGAAGGCCTCGGCCAGGTGCTCGGCGTTGAAGCCGTTGCCGATCGGTTCGGGCCCGAGGCCCTTGAACCACGGATGGGCGTCGATCTCCGCCGTGGGGATCAGGCTCATGTAGCCGAAGCGCCGCGCGTCGGAGAAACCGATCACCGCGCCCTTCCCGGTCTCGAACACCAGGTGCTCGTGCTTATCCCCCTCCGGCGCCGCCAGAGCGAACCGGCCCGGCGTCTTCTCGCCGATGGTGAAGCGGCCGGTCATGCCCAGGTGGGTGGTCCAGGTCTCGCCGGTGTCGAGCTCGGCCATCAGATATTTGGCGCGGCGGTTCAGGCGGATGACCCGCGCGCCGATCAGTCGCTCGGCGAACCGCTCGGGCAGGGGAAAGCGCAGGTCCGGCCGGCGCTGGATCACGCGCTTCAGCCGCGCCCCCTCGAGCACGGGGCGCAGCCCCTGGCGGACAGTCTCGACCTCAGGAAGCTCGGGCATGGAGTGCAGATAGAGAGGAACGCGGCCGAAGCGAAGGGGGACCGTTGTCTTGCCACAGTCGGCCTTATAGGGTCGCGCCGATTTTGCCCGGGTCCCCATGACCACCCTGACCCTCTCCGATATCCAGGCCGCGGCCGCGCGCATCAAGGGCCACGTGGACCGCACGCCCTCGCGCTATTCGCGCCAGCTGTCCCAGCTCACGGGCGCGCAGGTGTGGGTCAAGTTCGAGAACCTGCACTTCACCGCCTCGTTCAAGGAGCGCGGCGCGCGCAACCGCCTCGCGCAGCTCACCGACGACGAACGCAAGCGCGGCGTGGTCGCGGCCTCGGCGGGCAATCACGCCTCGGCGCTGGCCTACCATGGCAAGCTCTTGAACATTCCGGTCACCATCGTCATGCCGCACGGCACGCCGTTCGTGAAGGTCGACAAGACCCGCGGCTTCGGCGCCAACGTTGTCATCGAAGGGGCCGGTTTCGACGACGCCACGCGGCACGCTCTGAAACTGCGCGACGAGCGCGGTTATATCTTTGTCTCCGCCTTCGACGACCTCGGCATCGTCACCGGCCAGGGCACCTGCGCGCTCGAATTCCTCGAGGACGCGCCCGAGCTCGAGGCGCTTATCGTCCCCATCGGCGGCGGCGGCCTGATCGCCGGTTGCGCGACCGCCGCCAAGGCGCTGAAACCCGGCATCAGGATCTTCGGCGTCGAGGCGGCGATGTATCCGTCGTTCCTGGCGCGCCGCCGCGGCGAGAAGGCCCATGCCGGCGGCCAGACCATCGCCGAGGGCATCGCCATCAAGCAGGTGGGCGACATTCCCTTCGCCATCGCCGACCCGCTGGTCGACGACATCCTGGTGGTGGACGAAGCCGACTTCGAAGAAGGCGTGGCCTGCTATGCGACGGTCGAGAAGACCGTGGCCGAAGGCGCCGGCGCGGCCGGCCTCGCGGCGCTGCTGCGCTATCCGGACCGCTTCGAGGATATGAAGGTCGGTCTGATCCTCGCGGGCGGCAACATCGACACGCGCATGCTGGCCTCGGTGCTGCAGCGTGAGATGGTGCGCGAGAAGCGCATGGTGCTGTTCCGCGTCTATGCCGACGACCGTCCCGGCGTGCTCGCCGACATGGCCGCCGCCATCGCCGGCGTCGGCGGCAACATCATCGACGTGGTGCACAACCGCCTGGCGCTGGAAGTGCCGGCCAAGGGCGCCGAATACGACATCATGATCGAAACACGTGGTGAAGCGCACGCGACCGAGATCGGCGCGGCGCTGAAGGAGAAGGGTTATGTCCTTAAGGCCGGTTAGAGTTCTCATCGTCGCCGCGGTGGCGCTCGCCGCGTGCGCCTGCGCGCCGCGCGGCCGCACCCAGTCGCTGCCCGATCAATCGGTCGCTTCCGCCGCGTTCCTGAAGAAGAACGCCGCGTCCGACGGCGTGAAGATCCTGCCCGACGGGCTGCAGATCAAGGTGCTGAAATCCGGCCCCGCCGGCGGACCGCCCGTCCATGTCGGCGACGAGGTGAAGGTCATGTACGAGGGCGCGCTGATCGACGGCACGGTCTTCGACAGCTCCTACCAGCGCGGCGAGCCCGACGTCTTCACCGTGGGCGAGGTGGTCCCCGCCTGGAACGAGGCGCTGCAGCTCATGCACCCCGGCGACGTCTGGTATCTCTATGTCCCGCCGACACTGGGCTACGGCGGCCACGGCGCCGGGCCGATCCCGCCCAATGCGGTGATGGTGTTCAAGATCGAGCTGTTGGGCGTGCTGTCCCACGGCGGCGGAAGCGGCGGTTCGGGCGACGCGAAGGGGTGAAACAACCGGCTGAAACAACGGGCTGAATCAGCCGGCTGGGGTCGTGGGCTGAGGACGAATTGAGGACGGCCTGGGGCGAAGACAGTCGCCTTTTCGGGATAGTTTCACCGCACGTTCGCTTTTCGTTCTTGATAAGGTCCGACAAATCCGCTTAGCTGTGTGGATAAGTGCCGCAGGGTGAGCCCGGGGGAGGGCCATGGTCGCTCGCGTCGTGACGGTGGCTTTCGAAGGGGTCGACGCCCGCCGCGTGGACGTCGAAGTCCAGATGACCGAGGCCTTCGCCCAGCCCACGTTCAACATCGTGGGCCTGGCCGACAAGGCCGTGGCCGAAAGCCGTGAGCGGGTGCGCGCCGCCTTTGCGGGCCTGGGCCTGGCGCTGCCGGCCAAGCGCATCGTGGTCAGCCTCGCGCCCGCGGACCTGCCCAAGGAGGGCAGCCACTTCGACCTGCCCATTGCGCTCTCGATCATGGCCTTCATGGGGGTGATCCCGCTCGATGCGCTCGACGAATGGGCGGCGGTCGGGCGAATTGCGCCTCGACGGCCAGGTCGCTTCGATTTCGGGCGCCCTGCCCGCGGCGGTGGCGGCGGCGAGTTTCGGCCTCGGCCTGATCTGCCCCGAAGCCAACGGCCCCGAAGCCGCCTGGGCCGGCGACGTCGCGATCCTCGCGCCGCGCTCGTTGATTGCGCTGGTGAACCATTTCCGCGGCGCGCAGGTGATGAGTGCGCCCACGCCAGGTCCGCTCGTCCCCGGCGACGCCGTGCTCGATCTGCGCGAGGTGAAGGGCCAGGAACAGGCCAAGCGCGCGCTCGAGATCGCTGCCGCCGGCGGGCACAACCTGCTGTTCACCGGCCCGCCCGGTTCGGGCAAGTCGATGTTGGCGCAGCGCATGCCCGGCATCCTCCCGCCGCTCACCGCCCACGAACTGCTCGAGACCTCGATGGTGCATTCGGTGGCGGGCCTGATCGCGAAGGGCCAGCTCACCCGCGCGCGGCCGTTCCGCGCCCCGCACCATTCCGCCAGCATGGCCGCCCTGGTCGGCGGCGGTTCGCGCGCGCGTCCGGGCGAAGTCTCACTCGCGCACAATGGCGTGTTGTTCCTGGATGAACTCCCCGAATTCGCGCCGCAAGCCTTGGACTCGCTCAGACAACCGCTCGAGACCGGCGAAGTCATCGTGGCGCGCGCCAACCATCATGTGCGCTATCCGGCGCGGGTGCAATTGATCGCGGCGCAGAATCCCTGCCGCTGCGGCCACGGCGGCGCCGGCAAGGGTCATTGCGGAAAGGCGCCGCGGTGTCAGCTGTCGTATCAAGGCCGCATCTCCGGCCCGCTGCTCGACCGCATCGACCTGCAGGTGGACGTGCCGCCCGTCACCGCCGCCGACCTCTCGCTGCCGCCGCCCGCGGAGGGGTCCGCCGAAGTCGCCGCGCGTGTCGCGCAAGCGCGCGACCTGGCCGAATCGCGCGCCGCGCAGCATGGCCTGGGCCCCGAAGCGCGCCTGAACGCCCTGTTGTCCGGCGAAGCCTTCGACCGCATCGCTGCCCCCGACGACGCCGGCAAGGCCCTGCTCAACCGCGCCGCCGAACACGGCGGCCTCACCGCACGCGGCTGGACGCGAACGTTGCGGCTCGCGCGTACGGTCGCCGACCTCGAAGGCGCGACCGGCGTGCTGCGCCGGCATGTAGCGGAGGCCCTTATCTATCGGCGTTCGAGCTGGGAGCAGGCCGCGGGCGGTGCTGTCGGGGTCGCCCGTACGATCACCGCCTAGACGCTCAACGCGTGCCGTCCGCCTGAGCCCGAGTATTCTGTGCGCATCTCGAGAAGTGTCCCGCGCGCGCGCCTCGAACCCATGCGCACCGCAAGCTCCTGCTCGATGAGGGTCAACTGCGCGGCGATGAGGCGCTCGTATTTGTCGGGGCTGATAATCCCCGTTTCGACGGTGATCTCCCAGCCCACGCGCATCGATGCGGTCGTTACGCCGAGTGCGGCGTTGGCTTCGACGTCGCGAAGGCTCGGCAGGCCGGACGCCGGCGGAGGCGCGGATTTCATCCGGCGCACGATCGCCTTACGCCACGGTCGGTCGCGCTCGACCAGGGTCAGGGCGTCCGTACGGGCTTGACGCATGTCGGGGTCGATGATGCGACCTGCTTCAATCACCGGCGGTGCATTGTCGCTCGTGTCGCAGCCATACCCCGGCGTCGCAACGAAGCTCTGAAGATCCGCCTCAGCCGAGGCTTCCGCACGCGAGTAATGCAGAGGAACGGAGCGGCAGCCGAGCGGGCGTCGAGCATGAATATGGCATTGGTTGGCCTCCAGCGCGCGGCAGGCGCCGGGCGAGGTGTCGAGGCTGAGCGCGGAAATCATCAGATAGTTGATGTGTTCAACCGTCTTGTCTCCACGCCGCACCTTCACCGGATAGCTGTGCGCCGCGTGAGCGGCGAGCAGGCGCTTTGTCTCGTAGAACAGGCTGCTCGACGCGGCCTGAGCCTGCGCGGTTCCGGAACGCTCCGACAGCGCGCGCGGGAAACTGTAGAGACGGAACATCAGCCTGAAAACGAAAACGTCGGCCAGGGCGGCCGCTTCGGACAACTCGACCTCCGGCGACCGGTTGCAGCATTTACCGCATTGGGTGCATGCAAATCTCAGAACAGGTGCGTTCATTCCGTCACCGTTGATCCGGGAGACACCGGCGGATCGCCTGCACTACCCTTCGGGGCGCAATTTGGCGACCGGTTACACATATCCCTCGGCCGTTTTCCGGTGTGCAATCTCCGGGGATCGTATGGGCGCGACCGAAACATGGCTTGACGATCTGCAGGTAAATCTGCACCGCCTCGGGGGCCGACCCGTCCTGGGCCGGATCGCCGGACCGTCATCATATCAGCGGGGAGACCCCGATGCTCACACTCTATCACTCTCCGGATTCCCGGTCGTCGCGCTTCATCTGGCTGCTCGACGAACTGGGGGTCGAGCATGAGGTCATCTATTGCGACATCAAGCGCAGAAGCGGCCGGGGCGCGCCGGATCCGCGCAATCCTCATCCGGAAAAGCGGGTGCCCGCGTTGCTGCACGACGACACGCTGGTCACCGAACAGGCCGCCATCGCCCTCTATTTGACGGACGCGTTTCCAGACGCCGGCCTGGGCGTCGAAGCCGGCGCGCAGGGTCGCGCGGCCTATCTGAGCTGGCTCGCCTTCTACGCCGGCGAGGCCGACCCGGTCTACGCGGCGCGGTCGCTCTACGGCGACCGCCTCGATCCCATGACGCTGAGGGACCAAGGCCGGGTGGCGGAGCGGGTGTCGGCCGCACTCGCGCAGGGTCCTTATCTTCTGGGCGACCGGTTCAGCGCGGCGGACATACTGATGTCGGGTCCCTTCGAGTGGGACCGTGACTTGGCGCCGGGGAATGAACCTATCGACGCCTGGCTCGCGCGTCTCGCCGCGCGACCGGCGGCCCAGAGCGCCGTCGCACGCGACCAACCGCCGGTCGGCGCCGGCTGAATTTCAGCTCAGATAGCAGCCGTCCTCGCTCTCCAGCGCGCGGATGATGCGCTCGACCGTGGCCTCCGCGACATCGTCGCCGTGGTCGGCCTGAACCTGTTCCAGGCGGCGGCAGATGCGCGCGATCAGCACGCGGTGCGGCTTCGACAGGTAGGAGACGGCGGCGATGAACTCGGGCCATTCCGGCCGGACAGCGTCCGCCCGGCCTGACGGAAGCGCCTTCGAACGATTTTTTGCGGCGGACATTCTCATGGACTCCGATCGCTCAGGCGTCGTTGGCGACGCACAAGGGGTTGGGAACTTGGGCAAGGACGGTTGCGATGCGCGCGACGCAGGCGAAGGGGGTGACCACCTCCCACAGGGCGGGCTCCGACGCGGCGGTTCCGCCGCCGCCGCGCGCCGCCCAGACCGCGCCTCTCACCAGCGTCACCTGAACGCCGTGGTTGAACGCATCGAGCGCGGTGGCGACGCCGGAGGTGCGCAGATCGAAGCCTGCGATCAGCACCTGGCCCTCACACGCGCCGCGCACGATCTCCGCGAGTCGCGGGTTGGATAGCGCCGAGGCCTCACGGCGGAAGAACACCGCTTCGCTCGGCAAGGGCTCGAAACCTGGGATGGGCGCTTCTTCGTAGTCCCGACCCGGACCGAGAACGCGATGCGCATGCACGATGCTCCACCCCGCGCGTCGCGCTGAGGCGAGCAGGCGCGCGCAGGCGCCGACACGATCGTCGCCCCGCTGGCTCACCGGCTCGCCGCCGAGGTGGGTGCGCTGCAGGTCGAGACAGAGGAGCAGGACGCCGGTGTCGAGATGCAGTCTGGGGTTTGACACGGGTTCTGCGCTACCGGCTTGCGTCCACCGCGCAGTTCGTAGACCTTGCCGCCATCCCCGGCTGTACGAGAAAAGGAATAGGGGTCATGCCGAAACGCGAGGCCCCGTCCGGCCCAGTGCGCCAGCGCGCCGACTGGTCGGACCTGCGCGTATTCTATTTCGTCGCGCACTACGGGACCTTCGCCGCCGCCGGCAAGGCGCTGGGCATGGGTCAGCCCACGGTCTCAAAGCACATCGAAGACCTCGAAATCCGGCTGAACACCCGCCTGTTCAACCGCGCGCCCCAGGGCGCCACCCTGACCGAGGCCGGCGCGTCGCTGCTCGACAAGGTCAAGACCATGGAGCGCGCCGCGGAAGACATCGAGGCGGAGATCGCCAACGCCGACAAGCGCGAGGAAGGCCTGGTCGGCATCGCCGCGCCCGACGGCATGGCGGGCTACATCCTGGGCCCGGCCTTCGCGGACTTCTTCCACGCGTGGCCGAAGATCACCGTCGCCCTCGACTGCGGCCTGTGGCCGGCAGACAAGATCCCGAGCGCGATCGACATCTCGCTGCAGTACGATGAGACGTCCACCGCGGACTTCACCGCCACGCGCCTGGCGCAACTGCACTACCGCCTGTTCGGCGCGCGCGCCTATCTCGATCTCTACGGCCGGCCGGCCTCCGTGCAGGAGGCCGCGGCCCACCGCTATATCCACCACTCAGCCCAGAACAAACAGGCCGAGAGCCTGCCGGTCACTACCCCGGCCCTGCAGCAGATCGTGCGCAAACAGGTGGTCACCAATTCCAGCCTCGCCATGGTCGAACTGATCAAGGGCGGCTCCGGCATCGGCCCCCTGCCGACGGCGGTGCTCTCCCTCGAGCCGGACCTCGAGATGCTGGACGTGGGCGTGATCGCCTCGGTCACCCTGTGGATGTACGTGCGCCGCGAGGCCGAGCAGTCGGCGCGGGTGCGCCGGGTCGCCGACTGGCTGAAGCAGACCTTCGACGGGCGCACCCACCCCTGGTTCCGCATCGAGTTCGTTCACCCGCGCGACTTCGGCGAGGTGCTCAAGCCCCCACGACCAAAGCTCGCGATCGCCGCCGGAGAGGGCGCCTAGAGCAAGCTTTGCCGCAGATCGTCCGAAAGCGGCTTAATAACGCCCCGCTCGCCCCAGGTTTTGAACACCCGTTAACTTTTGCCGGGGCACCTTGCAGACCACCTGTTTGCGGGGGAGCCGCGTATGTCTGTCGACGCCGCCGAGCGGCTGAAGGCGCGGGAAGAGTTCTTGCGCTTGATGAGCCATGAGATCCGCACGCCGCTGAACGGCGTGATCGGGATGCTCGGCCTGCTCGCCCGCACCCGGCTCGACGGCGCCCAGCGCGCCTACCTCGGCGCCGCCCGCGATTCCGCCGAACATCTGCTGTGGCTGGTCAACGACCTGCTCGACTTCGCCCGCATCGAGGCCGGCAAGGTCGAGCTCGAGGCTTCGCCCCTGTCGGTCGAACATCTGGTTCAGGGCGTGACCGAACTGCTCAGCCCCAAGGCGCACGAGAAGGGTCTCGACATCGCCTGGACCGTGGACGAGGACGTGCCCGACGTGCTGGCCGACGACGGCCGCCTGCGCCAGATCCTGTTCAACCTCGCCGGCAATGCGGTGAAGTTCACCGAAGCCGGCGGCGTGCTGATCGCGGTGAGCTGCGCCGAGGTGAAGAAGGATTGTGCGACCCTGCACTTCGCGGTCAGCGACACCGGCCCCGGCGTGCCGCCCCAGGCGCACGAGCGGGTGTTCGAAGAGTTCGGCCATGCCGACCCGCAGCATGCGGTGAAGTACGGCGGCGCGGGCCTGGGCCTGGCGGTGGTCAAGCGCCTGGTCGAAGCCATGGAGGGCGTCGTCGGCCTCGACAGCAACCCCGGCGAAGGCGCGACCTTTTGGTTCGAGGCGGCGTTCCCGGTGATCGAGAGCGCGCCGCGCGAAAAGGCGCTGGCGACGCTGCGCGTCGGCGTCGCCTCGCCGTCGGAGTTCGTGCGCGAAGCCGCCGCGGGCCAGCTTCTGGCCTCCGGCGCGGCGGCGATCCTGGGCGACGCGGTCGACGTGGTGGTCGAGGCGACGGAAGACAACGGCGTGGTGCTGGTCGATCATGCGCTGGCGCCCCAGGGTTCGCTGGCCACGCGGCCGAAACAGCGCAAGGCCTTGATCCTGCTCAAGGCGGAAGAACGCGAACTGATCGAGCGCTACCGCGGCGCCGGCTGGAACGGCTATCTGATCAAGCCGCTGCGCCGCATCTCGGTGTCCGCCCGCGTACTGGCCGCCCTGAACACCTCTACCGCTTCCCTGCGCGCGCCCCAGGGTCCCGAGGACGAACGCGTGGCGCCGGCGACCGTCGCGGGCGTGCGGGTGCTGATCGCCGAGGACAATCCGGTGAATGCGCTCCTGGTTCAGGCGCTGCTCAAGCGCGAAGGCTGCACCGTCGAACTCGCCGGCACCGGCGAAGAGGCGCTGCAGGCCCTGGCGCGCAGCCGCTACGACATGGTGCTGATGGACATGCGCATGCCCGGCATGGACGGCATCGCGGCCACCCGCAAGATGCGCGCGTCGGGCGACGAAACCCCGGTGATCGCGCTCACCGCCAACGCCTTCGAGGAGGACCGCAGGATCTGCCTCGAAGCTGGCATGAACGCCTTCCTGACCAAGCCCGTCGACGCTGCGGCGCTGAAGACCGCGCTGGCCCGCTGGACGAACCGCGACAGCCGGGTAAAGCTGGCCTCCTGATTTGGGCCGCGACGGGCGGCCCGCGAGGGCGCCGACGGCATGACCGCAACCGCTGCTACACCCAACCCGACCTTTGGCGAGGCGGTTCGAGCATTGGGTCGTCCGCGTGTGGCGCTGATCTTCGCGCAGGGGTTTTCGTCGGGCCTCCCGTTCTTCCTGACTGCTGCGACACTGGGGTTCTGGCTTCGCGACGAAGGAACGTCGCTCAAGGCGATCGGCTTCATCTCATGGGTCGGGCTCGCCTATTCGCTCAAATTTTTCTGGTCGCCGATCATCGACCGAGTGAAGTTACCGCTGCTAGGGCGATTGGGTCTTCGGCGCGGGTGGATGTTGTTGACGCAAATCGCGGTCGGCGTCGGCCTCATTGCCATGGCGCTCACCGGTCCGAAGTCTGGCCTCACGACAATCGGGATAGCCGCGCTCTTCGTCGCTTTCGCCGCCGCCAGCCAGGACATTGTCATCGACGCATTCCGAATCGAATGGGCGACCGATACGAACGAGCTGGGTATGTTCACCGCCGTCTTTCAGATCGGCTATCGCGTCGCCGTCTTAATTAGCGATGCCGCAATTCTCTCGCTGGCGAAACATTTCGGCTGGCCCATCTCCTATATCGCGATGGCAGCCCTGATGGGTGTGGGAATATTTGCGACCTTTAAGGTCAGCGAACCCATGAAAGCGGATCGGGCGTCTGCCACGCAGCAGCCGCTCTGGACACCTTCCGGGTTCGCCGACGGCTACGCCGGGCCGTTCGTTGCCTTCTTCAAGGACTATGGCCTGACATCGATCCTGATGCTGGTGCTGATCGCGCTCTATCGGCTGCCCGAGTACGCCGTCGGCCCGATGATCACGCCGTTCTACAGCGATCTGCACCTCGATAAGGATATGATTGCTGCGGTTCGCACTTCGGTTGGCCTGGTATCTTCGTTTGTCGGAATCGCGGCTGGCGGGGTCGTGGCATTACGCTTCGGCTATATCTGGGCGTTGATCGTCGGCGGGATTTTACAAGCCCTCGCGGAGGCGTCTTTCGCGATCCTGGCGGTGCATCATGACACCCTGTGGTTCGGGATCGTAATGGGCTTTGACAACATCGGTATCGCGATGGCCGGCGTCGCGCTCGTCACCTACATGTCGAGCCTGACACGCCCAGGCTATACGGCGACGCAGTACGCGTTCCTGACATCAGTTTTTGCGCTCCCCGGCAAGGTGTTTAAAGGCTTCTCGGGCTGGATCGTGGAAAGCATCCAGCACAGTGGTCATTCGCTGATGGAAGCCTACTCCCTGTTCTTCATCGGCGCAGGCATGACTGGAATACCGGCCATCTTGTTGTGCTTCTGGCTGCTCGCCGTGCGGCGCCAACATCAACCGTCCGTCAGCAGCGCGCCTTCCTCGTAGGCGGCGAACACGCCCGCGGTGAGGATCTGCGAGACCGACGCGCCCAGCGGCGCGATCTGTACCGAACGTTCCAGGCCCAGCAGCAGCGGGCCGATCACCGTGGCGCCGCCCACCGCCTGCACCAGGCGGGTCGAGATCGAGGCGGAGTGGATGGCGGGCATGATCAGGACGTTGGCCGGTCCGCTCAGGCGCTGGAACGGATAGTTGGCCCAGACGTCGGGATCGAGCGCCACGTCCGGCGGCATCTCGCCCTCGTACTCGAAGTCCACATCCGAGCGGCTGTCCATTTCACTCACCGCCTCATGCACACGCTGGCCGCGGGCGCCCGGCGGGTTGCCGAAGGTCGAATAGGACAGGAAGGCCACGCGCGGGGTGAAGCCCAGCTTTCTCACCGCATGCGCCGCCTGGATCGCGATCTCCGCCAGGTCGTGGGCTTCGGGCACTTCGGTGATCGAGGTGTCGGCGATGAACAGGGTGCGGCCCTTGGCCAGCACCACCGCCATGCCGATGATGCGGCCCACCGGATCGAGCACGCGGCGCACGTCGCCCAGCGCCTGGTCGAAGGTGCGGGTCACCCCGGTCACCATGGCGTCGGCGTGGCCGCAGGCCACCATGGCGGCGGAGAAGGTGTTGCGATCCAGGTTGATCAGGCGTTGCACGTCTCTTCGGAGATAGCCGTGACGTTGCTGGCGGCGATAGACCAGGTCCACGTATTCGGCGTTGCGGTGCGACAGGCGCGCATTGATGATCTCCACGCCGAGATCTTCGAACCTCAGCCCCGCGCCTTCGCAGTTCTTGCGAATCAGCTCCTCGCGGCCCACCAGGATCGGCGTGCCCAGGTCCTGGGTGCGGAAGGCGTAGGCCGCGCGGATCACCGACGGCTCCTCACCCTCGGCGAACACCACGCGCCGGTTCGGCTGGGCGTGCACGGCCGAGGTGATCTTCTCCATCAGCGCCGCCGACGGATCGAGCCGTTGCCGCAGGCACGCGCGATAGCCGTCCATGTCGTCGATCGTCTTGCGCGCGACGCCCGTGCGCATGGCGGCTTCGGCGACGAACGGCGGGATGTACCAGATCAGCCGCGGATCGAACGGCGTGGGGATGATATACTCGGGACCGAACTTCAGCTGGCGGCCCTGGTAGGCGGCGGCGACTTCGTCGGGCACGTCTTCGCGCGCCAGTTCCGCCAGCGCCCGGGCGGCGGCGATCTTCATCTCGTGGTTCACCTGGCGGGCGCGCACGTCCAGCGCGCCGCGGAAGATGTACGGGAAGCCCAGCACATTGTTGATCTGGTTCGGATAGTCCGACCGGCCGGTGGCCATGATCGCATCCGAGCGCACCTCGGCCACTTCCTCGGGCGTGATCTCCGGGTCGGGGTTGGCCATGGCGAAGATGATCGGCCGCGGCGCCATCGACGCCACCATTTCCTTGGTCAGCACGCCCTGGGCCGAGAGGCCGATGAACACGTCGGCGCCGACCATGGCCTCGGCCAGCGTGCGGTGCGGGGTGTCGGTGGCGTGCGCGGCCTTCCATTGGTCGACGTTGGCCCGGCCGCGGTAAACCACGCCGTCCCGGTCCACCATCACGGTGTTCTCCGCCCGCACGCCCATGGACTTCATCAGGCCCAGCGACGACAGCCCCGCGGCGCCCGCGCCGCTCGAGTACGAGCTTGACGTCCTCCAGCTTGCGCCCAGTGATTTCGCAGGCGTTGATCAGTCCGGCGGCGGAGATGATCGCCGTGCCGTGCTGGTCGTCGTGGAACACCGGAATGTCGAGCAGCTCCTGCAGGGCCGTCTCGATAACGAAACACTCCGGTGACTTGATGTCCTCCAGATTGATCCCGCCGAAGGTGGCGCCGATGTTCTTCACCACGGTGATGAATTCGTCGGGGTCCTGGGTCACGACTTCCACGTCGAAGGCGTCGATGTCGGCGAACCGCTTGAACAGGACGGCCTTGCCTTCCATCACCGGCTTGGAGGCCAGGGCGCCGAGATTGCCCAGGCCCAGGATGGCGGTGCCGTTGGTGATCACCCCCACCATGTTTCCCTTGGAGGTGAAGTCGTAGACGCTGTCCGGATCGGCGGCGATGGCGCGCACCGGCGCGGCCACGCCGGGCGAATAGGCCAGCGACAGGTCCCTCTGGGTCGCCATGGGCTTGGTGGGGGCGAGGCCGATTTTCCCCGGCTGAGGATACCGATGGAAGTCCAGCGCTTCTTCGTCGCTGACGGATTGTCTGGTGTCGGCCATGGGCTCCGCGCCGTTGCAAATTCCGCGGCAACCTAGCCCGCCGCCCCTCAAGGTCTCAACAGGACTTGTCGAGGAAAGGCGCCCGCGGGTCCAGGAACAATCCCGGGGCAGGCTGGAACCGCTCCCGGGAGGTCCGGCCCCTGTGGACAACCGGCCCCCGGACTTTCCGGACTCGGCCGCCTCCGCTAGCGTTCGGGCGTGAACGCGCCCATCCCCTCAGCCCCGGACCTGCCCGCCGACGCCTCGCCGGTGATGGCGCAGTTCTTCGAGGCCAAGGCGCGCCAGCCGGACGCCCTGGTGTTCTTCCGCATGGGCGACTTCTACGAGCTGTTCTTCGAGGACGCGGTGAAGGCGTCGCCAGGCGCTCGGCATCACCCTGACCAAGCGCGGCAAACACGCCGGCGGCGCCGATCCCCATGGCCGGCGTGCCGGTGCATGCCGCCGAGGCCTATCTCGCCAAGCTGATCCGCGCCGGGCTTCAAGGTCGCCGTCTGCGAGCAGATGGAAGACCCCGCCGAGGCGCGCAAGCGCGGCGCCAAGGCGGTGGTGCACCGCGACGTGGTGCGGGTGGTGACGCCCGGCACCCTGACCGAGGACGGCCTGCTCGACGCGCGCGGCGCGAACCGCCTGGCCGCGGTGGCGGTGCGCGCAGGGCCAGGCGGCCGCTGGCCAGCGTCGAGCTCTCCACCGGCGAGGTGGAATGCTCTGCTGCTCGACCGCGAGGGCCTGGCCGCGGCGCTGGCGCGCGCTGCGCGCCGTCGGAGATCCTGGTTCCCGACCGCCTGTTCGCCGACGAGATCGTTGATCGCAGGCGCTGAAGGCCGCGGGCGGCGCGTTGCAGCCGATGGCCGCAGGCGCTGGCCGAACCCGCGGCGGCGGAGGCGCGGCTGAAGCGGCTCTACGGCGTCGAGCACGCTGGACGGCTTCGGCGACTCTGCGCCGGCGCGGAGGTCTCCGCGCTCGGCCTGATCGCCGCCCATCTGGAGACCACCCAGGCCGGCACGGCGCCGGCGCTGAAGCGCGCCGCGGCGCGGCGGCGAGGCCGACGTCATGGCCATCGATCCGGCCACGCGCGCGAGCCTCGAGATCGAGCGTGCGCAGATCGGGCGCGCGCGAAGGGTCGCTGCTCGGCCGCCGTCGATCGCACGGTGAGCGCCGGCGGCGCGCGCCTGCTGGCGGCGCGTCTGGGCCGCCCGCTGCTCGATCCCGACAGCGATCGAACGCGCGGCTCGACGCGGTCGACTGGCTGCGTCGAGGACCGGCGCGTCTGCGCCAGCGCACGCGCGAGCGTCTGAAGGGCGCCGGCGACATGGCGCGCGCGCTGTCGCGCCTGGCGCTGGGCCGCGGCGGTCCGCGCGATCTGGGCGCCCTGCGCGCAGGGTCTGCAACGGCGAGGCCTCGCGCCCTGATGGCGAAGGTTCCAGGCGGAGCCGCTCGACCCCGCGCCCGCCGAGATCGCGACTGCGCGTCGCAAGCCTTGTCGCCTTCGCCGCGGCTCGCCGAACTCCTGGCCGAGCTGGAACGCGGCCTCGGCGACGACCTGCCGCCGCTGGCCCGCGACGGCGGCTTCGTCGCGGCAGGCGTCCGGCCCGAGCTCGACGAGGCCCGCGCCCTGCGCGACGACAGCCGCCGCGTGGTCGCCGCGCTCGAAGCGCGACGTGCAAACGCTAGCGGGCGCGCCCCTGAAGGTCCGCCACAACGCCGTGCTGGGCTATTTCCTCGAGACCTGCGGCGCAACAGGCCGAGCCGCTGTTGAAGCCGCCGCTCAGCGCTACCTTCATCCATCGCCAGACCCTGGCCAACCAGGTGCGCTTCACCACCGTCGAACTGGCCGACCTCGACGCCAAGATCGCCCAGGCGGCCGAACGGGCGCTGGCCATGGAGATCGAGACCTTCGAGGCCTGGCCGGCGAACGCGCCCGCGACCTCGCCGCCCCGATCCAGGCCGCCGCCGAGGCGCTGGCCCGGCTCGACGTCGCCGCGGCGCTGGCGGAATGGGCGGAGGAGACCGGCGCGGTGCGGCCCGAAATCGACCGCTCGCGCCGCTTCGACGCCGAGGCGGCGCGCCATCCGGTGGTCGAGGCCGCGGTGAAGCGCGAAGGCGAGCCGTTCACCCCCAACGACTGCAGGCTCGACGGATCGGGCGAGACCGCCGCGCGGCTCGCCATCGTCACCGGGCCCGAACATGGCCGGCAAGTCGACCTTCCTGCGCCAGAACGCCCTGCTGGCGGTCCTGGCCCAGGCCGGCTCCTTCGTGCCGGCCAAGCGCTGCGCCTGGGCGTGGTCGACCGCCTGTTCAGCCGCGTCGGCGCGGGCGACGATCTCGCGCGCGGCCGCTCGACCTTCATGGCCGAGATGGTGGAGACCGCCGCCATCCTGACGCAGGCGACGCCGACCGCTCGCTGGTGATCCTCGACGAGATCGGCCGCGGCACCGCGACCTACGACGGCCTCGCCATCGCCTGGGCCTGCGCCGAGGCGCTGCACGACGTCAACCGCTGCCGCGCCCTCTTCGCCACCCACTATCACGAGCTGGCCACGCTGGAGGACCGGCTCGCCCACGTCTCCAACCTCTCGATGAGGGCCAAGGAGTGGAACGGCGAGCTCGTGTTCCTGCACGAAGCTGGGCCGGGCGCCGCCGACCGTTCCTACGGCGTGCAGGTGGCCAAGCTCGCGGGCGTTCCCGCCCCGGTGGTGGCTCGCGCGCGCGAAGTGTTGCAACGATTGGAAGCCGAAGAACGCGCCCACGCAAAACTCGACGACCTGCCGTTGTTCGCGGCCTTCATCCCCCAGGCCTCGGTGTCCGAACCGTCCGCAGCTGAGCGCGCTTTGAACGTCGTCGACCCTGACGACCTCTCGCCGCGCGAGGCGCTGGAGGAACTCTATCGCCTGAAGGGACTGCTGAAGTGAGTGCAAGCCCCGGCGCCCGTCTGCGCGCGCTCATCGAAACCGCCGCGCCGGTCGAAGCCATGGGCTGCCACAGTCCGCTGTCGGCCTTGCTCGCGGTGGAGGCGGGATTCGAGGCGATCTGGGCCAGCGGCTTCGAGCTCAGCGCGCTCTACGGTCTGCCCGACGCAGGGCTGGTCAGCATGAGCGAGCACCTGGACGTCACGCGGCGCATGGTCGAGCGCACCGGCGGCCTCGTCATCGCCGACCTCGACACCGGCTTCGGCAATGCGGTGAACGCCGCGCACGCGAGCGAGGCCTATGCGCGCGCCGGAACCGCGGCGATCATCATCGAGGACAAGACCTTTCCCAAGATGACCAGCCTGATCCCCGGTGGCCGCCAGGAGTTGGTGCGCATCGAGGAATACCAGGGCAAGCTCGAAGCGGCGCTACAGGCGCGCGGCGACAGCGGCATGATGGTGATGGCGCGCACCGAAGCCCTGGTCGCCGGCGCCGATCTGAAAGAGGCGCTGAAGCGCGGTCAGGCTTACGCGGAGGCGGGCGCCGAAGCCCTGCTCGTCCATTCCAAGGGCCCGACCCGCGTGGAGATCGACGCCTTCATCGAAGCGTGGCCCGGCAGGGTCCCGCTGGTGGTGGTGCCCACCGCCTTCCCCGACTTCAGCCGGGACGATGCGAAGCGGCGCGGCAAGGTCGGGGTGCTGATCTACGCCAACCACGCGATCCGGGCGTCGGTTAAGGCCATGCGCGACGCCTTCGGGGCGATCCGCGGCGCGGGCACGGCCCAGGCGGCCGAGGGCATGATCGCGCCGGTGTCGGAGATTTTCGAGCTCCAGGATATGGACGGCCTGAAACGCCTCGAGACGCGCTATCTTCGGTAGGTGACCAAGACCCCACGCCTGGCCGCCCGGCCCAATCCCGACGCCGAACGCGTCCTCGGGCCGCCCACCGATGCGGCGGCGCTGAGCACGCGGCTGGAAGCGATTGCCGAAACCGGCGGCGACGATGCGGCGCGGCGCGCCCAGGCCATTGAAGTCCTGACCCTGTTCCTCGCCAAACATCGCGCGGTGGCCGAGACGCGGCTGCTCGCCGGCGGCGCCGAAGTGGGCGTGCGCGTGGCCCAGGACCTGTCGACCGCGACCGACGCGGTGGTGATCGCGCTCTGGGGCTTCGCCTGGCGTTACGTCCTGCGCAGCGCCAACCCGACCGCCGGCGAGCGCATGGCCCTGGTGGCGGTCGGCGGTTATGGCCGTGCGGTGCTCGCGCCGCACTCGGACCTGGATCTGCTATTCCTGCGGCCCTGGAAGGAGACGGCCGCGGGCGAGAGCCTGACCGAGTTCATGCTCTACGCCCTGTGGGATCTCGGCTTCAAGGTCGGCAACGCCTCGCGCACCGTGGCCGACACGATCAAGCTGGCGCGCGCGGACATGACCATCCGCACCGCCGTGCTCGAGGCGCGCTTTCTCGCGGGCGACGAAAAGCTGTTCAACGAATTGCGCAAGCGGTTCGCCCGCGAGGTGGTGCGCGGGACGGCGCGCGAGTTCGTGGCGGCGAAACTGGACGAACGTGACCGGCGTCACGCCAAGATCGGCGGCCTCGCGCTATCTGGTCGAACCCAATGTGAAGGACGGCAAGGGTGGCCTGCGCGATCTGCACACCCTCTACTGGATCGCCTGCTATCTCGACCCGACCACGCGGCGCGGCGACAAAGCGCTGGATGGCCTTTTGACCGCCAAGGACCGCCGCACCGTGTCCCAGGCGTTCAACTTCCTCTGGGCAGTGCGCATGCACATGCACTTCGTCGCCGGCCGCGCGGAGGAGCGCCTGTCCTTCGAGCTGCAGCCCGAGATCGCGCGGCGCATGGGCTGGCGCGGCCGCGCCGACGAAAGCGCGGTCGAGCGGTTCATGCGGCGCTATTTCCTGGTCGCCAAAGACGTGGGCGCGCTGACGCGGGCCTTCTGCTCCAAGCTCGAACAGGACCGGACCAAGACCGCGCGCGGCCTGTCACGCCTGCTACCGTCCGCCAAACCCAAGCGGCGCAAGCTCGACGATCCGGCGTTCCTGGAAGAGGACGGCCGCCTCACCATCGCCGACGCCCAGGTGTTCGAACATGATCCGTCCGCGCTGCTGCGCATGTTTCGCACGGCGGACCGCAATGACCTGGACCTGCACCCTGACGCCTTCACCGCGGTGTCGCGCTCGCTCAATCTGGTTACGCCCAAGTTCCGGCGCGATCCGAAGGTGGCCGCGATCTTTCTCGACATCCTGGCCCGTGGCTCCCGGCCCGGCCGCACTCTGCAACTGATGAACGACGCGGGCCTGCTCGGCCGGTTTTTGCCGGAGTTCGCGCGTATCGTCGGCCAGACGCAACTCAATCGGTATCACGCCTATACGGTGGACGAGCACACCCTGCGCGCCGTCGGCATCATCGGCGACATCGACAACGGCCGTCTTGGCGAAGACCATCCGCTCTCCACCTCGATCATGCCGGTCATCGCCGACAAGGAGGCGCTCTACCTCGCCATGCTGATGCACGACACCGGCAAGGGCGGCACGCGCGGTCAGGAGGACGACGGCTCCATCGCCGCGCGGCGCGCCTGCGAGCGGCTGGGCCTGTCGCATCCGAAGGCGGAACTGACCGCTTGGCTGGTGCGTCATCACCTGGTGATGAGCGACTATGCGCAAAAGCGCGACGTCTCCGATCCCGACACGGTGGCGGCCTTTGCGCGCATTGTGGAGACGCCCGAACGCCTGCGCCTGCTGCTGGTGCTGACCACCGCCGACATTCGCGCGGTGGGGCCGGGCGTGTGGAACGGCTGGAAGGGCCAGTTGCTGCGCGAACTCTATGCCGCCACCGAAGCGGCCCTGCGCGGCGGCCGCGGCGCCGACCCCGCCACCGCCTTTCGCAAGCGCGTCGAGGCCGAAGCCGCCGCCGGGCGCGAAGCCCTGGTGCGCGCCGACCCGAAAGCCACAGCCTTCGCCGAGGCGATGGAGGATTCCTATTTCGCCACCACGCCCTTCGGCGAACAGCAGGCGCATGCGCACCTCGCGCGCGACGCGGAGAAGACCGGCGCCGCGGCGCTCGCGCACTTCCACGAAGACCGCAACGCGCTCGAACTGACCGTGGCCGCGAAGGACCGGCCCGGCCTGTTCGCCGACATCGCCGACCGTCTGTCGAGCCTGGGCGCCCAGGTGGTCGGCGCGCGGCTGTTCACCTCCCAGCGCGGCCTGGCGCTCGACGTCTTCTACCTGCACGACGCCACCGGCGCGCCCTGGGGCCGTCACCATCCGGCCGAGCTCGGCCGCCTGCGCCGCGAGATCGAGGCCGCCGTCACCGAAGGCGCGCCGCGCCCGCGCCCCGAACCGGAGAAGCCCTGGCGCACCCAGGCGGCGACCGACCTCACGCCTACGGTGGTGGTCGATAACGACGCCACCGACGCGGCGACCATCGTGGAGGTGTCGGGCCGCGACCGGCCGGGCCTTCTGGCGTCCCTGGCGCGCCGACTCGCTGCGGCGGGGCTTTCGGTGCAGTCCGCCCACATCGAAAACTACGGCCTGCGCGCGGTGGACGCCTTCTACGTTCTCACGGAAGGCGGCGAGAAGGTCACAGATCTCAAGGCCATCGAAGCGCTCAAGGCCGAACTGAAAGGCGTGTTCGCGCCTACGCCGTCGCGCGCCATCGCTTAGCACCGGCCGTTACTTCGAATCCTGCGCCAAGGCGTCGGCATCCGCGTTGCGCCCGAGCTTTCGATAGACGTCCGCCAGGTGCTCGCGCGTGGTCTTCGATCTCGGATCGCTGCGCCGGAGGTGTTTTTCACATATGTCGAAGGCGCGCTGAAGATAGGGTGCTGCCTGCGCCGCGCGATCGGTGTTGGAATAGAGCAGGCCGATGTTGTTCAGCAGCGTGATGTTTTCCACGCTGTCCTTGTCCTTGCCTTTGTCGCGGATGGCGAGCGCGTGGAGATAGGTCTTCTCCGCGTCATCGTAGCGACCCGTCGACGCGTAGGCCAAGCCGAGGTCGGTGAGCACGACCGCGGTGTACGGCCCTTGACCCAGGTCCTTTTCGGAAATCGCGAGCGCCTGTTCGTCGAAGGCGATGGCCTTGTCGTAATCCTGATGCGCGAACTGGGTCTTTGCGCGCGCCAACAGCTGATCGACCTTGTCCATGGACGGGTTGTGGGGCGGGCTGAGGGACGAGTTGTAAGGTTGGAATCCCTGCGCGCGCGCGCCGGCCGGCCCCAGCAGTAAGACCAGGGTCCAGACGGCGACGGAAAGAAGCCCCGGGGCCAAACGCTCTGATGGCATGATCCGACCTCCCAGGCCCCCACCCTACCTCCTTTTTTGCCGGGAGCGCCTCATGAGGCTTGGTCTTGCCCGCTTGAAACGCCTCCGGTCCGTACTCAAATAGGACCTGAAGCCTCGCCGCTCCGCGCCTCGCAAGGGCGGGCCGGCCGGCCGAACGCTTCGGAGTCGCTTGATCGAAGGACTTCCGCCGTGACCACCACCGTGACGTTCGACAGCCCGCTCCTGCTCGGTTTCGAGCCCACCCGGGCCCTGATCGAACGGGCCGTCAAGGCCGCCGCCGAGAGCTATCCGCCCTACAACGTCGAGGCTTTGGACCCGGACCGGGTCCGCATAAGCCTGGCCGTGGCGGGGTTCACCCCGGAGCAGTTGTCGGTGACGGTCGAGGATCGCCAGCTCGTCATCCAGGGCAAGCGCGACGGCGAGGACCGGGCCTACCTTCACCGTGGCATCGCCGCGCGCGGGTTTGTCCGCATCTTCGTGCTCGCGCCGGGCCTGGAGGTCGAAAGCGCCACCCTCGACCACGGATTGCTGCACGTGGACGTGTCGCGGCCGGAGCCGGTTTCGACGATCAGGCAAGTGCCCATACGGACGGGCGGATGAACCGCCGTCCGCGATTGGGCGTTGAGTTATGTAAGGAGGTGGTCGTCATGACACCGCAACTCACCAACGAGGCCTTCCAGGCGCTGGGCGCTCCGGATCTGGTCTACGTCCGTCAGGTGAAGGCGAAGGAAGTGCTGGCCAACGCCCAGGTGGACGCGGTGGAAGGTTTCTCCATCGACCCGGGGCAGATGCTCTACGCCGTGCACAGCGCCGACGGTGCGCGCCTGGCGGTGTTGCTGGACAAGGAATCCGCCGTCGCCGCCGCGGTGGCGCACGAACTCGTGCCCGTCTCGGTCCACTGACCGAAACGCTTAACTAATCAACTAAAAATCGAAACGACGCGAGCGCGGCTGTGATCAGGCCGCGTTCGAGCGCGTGTCGCCGGCGAGCAGGGCATAGACCGCGTCTGCCGAGCGCGCTTGGCGAAGCTGTTCGCGCAGATCGCTCCGGCGCAGGGCGCGCGAGATGCGCGCGAGCGCGCGTAGGTGCTCGACGCCAGCGGTCTTGGGCGCCAGCAGCACGCAGACCAGGTCGACCGCGCGGTCGTCCACCGCGTCGAACGCGATCGGCTGCTCCAGCCTGAGGAACACTGCGCGCATGCGGTCGAGGCCTTCCAGCCGCGCGTGCGGTACGGCCACGCCCTGACCTACGCCGGTCGATCCTTGCGCCTCGCGCTCCATCAGGGCGTCGAGAATCGCCTGCGGCTTCAGCTTCAGCCGGCGCCCGGCGATTTCCGCGGCAGTCGCCAGAGCTTGACGCTTTGATGACGCACTCACGCGCACCGCAATCGAGGCGCGGTCCAACAACTCACCGATGTCCATCTAGACTTCGATCCTAAACAAATTCCGCATGGGGAAGGACGCCTGGAACCCTTGCTCTGTCAGTGGTCAAGCCACCGATCGGTGGTGACTTTCCGGGGCCGCCCGTTCCGGGTCGATCCAACCGATGTTCCCATCGGGCCGGCGATATACCACGGACAGGCCGCCGTGCGCGGCGTTTCTGAACAAGATCACGGGATAGTTAGTGAGATCCAGTTCGAGCACCGCCATGCCGACCGTCATGGTCCTCAGTTCCTGCTCGGTTTCCGCCACCACCATGGCCGCCGGCGGCTCGTCCGGATGCGACGAAGAGTCCTGATAACCGTCGGACTCCGGAGCCTCGTCGTCCTCGTCTTCGTCCGACGCGCGAAGAATCGTCAGCGCCGCCGTTTCAAACTCGGCCGGCTTCATGGCCGGCCGGTGGTTCTTCAGCTTGCGCTTGTACCGGCGGACCCGCTTTTCGATCTTCTCCAGCACGGCGGAGAAGGCGCCGTGGGCGTCGGCGGCGAAGGCGTGCCCCACCACCTGCTGGCCCGAAGCCAGGGTGACCAGGCAGTCCACCTTGAACAGGTGGCCTTCCTTGGCGAGCACCACCTCAGCGGACCCGCCGTCGCGCTCGAAAAACCTGCCGATGTGCTGGGTGAGTTCTTCGACGATGCGAGAGCGTAACGCGTCTCCGACGTCGACATGCTTGCCGCTGACCCTGACCTGCATGGGTCTACAACGCGCCCCGGCCAAAAGGGTGTCAAGCGCCCTCGCTTGTTCCGCTTGCGCTCTCCCCGGCGACGCTTACAAATCCTCGATCACAAGACCTTGAAGGGGCCCCCCATGGAGCCGGACGAACCGTCGGAAATGATTTCAGACCTCGAGGAGGAACGCGAGAAGTCCGCCAAGCGCGAGGTCAAGGAGCACGCAAAGGATAAGTTCCGCAGCGGGGCCGCGGTCTGGATCGCGATCCTGGCCGCCTGCATGGCTATCCGGGGCCTGGGCGGCGAGGACGCCAAGGACGAGATGATCGCCAAGAACATCGAGACCTCCGACGCCTGGGCGCACTACCAGGCCAAGGACATCCGCCAGGCCGACTACAAGATCGCCGCCGACCAGCTGGCCGCCGACATCAAATACGCCGGCCTGACCGGCGACCGCCTGGCCGATTCGCAAAAGCGGCTTAAGAAGCTGCAGGACTCGGTCCAGCACTACGAGAGCGATCCCACCGCCAAGGGCGTGGGCGCCGGCGGCAAGGTGCAGTTGAAAGCCGAGGCGAGCGAGCTGCAGGAAAAGCGCGAGCGCTACGAGCACAAGAACAAGAGCTTCGACTACGCCGAGATGTTCTATCAGCTGGGCCTGGTGCTGGCTTCGGTGTCGATCTTGATCACCTCGCGCAAACTGCTCATTGCGTCGATCGTGCTAGGCGCCCTCGGCGCGATCCTGACCGCAAACGGTTTCTTCCTGTTCCTGCCGCCGATCTTCGGGTGAGGTGAGGAAGGAAGAAAGTCTGCCCACGAAAAACACGAAAAGCACGAACGCGTGGAGGGTGACCTTCGGCGCGAAGCGCCTTTCAAACGAATGCGCGCCTGCGGCGCAGGGGTAGAACGCCTTTTCGTGCTTTTCGTGGGCAACTAAATCTTCGCCAGCGACGCGCGGGACGTTGTCCAGTCCGTGTGTGTCCGTGGTCTCTCTTAACACGCCTGCTTCAGCAGCCGCTTGCGTTCCAGGGACGACGGGATGCGCATGGCTTCGCGGTATTTCGCCACCGTGCGGCGCGCGATATCGACGCCGGCTTCTTTCAGGATCTCGACGATCCGATCATCCGAGTGCACGTCGGTTTCCGCGCGTTCGGCTTCCACCAGCTGTTTGATCTTGTGCCGCACGGATTCGGCGGAATGCGCCACGCCGCCGTCGCTGGACGCGATGGCGGACGTAAAGAAGAACTTCAGTTCGAACACGCCGCGCGGCGTCGCCACATATTTGTTCGAAGTGACGCGGCTGACGGTGGATTCGTGCATGCCGATGGCGTCGGCCACGGTCTTCAGGTTCAACGGCCGCAAATGCTCGACGCCGAAAGCGAGGAAACCGTCCTGCTGGCGCACGATCTCCGATGAGACCTTAAGGATGGTCTTGGCGCGCTGGTCCAGGCTCTTCACCAACCAGCTCGCGGATGACAGACATTCGGTGACGAAGGTCTTTTCCTGGTCCGAGCGCGCGGCGCTGGCGACCTTGGCGTGGTAACGCTGGTCGATCAGCAGCTTGGGCAGGGTATCGCCGTTCAGTTCGACGCGCCAGCCGCCGGCGGGGTCCTCGCGCACGAACACGTCGGGCACGACGGTCTGCACCGCCTCCGATCCGAACGCGGCGCCGGGACGCGGGGTCAGCGCCTTCAGCTCGCTGATCATGTCCTTCAGGTCGTCGTCGTCGACGCCGCAGACCTTCTTCAGGCCGGACAGGTCGCGTCGCGCGAGCAGGTCGAGGTTCTCCACCAGCGCCGCCATGGCCGGGTCGAACCGGTTCATCTCCTTCAGCTGCAACGCCAGGCACTCGGGCACGCTGCGCGCGAACACGCCGGTCGGCTCGAAACCGTGGCAGTGGGCCAGCACGCGCTCGACCGCGTCTTCGGCGCAGCCCAGGCGCTCGGCGATCTCGACCAGGGGCGCGCGCAGATAGCCGCCCTCGTCGACCCCGTCGATCAGCGCGAGCGCGATGGCGTGTTCGGCCGGGGTAAAGCCCGCCATGCCCGCCTGTTCGACCAGGTGTTCGCAGAGCGTCTTGTCGCGCTGGCCGATGCGTTCGAACGCATCGCCGTCGAGGTCGACCGAGCCCCCCTGGCCCGCGCGGCTCCAGTCGGTGGTGGGCGCTTCGGACGCGGTGCTCTCGGCCGCCCGGTCCGCCGCCTGATCGGCCGGCGAGGCGTCGTTGTAGAGATCGTCGGTGCGCGCATCGACCGAGGCTTCGGCCATGCCCGCGTCGTCGCCGGTCAATTCGAGCTCCTGCCGGTCGGTCTCGGCCGGGGCGGCGGGTTCCTCGGCGTCGGGCTGGCGGTCGGTCTCGTCGCGCTGGAGCAGGGGATTACGCTCGAGTTCGGCCTCCACGAACACCTCGAGCTCGAGATTGGACAGCTGGAGCAGCTTGATCGCCTGCTGCAATTGCGGCGTGACGACCAGGGACTGGCCCTGCCGCATTTCCAGTCTTGCCGTGAGCGCCACCCCGCGCCTCCGATTGGCCCGCTTCTTGCTTGAGCATCGCGTCCAACCGTTAACAGAGGGCGAACAACGCCCCCGGCGCGCTTGCCGCAGGGCGGGCGGAAGAAAACCGCAGAGATCGCAGAGAAAGAGTAAAGCGCAGAGATCGCGGAGATGACAGCGCTAGGGTCTGGCGGCCCGGATTGAGGGACTATTGCGCGCCTTTGGCGCAGTTTTATTTTAATTGGAGCGCCTCAGCGGCCACTGTCGCGACCTCTCTGCGCTCTCCGCGGTTTCTTCTCTCCGCGATCTCTGCGATTTTCTTTTCTTCTTCTCGCCTAAACGAACCGCTCGCCCAGATAGACCCGGCGGACTTCCGGGTCGGCCAGGATTTCCTGGGGCGAACCCTCGAACAGCACCTCGCCCGAGTGGATGATCGAGGCCCGGTCGATGATGTCCAGCGTCTCGCGCACGTTGTGGTCGGTGATCAGCATCCCGATGCCGCGGTCGCGCAGATAGCCGATCACGTCGCGGATGTCGGCGATGGCTAAGGGGTCGATGCCGGCGAAGGGCTCGTCCAGCAGCATAAAGGCCGGTTCGCTCGCGAGCGCGCGGGCGATCTCACAGCGGCGGCGCTCGCCGCCGGACAGGGACGCGGCCGGCGCGGTCTTCAGGTGCGAGATGCGCAGTTCGTCCAGCAGGCGGTCGACTTCGTCCTGGGCCTTCTTCGGATTGCGCTCGTGCAGCTCGACCACCGCCATGACGTTCTCGTCGACGCTCATGCCGCGGAAGATCGAGGCCTCCTGCGGCAGATAGCCCACGCCCAGGCGCGCGCGCTGGTACATCGGCTGGGCGGTGATGTCCTCGCCATCGAGATAGATGTGGCCGTAGTCGGCCTGGATCAGGCCGGTGATCATGTAGAAACAGGTTGTCTTGCCCGCGCCGTTGGGGCCGAGCAGGCCGGCCACCTCGCCGCGGTTGAGGCGCAGGCTCACGTTGCGCACGACCGCGCGGTCGCGGAAGGACTTGCCGATCTTGTCGACAAACAAGCCTTGCTTGTCGGCGGTCTGCAGCGACGACGCCTGTTCCATCACCACGCGCTTAGAGTCTCCATCGGGCATCGGGTAATCGATCGCTGAGTTGGCTCATCCGCCCGATTTCTTGTCCGGGTAGATCACGGTGCGCACGCGACCGGTGTCGGAATCCATGGTGCTCTGGCCGGTGGAGTGGTGATAGACCAATCGTGTGCCGCGCATGACGTTCTCGCCCTGGGTCGCCACCACCTGGCCGGTGACGACGATGGTGTCGTCCGCCTTGGTCCAGACCGCCTTGTCACCTTTGATCACCTGCGTCGGCGTCACAAAATAGACGTTCCCGGTCGCCACCAGGTGGTCGATCTTGCTCGCCATGGGCGTCGCGTCGTCGGACGTGGTCTTGGCCTTCGGCGCCGGCGTCTCGGAGCGCGGCTGGAAAAAGATGACCATGTTGTCCGACCGCATGCGGTTGTCGTCCTGCAGCGCCTCGACATGGCCGTCGTAGGTAGCGGTGTTGCTGGGATTGTCCGCGCTGAAGTGCTCGGACGAAATGTCGATCGGGCCGTTCTTGCTGGAGAGCTGAGCTTGCGCCACGCCCGCCGCCAGGAGGGCGACGAAGCCGGCTATTCCGATGATCCAGGTCCTGTTCATGGTCATTTCCTTGCGCCGCTCAGCCGCCGGGCGTCTTCGTGTCGGGGTAGATCACCGTGCGGATGCGACCGGTGTCGGACTCCAGTGTGCTCTGGCCGGTGGCGTGATGATAAACCAGCCGCGTGCCGCGCATGACGTTCTGGCCCTGTGTCCCCACCACCTCGCCGGTGACGACAATGGTGTCGTCGGCCTTGGTATAGACCGCCTTGTCGCCCCGGATAACCTGCGTCGGCGTGACGAAAAAGACGTTACCGGTCGCGACCATGTGGTCGATCTTGCTGGACATGGGCGTGGCGTCATCGGCGCCGGCCTTCGGTGCGGGCGCCGCGGAGCGCGACTGGAAGAAAATCACCAGATTGTCCGAGCGCATGCGGTTGTCGTCCTGCAGCACCTCGACATGTCCGTCGTACGTCGCCGTGTTGGCGACGCCGCTCGCGCTGGCATGGTCGGCCGACACGGCGATGCTGCCGCCCTTTCTCGAGAGCTGAGCTTGCGACACGCCGGCCGCCAGGACCGCGACGATCCCGGCCAGTCCGATGACCCAGGTCCTGCTCATCGTCACTTCCTTGCGCCGCCGCCCAGCGGGCCTCCCTGCTGGACAATGTGGGAGTGCACGTTGCCGGTAAACACCACCTTCGCCCCATGGTCCAGAATGGCATAGGACGAGCCGCTCGTCGTCCCGGCAGGTCCATAGCCGGTGACGGGCTTGTTTCCGGTGATGTCGCCGGTCTTGGAGTTCACCTGGGCCTCGGAGGAATCGAAGACCCACCCCGATCCGGCATCGACCATGTGAACCTGGTTGGTCAGATAGGCCAGCTCCGAGGAGCGGTCGAACAGCCCGTTGCGGGCCGAGACGTCCATGGTCTTGTTCGGCCCGGTCGCCAGCCTGAGCACCGGCAGGGTCAGGATCACGCGGCCGCCGGTCCGGTCGTCGCGGATGGCTTCCTTGCCGCTGACCACATAAGAACGGCCCTTCTCGTCCTGACCGTAGAAGCGGGGGGTGATCATCCGCACCGAGCCGCCGTTGGTGGCGAGGTCCGGCAGGTTGGCCAGGATCGACTTCAGCCCCACCCAGCCCACCAGCGACAGGCTGACCAGGGCGATGCCCACCGGCAGGGCCTTGCGCAGAAAGTGGATCAGGCGCGAGCGGCGACGCCACCGCTCCATCGCCATGTGCACGCGCGCGGCGTCGACCTCGGGCCGCACCGGCGCGGGGGCAAAGCCACGATCGGGGACCAGTTCAGGCGTGGGCGAAGACATCGACGTCCTCCCAGCCCGCGAGATCGAGCCGGGCCCGCGTCGGAAGGAACTCGAAACAGGCGCGCGCCAGCTCGGCGCGGCCCTCGCGCTCCAGCATGGCGTCGAGCTTGGCCTTCAGCGCATGCAGATGCAGCACGTCCGACGCCGCGTAATTCAGTTGCTCCTGGCTGAGATCGGGCGAGCCCCAGTCGGAGCTCTGCTGGGTCTTGGAGATCTCGACCCCGAGCAGTTCGCGGCAGACGTCCTTCAGCCCGTGCTTGTCGGTATAGGTGCGCGCGAGTTTCGACGCGATCTTGGTGCAGTAGACGGGCGCGGTGACCACACCCAGGTGCAGGGCGAACATGGCGATGTCGAAGCGGCCGAAGTGGAACAGCTTCAGGACGTTCGGGTCGGCCAAAAGCCGCTTCAGGTTCGGCGCGTCATAGCCAGGCCGCGTCAGCTTCACCACATGGGCGGACCCGTCGCCCGACGACAACTGCACCACGCACAGCGGGTCGCGGCGCAGCCTCAGGCCCATGGTCTCCGAGTCGATGGCGACGACAGGGCCGAGGTCGAGGCCGTCCGGCAGATCGCCGTCATGCAGGGTCGTCGTCAAGCGCTGGCCTTATAAGATATTGAATTAAAACAGCTTTTTAAAGCGTTCCGGGCCTCATGTTTAGCAGACCTGAAAACCGTGGCAAGCCTTTGACAGTCCAGGCGTTGCGGGCCCTCAGCTTGGTCGTTGCATTCGCCGCCCCGATAGTTTCAAATTTTGAAAATTCGGGAACTCGTCATGCCGTCATCGACCCTCAGCCGCCGCAGCCTGTTTACCGCAGGCATAAGCGGCCTCGCCGTCTCCGCCCTGCCGCTGTCGCGCGCCTTCGCCGCCAACGACGCGGCTCACTTCGACCCCGCCTTCATCGACGCCGAGGCCGAGCGCATGCGCCAGGCCTTCGACGTGCCGGGCTTCGGCGTGGCGATCATCGGCGCCGCCTCCGAACCCTGGGTGAAGGGCTATGGCGTGCGCGTGATGGGCCGGCCCGAGCCGATCGACGCCCACACCCGCTTCGCCATCGCGTCGAACAGCAAGGCCTACACCGCGGCGGCCATGTCGATCCTGGTCGACGATGGCAAGCTCGGCTGGGACGAGCCGGTGGTGAAATACCTACCCGAGTTCAAAATGTACGATCCGGCGGTCACCCGGATGATGACCGTGCGCGATCTCTTGTGTCACCGCAGCGGCCTGGCGCTGGGCGCGGGCGATCTGCTGTTCTTCCCCGACACCACGCACACGGCCGAAGATGCGCTGCACGCGCTGCAGTATCTGAAGCCCGCGCGGCCGTTCCGCGGCGGCTACGCCTACGACAATATTCTCTACACCGTGGCCGGCGTGCTGATCGCGCGCGTGTCGGGTAAGAGCTGGTCCGACTTCGTTACGGAGCGCTTGCTGACACCCATCGGCGAGATCGACGCGGTCCCCAACCTCGACCGCCTGCACACCGACAATGTCGCGGGCCGTCACGGCCAGCGCCAGGGCAACATGATGGGCATCGGGACCCTGACCCTGGTGAAGCCTGTGGGCGAACATGGCGAGGTGATCGCGCCTGCCGGCGGCATCAATGCGAGCGCCACCGATCAGGCGCGCTGGCTGATGACCCAACTCGCCAAGGGCAAGGCGCCCGACGGAACCCGCATCTGGAGCGAGAAGCAGTCCGACGAAATGTGGAAGCCGCAGGTGATCACCAACAGCAGCGACGGTCCTTCAGCCGAAGACCCCTCGCGGCCGGTGCTGCAGGCCTATGCGCTGGGCTGGTTCATCCAGGACTATCGCGGCGAGCGCCTGGTCAACCACTCCGGCGGCCTGATCGGCCAGGTGACCCAGACGGCGATGGTGCCGCGGCGCAATCTCGGCGTGGTGGTGTTCTCCAACTGCGAAGGCGGCGGCTCGGCCATGTTGCGCAACGCCATCCTCGACCACCTGCTCGGCGCGCCCGCCACCGACTGGGCCGCGCTCGGCAAGGCGCGCGTCGCCAAGATGCAGGCGCAGATGCTGGGCGCGTCGGACCACAGCATCGACAAGGCGCCCGCCGGCGGTCCGAGCCTGGCGCTCGAGGCCTACGTCGGCCGCTACCGCGATCCCTGGTACGGCGACGTGACGGTCGCCCGCTCCGGCGCGAACCTCGCCATCGTCTTCGTCCCCACGCCGGGCTTCAAGAGCGTGCTCGAACCCTGGGGCCCCGACACCTGGCGCACGAACTTCCCCAAGGAAGCCGGCGGCGAAGACGCGCTGATCACCTTCGTGGTGAAGAACGGCAAGGTGGTGCAGGTGCTGATGAAACCGTTCTCACCGCTGGCGGACTTCAGCTTCGACTTCCAGCATCTCGATTTTAAGCCTGTCCCGCGATCCGTTCGCGTCGGCCGTCGGCGCAATCCCGGCCGTTGACCCCTCGGATCGGGCGCCCTATGTGTCCCCGCCTTCGGCCCAGGCCGATGCCCAGGTGGCGGAATTGGTAGACGCGCTGGCTTCAGGTGCCAGTGGCTTAACGGCCGTGAAGGTTCGAGTCCTTTCCTGGGCACCACCTCCCGTGAAGCGGGAGGATTCCGGTTGAAGCCCATAGGCTGAAGGCCGCCGTTGCGAGCCGGGCGCTCCTGGTCTACCCAGGCCCCGCATCCGCGGCGAACAAACGGAATATTCCATGCAAGGTCTGGTGACGGTGTTCGGCGGCTCCGGCTTTCTGGGGAGCTATGTCGTGCGCGCCCTGGCCAAGCGGGGTTGGCGGATCCGGGTCGCGGTCCGGCGGCCGAACCTCGCCTATCGCCTCAGGCCCATGGGCGATGTGGGCCAGATCCAGCTTTTCCAGGCCAATGTCGCCGTTCCCGAAACGGTGGAACAGGCGCTGGACGGGGCCGAGGCCTGCGTGAACCTGGTGGGCGTGCTCTACCAGACGCCCAACCGCAGCTTTCAGCGGGTCCACGTCGAAGGCGCCCGCAACGTCGCCGAGTCCGCCGCCACGCGCGGGATCACGAAATTCGTGCAGATGTCGGCGATCGGCGCCGATCCTGACGCGCCCTCCGACTACGCCCGCAGCAAGGGCGAGGGCGAGGCGCAGGTGCGCAGGCAGATCGCCGGGGCTCGCGTGCTGCGCCCGTCGGTGTTGTTCGGCCCCGAGGACGACTTCTTCAATCGCTTCGCCGCCATGAGCGGGTGGTCGCCAGTGCTGCCGTTGATCGGCCGCGGCAAGACGCGCTTCCAGCCGGCCTTCGTCGCCGACGTCGGTCGCGCGGTGACCCAGTGCCTCGACGACGACGCGACCGCGGGCCAGACCTATGAACTCGGCGGCCCGCGCATCTACACCTTCAAGGAATTGATGCAGATCGTGCTGCGCGAGACGCACCGGTCGCGCCTGCTGTTGCCGGTACCGGGTACGGTGGCGTCGCTGATCGGCCTCACCGGCGACATCCAGGCGGCGATCACCCCGTTCAAGCCGATGCTCACCTCCGACCAGGCGCTGCTGCTCGAGAGCGACAACGTCGTGGGCGCCAAGGCGCAGGGGTTCTCCGCGCTGGGCATAACGCCTGCCGACGTAGAGTCGATCGTGCCGACCTACCTGTGGCGCTACCGCAAGGACGGCCAGTTCGCGGACGTCGTGCCGACCTGATCAGAAAAACACTGATCACGAAGAACCAAAGAAGCAAACAAGAACCAAAGAAAAGGAAAGGCGGCTTCGCCGCAGGAGGGCCGCGCCGAAGGCGCAGCAGGTTTCGTTCTCGAGGCCGGCCTCAGCCCTTGTCTTCCTTATCTTTCTTTGGTTCTTCGTGATCAGTGTTTTTTTGATTGTTCAGCGCGACCTATTTCCAGATGTGCCCGAAATAGAGCCCGAACACCACGATCCCGAGGGCGATGCGGAACCAGCCGAACGGTGCGAAGCCGTGACGGGAGACGAAGTCGAGCAGCACCTTGACCACGATGGCGCCGAAGATGAACGACACCACGAAGCCGATGGCGATGGTCGACACATGCTCCATGTGCACGAGCTCGGCGCGCTTCTTGTAGGCCTCCCACACGAAGGCGCCGGCCATGGTCGGCATGGCGAGAAAGAACGAGAACTCCGCCGCGGCGCGCTTCTCCACCCGCTGCAGCATGGCGCCCACGATGGTCGCGCCCGAGCGCGAGGTGCCCGGGATCATCGCCAGGCACTGGAACACCCCGATCATGAACGAGGTCGACAGCGGCAGCCGCATGGCGTCGTCGCGCATGGGCGCGGGCTTGAACCGATCGATCAGCAACAGCACCATCCCGCCGAACAGCAGCATGGTCGCGATCACCCAGGTGGTGGTGAACAGCGCTTCGATCCTGTCGTGCAACAGCGCGCCCAGCACCATGGCCGGCAGGAAGGCGACCAGCACGCTGAGCACGAAGCGCCGCGCGTTCGGGTCGTGCGGCAGCCTCAGCGCCACCGACCACAGCCGCTGGAAATAGAGTGCGACCACCGCGAAGATCGCGCCGAGCTGGATCAGCACCGTGAAGGTGTCCCACTTCTCGATGGGAAGACCGAGCGCGCGTTCGGTCAGCAGCAGCATGGCGGTCGAGGAGACCGGGATGAACTCGGTCAGGCCCTCGACGATTCCTAAGATGATGGCGTTCAGCCAGTCAGGCAGCATGCGCGCGGTGCTCCGTCAGGTTCAGGTCTGGCAGGTTCGGGTCAGGCGAGTTCGGGTTCGACGCCCACATAGCGCAATCGCGCGCGAATGGGCGAGCCCTGTGCGACTTCTTCGAGTGCATGGCCGAGCCAGCCGGCGGTGCGGCCGACCACGTACATTGCCAACCCGCCGTCGCGCGGCAGGTCGAGGTGGCGGCTGACCAGGGCCAGCGCCATGTCGAAATTGGGCGCCTGGCCGGTCAGGCCTTCGCCCACGCGCACGATGTCGAGCAGGTCTTCGGGCAGGCCGGCGCCGGCGATCAGCGCCTTGGCGCGCGGGTCGCCGTCGGGAAACAGAGGATGGCCGAAGCCGGGCAGCTCGAGCCCGAGCGCCAGGCGCTGGCGCGCGGCCGAGCGGGCGTCGGCGCCGCGGCGCGACTCCGCCACATAGGCGTAGACCTGGGCGATCTGGCCCGCGTACTGCGGCCCCGACAGCGCCGACAGCCCCGCAAGACCACACGCCGACAGCGCCGCGCCGGTCGACGCCGCCATGCGCACCGCGAGCGTCGGTGCGTTCAGTTCGCTGTCCATGGCCAGGACCAGCGCCTTGCGCACGGTCTGGGCGTCCTTCTCGGCGAGCTTCCACACCCGCGCGAGCCGCTGGTGCAGGTAGAGCCTGGGGCCGCCGCCCGAGATGGCGTCGACCAGTTCGTTCAGCACCGAGGCGGCTTCGCGGCGGAGCGAACGCGGGCTGCGCCCCGACGTCGCGGCGTCCTCTTCCGCGCGGCGCGACAGGGCGGCGAAGGCGCGGGCGCGCGGGCCGCCGGGGAAGTTCACGTCAATGCGCGGCTTCAGCTCGGCGAAGGGATCCTCCTCGCCCTCCCAGAGCAGGCGCGCGGCCTGTTCCAGGTTGGCGGTCTCCGCCAGGGCTGACGCCTCCTGGCCGCGGTAATAGAGCCGGCCGTCGATGACCGTGGTGAGGGCCGATTCCACCACCGCCTCGCCGCGCGCGGCGGTTCCGCCGCCGCCGGGTGCGGACTTTGCGGATTTCGGCGCGCGGTCGAGCAGGCGGTCCACATCTTCGGCGGCGTAGAGGCTGCGGCGCGGATCGTCCGGGTCCGGACGGGCGGCGATCCGGCCCCGGCTCACATAGGCGTAGAGGGTCTGGGCCTTGACGCCGAGACGCTCGAGGACCTCGGTCCGGGGGATCCAGCTGCGCGACATGCGAAACGCTTACACCTGAGGATGATCAAGATTGATCGGATAATCGCCGGGCGAGACATTTTCGTGGCGAGACGCCCTCGGGACGGGTTGTAAGCTCAGCCTCCCATGACCGACTCCGCCAAGGCCGCCCACGGGACCGTCGACCTCGAGCAGTACGCCCGGGCGACCCGGCGTGTGACCCTCTATTCCGTGACCGTGGCCCTAGTCCTGATCGCGCTGAAGGCGGTGGTCTGGCAGCGCTCAGGCTCGGTCGCCCTGTTCGCCTCCCTGGCCGATTCCGCCCTGGACCTGGTCGCGGCCCTGGTGACCTTCTTCGCGGTCCGCTACGCCGCCGCCCCGCCCGACGCCGAGCACCGCTTCGGCCACGGCAAGGCGGAAAGCTTTGCCTCGCTGCTGCAGGCGGGCCTGGTGTTCGCCTCGGGCGCTCTGGTCGGTCGCGAAGCCCTGCTGCGGCTGCTGCATCCGCAACCCGTCGGAGAGGGAACCCTCGGCGCCGCGGTGATGGCGGTCTCCATCGTCCTGACCGCGGGCCTGATCGCAGCCCAGTCGCGCGCCTTGAAGTTGGCCGGCTCGGTGGCTGTCGCCGGCGACCGCGCGCACTATTTCATGGACCTGCTGTCGAACCTCCTGGCGCTGATCGGCATCGCCGGGGCGACCTTCCTGGGGCTTAAGTGGCTCGACGGCGCAGCGGGCCTGGCGGTGGCGGCGACCTTTCTCTGGGGCGCAGTCAGCGTGTTCCGCCAATCCGCCTACCAGCTCATGGACGAGAGCCTGCCGCCTGAGGCGCACGCCCGCATCGTCGATCTCGCCACTCAGGATGCGCGCATCAGCGGCGTGCACCAGCTGCGCACCCGCGTGTCGGGCCCCTATGTGATGATCCAGATGCACGCCGACCTCGACCCCCAGCTCAGCCTGGACGAGGCGCACAAGGTAATGATCGATGCGGAAAACCGCATCCTGGCCGAATACCCGGCGGCCGACATCATCATCCACCCGGACCCGCGCGGCCGCGCCGCCCCCCACGGCGGCGCCTTCGCCGAGCACCAGCACACGGACGCCTGAGCGGGCTAACGCGGTAAACGACCCCTTAAGATGCGACCGTCATGGTGCGGCCCAACCGCATCCCCGGCGACCGCATGCCCGCACCCGCGCACACCCTGCATCATTTCCCGCTCGACCCGGCCTCGCGTCTGGCGCGACTGACCCTGGGCGAGAAGAAGATCGAGTTCGCCGACGCGCCGGTGAAACCGTGGGAGCCGAGCCCCGCCTTCGAAGCGCTGAACCCGTCGGGCGCGACACCGGTGCTGGTGGTGGGCGACCTGGCCGACCGGATGGTGCTCTGTGAAACCCAGGCGATCTTGGGTTGGGCCGAAGACACTACGCCGGAACCCGCGCTGATGCCGCGCCGCGCCGCCGACCGCGCCGAGACGCGGCGCCTGCTGCAATGGTTCGAACGCAAGTTCGACTGGGAGGTCAACGCGCTCCTACTGCACGAGAAGATGGAGAAGCGTTTGCTGGGCCTCGGCGCGCCCGACTCCAACGCCCTGGTCGAGGGCCGCAACGCGCTCGAAACCCATCTCAGGATTTTCGAGGGCCTGCTGAACGCCCGCGACTGGCTGGCGTGCGGCCGCCTGACCTTCGCCGACTTCGCCGCCGCGGCGCACCTGTCGGTGCTCGACTACTTCGGCGAGGTCCCCTGGGGCGGCTTTCCGGCGGTGAAGACCTGGTACTCCAAGCTGAAGTCCCGCCCGTGCTTCCGCCCCCTGCTCAGCGACCGCCAGCCGGGCATGCCCCCGTCGCGCCATTACGACGACCTGGATTTCTGAACCGCGTCCGAGGCGCTAGGGTCGCGCCGTGACCGCCCCCAAGGCTCCGCCCTCGAAAGACGACATCCGTGCGCACGCGGCTGCGCTCGGCTTCGACGCCTGCGGGTTCGCGTCGGTCGAGGCCGCGTGGCCCGCGTCGGAGCATCTGCGCGCCTTCGTCGCCGCCGACCGGCACGGGACTATGGCGTGGATGGAAGAAACGCTCGACCGCCGCACCCATCCCAAGGCGATGTGGCCCGAGGCGCGCACGGCGATCGTGCTCGGCGTCAACTATGCGCCCGACGAAGACCCTCTGGCGTCGCTCGCCGACAAAACCGCCGGTTCCATTTCGGTCTATGCGCGCGGTGACGACTATCACGACCTGATCAAGCAACGCCTGAAACAGCTCGGCCGCTGGTTGGCCGAAACCTCGGGCTGCGACCTGAAGGTGTTCGTCGATACCGCGCCCCTGATGGAAAAGCCGTTGGCGGCCCAGGCCGGTGTCGGCTGGCAGGGCAAGCACACCAATCTGGTGTCGCGCGACTTCGGCTCCTGGCTGTTCCTGGGGTCGATCCTGACCACGCTTAATCTCGAACCCGACGCGCCCGAGACCGACCACTGCGGCTCCTGCCGCGCCTGTCTCGACGTCTGTCCGACCGACGCCTTTCCCGCGCCCTATCAGCTCGACGCCCGCGCCTGTCTGTCCTATCTCACCATCGAGCATGACGGCCCCTGGCCCGAACGCTATCGCTCAGCCATGGGCAACCGCATCTACGGCTGCGACGACTGCCTGGCGGTCTGTCCGTGGAACAAGTTCGCCGGCGAAGGCCGCGAAATGAAACTCGCCGCGCGCGATGAACTGCGCCGCCCGCGCCTCGCCGACCTCGCCGCGCTCGACGACGCCGGGTTCCGCGCCCTGTTCGCCAAGTCTCCCGTGAAACGCATCGGCCGCAATCGCTTCACACGCAACGTCCTCTACGCCATCGGCAACTCAGGCGACGCATCGCTTAAGGTCTCAGCTGAAAAATTGCTCGACGACCCGTCAGACCAGGTCCGCGACGCCGCGGCGTGGGCAATTGGCCGACTTGAAGATTTGCCCACGAAAAACACGAAAAGCACGAACAAGTAAGATTTCGACGCTCGGCTTCGCCGAGCGTCATTCCTTTGATATCCCGCTGCGCAATAGTCAGGACACGTTCGTGCTTTTCGTGCGCAATCTTCTCTTTACCGCCGCGCGCGCTTCGCTTCGATCACGTCCCACAGCAACGCCGCCGCGTCCGCGCCGCCGAAGCGTTTCAACTGCTGGGCTCCGGTGGGCGACGTGACGTTGATCTCCGTCAGATAGCCGCCGATCACGTCGAGCCCCACGAAGACCAGGCCGCGCTTCTTCAGCTCGGGCCCGACCACGGCGCAGATTTCGCGGTCGCGCGCGGTCAATCCCACCGCCTCGGCGCGGCCGCCGACGCGCAGGTTCGAGCGCACGGCGCCGTCCGCCGGCACGCGGTTGATCGCGCCCACCGCCTCGCCGTCGACCAGAATGATGCGTTTATCGCCTTCGACGACGGCGGGAATGAAGGCCTGCATCACCACAGGATCGCGCCCGATCGCGGCGTGCAGTTCCAACAGCGCCTCCAGGTTCGGATCGCCCTTCTTCAGCCGCACCACACCACCGCCTGCGGCGCCGTGGACAGGCTTGACCACCACGTCGCCGTGACGGCGCTGGAAGTCGAGCAGGGCGTCGACATCCCAGCTGGTGATCGTCGGTGGTTGCAGCGCGGCGAAATGTTGCGCGTAGAGTTTCTCCGGCGCGTTGCGGACTTCCGCCGGATCGTTCACCACCAGCGTCTTCGGGTGGATCATCTCCAGCATATAGGTCGCGGTGACATAGGCCATGTCGAAGGGCGGGTCCTGGCGCATCAGCACCACGTCCATCGCGTGCAGGTCGAGATGTTCCATCTCACCCAGGCTGACGTGATCGCCCTTCACGTCGCGCACGCTCATCGACCGACCGCGCGCACTCAGCCGCCCGTTCTCCAGCGCCAGGTGCTGCGGATAGTAGATCCACAGCCGATGCCCGCGGGCCTGGGCTTCGAGCAGCAGCATGAAGGTGGTGTCCGCCTCGATATTGACGGACTCGATCGGGTCCATCTGGACCGCGACTTTGAGGGTCATGTCGCCTCCGCGACGCCGCGCGGCGTCTGGGGAGGCTCTACGCGGGGTCTGCGGGTCAGTTCAAGCGCAGACGCACCCGCTCCCGAGCCGCCTGGGCGAAGGCCGCGGCGCCGCCGTCGATGCTCTGGGCCCGCGCCAGGGCTTCCAGGGCCCCGGTCAGGGCGCCCTGTTTCTCGCGTGCGCCGGCCACGTCGAGCCAGGGACGGTGGTCGTCCGGATCGAGCAGGGCCCGCCGCAACGCCGACCGCTCCGCCGCCTCGAAGTCGCCCGAGCGCGTGGCGCGGGCGAAGATCAGGCCCTGCAGGCGGATCAGCACCTGGCGGTCGGGCACGGCCGCCATCAGGACGTCGAGCCGGTCGGCCACGTCAGGCGTCAGGCCCGCGCGCAAAGCCCGCCGCGTCAGCTCCGAGGGCAGCACCAGCCGGCCCTGGCTGAACGGGTCGAGCGCGACCGGACCCTCGGAGGTCTCGACGCGCAACAAGAAGTGGTTGGGGAAGTCGACGCCGTCGGCCTTCAGGCCCGACTTGCGCGCCGCGTGCAGATAGAAGACGCCGATCGTCGCCGAGATACCGCGCCGTCGCTCGGCCACGTCGATGATGTCGGTGTTGGCCGGGTCGTCGAAGGTGAGCAGGTCGCCGGTCAGCCGCCCGTCGCCGGACAGGGCCTCGGCGAGCGCTTCGTCGGGGGATTCGGTCTGCAGCCGCTCGGCCAGGCGCGCGGCCGAGGCGTCGGCCAGCGCGCGCACCGGTTCGGGATCGCGGAACGGGGTCTCGTGGATGGCGCAGGCGATCGTGGCCTCGAGCAGGGGGAAGTCCGCGTCGCGCGTCTCCCCCGCCGTGGTCAATATCCGCTCGGCGTCATCCCGGGTCATGACCCCAATCGCCCTTCCACGCCCCCTCGCGCCCGTTTGAACCCATCGGGTCGGCGAGGATATTGCGAAGATGTCTCGGAAATCGTCCGGGCGCCAGAGCGATCAGATCGAGTCGCAGGTCGAGTTGTCGCAGCGCCGGTCTGCGATCGGCCAGGGTGCGGCCTGCGCGCAACAGTCTTTCCCGCTGAACCGGCGTGATCGCCTGCAAAGCCAGCTCTACCGTGGCGCGGCGTTTCACCTCGACCACACAGAGCCAGCGGCCGCGCCGCGCCAAGAGGTCGATCTCGCCCTGACGCGTGCGCAGGCGAAAGCCGAGGATCTGGTAACCCTTAACCATGAGCAGCAGGGCGGCGGTGATCTCCGCCGCGCGGCCGTCCTTGCGGCCCTGGCGTCCGCGCTCGCGACGCATGCCAAGACGCGTATTTGGGCGCAACGGCTTCACGCGCGGCCCTTCAGTTCGAGCGCGCGGCGATAGAGCGCCTTGCGCGACAGACCCAGCGCCTTCGCCACCTCAGACGCCGCATCGGCGGGGCCGAGTCGTGCGAGCGCTTCGGTCAACGCCGCATCCGCGTCCGCTTCGCTGGCCTGCGCCTCGGCGCCCGGGCCCACCAGGACGACGATCTCGCCCTTCGGCGCGGCGAGTTTCGGATCTGACGCGAGCGTCGCGAGATCGCCGCGTACGCAGGTCTCATAGAGCTTGGTGATCTCACGCGTCACCGCCGCCTCGCGTGCGCCGAACACCGCGGTCATGTCTTGCAGGCTCGCGCGCAGGCGCGGCCCGGTCTCGAAGAAGACCAGCGTCGCGCGCACGGGCTTCAACTCTTCGAACATCGCGCGCCGCGCCACCGACTTCGCCGGCGTGAAGCCCGCAAACAAAAACCGGTCGGTGGGCAGGCCCGCCAGGGTCAGGGCCGCGAGCGGCGCCGACGGCCCCGGAATCGGATGCACCCGCGCCCCGGCCTCGATCGCCGCGCGCACCAGCTTGTAGCCCGGATCGGACACCAGCGGCGTGCCCGCGTCGGACACCAGCGCCACGCACGCGCCCGTACGGAGTTGTTCGATCACCCGTGGTCGCATGGTCGCGCCGGTATGGTCATCGTAACGCTCGACCCGCTTCTTCAGGCTGTAGGCCGAAAGCAGTTTCGCGGTCACCCGCGTGTCCTCCGCCAACACGAGGTCCGCCGCCGCCAGCACGTCGAGCGCGCGCAGGGTGATGTCGCGCAGATTCCCGATGGGAGTCGCCACCACATAGAGACCGGGCTCCACGGGCTTGGCCGGCGGCGCATGGGCGGCAGGATCGGTCATGACCGCAAAGGTGACAGGGCGGGGCGAAGGGTCAAGCCACCGCGCGCGCCATCAAACCCAATATCTCCGCTCATCCCGGCGAATGCCGGGATGAGCGGAGGAAAAATTACACGATCAGCTCTTTGATCACCCGGTCGAGCACCAGCCGCCCGGCGTCCGTCGCGCTCAGGCGGTCGTCCGCGACACGCACCAGCCCCGCCTCGAGCAGCATCGCAACCGGACCTGTGTCGGGATCGCGATCGAGGTCGGCGAGGACCGTGAGCGGAACGCCCTCGCGAATGCGCAGGCCCAACATGACGCGTTCTTCGGCGGCTTCGCGCACGTTCAGCGGCTCGGTCGTGTCGAAGCCGACGTTTGTTTCTGAAATGCGCCCGACATAGTCCTTGATCCCCCGCGCCGTGCGCGTCGCGGTACGGACGCCGTCGATCATGAGCCGCCCATGCGCGCCCGGACCCGCGCCCAGATATTCCGCCCCGCGCCAGATCGCGAGATTGTGCCGGCTCCGCGCCGCGTCGCCGCGCGCGTGGTTCGAGACCTCATAGGCGTCGAAGCCGTGCGCCGTCAGCACCTCCTGCGTCGCGTCGAACAACGAGGCGCCCACGTCTTCGTCCGGCGGGACGAGCGTGCCGCGCGCCACAGCGCGGTCGAAGGCGGTGCCGGTTTCGATGGTGAGCTGGTAGGGCGACACATGCTCCGGCTCGAGCGCCGCCAGAGCTTCTTTGAGTTCACGCCGCCAGACCTGCGGCGTCTGATCGGGCAGGGCGTAGATCAGGTCGACCGACAGGCGTGGGAAGGCCTTGCGCGCGACCTGTGCCGCGCGGCGTGCTTCTTCGGCGTCGTGGTTGCGGCCGAGCGTCTTCAGCGACGCGTCGTTCAGCGCCTGCACGCCGAGCGACAACCGCTCGACACCTGCGTCGGCGAACGCCTCAAACCGCGCCGCTTCCGCGTCGGTCGGATTGGCCTCCAGTGTGATCTCGAGATCGGGCGCGGGCGTGAACAGCCGCTTCGCCGTCTCGATCATCCGCGACGCGTATTCGGGCGCCATCAAGGACGGCGTGCCGCCGCCGAAGAAGATCGAGGTCAGGCGCCGCGCGCCGATCGTCTCCGCCTGGCCTTCGAGGTCGGCGACGATCGCGTCGGCCAGCGCCTTCGGCTCATCGACGTCGCGGCCCGCGCGCACGACGTTGAAGTCGCAGTAGGGACAGATGCGCGCGCAATAGGGCCAATGGATATAGATCGAGAGGTCGTTCATGAGCGCGATAGCCAAAAGTGCGAAGCGGTTTTGGCGCTCATCGCGCGACCCCCGGAAAACTCAATCGAACAACGCGGCCTTCAGCTTGGCGAAGGCGCGCGCCCGGTGGCTGATCGCGTCCTTCTCAACGCGCGGCATCTCGCCAAAGGTCTGCGTCATCCCCTCGGCGACGAAGATCGGGTCATAGCCGAAGCCGTTGGTTCCTCGTCCCGGGAAGCTCAGGGCGCCTTCCACGATCCCCTCCACCACCACGCACGGCCCTTTCGGCCAAGCCAGGGCCAGCGCGCAGGTGAACCAGGCAAAGCGGTCGTCGGCGCCTATCTCCAACAGCCGCTCTTCGACCTTGGTCATGGCCAGGGTGAAGTCGCGGTCCGGCCCGGCCCAGCGCGCGGAGTAGATCCCCGGCGCCCCATCCAGCGCCCGCACCGATAGCCCCGAATCGTCGGCCAGGGCCGGCAGGTTGGCCCGCTCCGCGGCGGCGCGGGCCTTCAGTATGGCGTTGCCGGCGAAGGTGGTCTCGGTCTCGTCCGGCTCCGGAAGGCCCAGGTCGACCGCCGAGACGACCTCGAAACGGCCGTCCAGCAAGGCCGCGATTTCACGGACTTTTCCGGGATTGTGGGTGGCGGCGACCAGGCGCGCGCCCTTGGCAAGGCTGAGAGGCATGGGAGCTCCGGCTTACGCGTTTTTAATGCATTGCAAAATTTTAATATCGATTATCGATATGAACCCTTGATCGATAATCGGGGAAACCATATTGATAAGCGGCAAGAACGGACCAAAACCGTTCGCAAGCGCGAAAGATGAACCCCAGTTAATGTTGCGACGCACAAATCTCGCCTCGCAACCGACCAACCCCCGAAAGGATCCTCCCATGACCACCTTCGCCACCTCCCGCACCGTCGGCAACCTCGGCATGATCTTCGTCAGCGCCCTGGTGTTCGCGGCCCTGCCCGTCGTGATGCTCGTTCACGCGCTTTGATCCCCCGACTCTTTGATCCCAAGATGATCTCGCGCATTCTCCCCCTCCGGAGCGGGATGCGAAAAAGCGGAGACCGCTTTTCACGCTGAATCCCGCTCCCCCCTACTGCTATAGGGCGCGCGGACAGGTCCCTTCCCCGGGACCCGATACAGGGGGACTGGAATGCGGGCCATGGGTCCCGGCTCGGTTTCGAGCCTTTTGAAGACGGCGCTCGACGTCGTCTATTATCTCCTCCTCGCCGTGGCCGGCGTCCTCCTGGTGCTCGCCGGCCTCGTCCTGATCCTCTCCTATGATCCCGGCAGGGACGTGACCCTTCCCGACGGCGTCAAGGTGACGCTGACCGCCGCCATGCTGGCCGAGGGCCTGGCTCTCTTCGCGCTCTACCTCGGCGTGGTGGTCGTGGTTTTGGGGCGCGTGCGCCGGGTTTTCGCGACCCTGACCATCGGCGACCCGTTCCATCCCGCCAATGTGAACCGCCTGCGCGCCATCGGCATCGGCCTCGCCGCGCTCGAGGCGCTGAACTTCTTCGGCCGCATGCTGATCAACTGGCAGATCCCCGGCGCCGTGCGCGGCGCGCCGGTCGACGTGACCGCCTGGTTCTCGGTGCTCGTCGTCTTCGTCCTTGCCGAGGTCTTCCGCGAGGGCGCCCGCCTTCGTCGCGAAGCCGAACTGACGATCTGAGCGCCCATGCCGATCCGGGTCCAGCTCGACCGCATCCTGCTCGACCGGCGCATGTCGCTGACCGAGCTCGCCGACCGCGTGGGCGTCACGCTGGCCAACCTCTCCATCCTGAAGACCGGCAAGGCCCGCGCCGTCCGCTTTTCCACCCTGGACGCCCTGTGCCGCGAGCTCGACTGCCAGCCCGGCGACATCCTCAGCTTCGAGCCCGGTCCGCCGGAAATCGACGACGCCCCGCCGGAGGCATAGGCCTTGCGACCGGCCCGGATGTTCCCGGCGCCGGTTCTGGGCTAGGTTGCCTGTGAACACGGGATCGGTCGGGGGACGATGATCCGGACGGTGTCTGCCGCGTGTCTGGCCTTGGCGCTCCTTGCCGCGGGAGGGCCGACGCTCGCCGCCGCGCCTGCCAGCAGTCCGAGCCTCCAGGTCGAACGTGACGAGGTGGCGCGCGGCTGGAACACCCAGCTCCAACTCAGCCTCATCCGCGAGCGCAAACTGGCGGACGATCGCGAGACGCTCCAGCTCGCCGATTTCCAGGCGCGACTGCTCAAGGCGCACGACGCCGTGGTCGCCGCCAAGTCCGACGTCCACGCTGCGCGCCAGGCGCTCGACGCCCGCACCGCCGAACTCGAGGCGGCCCGCGCCGATCTCGCCAGACTTGCCGATACCATCGCCGCCAAGGACGCCGACGCCCGCGCTCAGATCGACGCGCTGCGGCGCGAGGCCCAGAACGTCGCGGCCCAGGCCTCGCCGGAAAAGCTCGCCGCCCTGCAACAGTTCGCCGACGGCGACCGGGTGGGGGCCGAGCCTCTGCTCGAGGAACTGGACGCCGCGCAGGATCGCGCCATCGAGAGCGCCGCCAATATCCGCCGCGCCGAACTCAAGCGCGAGGAGGCGGGACGCCTCGACATCATGCGCGCCCACGGCGAACGTAAGCTCGCCGCGGTGATCCAGCGTTGGGAAACGGTTGTCGCCCTAGACGCGTCCCAGACGCACGACTGGCTGACGCTGTCGTACCTTTACAAGACTGCCGGACGCCTGCCCGACGCGCGCAAGGCGGCGGAACAAGCAGTGACGACCGCCCCCGGCCCGCGCGAACGCGCCCGCGCGCTCAGCGCGCTCGGCGACGTGAAGTACGCCCAGGGCGACACCGTCGGCGCCTTGGCGGTGTACGGCGAGGGCCTGGATGCGCGCCGCAAGCTTGCCGCCGCGCTTCCAGGGGACGCGCTTATGCAGCAGGGTCTCGCCATCAGCCTGGACGATGTCGGCGTGGTGCTCGACGACGGCGGCGACGTGGCGCGGGCCAAACCGCTGTTCGAAGAAGAACTCGCCGTCGCGCGCCGCGCCTTCGCGGCCGCGCCGGCCGACGCGTACATGCGCTTCTATGTCTCCTACGCGCTCAATCGCATGGGCGGGCTGCTCGCCCATCAGGGCGACCTGCCGGGCGCGCGCGCGGCCTACGACGAGAGCCTCGCCATCCGACGGGCGCTCGCCGCCGACGATCCGGCCGATCTCGACCGCAAGGACCAACTCGCCTCCGGCCTCGAACACGCCGGCAATGTGCGCGCCGACCAGGGCGATCTGAAGGGCGCGTTGGCGCTCTACGGCGAGTCGCTGGTGATCCGTCGCGCCTTGGTGGCGGCCGACCCCTCCAACGGGGATGAGACCTTCAACCTTGCCTATGTGCTCAATCGCCAGGCCGACGCGCTCGCGTCCATGGACGATCATGCCGGCGCGCTCACGGACTATCGCGAGAGCCTCGCGATCCGCCGGCGACTCGCCGCCGCCGACCCGACCGACCTCAACACCGAAAACGCGGTCGCCAGCAGCTACGACCATGTGGGCGACGAGCTGGCCGCCGGCGGCGATTGGCGCGCCGCGCTCGCGTCCTATCAGCAGGCACTGCCGCTGCGTCGTCACATCGTATCCGCCGATCCGACCGACAAGGGGTTTCAGGCGGAGTTGGCGGACAACCTGATCAACATCGGCGCGGCGTCGCAGCAGCTCGCCGACGCCAAGGGTGCGAGCGCAGCCTACGAAGAGAAGTCTCTGCGATCGCCCGGCGCCTGACCGTCGCACTCCCCGGATCGGTGCGGCCGCAGGACCAGTTGGGCGCCTCGCTGTTCGGCCTCGGCCAAACCTTCACCCTCAGCGGCGACCGGGCCAAGGGTCGCCCCCTCATGGCGGAAGGTCTCGCGGTCCGTCGCCGACTCGCGGCCGCCAATCCCACCGACGCGGAGCTTCAGCGCGACCTCGCGATGAGTTTGCGCGTGCTGGCCAGGGTCGAGGGGTCGGGGGTTTCCTGGCGCGATGTCGCGGCCCAGCTCGCCGCCATGGACCATGCCGGATTGTTGGCGCCGGCGGACCGGCCGTGGCTCGACGAGGCGATCGCGCACGCCGGCCCCGGTAGCCAACCATGAGCAGCGTCCTGGTCTCCTACGCGCGCGAAGACACGCGCCGCGTCGCCAAACTGATCGGCGCGTTGAAACACCATGACCTGACCATCTGGTCGGATCAGGGCCTGCCCGGCGGCGAGCAATGGCGCGCCAACATCGAAACCGCGCTCAGCCAGGCCAACTGCGTCGTCGTCGTATGGACCCGTCGCTCGGTGGGGCCCGACGGCGAGTTCGTCCGCGACGAGGCCACCCGTGCGAAGGCGCGCGGCGTGCTGGTGCCGGTGCTGCTCGACAAGGTGTCGCCGCCGCTCGGCTTCGGCGAGATTCAGGCGGTGGACCTGTCGCGCTGGAAGAGCGATCCGGAAAACCCGCACCTGCTCGATCTGGTCAACGCCTGCCGCGCCAAGCTCGCCACGCCGCCGGCGCCGCTCAGCAAGACCCTGCGCGATCGGTTGTTGCGTCGGCTCGCGGCCGGCTCGGGTCTGAGCGCCCTGGTGGCGATTCTCTGGACCGTCGCGGGTAATCTATTTGGGGTGCAGCAGAGTGTCTGCCAGATCCCCGTCGGGCAGCCTGCGCTGTCGGACGCCTGCGGCGCCATCGGCATGGGCGATCGTCCGACCCGATCGGAACGGCTGGCCTGGGCCGCGCTGCCGCCGCACAGCTGTCCGGCCTTGCGCGATTTCGTGGCGCGCTATCCATCGGGCGCCTATGCGCGCACGGCGACCAACATGCTGGTGGCCGCCAGGGGCGGTCGTGCAGCGGGATTTACAGCAAGTCCGCGCAGCGCGCGCGGCTATGTGCGCCAGTCAGAACGTCCGTTCCCCACCGCCGCCGCCGCCCAGGCCGACGCCCAGACCCGCGCCGCCGCCGACGCGCGCGACATCACATGCGCGCCCCAGGGCGCCGACGAACGCTTGACCGGCGTGGAGGTGACGGCGAACCGATTTGACTGCCGCGCCTCGCCCTTGGGCGGACAGGTCTGCGCCGACGACTACGCTGTCATCTGCCGCATCGAGAACCGCGCCTTGACCGAGACCTGTGGTTAGGCGTGCGGCGACGGAAGCGTCACCACCGTGCCGGTGCCGCCGTTGACGATGCTGTCCACCAGGCCGGTGGCGTCGGTGTTGGTATTGACCGGCGCGGCCGACGACGGCGCGGGCGGCGGTGGCGTGAAGCTCGCGGCTTGGCGGTCGAGGATGGCGGCGCACTCCGGCTTGGCCGCGGCGCCCTCGACAGCCGCGTCGCAGTGATCCTGGCCCTTGATGGGCGCGACGGCGGCGTTGCGGCCCTGGCCGACCGTCGTCGGTCCGTTGGGCGCGTCGGCGGTGCGCATGATGGCGGACAGCTGCGATTGCGTCACCTTGGTCGTCGTCGGTGAGATCTGATCGGTATCGACCGCCGAGCCCTGGGGCGGCGGGACTTGGCCTTCGGTGACGGAGGCCTGCGGAGAAGGCGCCGGCTGCGCCGAAGCCGTTGCGGCCGCGATCAGGAGCGCCAGGCCGAGGCCCGCAAGGGACGCTCGCGCCGCGCGCATGGTCAGTGGCTTCCGGTTTGGACGATGGTGATGCTCATACTGCCCGTCTGCCTCACCTGCAGGTCGGGCAGGTTGTTGCCGATCTGCATATAGGTCACCTGGTTGGCGTCGCCGTTCTGGACCACGCTTTGGGTGTCGCCGGAGCCGACCTGGGTCTGAATTGCGGTGTTGGCGGCGCCGTTCTGGACCAGCGAGATCGTGTCGTAGGAGCCGAGCTGGTTGAGCACGGCGAGGTTCTGCCCGGTGATCGACGACTTCTGCTGCAGGACCGCCTGGTCGCCCAAGCCGTCCTGGCTGACGATGGCGGTGTTCAGGCCGGTGTCCTGGAGCAGGCTGATGATGTTTGAAGAGCCCGTCTGGGCGAGCACGGCCGTTTCATAGCCGGCGCCCTGTTGCGTGACGGTCGTGCTGTTTCCGTCCCCGGTCTGGTCGAGGGTCGCCGTCCCGGCGCCTTGGGACTGGTCCACCACCGCCAGGTTGCCGTTGCCGATCTGGTCGATGCTGACCGTCGAGGCGGGCGCGGCCGCGAGGCAGACGCTCGCGTTCAGGAAAAGAACGGTGGCGGCGAGCGCGGCGGGACGAAGCATGGTGGCGATCCTCGAAAAAGGGCTCCGGCCGGCGACTGGGGTCGCGCCGGCCGGAGTTTACACGCTTCTTACTGGTGGACGATCGCGCTGTTGCTAGAGCCGGACTGGCTGATCGTGGAGACAGCTCCGCCCGAGCCCTGGGACACCGAGGCGAGGTTGTTGCTGCCGGCTTGCAGGATGTTCGAAACGTCGCTGCCGCCCCACTGATTCACCGTGGCGCTGTTGCTGTCGCCCGACTGGATGATCGTCGACTGCTCGGAAACGCCCGATTGCGTCACGCCCGCGCCGTCGTAGTTGCCGGTTTGAGTGACGCTCGACGTGTTGGAGCCGCCCGATTGCGTCACGCCCGCGCCGTCCTCAAAGCCGCTCTGAGTCACGCCCGACGTGTCACCCGCGCCGGATTGGCTGACGTTCGCGCCGTCGCTGCCGCCGGTTTGGGTGACGGTCGAGGACTCGTCCGTGCTGCCGAAGGACTGGGTGACCGAAGCGCCGTCGTAGGCGCCCGACTCGGTGACGATGGAATTGCCGCCATTGCCTTCCTGATCGACGTTGGCGTTAGAGCCGAAGGAGCCGGCATTCTGGGTCACAATCGAGTTGTTGCCGCCGCCGCCGTTGGCCTGGAAGACCGTCGCGGTGGCGGAGTCCCACTGCTCGATGTCGGAGTACTGGCCGCCGCCGATCTGGGTGACGGTCGCCACCGCGTCGAAGGTCGGCGTCTCAGACCCGAACGAGCCGTCGATCCCGTTGCCGCCGACGGCGGCGCCCTGGCCGATCAGCGAGGTGCTGTTGCCGTCTTGCCAGGTGCTGGCCTGGTTGCTGCTGCCGTTCTGCCACAGCGCACTGAACGCCGTGCCGCCGAACTGGCCGATGGTGCCGCTGTTGCTGTTGCCGTACGCGACGTTGAGGGCGGTGGCGCCGCTGGTGCCGGTCTGGGTCGAGTACTGGAAGTTGCCGTAACCCTGGGCGTCGTTGATCGTCAGGTCGGCGTTGCCTGACTGGAAGATATAGCTGGTGTTATTGTTGCCCACCTGCTGCGAGCCCGAGCCCGAGCCGCTGAAGCCGTTGGTGTAATTGTTGGGATTTGCATCGAGCGATTCGTTGATGCCGCCGCTGTAGCCGCCCGTGCCGGTCTGCACCACGACCGACGAGTTGAAATAGCCGTCCTGCAGGATGAATCCGCTGTTCCCAAGGCCGTCCTGGTAGAGGGTCGCGCCGCCCGAACCCCACGCGCCCGGGTTATAACCGGTCTGGCGAACGAAGGCCGATTCGTTGGTGCTGCTGGAGTCCTGGGTGACGCCCGCGAAGTTGCCGCCGTATTGGGCGACGTCGGAGCTCCCGTTCGACCCGACTTGGGTGATCTGAGCGACGTTGGTGCCGTCGCCGCCGTCGCCGTTCTGGCTGACCGTCGAGACGTTCGCTGCGCCGCCCTGGGTTACCGAGGCGCTGTCGCCGTTGGAGTTCTGCGTGATCGTCGACGTCGCGCTGGTGGACGCCGTCTGGTCGACCTGCGCCAGGTTGCTGTTGCCCGGCTGGGTGATGGTGGACGTGTCCTGGGCGAACGCCGCGCCTGCGAAGAGCAGGGCGGCCGCCGAGGCCGATCCGAGAATAAACTTCTTCATGGTACGATCCCTTGTTTTCCGTTGAAAACTTCCGACGGGGCTGACGATTTTCGGCCGCCCCCCGGCCGCTCACTTCCTCCACGCGTACGCTTCGGGTTTTTCCCTCTTACTGAACTCATCGGCCCGAGGGCTGCGGCGCCGGTTTGGCGTCCTTGGCGTCGGGTTCGATCTTGTTGAAGCGCGCCCTGCGCTCGAGCCGCGCGACCTGTTCCGGCGACAGCTGGCCGTCGCGCTCCTGGTGATAGCGTTCCAGGAACGGCGCGCCCGCCTGCGGGTCTGCAAAGTTCCACAGCTTCAGGTCCACGCCGTCCATGACCAGGCCGTAGACCGCCTTGTCGATGGCCTGCTGCAGCGCGACCATGCCCGGCTCATTGGTGGTGAAGCCGTTTTCGGTTTCCAGCAACTGGTCGGACGAGATGTAGCGGAACACGTTGGTGTCCACCGCATAGGAGGTGATGGTTTTCGACGTGGTGATGGTGTCCAGCACTTCGCCGGTTTTCACCGACACCGCGCGCAGATAGACCGTCACCGTGTCCTGCTGATATTTCGCGTCCGTACCGATGCCGAGCAGGGTCGCCCCGAGTTCGCCGGTCACAGTGTTGGAGTCATAACCCACCACCCCGCCTTCCAGCAGGACGCCCGCGAACAGCACCGAAGGCAAAGCCTGCGGATTGACCGTCTTTTCACCCAGGTACTGCGAGCGCATGTCGCGGATGATCGCGCGCTCGTTCAGCAGATCCTTGAGTTGCTCGCGTTCGATGATGGTGAACCAGCCGCGCTTGCCGGTTTCCTGCAGCGACTTCATCAGCATGGACGCGCCGCCTTGGCTGACCGCGCGCGAGAGGGTCTGGCCCTGGGCGCTCGGCTTGAACTGGCCGGTCTGGTCCGCGAAGCCGTAGACCGCCACCGCGACCGGATGGTCGGCGGCCGGCAGATCGTTGAGCATGGTCTGGCTGGCCGTCCGCTTGGGAAAGACCGGCATCTTGTTCATGTTGGCCGGCGGCGGCGTGTAGGCGCACGACGCGAGAAGACCGGCGGCCAGGAAAGCGGCTACGCGACGAAACATGATGGTCAAGGCACGCCACTCCCGCTGGTGGTCGGCAGGGTGATGACGGTCTGCGAACCGCCGGCGTCGGTGATGGTGATGGTGACCTCGCCCAGGGTGGTGACCCAGCTGATCGTCTCGCCGTCGAAGGACGTCGTCCCGGACCCCTTGGCGTTGGGACCGAAGATCGCCTGGGTGATGTCGTTGGCCAGCCCGGCCAGCAGCTCGGACTGGAGCTGCTGAGCGAACAACTGCGCCTGGGTCAGGTTCTGCCCGTTCGGCTTCGCCTTGAACGGGTCCTGAGCGGCGGCGTCCGCCTCGAGCTGGCTCGAGTTCAACGGGTTGCCGCCGAAAGCCGGGTTGATCGGCGTATAGATGAGTTGTTGCGCGCTCGCCGCGCCGGCCCACATCACAGCCGCCGCCGCGCAAGCGGCGAGCAGAACAGATCTGTGCATGCAATCCCCCCGAAAACTACTCACGGAAGTTGCGCGCCCATGCCCTCGGTTGGGTACGCAATCCGCTGACGTTAGGCGTCGCTCCCGCCTGAGAGCGTTAACGCAACCTTAACGAGCCGCACTGAGGGGGCCTCAGGGAAGAAGAGTCAAGTGAATTTTCTACTACTGCCAGGTCTAGGATAGCAAACGGTTGCCTCGTAAGGTCATAAATTAAAAGAATAATTCAATCTATACTACCTATCATTGGGTATATCAAGACGAGCGCCGGGGCCCTCGATTCCGGACTTGCGGTCGCGGTCCGAATACAGGGCGAAGATAATCCCCAATATTGAGTATAGTCAAAATGATTCGCAATCCACGGTCTTTGCTATTAACCTAATGTCAAGGACGTTGGAGGGGTTCAGTGTCGGGGGGAAATGGCGACGGCGGTCCGGTCGGATCGCGCCGCGGCATCGCACGCCTTGTCTTGAAGAAACGCAGGGTCGCTGTCGTTGGCGGCGCCGGATTCCTGGGCTCGCATCTGTGCGAACGCCTGGTGGCCCTGGGTCATCAGGTCGTCTGTTTCGACAATTTCCACACGGGACGGTTGAACAACCTCGCGCATCTGGCTTCAACGGGTCGACTGGAGGTTGTCGATCACGATATCACCGACCCGATCCCGGCCGCGTTTGCGACGTTCGACGAGATTTACAATCTCGGCTGCCCTGCCTCGCCGGTGCACTACCAATCTGATCCGGTGAAGACGGCGCTGACCTGCTCGGTGGGCACGCTGAACTGCCTGCAGAGGGCGCGCGACGACGGGGCCGTCCTGCTGCATGCCTCCACCTCGGAGATCTATGGCGACCCGGACGTGCATCCCCAGCCGGAGAGCTACCACGGCAACGTCAATCCGGTCGGCCCGAGATCCTGCTATGACGAGGGCAAGCGCTACGCCGAGACGCTTATCACCGACTTCGCCCGCCGGTTCGGGGTTACCGCCCGGATCGTTCGCATCTTCAATACCTACGGCCCGCGCATGCAGTGCGACGACGGACGCGTGGTGTCCAACTTCATCGTCCAGGCGCTGAAGGACGAGGACATCACCATCTACGGCGCCGGAAATCAGACCCGGTCCTTCTGTTACGTGGACGACCTGATCGACGGCCTTCTGCGGGCCACGCGCGCGGGCGATCGCATGACCGGCCCGGTCAATCTGGGCAACCCGCACGAGAACACCGTAGTGGAGCTCGCGCGCATAATCATCGAGCTGGTGGGATCGCGCTCACGGTTAGTCCACCGTCCGCTGCCGGTCGACGACCCGCGCCGGCGCAAGCCCGACATTACGCGCGCGACCGAGTGGCTGGGATGGTCGCCGTCGGTCCAGCTGAAGGAAGGGCTGATCCGGACCATCGAGTATTTCGAAAACGAACTCCGCGCGACCGGCGCTGTGATCGTTCAGGATCTCGTCGGCGCCGGCGCCGCCGCCGCGTCGCAACGGCTTTAGGTGTTCCAGGAGCGGTGAGGGGCGCATGGAATACGACAACCCGATCCTGGTGAACTCCCTCGCGACGCTGTTTTTTGTCGCGCAGTGCCTCTACCTGCTCACCTTCCTGCTCGATTTCTATCTGATGTCCTTGCCGGTCAATCGGGTCGACATGAGCGAGCCGCTCGGCGAGGACGAGAGCCAATTTCCTCACATCGTGATGTTCTATCCGGTGCTGCGCGAACTCGAAACCACGATGCGCACCACGTTCCTCGCCCTGGAGAAGATCGACTACCCTGAACGCCGCTGCCGGCTCATCGCCATCCCGAACTCGAACGACACCGAAACCATCGCGAGCCTAAAGCGATTGCAGCAGGAATTTCCGTTCGTGCGCATCCTGGAAGTGCCGCCCACCACCCACGTCTCATGGCAGCTGGTCTGGAACGCCTGGGAAAACAACCCCAAGGCCTATTGGTGGCACCAGGGAGAGCGCGCCCACGTGCGCGATCTGCCGCCCAAGAAGACGCGGCAGTTGATCTATGCGCTCTACCACACCGCCGAGGCCCTGAAGGACGAGCCCAACCTCGTCATCGACTATATCGACGCGGACAGCTGCCCGCCGCCCGATCACTTCATGGCGGCGGCTATCGGGCTTCGCCACTACGACGTGCTGCAGGCGCAGAACGTCGCGGGCAATCTGAACAAGACCCAGGCTGCCGCCTGGCATGCGTTCGATCACATGGCCTGGGACGGCAACAAGTACCCGCACCTCACCGCGAACGGGAAGCAACCCTATTGGGTGCTGGGCAAGGGGTTGTTCTTCAAGGTGTCCGACCTTCTGGCGCTGGGCGGCTTCCATCCGTGGATCACTATCGAGGATCCCGAGGTGGGCCTGCGCTTCTGGAAGAACGGCAAGCGGCTCGGCATCATCGAGAGTTCGCTCATCGAGGAGGTGCCCGAAAGCCTCGGCGAAGGCATCACCCAGCGCAAGCGCTGGGTCTGCGGCTTCTTCCAGTCGCTGGGTAAGCCGATGGACTACTTGGGCTTCACGCCGTGGGAGAAGTTCCGGGCCTGGCTGATCTTCCTGCCGTGTCTTTCGATGTGGATCAACGCGATCGGCATCCCGACCGGAATTTGGGCGGCGTGGGCCTATTTCTCCGGCTATCACCTGCTGCCGACGTGGACGGTCTGGCTGGCGATCCTCAACATCGTGCTGTGGATCATCTCGGTCGGTACGCTGTACGTGAAGACCTGGAAGCGCACCGCGCTCGTGCTCGACAGCTGGGGAGAGCGGGTCTCGTACATGATCCGGGTCAACCCGGTGTCGATCATGTTCTGGTGGGTGTTCTGGATCATTCCGCTGGCCATCGGCTACGTCATGTACCGCCGCGACATGGGCCTGGTCTGGCAGCGCACTGAAAAGGTCGACGCCAACTTCGCTCTGGTCCGCACCCAGCTTTCGCGTCTTGGAGAGCGGACGTGACGGGTCATGTCCTGATCACCGGCGGCGCCGGCTTCATCGGATCCCACCTGGTCGACGAGATGCTCGCCCGCGGGTTCACCGTGACGGTCGTGGACAACCTTTCGCCCCAGGTTCACGGCGACGCCGACCTCGACGACGACGGGTGGCCCGTCTACCTCGATCCGCGCGCGCGGCGCATCAAGGGCGACCTGCTCGACGACGGCGTCTTCGAACGCAGTCTCGAGGGCGTGACCCATCTGGCGCACCTCGCCGCATCGGTCGGCGTCGGTCAGAGCATGACCAACATCGTCGACTACACGCGCAACAACGTCATGACCGCGGCGGTCATGCTGGAGACGTTGTCGAAAGCGCATCATACGGTGCGTCGGATCGCGGTGGCCTCGTCGATGTCGATCTACGGCGAGGGCGAGTACCGCCGGCCGGCGTCGAACGCCCCGGTCACGCCGCAGGTGCGCAGCCATGACCAGCTGGCCGCGCGCCGCTGGGACCCCGAACAGGATGGCGAAATCCTCACGCCCGTCCCCACCTCGGAAGACAAGCTGCTGCAGCCCAACTCGATCTACGCGGTGAACAAGCGCGACCACGAGGAGATGTTCCTGGCGGTCGGCCGGGCGCTGCAGATCCCGGTGGTTGCGCTGCGCCTGTTCAACGCCTACGGCTCGCGCCAGGCGCTCTCCAATCCGTACACGGGCGTGGCGGCGATCTTCATCTCGCGCCTGCTGAACGACCAACCGCCGCTGATTTTCGAAGACGGCGAGCAGATGCGCGACTTCGTGCACGTCGGCGACGTGAGTTGCGCCTTCGCCACAGTGTTGGAGTTCGACCTGCGGGTCTGGGACGCTTTCAACGTCGGCAGCGGTCAACCGATCACCGTCAACGCGATCGCCTTCACCCTGGCCCGGCTGCTGCGCAAGAACATCGCGCCGGAGGTCACCAACCGCTATCGCGTCGGCGACGTGCGCCACTGTTTCGCGGACGTCTCCAAGATCGAACACGCGTTCGGCTTTCGGCCGCAGCACACGATGGACGATGGCATGGGCGAACTGATCGACTGGGTGTCGCAGGCGCGCGCGCCGGTCGATCGCACCCGGTCGAGTTTGGCCGAACTCGAACGAAGCCGGCTTGTGGTATGAACGCGCGGTTGGGAGCATGGATCATGACTGAGGACCAGCTGGGGTGGAGCGGCGAGCCGCCTGGCGGTGTTTGCGGCGGGCGCGGCCCTGCTGCTGCCCGCGATCGCCCGCGCGCAGGATGCCCCGCCGCCGCAGACCATCGTCTTTGCCGGCGGTCTGCTCGACGACAAGTCGGACCTGGCCTATGCGGGCGCAACCTTCGCCCTGCCGGGCGCTTCGATCGGGCATGGGCTGGCGCTGCGCGGCTCCGTCTTCGGCGGCGACTACAACTATCAGTCCGGTGTGCAGCGCATCGACGGTCGCTTCGCCGGCGTTGAGCTCGACGCGCTCTACCAGGTCTCCGGCGACGGCCTGTGGGTCAATTTCGGGCCCGGCGTCCGCTACCTCGACACCACGCTGTCGCCCAACGATCCGACCAATCGCCGCCGCGGCGCCAAGGCCGAGCCTGCCTTGACCATGGACGGCGGCAAGGCGTCGGGCCCCTGGCGCGCCGACTGGTATGTCTCCTACGGAACCCAGCTCGACGATTACCAGGCCCGGCTCAGCCTGACCCACCACATGGCGGGCCCCTGGCGCGGCGGCGTCGAGGGCGCGGTGGAGGGCGATCCCACCTACACTGTGCGGCGCATCGGGCCCTACGTCGGCTACAGCCTGGGCGCCAATTCGGAGCTGCAGATGTCCGGCGGGGTGAGCGACGGCGCCGGGCGCGGCGAGGGCGCCTACCTGCGCCTGGGCGTCTATCGCGGCTTCTGAACGCGCCGTACCGACCGCGCGCCGCCCGCGGAGACGGCGCCGCTTCAGTCGACCACCACCTCGCCGGTCATGCCCAGCATCTCGTGGAACGGGTGGGTGCATTTGACCTTGTAGGTCCCCGCCTTCATCGGCGTGAAACGCACGTCGACCGTTTCGCCCTTCGACACCTCGATTTTGCCGTCGTCGATCTTGCCCTTGTCGCCGGACGCGACCTGCGAGCTTTCGAACAGCTCATAGGCCTCGAAGTCGTGCCCCTTGCCGCTCTTGTTCACCAGATGCAGCCGATACGGCGTACCGTGGTGCAAATGCAGCACCTTGGGCGTGAACGCAAAGTCGCTCAGCGCCACATCGACGGTCTGCTCCGCAGGTTGGGCGTAGGCCGCGCCCGCAACGGCGGCGGCGAGAATAACGGCGCAGGCAAGACGATTGGGCGACGGCATGGATCGCACTCCCTTGGTTGTTACCCTCAAATACCCGCTCATCCCGGCGAATGCCTGGACCCAGATTGTATGACTCCGCAATTCGCAATCAAAGACGTGGCCTTACAGAAATATCGCGGGTCAGTGGTCTGTAATCTGGGTCCCAGCATTCGCCGGGATGAGCGGAGAGGGGGGAACCTAAGCCGCCGGCTTGCGCCGCAGTCGCGCCAGCCGGCGCAACCGTTTCCAGAACCGCGTCTTCTCCGGTTCCGGATAGGGCTGCAGGTTGCGCACGAACTCTTCCGCCGAGGCGCGCCAGGAAAACTTCTCCGCATAGGCGCGCACCGCCTTGCGGTCGATGTCGAGGCAGGCGAGGCAGGCCTTCTTCAAGTCCTCGTCCACCGCGCCTGCGCCCGAGCCGGGGATGATGTCGATGGGGCCGGGCGCGGGGTAGGCTGCGACCGGCGTGCCGCACGCCATGGCCTCCAGGATCACCAGGCCGAAGGTGTCGGTGAGCGAAGGGAAGACGAACACGTCTGCATCGCGATAGCAGCGGGCCAGCTCCTCGCCGAACTTGGCGCCGAGAAACTTCGCGGCGGGATATTTCTTTTCCAGTTCCTCGCGCTACGGTCCGTCGCCGACGATGACCTTCGTTCCCGGCAGGTCGAGCGCGACAAAGGCCTCGATGTTCTTCTCCACCGCCACGCGTCCGACGTAGACGAACACCGGTCGCGCAAGTCCTGTCGTAGATCGGTTCGCGGGTGGCGGGGCGGAACAGTTCCGTGTCGACGCCGCGCGACCAGGGCGAGATGTTGCGAAAGCCGTGCTGCTCCAGATCGGCGCGCATGGTCGGCGTCGCCACCATCACCCGGCCCGACGGATTGTGGAACCAACGCATGAAAGCGTAGCCCATCGACAGCGGCACCGGCAGGCGCGCGGCGATGTATTCAGGAAATTTGGTGTGATAGCTGGTGGTGAACGGCAGCTTCCACTCCATGCAGATGCGCCGCGCCGCCATGCCGATGGGACCTTCGGTGGCGATGTGGATGCCGTCGGGTTCGAACGCCTTGAACCGCTCGTGGATCTTTTCGTAGGCGCCCAGCGCCAGGCGGATTTCCGGATAGGTGGGCATGGGCACGGTCTTGAACTGGTCGGGGCTGATCACCTCGACCTCATGGCCCATCGCGCGGCACTCGGCGACCGTGCGCGTCAGCGTACGCACCACCCCATTGACCTGAGGCTCCCAGGCGTCCGTCGCCAGAAGAATTCGCATGCGTTGTGGAATCTCGTTGGGTTGGATCATCGGGCTATAGGGCCCACAGCGACGAAAGGCGAGGCGCTGTCGCGCAGGACCCTCATATCGGCAGCTCCAGAGTGTTCTTCACTTCTTCCAGCACGGCGTAGGTCCGCGTCTCGCGCACGCCGGGCATGGCGACCAGGGTCTCGCCCAGGAAGGCGCGGTAGGCCGCCATGTCCTTCACCCGCGCCTTGATCAGATAGTCGAACCCTCCGGCGACCATGTGACACTCCAGCACTTCGGGCGCGCGGCGCACATGGGCGGCGAAGCGTTCGAAGGTCTCCTCGGTGGTGCGGTCCAGGTGCACCTCCACGAAGATCAAGAGCGACAGGTCGAGCTTGGCCGGGTCCAGGGTGGCGGCATAGCCGGTGATGAACCCCCGCTCGCGCAGGCGTTTGACCCGTTCGAAACAGGCCGCGGGCGACAGGTTGCAGCGCCGGGCCAGCTCCTGGTTGGTGACGCGGCCGTCGGCCTGGAGCACCCGGAGCAGTTTGCGGTCGGTCTCCTCCATGGGAATCTTCTCCTCAGGGCGCTTCCTACCGAATGATCTTCGGGTATTGACCTGGAAAAACCAAGATAAATCGCCATATTTCGTGGCATAACCGACATTCTTCAGGATAAGGACGCCGCACCCATGGCCGTGCTCGAAACCGCGCCTCCCGAGACCGTGGACTGGGACAGCCTCGATACCGGCAAGTTCCAGGACGAGGCCGAGGCGGTCTCCGCCCTGCTCGCCGCCCGACCGCTCAGCGAAGCCGACCGCAAGGCGGTGGTGATCGAGGCCGAGGCCCTGGTCCTGCGCGGCCCGCGCCGAGCACCGAACGCCAGGGCGTGGTCGAGAGCTTCCTGCAGGAGTTCTGCCTCTCGACGCCGGAGGGCCTGGCGCTGATGTGCCTGGCCGAGGCGCTGCTGCGCACGCCCGACGAAGCGACCCGCGACGAGCTGATCGCCGAGAAGATCGGCTCGGCCGACTGGGCCAGCCACCTCGGCCAGTCCGACAGCCTGTTCGTCAACGCCTCGACCTGGGGCCTGATGCTCACCGGGCAAGCTGGTCGATGCCGGACGAGGACGGCCAAGCGCGACCTGGCCGGGTTCCTGACGCGCGCTGGCCGGGCGGCATCGGCGAGCCGGTGATCCGCCGCGCGGTGGCCACCGCCATCGCGCATCATGGGCGAGCAGTTCGTGCTCGGCCGCAACATCGAGGCGGCGCTCGAACGCGCGGCGAAGCGACGGCTTCGTCTGCTCCTTCGACATGCTGGGCGAGGGCGCCCGCACCGACGCCGACGCCGAGCGCTATGAGAGCCGCCTACGCCGACGCCATCGACGGCCGTCGGCGAGGCGGCCGGCGGCACGGGGCCCGAGGCCGGCCACGGCGTCTCGGTGAAGCTCTCGGCGCTGTCGCCCGCGCTACGAGGCGACGCAGGAAGCGCGCGTCTGGAGCCGAGCTCTATCCGCGCATCAAGCGCCTCGCCCTGATCGCCGCCGAGCACGACATCAACCTGACGCCTCGACGCCGAGGAGGCCGACCGGCTGGCGCTGTCGCTGAAGCTGCTGGAGCGGCTGGCCGCGCGAGCCGGAGCTCGGGCGATGGCACGGGCCTCGGCCTGGCGGTGCAGGCCTACCAGAAGCGCGGGCCCGAGGTGATCGCACGGCGTGGCAGGCCTGGCGCAGCGCAGCGGCCGCCGGCTGATGGTGCGGCTGGTCAAGGGCGCCTATTGGGACGCCGAGATCAAGCGCGCCCAGGTCGCCGGCCGGCCCGACTATCCGGTCTTCACCACCAAGGCCGCCGACCGACCTCGGCTATCTGGTCTGCGCCAGCGGCCTGATCGCCGCCGCGCCCGCACCTCTATCCGCCAGTTCGCCACCCACAACGCCCACACCCTGGCCGCGGTGCGGCGCATGGCCGAGCGCGCGCGGCGTCGCCGATCGAGCGCCAGCGCCTGCACGGCATGGGCGAGGCGCTCTACGCCGCGGCGCGCCGACGCGCTACGGCGACATCGCCGCTGCGGGTCTATGCGCCGGTCGGCGGTCACGAGGACCTGCTGCCCTATCTGGTGCGCCGCCTGCTGGAGAACGGCGCCAACACCTCCTTCGTTCACGCCCTGCTGGACGAGCGACGTGCCGGCCGAGACGGTGGTGGCGCGACCCGCATCGCGGCCGTGCGAGCTCAGCCCGGCCCGCACCCCAAGATCCCCGGCCTGAAATCTGTACGGCGACGCCAGAAAGAACTCCTCGGCATGGATTTCACCGAACAGGCCGATCGCGCGCGGCCTCGACGCGGCCATCGCGAAGCTCGACACCGAAGCGCTGACCGCCGGCCCAATCGTCGGCGGCAAGCTGAAGCCCGGTACGAGCCTGCACGACGTGACCAGTCCCGTCGATCGTGCGCGCGTGATCGGCGAGGTCTCGCCACCACCGAAGCCGACGTCGAAGCGGCGATGCAACTCGGTCACGCGGCCCAGACCGAGCCTGGGACGCGTCGGCGGCGCCGCGCGCGCCAAGGTGCTGCGCGCCATGGCCGACGCGCTGGAAGCCGACCGCGAACGGCTGATCGCCATCCTGTCGCGCGAAGGCCGGCAAGACCCTGGCCGACGGCGTCGCGCGAGGTGCGCGAGGCGGCGGATTTCTGCCGCTACTACGCCGCACCTCGCCGAGCGCGAGTTCGCCGGGCCCGAGGCCGCTGACCGGCCCGGTGGGCGAGACCAACCGACTGGAACTGCACGGCCGCGGCGTCTTCGTCTGCATCAGCCCGTGGAACTTCCCGCTGGCCATCTTCACCGGCCAGATCGCCGCGCGCGCTGGCGGCCGGCAACGCGGTGCTGGCCAAGCCGGCCGAACAGACCCCGCTGATCGCCGCCGAAGCGGTGCGGCTGTCTCCACGCCGCCGGCCTCGACCCGCGCCTGCTGGCGCTGATGCCCGGGCGACGGCGAGAGGTCGGTCGGCGCTGATCGCCCATCCCGGGCTGTCGACGGCGTCGCCTTCACCGGCGGCACCGACACCGCCTGGCGCATCAACCAGACGCTGGCCGCGCGCAAGGGGCCGATCGTGCCCTTCATCGCCGAGACCGGCGGCCTGAACGGCATGTTCGTCGACACCACGGCGCTGCGCGAACAGGTGATCGACGACGTGATCGCTCTCGGCCTTCGGCTCGGCCGGCCAGCGCTGCTCGGCGCTGCGCGCTGCTGTATCGTGCCGAGCGAGACCGCCGACGGGCCTGATCGAGGGCCTCGACGGGCGCCATGGACGCGCTGGTCATCGGCGACCCGGCCGATGCCGGCCACCGACGTCGGCCCGGTGATCGACGAAGGCGCGCGCCAGGCACTGGACGAACACATCGAGCGCCTGACCGACGAAGCTAAGGTGTTGCAGCGCTCGACCCGGGCGCACTGACGGCGACGGGCTCCTACTTCGGCGCCGGTCGCTGGCGGAGATCCCGACGCCGGACTTCCTCGAACGCGAGGTGTTCGGCCCGATCCTGCACGTGCTACCGCTACGACGCCGGCCGACCTCGACGACGGTCGCCGAGACACTCGCCGCCCGCGGCTACGGCCTGACGCTTGGCGTGCACAGCCGCATCGAAGCCTTCGCCGAAGAGGTGCGCGCGCTGGTCCCAGCCGGCAACTGCTACGTCAACCGCTCGATCATCGGCGCGGTGGTGGGCGTGCAACCGTTCGGCGGCGAGGGCCTCTCCGGCACCGGCCCGAAGGCCGGCGGCCCGAACGCGCTGCTGCGCTTCGCGGTCGAGCGCGCGGTCAGCGTGAACATCGCCGCCCAGGGCGGCGATCCGGCGCTGTTGAATCTGTAGGCGGCGATGGGCTCGGCCCAGAGAGCGCTCAAACCTCGGCGCCGCCTTCCGCCTCGGTCAACCCCACGTTAGACTCATCGGTAGCGTTGGTGAGCGGAGGCGACGGTGGACATTCACAAGGCGAAGCCAGTTCATAACTGGAAGGAACTCCTGTCCGAGATTGGCGTGATTGTCATCGGCGTCTTGATCGCCCTCGGCGCGGAACAGCTGGTCGAGCAGATCCACTGGACTGTCGAGGTCGCGGATCTCAAAAACGCCATGAAGGTCGAGCTCCGCGACGACGACGGTCCGCAGGCGTTCAACCGCATGGCGACGCTCGCTTGCCTCGAATCGCGCCTGGACGACATCGAGCGGGCGGCGGAGGCCGGCCAAAGCCGCGATGCGGTCAGGGCGCTGACCTTGAAATATCAGGCATCGGATAAGACTTGGGACATGGATGCGTGGCGCGCGTTTCTGGCGTCGAACGCGTCCGCGCACCTGTCGACGCGGGAGATAAACCGCTGGGGCGACCCCTACTCGGCCATTCCAGAGTTGCAGCATTTCGCAGAAAAGGAACGCGACGAAGTCGCGGATCTTCGGGCCATCCGATTTTCTCCTGGCCCCATGGCCGCTTCGGAACTCGAAACCCTTACGCGATCCGCAGAGCGACTGCGCGCGGACGCCCAGGCGATGGCGCGCTACTCCGACTATTACCTGCAATACCTGCAAAGCAGCGGAGTTCCCGCTCTCCGCGAACGCTAAGCAACGCCAGCTTGCCGCCCTTCAAAAAATGTACGGAACGTGCGTCGTCGATCCACACGGCGGGCCGGCGCCATTTTCGCTTTTCCACGGCGGGGCATCGCAATAGGGGCGGGGCGGCGATCCCGCGCTGTTGGATCTCTGAGCACGAATACCTCTTTATTCCGCTCATCCCCGCTTGTGCGAGGGCGAGGGAAAAAAATTGGGTAGGCCCGAGGCGGGCCGTCCGTCCGCCCCGACCTGGGCCATTTGGCCGGGGCCAAGCCGGCTCAAGGGGGTCCAACCGGGGGTTAACGAGAGGTTCCCAAGCCTGGCCGGACGCGGTCACAAATCTTTGACACGAGGCCCCGCCTTGAGTTGCGCGAAGTCCACAAGATTTTCCGCGTGCGGACGGACCCCCTCCTATTGACCGCCCCTTAACCCTATGTCCCCATATGTGGACGGCGGGGCGCTTTGAACCACATCATCTAGTGGTTCAAAGCCGGGCAAACGCCTTAATCGGCATCGGGTTCGGGGAAGAGTAAAGTAAGTCATGGCTGGTCACGAAGCGGCAAAGCGGGAAAGCCTAACACCGTCACAGAAGACCCAGCGGCCGTCACAGCCGCCGGTGCTGAAACTGGTGCGCAAGGTCGAGGTCGATCGCGACCGCGACGCGCTGCTGACCGACTTCGGCAAGACCACGCTGGAGGACCGCTACCTGCTCGCCGGCGAAAGCTATCAGGACATGTTCGCGCGCGTCGCCACGGCCTTCGCCGACGACGCCGAGCACGCCCAGCGCATCTACGACTACATCTCCAAGCTCTGGTTCATGCCCTCGACGCCGGTGCTGTCCAACGGCGGCGCCGACGCGCGGCCTGCCGATCTCCTGCTTCCTGAATTCGGTCGGCGACTAGCCTGGAAGGCATCGTCGGCACCTGGAACGAGAACGTGTGCGCTGGCGTCCAACGGCGGCGGCATCGGCACCTACTGGGGCGGCGTGCGCTCGATCGGCGAGAAGGTGAAGGGCGCGGGCCAGACCAGCGGCATCATCCCCTTCATCCGGGTGATGGATAGCCTGACGCTGGCGATCAGCCAGGGCTCGCCTGCGCCGCGGCTCGGCGGCGGTCTACCTCGACATCTACCACCCGGAGATCGAGGAGTTCCTCGAGATCCGCAAGCCGTCGCGGCGACTTCAACCGCAAGTCGCTGAACCTGCACCACGGCGTCTGCATCACCGACGAGTTCATGGAGGCCGTGCGCGACGGCGTCCCCTTCGGCCTGCGCTCGCCCAAGACCGACGAGATCGTCCGCGAGGTCGATGCGCGCTCGCTCTGGCAGAAGATGCTGGAGCTGCGCCTGCAGACCGGCGAGCCCTATCTGATCTTCTCCGACACGGTGAACCGCGCCATGCCGCAGCACCAGCGCGAGCTGGGCCTGAAGGTGCGCCAGTCGAACCTGTGCTCGGAAATCATGCTGCACTCCGGCCCCGATCACCTGGGCAACGAGCGCACCGCGGTGTGCTGCCTGTCGTCGGTGAACGCCGAGAAGTTCCTCGAGTGGCGCGACGATCCGACCTTCATCGAGGACGTCATGCGCTTCCTCGACAATGTGCTGCAGGACTTCATCGACCGCGCGCCCGCCAGCCATGGGCGGCGCCGATCTACGCCGCCCAGCGCGAGCGCTCGGTGGGCCTGGGCCTGATGGGCTTCCACTCGCTTCCTGCAGGCGCCAGAACGTGCCGTTCGAAAGCGCCCTGGCCAAGTCGTGGAACATGCGCCTCTTCAAGCATCTGCGCCGCGAGGCCGACAAGGCCTCGCGCGAGCTGGCCGAAGAGCGCGGCCCCTGCCCCGACGCCGCCGAGCGCGGGGTGATGGAGCGCTTCTCGCACAAGCTGGCGATCGCGCCGACCGCGTCGATCTCGATCATCTGCGGCGGCACGTCAGCGCCGGCATCGAGCCGATCCCGGCCAACATCTACACCCACAAGACCCTCTCGCGGCTCGTTCGCGGTGAAGAACCCCTACCTGGAGCGGCTGCTGGCCGAGAAGGGCAAGAACACCGCCGAAGTCTGGAGCTCGATCCTGGAAAACGAGGGTTCGGTCGCAGCACCTCGACTTCCTCAGCGCCGACGAGAAGGACGTCTTCAAGACCGCCTTCGAGATCGACCAGCGCTGGGTCATCGAACTCGCCGCCGACCGCACGCCGGAAATCTGCCAGTCGCAGTCGGTGAACGTCTTCCTGCCGGGCGACGTCGACAAGTGGGACCTGCACATGCTGCACTGGACTGGCGTGGGAGCGGGGCGTGAAGTCGCCTCTACTACCTGCGCTCCAAGTCGGTGCAGCGCGCCGCCTTCGCCGGCGCCGATATCGCGGAGAAGGTGGAGTTCCAGGCTGGCGCCAAGACGGACTACGAGGAATGCCTCGCCTGTCAGTGAGGGCATCGTCAGCGGATGAAACCAGCCGCAGATCCCGGATCGGTGGACGCCTACATCGCCGCCTGTCCCGCTGACGTGCGCAAGGTGCTCACGGCCATACGCGCGACCATCCGCAAGGCGGCGCCGGCGGCGGAGGAGCGGATCAGCTACAGGATGCCGACCTTCCGTCTGGACAGGGACATCATCCACGTCGGCGCGTTCAAGGATCACATCGGCTTTTTCCCCCCGGTCCGAGAAGCCGAGCTGCAGAGCCGGAGTCGTCCGTACCGCGGGGAGAAGGGAAACCTTCGCTTTCCCCTGGACCAGCCCATTCCCTACGACCTGATCACCGACATCGTGAAAGCGCGTGTGGAGCAAGCGCGCACGCGCGCCGCCGCGAAGCGAACGTCCAAGTCAAAAGCCTGAACCGGCCGGACTCGGCAAAATGCGCTGAGGTCTCGCCGGGCTGCGTTAACCACACCCCTGAATCTGGCACGGAACCTGCATCGCTCTGCGCCGTTGGACACGAAAGAACTCGTGTCGAGATTTCCGTCGTTTTTCAAAGCGATCGATGACAGGAAATCCAGGAGGCCGCGGTGCTGGGCCGTGCTTGGGTTGGGTTGGGCTGTCTGGCGCTAAGCTGCGGCGCCGTTTCCGCGCACGCCCAGAGTTTGTCCCCAGCGTCACAGCAACCCGTCGCGTCGCCCCCGATCGCCTGGGACGACGGCCTGAAGACCCCCGACCTGCTCGACGCGACCTTCGGCAATACGACGCTGCAGCCCGCCGCCGGCGGCGGTGCGACCGTGAGCGTGGTGGGGCCTCTGGGCGCCGTGTCCTGGACCTCCAGCGAGGCCTGGTTCCAGTCGGGCGCCAACGCCATCGACCGCATCCGCGTCAGCTCCGGCTCCGCTGCCATCGTGCCCGGCGCGCCGGTGTGGCTTAACCCCAGCCTCGGCGACCAGATCTTCGACGTCAGCTACACCCGCGGCTGGCCCGCCGCGCTCAGCCTGCGCACTCACGGCTACGGCGTCGACGTGACGCCGCACGCGGGCCTGGGCCTTACCAGCGCAGGCGAGTCCGCGGAAGCCGGCGCCACGCTGCGTTTCGGCGGCGCCGACGCGCTGGACGACCTGGGCGCCGGCAACCGACCCGGCCACTGGTACGTCTACGCCCAGTCGAGCGGCCGCGCGGTCGGCTACAACCTGATCAAGGGCGACCCGACCTTCCACAGCGCCAACCTCTTCACCCAGTTCCAACCCGGCCTCGAACCCGGCTTCGTCAGTGACGCCGAGGCCGGCGTGGCCTGGCGCCGCGGCAATATGCAGGCCTCCTTCGGCTACACCCAGCGCGACTTCCAGCTGGGCAACCTGCGCGACACGGGCATGCAGTCCCACGAGTCCGTCGTCGGCCTCACCGTCTCCTTCCGGCCGGGCCGGTAGGAAGAAAATAACCACGAACCACACGAACAGGCTGATCGCCCGTGTCGCAGACGCGGCTTCAATTGATCGGCGCTTCGCGCCGGAGTTTTCCAGCCCGAGCGCGTTTGTGTGGTTCGTGTGGTTCGTGGTTCAACTTCTTTCCGATAGCGACGTTCGCCGAGGGCGGCTAAGTTTCCAGTCCTGGGAGGACCGCTCATGCGCCGGATCATCTTCGCCAGTTGCGTGTTTCTGGGCCTCGGTTTCGCGAGCGCCGCCTCCGCCGCCAGTTTCGACTGCGCCAAGGCGAAGTCGCGCTCCGAAGTCCTGGTCTGCCAGACGCCCCAGCTCTCTCAGCTCGACGAACAACTCGCCCAAACCTACAAAGCCGACTTGGCCGTGAGCCCCACGCCCGTGGGCCTGACGCTTTCGCAACGGCAATGGATGGCCGAGCGCGACAAGGGCGAGAGCACCGGCGAGGCCGGCAAGTTCAGGCCATACACCGCCGACGAGATGGCGAACGACTACCAGGGGCGCATCGCCGACCTGAAGGCCGAGATCGACCTCGCCGCCAAGGCCCAGGCGCCATTCCCCCTGGCCGACCTCGCCAAACGCTGCGCGCCCCTGACGATCGATACGGCCAAGTGCGTGGTCGTCCAGTCGGGCCAGGTGAAAGGCTCCGCCACGCTGGGCCCGCTCTGGTATCAGCTCCAGGGCCCGCCGGACGGCGACACCGACGACTTCACCCGCGGCGTGGTGGTGTTCCAGGCCGCGGGGCCCGGCCAGCTTCGCGCGCGGATGTGGAACTTCCTCGAGGGCTCATACTTCGACGCGCCCGAACTGATCCAGACCTCCGCCGGACGGCTCCTGTGGCTGCCGGCCACCGACGACGGCACCGGCGTGTTCAACGAGGACCTGCTCTACCGCTGGGCCGACACGCGCTGGCGCGACATCGACCTGCAAAGTTGGAAGGACGACCTCGCCCGTCGGCTGCCGAAGGACCGCCAGGTCTGGAAGGGCGTGCCCTACGACTTCGCCCATCTGCAGGCCACGACCCACCTGTGGGTCCCCGACGACGGCAACTGTTGCCCGACCGGCGGCAAGGCCAAGGTCACGTTCAAACTCGCGGGCGACAAGCTCGAGATCGTCAGCGTCAAGCGCAGCGCATCGAACGACGACTGAACCGTATCGCGGTCCCGCACCGACGGCGTGCAACCCTTTTCGCCGAGAGCCGTTTGTCGGCGACCTGACATTGTCGGCCCGGGTCCGCGTGAGTCATGTCCGAGCGTAACCAGCCCCTCATCGAAGAAGACGATCCCGCCCTCCGGGCGGCCGAGCGCGCCAGCGCCGACCTGCCCGGCCAGATCGAGCTCGCGCGCGCGGTGGTGCGCGACTTCCGCCACGCCCTGACCGCCCCCCGCCCGGTGAACGACAACCACCGCCGCGACCGGCGGCATTAGGGCTGCGGCGGCCGGTGGATGAGCCGGCGAAATCTGTGGACTCAATGCCACCCTGACCCCATATTTAGTGGGTCGGCGGGGGTTTGGCCGCTACGAGTTGTGGGGTGTGGCGTCCAGGACGGTGGACGCGCCCTCGATTCGGAGCGAAAGCTTTCCGTTCCGACTCAACCCCCTGTCGCCAGGCGCCCGCCATGAACGCTCCGGTCCTGAATCCTTCCCGTCGGCTTCCCGGCCTGCTCACGCCGTCGCACGCGCTACAAGCCCTTCCGCTATCCGTGGGCCTACGACTTCTGGAAGAAGCAGCAGCAGGTCCACTGGATGCCCGAAGAGGTGCCGCTGGGCGAGGACTGCAAGGACTGGGCGGCCAAGCTGAACGACCGCGAGCGCAACCTGCTGACCCAGATCTTCCGCTTCTTCACCCAGTCCGACGTCGAGGTAAACGACAACTACATGGAGCGCTACGCGCGCGTGTTCAAACCGACCGAGGTGAAGATGATGCTGTCGGCGTTCTCCAACATGGAGACGATCCACATCGCCGCCTACGCGCTGCTGCTCGAGACCATCGGCATGCCGGAAGCCGAGTTCTCGGCCTTCCTCGAGTTCGAGGCGATGAAGGCCAAGCACGACTACATGCAGACAGTTCGGCGTCGACACCGAACGCCGACATCGCCCGCACGCTGGCCATGTTCGGCGGCTTCACCGAGGGGCTGCAGCTGTTCGCCAGCTTCGCCATGCTGATGAACTTCCCGCGCTTCAACAAGATGAAGGGCATGGGCCAGATCGTCTCCTGGTAGGTGCGCGACGAGAGCCTGCACTGCGAGGGGATGATCAAGCTCTACCACGCCTTCAACGCCGAGACCGGCGCGGTGACCAAGGCCGTCGCCGACGACATCGTCGACTGCTGCAAGACCGTGGTCGGCCTGGAGGACCGCTTCATCGACCTCGCCTTCGAGGCCGGCGAGGTCGCAGGGCATGACGCCCGACGGACATCAAGGCCTACATCCGCTTCATCGCCGACTGGCGCCTGCGCCAACTCGGCCTGCCGCACAGATCTACGGCGTGAAGGAAAACCCGCTGCCCTGGCTGCAGAGCCTGCTGTCGGGCGTCGAGCACGCCAACTTCTTCGAGGCCCGCGCCACCGAATACTCCAAGGCCGCCACCCGCGGCAGCCTGGCACGGCGCGACGGCGTCTGGGGCGACCTTCGACCAGATGATGCAAAAGCGCAAGGAGCCTGAGACGGAACTCGCGGAGTAGACAGCGCTCCCCCCAAATTCCGCTCATCCCCGCGCAAGCGGGGACCCAGGCTTTTTTGGTTTCCGCGGTAAGGTCGCCGCCATCGACCCCGAGTTCATAACCGCACCCAAACATCGCTTGGACCGCGGGCGCTAAAACGCCTGGGTCCCCGCTTTCGCGGGGATGAGCGGGATCAATATCCGTTAGAGGTTGGCGTCCTCATACAGATCGCGCCAACTTGGGTTGGTTCTCTCGATCAGTTCGAGTTTCCAGGCGCGATTCCACTTTTTGATGCGCCGCTCGCGCCGGAAAGCATCCGCGCGCGTTTCATGCGCCTCACCCCACACAAGCCGATCCACGCCGTACTTGGCGGTGAAACCCTTCAAGGCTTTTTCTTTGTGCAGCCATACGCGCCGGATCACGTCGTCTGTGGACCCGGTGTAGAGCGTCCCGTTGCGGCCGCTCGCGACGATATACGTAAAGAAGGCCATCACGCGCCGAGTGTATCAGCGGGTAGTGGGGCAGTTTGAATTCAGCCCCGCTTGACGCGCCTTTCTCCGGTCGCCCTCGCGGGGCATATTCCAGGGCATGACTAAGACCCCCAAACGCCCCCGCGACCCCAACCAGTTAGCCCGATCCATCGTGGACATTGTGACCGAGGGCGAGCCTGACGACGGCAAGGACCCTGCCGCTAAGGCGCTGGGAGCCAAGGGCGGCGCTGCCAGAGCGGCAAAGATGACGCGGGAACGCCGGGCCGAAATCGCCCGGACGGCCGCTGCAAAGCGATGGGCTAAGAAGCCGTAGGACGAAACGCTTTCAGCACAGCACAGCCTCTCCTGTCACACCATTCACACCACCCCATTGCACTCCGCTCCGGACAGGCGTATGTCCGCCCTTCGCTTTCTAGGTGAAAGGGATGCTGATGACTGAGATGTCCAACGGAAAGGGGTTTGGCCCACCCAACAATAAGGGTGTGGTCACCGCCGCGGATGTCCACCGCTGGCGGCAGGACCAGGAAACGATTGCGGCTCAAGTCAAGGAACTGTCCGCGCAATACGCCGCGCTCGGGCGCAAGCTGGAAGCGGCGGCGATCCTATTCCCCGACCTCGAAACGACGGAGCCCTTTGAGCTTCGGACGCCGACTTCCGATGACCAACAGTCCAGCCCCCCGTCGGAGGGAGAGAGCCTGGGCGACGAAATCGCTCGCGTGTTGCGGGAGGCTAACCGCCCGCTGGCACCCATCGAGATCAGGGCCGCTCTGGTGAAGAATGGCAAGGAACTCAGCCAAAACTACCTCTACACGGCGATCAAGCGGGCGGCGGATCGTCAGAAGATTAAGCGGTACGGTAAGCGTTACCGGGCACCGCGGACCAGTTCTCCGCAAGGAGAAACCGGGGGTATGGCGCCCCCGGCTTCGTAGTCAATTGCATGAGTGAGCCGCCACTTAGCGGCAGAAAGGCAGGTGGTACATGAAAAAACCGTAGTCAATTCCGCCACTTGGCCTATGCGCCCGGATCTAAGGAGACTTCGGGCGTACGCCTCATATCACACCTGCATTTGGATAGGAATCGCCTTTGTTCACGCTTGCGCGTGAGGGGATCGGATAACCGCGCCTAAATTGCATTTCATTCTTGACGCTAAGCATAAAGGGGCATATCAAATGCCCATGAATAAGCTGTCTCCCGAGCAACGCGCCCAGGTCATCCACCTTCTTTGTGAGGGCATGAGCATCCGCGCTATTGAGCGGATGACCGGGTGCAGCAAGCACACGATTGCGAAGCTTCTGAGCGACGCTGGCCGGGTGCTGGGCGCCTATCAGGACGACGTGTTCCGCAACCTTCCCTGCCAGCGCGTCCAGGTCGATGAAATCTGGAGTTTCGTGTACGCCAAGGCCAAGAACGTCGAGGGTGCGAAAGCCGCCCCGGAAGAAGCGGGCGACGTGTGGACGTGGACCGCCATCGACGCGGATACCAAGCTGGTCTTTTCAACGCTCGTGGGCGGCCGTGATGCGGCGTTTGCCGACGCCTTCATTCACGACGTTGCGAGCCGCCTAGCGAACCGCGTCCAACTAACGAGCGACGGCCACCGGGCCTATTTGCAGGCGGTCAAAGAAGCGTTCGGCACGGATATCGACTACGCCCAACTCGTGAAACTCTACGGCATGAAGGGCCTGGGGCGCGAAGCTGAGGTTCGCTATAGCCCGGCGATCTGCACGGGCGCCGTAAGCAAGCGCCGCATCGGACGGCCCGACCCCAAGCACGTTTCCACTTCCTACGTTGAGCGTCAGAACCTCACGATGCGTATGCACATGCGCCGGTTCACGCGCTTGACCAATGCGTTCTCAAAGAAGATCGACGCGCACGCCAACGCGGTCGCCCTGCACTTCGCCTATTACAATTTCGTCCGCATCCATAAGACGCTGCGAATGACCCCGGCTATGGCGGCTGGCGTCACGGATCGGCTTTGGGACGTGTCGGACCTGGTTGCCCTGGTCGAAGCGGCGGAGACCGCCCCCAAGAAGCGTGGCCCTTACAAGAAGCGCTCAGTTTGATATTCATGGCGCTTCGCAAGGGAAGGGCACCCTATGAAACCCCTACGAACGCTCGCCATAGGATGCGTCGTGGTGCTTGGACTTCAGGGGTGCGCCACCCCGCAAATCGCGTCGGCGAACGAGCGCGGCGGCATTGTGAAATTCGCCAATGGAACCAACGAAGATGCGGCCTTTAAGCTGGCTGACGCTTATTGCCACCAGCACGGGCGCGTTGCCCAGATTACCGGGACCGACGCAATTTATAACCGCATCATGTTCGCTTGCGTTGAGCCCTGAAGGGGAACGGCGAAGGAAGTCGAAGCTAGCGAGGATCCGATGGACTTCGACAAAGCCTTCGCCGATGTGACGCTACCGCGTCGGGAAGGAAAATGCTGAAGGGGCTTATCAATCTCTTCAAACCCGCGCCGCCAGGCGACGGCTGGGTGGCTTATGGACAGCGACAGAGGCTTAGACTGCTAGTCGTGCTTGGGCTAGTCCTGGTCGGTACGCTGGTCGCTTCATTCTTAGGATGGCTTCGCTAGGCCGCACCCGCCTTAGGGCGTCTTTAGCATCCTCTTCGTTTGGCGTGTCATTTTTCAAAGTGCCCCACTACCTATCAGCGCGAGAGAACAACACAAGAACAAAACGCCTGGGTCCCCGCTTGCGCGGGGATGAGCGGAACCAAGCGGAGACTATTCCGTGTGTGTCCGTGTGGGTCCGCGGACTCTCTTTCGGCCTACGCGGCCTGACTCTCTGCATCCGCCGTGTCGTTCAACACCTGCAGCATGGTCTCGAACAAGGCCGCGCGGTTGATCGGCTTGCCGACGTGGGCGTTCATCCCCGCGTCACGGCACAGGGCCACGTCGCGGCTCGTCACATCCGCCGTCATGGCCACAATCGGCACCTTCGACGCGGCGCCCGGCAGGGCGCGAATCGCGCGCGAGGCGGTGAAGCCGTCCATCTCTGGCATGTGGATGTCCATCAGGATCAGGTCGAAGCCGCCCGCGCGCGCCGCCTCCACTGCGCGCACGCCGTCCTGACAGGTCGCGACTTCGCAGCCCGCGGAGGTGAGCAGCAACGAGGCGACCTCGCGGTTGATCGGATGGTCGTCGACCACCAGAACCCGGATCGCGCGATCGAGCGTATCCACGGCGTGGCCGTCGTTCGCCTGCGCCTGTGCGGTCGCGGGTGTCAGCGGCACGCGGAACCAGAAGTCCGACCCGCGCGGCTCGCGCGGCGTGACGCCGATGTCGCCGCCCATCAGCTCGATCAGCGACTTGGAGATGGCCAGGCCCAGGCCGGTGCCGCCGTAGGTGCGGGTGATGCTGGAATCGACCTGCGAGAAGGGCTGGAACAGGCGTCCGCGCTTGGCCTCGGCGACGCCGATGCCGGTGTCGAGCACGCGTATGGTGACCGCGTCCACGCCCTCTGCGCCGGGTTCGGCCGCAATCTCGATTTCGACGCCGCCGTCGGCGGTGAATTTCACGGCATTGTTCACCAGGTTGAGCAGCACCTGGCGAATGCGCAGGTCGTCGGCCATGTAAAGCCGGCCGGCGTCGAGCGCGCTGCACACGGTGCAGCGTAAGGCCCTTGGCCTCGGCGCCCGGCTTGGCGATGGCGGCGACTTCCTCGACCAGTTGCGAAAGGTCGGTCGGGGAGGGATCGAGGTCGAACTGTTTCGCCTCGATCTTGGAGAAGTCGAGGATGTCGTTGACCAGGGCGAGCAGGATGTCGCTCGAACCCAGCACCAGTCCGATCTGCCGGCGCGCCTCGAGGTCGAGGTCGGTGCGGCCGTGCAAAGCGCGGCTGAAGCCGATGATGCCGTTCAGCGGCGTGCGGATTTCGTGGCTCATCACCGCCAGGAAGCGCGACTTGGCCTGGGCGGCGTTCTCCGCCTCGGCGCGCGCGGCGCGGGCGGTGGCGTGGCTGCGTTCCAGCCGCTGCGAGGCGCGGTTGCGTTCACCCAGCGCATTGGTGGCGGGAAGCGCGCAGCAGAAGATCGAGACCAGGAACAGCTGCAGCTTGTCCGCGTCGACGAACGGGTGGGTGGTCGACAACAGCGCGATCGGGCCATAGCCGCGTACGGTGAGCGCGATGGCGGGGATAGCCGCGGCCATCACCGAGCTCGACACCCACGGCGGTCCCGCGCGGAAGGCGGTGAGAATCAGGAGCGGATAGATCAACAGGAACATCGGCGACCGCGAGAACGAGAACGCGGTGAAGGTCACCGTGACGGTGAGCGCCAAGAGGGTCCAGCGCTCGAGCACGCTCGCGTCGCACTTGTAGACCGCGCGCCGCGCTTTAACCGCCAGCAGCACTGCGGGCGTGGCGAGGATCATGCCGAGCGAGTCGCAGAAGATCCACATGTACCAGTCGCGATAGTCGAAGCCGTGCGGCTCGGTCATGGCGCGATAGAGATCGCCGATCGTCGCCTCGCCGGTAGCGGTGATCAGCGCGACCGCGACGAACTGGCCCAGCCGCTTGATCCGCGACAGGTCGGTGGGCGCCGCAGAAGGTGCGCACCAGAAAGGCGGTGATGAGGACCAGCGCGGTGTTCAAGCCCGAATAGAGAATGTTCAGATCGACGCCGAGCTTGCCGATGGCGTTCTCAACCACGTTGATGGCTAGGCAGACGCCCAGGAACCCGAGGCCCAGGCGACGCGGCAGCACCAAGAGGGCTGCGACCACCACTCCGTTGGCCGGCCAGAACGCCGAGTTGGTCTCGCTGTCGCGGCAGAAGGCCACGCCCACGAACACCAGCGCCGTGTAGACCGCCAGTAAAACGGCCGCGGTCAGGAGGCCCCGGCGGGGCTCCGCCGGACGGTACAGACGCCATTTAAGGGGCATGGACGACCCGTGGAACGCGAGCGCACAGGTACGCTCGACCTGAAGTCTGCCTGAAACCTTTGAGGATTTCCTTACCCGGCCGGCCGCGACCGGGTGATCCGGCGGGAGCGCTGGGCCGTACCAGAACCGTTGCGCCTTAAGGGGTTGCGTGCTGAGGCGCGACCGACGTTAGGATGATTGAATGACCCGCCGGGGCCTCTTTGCCGTCTCCACAGCCGCGCTTGCGGCGGCCTGTTCGCGCCTGGGCCTGTTCAGCGGGCTCACCCCCAAGGACGCCGGCGGCCGGCAGGCTGCGCGCGACATCGCCTATGGCGCCGATCCGCGACAGAGGCTCGACGTCTATGCCCCCGCGTCGCCGGCGTCGGATCCGGCGCCGGTGGTGGTGTTCTTCTACGGCGGCGCGTGGAACAGCGGCGACAAGGCGCTCTACAGCTGGGTCGGCCGCGCGCTCGCCGCGCAGGGCTTCGTGACCGTCCTGCCGAACTACCGCCTGGTCCCGCAGGTGCGCTTTCCGGCCTTCCTGGAGGATGCGGCGGCCAGCGTCGCCAAGGCGCAGCAGATTGCGGCCCGGTACGGCGGAGACCCGCACCGCCTGGCGCTGATGGGTCACTCCGCCGGCGCCTATCTGGCCGTGATGCTCGGCCTCGATACGGCCTATCTGAAGGCCGCCGGCGCGGACCTGAGCGACGTGCGCGCCGTGGTTGGGCTTGCCGGCCCGTACGACTTCTATCCCTTCGACGTGCCGGCGTCGGTCGAAGCCTTCGGCCAGGCCGCGGACCCGCAACAAACTCAGCCGATCCATTTCGCCCGCGGCGACGCCCCGCCGATGCTGCTGGCGCACGGCGACAAGGACACCACCGTGCGTCTGCACAACGCGACCGCCCTCTACGATGCGATCCGCGCCAAGGGCGGCGCGGTCGAGCTCAAGGTCTACCCGGGCCGCGAACACGTGGACCTGGTGCTGCCCCTGTCCAAGCCCTTCCGCCACCGCATCCCGCTGTTGGAGGACGTGACGCGGTTTCTGCGGGCACATCTTTAAATCCGCTCATCCCCGCGAAAGCGGGGACCCAGGTGTTTTAGCTGACGGCGGTCCAAGCGATGTTTAGGTGTGGGCTAAACCGCTCTGCGTAGTGGCGCCTTTGATCTCGAAACAAAAAAGCCTGGATTCCCGCTTTCGCGGGGATGAGCGGAATAGGAATGGTATAATTCGCCCATGACCCGTTCCAGCCAGGTTCCCGCGGCGGTGGACCGCCTGCAGGCGCTCTATGCCGACAGCGTGGATAACCTCCGCACGGCGCTCGCCGATTTCCTCGAGCGCGGGGTGCGCCCCGATCCCGCGGCGCGGGCCGCCGGCGCCTTCGCCTATCCCGAGCTGCGCCTGACCTGGCGCGCGGATCAGCCGAGGCCGCGGCTCGACCGCGCCTATGCTCGGCTGTCAGCGGCCGGGCGTCTATGCCACCACCTTCACCCGGCCGGAGCGTGTTCCGCGCCTATCTGACCGAACAGCTGGAACTGCTCGAACGCGACTTCGACGCGAGCCTTCGAGGTCGAAAAGTCGCGAGCAGGAGATGCCCTATCCCTATGTGCTCGACGGCGCCGAAGGCGTGGCGCTCGACGTGCGCGGTGGCGGCGGAGCTCGCGCGCTGGTTCCCGTCGACCGAGCTGGCCAACATCGGCGACGAGGTCGGCCGACGGCCTGTGGACCGTCCGACGCCAACGGCGTCATGCCGCTGTCGCTGTTCGACGGCCTGCGCACCGACTTCTCGCTGGCGCGCCTCGCGCCACTACACGGGCACGCCGGCCGAGCACGTGCAGCCGTATCATGCTGTTCACCAACTACCATCGCTATGTCGACGAGTTCGTTCGCTGGGCCTGCGCGCGCGCTGGCCGAGGGCGGCCAGTACGAGGCGCTGTCGTGCGCCGGCGGCGTGGTGGTGACCCGCGAGACCGCCGATCCCGAACGCGCGGTGGCCGACGGCGCCTGGCGCAAGCACCAGATGCCGGCCTATCACCTGATGGCCAAGGGCAGTCGCGGCATCACCCTGGTCAACATCGGCGTCGGCCCGTCCAACGCCAAGACCATCTCCGATCACCTGGCGGTGCTGCGGCCGCGAGGCTTGGCTGATGATCGGCCATTGCGGCGGCCTGCGGCCGAGCCAGACCATCGGCGACTATGTGTTGGCGCACGCCTATCTGCGCGACGACCATGTGCTCGACGACGTGCTGCCGCCGGAGATTCCGATTCCGCCGATTGCGGAGGTGCAGCTCGCGCTGTCGCGCGCTGCGGAGACGGTGACCGGCGAAGACGCCGACGCGCTGAAACGTCGCCTGCGCACCGGCACGGTGGTCACCACCGACGACCGCAACTGGGAGCTGCAGTACAGCCGCTCGGCCCAGCGCTTCTCGCAGTCGCGCGCGGTGGCCATCGACATGGAGTCCGCCACCATCGCCGCGCAAGGCTATCGCTTCCGCGTGCCCTACGGGACCTTGCTGTGCGTGTCGGACAAGCCGCTGCACGGTGAGATCAAGCTGCCCGGCCAGGCCAACGCGGTTCTACGAACGGGCCATCTCCGAGCACCTCCAGATCGGCATCGCCGCCGTCGGCATGCTCCGCCAGGAAGGCGCGCGCCTGCACTCGCGCAAACTCCGCAGCCTTCGACGAACCGCCGTTCCGGTAAACCTCACCCGTGAGCGGCAGCAAACGGGGAAGGGGGACCGTGCGCAACGCGCATGGCGGTGGGGGCGGCTACCGCACCTCGCTGAATTCATCGGATGGCGTCTCTCGGTCAACGCTTGCTCGACGCTGCGCCTGAGGCCGCCCCCTCCACCACGTGCTCCGCACGCGGTCCCCCTTCCCCGAACGCCGCCGCTTTTCGGGGGGAGATAAAAGCACTTTACAAAATAAAGTTGCCGCGCTAGAAGGGCCGGGAAGCAAGGGGAAACCCCATGACCGACGACCAGATCCAGTCCATGCGCAGCGATATCGCCTACCTGAAGGAGCTGGCGGTGGACGGCCAGCGTTCCAGTTCCAAGGTGGGAGGCGCAATCCTGGCCGCCGCCGGCCTGACCTATACTGTCGCCTCCCTCGCACAATGGGCGCTGGTCACCGGCCGCCTCGGTCTGGCGCAGAACGCCTCGCTGTTCATCTGGCTGGGCGCCACAGTCGTCTTCCTGATCCTGGCCTTCGCCGCCAAGATCCGTTGGGGCGCGTCGGGCGCGCAGGGACCGGTCAGATCGCGCCAACCGTACGGTGTGGATCGGCGTTGGTCTCGGCATCGGCGCGGTCAGCGCCGCCTACGTGCTCGCGGCCAACGCGACGGGCAACTGGATGATCATGAACCTGATGGCCTCGACCGTCCTCGCCTTCTACGGCGCGGCGTGGATCGTCAACGCCGCGGTGAACCAGGCGCGTGCGCCGGCCCTGCTTTCGGCCGGCTGCTTCATCGCGTCGGCGTTGATCGGCTTGCTGGTCAACAGCCCCAACCTGTTGCTCGCCTACGCCGTGGCGCTGGTGTTGTTCGCCCTGATCCCGGGTCTCGTCTACATGCGCAAGGACAGGGGCGGCGCGTGAGTGAAACGCCCGTGAGTGAAGCGCCCGAGTTCGACATCGAGGACATCGACGAGGTCATCCATGGCCGCGTGCGCCTGGGCATCATGGCCTATCTCGCGAGCGTGGAGACCGCCGACTTCAACGAGCTGCGCGCCAAGCTGCAGGCCACCGACGGCAACCTGTCCGTCCACCTGCGCAAGCTCGAGGACGCGGGCTATGTCGCGATCGACAAGAGCTTTGTAAACCGCAAGCCGCTCACCCGGGTGACCCTCACCAACCCCGGCCGCGCCGCCTTCGTAAAATACCTCGACGCCATGACGAAACTGGTCGGCAAGCCGGGATAAGAAAGAAAGTTGACCACGAAAAGCACGAAAAGCACGAACGCTGTCCCCGGCGTCGTGTGGTTCGTGGTTCCTTTTCTTCTTTTCGTGTTTTTCGTGGCTCTCTTTTTCTTTCCTCGCTTTGCGGCTATTGCCCCTCCATGAACGATCGTCTGCTCGGCTTTGACGCCGTCGAGAATGTCCGCGACTACGGCGGTTACGCCACCGCGTCAGGCGCGCCCATCCGCCGGGGCAAGCTGTTCCGTTCGGGACACCACAACCGCGCCACCGATCGGGACCTTAAGCGGTTCGACGCCCTGGGCGTCGCGACCATCGTGGACCTGCGGCGCGCGAGCGAGCGGCTGGAACAACCCTCGCGGCGGCCCCCGGGCTTCGCGGGCCTGGTGATCGAGAGCGGCGACGGCGAGGTCGTCGAGGCGCCGCACGTCAGGTTTCTGCGCAACACCGACCTGACCGAAGACGCCGTGCGCGGCTTTATGGCGCAGACTTACCGGACCATGCCGTTCGACCCGTGTCACATCGAGATGTTCAGACGTTATTTCGAGGCGCTGCAATCGGGCGAGGGGGCGGTGGTGATCCACTGCGCGGCGGGCAAGGACCGCACCGGCCTGCTGGCGGCTCTGACCCACCACGCGCTCGGCGTGTCGCGCGACGATCTGATGGAAGACTATCTGGCGACCAACCAGGCCGTGCGCCTCAAGGAGCGCGCGCCGGAGATCCGCCGGCGGATCAGGACCTGTATGGACGGCCGGCCTCCGACGAGGCCGTCGTCGCCTTCCTGGGCGTGGAGCCCGCCTTCATCGAAGCCGCCTTCGCCGCCATCGATGTGCGCCACGGCTCGCTCGACGGCTATCTCGCCGAGGTGCTGGGCGCGGATTCAGCCGCGCGCGAGAGCTCGCGGCGAGACTCATTTGAGTTGAGACCGGGAGCGCGTTGCGTAAAAGTGGAACCCGGTTTTACGGTCACAACGCGCTCAAATGTTTTATCCTAGAGCACGATGCGATCAGATGAGTCCATCTGATCGCATCGTGCTCTAGGGAACGCCGGGCGTCGGCGTCGGCGCCGGAATCGAAGCGGGCGTGGGCGGCGGCGGCGGCGCGCCGCCGGCGCCGCTGCTGCTGCTGGGCGCACCGAACGTCTGGGTCGTCGTCGAGGTCGTCGTCGAACCGCTTTGCGGCTTGGCGGTACGGATCGAAGGCGAACAGGTGCTCGCGCACGCCATCACCGTGGGGACTGCGCCGCGATAGACGGTGACCTCGCCCGAGGTCGACGCCGTGACCACGACCTCGCCGTCCCAGACGGTGCGGCCGAGCGGGTCGAGCACCACCACTTCGCTGACGCCGGCGCCGCGGCCGGTGACGAACACCGTGTGCGGATCGACCACCGTCACGTCGGCCACGGCCGGATTGCCCACGATCACCGATCCCGCGGCGGCGGCGACGTGCAGCCGTTCGGCGTGATCGAGCGCGACCGACAGCGCCGGGCTGGCCAGGGCAGGGGCGGCGAGACCGATCGCCAGGGCGGAAACGGTGAGCATCAGGACGGGGCGGCGCATGGGAGCGGACTCCTTTTGATTCTGCGCACGAGCGCGAGAGGCCAGCATGTCGCGCATATCTTAATAACGGCTAAAATAGTCAAAAGCCCTTGTAAATTGCGGGTTTGCGGGTCCGTGGTTAACCGATGTTTATCGTGAATACTTGTAAACTATAGATACTTCGAATTTCATCCCCCCTTTTACTTCATATTAAGCAGAAGGGTGCATTCTCCTCTCGTGGTTTGGGGTCTGACAGGCAGTAAAGCCGAAGACCCTGATGTTGGGGTTTCTCTGTCTGCAGATCCAAGGAGATTGACTATGACGAAGTTCGTGACCCGCTTTCTGAAAGACGAATCCGGTGCGACGGCCATCGAATACGGCCTCATCGCTGCTCTCATCTCGGTCGTGATCATCGGCGCGCTGACCGCGCTCGGCACGAACCTGAACACCAAGTTCACCGCGGTTTCGACGGCGCTCCACTAAGCGCACGCCGACAACGCAAAAAGATGGGTTTCGACCTGGCCCGCGACGAGCGATCGTCGCGGGCCAAATTTTTTTGGACCCGGGCCCCAGGTCACCGCAAAGCTTAGTACAAGAAACTTCTGTGTAATTTGGTCGCTGGTAAAGGCGATCTTAAGGTAAAAACTGAATAAACCACGAATTGTTCAAAGAACGTGTTCAGCTTACACCTCAGATTAACCAGGGTGCGGCAAGGTATCCTCGCGTTATCGGGGGTCAGGCAGCCTGTTCTGACGAAGCCCTTGAGAGAAAACCCATCTGTCGAGGAGAGATAAAATGTCGAAATTCGTGACCCGTTTTCTGAAGGACGAATCCGGCGCCACCGCCATCGAATATGGCCTGATCGCCGCGCTCATCTCCGTCGTGATCATCGGCGCCCTGACCACCCTCGGGACCAACCTGAACACTGACTTCACGTCAGTTTCCACCGCGCTCCACTAGGATCACAGCAGGCCTAAACGGCGCGGGCCGCAGCGAACCATCGCTGCGGCCCGTGCTCGCGTGAAACGGCGCGCGGCCGCAACGGTCCATTTACGCGCCCAGGTGCAGACTTGCGGTCGGCAGACGAGTCCGCGAGGTCATCCATGAATACGGCGATCGCGCTGGCGCTCTCTGTTTTTCCGATCCTGATGATCATGTCCGCCCTGTCGGACGTGGCGACCATGACCATCCCGAACCGGGTGTCCGCAGCCCTGGTCCTGGCCTTCTATCCCACCGCTTTTCTGGACGGGCTGAGCGTGCAAGCCGTGGCCGTGTCGACGGGCGTCGGCCTGGCCCTGCTGGTCGTAGGCGCGGCCATGTTCGCCCTGCGCTGGGTGGGCGGCGGCGACGCCAAGCTGTTCGCTGCGGCGGGCCTGTGGATCGGGCTTGGCGGCCTTGCGCCCTATCTGATGTGGACCACGCTTGCGGGCGGGATGTTCAGTCTCAGCCTCATCCTCATGCGCGGTTGGATGCAGCCCTACGCGGGCGGCGTCACGGGTTGGGTAGGGCGCCTGCTCGAACCCAAGGGCGACGTCCCCTTCGGGGTGGCGATCGCGGCCGGCGCGCTCGCGGCGTTTCCCGAAAGCGGGCTGATCCGCGGATTTCACGGCGTCTTTTGAATTCTTCAATAATCCCGCTTAGGCCGACGTTAATACCTCTCGACCAAGGTTAAGGGCTGCAGGTTTGCGCCGTTCGGGCGGACCGTGACGCGTCGGGAGGCCGCCTCAATGAAACCCATTCGCATCATCGTGCTCGCGGTGGCCGCGGTTGCGGCGATCGGCCTGGCGCTCATCGTCCGCGGCGTGATGTCGGGCAAGCCGACCTCCCAGGCGGCGGCGTCGATCCCGGTGGCCAAGGCCAAGCCGATGGCGCACGTGCTCGTCGCCAAGCGCGACCTGAAGATCGGCCAGCGCCTGACCGCCGAAGACCTCGACTGGCAGGAATGGCCGGTGGAAGCGGTCAGCCCCAGCTTCATCACCGACGGCTCCGTGGCCCTGCCCAAGGCCAAGGACACGGCGAAGGACGGCAAGGACGCGAAAGAGTCCAAGGACGCCAAGCCGACCGACCCGACCGCCAAGGCCGGCGCTGCGGCGAACGCCACCCTCGGCAAGCTCGGCGGCGCCGCGAGCACCGGCAAGAACGCCGTCGATCAGGTGACCCACACCGTCGCCATGCTCGGCGACGGCGGCCCCAAGGCCCAGTTCATCGGCGCGGTCGTGCGCGCGCCCTTCATCAAGGGCGAGCCGATGATCATCTCCAAGGTCGTGCGCTCGGGCGACAGCGGCTACATGGCCGTGGTTCTGCCCGCCGGCATGCGCGCCATGGCGGTGCCGGTGAAGGTCGAGACTGCGGCGGGCGGCTTCATCCTGCCCGGCGACCGGGTCGATGTGATCCTGTCCAAGTCGATCAAGGGCTCGAACGAGAACAATCTCTTCGTCACCACGACCGTGCTGAAGAACATCAAGGTGCTGGCCATCGACCAGGTGACCCAGCCCGACAAGAACTCGAACACCGTGGTGGGCGCGACTGCGACCCTCGAAATCACCCCGACCGACGCCGAGGTTCTGGCGCTGGCCAAGGCCGAGGGCGACCTGTCGCTCACCCTGCGCTCGTATGCGGACGTCGATGGGCCGTCCGGCCACGTCGGCCCGCTTCCGAAGTATTCCACCGTCGCCGCCGCGAGCCGGGGCGTTCGGATTTTCCGCAACGGCTCGGTCTCTGAGGCGGGGGGTTCGCAATGAAATCGATCCATATGTTCCGCGGCGTCGCCTTTGCGCTGGCGGGCGTTCTGAGCCTCCTGTTCGCGGGATCGTCTTTCGCCCAGACGCCGCCGCCGGCCACCACCACGGTAAAGGTCGAACTCGGCGGCTCGAGCCCAGTGTCGCGCTCGCTGTCGCTGCCGCGCGGCAAGTCGGCGATCGTCGACCTGCCGGTGGACGCACGCGACGTGCTCGTCTCCAATCCCGCGGTGGCCGACGCCGTGCTGCGCACGCCGCGCCGCATCTATGTGCTGGGCAACGCGCCGGGCGAGACCGACGCGGTGTTCTTCGACGAGATGGGCCGTGAGATCCTCAGTCTCGACATCCGCGTCGACCAGGCGACCGGCGCGCTCGAGGACACGCTGAGGCGCCTCGTGCCCGACGCCGACGTGCGCATCGAACCGGTGAACGATTCCCTGGTCCTGACCGGCAGCGTCGCCAACGCCGGCAACTCCGATAAGATACAGCGCCTCGCGGAACGCTTCGTGGCGAAGCCCGAGCAGGTGATCAACATGCTGAGTGTCCGGGGCGCCGAGCAGGTGATGCTCAAGGTGCGCATCGTCGAGATGCAACGCAGCATGATCAAGCAGCTCGGCTTCAACACCCAGGCGGTCCTGGGCAAGCTGGACGGCACCGAATTCTCCGTCGGCCAGACGCCGACCTACGGCATCAACGGCAACCTGCTCGGTGGCACGACGGCGACGCTTTCCACGGGTTCGAACACTTGCGCAGGCGCTCCGATCGCAAGCACGACAAAGTGCGCCGCCAGTATGTTGCAGGCCTTCGAACGCGCAGGCCTGTCGCGCACCCTGGCCGAGCCCAACCTAACCGCCGTCTCGGGCGAGAGCGCCAAGTTCCTCGCCGGCGGTGAATTCCCGGTGCCGACCGGCCTCGACCAGAACGGCAATGTGGTCGTCCAGTTCAAACAGTTCGGCGTGGCGCTCGCCTTCACCCCGGTGGTGTTGTCGGAAGGCCGCATCTCGCTGCAGGTCTCTACCGAGGTTTCGGAGCTGACCAACGACGGATCGCTGAAGTTCTCCACCAACCTGACCATCCCCGCGCTCGCCGTGCGCCGCGCCAACACCACGGTCGAGATGTCGTCGGGCAGCGCGCTGATGATCGCCGGCCTGCTGAAAGAGCAGACCAAGGAGAACATCGACGGCATGCCGGGCATGTCCGAACTCCCGGTTCTGGGCTCGCTGTTCCGCTCGCGCGACTATCTCGCCGGCGAAACCGAGCTGGTGGTCATCGTCGAGCCTTACCTCGTCAAGCCGACCAGCCCGGGCAAGCTGCAGACCGGCGTCGACGGCATGCTGATGGCTAACGACGCGGAAACCTATTTCCTCGGCAAACTCAACAAGGCCTACGGCCCCGGCCAGGGTCCCGCCCCGCGCGGCGACCACGCTGCAGACGCCGCCGCCGCCCCGACCTGGCAGGGCCCGGTCGGCTACGTTATCGAGTGAGGAGCACGCTCATGACCCGCAATCTTCTGCTTTCGGCTTCGCTGCTCGCGCTCGGTCTGACCGCCGCGGCCTGTTCGACCCCCTCGGGCGGCCACGGTCCGGCGCCGATCACGCCGACCGAACGCTATTCGATGCATGTCGAGCAGCATCCCGAACAGATGGCCTTCGCTCAACACGCCGACGGCCTGTCGGACAATCAGCGCGCGGCGCTCACCCGCTATGTCGACGGCTGGATGAACGACGGCGGCGGTCCGATCGCGATTTCCGCGCCCAAGGCGGGCAGCGACGCGGCGTCGCGCACGGCTTACGCGATCAAGGCGCGGCTTCAGCAGCTCGGCGTCGCCGGCGAAGACGTGCGCCTGCAGGGCTACGACAGCGATCAGGCCGGCGCGCCGGTGCTCGTGGTCTATCAGCGCTACGAGGCGGTGCTGCCGCATTGCGGCGACTCGTGGACGAGCCTGCAAGCGACGCGCAACAACGACACCTACAAGAACTTCGGTTGTGCGGTGACCGCCAACATGTCGGCGCAACTCGCCAACCCGCGCGATGTCGTGGCCCCGGCGGACGCAACTCCGGCGGACGCGTCGCGTCGCGCGGCGATCTTCGACAAGTACCGCAAGGGCGATCCAACCGGCGCGACCATCGCCGATGCGAACGCCGGCAAGGCCGCCACGTCGGTGGTGAATTGACGCGTCGATTGAGGCAAGGCCGGACCGAATGAACAAGGCTCTGAGCATGTCCGACCCGAGGTTTCCGGACGATTTCAGTCTGGATGACGACCTGGACTTCCCCGCGTCGGACACCTTCGTGACCGAGACGCCGCGGGAAACCTACGACCCGTTGAACCCGCCCCCCTCGCAGTTGCAATCGCAGCCGCAAATCCAGCAACAGGCGCCGCAGCCGCAACAGCCGCGTGCGCTCGATCCGCTGGAGAGCCGTTTCGACGAGCCCGCCTTCACGCCGGCGCCGCCGCCGTCGATGCAGGCCGCATCGGCGCCGGTGCAGCCGATCCAGCCGCAGCAGCCCTACGTCCAGGCGGTTCCGCCGGTCGACGCCTACCAGCCCGATCCGCCCGCGCCGGTGCAGCCCCCGGCGCCTGAGCCGGCGGCGACCATCGAGGTGATGCCCGGCCACGCGCGCTCGCAAGGCCAGGAAGTCTCTACCGCCATCCAGTTCAGCCAGCCCCACCAGGCGCCGTTCAATCCGGTCGGTGAGCTGATCGCCACGGCCGAAGCGGCCATGGGCGAGGTCAATGTTCCGCGCATCGCCATCCACCTGTTCGCCGAACGCACCGACACCGCCGAAGCGGGCCAGCAGGCCTCGCGCGACCGCCGCATGTCGCGCGCGACCACGGTCGTGCGCCTGGGCGGCATCCAGACCGCCCTGCAGACCTACCAGACCGAGCCGACGCCGGCCCTGATCATCATCGAGAGCGGCGCGGCGCCCGCCCAGATGATCCACGAACTCGACTACCTCGCCGAGGTCTGCGACGCGGACACCAAGGTGGTGGTCATCGGCGCCCAGAACGACATCGCGCTCTATCGCGAACTGATGCGTCGCGGCGTGTCGGAGTATCTGGTGGCGCCGTTGCAGCCGCTGCAGCTGATCGCGGCCATCGGCCAGCTGTTCAACGATCCCTCGGCGCCCTTCGTCGGCCGCACCATCGCCTTCATCGGTGCCCGCGGCGGCGTCGGCGCCTCGACCGTCGCGCACAACACCGCCTACGCGCTTTCCGAGCGCATGTCGTCGGAAACGGTGATCGTCGACTTCGACTTGCCGTTCGGCACCGCCGGCCTGGACTTCAACCAGGACCCGATCACCGGCATCGCCGACGCCCTGCAACAGCCCGAGCGTCTCGACCCGGTGCTCCTCGATCGTATGCTGGTGCGCTGCACCGACAAGCTCAGCCTGTTCGCCGCGCCGGCGACGCTCGACAACGACTGGGACGTCTCGCCCGAGGTGATCGAAGAGGTCGCCAACAAGGTTCGCGGGGCTGCGCCCTACGTGGTGCTCGATCTGCCGCACGCCTGGAACGCCTGGGTGCGCCGCATGGTCGTCGGCGCCGACGAGGTAGTGATCGTGGCCACGCCCGACCTGGCCTCGCTGCGCAACGCCAAGAACATGATCGATCTCGCCCGGGCCTCGCGCCCGAACGACGCGCCGCCGCGCCTGGTGCTGAACCAGATGGGGCTGCCGGGTCGTCCCGAGATCCCGCTGAAGGATTTCACCAACGCCTTGGGCATGGCGCCCACCCTGGTCTTGCCCTTCGACGCCAAGCTGTTCGGCCACGCCGCCAACAACGGTCAGATGGTTGTGGAGGTCGGCGCCAAGTCCAAGGCGGCGGAAGGCTTCCAGTACCTCGCCCAGATCGTCGCCAAGCGGGACCTTCTGGCGCTTCCGGCGCCGAAGGCCGAGGCCAAACCAAAGACGTCGCTCTTCTCGAAACTCTTCAAGCGCTAACGGAGAGGACGCAGCGTGTTCGGCAAACGTACGGGATCCGGAGGACCGCCGCCGCTGTCGGAGGGCTTGGAAGCGCGCATGCGCGCCACGACCGAAGCCGCGCCCGCGCCTTCAGCGGCGCCGCAGGCGCCGTCGGTGGCATTCGACTCCACGCCGGCCACGCCCAAGCTCGACGCGTTGGCCCCCAAGTCCGATGCACCGGCCGCCGCGCCCAAGAGCGAGTCCGCCACCGACCGCCTCGCCGCCTCGCACGCGTCGCAGAAGGCCTACACCGACTCCAAGACCGGCGGTCCAAAGGTCACCGCCGCCTTCGAACAGCTGAAACAGGCGCAGCAGGTCACCGAGATCGTCCGCGAACAGTCGGACTATTACCACGCGACCAAGACGCTGATCTTCAACGCCCTGCTCAACACCATCGACCTTTCACAGCTCGCCCAGCTCGATCCCAAGGCGGCCGCGGAGGAAATCCGCGACATTGTCGCCGAGCTGGTGGCGATCAAGAACGTCTCCATGTCGGTGGCGGAACAGGAGCACCTGGTCCAGGACATCATCAACGATGTTCTCGGCTACGGCCCGTTGGAGCCGCTGCTGGCCCGCGACGACATCGCCGACATCATGGTCAACGGCGCCAACCGCGTGTTCATCGAAGTCGCCGGCAAGGTGCAGCTGACCAACATCCGCTTCCGCGACAACCAGCAGCTGATGAACATCTGTCAGCGGATCGTGAGCCAGGTCGGCCGACGCGTCGACGAAAGTTCGCCGATCTGCGACGCGCGCCTGATCGACGGCTCGCGCGTGAACGTGATCGCACCGCCCCTGGCGCTGGATGGTCCCACCCTCACCATCCGGAAGTTCAAAAAAGACAAGCTGACCATGCGCAACCTGGTCGAGTGGGCCTCGATCAGTCCCGAAGGCGCGCGCGTGCTGGGCGTCATTGGCGCCTCGCGCTGTAACATCCTGATCTCCGGCGGCACCGGCTCGGGCAAGACCACCTTGCTCAACTGTATGACCGCCTTCATCGACCCGACCGAGCGGGTGATCACCTGCGAAGACGCGGCCGAACTGCAGCTGCAACAGCCGCACGTGGTGCGCTTGGAAACCCGGCCGCCGAACCTGGAAGGCCAGGGCGCCATTCTGATGCGCGACCTGGTCAAGAACTGTCTGCGGATGCGTCCCGAACGCATCATCGTCGGCGAAGTCCGCGGACCCGAAGCCTTCGACCTGCTGCAGGCCATGAACACCGGCCACGACGGCTCCATGGGCACGCTGCACGCCAACAGCCCGCGCGAATCCATCAGCCGTCTGGAATCGATGATCACCATGGGCGGCTACGGCCTGCCCACCAAGACCATCCGCGAAATGATCGTGGGCTCCGTCGACGTGATCATCCAGGCCGCGCGCCTCAGAGACGGTTCGCGTCGCATCACCCACGTCACCGAGGTGGTGGGCCTGGAAGGCGAAGTCATCATCACCCAGGATCTGTTCGTTTATGAGATTCAGGGCGAGGACAAGGACGGCCGCGTGCTCGGCCGGCATCGTTCGACTGGGATCGCTCGTCCGCGGTTTTGGGACCGTGCCCGTTACTATGGTCTCGAGCGCGAGCTCGCCGAAGCGCTCGACGCGGCGGAATAGCCCGTGCTGGTGACCATCCTTGTTGCGGTGCTCGGCTTCCTCCTGATCGGCGGCCTCGGCTGGGCCTTCGTCGGCCACAGCGATTCCAGCGACAAGGCGGTCAAGCGCGCCCAGACCTTCATCTCGCCCGAGGAGAAGGCGCGCGCGCGGACCAAGAGCGCGCCGGCCCAGACCGCCGAGGTCCGGCGCAAGCAGATCATGGTGCAGCTGAAGGACGCCGAGCGCAGAGAGCGCAAGGCCCGCGTCACCATCGGCGCCAAGCTGCGCCAGGCCGGCCTCTCGCTCAGCGTGCGCGCGTTCTGGATCACCAGCGTCGTCCTCATGCTGACGGTGGCGGGGGTCTGTTTCGTGTTCGGCCACCAGATCCTCTGGGCCGCCGGCCTCGGCCTGGCCGCGGGCCTCGGCCTGCCGCGCTGGGTGGTGGGTTTCCTCGCCAACCGCCGCGTGAAGCGATTCACCGGCGAATTTCCCGACGCCGTGGACGTCATCGTGCGCGGCATCAAGTCGGGCCTGCCGGTGCACGACTGTTTCAAGATCATCGGCAAAGAGTTCTCCGCCCCGCTCGGCCCGGAATTCCAGCGCCTGGTGGAAAACGTCGGCATGGGCATGACGCTCGAGCAGGCGCTCGAGAAGATGTACGAGCAGATGCCGACGCCGGAGTTGCGCTTCTTCACCATCGTGCTGTCGATCCAGGCCAAGACCGGCGGCAACCTGGCCGAAGCGCTCGGCAACCTTTCCCAGGTGCTGCGCTCGCGCAAGCTGATGCGGGAAAAGGTCAAGGCCATGTCGTCGGAAGCCACCGCCTCGGCCAGCATCATCGGCTCGCTGCCGGTGGTGGTGATGCTGATCGTCCTGGTCACCACACCCAAGTACATGATGGTGATGTTCACCGACGACCGCGGCCACCTGATGCTGCTCGCCAGCGCGGTGATCATGGGCCTCGGCATCTTCGTGATGAAAAAAATGATCGCGTTCAAGATCTGAGGGTGCTGGCATGGACCTGGTCAAAGCTCTCACCAATACCGACAACCTGATCTCGGTCATCGTCGGCGTCGTGGCCTTCGCGACCGTCGTCACCGTGGCGGCGCCGATGATGAGCGGCCAGAACCTCGAAAAGCGGATGAAGTCCGTGGCGCTGCACCGCGACGAGCTGAAGCGCCGCTCGCGCCAGGCCCTGGCCAAGGACGGCGGCGGCCTGCGCCACGTCGACGAGGGTTTCTACAAAAAGGTCGTCGAGAAGCTGAACCTGAAGACCCTACTGGAGGACGCCAAGGTCGTCGACAAGATGGCCCAGGCCGGTTTCCGCGGTCCCAAGCCGATCTCAACCTTCTATTTCTTCCGTTTCGCCACACCGTTCTTCTTCGCGGTGGCCACGGCGATCTATCTGTTCGGCCTGAACGCCTTCGGCTTGCCGACCACCACGCGGTTCTGCGCAGTCGTCGCCATGTTCGTCATCGGTTTCTACGGCCCGAACCTCTACATCCAGAACGTCGCGTCCAAGCGACGAGCCTCGATCATGCTCGCGTTTCCGGACGCGCTCGACCTCTTGCTGATCTGCGTCGAGTCCGGCATGTCGGTCGAAGCCGCGCTGCAGAAGGTGAGCCATGAAATCGGCGGTCGCTCGATCGAGCTCGCCGAGGAGCTGTCGCTGCTCACCGCCGAACTGAGCTACCTGCCCGAGCGGCGCATGGCCTACGAGGGCCTGGGCAAACGCACCAACCACCCGGGCGTGAAGTCCGTGGCTACCGCCCTGATCCAGTCGGAAAAATACGGCACGCCCGTTGGCAGCGCCTTGCGCGTGATGGCGAAAGAAAACCGCGACATGCGCCTCTCAGCCGCGGAAAAGAAAGCCGCTGCGCTCCCGGCCATGCTGACCGTGCCGATGATCGTCTTCTTCCTGCCGGTGCTGTTCGTGGTCATCCTGGGCCCAGCGATCATCCAGGTCACGGATCTGATGGGGAAGAAGTAGAAGCTCTCTCCTCCCTCAAGGGAGGAGACCGCCGCGCGCAACGCGGCAGAGGAGGGCCGTGGTTTCATCTGCAACGCTCAGCAATGAGCGAAGGGATGAAGGGACGCGACCGTCTGTTCAGGCGCTATTTCCTGTGACGATCACCTTCACGCGTGGCGGCTGAAACCCCGTGCCCGCCTCTGCTGGCTTCGCCGCTGTCTCGGCCCAAAGGACGGAGAGGTTCTACTTCGCGCCGCTGTTGCCGCTCTCGACCGAATTCCAGGTCCGGCCGGCGGCGGCGGGTTTGCCCGGGCCGGGCGCGGCGGCGAGGTGCGCCTTCAGCCACGCCAGGTTCTCGTTCGCCTGCTCCGGCGGCAGGTCCTGGCGCAGGATCTCCTCGGCCTCGGCCATACGGCCTTCCATGCCGAGCACCAGCGCCAGGTTCTGGCGCTCCTGCAGGGTCACGCCGGGTTGGGCGACGGCCTGGCGCAACAGCGGCTCGGCCTTGGCCATGTCGCCTGATGAGAACCACGACATGGCGAGGTTCGACAGGATGGCGGGATTGTTGGGCGAGAGCTTCAGCGCCTGTTCCCAGGCGGCGCGCGCGTCGGCAGTGCGGCCGACCTGGTCATAGGCGACGCCCAACAGCGACTGCGGGCGCCAGTCCTTCGGCGCGGCGGCGGCGGCGCGCTGCGCCGGGTCGATGGCGTAGAAGCCCTGGTTGCGCGCGATGTCCGAGCGGGCGAGCTCGACCAGCCCCTCGACGTTGCCCGGGTGCAGCACCAGCACGTGCTCGGCGGCGGTGGCGGCCTCGTCGTTGCGGCCGATTGCGCGCAGCGCCTGGCTGAGCTTCAGCCCGGCCTGAATGTCCTGGGGGTCGACGTTCACCTCGCGCTGCCAGAAGGCGGCGCGGGCGAGGGGGTCGAGGCGCTCGGCCTCGGCGCGCTCCTCGGCGTTGGCCTTGCGCGGGGCCGCCAGCGCGGCGGCGGGCGTGGTCGGGGCGGCGGTCCCAGGCGCGGGCGTGGCGGCGGGCGTCTGCGCCGCCGGCGCGGCCTTCCTGCCGAACGGCCAAGCCTGGGTCGGGGCCGCCGCGAGGGCGGAAAGCGCAACAGCGGTTGCGGCCAGCGCGAGCCTGCGCGACATGAAGCGGTCTCCCGAGCTTGATCGCCCCAGGGTCCGCCCGCGCGGTCAAGGAATGGTTAAGGTCCTGCCCAAACTCCCGCTTCACGAGGCCGCATGAACGACGTCCTGATCGCCTCCGCCAAGGCCCCGATTCCGATCCGTGCCCTGCACGAGGCCGAGGTCGCCGCTTTGAAGGACTCAGCCCTGAAGGCGCTTGCGGTGACCCACCGCTTCAAGGCCAAGCGCGGCGAGGTCCTGCTCGTCCCCGAGGCCTCCGGCAGGCTGAAGTCGGTGGTGCTCGGCCTCGGCAAGCCGGAGGGCGCCGACGCGATGATCGCACGCGGGCTCCCCGGCCGCCTGCCTGCCGGCGACTATGCGCTGGAGGTGCGCAAGGCCGGACCGTCACCCACACTGTTCGCGCTGGGCTGGGCGCTGGGCTCCTACGGGTTCGACCGCTATCGCAAGCGCGAGGACAGGCCGCGTGCGCGGCTCGTGGCGCCCAAGGGCTGCGACCTCGACGAGGTCACCCACATCGCCCACGCCTGCGCGCTCGCCCGTGACATGGTCAATACGCCGGCGCAGGACATGGGGCCGCTGCAGATCGAGACCGTCGCGCGCGAGATCGCCCAGGCGCATGGCGCGAAACTCGATGTCGTGACCGGCGACGACCTGATCTCGGAGAACTATCCCGCCGTGCACGCGGTGGGGCGTGCTGCGACGCAGGCGCGCGCGCCGCGCTTCCTCGAACTCACCTGGAATGCGCGCAAGAAAACCCTGCCGCGTGTGGTGCTGGTCGGCAAGGGCGTGGTGTTCGACTCCGGCGGTCTCGACCTGAAATCCGCCGCCGGCATGCGGCAGATGAAGAAGGACATGGGCGGCGGCGCCCACGCGCTGGCGCTCGGCCGCCTGGTCATGCAGGCCAACCTGCCGGTGCGTTTGTCGGTGCTGGTGCCGGTAGTCGAGAACGCGGTGTCCGGCGACGCCTTCCGCCCCGGCGACATTCTGTCGAGCCGCAAGGGCCTGACCATCGAAGTCGGCAACACCGATGCCGAAGGCCGCTTGATCCTCGCCGACGCGCTGGCGCGCGCGGGCGAACTGGAGCCCGACCTCACCATCGATTTCGCCACCCTCACCGGCGCCGCGCGGGTCGCGCTCGGTCCGCAGTTGCCGCCGTTCTACACCGCCGACGAAGCCCTGGCCTTAGCGATCGCCAAGGCGGCGGAGCGCGAGGCCGATCCGGTGTGGCGCATGCCGCTGTGGCCCGGCTATCGCGACGCGGTCGACAGCGAGGTGGCCGACCTGCGCAACGATTCCGCCGACTGGGCCCAGGCCGGCTCGGTCACCGCCGCCCTGTTCCTCGAGCGCTTCGCTCCGGAGAAGGGATCGTGGGTCCATTTCGACATCTTCGCCTGGAACCCCCGCGCCCGCCCCGGCTGGCCCGTCGGCGCCGAGGCGCAGGCGATAAGGGCGGTCTATGCGATGCTGAAGGCGCGCTATCCGGTGTGACACGGAAGAAAGAGAAGATTGACCACGAAAAACACGAAAAGCACGAACAAGAAAATGGAGGGCGCTGCGCGGCGAAGGCGCATCAAGTCTGCCGCGCCGCTGAAAATTAGGACTCTGTTTACGCGACGACCTTCCGCGCCTTCGGTGTTTTCCGTGGCCCCCTTTTTTCGTGTTTTCGTGTTTTTCGTGGCCAATCTTCCTTATTTCCCGGTCCCGCTTGTTAACCGCCTTTTCGCTTCCGTAGGTTACGCCGGTCCCCATCACTCCGGACCTCTGAGAGGCGCGCCCGTTTGGCCGCATACGATCCCAGGACGACCCTCGCGCGCGACGACCTCGCCGATCAGGCGCTGGACGGGATCGTGCGCGCGCGCCGCTTTCGGGTCACCGAAGCGCTGCAGTGCGCGGCGTCCGTCGCCGGCGTGCGCAAGGCGCCCGACATCCACGCGGAACAGTCCGACCAGGTCGTTTTCGGCGAAGTGTTCGAGACGCTCGACCATCGCGACGGCTGGGCCTGGGGTCGCGCGCGCCGCGACGGCTACGTCGGCTGGGTCGAGGCGTCGGCGTTGGCGACCGGCGTTATCGCGCCGACGCACCGCGTCTCCGTGCTACGCACCTACGCCTTCCCGAAACCCGACGCGCATTCGGCGCCGCCGACCTTGCTCACGCTCAATTCGCTGGTCACCGCCGAGGAAGACCAGGACCGTTTCGTGAAGGTCGCGCGCGCGGGCTGGGTCTTCGCCGAGCATCTCGCTGAACTCGACGTGTTCGAACACGATCCCGTCGCCGTCGCCGAACGTCATCTCGGCGCGCCCTACCAGTGGGGTGGCCGTGAGAGCGTGGGCCTCGACTGTTCGGGTCTGGTGCAGCAGGCGCTGTTCGCTTGCGGCCGGGCCTGTCCGCGCGACACCGACCTGCAGGAGGCCGCGCTCGGCCATCCGATCGACCGCGCAAGTCTGCGCCGCGGCGACCTGGTGTTCTGGGACGGTCACGTCGCCTGGATGCTCGACGAAGCCCAGGTGATCCACGCCACCGGCCACCACATGCAGGTCATGGTCGAACCGCTCGACACCGTGGTCGAACGCTTCCGCACCGCAGGCACAGGCGAACCGACCAGCCTGCGCCGGCTGTAACCCCAAATATTTCCGCTCATCCCCGCGCAAGCGGGGACCCAGGTGTTTTAGCGCCCTGCGGTCCAGGCGATGTTTGGACGGAATGCGCGCGCGATCGCGCGTGGCGAACGCATCGACCTTGAGACAAAAAAGCCTGGGTCCCCGCTTTCGCGGGGATGAGCGGAATGGAGGATTACTTTTTCGCCGGAGCCGCCGCCGCAGGGGCGGCGCCGGCGGCGGGGGCCGCTGCCTTGGCGGGCGCAGGCTGGCGCTTGGGATCGGGCGCGGGGATCGCATAGCCGGTCGAGCCCTGCGACCGCAGATAGGCGATCAGGTTGACCCGGTCCGACGGCGACGGATCGCCCACGAAGGTCATCTTGGTGCCCGGCACCACCGCCTGCGGATTGTTGAGGTAGGTGAAGAGCGCGTCGTAGCCCCAGACCTTCTGCTGGGCCGCGTGGGCCTTCATGGCGTCGGAATAGGCGAAGCCCGGCTCGGTCGCGATCGCACGCCCCACCACGCCGAACAGGTCCGGACCGATCTTGGCCCCGGCGCCGGCGGCGTCGTTGTGGCAGGACTGGCACTTGGCGAACACACCCTGGCCCGCGGTCAGGTCGGCGGTTTTCAGCACGGTGCCCCAGTCCGGCGGCAGCACCGGCGCGACCGGACCGCCGCCCGAAGTGTCCTCGGGGACGGCGATGGCGTAGCCCGCCTTGGCCGGCGGCTCGTGCTCGAACACCTTGATGGAGATCTCGCGAAGCGCCAGGAAGGCCAGCGCCGTGGCCAGGCCCGCGGCCAGAAACTTGTTCAGTTCGAGATCGCCGCTCATGCCCGCCAAACGCCCTTCGGAATGGGGAAAGGGCCCCAAACAGAACCCAATTCTTGCGCCCGCGTCTCTTACACGCTACCGCCGCCCGCGCAACCGGGTCTCGGAAACATGAATCCCATCGTCCTGATCCCCGCGCGGATGGCCGCGACCCGGCTGCCCGACAAGCCCCTGGCCGAGATCGGCGGGGTCCCGATGATCGTCCGCGTGCTGCGGCGCGCCGAGGCCGCCGGCGTGGGGCCTGTGGCGGTCGCCGCCGGTGATTCGGCCATCGTCGAAGCGGTGGAGAAAGCGGGCGGCCGCGCCGTCCTGACCGACCCGGGCCTGGCCTCGGGCTCCGACCGGATTCGTGCGGCGCTGCAAGCGCTCGACCCGGACGGCCGCTGCGACGCGGTGATCAATCTGCAGGGCGACATGCCCTTCGTGGATCCCAACGTTATCAGTCTCACCGCGCGGCTCCTGGCCGAGGTCCCCGCCTGCGACATCGCCACCGTGGTCGCCGCCGAAGCGTCGCGCGACGACCGAACCAACCCCGACGTGGTGAAGGCCGTGCTCGCCATGGAGCCGTCCGGTGAACGGGGCAGGGCGCTCTATTTCACCCGCTCGACGCTTTACGGCGACGCAACCGTGTGGCGCCACGTGGGCATCTACGGCTATCGCCGCTCAGCCCTGATGCGCTTCACCGAGCTTAAGCCGTCGCCGCTGGAGATGCGCGAAAAGCTCGAACAACTTCGCGCCCTGGAAGCGGGGTTGCAGATCTGGGCCGCGGTGACCGTCCAGGCGCCGATCTCCGTCGACACGGCCGCCGATCTCGAAGCCGCCCGCGCTTACGCGCGCCAGACCGAAACCTGAAGGGAGCGCCGCCCCAATGACCGGTCAAGACGATCGTTGGTCGGCGGCATGGCGGCTTCTTCCGGACTATCTCGGCGCGCATGTGTTGCTCAGCGCCGCAGCGCTGGCGCTCGGTTTCCTGATCGCCGCGCCGCTCGCCGTTCTGGCGTCGCGCAACCACGCGGTGCGCATCGGCGCGCTCGGCGTCGCGGGCCTGATCCAGACCATTCCGTCGCTGGCGCTGCTGGCGCTGTTCTATCCGCTGTTGTTGCTGCTGTCGGCGGCGAGCAAGGCGGTGTTCGGCGCAGGCTTCTCCGCGCTCGGCTTCCTGCCGTCGCTGCTGGCGCTCACCCTCTATTCCATGCTGCCGATCCTCAGGAACGGCACGGCCGCCCTGCGCGGCGTGCCCAAGGGTCTCGACGAAGCCGGCCGTTCGCTCGGCTTCTCAGGCTGGCAGCGCCTGTTCCTGATCGAGGCGCCGGTGGCCGCGCCGGTGTTCATGGCCGGCGTGCGCACCTCGGCGGTGTGGGTGGTGGGGACCGCGACCCTGGCGACGCCGGTGGGCCAGACCAGCCTGGGCAACTACATCTTCACCGGCCTGCAGACCGAGAACTGGGTGTTCGTGATCTTCGGCTGCGTCGCCTCGGCCGGCCTGGCGCTGATCGCCGACGGCCTGCTCGCCCTCATCGAATCCGGCGCCGCGAAAAGCGACGGCAAGCGCATGCTGGCGGGCTTCGCGGGCCTGCTGCTCGGAACCGCGGCGGCGACCGCGCCGCTGATCCACCCGGCCCAGGCGACCTATGTCGTGGGCGCCAAAAACTTCAGCGAACAGTTCATCCTCGCCGCCCTGATCGACAGACGCTTGGGCGCCGCCGGCGCCAAGACCGACCTGCGCGAAGGCCTCGGCTCCGCCGTAGCCTTCCGCGCGCTAGCCGCGAACGACATCGACGTCTACGTGGATTATTCCGGCACCCTGTGGACCAATGTGCTCGGCCGCAAGGATTCGCCGCCGCGCGCGGTGATGCTGAGCGAACTGACGCAGGAGCTGAAGCGGCGCTACGGCGTGACGGTGGTCGGCCCGCTCGGCTTCGAAAACGCCTATGCGCTCGCGATGACCCAGACGCGCGCCAACGCCCTGCACATCCACACCATCGCCGACCTCGCGCAACAGGCGCCGGACCTGGTCATGGGCGCCGACGTGGAGTTCTTCTCCCGCCCGGAATGGGAGAAACTCGACGCCGCCTACGGCCTGAATTTCAAAGCCAAGAAATCCTTCCAGCCCACCTTCATGTACCGCGCGCTTGAAAGCGGCGACGTCGACGTCATCTCCGCCTTCTCCAGCGACGGCCGCATCGCCGCCGATCACCTGATCGTGCTGACCGACCCGAAGACCGCCATCCCGCCCTACGACGCAGTGATCCTGGTGTCCCCAAAACGCGCCCACGACACGCGCCTGCTCAACGCGCTGCGCCCCCTGGTGAACAGCATCCCGGTGAACCAGATGCGCGCGGCGAACTACGCCGTCGACGGCAAGGGCGAAACTGCCGCGCAGGCGGCTTCTCTCCTCCCCCGTTGAGCGGCAGCGAACGGGGGAGGTGTCGCGGAGCGACGGAGGGGGCGCGCCTCAGATGCGACGTCGAGCCGGCGTCGGCTGCCGCCGCCGCGGTGATAGATTGAGCGCTCCCGCTTCCTGCACGCCCCCTCCGTCGCTACGCTACACCTCCCCCGCGCGTCCCGCGCGCGGGAGGAGAGGGCGCCGTCAGCTAAGACCCAAACCCGCCGGCCCAAGCCTTCAGCAAATGGTGTGCAATCGCCAGCGGCGGCGCGATCGCCACCGGCGCGCCAACGTCCCCCGCCACCATCGCCTTCGCTTCGTCGCGGGTGAACCAGCGCACCTCTTCCAGCTCGCTCTCATCGGCGTGGGCGTCGTCGTTCTCCACCTCGGCGATCAGGCCGATCATCAGGTTCGACGGCCACGGCCACGGCTGACTGGAATGATAAACAACCCGGCGCGTCTGCAACCCCGCCTCTTCCTTCAGCTCGCGCGCACAGGCCTCCTCGATCGACTCCCCCGGTTCGACGAACCCCGCCAGCGCCGACATGCGCCCCTTCGGCCAGGACGCGGCGCGGCCCAACAGGCACCGCTCGCCGAACACCGGCAGCATGATGGTCACCGGGTCTGTGCGCGGAAAATGTTCCGCCTTGCAGTTCGGACACACGCGTTTCCACCCGCCGTCGGCGATCTCGCTCGCGTGGCCGCAGACCGAGCAGTAGCGATGCCGCCGGCGCCAGTCGAACAGGCTCTTCGCGGTCGCGGCGATCCCCGCCTCGGGCCCCGGCAGGACGAGCGCCAGGCCGCGCAACTCCTCGAACCGGCCCAGCCCGTTCAGCGGCCCGTCCGCCGGATCGGCGGTCCCTTCGAACTCGACCGCGAAGACAGGCGTCTGCCCGTGCAGCCCCAGAAACAGCATCCGCTCCGCATCGCCGCGCACCGCGTCGCGCGCCAGGTCCGCGCGCAGATAGGCGAGCCGGCGGCCATCGCCGTTCGGCGCATCCTCCACCAGCGGCATGCCGGTCCACAGCGCCACGGCGATCGCCTCGGCGTTGGCGGACTGTTTCTCCAGCCACGAAGGATCGGTCCGGAAATCCCCGCCGCGGTCCAGCGGATTACCCGAAAACGTATTGACGTAGCGCTCCAGCGGCATGGCCCGTGACTTAACCCCTCCGGCGCGCCGCGCGAACCCCCTTCCTCCGTGTTCAAATAGCGTCGCCCGCCACCCTCTCGCCGCCGTCCCCGGTCACCAGACTGTCGCTTGACGGTCGGGCCGCCTCGTGCGGTCTGCGGGGAGCGAGTGGGAGGCTTCGATGTTCGGTAAAGCTTTGAGTGCGGGCGCAGTCGCAGCCCTGATCGCAACCGCCGCCTTCGCGGCCCCCTCCGACTGGGCCGCCGCCCAGCTCAAGGAAATGGACGGCGCCGGCTTCGGCGCTCCGGTCGCCGACCTGACCTTCGAAGGCGCCGCGCCCCAGGGCAAGACCGGCGAAACCACCGTGACCATCCCGGCTGAGGGCCGGTACGCCCTGGTCGCCTCCTGCGGCGAGGACTGCGCCGACATCGGCCTGATCCTGCAGCAGAACGGCCAGACCGTGGCCGAGGGCGTCACCGGCTTCAAAGCCGTCCTGAAGCCCGGCGCCTACCAGCTCATCATCGGCTTCGACAACTGCAAGTCCGCCCAGTGCCGCTGGGTCGTGCGCGCCTACCAGCCCAAACCATGAGTGCTGTCGACGACGACCCCATCCTCGGCCGCTTCGCCGACCCCCTGGCCGCCTGGCTGAACCGCAGCGCCGACCAGATTCGTCAGGACGGCCTCACCGACGACGATTTCGACGAGGGCCTTGAGATCACCTTCGCCGACGGCTCCCACGCCCAGTTCAACGGCGCCTTCCTGGTGACCAGCACGGACGGCCAGTCGGTCGCGGTCTTCACCCAGGCCTGCGGCTACTTCGAATTCACCGCCGCCCAGATCGACTTCGCCTCCGCCTCCCGGCCCGTCTTCGGCCCCACCGCCGACTGAATCCGGCAAGGAAGAGAGTCCACGGACCCACACGGAAACACACGGACGGGTCGCGGGGCGGTGCGGCGTCGCGTCAGACAAGAATTGCCCACGAAAAACACGAAAAACACGAACGCTGGGGCGGGCCGGGGCGCGAGGCCGGGGATCGATTGCGGCGCGAAGCGCCGCCTTAAGCTGGGTCAGGTCGAGAGGGCCAAGTCACAGGGGCGCTCGTGTTTTTCGTGGGCAATCTTTCTTCCGGGTCGCGCCCGGCCGGCCAGCGACGCACTGCCGCAACCCCAGCTTTTCCGTGTGTGTCCGTGTGGGTCCGTGGACCCCCTTCTTCCTTACAGCCTTGCGCCCCCCGCCCGGGACCGCGATATTAGGGGTGGAGACTGGCGCGGACGATGGCCTCGCCAACCCGGTCAGGTCCGGAAGGAAGCAGCCGCAACGAGATCACCCTCGGGTCGATGTCAGTCTCCACCTCCCTCCTCAGGCCACGATGACCGACGCGGATCTCACCCTGGAAACCGACGACCCCGGGCGTGAAGAGCCGGCGCGCGACGACAACACCTCCGACATGTTTGGCGGGACCCCGGCTGCGGCCCCCAGCTCCGACGGCGGCGCCTACACCGTCCTCGCCCGCAAATACCGCCCGCGCACCTTCGAGGACCTGATCGGCCAGGAGGCCATGGTCAGGACCCTGACCAACGCCTTCGCCACCGGCCGCATCGCCCACGCCTTCATGCTCACCGGCGTGCGCGGCGTGGGCAAGACCACCACCGCGCGCCTGCTCGCCCGCGCGCTCAACTACGACACCGACAGCATCCACCAACCGTCGGTGGACCTCGCCGTCGAAGGCCGCCACTGCCGCTCGATCATCGAGGGCCGTCACATCGACGTGCTCGAACTCGACGCCGCCTCGCGCACCAAGGTCGACGAGATGCGCGAGCTGCTCGACGGCGTGCGCTACGCCCCGGTGGAGGCGCGCTACAAGGTCTATGTCATCGACGAAGTGCACATGCTGTCGACGGCGGCGTTCAACGCCCTGCTGAAGACCCTGGAAGAACCGCCGCCGCACGCCAAGTTCATCTTCGCCACCACCGAGATCCGCAAGGTCCCGGTCACCATCCTCTCACGCACCCAGCGCTTCGACCTGCGCCGCGTCGAACCCGAGGTGCTGGTCAAGCACCTGGAAAAGGTCACCGCTGCAGAAGGCGCCCTGGTCGAAACCGACGGCCTCGCCCTGATCGCGCGCGCCGCCGAAGGCTCCGTGCGCGACGGCCTCTCCCTGCTCGACCAGGCCCTGGTCCAGGCCGACCGCGGCCAGATCGTCAAGGCCGAGGTGGTGCGCGACATGCTGGGCCTGGCCGACCGCGCCCAGACCATCGCCCTGTTCGAGAGCCTGCTCGGCGGCCGCACGGCGGAAGCGCTGGAACAGTTCCGCACCCTCTACGGCTTCGGCGCCGATCCGGCGCAGATCGTCTCCGACCTGCTCGAACACGCGCACGGAACTACCGTCGCCAAGACCCTGGGCCCCGACGCCACCCGCCTGCCCAACGACCAGGCGCAACGCCTCGCCGCCCTCGGCGCCGCGGTCAGTGCAGGCTCGCTGGCCCGCGTCTGGCAAATGCTGCTCAAGGCCTACGACGAAGTGCGCCGCGCGCCCGACCCCACCGCCGCGAGCGAAATGGCCATCGTGCGCATCGCCTATGCGTCCGACCTGCCCGGCCCGGAAGAGGCGCTGAAGCGTCTGCAAGCGGGTAACGCGCCGAGCGGTGGTGGAAGCGCGCCGTCCGGTGGAGGCGGGGGTTCGGGAACCGTCGCGCAGTTCGGCGCACGCGCCGCGCCCCGCATGGTCGCCGCAGCGGCGACCGACGTGCTGGCCGCACCGCAATCCTTCGACGAGGTCGTGGCGCTGATCGCCGCCAAGCGCGACATCGGACTGAAGCTCGATGTCGACCGCTTCGTACGCCTCATAGCCTTCCGCCCCGGCGCGCTCGAGTTCGAGCCCGCCCCCAAATGCCCGCCCGACCTGGCTCGCCGCCTCGCCATGCGCCTGCGCGAATGGACCGGCCAGACCTGGCTGGTCGCAGCCCAAGGGGGCGGCGGCGCCGAAAGCCAGTGGGAGCGCGAACGCCGCGAAAAGGCCCAGACCAAGGCCGAAATCGAAAACGACCCCTTCGTCCTCGACATAAAGCGCGCCTTCCCCGGCGCCGAAGTCATCACCGTCACCGACCGCGCCATCGAATCCCCGCCCGCACCCAACGCCGGCACGACCGCGGACAGCGACGAGGAGGACTAGCCCTATTATTTCCGCTCATCCCGGCGAATGCCGGGACCCAGATCGTAAGGCGCCGTCATTATAATTTTGTCCGTCATCCCGGGCTTGTCCCGGGACCCGCGGCCAGTATTCAGGCTCTTCTGGCGGCAGGTTCGCGCAAGCGCTCACACAGCCCTAACAGCGCGCTGATGCGCAGGCCCCGGCACAAGGCCGGGGTGACGGATAATTGGGGGAGTGCGGAGCCTTACGATCTGGGTCCCGGCATTCGCCGGGATGAGCGGAACAAAAAGGCGTCGTTGGTCCATTTGTGATTGTCTGCGCTCCCAACCCAACCACCTGAGCCCGTAGCCCCATGCCCGACTTCAACGCCCTGATGAAACAGGCCCAGGCCATGCAGGACAAGCTGCAGGCCGCTCAGGCCCGCCTCGCCGAAACCACGGTCGAAGGCTCCTCCGGCGGCGGCATGGTGAAACTGACCCTGAAGGGCGCCGGCGAACTGACGTCCCTGACCATCGACCCGTCGCTGCTCACCCCCGACGAAGCAGAAATCCTCGCCGACCTGATCGTCGCCGCCCACGCCGACGCCAAGAAAAAACTCGACGCCGTGCAACAGGAAGCCATGCGCGACGCCGCCGGCCCCTTCGCGGGCCAGATCCCGGGATTGGGGTTCTGAAAAGGAACTGGAACCACGAAGCGCACGAAGATGTCGCGGCCAATCATTTCGCCGAATGAGCGTGGTCAGCGTCTTTAAGACTGCCCACGAAAAACACGAAAAGCACGAGCGAGCTCGACTCTCCAACGTTGCGGCGTCGCCCTTATCGCGCGCAAGGCGCGCATTCGATGACCTGGCGCAACGCCATCCTCCGCACCGCCGCGTTCGTGCCTTTTCGTGTTTTTCGTGGGCCTCTTTTCTTCTTCACGCCTCGCCGAGGTAAGCCGTCTCCCCGTGCAGCGCCGCGTCCAGGCCGCTTTCCTCCGCGGTCTGGTCGACCTTCACCGGCGTGACCAGGTTGATCAGCCACAGCATGGCGTAGGTGAACCCGAACGCCCACACCGACGAAATGCCGATGGCGGCGAGCTGTTTCAAAAAGAACCCGGTCCCGCCCGCGATCAAACCATCGGCGCCGGCCGGATTGAACGCCACCGTCCCGAACACGCCCAACAGCACGATGCCCAGCGCGCCGCCGACCCCGTGCACGCCCCACACGTCGAGCGCATCGTCCCACTTCAGCTTGTTCTTCAGCGCCACAGCGAAGTAACACACCACGCCCGCCGCCACGCCGATGATCACCGCCGACACCGGCGACACATAGCCCGCCGCCGGGGTGATGGTGGCCAGGCCGGCCACCGCGCCGGTCAACAGACCCACGAAGGTCGGCTTCTTTTCGAACCACCAGCCCATCGCCAGCCAGGCGATCGCGGCGAACGACGCCGCCACGTCGGTGTTGAGGAAGGCCAGCGCCGTCACCCCGTCGACGCGGAACTCGCTGCCCGCATTGAAACCGTACCAGCCGAACCACAACAGGCCCGTGCCCAGCGCCACCAGCGGCACGCTGTGGGCGCCCCGTCCATCACCTTGCGCCGCCCGACATAGAGCACCGAGGCCAGCGCGGCCAGGCCCGCGGTGTTGTGCACCACGATGCCGCCGGCGAAATCCAGCACGCCCCACTTTTGCAAGAGGCCGCCGCCCCAGATCATGTGCACGAACGGGAAATAGACGAAGAACAGCCACAGGGTCAGAAACAGCATATAGGCCTTGAACGACACCCGGTTGGCGAAGGCGCCGGTGATCAGCGCAGGCGTGATGATGGCGAACATCATCTGATAGGCCACATGCACCAACAGCGGGATGCCCGGCGTCGGCGACGGCGTGTTCAGCGTGACACCGTGCAGGAACGCCAGGTTCAGATTGCCGATCACGCCATGCACGTCGCCGGAAAAGCACAGCGAATACCCGCACACGAACCAGATCACCGTGGTCCAGCCCATCGAGGCGAAGGACTGCATCATGATGGCCAGCACGTTCTTGCGCCCGACCAGGCCGCCGTAGAAGAAGGCCAGCCCCGGGGTCATCAGCATGACCAGACTGCTGCACAGCAGCATGAAGCCGGTGTTGCCTGTGTCGATATTCGCCATCGCGTTAACTCCCTCCCCCGAGAGAACGACTATGGTATACGCTTAGGCGAGCTTCGCAAATCTGGCGCAAACCCAAACGACGCTGGCAAAAGCGAGGGGAGGAACTGTGCTTTCGCGATCCGTCACAGCGGTCGCCCGGGCGGCGGCGCCCGTCGCCGCTTCGACCTTGGCCTTGGTCGTTCTGGGCGGCTCAGGCTCGGCCCGGGCCGCCGACGACGCGCCGTCCGTCGTCTTCAACGCCGGCGTTCAGAGCGACTACGTCTTCCGCGGCGTCAGCCAGACCGACGGCCGCGCCTCCGTCTTCGCCGGCGCCGACGCGACCTGGGGCCCGAGCTCAGGCCAGGTCTACGCCGGAACCTGGACCTCGAACCTCGATTTCAAACCCTTCGGCGACACCCACACCAACGAAGAGGTCGATCTCTACGCAGGCTGGCGCCCCAGCGTCGACGGCGTGTCGCTCGACCTCGGCGCCCAGTACTACGGCTATGTGAACCAACCCGCCGGCGGCCGCGTGGCCTTCACCGAAGTCTACGCCAAGGCGACCCGCGCCTTCGGCCCCGCGACCCTCGGCGCCTCGCTCTACTATTCCCCCCAGTTCACCGGCCACACCGGCGAAGCCTGGTACACCGAAGCCAACCTCGCCTACACAATTTCAAAAACCATCTCCGCCTCCGGCGCCGCAGGCCGCCAATCCATCGCCGCCGGCGGCAGCTACACCACCTGGAACGCCGGCCTCACCTGGACCCTCACCCCACACCTCTCGCTGGACGCCCGCTACTGGGACACCAACCAACACAACTTCGGCACGCCCTACCACGCGCGAGCCGTCGCCGCGCTGAAAGCGACGTTCTAGACGCAAGAATGAACCACCAAGCGCACGAAGCGCACGAAGAAGAAAAGAGAGTCCACGGACCCACACGGACTCACACGGAAAACGCAGGTCCTGACACCGCGAGCATCCGATCTTTATCGCGCGCCAAAGGCGCGCATTCGATGAATTGACTCAACGCGCGTTCAAACGCACCCCCGCGCCTGTGCTTTCTGTGGCCCCTTCTTTCCCTTCTTCGCGCGCTTAGTGCGCTTCGTGGTTCATGTTGCCTTTTTCCGTGTGCGTCCGTGTGTGTCCGTGGACTCTCTTCCTTTCTCCGCGCACCCCCGCATTACCGAACCGTCATCTGTTGCCAAAGCTTAACTACCCCTCACCCCCGATCCCGGTCATAACCGCCCAACGCAAGGGCTGGACACCATGCTGACCATCGACCGCCTGGGCCGCCGCGAAGGCCGGCTGCAGATCCTCGACGACGTCTCCTTCACCTGGCCCCGCGGCCTGCTCGCCGTGGTCGGCGGCAACGGCTCGGGCAAGACCACCCTGCTGCGCGTCGTCGCCGGCGCCAAATCCCCCAACACCGGCAAGGCCGAGTGGAACGGCGCCTCGACCGCCCGCGCCGCCCGCCGCAAAAACCAGATCGGCTACGGCCCCCAGGAGCGTAACCTCGACCTCGCCATCACCCTGCGCGAGTTCCTCGCCCTGTGCTGCGACCTGCGCGGCCTTTCCGGCCGCGGCGCCAAGATCGAAGCGGTCGCCACCGAACTCGGCCTCTCCAAACAGCTGGACGAGCGTCTCGCCAACCTCTCCGGCGGCGGCCGGCGCAAGGCCATGACCGCCCAGGCCCTGCTCGGCGACCCCGAACTGATCGTGCTCGACGAACCCACCTCCGAGGTCGACTACGCCGCGAGCCGCCGGTTCTGGGCCGCGTTCAAGGCGCGCGGCCAATCCGCCGCCCTCATCGTCGCCACCCACGACGTCGAACTCGCGCTCGCCACCGCCGACAGCATTCTGCTGTTACGCCGTGGTCAACCGCTGACACTGAAACCGACCACCGAATTCCCCCTCGAAGAGCTGTCCGCAGCCATCGCGGAATACTGAGCACCATGGGCGCCTTTACCCTGTCGCGCCTGATCTGGCTCGAGGCGTCGCGCCGACCGCGCGCGCTCTTCGCCGTCATCATGCTCGCGCTCAGCTCGGGCTTCCTCATCCTGCCCGATCCCGGCGCCGGCTACGCCACCCTGACCTCCCACGGTGCGCCGCTCGTCTACTCCCCAGCCGTGATGGGCTTCATCACCGGCGGCGAGTTCACCGCCTTCTCCGGCGTCTTGGGCGTGCTGGCCATGACCGTGGTCGCGCCGATGGCGGCCTGGCGCGCAGTCTATGGCGTGGCGCGCGCGCCGGCCTGGCGCGTGGCGATGGGCGGCTGGTTCGCCGCCTTCGGCGTCGGCCTGTTCCTGCTCACCGCCATCTGGGCCGGCGCGCTCGCGCGCGGCTGGTCGGTGCTGACGGCGAGCGGCGATCCCCTCGGCGGTTTGTGGATCTTCACCAGCTGGGCCTTTGGCCTCGGCGTCGCCGGCGCCGGTCTCTCGGCGACGCTCTACGCGCTCCTGTCCATGCGGCTCGCCACCCGGCCCGGGCTGTTCATGGGCGCGACCTTCCTGGCCTGGCTCTTCATCATTCCCACCACCCTGTCACCCGTCGTCGATCTCAGCGGTTCGTCCTTCGCCGGCCCGCTGCTGATCGCCCACTATCATGCGCTGGACCTGGGCATGGGCATCATGGGCGGCCTCAAGCCGCACGCCGCCATTCCCACGCCGATCCTGGGCGACCTGTTCTCGACGCCCGGCGGCGCGCTGTTCTTCGCCAAGCGTCTGGCCATGGCGGGCATAGGCCTTGCGGTGACGCTCGCCCTGTCCGGCCCGCGCCTCGATCCCCTGGTCCCGCGCGTGCGCACCGGCTGGTCCGTTTCCAAACTCGGCGCCGCGATCAGCGCGCGCTTCGGCCTCGCCGGCGTGATCTTCCGCCAGCTGTGGAGCAAACAGTTCCTCGTCCTCTGCGCCCTCATCGCCGCCGTCGCGCTCGAGGCCGCGCACACCGCCGACAGCTTCGGCGCCATCGCGCTGGGCTTCGCCTGGGGCCTGGTCATGCTCCGCTGGCCCGAACTCTGCGAAGCCTTCGAACAGGGCGCACTGCGCACCCTCATCGCCCCCAGCGTGCTGGGCCCCTGGCCGATCCGCTTTCAACTGTTCCTCCAGATCGCCCTGCAAGCCGCCGCCCTGGCCCTGCCGCTGATCCTCGCCTTCGCAGCCGCGGGCCGCACCAACGCCCTGACCTGGGTGGGCGTGCAGGTCGTGGCCGCCCCGCTGCTGTGCGTGGCCCTGGCCCGCCTGCGCGGCGGCGCAACGGTGTTCGCGCTGGGGTCGATGGCGTGGTGGTACATGCTGGTGTCGGGAAACCTGCCGGCGCCGATGGGGTGAAGGGCTTGGTCGCCGGCTAGCCGTCGGTTTCTTCAGGCGTGAAGCTGACTGTAGTCAGTGCCCCAGGCGCCGACCTCATCAGCAAGCTGCGAAAGGCTGCCGCCCGGCGCTACGTAGGCGAAAACGATCTCATCCGCCAATGCGGCGATAAAGCGGTTTCGCTGGCGAGCCAGATCGGCAGTGACGCGCGTTGCCGTTGCCGGGAATGGGGAGACGATAGTCAGCCGCCCGCCATCGAGGGCCTTCCGTTGCTCAGCAGGTAACCGCAAAGCGCCCAAGCCGCGCGCGAGCGCCATAACGATTGGTTGCTTGCCGCGCAGAAGGATATCGAGGCACTGGCGTTCAAGCGGCGAATGAAAGCCACCGATCACGCAGCGGCCAGCATCGCGCCAAGCCGCTGCCTGATCCAAGGCTTTCAGGATCGTGGCACCCGGCGCTTCCCTTGAACATAGGAGCGTGGCCAGTAAATCCGAAATTGGGGCTGTCGGGCCAACGATCGCGATCGCGGTTGGCGCTTCCGTGCCGAGCCGCTGAAACAGTCGGGCGGGATATCCTTGCTTGCCTCGCGAGATGGTCAGAGAAGAATTCGACCGTTCCGTCGTCAGCACAACTTATGCCTCCGGCCACCGCGCAATGACCGCTGCCCGCATTGGCGTCCGCACCTCGGCCGGTGCGCGGCGAATATAGATTAGCGCCTCGTGGAGCGTGGCAGCGTTCCGCGCCTCGAGGTAGCGCATCGCGGCCTCGATAGAGAACGGTTCGCCAGCTCTGTCAGGATTGTGAAAATTACTGGCGAGCGCTGTCCAAACTGCGGCGTCGTATCCGTTGGCGGCGGTCCACGCATCGATTGTCTCAACTGCGCGAGGATGGCGCTCCTTCGCTTTGGCGCTCTCGCGGCCGGCAATGCGATCGACGAAACCCACCCGCCCCTGCGCTCGTATATCTGTCGGCAGTCGCTCGCCCTGGCTTCCCTCGCGCATCCAGAGATTCTCCAGGGCGCAATCAAGCCCGTCGAAAGCGCTAGGTGCCACATAAGTTGCGCACATCGCACCGAAAGCCTCGTCGATCACCAAGGTAAGACGTCCATCACTCGAAACGCGACTGAATTCTACCTGCAAGTGCGGGCCGTTCGGTTCAAGCGCTGTCGCGATGGCGAGGTCACCTCGGTTCCAGACAAGAGAACCCCAAGCCAGAACAGCAACTCTCAATCGTCGTCCTCCATCTCTTCCTCTCCATCGCTTTGACCCATGCGGTATTTGATGTCGTAGTTTATGACGTAGTCGATCTCCTCATCCGTCAGGTGGTATTGGTCTCGCCCCAGCTCCTTGTCGATCAAATCTGCCGATGGCTTGCACGGCGCGAACGAAAAAGTCTGCAACTCGATTCGTCCTGTTTTTTTTTGATTTCTTACCTTCATTTTGGAATTTGACTGGAGCGCCCGGGTCATCTGTTCGCCAAGAACTTCTAGACGCCTCAAGTTGGCGTGGCTCACGTTGCCCAGAGGAGCGGGAAAGCGTCCAATTTCCTTGAAGCCACAATGGAACCCATCACCATGGCAACGCCAGTACCAATAAAACAAATTCGAGTTGAGGACGGCGACGATGGCCTTTTGATATCTCTGCTCGACATAGAGTCTCTTAAAGTCCGGCGAGACCGTCGCCGGCTCACCCTCTCGCTTGAACCGCGGGGTGAATTCGATTGCCTTGACGAAATTGTTGATGATGCGATGAATGTAGATCGGGGACGCGCCGTTCTTGCGCACAAAATATTCCAGCGAACGCCCTTTTAGCTTTCTCAGTATTGCAACGGCATAGGACGTATCAACTCGCGGAATCCAAGTCAGTGCGGCATTTGCGGACGTGTCCGCGTAGGAGAGGCTACTCATGAGATTCGCGCGCTCCGCTGCGAACCAACGCTTGTATGCAGTCGTAAGAACCTGCACTCCATCAGCGCAGGCCTCATTTACAGCAAGCACTATCGCCAATCTCTGCGCGGCACCCTCGAATAGGCGAGCGGGAAAGACATCAAACGACGCGGCCCAAACTATCTTCCGCTGGAATAGAATGCTTTGAAATGAAGCCGTGCGTTCCGTGCAAACGGCAGAAACCGGGAGAACTAGGCCGGATCGACCGTGTTGCGCGAGAGCGAATGATCGTTCACCACACATCGCAAAGAGGTTGCCGCTGGCCTCAGTTTGATAGTGGCGGACGGTGTAGAGAGTTCGCACCTTGCTATATTCAACGTAGGGCGGATTGCCGAGAATAACATCGAACCCACCCTTGCTCATAATCCCGTGAAATTCGATGAACCAATGAAAAGGTTCGTGGCTTTTAAGCCATTTGGCGTAGGCCGCCTTGTCGTGGGTCTCCACCCTATATTCGGATGCAAGCTGGAGGTTGAGCTCATCATCCAGCTTCTTTAGGCGCTCCCGAAGTTTCGCCTTGTCCGCGGGTGGAACAGAGCCGTCCCCCTCCATCTGGCGTGCGCGGAAAACATCGGATGCTTGTTGCAGATCGGCCGCGCTGCGGGCGATCCGCTCGGCGACGTTGTCTAGGTCGAGCTTACTCGACAACGCTGCCTTGACGCCTTCGTAGGTCGCGTAGCCCACCAGCGTGTTGCCAGCTCGGATGTTGAAATCGATATCCGGCAACGGCTCGATGCCGAGGTTCGTGTGGTTCGGGTCGGGTTCTACCTGCGCGGCGAGTTTAAGGAACATGCGGAGCTTACAAATCTCGACCGCCTCTTCCATGATATCGACGCCGAAGAGGTTGTTCAGAATGATACTCTTGAGGATAAAGTAGCGCGCGTTGGGGTGCACGCCGACCTTTGTCAGAACTGCCTTGAAGTCCTCGAATTTCTTAGGATGTTGCGCTACGCCGGACCGTTCGAGGTCGGCGACGAAGGCCTCCATCCGTTCGAGGCATGACTCGTAGAGCGGCTCAAGGACGTTGAGCGCGGCGAACAGAAACGCGCCTGACCCACATGTCGGATCGAGAATTGTGACACTTTCGATCGCCTTCCAGAAGGCACGAAGCAAGTCCGGCCCCTCACAACGTTCGATCACGTCCTGTGCAAACTGACGGATATCGATATTGAGCGTGACGAAATCATTGATCTCCCGCACGTCTCCGGCTGCTAATTTCGCACGAAGGTCCGCATAGCGCGTCCGGCGCGCCACAACCTCGCGCCAAATTTCGGTCGGTAGGGCAAACTGCGGCGGCGCCGCGCGATTCCAATTTCCCCGCGCGGAAACATCATCGATGCCAACAGCAATCTCGGCGGGAAGTGGGCGTTCGACTCCGTGCTTGACCGAGCCATAGATGTAGCGATCTGGATCGGTGCGTATATGGTCCCAAATCGTCGGCCCTCCAGGATTTTCGAAGGCAACCTTGCATTTGACTTTTGCTGCGTCGAACAGAAAGGGGACGACCGTGCTTTTGGAAATGTATTCGGTAATGTCCTCTTTCGTGTAGTAGGCCCCCATCTGCTTCTGGTTAATGTATTTCTCGAAGATATAGCCGAGAACGTCCGGGTTGATCTCATTGTCGTTGCGCAGCGGGCGCTCGTCGAGATGCCATTGATAGCGGTCGAAGTATGCGAAGATGCGCGTGAAGGCTTCATCCGGGATTCGGATGTCCGGGCACCGCTCTTCGATGGGGTGCATCTCGAACAGGCCACCGTTCAGGTAAGGGATGCGTCCCAGCAGTTTATCGAGATCGGCATTGCGCTCCTTGCCGCCAAGCCCTTCATGGAACAGGCGCAATAGGAAATATCGATAGAAGGAATAGAATTTATCTGCGCCTTTCTCCTTCTGACATCGCGCAAGACGATCGCGTAAATAATCCCGTTCCCCGTTCAGGAAGCCCTTACGCTGCATGAAATAGATGAACATAAGGCGGTTTAGCATCAATGACGCGTACCATTCGCGATCGGCAACGTCGGTTACGCCACTGAGGAAATCCAGGAAGGCTTTGTGCTCGGTCTTGAACTGGTCGTAGAAGGCCTTTGTTACGCGTTCGACGTCGAACGCTGAACGCGCGCGCGCCGTTACGTCAACCAGCGTGAGACTCTCTTCCTCCTCCAGCGAGAAGGCGATTGCCGCGAGCCTCTGCAAGAAGGCACGATTGCCGGATGAGGCATACCAGAAGTGCTCGGGCATCGAAGCCGGCCTGCCGACCTCACGCCGCCGCGCCCAGCACCAAATCTGTTCACGTCGCGTCGCGTCGGCGAAAATAATCAGGTGCTCTAGGGTGGTTCCGGCAACCCGGTGCCCGATCTTTTTACGGGTCGCTCGGTCTGGGATTAACTGGCCCGGGGGTGCGTCACAGAACCAGGCGACCATTCCACGTTTCTGCGCGATTGCCGTTAGCGAATAGGACGAGCCGGCGACCTCTACCGAGAGCGCGGCGCTATGCCGTTCCCAGCCCAGCTCATCGACGAAAAGTGGTGCAAAATCGAAATGCTCCAGCAAACCCTTGGCGGCCGTCGCATTGAAGCTCATCCGGATCCTCTTCCTCAAGCCATCGGCGGCGCTAGGCCAAGTGAGCAGATGATCTGCGGCTCACCAGCATGTTCATCGTCTTGGATCAGGCAGAGCCGACCTTCTTCGCGGAGGGCCATGACAAGCTCGGCGAGCTTGCCGTCATCGACACCTGCCTTCATCTGTCGGTTCAATGTATCGATGGTCGATTGCCGGAGCGGATAACGATAAATCTCTTCAATTGCTTTCCCGAGCTCGGGCACGTCAAATAGGGTCCCTTTGACTTTTTCCGCATGCCTCTTTAGCCGTTCATAGGTGCGGAAGCGGGCGCCTGACGGGCGTCCGAGCTGCCCGCCAACTTGCTTTTCCTCGGCGGCGATGTGCTGCATGCCGTCGGCGACCAGTGCGTGATGGTCATCTCGACGCGGTAAGGCGGGCGTGTTGGGTTCGCAGGCCGCTACTTTCAAGATTTCAAACTGAGACTGGGTGACGCTCGCTCCGTCCGCCCCTACCCAGGCCAAAGCGTCATTGCCCTGGGCGGTACGTAGGTAGACGAGCACACCGTCAGGTCTCCCACCCTCTGGCACGTACTGCTTCGTCGAGTAAACGACGGGTGGCAACTCAGAGACCGTTTTCTGCAACGTGGGGTCTGCGTCGATGGCATTCTTCCATATCTGGTAGGCGTAGGACGCTAGATCGACTTCAGCATCTGCATCTCCGTCGAGGATTCCGGCCTTCTCGTTGTAAAGATCGACCAGTTCTTGGCGTTCGCCTTCATCCTCGAAGAAGGCCTCGTCCGTACCGACCACTTCCGCATTCTCGCGCAGGCGCTGGCGCACGCGCGAACGCAAGCGAATGAGCCGCTCCACACCATCGGCCGGCAGGAATGAGTAGCAAAGAATCTGCTCGGACTTCTGCCCGATGCGGTCGACACGGCCTGCCCGTTGGATAAGTCGAATGATTGCCCAAGGCAGATCGTAGTTGACGATGATGGCTCCATCCTGGAGGTTTTGACCCTCGCTGAGGACGTCCGTCGCAACCAGGATGCGGAGTTCGTCCTCAGGCTTGATTTTGTCTCGCTTGCCATTGCTGCTGGGGCTGAAGCGCCATGCAAAACTCGTCGGATCGGACGTCTGGCCGGTGACTGCCGCTAGCGAATTGACGCCTTGGGTCCTCAACTGCCGACCTAGATAGCGGACGGTATCTGCAAATTGGGAGAAGACAATGATCTTCTCCTTTGGGTGCTTCGTGGTGATGAGAGCGACCAGCGCAGAAAGCTTCGTGTCTCTCGCTGGCTCCCACCGGCCACAATCCTGGATGATCTTGATCAGATGGGCGCTGTCGGTCGCGAGGTCCTTCTCCAGTTGCCCGACGAAAAGGTCCGGTCGAAGCCACTTGAAGCGCTTCTTGTACTGCGTCGCGTAGAGTTCGTAGATCTCAGTTGCCTTGGACCGGAACCCCGCCTCATCCGTCAGGTCCAAGACTTCAGAATCCCGAACCTTCTCATCTTCTCCTTCGTCGAACAGTTCCGCATCCGCGTTTGGATCGTCGAAATCCTCATCGTAGCTTCCCGCATCCAGAAGGCCCGCGTCCTGCGTTCCAAGCGGCAGGGAGAGATCGTGCTCGATGGCATGGAGGAATACATAGTTTCGAAGTACATGGCGCTCCAGCGATTGCTGGAACGCCTCGCCGCTGCTTTCCAGCCGCTTGAACAAATTGGTTCGGCAGAAGCCCATGAGACGCTTGCCTGCGCGCGACAGATCATCCAGTTGCTTGGCTTCGGTCGGCGTCGGCGGCTTGTGCGGCTTCGGCGTGACGTAGTTTCCAAGTCCGTAGCGCGGTAGATGCATGAGGTTGATCGCATCGACGACTGGCGAAGCAAAGAGCCTTGCGTATTGATCGTTGGCGTCCTTTTCCTTGAGCTGGAACCGCAGCGTGCGCGGCACACGATCAGGAAAGTACGATCGCGTGCCATCTTCGAACGTGAGAAATTTGCGGCCGGTCTCCGGATCTGTCGTGGCGTAGTTATCTTGAATGAAAGTGCGGGTTCGGCGGACCATGTACAAGCGCATCAGGTCACGCCAGTCGTCGGCATACTCGCTCTTCTCGAATGCCGCCAGGGATCGGACAGGCGCCTGGTGACGCCTAACGAATTCCGTCTCACCGATATCCTGCAGTAAGCGCTCGGGACGCACACCTATGTCGCTGTCCTCAGGCACGAACAGGCGAAGTTGGTTCGAAAGGTCGCCATAGGTCTTATTGTAGGGTGTCGCCGACAGCAGGATACATCGACTTTCGTTCTCGGTGAGATATTCCTGGATTGCGCGAAATCGCCTGCCGGCACGGTTTCTTAGATTGTGGCTCTCGTCGATCAGCACAACGCGATATCTCCGAAGGTCCGGAAGGTCACGCGTGACCCGGGTGATCGAGAGCACCTTTGCAAGCAAGCGGTATTCCGAAACGTACCCTTCCCACATTTTCACGAGGTTTTTTGGGCAGATGATGAGCGTTTCGGTGAAGTGGTCGTCCTGAAATATCTTAGCCAACGCAGTCGCCATGAGCGTCTTTCCGAGGCCCACCACATCGCCGATAAGGACGCCGCCACGTTTATTAAGGTGATGCGCCGCGATTTTGACTGCCGCTTCCTGATAAGCAAATAATCGCTTTCCGAACTCAGGTGGGATTCGAAACTCGCTCAACCCTGCTCGCGCTTCCTGGGCAAGGTGGTAAGCCATCTTGACGTAAATCACGTAGGGGGAGAGCGGCGTCTCGCGCGCCCAGCTCTCTTCGATCACTTCAATCAATTCCGCCGTTATATCGAGGCACCAGCGATCGGCCCAACGATCGTCGAACCATTTGGCAAGCTTCTGTGTTGCGTCGTGATCGAGAACGTCAACATTTAACTCGCCCTGCTTTGAAAGCCCCGAAAACGTAAGATTGCTGCTCCCAAGGAAGCCCGTTATCGGGTTGTTGGGATCGGGACGGAAAAGGAGATAGAGCTTGGCGTGAAGCGGGTGCCTGAGAAACAGCTTAACGACAACCTTGTGCGATCTCAGTTGCTTCACCAAACGACGCAGTCCTGCTTCGTCGGCATTAGTCGGCACTCCGACCGTCAACTGAACCCGGAATTCTTCTGCGAGCTTCCGCTTGAGGCGAAGCGCCGTCTGATTGTCTAGCAACTCCTCATGAGACGCGCTGGTCAACCCGATCCTGAGCTCATCCTGGGGTAGCCTTTGCATGCCGACTAGAAGTCGACATTGCTCACCCGGGTCGCCCGACCACTTGGAAATGAGGTCGTCGATTGACTTCCAGCCGCGAAGATTAAAGTAGCCGACGCAAAAATCGCCGCGCTCCGACACGGCCAATGTCTCTCTCAGGGCCGGGAGAAGGTCATTTTCAATGTTGTCGAATATGCGCGGCAACCTACGACCCCCTCGCACCCTTAGGACCACCGATGTTCGGGACGCTTACCAACTGTATCAGTAGAGTTGCAAGAGGACACCACTCCATCAGAAGCGCCGACGCGATGCAGGCGCTCGTCCGCCCCCCGTCACTCCCCCTTCAAATCCGGCCGCGACGCCAGGAAGGCCGCGCGCTCCGCGGCGGTCATCACCTTGGCGGGCTTGAGGCGGGTGACCTTCGGCGTTGGCCGCGCAAAGGTCTTGGGGGCTGGCCCCTTGGTTCCGGTCGGCTTCATGCGCGGTCGCCCCAGGCTGGTTGTTGCAACGCCATAGCACGGCTTGGGGGCGACGTACGCGCCCTCCTGATCAAGCCAATTCCATATCCAGGCGCCCGGCTGCTGCGGCGGCCGGGTGCGGCTCCACGCGGATCGTGACGTGACCGCCCAGCTTCGCGATCGCCTCCAGAAGCTTTTCTGTCGACATGCCGTCGATCTTTCCGTTGAAGAGTTTGGACAGCTGAGGCTGCGGAATGCCGACCAGCCGGCTGAACGCGAGCCTGCTGAGCTTGCGTTCCCGCTGATAGCGGTAAAGCAGGCTGACAAGTTCAGCCTTGCAGGTCAACCGATCGGCCGTCGCGGTGTCGAAGCCGATGTCTTCGAAGACGTTGCCTCTGCCGCGCCGGATGGTCGTGTCGTTGTCGTCGCTGCTCATCTTCGCCTCGTGTCCTCAGAGCCTACCGCCCGAATTTCGCAGGATCTTCCGCCAGGGCCTTCAGCACCGCTTCGGGCGCGCGATCGATCACCGTCAGCAGGACACGCGCGCTGGCTTCGGGGCGGAAGCGTTTCTGCTCCCAATCCGCCAGGGTGCCCTTCGGAAATCCGAACCGCGCGGAAAACTCGGTGCGTGTCATGTTGAGTCTGGTGCGGATGGCCTTCACGTCGATGTCGTCGGGCACATGCACCCGATAGGTCGCCGGGTCGGCGCGGCCTTCCACAATCGCCAGCGCGTCTTCGAGGCCGGCCATGATGCGCTCGAAATTGGTCTTTTCCTTTTTCTTCATCCGACACTCCATGCTCTCACACGCGTTCAACCCGCCGCATTCGGCCCCAGGCTCGCGACGAGCGTGCGCGTGACCTTCGCCATGGCGTTGACCTCGGCCTGGGAGAAGTTGGCCCGCGAACGCTTCGACAACGCCGCGATCAGGAAAGCGGGGAGGTCGGAGGCGGCATAGTCGGTCACGATCCTATAGCCGCCTGACTTGCCCTGGCCGCGTCTCGCGACCCGCATCTTGCGACAACCGCCTGACCCTTTGATCAGGACCCCGGCCGTTGGGTTGGCGGCGATCCGGTCTACGACCGCGGTCCTGTCGTCGTCGCTCATGCCTTCCGCCTTGGCGCTGGCGATATAAGCGCGGGTTTCGATGATCGTCTGCATTGTCCCTACGGGTAACCCGTTCCCCTGTCAACGGGTTACCCGTACCTCCGGCCCTTGACGCCGCCGACGCCGGCGACCCCGAGAGTCGAGGGTGCACCTTTTCCCGGGCTCGACTTTTTCGACGATGTTCTCTATATGTTCTCACATTTGTCGTCGGAACGAAAGGTCATTGTCCATGCCTCACTCGCCTGTTCTCCAACTATCCCCACGTCTCTCCAACGGCCGCTTCGGCGCCGGTAATTCCGGCCGGCCGCGCGGCGCGCGCAATCGTGTGGCGCAACGGGTGGCGATCGCCATCCTCGATGACTTCGAGGCGCACCAGGATCGGCTCCTGAACAGACTTCGCGAGAACAATCTGGAGCTCTATGTGCGGCTGCTGTCGCGCCTCCTGCCCAGGTCGGCGGACGTCGGCTTGCCCGACTACGCGGAATTTTCGCAGGACGAACTCGCGGACAGAATCGAAGACATCCGCCTGGCGCTCGAGTTCGTCGAGAAGGGCGAGGGGACGCTGCTCGACGTCGAAGGCGTGCTGGTCGGGGAAACCGAATTCGCGCTGGTCAATGAACCCGAAGCCGAAGCGGACTCCGCACCGTAAATACGGTGAAATACGGTGGGCCGGTCGCCCGGCTCACCGTAAATACGGTGAAATACGGTGGACGCTGACCCCCCACATTTCTCCGTCACCCCCGGACTTGTTCCGGGGGCCCATCGTTCCGCAAGCTCCGAAGGGTTGGGCGAGCGCTTCGCGCGAGCCTTCGCTACGCAAAAGCCGGCGCCGGTTCGCGCAGAGCGCTCACCTATCCCTTCCTGCCAGGACCACCATGGACCCCCGGAACAAGTCCGGGGGTGACGGCAGGATTTGTGAGGCTTGCGAAGGTCGGCTAAGTCAGTTGCGTCCATTGGAGCGGTACATGCGCGGTCTTTTCGGTCTCCTGACAGCCTCCCTCGCGGCCCTCGCCGTGACCGGCGCCGGCGTGGCGCTCTCCAAGCCTGCCCCTCACGCCTCATCGCCCACCGGCGGCCACATGCTGGTCGCCGCCGCCAATCCGCTGGCGGCCAAGGCCGGCATGGAGGTGCTGCGTCGCGGCGGCACCGCCGCCGACGCCGCGGTCGCCGTGCAGTCGGTGCTGGGCCTGGTCGAGCCGCAGAGTTCGGGCGTCGGCGGCGGCGCCTTCATGACCTTCTATGACGCCAAGACCCACAAGACCGTCGCCTACAACGGGCGTGAGACCGCGCCCATGGGCGCCGCGCCCGACATGTTCATGGATATCTCCGGGTACACCGGGAAGACCACCGGGCCGCTCCCGTTCCGCGACGCGGTGGTCTCGGGCCGCGCCACCGGCGTGCCCGGCGCTATGCCCTGCTCGCCCTGGCGCAGAAGGAGCACGGGCGCCTGGCGCTGGAGCAGCCTGTTCGGCACGGCCGAGACCCTGGCCGACCAGGGCTTCGTCGTCAGCCCGCGCATGGCCGGCATGATCGCCAGCCACCAGTTTCCGCAGTCGTCGCGTCCCGACGTGATCGCCTATTTCACCAGCGCCGACGGCAAGAAGTACCAGGCCGGCGACCGGCTGAAGAACGCGGCCTATGCGTCGACCCTGCGCGCGCTCGCGGCCAAGGGCCCCGATGCGCTCTACGAGGGGCCGATCGCGCAAGACATCGTGGCGAAGACGCACATGGACCCGCTGGCCGGCACCATGACCGCGGCGGACCTGAAGGCCTATCGCGCGAAAGAGGGCCCGGCCTTGTGCCGGCCCTATCGCCTCTACATCGTGTGCGTGCCGCCGGCGCCGGCGAGCGGCGCGGCGCCTGCTGGAGGCGCTCGGCATCCTGGAACACACCGACATCGACAACGCGCGGCCCGAACGATCCGCAGCGCCTGGTATCTGTTCGCCGCAGGCCGAGCGCCTGATGTACGCCGACCGCGACGCCTATGACGGCGACCCGGCTTTCGTGAAGGTGCCGCGTCGCCGGGCTGCTCGACCCGGGCTATCTGACGCCTCGCGCGCCAGGCTGATCGGCGACCACGCGGCCGCCGCGCGCGCTCGCGCCGGGCAATCCGCCGGGCGCCGAACCGCGTCGGCCCGACGCCACCGCCGAACCCGGCGGCACCTCGCACTTCGTCATCGTCGACGCCGCGCGGCAACGTGGTGTCGATGACCACCACGGTGGAGGCGATCTTCGGCACCGGCCGCATGGTCGACGGCTTCTTCCTGAACAACCAGCTCACCGACTTCTCGTTCAGCGCCGACGGACGCCGAACGGCCGTCCGGTCGCCAACGCCGTGGCCGCCGGCAAGCGGCCGCGCTCGTCGATGGCCCGGTCATCGTGTTCGATCGCACGGGGCATTTCGTCGCCGCCGTCGGCTCGCCCGGCGGCAACGTCGATCATCGCCTATAACCTGAAGGCCGCTCGTCGGCGTGCTCGACTGGCATCTGCTCGATGCAACAGTGCCGTCGCCCTGCCCAACCTGATCGCCCGCGGTCCCAACACCGCCGGCGAAACCGAAAAATTCGCGCCGGGCGTGGTGGCGCAGTTGGCGGCGTGGGGCGTCGAAGTCCGCCCCGGCCAAGGCGAAGACTCCGGCCTCCACGGCGCGATGATAAGGAACGGAAAGTTGGAAGGCGGCGCCGACCCAAGACGCGAAGGCGTGGCGCTGATCGAATAACCGGCGCGCCGGTGGCTTCCACCTCCACCACGCAACGCGTGGTCCCCCTCCCCCGTCTCTGCGAGCCGGGGGAGGAGATAGCGCACAATACTCCTCCCCCGATCGCGGCAGCGAGCGGGGAGGGGGACCACGCGTAGCGTGGTGGAGGGGGCAAACCCCACGCGCAACGCCTAAGCGCCCGCCTCCGCCCCCGTCATCCCCCCCGACGGCAGCCGGATCTCAAACGTCGTCCCGTGTGCGCCGCTGTCGACCAGGTCCAAATCCCCGCCGTTCGCCTGGGTCAGCTCCCGCGAGATCGCCAACCCCAACCCCGCGCCCCCGGTCCGCGACGACCCCGCGAACGGCTGGAACAACCTCTGCCGCGCCTTCTCCGACAAGCCCGGCCCGTCGTCGGCCACGCGCAGCACCGTCTGCGGGTCGTCCTTACGCGCGCTGATCTTCAGCACGCCCACGCCGCCGCGGTCGGGCGTCGCCTCGATCGCCTCGCGTGCGTTGCGCATCAGGTTCAACAGGATCCGATGCAGCTGTTCCGGGTCGCTCTCCACCTGCAACCGCGGGCCCACCTCCATCTCCAGTCGCACACCGTCGGGCGACAGGCCCGCGTCCTCCGCGGCGGCTTCGATGGCGGGACGCAGCAGGATGCGCCGCGCGGCCGGCGCCGGCTCTTCGCTGCGGCCGTAACTCAACACGTTCTGCGCCAGGCTGAGCGCACGGTCGAGCGCGCGCTCCAGACGGGGCAGCGCCTTGGCCACCTTCGGATCGCCCGAGGTCGCCAAACGCTCCGACGCCATCTGCGCCGAGGCCAGCATGTTGCGCAGGTCGTGGCTGATCTTGGCCACCGCTTCGCCCAGCGCGGCCAGTCGCGCGCGCGAGCGCAGCGCCTGGCGCACCTCGCCTTGCATGCGGCCGAGTTCCTCCTCGATGCGCCCGATCTCGTCGCGGCGGCCCGAGGTCACCGGCGCCACGGTGGAATCCTCCGGATCGGCGCGGAAGCGCTCGATCGACACGGTCAACCGCGCCATCGGCCGCACGATGAAGGCCGACAAGGCAAAGAACACCGCCCCGCCCGCGGTCAGCGAAATGAGCAGCGAGATGAGCACCGTCTGCAACAGCACGCTCTCGAGGTCTTCCTTCAGGGGCTGCGCCGCCAGCACGATCTCGACGAATTTGCCGCTGCGGAAGCGCGGCTTCACCCGCACCCGGATCATCCGGTCGGGCGCGCCGAACAGGGTGCGCCACGGTTCGATGATCCAATCGGCGCCGTGCTCGTCCAGGTCGACGGAGTCGGGCGTCGTGGGCATGTGCAGGTCGCGCACCAACAGATGCATCCCGTCGGTCTCGAACGCGACATTGGTCACGCCCGCACCGGCGACCAGGCGTCGCGCGAACGCCTGACTGTCGCGCGCCAGCGGATCCGGCGCCGCCTCGATCGCCAGGGTCGCCACTTCCGCCGCCCGCTCGCGCTCGAGCAGCCAGCGCTCCTGATAGGACGCCAGCGATGGCAGCAGGATCGCCGCTTCGGCGATCAGGGTGAAGGCGGCGACCAGCAGCAACAGCCGCGAGGACAGCCCGCCCGGCCATTGGATCTTGCTGAGCGAAGGGAAGCGCATGCGACTCGCGGGGGCGTGGCCGGCCACCCCGGCCGGCGGCGGAGCGCTACTCCCGACGTGGACCTCTGGCAATTCGCGCACGGCTAAGCCTTCGCCTCCCGGCGGCGTTCGAACAGCTTCAGGACGAAGGGCAGAACCAGCGACAGGAAACCCACTCCGATCATGAGGAAGACGAACTGCGGCTGCACCAGGCTGTGCAGGTTGGGCGTCTCGCCCCGGTCGAACATCTCACCCAGTTTAGACCCGATCGCGCTGTAAAGAATGAACGCCGGAAGGATGCCGAGGAAGGTAGCTGCGGTGTAAGGCCGAAGTGGGAACGACACGGCGCCGGCCAACAGATTGATCAGGATAAAGGGCACCGCCGGCACGACCCGCAGGCCAAACAGGTACCAGAAGGCGTTCTTCGCCACCCCCTCGCGCATCCGCAGCATCAGCCCCTGGGACTTCTCCGCCCGCTCGCGAAGCCAGTGCCCGACCGAGGACCTGACGATGAAATAGACCCCCAGCGCCCCGGCGGTGGCCGCCAGCGAGGTGGTGAACCCGCCCACCCAGGTCCCGAACAGGAACCCCCCGGTCAGGGTCACAAATATCGCCCCCGGAATGGCCGTGGTGGTCAGGGCCGCGTAGCCCAGAAAATAGATCAGCAGGCAGACCAGATAATGGCTCGCCACCTGCTCCCGCAGCCACTGCCCATGCTCCCGGATCGGGGCAAACGACAGATACCGGGTCAGGCCCGAGGCGTAGACCGCCACGACCACAAGGATCAGGAGGATGAGGGGGATGAACCGGGCGAGCCTCTGGGCGCGGGTCATTCCCCCGCCTTACCATCTAAAGCTCCGTCACCCTCGGGCTTGTCCCGAGGGCCCATGGGTCCGCAGGTTCGCAGGGATGTGTGAGCGCTTGCGCGAACCCTCCACCGGCGGTGCGGCTCCGCGATGGGCCCTCGGGACAAGCCCGAGGGTGACGGAGATATTTGGCGGGCCTCCGGCTTGCCCCCCAACCCCTTGCGCCGTTGACAGATCAGGCCCGGTCGATTATCCACGCGCCCTCCCACGGCGGCCTTGAATGAGGCGGCCCCTTTGACCCGGAGAACGCCTCGTGAAGCGGACTTTTCAACCGAGCCGGCTCGTGCGCAAGCGCCGTCACGGCTTCCGCTCGCGGATGGCGACCAAGAACGGCCAGAAGATCGTCGCGCGCCGCCGCGCCAAGGGCCGCAAGCGCCTGACCGCCTGACGGGCGAGCCATTTACCATCGAACGCCTGAAATCCCGGCCCGAGTTCCTCGCGGCCGCCAAAGGCCTGTCCGCTCCCTCGGGCGCCGTGGTGATCCAGGCCCTGAACCGGGCCGATGGCCGTACGCTGGTCCGGGTCGGCTTCACCGCCACCCGCAAGGTGGGAAACGCCGTGGTCCGCAACCGGGCCAAGCGCCGCCTGCGCGAGGCCGCCCGGGCGCTCTTGCCCGAACTGGGCCGCCCGGGGTTCGACTATGTCTTCATCGCCCGCTCGGGGACCGCGACAAGACGCTGGGCCCGTTTGCTTGACGATGTGAAAAGCGCGCTGATAAGGCTCGCCGCGCCCTAGACTTCGCCTGGCTGCGCCTTACCTACGGCCACGCCTCCCCCCGACGCGCCGGACGCGCTCTCAGGCTTTTTGCGAAAAGACCCCCCGCCCATGCAGAACGAGAACGCCCGGAACACGATCATCTTCGTCGTGCTCAGCCTTCTGATCTACCTGGGCTACGTCCAGTTCGTCATGCAGCCCCGCCTGAAGGCGCAGCAGGCCGCCGCGGCCGCCGCCGCGCTGCACCCGGCCGCCGCGGGCGTCCCCGGTCAGTCGCCGGCCATCGGCGTGGGACAGATCACAACCCGCGCCCAGGCCCTGGCCGCGACCCGGCGCGTGCCGATCGCCACGCCCTCGATGCACGGTTCGATCTCGCTGCAGGGCGCGCGCATCGACGACCTTTACCTGTGCAACCCGTCGAACCGCGCCGTGAAGGGCGACCGGGCGCACCCCTGCTACACGGTCAGCGCCACCGACAAGGCGCCGGTCGAACTGTTCACGCCGGTCGGCGCCAAGTACGCCTATTTCGCCAATATCGGCTGGCGCTCGACCACCGGCGTCACGCCACCCGCCGATGCGGACTGGACGCTGGTCTCCGGCCAGGTTCTCTCGCCCGGCAAGCCGGTGGTGCTGGGCTATGACGCGCCCGACGGGTCGCTCAGCATCCGCCGCGCCATCTCCGTCGACGACAACTACATGTTCACCGTCGCCGACACGGTGACCAACAAGGGCGCCGCCGCGGTGACGCTCGCACCCTACGGCGAGGTCCAGCGCCAGGGCGTTCCCGACGCGGTGCTGAAGAGCGCGACCAACGTCCACCAGGGCGGGGTGGGCTATCTCCAGAACGACAATAAGCTCGTCTCCTACCGCTCGTGGCCCAAGAAGAAGGCGAGCGACGAGACCTTCGCGCCGAAGGACAATTTCAAGGGCGGCTGGATCGGCATCACCGACACCTATTGGATGGCGGTGCTGGCGCCCGATCCGTCAAAGCCGATCACCGGCGCGTTTCGGTCGTTCAAACAGAACGGCGTCGACATCTTCACCTCGGAGTTCAACGGCCCGGCGGTGAGCCTGGCGCCGGGCGCCAGCACCTCGACCACCACCCGCCTGTTCGCCGGCGCCAAGCGCGCGAACCTGGTCTCGGGCTACGAGAAGTCCCTCGGCATCAACAACTTCCACGAGGCGATCGACTGGGGCAAATGGTTGTGGCCGCTGACGCGCGCCGGCTACTGGCTGCTCGAGTTCTTCTATCGTTACGTGCCGTTCGGCGTGGCGATCCTGGCCCTGACCGTGGTGGTGAAGATCCTGCTCTTCCCGCTGGCCAACCAGGCCTTCGCCTCCATGTCGAAGATGAAGGCGCTGCAGCCCAAGATCACCGAGATCAAGGAACGCTACGCCGACGACCAGGCGAAACAGCAGTCCGAAACCATGGAGCTGTATAAACGCGAGAAGATCAATCCGCTGGCGGGCTGCCTGCCCATGGTCATCCAGCTGCCGATCTTCCTGGCCCTGCTGCGCGTGCTCTATCTCGCCATCGACATGCGCCAGGCGCCGTTCCTGTGGCTGAACGACCTATCCTCGCGCGATCCCACCACCATCTGGAACCTGTTCGGCCTGATCCCATGGGACCCGGCCACGGCGCCCTTCATCGGCGGCACGCTCGACGGCATCCTGCACCTGGGCATCGTCGCCATCCTCTACGGCGCGGTGATGTACCTGCAGCAGATGATGAGCCCGTCCACGCCCGACCCGACCCAGCAGGCAATGATGCGCTTCATGCCGCTGATCTTCGTGTTCATCCTGTCGCGTTATCCGGTGGGCCTGATGATCTACTGGACCTGGTCGGCCTTGCTCTCGATCCTGCAGCAGTACGCGATCATGCACCGGCACAAGGTCGAGAACCCCATCGACGGCTTCATCGCACGCCTGCGCGGCCTGGGCGCGGCGCCGGAGGTCTCCGTCGACCACGGCGGTTCCGGGTGAGCTTCGACGACGACGCCCTCGAAGCCGCGCGGATCCTGTTCGCCCGCCCCGCCGTCTTCATCATGGGCTGCGCCAAGATCGAACAACTGCCCGAACCCGACCTGCCCGAGGTCGCCTTCGCGGGCCGTTCGAACGTCGGCAAATCCAGCCTGATCAACGGCCTGGTCGGCCGCCACGGCCTTGCCCGCGCGTCGAACGAACCCGGCCGCACCCGCGAAGTGAACTTCTTTCTTTTGGACGACCGCATCCGCCTGGTCGATCTGCCCGGCTACGGCTTCGCGCGCGCGTCAAAGGGCGAGGTGAAGCAGTTCCAGAACCTGGGCCGCGACTATCTGCGCGGGAGACCGAACTTGAAGCGCGTCTATCTGCTGATCGACGCCAGACACGGGTTGAAGCCGCCGGACCGCGAGGCGATGGACGCGCTGGACCTGGCTGCGGTGAGCTACCAGATCGTGCTGACCAAGGCGGATAAGTTGAAGGCCGCCGACATCGAAAAGGTGACGGCGGAAACCCTGAAGGCGGTATCGAAACGCCCCGCCGCGTTTCCACGCGTGATCGCAACCTCGAGCGAAAAGGGCGGCGGCCTGCCGGAGCTACGCGCGGAAATCGCCGCGAGCTGCGAAGCGTAAGAGTTTAGACAGTGGCGCGATGGGCCCCCGCCCAGGGGCGGGGGCCCATCGCGCCAAGAAATTTTTCGCCCCTACCGCTGATCCTTCACCACATCCCCGCCCTTGATCACCACCGGGATGTTCTGCAGGAGGGTCACGTCCTTCAGCGGGTCGCCCTTTACCGCGATCATGTCGCCGTAGCGGCCCACCTCCAACGTCCCCACATCGCCCGGCCGGCCCAGCGCCTCCGCCGCGGTCACCGTCGCCGACTGGATCGCCTGCAAGGGCGTTGCGCCATACTTCACCATGGTGGCGAACTGGCGCGCGTTCAGGCCGTGCGGATAGATGCCCGCGTCGGTGGAGAAGATCATCTTCACTCCGGCCTTCAGGGCCTTGGTGTAATTGTCCCGTTGGATCTGGGCGATGTCGCGGTCCTTCTTCAGGTTCTCCTCGGGCACGCCGTTCTTCTTGCCCTCCGACTGGGTGTAGTCGGTGTTGTAGATATCCATCCCGAAATAGGCGCCGTGTTGCAGCGCCAGCTTGATGCCTTCGTCGTCGACCAGGCTGGCGTGTTCGATGGTGTCGACCCCGGCGCGGATCGCGTCCTTGATCGCCTGGGCGCCGTGGGCGTGCGCCGCGACGCGCAAGCCCAGCGCATGCGCCTCTTCCACGATGGCGGTCATGGTCTCCAGCGTCATCTGCTCCGCGCCCGGCGTATCGCCGTGCGAGAACACCCCGCCGCTGGCGCAAATCTTGATCACCTGGGCGCCGTACTTGTGCAGCTTGCGCACCATCTTGCGGCCCTCGTCGGGCGTGTCGGCCAGGGCGGGGCTGTGCGCGTCGAAGGACGGCGGAAACTCGTTGTCGTCGCAGTGGCCGCCGGTCGAGCCGATCAGGTTGGTCGCGGGCACGATGCGTGGGCCGATGATCAGGCCCTGGTCGATCGCCTGCATGGCGGCCACGTCGTCGTAGTTCTGCGAGCCCACGTTACGCACGGTGGTGAAGCCCGCCAGCAGGTCGTCCTTGGAAGTCTTGGCGGTCAGCACCGCCCAGAAGCTGTCGGTGAATTGCAGACTGTTGTAGCCGCCCCAGAACGGCTCCGACGCCAGGTGCACATGCATGTCGATCAGGCCCGGCAGCAGGGTCATGCCCGCGAGGTTCACCCGCTCGGCGCCGTCCGGCTCCTTGACCTGGCCCTGGACGCCCACGGCGGTGATGCGGCCATCGACCACGACCAGCTCCGGCCGCTCGATCTCCTGGCCGGTTTTCACATCGACCATGCGGTCGGCGGTGACGATGACGGTCTTCGCCTGGACCGCGCCGGCCAGCGCCAACGTCAGAACGGCGGCCGCGACCGCGGATTTGAACATCATGACAGAGCCTCCCACCCGGAATTTGGCGCGAGGCTAGCACGCTTCCCAGGCAGGGAAAGGCGGCGCGCGTGGGAGGAGAGGGTGACAGAACCCGCTCACTCGGCTATCGCGCGCGGCATGAAGGACGACGCACCCGCGACCGCGAGCCAGGAGGGCTGGGCCACCGCCAAGACCCTGGCCGAGGCGCTGCCCTTCATCCAGATCTACGACCGCGAGACCGTGGTGATCAAATACGGCGGCCACGCCATGGGCGAGGAGGCGGTGGCGCAAGCAGTTCGCCGCCGACGCGGTGCTGCTGAAGCTGCTGGGCGTGCACCCGGTGGTCGTGCACGGCGGCGGGCCGCAGATCTCCGCCATGCTGGAGCGGGCCGGGCGTCAAGTCGACCTTCGTCGACGGCCTGCGCGTCACCGACGCGCCGACCATGGAGGTGGCCGAGATGGTCCTCTCCGGCGCCATCAACAAGGAGATCGCCAACTGGATCACCCTGGCCGGCGCCGAGGCCGACGTGCGCGGCGTGGGCCTCTCCGGCAAGGACGCGCGGCTGATCACGGTGGAGAAGGCCGACGCGCACCCGCAGGGATCCCGACATCGAGATCGAGCAGCGTGGTCGACCTGGGCTTCGTCGGCGAGCCGACCGCGGTCGATCCGAAGCTGATCGAGGCGCTGATCCACGCCGAGCGAGGACTACATTCCGGTGATCGCCCCGATCGGCGTGTCCGAGCCGACGGCGAGACCTACAACATCAACGCCGACACCGTGGCCGGCGCCCTGGCCGGCGCGCTGAAGGCCAAGCGCATGCTGCTGCTCACCGACGTGCCGGGCGTGCTCGACGCCGACGGCGAGCTGATCCGTGAGCTGACCGTCGCCGAGGCGCGGCGCGGCGATCGCCGACCGGCGTCGCCACCGGCGGCATGATCCCCAAGCTGGAGACCGCCATCGCGGCGGTCGAGGGCGGGGTCGAGGCGGTGGTCATCCTCGACGGCCGCCGGCCGCACGCCATGCTGGTGGAGCTGTTCACCGAACACGGCGCCGGGACCCTGGTGCGGGCGTGACGCCGACCCCGGATCTGTCAGCCACGTCGACGTCTGGCTGTTCGACCTCGACAACACCCTCTACCCGCCGAGAACCGGTTCATGGGCTGGTGCGAAGTGCGGATGACCGACTTCGTCGAGCGCGCTGACCGGCCTGCCGCGCGACGAGGCCTGCGCGCTGCAGAAGCGCTATCTGACGAGCACGGCACCGACCCTGGCGGGCCTGATGGCCCACCACGGCGTCGATCCCGCACGACTTCCTGGACGATGTCCACGACGTCCCGCTCGACGTGCCTCGACGCCCGACCCGGCGCTGCAGCGGCCTCGCGCGCCTGCCCGGCCGCCGACTGGTCTTCACCAACGGCGACGCCGCACACGCCGAGCGCGTGCTGGCGCGGCTGGGCTCGCGCGACGCTGTTCGAGGAATCTTCCACATCGGCTCGCGGCCGACTTCGTGCCCAAGCCGCACCCGGCGACCTTCGACGCGCATGATCGAGGCCCACGCCATCGATCCGCGCCAGCGCCTGCCTTCTTCGAAGACACGCGAGCGAACCTGGCCCCGCCGCCGACCTCGGCATGACCACCGTGCTGGTCGGGCCGCACGCGCCACGCCTGCGACGGCCGAATTCGTGCACTATCGCACCGCGCGACCTCGCTGCCCTTCCTGAACGCGATCCGCGTCGAGGAGAGCCGCATGAGCCGAATCCTGGCCGACCTGCACGAGCCGAGGTCGAAGCAGGCCTGGGAGGCGCGCGACGCGCTGAGCCCGACCACCCGCGGCCGCATGCGCGAGGCCGTGGAGGACGCCATCGACCTGCTGGACTCCGGCGAGCTGCGCGTCGCCGAGAAGATCGACGGCGAGTGGGCCGCGCGCCAGTGGCTGAAGAAGGCGGTGCTGCTGTCCTTCCGCCTGCACGCCAACCAGGTGATGCGCACCGGCGCGGCCTGCAGGCGCCGGCATGGGCCCCTGGTGGGACAAGGTCCCCAGCAAGTTCGCCAGCTGGAGCGACGCACGAGTTCGAGGCGCGCCGGCTTCCGCGCCGTGCCCGGCTCCATCGTGCGCCGCGGCGCCTTCATCGGCCAAGAACGTGGTCCTGATGCCGTCGTTCGTGAACATCGGCGCCTATGTCGACGAAGGCACGATGGTCGACACCTGGGCGACGGTCGGCTCCTGCGCCCAGATCGGCAAGAACGTGCACCTCTCCGGCGGCGCCGGCATCGGCGGCGTGCTCGAGCCGCTGCAGGCCAGCCCCACCATCATCGAGGACAACTGCTTCATCGGCGCCCGCTCGGAAGTCGCCGAGGGCGTCATCGTCGGCGAGGGCGCGGTGCTGTCGATGGGCGTGTTCATCACCGCCTCGACCAAGATCGTCGACCGCGCCACCGGCGAGGTGACCCTCGCGGCGAGGTGCCGCCCTATCGCGTGGTGGTGCCGGGCGCGCTGCCCGACCCCAAGGGCGGCCCAGCCTGGCCTGCGCGGTGATCGTCAAGACGCGTCGACGCCCAGACCCGCTCGCAAGACCTCGATCAACGACCTGCTGCGCGACTGAGCCAAGGGCACGCGTTAGGGGTGGCAGGTCTTCGCCGGCGCGTCGCTGATCAGCGCGCAGACGATGCGATCGCCCTTCTCGCGGCCGTTGCGCTGGCGGATCAGTTCCTGCAGCGTCGCCCACTTCACCTGGGTCTCGGCTTCGGCGGCGCGGACGGCGCGGGCGAAGTTGCCGTTGATGGCGCCGCGCGGGGTCGTACCGGCGCCGACCTTGCCGGTCTCCACGTCGATCGCGCCGTCGTCCTTGTTGATGAAGGCGTGCTTCACCCGCGAAGTGCGGCCGTAGTTGCAGAACAGGGTCTCCGGCAGGCTGGTGAAACAGTCCGAAATCAGTCCCTTCGGAAACGGGGTGATGGTGCGCCAGTCGAGCCAGGGCGCGGGCCCGTCGTGACCGAGGCCCGGCGGATTTTGCGGGCTGACCGGTCCGGTCGCCGGCAGGTCGACCCAGTTCGAGTGCGCATAGAAGTCCTGCGCTGCGTGCAGCGACGCGCCGAAGTCGCCGAGCGCCTTGCACTTGGCGCCGCCGCGGAAGGCGGCCTCGAAACTGCAGCCGAGGTGCGTCTGGTCGGCGCGGATCGCGCCCGACTTGTCGAGCAGGTCGGCGGCCTCTTTGGCCGCGGTCTCGAGTTCGCTACGCATCCAGGACCGGCACGCGACGAGCGCGGCGCGCGCCTGGACGGCGGTCTGGGGATAGCCCGGCGCATCGAGGAAGTCGCCGCCGTCGCAATGGGCCTTGTGCTGAAAGGTGAGGGCGCCGGCGTCCGGCGCGCCGATGGCGCCCAGCGTCCCCTTCCTGCCGGCCAGTTCGTCGAGGGTCAGGGGCTGGAAGCACGGGGCCGGCCCGCGGCCGCAGGCCAGCGCCAGGCGGGTGATCTTCTCGTGTTCGGCGTTCTGGCCCAGGGTTCGGGTCGTGCCGAACGCCCACGCGCCCCCGGCGGCGGCAAGGGCAAGGGCGGCTGCGATGAGGATCCTCGCCGGGCGTCCAGGCATGGCCTTATCCGCTGAAGGCCCGAAGGAAGCCCCGTTCCGGGCGCTCAGGTCAAGCCTCGACAACCAGGGCTTCGTCCGGACCCAGATCGAGCAGGCCTGACACCGGCTGTCCTTCGCGGCCCGGCGCGGTGGAGAGCACGACCGTCCCGCCCTCGGCGTCGGCGGCCTGGACGCGCTGGGCCGCGGCGGCGAAGTTCACCGCCACGATGAAGCGGCGCCCCTCGGCCTCGCGCACATAGACGAACACTTCGCCCTGGACGCCTAGCACGCGCATCGCGCCGCAACGCAGCGCCGGCGCTGCACGACGCAGGGCCAGCAGGCGCCGATGCAACGAGAGCATCGACTGCGGGTCGTCCCGTTCGACCTCCACATTGACCTGGGCGACGTCGGCCCCGATCGGAAGCCACGGGTCGCCGGCGGTGAATCCCGCCTTGGGCTCGCCGGTCCAGCGCATGGGCGTGCGCTCGGGGTCGCGGCCGTGGCCCGGCTGGGTTTTCGCGCGTGGATCACGCTCGGCGTCCGGCGCGATCGCGGCGTCGCTCATGCCGAGTTCGTCGCCGTAGTAGAGGGTGGGCGTGCCGCGCAGGGTCAGCAGCAACACCGCCGCGGCGCGTGCGCGATGCCCTCCGATCCGCGAGGCGATGCGCGGATTGTCGTGGTTGCCCAGCACCCAGTTCGGCTGTGCGCCTTGCGGCAACGCCGCTTCATAGCGCGTCACCATGTCGGCGACGGCTTGCGCCGTCCACGGCGTTTGGATGAGCTTGAAGTTGAACGGCAGCTGCGCGGCGTCGAGCTTGTCGCCGTAGTAGGCGGCAAGGCGCGGGATCGGCAGATAGGTCTCCGCCACCATCACACGATTGCCCGGGTAACGGTCGAGCAGAGCGCGCATGCGCTTGACGATCTCCAGCGTCTCCGGCTGGTCGGAACTGTAGAGCGGATCGAGCGTCAGGTGCGGCGGATCGCTGGTCGGATCGAAGGCGGGATTGGGCGGGTTGTCGCGGAACTCCGCGTCCTTCACCAGGTACCAGAGCACGTCCATTCGAAAGCCGTCGACGCCGCGATCGAGCCAGAAGCGCAGCACGTCTAACATGGCGTGTTCGACCTCGGGGTTGCGCCAGTTGAGGTCCGGCTGCTCCGGCAGGAAGGAGTGCAGGTAGAACTGTTGCGTGTAGGGGTCGAAGGCCCAGGCGCCGCCGCCGAACACCGACAGCCAGTTGTTGGGCGGCTCCCGGCCGGGTTTGGGGTCGCGCCAGAGGTACCAGTCGCGCTTGGGGTTGCTGAGGCTCGACCGCAACTCCCGGAACCACGGATGCTGGTCGGAGGTGTGGTTCGGCACGAAGTCGATCAACACGCGCAGGCCCTTGGCGTGCGCCGCCGCCAGCAGGCGGTCGAAGTCCTCGATCGTGCCGAACAGCGGATCGACGTCGCAGTAGTCGGAGACGTCGTAGCCGAAGTCCTTCATCGGCGACGGCTGGAACGGCGAGATCCAGACCGCATCGACGCCCAGCCAGACGAGATAGTCGAGCCGCCGCTCGATCCCCTTCAGATCACCGACCCCGTCGCCGTCCGAGTCCTGGAACGAGCGCGGATAGACCTGGTAAACCACCCCAGTCCGCCACCATTCCGCGGGCATCCGCTCCACCCCTTACTCCCGCTCATCCCGGCGAATGCCGGGACCCAGATTATAAGACGCGAACGCTCACAGCGTGTCCGCAACCTCGTGTGACGATAAAATACTCGATTGCGGAGCCATACGATCTGGGTCCCGGCATTGGCTTCGCCGAACCTTCGGTTTCGCCGGGATGGGCGGAAAATAGAAGGGTTACGTCAACCGGTCCGCCTTGCGCAGGGCCGGGAACCACCACGCCCACAGGCCGGTGACCGCGACGGAGCCCACGCCGCCGAAGATGGCCGCGCCGACCACGCCCAGGAACCGCGCCACCACCCCGGTCTCGAACTCGCCCAGCTCGTTGGAGGCGGAGATGAAGATCATCGACACCGCCGAGACGCGCCCCCGCATGGCGTCCGGGGTGGTCAATTGAATCAGAGTCTGGCGCACGTTCACGCTAATCATGTCCGAAGCGCCGATGACCACCAGCGCCAGCATGGTCAGCCAGAACAGCTTGGATACCCCGAACACGATGGTGGCGATGCCGAACACGGCGACGGCAATGAACATCCACATCCCCGCGCGGCGATGGATGCTGAAGCGCGAGAGGTAGAGCGCCATGCCGAAAGCGCCGACGCCGGTCGCAGAACGCAACAGGCCGTAGCCGTGGGCGCCTACGTGCAGCACGTCGGTGGCAAACGCCGGCATCAAAAGCGTCGCGCCGCCCAACAGCACCGCGACCAGGTCGAGCGAGATGGCGCCGAACACGATCTTGGTCCGCCAGACGTAGCTCAATCCCTCGCGAATCGCCGCCCAACGCGACAGGCCGGTCGGCGGCGACGCCGGATGGCGCGGCTTCATCGGCAGCAGCACCAGCGCGCCCACGACGAAGAGGACCGCGGCCACGCCGTAGGCAAAGGTCGGCGAAATCGCGATCAAAGGCCCGGCCAACGCGGGCCCGGCAATGGTGCCGACCTGGAACGCCATGGAATTGATCGCGATGGCGCGCGGCAGGGTCTCGCGCGGCACCAGCATGGGCAAGAGCGACGAACTCGCCGGCGCGATGAAGGCGCGCGCTGCGGCGTAGAGGGCGGCGATGACCAGCAGGAACGGCAGCGTCGCGTGTCCGGTCAGCGACAGCGCCACGAACAGAGCCGCGCACACCGCATCGACCGCCAGGCACGCCATCAGGATCAGGCGGCGATCGTGCCGGTCGGCGAACTCGCCGGCGGGCAGGCTCATCAGCACCATCGGCAGGAACTGCACCAGGCCGATCATGCCGACGCTGAACGCCGCCGCCTTGATCGCGGCCGCCAAGGGCGCGCCGTGCGCCAGATCGTGGTCGTGCACCACGCGATAGACCTGCCAGGCCAGGGTCGTGCTCTGGGTCTGCGTGGCGAGCACCGCCGCGATCCGGCACGCCCAGTAGAGCCGGAAGTCCGGTAGGCGGAACGGATTGGTGGAGACGGCGTCGGCGCTGGACACGGCTCAGGTCCTAAAGCATGAGCCGGAAAAGTGGAATCCGGTTTTCCGAAAAGCTCATGCTCAAATAAGGATGAGCTTCCTGGCCGGGTGGCAACCGGCTAAGGGGCGGTGATGATCGATCCCGTCGAGTTCGCCCGCGCCCTGATCCGCCGCCCGTCGGTGACCCCGGCCGACGGAGGCGCCATGGATCTGGTGCAGGCCGAACTGGAGCGCCTGGGCTTCGCCTGCCGCCGCCTGCGCTTCGGCGAGGTGGAGAACCTCTACGCCCGGCGCGGGACCGACGGGCCGAACCTCTGTTACGCGGGCCACACCGACGTGGTGCCGCCTGGCGACCCAAAGGCCTGGCGCGTTGATCCGTTCGCGGCTGAGGTCGTGGACGGCGTCCTGATCGGGCGCGGCGCGGCCGATATGAAGGGCTCCATCGCCGCCTGGATCGCGGCGGTGGCGCGCACCCTGGACTCAGCCGCCCCGAAGGGGTCGTTCTCGCTGCTGATCACCGGCGACGAGGAAGGCCGCGCCACCCATGGCACGCGCAAGGTCGTCGAACTGTTGCAGGCTGAGGGTGAGCGCATCGACCACTGCCTGGTCGGCGAGCCCAGCTCGGTAAAGACGCTCGGCGACGTGATCAAGGTCGGCCGCCGCGGCTCGCTCAACGTCTGGATCACCGTCGAGGGCCGCCAAGGGCACGTGGCCTATCCCGACCGCGCCGCCAATCCGATCCCGGTGCTGCTGACCCTGCTCGACCGGCTGCGTTCGCGGCGATTGGACGACGGCTATCCGTCGTTTCCGCCGTCGAACCTCGAGATCACCACGGTGGACGTGGGCAACCCGGTGACCAACGTCATTCCCGCCCGCGCGCTCGGCCGTTTCAACATCCGCTTCAACCCCTCGCACACGGGCGCGGACCTGATCGCCTGGATCGAGGACGAGACGAAGACCTTGCGCGCGGAGAGCGGCCTCGAAATCGCGCTCGAGTTCCTCCACTCCGGCGACGCCTTCCTCACCGAGCCAGGGCCGTTCGTGGAGCTGGTCTGCGCGGCGATCGAACAGGAAACCGGCGCTCGTCCCGACGCCAACACGACCGGCGGCACGTCGGATGCGCGCTTCATCCGCGCCCTGTGCCCCGTGCTGGAGCTCGGCCCCGTCGGCCAGACCATCCACCAGATCGACGAGCGCATCCCGGTGGACGAGATCGAACGCCTGACGGATCTGTATGCGCGGGTGATCCGGCTTTATTTCGAACGGTTTTCTTAGAACCTCCACCGTTTTCGGCAGAAAACGGGGGAGGGGGACCATGCGCAGCGCGCATGGTGGAGGGGGCGACCACAAGGGCGCCGCTCGCTGCATCGTCCGTAGCACTCGATACTCGCGGTTCAAATATCGTGTGCATGCACGCCCCCTCCACCACGCGCTCCGCGCGCGGTCCCCCTCCCCCGTTCGCTGCCGCTCACGGGTGAGGTTCTAGGGCGGCGTAACTCACATGCGTCAGATACAGCCCGTGCGCGGGCGCCACGACGCCGCAGCGGCGGCGGTCGCGGGCTTCCAGGGCTGAGCGGACGTCGTCGGGGGTGCGCTTGCCGACGCCCACTTCGGCGAGGGCGCCGGTCATGGAGCGGACCTGGCGGTGCAGGAAGGACCGTGCGGCGAAGTCGAGATGCACCTCGTCGCCCTCGCGCGTGATCCGCGCCACGTCGAGCGTTCGCAGTGGCGAGTTCGCCTGGCAGGCCGCGTCGCGGAAGGTGGTGAAGTCGTGCCGGCCGAGCAGCAGGTTGGCCGCCGCCTGCATGGCGGCCGCGTCGAGCGCCTTGCGCACCCAGAACACCCGGCCCTTGTCGAGCGCCGGCGGCGTCCAGCGGTTGAGGATGCGGTAGAGATAGCGCCGCCCCGTCGCGGAGAACCGCGCGTGAAAGTCCGGTTCGGCGACCTCCGCCTCGACGATCACGATGGGGTCGGGGACCAGATGGGCGTTGATCGCGTCGCGCACGGTGGGCGCGGGCCAGTCGCGCGCGAGGTCGATGTGGGCGACCTGGCCGGTGGCGTGTACGCCGGAATCGGTGCGTCCGGCGCCGAAGACCTGCACGCGCTCGCCGGAGAAACCTTCCACTGCGCGGGCCAGCGAGGTTTGTATCGACGGGCCGTCGGCCTGGGCCTGCCAACCGTGGAACGGGCCGCCGTCGTACTCGATCAGAAGGCGGTAGCGCGGCATCTCAGCTCAGCACCGCGCCGTCGAACAGCGGGAAGCCGCGCAGGAAGACGTCCGCGTCCTGGGGTCCCTTGCCCTCGCGTTGCACCCGCGTGAGTCGCACCGCGCCGTCGCCGCAGGCGACCAGCAGGTCGTGCTCCAGCACCTCGCCCGGATGACCCGCGGCGGCGCTCACCCGCGACATCAAGGCTTTCACGCGCGCGGAGCCACGGACGCCCGGCGCTTCGAACCAGGCGCCGGGAAAGGGCGACAGGCCGCGGATATGGCGGTCGACCTCGGGCGCGGGTCGTGTCCAGTCGATGCGCGTCTCCTGGGGGGTGATCTTCTTGGCGTAGGTGACGCCATGCGCGGCCTGGGGCGCCTCCACCGCGACGCCGCGCTCGATGGCGGACAGCGCGGGCGAAATCAGTGACGCGCCGACGATGGCCAGCTTGTCGTGCAGCGATCCCGCGGTCTCGTCCCAGGCGATGGGCACGGTTTCCGACAGCACGATGGGGCCTTCGTCTAGCCCTTCGGTCAGACGCATCACCTGCACGCCGGTCATCGCATCGCCGGCCATGATCGCGCGCTGGATCGGCGCCGCGCCGCGCCAGCGCGGCAACAGCGAGGCGTGCAGGTTGAAGGTCCCCAGCCGCGGCGCCTCGATCACCGCGCGCGGCAGGATCTGGCCGAAGGCGACGACCACCGCCGCGTCGACGTTCAGCGCCGCGAATTCGGCGATGGTTTCGGGGTCCCGCATGGACTTGGGCGTGCGCACCGAAAGCCCCAGGCCCTCGGCGAAGGCCTGCACCGGCGAAGCCTGCAGCGCCTGGCCCCGTCCGCGCGGCCGCGGCGGCTGGCTATAGACCGCCGCAACCTCATGCCCGGCCGAGACCAGCTCGGCCAGGGTTCCAACGGCAAACTCAGGAGTGCCCATGAAGGCGATACGCATGGGCGGGGCTTTAGGGGAAAACGGCATCCCCTCCAATCCCGCTCATCCCGGCGAATGCCGGGACGCAGATTATAGAGCGCAGAGGCAAGCGGGTTGGCCGCGCCTGTGTCCGAAACCGAGGTCGGCTAGAATTTGGAGTGCGGAGCCATACGATCTGGGTCCCGGCATTCGCCGGGATGAGCCGGGAGAACTGAGGTTCAGGCCGCTTCTTCGTCGCGTTTCAGCTTCTTCACCTTGGCGACGGCGCGTTCGCGTTTCAGGCGCGAGAGGTGGTCGATGAACAGCACGCCCTCGAGGTGGTCCATCTCGTGCTGGATGCAGACCGCGGACAGGCCCTCGGCGTCTTCCTCGACCGTCTCGCCGGCGTAGTTCAGATAGCGCAGGCGCACGCGCTCGGAGCGCTCCACCTCGTCGTAGATTTCGGGCACCGACAGGCAGCCTTCCTCCTGGAGCGCGGTCTCGTCCGAGCGCCAGAGGATCTCGGGATTGACGAAATACTGGGGCTGCGGGTCCTCGCCCTCGCGGGCCAGGTCCATGACGATGATCCGCCGGGGTTCGCCGATCTGGATCGCGGCCAGGCCGATGCCGGGCGCCGCGTACATGGTCTCCAGCATGTCGTCCATCAGCGCGCGAACGCCGTCGTCGACCCGTTCCACGGGGGCGGAGACCTTCTTCAGGACCGGGTTGGGGACAGTCAGGATTTCGCGCAGAGCCATACGCCCGAGGTAAGATCGGACCCCTTTTTGGTCAAGGCTTTACCCCCGGGGATGGGAGCGTCACACCGCCGCTTTCAGCTTGTCGATGAAGACGAACCCGACCGCGGCGACCAGGCAGACGAAGGCCGCCGCGTGGTTCCACTTCAGCTTCTCGCCCATGACGGTGACGGCGAAGACGGCAAAGACGCTCAGGGTCACCACCTCCTGGATCACCTTCAGCTGGCCCAGGGTGTAGCCGTGCAGATAGCCGATCCGGTTGGCCGGCACGGCGAAACAATATTCCGCCAGGGCGATGGCCCAGCTCGCGATGACCACCAGCCACAGCGGCTTGTTGGTGAACTTCAGATGCCCGTACCAGGCGACGGTCATGAAGATGTTGGAGCAGACGAGAAGGACGATCGGCAGCAGGCGCAACGCTCACTCTCCGCGAACGATGGACAAGGGCGGCTTGTCCTCTTCGGGGGAGAGTTTCGCCAGGGGCCGCACCGCGGTCTCAACGGGCGTGAGTTCGGGAAGCGGCTTGCCCTGGTGCTCGGCCTCAAGCTCCTCGAACCGGCGCGCCTGGGTCAGCACTCGGGTCTCCAGCGAGCCGATGAAGGCGTTGTAGCGGACGACCGCGGTCTCCAGCGCCTGACCGACCTTGGCCGCGTGGCCGCCCATGTCGGCGAGGCGTTTGTAGAGCTCGCGACCCAGCTCGGCGATATGGTTGGCGTTCTTGGTCTGCTCCTCGACCCGCCAGCCGTAGACGACCGCCTTGCACAGCGCGAACAGGGTGGTGGGGGTGACGATGATCACCCGCTTGTCCATGGCCTCGGTCATCAGGTCGGGTATGCGGTCGAGCGCGGCGGCCAGGATAGCCGTCGCCGGGTACGAACATGGCCACGAAGTCCGGCGTCTGGTCCTTCAGCTGGTCCCAGTAGGTCTTGGACGAGAGCCCCGTGAGGTGGGTCTTCAGGCTCTGGGCGTGGCGCACCATCGCCGCTTCGCGCGCCGTGTCGTCGGCCGCCTCCTGGGCCTCCAGGAAGGCGTTCAGCGAGACACTTGGCGTCGATGACGAACACCCCGCCGCCGGGAAGGCGCACGGTGCAGTCGGGACGCCGGCGGCCCTCCTCGGTGTCGACCGAGACCTGTTCGTTGAAGTCGTAGCGGGCGTTCATCCCCGCCGCCTCGAGCACATTGCGCAGCGCCTGTTCGCCCCAGCGGCCCTGGACGCCGGCGCCGCGGCGCAGCGCCGAGGACAGCTTGCGCGCCTCGGTCTGGGTGGCGACAGACGCGTCCAAAAGGGCGGCGATCTGGGCCTTAAGGCCGCCGGAGTCCTCGGCGCGGACCTTCTCCAGCGCGGCCACGTGCTCCTGGAACTTGCCCAGGGTGTCGGCCACCGGCTTCAGCTGGTCCTCCAGCCGCTGGCGGGTAAGGCGGTCCTGGGCCTGGAAGGTTTCGGTGGCGCGGGTGACCAGCTGGTCGGCGATGGCCTGGGCCTGCTCACGCGCCTCATTCCGCGCCTGCGCCGCCAGCGTCGCGCCGTTGGCCTGCAACAGCCGCGACTTCGTGCGCTCGTTCAGCCACGCCAGCAGCGCCGCCCCGAACAGCAGGGCGAAGACCAGGGTGGAAACTGCGAGGACGGGGACAAGAACAGTGTTCATTGTCTGTTCTTAGCGGGATTCTGGAGCAGGGCGAAGCCTCATCTCCTCCCCCGCTTTCGGCAGAAAGCGGGGGAGGAGAGGCTAAGCCGGTCGCCGCGCCCGCAGCGCTTGCGCGATGGTCCCATCGTCGAGCCAGTCCAGTTCGCCCCCCACCGGCACGCCGCGCGCCAGGCTGGTGACCGTGACGCCCGCCGGCTGCAGGCGTTCGGCGATGTAGTGGGCGGTGGTCTGGCCCTCGACGGTGGCCGGCAGGGCCAGGATCACCTCGCGCACCGCGCTGTCGCGCGCCCGGTCGGCCAGGGCGCTGAGGTGGAGCGTCTCGGGCCCGATCCCGTCCAGCGCCGACAACAGGCCGCCCAGCACATGATAGCGGCCGCGGTACGCCCCCATCCGCTCCATGGCCCACAGGGCGCCGGCCTCCTCGACCACGCACAGCAGCGCCGGGTCCCGGGACTGGTCCGAGCAGATCGAGCAGGGATCGCGGGTGTCCGGCGCGCCGCAGACCGAACAGGCGCGGACCTTTGCCGCCGCCTCGGCCATGGTTTCGGCCAGGGGCACGAGCAGCTGGTCGCGCTTTTTCAAAAGCGCCAGGGCCGCGCGGCGGGCCGAACGCGGGCCCAGGCCCGGCAGCTTGGCCAGGAGCCCGATCAGCCGCTCGATTTCCGGTCCGGCGGACGACGCCACGTGATTCTCCAGAGCGCGTTGCGCAAAAGTGGATACCGGTTTTGCGGCGACAACGCGCTCAAACTTAAAAACTTGGGGTCCCTAAGGTGCGGTCGCCGGGCGTGAGTGCAAGGCGCCGCGAATAAGCTATGACCCGCGCCATGTCCCAGACCGGCACCCGCAATCTGCTCACCGACGTCCAAGGCCTCACGGTCGGCTCCGCCCACGACGAGCGGGCCCGCACCGGCGTGACCGTGATCTTGGCCGACGGCCTGGTCGCGGCCGGCTGTACCATCCTCGGCGGCGGGCCCGGCACGCGCGAGACCGATGCGCTCAAGCCCGAGAACCTGGTCGGGCGGCTCGACGCCATCACCTTTGCGGGCGGTTCGGTCTACGGCCTGGCGGCGGCCGAGGCGGCGACCGCGGTCCTGGGCGCCGAGGGACGCGGTTTCCGGGTGCGCGAGATCGCGGGCGTCCCGGCTTCGCCCCTGGTTGCGGGCGCGATCCTCTACGACCTCGCCAACGGCGGCGACAAAGGTTGGGGCGAGAACCCGCCCTACACCGCCCTGACGCGCGAGGCCCTGAAGGCGGCCGGACCGGACTTCAAGCTCGGCACGGCGGGTGCGGGCTATGGCGCGGCGGCCGGGACGCTGAAGGGCGGCCTGGGCTCAGCTTCGGCGGTGACTGCGGACGGAATGACCGTGGGCGCGCTCGCGGCCGTCAACAGTTTCGGCTCGGTGGTCGGCCCGCACGGCGCCTCGTTCTGGGCCGCGCCCTACGAGATCGACAACGAGTTCGGCGGCACCGACCCGGCCGAACTGTGGGCCGAGCCCGACGCCTGGCCCTTCGCAAAGCTGGACCCGACGGCGCGCGAGAACACCACCCTGGCCTGCGTCGCCACCGACGTGGACCTGACCGCGGCCGAACTAAAGCGGGTGGCGATCATGGCCCAGGCCGGCCTCGCCCGCGCCATCCGCCCGGTGTTCGCCCCCTTCGACGGGGACGTGATCTTCGCCCTGTCCACCGCCCGCAGGCCCGCGCCCGAGCCGCGCCCGCTGGCGGTCGCCCGTCTGGGCGCCCTGGCCGCCGACTGTCTGGCCCGCGCCGTGGCCCGCGGGGTTTTCGAGGCCCGCGCCTGGCCGGGATCGGAGCTGAAGGACTGGAAGACCCTGAACGGGGCCGGGGCCTGAGTCCGGGGCTGAGCGGGGCCTTTCCCCGCTTGCGTCTGGGCGGTCCCGACGCTAGGTATCGCGCCCTCGCGAAAGCGGCGCGCGCCCGTAGCTCAGCTGGATAGAGCACCAGACTACGAATCTGGGGGTCAGGAGTTCGAATCTCTTCGGGCGCGCCAGCTTTTCAAGCACTTAACGGTATCACGCGGTCTTGAATTCCCCTTACACAATCGTTGCACATAATGGAACGAATTGGGAACGGGAGAAACCACTATGGCCGACGCGGTCGCCAAGCACAGCCTTATGGGCGGCAAACTCCATGTGTACCGGCGTCCGGGGAGCAGTCAGTGGCAGTGCTCGGCCTTCCTCGCCGGCAAAAATCATCGAGTCTCCACCAAGACCGATAGCCTCGCCCACGCGAAGGACTTCGCGAACGATTGGTACCTCGAGCTGCACGGTAAGCTCCGCCGCGGCGAGGTGAAACGCGAGAAGACGTTCAAGGAGGCCGCGGCTGTCTTCGAACGTGAGTACGAGGTCATCACGGAGGGCCAGCGGAGCCCCGCCTACGTCCAAGGGCACAAGGACCGCATCCGCGTGCACCTGAACCCGTACTTCGCCGCCATGGGCCTCCCCGAGATCACGGCCGGTATCGTCCAGGAGTACCGGATGCACCGGCGGCTCGGTCCGCGGCCGCCGGCGCGCACAACGCTCCACCACGAGATCGTGACCCTGCGCCATGTCCTGAAGACCGGCATCCGCCACGGCTGGCTGACGCACCTCCCGGACCTCACGGCTCCCTACAAGTCGTCCGGGAAGGTCGCGCATCGAGCCTGGTTCTCGCCGGAGGAATACAAGGCGCTCTACACGGCCACGCGCGCTCGGGCCGCCGACAACAAGAACCATCGACGCAAGGCCTCAGAGCACCTGCACGACTACGTCCTCTTCATGGCCAACACGGGCCTGCGTCCCGACGAAGCGGCGCGGCTTGAATACCGAGACGTGGCGATCGTCGAGGACGAGGCGACCCAGGAACGAATCTTGGAGATCAAGGTGCGGGGAAAGCGCGGCACTGGCTACTGCAAGTCGACCCGGGGCGCGGTCCGCCCCTTCGAGCGGATGGTCGAGCGCATGACGCCGGAGACCACCGACCGACTGTTCCCCACGGGCCAACACAAGCGGTTCAACAAGCTGCTTGGGGAGCTAGGCTGGAAGGAGGATCGCGAGGGCGCGCGGCGCACAGCCTACAGCCTGCGCCACACCTACATTTGCATGCGGCTCCTAGAGGGCGCGGACATCTATCAGGTCGCCAAGAACTGCCGCACCTCGGTTGAAATGATCGAGAAATTCTATGCCCAGCACATCAAAACCAGTCTGGATGCCGCCGCGATAAACGTCCGGCGAGTAAAGCAAGTGACCGCGGCGTCTCACCAAACTAATGGGGCAGGCCAATTGGGTGGCGAGCGCTAGTTAGCGGTGCATGCGGCGCACAGTGGGCCCGGGCGAAAGTAGACGGTGGGGGCCTTAAAAGCTCTTTCCGTATGGAGTGCTGGAGGCTACTTTAAGTAGCAGAATCCTTCAGGGAGCTCCCGCTCGAATGCATCCACCCGAGCATCGACCGCCACCTTCAGGCGATCGACAACGACCTTTCGAAGCAACGCAGAGGGTGCCGCTCCCTTCGCCCATCTCGAAACAGTCGTCGGCGCGGTTTCACAGATGTCAGCGACGTCGGCTACCGACAGTCCCTGCCGTTCAATCGCGTCGGCCAAGATGAGCGTGAAGGTGGCTTTTTCGCCGTCGTATCTGGCCAAATGACCGATAAATTTTCTGCGACTCTGCACGATATCGCAGATCAGTTCCGACACCAGCGGTGCCTCGGCATCAATCGAATTACGGATGGTTGGCAGAGCGAGCAGCTCTTTCATCCCAAAACTCCCGAACTCAGTGTGAGGATCCAAGCGTTCAGCCGGAAAGCACCAGGCTAGCGGCGTTCGGTTCCGTTTAAACCCAGGCGGGAGGGGAATTGTTCGCGGGCGATATCAAACATCGGAATGCATAGTAGGCCATCGAGCCCTCCCCCAGATCGGCATCTCCGACGACGCTGCGAGGTATGCTCTCGGACAGCTCCGGTCGGCACCACGACGGTCAGCCGTCACGGCGGCCATCGTGGTCGAACGAGAAACGGTACACCCCGACTCCCAGGCACGCAACGGATTCCAGCTGTAAATTCACCATTCGGTCTTAGATTTCGGAACGGTGTTTTTACCCACTTTGCAAGAAACGCACATTCCAGTTGAAATGTTCGTCCCCGGGCCTTATCCTTAATGCTGCAGCGCGCTGTACCTGTGACGGCCAAGGCCGCCCCGGAACCTCAGAGAGCGCTGGCAGCAGAGGGAGGGGACATCTTGTTCATCACCCTGGAAGGCATTCACGGTGCTGGAAAGTCGGTGCTCGCTGACGAGCTTCGACAAGTCTTCAGGCGACGCGGCGTTCGCGCCGAGGCCGCCCGAGACCAAGTCGGCACCGAGCTAAGCGCCCGCATCCGTGAGATTAACGTCTGCCTGAGCGAGGAGGTCGATCCGATTGTGGAGTCGCTCCTCGTCGCGGCAGCGCGGCGGCAAACATTCCTCGAAGTGATCGAACCCGCCTTAGCTAAGGGCGATCACGTCATTGCGGAGCGGTTTACCGACTCCTTCTACGCCTTTGGCCACGCCCGACGTCTACCCGACACGTTCTTGAAGGCGCTGGAACGATGGACGTGTAACGGTGTCGAACCTGATCTTACTATCCTGCTGGACATTTCACCGGAGACCGCCCTTGAGCGCATTCCTGCGGCCGAGCGTCACCGGGTCGAAAGGAGCGAACTAGAATTCCATCGTAATCTTTCAAGTGCGTACCGCGCGCGCGCGAAAAAGCACTCGAAACGATTTGCTATAATTGATGCATGCCAGACGCCTGCAGAAATCCTCAGCGACGCGATAGACGCCATCAACGAAAAGCGACCGGGGCTATTGAGCTATGATTGGCACCAGCATGATCACTCGCGGAGGGCTGCCTCAGGGCTTGCTCTTCGCTGACGCCTGCGGGTGCACCGCGGCGCAGTTGTACGTGGCACCCTCTCGCGCGTGGGCCGTTCCTGTACTCCCGCAGAGCGACATCGATCTCTTTGCAAGGCGTTGGGCGGCCAGCGGCGTGAAGGAAGTAATTGCTCATGCCTCGCTACTGCTGAATCTTGCATCGCCAAATCCAGAATTGTGGAGAAAATCCGTCGATCGGTTGGTCGCCGAAGTATGCCGCTGCCGCGAGCTAGGGATTCGCAAAATAGTTTTTCACCCGGGTAGCAATCCAGACAAGGTGTTGGGCGCGAAGTTGGTTTGCGAAGGTCTAGATGAGATCGCAGACCGGACAAGCGATGTGACGATACTGATTGAGAACATGGCCGGTCAGGGAAACACGTTGGGTTCGCGATTTGAAGAGATCGCCTGGATCTTGGGCCATATCCGAGACTCGAAGAGGTTTGGGGTTTGCGTCGATACCTGCCACGCTTTCGCCGCAGGTTACGATATTCGCGGACATAAAGGCTACGAGCATTTCGTTGAACACCTAGAAGAAGTGGTTGCGCTGCGTTCCATAGGTGCGTTTCATGTCAACGACTCGAAAGTTGAATTAGGCCGTCGCGTCGATCGCCACTCCGAAGTCATAGGCGAAGGACATGTTGGCATCGAGACGTTTGTCGCACTCCTGAGCGATAGCCGCTTTTTCAATATTCCGATGATCGCCGAAGTACCGAACGGTGAAGTCTTTAGTGAGCCCGCCGTCACCCTTCTTCATGGCTTGCGGCGAGGTGTCGTTCCTACGCAAAAGCGCGTACTTCAGGAGACCTTGTTCTAACTCAGGAGACTCATCGTGCACGGTCCCGACCGCGCCAGTAAAGGTCCAGCGACAAGCGCATCTCGCGTTGCCGAAGATGTGCGGGAGGCCGAGTCCAAGAGATTTTTCGATGCGTTCGGCTTTATCGTTTGCCGCAACCTCCTTCATCGAAACGAGGTTGCTGCCATTCGACGAGAGGCCGAGAGCATCTTCGATGACGACTGGGGCGGAATCTTCGATGGTGGAGAACGCCAGCAAATCCAGGGATTCGTCGAGCGCAGCGCGTTGCTCGTGGACCTTATCCGCGATGAGCGCATCTTGTCGCGAGTAGAACACTTAGTCGGCACCGACGTAATCTGGGTTGGCTCCGATGGAAACCGATATGTCGGCTCTACTGGTTGGCATCCCGATGGGTCGAACTTCAACGTTCGACGCGTGAAGGCACTCTTTTACCTGGACCAGCAAAACGCGCACACGGGTGCTCTTCGAGTTTTTCCAGGCTCCCACAAATCGGGGCTCCACGACAAGCTGCGCGTATTGCTTCAGCGAGCAGACGAGACAATCACTCCGTATGGCGTTCTTGCTTCGCGCAGATCGACCACGAAAGCCTCTGGGCTGGGCATCCCTGCAGATGAGCTGCCGTCGTACGCTGTGGAGACGAAGCCGGGCGACGTTGTGTTCTTCGACCAGAATATCTGGCACAGCTCGTTCGGCGGCAACCCTGGCAGAATGATGTTCACCATGAACTTCGCTTCACGCCCGGACGATGACGCGGGGTGGGAGTTCGTCATGCAAATGTATCATGGCCAACTGAACCACGTTCGCAATCGCCAGAAGGGGGCGCGTGACTTCTTGTACGGCAACATTATAACGACACACCCTGATCCAGCGCTTTCGGCGCTTATCACACCCATGCTCGATCGCGGTTGTCGGTAGAGGACAGTTCAACTTCCTTCGGGCCAACGGCGGACGGTGTTTTGCAGGATACTTGCGAGTTGCGATTCGATCCCGAAGCGATTGATGTTAATGCCGAGCGCGGTATCGAGTGAGACCTGCTTATCGGCCGCGTTAGCCGACATCCAGTCACAGACCATTTCGAGAATATCGAATAAATCCATACCGGAGATTCCGGTGGGATAGTGCTCGGGGTGGTGGCTGTTTCGCGCATGGTGGATCGACAAAAACGCTTTCAATCCTTCTTTGGCGCGTAGATATTCCGGCGAACCGTATGACGTTCCTTTAAGCGCCGGAATGTTCACATCCAATTGTTCTTTCTCGTCCGACTCGAACTTAGATTTGTCGTGGACCTCGCCGCGTCGTTCCAATTCGCCGACCGCCAAGGCGATGTTTCTCCGGACCTCAGCTATGTGAAGAGTGACGTCCAGGCCGCTGTCGTATTGCACTTGGTTCCTCCCTTGGCGAATCTAACGATGATCCAAGATGGGTCGGGCGATATATGGCGCTTCAAGACGTCGCATTTCCTCGGTGGACAGAGGCGTCGTGGTTGCTTTCAGTGCAGCTGTCAGCTGCTCCGAGTGGGTGACGCCAATGGACGCGGACGCTATCCAGGGCTTTTGCAAAACCCAAGCTAACGCGACCTCTGCGGGCGAGATCGCTCGCTCATCCGCAATGTCTTTCACTGCATCGCGGATGAGCGCGTCCGCGCTTCCGTTGTGAATTTCGGGCGTGAGCGTATCATTCTCAAATCGACGGGAGCTGCTCGAACGTGCTCGACCCAAGAAGCCTCTGGCCAATGGAGCCCAGGCAACTATACCGACGTCCTCAGATTGGCAAAGCGGTACCATCTCGCGTTCTTCCTCTCGGTACACGAGATTGTACTGCAATTGCATAATCGAATGGCGGCAAAATCCAAGCCTGTCGCTGCTGGAGAGCATCTGCGAAAATTGTGATGCGTACATTGATGAGGCGCCGACTGCTCTCACCTTTCCCTCCGAACGTGCCGAGTCCAGTGCTTCAAGAGTTTCTTCAAGTGGAGTCGAATAGTCGAACCTATGCAGCAGGTACGCATCGACGTAGTCAGTGCCCAATCGGTTTAAACTCTCATCAAGGGATGCTGCGATTGCAAGCTTTGACAAGGGGGCGATATTGTCCCTGCCGGGGAGAGGAAGTCCAACTTTTGTCATCACGAACACATCGGCTCGGCGAGAATATCGCCTAATTGCGTTGCCGAGGACGATTTCGCTCGCCCCGTTGGAATAGATATTCGCGGTGTCAAAGAAGTTGACGCCAGCTTCTATGGCCGCTCGAATAATGGGCATACTTTCATCTTCGGAAAGAATCCAAGGCCGCCACATCGGTGAACCGAAAGACATGCACCCGAGACAAAGCCTGGATACACTCAGTCCCGAATTTCCGAGCGCGCGGTAGTCCATGAAACCTCTGACGGGTAGCTGTTCATCGCAGGACGGCGCTTAGTGCGGCACTTGATTGTACCGGTTCTGATGCGTCGATCTTACTGAAATCGTGAATGGACGTCGAGGACACTTGTCGGTTCGCGCGCCAGCATGCGGGAAACGCATCACAGCAGAGGCCGCGCAGGTAACTCCTGGACGCTGGCGAAGAGCGCTGCGGGCAACGAGGATTCTGGCGTAATCGGACGCCCTCCATCCGCTTGTGCGACGCCCTCCATCCGCTTGTGCAATGTTGAAAACCAGGACCATAGCACTAATGCACCGAAGAAAAGCACCCCTCTAGAGGGGTGCAGATCTTCACGGGCCTGTTTCCTTGTTCCCAGCGCGTTGCCAGAGCACCCACGATAGGGCCGCCGTCGCGTACTCCGCAATCTCGCCCGCCGCGCCGGCATTAAGCCGAAAGATTTCTATCGCAGATAGTTGCCCGCTCTTCCTCGCGACTCCTTCGTACTGAAGTCCGATATCCGCACAGAGGAAGGCCGCCCCGACGTCAGCGATCAGATCTTCTGCGGCGTCGGTAGGAAGCGGGAACGGTAGACTAAGGTGACCACGCAGTCGCCTACGAACTCTCGCCCACCGGACAAGCTCACGAAAGACCGAGGCGTAGAATTCGTCGCTGCCGTCCGCGAGTGGATTAAACGAAAGTCGAGTCTTACGCGGAATCACCAACACGTCTTCGTCGAACAGATATTCGACTCGGTCGCCCCCTACGCGTATGAGCGCTCCGGAGCTGACGAGGATCGATTCGGCTTCCCCGTAGGACTCCCGAAGAGATCGCTCGTCGTCCGAACAGGGCGTCCAGCCGTAGGTTTGATCGTAGTTGAACACGTTCCCGAGGCGCTTGATCGGAAAGTCACCCTCTCTCACGCCGGCATCGGAGCACTCCTTCGCCTGCACAAGTACCGGCGACGCTCGTTGTCCTTTGTGTATACGAGCGCCCAATTGCTTCCATTGGTCGAACGTCGCCCAGTAGCAGGAGCGAAAATCTGCCAAGCGCGCCGCGGACCACAGTGCGAGGATATTGATGTCGCGATAGCAGACGTTGGTCGCCGGATTGAGCGGTAGCGCAAGCGGCGTTCCTATGCTGTGCCACGGCATTGCGCCGTTGCCTTGTTCGATGGCCTCGATGATCAGGCTGGTGATGATATCGAGCGCGGACGGCCCGTCGTCAAAAAGAACTCCTTGTGTCATGCGAAACTCCCGTGCATGGCGGGAACGCCGGACCATTCCGACGCTCCCGAATGCGCGGGAGACGCGCATCGGGCCTCTAACTGCGGCCGAGGTCTTCGAACAACGAGCCGGCACCGAGGTGGTAGTGGGTCAGCGCCACTGCGGCGGCGCCAAAGAGCGCCATCCGCCGGTCTTCCGCTTTCCAGGGAGCTCTGCGCGCGGGAAGTCGCGAGCGCAGCGCTGGCAATGTCCGCGCCACCGCTTCAGCCACCTCCATGCGTGTTCGAGCGCCGACCGTGTGGAAGCACGATTCAATGTCCGAACGTTCGTAGAGAGAGATCTCAACACCCCGTTCTACCGCAAGCCCGACCAGTCCTCGGCACAAGCGAGTGATGCGGTCAGCGCGTAGAGAGTTGCGTCGCTCAAAGGTCTCAAGCACGAGCATCTCTGGCTGGAGCCGCTCAAACAATTCCTCGACCTTTCGAAGACAGGTGGCGTTCTTGTTCTTTGGTGTTTCGACCAGCGCCCAGTCGTAGGGAGCAAGGGGGCTTTCGAAAGCAATCCAACCAAACCCGCGTGTCGACGGGTGCACTGCGAGGGTCAGTGACTTGCCTAGCGGCGACGGGCTCATGCGCCAGAATCGCTATCGACCCGGCTAATCATGTCATCCAGCAGCTCGCGCTTTTGGATGGACGCTCGGTCTACCTTCCCTTCAAGTGCGATCGAGAGTTTGGCCGCGTGGCGTATGACGACTTCCTGCGTTCCTTGAAAGAGCGCCGGAAACAGATCACGTGGCTTGACGCCAAACAGCACCTCACAACCCAACAGAAAGGGACCCGTCGGCTTGCGAGTACCCTTCTCAATGCGACAGATGAGACTTGCGGAGACGCCGCCCAGAAGTCGCGCGAGTTCCTCCTCGGATAATTTCCAATGCTTGCGATGAGCGCGCAGATGATTCCTAAAGATGCGATGTTCCATAGTGTGAAAGAGCTAATCCGGTAATGAGCCCATCATTTCGCGAATGGCGACAGTCCTCCAGACCCCATGGCTTTGCCACATAGGCAAACTCGGCTCCTTTCGGAGTCGAGTGGGTGCGCAGCGAGGAGCGCTGGTGTCGCTACGGGGTTTGCTCTACGCCAAGGCGCTTTGCGAGCGCTGCTACTTTGTGACGCTCGGTCTGCGGGACGACATACACACCGCCGGTCTTTACGGTGGCGAGCCGCAATCGGCGACGAACAAATTCCCCAATCCATCGGTTGGTCATGGGCCGCCCAAGGGCTTCATACGACAGCGCATTGAACCGGGCAGCGACATCGCTGATCGGCGCGTTGGGTGCGCCACAGTCGCTAAACGACGTTAGGATCGAGCTGACCATTGTTGTGTCGAGTGCGTCCCGGTGTGCTTGCTCGCTATACTCGCCCTCCTGGCTAAGCGCGTCACACACACGGCTACGCGTGGCCTCGTCATCAATGATCGACAGGAGCGCAAGCGCCATTTGCTTCAAGCGAGGTGATCCCGTCCCAGGAAGCCGAGAAGGGTCCGGGCCGAGAACATGTCGATATCGCAATCGCCACCCAAGAAGTCTATTGCGCAGCGCGCGAGCTTCGTCGGCGAAGCCCGCCGGCAAGTGAATCGGTATGTCTAAACGCAACGACCTCCGGCCGGTGTCTTCGGTCAGAAAGCGGCTCTCCAAAGCGCGATCGGAAAAATCCTGCCGCATCGCGACGATCTTCGGCCCGAATACCCGAAAGGCAGTTGGGTTCAGCTCCCTATGCCGATTGGTCATGGTGCGTAGCACCGGCAGGCCACGCGTGGTGCCGTTGTTCAATACCTTCGTGAGCTCGGCGGTGGCGTCTGAAAAACGGAAGTCCGCCTCGTCCAGGACGAGCGTGCCTTGAAAGGCATCTTGAATATGAAAGATGGGAGAGACCGTCGATGCACCTGAGGCGAAGAAGGGTTTGTAGGCGATAGAACCAACAGTCAGCAGCGCCCGCGTCTTGCCGGTGCCGTAGTCACCGCGAAAACGCAAATACGGCAAATCGTTGAAGGCATCGTAGACCCATGTCAGGAGGACGTAGAAGGCGGCGATCTCCTCGAACACAGGAGAGATGTCCACGTACCGGCGCAAAAAGCCTTGCACGTCGCTGAGCAAGTCCCCCTTGTCCCCCATCTCCCCAATGTCCGACGGCAATAGCACGCAGCCATTCGCGATGAGATTGTTTTTGGGTGAGTACGGCACAAGGCGCTCGCCGGTGGGGAGTGTGATCGATGCCTCGATAGCAGTCGTGCCGTCTCGCCGGCCAATCGCGAAGGCCGTCGTGGATGCTAGCGGATCATAGATGAGCTCGATGAGCGTACCGTCTTCAAGCACGCGGGAAATCGTTGGAACGGTGTCGCTCATATCCTTTGAGCGTACAGGTTCAATTGATCTCGGCACAACTCCCCATCGTTGCGGGTGTGCAAAACTCCGGAGCCTTCAACAAACGGTGCTTGCGCGTGACACTTTGGGAATGTCAAACGATCCGCATTATCGTCCAGGTGACCTCCTCCTCGCTCGGTTCGTGCCCGACGCAGACGAGAGCGCGCGCGAAGGAGCGCGCGACGCGTTTCGCCAGTACGCATTGCTCCTGAAGCGAATAGCGACGCGCCTCGCTGATGAGCAATCCACAGAGCCGGACTCGTGTTCTTGCCGTTTGGCGCCATGATGAAGTCTTGGCTCCGCCGTACAGTATGAACGACTATTTTGCGTACATTCGTGTTTCCACGGTCAGGCAAGGCGAGGGCGTCTCGCTTGACGAGCAGAGAAGCGCCATCGAGGCGTACGCCAACCGTTTTGGCCTCACCATTTGCCGATGGTTCGAGGAAAAGGAGACGGCCGCCAAGTTGGGGAGAAGGGTCTTCATGCAGATGCTCGGCGGCATCGAAGCCGGTCAGGCAAGAGGTCTGATCATTCACAAGATCGACCGAAGCGCCCGCAATCTCAAAGATTGGGCGCACCTCGGCGATCTCATTGATCAGGGAGTCGATGTGCATTTTGCGCACGAGAGCCTTGATATGAACACGCGCGGTGGACGACTGGCGGCTGACATCCAGGCCGTTGTCGCGGCCGACTATGTGCGCAACCTCCGTGAGGAGGTCCGCAAGGGCTTTGAAGGCCGCCTTAAGCAGGGCGTGTACCCGCTGCCGGCACCCGTCGGCTATCTTGACTGCGGAGCTGGCAAGCCCAAGGCTCTAGATCCCGTCCGGGCGCCGCTCGTGCGCCAGGCGTTCGACCTCTATGCCTCCGGTGGCTTTAGCTACCACTCGCTTGCCGCGGAGATGCGGACGAGGGGATTGCGCAGTCGCACAGCGAAGGCGTTGTCTAAGAACGCGATTGCTCGGATGCTCCGCAATCCTTTCTACATCGGCTTGATCCGCATCGAACGCACGGGGCGCACGTATCAGGGTGCTCAGGAGGCGCTCCTCACCAAGAGGGTGTTCGATCGCGTGCAAGCGGTAGCAGAAGGTCGCCTCTACGCAAGGGTCAGGAAGTATGACTTGATCTTTCGCCGTCTGATCACGTGCGTTGCCTGTGGGCGTTCGCTTACCGGTGAACAGCAAAAGGGTCACCTCTACTACCGATGCCACAGCCGATCCTGCCAGCGCGTCTCGGTTCGCGAGGACACGATCCTTGCACGGTTTCACCAGGTGCTGCTGCTTGTCACCCTCAACGATGAGGAGGAGCGGGACTTAAGGGACTTGGGAGAGGTCCAGGACACCGATGACGCTGCGGACGCCAAAGCACGCAGGGTTGCTCTCACGCAAGCCTTGTCATTTTGTGAGGATCGACGGACCCGCCTCACCGACGCCCTTCTCGATGGCCTGATAGATAAACCGACGCACGAGGATCGAAACGCCCGGCTGCTCGGCGAGCGTAAGGAGTTGCTCGACGCACTCGCAGAGCCCGCTCCCGGCCATTCGCGCGAGTGTTTGATGAAAAAGTTCGAACTCGATTTCACCCCGGAATCATTGGCCGAAGCACTGTTGCCGGCCGAAAAGCGCGAAATGGTCAAAATGGTAGTTTCGAACCTGGTCGTAGAAGGAAAAGACCTAGGGTTTAGGCTACGCTTTCCTTTCGATCATGTCGCGAATGTGCGAATTTCGCAAAACGGTGCACCGCGCGGTATCACCGTTCGAAACGGGACCCTGTTTTTACCAGTCAATAGCGACGTGCATGAACCCCCATCCTTCGCGCGCGACGAAATTGCGGAACTCTACAGCCTGCTGGGGAAGTCGGCGAACGAGCAGCCATAGGCGAAAGACGGGCGCACTAGCGACGGCGCACATCCGCGAGCCTACGAGAGTGAGACGGCGCTATCGCTCCACCAGTCACCAAATGCTTCAAGTAGTCCCACCCCGACGGCACGGGCGACGACAGACTCGTCTTCTACGTCTGGCGCGCGGTTGAGTACGTTCCAAACAACCCACAACCCTATTGCGTCGGCTACTATGAGCGCGCGGTCATGACCTCTCTGGGCCATGGCCTTTATGTTTCTCTCAAAGAACTCCTGACAATCGGCAATTCCGCGTTTGCCGTGTTCCGGGCTCCATGAATTTAATTTCTCTGTGACGATCTCAAGGAGACACAATTTAGCGCCCTGAGACAACTCCGTTTCAATTAGGCCTCTTATTCCGAGATACACGCCGGCGATCGTTGCCATCGTATCCCACCAGCGGCCATCGACTGTTTGGAGAAACGCAATTCGATCGCTGAAGGTATTGTAGCTCGCAACGGCGACGACCTGCGCCATGCCTACTAAGTTACGCGCCTGCTCGCATTGGTGATCAGTTGGTGGTGCGTCGACCATCACAGGCCAACTTTGCGCACGGCGTTTCCGCGACCGAACCGTTCTGCATCCTGGATATAGCTCATGGTCGTGTCGTATCGTGCGTGGCGGGCATGGCGCTGCAGTACGTCCGATGCTGCACCGGCTCGCGCCGCTGACGTGATGAGTCCGCTGCGCAGCGAGTGACCAGCGTACTTTGTGGGATCAAGATTTGCGCGCGCTACGGACCGTTTTACGATATCGGCGATTGCCTTGTCGGAAATCGCGGCCCGACCAATATTTCCGTGTCTATCGATTCCCCGGAAAAGCGGGCCGCTACTAATATTTGCCGCCGAGAGCCACGCCTGCAGCGCCGTGACGGGACAGAGATCACCGCCGAATGGAACAGCTAGGATCGCTCCATTGCCGTACGGGTCGTCCTTGCTCCGGGTGATATGGATCTCAAGGCCGTCGGGTGTAAATTGCGCGACTACGGTCCCGGCGTTGGCTCCATTGAGTGATAGTTTCGCCAATTCAGATCGACGCAGCGCCGCAGAAAATCCAATCAGGACAATGGCGCGATCTCGGACGCCGCTCAGACTCGCCGGCATCTTCGCCACGACGCGCCGCAGGTCTCTTGTGATTAATGCCCGCTTTTTGAGCGGCGGGCGGCCATGCGTTCGACAAATACCTTGCCACACGGCGTTAAGCATTCCGCCGTCCGGCGCAGCGTAGCCAGCGCCTCTATGCTTCCAGCCGATAGCGGCGATATGCACGTTCAGCGTTGCGACTGACAGAGATCGAGCGGCGGCAGTTAGGTAGAGCGCGAGGGTGTCTGGCTCTACCGGAAGTGCGGCAACACCGACACTTGCGCACCATTCGGTAAAACGACCCCAAGCGCAGTCATATGCATGGCGCGTCGATTGGGCAATTTGGGCTTCGGCATACGTCTCGGCTGCTTTTCCTAAGTCGGCCAAGACCGACGCACGCGTTTGCTGGACAGACACGACGATGGCCCCCTTAGGTACCCGATTCGGCATCTGGTAAGTCTACGCCCCCTCGTCGCCTTCGTCTTCAGGGTCGGCCGCTCGGTCACCACAGTAAGGCTTACATGTCCACAAGGGGGTGCCGTGCGGCTATGCGGTCTTCACGGGACAATCGGCCATATGAAAGATGAAAATACGGTTTCCCGTTTTGCGCGCACAAACTTTCGGGAGCCCCGCGTTTCCTTTGGAATTAGGCAACACGACCGGCTCTCGCACATCTATCTGATCGGCAAGACGGGCGTCGGGAAATCTACGCTCATGGAGGTACTGGCTCGACAAGACCTCGAGGCTGGCCGCGGTTTCGCTCTGATCGATCCACATGGTGATCTCGTCGAACGACTGATCGCTTCCATGGCTGATGTTGCTCGGTGCCGCGTGACCTATCTCAACGTTCCCGACCGCGCTCAACCTTTCGGGTACAATCCACTCCGACGGGTGCGCGACGACAAGATCCCGCTCGCGGCCTCTGGGCTCATCGAGACCTTCCGCAAGCTGTGGCCCCTGGCCTGGGGTGTGCGGATGGAGCACGTTCTCCGCAACAGCCTGTACGCGCTCCTTGAGAGGGACGGATCGACCCTCATCGATATTCTCCGCCTGTATAGCAATGACCCCTTCCGTAAGTCGGTAGTCGCTCGCATCCGTAACCAGGTGGTCAGGGATTTCTGGCGGCACGAGTTCGCCGGCTATCAGCCGCGCCAGCGGTCCGAGGCAGTCGCACCGATCCAGAACAAGCTCGGGGCGCTACTTGCCGATCCGACGCTCCATCAGATTCTCACCGTGCCTGAGCACGACATCCACGTCCGCACGTTAATGGATGAGGGGCGAGTGCTTCTCGTGAATCTCTCCAAGGGCCGCATTGGCGAAGATGCAAGCGTGCTGCTCGGAAGTCTTCTGGTTTCGACGATTGGCTTGGCTGCAATGAGCCGTGCCGACGAGCCGCCCACGTCTCGCCGGTCCTTCTTCGTCTACGTGGACGAGTTTCAGAGCTTCACGACACTCTCGTTCGTGAACATGCTCTCGGAACTGCGGAAATATGGCGTTGGGCTTACGCTGGCCCACCAACATCTTCACCAGCTTGAACCCGATATCCGCCACGCAGTGCTCGGCAATGCCGGCACACTGATTTCCTTCCGGGTGGGGCCGGAAGATGCCGTGGTCCTCGCCAAGGAGTTTCGACCGACCTTTGATGTCCAAGAATCTCCTGAGCCTTCCCAACAGAGCTATCTATCTCAAGCTCATGATTGAGGGATCACCAAGTCAACCATTCAGCGCGACAACTATCTGACGCGAGAAATTGGCCACGTGCTGACCAACCATGAATCTGATGCGCTAGGTATTACGGGTCAGCGACCAACCGCCGCCATTCTTGAGCACCAAACTTATATTGCCGTCCACGTCCGTGCGGCAAATTCTGTTTCCCTGATTCGAGCCGCTACAGTGCGTTTCGTAGAATTTGAGTGACTTTGGGTGCGGGTGGCCAAAGCTGTTATCGCCAACAGAAATAATGGTCATCGCCGGCGATTTTTCCTTCAAATGAGACGTGTGGTAACGCTCCTTGTCGGCGGGATCATCAAAATATGTGAGTGAACCGTGGTGACTTGCGAGCAATAACGAACACGATAGGTCCGCTGCGTCATAGTGTCGGCGGATGTGCTTCCAGGTCACCGCGGACGTGTCGCCCGTGAGTAGGACACTATCGTAATCGATATCGTTGGCGGCATTCCGTTGAACAACTTTGATCACCACGCTCTGGTCGTTGGGATCGTCAGCCAGGTCGCCATGCTTTGCGTTGAAGATGCGCAGGCGCGTATTCCCGTAGTCGTACCTGGTCTTGAACGTTAGTTCAGTACAGCCAACGCGACGACGCAGGTCCATGTAGTCTTTGTATTCCCAGGAGTCGGGCGAGGTGCCGGTTGCGCCGCTATCCCAGATTCGACCGATAGGAAACTCGTCGTGAATGGTCTTGATGCCGCGCATGTGGTCGGCGTCCCGATGAGAACAAACGAACACGTTTATCGCGTGACCCCGTCCGATCTTCTTCGCCAAAAATCGGAGGACCCGGTCCTTATTGTCATTGGTGACGTTGCAATCGTAGAGGAAGATGGAACCGTCATCGAGATCCATGAGGGTCATGTTGCCCTGACCGACATCGATAAAATGTAGAGTGGTTGCCATAATCTATTTCTGCTTTGCTTTCTTCTTTCCACCCTTCTTGGAAGGCGGACTGTCGCACGCAGCGAGGAGCGCGCGTGCATACTGGTCTCCTGCTTCTCTCACCCACTGGGGGCGGACAACGAGCAGCCAGGCAACGCAGGAGATAAGCGCAAACATGACTGCCCCATTCGGGCCCGGTCCGGCATGCGCGATGGCAGTGCCCAGTCCAGAGAGGGTCAATGACATGCCGCTCGGATAGTGGAATGCGGCACTTGCAATGAGCGTCGTGGCAAGTGCGAGTACGCTCAGAGTGAGACCGGTCGACTTCATTCCAAGCAGGTTGCGTCGGAATCCGTAGGTGGCGTTCTCCTTGTTCACGAGCGCGTCGTCGCGCGTTTGCTCCTTGAGCCACATCACTGCCGAGGCATAAATGTCATGAGCACTGCCCGGATTCTCAATCTCTTGCTGCGCCGTCGGGAAATTTCCCGAACCGGCGTGCTCGCTCAGATAGGAGTGATAGCGTTCTTTGACGGGAGGAGGCAGATGCTCGTCTCCGTGCCGCAGCCAAAGCGTGGTCGGCCAGCCGCCCCAGGATGCAAGGAGCTGGGGTTCAAGTTTCTTTCCTCGCGTTCTCGCGACGTCGGCCAGAAAAAAGATCAGGCCGCAGGAGGTGGCAATCGTAAGGAGAAAGCCCCCTACCGCCGGCAACGACAGTCTTGGATACCACGCAAGTGCGGCGGCGGTGGCAGGTAGGACGGTCAAGAGCGCCGGATAGAGACGCGCTTGCCGACTGTAGCTGTCGAACAGTTTTCCGAGGTCAATCATAGTCCTCAACCTGATGGAACCAATCAAAGGGCGTCGACGCGATTTCACCAGGTCGGACCGGAATGTTGTCCGAATGGTGCCGCCAATACGCACCCTGCGTCTTGTGCACGGGTGCTCCGCGCCGCTGGAACGCGTTCATCACCATCTTGCGAGGATGCTTTTCGTCATCCTTCGGACACGAAACGATGGCGAGGCGCTTGCTTGGCGATCCGTAGGCCAATGGCGGACCGAGCAAGCGATCGAGCACCGACGGTGTGACGTTGCTTCGACTACCGTGATGCGGCACCTGGATGATGGTCAGGGTGGAAAAATCGATCCCGAGAGCCTCAGCATTGTCACACGCCCACCGAAGCGCATTTGATCCGGCATCGGCCGTCAGAAGGACGGATCGGTCGCCAAAGACACCATAGAGCACGGTGCTGGTCTCGTTTTCCGCCGCTGTGCGTGCTCCTTCGCGCAGAAGTTCGATGTCCCATGTTTCGCCAATCCAATTCCGAATGGTGTCTGCGGCTTTTTCCAAGAGGCCGAGAACGCCGGTCGCTGCTTGGCGCGCCCCAAGCCACATATTTTCGCCTTGCAACGCCTCGACATCAGGATCCGGCGACTTTCGAAACTGCGGAATGAGGCGCTGGTAGCTCCAGCGTGTTGGGGACAGGACCCAAAAGGACCGATCATTTCGCCGGCAAAGGGCTCCTTGATCACGGTGCCTTGTTGGGCGGCCAAGGCCCGTAGCTCTTCGATAATCGGGTAGTTCTGCCTGATGGAGGTCGCCAAGCCGTCAGCTGTCCAACGCTTGTCCGCAAAGAGCGGAAGCAGCTCGCCGGCGTGGTCCCAGAGCCCATGGATCCAGAGTGTGCCGACCTGAAAGTTGCGAAGGATCTCTCGGAGTCCCGACGCATGATCGCTGTCGGGGTGAGAGCTAACAACGTGCGAGATGACGGTGCTGTAGCCGTAGTGCTCCCGGATATGTTCGACGATAGCTGCGCCGGAATCCTCGGTGCCGCCATCGATCACCATGACTTCGTAGGAGCCGTTGCTTCCATAGCGTACCGTAATGGCATCACCAGCGCGGCTGGCATCACCCACAGCGTGGAATTCTATTTCGTAGTCCATAATGATAACTATACGTTGTTGCAGATATATTACGAGCAAGCGTCAATACTCAACACGCTACTTCATCTGACGTGCTGGCGCTCGGCATGTAAGAGTGCCAGCGCCGCCGTGCAAGGATGTTTGTTCTTATTTTGTCCAAGAATAATTCATCAAAAGATGAATGAAATCAAATCGACCAACGGCTGGAAATGAGGGCCCTAGCGCCGCAGCAAACTCTTGAGGTCGAAGCCAACCGACGCGACGAGCGCGTTTTCACATCGACCTTCTCGATAGCCGACAATCGCCAGCGATATGTTTGCCTTCGAGATGCGTCTGCCGAAAGACAACGACCAATCGAGCTTTCGTCTGGCAAACGCCCCGTTCTCAAGCCCGAGCGAACCGCTCAGAGCGTACGGTTGGCTCGGCGGTTGCCATGTGGCGCCTACGGACTCGTAGGTGTTGGATTGATTTGAGGTCGACCGCTGTGGAGGCACGTAGGCAATGCCACCAGTCCACGTCCATGCACCGTCTGTGCGCGACGCAGTCAGTGGCAATTCCCAGTAGTTGAGATCGCGCCCGCCCGGAAACGAGTAGCGGACGCTTGAAGCGTCGATGGTGAGCGGCCCAAGAGTGAACCGGCGGCCGACAGTCAAATCGACCTCCTGACGTGCAGACCCGTATGCGATGGTAGACGCGAATAGGTCGACATACATGCCGGACGCTGCAGTCGCAGACAGATCGCTTTGCAGTGCGGGTCGATCTCGTGAGAATGAAACGCCCCGATACCGGTAATCCGAGACGATCGAGGTGGTTCCGCTGAGGGCGATCGGAGCAGAGACATCCTCGGCATCCGCAGTCGATGCCATGGCCAGCAGAAGTCCACTGCCTATCGCTAGCCAGCGCATCCTGGCCCTAACCGAGATTAAGCAGTACGATGCCCGCCACGATCCCCAGGCTCGCCACGGCCTGGAGGCGCGTCGTCTGCTCCTTGAGGAACAGACGCGCGAGCACGATGGTCGGCAGCGAGAAGGCTCCGCTGATTAGCGCGATCACGCTCGTGTGCGGCGTTGATGCATAGCCCCAGCTGATCGCGGCGTACGCGGCAGTCTCACAAAGCCCGATAAGCGCAAGCCATGCCCACACCGACGGTCGCGAGACCTTGATCTTGAGGCGCTGGAGCGCTGCCACCGCGACCAGCGCGATCGTCATGAATACGTACATCAGAGCGGCGTAGACCAACCAGTCGTGACCGGAGACGAACTGATCCCACAGGATCGTCCACACCGCGGCCAGAAGGGTCGCCACGGCGATCTCCGGAAACCCAGGCACGCGAACAAACCCCAGCCGCTTCTCACGCAGTGCGCCCATATCGACGTTCAGCAGCAGGACGCCGGCGAATATGACGACGAGCGCGACTACCAGGTGCCCCGTCACCAGCTCTCCAAAGAACAGGATCGAGAGCAGTGCGGTCAGCCCCGAGAACGAAGCGAAGATCGGGTTGAGAACGGCTAGCTGTCCCTTGCCGAACCCGCGATAAACCAGGAGGTATACGGTCGCCTGGAGCGCGCCGAAGAACGTCAGCCCGCCCCACGTCGCGACGTCATGCGGGAACGCCATTGGCGCGCCGGCGACCACACCTCGCCCGAAGACGAGAAGGATAAAGGCGGCTGTGCCAAACAGGTGCGCCAGCACCAGGCTCACCACATCACCGATCTCGTCGATGGTTTTCTTCGCGAAGAAGTCCGCAAGCCCCCATCCGAGCATCCCGCCGAGGCCGGCGAGTACGGCGACCAGCAGCAGATGATCAACGGCCATCTACCCCTCCCGCACGCGCAATGGCGGGATGGGAAAGCCGTTAAAGCAGGAGGCCATGCAGTGGGTGTACGCACCCACATTCTCAAACAGGAGTCGGTCGCCGACGGCCACCTCAGCGGGAAGAGGCACCTCGCGAGCGATGATGTCGAGGCCGTCGCCCGTGGGGCCGGCGAGCACGAAGGAGGCGATTGGCGCTTGCGGATCATGCGGGCGAAGCAACGAGACCGGATAGGCCGTGCGGCCCTGGTGAAGAAGGGCCTCGTACAGCGCGTTGTACACACCGCAATCAAGGAAGAGCCACGGACCCTCGGGTCGCTCGATCCGGCTTTGCACGGCGGCAATGAGCGAGACGGCCGGCGCGACCAAGCCGCGCCCTGGTTCGATGACGAGCCGAAGTGGATACGGCAGGCGTGCGTGCGCCGCCGCAACATGCCGGGCAATCTCCGCGAGCGGGATCTCCGGCTGGTGTCGGTACCGCACCGGAAACCCACCGCCCAGATTGATGACCTCGAGGTGAATACCGAGCGCCAATAGCTCGGTGATGATCGGCACGAGGGTCATGACGCCTTCGGCCCAATGATCGGCGCGCGTCGCCTGGGAGCCCACGTTAAAGCTCAGGCCCCAGGGTCGAAGTCCGTAGCGTCGGACGAGCGTTACCAAGCGCACAGCGTCTTTGACGGGCGCGCCGAATTTCCGGTTCATCTGGAAGACGCTCGATCGGTCGTCGAGGGTCACGCGGATAAAGACGCGGGCGCCTGGCGCGGCCTTGGCCAACAGCGCAAGTTCCTCGGAAGCATCAGCGGCGAAGTGCTCGATTCCCGAGGCGAATGCCCTTTCGATATGCGCTCGCGGTTTAACGGCTGTGCCGTAGATGATGCGTTCGGGCGAGACGCCGCGAGAGAGCAGGAACTCGATCTCATGCCAGCTCGCCGCCTCAAACCCTGCACCACAGGCCGCCAGGGTGTCGATCACCCCCGCCGCGGGGTTGGCTTTGAGGGCGTAGTGGATGGCCGCGTCCGGAAAGGCCTGGCGGAACGCGCCATAGCGGGCGCGGAGCGTCTGGACGTCGAACACGAAGGCGGGCGACGGCAAGGAAGCAAAAGCCTCGCCGCGAGCCTGGTCGCCTCGTCTCTGAGTACCCCCGCCCACACGCCGCCCCGTGTTATATGAACCTCATATATATGAAGATCGCATATAGCGAAAGGGCTGGACCACGCGCGGGTGCCAGCCTCGATGACCAAATCGGTATTCACCGACGCCTATGCTGTTTTGCTTGAAACCCTCGTCGCGGCACGGATTTCGGCCGGCGTCTCGCAGACAGAGCTGGCCCAGCGCCTGGGCCGTCCCCAGCCCTTCGTCTCCTATATCGAGAGCGGCGAGCGCAGGATCGATGTCATCGAGTTCTGCGTCATCATGCGGGCGCTGGGAGCTGATCCCGAGGCCACCTTCCGCGATCTGGTGCGGAAGCTTCCGCCGATTGACGAGATCTGAGTGATCGGCGGGTAGAGCGGCTTCCCACTCGACAACTGTCACGTGCGCGAATTAACGATTCGGTTGAAACCGCACGAGAATCGGGAAAGAAGAGCACGTCACGTCCACTAATAGACGTGCACCGTGCGAGAAAACCCACATGTGGGGCGCTCGCGCATATTGACTCGGGCCGTGGGCCGGGTTCACCTACCCATACAGACCTCAAAAACGACGAAACCGCCGGAGCGGTAACTCCGACGGTTTCTGCGTCCGAGGTCCCTGCAATATCCTCCGAGCTGGGGGCGCAGGAAGCCGGTCGTCCACAGCGGGAGGGAATCCTCCCGTGACCGTTTTGTCAATCCCTCGGCTCGGGCTCCCTTGTCCTTGAAAGGACCCCCGATGGCCGAGCGCCTTCAAATCACGTGCATCGTCAAAACTGACCGCAGCAATGCCCACGAACGTATCCAAACGGTGGGCGGCAGTGGGTTCAAGTACTCTCAGCCCGATGCGATCAAGCGCATCGAAGACAAGACCAACACCTTCTGGACCCAGGGCGGCGGAAAGACCGCCGACGTGATCGTCGCCACCCACAATGGCAACAAGTACCTCAAGACCACGAACGACGGCGTGCAGCCGGACAACCTGCTCGCGCTTCCGACGTGCTCCTGATTGAGCGGGGTGCGACTTGCGTCGCACCCTTCTCACCGGTGGATGATAGTCACCGATGTAAGCGGCCCCGGGGAGCCGCTTCTTGCACGGCGATTGTGGTGTCGAAAAAATATCTAGTCGCTGTCCTCACCAGGGTGATTGCCAAACTCAAGCAGAGTGAGAGGCTTCATTCCCGCGCGCGCAACAGCAAGTCTCCACGTCCGGGTGAACGCTACAGCTCCCTCCAAGTGCCGATAAGAAACGGTGCCTTTTTCCATCGAGACAAAGACGGGCATGTATCGTTCCTTTGTGGGTCCCCCGTTCGCGCAAACGAATACCTCATTGTCACGAAGTGCCAGACACGTCGGTTGCTTGGCATCTTCGACTGCTCCCCACATCTGCGGCAGTACGAGAAATTCCTTTCCGTACGAAACGACGTGGGCGTCGTCGTATGGCAGCAGGAATGGTTTGTCGTCTGGTCCGAAGAAGGGGCCAAGGATAACCATGCTTTCGTGTAACTGCTCTGACCCGCGCTGCGTCTTAATGGCGTACGTCGGAGATCCGAGTTCGAAGAAGTGGAACAATTCACCAGGTTCAAGCGCGGCGAGTTGTGTGCTGCGGAGATTTGGCAACAGATCCATTCGACGCCTATCCTTCCAACCGTTGAACGAATCGTCGCCAAAGGTAGGCGGCTGCGTCATCCGGCGTCATTCGTTCCAATTCAGACCCTCGGTCGCGCGTCCATAGGAGAAGCCTCCCATGAGCGACGACAGCGCAAGTTCTCCCCCCTGACTCATGCTCAGCACTTCGTTCGTGGCGTTGCTTGATATTGTGGTCGAGCCTTCGGCGTATGAGATGCCGTTGTCATTGAACATGCCGCCTTGCCAGATCTTGCAAACGTTCACGCTCTTGCCGTTGACGAAGAGTTCGGCAGTGAACGTCTGAGCGTCGCGGTCGCTAATATCAAACTCAAGTCCGGAGACGTGCTCAGCGAGTACCGGCAGCGCCTCGCCGAAATGTCTGCGTATGGCTTTGTAGGACTCAACAAGAAACCGACGACGCTCGAGATCGGTGGGCGCGCGCGAAACCTTTGGCAAATAGGGCTGCCTCACTGACGTGGAACCCGGCCCAGGAAATGCCTTAGGCTCTGGCTGGCCGGCAACGCCCGGAAACGTTGGTCGCGCGGGCGGCTTGGCTCGGCCGGACCTAATGCCTCCAATAAGGGCGGCACGCGCTGCCTTCTCATCGAGTCCGGCCAGCTTAACGTGGATAATAGGTTTGAGCATCCCCTTCGGATTGCACTCGCGCACCATGACCGGCACGAGCTTCCCCGCTAGGCCCTGCGGATCATCGGCGAACGCTGCTGCCCATTCTGGGCTTGCGAACTGCGATGAGAGGTAGTCCGGCGAAAGCACCATCAGAGTACGATCGGCGGTGGCCGCGGCTTCCTGCATTGCCAGGACAAAATTTGCACCGGGGCGGAAATCCCAGGCTTGGAGCACGACTTCGTACCCTTCTTCCTCCAGGACATAGGCGATCCATTCGGCCCACGCCTCATCGGCCGAGGTATAGCTGACGAAGAAATCGGTCATTGCTTAATGGACGTTTCCGGATTCGATCGAGTTTCTGCCTCCCCATACCGCATCTCTGATCTTTAGACGAGCGCAGGTGACGACGGCCCGATCGTTTGGGTCGCCCCCAACGTATCAAGCCAGGTTGCGGTGAGCGGATTGGCGAAGTCGTCTTGCACCCCAAATAAGAACAGGCCGGCCGGCAATCCAGCAGGCCGCACAACAAGCGCCTCTGCGGCCCGCCGCATCACCTCCGCGCGCGCCGCACTTGTGGTGAGCATGAGTACGCGAGCGATCGGGATGCCGAGGTCGTGGTGTAGACCGTGCCTATGACTGTGTGCGTAGGTGAGCATCTTACGTAGGATGCTCGACCGATAGAGGAAGGATTCCCGTTCGCGGAGTTGTCTTGCGGGGGAGATCGTCATGGTGCCGCGGTCGACTTCGAGGAACGCAAAGGTGCGGACGGTACGGTCGTCTTTCTGCGTCCCACGCAGGCCAAAGATCGCATCCGGTGCGAGGATGACTTCGGCTGAATGGGCCGCCCACTGGACCGGCACCGGCCAGCGATTAGGTTGCACCCGCTTACGAGCAGCTTCGGGCGCGCCGGCGAGAATTCCCTCGAAAGAAATAAGCTCGACATCCGCCCGACTTCGACACGCCAACTCCAGGTCAACCATGAAGCGCGTCACAGCGAGCGTGTGGTCGAGGTTCTCGCGCGTGTAGGATCGATTGCGCGTTGTCCAGTCGCGTGACTTGGGGCGAAGATCATAAAGCTCTTTGAGAACTTGGGCGCCCTTGGTGCCGAGGCCGTAGACTAGCGCTTGAGACCCGCCCTCGCGGAATCGGTCAACTTGGGCAATGGGCCGGTCCGCATAGCCCGCGCGAAAGAGCCGCGTCAGACGCCTAGAAAGCTTATCGCGACTTCGGTTGGGTAAGAGCCGGTAGAGGTCATCGGCGCGGATAAAGCGGTGACGAAAGACGTGCCTGAGAAATCTCCGCATCGTCGGCCGTCAGGTCGATGGGCGGCGCAGCGCCCTCGCGCCTGAAACGAGGAGATGATCGGCGCGTAGCTCCCATCGGCGCTCAGTCCTCGACCCAAAATCCCTCGCCGTCGTCGCGCGGCTTATGCTCAAGACGCAAATCCGCGGCACGCTGGGCGATCTCCGCGGTCACGACGGCCACGGGGCGGATGAACGGGCTTTGGTCGCGCGTCGTCGCCACAAAGGTTTCAATAAGCCTTCGCGAAGCCACGCCACGCCTGATCTCGGGAATTGTCACTTCGGTGACCGGTCCGCTGATACGCTTGAGTACGATCGTGCGCTCCGGCAAGTCTCGGAGCTTAACGATCGCCGTATGAATTTCCTCCTCAAGGGGATATACGGCCGTCGGCATAATCTCGCGTATGGACCTGAGCGTTTCGGTCTGACCTCGCGTCACTGACCAACCGGCTTGCTCGCCCTCGCTCTGCGAAACAGCTTCGTGCGACGTCTCGCCTGCCGTCATCGAGGAGAACGTGCCGACGGCTGAAGCCGATCCGCTGCCATCAATGACCGATAGGGATGTGCCGGATTCCAGCTGTCGCACCCGTCATTGCATTCAGGATCGCTCCGTCCTCGGGATTCAGGCTCTCGCCTGAGAGGACACTTTCCATACTCGTGCGGCTAGACGCCCGCGCATGAGCATTGCTCCTGCTGTCTGTCTCGCTTGAGCCCCACGATTCTCCCTGCGACGTACTAAGACCGCGACTCGTCCCGGCGTCCCGGCTTTTGCCTCCGCTTATGGTGGCGCTCTCTGAGTGCAAGACGTCAATCACTTCGCCAACCACAATCGGCTTGTCGAGCACGTGCTTGGGGCGCTCCAGATTGAAGGTGCTGCGGTAGATCTGGCGGGCCATCACATCGGCGTCATCATCGTCCAGGTTACCAAAAACGATCTTGGTTTGGGCGCCGGCCATGACGCCTCGGTATATGGGCATGTCAGGATCGCCCAATTCAGCGAGATACTGGTGGGCTAGGACGGCGTGGAGCCCGAACTTGCGCGTCTGCGCGAGCATGTGCTCGACATCTTGCGTCACGTAGTCATAGCACTCGTCGATATAGAGGGTGAACGGCCGCCGCATCGCGGTTCTCTCGTCTCGCGTTTTTGCGACGAGGAACAGTTCGCTCGCCAAGAGAGTGCCCAGGAGTCGCGCGCTTTCTTTGGAAAAAGAACCTCCCTCCTTCAAGTTCATAAGGATGATGTCGCCGTCGTCCATCGCCTGGCGCACATCGAGCACGTTGGACCGTTGGCCTACCATACGTCGCACGATTGGCGAGCCCAGGAAGCGCAACAGCCTGCGGCGCACACTTGAGAACCGTTCCTCGAACTCGCGACGCGGGAGCGACCCGATCTCGGCCCAGTACGAATCGTATACCGTGTCCGGCAGTCCTTGCGTAAGCGTCCGGCGAACGCGGTGGGGATCCTTGCTCGCCGTAAGGTCAATCGCTTCGAGCAACGTCAGATTGCGGGCGGCAAGCGCATAAAAGACGAGCTGGAGGCAGGTCGTCAGCAAGGGTGTTTCGTTGATGTTTTCTCCGCCCCAGACTTCCGCGCAGGCGGCGACCATTGTGTCGACACGCGTGTGGATGTCGGTGTACCCGTCGGTACGTAGCGGGTTGAAGCCGAACGACCAGTCGGCGTTTGCCGGATCGACGACGTGGATGCGGCGGAAGCGCTGGAAGCCAACAGCTGCGCAACGCTCGACAAGTGCGGTGACGAGTGTTCCATGGGGATCAATGAGACAGAGACCTCGGCGGCGCTCAATGTCCTGCTGGATCATTCCTTCGAGCAGCTTTGATTTTCCGCTACCGCTTGGCCCCAGAACATGAATATGTCGTGAGCGTTCCGTATCGCTCAGTTTGACAACGCTTCCGTCAGGGGACCTACCAAGGACCAAACTCACTCCTGCAACCCCTCCATTGTGCGCGCCCATTGTCGGCGACGCAGCTCCTCGAGCTGCTCCACCTTGTGTGCGGTATCGTCATCGAGGGTGCTCCTGTCGCCGCCGCCCCTTGCGATCTCTTTCTCGATCTCTTCTTTGTAAACGTCATCGGCAGCTCGCGCTTTTCTGAGCTTCTCACGCAGCTTTTCCGCTTCTTCGTCGGGTGGAGGCTTCGGCGGCTCTTTGGGCACAGGAGGTGGGCTGTAGCTAGGGGGAGGCGTGTACGAACTGTATATCGAGGCGGAGTTCTTATTTGGATTGTCGAAGAAAGCTGCGACCATTGCCAAAGCGGCCATGCCGCCGAAGACCCACAGTATCCCAAAGAACAGCCGCTTTAGGCCTCTCCAAATATAACCCCACAACCCATCGCCTTGGGACGTCGCATCGCCTGACCCACTCTGCTGATCCTGAGAAATCCTGTGCTTGTGTATCCGATTGCGTCTCGGCCTCACCCCTCACCAAACGGCGCGCAACGGGGGCGAGCGCTGTCCAGGACCCGACGCCGCCCAACGAACGTTCGGTGGCTGCAGCTAGCGCAACACTTGGTCCTAGAGCCGGTACGGCAGGAGGGGCGAGGTCAAACCGATGGCTCGCCGCCTGCCCAGCGCCGGCGCTTGCCGGCATGCAAAGGAACAGTGCGACGCTCAGAATGAGCCGCCTGAGGGCCGTCATTTGGCACCGGTATTTGGCCATTTCGCAATATACCGCTCGTCTTAACTCCGGCAAGCGGTGGTAGTGTTTATCGACTTCGCATGTGTCACATCAACTTTAATCTGACTATCACGTCCGACATGAGCATGCTACGTCGCAACTTATCAAATATAGACTCGGTAATACTCTGTAGAGCAAAGTATCTATGGAGACAATACATGCACCTGTACGTTGATGTGAATGACCAACTGCTTATCGACACGACCGAGGACGGCCATGTAGCCAGGCGCGCCGCAGACGATCGTGCCGCACTTCGGGCATGCGACCGAGCTGTTGAGCGCTTCGAGCAACAAGTGGCGGATGCTCGGGCTCGCGGTGTTGATCCGACGCCGGCGCTGGCTACGCTGATCGCAATGATTGATGAGCGCAAAAAGGAACAGCAGCGTCGAGCTGCGAACAGTTAGCGTATCCTAGCCGCCCTATGGGCGGCTTTCCTTTCTTCGCATAGGCGCGTTTCCTTGGGACCAGCTTGATCTTGACGTGCTTTCTTTGTTCCCCACGTAAGGGGTGACAGCGCTGCTGTCAGACCTCGGAACAAGGAACTTGGCGATGGCGGACAAAGACCAGCTCTACGTCGAACGGCGCGAGCAAGGGGACTACGCAGTCCGGCGCGGTAACTCGGAGCGCGCCAGCGCGGTGGAGCGGACCCGAGCGGGAAGCGATAGACCGCGCTAAGCAGCTGAAATCCTGGAGGTCGGCCTGTGGTCGAGCGGGTTCGGAATACGGACGCCGGCGGCCGGGACAAGTGGCGCAAGTCGTAGGGCGCGGATTGCGCTTTCTAGTCCGCGCCGTCGATGAAGGCGCGATGACGCCGAATCTGGACGTCGCGGCGCAATGCATCTACTGCCTCGGCCGGCGCGGCGACCCGATCCTCACCGAAGAGCACATTTGGCCGTCCGCCCTCGGTGGCGGGTCGGCTCCGCCCATCTTTCAGACAGCAAGAGTTTGCCAGAGATGCAACAATTTGGCGGGACTTTTCGTCGATGGTCCGTTTCTCAAAAGCTGGTTCATCCAAAACGAGGGCTTTAGAGGACAGCAGTTCCTCGACCCCAAGCGGCCCAGCGCGACCTCGCTAGTCTATTTGGGTTTTGAGAAGGATTTTCCCACCGACCCTTCGGAAGTCTGCGAACGTTGGATTGGTCCGGCGGGCGAACACATCTACCATATTCACGCCAAAGACGACGCACGATGGGACACGATCGCGGGCGGTGATTTCATCCGAAAAAAAACATCGGATGGCCGTGCCTACATCGTGATGACCTCGCAATCCCAATACTGGATACACACAGGCCTGCTCTCCTTCTCCGAATGGTTTCCCTACGCGATGAAGCGCTGTGTGACACATATCGTCGGGAGTTTGTCCGGTATCGACATCCAGACCCGCGAGGAGCAGCCAATCTCCGAGCGCGAGCACGCCGAGATCGCATACATCAGCGGGGGTATTGAAGGGCGCCAGGTGCTCGCGAACTTCCCCGTACAAGTGGATTTTGCGGACCGCTTCATGGCCAAGGTCGCGCTTGGATTGACAGGCACGCTGCTCGGAGAGCGGGCCCTAAGAAGTCCCTACGCCGATGACCTACGAACTGCGCTGTGGAGTCGCACATCAACCGAGCGCGAAAATCTTTCGCTCAAAGGCACCGGCTACTGGGCCGAAAGGGATCAGCGGTTTTCCGACTTTCTCGGCAACTCCGGTGCTTGGACAATCCTGCTGCATGTTTTTCCTGAAGCTCTGTCCTACGCGGTGATGAGTCCCTCAGGAAAAGCGTTGATGTTGGCTATCTCCGATGATGCAACGCTGTGGCCGCCGGAGATTGGACCGGCGTATCGTGAAGGTGTCGTCTATATCGCTATCCCAGAGCGGCGGAAGTGGTGGGGTCCGATTCCTCTGCCCCTCGTTATCGCCCACAAGCTTGGTCACTATCGCGAGCCAGCCCTTATAGAGTTGGAGCAGCTAAGAGCGCTTGCAAAGTCACTACCGCCTAAGCGTTGAAGTAGTGCGGGCAGGAATGTCCGTCTGACCCCCATGAGCGCCCATACAAGCAGCGGGCGAGAAGGTCTGCAGTCGAGCGGCGACTCCCACTCCGCCTGGGTTTGCAGCCCGGCGTGCGCGCCGGCCGTCGGCTCAGCCCCAGGGAAATACCCAAATTCCCTCACTTTCCAGCGCTGACTACGCGTGTATAACAGCGTTCGATCAACCGCAGGGAACACGGACATGCCGGTCACCAAAGCAAACCTTGCACGGCTCGCGACACAGGGCCTCGTCCCTCCGAATATGCTTGGCATCTGGACGAACGAGCTCGGCTCGATAATGACTATCACTGCAGTGGATGGTGCAAACTTCTCCGGTACCTACGAAAGCGATGACGGGCGCGGCGGGCGCGTCAAAGGGACATTGAACGGCATCACGGCCGGCGAGACAATCGGGTGGTCAGTAAGTTGGCAACCGGCCGTAGACTCCACCACGTCGTGGACGGGCAAATTCTTGGTCAGTGGCCAAAAGATATACATCTATACGCTTTGGTATCTTTCCAGCGGACCCGAGGACCAACCGCTGTGGGAGTCATTTTCGGCGGGACAGGATCTTTTCTGGCAGTAGGTATCGCGGCGAGCGCTTCCTGGAATTGAACGACTGATCCTTCGCTGGCTCCAGCGGCCTGTGCGCCCGTGACCTGGAGGACGTCCAGGGTCGGGCAGCAATGATCATCGGCGATCCGGTCGCAGCCGGCAATCCACGTCGTCAGATTCTGCCTGAAGTGCTGCAACGCGCGCCTGACAACTCGTAGCCGTCGAGCGGGTCTTGCAGCATGTCCACTGTGGAATCTTTCCGCAGATTTACGACTGTCTCACACACAGATAGGCCATGTGACCCGGCAGGGAGGGTTGGTAGGGGATCTGGATGGGGTGCCTATCCTCGATGGCCCAGCCGGCATTGCATAGCGCGTGCTCAAGTTGATTTTCGCTCGGTAAGTGGTGGCGAAACATAATGGGTTCGCTAAGGCCTAACTCATGCGAGGATTCCAAGATCTTTCCATCTACGCGAAATGAAGACGTCGCCCCGTTTCCGCGAGGAACGGTCCCTACCACTCGAAGCAAGGGAAGAGCAGCATCAAGGATCACGTCAAATGCAAATCGCTGAGTCACTCCCCTCCGTCTCATGGCGCAAAGGAAATCGCAAAGCTGGTCGTTCGAAAGATGATTTACGCTGTCGCCGCCGCACGTCAGCAGGTCGAACGCGTCGGCCGCGAATGGCATGCGGCACATATCGGCGACTACCAGATGGTCATATCGACCCCGCGCTAGCGCGAGCATGCTCGGGGAAAGATCAACACCTATAATATTCTGTGGGCTCCCAATTCGAAGTAGGAGCGCCCCAAGTCCTGTTCCGCAACAAAGGTCAATCAGCTTCGCGTCCTTTAGGAGCTCAGGGCGAAGGAGAGTGCTGATCCCGTAGCGCCACGTCATGGTCATGCTCGGACCAAAGGCCTGTTCGTAGGTGTTGGCTACGCGCTCATATTCATCAACCGTACCTTGTGATTGCTGGTTCACGCACGGGCTCCTTGTGGCGGGTTGCTGCTTTCCGTGATACAACCACAATGCCTCAATAGTGAGGCTACGCCAAGGAGACACGTAATGTTGTCACAATTGAGCGAAGAATTCGGCCGCGATCATACCGTCACTGCGGCTGAAAATGTCCCTGCACTGATGTTCTCGGATGCCGGTTGGCAAGCGCGCCGGCCGGTCGACGGTGACCTCCAAGGCACCCGGATCATCGACGCGGCCTGTTGTCTACCCTGCTGCGCCGCGTGCTGCATTCCTGTCTAACGACTTGGAGCGGGCGGGGGCGGCGCGGACGTAACGCTCGTCCCTTGCCTGGCCGACTATCATGCGTCCTCAACTTGTCCTGAATCCGCTTGTCGGCTGGTTTATCCCCGTCGACAGTCCGCAACGACTTGTGCTGTTCGCACCTGACGGAGCGCACATAGCGTTCCACGACCATCTGGATCCGCTGCAGGAACTCCTGGTGATGCTTCGCCACGGCGTCACCGACAATAATGATTTTTCTCCGCCACAGCGCGCCGCGCTCGCTCTGCTTCAAAGCCGCCGCATGTTGCTTAACGCGGAGACATTCGCTCAAACGAGTTGGATCGACGGAGCCTTGGCGCTCGAATGGGAGGGGCCGCACTCCGTCGACGTCAGAGACTTTACGATCAGTGATATCTCGGTGTCGGGAGTCGGTGAAGTCGCCGAGGTTGTGAAGGGACTTGTTCCTGCTCTGCGCCGGCAACGGCGGCAGGCCGCCGGCGTCGGAAAGAAATTGGTTGTCGCGTGTGCCGACTGGCCGAACTTTCCCCATCTCAAAACTGAAAACAAGAACGCACAGGAGCACGATGGTCTAGTGACCTTCGTCTACCTGAACGGAAATACAGCGATTTGTGGACCTTTCGTAATCCCGAGCCACTCAAGTTGCCTAGAATGCTATTTGAGCCGGTTCGGCGCTGGCATGAAAGAGCCCTCAAATCTCGACGTTTTCGTAAGCGCGGTCGGTGGTGACGTTGGCGGGGTTACTGGAATTGGCCGTCACGTAAACTCGGCGACCTACTCACCATTGCCGTTCATTGCTCATCGCCATCTCTTCGGCATTGTGAGCCGCTCATATCGCACTGGCGCGCCTGGGCGAGTCGATGAATTTGAGCCTGTCGCATGTGAACTTGTCACTCGGCAGGTCGTCCGAGTCAGCGAGTGCACGGCATGCGGGCGTCCCTCGAGGAGACTTCGCGACGCCGCCGTGAGGGACATGATATGAGCGTCGCCGCGATGCAGCAGCTCGAGAAACTTGGGCCGCTTGTCGACCCTATAGTCGGGATTGTGAAGTACGTTCATGCACTGCCAGCCTTTCCCGGCGAAAATCTGCATGTCCATATTGCTGGTGCGGAGTTCCAAGATCCATATTTGCTTCCACCGCGCCACCGATTGCCTCGACCGGTTACTGGGTCGTTGCACGATCGAAAACCGGTTGCGGAAGACTTCTTCGCCTCGGGAGCAGCGTTTGACCGCGCCGACGCTTGTTTGTCCGCAATTGGTGAAGCTCTTGAGCGCTACAGCCTTCGCCAATATTCGCCGGAAGAATTGGCATATGGTCGAGCAAGGGATTTGCCTCGTCCCTGCGTCGGGCCTGATACATTTATCCGATTCTCAGACGAGCAATATAACCGCGACGGGTTTGCATTCACTCGATATGCCGTTGACGACCGTTTGAGCTGGGTGATCGGACACTCTCTAGTCGATGGCGGCGAAGTGTTTCTCCCTGCCGCTGACACATTTATCGGCTTTCGTAGCAATCATAAAGAGCCGCACTACGACTTGGCGTACTCAACGGGCGCGGGCGCGGGTCCTGAGCTCGATAGCGCGATCCTCAGTGGTCTCTGCGAATTGATCGAGCGGGACGCATTCTCGTGCTTCTGGTTGACACATCATACGCCGGCAGCGCTGGACGTTAGCACACTGCTTCGTGAGTTCGGCTCCGGGTTGGAGAGCACGTACCAACTGGATAAACCAGGGTACGCCGCTTTTGATCTGACGACCGACATTGGGGTGCCGGTGGTTCTGGCAATGATCGTGCTCCCCGAGCGCATGGGGGTTGCAGTGGGCGCGGCATGCCGACCAACTCTCCGCGATGCCGCGCGAAAAGCACTCCTCGAGACGTTCCAGTCCTATTTCCACATCCTAGATCACGTGCGCTCGAGTCGCGAGCCGCCTACGGCTGCCGATATTCGCGATTTCAACGACCACATATTTTTCTATCGAGATCCGGACAATCTTCCGCTGCTAGATTTTCTATTTGCGGGATCGAGAAGGCGGGTTGTGGAAGTTACGGACGCGCTGCGGGACCCACAGCGCGCGGTAGGTGACGTCGTCCAGAGTCTCGTGGAGGCAGGGTACGCGCCCTATTTTCGCGACATCACCGCCAAGGATCTTACGCCCTTCCCAGTGAAGGTTGTGCGTGCCTTTGCACCTGGCCTTCAACCCCTAAGCTGTTTTGTTGGATATGAGCATCTGGATACTCGGCGTCTCGCTGTGTTTTGTGATCGACAGGGCATCCCCCTGCCAACCCAACTCAATCTTGATGTTCATCCTTTCCCATGATCCATTTGGTAGCGATCAGATGACCAGCAGCAACCTTGGCCTTGAGGAGTCGCCGCTCACCGCGCGCTCTCCCGAGTATTACGAAGTCCTCGACTTTCATCGTCAGACGGACCTGAGCGCCGCAAATTTTCACTTATTCGCACAACGCGCGGGCCTTTATGCGGCGACTGCCCGCGGCAAACAAGAAATGGCAGCGAATCGGAAGAACTATTGGGTCGGCAAGACGGTTCGCTTACCTCCAGTGCCGGATTCGGCGGAGGCATTTCTTCAAACAGTCCGTCGCCGTCGCTCGGTGCGCGTTTTTGCCGGCGAGCCCGTGACGTTGGCTGAAGTCAGCGCACTTCTCGGCTGCGCACGCCCTACTGGTGTCGTGGCGCTTGACGAAGCGGGGTCAACTCTTCACCTGCGTGGGTATCCTGCAGGCGGCGGCCTGTACTGTAGCGAGTTGTATATCATAGGGCTCGTTAACGGGGCGACGGGCGGTGACGGACTACCCGCTGGAATCTTTCACTATGCACCGGAGCTGGATGTTCTTGAAATCGTCAGTGGGCCGCTCGGTGACGGGATTCTCTGCACTGCAATTGTAGGTGCTGAGGACTATTTGGAAGGCGCGAGCGCTGTCGCCGTCTTCACCACGGTGCTTGCGCGGGCGACGACCAAATACGGTTTTCGAGGTTACCGCTTTGCACTGCTCGAGAGCGGCATGTGCAGTTATCTCCTATCGCTCATCGCTACCGCGATCGATATCGGTACGCTCCATTACGGGGGCTTCCTCGAAGATCGACTGGGATCGCTGTTGGGCCTCGATGCTGAGGTCGAGACTGCCGTGAATGTTGTCTTCATTGGCCGCCAGCGTTGACGCCCTTGGGCTCTGAAAGGCTGACGAGCGGCAGCGCAACTAGACGAGAAGGGTCTGTTCCTATGCACCAATTCGCCCTCGTCAATATGCCCTTTGCCTCAGCGCAGACGCCTTCCATCCAAATGGGTTTGTTAAAAGCCATTCTTGAGCGGGACGGAATCGAGTCGCGGGATTGCTACTTCAATGTAGAGTTGGCTAACGCAGTCGGTTACGAACTCTACAATTCGCTCTGCCATATTCGTGGTCCGCTGCTGGGAGAATGGCTTTTCACGAAAGCCGCATTCCCTGCTGTGCCGGCGCTCGACGAGTTCACGACCGCTTTCGAGGAATTCACGCGGGATTTTTGCCTGTTTGTGGGGTGTACGCCCGAAGATCTTCGCTATTTACGCGAGGATTTGATCCCTCGGTTTGTAGATCACTGTGCCGCCCAGTTGCAGGACTATCGGGCTGTGGGGTTCTCATCGACGTTTCAGCAAAACGTGGCCTCTCTCGCGGTTGCACGCCGGCTGAAAGCGCTGAACCCAACCATAACTACAATATTTGGCGGCGCGAATTACGAGGCTCCGATGGGCCCGGCGTTCATGGCCGCCTTTGAATGGATCGATATAATCGTGTCTGGGGAAGCCGACGACACTATCTCTCCGCTGATTGAAGCGGTTCTTGAGGGACAAGCTCCTCCCCCCCTCGAGGGCGTCCTAACACGCGCAAATCTCTCATCCACATTTTCTGAGCGCCACTCACTCAGTATGAACATGGATGCTCTGCCCGTGCCGGACTACACGAGATACTTTGAGCTCATTGCGCGAGTACCTGGCGCGGTCGCAAACACGACATATCCGATATCAGTGCCGTTTGAGACATCTCGGGGTTGTTGGTGGGGCCAAAAGAGCCACTGCACATTCTGCGGCTTGAATGCGGGAGGAATGCGGTACCGCGCGAAGTCGCCGAAGCGCGTCGGGAGCGAAATCAAAACTCTTATCGCACGCCACGGCGTTCATGCCCTTTCCGCAGTGGATAACATAATGCCCATTGAGCATGCCAATGAAATGCTCGACGAGATCGCAGCATCATGTGATGAACTCGATCTGTTTTATGAGGTGAAATCAAACGTAAGGCCCGAGAACGTCCGTCAAATGGCGGCAGCGAACATCAAGACCGTTCAACCCGGCGTCGAGAGTCTGAGCACGACCGTCCTGCGGATCATGCGTAAGGGCGTGTCGGCGCTGCAGAACATCAATGCCCTGCGCTGGTTCTCTATGTATGGCATATTCCCTTCTTGGAATTTTCTCTACGGGTTCCCAGGGGAAGTGACTGCAACTTACGACGAGCAGACTGCGCGTGCCTATAAGCTTGTGCATCTGCCACCTCCCTATGGCACGTCGCGGATTCGGCTGGATCGGTACAGTCCGAATTTCGAAGTAGCGGAACTGCGCGCGAAGTTCGACAATCTACGCCCGGAGGCGAGCTATCGGTTCATCTATCCGCCTGAGGTTGATTTATGGTCGACGGCTTACTTCTTTGAAGGAGAGGCCGCGGAGGCTTTCGACTCAGACGCCCAGGAGCGCGCGCTTGCAGCGATCGCGCACTGGCAACGGGCGTGGGGCGTAAGTGGTTTTGGCAATCCGTTTTCAGATCCAAATCCAGACCGGCCGCAGCTCAGCTACGAGCGTGGTCGCAGAGGCCGAGGTATGGTAACTGACTCGCGTAGAATTGGGGAAGTTATTCAACAACACCACCTCACTCGGGCCGAATGCATCACGATAGAGACCGCGTTCTTGCAGCCAGTGTCGGCCGCGTACGTCGAACAAGCGGGTGTACGTGAGGGAGTTGAATCATCAACGATGAGGTGGGCTTTATCGCACCTAGAGGAACTGTCGATTGTCGAATATGATGACGGAGCCCTAATAGCGCTTCCGATCGCTTCACCGACCTTGGCCGACACAATCGTGAGGGAACAACGCGAGCAATCGCCACGGTTGGCCCGAGGGCCAAGTGCGTCTTCTCGTGCAGTCGCCTAGAAATCGTCGGATTTGATGTGAATTGCTCCGGGCGTTATTGCTCCAAAGCTTTGGGCTATCGCCACGCAGAATCGCCAACCATCGCTGGTCCAGCGTAGTGTGTAGTGGACGAGCGCGCTCAGGGGTGGTTGGTCACTGGCAAGCATAATACGACGACGCACGAGAACAGTGGCAAGATTTGGAAGCGGCAAAAAGAGCTCGATAAGCTCCCAATCGGAGGGCTCGTGCGATGCACTTGCGGTAGAGCGCGCAAGGTCCGCGAAGAACGTATTTAGGGCTACTTCGTCCACCAGAATCCGCGGAACGCCATGGAGGTCGATCAGCGCTGGATAGGTCCAATACTTGAGTATATCGGCGACGACATTGTCGACCGATTCAGCCAAGTATGACTCGATGAACGAGTGCGGGTCGGTTCCAAACATGGGTGCTATTCGTGTCACGATCCGATTCTGCGCCTTAGGCCTAGCCCGCGCAATGCACCTGGACGCTCTCCGTCGGTCCATCGATCATTGTGAGTTCTTGGAGGTTGCGCCTGGCGCTCCGGGCTCTTCGCTCGAATATCTCCTGGTTCGGCCCTAAGAACCTGGGAACTATATACTTGACGGAACACATTTGAGCCCTTAGGTTTGACGGTGAAGAGGAAACTGTCATGACCGGCCCAACTCCAGAGCACGTCGTAAATCAGACCAATTTGGCGATGCAATCGCTTGTGAGTGCAGTCGCGCGCACGCTTCAGCAATTGCATCCGGACAAACCAGTCCTGACCCTGTTCGCCAGTGCGATGGAGGTTGAGTGGACTCGCCAGCGGGCAGATAAGCACCCCGAAGCGGAGTTGATTGTCGCGTCAATGCTCAGTCTCCTTGAGGATATGGCGGCGGGCCGATGAACCTCACCGATAAAATCTTTCACGACGACGAAGCCGCCAGGAAGCACCTAGAGGCCCAACGTTGGCCGGACGGACCTTATTGCCCGCGTTGTGGGGAAGCCGCGAACGTGAAGCGCCTGAGCGGCAAGAGCACCGCGCCGGGCCTGCACATGTGCAACTCTTGTCGCACCAAATTCTCAGTCACTATGGGCACGATCTTCGAGCGCTCGCATATCCCGTTGTCCAAGTGGATGCTTGGCTTCCGTCTTATGGCGTCGAGCAAGAAAGGCATTAGCGCGCTGCAACTGTCGCGCTCGCTAGCCGTGACTTACAAAACAGCGTGGTTCATGGCGCACCGTATCCGCGAAGCGAAGCGCGAGGATGCACCAACGCCGTTGGGCGGCGCGGGCAAGGTTATTGAGGCGGACGAAACGTACGTTGGCGGCAAGGAAGCTAACAAGCACGCCGACAAGCGCTTGCCCCGCGATTTGGCGGCGGACGCCAAGCAAAAGGTTGTGACGCTTGTTGAGCGTGACGGGCGCGCGCGTTCGTTTCACGTTGCCAGCGTCACGTCTAAGACGCTTCGCAATGCGTTGGTTACGAGCGCGCACCGCGCTTCGAGCCTAATGACGGACGGACACCCCGGCTATTTAGGTGTGGGAAGCGAGTTTGCCTCGCACCAATCCGTCAATCACTTCGCGGGTGAGTATGTGCGCGGGGACGTTCATAGCAACACGGTTGAAAGCTATTTCGCCATTCTCAAGCGCGGCGTTTACGGCGTCTATCACCACGTCTCGGAGGCGCATTTGCACCGCTATCTAGCCGAGTTTGATTTCCGCTACTCCAACCGCGAAGCGTTGGGCGTGTCGGACACCGTTCGCACAAACGAGGCAATCAAGGGTTCGAGCGGCAAGCGCCTGACCTATCGGCGGGTTGGTGAAAGCGCGAACGCGTAAGCAGGTAACGAAAAAGCTTCAGGCAATTCGACGCGCGAAGTTACGCGTTCCGGAATAACTACCATGCCCTTCGGTTCAAATTCGTCGAAGGACACAACCTTTTCGACGCCATCGGCGCAACGTACCAACATAAAGCGTTGCCAACCGTCACCTACTGCCATCACTTTGAGATCGGCGAGTTGAAAACTGTGTCCGCACGAAGGACATTCTCCGCAAAAGGGGCGAGATACCATGTCTGTTATAAAAACCTTCCAAGGCGTCGGTGCTCTCATCGTCCAGGGCCATCGACACCCTGGCGTTAGGTATCACATCGACGTTTCAACTAAAGGGCATTGGCATTTAGAGGCGCAAGGAACTTTGACGTTAGAACCCACGCTAGGAGCTACCGGAACAGCCATACAGGCGTTTAATGAGGGTAATGCCGAACTTGAACTTGAGACGCGCGAACTTGTTCAAATCGTCCCGACACACTCTCACCTGTCAGTGAACCCGCCATCTATGACTTTCAAGGTTAGCGGACCGCTCCCCGGCTTCGAGGACTAACCACTTTTACGGCTCGTTCCTCACATTTAGCGGCGGCCCAAGAAAGTTTTGGCGAACTTCAACGGGAAGCGGCGTTGTGTTCACCACTTCAACACGCTGGACAGGGGGATCGCCGCGCTGCACGTCTGCGGCAGGGGCCGCCGTAACGGTTGTGGGGGGCGGAGCATCTTGAACAGCGTGTTTTGTCTCAAGTTGTTCAAAAGCTATCACTCCCAACAAAGCAACAACCGCAACTCGATAAGCGATATTCCAAATCAACGCCGCTTGCCTGTCCGCACGCATTGAACCGTTCTCCCCGCTAAAATTGGGGAGACGCTAGCGCCAATCACCGTTCAGAGCGAGCTGGGGGCTTTTTGGGCGTGTGCGGCTTGGGGGGCGTCTTGAGCGCGTTCGCTATACCCTTGGCGAATCGCGCGTCCGCGCCGGGTTCGTCCTTTGGAGGTTTGGGTTTCTCAGTCATGGCAACGCGCGACCCTCTTGATCCCTTTGCGCTCGGCATTGGGCGACTATGCCATGCGTGGGCGGAATTGGAGAAGGCTGTGGCGGCCATGTTCGTCGTCATTGTGGGGATAGACATCCCGCACTCAGTCAACATCCAAGTCTTTTCAGCAATGGTGGATTGTCTCGACCTGCGCGACGTTGTTAAGGCAGTCAAAGTCGGAGCAATTGGAAGCGCTAAGAACGATGATGAATATGAGTGGGGTAACTCGCTTGTCGAAGCTTTGGACTATATCGACAATGTATTGCGCTTGATGCGCAATCGTTATGTTCACGATCCGTGGTGGCACGACTATCGCGGCGTCATGCGAGCGACCACGGCTCCTAGGGTTATAAAGCCGCAAGCGTTTCAACGGCGACAAGTCGAATTTTGGAAGCTGCATCCCGGCAACAAGACCGAACTACGGACGCTAATTGCTGAGGTGAAACGCTACGATAAATGGCTGTGGGCTATGTATTACTGGCGCGAAGGTGATCCCCCACCATCCCGCCTCAATCCACCCCTCGCAGAGCTGCTTTCAAAACGGCCGCAACAGCGACTTCCTCTCCCCCCGCCGGAAACGCCAAGTCAAAAGGGCAAAGCCCGCGCAAAGCAGAAACTCCCGCCTCGATCATAACGGGAGTCACCATAACGAGCGGCGCGCCATGAACCGCGCCCGAAGCAGCTTGTTCCGTGGGGTTATGGGCCGCTTGTTCCGTCAAGTACATAGTTCCCAAGAACCTTGTAGATCAAAACAGGAACACTATATGCCGCAGCTGGGGTCCCTAGCTGGCGGGTGAGGGCCTCGCGGTTCGCGTAGCACTTCGCCTTCAGCAAGCAGGACCCCACGCATGGCGGTTACCCTCGACCAGTTCAAACAGATGACCCCCGTCGCGTATCTCGACGTGCGCAGCCAGTTGCGCACGGGCGACATCGTGCTGTTTTCCTCCAACGATTGGTTCTCCAAAGTTATCCAAAAAGCCACCGGCAGCGAATGGAGCCATTCGGGCTTCGTCTGGGTGCTGCCCGACATCGACCGCGTGCTTCTGCTTGAGAGCGTCGAAACTTTCGGCGTTCGGGCGGTGGCGTTGAGTGCGCGGGTCGACGGCACCATTGGCGGCGACAAGGGTCCGTACGACGGCAAGCTTCTGGTCGCGCGACATGCGCAGTTTCCGACCGTGGAAACCTCGCCGACGTTCCTCAAGGACTTCGGTGACATGACCCGGTTCGCGATCGACCGCCTTGGCTCGCCGTACGCGCCGATGGAGATCGTGCGTATTGGGCTTCGCATCGCGGCGGGCGACTTCGACATCCCGGTCTCAGGCGAGCTTGAGCCCAAGACCGCCTACATCTGCTCGGAGTACGTCGCCATGTGCTACGCGGCGATGGGGATCGAACTGAAGGGCGACGACAAGGGATTTATCGCCCCCTCGGACATCGCCAACGACCCGAACGTCACCGCAGTCGTCGCGCTTAAGGCCGATCCAGCTGCGGTTCCCGCCGCAGCCTAGAAGTCCGAGGCATGTGGAGCGCCCTGTCCGCAGGGCGCAAATTTTCCAACAGGGGGTTCCGCCCTCCGTCTGCACGGAGGGCGGAACGTCCGAGGGCGTCGCCCCGACGCCCCGCTTGCCGGCTGGCAGGCACATGGTCGTTCGCGACCTGGCGCGAACGAGTATTTCCCGCAACCGTCGGCCCCGCTGGCCGCCGGCGAGACGCGGCGTAGCTACGCCGCAAGTGAGCCGCTGCGGCAGCGTGGGAGCGAAGCGCCCGACTTCGACCGTTGTGGGGTGAGCGGCTGTCTTTGAAGGGCCCCGCGAACCCCCGCAGCCAGCGCGCATCTGCGCGCTGGCGGAGCCAAGCCGACCAGCCTTGCACCCTGAGGCTGACGGCGGCGGACAACGGTCGAAGTCGGGCGGTAGCCCGACGGTTGCGGGGGTATTTGAAATCGTTGCGGGGCAACGATTATCCGATGGGTCTTTCCATAGGCAGACCGGCCAATTCCTGATTGGCGGGTCGATTGACCGGTTCGGACCTCCGCGGGGAGCCGGACGTAGCTCAATCCGGCGAAACGAGCCTAGATTTTCACACTCCATTACACAGCCACACTTTCTCACTCAAAAAGTGCTTATGTGTCAGCCTGTTAGGCGTGCGATATACACACTACGAATCTGGGGGTCAGGAGTTCGAATCTCTTCGGGCGCGCCAGTTTTTTCAAATCGCTAGAATGTTGTCGGCTCGACGGGTCCCCGATGGGGCACAGGCGGCGGATGTCGGAACTCTTCGCGCCAGCGGTGGTGCTCCCAGGCGGAGTTCACGCGTCGAGTGGACCCATGCGCGACTGATGTCGCCAAGAGGATGACGATCATTGACGGGATGGCGCTCCCGCATCGGAAGGACGCCGCGCCTTGATGACACTCGAAACCCAGGCTTTCACCGCCGTCGTGTCGGACATGTCGCCGTCGTAAGCGATCTGAGGCTTGCGCGGGACGTTTTCGCCGCGCTCACGCCCGTCGCGAACCATGGCCGGGACGGTTAGCGCGCCCATGCCGCTCGCGAGCGGAAAGACGCCCGGCGAACCTGAGCGGCGGTCGACGTAGGTGTCGGTCCCCAGTTCCACCACGCCGGGAATGCGCAGCGCTTCGTCCAGGAACGCGATACAGGCGCTGCTGCAGCCGTAGTCGGCGAGCACATAGATCTTGGCGTGGGAGAGGCTCGCCGGCGCCGCGGCCGGACGCGGTTTCAGCGCCGGGGTGAGCGCGTAGACCTTGGCGCCGCTCGTCGTGACGACTTCCTTGGGACCCGCCGCATAGGCGGTCTGCAGTTCGCTATCCATCGGCGTGTCCAGGGGGTCCGCCGCCGGCGCCTTGGACGGTTTGGACCCGTAGTTGAGCGGGTGAACGAAGGCGGCGGTGATCTCGGTGCGCGCGCGGGCGAAATAGGCCACGTGCTCAGGACCGTAGAGCGCTTTCAGCACCGCCATGAACCAGTCGTAGGAACCGCCGGGATTGCCGCGCACGTCGAACACGATGATCGACTTGTTGCGGTAATCGGGCATCTGTTTGATCAGGGCGTGATAGGCCTCGGCCGCCGGCTTGTCGGGCGCGAAAGTCCCCAGGCGAATCCACACGCCATCGTCGCCGAACGGCGCGGCCGAGATCTCGTTGTTGCGGATCTGGGCGAAGGCGGCGCCCTTCAGGGCCAGTTGCGCGGGGTCTGTCGAGGTCCAGTCGAGTGCAACCTCGCGTCCGCCGATGGTGCAGGCCTTGGGCGCCGCGCGCAGCGGCGACCCGGCATCGACGAACAGCGCGTCCGCCGCCTGGGCTTTCGACGCCTCGATACCGGGAATGTAACCCTCCTGCGCGATCGTATTCTCGATCAGGCTTCCGACCGCTGCGCCGTCGCAGGCGCTGACCTCCTCGCCGGCGGTGACCGCCGCGGTGTCGCTCACCACGACTTTGTAATGGCCGCCGACATAGCGCACGAGAAAGCGCGGCCACTTGAGCGAAGCCGGTTCGAATTGGAACCGCACGCGCAGGTGCGGGTCCTGGAACGCGCCGGCGAAGCGGCGCAGCACCGCCTGGTAGCCTTCCTGGTTGGCGACCTTGGCTTCGTCCGCTCTTGCCTGCGCGAGTGCGCCGTCCAGGGTTTCGCGCCAGGTCATACCGCCGGGATCGACCGCATAGATGTATTCGGCGTTGAGCGTCGCCTCGGCCCCGGCCAGATCCTTGTCGAGCATCGCGCGCCAGGCGATGGCTGTGTCCGGCGCCGCGGGCGGCGTCGCGGCGTTCGCGGACGCAGCGCCCAGGACGGCGATGAGGAGACCGCCCGACAGCCATGCCGTCCCGAAACCTCGACTGGTGCTTCCCATTGCCCGCCCCCTTCGCTGCGTTCCGCGTTGGGGTCGACGTTAAGTCCGGCGGCGCGGGTTTTCTTTGCGATTATTAGCCGAAGGCGCGTCGGCGCTGAATTGAAAATGCCGCTCGGAAGTGCGTCGCGACTAGGACACGCGTCGCGGGGCGGTTCGCGGGCGGGGCCGATGCGAAATCTTGACTCGCGGCGAATAGGTCCCCGCGGGCCGGGGCAGCCGACTGCATTGTCAATGCGCCCACTTGCCCGGGCGGCGCATAAACGAGCTGAATTACCACCCCCCCGGCGAGCACAACGAAAAGAAAATCCCTGCGCCCCCGCTTAAGGTTTTTGTGACAGCGCGCGATCCTCGCCAGGGTCAGGGAAACCCGCGGGCGCGCGTGAGGGGAATAACGGGGGATACCGCGATGAAGTCGCAATCATTCAAGAGCCGCATTCTGACGACGACGTCGGTTTCCATCGGCGTCGCGCTGGCGATGTCGTGGGCGGGCGCCGCCCTGGCCGCGGACGGCCAATCGGCGGATCAAACCAGCCCTGACCAATCCAAGGCGTCGACGGTGCAGGAGGTCGTGGTGACCGGTTCGCGCATCAAGCGATCCGCCACCGACTCGCCCGCGCCGATCGACCTGATGAGCAAGCAGGACCTGGTGGATCGCGGGTTCGTCAACGCCGGCGATTTGCTGAACCTGGTGACCGCCAACACGCCTTCGTTCGCGGCCACGACGTCGGTCAACGGACCGGCCGGCGGCGGACAGACCTATCCGAACCTGTTCAACCTGGGCTCCGGCCGCACGCTCACCCTGGTCGATGGCCAGCGCGTCGTGAGCACGTCCACGCCGATCACGCCGTCCCAGGGGCAGGGCGGCGGCTCCGGTCTGGGGGGCGCGGGCAACGGCGTCGACACCGGCGTTATCCCGATCGGCCTGCTCGATCACGTTGAAGTCGTGGAAGCGGGCGGCGCGGCGGTCTACGGCTCCGACGCCATCGCGGGCGTCGTCAACTATGTCCTGAAGCAGCACTTCACCGGCGTCGAGGCCGACGTCCAGGCCGGCACGTCCTACAAGGGCGATCACGACCAGTACAGCGCGCGCATCACGGCGGGCACAGACTTCGCCGACGGTCGCGGCAACATCGCCGCCGACTTCGAGTGGTCGAAGACCGATCCCTTGCTGCAAACCCAACGCGACTATGAAGCGAGCACCCGTTTCGCGGGCGGGCTCGAGGTCATTCCCGACGCGAATTTCTATGCATTCAACCGCACCGGCGTGCTGTTCTCGATCCCGGCGCCGGTGCCGATCTGCGGCGGCCCGGGCGGCAACTGTTTTGTCTACTCCGGCGGCAATGCGCTCACCTTCTCGAAGGACGGCACGACCCTGGTGGCCTACAATCCGGGTACGGGGCCGGGCGGCAGCCCGTCGTTGTTCCCGCCGTTCGCCAACGGCGGCGACGGCTATCCGCTGGAGGATCTGTCGGCGCTCTCCACGGGCATCGAGCGCCGGACGTTGAACGTCGTCGGCCACTACGATATTACCGATCACCTGAAGGTTTCGGCCCAGCTCGTCTACAACCACGAGGTCGGAACCGACCCGATCGGAAGTCAGGGCTTTTTCAAGACCGTGCTTTCGCCGTCGCCGGACGACGCGCTCCTGACCTTCGCGAACAACCCGTACCTGACCCCGGCCGAAGTGGCCGAGATCAGCGCGGCGGACCCGACCTTCGCGCACGGCGGCCCGGTATGGCTGTCGAAGGCCTTCAACAACGTGCTGCCGACCCAGACCTTCACCTATCCGACCGATACCTACAGCGGTCACATCGGGCTGGACGGCGATTTCAGCAGCTTGGGCCGCAACTTCACCTACAGCCTGGGCTTCACCCACGGCGAGGTGGAGAGCTACCAGTACGGGTGGGACGTCTACACGGCGAACTTCGCCAACGCGATCAGCGCTGCGAAGAACGGCTCCGGACAGATCGTCTGCTCCATCAACGCCGTCACTGTCACCGACCCGAACTGCGCACCCATCGATCCCTTCGGCAGCGGCGCGATCAGCTCGGCCGCGGCGAAATACGTGGATGCGCCGATCGGCTACCACTACTCGAACCGCGAAGACGACTTCCTTGCCTTGTTCGGCGGCGACATCGTCCACCTGCCGGGCGGCATGGTGAAGTTCAGCGTCGGTTACGAGCACCGTAACGAATACAACTCCTTCACGCCCTCCGCGGCGCAGCAGGCCGGCACGAACGACGGAAGCGGCGGCGCGCCCTCACCGGTGACCGGTGGTTCCTACGAAACCAACGAGCTTTCCGGCGAGTTGTTGGTTCCCATTCTCGGCGAAGGCTTCACGCTTCCGGGCGTGAAGGGCGTGGACTTCAGCGCCCAGGGCCGCCTCGTTGACAATTCGATCGCGGGCCACAACACGGTCTGGGGCCTGGGTCTGAACGCACGGCTCGACGGCGGCTTTACGCTGCGCGCGTCGCGCAGCCAGAACTTCCGCGCGCCGACCCTCTATCAGCTCTTCCAGCCGACCAGCACGTCGCTGGGCGGAGGTATCGTCGATCCCTGCGACGCCCGCTTCATCGCGCAGGGTCCGGTTCCTTCGACCCGTCTTGCGAACTGCACGGCGCTCTTCGCCGCCAACCCGACCTACGGCACCGGCCCGGGCGAGGCGGCGGCTGGCTCGTCGACGGCCCAGCGCCTCGCCGCGTTCGCCGACACCGCCGTGAACTTCACCACAGCGGAGATCACCTCCGGCGGCAACCCCGACCTGAAGAACGAAGTGTCAGAGACCTTCACTTACGGGTTTGTGTACCAACCGACCTATGTGCCCGGCGCCCTGACCGTCACCGCCGACTATATCTCGGTAGACATCCTGAACGGTCTGACCGCGTTCACGCCGACGAACTTTGCGGACTCGTGCTACGATAATACGTCCGCGTCGGCCGCATGCGGTTTCTTCACGCGCGACGCCTTCGGCAACATCGCCACCGCCATCCAGACCACCTACAACGCCGCGTCGCTCAAGTACAAAGGCGAGACGGTCAACATCGACTACCGCTTCCCAGTCGAGTGGCTGATCCGTCGGCCGGACTCCGGTAACCTCGAGCTCCAGCTCGAAACGACGCACAACGACCAGCTGAAGCAGGTGGTGGACGGATCGACGACCCAGATTGCGGGCACCATCGCCGAGCCACGATGGGTCGTTCGCGGCGACCTGCGTTACATCAATGGTCCGTTCCGCTTCACCTATGAGGCGTTCTATCTGCCGTCCGCCTTGACCGCGGAGGGCGCCAATTCCAGCAACACGGCGGTGCCGGTGGTGTCGAGCAACCTCGAGCACAGCATCTCGGCCAGCTATGACTTCGGGAAGATCCGCCTGCGCGCCGGGATCAACAACCTGACCAACGAACCACCGTCGCCGACGACGCTTACCTACGGCGACTTCATCGGCCGGACCTTCTGGGTCGGGTTGACCGCCAAGTACTGATCGGCTGTGGACGGCCATGGTTCCGGCTTCGGGCGCGTCGTGGCCTCCACGGCGCGCCTTTTCATGACGTGACAAGGGAGTAGAGTGACGGCGATGGGTGCGGGACTCTTCCGGATGCTTTCGATGGCCGTCCTGGCCGGCTGTGCGGTGTTTTCGCTGGCATTGTGCACAACCGCATTTGCCGCGGCGCCCGCACCATCTGCGACGATCGCGCCGCTGGCCGACGGCGACGAACCGATCGTGGTCACCGAGCATGTGATCAACACTGTGCACGGCCCGCTGCACTATGAAGCCCGCGCCGGCCGCCTGGCGCTCCGCGACGCCGAGACCGGCGAGGTGCGGGCGCACATATTTTCGTCGCCTATGTCGCCAAGAACCGGGACGGTTCAAAACGGCCCTTGACCTTCATCTGGAACGGCGGCCCCACCGCGTCGTCGATGACGCTGCATTCCCAGGCCATGGGACCGCGGCGCATCACCGACAACGGCTTCGTCGACAACGCCGAGACCCTGCTGTCGAGCTCGGACCTGGTGTTCTACGATCCGATCGAAACCGGCTTCAGTCGCCCGGCAAAGCCCGAGTTCGCCAAGGAGTTCCTGAGCGTGCTCGGCGACTTCGCCGAGGCGACCGAGTTCATCCGCGGTTACCGCGCGAAGTTCACCTCGCAGGACCAGTCGGTATTTCTGCTGGGTGAAAGCTACGGCACCTGGCGAGCCAGCGGCGTGGCCGAGATGATGGCCAAGCGCGGCGAACAGATCGCCGGTGTCGTGCTGATTTCCGGCGGCGTTCCGGGCTCGCTGATGCCGCCCCAGTTCCAGGACGCCATGTATGTGCCGGCGCGCACCGCCGCCGCCTTCGCCCAGGGACGGCTCGCGCCCGACCTGATGAAAGACCGCGACACGACCATGCGCGAGCTGAACGCCTGGTTGAAGGCGACCTACATGCCGGCGCTCCAGCACCTGGCCGACCTGACGCCCGAACAGCGCGAGGCGATCGCCCAACAGCTCGCCCGCTATATCGGCGTGAAGCCGGAGTTGATCGACCGCAAAACCCTGGTCATGCCGAACCGCGACTACCTGAAATCCGCCTACGGCTCCGACCCGAGCCAGATGCTCGACACCTACGACATGCGCATCAAGGGGCCGGTCCCGCATCTGCAGAATTCACAGGCGTCGATCAGTCACTATCTTCGCGTCGAGCTCGGTTACGCGACCGACCTGACCTACGAGGGCGAGGACGAAACCGGCTACACCGCCGTCGGCGCCACGCGGAAATCGACGGGGGAGCAGTGGATCTACGACCACACCACCATTACGCCCGAGTCGATGGCGCGCATGAAGGCCGGCGCCGGGCCGCCCCTGTCGCAGCCGTGGATTCAGAACGCGATGAAACTCGAGCCGCAGATGCACGTGTTCGTCGGCGCCGGGCGCTACAACTCGCTGAACATGTGCGAAGGCAACGAGATCATGGCCGCCAAGCCCGAGCCGTCGGTGGCGGCCCGCTTCGAGACCCACTGCTACGAAGGCGGCCACATGATGTACCACGACGAGGCGACGCGGCTTAAGATCTCGCAGGACCTGGCGTCGTTCTTCGCGCGCACTGAGGCCCAAGCGAAAGCGGAGCACGCGAGCCAAGCGCCGTAGGTAATTGAATACCGCTTCTGGATGTTCCTCCTCAGAAGCGGCCCGCCCGCTGCAGGACCTCGGCCCTGCGGCGGGCGACTTTCTGAATGGGAGCAAGACTTGTTCGGACGTGAGGCCCGCACGCCTGTCAGGCGGTCAGAACCGCGATCAGGCGGTCGATGTCTTCGGGCGTGTTGTAGACCGACGGCGAGATGCGCAAGCGGTTCGGATAAAGCTGGATGTTGATCTTCGCTTCGGTGATGCGCGGGCGGAGTTTGTCCCGGGCGCCGATCAGGGAGAAGGCGATGATCGACGAGCGTGACCCCTTCGGGCTCATCGGCTGATAGTGCGCCGAGAGTTTGTCGTAGAGACGGTCCATCAGCGGCTGGCGCGCGGACTGCAGATTGTCGACCCCCCAGGCCAGCAGGTTGCGCAGGGACACGGTCGCCGCCGCGCGCGCGCCGTCGCCGGTCGATCCCACCTCGAAACGGCCCGATGCGGCTGTATCGTTGGGCGCGGCTTCGAACAGAACCGCGCCCGGCTTGTCGCCGGGAAAGGCATGGTAGGCCAGGGTTTGCGGCTGATGGTAGCCGAACTCGGTGCGCTTCAGCTTGGGAATCAGGTCGGGCCGGACGTAGAGAAAGCCGCAGCCGAAGTCGCCCATCAGCCATTTGAAGGTCGAGCACGACAGGAAATCGACGCCCGACGCCTGCACGTCGATGGGCACGGCGCCCGCGCCCTGAATCGCATCGACATAGACATAGGCGCCTTTTTTGTGCGCGATGTCGCAGACGGTCTTCAGGTCGTGCTTGAAACCGTTGACCATCGACACCAGCGAGACGGAGACCAGTCGCGTCTGCGGCGTCACCGCGCTTTCCAGCCGGTTCATGTCAATCCGCCCGTCGGGCGTCATCGGCAGGATGGTCAGCGGCGAGCCCAGCTTGGCCAGTTCGCCGTAGGCGTAGAGCGACCCGTCGAAATGCAGAATGTCGGTGACGATGCCCGCGTTGCGGTCGCCCTCCAGCCCCAGGGCGCCGATCACGAAGCTCTCGCCGTAGGAGGTGGACGGCGTGCCGGCGATCGCGTCGGGGGTTGAGGCATTGATCAGTTTGGCGAACAGCGTCTTGGCGTTCTCGTCCTCGCGCAGGTGCGGCGCGCCGGGATCGGCGCGGCGGGCGACGTAATCGCGCATGGCGGCGGCGGCGTCGAGCGGCAGCGGGTGGGTGTAGGCGGCGTTGATATAGGTCCCGCTGATCTTGAAGTTGTCCCGCGGCGACGGCGGCGTCCAGGCGGGCGCGGCAGGCGTGTCGGCGAAGGCGGTGCGCCAGGCCAGGGCGCCGAAGGGCGCGGCAGCCAACGCGCCCAGCGATTGTCTGCGTGAAATCATGGCCTGCTCCTCCACCCGGCGTCTCTGGTTACGCTAGGCCCCCGGCGATGCAAATTCTTTGCTATTCCCGGTCCTCGACCGGCGCCGCCGGGTCTATCGATCCAGTCGCCCAACCGACCGTGCATGATCCATGCGTCGACGTGACCGCCAATGGATTGTACCACCCTGCCGTCCGGCTCCAGGCCGCACAAAGGACAAAACAATTTTCCGGTCCGGTCGTAAGCTTTCGAGCAGGCGATGGAGGGGTGGATCATGCGCGTCGTGTGGAACAGGTTGGCCGCCGTTGCCGCCGCATCCCTGTCGGTCGTTTTCGCCGGAGCTGCACACGCGGACACGCCGCCGGCCTATGAGGTCTCGCTCAAGCCGCATCTGACCGACGGGACGGTCGACGACGTCGATGTGCGTATCCGGATGCAGCACCCCGACGTCGCCGCCGGCGTTACCATCGTGCAGATGCCCCTGGTCGTCGCTTCAATCCCGACGGCGCGTTATGACGGCGACGCGCTGCAGGCGAGCGATGCTAACGGCGCCTTGCCGCTGACCGCCAAGGACCTGCCGCCGACGCCGTTCCTGACCTATCGCGAATGGTCGCCCCAGCGGGCGACCTCCGGCGACGTCGTCTTCACCTTTCACGCGCCGCCGCGTGTGGTGTCGGCCGCCACCCGCAACGGTCCGCTGTTCGATCTGCGCGAGGAGGCCGGAGGCCTCGACGGCGCCGGCTATACCTTCCTTCCCGAACCGCCCGGCGATGCGGCGCGCGCCATCGCCATTCGCTGGGATCTTTCGGGCATGCAACCCGGCGCCCGCGGCGTGACCAGCTTCGGCGATGGCGATGTCAGCAAGGTCATGCCGGCGGAATCGCTGAACGGCGCCTTCTTCTTCGCCGGGCCGGTGAAGAGCTATCCGCCCCAGGGTTCAAACCATTTCGCCATGTACTGGCTGACCGAGCCGCCGTTCGACGCCAATGCGGCCGCGTCCATGATCGAGAAGCTCTACGGCTACATGTCGACCTTCTTCCACGACGAGGGCGGCGCCTACCGCGTGTTCGTGCGCAAGCAGCCGTACAAGGGCGACGGCGGCACGGCAGGACCGCGCTCGTTCCTGTTCGGCTGGGGCACGGGAAAGGTCCCGACGACGGAGAACCTCGAGGGCCTGATCTCCCACGAGATGACGCACAACTGGTCGATCATCGACGGCGAGCACGCCGACATCTCCTGGTACACGGAGGGCGGCGCCGAATACTACTCGACCCTGTTGTCGCTCCGTGCCGGCCTGATCACGCCGGACGCGTTTCTCAAACGCATCAACGATAAGGCGGAGGGCTACTACACCAATCCCCTGCAGTCCTTGTCGAACCGCGGCGCCGAGGCGATCTATTGGAAGGACGCGCGCGCCAGCCACGTGCCGTACGGTCGCGGCTTCATGTACCTGGCCAAGGTCGACGCCGAAATCCGCGCCAAGAGCCACGGTAAGCGGAGCCTCGACGACGTTGTGCTCGCCATGCTCGACAAAAAGCGTCGCGGCGAGCCCGAGGGCGTGCCCCAGTGGGAGGCCCTGATCACCGCCGAACTCGGTCCCCGCGCGCGCCAGGACTACGACGACATGGTCGCCGGCAAACCCATTGTCCCGCCGGCGACCGATTTCGCGCCGTGCTTCCGCCCGGTCGAGACGACCGTACGGCCGCTGGAGCCCGGCTTCGACGTGAGCGTGCTCGACGGCAAGAGCCGTATCGTCAAAGACCTGATCACGGGATCGGCCGCGGAGAAGGCGGGGCTGAAGAACGGCGACGAGATCGTGCACGCGCCCGACTTCGCTGCGCCGGATCTTCAGCAGTCGAACGACCCGGTCGAGATCGTGGTCCGCCGTGCCGGCCAGGAGGTTACGATCAGCTATGTGCCGCTGGGCGATCCCGTCGCGGCGTGGAAATGGACGCGCAACCCCGGGGTTTCCGATGCGGCGTGCAAGGTGTGAGGCGATGATGCGGTTACTTCTGATCCTGACGACGCTGCTACTGGCGCCCGCCGGCGCCCACGCCCAACCGGCGCCGCAGCCTTCGGCCCCGGCCGCAGCCCCGCGAACGCCGGTGGTGGCGGTGACGCAGCATACCGCCGTGATTAACGGCCAGACCGTGCACTACAGCGCGACCGTCGCCGAACATTTCGTGGCGGACGACAAGGGCGTCCCGGCAGCGTCGGTCATCACCATCGCCTACACCCGCGACGACGTGAAGGACGCGGCGAGCCGGCCGGTGCTGTTCGCGTTCAACGGCGGCCCGGGCGCCTCGTCCTCGCCCTTGCACATGAATGCGCTGGGCCCCGTGCGGCGCGTCGGCGAGGTTCCCGGCGACCGCTCGAGCGGACACCTGGCGGACAATCCGTACAGCCCGCTCGATGCGGCGGACCTGGTGTTCATCGATCCGGTCGGAACCGGCTTTGCGCGTCCGTTCGCCGGCGCGGACCCCAAACGCTTCTACAGCATCACCGGCGACGCCGAGACGGTGAAGTCGGTCATCGCCGAATGGCTGAAGCAGAACCATCGCGAGGCCTCGCCGCGGTATCTGGTGGGCGAGAGCTACGGCACGGTGCGCGCGCCGATGATCCTCGACGTCGCGCCGGCGATGAAGTTCGACGGCGTGCTGCTCATCGCCCTGGTCGGCTCGGCGCCCGGCCACGAGATGCCTTACGTGACGAGCCTGCCGACCATGGCCACGGGCGCCTGGTTCCACAACCGGATCGACCGCGCGGGCCGCAGCGTCGAGGACGTCTATCGCGAGGCGGTGACGTTTGCGCACACTGATTATGTCTCCGCCCTGATCCAGGGTTCGAGCCTGCCCGACGCCGAGCGTCGCCGCGTGGCCGAGCACATGTCGAAACTGATCGGCCTGCCGGTCGATCTGATCCTGGAGAAGAACCTGCGGATTTCGCAGAACGACTACATGTTCAATCTGCTGAAGGACAAAGGCCTCAGAACGGGCCTGCTCGACGTGCGCGTGACCGCGCCGCTGGAGCCGGGACAGCAGGGCGCGATCGACGATCCGGCGCTGGGGGTCGCGCCGAAGCGGGCGCCGGGCGCGCCGGCCGGTCCCCCGGTGTCGCCCATGAGCATCGGCGCCGTGCCGAGCCCCGAGGTCGGACGCTATATCACCGACGTGCTGAAGTTTCCTTCGACCGAGACCTATTACGGCGTGAATTTCATCGTGAATTCCAAATGGAACTACGAAGATCACCCCGACGCGATTCTGCGTCTCGGCAAGGCGATGAAGGCCGATTCGAACCTGCGGCTGTTCTGGGCGGCGGGTTACTACGACCTGACCACGCCCGCCTATGAGGCGCGCTACACGCTGGACCAGGACGGCATTCCGCCCAATCGGCTGACCGCGGTCTATTTCGCCGGTCCGCACGGGGTCTATGCGGGCGACGACAATCTCGCGGCGTTCGACGCGGCGGTACGCCGGTTCGTGGCGCCGTCAAATTCGACGCCGACGCGATGAAGACACGCATGCCGTCGGCGAGCACATCGCCGGCGTCGCGGAGGTCGCTCTCGCCCGCCCAGGCTGTGGACGCCGCCTTCTCGCCGCGCCGGTCGTGACGCATAGGCTAGGCGCCCGACTGCCGTACCGGGAAAAAGCTCCGACCGCAAAACCCGGTTGTTGACCCATGCGGCCACACGTTTGAGCTCGGCTGGCCGAAATAGCTTATGCGCGCCCGCCGCTCGATCCGCATAAGCTATCCGCGATCCAGGCGTGGTAAGGGCAAAATTGCAAAGAAAGTCCGGCTCAGGAGCCTAGACTGGCGACTATAGGGGCGCGGGCCTCGTAGACGGCCCGACATGAGGGAAGGGGACCCACGCTTGAATCCGCCCGGCACGTCGACGACCGCCGTCAAGGCCGCGCCGACCGCGCGCGTTGCCGACCTGTTCGATGCGCCGACCTATTCGGATTGGGCGCGGGCCCAGATGCGGCTGTCGACGGACGATGCCATCGTGCTTTTCGACAGCACCATCCGCGAACCGACCGACGAGCTGATCGAAGTTGTGCGGGACGCCTTCTCGCTCCAGATCACCAATCGCTATGTCAGCGCCTTCGACGGCGGCAATCCGTTTGCGGTGGAGGCGCTTTGTCGCCGATACGGCGTCGAGGCCGACCGGCTGATCGCCACAACCGGCGCCACCAGCGCGATATCCCTGGTGCTGCGCACGCTCACCGAACCCGGCGATCACGTATTGATCGAGCGTCCCGGCTTCGATCTTCTGACGCAGATGGCGAAGGGCGCAGGCCTTCAGGTCGACGACCTGCCGCGGCGACCACCGGCATACGGCGTCGACATCGCCGAACTGCAGAGTCGCCTGACGCCGCGGACCAAGCTCGTGCTGCTGACCAATCTGCACAATCCTTCGGGTGCGGTGCTTATGCCGTCCGAGGTGAGCGCAATTGCGACGGCGGCGGCCCGCGTCGGCGCGCTTGTCGTGGTCGACGAGGTTTACGGCGACTTTGTTCGCGATGTGTTTCCGGCCCCGGCGGCGTCGCTTGCCCCGAACATCGTCAGCGTCGCCAGCCTGACCAAGGTGTACGGCCTGTTCGCGCTGAAATGCGGTTGGCTCATCGCCAACCCTGAGGTCGCCCAGCGCATCCGCGACGGAGCGCCGGAAGGCGATCTCGGCGTTTCGAAGCTGGCGCACGCGGTCGCCGCGCACGTCCTGGAGGCGCCGGAGGTCTTCGACGCGCATTGGCGCCGGATCCTCGCCCTGACGCGACCGGTGATGCTGCGGCACGCGGCGCGACTGATCGAACTGGGCTTGGTCGAGGGCGAAGTCCCCAGCCACGGCTGCATGTATTTTCCACGGGTGGCGGGCATCGACGACACGCTGGCGCTGGCGCGCACGCTGTGGAGCGATTTCGGCCTGCTCGTGGCGCCCGGAGAGTTTTTCGGCGCGCCCGGTCACATTCGCCTCGGCTTCGCCACGGACGGGCCGGATTTCGAGCGTGGGCTCGAGCGGCTCGGCGCGGCCCTGGAGACGCTGCGCAAGACGGGATGGTAGGGCGCGATGCGTAGCGCCTTCCTCGCGATCGCCGCGGTTCTCGGCGCCGCCCTGTGTGTTGCAGCGTCGACCGCCGCCGAAGCGCCGCGCTATGACCTGGCCCTGAAGCCGGCCGCAACCGACGCCGAGGGCCACGTCGACGCAATCGAGGTGTCAATCGTCGAGGGCCCGGTCGTTGCGCAAGCCGGCGCGCCGATCCTGCGCATGCCGATCGTGGTGACCAATGTGGTGACCGACGCGACGACGTTGCAGGATTTCAGCGTCGCCGATGCGGACGGCCCCGTGCCGCTCAGCGTGCATGACGACCCCGACGCCGGCCAGACCTTCTATCGCCATTGGGCGCCGACGCGCGCGGTGCACGGCGTGCTGCGCATCCACTACCGGGCGCCGATCAGCAATGCGCTGCCCTCGCGCGGCGCCGCGCCGCCGCTGGATATCCGCACCGACGACGGAGGGTTCGGCGGCGCTGGATCCTATTTCCTCGTGACACCGGAGGTGCAGACGCCGGTCCGCTTCAGCCTGACCTGGGACCTTAGCGCCATGCCCAAGGGCGCCGCAGCGATCTCGAATTTCGGACCCGGAGACGTCGCGCCCGCCCAAGCGATGGCGCCGGAGCGTCTGGAGTCGCTCTATGTGATGGCCGGCGCCATCGGCCGCTTTCCTGATCCGACCCCGAGCAAGGGCTTCATGTCGGCGTGGGAGGGCCATCCAACCTTCGACGCCGCCGCGCTGATGGCGTGGACCAAATCCCTGCACGACGCCTACGACGGGTTTTTCCACGCCGATCGGAGCCGGCCTTACGGCGTCTTCCTGCGTCGCAATCTGGTCAACGCCGGCGGCGGCGTGGAGCTCGACGGCGCCTTCATCGGCAGCTGGGGCGCCAAGGCCGATGTGTCCGGGTTCAAGGTCACCCTCGCGCACGAAATGCTCCACACCTACGTCGGCGGCCTGGACGCGCCGACGGGGCTCGAAAGCTCGTGGTTCAGCGAGGGCATGGCGGTGTTCTACGCCCGCCGCCTGGCGCTGCGGTTCCATCACATCGATGCGGACCGGTTCCTCGACGACCTGAACTCGACCGCTGGCCGCTACTATACCGACGCCCTGAACGACGCGCCGAACGCCGAGATCCCGCAACGGTTCTGGGCCGAAACGCGCATCCGGGTCCTGCCTTACGATCGCGGTTCGATGTATTTTTCCGTGGTCGACAGCAAGATGCGGCGGGTGAGCCATGGCAAACGCAGTCTCGACGACCTCCTGTTGTCCATGCTGGCGCGACGCCATGCCGGCCGTCCGATGGACCAGGCGGCCTGGGTGGAGACGGTGACGCAGGCACTGGGACCGCGCGGCAAGACGGAGTTCGAGGCCATGCTTGCCGGCGCGTTGCAGCTTCCGCCCTCCGCCGCCTTCGGTCGGTGCTTCAGACGCACGAGCAAACCTCTGCGACGCTACGAACTCGGCTTCGATGCGAAGGTCCTGGTCGAGCCGAAGCGCATCGTGCGCGGTCTCGTCGCCGGGTCCGCGGCCGAGAAGGCGGGCTTGAAGGACGGCGATGAAATTCTGAAGCCGGTGCCGCAGGACGGTATTCAGGGCGACCAGAAGGCCACGCTCGCCCTCGACATCCGCCGCGACGGGCGCGAGTTTCCGATCGCCTACCTGCCGCGCGGCGAGACGGTTTTCGCCTATCAATGGGAGCGCGTTCGCGGCGTTCCGGACAAGGCCTGCGCGCAATGAAGAAGGTTCCTCTCATGTTGAAGGTCCTGTCGGCGGCGGCGGTGATGGTGTTGCTCGCGCTCGCGCCGTCGGTCGCATCCGCGGCGCCCGTGGTGAGTGATGCGACGCTGGAGAAGCCGCCGGTCACACCGGCGGAGGATATGGTGGTGACGCACGGCCGCGTCGTCGTCGACGGCAAGGCGCTCATCTACACCGTCCACACCGGCCTGCTGCCGATCTACGACAACGACACCGGCGAGCTGGCGGCGCGGATGTTCGTCATCGCCTATACCCTCGACCGGCCGGCGGGCGCTGCGCCGCGGCCGCTGACTTTCGTCTGGAACGGCGGTCCGGGTTCGAGCTCGTCCCAGGTGCATCTGATGGGCTTCGGACCCAAGACCTTCCAGATGCCGCCGACCTATCCCGAGTGGAAGGGCCAGCCCTCGGTCATCGGCGACAATGCCGACACCTGGCTTGCCGTCAGCGACCTGGTGTTCGTCGATCCGATCGGCACCGGCTACAGCCGCGCCACCAGCGATGCGTGGCGCGACAAGCTCTACACCACCTTCGGCGACGCCGAGGCGGTCGCGGAGATGATCCGGGTCTATCGCACCCGCTTCGACGCCTTCGACCGGCCGCTGTTCCTGGCCGGCGAAAGCTATGGGACCACGCGCGCGATGTACGTGGCCGAGGCGCTGTCGCGCCGGCGCACGCCGGTGTCGGGTGTGGTGCTCATCTCAGGCTTCTACGACCTGGGCCAGCAGGTCCCTGCCTCGCTGCGCGCTGCGCTGGACATGCCGATGTTCACGGCCACCGTCTGGTATCACAAGCGGCTGCCGGCGGAGTTACAGGCGGTAAGCCAGGAGGAGGCGGTGCGTCAGGCGACGGACTGGGCCCGCAACACCTATGCACCGGCGCTCGAACGCAAGGATAGCCTCAGCGTCGACGAGCGCGCGAAGATCGTCGCGGGGCTCGCCCGTTACACGGGCCTCGATCCGAAATTCATCGACCCCAAGAAGCTCGTCGTCGATAAGGGCGACTTCACCGATCACCTGCTCGAGGACAAGGGGCTGGAGCTCGGTCGTTACGACAGTCGCGAAGTGCTGCCGCGTCGCAAGCCCGGCCAGCAGTGGGGTCCGCGCCAGGATCCGTCGCTGACGCCGATGGTCGACCTGATGGAGGGGACCTCGCCGCCATTGATCCGCTATCTGCGCGATACGCTCGGCTACCACAGCGACCTGCTCTACCGCGGTCCGTGGGGAAACTCGTTCCACCCGGACCCGATACCGTTCAATCCGGCGGGCTATGCCGACGACTGGATGGCTTTGATGTGGGACCACGGCGCGGCGATGAAGGGGCAGGGAAGCCAGCGCGGGCTGAACGGCGCGCCCGAAGGCCCACCCCCCCTCGAGCTCGCCATGCAAGCCGAGCCGCGCATGATCGTCTTCAGCGTGACCGGCCTTTACGACGGCTCCTGCGTCGAGCGGGATGAAGAGGTTGCGCGCACCGACCCCGGCCTGCGTGACCGCGTGCGCACCGGATGCTACGCGGCCGGCCATATGGTCTACACCGACACCGCGACTCGCCATGAGCTGCGGCGGGACTTCGGCAAGTTCGTCGCCGACGGCGTCGCGGCGGCGAGGTAGCTAGAGCGCGTTGCGCAAAAGTGGAACCCGGTTTTACGGTCACAACGCGCTCGAATGTTTGAGTCTAGAGCACGATTCAACGATCAGATGATTCCATCTGATCGCATCGCGCTCTAGCGGAACTGCCGCGCCTTGAGCGGGATCGCCGTCGTGCATTTGACTTCGGATATGGTCACGATCGAGCGGACGTCCTGCACGCCCGGCACCTTGAGCAGGATCGAGAAGATGAAATCCTGAAACCAGCGCACGTCCGGCGCCAGGATGGTCAGGAGCGTGTCGAGTTCACCGAACACCGTGTAGCACTCCACGATCTCAGGAATGCCCTGGATAACCCGGACGAACTCGGCGCGTTCGTCGTCGGTCAGGCGGGCCATCTTCACCTGGGCGAAGATCTTCATCGAGAAGCCGAGCTTCTCGCGGTCCAGCACCGCGACCTGGGCCTTGATGTAGCCGTCTTCCTTCAGCCGCTGGATGCGACGCCAGCACGGCGACTGCGACAGGCCCACCCGCTCGGCGAGCTCAGCGGTCGACAACGACGCGTCCTGCTGCATCAGGGTCAGGATCTTGGTGTCGATGGCGTCGAGGGTGGCGGACATGGTCTCCACATGCAATTTCGAGCTCGTCTTATCATAGCGCCGCCAATCCGGGTTCTTGTCAAGTTTCAACCGGCGGCGATGCTTGGTGAGTGCTGGTTGGTGTGTTTTGAAACCCAGACCTGAGCGCTGCTCATTCTGACGACGACGTAGTCAATTTACAGGATAACATGAGGGCGCATTATCCTTGCGGGACTGACCGGGTCGGAGCGCAAGAACGAAAGGACAATTCGCCGATCCGAGCTTAAGGTCTCTAAGGTGGGCACAGAGTTTGGGAGCTCGGGGGTGCTGGCGGCGGCGCGTTCGGAACATCGTAGGCCCGGTCCGCTCGTGGTCATCGACGCCGCGACGGTGCGCGCCCTCCTGTCGCATGCGGCGGCCTACGGCGCCGTCCGCGACGCCATGATCGCCCTCTCCGCCGGACGCGTGCGCCAACTTCTGCGCAGTTTTGTCGGCCTCGAGCACGGCGGGACATTCGCCCTCATGCCCGCCGCCTTCGACGGCGGCGTCTTCGGCGCCAAGCTGGTCAGCGTCGCGACCGGCCCGGACGGGAAGCGGTCGCACCAGGGGCTGGTGGTCCTGTTCGACGGCGAGGACGGCGCGCCGATCTGCGTCGCCGACGCGGCCGAGATCACCGCCCTCCGCACCGCCGCCGCGAGCGCGGTCGCCACCGACGCGCTGGCGCGCCCGGAAGCAAAGGTCCTCGCCATCCTGGGAACCGGGTTGCAGGCGAAAGAGCACGCCGCCGCAATCGCCGCGACGCGCGACCTGTCCGAAATCAAGCTCTGGGGCCGTTCGGCCGAACGCAGCAGCGCACTCGCCCAGGGCATGACGCTCGAAACCGGCGTTCCGGTTCGCGCCATGCTCGACGTCGACAGCGCGGTTGCGGGCGCCGACATCATCTGCACCGTGACCAGCGCGTGCGAGCCGATCCTGAAGGGCGACCAGATCACACCCGGCATCCACCTGAACATCGTGGGTTCGAGCGGGCCCGAGCCGGTGGAAATCGACGAAGCCCTGGTGGCCAAGAGCCGCTTCTTCGTGGACCATGTCGAACACGTTCGCGCCCACGGCGCCGAATATCTGCGCGCTGTCGCCAAGGGCGCGATCGCCGAGGACCATATCGCCGGCGAGATCGGCGCGGTGCTGTCCGGTGCGCCGGGACGCCGGTCGCGCGAGGAGGTTACGATCTACAAATCCTTGGGCCACGCCGTGCAGGACCTTGCGGCTGCCGCCTGGCTTTACGAGCGCTTGAAATGACCGACGCCTCGACCGGAAAACTCAAGAAGGGCGTCGATCTGCCCGCGGTGATCGCGCTTGGTCTCGGCACCGCGGTCGGCGTGTCGATCTTCTCGGTCATCTCGCCGGCGACGGCGATCGCGGGGCCGGGCATGTTGATCGCGGTGCCGATCGCAGCGGTTCCGATGTTCATCATCGCGGTCAGCTACGCCTTCATGGGCTCGGCGGTTCCGACCTCGGGCGCGTCCTACGAGTGGCCCCGGCGGTTCCTGAACCCGTTCGTCGCCTTCGTCATCTCGTGGCTTCGCATTGCGGGGACGACCAGCGCCTTGCTGGTGCTGGCCCTGGTGATGACCCGCTATTTGTCGATGGCGGTTCCGATCGCCATCAAGCCCGCCATGCTTGCGGCCTATGCCGCCGTCTTCGTGATCAACTTCTTCGGGGTGAAGCTCGCCGGACGGCTGTTGACGGTGCTGGTGGCGGCCATGGTGCTGCTGTTTCTGGTCTATTCGGCCTGGGGCGCGAGCGTCGTCCACCCCGCGAATTTCGAGCCGTTGCTTCCGCACGGCTGGACGGGAAGTCTTCGCCGCGGTTCCCTTGCTGGTCAGCCTGTTTCTCGGCATCGAGACGGCGGCCGAGGTGGGCGACGAGATCGAGGGCGCCAAGCGCAACCTGCCCATCGGTATCGGCATCGCCATCGTCTGCGCGGTTGCGCTCTATCTGATCGTGGGCGCCGTCACCATCGGCGTCCTGGGCGTGCCCGCGCTGTCCGCAAGCGACACGCCGATCCTCGCTGCGGCGGCGAAGTTCATGGGGCCGATCGCCAAGCCGCTCGTGATCACCGCCGCGGTCATCGCCACCGGCAAGTCGCTGAACGGCGTGACCATGGTGTTCTCGCGCTATCTGTTCGCCATGGGTCGCTCCGGCGTCCTGCCCGGCGTGCTCGGCCGGGTGCATCCCCGGTTCGGGACGCCCTATGTGGCGTTGATCGTGGTGTTCGTGCTCTGCGCGGCGGGCCTTCTGCTGCCGTCCAGCCTCACCCTGCTGTTCCTGGCGGTGAACATCCCGACCCTGCTCATGTACGCGGCCGCCAGCCTGTCCGGCGCCCGCGTCGCCGCGCGGCATCCGGACATCTACAACGCCGCCGGCTTCAAGATGGGCCGCACGGCGACCCAGCTGTGGGCCTACCTCAGCGTGATTGTCGCCCTGGGCTTGATCGCGCTCGGCGTGACCACGGACTGGCGTCCTTATGTGGCGCTCACCGCCTGGGGCATCGTGGGGATTGTCTACTACGTCATTCGAGGAGGGGCGCGCCCGGCCGCGCCGGCAGCCGATGCCTAAGTTCGCGACCGCCGGCGCCCTCTCGCTGGCCCTGGCGCTCACCAGCCTGTCCTGCGCTCACGCGGCGCCGGCGCCCGCGGCGGACAGCCTTTCGGCGCTCCAATGGCGCAACATCGGGCCATTCCGCGGCGGCCGGGCGACAGCAGTGGCGGGCATCGCCGGCCAACCTTTCACCTTCTTCATCGGCACCGCAGGCGGCGGCGTCTGGGAGACCACGGACGCCGGCGTGACCTGGGCAAACGCCTCCGACGGTTTCCTCAAGGCCGCATCGGTCGGCGCCATCGCCATCGCGCCGTCGGACCCGAACATCATCTATGTCGGCATGGGCGAGGCGACCGCGCGCGCCAACACCCTGCATCGCGGCGATGGCGTCTATAAGTCCTCGGACGGCGGCAAAACCTGGACGCACATCGGTCTCGACACCGTCGACGAAATCTCGCGCATCCTCGTCGATCCGCACGACCCGAACCTCGTCTATGTCGCCGCGCAGGGCCCGCTTTACGCGCCGGGCCAGGCGCGCGGGGTCTTCCGCTCCAGCGACGGCGGGGCGACCTGGAAGCGCGTGCTGTTCACCGGCGATACGGTCGGTCCGGCCGATCTCGCGATGGATCTGAAGGACTCCAAGGTCCTTTACGCGGCTATGTGGGATCACCTGCGCACGCCTTGGGAAATCCGCGCCTATGGAGCAGGCAGCGGCCTCTACAAGAGCGTCGACGGCGGCGAGAATTGGACCCGGACCGGCGAAGGCCTGCCGGCGTCCCTGGGCAAGCTCAGCGTATCGGCGACGTCCGACCCGAACCGCGTCTATGCGCTGGTCGCGACCGAGATTGCCGGCAAGTCGGGCCTCTATCGCTCGGACGACGCGGGCAAGTCGTGGTCGCTGATCAACAACGACCGCAATCTGACCCGGCGGTCCTGGTATTTCACCAAGCTTTTCGCCGACCCAACCGATCCGCAGACGGTATGGGTCGCCGATCTCGGCATGCAACGGTCGACCGACGGTGGAAAGACGTTTTCGCCGGTCACGCCGCCGCACGGCGATCATCACGAGCTGTGGATCAATCCGACGAACGCGAAGTTCGTCGGCGAGGCCGATGACGGCGGCGGAACCGTCTCGTTCGACGGCGGCCGTACTTGGTCGTCGGAAGACAATCAGTCCACCGCCCAGATCTACCGAGTCGTGGCCGACAATGCTTATCCATACCACCTCTATGGCGGTCAGCAGGACGACGACACCCTCGATATCGCCAGCGCGTCCTTCGATCACGGCGGCATCGGGCGACACGACTGGCGGGCCGGCACGGGCAGCGAAAACTCCTTCGTCGACGTCGATCCGAACCATCCCGACGTGGTCTGGGCGAGCGGCTATCTCGGCGAGATGGACGAGCTCACCATCAGCACCGGCGTGACGCGGATCACTAACCCCTATCCGGTTCTGCTCTGGGGCAATTCGGCCAGCCGTATGCAGACCTATCGCTATGTGCTGAACACGCCGATCCTGAAGTCGCGGCATGCGCACAAGACGCTCTATCTCGGCGCCCAGATGCTGCTGGCTACCGACGATGACGGCAAGACCTGGCGCGAGGTCGGACCCGACGTCACCCGCCGCGGCAATGTCCCGAACATGCCGCAGCACCTCGGAACCAGCGAGACCGGCGACGGCGTCTACGGCGCGATCGACTATGTGGCGGAGTCGCTCTTGAAGGAAGGCGTGTTGTGGACCGGCAGCGACGACGGCATGGTCGCCGTCACCCCCGACGGTGGTAAGACCTGGCATAAGGGTGAACTGCCCGGCGCCGCGGACGCGCGGATCAATGCGATCGATCCGTCGCCGCACGATCCCGCGACCGCCTATGTCGCCGCGACCCGGTTCCAGTTCGACGACCAGAAACCTTACCTGTTCAAGACGACCGACTGGGGCAAGACCTGGACGCGCCTCGGCGGCGCCCTTCCGGCCTGGACGCGGGTGGTGCGCGAGGATCCGGAGCGCAAGGGTCTGCTCTACGCCGGAACCGAAGTCGGCGTGTTTGTATCGTTCGACGACGGCGCGACCTGGCGCCCGTTGCAGTCGAAACTGCCACTCACCCCGATCAACGATCTGCTGGTGCACGACGGCGACCTGATCGCAGCGACCGGCGGGCGTGGATTCTGGATTCTCGACGATCTCTCGCCGCTTCGCCAATACGACAGCGCCGGCGGCGTGCGGCTCTATCGGCCGCGCAAGGCCTACCGTTCGAGCATCGGCAGCGGCGAATCGACGTCCGACAAGGCCTACGGCAAGAACCCGCCGGTCGGCGCCGTCGTCGATTTCCAGCTGGCGGCCAAGGACGCCGTGGACATCGATATCCTCGACGCCTCGGGCGCGGTGGTCCGTCACCTCGAGGCGGAGGGTCTGCCGGGCCTGAACCGCGTGCTATGGAACCTGCGCGCGGCGGCGCCGCCAACGATCGGGGACGGCCTGGTGTTCGGCGGCGGCGCTCCGGAAGGACGCTGGGCGCCGCCGGGGTCGTACACGGTGCGCCTGACGGTGGACGGCGTGACGCAGTCGCAGCCGCTGGAGGTCGCGCCGCAACCCGGCGCGCCGGAGCCCGAGCAAGCCTATCTCGACCAGGACCGGTTCTCGAAACTCATCGAAGGCGACCTAGCGACCTTCCACGATCCAGCGCTGCTCGCGCGCGATGCGCAACGCCAACTCGTCGTGGCCGAGGCGCACATCGCCGACCCCGCCCTGCTCGCCGACGCCAAGGCGCTATCGGCCAAGCTCGCGGTCGATCTCGAAGCCTACGGCGACATGGCGTTCCTGCAGGTGAAGAACAACCAGGTCGCGCCCGTCTACCAGCCGACCTCGCACGCCCTCTACGAGAAACTGCATCCGGTTCTGACGGAGCAGATCGCAGGCCTGAACCAAGCCCTCGGCCCGGAGCTCGAGGCGCTCAATGCCCGGCTGTCAGCGGCGCGTATTGAGCCCATTCAACCGAAGCTGCCTGCGGAGAAGCGACCTGGGGATCGGAAACCCGACCACGCGGAAGAAGAACTCGACTGAGGTGACCCGCGGCCTTCGATCGCTCGCGCCGGTCCGAAGGTCGGACTTGCACCATGGCCATGCGGTACGGTGAGGGGCGCACGGACCAGCATGCGATATTGGGCGCTCGGACGAAGGCCGCAATTGCTGGTTGGGGTGAGATATTCGACGTCCCGTTACAGCGCCCTGACCGACCTCCGGTGGAGCAGGTTGTGATCCCTCTAGCGGGCAGATTTAATTGGCTCGGCGGTACCTGTTCGTACTGAGCCCAAATCACTGCTCGATGTTTTTAGCGGAAGCGCGTGCCCAACATGCTACGTTCGTTAGGTCAGGTAGCGCGACAGGGGGAAGAAATGCGGTCCATGCTTCCGTTATTCGCCATGATGGCGCTGTTATCCGCGGCTGCGCCCGTGTCCGCCGTGGCTCAGGCCATGGACCCCACCTTTGCGGAGCATCAGAAGGCCTGGACCACCAAGCCGGAGTTTTCGAGCCCGCTGGTGGATCACCTGCCGGCCTCGACCACGGTTCCGTCGCCGCGCGATGTGCTGGGGCATGACATCGGCGCGCCGCGGGTGCTCGACCACTACGACGACATTCTGAAGTATTACCGCGCCCTGGCCGCCAAGTCGCCGCGGGTGAAGATCATCGAGACCGGCGCGACCGAAGAGGGCCGCCCGACGGTGATGGTGCTGATCTCGTCGGAAGCCAATATCGCCAACCTCGACGAGAACCGGAAGAATCTGGTGCGGCTGTCCGATCCGCGCGGCCTCAGCGAAGACGACGCGCGTGCGCTGATCGCCAGAACCAAGCCGATGTACGTGGCGCTGGGCGGGCTGCACTCGGGCGAGACCGGCCCGCCTGAGATGCTGATGGAGCTGGCCTACCGGTTGGTCACCGAGGACAGTCCGCTGGTCAAGCAGATCCGCGACAATGTGATCTTCGCGATCAATCCGGCGAGCGATCCCGACGGGCGCGACCGCTATACCGACTGGTACTATCGCAACAAGATCGACGACACCGACGATCTCGACCCGGTTCCCGGCGCGCCCTATTGGGGCAAGTACATCTTTCACGACAACAACCGCGACATAAATTACAGCGGCGCGAGTGCGCGCAATCTGTTGCGCTGGTATCTCGACTGGCGTCCGCCGATCATGCACGACCTGCACGAGTCGGTGCCGTTCCTCTACGTGTTCTCAGGCCAGCCGCCGCAGAACCCGACGCTCGACCCGATCCTCTACGACGAGCTGCCCTGGTTTTCGAACTTCGAGACGGCGCAGTTGACCAAGTACGGCATGCCCGGCGTGTGGACCCACGGCTACGTCGACGCCTGGTCGCCCGGCTATGTCGCCTTCATGTCGTCGAACCACAACGGCCTGGTGCGCTTCTACGAGACCTTCGGCAACGGAGGCGCCACGACCGAGCTGCGGCACGTGAAGCCGGTGGACGGCCCGGGCCAGGACTCGCACCTGTTCGACCAGACAAAGCGCGAGTGGTACCGCACCGACCCGCCGTACGAGAGGGTGGAATGGTCCATGCGCGACAACACCAACTATATGGAAACGGCGATGTTGACGGCGCTGATGACGACGTCGACCTTCCCGCAGCAGATCGTGGAGAACTTCTACAAGAAGAGCCGCGACGCGGTGGATGACGGGCGCGCCAAGGCGCCCTACGCCTTCGTCATTCCTGGCGACCAGCCCGACATGACGCGCGCGGCGCTGTTGGTGAACATTCTGCGGATGCAGGGCATCGAGGTCGGCCGCGCCACCGGCGCCGTGACCCTGAAGGAGGGAACCTACCCTGCTGGGTCGTTCGTGGTGAAGCGCGACCAGCCGTACGGGCGTCTCGCCAAGATTCTGCTCGAGAAGCAGGACTTCCCCGATCCTAAGCTGAAGACCTACGACGACTCCGCCTGGACCATGGGCCTTATGGCGCATGTGAAGGTGGTGGCCAGTGCCGACAAGACCGCGCTCGACGTCGCGGTGTCGCCGGTCGATCGCTTCGATCCGCAAGGGACCATCGACGCCCAAGGCGCTGCGACCTACGCCGTGCTCGACTATGGCTCGATCAATCTCGCCAAGCTGCGTTACGAACTGAAGGACACGCCGGTCCGCATCGCCGAACAGTCGTTCAAGGCGGGCGACAAGACCGTGCCGGCCGGCTCCTTCCTCGTGGAGGGCGCGGCCTATGCCAAGCTGAAGGCGGCGGCGATCCCGCTCGGGCTGACCGTGGTGGCGGTGAGCGACAAGATCACCGCGCCGGTGCACGACGCGGCCTTGCCGCGGGTGGCGGTCTATTCGACCTGGGGCAGCACCCAGAATGTCGGTTGGGTGCGCTACGCCTTCGACCAGTTCGACACGCCCTACAGCCTCATCTTCAAGGACGAGGTGAAGAAGGGCGGCCTGCGCGCGCGCTTCGACGTGATCATCGTGCCGAGCCAGGGCCGCTCGTCGAAAAGCCTCGTGTTCGACATTCCGATGCACGGCAAGCCGTTGCCCTACGAGAAGACGGCGCAGTTCAAGAACCTCGGCGACTACGGCTCCTCGCCCGACATTCGCGGCGGCATGGGTCTCGAAGGCCTCGACGAGTTGCGCAAGTTCGTCGAACAGGGCGGGGTTCTGATCACGTTGGGCGACTCCAGCGCCATGCCGGCCGATTTCGACCTCGCGCCCGACGTGGAGACCGGAAAACCGGGCTCGGACTTCTATGCGCCGGGGCCGATCGTGAACGCCAAGGTGCTGAAGACCGGCAATCCGATCTTCTACGGCTACGAGGACGCGGTCATCCCGGTGCGCTGGGCCACATCGACCCTGTTCTCGCTGCCGTCCTATGACCGCACGGATGTTCTGATGGAGTTCCCCGGCGGCAAGAAGAACGTGCTGAGCGGCCTGATGAACGGCGCCGACGGGATCAAGCACCGCCCCGCCATCATCGACATGCCGGTAGGCCAAGGCCAGGTCCTGATGTTCGCCACCAACCCTATCTACCGCTGGCAGAACTTCGGCGAGTACCGGATGCTGTACAACGCGCTGTTCAGCTATCAGCACCTGAGGTTGGGGACGGACGCGCCGGTGAAGGTTGAGGACGACAAGGCGGACGGCGATATGGCGGAGTGAGGCCGAACCCAACACTTCCGTAACCCTCGGGACAAGCCCGAGGGTGACGGGCAATTGGAGTGGAGTAGGCGAAAGCGGTAGGTCGCGCCTTTCCGTGCTATGCTCCCGCCGCCGGCCAGCGCCAGGGGAGGGACCCATGCGCATCGTGCGTGCGATTTCCGGACTTTTGACTGGGTTGCTCGTCGCCTTCGTGGCGGCGGCCGCGGCCCAGGCCGCGACGCTCAGCGTGAGCGGGGCGAGCGAGAAGGTGTGCCAGCTCACCGGCCAGACTGACTGGTACTCGGGCGCGACCACCGACGCGCAAACCATGACGCGCGACGGCCTGTTCGGCATCGACCTCGGTTTTCCGGTCGAGGCGAACAACGGCAAGCTCTATTTCCTGTTCGGCGACGCCAACCCGGCGAACCATCCGCCGAACACGCTCCCCTCCGTGCCGCCCGACGACGCCATGGGGGTGACCACGCGCACCGCGGCGCCCGACAAGACGACCTGTCTCGACATGACGCTGCTCGGCGGCGGCCGGCGCACCTTCGGGCATCCGGTGGTGACGCCGCCGATTCAACAGGGCTCCTACAACGTGCCGACCGGCGGGGTGTACGTCGACAACCTCATCTTCGGCTTCTTCTGGACCAGCCACTGCACCTTCGCCGATCCGTTCGGGCCGAACGCGGCGACGCCGCTGGTCCTGCCGGCCGCGAGCGCGACCTGTCTCGAAAAACCCGTCAGCAACAGCCTCGGGCGCAGCGTGCTCGCCTATGCGCAACCGACCGCGCCGCTCAAGTTCACCCAGGTTGCGGGACCGCCCGCGATCACCTACCTGGCGGGCTCGCCGATGCCGAACGGCTTCGTCTATGTCACCGCGAGCCAGGCGCTGCCGCGGATGAAGGGCGTCGACTACAAGCCGGGGACTTCGTCGCCGATCGCGGTGTTCGGCGTGCCGCGTTATCGGATGAGCATTCCCTATCTCGCCCTGGCGCCCCAGGCGACCTTCGGCGACGTGACCGACCTGGTCGTTCTACGCGGGCATGGGATCAAGCGGACCGAAGTGGATCACCTATGCGAAATGGCAGGCCGGCCATGTCGGTTCGAACTGGGCGCCGCCGGCGGGGGCTGCGCTCTGGGCGAACAGTCCGAACGCCTACAGCCTGTCGGGCGACGAACAATGCGTCGGCGAGCACCAGGCGACCTATAACAAGGACCTCAGCGTCTGGCTGATGCTCTACAGCTGCGGCGGCTGGCAGGTGGAGGCGCGCACGGCGCCTGATGCCTGGGGGCCGTGGTCGAAGCCGATCCAGCTGCTCAGCGCGGTGAATGAACCGAGCCTGTTCTGCACTCTGTTCTGGAACAAGGTCGTCGGCCCCCACACCTGCGGCCCCCTGGTGACCCAGGAGCCCGACGCCTGGTCGTTCGGCTATTTCTATGCGCCGTTCATTCTCAGCCGCTACACCGAGGCCCTGCCGTCGCCCGGCCCGGGTCTGAAATCGGCGAAGATCTACTGGCTGCTGTCCACCTGGGATCCGTACCAGGTGACGGTGATGCAATCGACGCTGACGTTTGGGCCGTAGGCTCCATTTCTTCCGCTCATCATTTCATCCGCTCATCCCGGCGAATGCCGGGACCCAGATCGTAAGGCGTGGCGGCCAACTGTTTGTCAGTGGGCTCGTGACAGTTCGTGCGCTAATCGCTCGATTACGGAGCCATATAATCTGGGTCCCGGCATTCGCCGGGATGAGCGGGACTGAAAAGGATGCGCCGCTAACGCTTGTTTGACAGCGCTACACTCCGCGGCGCCGCCAGTCCGCCCCAGCGTTCGTCGGCTTTCTGCAGGCGCTTTGTCGCGTCGTCGCGTTTGCCCGCGGCGATCAGCGCTTCGACCGCGTCGAGATCGGCGGTCATCGCCTTGACCTGTTCGGCCTGGCAGGCGGCGAGGCGCTTCGGATCCGGCAGTTGCGGCGCGAACAGTTCCTGCAGCGCGTGCGACAACACCGCGCCGGTCATCAGGGCGTGATCGGTGTCGGGCGTGATCTCGGCGTCGGTGTCGAACACGCAGTTGCGCCGCATGGCCCCTTCGCTCGCGGCGTCCCAGGCGAGGTGCACCGTGTCCCTGGCGCCGGTGACGTAGACGATGCGCGAGCGCGCCTGGAACGCTGCGAGCAGGTCCTTCGGCGGCAGCGGCGCCTGGTTGTCGCCTATGGGGTCGCTGCCCGCGTTCAGCATCGCGCCGCGGAACAGGTCCGGATAGCCGAGCGCGAGGTGCATGGCCACGCGCGCGCCGCCGGAGAAGCCGGAGACGAACACGCGGTCGGGGTCGACCTTGTACTGGGCCATGACGTTAGCCGCGGCCAACAGCGCCAGCGGCTCGCGGCGGCCGAACACGCTGGTGTCGTTTCCCGAGTGCTGCGCCGCCACGAAGATGACGCCGAAGCGGTCGAGCACGGACGCCCAGCCTTGCGGCAGGCGCTGGGTTTCGGACGGCGAGACGAACACCATCAGGGCGTACCCCTGCGGCGGCGGCGTCGCCGGGACGTAAAGCGCGAACCGTTCCTGGGCCAGATCGACCGGCTGGTCGCGCATCCGCTTGCCGGAGGTTGCGAGCAGGGTCTGCAGCTTCGCCGCGGTCAACGGCGTCGACAGGCGGCGCGCCAGTTCGAGGTTGCTCGACAGCGGCGTGTAGGCGCTGAACACGACATCGTCGCGCGCGCCGGTCGGCTCAGCCTGCGCAACGACGCCGATCGCGCAGATGAGTGCTGCGGCGACGATGGCTCCCGGCTTCAGCGGACTGCGCGACATGACCCTCGCCCCACCGCGGCTAGACACCTTGCCGGTTGACCACGGCCCGACGGTTCGGTCCAGGCCGAGGCGTGGACGCGGCGCCCGGCGGCCTCGCCCGCGCCATGAACGGGTTCTGAACGCCCCGCTCGCGCTGCGTTCAGCGTGCGCCGACTAAACCGGACCCCAGACAGGCGCACGACCTGGGAGACAGGACCATGGACATCACCACCCTTCTGCTGCTGGCGGCCTCGGCCGTCGTGGGCGCGGCGGGCATCTGGCTCACCACCATGGCGCTGGAAGGCGCCGCCCCGGCCCGGGCGCGGGCCGAACATGACGACGACGTCCTCTGATCCGACAGCGTCGGGCCGCCGTATACCGCTCGGTCGGGCGGGGTCGGCGCGCCTTGCGCTCCCCAATCACCTCGAAAACGGCTCGGGAAGCCTGCAACCATGACCTTAGACCTTGGGACCTTGATGCTGATCTCGGCGATCGCCTGCATCGCGCTCGGCGGCGGCTGGCTGCTCGCCCTGGTGCGGGGGCGCAAGGCCCGGCGGGCCTCGTTCTGACCCCTTCGCAGGGCGAACGGCCAGGCCGGGGTGGCCTCCCGAAAAAGGGATTCCGGGCCGCCGGATAGTAAAATCGTTGTTTGCCGCTGATCGCGAGGCTAGGTTGAAAGCCGCCGGCGCCCCCCACAGGTGTCGGCGGTTTTCTTTTGGGGCAATTGCACAGACTGAAGAGCGGCATCGACAATGGCGAAGAAACCAAAGGCTGGCGAAGAAGCCGCTAAGGAAACCAAGGCTCCGGAAGCGACAGCGGCTCCGGCGCCCGAGACCCAGGCCGGACAGGCCGTGTCCGGCTCACCCGACGTGAGCGTTGCGGCCCCGACCGAGGCCGAGGCCCACACCGGCCAGCAGCCCCAGGGCCAGGGTCAGGGTCAGCCCGGCCAGGTTCGCACCGCCGCCGGCGGCGCCGGCCCCGCCCAGGCGGGCGGCCCGGGCGGCGAACAGACCAACATCACGGTGAGCCGCGGCTTCGCCAACTGGCTGGCCTCCCAGCGTTGCAGCCTGGCCTTCACCTCGTACCAGACCGGCAAGCTGTTCCTGGTGGGCCTGACGCCCGACCGGAAGGTGTCGTTCCACCAGCAGACCTACCAGCGCGCCATGGGCGTGCACGCGCAGTCGGACCGCCTCTACGTGGGTTCGCTGTTCCAGATCTGGCGTCTGGAGAACGTGCTGCAGCCCAACGAGCGCGCCAACGGCCACTTCGACCGCCTGTTCGTGCCGCGCAACGCCCAGACCGTGGGCGACGTGGACGTGCACGAGGTGTCGATCGACCGCGCCGGCCGCATCATCTTCATCAACACCAAGTTCTCCTGCATCGCGACGGTCAGCCTGAAGTACGGCTTCCGCCCGATCTGGAAGCCGCCGTACATCTCCAAGCTGGCGGCGGAAGACCGTTGCCACCTGAACGGCCTGGGCATGGAAAACGGCGTACCGCGCTACGTCACCGCGGTGTCGCGTTCGGACGTGCTGAACGGCTGGCGCGAGCGCAGGCATGTGGGCGGCGTGCTGATCGACGTGCAGAACGACAAGATCGTCACCGACGAACTGTCCATGCCGCACAGCCCGCGCGTGGCCAACGGCCAGATCTACTGCCTGGAACTCGGGCCGTGGCCAGATCATCCGGGTCGACCCGCAGACCGGTAAGAAGGAAGACATCGCCTTCTGCCCGGGCTTCCTGCGCGGCCTGACCATCCACAACGGTTTCGCCATCGTCACCTCGTCCCTGCCGCGCGACGGCACGTTCAAGGGCCTCGAGCTGGACGAACAGATGAAGAAGCGCGACGGCGATCCGTGGTGCGGCATCATGGTGGTGAACCTGTCGTCGGGCGACATCGTCGAGTTCATCCGCCTCGACGGCCAGGTGAAGGAACTGTTCGACGTGGCGGTGGTGCCCGGCGCCCAGTGCCCGATGGCGATCGGCGTGAACTCGCCGGAGATCCACTCCATGATCACCTTCGACAAACAGTTCGCCCCTCTGATCCCCCCCGCCCCACAACCGATGGCGGCGGCGTAAGGCTTCAGCCGAGCGTTCAAATTGGAAAGGCCGGCGCTCGTCGCCGGCCTTTTTCTTTTGTCCACGAACCACACGAACCACACGAACGCGTTTCCGAGCGAACCCCCGGCGCGAAGCGCCTTTCAATCGGGTCCGCGTCTGCGACGCGGGGAACTTGTCCTGTTCGTGTGGTTCGTGGACAATCCTCTTTCCGCCAGCCTCAGTAATGCCGCAGGGCCCTTTCCAGTTGGGCTTTGGTCATCTTAGAGCGGCCGGGGATGTCGCGTGCTCTCGCCTCCTGCTCAAGCTCACTGCGCGTCTTGGCCTGTTTGCCTTCCTTCTCCTGCATCGCCGTCTTGCCGCGGGCTTCCTTGGCCTTGGTGTGGCGCAGGTTGCGGGCGTTCGCTTTCGGCGTCTCCCGGTTCGAGGCGCCGGCTTCGCTGAGGGCGATGGCTACGGCCTGTTTGCGGCTCCTCACCTTGCCGCCGTGCCCCGAGGGGCCGCTCTTCACTTCGCCGTGCTCGAACTCGTGCATGACGCGATCGACGGTCTTGCGTTGCCCGGGGGTCTCCTTGGCCATGGTTGCTTCCCTTCGTCGGACTCTGAACGAGCTAACCGGCGCGCGCGCCGCCGGTTCCCGCATCCCGGTCTTTGCCCCGGTTTGGAACTGTCACGACAAGGCCATATCTATCGGTTCCAATCCGTATCCGGCTTGATTCCCATCCTGGACGACCGCCGCATGACCTCTGATCCCACGCCTGTCGCAGCGACGATCCCGCGCCTTTGGGCCGCGGTCGTGGGCGGCGTGCTGGCCGTGGGCGCGGTGGCGTTCCTGGTCCTGACGCGGCGGACCGATTGGGTCGCTTACCTCGTCGCGAGCGCCATGGCTGTGGGATCGGTGGTGCTGGTCGCCGTCTTCGCCTTGACCCGGCGCGAGGCGCCGCAGCCCTTCCCCGCCATCGTCGATCCCGAACCCAAGCCCGAGGGCCTGCCGTCCTTCGGCGCCGCGCTCGAGGCCCTGGCCGATCCGGTGCTGGTGGTGCGCGCCCAGTCGCCCGAGGACGTGGCCGGCGCCCGCGTTGTCTTCGCCAATGTCGCGGCGCGCGAGTTCCTGCGCATCCCGCGCGAGGGCGCCTTGCTGGTCGCCGCACTACGCGATCCGGCGGTGCTGGAGATCGTCGACGAGGCGCTGTTCGGCCGCATCGACGGCGTCGCCACCCTGGAGACCCGCGGCGCCCAGGACCGCATCTGGAGCGTGCGCACCCGGCCGCTCGACGGGATCAATGCGCGCGAACGCCTGGCGGTGGTCAGCCTGCGTGACGAGACGGACTCGCGGCGGATGGAGCAGATGCGCGCCGACTTTCTGGCCAACGCAAGCCATGAACTGCGCACGCCCCTGGCCTCGCTCGCCGGCTTCATCGATACGCTGAAGGGTCACGCGCGCGACGATCCCAAGGCGCGCGACCGCTTCCTCGACATCATGGCCGCCCAGGCCGAGCGCATGCGCCGCCTGATCGCCGACCTGCTGTCGCTGAGCCGCATCGAGCTGAACGAGCACATACCGCCCTCGGGCGAGGCGGACCTGTCGCAGGTGGCGCTCGACGTCATCGACGGCCTGGGCCCGATCGCCGTGCGCAAGGGCGTGAGGCTGGCGACGCGCCTGCCCGAGGCGGGCGCGGCGCGCCTCTGCGGCGACCGCGACCAGATCGTGCAGGTGGTGCAGAATCTGGTCGACAACGCGATCAAATACTCGCCCGCCGACCAGGCGGTGGAGATCGAGGTCGACACCGACCTGACGCCGGACCAGGCGGCCACCGCCGCGGACCCGCGCGCGGCGCGGCTGTCGCTGCTCACGCCCGACCGCACCGACCAGGCGCGTTACGTCCGCATTCGCGTGCGCGATCGCGGCCCTGGGGTCGCGCGTCAGCACCTGCCGCGCTTGACCGAGCGCTTCTATCGGGTCGAGGGACAGAAGAGCGGCGAGCACCTGGGCACGGGCCTGGGCCTCGCCATCGTCAAGCACATCGTCAACCGCCACCGTGGCGGCCTGCTGGTCGAGAGCGTCCAGGGCGAGGGCGCGACCTTCACCGTCTATTTCCCCAGCGAACCGGGCGGTCCGCGCCCCGGCGGCCGAGCCCGGGTCCGTTTCCAGCCGGTCGCGGAAGCCGAGACCCAGGCGTAAATCCAGAATATTCCGACGGTTAACCCTGGACGGCGGACCCGCACTGTCGCAAAACTGTCATCGAACCGTCGTAAAGCGGCAGCGCCTTCGTGGCCTTAAGGGCATGAGGGTGCGGCGCTTCGGGTGGGCGGCGCTGCACAGAGGTGACCCGCGTGAGCATCAACCAGCACACCGTGAAGGCCTATGGCGACGAGCTGAACCAGCTCACCGCCGAAGTGACCCGCATGGGCGGCCTCGCCGAGGCCCAGATCGCCGATGCCGTCGAATCCGTCGCTCGCCGCGACGTGGCCCTGGCCCAGGCCGTGGTCATCCGCGACCAGAAGCTCGACGACCTGCAGGCCGACATCGAACGCCGCTCCATCCGCATGATCGCCCTGCGCCAGCCCGTGGCCGGCGATCTGCGTCGGACTGTCTCGGCGCTGAAAATCTCGCTGTCGCTGGAGCGCACCGGCGACCTCGCCAAGAACATCGCCAAGCGCGCGCTGATCCTGGCCGAAGCCGAGCCGATGACGCCGCTCACCCGCTCGATCGAACGCATGGGCAAGCTGGTGGCCGGGCGCATGAAGGACGTGCTCGACGCCTACACCGCCATGGAGCTCGACCGCGCCATGGAGGTCTGGTCGCACGACGACGAGGTCGACGAGCATTACAACTCCATCTTCCGCGAACTGCTGACCTACATGATGGGCGACCCGCGCACGATCGGGTCGTGCGCGCACCTGCTGTTCATGGCCAAGAATCTTGAACGCATTGGCGACCACGCCACCAACCTGGCCGAAATCATCCACTACGAGATCACCGGTGAGGAAGTCACCGGCGAGCGCCCGCGGTGGGAATCGGTCGACCGCTAGACAACGAGAGACCCCGCATGACCCCCTACATCCTGGTGGCCGAAGACGAAGACGCCCTGGCGACCCTGCTGCAGTACAATCTGGAGAAGGACGGCTACGAAGTGGGGCTCGCCACCGACGGCGAGGAGACCCTGGTGCGCATGGACGAGCGCCAGCCCGACCTGATCCTGCTCGACTGGATGCTGCCCAAGGTGTCGGGCATCGAGGTCTGCCGGCGTCTGCGCGGCCGCGCCGAGACGCGCAATCTCCCAGTCATCATGCTGACGGCGCGCGGGGAAGAGAGCGACCGCGTGCGCGGCCTCGACACCGGCGCCGACGACTATGTGACCAAGCCGTTCTCGATGACCGAGCTGTCAGCGCGCATCCGTGCGGTGCTGCGCCGCATCCGTCCGGGCCTGGCCGAAGACAGCGTGCACCAGGGCGACCTGATGATCGACCGCGTGGCCCACCGGGTGAAGCGCGACGGCCGCGAGATTCACCTGGGCCCGACCGAATTCCGCCTGCTCGACTATCTGATGCAGCACCCGGGACGGGTGTTCAGCCGCGAACAGCTGCTTGACGCGGTCTGGGGCTCGGACGTCTATGTGGAGGCCCGCACCGTCGACGTCCACATCGGGCGCCTGCGTAAGGCGATCAACACCGGCACGGATAGCGACCCGATCCGCACAGTGCGTTCGGCAGGTTATTCGCTGGACCTCGGCGCTTAAGGCGAAGAGATCCACGAAAAACACGAAAAGCACGAACGGCGTCGCGCCGATTTGCGTGCGACCCTCTCCGTCCGGCGATCTGGGGGGCCGCGCCTTCGGCGCGGCGATCGATACAGATTTGAGGTCAGGGTCTCGTGGCGTTCGTGCTTTTCGTGTTTTTCGTGGCCAATCTTCTTACCGTGTTTTCCGTGTGGGTTCGTGGACTAATATTTTCTTGAGTCGCGAATCGCAGGGGAGGGCTCAGCCATGGACGCGGGACCCGAAATCCATCCGCATCATCACCACCGCCCGATGCGGCACTGGGTCGACATGCTCATGGGCGCCTCGGCGATCGGCATTTCGCTGGTGTCGCTGTTCGTCGCCCTGCAAGACGGCAGCGCAATGAAGCGCTTGGTGCAGGCCAACTCCTGGCCGTTCGTGGTGTCGGAATATTCGACGCTCGCGCCGGACGGCACGCCGCACTTCCGGATGTTTCTCACCAACAAGGGCGTCGGCCCCGCGAAAATCGAGACCCTCGAGGTGTTCGTCGACCGCAAGGCCGTTAAAGGACCGCGCGACCTGCTCGTGGCGCTGATCGGCCCCGAAGGCGCCAACCGCGCACACCAGGTGGGGACGTCGGACATCGTAGGCTCCGTGCTGAGCGCCCGCGAGTCGGTCGACTTCCTCAACACCCTGCCGGAAACCTTTACGCCCGAGCTGAATGCGGCGATCCGAAACGTCGCCGGCGAGCGCATCAATTCGCGAGTCTGCTACTGCTCGGTGTTCGACGAGTGCTGGACGCGCGGCGGCCCTAACGGCGACGCTCGCGCCAAGCCGGTCAAACGCTGCGAGATGCCCAAGACGCCATACGCGAATGGCTCGTTGGATCTTGTGGGCGCCAGATAGACAGAAAGCCGCAGAGCGCGCGGTCTATTCAGCCGAAGCCACCGCCTCCGGTTCGATCTCGTAGAGCCGGGAGCAGTACTCGCAGGTCACGCGGATTTTACCGTCCTTCTCGACCATCTCGTCGCGGTCGGACTGCGGGAACGAGCGCAGCATGCCGAGCACGCGCTCCTCCGAACAGCGGCAGAAGGCGCGCAGCGGCTTGGGTTGGAACAGGCGCACGCCGTCCTCGTGGAACAGGCGGTAGAGCAGGCGGTCCGGCGGGATCTGCGGGTCGACCAGTTCGTCTTCGCCGAGCGTCTCGAACAGCATCTGTTCGCGCTCCCAGGCGTCGCGCGTGGCGCCGCGCGCGTCATCCTCGGCGATGAACTGGATCATGGCGCCGCCCGCGCGCCAGGCCTTGCCCTCGTGGGTGGTCAGCTCGCCGACCGCCAGGCGTACGCGCGTCGGCACCTGTTCGGACTGGGCGAAATAGTGCTCGGCGCAGAGCGCCAGGGTCTCGCCCTCGATCGGGGTTATGCCCTGGTAGCGGTCGCTCGCCTTGTCCGGGTCGATGGTCATCACGAACACGCCGTTGCCGAGCAGCGTCTGGGCGCCCGGGCGCGCGAATCCGTGGGTCAGGGCCTCGACCTTCTCCGCGTCGAACTTGCAATAGCCGCGCAGGCCGCCGGTGGTGTCGTAGTCGGCCACGACATAGGCGACCGGCCCGTCGCCCTGGGCCTGGACGATCAGTCGCCCGTCGAATTTCAAACTGGCGCCGACCAAGGCGGCGAGCGCGCAGGCCTCGCCGAGCAGATTGGCCACCGGTTCGGGATAGTCGTGACGCTTGAGAATGTCGTCGACCACCGGGCCCAGCCGCACCAGCCGGCCGCGCACGGGCCAGCCTTCGATCTGAAACGCGGCGACCAGGTCGTCGATGGGCGCGGAAGTGAGTTCGGACACGGCAAGACCTTAGGCGAGCGGCCGGACGGGCGGCCAGCGGAGCGCAGGGGAGGAAGACGCCAAGTCCAAGATAGGCGCCCGGGCCCGACCCGGAAAGGCGGGCCCGCCGTCGCGGCGGCGGCATCAAGCGTCCTTGACTATTTGACAAGAGTGCTTGACATTGGCCGCGCGCCGACGTAAAGCACCCTTGTCATACGAAGAGGACAAGCCATGACCGCCGTCGCAATCGCCAGCCCCGCTCGCACCTATACGATCAGAGTCGCCTGCTGGATGCTGGTCTATGTCGCGACCATCTTCGGCGCCGCACTCGCGCTGCGCCAGGGGGTCGTGCCCGCAGGGCCGCTTCGCTACCTGGTCGCCGTGGCGCCGAGTGTTCCCATCGCCGGGATCATCCTGGCTGCCGGCCGCTATCTGCGCGACAGCGACGAATATATCCGCGCCCTGTTCGGGCGGCGGATCGTGGTGGGCGCGGGCCTGACCTTTATGCTCACCAGCGCCTGGGGTTTCATGGAGGCGCTGATCGGCGTCCCGCACATCGAACTCTACTGGGTCTTCCCGCTGTTCTGCGTGCTCTATCAGCTCAGCGCGCTGTTCGTGCGCGATGTGCGGTGAAGCGGCGGTTGGTGGAGCGCGTCCCGTGAAAAACCGCCTGCGCGTGCTGCGCGCCGAACGCGAATGGAGTCAGGCCGAGCTGGCCGAACGGCTGGGCGTCTCGCGCCAGACCGTCAACGCCATCGAGACCGAACGCTACGACCCCTCCCTGCCGCTCGCCTTCAAGATTTCGCGCGTGTTCGAAACGCCGATCGAGGCCCTGTTCCAGGAAGACCAAACATGACTCAGACACCCGTTTCCGATCCCAGCCTGGCGGCTGCGCGCCGCACGCGCCTGATCGTCATGCTGATCTACTATGTCGCGGTTTCCGCCGGGGTGTACTGGCTGTGGCATCGTCACGTCTACATCACCCGCTGGGCCGACGAGGCCGCCCTGTGCGTCGCCCTGATCTGCGTGCTGGCCGGGGCGCGTCTGCTCTACGAGTTTTTCAATCCGCGCTTGCTCGGCGATCGTCTGCAGGTCGAGGGCGAAAGCACCCCGCGAGAGGCCGCCCTTGCGCGCGTGCAGGCCGCCCTGATCGTTCTGCTCGGCGTGGTCCTGGTCCTCCCGAACGTGGCCTTCGGTTTCGATTGGCCGCCCGCGCTCGTCTATGGCGCCATCCTGGTCTTCGTGGTCGTGCGCACCCTCTACACCCTGTGGATCTGGAGAACCGCCGACGAGTTTCTGCGCCGTCGCATGACGGAAGCCGCCTGGTGGACGCTGATGCTGACGACGACGGGGCTTCTGCTCTATGGTGGCGCCGAACGCCTGGGCCTGGTTCGGGTCGCGTCGAGCTGGGACGTACTGGTCGTCGTGCTGGGCGTCGCCATCGTGACGCCGTCCTTCCTCGTCAAGACACCGAAACCGCCTAAAGCCGCCTGAATCCTCTCCCTCGCACGCTCACCCGCAAAGGCATCCCATGCGCCTCTCCAAACTGCCCAAAGCCCTGGCCCCGCTCTGCGCGGTCGCCGCCCTGGCGCTGGGCGGCGCCGCCCGCGCCGAACCCGCGATCTGGGTGGTGAAGGGCCCGCACATTACCGTCTATCTGTTCGGCACCGTCCACCTGCTCAAGGCCAACGCCGACTGGGAGACGCCCAAGATCAAACGGGCCTTCAACTCCAGCGATCACCTGATCGAGGAGATCAACAACGTCGACGGGGCCGCGGCGATGCAGCCGGTGGTGATGAAGCTGGGCATGGATGCCGCGCATCCGCTGTCCACCCTGCTCACGCCCGCCGACGACGCCAAACTCGATGCGGCTGAAGCCGACCTGGGCCTGCCCGCCAAGTCCCTCGAACCGCTCCGCCCGTGGTTCGCCGCCGTGACCCTCACCGTCATACCGATGATGAAGAGCGGCTACGACCCCGCCGCCGGCGTCGACCGCGACCTCAAGGCCCAGGCCGATGCGCGCAAGGAGCCGGTGGAAGGCTTCGAGACCGCCGAACAGCAACTGGGCTACTTCGCCAGCATGCCCGACGCCGAACAGATCGCCATGCTGCGTCAGTCGCTGGACGAATACAAAGACGCCCTGGCCAAGGTCGACGAACTGGCCGGCGCCTGGGCCAAGGGCGATGTCGACACGATCTCGACCCTGGTCAACGACGACATCAAGAAGGAAGACCCGCGCCTCTACGACCTGCTGCTGGTCAAGCGCAACCAGTCCTTCGCCGCCCAGATCGCCGAGCGCATGAAGGGCACGGGCGTGATCTTCGTCGCCGTCGGCGCGGGCCACCTGGCCGGCCCCGACAGCGTCCAGGTCCAACTCGCCAAGCTGGGATACAGGGCGGAGCGGTTTTAGGCGCGAGGGCGCAGGTCTCCAAAGTTCCTCCCCCGCGCGAAGCGCGCAGGGGAGGGGGACCATGCGAGCGAAGTCGAAGCATGGTGGAGGGGCCAGCGCCGACATGAGACGTCGTGCGCTGCGCCACGCTAATCACTGATCGTCGCGCCGGCCCCTCCACCGCCTTCGGCGGTCCCCCTCCCCTGCGGCCTTCGGCCGGGGGAGGAACGAATGCACCGCAGCGTTCCGCTTGATGCGCGCGCCCGATCCGCTAATGTCGCCGCCGCGCGGGCGTAGTTCAGAGGTAGAACGTCAGCTTCCCAAGCTGAATGTCGGGGGTTCGATTCCCCCCGCCCGCTCCAGGTCTTCGGCGCCTCGCGCTCCCGGGAGTTCCGTCATGCGTCATAGGCGCGCCCTCGACAACCTGACGCTTACGAGGCGTGCATGGCGATAGCCGCCACGATCGTCATGTTTTGCGTCCTTGCGCTCGTCGTCCTGGCGCAGGGCGCGGTGATTTTCGCGACGGCTTATCTGGCGCTTCACCTTCTGAAGACACGACATCCGGCGGCAAAAGTTCTGGCGATGGCGTTGTCCTGGTTGCTCTGGATCGTCCTGACCTGCGTGGCCTATTTTGCGACCGGCGGAGATGGCAGCTTCATGAAGGGGTTCGCCGTCATCCTCATGCTTTGTGTAACGGCAAGTGGGGCATCGGTCGCCTATCTGGCCGTCTGGATGCTGTGGCCGCTGACGCGGCGAATGAGCGCCCGCAGCACCGGTTGAAACCATGACTCGCGCCGCACTCGACGCCATCTCCCCCTTCTTCATCGTCGGCGACGTGTCGCGCTCCATCGCCTTCTACGGCGAGCGCCTGGGCTTCGAGCCCGTGTGGCGCGACCCCGAGGATGCGCCCTTCACCGCCATCCTGCGCCGCGACGGCGTGCAGCTGTTTGTGAAGGCGGAGGCGAGGATTGCGCCTGTCCCCAACAGTTCGCGCCATCCGCACCTGCGCTGGGACGCCTTCGTCTACACGGCCAACCCCGACGCCTTAGCGGCGGACTTCACCGCGCGCGGCGCGCCCTTCAGCAAGCCGCTCGCGGACACGACCGACGGCCTGCGCGGGTTCGAGGTGACCGACCCGGACGGCTATGTCCTATTTTTCGGCCGCCCCCTGTAGGCCGCGGCGATTTCGCCGGGCAAGGGCGCGACCTTGCTAAGGCTTGCAACCGAAGGCTAGGGTCGGGGCTGCGCAAGTCGAGGGGGACACGGTGCGCGGCATTTGGGGCGCCCTTCTGCGGAAGGGCCCGGGCGCATGACGCCCTCTGACGGTTCTGGCGAAGAGCCGCTGATGATCCACCAGGTCGCGTCGCGCAAGCGCCGGCGCGGCGGGGGCTTCAACTATTCCTGGTTCATCGCCGCGGTGGTCGTCATGGCCATCGGCGCGGGCGGCGCCTACATGGTGCTGGGCAAGAAGGGCGGCGTGCTCGAGGTCAAGCCCCAGGGCGTGGCGAGCCTCAGCGCGGCGGAGGCCTGCTACCGCGACAACGACTTCGCCTGCACCGAGGCGGACTACGACGCCTATCTCCAGAAATATCCCAACGACCGGACCACCAACGCGCGGATGGCGCTGGTGCTGACCCGGGACGGCCGTCACAAGGAGGCGCTGCCTTACTATCGCAAGGCCGACAGCCTCGGCGCCGACACCTACGATTTCTATGCGGGCTACGCCGAGAGCCTGGAGGCGACCGGCGACATCGACGGCGCCATCGAGAAGAACCGCGCCTCGCTGAAGATTGTGCCGAGCCTGGTCGACGTCCGCGGCTCGCTCGCCAACGAACTGGTGCGCAAGGGCCGTCCGCAGGAGGCGCTCGATCTGCTCGAAAGCTTCGACCGCACGCTCGAGGACGAGGGGCAACAGCCGTACTTCACCAGCCAGATCGAACAGATCAAAGCCAAGATGGGCGGCGGCGTGTCGGCCGCGGCGGGAGCCGCCCAGGCGGGCGCCGGCGCGGCGCTCAAGGGCGTAACCCAGAACGGCGTGACCGAGATCAAGCTCGAACGCGCAGACGGCGCGCTTTATGTGCCGGTGCTGATCGACAACGCCGTGACGCTGAAGTTCGTGGTCAACTCGGGCGCGACCGACGTCACCATTTCATCGGACGTGGCGCAGACGCTGACGCGCATGGGCAAGCTGTCGCGCGCCGACTATCTCGGCCACGGCGACTTCATCCTGGCGGATGGCTCGCACCTTCCGTCGCAACTGTTCGTCATCCGCTCGCTGAAGGTCGGCGACTGCGAACTGCACGACGTGACCGCGGTGATCACCAACAGCCGCGGCTCACTATTGCTGGGTCAGAGCTTTCTGCGCCGGTTCAAATCCTGGTCGATCGACAACCGACGCGGGGTGCTGGTGCTCACCGACTGAGGCGTTTGCTTGCGGCGGATCCGGTCTGGGTCCGCCATCGTCGGACTCGCCGAAACCGGGAAATATCGGTTCAGAGACCGTTCAGGTAGCCGACCCGATGGTGCAGATAGCAGCGTCATCCGAATCTCGGGTGGCCTCGCCTGGGAGGAGACCACGATGCGCGTACGCCCGTTGCTGCTGGCTATCGGTTTTGCGTTGCTGACCGCCGGGGTCGCCGTCGCCGGCGCGCCCCTGAAGGGGATCGACGTCAAGCTGGGCAAGAGCCCCGGCGGCGGCTGCGCCGCACGCGAGATGAATGCGGTCGAGTCTTCGCACAAGGGCCCGGCGGCGACGTGCCCCGTGACCCGGACCGACGTGCGCGGCATCGTCAGCTTCGGCGTCCGCCGAAGGGAAACTATATGATCAGCCTGTCGCCGGCGCAGGGCCTGCGGCTGCACGTGCAGATCATCGGCGCCGTGGGCGGCGCCATCGAGCGCGACATTGCCGCCGGCGCGGCGCCGATCACCTTCGCTATGGACGGGACTCACCCGCTGAGCGCGACGGTGACCTCGACCGCGACGGTCATGAAGGCGCAGACACCGCGCAAGCCCTAGATCGGCACGACGCAGGGCGTCAGTCGTGGGCCGTGCCGGGCCGCCGTTCGGCCACGTGCCAGAGCACCCCGGCGGGGTCGATCAGATAGGCGATACGCAGGCCCCAGGGCTGCATCGCGGGGGCGCTGGGCGGCTGGACGCCGAAGCGTTCGACTAGGTTCAACGTTTGGATATGCGCCCACCAGGCGTCGAGGTCGTCGACCATCAGCTGCAGCATGTGGTTCTCGCCCTCGACATAGTAGCGCTGCAGGATGATGGCCGCGCCGTCGGTCCCGATGGCGAAGATGGCGACCTCGCTGTCCAGCAGCTTCCTGAAGCCCAAGGCTTCGTAGAAGGCGCGGCTGACCTCGAAATCCTTGGTGGGCAGGAAGGGCCGAATCGCCTCGGCGCCGTCGGGGATGGGCATGGTCGAAGTCCTTGTGAGTTCGGGCGGGGCGCCCATCCGCCCCTAGCCCCGGGACGCAATCTAGGGCAAGTCTTGCCCCGAAACGGCCTCTGGGGAGGGGCCGACAGGGGAGTTGAGCGTCATGACGGACACGCCCGCCGGGGACGACAAGAAACGAATCGAGCTGACCATTCGGGGCCTGATCCTGGGCGTCCTGATCTGCGTCGCGCTGACCGCGGCGAATGTCTACATGGGCCTGCGGGTGGCGCTGACGTTCGCGTCCTCAATTCCGGCGGCCGTCATCTCCATGGCGGTGCTCCGGATGTTCAAGAACTCGACCATCTGGGAAAACAACATCGTCCAGACCGTAGCCTCGGCGGCGGGGACGTTGTCCTCGGTGATCTTCGTCCTGCCGGGCCTGCTCATGGTCGGCTGGTGGTCGCACTTCAACTTCCTCAACTCGTTTTTGATCTGCGCGGTCGGTGGCGTGCTCGGCGTGATGTACACCATCCCCTTACGCCGTGCGCTGGTGACCAATTCCAACCTGCCCTATCCGGAAGGCGTCGCGGCGGCCGAGGTGCTGAAGGTCGGGTCTGGGACGTCCCATGGCGCGGGCAGTGAAGCGACGAAGACGGAAACCGGCTCCGCCGGTCTGCAGACGATGATCGCGGGTTCTGCCGTGTCGGCGCTCTTCCCGCTGGGCATCGGAGCGAAGTTCTTCTCCGACGGCTTCAACAAGTTCTGGCGCCTGACGCCGACCGCGGGCACCGGCATCGGCGGCGGCTTCTCACTGGCGCTGGTCGGCGCCGGTCACCTGATGGGCCTGACCGTCGGCATCTCGATGCTGGCCGGCATCATCATCGCCTGGGGCGGGTTCGTGCCCTATTTCATGACGCAACATCCGGTCCCCGGCGACCTCGCCGCCGCCGCCACCGCGGTGTTCAAAACCAAGGTGAAGCTGATCGGCGCCGGCACCATCGCCATCTCGTCGATCTGGACCCTGGGCAAGCTGGTCGTTCCGGTGTGGCGCGGGCTGGTGGCGGCCGCGTCGTCGTCGTCGAAGTCTCCCGAGACGGAAGCGCCTCGCTGCCGCGCACGGAACGCGACATGCCCATCGCCCTGGTCGGCCTGATCGCCCTGGTCTGCCTCGTGCCGATCGCGTGGATGCTCTACGCCTTCCTGCACCTGCCGCCGTCGGCGCCGCTGTTGCCGTTGCTGACGCCGCTGCTGATCGCGGGCGTGGTCTATATCGCCATCGTCGGCCTCGCCGTCTCGGCGGTGTGCGGCTACATGGCCGGCCTGATCGGGTCGTCCAACAGCCCGGTGTCGGGCCTGGCGATCCTGGCGGTGCTGTAGGCGCCACCGTGATGCTGAACGCCATCGCGGGCGCTGTCGTCGGGTCGTCGGACGCACTCGTCGCCTTCTCGCTGTTCGTAACCGCGATCCTGCTCACCGTGGCCACCATCGCCAACAACAACCTGCAGGACCTGAAGACTGGCCAGCTCGTCGACGCCACGCCGTGGAAACAGCAGGTGGCCCTGATCGTGGGCGTGTTCGCCGGCGCCCTGGTCATCCCGCCGATCTGCGACCTGCTGTTCAAGACCTACGGCTTCGACGGCGTGCTCAGCCACCCGATCAAGCCGGGCTCGCCGCTGAACGCGCCCCAGGCTAACCTGATCTCGACCATCGCGCGGGGCGTTATCAAGGGCGACCTGGACTGGCCGATGCTCGGTATCGGCTGCGTCGTCGGCGGCGTTCTGGTGGCCATCGACGAATCCTTGCGCAAGGTCAGCAACGGCAAGATGGGCCTGCCGCCGCTGGGCGCCGCGTTGGCCATGTACCTGCCGACCGCCGTCACCACGCCGGTGGTGTTGGGCTCCGTGATCGGCTGGGTTTACAACAAGATCGTCGCGCGCCGCCCGTGGGGCGAGAGCGCCAAGCAACTCGGCGTGCTGCTGGCGTCCGGCTTCATCGTCGGCGAGAGCCTGATCTATGTGCTGATCGCGGCTGTAACCTTTTTGACCGGTAAGGCGGAGCCATTCGCGATCCTGGGCACAGACCCGACCGGCGGCCACGCCGAACTGGTCGGCGCGATCGTCTTCGCCGTGGTGATTGTCGTGCTCTACACGTGGATCCAGGGCCTCGCTAAAAAGGCGGCCGCCAGGCCGGCCTGAGATAAGGAACGACTGTGAATCTCTCCCGCTTTCCGCGGCGTCGTTACACGCCGCACGCCACGCCGATCGAGAAACTCGAGCATCTCAGCCGCCACTTCGGCGGGCCCGAGATCTACATCAAGCGCGACGACCTGCTGGGCCTCACCGCCGGCGGTAACAAGACGCGCAAGCTCGAGTTCCTGGTCGCCGACGCCCTGGCCAAGGGGGCGGACACCCTGATCACCGTGGGCGCGGTGCAGTCCAACCACTGCCGCCTCACCCTGGCGGCGGCGGTGAAGGAAGGCTTGAAGTGCCGCCTCCTGCTCGAGCAGCGGGTGCCGGGTAGCTACGATGCGCACGCCTCGGGCAACAATTTCCTGTTCGACCTTTTGGGCGTCGAAGCGGTAACCGTGGTCGAGGGCGGCGTCGATCTGGGCGCGGAGATGCAAAAGGTCGCCGACGAGGTGAAAAAAGCCGGGCGTACGCCGTACATCATCGTCGGCGGCGGTTCGAACGCATTGGGCGCGCTTGGTTACGTCGCCTGCGCCGAGGAAATCCTCGGCCAGTGTTTCGACACGGGGCTGAAGCTCGACCATGTGGTCTGCGCCAGCGGCAGCGCGGGCACCCATGCGGGCCTGCTGGTCGGGCTGGAAGGCAACAATGCGCAGATCCCGCTGACGGGGATCAATGTGCGCCGTCCGCGCGCGGAGCAGGAAGGCAATGTCCACAAGCTGGTGGGCGAGACCGCGAGCCTGCTCGGCATCGACACGCCTGAGCGGCAGAGCGTGCGCGCGCTCGACGAGTGGGTGGGACCGGGCTATTCGCTGCCGACCGAGGAGATGGTGGCGGCGGTGCGCTTGCTGTCGCGGCTCGAAGGCGTGCTGCTCGATCCGGTCTATACCGGCAAGGCCATGGCGGGCCTGATCGGCCTGGTGGAACGCGGTGAATTCAACAAGACCGACAAGGTGCTGTTCGTGCACACGGGCGGCGCGCCCGCGCTCTACGCCTATCAGCCGGTGCTGCAACCCGCGTGAGCGAGCAGCGCAAGATCGCGGGCGTGATCGGCGGGCTGGGGCCCGCCGCCACGCTCGATTTCTTCGCCCGCGTGCTGAAGGCGAGGCCGGCCGAGCGCGATCAGGACCACCTGCGCCTGATTATCGACAACAACCCCTGGGTTCCCGACCGCAACGCGGCGATTGACGGGACCGGACCGTCCGCCGGTCCCGCCTTGGCCGAAATCGCGCGCGGGCTCGAGCGAGCCGGCGCCGAGTTCCTGGTCATGCCGTGCAACGCCGCCCACGCCTTCCAGGCCGGCATCGAGGCGGCGACGCCGCTACCATTCATCAGCCTGATCGACGAGACGGTGAAGGCGGCGCTACGCGACGCGCCGGGCGCGAAGCGAGCGGGCATCCTGGGCGCGCGCGGGACCTTGCGCGCGGGCCTCTACACCCGGGCCTTCGCCCAGCACGGCGTCAAGACGATCGACCCGGACGGTGAACGGCTCGATCGGTTGATGAGCCTGATCGGCGCGGTGAAGCGCGACGCCGTGACCGACGCGGTGCGCGCGGGCGTGCTCGCGCTAGCGGCCGAACTGGAAGACGAGGGCGCGGACTTCATCGTCGCGGCCTGCACCGAGGTGCCGATCGTACTGTCGCCCGGCGAGACACGAACGCCGTTGATCAGCTCCACCGACGTGCTGGTGGAACGCACCATCGCCTACGCGTCGGGCGCGGAGCTGCTCCCCGAAAAAACACACTGATCACGAAGAACTCGAAGGAAGAAAAGAAAGCGCGGGGTCCAATAGGCGTCGCGCTGGTGTATCGCCTCGACCGCGCTTCGCGCGGTCATTCATCACTCGCAGAACGTATGCGGCGCTGGGGCGCTTTCCTTCCCCTTTCTTCTCTTTCTTTGAGTTCTTCGTGATCAGTGTTTTTTTGATGCGCTACGCGCGAAGAAAAAGGCGGCGGACCTGGGGCCGCCGCCTCGTTCGTTTCAGGTGGTGCGCAGCGTCAGAAGCGCCACTTCACCGAGAGCTGGCCCATGTCAGAGTTGAACGAGCCCGAGCGCTGGCCGCGGTAGCCGATCTGCACGTCGATGTGGTCGGTGACCGCGCCGCGCAGGCCGGCGTCGATCAGGGCCACGCCGCCTTCCGGCCGGCCCACGTCGGTCGACAGCGCCAGCGCCGTGTTGCCGGCCAGCGAGACCGTGACCTTGTCGGCGTTGTAGCTGACGTAGTCGCGGTAGCCCGCCTCGAGATAGGCGCCGAAGCGCTCGCCCATGTGCGCGTCGAGCCGCACGGTCGCTTCCGCCGAGATGGCGTCCACGCTGCGGTCGGCGATCTGCTCGGAGACCATCAGGCCCTGTTCGGTGTAGCCGTCCACGTCGCCGTGGTCGTAGGTCACGCCCACGCGCGGGGAGATGGTGAGGCCGTCGCCGCCGAAGTACATGCCAGTCTGCACCTTGGCGCCGGCGGTATAGCCGGTGGTGCTGGCGGTGTTGACGAGGGGCGCGACCATGGTCTGGCGGTTGATGTCCTGGAAGGTGTCGATGCCGAAGCCGCCCGCGGCGTTCACGAAGAAGCCGCCGTCGGTGCGCCAGCCGGCATAACCGTCCGCCGCATAGGTGATGTCTTTGAAGCTCAGCGGACCGGCGCCGACCGTCGACTGGGTCGCGCTGACCGTGCCGCCCCAGCGGAAGGTCTCCGCCATCGGGTCGTCGAACAGGAAGCGCACGCTGTTGGCGCGGTCGCCCACCGACGGCATGAGGCCGCCGTCGCGCGCGTCGCCCTGGACGTCGTCATGGTCCACCACCACGCCTATGGCCGGCGCGCCGGCCGTGAACTTGGCGTGGTCGAGCTGGTCGATGGCGGTGTCCAGGGTCTGGGCGCGGTGACGCATGCTGGACTCGACCTCGGCGCCGGTCGGCGCGCCGAAGTTACCGTAGTAGATGTACTCCATCGCCAGTTCCGCGATGAGGTGGTGACCGGCGGTCGTCGGGTGCACGCCGTCCCAGTAGAAGGTCGAGTTCGGGTTGGTGCAGACGCTGACGCCGTTGAAGCACGACGTGGTCACATTGGAGAAGCCGAACAGGCCCGGCGCCTCGTGGATGACCTGGCCGGCCTTGGCCACGTCCATGATGATGAAGTTGGTGGTCGGGTGCGCGGCCGCCTCGGCCTGCACCGAACTCACCAGGATGGCGTTAAACGCCTCTTGGCCCGCGTCGGCCAACGGCGCAGCGGGCGAGCCCGCGAACTCGGGCGTCGCCGACAGTTGCGGCAGGTTCGGGATCAGGATGGTGCCGGCGCCGGCCGAGGCCATGGCGCCTGCGACCGCGGCGTCGGTGCCTGCGGCCGTGCCGCCGACCAGCTGGATGGCGCCGAGCGGGTTGGACGTGCCCGCCGCAATGGCGAGGTTGTCGAAGATGTCGTTGGCGCCGGCCCAGACGGTGACCAGGGTGCCCTTGTCGAAGGTCCCGCCGTCGGCGAGATAGGCGCCGAACTGGGTCTCCAGGCCCGGCGGCAGGGTCTGCGTGCCGGTCTCCGCGCCGCCGAAGGCGAAGTCGGTGGACCCGTTCACGTCGCCGAAGCCGTTCAGCTCGCCGAAGCCCAGTTGCTGGACCCACACGTCGCCGTTGGAGAAGCGGCCGTCCGAGTAGGGCGGCGGCGGCGCAGCGCCGAAGAGGGCGAGGTTGCCGTTGTCCGACAGGCTGTCCCCGAAGACGACGAGCTTGTCGTACTTCTGGGCCTGGGCGGGGGTGGCCATCAGGGCCGCGCCGAACAGGGCGGCGCCGAGGGCGGCGAGACTCGCCGAATTCCTGAGCTTCATTGGTGTTTCCGTTCCCGACGTTGGATCTCCCCTGAGGAGGAGTTCGGCGCGGAATGTGACTTATCAGGAGTCACCTGCAAAGCGGGGAGACCGCAAATCCCGGCATCGCGGGCAAGTCGCGCTCAGGGTGTGACCGTCAGTCCACGATACGAATTGTCCGAGGCTGACCTAAGGGAAGGCTTCGGCGCGGCGCGTTAAGGCCTCGGTAACGATTGGGCGCCGGGGCGCGTCAGTACACGATGCGGAAACGCAGGGTGTCGGGCAGGGCCTTCAGCGCATCGATCGCCTCGGGGCCGTAGTTGTGGTCGACGTCGGTGATCACGTAGCCGACCTCGTCGCTGGTTTTCAGGTGCTGGGCCGCGATGTTGAGCCCGCCCTCGGCCAGGGCGCGGTTGATGCCGGCCAGCACGCCGGGCCGGTTGCGGTGGATGTGCAGGAGGCGATGCGCCCCGCCCACCTCGGAGAGCTGCACATTGGGCAGGTTCACCGAAAAGGTGGTGTCGCCGCGGTGCAAAAAGCCGAGCAGGCGCTCGGACGCGAATTCCGCGATCGCCGCCTGGGCCTCTTCGGTCGAGCCGCCCACGTGCGGGCTCAGGATGACGTTGGGCAAGCCTTGCAGGGCGCTGGCGAACGGCTGGCCGTTGCCCTCGGGCTCCTCGGGGAAGACGTCGACGCCGGCGCCGCCGATTCGGCCGGACTTCAGGGCGGAGGCCAGGGCGGGGACATCCACCACATGACCGCGACTGAGGTTGAGCAAAAGCGCGCCCGGCTTCATCAGGTTCAGTTCGCGCGCGCCGATCAGGGCGCGGTTCGCGGCGCGGCCGTCCACGTGCAGCGTCACAACGTCGGCCTTGGCCAGGAGTTCGTCGAGCGTGCGCACGCGGCGCGCGTTGCCGAGCGACAGCTTTTCGGCGAGATCGTAGTAGAGCACGCTCATGCCGAGACTTTCGGCGAGCACCGACAACTGCGAACCGATGGCGCCGTAGCCCACGATGCCCAGCGTCTGGCCGCGAATTTCATGGGAACCTGCAGCGGACTTGTCCCAGTTACCTGCGTGCGCGGCGCTCGACTTGTCGAACAGGCGCCGCGTCAGGGCGATGATTTCGCCGATGGCGAGTTCGACGACGGAACGCGTGTTGGAATAGGGCGCGTTGAACACCGCCGCGCCCTTGCGGCTGCAGGCGGCTAGGTCGATCTGGTTGACACCGATGCAGAAGGCGGCGACCGCCAGCAGGCGGTCGGCGTGCTCCAACGCTTTTTCGGTCAGTTGCGTCTTCGAGCGCAGGCCCAGGATGTGCGCGCCTCTCAGGCGTTCGGCCAGCATCGCCTCGTCTAGCGCGCCGGTCACGGTCTCGACGTCGTAGCCCTCCTCGCGGAAGCGGCGCGCCGCGTCCTCGTGGATGTTCTCCAGCAACAGCACCTTCATGCGGCTGCGCGGATAGGACCAGCGCCCGGCCAGGCCCTCGTTGTGCAGCACCTCGTCGAACGACGCGGCGACATGGTCGGCGGCGGCGGTGACGCGGTCGCGCGAGGCAGTTTCGGTGAAGGCGTAGAAGCGGTCGGCGGCGCCGGCCTGTCGGATTTCGTAGTCGGTCCAGCCGTCGCCCACGACCACCACCTCGCCGTCGAGGGAGAGGGCCTTCACCGCTTCGATCTTGCCGCCGTCGCGTGACAGCGGGTTGGTCTCATCGACGCCGACGACGCGGTCGCCGTCGAACACCAGGCGGTTGGCCAGGACGTGCGACGGATCGATGCCGTGTTCGGCCACGATCGGGTCGACGTAGTCGTGAAAGCCGCCGGTCACGATCAAGACGCGCCCGGCATGCCGCTCGAAGAAGGCGCGGTTGCGCCGGATCGAGGGCGAGACCCGGCCGCGCAACGCCTCCACTAGCGTCGCCAGGTGGGAGCGGTCGAGCTGGAGCAGTTCAATGCGGCGGCGCAGCGCCTCGCCGAAGCCGATCTCGCCGTTCATCGCCTGCTCGGTCAGGGTGCGGATCTCGGCGCGGACGGCGTCGCCCTCGGCCCCGGCGGGCAGGGCGATCTCGCCCAACAGGTCGAGCGCCTCCACGGTGGTGAAGGTGGAATCGAAATCGACCACGAAAAAGGGGGCACCGTTCATGGCCGCGAGCCATAGCCCCGCTTCGCACCTGCAGCAAAACAGATTTCGTGACCGGCGGCCGAGGAGGCCTGGGGGCGTCTCCGCCTCGGCCCCCACAGCGCCGGTGTTCAAGCCGTTAACCTTGCGTTAAAACCTTGGGCGAGGCCGGTGAGGGGAGTTCAAGGGTCGTGCGGGGCGAAAAGCGGTCAAATCCGACCCGGTCGACCCTCCCTGAGGGCCGTGCGTCGTTCAATCCGATCTGGCTGATGGACGCCGCGGGCCTCGCGGGCGTAGGCGCCGCGGTCTGGGCCGTGGGCTTTTCCGCTGGGACCGGACTTTCGGCCTACGCGCCGCTGGTGCGCGAGGCGGGCCTGCTGCTGGCCGGATGCGCCCTGGTGGTGCGGGTGGTGGACGCCATCGTGCGCCGCCGCGACCGGCGCAACGAGGCGCGGCGCGAGCTGCTACGCCGGCTGAGCGCGCTGAACTATGCCCTGTTGGACCTGCGCGGTTCGCTGTCGCGCGAGCACGCCCGCGCCTTCCTCGACCGCCGGCGTGAGCTCGGCGCCGGCGTCCAGGCGGCGACGCGCTGGCTGAGCGCGGAGGAGACGCGCCTGTTCGACGCCTGCGACGGCTTCTGCGACCGCATGGCCGGCGTGCTCAGCGACGCGGGGCGCCAGCGCGCGGCGGTGTCCGGCTCGTCCGACCGGCTGCGGCGCGAGATCGAACGTGCGGCGCGCCGCGGCGACCTCGACCGCCACGACGCTGACAATCTCGCCAACCTGATCGACGACGCGGTCGCCGTGATCGACGAGGCGATCTACGCCGAATGGAACGCCGATCATTTCGGCCGGCTGAACGCCGACCACCGCGCTTTCACCCGCGAGGTCGAGCGCTACCGCTCCACCACCGCCGACCGCGTCGAGCGCCAGGGCGGAACCCTGTTCGACCTGCTCGACATCCACGTGCGCAAGCGCATCGAGGTGATCGACCTGCTGGCGGACTGGGACCAGACCTGCCGCCGCCTGGAACTGCGCCTCGCGGGCCTGAAGCCGCCGGCGCCGACGCTGGTGGCGTCGACCGAGACGCCGCAGCTGCGCCTGGCCGATCGCTTCGCCGTCATGCCCCAGCGCGCCGACGTTGACGACGATGAACCGCAGAGGCTACGGCTGCCTGCGGCGAACGACTGAGGTGCGATTTTATTTCTCCCGCGGATAGCGGACGGGGCGCCTATGGCGCATCCAAGTTCTTGAGAACTTGGATGGACCGGTGCGGCGCGCGCAGGGTTGGTATTTTCTAGGGGGCTGAGATGACGAAGTCGGGACTTATCATGGCGGCGGCCGCCCTGGCTCTGGCCGTGGCGGCGGCGGGCGGCGTGGCCGCGCAGGAGAAGCCGTCGCAGACGCGGCTCACCATCGAGCATTATTCCGACCTGGAGCGGATCGGCGACGCGCAGATCTCCCCCGACGGCAAGCGGATCGTCTACACCCGCGGTCAGGTGAACCGGATGGAGGACCGCTGGGACTCCTCGCTGTGGATCATGAACGCCGATGGCTCGCAGAACCGGTTCCTGGCCAAGGGCGGCGGCGCGCGCTGGTCGCCGGACGGTCAGAGGATCCTCTACCTCGCCGAGGCCGACGGCCATGCGCAGATCTTCGTGCGCTGGATCGACGTGGACGGGCCCGCGAGCCAGGTCACCCAGGCGGTGACCAAGATCGGCGACGCGCGCTGGTCGCCCGACGGCCGCCAGATCGCGTTTTCCATGTTCACGCCCGAGCCGCCGAAATGGAGCATCTCGCTGCCTGTCGCGCCGAAGGACGCCAAATGGACCGGCGCGCCTCGCATCGTCGACAGCCTGCACTATCGCCAGGACCAGACCGGTTTTCTCGACGACGGCCACACCCATCTCTACGTCGTGCCCGCCGATGGCGGCGCCATGCGCGACCTGACGCGCGGCAAATGGAGCGTTGGCGCGGGTGAACTGCGCGTGCCGCTGAGCTTCGACTGGACGCCGGACTCGAAGACCATCGTAGTTCAGGCGGCGAAGGATTTCGACAACGACGTAAGCTATGAGCGGTCGCAGCTGCTGGCGGTCGACGTCGCCACCGGCGCGTCGCGCGAGGTGGTCACCACCAAGGGCTCGTGGAACGAGCCGGCCATCTCGCCGGACGGCAAGACCGTGGCCTTCATCGGCTATCCTGAAGGCATGCGGACGCACACCGTCGCCGATCTCTGGCTGGTTCCGACCGCCGGCGGCGACATCAGGAAACTCGCAGGCGGTTTGCCGGACGATCCGGGCAGCCTGCATTGGGCGGGCGACGGCTCGGGTCTCTATTTCGAGGTCAACGACCACGGCACGCGCAACGTCGAGTTCGTGTTGCTGAGCGGCGCGGTGCGCCAGTTGACCCACGGCGCGCACGTGCTGGGCCTGGATTCGGTGTCGCGGACGGGAGTCGGCGCCGGCACGGTTACGCAAACCGAACACCCCGCCGAGGTCGCGCGCTATGAACTCGGCAAACTCGACTCCGTGACGGTGCTGACCCACGTCAATGCGTCATGGCTCGACGGCATGCAGCTCGGCCACACCCAGGAACTGACCTGGACCTCGTCGGGCGGCGCGCAGATTCAAGGCTGGTACATCACCCCGCCGGATTTCGACCCGTCGAAGAAGTATCCCCTGATCCTCGAAATCCACGGCGGCCCGTACGGGAATTACAACTTCGGCTTCAACTACATGTGGCAGAACTTCGCCGCCAACGGCTTCGTGGTGCTCTACCTGAACCCGCGCGGCAGCACCGGCTACGGCCAGGGCTTCGTCGACGGCATCGATCACAACTACCCTGGCCCCGACTACGACGACCTGATGAGCGGCGTGGACACGATCGTCGGCAAGGGCTTCGTCGACACCACCCACATGTATGTGTCGGGTTGCAGCGGCGGCGGCGTGCTGTCGAGCTGGGTGATCGGCCACACCAATCGCTTTGCGGCGGCCGCCGTTCGCTGTCCGGTGATCGACTGGATCAGCATGACCGGCGACACCGACATTCCGCTGTTCACCTACAACTTCTTCGACAAGCCCTTCTGGGAAGACCCCAAGCCCTGGCTCGAGCACTCGTCGCTGATGTACGTGGGCAATGTGACGACGCCGACCATGCTGATGACCGGCGTGCTCGACCGCCGCACCCCCATGCCGCAGTCTGAGGAGTACTTCTCGGCGCTCAAGGTGCGCGGCGTGCCCGCCCGTCTGATGCAGTTCGAGGGCGAGTACCACGGCACCGGCGGCAAGCCGTCCAACTTCATGCGCACGCAGCTCTACATGATGAGCTGGTTCGATCGTTGGTCCCGAACACCGACGGGTGAAGTGGTGGATGGCGACAAGGGAAAGGCGGCGGCGCCGGACTGACGCGACCTGGAGCTGCGCCTTGGCGGCGCAACGGCCAACCGAAATCGGGTATCATCGGACGCGCTCGCCTGGGGGACAGCCATGACGCTTTCAGACCTATCCAACGTCGGCAGTCTGGTGAGCGGCCTGGCGGTGCTGGGATCGCTCATCTACCTGGGTCGCCAGCTGAAACAGGCGGAGCGAAATCAACAGGCGACGATCCGGCAGAACCGCATCCTCCGGGCGGTGGAGTTGATGATGGGCAAGCTGGACCCATCGGTCGCTGTGGCAGTTGCGCGCGGAACGGCGGGTGACGTCGATATCACCGCGACCCAGCTCCTGCAGTTCACCGCCTACGCCGAAGCCTACTATCTCCATGCCGAAGACACGTTCTATCAGCACGACGCGGGTTTGCTCGATGACGAGGCTTACGAGACGTTCGCCGCCTATCAGCGGCTTGCGTTCACCCAGCCGGGACTGCGGGCGCAATGGAGGCGGCAACGGGTGAGTTTCGGAGGCGGATTTGTGGCCTTCATGGACGAACTCCTTTCGACGACGCGTCCGAACCCTGCGATCGATGTGCTCGCGGAATGGAAGGCGGAACTCGCCGCGGACAAGTCGGCGACGCCAGGCTGACACACGGAGCGGACAGTGACCGCCACAACCACGGCGTCGCGAGCGCCAGCGCCGCGCCGAAGGCGGTGAGGCCGGTCAGCACGAAGTTGAAGCCGAGCTCGAAAGTTGGAAAACAGGTCCAGTTGACCAGCAGGCTTAAGGCCGTGACCGCGCAGCCCCAGATCAGGCCCGTGCGCGGCCGGCGCAGCATCAGGGCGCAGACGACGAAGTCGAGCGCGCAGACGCTGTACCAGAAGCCGACCGCCCAGGCCGGAGCGTGACCGTGGTAGGCGAGGCCGTGCTTGCCGACCCACCAGAAATGCAGCGCGGCGCCCAGCGGAAAGCAAAGGGCGAAGACGGTCTGGACCCATTCGGTCAAACCGCTCATGACGCCGACATTCGCCGCAACGCCGCGTAGTCGACCTTGGAATTGTGCCGCCGGTCGGTGGGGATGGAGCGCACGACCCGGCACTCGATGTCGCCGAGCCGGCGCGCGCGCCGGGTGAGATCGGCGCGGTCGAGGCCATCTCCGGCGGCGAATAACTGAGCCTGCGGGCCCTGGGCGAGCAGCGCCGCCTGGCGCACGCCGGGCCAGCTGAGCGCGGCAGTCTCGATGGCAAAGGGGAAGAGCCCGTCGCCCGCCGCCTCATGGCGCCCGAGCAGCCACAGCCGGTCCGAGCCGTCGATGCGCGCCGCGTCGCCGGTGCGATGCCAGAGCACGCCGTCGCGCATCCGCTTGGTCGAGGCGTCGTCGCGCGGATCGAGATAGCCGCGAATGACGTGCGGACCCGCGACCTCGATTTCGCCCTCGCGGATCGCGACCTGCGCCTCGGGGATTGGACGGCCGGCGAGCAGGCCCGCGCCGTCCGCCATCGCGGCCCATTCCAGGGCGCCGATCTCGTCGATGCGGATGTGGGCGACCGGCTCGGCCTCGGTCGAGCCGTAGACGGCGTGCAGGGCGGCGCGCGGCGCGGCGGCGTGCAGCGCCTTCAGCAGGTTCGGATAGACCGGGCCGCCGCCGGTGAAGACGGCGTGCAGATCCGCGAGCCCGTCGGGCGCTTCGGCAAGCCGCGCACAGACCGCCGGCGGAGCGACCACGCGCCGGACGCCGTGCTCGGCGATCTGTTGCGCGAGACGGGTGCTGTCGAGTTGCGCGGGACGGCGTAGGTCGCCCGCCGGAAGCACGCTGGTCGCGCCGGCCGCGAGGTTGGAGAGGATGAACACCGGTAGCGAGATCAGGTCGACGTCGCCGGGCGTCGTGCGCCGGATGCACTCGAGCAGGATGTGCTGCTGTTCGAGCAGGCCGACCGAACGCACGATCCCCTTGGGCCGTCCGGTCGAGCCGGAGGTGAAGGTCATCAGCGCCGGCGCGTTCGGCGCCATGCGTTGCAGCGGTTCGTCGCCGCGGCTGCGGTCGGGCTCGGGCAACAGAGGCAGGCGGCGAAGCGCCGGGAGCAGTTCGCGCGCAAGGCGCCCGAGGCCGCCCGCGATCATGGCGCGGGGTTGCGCGGTCTCCACAGCAAGGGCGAGTCCCCGAAGGCCCGCGGCCGGTTCAGGGAACAGAGCGACCGCGCCGAGACGGAACAGGGCGAGCAGGCCGGCGTAGAGCTCCGCCGATACGCTGCGCGCGACCAGCACGACGTCGCCCGACGCTACGCCGGCGCGGGCAAAGGCCGCGGCGCGCGCTGCAGACATGCGCGCGAGGTCACCGTAGCTGACGATCCGCCCGCGTCCGTCGATCAGGGCGGCCTGCTGGGGCCGCGCCTCGGCGTGGCCGAGGAAGGCTTCGATCAGTCCGGCGTCTTTGTTCACAACACAGTTCCCCAGAGCGCGTAACGGCGGAAAATCGTGGCGCCGAGGCTGCGGCTGTGGCGCGCCGAGAGGTTGTCCTCGCGGATCAGGGCATGGATGCAGCGGCGATAGCCCTTCGCCGCGGCGAGCGCGCAGAAGCGGCGCACCATCAGCGAGCCCAGGCCCTTGTCGAGCGAGGCGTAGGTCTTGATGATCACGGCGCGGTCCGGCGAGGCGTCCGCCCAGTCGGGCACGCCGAACAGGAAGCCGCGCAGCGCGCCCGATGTGTCTTCCGCCAGGATGACGAGGTCGGGGTCGATCAGGCCGAGCGTCGGCTGATAGGATTCGACGAACCTGTCGAGCGGTTGAGGCCGGTAAAGAAAATTGTCGGCAAAGGTTTCGAGCGACACCGCATGGATGCGCGCCAGCTCGGCCTCGGACGGATCGATGGCGCGAAGCGTGACGTCGTCTCGCGACGAGATTTCGTCGGAGCCGCCCGGTAGCAGCGCTTCCGCCGAGAAGAAGCGGCCGATCTCCTCGAAACCGGCCTCGTCGAAGGCCAACGGAAAGTGCGCGGGATTCTGCGGCTCCATCAGGAAGGGTGCGCGCCCGTCGCTGTCGACCACCAGCCGGTGGCGCGACCAGGTGTCGCCGTCCATCGGTCCGATCACCGCTTCGAAGCCTTCGCCGGCGAGAAGATCCGCCGTGCGGGCGAGAAGGCGCGCGCCGGCCGCGGCGGTGGCGCAATCAAAGGCGCCGAGCGCGGCGGTCTTCAGGCCCGCGAAGGCCGCCGCCTCGCGCCAGATGGAAAGCGCAGCGTCGGTGGCCGCAATGCGTTGGGGCGCACTCATCTGGCCCACCCCGGCGCGGGCCAGATCTCAGGCGGCAGTAGCAGCGCCGCCTGACCGGCGGCGAAGCTGAGCGCGGAGAGCTTCAGCCACGGGCATTCCGGTGATCGGCGCTTCAGGACGTAAGCGACGGCGACCACGGCGAGGATCACGCCGACCGCGCAGGTGGCGAGCAGGGCCGTGCCCGTGGAGAAGTCTCCGGCGATGACGACGCGAATAAGGCCGGCGGCACAGATCGCGCCGAGCAGCAGAGCCATCATCCACGCATTGAGGCCGCTGAAGCGTACGAGGGTGGCGGCCGCCAGACTCGCAAAGGCGAGGTTGAAGGCGAAGATGGTGTCGCGCTGCAGCAGGTTGGAGAGCAGGAAGACTCCGAGCGCCATGGCGAGCGCGGCGGCCATCATATCAACCGCGTCCGAGCGCCGCTCGCCCGTGCGCCAGACCGCGACATAGGCCGCGAACGCCACGCCCGGCGTCAGGGCCGCCAGCGGCCCCGCGAAAATGACCACGCAGAACAGCAGGCACGCGCCGGCGGCGACGGCGACACGGCTCAAACCCTCGCGCGCGCCCAGCGCCACCAGCAGCGCCGCGCCGGCGGCAAAGGCGACCGCCGCGCCCACCCACACCCCGATCCCGTGCGGCATCAGGTTGGCGAGCACGAAATAGAGGCCGACGGGAATGAACAGGTTGTCGAGTCCGCGCCAGCTCGCCGCTTCGAACAGGGCGCCGAACAAGGCGACGATCAACGCCAGCACGATCGACTGTCCGCGCGGCAGGTCGGTCAGCATCAGCAGGCAGATGAGCGCCAGCAACCAGGCGGTGAGCACGAAGGCGATCACGCCCTCGACGCTCTTAAAACCATCCTCGACGCGAAACCGCAGTCGCCCGTAGTTCACCCCCACCAGGGCGCTCGCCGCGTCGCTGAGCGTCAAAATCAGCAGCGGCAGGATGTAGAGCACCGGCTGGGGCGCCTGGTGCACGCCGCGCAACGCCAGCGCGTAGTGGCCGTCCTTGAGATAGAAGAGCAACGCCACCGAGGCTGCGAACATCAGCTCACCGAAGGAGAAGCGCTCGACACAGTGCAGGGCGGCGCCGAAACGGGCGCGCCGGGCCAAAAGCAGCACGCCGCAGGCGAGCGCGCAGGTCGCGACGACCTCCCAGGTCGCGTCGAACATCAATGGAAACGTCAGGCAGTAGAGGCCGAGCGCCACGTGCACCAGCTTGCGCCCGAGTTCGGACTGCAAATGCAGGCGCTGGGTCAAGGCGCTGGCGCCGGCCAGCACCGCGCTCAGCAGGGCGACCGAGCCCAGAATCTTGCCGACGCTGAGAACGAGGTCGGCGCTCATGCGACCGCTTCGATGACGAAATCGCGGTAGAAGAACGCCTTGTCGAGCGGCCTCAGCCGCAATTCCAGGTCCGCGTCGTGACGGACGCGTTCCCGGCACGACGCCGGCGCGCGTCGCGGCGCCATCATGTTCCAATAGGCGATCCGCGCCCCTGGCGTGGCCGTGTCCAACACGGCGGCATAGGCGCGCGCATGCGCCGCGGGCGACATGTACTCGAAAATGTCCGACAGATTGAACGCGTCGGCGCGAACGCCCGCGTCGGCCAGGGCTTCGATTGGGCCCAGGCGCGTTTCGACCCGGTCGAGGCCCGCACGGATGGCGTCGAAATGCTCGGGCCGCAGCGCGCGCGGCAGGTCCTCGCTGTGTCGCCCGGTCAGGATCCACGCGAGGTAGGGGTTCTGTGACGGGTCCTGCTCGACGAGGGCGCGGCGCGTATTGGCCTGGACCTGGCGCGCGACGGAGCCTTCGGCGTGGTCGAAGAAGCTCGGGTCGCGGGCGTACCGGCCCATGACGGTGTCGCAGAAGAAGGTGTTGACCAGGAACCGCCAGCGCCGGCTGTTCCAGCGCTGCTCCCAGAAGAGCGCGCGTTCGTCCGGCGCCTTGGGTTCGAGCAAGGCGTCCACAGTCCTGCGATGGTGCACCAGCGGCAGAAACCGCGTGCGGAACTGGCGGAAATAACCTTCAAACTTGCCGGCGCCGCCGAGACCGTAGCGGATCACCGCCTCGCGCCGCGGCGCCCAGAACGCCTGGTCTTCGGTCGTCAGCGTGTGCGCGGCATGATCGAGCAGTTCGCCGCGCCGGTCCGACGCGCGCGATCCCATCAGCTCCAACAGCGCCGCATGATCGAGGGTGCGATAGGCGGCCATGCGCAACTGCAGACAGGCGAGCTGCGCCGCGCTCAGATCGACGGCGATCACGCGACCAGCGCCTTGCGCCAACAACGCCAGCGCATTGTCGCCGGCCGACGCTACCGACACCACCGTGTCGCCTGGCGTGATCCTGAGCGCCTCGACAAGGATGTCGGCGTCCTCCCAGACCTGGGCGTAGCGGATCTGGTCGAAGCGGGCCTTGGTTTCGATCTCGGAGCGCGCGCGCGTCATGACGCGGTCTCGAGGCGCTCGACACGGCCGGAGGCGCCGTCCAGGCGGATGCGGTCGCCCGTCTTCAGCCAGCGCGTGGCGTCCTTCAGGGCGACGACGCAGGGCACGCCCATCTCGCGGGCGACGATGGCGGAGTGGGAGAGCAGGCTGCCGCGCTCAGCGATCACGCCCGCGGCGTTGGCGAAAATGGCTATCCAGCCGGGATCGGTCGAACGCGCGACCAGGATCTCGCCGGGTTGGAGCGTCTCCAAGCGCGGATCGGCGATCACCCGCACGAGGCCCTCGATCACGCCGGCGCAGCAGGGCTGGCCGGTGCGCGTGATGTCCGTGTCGGCGCTGTCTTGCCGCGACCTCGCCGCCAGCGCCATCGGCAGGCCGGCCAGGAAACCTCCGCGCACCACGATCCGTTCCGGCGGCTCGGGACGGGCGAGGTCGCGCACGTGCTCCGCCTGGCGAAGCGCGGCGAGACCCCTCAGGTCGCGGTCCGGCGCACCGCCTTCGACCGCGCCCAACCATTCTTCGACCGTGAGCAGAAAGACGTCTTCGGCCTGGTCGATCAGGCCCGCCTCGGCGAGTCGCTGTCCCGAGGCGCACACCAGCCGCCGCACGCGGCCGAACAGGCGTGTGCGTTCAAAACGCAGATTCTCGCGGTCGCGCACCCGCGCCTTGGCCCAGCGTGTGAGCTGTCGCGCGACGAAGCCCTTCACCGGCCGACCGGCAAACAGCGGACGCAGCGGATCGGTAGTTTCGCGCGGCGCGACCGTCTGCGGCGCCGCACGCGCCGCCGCCGCGATCGCGGCGAGCAAGGGCCGGGCGTCCTCGTGCAGGGTCAGGCTTTCGAGCTTCAGTTCCTCGGTGCACCGGTCGCCGAACCGCGCGAGATAGGCCGAAAGGTCGGCGCGCAGGAACGGATCGGCGAGCGCGGCATCGATGTCGGCCGCCTCGAGCCGGGCGATCAGGGCATCGTTCCGGCGCGCCGTGGCGCCCATGGTTCGGATGCGCCGGGCAGGCTCGGCGGAGACGATGTCGCCCTGGCCGATCATCAGTTCGGCGTGGGCGTCCAGGCCCGCGGGTCCGGCCCAGCGCTCCAGCACCTTCCGCGACAGGCCGAAAGCGACCATGCACATGAAGTCGTTGACCATCGGCGCGTCCCAACGCTCCAACAGCTGCGATTCCAATCGGCGGAACCGCGCCGCGAGCTGCGGCGCCGAGAGCGTCGCGATAGCGTGATCCGGTTCGGCCAACGCCGCGTCGAGCCGCGCCTGGAAGCGGCGACGCATCGCGGGCAGGGCGACATTGAACGCGGCGAGCCGCACGATCGCCAGGGCGAGCCGCGCGCGGCTCAACGCCCGCGTCCAGGCCGTCGAGGCCGATGGCGCAATGTGTTCGACGAGGCCCGCGGGCAGCGGCTCGGCCACGCCCATCATCTGTTCCATCCAGGCGCGGTTCGACTGAAAGCCGGGGAGCAGGGCCAGGGCGCGATGCCAGGCGACGAGATTGTAGTAGACGCGTCCCTCCACGCGTCCGAGCAACACGTCGAAGGTCGCGTGGTGCTCGGCGATGGTCGCCTCCGACACGCCCAGCAGGCCGACGAAAGCGCGATAGACGTGGCCGTAGATCCGCCGCGCGAAACTGAAGGTGAAGGGACTGACGACGCCGGGATAGCTCTCGACGATGTTGGAATTATCCCAGACCCCGACCTCGCACCAGTCCTGAACGGGCAGGGCGGTGATCGGACGCGATTGCAAGAGGTAGAGCCGTCCGTCCTCGATGGCCCATTCGATATCCTGCGGCGCGCCGAACCAGCGTTCGGCACGGCGTGCGAGCGCCGCGACCGCTGTGACCTCGTCCTCGCTGAGCGCGCCGTGCTCCGGACCGTCGAGCCACTCCCCGCCGGCGCTCACGCGGTAGGTGTCGCCGTCGACCTCGCCCGCCACCAGCTTGTCGCCGAGACCGCGCACCGCGCCGATCACCGTGGTGGGCTCGCCGCTGATCGGATCGGCGCTGAAGGCGACGCCGGCCGCGCGCGCCGTGACCATGCGCTGGATCACGACCGCCGGCGGTTGGGGTGCGCCGGACAGACCGCGCGCCCGGCGATAGGCGGCGAGACTGTCGGTGAATTCCGAGCGCCAGACCGCGACGGCGGCGGCGGAGACGTCGAGCGCCGCAACGTCCAGCCGCGTTTCGAACTGGCCGGCGTGGGCCGAACCGGCGCCGTCCTCCTCGACGCCGGAGGAACGCACCGCGAAGGGACCGGGGCCGAGGTTTGCGATGGCCGCTTCGAGCGCCGCGGCAAACTCGGGCTTCAGGCCGTCAGGCCCGAAGCTGTCGGCGGGGATGACGCAGAACGGCGGCACCGGAAAGGTGTCGGCCAGTTCGGCCAGGACCGCGCCCTTGGCGCCGGCGCGCAGCCGGTCGCGCGCTGCCGCGCCGGAGAGAATCTGCACGCTCATGCGAAGGCCCGAACGGCCGCCGGCAGCCAGGCGACGCCGAGATAGATCAGGAGCACGAACACGCCCGACGCAGTCTCCAGCCGCGTCGATGCGGCGCTGACCGGCCTCACGCCATAGCTCACGGCCGCCGCCAGCAGGACGGCCACTCCCAACAGCACTACGAGACCAAGCCCGATCGCAGCGCCGGCCTCGCTCTGCACCAGCAGCGCGAGGGCCGCTGACCCGGCTGCGGCAATCGCGGCGGCGAAGGCCGCGGTATGCGGGCCCCAGAGGCTGGAATAGGTCTCCACGCCCGGCCGTTCGTCCTGCGGCGCCCAGCACTTGCGGGCGATCTCGAGCACCACGCCGTTCAGGAACGCCATAGCCAGGAAGGCGCCCACCGCGGGCGTGACCAGGATGGCCGAGTGTGCGCCGCAGCTCACCGCGTAAAGCGCGATCAGCGGCATCACCGCCATGTGGCTGAGCATGTAGAGAACCGGACGCGCTTTCAGCCAGGCCGGAACGAAGAACTCCACGCTCATCAGCGCCATCCAGCTCCAGACCACGAGCAGGACCATGACCAGCCGAATGTCGAGCCAGGCGCTGGCCAGCAGCTGCACCGCCGCGGCGATCCAGGCGAAGGCGCGCAGCTCCGTCAGGCTGACGAGACCGCGCGGCACCGGTCGCTCCGGGCGATATCGCGCGTCGTCGAAGCGGTCCTTGTGCTCGTCGGCGATGCGCAGCTGGGCGAACAGCAGGAGGCAGACCACGACCGCCACCGCGATCTCGCGCCCCGCCGGCGCGCCGCCGCGCACCATGGCGCCGAACACCGCCTCGCCGCCGGAGAAGACGCAGATCAGCAGCCCGTGCTTGAACAGCGGGAAGCGCTCGGCCTGGTAGGTCCAGAGGCGGGCGACCAGGGATTGGGCGGCTACGGGTCGGGCGGCGGCGACGCTCATGATTGTGTCACCATCGACGGACGCCGCGCCAGAGAAGCGTGGGAGCGGGTGAAATGACCGGCCGCCAGCGCGCCGATGATCGAAAGCTCCCCGGCGAGACACAGGGCGGCGGCGACCTCGGCCAGCGCGCGCGCCTTGCCGTCGCCCTTCAGGCCCAGAATGTTCAGCGCCGCGGTCTGCGTCGGCAGCGCCGTGCCGCCGCCCACTGTGCCCACGATGATGTTGGGCAAGGTCACTGAGGCGTAGAGCGCGCCGCCGTCGCGCAGCTCGAAGCGCGTCACGCCCACCGCGGACTCGGCGACGCAGGCGACATCCTGGCCGGTGGCGAGATAGAGGGCGGCGAGGCCGTTGGCGTAGTGGCCCTGCACGCCGACCGAGCCCGACATCACCCCGCCCAGCGCCGACATGCGCCAGTAGTCGTGCATGCGCTCGCTCGACGTATGCAGGTGCGATTGCACTAGGTCAGCGGGCAGCAGGATCTCGGCGCAGGCCTTGCGACCGCGCACGCCGGTGAAGCCGATGGCGGTGGCCTTCTTGTCGCCCGACAGATTGGTCTCGACGAACCAGTAGAGCGGCTGCACCGGACAGCGCGCCTCGACGTCGCGGCACAGGGCCTCGGTCGCCAGGGTCACCATGTTCTGCCCGGCGGCGTCGCCGGTGGTGTAGGTGCACAGCAGATAGACGTGGTCACCCTCCATGTGCGGGGCGATGCCGACCAGCTTGCCGTGACGGGTGGTGGATTCGGCCGCGGCCCGAAGCTGCGGCTCCTCAGCCAACACCCAGCGCAGGAAGCGGCCGGCGTCGGTCATGTCGCGAAAGGCGAAGCCCGGAGCGCGATGCAGGCCCTCGGCCAGCACCGCGGCGGCGCAACCGCCCGCCGCACTGATCAGCCGGGCGCCGCGGCCGTAGGAGGCGACGAGCGTGGCCTCGGTGGTGGCCAGCGGCACATAGTGGTCGCCCTGGGCGAACAGGCCGTTGATGCGCAGGGGCCCGATGGCGCCGACCGGGGTGCGGACGCAGCCGATGTAGTTCTCGATGTTGCGCTCATAGACCGGCGCCTCCGCCCGGGCCCGGGCGTCCAGCAGGGTTTCCTGGTCGGCGTCGGCGGCGGGTCCGCGCGCCTTCAGAATGCGCCAGTAGGACACGGTATGGGCGAGGTCGAGCCGCTTGGCCGAGCGGATCGTGGGCGCCCGGGGCGCCGGGGTCTGCGGCCGCTGGCGCTCCATCAGCTCGGGCTCGGAGCCGGCGGCCAGCAGGGCCGAAAGCATACGGCGGGCGGACCCCGCGGCGCTGGTCACCGGGCGTCTCCCCCGTCCGGCAATCCGACCTTGTTCATCGCCGTACACTCCCGCCTGCTCGAGGGCCCGTCCCTTGACCGCCGGGAGGAAACATCATAATTGAGCAATGTTCAATAATTATTTTGAGCACTGTTCAATTTGGAGCCGAAATGGGTCGCCGGTCCGATCACACCCGCGAGGAGCTGAAGGCCCTGTTCGTGGCCGAGGGCCATCGCCAGCTGGCCGAGGCCGGGTTGGCGCGGTTCTCCACCCGCGACGTGGCCAAGCAGGTCGGCTACTCGGTCGGCACCCTCTACAATGTGTTCGGCAGCGCCGACGGCCTGATGCTGGCCATCAACGCCCACACCCTGTCGCTGTGGTCGCAACATCTGAGGCTCAGGCTCGGCCAGTCGGGCGACGACCGGATCGCGGCCCTGGTGGGCGGCTATTTCGAGTTCGCTGCGGCCAACCGGAACACCTGGATCGCCCTGTTCGAGCACCACATGGCCGACTTTGCACCGGCGCCGCCGTGGTATCGCGACCAGGCCGCCGAGGTGATCAGCATCGCCGGCGAGGAGATCGCCCAGGCGGTGGGCCGCGCCGATCCGGAGGTCATATCCGCGCTCACCCGCTCGCTGGTGGCGACGGTGCATGGCCATTGCGTCTTCGCCCTCTACCGGACCTTCGACATGCTGGGCGAGACCGCGCCCATCTACTCCGCGCTGGCGCGGGTGCGTGAGGCGATCGCGGCGGCGAGAAAATCGTAGCGACCCTAACCCCGTCCTCCCGGCCGCTGCGTAGTGCCTACCGTGAAGCCCACGGAGAGGCGCATGACCATCGCGGCCAGACCAAACTTTTCCCTCAGGCGCCGGACCCTGCTAGCGGCTGCGGTTGCGGCGATCGGGCTCGGCGGGGCGAGCGGCGCCTTCGCTGGGCCGAACTTGGTGGACATGACGGTGGTCAATCGCGACACCGGCCGGCCGATGCACGTCTGGCGCCGTCACGGCCGCCTGTTCGTCGCCGGCCAACCGGGAAGCCGCTACGCGCTGCGGGTGACCAACCACACCGACGGCCGCGTGCTGGTGGTGATGTCGGTCGACGGCGTCAACATCCTCACCGGCGAGACAGCCGGTTACGACCAGCGCGGATACGTGTTCTCGCCGTACGAGACCTTCGACCTGACCGGTTGGCGAAAATCCAACACCCAGGTCGCCGCCTTCGTCTTCGCACCGCTGCCGAAATCCTACGCCGCGCGGACAGGTCGGCCAGCCGAGGTCGGCGTCATCGGCATCGCTGCGTTCCGCGAAAAGCAAGTCCCCGTCGAAGCGCCGCCCGCCACAGCTCGCGACCGCGCCGGCGACGGCGTCTACGATCGGCCGGCGCCCGTCCGGGGTCTGCCGGAACCGCCGCCGCCACCCCCGCCGCCGCCGCCAGACACGTCCATAGGCGGGGTCACGGGCGCCGCGAAAGCCGCGGATCTCGCGGCGCCGTCGCCCGGAAGCGAGGTGAACGAAGTTACCGTCACCGGCTCGCGGATGCATCGCAACGCCTACAGCTCCGCAGCGCCGACCGAGCGGCTCGGCACGGCCGACGGCGCCCGGGAATGGTCGGTGATCGACACCGTCGAGTTCGAACGCGCGAGCGCCTATCCCGAGACCATCGCGCAGATCGAATACGACACCTACGACAACCTGGTCGCCCGCGGCGTCATCCCGCGCTCCGACCCGACGCACCGGCCGCGGCCCTTCCCCGGCAAACCTGACGACCAGGGCTATGTCCCCGACCCGCCGCCCGAGCTTTGAGCGGTGGGCGAGGGCGCGGGTAAACGCTAAGCTCGGTCGTGATGGAGCAAGACCCGACGGAGGATGCCGAGCTGCTGCGCGCCCACCGCGCCGGGGATCCGCATGCCTTCGCGCGTCTCTACGACCGCTACGACCGGGCGTCTTTCCAATACATCCGCCGCACCCTGGGCGCGGCGCACGCCGACGCCGCCGACGACCTGCACCAGGAGACCTGGCTCTCGATCTCGCGCAACGCCGCGACCTTCGATGCGGGCAAGGCGAGTTTTCCAGCGTGGCTGTTCACCATCGCGCGCAACAAGGTCTGGGACCATTTTCGCCGGCGCAAAGCTGCGGTCCAGCCATCGGACGACGACGCGACCCTGGTCGCCGATACGGCGCCCTCGCCGCTCGAACAGGTACAGTCGCGCGAACTGGCCGAGCGGGTGGTCGCCGCCGTCGAGGCCTTGCCCTTGGAACAGCGCGGCGCCTTCATCATGTTTGCGCACGCGGGTCTGTCACTGCAGGAGATCGCGCTCGCCACCGGCGTCGCCGTGGAAACGGCCAAGAGCCGGTTGCGCTATGCCCGCGCCACGCTGCGACAGGCGCTTGCGGCGGAAAGGTCGGCCCATGTCTGATCACGACCACACGCCCGATCCGCTCGACAAGGCCTATGTCGAGGCCGAGACCGTGCTGAGCGACGAAGACGCGCGTGCGGCGCGGCGGGCGCGGCTGCTCGCGGCCGTGGCCCGCGAACCGGCGCCCACGCAGGCCCAGGTCGCGCCTGGACAGCGGCGTCCGCTGCGCTGGCGTCCGGTCTGGCGCCGCGACGGTTGGCTGGCGGCGGCCTGCGTCGCGGGTCTGAGCCTGTTCCTGGCGACCCGGTTCTACCAGCCGCTCACGATTGCGAAGCCGCCGGCGCCGGCGGCCCGTCCGGTGGCGAAGGATGCGCAGCCGCGACCGACAGCGACGACGATCCGGACTCCCGCCGCGGCGCAAACCGCCGACGTCGCGCCCGCCGCGCATCGGCCGAGGGCGGCTCAGTCGCCGCCGTCGCGCCCTGCGGCTCAACCCCCGTCGCCCCTGCCGACGCGAGGGCTCGCGTCCGCGCCCAAGGCTTTCCCCGCCGCGCCGGCGCCACAGTCGAGCGAAGTGAACGAGGTCGTCGTCACCGGCTCGCGCCTGCACCGTAACGCGTACACCAGCGCAGCTCCGGTCGCGACCGGCGGCGTGAGCAACTCGACCGGCGGTGTGAGCAACTCGGACATCGCCGCGAAGTCCGCGAAGGCCGCCCCACAGCGACTGTACGCTCCGTCGCCGCCACCGCCGCCGCCTCCTCCCCCGCCGCCACCGCCCGACGCGTCCTTCGACGCCGTCGACATCTCCGAAAGCCTGGCCGCCGCCGCCGCCGCCGGACGAACGTCAGAGGTGGAGGCTCTGCTCGCGCGCGGCGTTGCGGTCGATGCGACGGACACAAAGGGCGACACCGCGCTCATGCGCAGCGTCCGCGCAGACCGGCCCGCCGTCGCCGCCCTGCTGATGCGCCACGGCGCCAGCCTCGATCGCAAGAACAAGGCGGGCAAGAGCGCGAAGGACATGGCGAAGGCGGTCGACGACGAGGCGCTCGATCGTGCGCTTGGGCTGACGAAGGACTGAAGCGATCTTCTCCGCCCAAAGGGCGGAGAGATGCTGACTCAGGCTTCCACCGTCACGCTTCCTTCAACGATCACCGGAAAATTCACCGAGTTGGCGATGAAGCATTTCTCGTGCGCCTCGTGGTGGATGGCGTCGAGTTTCGACGGGTCGCCGGCGCTGAGCGTGATCTCCGGACGCAGGGTCACCCGGGTGAAGCGGCCGGAACCGGCGCCGTCCTCCTCCATCACGCCTTCCGCGCGGTCGAGGTAGTCGGTGATCACCACGCCCGCCACGGACGCGAGATGCAGCACCCAAAGCTTGTGGCAGGCGCTGAGCGAGGCGACCAACAGTTCTTCCGGATTCCACCGCGCGGGATCGCCGCGAAAGTTGGGGTCGGACGAACCGGGGATGTCCGGGTTGCCCTCGGCGCGGATGACGTGGTCGCGGCGGTAGCCGGCGTAGCGCTTGGCGCCTTCGCCGTCGTTGCCGGTCCATTCCACGTCGACGCGGTAGGTGTGAGTGCGGCCGCTCATGCTCAGCTCCAGACCTTGAAGTGTTTCGACAGTTTCAGCCCCTGGCGCTGGTAGTGCGAACCGCCTTCGCCGTAGAGCCGCGAGGGCCGCTCGGTCATCGGTTCGTAGACCAGGCGCGCCACGGTCTGGCCGTCTTCGAGAATGAACGGCGTCTCATGGCTGCGCACCTCCAGCACCGCGCGCGAGCCTGTGCCCAGCGTCTCGGCCGTGCCGAAGCCGGGATCGAAGAAACCCGCATAGTGCACGCGAAATTCGCCCACCGACGGATCGATCGGGGTCATCTCGGCGGCCTGCAGCACCGGGATCTCGATCGCGTCCTTGGAGGCGAGGATGTAGAACTCGCCCGGGTCCAGCAGCAGTTCGCCGCGGCGCGACTCGAGCGGCTGCCAGAAGTCGCGCGGGTCGTGCCCGTCTTCCTGATCGAGATTGACCACCGGTGCGTGCCGCTTGGCGCGAAAGCCCGCGAGATCGCCGGTCAGGTCGACGCCGACATCGAGCACCGAAATGCGCTGGGGCGACCCGCGCTTCAGGCGCAACTGGTTCAATCGCGTGCCGGTGCGCGCGAGCACCGAGAAGGTCTGCGGCGCGATCTCGAGATAGAGCGGGCCCTCGTAACCGTCGGCGATGTCGTCGAAGGCCGCGCCGCGGTCGGTGAGCAGGCGCACGAACACGTCCACCCGTCCGGTCGAGCTCTTCGGATTGGCGCGCGCGCAGACGCCGGACGGCAGGGCCAGCCGCTCCTGCAGCTCGGCGATATAGACACAGCCCTTCTCCAGCACCGCGCCGCGGGTCAGGTCGAGTTCGTGCATGATCACGTCGGGCATGCGCTCCATCACCCGGCGCACGCCCGGCAGGAAGGAGGCGCGCACGCGCCAGCACCGCGCGCCGAGCCGCAGGTCCAGGCTGGCCGGCTGAATCTGGTCACGGTCGAGTGTCGTGGCCGAGGTGATCGCCTCTTCGGCGACCAGTTCCTCGAGGGACTGGCAGGGCAGGATGCCGGGGGCGTGGTGCAGAATCTCGCTCATTACGGGCGACCTAAGCCGGACGCAGCCGCCACGACAACCCCTGGGAGGCAATGACTTGACGGCGAAGCCGAGCGCTTTGACTCTGGAGCGGGTCGAGGAAAAGCGTGAGGCGGTTTTCCGCTCGCGACCCGTTCTAACCGTTGGAGTCTATGGATCCCACCGACCCCACGACCTACGAGGCCGAGACCCGCGGCGTGAACGTGCAGGTGGTGACCAGCTATATCCCCGAACATTCCGATCCGCCGGCCCGCTACGTCTGGGCCTATATGGTGCGCATCGAGAACAAGTCCGAACAGACCGTGCACCTCGTCGCGCGCCACTGGGTCATCACCGACGCCCAGGGCCGGGTCGAGGAGGTCGAGGGCCCGGGCATTGTCGGCGAACAGCCGGTGCTGAAGCCCGGTGCGGTGCACAGCTACACCTCGGGCTGCCCGCTGCCGACCTCGTCGGGCTGGATGCGCGGCGCCTACCGGATGGAGGTCGAAGGCGGCGAACCCTTCGACGCACAGATCCCGGCGTTCTCGCTCGACCTGCCAGGGGCGCGGGCGGTGGTGAACTGACGCAAAAACGCCCCCGAGGTGACCCCGGGGGCGCAATCGCTCAAAACTGAAATCGGCTCAGATGTACCGGCGCAGGGCCCGGGCGAGGTCGTTGCCCTTTTTCTTTTGCGGCGGCTGGTAGGCGACCCGGGCGTGCTCGATGCAGTAGGGGCCTTCGTTGCCGGCCACCCGGCCGCAGAAGCTGAACTCGTCGGTGGACGGGTCGCCGATAGGCCACTTGCACATGTGGGCGCCGAGCGTCAGCACCGTGGCCGTGCCCGGCAGGTCGAGCACCGGTGAAGGCTGGGTGGGCGCGGCCCGTTGCATCGGCTCGCGGCGGATGGGCGCGGGGGCCTGGGGCCGCGGGCGGGCCGGGCGGAACACCGGGCGCGAGGGCTGTGAGGGCGCGGCGCGGCCGGAGAGGCCGAGGCGGTGGACCTTGCCGATCACCGCATTGCGGGTGACGCCGCCCAGCTGTTTGGCGATCTGGCTGGCCGAAAGGCCTTCGAGCCAGAGCTTCTTCAACGTCGTGACCCGTTCGTCCGTCCAACCCATCGGCGCGCCTCCCGTCACTTGCCAGAGGCCGGTGCGACCCGACCCCAACATCTTGTGTCCGCGGATACCCGTATCCCTATCCGCCGCTACTAATCGTAAACGGATGGTTAAGAGACGCAATATGTGGTGGGCCCGATTTCCACAGCTTCCATATCTGGCGTCACCAACTCGGCCTATACGGCGCAGCTTTTTGGCCTGGGCGGGCCGTTGCGCTCCGGCCCGTCTCGGGCGCATTTCAGGGCCATGAACGTGATGTCCAAGGCGTCCCAAGCCGCGGTCGCGCCGCCGCAGCCGCGCAACTATGCGTCCGTGAACTGGACCGGGCTGTGGACCCTCTACCTGCGTGAGGTGCGCCGGTTCTGGAAGGTCGGCACCCAGACCGTGGCCGCCCCGGTGGTCACCGCCCTGCTCTATATGATGATCTTCGTGGTCGCCGTCGGCGGGGCCAAGCGGATGATGGAGGGGGTGCCCTTCGGCGAGTTCGTCGGCCCCGGCCTGATCATGATGTCGATCCTGAACAACGCCTTCGCCAACGCCTCCTCGTCCCTGATCCAGGCCAAGATCATGGGAACGGCGCCGGATTTCCTGACGCCCCCGCTATCGCCGCTCGAGCTGATGCTGGGCTTCGGCCTTGGCGCGGCCACCCGCGGCGTGGTGGTGGGCCTGGTCGCGGCGATCGCGGTCTTGCCGTTCTCGCACTTCAGCCATTTCGACATCGGCCAGGTCTGGGCGATCGTCTTCTTCGGCGTGGGCGCGTCGCTGATCATGGGCATGATCGGGGTGTTGACCGGCCTGTGGTCGGAGAAGTTCGATCAACTGGCGGCGGTGACCAACTTCATCGTCATGCCGATGACCTTCCTGTCGGGCACCTTCTATATGGTCGACCGGCTGCCGCCGTTCTTCCGCGCGGTGAGCCGGTGGAACCCGTTCTTCTATCTGATCGACGGTTTCCGCTACGGCTTCATCGGTCAGCACGAAGGCTCGATCCTGGTGGGCGTGATCACCACGTCGGTTCTGATCCTGGTGCTCGCCTTCGCCTGCTGGGTAGCCTTCCGCCGCGGCTGGCGTCTGAAGACCTGACCGCGCTCGATTGACTCAGCGCCGTCGGAGGACGAAAAAGCCCGCCTTCAGTCCCCGTCGCCCCCGCGCCGGGGACGTTCGCATTTCGGAGGATGTCGTGTCGGAGCAAGCCCAGTCGCACCTGATGGCGGTTTATAACCGCGCGCCGCTGGCCTTCGACCACGGCAAGGGCGCCCGGATCTGGTCCACCACCGGCGAGGCCTACCTCGACTGCGTGGCCGGCATCTCCACCGACGGCCTGGGCCACTGCCATCCGGTGCTGGTCGAGGCGCTGGAGAAACAGGGCAATAAGCTCTGGCACGTCTCCAACATCTTCCAGATTCCGGGCCAGGAAGCGCTGGCCGACCAGCTGTGCGCCAAGACCTTCGCCGACGTGGTGTTCTTTACCAACTCCGGCACCGAGGCGATCGAGTGCGCCCTGAAGCTGGCGCGCAAGTACCAATCAGCGAACGGCAAGCCGGACAAGATCGAGATCATCGGCTTCGAAGGCTCCTTCCACGGCCGCAGCTACGCGGCGGTGAACGCCTCGGGCAATCCGAGCTACCTCGACGGCTTCGGACCGCGCCTGCCGGGTTACAAGCAGATCGCGTTCGGCGATGTGGATGCGCTGAAGGCGGCGATGGGGTCGCAAACCTGCGCGGTGATCATCGAGCCGGTGCAGGGCGAGGGCGGTGCGCGTTCCGCCAGCGACGAATATATGCGTGAGATCCGCCGCCTGTGCGACGAGCACGGCGCGCTGTTGATCCTCGACGAAGTGCAGTGCGGCATGGGCCGTTCGGGCAAGCTGTTCGCCCACGAGTGGGCGGGGATCACGCCCGACGTGATGGCGATCGCCAAGGCGCTGGGTTGCGGCTTCCCGGTGGGCGCGTGCCTGGCCACCAGCGACGCGGCCAAGGGCATGACCGTGGGCGCGCACGGCTCGACCTTCGGCGGCAATCCGCTGGCGATGGCGGTGGGGCTGGCGGCGTTCGGCGAGATTTCCAAGCCGGAAACCCTGGCGCACGTGAACGAGATCGCCGGCTATTTCAACCAGCAGCTCGAGGGCCTGCGTCAACGCTATCCCGACATCATCGTCGACGTGCGCGGCCGCGGCTTGCTGATCGGCGTGAAGCTGATCCCCAACAACCGCGAGTTCATGGCCCTGGCGCGCGACCAGCACCTGCTCGTCGCCGGCGGCGGCGACAACTGCGTGCGCATCCTGCCGCCGCTGAACCTGACCCTGGACGAGGCGCGCGAGGCGATGGAAAAATTCGAGGCCACCTGTGACGCGGTGCGCAGTAATGCCGCGGCGTGAACCCCTTTCTCTCCGCTCATCCCGGCGAATGCCGGGACCCAGATCGTAAGGCGCTGAGTCTGGGGCGGCGGTCGCTGTGCACGATCGAGCTTATCGCTGCGCTATGTCATCTGGGTCCCGGCATTCGCCGGGATGAGCGGAATTAAAAGATATGACCGCACCTCGCCATTTCATCGATCTGTGGAAGCTCCCGAGCGAAGAGCTGCGGGGCATTCTCGAGGACGCCAAGCGGCGCAAGGCGGCGCGCGCGGGCAAGCCGAAGGGGTCTGTCGATGCGGATGCGCCGGCGCGGGAGCGGACGCTGGCGATGATCTTTGAGAAGAACTCGACGCGGACGCGCTTTTCGTTCGACGCGGCGATGCGCCAGCTCGGCGGCGACACCATCATCACCAACGCCGGCGAGATGCAGCTCGGCCGCGGCGAGAGCGTCGAGGATACCGCGCGGGTACTGTCGCGCATGGTCGATGCGGTGATGATCCGCGCCCACCGCCACGAGGACGTCGAGCGCTTCGCCCAGGCGGCGACCATCCCGGTGATCAACGGCCTGACCGACAAGAGCCACCCGTGCCAGATCCTCGCCGACCTGATGACCATTGAGGAGCATCGCGGCCCGCTCGAGGGCAAGACCATCGCCTGGGTCGGCGACGGCAACAATGTCTGCGCCAGTTTCATCCACGCGGCGCCCAAGTTCGGCTATCGCCTGAACATCGCCTGTCCGCCGCTCTACCATCCCGATCTCTACGATCTGGCGCGCGCCCAGAAGGAGCAGGGCCGGATCGAACTGATCGAAGACCCGCACCAGGCGGTGAAAGACGCCGATGTCGTCGTCGCCGACACCTGGGTCTCCATGGGCGACGTCGACCACGACGAACGCATCGAAGTCTTTGAACCCTATCAGGTGGACGACGCCCTGATGGACCTGGCCGCGCGCGACGCGGTTTTCCTGCACTGTTTGCCGGCGCACCGCGGCGAGGAAGTCACCGATGACCTGATCGACGGCCCGCGCTCGCTGGTCTGGGACGAGGCGGAAAACCGCATCCACGCCCAGAAGGCGGTGCTGGCGTGGTGCTTCGCCTGATCCTGGACAGGTGAAGAATTTCGCGTCCGGGCGCTTAGGCCGTATATACGGCGGCGCGGCCCCCGCCGTTCAAGGACTGCATGCGTTCTCCGTTCCCCCAGTTTCGAGCCGCCGTGGCTACCGTCGCGCCGCAGCTCTGCGCCATTCTCACTATGGCGGCGGGGATCATGCTGCTGATCTCGGGCGCCACGCCGTCCGATCAGGATCGCTTCCTCTGGCTCGTCGATCATATTCCGCCTGAGCTGGTGAACCTCTCGCACTTCGTTTCGAGCCTGCTGGGCCTGGTGCTGCTGTTGGTGGCCTGGGGCCTGAAGGAACGGCTCGATGCGGCGTGGACCACGTCGGTCGTTGCGTCCGCCCTTGCGGCCGTGCTCGCGCTCATCAAGGGCCTGAACTGGGAAGAGACGGTGGCCTTGGCGCTGCTGATCGCGGTGCTCTATTCCCAGCGCGCCGCCTTCACGCGCCACGCGGCTCTGTCGAAGATGGAGATCACGCCGGGGTGGATTCTATCCGCGCTTGCCGTGCTCGGCGGCTCGGCCACCCTGATGGTCTGGGCCTTCCGCAACGTCGACTTCGCCGACGAGTTCTTCTGGAAACTGCTGGCCGACAATGACGCCAGCCGCGCCCTGCGCGCCGCCATGGGGGCGGGCGTCCTGCTGCTGGCCTTCGGGGTCTGGCGGCTGTTCTCGACCGCGGCCACGCCGCCGGTGATCGGCGAGACCGATCCCGACTTCGCGCGCGTGCGCCAGATCCTCGCCAACGCCGAGGACTGTTCGCCCGAGGCCAACCTCGCGCTCCTGGGCGACAAGCGTTTCCTGTTCTCCGAGAGCGGCGAGACCTTCCTGATGTTCGGCGTGCGCGGCCGCTCCTGGATCTGCATGGGCGCGCCGGTGGGCAAGCGCGCCGAGCGCCAGGACCTGCTGTGGCGTTTCCGCGAACTTGCCGACGCCCACGCGGCGCGGCCGGGTATCTACAACATCGGGCCCGACTATCTCACTGAGCTGGTGGAGATGGGCTTCAACATCCAGAAGATCGGCGAGTTCGCCGCCGTGCCCCTGGTCGACTTCTCCATCGCCGGCGGTCGTCGCGAAGTCCTGCGCCGTAACTGGCGCAAGGTGAAGGAGGGCGGGGCGAGCTTCGAGGTGTCGACGCCCGAGCACGTGCGCGACATCCTGCCCGAGCTGCAGCGCGTCTCGGACAACTGGCTCGCGGGCCAGCCCGGGGGCGAGAAGGGCTTTTCGCTGGGCGGGTTCGTGCCGCGCTATCTGGAAGAGTTCTGCTGCGTCTGCGTGCGCCAGCAGGGCAAGCTGGTGGCCTTCGCCAACCTGTGGCTGACGCCAGAGAAGACGTCCTTCTCCATGGACCTGATGCGCTACGCCGACGACGCGCCCAAGAACGTGATGGATTTCCTGTTCGTGGAGCTGCTGCTCTGGGGCCAGGCGGAGGGGTTTTCGGCCTTCGAGTTCGGGGTCGCGCCCCTGGCCGGCCTGACCGACCGGCCGCTGGCGCCGCTCATGTCGCGGCTCGGCCGCTACGTCTTCGATAAGGGCGAGGAGTTCTACAATTTCCAGGGCGTGCGCCGGTACAAGGACAAGTACGACCCGGTCTGGCTGCCGCGCTATATCGCGGCCCCGCACAAATGGGCGCTGCCGATCCTGATGGCCGACGTGGGTCTGCTGTCCTCGGGCGGGGTCGCGGGCCTGCGGCGCAAGAAGGCCGAGCCTGCCGCGCTTCTGCCGGCGCCGGCCCCGAAACCCGAGCCCTCCCCGGCCCAAAGTGCGGACGCGGCGGAATAGCTGCGGCGGATCGCCCGCGGGCTCAATTCCCCCGGGGTCGGAGGGGCGAGATTAAGAGCCGATTAACCCTGTTTGCCCCTACCCTGGCCTCGGGCTGGCGTCCTCCACAGGATATTGGCCGGACCCCACATCTTGGGGTTAACGCTTCGTTTACACCCCACCCCTGGACAGGTAGCGTCCCAAGGTTGGCTCGGAGAGGATTCGCATGAGTGCGGGGGCGCCCTGGAGCGTTAAGGGCATCGATCCCAAGGCGCGCGAGATCGCCAAGGATCTGGCCCGCCGCTCCGGCATGACCCTCGGCGAATGGCTCAACCAGATGATCATCGAGGGCGACGCGGATGACGCCGTCGTCCCCTTCGGCCGCAAGGCCGCGCCCCCCTACAAGGGGCCCGACCGCCGCGGCCGCCTGCGCCGTCTCGAAGACGCCTACACCGACGAGCCCGCGCGCGACGCCCATCGCGACCATGGCCGCGATCGTAGCCATGGTCGCGCCGCCGCCAACCAGGACGAAGACGAACAGCTCGCGCGCGTCAGCGAGGCCATCGAACAGCTGAGCGCGCGGCTCGAGACCGCGGAGAACCGCACCACCCTGGCCATCGGCGGCGTCGACCAGGCCGTCTCGGGTCTGCTCGCGCGACTCGAAACCAACGAGCGCGACACCTACGCCACCGCCGAACGCCTCGAACACGTCGCCGGAGACCTGCGCGACAATCAGGGCCGCGTGCTCGACCGTCTGCGCGAACTCGAACACGAAGCCGCGTCGCCGCGTTCGGTCGAGGCCATGCGCGCGCTGGAAGGCGCGCTCGGCAAGATCGCCGGCCAGGTGCTGGAAGCCGACACGCGCAACCGCGTCGCCGTCGAAGGCACGCGCGAAGACATGTTCGGCCTTGCGCGCCGCATCGACCACATCGAGGCGCACCCCGCCGCCCCCGATCCACAGATCCTGGTCGAGGGCGTCGTCGCCCGCGTCGCCGAGCGGCTGGAGCAGGCGGAGGCGCGCACGTCGGGCGCCATCCGCACGCTGGAGAGCTCGCTTTCGCACCTCGACGACCGTCTGCGCGGCGCCGAAACCCGCCTCGACACCGATCGCGAGACCCGCTTCGAGAAACTCGCCGCGGACCTGTCCCAGCGCGTGGAGGAAGCGCGCTCGGAACTGGTGCGCCGCTTCGACGCCGCCGCCGACGGGCGCTTCGACCAGGTCGACCGCGGCATTGCCGAACTGACCACGCATGTGCAGGCGGCCGAGCAACGCTCGGCCCAGGCCATCGAACGCATGGGGCACGAGGTGTTGCGGATCGCTCAGAACCTGAACCGCCGCATGACCGGGGTGGAGCGGTCGAGCTCCACCGCTGTCGAACGCGTCGGCGCCGATATGGCGCGGGTCGCCCACGCGGTGGAAGACCGCCTGCGCAAAACCGATGACCAGCAGGTGCAGGCCCTGGAGAAACTCGGCGGCGAGATCGCGCGCATCTCCGAGCGGCTGAGCGAACGCATCGCCCACTCCGAACGCAAGAACACGCTGAGCGCTGACGACGTGGGCGAGCGCATCGGCCGCGTCGCCGACAAGCTCGAGGCCCGTTACGAACGCGCGTCCAGCGAACTCGGCGACCGCATCCGCCAGAGCGAGGAACGCACCGCGCGTCTGCTCGCCGAAGCGCGCGAGACCATCGACCGCAGCCTGACCCGCGAGGTTCGCCCGACCGCGCCGGAGCCGCTGGTGTTGCGCGACGAACCTGTGCGCGAGCCGACCGCGCCTGCCTTCCCGGCATTCCCGCACGAAGACTCCGCGATCTTCGAAGAGCCCGAGACGGACTCGATCTTCGAACCCGAACCCGCGTTCGCGGCATTCCCGCAGCCTCAGACGCCTGTGCACGCGTCCGAAGCGGCCGCCGCTGCGCCCGATCCGGTGTTCGAGGACTATTTCGAGCCGCCGCACGAGCCCTCGGCGCACGCCGCCTTCTCGCCGCCGCCGGCCGCCGCGGGCTTCGACGAATTCTCCGCCGACACCGAGTTCATGACCGCGCAAGAGATGCGGGCCAAGCCGGCCGTCTCCACGCGCGAGGCCATCGAAGCGGCCCGCGCGGCCGCCCGGCTCGGCGTGCGCAACTCGGCCGACACCGGCGGCGCCCTGTTCGCGGCGATCCGCGGCAAGACCAAGCTGAACGAACGCGTCGAAAAAGAAAGCCGCCGCGAAGGCTCGACCGTGAAGACCGCGCTGGCGGCGTCGGGCGTCGCGATGGTGCTGGCGGCGGGCGTGGTGGGCTCGTGGATGTTGATTGGCGACCACGCAACGCAGGGCAAACCCGGCGGCCTGAAGGTGCTGGCCGGCGATTTGTTCAACGGCGCCGACAAGGACGCCCCGATCGCGGCCGTCGCGCTGACGCCGACCGGTTCGGCCAACGCCGGCGACCAGGGCGAAGCCAAGGCGCTCTATCAGTCGGCGCAGTCGCACATCGAGGACGGCGCGCCTCAGGGCGTGACCGAGCTCAGCCGCGCGGCCAACCTCGGCTATGCGCCGGCGCAGTTCTATCTCGCCTCGCTCTACACCAACGGCGCGTCGGGCGTGGCCAAGGATCCGACCGAGGCGCGGCGCTGGACCGAACGCGCGGCCCTGGGCGGCGACCGCAGGGCGATGTTCAACCTCGGCATGTTCTACTACGATGGCACGGGCGGCCCGAAGGACGAGACCGAAGGCGCCAACTGGCTGAAGAAATCCGCCGAACTCGGCCTTGTCGACGGCGAATACAATCTCGCCCTGCTGTACGAGCGCGGCCTTGGCCTGAAGCGCGACCTGGCGGCCGCCTACAAATGGTACCTGATCGCCGGCCGCGCCGGCGACGAAACCTCGCGCACCAGCGCCGCGCGCCTGCGCAGCTCGCTCAGCGACGACGACCGCACCACCGCCGAACGCGACGCCGCGGCGTTCAAAGCCCCGGACCAGGCCGCCGAACCGGACGCCGCCGCAGCGCAGTAGAACTCTCTCCTCCCTTGAGGGAGGAGAGAGCGACTTAGTGCGGCTGGCCCTCGAGGCGTTGAACCAAGATTCCTTGTCGTCCGAGTGACAGACCCGATGCAGGTTCGAGCCCTGCACGTCGATGTCGCATTGGCCAAGCGGCGCGCTCTGCATCGGCCGCTCTTGCTCCTGTTGAGCGGCAACCGCGCGTGCGAACTCACCGCCGGGATCGTTCGGCGACGGGTGGCGGTGCATCCCGTCTTCATCCTTCGGCATCACGCGGGCCCAGCGAGCGAGACACCTGTCCTTGTCTTCCTGCGACAGCTTCCACAGTTCTCCCTTGGCGCAGGCGGCGCCCGCGCGCAGATAGCGCTGCGCGCTCGGCTGATCGTCGAGACGGCTGTGCAGGTCCGGCGTCGGCGTCCACCTGCCGGGCGCCGCCGGCGTGGGTTGCGGCTTCGGCAGCGGTGATGGCGGCAGAGGCGCGGGCAAGGGCTTCGGCGCGGGTGTCGGCGGCGCCGCGTGCACGCGCGCCGTTTGCGCGGCGCGTTGTTCCGGCTTGTATTCGCTCGGTTTGACGCGATTGAACACGAACGGTTGGACGATCATCACGGTGATGGCGCGCCCCTCGTGCTGAACCCCCGTCTGGATCGAGACCACGAATCCCAGGACCGCCAGCGCATTGACGCCGAGCGCGACGCCGAAGGCCAGCCCGCACCGGCGGTTGCGCCGCCACACGATCCGCGCCATCTCCCAGCCCGCCGTTGCGCCCGCCTGCATCCGCCCGCCCGTCCCTGGCTGCGTCTCCGCGTCTCAGGCCTGACCATGACTTTGCGGCCGTCGATTGACCAGCGTCGCCGCATACGCGGCGAGAGTGTGGCGTCAGGACCGCTCTCACATGTGGTGGTCGTGCGCGGATGCGGGCGTACCGTCCGACCATTGGCCGACCATGACGGTGAAGACGTGGATGGTCGGCAGACCCGCGAAGTCGCCATCCTTCCGGTCATAGAAGGACCAGTAGGGCCCCGATCCAACCGGTGAGCCGGCCATCTTCGCGCCCCAAGCAGCGTCGTCCGCAAGCGGGACGTAGAACATCACGTGCGGCATGTTGTGGTTGCCCTGGTCGGTCAGGTACGAGTTCCTGCCCATCATATAGCTCATGGCGCCCGGCTCGAGTGCAGGCGATTCGCCCTGACGCAGGGCGTCCTTGATCCGGGCGATGATCTCCGATCGGGAGCGGCCGGCGAAGAACATTTCCGTGCGTATCTCGGCGAGCGGCACGATCGAGCGCGCCGCCTGCGGATTGAGGCACTCTGCGCCGCGGGTCTTGGGATTGAAGGCTTCGGGCCAGTCTAACGCGCCTACCCATCCGCGCGCCACCATGCAGACGAAGCCATTGGTTCCCGTGGCCGCCGCCTCGTAGCCGCGTCGTCCGAGCACCAGAACCGTCGCATCCTTGGAGATTGAGGCCGGCGCCGCGCTGCGCGCCAGCGCGATCTCAGCGTCGCGATCCATCAGGTACTGCTCGATCGGCGCCAGCTTCGGGTAGGGCGCTGGCGCGTCCTGAGCGAGCGCCGGCCCGTCGCCGAGCGCTGCGATCAGCAGCGCCGCGCCGAGGGTGTAGTGCATTGCGGAGAATTTCATGGGCGTCTTCCCTATGTGTTCGACAGATACCGGGCGAGCCGGTCGATGGTCTCGTTTCCACCCTCGGTGACCTTGTAGATCGCGGCCGCGCGGTCGCGGGCTTCGCGCGTCGGGAACAGCATGCGCAGGGTGAGTTTCGTCTGCTCACCGCGGGCCTCGAAGATCCAGCTGGACTCCGCCTGAATGTCCCGGTCTTCCAATCGGCCGCCGCCGAGCAGTCGGTAAACGATGCGCTCGGGCCGCACGACCTCGACGAACACACAGTTGTTCGCATAGTCGGTTCCGTCCGGGCCGTGCATGACGCTTTCCCAGACGCCGCCGGGGCGCAGGTCCATCTTGTAGATGGTGATGGAGAATCCGGACGGGCCCCACCATTTCGCCAGGCGCACGGGATCGCTCCACGCCTCCCAGATCAGCTCGCGCGGCGCATCGAGGATGCGGGTAAGGACGACCTCGCGGTCGCTGACGGTCAGGTCGCCGTCACCGGGATTTCTTGGTTGGCCGCCCACGCGCCTTCTCCCGCTTCATGGTCTGCAGATAGTCGTCGAGGCGGTCGAGCGTCCCCATCCAGAAGTCGCGATAGTCCTCGACCCAGTCCGCCACCTCCTTCAACGGCGACGCCTCCAGGCGGCAGGGCCGCCATTGCGCGCTGCGTCCGCGCGCGACGAGACCGGCGCCCTCCAGAACCTTCAGATGTTTCGAGACGGCGGGCTGGCTGATGTCGAACGGCGCGGCGAGCTCCATCACCGAGGTTTCCCCCTGCATCAGCCGCGCGAGAATGGCGCGCCGGGTGGGGTCGGCGAGGGCCGCAAAGGTCGCGGTGAGCGGGTCCGGCATGGCGCTATATCACCGATCAGTTATATAACATATTGGTTATATACAGAGCGCGCGGTGGGCGTCAAGGGGCCGGCGCGGACTGTGGAGTTTCGGCTAGTCCCCGACCAGCCTGGCCCAGTTCAGCGCATGCACCCGCCCGCGGCCGAGCGCGCAGGCGACCGGCGCGCCGGAGAACAGGCCCGCGAACGCCGGGTCGCGCACGTTCAGGCCGCCGGCATAGGCGCCGAAGGCCGGCAGGATCATCCGTTCGCCGTCGGTGAGGAAACAGCGCGCCCGCACCGCGCGCGCATGGCCGCGCACCTTCGACGCCGGATGCAAATGGCCCGCGAGTTCTCCGCGCACCGGGCGCGGCGACGGCTCGTGCACCAGGTTGAGGCCGTCGATGTTCAGGGTGTCGCGCACTTCGCCGGGCAGAAAGCGTGGACCGTCCGCGTCGTGGTTGCCGACCACCCAGACCAGCGCCGTGCGCGCCGCCAGCGCCTCGATGCGCGCAATGTCGCTCTCGTGCAGGCGCCCTTCCGCCTTGCCGTCGTGGAAGCTGTCGCCCAGCAGCACCGTCGTTAAGGGCTTGCGCCGTTCGACCTCCGCCTCAAGTCGTCCGAGCGTGTCGCGCGTATCGTAGGGCGGCAGCAGCTGGCCGCGCGCGGCGTAGGACGAGCCCTTCTCCAGGTGCAGGTCCGCCGCAATCAGCACGCGGCTCCCCGCCAGCCACAGCGCGCCCGACGCGCAGAGCACAGCCTCCACCCCCGCCACGCGCATCACCAGCCCACCGCAGGAGGCGCGGCGGAAGGCGGGCGGCGGAAACAGGGTGGCGGCTTCGCTCAAACGTCTTCCTCCAGCGCCTCGGCGATCAGCTCCTCGGCGTTCTCTTCCAGTATGGCCTCATGCGCCGCCCCGAATACCGGCTCGCGGCCGATCTCCAGCAGCACCGGCACCGCGAACGGCGAGACGCGGGGCAGGGCCACCGGCGTGATGCGGCCCTTGATGCGCTGAAGCAAGCGCGCCAGCCGCGCCACGTCCAGCTGCCCCGACGCCGCATCGGCGCGCGCGCAGCGCAGCAGCAAATGGTCCGGCTGATGCCGGCGCAGTACGTCGTAGATCAGGTCGGTGGAAAAGGTGATCTGGCGCCCGGACTTCTCCTCACCGGGAAATCGCCGTTCGATCAGGCCCGACAACTCCGCGCACTGGCGAAAGGCGCGCTTCATCATCACGCTCTCCTCGAGCCACGCTTCCAGGTCGTCACCCAGCATGTCTTCCTGGAACAACTGGTCGAAGTCGAGATCGCCCAGCGGCCGCATGGCCCACAGCGCCAGGGCATAGTCGTTGGCGACGAAACCGAGCGGGTGCTTGTTCAACCGCTCCAGCCGGCGCGCCAGCAACTGACACAGCGTCCCGTGGCTGATCCGCCCGTCGAACGGATAGCAGACGAGGTAGTGGCGCGAACCCCGGCGGAAGGTCTCCACCAGCATTTCGTTCTCGTGCGGAATGTGCGAGCGGCGCGACTGGATCTCCAGCCATTCGTTCACATCGTAGGGCAGGCGCTTCCACGCGCTCTCGTCGGCGATCATCCGGCGCACGCGCTTGGCCAGATAGGTCGACAGGGCGAACTTCGACCCGCCCCAGCTCGGCACCCGCGGATCGGAATTGGCCGGCGCCCGGGTGACATAGGCGTCGAGCCCGTCCACCGAACTCGAACCGCCAGATCTGGCCCGCGAAGATGAAGGTGTCGCCTTGGGTCAGTTGTTCGATGAAGCCCTCCTCCATCTCGCCGATCTTGCGCCCGAAGCCGCGGCCCTTGCCGCTGGTCACCCGGATCGAGAGCATTGGAATGTCGACGATGGCGCCCACGTTCAGCCGGTGGCGCTGGGCGAACTGGCCGTTGCGCACGCGCCAACGACCGTCGCGATCCTCGACGATGCGGCGAAAGCGGTCGTAGGTTTTCAGCGCATAGCCGCCGGTCGACACGAAATCGAGCACCCGGTCGAAGTCTTCGCGCAGCAGGTCGCGATAGGGGCCGCTGGTGCGGATTTCAGCGTAGAGGTCGTCGGCCTGGAACGGTTCGCCGCAGGCGCAGCCCATGACGTGTTGCGCCAGAATATCCTGCGCGCCCGTACGCTCCGCATCGCCGTCGAGGTCGTTGTCAGCGACGGCTTCTTTCGCCGCCTCGCACTCCAGCACTTCGAATCGGTGCGCGGGCACCAGCACCGCGCGCGACGGTTCGTCGAGCCTGTGGTTGGCGCGGCCGATGCGTTGGATCAGGCGCGCCGACCCCTTGGGCGCCGCGAGCTGGATGACCAGGTCCACCGCGCCCCAGTCGATGCCGAGGTCCAGCGTCGAGGTGCACACCACCGCGCGCAACTCCCCGCGCGTCATGGCGGCCTCGACCCGGCGCCGCTGTTCCGGCGCCAGCGAGCCGTGGTGCAAAGCGATCGGCAGGCCGTCCTCGTTGATCTCCCACAGCATCTGAAAGGCCATCTCGGCCTGGAAGCGGGTGTTGACGAACACCAGGGCGGTCTTGGCTTGTTTGATAATCTGATAGACGTCGCCGATGGCGTGTTTGGCGGTCCATCCGCTCCACGGCGTGCCGCCCGAGGCCAGCACCTCGACCACGGGCACGGCGCCGGGATCGCCCAGCACCAGGTCCGCCGTCCCCGGCTGCGGCGCCAGCCACCGGCGCAGCATGTCCGGATCGTTCACCGTCGCCGACAGTCCCGTGCGACGCAGCCGCGGCGCAAATTGCTGCAACCGCGCGAGCCCCAGGTTCAACAGGTCGCCACGCTTGGACCCGTGCAAGGCATGGATCTCATCCAACACCACGGTCGACAGGTCGGAGAACCAGTCGCGCGCTCCCTCCCACGCACAAAACAGCGCCAGCTGTTCCGGCGTGGTCAACAGAATGTCCGGCGGATTGACCTTCTGCCGCTGCCGCTTGGAGACCGGCGTGTCCCCCGTGCGCGTCTCGACCCGCACGTTTAACCCCATCTCCGCCACCGGCGTGTTCAGGTTCCGCTCCACATCCACCGCCAGCGCCTTCAACGGCGAGATGTAGAGGGTGTGCACCCCCGGCCTGCGGTTCGGCGCCGGCCGCTCCGCCAGCTCAATCAGCGACGGCAGGAACCCGCCCAGGGTCTTACCGCCCCCGGTGGGCGCAATCAGCAACGCGTGCCGCCCCTGGCGCGCCTTCTCCACCATCTCCAACTGATGCCGCCGGGGCGTCCACCCACGCGAGGCAAACCACGCCTCGAACCGGGGCGGGAGCTGGGCAGGGCCGGAAACCAGGTCGAGCTGAGGCTGGGCGGAGGACACCTGCGGCCTATAGCATGTTCCCGTTCCGTTTCACCCCAGGGCGCGCTATCTCAGACGGGTGACTCCCTTCGACCCCGAATCCTTCCACCCCACCCCCGAGGCAGACCCCGTTCCGCCCGGCGCGCTCCCGCCTGCGCTCGCGGTGCCACCTGGCGCGGGGGCTGTGGCCGACGAGACCGGCGCGCGGGCGCTGCCGCGGTCGCAGGCGGCGAGGGTGTTTGAGGAGGGGCCGCTGATCGTGGCTCATGCGGGGCTGACGGCGCGTAGACTTGGGTTTTCACCGCCGCCGCGGTCGGCGGCGTTGCTGGATGCGCTGGAGCTCTACGCCTTTGTGCGGCCGGCGCGGTTTTGTGCGCCGTCGGCGGCGGGGTTGGCGTTGGCGCTCGGGTTTCCGGAGCCGTCGGGGGCGGAGGCGCAGGCGTTGGCGTTGCGGCAGGCGTGTCGGGTGTTGCTGGACGAGGTTGCGGCGTCGCCGGTTCCGACGCGCGAAGAAGCGCTGCAGGTGGCCGAGACGCTCGGGCGCGCGGGGTGGAGTTGGGCGCCGCGGGTGCTGGCGGCGCTGCGCTCACAGCCGGTGCGTGAGCGCAAGCATCGCGGTTCGGGGCTCGACGTGTGGACGCGGCTCGGCGAATGGGAGGATCAGGCGCCGGCGGGCGAACCGGGTTCGCAGCCGATCGATGCGGAGGCGGCGCGGGCGCGGCTGGCGGAATTGCTGACGCGCGCGGGGCTCGACGAGGCGCGGCCGTCCCAGGCGGAGTTTGCGGCGGAGGTCACCCACGCCTTCCAGGCGCGCAACAAGGAAGGCGAGCCGAACGCGATGCTGGCCGAGGCGGGCACCGGCGTGGGCAAGACGCTGGGGTATCTGGCGCCCGCGTCGCTGTGGGCGGAGAAGAACGGGCCGTCGGTGTGGATCTCGACCTATACCCGCGCGCTGCAGCGCCAGATCGATCGCGAGAGCGCTGCCGTCTATCCCGATCCCGCGGTGCGCGCCAAGAAGGCGGTGGTGCGCAAGGGGCGGGAGAACTACCTCTGCCTGCTGAACTTCCAGGACATGGTGCAGGCGTCGGCGCTGGGAAGCGCGGACGCGGTCGGTGTCGCGCTGGCCGCGCGCTGGGTTTCGGCGACGCGGGACGGCGACATGACCGGCGGGGATTTTCCCGCCTGGCTGCCGACGTTGTTTTCCATCGGATCATCGGCCCAGGCGTCGGCGGCGAACCTGGTCGACCGGCGCGGCGAGTGCGTGCACGCGGCCTGCGCGCACTACAAGACCTGTTTCGTGGAAAAGGCGATCCGTGCCTCGCGCAAGGCGGACCTGGTGATCGCCAACCACGCCCTGGTGCTGACCCAGGCTGCGTTCGACGGCGCGCGGTCGGCGCGCGGGTTGAAGGCGGACTCCGAGACGACGGCGCTGAAGCGCATCGTGTTCGACGAAGGCCATCACCTGTTCGACGCCGCCGACAACGCCTTTTCCGCCTGTCTGTCGGGGCAGGAGGCCGCCGAGATGCGACGCTGGATCCGCGGGCCGGAAGGACGCGGCCGGCGCGGGCGTGGGTTGGAGCAGCGGTTGAGCGATCTGGTCGCCGACCGCGAGGACGCGCGCAAGGCGCTGTTCGACGTGCTGCGCGCGGCGGCGCAATTGCCCGGCGAAGGTTGGTCCGGCCGCATCGCGCCGCCGTCGGGCGAGATCAATCCGATCGGTCCGATCGAGACGTTTCTTGCCGCCGCGCTCGACCAGGTGCGCGCCCGCGCCGACGCGAAATTCGGAGACCTGGGCATGGAGTGTTCCGCGCGGCCGGTGACGCCCAACCTGCTCGCCGCGGCTCCCCTCGCGGCGCGCGCCCTGGCCGCCATCGAGGCGCCGTTGCTGGCGCTGGCGCGCGCGTTGGAGGACTTGCTCGACGACGAGGCGGAAACACTCGAGAGCGGGGAACGCGCGCGCATTGAAGGGGCTCTGCGCGGTCTCGACCGTCGCGCGCGCATGACGCTGCCGGCCTGGCGTTCGATGCTGCAGGGGCTTGCCGAGGAAGGCGTCGAGGACGATCCCGATTTCGTCGACTGGATCTCGGCGGAGATGATGTTCGGCCGGGTGGTGGACGCAGCGCTGCGCCGTCACTGGGTCGATCCGACCATTCCGCTGGAAGCGGCGGTGATCGCGCCGGCGCACGGTGTGTTGATCACCAGCGCGACCCTGACCGATCCCGCGATGGAGGATCCATTCGAGCTGGCGCGGTTGAAGACCGGCGTGGCGCGCCTGCCGACGGCCGAAGTTGACGCGGCGGAGTCGCCGTTCGACTATGCGTCCCAGGCGCGGGTGTTTGTGGTCACCGACGTCGCGCGCGACGACGCGCGCCAGATCGCCGCCGCCATGCGTGAACTGTTCCTGGCGTCCGGCGGCGGTGCGCTCGGCCTGTTCACCGCGATCCGCCGATGCGCGCGGTCTATGAGTTGTCGGCCCAGCCGCTCGCGCAAAAGGGCCTGTCGCTCTACGCCCAGCATGTGGACCCGCTCGAGGTCGGCGCCCTGGTCGATGTGTTTCGCGCCGAGGAGCATTCCTGCCTGCTCGGCACCGACGCGGTGCGCGACGGCATCGACGTGCCGGGGACGGCGCTGCGCCTGATCGCCTTCGATCGCGTGCCGTGGCCCAGGCCCGACCTGTTGCACAAGGCGCGGCGCGCGCGCTTCGGTGGCAAGGCCTATGACGACGCGGTGGCGCGCGCCCGCATCGCCCAGGCGTTCGGCCGCCTGATCCGCCGCGCCGACGACCGCGGCGTCTTCGTTTTGCTGGACGCCGCCGCCCCACCCGCCTGTTCGCCAGCCTGCCGCCGGGGGTGGAGATTCAGCGCGTGGACCTGGTCGAGGCGCTGGAGGCGGTGCGGGTCTTCCTTCAAACCGACGCCGGAACCGCCTAGAACGTGGGTATGAGCGAGAACAAAACCTCCAAAAAGCGCGGCGGCTACCTCGGCCTGTTCGCGCCCTTTGCCTTGGTGCTCCTGGCCCTGGCCGGCTGGACCGTCTGGTGGTTCGTGGTCGCCCACAGGATCGAGACGGGGGTGGACGCGCGGGTGAAGCAGCTTGGCCGTTCCGGCTACACCGTCGCCTGGCGCACGCGCAGCGTGACCGGCTGGCCCTTCCGCACCTTTGTCGAGTTCGACGACGTGCGCATCGACGCGCCCGGCGGCGCCAGCGTCACCGCGCCCGAACTCGCCGCCGAGGCCGAGACCTTCCAGCTCGGCAAATGGGTGATCGCCGCGCCCAAGGGGTTGATCTGGACCCGCGGCAAGACCGAAGGCGCGGTGAAGATCGACGCCCAGGCCATCCGCGCCAGCGTCTCCGGTGTGGACACCTTCCCGCCCGACCTGCGCATCGAGCTGCGCCAGCCGACCTTCACCCCGCAACCGGGCGCTCGAACCGTTCCCGCTCGCCTCGGCCCAGTACGTCGACTTCAATCTTGAGCCCAAGGCCGGCGACGCCGGCGCGGGCGCCTTCATCGTCGTCGCCGAGGGCGCGACGGCGAACCCCTCCGGCCAGCTCGGCTCGATCATCGGCGACCAGCCGTTCCTGGCGCGTTGGGAGGGCGTGCTCGAACATCTCGATCGCGCGCACGCGTCGTCGTGGTCGAAGGCCGTCGGCGCCTGGACCCGCGCCGACGGCGACATCACCGACAGCCATGCGGAGTTCGTCCAGGGCGACGCCGCAATCGAGGCGTCGTCACCGGCGCTCACCGTCAGTTCCGACGGCCGCCTCAGCGGCGACGTGACGCTCGATCTCAGGCGTGCGGGCAAGGTGCTCGACCGGGCGCTGACCAGCAGCATCGGTCAGGAAAACGCTTCGGGTCTCGCCGGCTCGGTGCTGCGCGGTATCGCCAGCCAGAGCAAGGTGGTGGTCACCTTCGACGGCAAGGACACGCGCTTCGCCGGCCAGCGCCTCGCCGCCGCGCCCAAGATCTTTGACGTGACGGACAAGGACGATGCCGGCGCCGACGCGCGCCTCGTCGCCGCCCTGGAGGAGTGGTCCGCGGCGCGACGCGATACTCACGCCGCGACCTCCTTCGCGCCGGGCGCGGACGCGGTGCGCACGCGCGCCTTGCTCGGCGACGCGTCCGAGACCGCGCTGATCGCCTGGCGTGCGCTGAACGCGAGAACGGCGGGCCTCGATGTGATCGCGATATGGGGCGGCTCCGACACCGCCCAGGTCGCCGACCTCACGCGACGGCGGTTCGGCTTTCACGCCATGCTGCAGCCGTGCGCCACGCCCGAGGCGGCGGTCGCCGGAGCCAAGGGACCCGGCTGTGCGGCCGTGCTCGCGATCGACGCCAAGACGGCCTGGTGGGGGCGTCTGCTGGTCGAACCGACGCTGCAGGTCTTCGCACTCTTGCCCGAGACCTGATTCGAATCGGCCGTGGATGCGCTCGCCATCGCCGAGGTCGTGGTCGAGCCGACCGGGGTCGACGAAACTTTGTGGGTCACCGACGCGACCGCCACCGCCCCGGAAGATCGAAGCGGCGCTGGGCGGGGCGGGCTTTGCCGCCCGGTGGATCGCCGCGGCCGGCGGGTTGAAGCTGTTCGCCCTGGCGGGCTATGTCCAGCGACAGGATCTGCGCCTCAGCTCCGCGCCCGGCCGTATGAGCGGGGTGATCGGGGCCGTGGCGTTCCCTACAAGCGTGGCCCATACCCGGCTTGAGGCGCCTTTCCCCCGGAGGCTCGTGATGACCGTCAACTCCCTCGCGCCCAAGCCCCGGGCCGCCCCGCCCGAGCCCAAGCCCGGCATCCTCGACATCGCGCCCTATGTCGGCGGCAAGGCGAAGATCGACGGCGTGGCCGATCCGATCAAACTGTCGTCGAACGAGAACCCGCTGGGCTGCAGCGCCGCGGCCCGGGACGCCTATTTCGCCGCGGTCGAGCGCCTGCACATCTACCCCGACGGCCGCGCGTCGAAACTGCGCGAGGCGGTGGCGGCGAAATTCCGTCTCGAACCCGAGCGCCTGATCTTCGGCAACGGCTCGGATGAGATTTTCGCGCTGTTGAACCAGTCCTATCTCGAGCCGGGCGACGTGATGGTGACGAGCCAGTACGGCTTCCTCGCTTACCGCATCAGCGCGCGCGCCAACCAGGCCGAGATAAAGCTCGCGCCCGAGCCCGGCCTGCGCGTGAATGTCGACGCGATGCTCGAGCTGGTCGACGAGCGCACCAAGCTCGTCTTCATCTCCTCAATCCCGCCAACCCCACCGGCTCGTGGAATTCCGGCGAAGAGATTCGCCGCCTGCACGCGGGCCTGCCGCAAGACGTGCTGCTGGTGGTGGACGAGGCCTACGCCGAATACGTAACCGAGCCCGACTGGGAATCGGCGCTCGATCTCGCGCGCGGCTCGGCCAACCTCGTGGTCACGCGCACCTTTTCCAAGATTCATGGCCTCGCGGGCCTGCGCGTTGGCTTCGGCTACGCGCCGCCGGCGATCGCCGCGGCGGTCGACCGCATCCGCTTGCCGTTCAACAACGCCATCCCGGCGCAGGAAGCCGCCATCGCGGCGTTCGAGCGACGACGAACACCAGGAAAAATCGCGCGAGCTGGTGCGTCAGTGGCGTCCGCGCCTGACCCAGGCGATCCGCGGCATGGGCTTTGAGGTGTTTCCGTCGGCCGGCAACTTCGTGCTCGTGCGCTTTCCGAACCCGAGCAAGACCGCGCCCCAGGCCGACGCCTTCCTGCACGCGCGCGGCGTGATCGTGCGCCCGGTCGGCGGCTATGGGCTGGCGGACTGTCTGCGGATTACGGTGGGGACCGAGGCGCAGAACCGGGCGTTGCTGGATGCACTGCAGGCGTTCGTGGACGCTTAAGCACAACACCAAATAAGCCGCTCATCCCCGCGAAAGCGGGGGCAGATCGTGAGTTGCGTAACAACGGTTTCCGATCTGTCCTGACGCCGCAAGTCGTGGAATAATCGGCCTCGAACGAGATCGAGGGCCGTCATGGAAGCTTCAAATCCTGAGCTCCGCGCCTTGCGCGCCCGCGTAGACGCCTATGTGTTCGACCGTCCCGACGAAACCACCAACTTCACCGCGCGGCTGCGCAAACAGACCGGCTGGTCCGCCCGTCGCGCTGCGCGCGCTATCGCCGAGTACCGGCGCTTTGTCATCCTTGCGGTTGCCGCTGGCCACACGGTCAGTCCGTCGCACGACGTGGACGAGGTCTGGCACCTGCACCTGACCGAGACGCGGCGCTACTGGGGCGAGTTCTGCACCGAGGTGCTGGGCAAGCCGCTGCACCACGACCCCAGCCGCGGCGGCGACGAGGACGATCGGTATCGCGTACTCTATCTACGCACGCTCGACAGCTACGAACGCCTGTTGGGCGAGGCGGCGCCGGCGGACGTCTGGCCGCGCCCGCGGCCGACCCTGGCCTGGCGCGCGCGAAGTGCACTAACGCGGTTTCAGTCGACGCTGCTCGGCGTCCCCGCGCTCCTGTTGCTTGCAGGGTGCGCGGTGTTCGATTCATCGCAACCGGGCTCGATCCAGGGGCCGCAGTTCATCGTCGGCTATCTCGTCCTGGTCGTTGCGGGCCTGATCGCTCTGGACCTGTGGGTGTCGTCGCTCATGCGCGAGAAGGGCCTCGGCGCGCCGGCCACCTCGCTCGGTTCCTACGAGCTGGCCTGGCTTGCGGGCGGCAAACAACGCGTGCTTGCGGCGGTCATGCTGCAGCTCGCCCAGAAGGGTTCGATCACCTTCGACAGCAAGGGCGCCAAGGCGGTCCAAGGCGCGCCGCCGCCAACGGATGCACCGCCGCTGGACGCCGCGGTCTATGACGCCATCGCGAGTGGAAAGTATGTCGGCAGCGCCCGCGTCGTGGGCGCGCTCGGTCAACTGCAGGCGCGTCTGGAACAGGCCGGCCTGCTGGCGTCGAGAGACACGCGCGGGAAGGCTGCGCGCGCCGCGTGGCTGATCGCGGGCGCGATTTTCCTGATCGGCGCGGCGCGGCTCTCTTTTGGGCTTTCGCATCACAAGCCCTCGGGCTTTCTGATTATGGCGGTGATCCTGGCGCCGATCGTGGCGGTCATCGTCACCAGCGCCATGATGCGGCGCACGGCCGCGGGCAAGCGCGTGCTCGCCGAAGCGCAGGCGACGACGCCGCGCGCGACGGGCCTGAAAGAGGGCGACGCCGCGTTGTTGCGAAATCTCGCCCTGTTCGGCGCCACGGTCGTCGCTGTGGAAGCGTTCGGTGGCTACCGCGGCTTTGTCACAGCGGCCTTTGCCGGCGGCAGCGATGGCGGCTCGAGCAGTTCCAGTTGTGGCGGCGGCGGAAGCTGCGGCGGCGGTTGCGGCGGTTAGCGTTCCGCCAACAGCGCTCGCGACGCCGTCTCGATGCGCGTTTCCAGCTCGCTCATGAACTGGCCGCGCTTCAGGCCCGCGGGGATCGGCTCGAGGAATTCAAACACCACCTTGCCGGGCCGCCGCATAATCCCGTGTGCGGGCCAGCAGACGCCCGAGTTGGTCGCCACCGGGTAACAGGGCACGCCGAGGTCGCGGTAGAGGGCGGCGACGCCGGGCTTGTAGTCGCCGGTTTCGCCCGGCGCGGTGCGCGTGCCTTCGGGGAAGATCACGATCTGGCGCGCTTCCTTCAGGCGTTTGCGCGCGTCGACGACCATCTTCTTCAGCGCCTTGGCGCCGGCCGAACGATCGACCGGGATCATGCCGGTCTTCCACGCGTGCCAGCCGAAGAACGGCAGCAACATCAGCTCTTTCTTCAGCACGAAGCACGGATCGTCGAGAAACCCGTAGGGCGCGATCACATCGAACATGCCCTGGTGCTTGGCCGCGATCAGGGCCGCACCCTTGGGCAGGTGTTGCAGGCCGCGCACCTCGACGCTCACGCCGCAGAACAGCTGGAACGCACCGCTCGCGGTCTTCGCCCACAGGCCGACCAGATAGTTGGCGAACCGGCGCGGGCCGAACAGGGCGGGAAGAAACAAAATCCCGGCCACCGCGATCGAGAGGTAGAGGAAGGCGGTGAACAGGAGCGAGGTGACGACGCGCAGGGCCGGTCTCACTTCGCCGCGTTGGCGGCCGCGGGCTTGGGCGCCGCCTGGCCCTTGTCCATCGCATTGCCGAGGCTGATGAAGCCCTCGCGCGTCAGGACCGCCAGGTATTTGCAATACTCGAGCGTCATGAACCCGACGCCACCGGTCGTTTTCCACCAGTGCTGGGTGTCAAGCGCAGGCGTGGCGATCGGATAGGCGATGAGGGTCGCCTCCGGGAGGGCGCCGTGGATCTCCAGCAGGCTGCGCGGCATGTGGTAGTCGGAGGTGACCACGATCAGAATCTTGAAGCTCTTCGCACGCGCCCAGTCGGCGATCTGCTGCGCGTTGCCCTTGGTGTTCTGCGCGTCGAAATCGAGGTCGACGCAGCAGTCGTAGAGATTGGACGGCGCATTGGCGACCTTGTTGAGCTGGTCGCGGGTGACCTCTTTGTTGACGCCGGAGACGAGCACGCGCCGGCCCTTGCCCGCCTGCAGCAGGTCCATCGCCTCCTGGATGCGCGCGTTCGAGGCGCCGGTGAGCGCCACGATGCCGTCGGCCTGGGGTACGGGATCGGGCGGGGTCAGCCGCTGCACCCGCTGGGCGAAGGCCACCAGACCCGCCAGCCAGACCAGCGCCACCACTAAGATCGCCACCAGGACCTTCATGCCTTCACGCTAACGGCCAATGACTTACGGACTGCGGTGCAGCAGGCGCAGGGTCGTCGCCCTGGCCGCCAGTAGCGCCACCGTAGCCGCGACCAGCGGACAAGGCGATACCGCCAACAGGTCCGACCACTCAAGCGGCAGGACGGGGGTCAATCCATCCCCGCCACCGAGGCTTTTCAGCAACGCCATGACCAGGGCCGCCGCCCCCGCGCCCGCCAGGCCAGAGAGCGCCGACAGCTTGGCGAACCGGAGCTGGAACAGCCCGGCGATATAGTTGTCCCGCGCGCCCGACAGGTGCAGCACCTCGACCAGATCCTTCTGGGCCGCCATGCCCGCACGGGTCGCATATGCGATCGCCGCGCCGGCGGCGGCGGCCATCAAAGCGAACAGCCCCGCTATGGCCCAACGTACGACCCCGGCAGAGCGCTCCACGTCGCTGAGCCAGCGGCTGTGGTCGTCCACGTCCCCGTCCACCCCGGCCATGTCCAGCGCGCGCTTGAGGTCCCGCGCGGTGGCCGGATGATGCGGATCGAGCTCGACGGTAACCAGTTGCGGAATGGGAAGGTCCTTCAGGGTCGCCTCGCCGATCCAGGGCTTGAGCAGTTTCTCGGCCTTGTCGCGTTCCAGCGCGTCGGCCTCGCTGACCCCGCGCACCCCGGCCAGGGCCTCGGCCGCGCGGCCGGCGGCGGCGGTTTCGGTCTCGCCGATCCGGGGGCGGACCTGCACAGTCGCCTCGCCGCGGAGCTGGCCCGCCCAGCCGTCCGCCGCCCGATTGGCCGCCAGCCCGGTCACGGCGGCCAGGCACGCCAGAAAGCAGAGCACCGCGACCACGAAGCCCAGCGAGACTTCGCGGTCGTCCTCCCGGGGCAACAGCGGCCCAGGCTTCCAGCGCTGCCATCCGGGGGGCGAGACGCTCACAGGAGGGTCTCCGGTTCAGGCTCAGGGTCCGGGTCCGAGTCAGGGTCCGGTTCCGAATCGGGGTCGGTCCCGGGCTGGACGGCGCGCTTCAGGCGTCCGCGATCGAGGTAGAGCACCGGCATGCGCGAGCGGGCGACCAGCTCCTCGTCGTGGCTGGCGATGACCACGGTGGTCCCCAGGCGGTTCAGTTCGACGAACAGGCGAATGATCCGCAGGCTCATCTCATGGTCGACGTTGCCGGTGGGCTCATCTGCCAAGATCAGCTCGGGCCGGGTCACCACCGCGCGCGCGATGGCCAGCCGCTGCTGCTCGCCGCCGGACAGGGTGCGGGGCAGGGCGTGCATGTGCTGGCCCAGGCCCACCCAGGTCAGGAGCTCGGCCACGTCCTCGCGGTAGGTCGCGGGCTTGCGGCCGGAAAGTCTTAACGGCAGGGCGGTGTTGTCGAAGGCCGACAGGTGGTCGAGCAGGCGATATTCCTGGAACACCACCCCGATGCGCCGGCGCAGGGCGGGCAGGTCTTTCCGCTTTAGCCGCTCGACGTTTTCCCCGAACAGGGCGACGCTTCCCCTCGAAGGGCGGTTGGCCAAGTAGATCAGTTTCAACAGCGTCGACTTGCCGGCCCCCGAAGGCCCGGTAAGGAAGTGGAAACTGCCGGCCGTTAACGTAAACCCAATGTCCTTGAGCACTTCGGGCGCGCGTCCATAGCGCATGCCGACGTTCTCGAAACGGACGACGGAATTGTCGGACCGGCCGAAGTCGTCTTCGGCCCCCATGGAGGCGGCGTGATCGGCGGCGTTCCTGGACATGCGGTCCGAAATCGGAGACCTCAGGAGGAGGTGCTTGCGCCTCCGAGTCGTTGGCCATGATACTGACCTGCCCTGAGTGCGCCACCCGCTATTTCGTCGACGATGACCGCGTCGGGTCGGCCGGCCGCGTCGTGCGCTGCGCTGCGTGCGGATCGAACTGGCGCGCCACGGCGGAGGCGCCGCTGGACCTGACCGCCGGAACCGAACCCGCGCCGGTGCTCAGGGGCGCTGAGACCTCCTCCTTCGCCGTCGCCGAACCCGCCGCGCCGACCGAGACCGCGCCGTCGTCGGCGCCGGTGGTGCACAAGACCTTCCGCGCCAAGGTCGAACAGAAGCGCAAGGTGCGCGAGGCCGCCGCCGCGGGCGTGGTGTGGGGCTTGATGTGCGTGGGCTTCGCCCTGATGCTCGGCGGCGCCTACCTGTTCCGCGTCGACATCGTGAAGCTCTATCCCAAGGCCGCCGGCGCCTACGCCTGGGTGGGCGCGCCAGTGAACCCGACGGGCCTCGCCTTCGAAAAGATCGTCGCTACCCCCGCGCCCGACGGCCTCGCCGCCGTCACCGTGTCGGGCCAGGTGCGCAACGTCATCGGACGCGCGGCCACGGCGCCGCCGATCCGCGTCGCGCTCATCGACAAGTCCGGCGCGCGCATCGCCTCGCAGGTGCTGCGCCTGCCGGCGCAGGCGCTGGCGCCCGGCAAGACCCAGGCCTTCTCCGTCTCGCTGCCCGATCCGAAGGCCGCCGCCGCCGACGTCGACGTCGCCTTCGCGCTCGATCTGGCCCCGCCGCCGAGGGCCCGGCCGCGAGTCGCCGCAGCCCGCGCTGCGCCGCCGCCGCACGCCTCCCCGCTCATGACGACGCAAGCGGCGCCGATGGGGCCGGCCGTCGTCGTTCCGGCGCTGGTGAAGTCTTCGCCGAAGCCTGGGCCCAAGCCCTCAACCGCTCCGGCCTCAGCTCCGGTCGGCCTGCGACCGCCGCTCGGCGTCGCGACCCATGCGGTGGATGCGACGCCGCTGCCGGCGAACGACCCGTACGCCCTGCATCCCGCGCCGCATGGTTGAGACCGGACGCTTTACGCTTCTCCTTTCCGAAGACGACATCCGAAGCCGCGTCGAGGCGATGGCGGACGCGATCGCGCCACGCGTGGACGACGAAACCGTTGCGGTGTGTCTGCTCACCGGCGGCCTGTGGTTCGCCAGCGACCTCACCCGCGCCCTGGCGCGGCGCGGCAAGCACCTCGCCTTCGACGCCCTGTGGCTCGCCTCCTACGGCGACGCCAAGGAAACCTCCGGCCGTGTGCAGGTGCGCGCGACGTTGCAGCGTCCGGTCAGCGGCCGCGCGGTGCTGTTGGTCGACGACGTGTTCGATTCCGGCCTGTCGCTGCACGAAGCGGTGAAGACGGTCGCCCATGCCGGCGCCCTATCAACATTGACCGCGGTATTCGCGCGCAAGCCGTGGCCGCACGCGCGACCGCTGGAGCCGGATTTTGTCGGCTGGGAAGCGCCTGCGCGCTATCTGGTCGGCTACGGCCTCGACGCCGCGGGCCGGTTGCGCGGGTTGCCGGGGATTGCAGCGCTGGACTGAGCGTTCAACGTCGGCGCCGGCCCCGTCACAACCAGGGGGCCTGGGATTCGCGTTCGAACATCTCTGGATAGCCGGGTCGGGGTCGCACGATGTGCCACTGGCTGCCGCGCACCAACACCTCCGGCGTGAGCGGGCGCGAATTGTACTCGCTCGACATCACCGCGCCGTAGGCCCCCGCCGACATGAAGGCGACCAGGTCGCCGCTCTCCATTTCGGGCAGTTCACGGTCGCGGCTGAAGGTGTCGCCGGTCTCGCACACCGGCCCGACCACGTCGTAGATCAGGCGGCGCGCGTCGGCGTGAGGCCGCACCGGGCGGATGTCGTGGTAGGCGTCGTAGAGCGCAGGCCGCATCAGGTCGTTCATGGCCGCATCGAGCACCAGGAAACGCCGTCCTTCGCCGGGCCGTTTGTGCACATGCACCACGCGCGTGAGCAGCACACCCGCGTTGGCCACGATCATTCGCCCGGGTTCGAAAATGTACTGCAGGTCGAGCCCGCCGGCGGTCTCGGCCGCGACGACCGCGAAGGCGTCGGGCGAGGGTGGGTCGGGCTGGTTGAAATAGGGCACCCCCAGGCCGCCGCCGAGATCCAGCGTCGACACCTCGAACCCGTCCGCGCGGAGGCGCTCCACCAGCGACCGCAGCACGGTGAAGGCGGCGCGCGGCGCCGACAGGTCGCTGATCTGGCTGCCGATGTGACAGGCCAGGCCGCGCGGTTCGAGATGCGGCGAGTTGGCGGCGCGGGCGTACAGCGCGAGCGCTTCTTCGGCGGTGACGCCGAACTTGTCGGTGATCCCGCCGGTGGTGATCTTGGCGTGACCGCCGGCGCCGACGCCGGGATTGACGCGGAAGGCGACGGGCGCGCGCAGGCCGCGCTGGGCGGCGATCGCCTCGATGCGATCGAGCTCGGGCGCCGCCTCGACATTGATCTGGAACACGCCGGCTTCCAGGGCGAAGACGATCTCACGTTCGAGCTTGCCGACGCCGGAGAAAACGATGCGTCCCGGCGGCACCCCCGCCGCCATGGCCTTGCGGATCTCGCCCTCGGAGACGGTGTCGGCGCCCGCGCCGTGACGGGCGAGCGTCGACAGCACCGCCATGTTGGAATTGGCCTTCACCGCATAGGCGATCAGCGGCGCGCCGAGCCGCGGCGCCTGGGCCGACAGGGCTTCGCGGAACACGCCGAGATGCCGCTCGAGGGTCGCGGTGGAATAGACATAGACCGGCGTTCCGACCTCGCGCGCGATGTCGGAAAGCTTCACGTCCTCGCAGCAGAGTTCGCCGTCGCGAACCTCGAAGTGGTTCACCCGACGTTTCGCCTTACTTGTGCGGAATCAGGTTGCTCGGATTGCCCGGGCCGGAGTCCGGTCCCGAGGGCACGCCGTCCATCGGATCCTGGGCGATGGTGCGGTTGTTCGCGTCCGGCGACAGGGCGCCCGGGTCGCCCTTTTTCTCGGGCGAGGTGCGCTGTTCGCCGGTGTCGCCGTCGGTCTTGTCCTTGGGATGGCCCCACAGCGGCGCAGGACGGTCGAGCGTACCGCGCTTGCCGCAGGCGGACACGCCGAGGCCGGTCGCGGCGACCAGCGCGGCGATGAGGACCAGACGGGGAGTGATCAGGCGGCTCATGACAGACGCTCCTTCCAACGCGCGATCTGGTGGCGGACCTGGGAGGGCGCGGTCCCCCCGTAGCTCGTCCGGCTGGCGCAGGAGGCCGCGGGCGAGAGCACACTATAGATCGCTTCCGTGACGCGCGGATCAAGACTCTGCAGTTCGGCGAGCGGTAGTTTCTCGAGGCCGACGCCAAGGACCTCGGCGCGTTTTACGGCCGCGCCGGTCAGGTGGTGGGCGTCACGGAAGGGCAGACCGAGCTCGCGCACCAGCCAGTCGGCGAGGTCGGTGGCGGTGGAAAATCCGACCCCTGCCAGCTCGGCCATACGCGCGCGGTCGGGCCTCAGGTCGGCGACCATGCCGGCCATGGCCTTCAGCGAGAGGTCGAGCGCGTCGAAAGCCTCGAAGACCGGCGCCTTGTCCTCCTGCATGTCCTTTGAATAGGCGAGGGGCAGACCCTTCATAACTATCGATAACGTCGTAAGCGCCCCCATGATCCGGCCGACCTTGGCGCGGACCAGCTCGGCCGCGTCGGGATTGCGCTTCTGCGGCATGATCGAGGAGCCGGTGGTGAAGGCGTCCGACAGGCTGACGAAGCCGAAGGCCGGCGAGGTCCAGAGCACAATCTCTTCGGCCAACCGCGACAGGTGCCCGGCGCAGATGGCGGCGTCCGACAGGGCTTCGAGCGCAAAGTCCCGGGCCGAGACCCCGTCCATGGAGTTGGCCCCGGGCCGGTCGAACCCCAGCGCCTTGGCGGTCATCTCCCGGTCGATCGGGAAGGGCGACCCGGCCAGGGCGGCCGAACCCAGGGGGCTCTCGTTCATGCGCTTGCGGGCGTCGGCGAAGCGGTCGGCGTCGCGGCCCAGCATCTCGACATAGGCCATCAGATGGTGGCCGAAGGTCACCGGCTGGGCGATCTGCAGGTGGGTGAATCCCGGCATCAGGGTGTCGGCTTCGGCCTCGGCCCTGGCCAGAAGCGCCTTCTGCAGGGCCTGGATCGAGGCGCGGGTCCCGTCGCAGGCGTCGCGGACCCAGAGGCGGAAATCGGTCGCCACCTGGTCGTTGCGCGAACGGGCGGTGTGCATCCGTCCGGCGGCCTCGCCGATCAGGTCCTTCAGCCGGGCCTCCACATTCATGTGGATGTCCTCGAACTCCGCCCGGAAGGGGAATTTCCCCGATAAAATCTCGGCTTCCACGAGATCAAGGCCACGCTGGATTTGACCTTCGTCCTCGCTTGATATGATTTGTCGCGCGGCCAGCATGGCCGCGTGCGCCCGCGATCCGGCAAGGTCCTGGGCCCACAGCCGGCGGTCCACGTCGATCGAGACGTTGATCGCCTTCATCAGTTCGGCCGGTTCGGTGGAGAAGCGGCCGCCCCACATGCTCCGGCCCGAGGGGGCGCCGGGCTTGGGGTCGGGAGAGGGGTCGGAACGGTCGTTCATGAGCGAGGTCTCGGACGGGGCGGAAAAGAATGGGTCGGACAAGGGCGACGGGCGGCGGATCGCGATCCTCGCGGCCGTGATCCTCGCCGTGGTGATCGCTGCCGCGCTCGGGCTTTTATACGTTAGGCACCGCAACGCTACTGAAATGGCGGCCCAGGCCGCCCCCGGGGCGGTCCACGAGGGGCCGCTCGGGCGCTATGCGACCGGCTCGCTGCGCAAGTTGAAGACCTGGAAGACGCCCCACTCGCCCATTCCGATCGTCTTCGATGACGGCTCAGGCAAGCCGGTCGACATGGCCGGCTTCCACGGCAAGATCGTGGTGATGAACATCTGGGCGACCTGGTGCGGGCCCTGCGTGGTGGAGATGCCGACTCTGGCAGCGCTGCAGCGCAGGTATCCGAACGACGTCGCCGTCGTCGCGGTCAGCGAAGACAAAGACGCCGCCGACGCCAAGAACTTCATCGACGTGCACGATCCGCTGCTGTTCTACCGCGATCCGAACACCCTGACGGTTCCCGGCAAGCTCGGCTTTCATCTCTTGCCGTCAACGGTGATCTACGATCGATACGGCCGTGAGACGGCGCGTATCGAGGGCCCCGCCGCCTGGGATTCGCCCGAGGCCTACGCCTTCGTCGACGCCCTGCTGAAACAGCGCTGACGCCTTATTCGATTTCGGGTCTGAGCGCGGCTTCGATATCCGTTTCCGGATGCGGCGCGGGCGGCGCAGGCTCCGGCTCCGTTTGGATGGGCGGGGCGGCCCAGGCCACGACCGGCGGCGCGGCAATCTCGGGCTCGTCCATCAGGAAATTGCGCGGGCGCGTATTGGTCGGCCGCGGGCCGAAGGCGATCAGGCTCGCCACCACGCCGGACCAGACCATGTAGCTCACGCAGGCCAACAGGATCAGCGGCATGATCGCCACCGCCATCAGCAGCGTCGCCTTGGCTTCGCCCATGCGGCGGAACAGATCGCCGTAGGAGAAGGCCTGCATCAGGGACAGGCCGATGGCGAACACCGCGATCGCGACCACGGTGAACACGAAGCCGTAGGCGATGAAGCGCATCAGCACGCCCAGCCGCGTGCGCGGCGTCCCGTCCCGCTTCCGTTCGCGGTCGATCATCACCAGGGTGACGGTCACGCTGATCGCGCCCAGCATCAGCGCAATGGCGCGCGGGTCTTCGATGGTCATCAGGCCGGTCTTGTCCGACGGCCAGAAGATCAGGGTCAGTGGCAGCGGCGGCCACAGCACCGCCAAAAGCCAGCTCACCGCGACCCAGAGCGACGCCGGTCCGCGCCAGTCGATCCTGCCGGTGGCCCAGGCTTTCATCTTTGGCCCGTCATCATTGGCGCGTCACCGCGTCGGCACCGGCGTTTCGCCGCTGTAGTCGTAGAAGCCGCGCCCGCTCTTGCGGCCGAGCCAGCCGGCCTCGACGTATTTCACCAGCAACGGACAGGGCCGGTACTTAGAATCGGCCAGGCCCTCGTAGAGGACGTTCATGATCGCCAGCACCGTATCGAGCCCGATGAAGTCGCCGAGCTCCAGCGGTCCCATCGGATGGTTGGCGCCGAGTTTCATCGCGGTGTCGATGGCGTCGACCGTGCCGACGCCCTCGTAGAGGGTGTAGATCGCCTCGTTGATCATCGGCACCAGGATGCGGTTGACGATGAAGGCGGGGAAATCCTCGGCGTTGGCGGTGGTCTTGCCGAGCGAGCTTGGCGAAGGCGACGGCGGTCTCGTAGGTGTCGACGTCGGTGGCGATGCCGCGGATGATCTCCACCAGCTTCATCACCGGCACCGGGTTCATGAAGTGAAGCCCGATGAACTTGCCCGGACGGTCGGTGGCCGAGGCGAGGCGCGTGATCGAAATTGACGACGTGTTGGAGGCGAGCAGCGCCGACGGCTTCAGGTGCGGATGCAGCTCGATGAAGATCGCCTTCTTGACGCTCTCGTCCTCGGTCGCCGCCTCGATCACCAGGTCCGCCTGGCCGAGGTCGCGGAAGGTCGCCGCCGGCTTGATCCTGGCGACTGCGGCGTCCATGGCCGCCTCGATCGATCAGGCCCTCGGCCGCCTGGCGCGTCATGTTCTTGCGGATTTCGTCGAGGCCGTGCTCGATCCGGTCGGCGCTGACGTCGTTGAGCATGACGTCGTAGCCGGCCGAGCGCGCAGACATGTGCGATCCCGCCGCCCATCTGTCCGGCGCCGATCACGCCTACCGATCTTGATTTCCGCCATGAAGACCAAGCCTTGAAAGACTGAAGGCGGGCGCGAAGCCGGCCAGAAGGTCCCTTACCACAGCTCCGGGAACGGAGCCTATTGCATTGCAGCATACTCGCGCCCGGGGAGCGGCCGCCGCAAGTCCAAGCGGGGACTCGCGGTCACGAGCCACCCTGGCTATTTCCCGATCTTGGTCAACTCGTCCATCAGGTCGGGAACGGCGGTCTTGTAGTCGGCGACCAGGCCGTAGTCGGCCACCTGGAAGATCGGCGCGTCGGCGTCCTTGTTGATGGCGACGATCACCTTGGAGTCCTTCATCCCGGCCAGGTGCTGGATCGCGCCCGAGATGCCGATGGCGATGTAGAGGTCGGGCGCCACCACCTTGCCGGTCTGGCCGACCTGGTAGTCGTTCGGCGCATAGCCCGCGTCCACCGCCGCGCGGCTGGCGCCGACCGCGGCGCCCAGCTTGTCGGCGAGCGGCTCGATCACCCGGTGGAACTCCTCGGCCGAACCCATGGCGCGGCCGCCGGAGACGACGATCTTGGCCGCCGGCCAGTTCGGGCCGGTCGGACTTGACCATCTGTTCTGGAGACGAAGCGGGTCTTGGCGCGCCGGCGGGCCCGGTCGCAGCGCTTCGACGGCGGCCGAGCCGCCTTCGCCGGCCGCCTTGAAAGCGGTGGCGCGGACGGTGATCACCTTCTTGGCGTCGGACGACTGCACCGTCTCCAGCGCGTTGCCGGCGTAGATCGGGCGCACGAAGGTCGAGGCGTCGACGACCTGGATGATCTCGGAGATCTGGTGCGACGTCGAGCTTGGCCGCGATGCGCGGTGCGAAGTTCTTGCCGCTGGTCGTCGAGGGCACGGAGTCAGCAGGGCGTCGTAGCTTGTCATCAGCGGGAGCACGGCGAGCGCGACCGCTTCGGCGATCATCTTGCCGAGGTCGTCGCTCTGCGGCGACCAGCACCTTGCGCACGCCGGCGATCTCGGACGCGGCTTTGGCGGCGACGGCGTCGCAGCCCTTGCCCAGCACCAGGACGTCGACGTCGGACGACAGCGCCTTGGCGGCGGTGACGGTCTTGTGCGGTGGTGTCGCGCAGGTTGGCGTTGTCGTGATCGGCGAGAACGAGAACGGCCATCAGAGCACCCCCGCTTCGGACTTGAGCTTGGCGACCAGGTCGGCGGCGGTCTCGACCTTCACGCCGGCTTGGCGCTTGGGCGGCTCGGTGACCTTCAGCACCTTCAGTTTCGGTGCGATGTCGACGCCGAAGTCGGCAGGCGTCTTGATGTCGATCGGCTTCTTCTTCGCCTTCATGATGTTCGGCAGCGAAGCGTAGCGCGGCTCGTTCAGGCGCAGGTCGGTGGTCACCACTGCGGGCAGATCGACATTGAGCGTCATGCAGGCCGCCGTCGACTTCACGCGTCACGTCGGCGGTCTGGCCCTTGATCTCGAGCTTGGAGGCGAAGGTCGCCTGCGGCCAGTCGAGCAGGCCGGCCAGCATCTGGCCTGCGGCGTTGTTGTCGCCGTCGATCGCCTGCTTGCCCATCAGCACGAGGCCCGGCTGCTCCTGCGCGATCACAGCCTTCAAGAGCTTGGCCACGGCCAGGGGCTCGACGTCGGCGTCGGCGGTGATCAGCAGGCCGCGGTCGGCGCCCATGGCCAGGGCGGTGCGGATGGTTTCCTGCGCCTGCTGGACGCCGATGGAGACGACCACGATCTCTTCGACCAAGCCCTTCTCCTTCAGGCGGACCGCTTCTTCGACGGCGATCTCGTCAGAAGGGGTTCATGGACATTTTGACGTTGGCGAGATCGACGCCGGTCTGATCCGCCTTCACGCGGACCTTTACGTTAGCGTCGACCACCCGTTTGACCGGGACGAGGACCTTCATGGGATCGTTTCGCACCTTGGGAGGACGGGCGGCGCGGGCCGCCGCGGAAGGGGGTTAAACAGCACCGGTCCCCGACCCTGTCAACGTGCTGCAATGCAGTATGGCTTTGCCGCTCAGGGCCCGCTCTAGCGGGTCGCGCCGGGCTTCCACAACACGTCGGCCTTGCCCCCGTCGTTGGCCCGCCGCGCGGCCACAAACAGCAAGTCCGACAGTCGGTTCAGGTACTTGACGGCCTCCGGGCTAACCGTCTCGTCCGCAAGGTTCGCCAGGGTCACCGCGTCGCGCTCGGCCCGGCGACAGACCGTTCGCGCCAGGTGCAGGTGGGCCGACAGCGCCGTCCCGGCGGGCAGGACGAAGGAATCGAGCGGGGACAGGTCGGCGTTCAGGTCGTCGATCTCGTGCTCGAGCCGTTCCACCTGGGCGGCGAGGATGCGCAGGGGTTCAAAGGGAAGGGGCTTGTCCCGCTCGGGGGTGGCCAGGTCGGCTCCCAGGTCGAACAGGTCGTTCTGGATGCGGGCCAGGATGGCGTCCAGGTGCGGGTCGCCGCCGGCGTGCAGCCGGGCCAGGCCCAGACAGGCATTGGTCTCGTCCACACCGCCGTAGGCCGCCACCCGGGGATGGTCCTTGGGCAAGGGCTCGCCAGTGGCCAGGCGGGTTTTCCCGCCGTCGCCCGTCCGCGTGTAGATCCGGTTCAGGGTGACCAAGCGCGCCTCAGCCGGAACCCTTGACCTTCATCATCAATCCGATGACCAGGAACACGATGGCGACCGCCTGGGCCATGACCCGGTAGCGCATGAACTTGTTGGAGTTGGCCAGGGCGAAGTCCCCGCCCCGGTAGAGCGAGTAGAAACCCATGCCGAGGGTCGCGACGACGGTCGCCAGCGCCAGGATGATGAGGACGTCGATGACGTGCATGCAGCGAAATCTAGGCTCGGGCCCGGGTCCGCGCCAGCCCGAAAGACCCTGCGACAAAGTGCCGATCTAGTTCGGTGAACCTTGGATTCTTGGGAATTTTCGCTGAGTCGAGAAGCCGACATCGCGGCTTGCCACACTTAGGACGCCCTTTAAATTCAAGGCTATCGACCCATATGACCAATCGAGCGCCGGGTGTCCGAGAGATATTGATCAAGCTCGCCGACCCTGGGTATCGTGCAACCAGTAAGAGGCCCCGGCCATCGAGTCGGGCCGATGGGTGAGAGTGATGAAGCAAGCAGCCGTGAGAGCGACCTACGAATCGGTGGACCTCGGCGACACCACGGGCCCCACGCCCAACCGCCGGGCCCTTTCCAAGATGCGGACGCGCCAGAAGGTCCTGGCCGCGGCCCGGGCGCTGTTCAACGAACGCGGCTATGACGCCGCCACCGTCCGCGACATCGCCCGCAGCGCCGGCATGTCCACCGGGGCGGTGTTCGCCAATTTCGAGGACAAGTCCGACCTGTTCGAAGCCATCGAGATGGAGGACTTCGAGCGCCTGGCCGAGGCGATGCGCGAGGCGGCGTCAGGTTCGTACAAGGATGCCGAGACTAAGCTGCTCGATGTTCTGTGCAGCGGCTACGTCTACTACGCCGACACCCTGCCGCTGGCCCAGGCGATCGTGGCCCAGTCGTGGCTGCGACCCTTGAACGCAGAACTCCGTGCGCGCAACGTCCTGAAAGTTCTGTTAGGAATCATAGGCGACGCCTTAAGAGAAGCGGCCCGTCGGGGTGAGATTCGTCAGGATTTCGATGTCCGGCTGGTTTCGGAGATGCTTTGGGGCGCGTATTTGGCCAACTTCCGTCGGGCCATTTTCGACGGATGGAAATCTTGAGACGCTGAGGGCGCGTCTGGCCGACCAGGTCGGTCTGGTGCTCGCAGGTCTCAAGCAGGGATAGCCCGGGAGACCGGTCATCGGGGAGGGTCACGCCGAATACGGCGGGCCCCGCCCGCGGACGGTCTTCCGATCAGGGGGCGACATTGGGGGTTCGTGAAGTCCAGAAGCAGGCCACGCGGGAAAAGGTCGTCGAGGCCGCGCGCAGCCTGTTCGAGGAGATCGGTTACGAAGAGACGACCATCCGCATGGTCGCCGAGCGCGCCGCTGTGTCCGTCGGATCGGTCTTCACCACCTTTGAAAGCAAGGTGGACATCTTCAACTACATCCTGTTCGAGAAGTTCGAGGCGCTGTTCAGCGAGCTGCAGCGCATCTCGCCCTATCTGAAGGGCTCCGCCTGCCATCGCATCGCCTCGCTGATGTCGATCGCCTACGGCGTCGAATGCCGCCAGCTCGACCTGATGATCTCGCACATGGCCGCGTCCTACGGCTGGCCGCGGCGGATCGAGGACGAGCACAACAAGCGCCGGGCGCGCCTGATCGGCCTGTTCCGTGACATCCTCGACCAGGGCGTGGCCCAGGGCGAGGTGCGCACCGACGTCGACCTCGACCAGTTCATCGACATCCTGTTGGCGGTCTACACGCGCAACTATCGCCGCGCCTATTACGAGAAGCTGACGCCGGAAGAGCTGTCCGGCCTGGCCGAGCAGCAGGCGAGCCTGCTGTTCCGCGGCATTGCCACGCGCGCCGAATTCGCCGCCATCGAGGAAGCGCACGCGATGCGTGTTGCCGGGGCTTAACTCTTCCAGCGAAGAACTGCGGCTTTCACCGGATTGATGAACGGCCGGTTTTCGCGCCGGCGCGCGATCCACTCCCGTTTCAAGGCCTGATACCACTTGGCCTGGCGGTCCGCGTCGTCGACCCACATGAGCGGCGGGTCGTACTTCAAGCCCTGGTTCTGCAGGTTCACCATCTCGCCGTCCTGGCGCAGGAAGGCGCGCGCGCCGGCGCGCACGAACGGCAGGATAAAACTCACCATCGGATGGTCGGACCACAGGATCTGGGTGATGCGCGTCTTCGCCTCGGTCACCGGCGTCAGGCAGGTCAGGCTCAGCACCTGGCGCTTGCCCACCAGAATGTGCTCCCAGCGGAACGCCGGCAGGGCGAAGGTGATCTCGGTCAGCGGCTCGCCGCCCAGCGCCACATAGGCGCGGCTGTTCTTCGACGGCGGATGTCGCACCATGGCGAAGCCGTGCTCGCGCGGTTCGAACGCCTTGGACTTCGCGTGCGCGCTCTTCGACGAGCGCCACCACCATTGTTGGTGCACGAAGGGCCCGTGCGCGGGATCCATCAGGCCCACGATGGCGTGATCCACGTGGGCTTCGAAATCCATCCCGTCGACCAGCTTAGGCGGACCTCCGACCACGCCGGGGAACTGCGGCGGTTCGTAATCGGGCGCGGTGGGATTGCGCGGGTCCGACGCCATCCAGACGAAGATCAGGCCCTGGCTTTCGCGCACCGGATAGGCGCGCACCTTCACCCGCTCGGGCTCGAACGCCTGGTCCTCGACCAGTGAGGGAATGGCGGTGCAGACGCCGTCGGTTCCGAAGCGCCAGCCGTGGTAGCAGCACTCCACCGCTTCGCCCGCCTTCGGGTCGGACACCAGGCGGCCTGCCGACAGCGGCGCGGCGCGATGGGGGCAGATGTCGCGAAGGGCGAAGGCGGCGCCCGCGCGTGTGCGCCCGATCAACACCGGTTCGCTGAGGATCTCGTAGCGCTTGAGGTCGCCGGCCTTGATGTCGGAGCCCAAGGTCGCAAACCACCAGGTGTCGCGCAGGAACCCGCGGCCGAACGCGGTGTCGGCGCGATGGTCCGGTTCCTGGTTAGCGTCGGCGGCCATGCCGCCGTGTTACCCGGTCCTGGCGCCAGGCCCAAGGGGCGGAGCGCTGCGCTCGAGGCTCAGTGCCTGGTTTTGCCGCCCTTGATCACCTTGTCGGCCTTGCGGTCGATGCGGGCTTCTTCGGCCTTGGACATGCGACCGGCGTTCTGGGCCTGGCTGGCGCGCGCCTTGGCGTTCCTGGCATGGGCCTTGTCCTCGATCGGATAGGCCTTCTTTTCGGGCTCGGCGAATTGGGACTTCTTCAGCTTGTTGCGGGTGTTTGCGCGCAGTTCGGCCATGACGGCTCTCCTCTCGGATGCCGTGGAACGCGCAGGCCGCGCGACGGTTCAGAAGGTCAGACCAAGGCGCCGTGGCAGTGCTTGAACTTGCGGCCCGAACCGCAGGGGCAGGTCGCGTTGCGCGCGGTCCGCTCCCAGCCCGCCGGCAGGGCCGAGTGCGGGAGGCCCGCGCGTTCGTCGCCGCCCATATTCTCCACCGCCGAGGGCGACAGACGGCCCGCCTCGTTCTCGCCGGTGAGCGGATTGAGGTGGATCTCCTCGAACTCGGGCGCGGTCGGCTGCGGCGGCTGCTCGAAGCGGAACTCCACGTTCATCAGCCAGGCGGTCACGCCTTGGCGCAGGTCCACCAGCAGCTTCTCGAACAGCGAGAAGGCCTCGGTCTTGTACTCGTTCAGCGGATCGCGCTGACCATAGCCGCGCAGGCCGATCACCGAGCGCAGGTGGTCGAGGTGCACCAGATGCTCGCGCCAGTGATAGTCGATCATCTGCAGCAGGAAGCTCTTCTCGACGCTCTTCATCTGCTCGGCGCCGACGGCCTCGGTGCGTTCGTCCGAGCGTTTGTCGGCCGCGGTCTGGACGCGTTCCTCGATCTCCTCGTTGGAGACGCCGTCCTCCGCCGCCCAGTCGGCGACCGGGAGCACCAGGCCCAGGGTCTGGCGGATGCGCTCGTCGAGGCCCGCGATGTCCCACTGTTCGGCATAGGCCTTGGGCGGCAGGTGACGGTTCACGAAATCGGCCACGGTCTCGCGGCGGAACTCGGTGACCAGCTCGGTCAGGTCGTCCGCCTCCATGAACTCCTGGCGCTGCTCGAACACGGCCTTGCGCTGGTCGTTGACGACGTCGTCGTACTTCAGAAGGTTCTTGCGGATTTCGAAGTTGCGCTGTTCCACGCGCTTCTGGGCGGTGGCGATGGCCGAGTTCAGCCACTTGTGGGTGATCGCCTCACCTTCGGCCACGCCGAAGGTGCGCATGATCGAATCCAGCCGCTCGCCGGCGAAGATGCGCAGCAGGTCGTCTTCGCAGGACAGGAAGAACTTCGACTTGCCCGGGTCGCCCTGACGGCCGGTACGGCCGCGCAGCTGGTTGTCGATGCGCCGGCTCTCGTGCCGCTCGGTGCCGAGCACGAACAGGCCGCCGGCGGCCAGGGCCTGGGCGCGCTTTTCGACGATGTTCGCTTCGAAACCCTTCTTAGCGTTCGCTTCAGCCTCCGGTGTGATCTCCACGCCCAGGCCGCGCTGTTCCAGTTTCCAGCGCTGCATCTTCATGTCGAGGTTGCCGCCGAGCTGGATGTCGGTGCCGCGGCCGGCCATGTTGGTGGCGATGGTCACCGAGCCTGGGATGCCCGCATCGGCGACGATATAGGCTTCCTGTTCGTGGTAGCGCGCGTTCAACACCTGGTGCGGAACGCCCTTGATGGTTTTGCCTTCGTACTCGAACTCGTGCGCCTGAATCAGCTCCGACAGCACTTCCGACTTCTCGATCGACACCGTGCCGACCAGGACCGGCTGACCGCGGCGGTAGCAGTCTTCGATCTGCAGCAGGATGGCCTGGTTCTTCTCTTTGGCGGTGCGATAGACCTCGTCGTCCTCGTCGATCCGCACGATCGGACGGTTGGTCGGGATGTCGGTCACGCCCATCTTGTAGATGTCCATGAACTCGGCTTCTTCCGTCAGCGCCGTGCCGGTCATGCCCGACAGCTTGGAATAGAGGCGGAAGTAGTTCTGGATGGTCACCGACGCGAGCGTCTGGTTCTCGGGCTGGATCTCGACGTGTTCCTTAGCCTCGATGGCCTGGTGCAGGCCTTCCGACAGCCTGCGGCCATGCATCATGCGGCCGGTGAACTCGTCGATCAGCATCACCTCGCCGCCTTTGACGATATAGTCGCGGTCGCGGAGGTAAAGCGTGTTGGCGCGCAGCGCCTGGGTCACGTGGTGGACGGCGGTGACGTTGGCGGCGTCATAGAGCCCGGTGGTGTCCTTATCGAGGTGATTGCCGGCGATCAGCATCTCCTCGACCTTCTCCGAGCCGTACTCGGAGAGCATCACCTGGCGCTGTTTCTCGTCGAGTTCGAAGGTGTCCTTGTCGTTCACCATCTCCTTTACGATGTCGTCGCAGATCCGGTAGAAGTCCGAACGGTCTTCGGTCGGGCCCGAGATGATCAGCGGCGTGCGCGCCTCGTCGATCAGGATCGAGTTCGACTTCGTCGACGATCGCGAAGTTGTGGCCGCGCTGGACCATCTCGCGCTTGTCGTAGACCAGGTTATCGCGCAGGTAGTCGAAGCCGAACTCATTGTTGGTGCCGTAGGTGATGTCGGCGTTGTAGGACGCGTGACGCTGCGCCTGCGTCAGGCCGTTGACGATCACGCCCACGTCCATGCCGAGGAAGCGATAGACCTGACCCATCCACTCCGCGTCGCGGCGGGCGAGATAGTCGTTCACCGTGACCAGGTGACAGCCCTTGCCCTCGAGCGCGTTCAGATAGAGCGGCGCGGTCGCGACCAGGGTCTTGCCTTCGCCGGTCCGCATCTCGGCGATGCCGCCCTCGTGCAGCACCATGCCGCCGACCAGCTGTACGTCGTAGTGGCGCTGGCCCAGGGTCCGTTTGGCCGCCTCGCGCACCAACGCGAAACTCTCGTTCAAGAGCTTGTCGAGCTTCTCGCCGTTGGCGACCCGCTGGCGGAAGTCCGGGGTCTGGGCGGCCAGCTGATCGTCGCTCATCGCCACGTATTTGGGCTCGAGCGCGTTGATCGCAGTGGCACGCTGCATCATCGCTTTGACGCGACGGTCGCTGGAAGAGCCGAAAATCTTTTTGGCTAGGGCAAGCATTGACGGTCCGAAATCGGCGAGCAGGGGCTCGAAGGGTGGGGCGACGGCGCGACGATATCCCTACGGGAGACGCGGCGGCCGAAAGCCGCGCCGAAAGCCTTTGGGGCCTTAGAAACCCCTCGACTTGCGCGCGCGCGAGACTTAAGCACCGACCCCGGACCTGTCAACGAGACGGGTTGTCCTGAAAGGGATTTCGGGGTTGCGATGTTTCAGTTCCATCGCCTGCTGAGAGCCGCCGTGCTGGCGGTGGGCGCCGCCGGCCTCATTGCGCTCGCCGCCTGCGAGAACCCCGTGATCGGCCAGCATCCGCCCCAGCCGGGCGATGTGGCCGTGGCCAAGGTCTCGGGCGAGACCATCTGGGCCTCGGACGTGAAGCGCGAGGCCGTGGCCCAGGGCCTGATCGGCGAGGGCGAGCCGCTGGACACCACCTCGGACCTGTTCCGCCGGGTGCTGGACGAGGTGGTCGACCAGAAACTCCTCGCCCGCGAGGCCAAGCGCCGGGGCCTGGACAAGAGCTCGACCGCCCAGCGCCGCCTGGCCGCCGCCAAGGAGCGGATCTTAGGCGATATGCTGGTGGAGAAGGTGGTCGACGACAACATCGACGAGGACAAGGTCCAGGCGCTCTACAATGAGCAGCTCCGCCTGGCCAAGCAGTCCGAAGAGATCCGCGCCCGCCTGATCCTGGTGAGAAGCCAGCCTGACGCCCTGGCCATCGCCAATCTGCTGCAGACCGGCGCCTCCTTCGAGGCCCTGGCCATGGAACGGTCGATCGACCAGACCACCCGCTTCAACGGCGGCGACCTCGGCTATTTCACCACCGACGTCATGCCCGAGAGCTATGCCGCAGCGCTGAAGACCGCCAAGGCCGGCGATACGGTGGGGCCGTTCCAGACTGACGGCGGCTGGGCGATCCTGCGGGTCGAGGACCGGCGCGAGGAACAGCCCCTGTCGCTGGAACAGGCCCGGCCGCAGATCCTGCGCTTTCTGACCTACGACCAGGTGCGCCAGCTGCTCAGCAAGCTTCGCGGCCAGTCCAAGGTGCAGATTCTGATCAAGGGTGACGCCCTGGCCGTGCCCGGCGCGCCGCGCGAACCCGCCTCCGCCCCGCCCGAGGCGCTGCGCCCGCCCGAAGCCCCCCCCGCCGCATCGACCTACACCGCCGTGACCGCCGGCCGCACCGCGCCCGCACCGCGACCCTCGATCTCGGCCGCCGCGGCCGCGGCGGCGGCCAAACCCGCGCCGCCGCCCGCCAAGAGCCAGCCCCAGAGGCCCTCGAAGTGAGCCCGGCCCCCAAGCCGGCCCGCCGCCGCGCTGTTCCCACCCGCGCCCGGTCCGCCACGCCGACGCCCGCGCCGGTCAAGGCCGCCCTGGTGGTCTCGCCCCTGGCCGTGCCCCTGCCCGACATGCCCCCGGTCGGCGGTGTCGAGCTCGCGATCGGCAGGGCCGGATTTTACAAGCACGAGCGGCCGGACCTGCTGGTCCTGCATTTCCCCAAGGGCGCGCACGCCGCCGGCGTGTTCACCCAAAACACCGTGGGCTCGGCGCCGGTCGACTGGTGCCGCAAGCAGTTGAAGGCCACCAGCGGCCACGACCTGCGCGCCCTGGTGGTCAACGCCGGCTGCGCCAACGCCTTCACCGGGAAGCCCGGCGATGCCGCGTGCAAGCGCACCGCCGAAATGATCGCCGACCGCTTCGGCTGCAAGAAGCGCGAAGTGATGCTGGCGTCGACCGGCGTCATCGGCGTGCTGCTCGACGACAAGAAGATCGCCGCGGCCCTGCCGGCGCTCGCGGGCAAGATGTCGCTCGACGGCTGGCAAGATGCGGCGCGCGCGATCATGACCACCGACACCTTCGGCAAGGGCGTGCATGTGGTGACCGAGATCGACGGTCATCCGGTGCGCATCGCGGGCATCGCCAAGGGCTCGGGCATGATCGCGCCCGACATGGCGACCATGCTGGCCTTCCTGGTCACCGACGCGGACATTGCGCCCGGCGCACTGCACGATCTGCTCGCGCGGTCGGTCGGCGCCACCTTCAACGCAGTCACCGTCGATGGCGACACCTCGACCAACGACACCTGCCTGCTGTTCGCCACCGCCGCGTCGGGCGCGCCGAAGATCACCCGCGCGGGCGACCGCCGGCTGACCAAGTTCCGCGAGGCCCTGAACCGGGCCCTGCTCGATCTCGCACAACAGCTGGTTCGCGACGGCGAGGGCGCGCGCAAGTTCGTCAAGGTTTCGGTGTCGGGCGCCAAATCTCCCGCCTCGGCGCGGCGCATCGCCAAGACTATCGCCGAAAGTCCGCTGGTGAAGACCGCCATCGCCGGCGAGGACGCCAACTGGGGCCGTATCGTCATGGCCGTGGGCCGCTCCGGCGAACCGATCGACCGCAACCGCCTGTCGGTGAAGTTCGGCGACCTGTGGGCCGCGCATTCGGGCCTGGTCGCCAAGGGTTACGACGAAAAAAAGATGAGCGCCTATATGAAGCGCGGCGAACTCGAGATCGCCGTCGACGTGGGCGTCGGCCACAGCGAGGCCGTGGTCTGGACCTGCGACCTGACCAAGGGCTACATCGAGATCAACGGCGATTATCGTAGTTAAGTCGCGTGAAGCTGGGGACCGCATGACGCCGGACGGAAATCAGAACGCGCTGACATTGCGCGGCCTCAGCAAGAGTTACGGCGGGAAGGCCGCGGTCGATAAGCTCGACCTCGACGTTCGCACCGGCGAACTCTATGCACTGTTGGGCCCGAACGGGGCCGGCAAGACCACGACGCTGCGCATGGTGGCGGGCCTGCTCAAGCCCGACGGCGGTGATATCCGGGTGTTCGGCATCGACGCGCGGGCGGACCCGGCCGCGGCCAAGCAGATCACCGCCTGGGTGCCTGATGAGCCGCTGCTCTACGACAAGCTGACGCCGATCGAATATCTCGACTTCGTCGCGGGCCTGTGGGGCGTGGACGGCAAGACCGGCCGCAAGCGCGCGGAGGAGTTGTTGCGCTGGCTCGACCTCTGGGACCAACGGCAGCAGCGCTGTGAAGGCTTTTCGCGCGGCATGAAGCAGAAGACCTCGCTCGCCGGCGCCCTCATTCACGAGCCGAAACTTCTGATCCTCGACGAACCGCTGACCGGCCTCGACGCCGCCGCCGCGCGCGAGGTGAAGGATCTGCTGCAGGAACGCGCCCGCGCCGGCGCGACGGTGATCCTGACCACCCACATTCTCGAAGTCGCCGAACGAATCGCCGACCGTATCGGCATCATCGCGCGCGGCAAGCTGCTCGCCGAAGGCACCCTCGAGGAGCTGCGCTCGCGCGCCGGCCACGGCCAGGAAAACCAGGGCCAATCGACGCTCGAGGACGTCTTCCTCGAACTGACCGCCGAGCCAGCGCCGTGAGCGTGTCCTCCGGCGGCTCGACGCCATTCCTCCTGGGCAACGAGCTTCGCCTGTTCTGGCGCAGCTGGGGCGGCAAGACGAAGGGAACCCGCAGACGCCTTATCGGCTTCGGCGTTGTCCTGGCTGTGCTCGGCTTCGGCATCGGCTGGCCCTTCGCGCTCGCCCTGAACCTCATCCCGAAGGATCCGAGTCCCGAGCTGATCCTCGGCCTCGACGGCGGCCTCTTGCTGCTGCTCACCCTGATGATGTCGTCGACGGTGAGCTCGGCCGCGCTCACCTTTTACGAACGCGGCGACCTCGATCTGCTGCTGTCGTCGCCCACGCCGCCCTATCGCGTGCTGACCGTGCGCTGCGCGAGCATGGCGCTCACCGCGTCCGCCTTCTTCATGCTGCTGGCGACGCCGGTAATCGGTCCGGCGGTGGCGATGGGTCATCCGAAGTGGCTGATGATCTACGTCGTGCTCATGGGTCTGGCCCTGGTCGCGACATCGCTCGGCCTGATCATCGCCACCACCCTGTTCCGCGTGATCGGTCCCCGGCGCACCAAGACCTTGTCGCAGGTGATGGCGGCGGTGATCGGCGCGGCGCTGTTTCTGACCTCGCAGATGCGCTACATCCTGCCGGCCGAGCAGCTGAAATCGCTGTGGGACAACGCGATCGCCTTCTCGCGGTCCGGGTGGTTCGCCGACACCCAGATATTGTCGCTTCCCGCGCGCGCCGTGCTATGCGAGCCGCTGCCCGGGATCGTCCTGTTCGCCTTCGGCCTCCTGCTGTTCCTGCTGGTGACGCGTTGGCTCGGCGCACGCTTCGCCCAGGACGCCGCAGCGGCGGCGGGCGTGGGCGCCGGCGGCCGAAAGGTGGCGCGCGGCGGCGTGCGCGGCTTCGAAGGCGGTCCGTACAGGGCCATGTTGCGCAAAGAGCTTCGCCTCCTGTTGCGCGATCCGGCCCTGTTGTCCCAGGTGTTGCTGCGCGTGCTCTATCTCGTGCCGATCGCCTTCATCGTCCTGCGCGGCGGCGGCGCCAGGAGCACCGCCTGGCTCGCCGGCGGCCACGCCGCCCAGCTGTTCGGACCCGACACCTGGATTGCCCGCAGCGGCGCGGTGCTGGTGTTCTTGACCACCCAGCTCGCCGGCACCCTGGCCTGGATCACTGTCTCCGCCGAGGACGCCCCCGAACTCCTCGCCTCGGCGCCCGCGAGCGAGCGCGTGCTGCGTCGCGCCAAGCTTACCGCCGCCATGTCGCCGGTGTTCATGATCCTGGGCGTACCTCTGATCGGCCTGATCTACCTCAGGCCCTGGGCCGGAGCCGTCACCTCAGTCGGATGTTTCGCCGCGGCGCTGTCCGCCTGTCTGATCGCGCTCTGGTTCGAGAAGCCGTCCAAGCGCAAGGACCTGCGCCGGCGCCGCTCGGGTTCGCTGCTCGGCGCGCTGGCCGAGACCCTCATCAGCTTCTGCTGGGCGTCGGCCACCTGGCTTGCGGTGCTCGCGCTGCCCTGGGCCGCCATTCCGGCGCTTCTCGCGCTGGTGCTCCTGATCGCCATTCGTAAACCAACCCGCTCCTTCGTCGACACGCTGGAGCTCACGTGAGCAAGCCGCTCGTCCTGGTCGTGGCCTGCGCGCTGATCGACCCTGACGGGCGTGTGTTAATTGCGCAGAGGCCCGAGGGTAAACAGCTCGCGGGCCTGTGGGAGTTCCCCGGCGGCAAGCTCGAACCCGGCGAATCCCCTGAAGCAGCCTTGATCCGCGAGCTGAAGGAGGAGCTCGACATCGACGTCGCGCAATCCTGTCTTGCGCCTTTCACGTTTACCAGTTTCGCTTACGAGTCGTTTCACCTGTTCATGCCATTGTGGGTATGTCGTCGATGGTCGGGTGTGGTTAAGGCGCTCGAACATCAAGCGGTGGCATGGGTGAAACCGAACCGAATGTCGGACTACCCGATGCCTCCCGCGGACGAACCCCTTGTCGCGTTCCTGCGCGACTTCTTGTGAGAGGGCGTCGTGTCGAAGGTCTTCAAGCGGCTGACGAAAGACGAGAGCGGCGCCACAGCCATCGAGTATGGCCTGATTATCGCGCTGATCTTCCTGGTGGCGCTGAGCGCGATCACGTCCTTTGGGACGAGCATGAGCACCATGTACAATGTGATCAGCTCCACCATCGGCGGCGCCACGCACTAGGCCTCCGCCGCGCGCAGACCTGAAGGCCCAACAGTGTCACCGAATTGGCGAGACCAGTTCGAGGCTGCGGGAATAGACGGCGTCGCGCCCGGCGTTCCAATCTTCAAAGCGACGCGCGACGAATACGTCAGGCTGTAAGCTCGCGACGCGGACCGGATAGAACCAGTTGAGCCAATAGCATTCACGCCAGTCGTCGCACGCGTGGGCATAGTCGTGTTTGCCCGCTTGATAGTCCACGCAGACTTTCAAATTCGGCAAGCATGCTTCGCCGCCTTCGGAATAAAATGACAGGCGGTCCCCAACCGGCTCGCCGACGATGGTCACTCGACGTCCGCCGGCTTGTTTGACGAAGGCCGCGGTCGTGATCGCCGCCGAAAATGTGTCGGGATCGGTGAGGACGAAAATGCGACCGCGCGGGCCGAGTAGAGCGGGTATCGCCTGCGCGAAATGCCACGCCTTTGTGTAATCGCCGCCGGTGTCGCCGCGCAGATCGAGAATAAGGGCGCACGGCGGGTGCGTTTTCAACGTCGCTTCGGTAGCGGAGAGGAAAGGGGCGATCTCTTGTCCGTCGGCGTCACTGATGTCTTGCAGCCGCACGACGTCAGCACAGCTTCCTGACGCCTTGAATAGACGAAAATGAGTATCCAACTGGCGCCATGTCTCCGGCAACGCGCCGGTTTGAGGCTGATACGCGGTCCAGTTATGCTCGACGCCCTTGCGCGGCTCGGGCGATAACCAGCGGGAGCCGTGGGGCAATTGTTCGCCCTTGCGCAACGGATAGGCGGTCAGACGGCGCGTCACCAAAGGTCCATCGGGAAGGCGCACAGTCCAGGTCGATGCTTTCGGTTCCTTGGCGATGTCGAGCCCGAAGAGAAGATCTTGGACAACGATGAAGATCGCGGCGTTTTCCCGCCGAAAGCCCTCGACCCCGCCGCGCAAGGTCTCCAGTCGCGGCAGAATCTCGTCGAACGCCATACCGTCGATGCTTTCGACCCGTCCGCCCAACAAGTCGCTATCCGGCGCGTCGGCGCGCATGACATAAAATCCCTCTGCAAAGCGCGTTACTCGGACCGGCAAGACCAGCGTGCCGCGATCGCCGGTAGGGCGCATTCGTGAATGGCCGTTGTCCGCTGTGGCCATCACTTGCATGAGCGCGACTTGTAGCTTTGCCGGCGGCAACGCTTGCGGAGCCGATTTCAGCGCAGCGACGCGCGCTTCGGCGTCGGTGCGGGCGCCGCGTGAGAAACTGCGGTCCAGCGCCATCGCCTTATCGAAATAGTCGAGATCCTGGCGTTGCGCCTCCAGCGGCGATGTCGGCGTTGGATAGCTGGCCCTGGGCGCGAAGTGATGGAAGTTGGCCAAGAACGCGAAAACGATGGCCGCCGCCGCCACCGCCATCGCTGCGATGGTCCCGCCGAGGATCAAAGCCGCCTGCCGGAGGACACCGCGTCGACCACGCGCTACGGTCCGGTTCGTCTCTCTGTTGCGGGTCAACGGCTGGAATCCCAGTCCGATCAGCACCGCACCGACCGTTAGAAACTTCAAGTCCAAGCCGATAACCACAAAGCCCGCAAGCACGAGAAGTGGGGCCCGCCAGGGAAGGCGACGCATGACAGCGAGCTGAACCAGGAGCGCCATCAGTCCAAGTTGGAACAGGAGCGGTCCCAGCTGGAAAAGCGGCATTAGTCGGGGGTCAGGCCAGGCATTCAATCGTCGCGAGATCGGGGCCATCGCGGCATGATCGGCGGCCGCAAAGCCGGTCAGCAGATCGATCGCGCCCACGCGAAGGAAGAGCGCCAGGCCGACGAACGCCACGACCGCCATCGAGAGCGCCAGCCGATTGCCCGTTCCGACCCGGGCGCGCAGATCCCACACCACAAAAGCCAACGCTGCAAAGGTCAGGAGAAAAAAGGCGTGGCCGATACTCCAGAAAAGACCGGGCCCGTGGAAACCCTGCATTCCGTCCAGCAGCCAACCGACTCCGTAGGAGAAGAGGCAAAGCGGCGCGGCGATCGACGCGATGCGACCCGCGCGGGCTTCTTTCGCCGGGTCAGCCATGCGGCCAGCCCACGACTGTCGCGTTGTGGGCGATTTCCACCTTGACGTCCGTGCCGCCGCCCGAAGCGCCGACGATCCACGCCGCGCTCCTGAATTCGACGCCGGTGACGGCGCCGCCGGCAATCTCTGGGGCCGTTTCGATAGGCGTCGATTTCATCGGTTTGTCCTCCTGCACTCCAGAGGCGGAAAGCCAAGCGTTCGGATGCACCCGGCGCTAAAAAAGCCGCAACCGACTAGTCGAGCGCCGCAGGCGACACTCCTGGCCGCCGCAGGTGCGCGACGGTGCGCTCCCGCTATCCCCGGGGACAAACTTCGTCAGGAAGGCGCCCACCCGGTTGCGGTGACGATCTCGAACGTCGCCTCGACTCCCCCGTCCCCCGTGGCGAACCGTTCGCCATAGATTTCGAATGCCCGTATCAACACAGCCCGATTCAGTGGACCGGGTCGGTCGGCGAGCACATTGGTCTCGCCCATGCGCCTCAGGTCGGCGATCAGCGCCTGGGGGTGCGGATAGCGCACGCTCACCCGGTCGAGATCGGACACCGGCAGCTTGAACCCGGCCCGCTGCAGCAGGCCCGCGGCGTCCTCTGCGTCGGCGAAGGGTGAGACGCGCGGCCCCGCGCCGCCGCGGATTTCGGTTTCCGCCTCGACCAGGCTCTGGCGCAGCTCAAAGAGCGTGCCGCCCCCCAGGATCGAGGCGATGAACACCCCGTCCGGTCTCAGCGCCCGGCGCGCCTGCACGAACACGCCCGGCAGGTCGTTGGCCCAGTGCAGCGACAGGGTCGAGACCACGAGGTCGAGGCTCGCCTCGGCGAAGGGCAGGCGCTCGTCGTCGAGCACGAGGCGGGGCCCGCTACGACCCGCCAGCATCCGTTCCGAGAAGTCCGCCTCGATCAGAAGGCCGATCCGGTCCCGGGCCGGGCTCCGCGCCAGCATCCGGGCGAAGGTCCCATCGCGCGCGCCCAGGTCGACCGCGACCGGAAAGCTGCGCATTATGGAGGCGATGCGATCGATCGCATCCTCGCAGGCGCGGGCCTTCAGGAAGCCGGCCTCGGCGAAACGGCCGGCCGCCCGGTCCAGGCGGCGGCGGTGCAGGGCGCGATCGAACAGTCGGGGCGGGGTGGTCATGCTTTCTAGAGGGCGGCGGCTGGACCATGGAGCGGTTCTCGACGCGTTGATACCCGGTCCGCGCGTGCGCGCCCTGCTGCGCGCCGCCGCCGACGCGGTCTTCCCGCCGACCCATTTCGACGGCGGCCCAGCGCTCGAGCCCGGGATGTCGGTCCAGGCCTGGTCCAAGGTCAGGTTCCTGGAGGCGCCGGTCTGCGACGGCTGCGGCGCGCCTTTCGAGTTCGAGACCGCCGAGCGCTGCGTCGCCTGCCAGGCCCGGCCCTTCGCCTTTTCCCGGGCGCGGGCCGCCTGCGTCTACGACGACGCCTCGCGCGACCTTCTGCTTCGGTTCAAGCACGGCGACCGGGTCGAGATGGCCGGGCTGTTCGCGCGCTGGATCGGCCGCGCCGCGGGCGAGCTGCTGGTCGAGGCCGACGCGATCGCGCCCGTGCCGCTGCACCGGCTACGGCTGCTCAAGCGCCGCTACAACCAGGCCGCCGAGGTCGCCCGCCCGCTGGCCCGCGCCGCCGGCCTCGAATACCTGCCCGACGCCCTGATCCGGACACGACGGACCGAAAGCCAGGGCGCCAAGTCCGGATCGGGCCGTAGGCGCAACGTCCAGGGCGCTTTCGCCGTGCCCGAGGCGCGCCGCAAACAGGTGAAGGGCCGCCGGATCCTGCTGGTCGACGACGTGCTGACCACCGGCGCCACCGCCGACGCCTGCGCCAGGGCCCTCATCAAGGCCGGAGCCCGGGCCGTGGACCTGGTGGTCGCGGCAAGGGTTTCGACACGCCCCGACCTCACTATATGAAGGCCCCTCTACCGTCCCGGAGCGAGAACGGTCCCGTGTCCCCCGTCGTTATCTACACCCGTCCCTTCTGCGGCTATTGCGAACGTGCGAAAGCTTTGCTGGGAGAGAAGGGCGTGGCCTTCGAAGAGATCGAAGCCTCCATGGACCCGGAAACCCGCAAACAGATGCAGGAACGCTCGGGACGGATGACCTATCCGCAGATCTTCATCGGCGACCGGCACGTGGGCGGCTGCGACGAACTGCTGGCGCTCGAACGTGCCGGCAAGCTCGACGAAATGCTCGCCGCATGAGCGCGTCCCGCGCCAAGGTCGCGCTGATCCAGACGCGTTCGCCCGCAACTCAAGCCGCAGCGCTCGAGCATGTGAGCCCGCTGGTGCGCGACGCCGCGCGCGGCGGCGCACAGTTCATTCTCACGCCCGAGGGGACCAACCTGCTCGAACGGCGGCCCGAGCTCCGGCAAAAGGCGATCGTGCGCCAGGCCGACGATCCGGCGGTGAACGGCCTGAAAGCGCTCGCGCGCGAGCTCGGCGTCTGGCTGTTGATCGGCTCGGCCATTGTGTTGCACGAGGACCCGTCCGAGACGCGCGCGGCGAACCGCTCGATTCTGATCGGACCCGACGGCGAAATCCGCGCGACCTACGACAAGATGCACGTCTACGACGTGGACCTTCCCACCGGCGAAAGCCACCGCGAGTCCGCCAATATCCGCCCCGGCGAACGCGCCGTGGTCGCGGACACGCCCTGGGGCAAGCTCGGTCTGACCGTCTGCTACGACGTCAGGTTCGCGCACCTGTTCCGCGCGCTCGCGCGGGCGGGCGCCGACATGATCAGCGTGCCCGCCGCCTTCACCGTGCCCACCGGCCACGCACACTGGGAAGTGATGTTGCGTGCGCGGGCCATCGAGACCGGCGCCTTCGTACTGGCGCCCGCGCAGGGTGGAGCGCACGAAGACGGCCGCAAGACCTACGGCCACAGTCTGGTGGTGGCGCCCTGGGGCGAGGTGATCGCCAAGCTCGACTACGACGAACCGGGAGTGCTCTTCGCGGAGCTCGACTTCGCCGAGGTCGGCAAGGCGCGCGGCGCGATCCAGCAGCTGAAGCACGACCGGGAGTTCGCCGGGCCATGATCCGCTATGGTCTTCTCTGCGAACACGATCACGACTTCGAAGCTTGGTTCGGCTCGTCAGCGGACTTCGACGCGCAAGCTGAGCGCGGCCTGGTGGAATGTCCGTTCTGCGCGTCGCATACGGTGCGTAAGGCGATCATGGCGCCGGCGGTGCACGGCGCAAAGAAGCCCTCGCTCGCCGACGCGCCCGCCAACCCGGCCCAGACCATGGTCATGGAGGCGATGAAACAGGTGCGCGCCCACGTGGAGGAAAACTTCGACTACGTGGGCGATACCTTCGCCAAGGAGGCGCGCGCCATCCACGACGGCGATTCGGAAGACCGCGGCATCTACGGCGAAGCAACGCCCAAGGAAGTGCGCGATCTGAAGCAGGACGGCATCGCGGTGGCCCCCTTGCCGCCGGCCGCGTCGCCGCGACCGAGAAAGCAAGTCAATTGAAGCGGCGCGGACTCTGGCCGCCGATGCGCGCGCGGGACGACAACGATCAGCCCGCGTCGGTTCCGCCGCCGATTTCGCGCCCGCCGACCCGCGAGCCCACCATCGGCGAGTTGCTGAAGAGTTTCACGCTGCGCGAAATCCTTTTGATGTTCACCGCCGGCTGGCTGGGCGGCCAGGGCGCGTTGACACTGTTCGCGCATTACGCCGGCTGGCCCGAGCGTCTTGCCGGCGGCGCGGAGCTGGCGGCGGCGATCCTGTGGTTCATACCGGGTCTGCGGCAGGCCGGCTTCGGCGCCATGCTCGCGGTGCTGTTGGTCGCGGCGATGCACCAGGTCAGCGTGGGCCAGCTTCCCGGCGCGATTATTTTTTACGCGGTGGTCGTGGCCTATCTGGCGCTGGAAGAAATTGAACGGCGCCCGCCCAGATCTTAAGCGTCCGGGCGCGTGACCGTCATCATATAATTCACCGCCGCGTCGGAGCCGAGCGACCAGCGATCCGCCAGCGGATTGTAGCTCACCCCGAACGGCCCCTGCACCTCGACCGGCTCGCCGTCGAGGAAGGCGCGCAACTCCTCCGGCTTGAGGAACTTCTTCCAATCGTGGGTGCCGCGCGGCAGCCAGCGCAACACGTGCTCGGCGCCGACGATGGCCAGGGCGTAGGCGCGCGGCGTGCGGTTCAAGGTGGCCACGATCATGATCCCGCCCGGCGCGATCAGACGCGAACAGGTCTTGAGGTAGGCTGAGGGATCGGCGACGTGCTCGATCACCTCCATGTTCAGCACCACGTCGAACGGCCCGGCGCCTTCCTCGAGCAACTGTTCGGCGGTGGCGCAGCGGTAGTCGATCGCCAGCCCCTGTTCCTGCGCGTGCGCCTGGGCCGTGCCGATGTTGCGCGACGAGGCGTCGGCGCCGGTCACACGAAAGCCGAGCCGAGTCATCGGCTCGGACAGCAGGCCGCCGCCGCAGCCGATGTCGAGCAGGCTCAGCCCGTCGAACGGTCGCCTCGCCTGTGGGTCGCCGCCGAAGCGCCTCAGCGCCTCCTCCCGGATGAAGCCCAGCCTTACCGGGTTAAACTTGTGCAGCGGCGCGAATGCGCCCTTGGCGTCCCACCATTTGGCGGCCAGGGCCGAGAAGCGCTCGACCTCGGCCGGATCGACGCTGGAGCCTTGCGCCTGGTCCGGGTTTTCCAGCGGGGAGGCGGTCTCCATCGCGCGCCTTTCAATCGTCCACGGCGCTCGGTAAGAACGCCGCGACTTGCGCGTCCGACATAGCGGGCGACGGCCGCCCTGGCGAGGCCCGGCAAGGTCTCGGGGGGTTAAGCGATGTCGCGGCTGGTGATGAAGTTCGGGGGGACGTCCATGGCGGACCTCGAACGCATGCGCCGGGTCGCCCGCATCGTGGCGGCCGAGGTCGAGCGCGGGAAGAAGGTCGCCGTGGTGGTCTCGGCCATGGCCGGCAAGACCAATGAGCTGGTCGCCTGGACCGATGGGGCCGGCGCCGCCGCCCAGGGAACCGTGGACGGGGACGACGAGTACGATTCGGTCGTCGCCTCGGGCGAGCAGGTGACCTCGGGCCTCCTGGCCATGATCCTGCGCAACCAGGGGCTCAAGGCGCGGTCTTGGCTGGGCTGGCAGGTGCCGATCCTGACCGACAGCCAGCACGGCAAGGCGCGCATCGAGGATATTCCGCCGGAAAAGCTGGCCGCGGCCGTGGACTCCGGTGAGATCGCGGTGATCCCGGGCTTCCAGGGCGTGACCCGGGACGGTCGGGTGACCACCCTGGGACGCGGCGGCTCTGACACCTCCGCGGTGGCGATCGCGGCCGCCCTGAAAGCGCCATGCGATATCTACACGGACGTAGACGGGGTCTACACCACTGATCCCCGGATCGAGGCCAAGGCCCGCCGCCTGGCCAAGATTTCGTACGAAGAGATGCTGGAAATGGCGTCCCTGGGCGCCAAGGTTCTGCAGACGCGCTCGGTGGAGCTTGCCATGGCGCATAAGGTGCCGGTGCGCGTTCTGTCGTCCTTCGTCGAACCCGGCGAAGCGGAAGGCCAGGGCACCCTGGTATGCGACGAGGAGGAGATCGTGGAAAAGCGGATCGTCAGCGGCGTGGCGTTCAGCCGGGACGAGGCGAAGATCATCCTGCTCGGTTTGCCCGATCAGGCGGGCATGCCCGCCAAGGTGTTCTCGCTGCTCGCCCAGGCCAATGTGAACGTCGACATGATCGTGCAGGGCCCGGCGCGCAGCGCCGACACCATGCATATGACCTTCACCGTGGGTCGCAGAGACGCGGACCGGGCGCAGAAGCTGATGGAGAGCGCGCAGCATGAACTCGGCTTCGACGAGATCCGGGTCGACCAGGAGGTCTCGAAAATCTCCGTCGTCGGCGTCGGCATGCGCAGCCACGTCGGCGTGGCCGAGACCATGTTCCGCTCGCTCGCCGACCGCGGCGTGAAGATTCAGGCGATCTCGACCTCGGAGATCAAGATCAGCGTGCTGATCGACGCGGCCTATACCGAGCTTGCGGTGCGCGCCCTGCACGCCGCCTACGGACTGGAACAGGTCTAGACCGGATGAACCCGCGCGGATCGCACAGGAGCGCGCGGTGCTAGGCGGCGGCCTCGGAGGTCGCGGCCCGCGCAGCCTGCTGCGTCAGATCCGCGAGGCGCTGGCCGGCGGCGGCCCGGCCCAGGCGCGCCTCGACATGGTGGTGCGCATCATCGCGCAATCGATGGTCGCGGAAGTTTGCTCGATCTATCTGCGCCGTGCGTCCGGCGAGCTGGAGTTGTTCGCCACCCACGGCCTGAAGTCGACCGCCGTGCACGCGACGCGCCTGCGCGCGGGCGAAGGCCTCGTCGGCGAGGTTGCGCGCTCGGCCGGCCCGTTGAACCTGTCGGATGCGGCCACCCACCCGAGCTTTTCCTACCGGCCCGAGACCGGCGAAGATCCGTTCCATTCCTTCCTCGGCGTGCCCTTGCTGCGCGGCGGCCGCACCATCGGCGTGCTGGTGGTGCAGAACCGCGCCACGCGCGTCTACGACGAGGAGGAGGCGGAAGACCTCCAGATCGTCGCCATGGTGCTGGCCGAAATGGTCGCCGGCGGCGAGCTGGTCGGCCTCGCCGAACTGAAGGACGTCGAACTCGCGCCGGATCGTCCCGAGCGCATCAAGGGCCAACGTTTCGCCGAGGGCCTGGCCATGGGCCATGTCATCTTCCACGAGGCGCCTGTCTCGCCCGAACGCCTGCTCGCCGACGACCCGGCGGCCGAAGACCAGCGCCTGAAGGCCGCGGTGCTGGCGCTGCGCACCCAGATCGACGAGATGCTCGACGGCCAGCACGGCCTGGTCGGCGCTTCGTTCGAGGTGCTCGAAACCTATCGCATGTTCGCCCACGACCGCGGCTGGAACCGCTCGCTCGAGGACGCGGTGCGCCAGGGCCTCACCGCCGAGGCCGCGGTCGAGCGCGTGCGCAACGAACACCGCGCGCGCTTCGCCCAGGCGCGCGATCCCTACCTGCGCGAGCGGCTGCACGATCTCGAGGATCTCGCCAACCGTCTGTTGCGCGTCCTCGCCGGCGAGAAGCCCGGGGTGCGCGACCTGCCGCACGACATGGTGCTGGTGGCGCGCAACCTCGGCCCGGCCGACCTGCTGGAATATCCGCGCGAGAAGCTGCGCGGCCTGCTGCTGGAGGAAGGCTCCGCGGCCAACCACGCCGCGATCGTCGCGCGCGCGCTGCAGATCCCTTGCGTCGGGCGCCTCACCGGTGTGCGCGACCGCCTGTCCGAGGGCGACGAGGTCATCGTCGACGGCGAGGGCGGCGAGGCGCACCTGCGTCCGCGCCCGGACATGATCGAGGCGTTCAAGGCGCGGCTCGCGGTCCGGGTCCAGCACCGGGCCGAGTTCGAGCGGCTGAAAGACACCCCGGCGGTGACGCTCGACGGCCGCCGCGTGTCGCTCTTGATGAACGCGGGTCTCGCGGTCGATCTCGACAGCCTGTCGACCACCGGCGCCGAGGGCATCGGCCTGTTCCGCACCGAGTTCCAGTTCATGGTCTCCGAGGACCTGCCCCGGCTCGATCGCCAGACCGCGCTCTACGCCAAGGTGATGGACGCGGCCGGCGACCTGCCGGTGATCTTCCGCACCCTGGACCTCGGCGGCGACAAGGTGCTGCCCTATCTGGAGACCGAGCGCGAGGAGAACCCGGCGCTCGGCTGGCGCGCGGTGCGCATGGGCCTCGACCGGCCGGCGCTGCTGCGCATGCAGCTGCGCGCCCTGCTGGCCGCCGCCCACGGGCGCGAGCTTCGCATCATGTTCCCGCTGATCGCCACCGTGGACGAGTTCCGGGCCGCCCGGGACATGGTGGACCTGGAGTGCGACTGGGCGCTCCGGCGCGGGCGCAAGCTGCCGACCCTGCTCAGGGTCGGGGCCATGATCGAGGCCCCGTCGCTGCTGTGGCACCTGGACGCGCTCTTGCCGCTCACGGACTTCGTCTCCGTGGGGACCAATGACCTCTTTCAGTACATGTACGCCGCCGACCGGACCAACCCGCGCGTGTCGGATCGGTACGACCCGCTGTCGCCGCCCGCCCTGCGCGCGCTCGACCAGATTCAGCGATCGGCGGTGGAGACCGGGACCCCGGTGTCGGTTTGCGGCGAGCTGGCCGGCCGGCCGCTCGAGGCCTTCGTCCTTATCGCGCTGGGCTTTCAGCGCCTGTCCATGCCGCCCGCGGGCATCGGTCCGGTGAAGCGGATGATCCTCTCATGCGACCGGGAGTCCGCTCGCAAGGGCGTCTCCAGTCTTCTATCCAGCTCCAACGGAACCATCCGCAACGAAATCGAGTCTTTGGCCCGCAAATTGAACGTCGCGCTCTGACGGAAATGCTAACAAAACCTTGATTTTGGCGGGTGTATGGTTTATCCACAGGGCCTGTTTACGACATCGTCAAGTAATCGGGGTAACGGTCCGGGTCATGATCCGGACCGATTAGTGAATTCGGGGGTAGCGGACGCGATGACTCCGCTGGATCAAGGCGACGGCCACGAGACCTACGTAGCGCCTTCCTGGGACGACGACGTTCAACCCGTCTCCCTGTCCGAGGCGCCGACCCTCGCCGCCGGCCTGAAAGCCGCCCGCGAAGCCACCGGCCGCACCCTGGAAGACCTCTCCGACGCCACCCGCGTCCGCAAGCAATATCTGATCGCGCTGGAGGAGGGGGCCTACGACCGCCTGCCCTCGCGCCCGTTCTCGACCGGCTATGTCCGCGCCTACGCCCGCGCCCTGGGTCTCGACGAAGAGACCGCCGCCGACCGCTTCAAGAGCGAATGCCCCGACCCGTCCGCGCCGCTGCGCGCGCCGGTGGGCTCCGAACTCGACGAGGTGAAGCCCCGCCACACCGGCTGGATCGTGGCCGGCCTGGTGCTGATCTCCGCGGTGGTGGTCTGGAATGTCGCGCGCCACACCATGACGGCGCCCAAGCACGAGTCCACCGACCTCGCCCAGACCACGCCGACCAAGGAACAGTGGACGCTCGGCTCCGCCCCCGGCGGCGGGTCAGAGGTTCGTCTGGGCGCGCCGCTGCCGCCGCCCAAGGACCAGAACGTGCCTGCGCCCTACCTGACGCCGGGCATCGAGAAAGAGCTGACCTCGCTGAACCAGACCGCCGACCAGGCTCAGGCGGCGGTGCAACAGACGGCGCAGAAGATCGCCGTCGGCGCCGCGTTCAATCCCAAGGGCCAGGTGTTCGGCGCGCCGTCCGACGAGTCGATGGTGACGCTGCAGGACCGCAGCTCGGTGCCGGTGTCGCTGGTGCTGCGCACGGTCGACAATGTGATCCTGTTCAGCCGCACCCTGGGCCCGGGCGAAGCCTATCGCGCCCCCCGCAACGACGGCCTGCAGATCGACGTTTCCGATCCGGCGGCGATCAGCGTGTTCCTGAACGGCGAGTATCACGGCTCGCTGCAGCAGACGGTGACGCCGCTGCAGAACCTCAACGCCCAGGCCCAGGCCCTCGCCGCCAAGGCCGCCGCCGCGGTCCAGGCGGCGGCGCCCAGCACCGGCGGCTGATCCAAGCCAGGCCGGTCCGCGACATAGACGTGGTGTGGCGGGATCGCCCGTAAGCGCCTATGTTCCGCGCCGTCATGGCCACCCACGATCAGCTCGCCCACGTCCGCCCCTGGCGGGCCATCCATCGCCGCCCGTCGCGCAAGATTCGCGTGGGCTCCGTCGAGGTCGGCGGCGACGCCCCGATCACCGTCCAGTCGATGACCAACACCCCCACCGCCGACGCGGGCGCGACCATCGACCAGATCCGGGCGCTGGAGGAGGCGGGCTGCGACATTGTGCGCGTCTCCTGCCCCGACGAGGACTCGACCGCGGCGTTCAAGACCATCGCCAAGGCGGCCAAGGTCCCGCTGGTCGCCGACATCCACTTCCACTACCGCCGCGCCATCGAAGCCGCCGAGGCGGGCGCCGCCTGCCTGCGCATCAATCCCGGCAACATCGGCTCGAGCGCCCGCGTGCGCGAGGTGGTGCAGGCGGCCAAGGATCACGGCTGTTCCATGCGCATCGGCGTCAACGCCGGCTCGCTCGAGCGCGACCTGCTCGAACGCTACGGCGAGCCGTGTCCCGAGGCGATGGTGGAGAGCGCGCTCAGCCACGCACGCGTGCTGCAGGACCACGACTTCCACGAATTCAAGATCAGCGTGAAGGCGTCCGACCCGTTCCTCACCGTCGCCGCCTATCAACAGTTGGCCGAGGCGATCGACTGTCCGTTGCACCTCGGTGTCACAGAGGCGGGACCGTTGCGCACCGGTACGATCAAGTCCTCTGTCGGCATCGGCAACCTGTTGTGGGCCGGTATCGGCGACACCATCCGCGTGTCGCTCGCCGCCGATCCGGTGGAAGAGGTGAAGGTCGGCTTCGACATTCTGAAGGTGCTGGGCCTGCGCCACCGCGGCGTGAACATCATCGCCTGCCCCTCGTGCGCGCGTCAGGGCTTCAATGTGATCGAGACGGTGACCGAGCTGGAGGCGCGCCTGGCGCACATCTCGACCCCCATGTCGCTGTCGATCATCGGCTGCGTGGTCAACGGTCCGGGCGAAGCCCTGTTCACGGACGTCGGCTTCACCGGCGGCGGCAAGGGCGCAGGCATGGTCTATGTCGCGGGAAAGCCGGATCACAAGCTCGATAACGGCCGGATGATCGAACACATCGTAGAGCTGGTGGAAAAGCGCGCCGCGGAAATCGAGGCGGAAACGCAAACGGCATCGGTGGGTCAGGCGGCAGAGTAGTGTCGACCCGGTTTCAATACTTCAATCTGAGAAGCCACGACGTCACAGTCGTCATCGAACCTTGGGCTGACGTGGAGCTGTTGAAGTCCGGCGAGCGCGCGGAGTTCGTGCTTGAGGGCGACAACGCGCACATCGAAACCAGCGACGACGGCGAAGAATTTCTGGTCTTCGCGTGGGCGAACACCGTCACCTTCAATTCACCTCGACGCGCCGAATTCTGGTCACTGCCAAAGGACTATCTGGACGGGCCGTCTTTTATGGCGTGGCATGGCCCGCCGTGGAAGGTGACGAAGAACGCCGAATCCGAGTGAAGCTAAGTTCTCTTCATCCGCTCATCTCCGCGCAGGGGTTGATTCCATAGCGCGGTGGTTTACGCCTCCCGCAACGCCCGGAGTCCCATCATGCGCCTCTATCTCTCCACCGGTTCGCCCTTCGTGCGAAAGTGCCGCGTCGTCATTCGTGAGAAGGGCCTGTTGGCCAAGGTGGAAGAGGTCGCCATCGACTTTCCGTACAAGAGCGATCCCGGCCACCTCGCGGCCAATCCGATCGGCCAGATACCGGCGCTGGTGACCGATGACGGCGCGGCGTTCAGCAACAGCCCGGTGATCTGCGCCTATCTCGACAGCCTGCCGTCAAATGCGCCGCGCCTGCTCCCCGCTGAGGGACCTGACCACTGGCGCGTGCGCCGACTCGAGACCCTCGGCGACGGCATGATGGAGATGACCGTCAAACAGGTGATCGAAAGCCGCCGGCCGGAGGCCGAACAGTCGACGCAGTGGCGCGACTACTGGATGGGCGGGCTGATGCGCGGGCTGGACGCGGCGGAGGCCAACGCGCCCGACCCGTCGCGCTTCGACCTCGGTTCGATTTCTTTGGCGATCGCGGCGACCTATCTCGACTTCCGCCTGCCGTCGCTCGACTGGCGCGCCGCACATCCGAAGCTGCACGCGTTGCGCGACGCGCTCGAAGAACGCGAGAGCTTCAAGCAAACCTATCCTAGATGAGCTTGTAGAGCGTGAGCGTCTGCCAGACGGCGAGGCCCACGACGAGCAGGCCGACCGCCCAGGTCAGGATCCGCGGCGGCAGCAACTTCGCAAGACGTCCCGCCATCGGCGCCGCGATCAGGCCGCCGATGAGCACGCCGGCCACCGCCAGGTACTGATGCGGCGTTCCCACCACGTTCTTCCAGCGCCCGCTGAGATAGGATTCCAGGAAGGCGCCGGCGATCACCACCGCCACGAAGAACTGCGCAACGTTGCTCGTGCCCACCGCCTGACGCGGTTCGCGCCCGGCGCCCACCAGGGTGCTGGTGACGGTCGGACCCCAGCCGCCGCCGCCGACGCCGTCGAGAAACCCACCGACTAACCCCAGCGGCAGGCCTTGCCACCAGTGCATCGGATTGGCCGCCACGCCGCGGAAGGCGCGCCACAGGATGAGCAGTCCCATGAGTCCGAGATAGATGACCACGAACGGCTTCACCTTCGTCGGATCGAGGCCGGTGATCAGATAAGCGCCCGCGGCGCCGCCGATGCAGCCGGTGATCGCAAGCACGATGAGCAGGGTCTTGTCGACGTTGCCGTGCTTGAAGTGCGAGGACGCCGAGGCGCCGGAAGTCAGGATCTTGGCCACGTGCACGCTGGCCGACGCAGTCGCGGGGGCCACGCCCACCGTCAACAAGGCGGTCGTGCAGATCAGGCCATAGGCCATGCCCATGCCGCCCTCGACCACCTGGGCGAGGAATCCGACGGCCAGAAAGATCCAGAAGTCGTGATCCACCCGCTTCGCTCCAGCCCGCGAGAACCCTGCGATCCAACTCCTACTACGTCAATAGAGATTTACTGACTTGCGCCTCAGGTCCTCTCGACTGTGGCCCCTCGGCCAGGGTGGACGCGAGGCTCCAGCCCTCCAGGACGGTGGCCACTGCGTCGCGGCTGGCCAGCAGGGCCGCCCGGATCGGGCAGGTCTCCACGTCGAAACAGTCCTTGCAGGGCTTGTAGGCCGTGCGCGAAGCGCAGGGGGCCAGGGCCAGGGGTCCTTCCACCGCGCGGATCACGTCGGCGAAGAAGATGTCGCCGGGCGCTGCGGCCAGGACGTAGCCGCCGAACCGGCCCCGCCGGCTCTCGACGAATCCGGCCTGTTTCATCTCCAGCAGGATCGCCTCGAGGAACTTGCGCGGCGCCTTGGCCCCCACGGCCACCTCGGCGATGGAGGCGGACGTCCCGTTCAGGGAGGCCAGGTAGGTAAGGGCGCGGAGCGCGTACTTGGTCTTCTGCGACAGCATGGCTTCCGGCCTATCACGGCGTGACGAAGTTGCGAACCAAGGCTAGATGCGAGCTGTTACGAACGGTGGACTGCTAAGTGCGACTTCCCCAGGCCAAGCTCGATCAGGTGCTCGAACGCTTCCACGAGGTGGAGGCGCGGATGGGCTCGGTCGCGGACGGCCAGGAGATCGTGCGCCTGGGCAAGGAGCATGCGGAGTTGAAGCCGGTGGCCGAGGCCGCGGGCGCCCTGGTCAAGGCGCGCGCCGAACAGGACGATCTCGAAGCCATGATCGGCGCCGGCGACCCCGAGATGGCCGGTCTCGCGCGCGGCGAGCTCGAAGCCCTGAAGATGCGCCTGCCCGACCTCGAACACGCCATGGCGCTGTTGCTGGCGCCGAAGGACAAGGACGAACACGCCTCCGCCATTCTCGAGGTGCGCGCCGGCACCGGCGGCGACGAGGCCGCACTGTTCGCAGGCGACCTGTTCCGCATGTACCAGCGTTATGCGCAGAGGCGCGGCTGGCGCATCGAGGTCGACAGCGTCTCCGAAGGCGAGGCGGGCGGATACAAGGAAATCATCGCTTCGATCTCCGGCGACGGCGTGTTCGGCAGGCTGAAGTTCGAAAGCGGCGTGCACCGGGTGCAGCGCGTGCCGGCGACCGAAGCTCAGGGCCGCATCCACACCTCGGCGGCGACCGTCGCCGTGCTGCCGGAAGTCGAAGACGTCGAAATCGAAGTTGCGGACAAGGACATCCGCATCGACACCTACCGCTCGTCCGGCGCCGGCGGTCAGCACGTGAACAAGACCGACAGCGCCGTGCGCATCACCCACCTGCCCACCGGCATTGTGGTGACCTCGTCGGAAAAATCCCAGCACCAGAACCGCGCCAAGGCGATGAAGGTGCTGAAGGCGCGCCTCTACGACGCCGAGCGCCAGGCGCTCGACCAGGCGCGCTCGGATTCGCGCAAGAGCCAGGTGGGTTCAGGCGACCGGTCCGAACGCATCCGCACTTACAACTTCCCGCAAGGGCGGGTCACCGACCACCGTATCAACCTGACGCTCTATTCCCTGCCGCAGGTGATGGAGGGCGACCTCGACGAACTGCTCGACGCCCTGATCGCCGAGGACCAAGCTGCGCGCCTGTCGGCGCTCGAGGAAGAGTTCGCGTGAGCGGCGGAGGCGTCCGATGACCACCCTCGTCCAGGCCTGGACCGGCGCCCAGAAGCGTCTGAAGGCGGCGGGCGTCGACAGTCCGGCCATCGACGCGCGCCTGCTGCTCGAGGCGGCGGCCGGCGTCACGCGCGTGGACGTGGTCGCCGACCCGCACCGCGAGTTGCCCGATGCGGACGCGGCCACGCTCGACGATTATGTGGAGCGACGTGCGCGGCGCGAGCCGGTGTCGCGTATCCTCGGCCGCAAGGGTTTCTGGAAGCTGTTGCTGAACGTTTCACCGGCGGTGCTGACGCCCCGGCCCGAGACCGAGACCATCGTCGAGCTGGCGCTGAACGCACACCCTGAGTTCGCCGCCTTCACCGTACTCGACCTCGGCGTGGGCTCGGGCGCGATCCTGCTGTCGATCCTGGCCGAGCGTCCCGCCGCCAAGGGCGTGGGGGTGGATGTCTCGGAGGACGCCCTGGCGGTGGCGAGGGACAACGCCGCGAACCTGGACTTGAACAGCCGGGCGACCTTTCTCAGGACCGACTGGACCAGCGGCCTGGCCGACGAGAGCTTCGATCTGGTGGTCTCCAACCCGCCCTATATCCGTACGGCCGAGCTGGCGGGGCTGGAGCCCGAGGTGAAGGAGCACGAGCCCCATCTGGCGCTCGACGGCGGTCCGGACGGGCTGAAGGCCTTTCGGGAACTCGCCCCGCAGATTCTTCGGGTGCTGAAGCCGGACGGCCTGTTTCTGGTGGAGACCGGCTGGGACCAGACGGCTGTGGTCAAGGCTTTGTTCGAGGCGGCCGGGGCCTGGGACGTGGGCGTGGTTAAGGATTTGAGCGACCGGGACCGAGTGGTGACGGGCCGCAAGAAAAGCCTTGGAAAAGCCGCGGCGACTCGCTAAGTCATAGCGGTCTCCACCCACATCGCCGGGCTTTCGATTCCTCATCGAGCGGGGGTTCCGGCGGACAGGGGCTTGCGGCGCGCGTCTGCGCCGGGGCGGCAGACAACAGCGGCTCAAGATACGCAAGCGGAGCTTATTCCCGCCCGTCGAGCCGCACGCGCCGGCCTGTGGGAGCGCCGGCTTCAAACATCGGTTTGAGTGAATGAGAGATTTCAGAGGCATGAAAAGGCAACGCGGTCGCAACCGGAAACCCGGAAGCGGCGGAGGCGGCGGCAGCAGTGGCGGCGGCGGCGGAAATAATCCGAACCGCGCGTTCGAATCGAACGGCCCCGAAAACATGAAGATTCGCGGCAACGCGCAGCACGTCTATGAGCGCTATCAGCAGCTCGCGCGCGACGCCTTCACCTCGGGCGACCGCGTGCTGGCGGAAAACCACCTGCAGCACGCCGAACATTACTTCCGCGTCCTGCGCACCCTGCAGCCCTCCCGACCCGTGTCCGAGATCGCAGCGCGCGACGCCTTCGCGTCGGGCTACGACATCGACTTCGAAGACGAGAACGGCGGCGAAGGCGGCGATATGGACGGCCAGGCCTCCGACGGCGGCGAGGGCGACAACGGCGAGCGCCGAGAAAATGGAAACGGGGGACGCGACGACTATCGCCGAGACCGCGACGATTACCGCAGCGACAACCAGCAACCGCGCGACAACCGCGACTATTCAGAACCGCGCCCGCAGCGTGACTTCGGCGCCGGCGGTCCCAAGGATAGCGCGCCCAGGGACAACACGCCTCGGGACAATGCGCCCAAGGACGGCGCCCCGGGCGAAGGCCAGGGTCAGCGCCGCGAAGGTCGCCGTGAACGCTTCGAGCGCCGTCGCGAACGCGAAGGCTTCGATCGTAGTCCGGCCGCGAGCGCCGATCCGCTGGCGGTGGTCGAACCCCGCGGCGCCGAGTTGCCGCAGGCGGACGCTTCGCGCGAGCCTACGCCCGGCGACGAGCACCTACCCGCCTTCCTGCGCCAGGCCGCCCCGCCGCCGGTTGCGGCGTCCGACGAGGTCGCCGACGAGCGTCCCCGCCGCGCCCCGCGCCGTCGCCGCGCTGAAGAGGACGGCGCTCCGGCGTCGACCATCGAAACGGCCGACGAAGAAGTCTGAGGCTTCACCGTATCGGATAGCCGTACGTGAGGTCCGCCATCCCAGGGTCGCGCCGCATGTCGCCTTCCGATCACGACCATCACGATCATGACCACGCGCGCGGGCATACCCATGTGCACGACCACTCCCATGGTCACGGGCATTCGCACGGGCACGGCGGTCATCACCATCACCACGGCCCCGCGGACACCAGCGATCCGCGCTGGCTGATCGGCATCGGCCTGAACCTGATCTTTGTGGTGATCGAGGCGGTCGCGGGCTTCCTCGGCCACTCGACCGCGTTGCTCGCCGATTCGGGCCACAACCTCTCCGACGTGCTGGGGCTCGCCATGGCCGGGATCGCGGTGTGGCTGGCCAGGCGGCCCGCCAAGGGCCGGCGCACCTACGGCTGGGGCAAGGCGACCGTGCTGGCGGCGCTCGCCAATGCGGTGGCCCTGGTGTTCGCTTCGGGCCTGATCGCAGCGGAGGCCATCCGCCGCTTCAGCGAGCCGAGCTCGCCGCAGTCGTTCATGATCATGGGCGTCGCCGCCGCGGGCCTGGCGATCAATCTCATCACCGCGATGCTGTTCATGCGCGGCCGCGACGACGATATGAACGTGCGCGCGGCCTTCCTGCACATGATGGGCGACGCCGTCGTGTCGCTCGGCGTCATCGTCGCCGGCGCCCTGATCTTCTTCACCGGCCGCGCCTGGATCGACCCGCTGGCCAGCTTGCTGGTGGTGGCGGTGGTCCTGTTCGGGACCTGGGACCTTTTGAAGGAGGCGCTCTCGCTCGCCATGGACGCCGTGCCGCGCGGGATCGATCCCGAGGCGGTGCGGGCCTGCCTGGCCAAGCGTCCGGGCGTCACCGAAGTGCACGACCTCCACGTCTGGCCGCTGTCGACCACCGAGGTCGCCCTGACCGCACACCTGGTGCGCCCCGGCGGCGCCGACGACGCCTTCCTGCGCAGCGTCTGCGATACCTTGAACCGCGAGTTCGGCATCGCCCACGCCACCCTGCAGGTCGAGACCGACGGAATGATCGACTGCCAGAACCTGCACGCCCCTGTCTAAGTCGGGCGGACGCGCGCTTGTCGCGCGATTGGTCTATGAGAAGCGTACGCCTCGCGACCCTGGGAGGGCCCATGCGCCGGATCGCCGTCTGCCTCGCGCTATTGCTGCTCAGCGCCTGCGCGACCACGCCGCTCGCGCCCGTGCCGGGCCCGCCGCCCGGGCCGGTCGGACCGCCGCCGCCGCCGCCGCCCGCGCCGCCTTCGGGTCCGGTGCTGATGGACTGGCGCGCCATCATCCGCCCTGCCGAACTCGGCCGGCTCGACCGCCTGAACGAGGCCTGGGCCCAGGCCCTGAACGAGGCCCGCGTCTCCGGCCACGCCGACGAGGTCGCAGCCCTGGGCGACCTGCTCGATCCTCAGGCCGCGCGCGACGGGGCGACGCCACCGGTCGGCGACTACCGCTGCCGCACCATCAAGCTCGGCGCCAAGGTCTACGGCATGCCGGCGTTCACGCCCTACGGCTGGTTCAAGTGCCGGATTACCGCCACGCCCAAGGGCCTGAAGCTCGAGAAGGTCACAGGCTCTCAGCGGCCCTCGGGCCTGCTGTTCCCTGACAGCGACCGGCGCATGGTGGTGCTGGGCTCGGTGTCCCTGGCTGAGGAGCCGGCGGCCAACTCCTACGGCCTGCACCCGGAGCGTGATTTCGTCGGCGTGCTGGAGCGCCTGGGCGAGCGGCGCTGGCGGCTGGCGATGCCGTGGCCGTATCTGGAATTCCAACCTCGATTTGATCGAGCTCGAACGCGCGCCTTAGGCCTAGGTCGCCTTGTGTGGCCTATCCGCCACACCTACATCCCCTGCACCCGCGACGGGCCGCTTATTGCAAGGGCCCACAGGCGGGACTCCGCCTCCCGAGGGGACTGAATGAATCTCGATCTCTATTCCGACCGTGCCAAACAGGCGATCCAGTCGGCCCAATCCCTGGCGCTCGCCCGGCGCCACCAGCAGCTTACGCCTGAGCACCTGCTGAAGGTTCTGCTCGAGGAGCGCGACGGCCTGTGCCGCGCCCTGATCCAGGAAGCCGGCGGCCAACCTGACACAGCCGTGCGTGAGACCGACGCGGCCCTGGCCAAGCTGCCCACCGTCGAAGGCGGCTCCGGCGGCCTCTATCTGAAGCCCGAAATGGCGCGTGTGTTCGCCGTGGCCGAGGACGACGCCAAGACCGCGGGCGACGCCTTCGTCACCACCGAACGCCTGCTCGTCGCCATCGCCAAGGACGGCGGCGACGCCGCCGCCGTGCTGAAGAAGGCCGGCGTCAACGCCTCGGGCCTGGAGGCCGCGGCCAAGTCCCTGCGCAAGGGCAAGACCGCCGACAGTGCGTCCGCCGAAGACGCCTATGACGCGCTGAAGCGCTACGCCCGCGACCTGACCCAGGCCGCGCGCGACGGCCGCATCGATCCGGTGATCGGCCGCGACGAGGAGATCCGCCGCACCATCCAGGTGCTGTCGCGCCGCACCAAGAACAATCCCGTGCTGATCGGCGAACCCGGCGTCGGCAAGACCGCCATCGTCGAAGGCCTAGCTGCACGCATCGTCAACGGCGACGTCCCCGAGGGCCTGAAGGACAAGAAGCTGCTCTCGCTCGACATGGGCTCGCTCATCGCCGGCGCGAAATACCGCGGCGAATTCGAAGAGCGGCTGAAGGCGGTGCTGAACGAGGTGATCGCGGCGGAAGGCGGCATCATTCTGTTCATCGACGAGATGCACACCCTGGTCGGCGCCGGCAAGAGCGACGGGGCCATGGACGCGTCGAACCTGCTCAAGCCGGCGCTGGCGCGCGGCGAACTGCACTGCGTGGGCGCCACCACGCTGGACGAATACCGCAAGCACGTCGAGGCCGACGCGGCGCTGGCGCGCCGGTTCCAGCCGGTGTTCGTGAGCGAGCCCTCGGTCGAGGACACCATCTCGATCCTGCGCGGTCTGAAAGAGAAGTACGAACTGCACCACGGGGTGCGCATCTCCGACGGCGCCATCGTGGCCGCCGCGACCCTGTCGAACCGCTACATCACCGACCGCTTCCTGCCGGACAAGGCGATCGACCTGATCGACGAGGCCGCCTCGCGCGTGCGCATGCAGGTCGATTCCAAGCCCGAAGCGCTGGACGAGATCGACCGGCGTGCGGTGCAGCTGAAGATCGAACGCGAGGCGTTGAAGCGCGAAACCGACTCCGCGTCCAAGGCGCGGCTCGAGAAGCTCGACGAAGAGCTGAAAGAGCTCGAAGGCGAATCCGCGGAAATGACCGCGCGGTGGAAGTCCGAGAAGGAAAAGGTCGGCCAGTCGGCGCAGCTGCGCGAGACCATGGACCGCCTGCGCGCGGAACTGGGCGACGCCCAGCGCCGCGGCGACTTCGCCCGTGCCGGCGAGATCCAGTACGCCCAGATCCCCGACATCGAACGCCAGCTGAAGACCGCAGAAGACGCGGCCCAAGCCAATCCGCTGACGCCGGAGGTGGTGGACGACCAGCAGGTCGCCGCCGTGGTCTCGCGCTGGACCGGCGTGCCGGTGGAAAAGATGCTCGAGGGCGAGCGCGAAAAACTGCTGAACATGGAAGACGCCCTGCGCCGTCGCGTGGTCGGCCAGGACGAAGCTCTGACCGCGGTGTCCGATGCGGTGCGCCGCGCGCGCGCGGGCCTGCACGACCCGTCACGCCCGATCGGCTCGTTCCTGTTCCTGGGTCCGACCGGCGTGGGCAAGACCGAGCTCACCAAGGCGCTGGCCGAATTCCTGTTCGCCGACGAGGCGGCTGTCACCCGCCTCGACATGAGCGAGTACATGGAGAAGCATTCGGTTTCGCGCATGATCGGCGCGCCCCCGGGCTACGTCGGTTACGACGAGGGCGGGGCGCTGACCGAGGCGGTGCGCCGGCGTCCGTACCAGGTGGTGCTGTTCGACGAGATCGAAAAGGCGCACCCGGACGTGTTCAACGTGCTGCTGCAGGTGCTCGACGACGGACGGCTGACCGACGGCCAGGGCCGCACGGTGGACTTCCGCAACACCATCATCGTCATGACCTCGAACCTGGGCTCGGAGTATCTCGCCGGCCTGTCGGACGGCGAGACGGTCGAGGACGTGCGGCCCCAGGTGATGGACGTGGTGCGCAAACACTTCCGCCCCGAGTTCCTGAACCGCATCGACGAGATCATCCTGTTCCACCGTCTGGGCCGCGCCCAGATGGGCTCGATCGTGAAGATCCAGCTCGACCGGGTGGAGAAGCTCTTGGCCGACCGGCGCATGGCGATCTCGCTCGACGCCGGAGCGATGAACTGGCTGGGCGAGCGCGGCTACGACCCGGTCTACGGCGCGCGGCCGCTGAAGCGGGTGATCCAGAAGGAGCTGGTCGACCCGATCGCGCGGCTGCTGCTGGAAGGGTCATTGCAGGAGGGCGACGTCATCTCGGCCACCACCGAGGGCGACGCGCTGAAGATCGGCAAGGCCCGGGTGCACTAAGGCGGTGCGTTGAGATGAAGTGGTCCTCCCCCGCGCGAAGCGCGCAGGGGAGGGGGACCGCGCAAGCGAAGCGCAGCGTGGTGGAGGGGCCAACGCTAGGGCGTGGGATAAGCGAACGACGATTGACGTCGCGCATCGCTCCGGGGTGTTCAACTGGCCAGCGTCGGCGCTGGCCCCTCCACCATGCTTCAACTTCGCTCGCATGGTCCCCCTCCCCTACGGTCCTTCGGACCGGGGAGGAACCGTGAGGCGTGACCTAGTGCGCCAGGAAGTGCTGCGCCAGGTAGATCGCACCGGCGGCCAGGCCGCACAGCATTCCGCCGCCCAGCATCGACGTGACGGCATAGGTCTTCCAGGTCGCGCCCCGCGGCGGATACCGCCGGATCTGGACGATCTTGTGCCCTTCGAACGCTTCGCTGCCGATGATGTTGTGTTGGGACAAACGCGATCCCCCCGGTTGGACGCCGACGATGGTTTCTGATCTGCAAGCTATGTGGCGGAATTTGGAACTTAGCCGTATTTGTACACAGGCACGCTCGCAGCCGGGCCGGCTGCGACAACAAAGCCACGACGTGCGGTCGATCACACGCCGCACGCAAGCTTAACGAGAGCGACTAGAACGCCCGGCGGGCGTCAGTAGCAGCGGTCGCCGTAGAACCGCCCGCCGCCCGCCTCGCAGTCGATGCGCCGCTTGGTGCGGGCGATCGCATGCTGCGACGGATCGTAGTTGCCGTAGTTGGAATAGTAGAGCTTGCCGTTGCGACGCGGATAGGCGCCGCCGTAGCCGTAATCGCCACCATAGCCGTTATCGTAGCCGTTGCCACCATCATAACCGTCATAACCGTAATCGTCGTTCGGCCGCCGCCAGTAGCCGCCGTAGCGATGCCGCGCGTACCCGTCGTAGCTGTTGTAGGCGTTGTAGAAGACGTTCCCGTCGCGCCGGACGTCGTCATACCAGCCGCCGTCCCCGTACCAGCCGCCGTCGTAGTCGGTCTCGTAGGTGCCGTAGGCGGGGCCCCCCGCCAGGCTCTTTCCCGGGGCGCCCAGGGCGAGGGCGGCCACCAGCGCGGCGGCGGCGAGGCTGAGGACGGTGTGACGCGCGCTAAGGGAAGACATGGGGACCCTCCGGAACGGACCGGTTAACCATACTGCAGAATGCAAAGCTTCGCGAATGGCTCCCCGGTCGTTCTCCTGGAAGGCGAACGGGCGTCTCAGGCCGGCTGGGGCGCTGCGCGCTGGCCCTCCGCCAGGATCTTGCGGCCGCGGAGGAACATCTCGATGCGTGAGACCCCGAAGAAGCCCACGCCGAACAGCAACAGGCCGTCCGCCAGCCACTGGTACTGGGCCATGCCGGGGTCGGTCTGCACCCCCATCTGGATGAAGGCCCGCGCGCCGATAATGGCGAACAGGATGAGCAGGGCTATCACGCTCTGCTGCGCCAGCAGACGCGTCGAGGCCGGGTCGTAGGTGATCCGGGTCGCCTTGCCGCGCCACCAACCGCCGATGCAGCCGGCCACGAGGCCCACGGCCATCTCGGCCATTTTCGTGGTCCCGGGCATGCCGTCCTTGGCTATCGAAAATCCGGCCGCGACAATGATGATGGCCGGAAGAACCCAGAGATACTGAAGATTGAGCACACGCGCGTTGCGGCTGCGCATGACGCGAAGGCCAAACACCACCGCAAGCATCACACCCAATACGATGTAGCTCATCATCTGCTTTGACATGCAGGTCTCCAACGCCAGTTGCGGCGGGACCGGTTTCGCCGCGTCCCAGACACCAGATCGCCGCCGGACCCCCGTCCGGATGCAGTGAGGGCCGAATTTGCACGGATTCAGGGAACGGCGATAGCCAGGGCCTCACGCGCGACCCCGATGGCGTCGATCTTGGCGTCGAAGGCGCTCCAGTTGTCCCGCTCGGCGATGGCGGCCCAGATCGCCTCGATCTCGTCGTAGAGCAGCTCTTCAGGCTCCGCGCGGGCGAAATAGGCGGCGCTAAGACGTTCAGGCCGGTCCGGCGCGTAGCCGGCGAGCGCCGCCTCGAAGGCGGGAAACGCCTCGGCCAGGGTCTCGCCCGCATAGAGCCCCGCGCGGGGCCCGCCCATCGCCTGCGCGCGCGACGCCTCGCCGCCGAACCAGTCGAAGAACAGGGGCTCCCAGCGCAGGGCGTCGCCGCCCGCCGCCAGCACCTTGAGCAGCGCCTGCGCCAGCGCGCTGTCGGCTTGCGGCGACCGCGGCTTCACACCCAGGCGCCGCACGAACGCCGCGCGCAGGGCGCCTGGCCAAAGTTCACCGTAGCGATTGAGCGTTTCGGTCAGGACGTCGGCGTCCGCCACGCGCGCGAGACTGCCGGCGAGCTGGGCGAGGTTCCAATAGACCGCCTCCGCCTGGCGCCCGAAGGCGTAGAGTCCGGACTCGTCGAAATAGGCAGCGGTGAACCCGGGATCGTAACGCGGCGCGAAACGGTAAGGTCCGTAGTCGAAACTCTCGCCCGTCACGTTCATGTTGTCGGTGTTGAGCACGCCGTGCACGAAGCCCGCCGCAGTCCACGCCGCGACCAGGCGCGCCGACTGTTCGACGACGGCGCCGAGCAGCGCCGCCGGTCGTTCGCTCGCGGTGACGGGGATCAGAGCGGGGTAGTAGATCTCGATCACATAATCGACCAGGCGCGCGATCAGGTCGGTGCGGTCGAAATAGGCCAGCCGCTGGAACGTGCCAAAGCGCACATGGCTGTGTGACAGCCGCACCAGCACCGCCGAGCGCGTGGGACTGGGCTCGTCGTGACGATTGAGCGGCTCGCCGGTCTCGATCACCGACAGGGTCTTCGAGGTGGGCACGCCCAGCGCCTCGAGCATCTCGGTGGCCAGCACCTCGCGCACCGCGCCCTTCAAGGTCAGCCGCCCGTCGCCGGCGCGCGACCAGGGCGTCTTGCCCGATCCCTTGGTCCCGAGATCCAGCAGACGGTCCGTGCCCTGCTCGCGGACCTGCGCGAAGAGGAAGCCGCGACCGTCGCCGAGATCGGGGTTGTAGGTGCGGAACTGATGGCCGTGATAGCGCAGCGCCAGGGGTTCTCCGAGATTTCCCGGCAAGGGCTCAAACCGCGCGAAGGCGCCGACCCAGACCTGATCGCTCAGGCCGTCGAGGCCGATTCTCTCCGCGATCCGATTGTTGCGAAAGCGGATTTCAGATTTCGGGAAGTCGGCCGGCGCGACCGGATCGTAGAAATCAGGTCCCAGGACCGGAAATCTCGGATCGGGACGGTAGGCATTCGGTAACCGCATTGCGCCCTAATCCGCCCGGCAAGTGTTGGCCGCAAGGCCGCCGTGTCTCATTTGCGTCACACGTCGGCCGACCCGTCCAGACCTTACCTAGCGTCAATCTTGTGACCGACACTGCCTTATATTACTGGGATTCAGTCAGAATCCGTCTGCACTGTTAACGAACGGATTCGACAGGACATCGCGCGGCGCCCGGTACCTGGGCGCCCTCAAACGCCGGGGTAGGACATGCGCTTCTCTCAATTGCTTCGCGGCACGGCTTCCGTCGCCGTTCTGACCGCCTTTGGCACGGGCGCCGCCTATGCCGCCGCGCCGGCGCCGGCGTCGCCGGATCAGCCGAACACGGTCGCCGAGATCGTGGTCACCGCCCAGAAGCGCTCGCAGAGTCTGCAGGACGTGCCGGTCGTGGTGACCGCCCTGCCGGCGCGCCTGCTGCAGGACGCGGGCGTGAAAGACATCAAGGACATGCAGATCCTGACGCCGGGTCTGACCGTCACCTCGACCTCCAACGAGACGATCACGAGCGCGCGCATCCGCGGCGTCGGCACCGTCGGCGACAACCCCGGCCTGGAAAGCTCGGTGGGCCTGGTCATCGACGGCGTCTATCGCCCCCGCAACGGGGTGAGCTTCGGCGACCTCGGCGACGTCGACCGCATCGAAGTGCTGAAGGGTCCGCAGGGCACCCTGTTCGGGAAGAACACCACCGCGGGCGTGATCAACATCCTCACCAAGGAGCCGCAGTTCACCTTCGGCGCCGGCGCCGACGTCGACGTGGGCAACTACAGCCTGGCGCACGGCGACGCCTGGGTGACGGGCCCGATCACCGACCAGCTCGCCGCCATGCTCTATGTCGCCGACGGCAGCCGCGACGGCTTCTACAAGGTCAACACCGCGGGCGGCCCGCGCACCGACGACACCGACCAGGACCAGGACTACTGGACCGTCCGCGGCCAGCTGCTGTGGCAGCCGAACGACAAGACCAGCCTGCGCATCATCGCCGACTACACCAAGCGCGATGAGAACTGCTGCGTCGCCGTGCAGACGATCGACGGCCCGACCGCGGGCATCCTCAACGCGCTTGCGCCGCTCGGCCAGGGCGTGCCGATCCCGGCCGATCCGAACGCGCGCGTGGCCTTCGCCAACCGCGCCACCACCCAGAACATCGTCGACGACGGGATTTCGGCCGAGTTCAACGCCGACATCGACGGCGTGGGCAAGCTCACCTCGATCACTGCCGTGCGCCACTGGGACAGCGACAACGCCCAGGACATCGACTATTCGGGCGCCGACCTCCTCTACCGTGAGGCCCAGGGCAACGACGAGTCGTTCGACACCTTCAGCGAAGAACTGCGACTGGCCGGCAAGAGCGATCACCTCGACTGGCTGGTCGGCGCGTTCTACGCCGACGAAAAGCTGAAGATGGACGAGAACTACTACGTGGGCGACGCCCTCACCCCGTACCTCTCGCTCTTGTTCACCAGCGGCGCCAGCGCAGGCTTCATCCCCTGCCTCACCGGTTCCTTTGCCGGCGGCGTTGCGCATTGCGACGGGCCGGGCTTCGACCCGGGCAAGATTGTGGAAGACCACTTCGACCAGGACGATCGCACCTGGGCGCTTTTCACCAACGAAGACATCCACCTCACCGACAAGTTCGATATCACGGTCGGCCTTCGCTACACCGAAGACGACAAGAAGCTGACCTCGCAATACAACAACGTTGGCACAAACGGCGCGGCCTGCGGCGGCGCTATCGCCAACGTCGGGGCGAACTGGGCGCTGGGGCTGGGCATCCCCCCCGCCTCGCAGGGCCTGCCGTTCGCGGTGATGTGCCTGCCGATCTTCGATCCGCTGTTCAACGGCTTCACCGACCACCAGTCGTCCAGCGAAAACTCCTTGGGCGGCACGCTGAAGGCGGCCTATCACTGGACACCCACGTTCATGACCTACGCGTCCTACGCGCGGGGAACCAAGGCCGGCGGCTTCAACCTCGACCGCGTGGCGACGGCGTCGGGCTCGCCGACGGATCCGAACTTCGGCGTCATCCCGGTGTCCGACACCTCGTTCGCGCCTGAGACCGCCGACAGCTACGAGATCGGCTTCAAGTCGACGCTCGCCGGCGGCAAGCTGCTGTTCGACGCCACCGCCTTCTACCAGCAGTTCCACCACTTCCAGCTCAACCAGTTCAACGGCCTGGTGTTCGTGGTCGAACTCGATCCCCGAAGTGACCTCCAAGGGCGTCGACGCCGACGTGGTGTGGTTCACGCCGATGGACGGCCTGTCGTTCCAGGGCGGCCTGACCTACGCCGACACGCGGTACAACAACTTCACCGCGGCAGACCTGGTCAATGCGGCGAACTTCCCGTCGCTGAGCCTGTTGCCGGGCAACCAGATCTCGTTCGCGCCGCTCTGGTCGGTGTCGGGCGCCCTGACCTACGATCACGAGATCGCCGACAACATCCGCCTCCTTGGCAACCTCGATGCGAAGTACACCTCGGAATACAACACCGGCTCCGACCTCGATCCGAACAAGGAACAGGGCGCGATGACGCTGGTGAACGCCCGGGTCGGCATCGGATCCTCCGATCGCCGCTGGTCGCTCGAATTCTGGGCTCAGAACCTGACCAACGTGCACTACAAGCAGGTGGCGTTCGACGGTCCGTTCCAGGGCTCGGCGTTCCAGCAGACGGTTCAGCCGAACCACACCTACTTCAACCAGGCGCTCGACACGGCGACCTATGACGCCTTCCTGGGCGCCCCGCGCACCTTCGGCGTCACCCTGCGCCTGCGCTACTGATCGCTTCCCTCAACGGGGGCAGAGAAGCCGGTCGGGACACTGTCTCGGCCGGCTTTTTCATTGGGCGGCTGAGTAAGAAAGAGAGTCCACGGACCACACGGAAAACAGGGAAAGAAAGAGAAGAATAGCCCACGAAAAGCACGAACGCGTCGCGGGCCGCCGAACGTCGCGGCTAACGCATCCACTGCGCGCCTTCGGCGCGCGATCAAAGCCTTTCGCGACGGCCCTTATCTTGTTCGTGTTTTTCGTGGGCCCAATTGAAGCGACGGAGATCATGGGCGAGACGCCGTCCGTGCTTTCCGTGTGGTCTGTGGACTCTCTTCGCTTCTCTTCTCAGAGACGCATCGTTCCGGAGTCGAGTTTCAGGAACGACTTGGGCGTGACTTTCAGATAGCCCTTGTCCGGATCGCGGTACCACATCGGATCCTTGGTCTTCTTCGGGTCGAAGCCGTCCGCCACCAGGTCCGCCTTTTTGTATTTGAAGGTGCCGGTGGTGGTCATGTCCTTCTGCAGGCGCACGAACACCGGCCGCGCGAAGTCGGCGACGGCGTGGTCGGAGAAGCCGGCGAAGTCGGCGATGTTGAAATCCGGCTCGGCGACCAGGGCGGCCATGCCTGCCTTGCCCTCCATGCCCGGCACCGGCACGCCGTAGACGGTGACTTCTTGCACCTTGGGCGCGCCCGAGAGCGCGTCGGCGACCTCGGTGGTCGAGACGTTCTCGCCTTTCCAGCGGTAGGTGTCGCCGACGCGGTCGACGAAATAGAAATAGCCGTCGCCGTCCTGGCGCATCAGGTCGCCGGTGCGGAACCAGGCGTCGCCCTTGGCGAAGGCGTCGTGCAGCACTTTCTTCTCCGACGCGGCCTTGTCGGCGTAACCGGTGTAGCTTTCGCGCGCACCGCTCTCGATCTTGCCCACCGCCTCGCCGATCTCGCCCGGCTTGCACTCGATGCACAGCCCATTGGCGCCGCGGACCTCGTCGTTGGTATCGGTGTCGAACTTGGCCAGGCGGACGTTGAAATTGCTGCGCAGATAGGGCGGCACGCGCCCGACCGCGCCCGGGCGTCCGTCGAAGTTGAACAGCGAGACATTGCCCTCGGTCGAGCCGTAGAACTCCAGGATCTCGGGGATGCGGAAGCGCTGCTGGAACACCTTCCAGACCTCAGGCCGCAGCCCGTTGCCGAAGGCGAGGCGCAGCTTGTGCTTGGTCTCGAGCTCGTTCGGCGGCGTGTTCACCAGATAACGGCACAGCTCGCCGATATAGACGAACATAGTGCACTGATGCTGGACCACGTCGTTCCAGAAGTGCGTCGCCGAAAACTTCGTCCGCAACACCACCGCGCCGCCGTTCATCAGCGCCGCGCCCACGCCGCACAGCCCGCCGGTCGAGTGATAGAGCGGCAGCACCACATAGACGCGGTCCTTGTCCGTCCCCCGCGTCGCCGCGGCAAAGGCCAGCATGTACATCTGGGCCCGCGCGTGGGTGATGCGCGCGGCCTTAGGCAGGCCGGTGGTGCCCGAGGTATAGATCAGCAGCGCCGTTTCCTTGGCCTGCATGCCGTAGCGCGAACTCTTGTCCAGCCGCACGGTCGAGGCGCCCTTCACCGCGGCGTCGAGGCCGCGACGGTCCGAGGTCTCGTCCTCGCTCCTTAGGCCCAGCACCCACAGCATGGCCGACTTGGGCAGGTCGCCGCGGATCGCCTCGATCCCCTCATAGGTGGTGAAGTCGGCGATGATCTGGGTCGTGCCCGAGATCGACAGGCTGTGCGCCAGGCCCGGGCCGGTCAGGTTGTTGTTGATCAGCGCGGTGGCCACGCCGGCCTTGGCGAAACCAAGCCAGATCGCCAGGTATTCGATGCGGTTGGGCATGACCAGGGCGGCGACGTCGCCGCGCTTCAGCCCGCGCCCCTTGATCCAGTGGCCATAGCGGTTGGCCATGGCGTCGAGCTCGCGATAGGTGACCTGGCGGTCCTCGAAGATCACCGCCACGTGGTCGCCCCACTGGTCGACCGCCTTTTCCCAGTCGTCGGGCACCAGGGTGGTGGACTCCGGGTCCACCGGCTTGATGCGCTTGAGAACGCGGTTCAGGGCGCTGATGAATTTCAGCTCCCGTCCAATTCGCGTCCAAAGACCCATCGGTCCCGCCTCTCTCGCCTCTGAGGGGTTCTACTGGCTTCGGGCGGCCCACGGGTCAAGGATTGGTTCGCGCGACAGCCCGTGCGGCGTTTGTCGCCCGAATGGGGCGAGGGTTGGGCGGGCGCTTCCGAAAAGACGCCAGCTTGACCGTTTGCCGCTCAGGTCTCGACGTAGATTTCCCCGCCGCCTTCCCTGAACTTCTCCGCCATCTCGGCCATCCCCGCCTCGACCTCGTTGGGGGCCATGGCGGCGGCGTACTCGCGGACGTCCTGGGTGATCTTCATCGAGCAGAACTTGGGCCCGCACATGGAGCAGAAATGCGCGGTCTTGTGCGCGTCCTTGGGCAGGGTCTCGTCGTGGTAGAGGCGCGCCGTTTCCGGATCGAGGCCTAGGTTGAACTGGTCCTCCCAGCGGAACTCGAAGCGCGCGCGCGACAGGGCGTCGTCCCAGGCGCGGGCCGAGGGGTGACCCTTGGCCAGGTCGGCGGCGTGGGCGGCGATCTTGTAGGCGATCACTCCGTCCTTCACGTCCTTGCGGTCGGGCAGGCCCAGGTGTTCCTTCGGAGTCACGTAGCAGAGCATGGCGGTGCCGAACCAGCCGATCATCGCCGCGCCGATCGCCGAGGTAATGTGGTCGTAGCCCGGCGCCACGTCGGTGGTGAGCGGTCCCAGCGTGTAGAACGGCGCCTCGCCGCAGGCCTTCAGCTGTTTGTCCATATTGGCCTTGATCTTGTGCATGGCCACGTGGCCGGGCCCTTCGATCATCACCTGCACGCCGTGCTTCCACGCCACCTTGGTCAGTTCGCCCAGGGTTTCGAGTTCGGCGAACTGCGCCTTGTCGTTGGCGTCGGCGATGGAGCCCGGACGCAGGCCGTCGCCCAGCGAGAACGACACGTCGTAGGCGCGCAGGATTTCGCAGATATCTTCGAAGTGCGTGTAGAGGAAGCTCTCCTTGTGGTGCGACAGGCACCACTTGGCCATGATCGCGCCGCCGCGCGAGACGATGCCGGTGACGCGGTTCGCCGTCAGATGGATGAACGGAAGCCTGACGCCCGCGTGTACGGTGAAATAGTCGACGCCCTGTTCGCACTGTTCGATCAGGGTGTCGCGATAGACCTCCCAGGTCAGGTCCTCGGCTACGCCGTCGACCTTCTCCAGCGCCTGATAGATCGGCACGGTGCCGATGGGCACCGGGCTGTTCCGGATGATCCATTCGCGGATGGTGTGAATGTTGCGCCCGGTCGACAGGTCCATCACCGTGTCGCCGCCCCAGCGGATGGCCCAGACCATCTTGTCGACCTCTTCCGCCATGGACGAGGTGACGGCGGAATTGCCGATGTTGGCGTTGATCTTGACCAGGAAATTGCGCCCGATCGCCATCGGCTCCAGTTCGCCGTGGTTGATATTGGCCGGGATGATGGCGCGGCCGCGCGCCACCTCGTCGCGCACGAATTCGGGTGTCACCCAGTCGGGGATCGAGGCGCCGAAGTCTTCACCATCGCGCAACACCGCGGCGTCCTGCTCGCGGCGCAGGTTCTCGCGGATCGCGACGAACTCCATCTCGGGCGTGATCAGGCCGCGTCGTGCGTATTCGAGTTGCGTCACCGCAACGCCCGCCTTGGCGCGCAGCACCGGTGCGCGCTTGGCGAACTGCGGCGCGGCGCGTTCGGCGGAGACATTGCCGTTGTCCACCGGCAGCACGACCCGACCTTCGATCTCCTCCACGTCGCCGCGCGCGCGCACCCAGGCGTCGCGCGGACGCGGCAGGCCCTCGCCGATGTCGATCACCGCCTCGGCGTCGGTGAACGGACCCGAGGAATCGTACAGCGTCACCGGCGGCTCGTTGGCGCTCGGATGCAGCGCCACTTCGCGGAACGGCACGCGCAGGTGCGGGTGCAGCACGCCCGGCTGATAGACCTTCTTCGAGCCGGGGATCGGTTCGGCGATGACGGTGACGACAGGCTTGTGGACGTTCACGAGGGCGGCTCCCGCTAAGGGGCCAAGTCGGACGTCGGTTGAAACGGACCCAGGGTTTGACCTCGGGGCCCAGCTCCCATCCCTTCGCCGGCATGACCCGGATCAGGTTCGACGGGTCGCCGCGCTGCGTCGCGGCCTCTCAGTCCCGATAGCAGGACACCCCAGAGAACGGCGCGACACTAGACCTCGCGTGAGAGGGGTCAAGCGGAGAGCGATTTTCGCATGACCGGCGCGGGACCAAACCGGGTTTGGGTCCGACCGGCGTCCTCGAAGCCGCACCGATGGTAGAATCCCAAGGCGGTCGGGTTGGCGATCACCCAGAGCGCCCGGGCGTCCTCAGTCCTCGCTAGGTCTGCCGCCGCTTCGACCAGTTGCGCGCCGATCCCGCCGCGCCAGAGGCCAGGTTCCACGAACAGACCGTCGAGTTCGGTGTCGCCGTCGGACCGACGCAGGGTTACGGCAAAGCCGGCGAGGGCGCCGTCGCATTCCGCCACGATGACGCGGCCGTCGATGAGCTGTTCGGCCGGCAGGTCGATCGCATCGGGATGGTCGGTCAGGGCCTGGCGATAGTCCGGCAGGTGCAATGACGCGCGTCGCTGCAGCGCTTCGAGCGCTGCGCGCTCCTCTGGCCGCGCCAAGCGAAGAAGCGGCGGCGCGATGGCGTCAGCCCTTCGACTGCGCGACCGCGCGGGCGCGCTTTAGATCGCTCCACGCCGGCGCGTATTTCAGCGCGTCGTCGTACTTCTTCAGCGCCTCGGCCCACTTGCCCTGGCGCGCCAGCACATCACCCCACGCGGCCAGCGGATCGGCCCAGTGCGGGCCGCGCTTGTTGGCGGCGGCGAACTTGGCGATGGCGCCGTTCAGGTCGCCGTGGCGCGCCAGGGCGAGACCCCAGCTGTAGTAGGCGGCGGGCAGATCGGGCGCGAGGGCGACCGCGGCGGCGTATTGGCGTTGCGCGCCCGACCAGTCGCCGCGGTGGTCCATAATGTCGGCCTTGAAGCGCCAGCAGTCGACGAAGCGGCCAGCGGTGTTGAGGATCTGGTCGGCCTTGTCCGGATGGCCTGTGGCCTCCTCCACCGGCGCGAGCCAGCAGTCGTAGCCGGGCAGGTTGGTCCAGATCTCGGGGCTGGCATAGGCGGCGTCGAACGCCTCCAGCTCGGTGAGCGCGAGCGGAATGTTTCCGGCCTCCTGCGCGATCCGTCCGCGCACGAAATGAGCGGATGGCCGCGACTGACAGATCGTGCGGGTCGTCCGGCGCCGTCTTCAGCTGAAGCTCGGCGTCCGCCGGGTCGTGCATGCGGACGTCGATGTCGGCGATCGCGGGTGCGTCGGCGGTCACCTGGGTGCCGATGCCGCCGTTGGAGACCGCGTCGGCGACCGTCGCCTTCCGCCACGCCGCCAGGTTCCAGGTCAGGGTGTCGAGGTTCTCGTAGTAGACCTCCGGCGCACGACCCGGCCGGCCGCCGGCGACCCTGATCATCGCCTGGCCCTCACGCCAGGCGTCTTCCTCGTCGTGCAACGCCCAAAGGATGTTGACGACGTTGCCGCGCGCGATCCAGAAATCCGGCTTGAGCGTCAGCGCCGCGCGGTAGAGCGCGAGCGCCTCATGCAGGTCGCCGCCCTCGTTCAGCTCCGCATTGGCCCATTCGTTCAGGACATAGGGCCGCTCGGGGGCGGGAGCGGCGGCGTAGATCGCCTGGCTGAAGGCGATCGCCTCCTTGTTGCGTCCGGTGTTGACCAGATACACCGTGTAGAGCGATGGCTCCGACTGGCCATAGACGTACTCCGCCGCCTCGGTCGTCAGTTTGGCAAGGTCGGTCGCGGCGCCGGTGAAGGTCTTCGCCTGAACTCTGTCGCCGCGCACGGTCAGCGCGAGGCCGCCGTCGGGTGTTTCGATCAGCGAGCCGTCGATGTGCAGGTCGTGCCCCAGGCGTTGCTTCAGCACACGATCGACTTCGCCGATCGATACGCCAGTCTCAGGCACCTCGACCTTGATGTCGTTGGTCCAGGCGTTCGACAGGTTGCGCTTTTCGGCCGAACCGCGCGTCGCGGCCTGCAACCGCGTGAGCTCATCGAGCAGCCCGCTCGCCACCACCTTGCCGGTCAGGCCGCGCGCGGCCAGGTTCGGCGGCGCATCGAACGGGTCGACGATGACCGAACGCGACGTCATGGCGCCGATCAGCATCATCAGGATGGGGACGCCAGCCACCGTGGCGGCGAGCGCGAGGAAAACCTGCAGGCCGAGCTGCAACAGGTCGCGCCAGCGGCGCACGCGCAGGTGATTGAGGTTCAGCGGCCCCTGGTCGCGCAGATGTTCGATCTGCAGCTCGAGCATGGCCTCCTGCTTGAGCAGGACCTCTCCTTCCCGGCGCAGGTATTCGTCGCTGGCCGCGGCCTCGCCCTTTGCCCGTCGCCGACGCGAGAGGCTGAGGGTCGTGGCTACGGGATCGGGCTTGGCCGCACCCTCGCTCGCAGCGATCTCTTCCTCGACCGCGCTCCCGATCAGGTTCTCGAGAATCTCGTCCGCCACCGCCGGCCCCCGCCGTCACTCCGGAGCAAGAGTTTGGGCTCTCTGCGAATACGACGCAACCAGCCAGGCTGGGCGCGCGCGTTGCTCACCGCGCCAGCAGCCAGATCATCGCGCGGCGGTCTGAGATCACGTCGCCGCCGGCGGGGTCGGTGCGGCAGACGATGTCGAGGATGCGCGTCTCGCCCGCGCCCTGGGGCTTGGCCCAGTCGCCTTCCACCGGCGCCGACGGGCCGAGCTTGCCCGACGTCGGATCGAGGCCGTGGCGTTCGACCTGGTGCAGAATGCCCCGGCCGCAGCGCACTTCGTAGTGGGTGAGCCACACGCTCTTGGCGTCCATCACCTCCATGGCGGTCGCGTCGTCGAGCCCCTTGGTCTGCGACGGCCGCACGGTGCTCAGGTTCAACGCCATGCCGCCGTGGGCGGGGTCGCGCGGGCTGACCTCGAGCCAGCGTTCGGGCGCGCCGGCGGCCATCAAGGGAAGGACGGCGAGGAGAAGGACGAGACGCTTCATGGGGCGATCACCGTGACCTGGTAGGTCATGACATGATCCTGCGGCGCCTTCGCGGCGGCCGCCGAGGCAAGTTGAAAGGTCAGGCCGCCCGGACCGGGTCCTGCGGCTTCGAAGCTGAACACCGCGAGGTCCGTGCCTTCCGGACCGGTTTTCGGCTCGAGCTTGGTCGAGGTCAGCTTCCAGGGCGCACCAGTCGACTCAACGCTCCAGGCCAGGCCGTCTGAGGGCCGATAAGGCAGGGAGACGGTGGCGCTGCGGCCGTTGGCGTCGGTGTGGGGCGGCGGCAAGCGCAGGCCATAGCCGCGCGGCGAGCCGGAGGTGGAGATCTGGCTGACGCCCGGGGCCGCGGGGCCCTGACCGGCCTTGGCCGTGGCCAGAGCGCGTCCGGCGGAGATCTCGGCCGGGGTGGCCTCCTTGGCGGCATGGCTTTTCTGGCAGGCGGTGAGCGCAAGCGCGGCCAGCGCGACGGTGAGGGCGGTCCGGGTCATGCACGGAAGCTCGCGCGCCGGCCTTCGCACGTCAATCGGCCTTACCAGCGGGCGACGCAGGCGCTATCTGAACGCCATGCCCGGCAAATCCGAACCTCCCACGGAACCGTTCAAGCGCGCGCTCGCCCACGCGACGCGCTCGCTCGCCGAACAGCCGGACCTGGAGATCACCTTCGGCGGCGACGGCCCGCGGGTCAGCGGCAAGACCGCCGTCCTGCCGCATCCGCCGCGCGACCTCGACCCGCGCGAGGCGGCGCGCATCCGCGGCATGGCCGACCAGATCGCTCTGCGCATCGCCCACCACGACGAGACGGCGCACGCGCGGCTCATGCCTACCGACGCGGTGGCGCGCGGCGTGTTCGAAGCGGTGGAGCAGGCGCGCATCGAGGCCATCGGCGCCAATGCGCTCGGCGGCGTGCGTCAGAACCTGACCGCGGCGCTGGAGGCCCAGATCGAGCGCTCGGGCCTCGGCCGCATGGAAGAGATCACCCGCTCGCCCCTGCCCGAGGTGGTGGGCCTTTTGGTGCGCGAACGCCTGACCGGGGACGCCCCGCCCGCCGCGGCCAAGGCGGCGGTTGACCAATTGCGCGCCGACATCGAAGCAAGCGCGCCGGCAAGGACCTCGACCGGCTGGCCCAGGCGATCGAGGACCAGGGCGCCTACGCCCGCATCGCGCGCTCGATCCTGCGCGACCTGCAACTCGGCGACGACCTCGGCGATGACGACGACGACGACCGCGACGGCGAAGACGACGGCGACGAGGATAAGCCCGGAAGCCGCGATGACCACGACAAGGAAGACGAGGCCGAGAGCGGCGAAGGCGCCTCGATGGAGCGCTCGGAAGAGGCCGAATCCCGACGCGCAGAAGATCGAGGATGAGGGCGAGACTCGCGAGAGCTCGATCCCGACGCCCAGATGTCCGACGAAGGGCCCGAACTCGGCGAAGGCGATGCTGCCCAACCGGCCCGACATCAAGGACCCGGGCAGGCATCGAGCCGCCATACAAGGTGTTCACCCGCGATCGACGAGGTGGTCGACGCCGACGACCTGTGCGACGCCGCGGAACTCGATCGTTTACGCGCCTATCTGGATCAGCAGCTGCAGAGCCTGTCGAGCGTCGTCTCGCGCCTGGCCAACAGGCTGCAGCGGCGTCTGCTGGCGCAACAGAACCGCTCCTGGACTTTCGACCTGGAAGAAGGCGTGCTCGACGCCGCGCGCCTGACCCGCGTCATCGTCGATCCGACCGCGCCGCTGTCGTTCAAGCAGGAGCAGGACGCGCCGTTCCGCGACACGGTGGTGACCCTGTTGATCGACAACTCGGGCTCCATGCGCGGGCGGCCGATCATGGTCGCCGCGGTCTGCGCCGACATCCTGGCGCGCACCCTCGAACGCTGCGGCGTCAAGGTCGAGATCCTGGGCTTCACCACCCGCGCCTGGAAGGGCGGCCAGTCGCGCGACGCCTGGATCAAGGCCGGCAAGCCGCCGCAGCCCGGCCGGCTGAACGATCTGCGCCACATCATCTACAAGGCCGCCGACGCGCCCTGGCGCCGCGCGCGCAAGAACCTCGGCCTGATGATGCGCGAAGGTCTGTTGAAGGAGAACATCGACGGCGAAGCGTTGCTCTGGGCGCACAACCGCATCGTCGCGCGGCCGGAACAGCGGCGGATCCTGATGGTGATCTCCGACGGCGCGCCGGTGGACGACAGCACCCTGTCGGTGAACTCCGGCCACTATCTCGAACGTCACCTGCGCAGCGTGATCGACGAGATCGAGGCGACCTCGCCGGTGGAACTGATCGCCATCGGCATCGGCCACGACGTAACCCGCTACTACCGCCGCGCGGTGACCATCGTGGACGTGGAGCAACTGGCCGGCGCCATGGTGGAGAAGCTCGCGGAGTTGTTCGACGAAAGCCCGAAGGCCAAGGCGCAACCGCGCAAAGCCCTGGGCGGCGACCTCGCCCCCACGCCACGCCCGCGACGCACGACCCTGCAAGCGGCGGCGGCCGCGGCGGCCCGCTCTTAGAACCTCACCCGAAAAGCGGCAGCGTTCGGGGGAGGGGCACCATGCGCAGCGCGCATGGTGGAGGGGGCAGCCTCCGGCGCAACGTCGAGTTTGCGTCGACCGCGAGACGCCTTCGATGAATTCCACGTGTTGCGGTTGCCGGCCCCTCCACCACGTGCTCCGCACGCGGTCCCCCTCCCCCGATTTCTACTGAAATCGGGGGAGGTTCTGGGCGCATGGCAACGCGCTGGGTTCCGTTCACGGACCAGCTTCATCGAGTTCATCCAAGGGAATCTCATCAGCCAAATCCTCGGCACAGAAACACGTACCGCGTGGCATTCGCTCGGCGACGCACTCGGCGTGAGCGAATGTCATATGCCACGGCGTCGCCGGGCTCTTGTCGTCGAGATACAGGTTGGTAATCGTGACTTGCAGCGCGAACGGGTCATGCAAGCGGTCGATCGAGAAACCGCAGAGCCAGCATTGCCAGCGACTGGGTTCGTAGGTCTCGTTCATCACGGATTCGGGACGAGCCCCGGGTTGGCTGCTTCGCGGCAGCATCACGAGAATAGCGCAGGAACGGACTTGCCGCACGCCAATAAAAAAGCCGGCCAGACGGCCGGCTCTTTCGTAACTCGATGGGGCGCTGATATCAGGCCGCTTTTTCGCTCGCGAGTTTGGCCTTGATCTGGCGCTTCAGGCGTTGGGCGCGGGTCGACAGGTTCAGGTCGTTGGCCTTCAGCAGGAAGACGTCGAGGCCGCCCCGGTAGTCCAGGGTGCGCAGCGCCGCGTTGGTGATGCGCAGGCGGTAGCTCTGGCCGAGCGCCTCGGACTGCAGCGCGATCGCCTTCAGCGACGGCAGGAACCGGCGCTTGGACTTGATATTGGAGTGGCTCACGTTGTGGCCGGTCATCGGGCCGACGCCCGTGAGCTCGCAACGGCGGGACATATTCCAAACCTTCCGCGGAAACAGGAGCGCGCGGGATACGGTCCCGCGCGAAGGCGGGCATATAGGCCGCCGGCCCTGACCCCGTCAAGGGTTTTGGGCCTGAATCCGGGGCCTGACCCAGCTCCAAATCGCACGGGCGGGCGGACAGGTCTATAATCCCGTCATGGACGCCCGGCGGCCCCAGAGGCGACCCTTGCTAACGGTCCTGGCCGCCCTGGCCGGGTCTGCGCTGGGGGCGATCCCGGCCTCGGCCCAGGGGCCCGGCCCCGGGCCGTTCCGGCTGAGCCTGGGCTATGACGGGCGGCTGATCCTGAAGGTCCTGGATATCCAGGTCGAGGAGACCGCGGCCGCCGAGGGCTTCACCGCCCAGGTCAAGTTGCGCAGCTCCGGGGTCCTCAGGGCCTTCCGCCCCTTCGACACCCACGCCGAGGCCCGCGGCCGCATCGTCCACGGCGAGGCCTGGCCCGGGACGTTTCATGCCCAGAATGTCGACAGCAAGGCCAATCGTCACACCGATGTGGCCTGGACCGGCTCGGACGTGGTCGCGACCCTGAACCCGCCGGTGCACAGCATGGGCGAGCCGCCCGCCGACCGCGCCCAGAAGCTCGAGGCAGTCGATCCGGTGACTGGCGTGGTGCGGATGGCGCTGGCCGCCGAGCCGTGCGGGCGGACCCTGAAACTGTTCGACGGCAAGCAGCGCTACGACCTCGACTTCACCCCGGGCTCCGCCGCCCGCGCCGACGCGCGCGAACAGCGCCTGGGCCTCACCGGCGCGGTGCATTGTTTTGTCCGCTTCCGCGAGATCGCCGGGTTCAAGAAGAAGCCGCCCTCGGAGCGCAACCAAGGCCTGAAGCATCCGATCGCCGTCGGCTTCGCGCGCGTGGGCGTCAACGGCCCTTGGGTAGTCAGTTCGCTGTCGTCGGAGACGCCGCTGGGCGCGGCGACCGTCGTGCTGCAGCGCGTGAAATAGCAAAACGCCCGATCTTTCGACCGGGCGTTCGCCTTTATTCTATAGGCCTTTGAGCCGATCAGGCCGCCTTGGTCAGCGACTTGGTCAAGATGGCCACCGCGGCTTCGCGGTCGATGCGTTCGATGGCGGCGACTTCGCGCGCCATCCGGTCGAGCGCCGACTCGTAGAGCTGGCGCTCGGAGTAGGACTGCTCGGGCTGGTTCTCGGCGCGGTGCAGGTCGCGCACCACTTCGGCGATCGAGATCAGGTCGCCGGAGTTGATCTTGGCTTCGTACTCCTGGGCGCGGCGCGTCCACATGGTGCGCTTCACCCGGGCGCGGCCCTTCAGCGTGGTGAGCGCCTTGGACACCACATCGCCGGCGGCCAGCGGACGCAGGCCCGCGGTCTTCGCCTTCTTGGTCGGAACGCGGAGCGTCATCTTCTCGTGGTCGAAGGTGATGACGTACACCTCGAGCGACATGCCGGCGACTTCCTGGGTCTCGACGCCGTTCACCTTGCCCACGCCGTGGGCGGGGTAGACGACGTGATCGTTGACCTTGAAGTCCAAGCCGGAGTGGTGTTTCGACATACGTGCTCTCTGTCCTCTCGCAGACAAAAACAAAACGACGCGAGTGCGCGGGGGCGCAACCGATGTTCAAAAAGCCCCGGGCGGGGCTTTCATTGTCGACGCCGATCTAAGACCTAAGTTGAGACACCCGACCTCTATCGATGGGGTCCCGCCTTGCGGCGATTCTCATGTACGGGTGCGGCCGCTATGCTCTAGCCTTTGGCCGCCGAACGAGAAGGACGGTAGCATAAATTCGTCACGAATGAAAGGCTTATGAGCGGAGGCGACCCCAAGCGGAGCCGTTTCCCACAAGGATTTCGCTTGATTTTCGCCCAGGCCCTGAAATCCAAAGGGTATGACTAGGGATTAAATCCAGGGTCGGCCGGAAAAGCCGGTCTTCAGGAGCCGGTGCCGGGCTTTTCGCTGAAATATTTTTCGAATTTTCCGGTTTCGCGCTCGAACGTCTCCGCGTCCGCCGGCGCCTCGCCCTTGAGGGTGATGTTCGGCCAGATCTTGGCGTAGTCGGTGTTAATCTTCAGCCACTTGCCGTCCGGCTCGTCCTCGGTGTCGGGCTTGATGGCGTCCACCGGGCATTCCGGCTCGCAGACTCCGCAGTCGATGCACTCGTCCGGGTGGATGGCGAGGAAGTTCTCGCCCTCGTAGAAGCAGTCGACCGGGCAGACCTCGACGCAGTCCATGTACTTACATTTCATGCAGGCGTCGGTGACGATGTAGGTCATTGACTCGAGGCTCGAAAATCGCGGCGGCGCATAGCCGGGACAGGGGTAGCTGGCGGAGGCGAAATGGGGTCTCCACCCTTGCTTTGTCAACCGTCCGGGGCGCCCGCATCCTCAGGCTCCAGCGGGCTGTAGAGGGTCCGGGCCTCCGCGGCCGGGCCGCGCCGCTCGCCCAGGGCCTCGATCCGCACCGAGACGACCTTGCCGCCCAGGGCGAAGACCACCCCGTCGCCGGGCCTCAGCGTGCGGGACGCCTTGACCAGCCGGGTCGAGCGCCCGTCGCGGATCAGCCGGACCCGGCCCGCCTCCAGGACGTCCGCCGCCAGAGACCGGGTCTTGAACAGGCGCGCCCGCCAGAGCCAGACGTCGGCGCGGCAACCGGCCTGATCGTTCACCGGGACGCCTTCCTGGCGCGCCCGCGGGGCCTGTGGCGGGCCGGACCACGCGACTCTGCGGTCGGGGCGGGCTTCAGCACTTCCAGGGCGGCAAAGGGCGAGGCGGCCTGGCGCTTGGGCGGGGCGTCGGGGGCGCGGACGCGTCGGATACGCCAGAACACCGGCTCGCCCGGCTTGGGCTTGCTGACCGGCGCATAGCCCAGGCCGGTCAGGATCTGCCGCGCCTCGTCCTCGCTCCAGCCCAGGCCGTTGCGAGCCTCGTCGGTCAGGATCGAACCCGCGCCCTTGTGGCCCGCGCGCAGCGCGTCATCGAGCCGTTCGAGCGCTTCGACCGGGACCACGAGGTGGCCGATGGCGCGAAGCCCGCGGGCGGACAGCGCACGGGGCGCGGGCGCGCGGCCGGACAAACGGGTCAGGCGATCGGACGGCGCGCGCCAGCCGGGGGCTTCCGCCTCGGCGAAGGCGCAGGCCAGGGCGCGGGCGTGGGGCTTCAACAGGGCGGGCATCCAGACGCTGAACGCGCCGATGCGCACGCCGAACGCACGCAGGCTGCGCCGCTCCGCCTGGCTCAACGCTTTCAATTCGGCCTCCACCGCACGCCGGTCGATCAGCCCGCCTGCCTCGATGAGCTGGTGCGCGACGCCGCGCGGCAGGCCCTTCAGGCCGCCGTCCGCCAGTGCGGCTTCGAGCTTCGACAGCGGCGCCAGACGCCTGCTCGCCTCCGCCGCGAGAAAGGCTTCCAGCCTGCGTCCCGCACGTTCGCGCGCGGGTTCGGGCCCGAGTTCGCCGAACAGCAGCACGCGGGGCGACGACGGCCGCCCGGCGAGCAGCTTGCCCGCCTCCTGGCCGCGCCAGGTCACCGCCCCGTCCATCAGCACGTTGAATTCGCTGTCGGGCGCCGCGGCGAGTTGGCCGAGACGTCGTGCGACTTCCGGCGCCACCGCGCGCTGAGCGGCGGCGCGCAGGGCCTTGTCCTCGAGCGCGCTCGATCCGGTCGCCGGTTCGAAGCGCAGCCCGCGCAGCGAGCCGACGTAATAGCCTTCAACCGTGACGGCGCCGTCGTCGGCGACGCCCGCGAGGACTTCGTTGCGCACATGCAGCGCACGCATCAACACGCTGGTCCGCCGGTCGATGAAGCGCTGCATCAGATGTTCGTGGAGGGTGTCGGACAAGCGGTCTTCCAATGCGCGCGTCTTCTGCTGCCAGGTCGCGGCGTTGCGCAGCCAGTCGGGCCGGTTCGCCGCATAGGCCAGGGTGCGCACGCCCGCGAGCCGCGTGGCCAGGGCGTCGATGCCGCCGTCGGTGCGGTCGAGCGCCTTGAACTGTGGCGCGATCCAGTCGTCGCCGAGCCGCTCGTTCGGTCCGGTCAGATGCTGGAAGATGGTGTGCGCAAGACGCACGTGATCGTCCAGCGTGGTCTTGCGGAAATCGGGGATCTGGCAGGCTTCCCAGAGCCGATGCAGCTTGGCGCGGTTGCGGCAGGCGGCGACCAGGTCCTCGTCCTGCACGAGGCGTCGCAACGTGGTTTCGTCGAGCGCTTCGGCGGAGAGTTTCAGGCCGGCTTGCGGCGGCGGCGTCGACAGCGAGCGCAACAGGTTGGCCAGCGACGAGAAGTCGAGCGCCGGGTTGCGCCACTCCGCCGCCAAAACCGGATCGAAGCGGTGGTTCTCGATCGCCGCCACCTGGTCCTCGTCGATCTCGACGCTGTCGCCGGTGACGCCGAAGGTCCCGTCCGTACGGAAGCGGCCTGCGCGGCCGGCGATCTGGGCGAGTTCGTGGGCGTAGAGCCAGCGGGTGCGCTTGCCGTCGAACTTTCTGAGGCCCGCGAACGCGACATGGTCCACATCCATGTTCAGGCCCATACCGATGGCGTCGGTGGCCACCAGGAAGTCGACCTCGCCCGACTGGTACAGAGCCACCTGCGCGTTGCGCGTGCGCGGGCTGAGCGAGCCCATCACCACCGCGCAGCCGCCGCGCTGACGCCGGATCAGTTCGGCGATGGCGTAGACCGCGTCGGCAGAGAAGGCGACGGTGGCGGACCGCCGGGGCAGGCGGGTCAGCTTCTTGGCGCCGGTATAGGTCAGGTTGGAGAAGCGCTCGCGCTGGATGAACTCCGCGTCCGGCAGCAGATGGCGCATCAGCGGCGTCATGGTCTGGGCGCCCAGCAGCATGGTCTCGGACCGGCCCCGCGCGTGCAACAGGCGCTGGGTGAAGACGTGGCCGCGCGCGGGGTCGGCGCTGAGCTGGATCTCGTCCACCGCCAGGAACTCGACCTCGAGCGACAGCGGCATGGCCTCGACGGTGCAGACGAAATACTGCGCCCGGGTTGGGACGATCTTCTCCTCGCCGGTGATCAGGGCCACGCAGCGCGGGCCGCGCAGCTTGACGATGCGGTCGTAGATCTCGCGCGCGAGCAAGCGCAGCGGCAGGCCGATCATGCCGGACGAATGGCCCAGCATGCGCTCGACCGCGAGGTGGGTCTTGCCGGTGTTGGTGGGGCCGAGCACCGCCGCGAGGCGCGCGGGCGGCCGGCCCGCAGATCGGTCGCTCATCCACCCAAGGTGGCGATTCCCGCAGGCGCCGACAAGCACGGATCGCGGGCGCGACCGCATGCCTTAAAAGGCGAATTAACGCCGGGGACCGCCGCGCTGAACAGGCGCGGAACACAGCATGACCGAATCAGTGACCGCGGCCGATTCGGCCTTTGTTCCCTACAAAATCTGGGGCCCAGCGTGGCGTTAACCACAAGAGACGACGGCGCTTTTTCGCCTCCAAGGTGAACGGAATCTGACCCGGCCCGTTCAGTTCAGGGTCAGTGACGGGGAGCCAAAGTGCGCCTCCGAAGGCGCAGACCCCGAGGGCCCTGCGCACGGAGTACAAAGGAGTACCTTTCCATGAAAACCCATCTCATCGCGGCCGCGGCGGCAGCCTCCCTTCTGGGCGCCGGCGCGATGGCCGGAACGGCCGTCGCCCAGAAATCACCATGGCGGTGGCGGCGGCTCGCGCGGCGGCGCTTCGCACAGCTATAGCCGGGGCGGCGGCGGCGGTTACCGCGGCGGCTACGCCGGCGGCGGCCATAGCGTCGCCGGCGCGCGCGGCGGCTACAGCGGCGGCTACCGCAGCGGCGGCTCGTTCCGCGGCGGCGCGTCGTTCAACCACGGCGGTTACGCGGGCGGCGCTTATCGCGGCGGCTAGCCGCGGCCTATCGCGGCGGTTACAACCGCGGTTATTCGAGCTATCGCGGCGGGTCCGGCTACCGCGGCGGCTACGGCGGACGCTGGGCGCGCGGCGGTTACTGGCCGCGCGGTTTCGGCGTGGTGATCTACGATCCGTACGACTACGGCCTCTATGCGGCGCCGTACGGTTGCGAGTGGGTCACCGATGACTATGGCAACCTGGTGCTGATCAACATCGCAACCGGCCTGATCGTCGATACGCGCTACTACTAGGCGTCACGTCTTTTCTGTGAGTGCGGCCCCGGAGGATCGACCTCCGGGGCCGCTTCACTTTCGGCATCCGGAATCGCACCCAAAAAATTTTTTCGACTTTTTTGCAGCCTGAGCTGGGCCGACCGACGCGCTGAATCCCTTGTTTTTCTTGGTGTAGCGGCGAAGCTGAACGGACTTTCAGCCGCATGAACCGAAGCTATGCTGACGCTTCAGATTGGGCTCAGCGGGCAGGCTTCATTCTCCACGCCATCGAACGCGCCCTGCTGTCCCCCAACAAGGAGCGCGCCGAGCAAAGGAGAAACGACATGAAAAACATCATCCTTGCCGCCGCCGCCGCGGCCTCGCTTCTGGGCGCCGGCGCTGTGGCCACGTCTGCTTCCGCCATGCCGATTCACGGCGGCCACGGCCCGGTGGTCCACGGCGGCTTCCGCGGTGGTCCGGGCTTCCGTGGCTCGATCGGTCGCGGCGGCTTCCGCGGCTATCGCGGCGGATGGGCTCGCGGCGGGTTCTGGCCGCGCGGTTACGGCGTCGTGATCGGCAACCCGTTCGCCTACGGCCTCTACGCGGCGCCCTACGGCTACGAGTGGATGCAGGCCGAAGACGGCTCGATGGTGCTGGTCGCCGTCGGGACCGGCGTGATCGCCGACGTGGTCATCCGCTAACCCTTGAGGCCCTAAGGCCTCATACGCTCGGCCGGGGCGCCAGCCCCCTCGCGCCCGGACCGAGCTTCTCGGAACGCCGCCCCTCTCCCCCGGGGCGGCGTTCTCGATTCCTGAGCTTACCCGCCGCGCCGCCTCTGCTATCTAGCCGCCGAGGCCCCGTAGCTCAGCCGGATAGAGCAGTGCTTTCCTAAAGCAAAGGTCGCAGGTTCGAGTCCTGCCGGGGCCGCCAGCCTTCGCGTCTTTTCAGGCGCATCGGTCAGCAGGCCGGCCCGTCACCCCGAAGCATGCGGCGCTAGAACGCGAACTGCGTGCGCAGGGCCAGCACGTTGTAGCCCTGGCCGATCTGGGCGCCGGTCGGCGTCTGGAACAGGGTCGCGTTGGGCGACAGCCGGTCGATGCGCACGTGCTGCCAGTCGACCATGACGCGCACCACCGAGTTCAGGTACCAGTTCAGCCCCGCCGTCCAGTTCTGTTCCTCGCCGCCGCGAATGGCGTCGGGCAGGGGCGCGGTTCCGGGTTCACCGGGACGGTAGTTCAGGTCCAGGTCGGAATAGCGCAAGCCGATCTCCCACGCACCCCAGTCACCGCGCGTAAGGTCGAAGGGATGCGGCACGGGCGGCGCGTCGAAGGCGGCGGTGGCTGAATTGTAGCGGCGGCGCTCGCCGGTGAGCATCCAGGTTTCCTCCACGTACCAGCCGTGGAAATGCGGATCTGAAAGCCCCGGGTCGGAGCGCGCGACGTCGAAATATTCGTATTCGCTTTCGACGAACAATGGTCCCTTCTGCGCGGCCAGTTCGACGCCTTCGGTTGCGGCGTGACGAGCGTCGATATTGCCGGTGCTGATCAGCTTAGTTCCGTCGACGCGCAGCTCAGGCGTGACCGACAGGCCGATCACCTCCGCGTTCAGCGGCGTGGTCCCGTTGGCTGCCGGCCCGGTTACGTCGGCGGGGCGCGCCACATAGCTGCCGTGCACGCCGAGATGGACCAGCCAGTCGTCGCCGGAGAGCGGTGTGCCCGCCACGCGGCCGACGAAACCCAACTGGTCGGCGAAGGTCTGCGGCGTCGTCGACGCCGTGCCGGTGCTGAGGCTGCCGACCACCCGGCCGGTGATGGCCACGGAGGCCAGCCAGTGGTCGCCGTTGGCGAAGGCCGCGGCGCCGGTGCGCTGTTCGCCGGCCGCGACGCCGCGCGCGAGATCGGACACCGCCGCGCGTTCGAGGAACGGCATGCCGTTGGTCGAGCCCTGGTCCTCCAGACCGATCGACGGCGCGAACACGCCCGCGCGCAGGGCGAGCGGGCGGAAGCCCGAATACTGGATCCACCCTTCGTAGAAATTGCCGGCGTTCTCCACCCCGGTTCCCGCGAAGTCGAAGATCATGCGGTAATCCCAGTCGCCGTAGACCGTGCCGTCCAGCCCGATGCGCAGCCGCCGGAAGGCGTCGCCGTCCTTCAGGTCGCGCGCGTGGGTCAGGTCCACGTTGGATGCGGTGGCGCCGAGCGCGGGACCGCTGCGGCGCAGGTCGCTCGCGATCGGCCCGGGCGCGGCCTGGTCGTAGTCGGCGACGTCGAAGTTGAACACCGTGTGCAGGTTGGCGGTGAAGCGGCCGTCGGCGCTCGAGATCGAGGGCGTGCCGTTCACATCGTTCGCCGTTCCCGCGTCGGCCGCCCCCGGCTTCTGCCCGGTTTCCGGCTCGTCGGCGGCGAGGGCCTGGGTGCGCGGCGCACCGGCTTGCGTGGCCTGGGCCGCCTTCAGCGCCTTCACTTCGCCGGCGAGGTCGCGCACCTTGGCTTCGAGCTGTTCGATCCGCGCCTCCTGAGCGTCGGGCGCCGGCGCGGACGGGGTTTGAGCAGACTGGGCCTGGGCGGGGACCGCCAGGGCCAGGACGACGAGAGAGGCCGAGGCGGCGAGCCACTTACGCGACAACACGACCGGCGGGACCATCGAACCCCTCCTGCTGCTGCACCTGGAAGCGAGTGTGCTCTACGATATCCTAGTTGTCCAGTAGAGATAAGATGAGCCCTGGACTCAGTCCCGCTGCAACGCTGACGCGGCTATTCGGCTGGGGAGGAGTGGCCGTCCGCCGGTGCGCCATGCCCGTGGCCTTGTCCGTGCGGGGGCGTCTCTTCCTTGCCCTGGGCCTTGATCCGGAAGACCCGGCCCATCCACTCGCCGATGGCGTCCACGAAGGTGAACATCACCGGGATGAACACCAGCGACAGGGTGGTCGAGGTGATCAGGCCGCCGATCACGGCAATGGCCATGGGCTTGCGGAACTCGCTGCCGGTGCCGATGCCGATCGCGATGGGCAGCATTCCCGCCGCCATCGCTACCGTGGTCATGATGATCGGCCGCGCCCGCTTGCGCGAAGCGTCGATCAGGGCGTCGTGCCGGTTCATGCCCGCGTTCATGGACATGACTGCGTAGTCGACCAGCAGGATCGAGTTCTTCGCCGCAATTCCCATCAGCATGATGATGCCGATGAAGGCCGGCATGGACAGCGCCTGGCCGGTCAGTAGCAAGGCGATGAAGGCGCCGCCGAAACAGAGGGGCAAGGTCCACTGAATGGTGAATGGGTCCGCGAAACTGCGGAACAGCAGCACCAACACCACGTACATGAGCAGCACGCCGGTCCCAAGGGCGAAGACAAACCCCACGATCAGCTCGCCCAGGCCCTCGGTCTGCTGGTTGGCCGCGTTGATCACGCCAGGCGGCAGGTGCTTCATGATCGGCAGTTGCGCGACCTTCTTCCCCGCCTGGTCCAGGGTGATGCCGGACAACTCCGATTGGATGCTCGCGCTTTCGCGGCGATCCTGACGCGTGATCTGGTCCGGGCCGGCGCCGAAGGCGACGTCGGCGACGGAAGACAGCGGCACGGTGGCGCCGGTGCGGGTCGGCACCTGTAGATTGTCGATCACCGACAGGTCTGAGCGCGCCGCATCGGTCAGAATCACGCGGATCGGGATCTGGCGGTCAGGGAGGTTGTACTTGGGCAGCAGCTGGTCGACGTCGCCGAGTGTCGCCACCCGCGCCACCTGCGAAATATCCTGGGCGGAGACGCCGAGCAGGGCCGCCTGTTCCGACTTGGGCGAGATGTGGATCTCGGGACGCACCAGACTCGCGCTCGACACCACATTGGAAAGACCCGGCACGCCGCGCATCTCGCGCTCGAGTTCGCTGATGGCCCTTTGCAGCGCGTCGTGGTCGTCGCTGGCCAGGGTCACGCCGTAGAGCGTGCTGCCGCCACCGTTGCCGGGGTTGCCGAACTGCACGCGCGCGCCGGGTGCGGTGCGCATCAACGGCCCCATCCTGTGTTCGAAGTCCTGCTGGCTGTCCGAACGCTTGTCGCGCGGCACGAGCTTGATGGTCAGCGTCGCCGAGCGGACCTCGCCGTTGCCGCCGCCGCCGGACAGGCCGAAGCTCGTGGCCGAGCCGATCGAGGCGTAGACGTGCTCGACTTCGGGCTGCTTTACCAGAATGTGAGTCAGGCGCTGCACCACCGCGTCGGTGTCGGCGAGTTGGGCGCCGGGCGGCAGCTGAACGGACAACGAGGATTGCCCCTGATCGCCGGCGGGAATGAAATCAACCGGGATGAAGCGCAGCAGGAAGATGGACAGGGCGAAAAACAAGCCGCCGAGAACGAGGACACCGACACGGGACCAGATCGACGACAACGACCAGGTCAGCACCGACAGGTATCCGTCCATCCAGAACGGCTTGTCGTGCTCCTTGGCGCTGTTGCTGCGCAGCAGATAGGCGGCCATCAGAGGGGTCAGCGTCCGCGCCACCACCAGCGAGAAGAATACCGAGATACAGGCGGCGAAGGCGAAGGACTTGAAGAACTGGCCGACGATGCCCGGCATGAAGCCGGTAGGCGCGAACACGGCCAAGAGCGTCGCGGTCGTCGCCACCACCGCCAGCCCGATCTCGTCGGCGGCCTCCATGGCGGCGGGATAGGCCGGCTTCCCATCGCGCATGTGGCGCACGATGTTCTCGATCTCCACGATCGCATCATCAACCAGAATGCCGATGGTCAGCGACAGGGCGAGCAGGCTGATGGCGTTCAGCGACTGGTTGAACAGGGCCATGGCCCCGAAGGCCGGGATCAGCGAGAGCGGCATGGCGACGGCGGTCACGAAGGTCGCGCGCCAGTCACGCAGGAACACGAACACCACGATGACCGCCAGCAGCGCGCCCATCAGAAGCGCCTCGACCGAGGCGTCGAAGCTGCGCATCAGGCTGTCGGTGGTCGAGGTGACCTCCTCGAAGTTCATGTCCTTGTGCTGATTGCGCAGCGTCTCGACCGCCGCGCGCACGTGGGCTGTGACGTCCTTCTCGCTCGACCCCATGGAGCGAGTCACCGAGAAGCCCACCACCTCCTGGCCGTCGTAACGGGCGAGGCCGCGCTGCTCGGCCCACTGGTCGTCGATGACGCCGAGATCGTCAAGCCTGACCGAGCGGCCGTTGATCAGGTTGATCCGCATGTTGCGGAAGTCGTCGAGCGACGTCGCGCTGCCGAGCGTGCGGACCGCCTGCTCGGCGCCGCCCACTTCGGTGCGGCCGCCGGGCAGGTTGATGTTGTTGACCTTCAGCTGGGTCGAGACCTGGGCCGCGGTGACGCCGACCGAAGCCAGCTTGGACGGGTCGAGTTTGATCTCGATCTCACGGTTGACGCCGCCCTGGCGATCCACCTCTGACACGCCCTTCACGCCCAACAGGGTCTTGGCGATGTCGTTGTCGACGAACCAGCTCAGCGCCTCAGGGTCGAGCTTGGGCGCGCGAACCACGTAATAGACGACCGGCGAGCCCGAGGTCTCGATGCGCTGGACGATCGGGTCCTGGACGTCGGCGGGCAGGTTCACCCGCACCGTGGAGACGGAGTTGCGGACGTCGTTGGTCGCCTTCTCCAGGTCGACCCCGATCTGGAATTCGATGACGGTGGTCGAGGCGCCTTCGACGACGGTGGAATTGATATGCTTCACTTGGCCGATGCCGGCCAGGCTGTCCTCGACCAGGCGCGTGACCTGGGTTTCCATCTCGGTGGGCGCCGCGCCCGGCTGGGCGACGGTGACGACGACGAACGGATAATCGATATCGGGGAACTGATTGACGCGCAGGGTGAAGTAACCGATCAGCCCGCCGACCGTCAGCACCACGAACATCAGGATGATCGGAATCGGATTCTGGATCGACCACGACGATATGCGCGAGAAGTTCATGCGCCGCCCGTGCTCGGGAGCGCGGCCGTGACGGTGACGCGGTCACCGTCGCCCAGGAATCCGCCGCCTTGGGTGACGATGCGCGACCCGGGCTTCAGGCCCGTGCGGACTTCGACCAGACCGCCGCTGAAGTGCTCGCCGGTGGTCACCTGGACGAAATGCACCTTGTCCTGGGCGCCGATGACATAGAGGCCGGGCTTTCCGTCGCGGAACACGATTGCGCCCTGGGGCACGGCCATGACCGGGACCTGACCCACGTCGATCGAGGCGGTGCCGAAGTTGCCGGAGCGGAACGGCGAGGTGAGCGGAAGCGTGATGCGCGCCATGCCCAGGCGCGTCTGCGGATCGACCTGGGGCGTCACCACCCGCACCCGGCCCATGGTCGCGCCGTGGTCGCCGGTCACCTGGGCGGCCATGCCGGCTTTCACGTAGGGCAGGTCGGACTCGGGAATCTGGGCGTTCATTTCCAGTTGGTCCTCGCGGACCAGGCGGAACAGTTCGGTCCCGACGCTGATCACCTGACCCTTCACCACGCTGCGCGAGGTGATCAGGCCCGAGACCGGGGCGCGGATCACCGACTGGTCGAGCTTGGCCTGGGATTCGCCGAGCGCCGCCTTGGCGGTCAGCACCTGGGCCTCGGCGGTCTTCTGGTTGGCCACGGCGGTGTCGAGGGCCGACTGGGCCAGGAACCCCTTGGCCTTCAGGTCCACGGAGCGTTTCAGGGCGGCCTGGTTCTGGGCCAGCACGGCCTCGGCGCTGGTCACGGCGGCGGCGGACTGGTTCACCTGGGCGCGCAGCACCCGGTCGTCGAGCTGGACCAGTTGCTGGCCCTGCCTCACCTGGCTGCCTTCGTCCACCAGCACGGCGGTCACCTCCAGGCCCCCGGTTTCCGATGAGACCGGTATGTCCTGCCACGCCAGCACCGTGCCCGAGGCGTCCACGCGCCGGGGCAGGGGGGTGACGTTCACCGTCTCGGCGGTGACCGTAAGGGTCGACTTGGGCCCTTGGGGGGCGGGGTCCGGCTTCTTGCCGCAGCCGACCAGCGCCAGGACGAGCGACAGGACAAGCACGGGGCCGGTCAAAGGCCGCGTGGCCCTCGCAAGGTCGCGCATCTGGTGTTCCCCCCTGAACAAGGCGCTCATCGCAATCACTCAATTATTATCGCCGCGGGCGACTTCAACGGATGCGCCCCGGCCTTTTCGGCGGCGACCTATCTTCTGCGAGAATCGATGCGAAATCCTAACGCGCCGCTTCGCCGGGGCGCTTATGCGGGGTCCGGGGCCCGGAAACACCTGGAATCTTTGCCCTGCGCTGAATTTTCGCGGCGTCGGGGCGCCGGGGCCACAGACCGCCGGTCCCTAGAGCCCCTTCAGAAAGTCGACCAGCCGACGGTTGATCTCGTCGGGCCGCTCCTGCTGGATCCAGTGGCCCGCGCCTTCGACCACCACGCTGTCCTCGAGTTTCGGCGCCCAGCGGCCGAGTTCCGCCGCGCCGGTGGCGGTGTAGTGGCGCACCGGGTCCCGGTCGCCGACGACGTAGAGGGCCGGGACCTCGACCCGTTTGTCCTGGGCGAAGGCGAGGTCGGACCAGTTGCGGTCGAGATTTCGATACCAGTTCAAAGGCCCGCGGAAGCCCGACGCCTCGAACGCGGTCACATAGGTCTTAAGCTCCGCCTCGCTGAGCCAGGCCGGCAGGCCGTGCGGCTCCGAGATCGAGTCCACAAAGCTCACGCCCTTCGGATGAAATCCCGTGGACCGGAGCTCGTCCGGCGTTGCGCCGTCGTAGGCCCAGAAGCCGCGCCGCAACGCGCGCTCGACGTCCTTTTCGAACCCGGCTTCGATGCCTGGTTCTTGGAAGGCGACCATGTAGAACTGGCCGAGCCCTTTCGCTTCGGTCACCGCGCGCCAGGTCGCCAGCGGCGAACGGCCGGCCCGTCGCGCCTGGAACGGCACGCTCAACCCCGCCACCGCGCGGAAGATGTCCGGACGCAACAACGCTGCGTGCCAGGCGATCGGCGCGCCCCAGTCGTGACCCACGATCACCGCTTCGGTCTCGCCGAGCGCGCGCACCAGGTCGACCATGTCGCCTACGATGTTCAGAATGCCGTAGGCCTCGACGTCCGCAGGCTTATCCGTGCCGCCATAGCCGCGCATGTCCGGCGCCACCGCACGATAGCCTGCCTCCGCCAGCGCCGGCAGTTGCCGCCGCCACGACCACGAGAGTTCCGGAAAGCCGTGGCATAAGATCACGAGCGGACCTTGGCCCGCCTCCAGCACCTGCTGGGTCAGGCCGTCGGTCTTGATCGTGCGCGGCTGCAAGGCCTATGCCGCCACCGGCGTCTTGGCGCCGAAGCGTTGGTAGAAGGTCTCGCCCTTGGCCGCCATGTCGCGCAGCAAGTTCGGAACCGCGAAACGCGGACCGTAAGCTTGCGCCATGCGATCGCATTCCGCCACGAAGGCCTTGGCGCCCATCTGGTCGATCAGGGTCACCGGCCCGCCGGACCACGGCGCAAAGCCCCAGCCCAGGATCGCGCCCACGTCCGCCTCGCGCGGATCGTCGATGACGCCTTCCTCGAAACAGCGCGCCGCCTCCACCGCCTGGCGATAGAGCAGCCGCGTCTTAAGTTCCGCGACCATCTCCGGCGTCGAGGTCCTTGATCTTCACCGGCGCGAGTTCCGCGAGGCCGGGCCACAGGGTCTTCAGCGCGCCCTTCTCGGAGGGGTAGTCGTAGAAGCCCTTGCCGTTCTTACGTCCGAAGCGGCCGCCCTCGACCATCTTGGCCACGATGTCTTCGCCCGGGATTGGGCACATATTTGTCGCCCAGGTCCTCGCGCGTCTGTTTGGCGATCTTGTAGGAGAGATCGAGCGCCACATCGTCGTGCATCTCCAGTGGCCCGCGTGGCATGCCGGTCATCCGGCCGACGTTGTCGATCAGCGCCGGCGCGTAGCCCTCTTCGAGCATGGCAAGGCCTTCGATCAGGAAGGTCGAGAAACAGCGCGAGGTGTAGAAGCCGCGGCTGTCGTGCACGGTGATCGGCGTCTTCTTCACCTTCATTGCGTAGTCGAGCGCCTTGGCCAGCGCCATGTCGCCGGTCTTCTGACCGGAAATGATCTCGACCAGCATCATCTTGTCCACCGGCGAGAAGAAGTGGATGCCGATGAAGTTCTCCGGCCGTTGCGACGCTTGCGCCAGGCTGGTGATCGGCAGTGTCGAGGTGTTGGAGGCGAACACCGCGTCCGGCGCCAGATAGGCTTCCGCTTTCTTGGTCGCTTCCGCCTTGACATCGCGGTTCTCGAATACGGCTTCGACGACCATGTCCGAACCGGTCACCTTGGAGAAGTCGGTGGTGGGCGTGATCAACGCCAGCACCGCGTCGGCCTTATCCTGGGCCATCTGACCGCGCGACACGCGCTTGGCCAAAAGGTCGGCGGCGTGCGCCTTGCCCTTGTCGGCGGCGTCCTGGGTCTGGTCGATCAGCACCGTTTCGATGCCGGCCATGGCCTGCACATAGGCGATGCCCGCGCCCATCATGCCGGCGCCCAGGACCGAGACCTTCTTCGGATCGGATTTCGGCACGGCGGCCGGACGCGCGGCGCCCTTGTCCAATCCTGTTTGGACAGGAACAGCGAGCGGATCATCGCGCGCGCCTGCGGCGTCATCAGGGTCTTCAGGAAATAGCGGCTCTCGATGCGCAGCGCGGCGTCGATCGGAACCTGCAGGCCCTCGTAAACCGCGCTCAGCATATTGGTCAGCGCCGGATAGTTGCCGTAGCTCTGCTTGCGCAGCAGCGCATTGCCCATGACGAAGACCTGGAAGCCGGCGGGGTTGTAGGGGCCGCCGCCGGGGATCTTGTAGCTCTTGTCGTCCCAGGGATTGCCCGCCTTGCCGGTCTTCACCCAGGCCTTGGCGCGATCGAGCAGTTGATCGGCGGGAACGACCTCGTGCACGACGCCCGCGCCCTTGGCCTCCTGCGGGCGCATGGACTTGCCCTCGCTGATCGCCAGCAGCGCCGCCTGCGCGCCGACCAGACGCGGCAGCCGTTGCGTGCCCCCGCCGCCCGGGAACAGGCCGACCTTGGTCTCGGGGAAGCCGAGTTGGATCCTGTTATCGTCGGCGACCACGCGATAGTGGCACGCCAGCGTAATCTCCAGCCCGCCGCCGAGCGCTAAGCCGTTGATCGCCGCCGCCACCGGCTTGCCGCACGTCTCCAGCGCGCGCAACGCCGCGTTCATCGAATAGACCTCATCGAAGGCCGACTTCAGCGCCGCCTCGCCCGACCCCGCGTGCGCGAGAATGTCGCCCATCTCGCCGAGGTCGGCGCCGGCGCAGAAGCCGGTGGTCTTGCCCGAGGTGATCACTGCGCCCTTGATCGCCGCATCCGTCTTGATGCGCTCGGCCAGCTCCGCCAAGTCTTTGCGCACCTCGCTGGTGATGGTGTTGATGGTCTTACCCGGCACGTCGAACTTGCATAGCGCGATGCCGTCGGCGTCGATGTCGATGGTGAAGGTTTTCATGGCTCAGAACTCGCTCGATGACGGTGGCCACGGCCATGCCGCCGCCGACGCAAAGGGTGATCAACGCGGTTTCTTTGTCCGAGCGTTCGAGCTCGTCGAGCACGGTGCCTAAGATCATGGCGCCCGTGGCGCCCAGAGGATGGCCCATGGCGATGGCGCCGCCGCAGACGTTGATCTTGTCGTGCGGAATGTCGAGCG
>CAWIQJ010000007.1:0-34492 GCA_963838235.1 uncultured Pseudomonadota bacterium
TGTTGTTATGTTGACGCGTTAGGATTACGTATTGCTCCTTTGGAACAGATGTCAGACGATGCGGAACCGATCGTAGCGCCCTTGGAGCCGCCCGTGCGGGCGAGCCGCAAGCCCTACTATGTCGAGCCGCAGAAGGGCCGGCCCTACCGCTGGTGCGCCTGCGGCCGCTCGAAGAAGCAGCCGTTCTGCGACAACTCGTAACATCGGCACGGGCTATGGCCGGTCACCTATGCTCGGCCAGTACGACGGCGAGGAGGTGTTGTTCTGCGGTTGCAAACAGACCGCCGACGCGCCGTTCTGCGACGGGACCCACGCAAACCTCGAAGGCGGTTACCTCTACCGACGATCCGGCAGCGCGGAAAACCAGTTGATCCGCGCAAGGTCGCGACCGGCCTCGATGCGCGCGCCATGCTCGACAACGGCTGCTACGTATTTTCGCCCGAACGCGCCGCGCAAGAAACGGTTGGGACGCTGCGCCACTGTCCGATCATCTCCCAGGCGCAGGGCTCGGTGCACCAGTCGCAGTTCCACCTGGAGGTCGCGGGCGGGCCTTCGCCGATCATGGCAATGGGGGACGCCGACGTGATCCTGTTCGTGAGCGCGGGCGAAGGTGCGGTCGAAATCGGCGAGCGGCGTTTCGATATCGCCGCGACCGATGGCGTCTATGTGCGCGCGGGCGAGGGGTTCCGCCTGACGCCGATCGAGGGAACGATCCTGACCGTGCTGGCCGCGGGCCTGCCGGCGGTGGCGCGGCCGAGCTTCCCTGGCGCCTGGCCGAAGGCCTTCGACGCGTCCGCGCCCGAACGCGTGGTCAAGGTCGACGCCGATCAACGCCGCGCCATGGGCGAGCGCTGGTTCCAGATGCTGGTCGACAAGGCCGTGGGCTCAACCACTGCAGCGCAGTTCATCGGCCAGTATTCCGCCCAGCAAGGCGGAGCCGCACCGGCATTTGTATGAAGAGTCGATCATCTGCCTGAAGGGCGAGGGCATGATGTGGACGGAGACCAGAGAAGGCACGCGTGAAGGCCGGCGACATCATCTTCCTGCCGCGCAAGCAGTTGCACTGCTGGAGTGCACGGCGCAAGGCGGGATGGAGGTGGTGGGCGTGATCCACCCGGGGGATAATCCGGGGATCAATTTACTGAGCGCCGCGCCCCTCTACCGCAACAACGACCGGTTCGCCTCAAACCCAGCGATCAACGCATCCACGTCGCCCCTGTCGTTGTAGGCATGGAACATGCAGCGCACGTTGCCGTCGCGGTTGGAGACGACGATGTTGCGGGCGTCGAGAGCGGCGACCAGCGCATGTTCGTCGGTGGATTTGATGGTGATCTGCGGGCCGCGCTTCGAAGGGTCGACGGGCATGGCGAATTTGCAGCCGATGGCGGCCAGACGGTCGATGGCGTGGGTGGTCAGGTCGCGCACATAGGCTTCGATGGGCGCGGTCCCGACGCCGTTGATGATCCCGATGCCGGCTTCGGCGGCGTAGCAGTTGGGCACCGGCGGGGTGCCCATTTCGAAACGGCGCGCTGTGGGCGAGGGGTCGTTGGCGAAGATGTCCATCTTGAAGATGTCGCGCTGGGCGAACCATCCGGTCACGGTAGGCAGCATCTCGCGAATGCGATCCTCGCGCGCGTAAAAGAAGCCGATGCCGGCGGTGCCGAGCAGGTACTTCAACATGCCGCCGGTGGCGAAATCCACGTCCAGGGCCTTCAGGTCGATGTCGGTGACGCCGACCGATTGGTAGATGTCGAGCAGCACCATGGCGCCCTTGCGGTGAGCGATCTCGACGATGCCCTTCACGTCCTGCTTGGCGCCGTTGCGGTAGCAGACGTGGGCGACGGCGACGAGCTTGGTCTGCTCGTCGATGGCCTTTTCGAAATGTTCGAGCGGGATGTAGCCGGTGTCATCCTCGGGCACGTGCACGATGGTTGCGCCGCGCGGTTGCTGGGCGTGCCAGATCTGGCCCGAGGTCGGGAATTCGAAGTTGGAGACCACGACCTTGTTCCGGCCATCCTTGCCGGAGAAGTCCAGTGCGCTGGCCACCGCGTTCACGCCCGCCGAAGCTGAGGCGGTCACCGCGATGGTGTCGCCCGACACGCGCAGCAACTGCGCCATGCCCACGCGCACGGCCTCGGCCCGCTCGACCCACCAGCCCCACTCGGACCCGCAGCGCAGGCGCGCGTCGAGGTAGGCGGCGAAGGCGTCCTGTACCTCCCGCGCCAGCAGGCCGTAGGAGCCCGAGTTCAGGTAGGTCTTGGTCTGGAGCGTGGGGAAGCGGCGCGGAACGCCTTGGGATCGAAGGCGAGGGCGGCGGGTTGGGCGAGGGTCGCGGCGGTCATGGTCAGGTCCTGGGCGTCAGGCGTGGGGCAGGAGATGCCCCATGATCGCCTTCGCCGTCTCGGGGAATATCAGAGAGACCATCAGCACGGCCACCAGAACCGGCGACAGGATCATCACCGAGATGCGCCAGCCGATCTCGAGCACGCCCTTCAGGCCCAGCTCCTCGTCGACGGTGGCGCGCTTTACGCACCAGCCCACGAACAGGGCGATGAGCAGGCCGTTCAGCGGCAGCAGCAGGTTGGCGATGGAGAAGTCGAGCAGGTCGAAGAAGGTCTTGCTCGCGAACTGCGGCACAGCCGCCAGCGGGTGCACGGTCTTCAGGGTCGAGAACGACAGCAGTGACGGCAGGCCGACGGCGAAGATGGCGATGGCGGTGAGGAAGGACAGCGGGCCGCGGCCCAGCCGGCTCTTTTCCTTCAGCCAGGCGACGACAGGCTCGATCATGCCGACGGCGACGGTGAAGGCGGCGAGCACGATCATGACGAAGAACATGAGCCCGACCCAGCGCCCGGCCGGCATCTTGTCGAAGGCGGCGGGCAGGGTGACGAAGATCAGGGGCGGCCCGGCCGTGGGTTTCAGGTGATAGCTGAACAACGCCGGGAAGATCGCCAGCCCCGCCATGGTCGCCACCAGCGCTACCGTGAGGTTGATCGCGAGCGACGCCTGGCCGAGCGAAATCTGGCGCGGGACATAGGCGCTGTAGGTGATGATCATACCGACCCCGATGGAGGTCGAGAACAGCGCCTGGCCGAAGGCTTCGAGCACGGCTTCGGGGGTGAGCGCGGACCAGTTCGGATTAAACAGGAAGTGGGCGGCGCTGGTCATGTCGAGCGTGGTCGCGCCATAGACGACAAGTCCGATCATGATCACGAACAGGCCGATCATCTTGATGCGCGCCACCCATTCGATCCCGCGCTGTACGCCGAGCGCCACCACTGCGGCGACGGCTGCGATGAAGCCGCCTTGCAGCAGGGCGCCGCGCCAGGGCGAGTTCATCAGGGTGTCGAACTTGGCGGCCGAAGTCGTCGCATAGCCGTCGAAGCCGTGCGCTGCCGCCACGCCGATATACTGCAGGCCCCAACCCGCGACGACGCTGTAGTAGCTGAGCCCCAGGAACGGGATCAGGATCGACAGCCAGCCGATCGCCTTCCAGGCGCCCCAGGCGCGCTCGCCGCGGATCATGGCGCCGATCGACAGCAGAGCCGAGCCGCCGCCGCGCTTGCCGATCAGCATTTCGGCCATCATCAGCGGCACGCAGAGCACCAGGATGAAGACCAGGAACAGGATGACGAAGGCGCCGCCGCCGTTCTGGCCCGCCACATAGGGGAACCGCCACAGGCTGCCCAGACCGATGGCCGAGGCCATGCACGAATAGAGAAAGGCGAACCCCGACGTCCAGGTGTCCCGTGCCGGTGCGGCGCTCTCAGCTTGGCTCACGGTGCTTCCCCCAACCCTTTCCGCCAGTTGGACCGCGTTTTTGAGCGGTTGTCACGCGTGTGATTTCCACAAAAGAGGGGACTAACCTCTGCACATCTCGGCTTTTTCTGCGCTATATCGCCTGAACCGCGAACCCAAGGGAAACACCCATGACCGCAGCCGCCCAGCTTCTCAGTTCCTTGGCCAATTCGATCCAGGTCGGTTCGGTGAAGGTCGTCGACCTCACCCAGACCCTGTCCGCCGATACGCCGGTCATCGCCCTGCCGCCCGAGGTGGGGGCCAATTCGCCGCCTTTCTCGATGATCCCGGTCTCCAACTTCGACGACAAGGGCCCCGGCTGGGCCTGGAACGAGATCCGCCTGGGCGAGCACACCGGCACCCACTTCGATGCGCCGAACCACTGGCACACCGGCCGCACCCACCCTGACGGCGGCCCCGCGACCATCCCGCCGCAGCAGCTGATCGCCGCCGCCAACGTGCTAGATTTCTCAAAGGAGTCAGCGGCCAACGCCGACTTCGTGATGGAAGTTGAGCACATCGAGGCGTGGGAGGCTAAGCACGGCAAGATCGAGCCGAAAACCTGGGTGCTGATGCGGACCGACTGGTCCAAGCGCACCGACCCGGCCCAGTTCCTCAACGGCGGCCACACCCCGGGCCCCGGCATCAAGGCGGCCGAGTTCCTGGCCAAGGAGCGCGACGTCATGGGCTTCGGCGTCGAGACTGTGGGCACCGACGCGGGCCTGGCCGGCATGTGGGACCCGCCGTTCCCGGCGCACCATTTCATGCACGGCAACAACCGCTACGGCCTGGCCAGCCTGACCAACCTCGACCAGCTGCCGCCCAAGGGCGCCGTGATCATTACCCCGCCGCTGAAGATCAAGGGCGGTTCGGGCAGCCCGCTTCGGGTGCTGGCGCTGGTCGCTGGTTGAGGAAATGGCGGAACGGTCCTTCGCCGACGAGGTCGAAAAGCTGCGCCTGGGCGCCGGCGCGACCTTCCACGGCGAGGGCATTTTAGCGGTCACTAAGGCGCTGTTGCAGGCGGGCGTGTCCTATGTCGGCGGCTATCAGGGCTCGCCGATCTCGCACCTGATGGATGTGCTGTCCGATGCGCAGGGTTTGCTCGGCGAGCTCGGCGTGCATTTCGAGGCGAGCGCGAGCGAGGCCAGCGCCGCGGCCATGCTGGCGGCGTCGGTCAACTATCCGCTGCGCGGCGCGGTGACCTGGAAGTCCACGGTCGGCACCAATGTCGCGTCCGACGCGCTGGCGAACTTAGCGTCCGGAGGCGTGACCGGCGGCGCGGTAATCATCGTGGGCGAGGACTACGGTGAAGGCTCCTCGATCATGCAGGAGCGCAGCCACGCCTTTGCGATGAAGTCGCAAATCTGGCTGGTCGACCCGCGGCCGAACCTGCCGTCGATCGTCGAGCTGGTGGAGAAGTCCTTCGAATTCAGCGAGGCGACCAATACGCCGGTGATGCTCGAGCTGCGCGTGCGCTCGTGCCATCTCTACGGGTCGTTCACGGCGAAGGACAATGTGCGGCCCGACTTCACGGCCGCCATCGCTCAGAACAATCCGCGCCGCGACGTGAACCGCATCGTCCTGCCACCGGCGAGCTTCCAGCACGAGCGCGAGAAGATCGCCCAACGCCTGCCCGCCGCATTGAAGTTCATACGCGACCACCGCCTGAACGAGTTCCTGGGCGGCGCCGCGGGTGAGGCGGGGATCATTGTCCAGGGCGGCCTCTACAACACTCTGATGCGCGCGCTGGAGCTGCTGGGGCTCGCCGACAGCTTCGGCCGCACCGAGATTCCGATCTACGTCCTGAATGTAACTTATCCGTTGGTCCCGGACGAGGTCACGGGCTTCTGCGCCGACAAGAAGGCGGTGCTGATCGTCGAGGAAGGCCAGCCCGACTATCTCGAGCAGGCGCTGAACGCGATGCTGCGCCGCGCCGATATTCAGACGCGCGTGATCGGCAAGGACGTGCTGCCGATGGCGGGCGAATACACAGGCCAGGTGATGTTCGACGGCTGCCGTGCGTTCCTCGAAGCCTGGGCGCCGCAAGCTGATCGCAAACGCGACGCCCTTGATTCACGCGCCGACGGAGCCCCCGCCGGCCGAGATCCGAGCGCTCGCGCAGGAGACTCCGCCGCGGCCGCCGGGCTTCTGCACCGGCTGTCCGGAGCGACCGCTGTTCACGGCGATGAAGCTGGTCGAGCGCGAGATCGGCGCGTTCCACGTCTCGTGCGACATCGGCTGTCATCTGTTCTCGATCCTGCCGCCGTTCAACATCGGCGCGACCACTATGGGCTATGGCCTGGGCGCGGCGGCGGCGGCGGCGTTCTCGGACAAAGGCGCGCGGCGCGCGGTCGCGGTGATGGGCGACGGCGGCTTCTGGCACAACGGGCTGACCTCCGGCGTCGGCAACGCGGTGTTCAACAACTCCGACAATGTGCTGATCATTGTCGACAACGGCTATGCGGCGGCCACCGGCGGCCAGGACCTGCTGTCTTCGCGCCCGGGCAACAAGACCAAGAGCACCAACCATCCGATCACCCGGGCGGTGCGCGGTGTGGGTGCGACCTGGGTGCGCCAGATCGACCGGACGTACGACCTGCAGCGCATGAAGGACACGCTGAAGGAGGCGATGACGACGCGGGCCACCGGGTCCAAAGGTCATTGTGGCCTCGTCGGAGTGCATGCTGAACAAACAGCGCCGCGGTGCGCCCGCTGTTCAACAAGGCGGTGAAAGACGGACGGCGCATGGTGCGTCAGCGCTTCGGCGTCGATTCCGACACCTGCACCGGCGATCACAGCTGCATCCGCTTGTCCGGCTGTCCCTCGCTGACGATCAAGCCCAATCCCGATCCACTGCGGCCCGATCCGGTCGCATACGTGGATAACAGTTGCGTCGGCTGCGGCCTCTGCGGCGAGGTGAGCCACGCGGCGGTGCTGTGCCCGTCGTTCTATCGCGCGGACATCGTGTTCAATCCGACCTGGTGGGACAAGACGGTCGACGGTTTCCGCCGCGGGATCATCGGCTGGCTGCAGGGCATGGCCGATCGCCGCCGGCTGGCGCGGGCGTTCTGAGATGGCGGATGCAGCCCCACGTCCGATCATGCTCGCGATCTCCGCCTTGGGCGGCCAGGGTGGCGGCGTGTTGTCGGACTGGATCGTCGCCGCGGCGGAACGATCGGGGCATGTCGCCCAGGCCACCTCGGTGCCGGGCGTCGCCCAGCGTACGGGCTCGACTGTCTATTACCTCGAGATCTTCCCGCAACCGGCGCGGCGCGCGTCGAACGCCGATCCGGTGCTGGCGCTCATGCCGGTTCCCGGCGACGTCGACGTGGTGGTGGCGGCGGAGCTGATGGAGGCCGGGCGGGCCATCCTTCGCGGCATCGTTACGCCCGACCGCACGACGCTGGTCACCTCAACGCATCGCGTGTTCGCTATCTCGGAAAAATCCGCCATGGGCGACGGCATCGCCGACTCCGACACGGTGATGGCGGCGGCGCGCAAGGCGGCGAAGACGCTGGTCGCCTTCGACATGGAGGCGGCGGGCGAGACAACCAAGAGCGTGATAAGCGCGGTGCTGTTCGGCGCGCTCGCGGGGTCGGGCGCCCTGCCGTTCGATCGCGCCGTCTACGAAGAGGCGATCAAGGCTTCGGGCGTGCAGGTCGATAGCAACCTTGCGGGCTTTGCGTCGGGCTTCGAACACGCCCAGGGCCATGTCGCGGCGCAGGCGGTTGCGGCCGGCGACCGCGAACCGAGGAGCGCCGCGGGCAAGCGCTTAGCCGCGCGCATCCAGTCGCAGTTCCCCGGCGTGACGCACGGGACGCTGATGCTGGGCGCAGCGAAGCTGCTGGACTACCAGGACGAGGCCTATGCCGAGCTCTACCTCGACCGCGTGCAGCCCATCGCGGCGCTGGAAGCTCAGGCGGGCGATCCGCGGCTGTCCTATATGTTGACGGCGGAGACCGCACGCTATCTCGCCCTGTGGATGGCCTATGAGGACGTGATCCGCGTCGCTGACCTGAAGACGCGCGCCGCCCGCTTCCAACGCGTGCGCGAAGAGGTTCGCGCCACGCTAGACCAGGTGTTGCAGGTGGCGGAGTTCATGCACCCGCGTCTGGTCGAGGTCGCCGAGGTCATGCCCGCGTGGTTTGGACGGATGTTGATGTCGGGCGCGATGCAGCGGATGCTCGCGCCACTGTTCCGCCAGGGCCGCCAGGTGCGCGTGACCACGGTGCGCGATTTTCTGCTGCTGTCGTGGTTCGCGAGCCTGCGCCCCGGTCGTCGCGGCACGCTGCGCTACGCCACAGAACAGGCGCGAATCGAGGCTTGGCTTACGGCTGTGCGCGAGACCGCGCCGGCGGACTATGACGTCGCCGTCGAGATTGCGGCCGCGGCGCGCCTGATCAAGGGTTACGGCGACACCCATGCGCGCGGCCTGAACAACTTCGAGCGCATCATGGCCGAACGCGGCCGGTTGCACGGAGCCGCGGGCGCCGCGGTGATGGCCAACCTAACCCGCGCCGCGCTGGCCGATGAAGCCGGCGAGACGCTGGACAGTGCCCTGCTGGCGCTCGAAGACCCGGCGCCGCTGGCGGCGGAATAGGTCCGATCTAAAGCGCTGCGAACGCGGCCGCGTAATCCACCTTACCGCTCAGCGCGGGCAGGGCGGCCAGCAACGGAGCGACCATGAAGTGCGCGCCTGCGTAAGGCGACTCGAACGCTGCGGCAAGGTCGGCGCGGAAGCCGAAGCGTTCGTAGTAAGCGTTGTCTCCCAGCGCGAAGACGGCCTGCCATCCGCCCGCCTTCGCACGCGCGAGGGCCGCCATCGTGAGCGCGGCGCCGACACCGCGGTTCTGGCGTTCCGGCAGCACCGATAGCGGCGCGAGACCCAGCGCCTTGAACGGCGCGCGCATCGGCGACAGCAGGACATGGCCCGTGATCTCATCGTCTTCGACGGCGACCAGGGCAAGCGTCACGTCGCCGTCCCTGCGCAAGCTTCGACCAGCCGCGCTTCGTCCGGTTGGCCAAAGGCCCGTTCGATCAAGTTCCCGATGGCGGCGTAGTCCGCAGGCTCTTCGTCGCGGATGTCCATGTCAGTAGGGTATTCCGTGACCCAGCGTCGCTACGAACACCGCGTAGAGGATGAGGCTCGCCCCGATCCACGCCCAGCTGCGCATGATCGGTGGCGCGACGTGCGGAGAGTTCTACGCGAATGCGGAACGACAGCAGAAGCAGCGGCCAGCTCGCGGCGCCGATCTCCAGCGCGGCCTGGCCGATGGCGGCGCGGTCCTGGGTGTAGGCGAGGGATGCGGCGATGGCGCCGAGGGTTCCGGAGAGCCAACCCCAGCGCAGCAGCGCGCCGGCGCGCTGGCTTCCGGGGCCGTAGGGGCGCGTGGCGCTCCGCATCGCAAGCACGCCGACAAGGTAGAGGATCACCCCGAGCAGGATCCCGCCGATGCGCCACGGTTGCTCGGGCTTTCCGAACAGTTCGCGCGCGGCGAAGACCCAATCGCCTTCGTCGTGGATCATGGCGTGGATGACGTAGCCCGCCTCCCAGAACAGGCTGAAGGCGGTGACCAGGATCAGCAACAGACGCAGCCGCACATGCGCGGTCGGGACCATCCGGCGGATGATCCAGGCGAGGAGCGCCGCTGTCAGGTTGCCGATCGGTCCCGCGGCGGCGACGCCGTCCATGCCGGGCCGGCAGTGGAAATAGACCGAGGTGAGCTGGGTGATGCGGCCGCCGTGGAGCAGGCAGAAACCGCCGTGGCCGACCGCCTCGTGGGCGGTGCTGGTCATCACCGCCGCGAGCAGGCCGAGCGCCAGTACGGTCGGAACATCGTCCCGGGCGGACATCGATACCGGCGGCGTTTCGCTCACGATTGGGCCTCCTCGAACCTTACGCCCGGATAACACTGGCATGCGTATACGGCCATTGCTATCGCGGCCCCGGAGCGGTTTGATCGCACCGCCCAGACCGAAGGGGAGTCGACCGTGAAGCGTTTCCTTGCCTGCGCCGCTCCGGCGGCCCTGATCGCCTTGCTGGCGGCGTCTTCGGCCTTGGCCGACGTGCCCCAGGACCAGTTCCAGGCGCTGCACTGGCGCTCGATCGGGCCGTTCCGCGGCGGACGCGTGCTGGCGGTGACCGGCGTGCCGGGCGAGCCGGAGCACTTCTATTTCGGCGCGGTGAACGGCGGGGTGTGGGAGACGATCAATGCGGGTCGCACCTGGCGGCCGGTCTCCGACGCGGTGCCGAATGGCTCGGTGGGGGCGCTGGCGGTGGCGCCGTCCGATCCGAGGGTCCTCTATCTCGGCACCGGCGAGGCGGACATGCGCTCCGACATCGCCCAGGGCCTCGGCGCCTTCCGGTCGAGCGACGGCGGCAAGACCTGGTCCCCGATCGGGCTGAAGAACAGCCAGGCGATCGGGCGCATCATCGTCGACCCGCGCAATCCCGACGTGGTGCTGGCCGCGGTGCTGGGCCATCCGTACGGACCGAACCCCGAGCGCGGCGTCTATCGCAGCGAAGACGGCGGCAAGACCTGGACGTCGGTGCTGAACAAGGGCCCAGACGTCGGCGCCATCGACCTGGCCTACAAGCCCGGCGATCCGAACACGGTCTACGCCTCGCTGTGGCATACGCGGCGTCCGCCGTGGAACGTCTATGCGCCGGCGCTGGGCGCGGGCGGCGGCCTCTACAAGTCGACCGACGGCGGCAAGACCTGGACCGAATTGCACGGCGGCCTGCCCGGCAAGCCCGGACATATCGGCATCGGCCTGTCGGCGGCGAAACCCGACCGTGTCTATGCGCTGGTGGACGCGAAGGAGGGCGGAGGCATGTACCGCTCAGACGACGACGGCGCGACCTTCACCAAGGTCAGTTCCGACGCGCGCGTGTGGGAGCGCGGCTGGTACTTCGGCGGCGTCACGGTCGATCCGAAGAACCCCGACCGGGTGTGGGTGTGCGACGTTTCGGTCTATCAGTCCGACGACGCGGGCAAGACCTTCGTGCCGGTGAAGGGCGCACCGGGCGGCGACGACTATCACATCCTGTGGGTCGACCCGAACGATCCGAAGCGGCGCATGCTGGGCGTGGACCAGGGCGCGGTGATCACGCTGGACGGCGGCGCCACCTGGTCGAGCTGGTACAATGAGCCGATCGCCCAGATGTACCATGTCGTCACCGACAACCGCTTCCCGTATTGGGTCTATGGCGCGCAGCAGGATAGCGGCGCCGCGGGCGTGCCCTCGCGCACTGGCAGCCTCGACGGCATCGACATGCGCGTATTCCACGAGGTGACGGCCGGCGGCGAGAGCGACAATATCGCGCCCGATCCGGACGACCCCGACATCGTCTATGGCGGCCGCGTCGACAAGCTGGACCTGAAGACCGGCGAGACCAAGAGCGTCGATCCGACCCTGGCATACCCTGATCACTACCGCCGTACCTGGACTCTGCCACTGGTGTTTTCCAAGCGCGATCCGAAGCAGCTCTTTTTCGCCGACCAGCGCATCTTCCGCACCGAGGACGGCGGCAACCACTGGAAGCCCATCAGTCCCGACCTGACGCGCGAGAAGCCCGGCGTTCCGCCGACTCTCGACGAAGCCGCGGCGACGGACTCGGACAACGCGTTCCAGGCGCGCAAGGGCGTGGTCTATTCCATCGCGCCGTCGCCGCTGAGCGCGAGCGCGATCTGGGCGGGCACTGACGACGGCTTGGTGTGGAAGACCGGCGACGACGGGCAGCACTGGGCGAACGTCACGCCGAAGGGTCTCTCTGCGTGGTCGAAGGTCGGCACGGTGGAGCTGTCGCACTTCGACGCCGACACCGCCTATATCGCCGTCGACCGCCATCGCCTGGACGACTTCAAATCCTATCTCTATCGCACCCACGACGGCGGCAAGACCTGGAGCGAGGTCGACGCCGGCCTCACCGGCGACGGGCCGCTCAATACGGTCAATGTCGTGCGTGAGGATCCGGTGCAACGCGGCCTGCTCTATGCGGGAACCGAGCGCGGCGCGTTCGTCTCGTTCGACGACGGCGCGCACTGGCAGCCCTTGGGAGCCGACCTGCCGCCGACCTCGGTGCGCGACATCGAGGTGAAGGACAACGACCTGGTGATCGCCACCCACGGGCGCGGCTTCTACATCATGGACGACATCGAACCTCTGCGCGAACTGGCCAAGGGCGCGGCGACCGCGACGACCTTGTTCCAGCCGCAGACGGCGTATCGCGCCCGGCCGTTCGGCTTCACCGGCACGCCGATGCCGAAGGACGAGCCGCACGCCGACAACCCGCCGGACGGCGCCTTCATCGACTACTATCTCGCGGGCGCGCCCAAGGGTCCGGTGCGGATCGTCATCCGTGACGCGTCGGGGGCGTTGGTGCGGCGCTATTCCAGCGCAGACCCTGTACCGGCCCCGGACGTGAGCAAGCTGCGACTGACGCCTGACTGGTCGGCGCCGCCGCCGGCGCCGTCGGCCGAGGCCGGGATGCATCGTTTCGTCTGGGACCTGCACTACGCCCTGGGCGCGGGCGCCGACGCGGAAGACGAAGACGGGCTCGAAGCGCGCGGTGTTTGGGCGCCGCCAGGCGCCTATACGGTCGAGTTGACCGTCGACGGCCAGGCCTTTCGCCAACCCCTGAACCTCCAACCCGATCCGCGTGTGAAGGATACGCCGCAGATGTACGCTGCCGAATACACGCTCGCGCGCCGCCTCGAGGCGGACCAGGCGAAGGCGTCGAAGGCGTCCCAGGCGGCCGACGATCTGCACAAGAAGCTGCTCGCCGCGGCCGCCGGTGCCGACAAGGCTCAGCGCGCCAAGATTGAAGCGATCGACCGCGACGTCATGGCTGCCGGCGGCATCCGCGCCAAGGACGGCAAGACGGAGCTGGCGAACACGACGAACCTGTCAGACATCTCCGGCGCGTTGCGCGCGCTCGCGCGCGCGGCGGACGGGGCCGATGGTGGCCCGACGGCGGACGCCCAGGCGGGCGCGCAGAAACAGGAGGACGCGCTGAACGCTTCGCTCGCGCAACTCGACGCTGCAAACGCGAAGGCGCAGGCGGTGCTGGCGGCGCCGGTGGCGAAGGGGAAGAAGGGGAAGAAGGGGAAGAAGGGGCGCTGACCTAGAGCTTCAGGTCGTAAGCCCCGCCGCGTTCCAGTGCGCGCTTGTAGGCGGGGCGCGCCTTGAGGGCCGCGTGGTAGCGCGCGGCGTTGGGATAGTCTTTCAATCGGCCGCCGGCTTCGGCGGCTTCCAGGACGAAGGTCATCTGGATGTCGGCGCCGGTCAGGCCGTGGCCGACGAGAAAGTCGCGGCCGGCGAGGGACTGGTCGATGTAGCCGAAGTGGTTGGCAAGTTCGCTCTGGATGCGCGGCTGCAGCGGCGCGCCGGCTTCGCCAAGGCGCCCGACATAGAGCGCCAACAGCAAGGGCAGGGCGGCCGAGCCTTCGGCGTAGTGCATCCACTGCAGGTAGGAGACAAAGTCGCTGCCGTGCTCGGACGGCATCAGGCGGTGGCGGCCGTAGCGGCGGATCAGGTATTCCACGATGGCGCCGGATTCGGCGACGGTGAGCTTGCCGTCCGTGATCACCGGCGATTTGCCGAGCGGGTGGACCGCCTTCAGCTCGGGCGGCGCCAGGCGGGTCTTCGGATCGCGCGCGTACTGCCGGACCTCGTACTTGAGGCCCAGCTCTTCCAGGAGCCACAGGATGCGCTGCGAGCGGGAGTTCTCGAGGTGGTGGACGACGATCATGGCGTGGCCGCCTCCTTGGCGATGGCTTCAGCCTTGCGGCCGCCCTTGCTGAGCACGACGGCGAGCCAGCGCAGCGACGGCGTCTCGCCCGCTATGGCGATGATCACCACCGTCAGCGGCGTCGACAGCAGCGCGCCGGCGACGCCGAAGATCAGGCTCCAGAAGCCAAGCGACAGCAGCACCACCACCGGATCGACGTCGAGCTTCTCGGCCTGCAGGCGCGGCAGCAATACGCTGTCGAGCGCGACGACGATGCCTTGCAGCAGGACGTACATACCGAGCGGCCGCCAGGTCAGGTCGAACTGCAGAATGGCCAGCAGGGTCGGAAACACCACCGCCGCGGCCGGTCCGATGATCGGGATGTAGGCGACCAGCAGGGTGAGGAAGGCCAGGAACATGGCGTTGTGCAGGCCGAACGCGGCCATGATCGCCCAGGCGAGTCCGGCCAACACCACCGCCTTCAGGGTCTGCAGGCCGATGTAGTCCTCGGCGCCCTGGCGTACGCGCTGGAACACGCGCTGGGCATGGCCGCGCGACGACTTGTCGGGGAAGAGCAGGTCGACCTTGTGCCGGAAGGCGCCGCGCGAGGCGAGCAGGAAGCCGAGATAGATCACCACGAACAGGGTGCTGGTCGCGAGATGCCGCACCGTGCCGAGCGAGGCCTTCACATAGGGCTTTACGTCGATGCCGCGCAGCAGGGTGTCGGCGGGCTCCACCGACAGCGGCATCTGCGCGGTCGCCGCGTCGATCACGTGCTCGAGCTTGTCCTTGGCGCCGCGTAACTCGCCCGCGAAGCCGGGCGCCGACTTGATCGTCACCGCGACGGCGCCGGCCAGGATCAGGATCATCAGGATGAAGCCGGCGCTGACCCGCAGCCACTCCGGGCTCCAGGGCGCATACTTCGCCACAACGCGCGAGATGGCGTCGACCAGAATCATCAGGAACACCGCCACGATCAGCGGCGTGAGCAGGTCCTGCAACAGCGACAGCGAAACCACCATGGCGATCACCGCCAGCACCGAGGCGGCGGTGGCGATGCGGCCCAACTGACGCGACTGGAGGATGGCGTAATAGCCAGTGTGGTCGTGATGCTCGTGGTTCGTCGGCAAATCGTCGCCCGGAGTACGCGCCATGCCCGTCCCTTGTTGCGCCGGGGCGCCGGCCCCGACGTTGCGTCCTGCGCGCGATGCTAGCCTATTCGCCCGCCTGCACGGCCTTCATCACGGCGTTGGCGAGGTAGCTCTTCTCGGCGAGGTTCTGCAGCTCGGCCAGGGCCTGCAACCGCCCGGCAGGCGCGCCGTCCAGCGCATCGGCGGCCTGCATGGCGCCTTCCTCGTTGGTCGAGGCGACCGGCGGCTGGGTCTGCACCACCGACACCTGGATCACCAGCGGACCGGCCGGCTGGCCGCCGACCTCGATCGAATAGGCGCCCGGCTGCAGGCTCTGTTTGCACTGGACCAGCGCGAAGCCCGGTTGGCCCGCGTCCGCCTGGGCGACCACAGCGCCCGTGCCGTCCTTCAGCACCACCGCAGCGGCCTCGCCCTGCCAGACCACGGGCAGGACGCGCGCGCGATACATGCTGACCTGCTGAGCGATCAGGGGCAGGTAGTGGCTGGCTGCGAGCTGGTTGGCGCCGGCGGCGGGGCCGCGCACGCCCTTGGGCGTGGTCGAACTCGATCTGCAGGCCCGACGGCGGTTGCAGCACATAGCCCCACTTCTGCATGAAACGGTTGAAGGTCGAGGCGCTGGCGCCGCCGCCCTTGGCCGCGACGTGATAGGGCCGCGCGTGGGTGACGGTAACGTCGCCGCCGTTGGCGCCGGCGAACTCGAGGGTCGCGGAGCCGCTGGCGGACGTCACCTGGACCACGTCGCCGGTGTACAGCGGTTGGTAGGGCTCAGCCGTGATCGGGCGTCCGCCGGTGTGGGTCACTGTCACGCCGCCCGCGGGATGGATCGCGATCACCTGGCCGACGATGCCCGGCTTGGGCGCCTCAGGCGCCGCGTGGGCGGTCGTGGCGACGAGGACCGCCGCGAGGGCGGGGCCTGCGATGCGATTTGCGATGCGCGTCATGTTGCGTTCCCCTCAGAACCGTTGCGACCATTGACCCGCTTGGGCCGGGTCAACCGTTTGTGTGCATGCACCACGCCGGTTTCGACCGCGTGCTCGATGCGGTCGATCGCCCAGCGCGCGCCTTCAGCGAAACCCTCCAGTGACAGGGCGAAGATCGGCGTAAAGAACTCAATCGCGAACCCTTCCTCCAAGCCCTTGCTCAAAGGTCCGATCGTAGCGACCGCCGCCAGGGCCATGGCCGCGGCGACCGTCACGAGGAACCCGACGGTGGCGAAGACGGGCAGGATCACCATCCCCGCCCGCGACCCGCGCCACCAGGCTGCGAACCGGAAGTATAGCACCCAAAAGAGCAGGTAGGGCAGGGACGATGCGGCGATCACCACCGCCTCGTGCTCCAGCTGCGCGCCCAGGCCGGGTTCGCGGATCAGGCCCCCGTCCAGGAAGGCCTTGACCGCGTTCAGCACCACCTCGGCCCCGGCCATGTCGCCGAGCGGCGTGTCGTGGTGATCGAGCGCGGTGAGCGCGCTGGTCGAAATGATGACGATCTTGTCCTTGAACAGGGCGGGCTGGCGCAGCTGGCCCTGCTCGTCGAGCATGGCCGAGACCGGATAAAGGTCGTAGCGGCCCTGGAACTGGGCCGCCTCGAACGGCCGCTGGCCGTCGGGGCCGGGAACCAGCGACGGCAGGGAATAGAGGATGCGCGATTCCGCGCCGGCCTTCAGGCCCGCGTCGAGCGGACGCACCGCGGGCAGGCTCGCGCCGGTGGGGCAGGCCAGGGGCTGCGGCGCCACGAGGGCGCCGTAGAGACAGTCGACCGCCTCGACCTTCTTCGGGTCGTCCGCCGCGTCGGCGTAGAGCGCCGACAGATAGGGCAGGGTCGGGGTTTCGTGCGCGGTCGGCGATTTCGCCGGGTCGCTCATCAGGACGGTCGCGGGATAGCGCCGCATGACGCCGTCGCTCTCGTACGGTCCGCGCCAGGAGAAGGACGGCGCGAAGGTGATCGTGCCCTTGGCCAGGGCCGGGGGAACCAGCGTCCAGTCCATCACGCCGGTGCGGTCCGCGCCGGTCGGACGGAACGGCGCCACGGCGACGATGCGGATGTTGGGGTGCGCCTTGGCGGCGGCGGCGAGCGCCTCGAAGGCGGTGCTGGACGCGGTCGGCGGTGCGCCGGGATCGTCGTCCCACATCGCCACGTCGATGATCACCACGCGCGGATCGGCGGCGAGCGCGGCGGTCGCGACCCTGGCCGTCAACGCCGGATCGGCGGGCGAGCGCGTGCTGCAGCGCGATCCGCCGTGCGCGGCCTCGCAGGCGGTCGGATCGATGTCGAGGAAGACGAAGCCCGGGTCCTTGCCCGCGCCTTTGAAGCCGCTGTCGGGCGCGGCGACCAGGCGCACGCGCATGGCGGCGTCGACGCCCTTCACCTCCATCGAGTTCAGGACGTCCTTCAGGCCGGGAATGTGCGGCCCCGCGAGCAAGAGCCCGACACTCAACAGGATCGCGAACACCACGCCGGTGAGCCAGTGGATCGTCGCATGCACGAGCGGGCCGTGCGTCAGGGGACTGTTCGCTTCGGCCATGCTCGCTCGGCTAAACTCACGTCAATCGGGCGTCCGGATCAGGGAACGATCTGGACCGCCTTGGTGGAGGGAATCTCGTTGGCGTTCTTGTTGGCGTTGATCAGCTGGCTGAGCAGCGCCAGCACCTCGAGGGTATGGTCCGACGGATCGCCCTGGCGCACGTAGTAGTGCTTGCCGCGGTAGTTGATGCTGATGCGGTCGAGGCCCGGCTCGCGATGGAGTTGGAAGAGCGTCTGGCGCACGCCGTTCTGGGTCCAGGTCACACCTTTCTTGTCGTTATCGGGTCCGGCGGTCTCGTCGACCACCTGCTGCACGCGACCGAGATAGCGGATGATGCCGTCGACCGAACGCAGGATGTAGCCGCCGCCCTCGACGGAAGATTCCTGAATCTCCGCCCAGGACCGGCGGCACTGCACGACCTGGCGGTGGGTGCAGGCGAACAACGCCATTTCGTCGGGGCTGAGCGCCGAGCCGGAGGCCGAGGGGCCGCCGATGCCGCCGCCGCTGGGCAGCAGCGATTGCGTCGCGCTCGGCGCGGGCGCCGCGCCCGGCTGGGGCGAGCCGTGCGGCGCGCCGCCGTCGATGGGGCAGGGTTCGATCTGGTAGCGGGTCAGCCGCGTCCAGGTCTGTACGGCCGCGCCGGGGTCCTGCGCTTGCAGCGGCGTGCAGATCGCCACCTGCGGCGCCGACTGTTCGAAGCTGTAGCTCTTGTCGCCGATCATCACCGTCTTCGCCGTCGGGCCCGACGGCGACGGCGCGAGGGTGGTGAAGATGTTGAGGTAGACGCCGTTCGACGACAGCTGGTCGACCTTGCTTACGAACGCGGCGTACGCATCGCAGTCCGCTTTTGCGTCGATGCTGGTGCAGGGATTGTTGCTGAAGGTGATTGTTCCCTGGTTGATGCTGGCCAGGAAGAGGTAGAGCAAAATATCGGGCGAGTAGTTGCGGTGCCAGTAGTACTCCCACGTCACCGGATCGACCGGCTTCAGCATGCCCAGCGTGAACTGCTGGGTGTCGAGTTGGGTCGCGTCGAACGACGGTTGCGCCATGAGGCTGGCGTTGGGCAGGGCGCTGTAGGACTTCGCGTTAGGCACCTTGCCGCGGCCGAAGGGCACAGCGATGCTGCCGGTGCCGATCGTACCCGTAAACGTCACCCGGATGTCCTGGAATTCCGCCAGATAGAGCGGCGCGTTGTCGCGCGCACGCAGAATGTTGGTCACCAAGACCTGGTTGTTCGCTTGCTCGAAGACCTGATTATACTCGACGGCGGCCGGCGTAATCAGCGGCGCCAGCGAGCAGCCGCCGAGCGCCAGCGACGCCAGGAACGCGATGCCGATGCGCTTCATGAACGCCCCCTCAGGCTTGGTGCGACCCGATTCCCCCGGGCCCGCTCGCCTCGACCTTAGACGAGGGGCAGGAGAGCAGCAACGAACCGTGTTCCGCGAACCCGGGCTATTCCGGCTTGCCCCAGCCTTGCGTCCGGCGGACCTGTAATCTCCGCTCTTCGCCGTTTCCCGTTGAATTGAAATGATTTCAACGTTGCCGAGCCGATTTCAGGCGATTGTTCGCCGAAGCGTCGCGCCCCTTTAAATCGCCTGGGTATTTGCTAGGCTCCGGAACCTTGGGGAAACGCCATGGGGCTTTGGCGGTACGCCTTCATTGCAGCGCTTCTGCTGGCCGCGCCGATGGCGCGGGCGGATCCGCTTGCCCAGGCCGCCTCAGCTTCCGCGAACGACCAGCCGGCGCGCGTGGCCCTGGTCATCGGCAACGCCGACTACAATCTCGACGGAAAGCTCGACACCCCGCAGGCGGTCTCCCAGGCGGGCGGCTTCGCCGTCGACCTGCCCAATACGCTGAACGACGCGTCGGATATGAGCGAAGCGCTCGAGCGGCTGAACTTCAAGGTCACCAAGGTCACCAACGCCACCCTGTCCGACATGAACTTCGCCCTGGCCAAGTTCGGCTCGGAGGTGAAGCAGGCCGGCCCCAACGCCATCGTGGTCGTCTACTATTCGGGCCACGGTATCGAGGTGGACGGCGAGACCTACCTGATTCCGGCGGGCGCCAAGCTGCCGATGAACCAGGACCTCACCAACATGGACCCCGACGGCAAGCGCCTGGTGATCCAGGGCTACGCCGAACCGCTGGTCAACGTCTTCAACCAGTTGCGTGTGCCCGGCGCCAGCGGAATGAACCTGATCATCCTGGACGCCTGCCGCGACAATCCGTGGGAGTCGCTGCTCTACGGGGCGCAAAAAGGCATCAACGCCCAGACCAATCTGCCGGCGGCGTCGACGTCGCTGCCCCGCACGGTCGTCGCGTTCGCGACTTCGCCGGGCGCCGAGGCGGCGGACGGCAAGGGCCGCCACAGCCCCTATACCGAGACGCTGCTGGCCTGGATCGAGAGCCCCAACATGTCGGTGCTCGACATGCTCGACCAGGTGGGCACCGACGTCAGCAAGATGACCGGCCAGACGCCCTGGCTGAACCTGTCGTCGATCTCGCGCATCTGTCTGGCCGGCTGTTCCGAGCACGCGGTGCAGAGCCGCGCCGCCGCGCCCAAACCGGCGCAGGCGACCCCGGTTTCGGAATCCGAACCGGTCCACGACTCCGCCGACGATTTCGACTTCAAGGCGGCGCTGGACAAGGCCACGCCGGACGATCTGATGGCCTATATGATGAAGCACCCCGAGAGCGCCCACGTGCCCACGGCGCTCAGGCTCATCAAGGCCATGAAGGGCGCGCCCGCCAACAACCAGGCCGAACCGGCCAAGACGGACAGCCCGGCGGCCAAGGATTTCCGGCTCGACGCGGCAGACAACGTCCAAATCGAACGCCGATCACTGACCCGCGCCGGATTCAGTACAGCCTGCCGCGTGATTTAAACGCGCTGGACAAGCGGTCTTCATTGAACAAGAACAACCAAATGCCGCGCCATCCGGCGAAGAGCATTCCAATTTGGGGGAGTGTCGCGTGAAAGCCGTCCTAGCGTCCGTGTCGTTCGCAGCCGTTCTGGCCTCGGCGGGTCCTTTGGCCGCCCAGGACGCGGCCCAGCAGCCGCAGCCGCTGGCGGCGTCCCCGAAATCCCGTTCCCGAAGGACACGCCCTATCCGGGGACGATCGGCCTGCAGGTGGACGCGACGGACCTCGACCACCGCATCTTCCGCGTGCACGAGACCGTCCCGGTCGCCGGGCCGGGCCCGATGACCCTGCTGTTTCCGAAGTGGCTGCCGGGCAACCATGGCCCGACCGGTCCGATCGACAAGCTCGCCGGCCTGTTCGTCACGCGCCGGCGGCCAACGTGTGGAGTGGACGCGCGATCCGGTGGACGTCTACGCCTTCCACGTCAACGTGCCGCAGGGCGTGACGCAACTCGACGTCGACTTCCAGTTCCTGTCGCCGACCGAACAGCGCGAAGGCCGCATCGTCGTCACCCCCGACATGCTGAACGTCGAGTGGAACGCGGTGGTGCTCTATCCCGCCGGTTACTTCTCGCGCGACATCACCTTCGCGCCCAGCATCCGCGTCCCCGACGGCTGGAAGATCGCGCACCGCGCTGGAGACCGCGAGCACGCAAGGCGCGGTGACGCAGTTCAAGCCGACCACGCTGAACACCCTGGTCGAACTCGCCCCTGATCGCGGGCCGTTACTACAAACAGTTCGACCTCGATCCGGGCGGCCCGGCGCCGCGTCAGCCTCGACGTCATCGCCGACAAGCCCGAAGAGCTCGACGACAACGCCGGCGCAGGTCGACATCCATCGCCAACTGGTGCAGCAGGCCTACAAGCTCTACGGCTCGCACCACTACGACCACTACGATTTCCTGTTCTCGCTGTCGGACCAGATGGGCGGCAACGGGCTCGAACATCACCAGTCGAGCGAGGACGGCACCACGCCGACCTATTTCACCGAGTGGGACAAGAACGCTGCCTCACGCGACCTGCTCTCGCACGAGTACACCCATTCGTGGAACGGCAAGTTCCGCCGACCGGCGGACCTGTGGACGCCGAACTTCAACGTGCCGATGCGTGACAGCTTGCTGTGGGTCTACGAAGGCCAGACGCAGTACTGGGGTTATGTGCTGGCCGCGCGTTCGGGCCTGCTCACCAAGCAGCAGGCGCTCGACGCCATCGCGGGCACGGCGGCGACCTACGACAACCGCGTCGGCCGCGAGTGGCGCGCCCTGCAGGACACCACCGAGGACCCCATCACTCTCCATGCGCCGGCCGCAGTCGTGGACGAGCTGGCAGCGTAGCGAGGACTACTATTCCGAGGGCCAGCTCGATCTGGCTCGACGCCGACACCAAGATTCGCGAGCTGACCAAGGGCCAGAAGTCGCTCGACGATTTCGCCAGGGCCTTCTTCGGCGTGCACAACGGCAGCTTCGTCACCGACCCGTACAGGTTCGAAGACGTCGTCGCGACGCTGAATTCGGTCGCGCCCTACGACTGGACGAGCTTCCTGCGCACGCGCCTCGACGGCCACGGCCCTGGCGCGCCGCTCGACGGCCTCGCACGTGGCGGTTACCGGCTGGTCTATACCGACACGGAGACGGCCTATGCGAGGTCCGCCAGCATGCGGCGCAAGACCGACGACTTTACCTATTCGATCGGTCTCAGCGTCGGTCACGACGGCAATGTCGGCGGCGTACAGTGGAACGGGCCGGCGTTCAAGGCAGGCGTCGAGCCCGGCGCCACGATCGTCGCTGTGGATGGCGTCGCCTTCGACCCCGACGACCTGAAGGACACGATCGGGGCGGCCAAGACCGGAACGGCGCCGATCCAGCTGCTGATCAAGGACGGCAAGCACTATCGCACCGTCTCGATCGACTACCACGGCGGCTTGCGCTACCCGCGCCTGGAGCGGGATCCTGCGACGCCGGCGCGACTGGACGATATTCTGGCGCCCAGGAAGTAAGGCCTACCAATCGGCGGGGGTGAGCCGGCGCGCGAGCGCCGGCAATGTCTCGCCGCCGAAGCGGGCGAGGGCGGCGCGCAGGCGATCGCCGAAACGGATGTGCGTTTGTCCGCCGTCTTGTGGGACGAAGCCGATGTCGCGCGCCGCCTCGTCGAGCGTCCAACGCGATCCCGGATTGGCCGAGATCAGGTTCGCCACGGTGAATCCCACGTGGTCGGTCTCGATCGCACGCACCACGCCCTCGCAGAAGTCGCGGTTAGAGAGCCAGCAGCTCTGGTTCCAGTCGGGCATGGGCGTGCGCAGGCTGAAGACGTTGTCGCCGTCGCGGCAGCCGCCGATGCGCAGGGCGACGGTGGAGACGCCGAACGCGTCGCTGAACGCCTGACCGACGCGTTCGCCGACCAGCTTGGTCACGCCATAGGCGTGGCGGCCCGGATCGGCCATCGGATCCGCCGTGATGGGGTCCTTGCCGAAGCGGCGCGCCGCCATGATCCAGACCGAACTCGCAAACACCACGCGGCGCACGCCGTGGCGCGCCGCCGCCGCATAGACGTTCAACAGGGCGTCGAGATAGGCGGGCGTCAGTTTGGGCCATCCGTGTGCGCCGGGCGCCAAGCCTACCAGATGCACCACCGCATCGGCGCCGTCGAAGGCGCCCGCCCAGGCCTCGTCGTAACGGCTGAGGTCTGCCGCCGTCACGCCGTCGCCGCCTACTCGGTCCAGCAGGCGAAGCCGGTAGTCGTCTCGCGCGCCGAGATGGGCGCGCAGCTTACGTCCCAGGTTTCCCGCAGCTCCGGTGATGACAAGGGTTCGGGGCGTCAAGGTCGCAAGGTCTCGTGGCCCAGGCGCGGGCGGGGTTTGGGTGAGGCGATTAGGGGTCTTCGAGGATCGCTGTCAAATCCGAGGGAATTTCTATCAATATTGGCGTCGGCCGCCCTGTATCTGCTCTGTGGACGGAGTGGGACCGATAGGCGCGGGCGGGCCTTCTATCCTTGAAAAGTCGTTGGGCCGCTTGATATTATGCCCTCCGCGACCTTAGAACGGTCGCCTCTAGGGAAATCGGAAATCAGCGTGGACAAGTCTTATCGCGTCTGCGCCCCGGCGGTGGTCAGCGAAGTCATCGACGGCGAAGCGATTATCATGGATCTTCGGTCCGGGAACTACTTCAGCGCGGACGGCTCCGGCGCGCTGGTGTGGCAGGCGATCGCCGAGGGATGCGGGCGCGGGGCGATCCTCGCCTGGGCGTCCGACGCGTTCGACGCCGAAGCCGAGCGCATGGCGGCCGACATCGACGCTTTCATCGCCCAACTGACCCAACATGGCCTCGTCGTGGCTGAGGACGCTGCGGCGCCGACGACGTCACCTGCGCCCGTGACGCGCAGCGCCTATCGTGCGCCGGTGTTGTCGATCTACACCGACATGCAGGACTTGCTGTTACTCGATCCGATTCACGAGGTGGACGAAGCCGGCTGGCCGACCCGCAAGCTCGACGAGCCGGAGGGCTGAGGCGATGAAAGCTGCGTCCCGCCCGGCGGTCGACGTCAGCGTCGTGATGGCGGTGAAGAACGGCGCGCGGTTCCTCGACCAGGCGCTGGACAGCCTCGAAGCTTCCACTGTCGAACCGCGCGAGGTGCTGGTGATCGACGGCGGCTCAACCGACGACACGCCCTCCATTGCCCATGCACACCCATGGACGACCTTCGTTACACAGCAATCGCAGGGCATCGCGGCGGCCTATAACGAAGCGATCGGCGTGGCGCGCGGAAGCTTCGTCGCCTTCCTGTCGCACGACGATCTCTGGTCGCCGTACAAGCTCGCGCGGCACGCGGCGGTCATGGCGGAGCGGCCTGAGCTCCAGTTCACAGTCAGCTTGGTGCAGCATTTCCTTGAGCCCGGCGAGTTGGTTCCCCCTGGCTTTCGCGGCGAGCTGCTGGACGGTCCGGCGCCGGGCATGCTGATGGAGGCGCTCGTAGCGCGGCACGCTCTGTTCGACGCGGTCGGCCTGTTTGACACCCGGTTCACGACCGGCGAGGACACCGACTGGTTCGCGCGCGCGCTCGACGCGGGCGCCGCCCATGCGACAATTCCCGAGGTGCTGGTGCGCAAGCGCGTGCACGGATCGAACGCCTCGCTGAACGATGTGCGCATCAACGCCAACCTGTTGACCGCCCTACGCAGCTCGGTTGTGCGCAAACGGGGCGCACCGTGAGGATCAGCGCCGTCATCCCCTGCTACAACACCGCCGCCTTCGTCGGCGAAGCGATCGACAGTGCGCTCGGCCAGTCGCGCCCGCCGGACGAGATCGTGGTGGTGGACGACGGGTCGACCGACGCAAGCGCTGACGTGGCGCGCGGCTACGGTGAGCGGGTGCGCTTGGTGAGGCAGCCAAACGGCGGCATTGGAGCGGCGCGCAACCGCGGCCTTGCGGAATCCTCGGGCGACTGGATCGCTTTCCTGGATGCGGACGACGTCTGGCCGCGCGACAGCCTGGCGGCGCGCGTCGCGGCGATCGAAGCCAGCGTCTCGCTCGACTATGTCGTGGGCCTGACCGAAGAGTTCCTGAACCTTGGCGACACGCCGGGCCTGGTCACGCGGGCGAAGGCCGCTCCGGCGTCGGCGCGGGTGGCCGGGGCGCTGCTGATCCGCAAGGGGTTGTTCGACCGCGTCGGAGACTTCGATGCGACGCTGAAGCTCGGCGAGACCATGGATTGGGTCGCGCGAGCGGAAGACGCGGGCGCGCGGTCGGCGCGGATCGACCGCATCGTGCTGCGCCGGCGCATTCACGGCGCCAACACGGTGATCCGCGAGGCGGGGTCGAAGTCGGACTATTTGAAGGTGCTGCGCGCGTCCCTGGCGCGCCGCGCCGCCGCGAGCGAGGGCTAGGGCGATGGACGCCAGGGTGCGCACGCCGGTGGAACGTCTCTACCTCTGGCCGACGTCGGAACAGGCGCTGCTGCTCGACGCCGGCGCTGGGCCCCGAAGACGCCGTCGAGGCGCGGTTCAAGGCGTGGCGTGCGGCCGCCGATCTCGATGCGCAGTTCGACTGGGGCACGTTCCGGCTGTTGCCCCTGGTTTACGACCGCCTGCGCGCGCTGAATGTCGAAGATCCGCTTATGCTGCGAATGAAGGGCGTCTATCGCATGGCCTGGGTGGAGACCCAGGCATTGTTCGCCGAGGTCGCTCCGGTGGTGGCGGCGCTGGAGGCGGCGGGCGTCGACACCTTGATGCTGAAGGGCGTGCCGCTGGCGCTCACCGTCTATCGCACCCCGGCCGCGCGGCCGATGCGCGACGTCGACATCGCGGTGCGTCACCCCGACGCTGATCGCGCAATCGCGGTGATTGAAGGGCTTGGCTGGACGCTGGAGCGGCCGATGTCGCGCGACGAGCGCGCCTATATTCAGGCGATCACCCTGAGGAGTTCCCGCCGGGCGCGAACTCGACCTGCACTGGCGCTGTCTCTACGAGACGATCAACGACCGCGCCGACGCCTGGTGCTGGGACCATGCGCATACCTTCGACTTTCAGGGCGTCGCCACGCGCCGGCCGTCGCCTGAGGCGATGGTTCTGCAACTCGTCCTGCACGGCCTGAAGGCCAATCCTGAACCGCCGATCCGCTGGATCGCCGACGTCATGGCGGTGCTGCGTCACGAGCCGGCCTTCGACTGGGACGCGCTGGCGGCCTTTGCCGAACAGGAACGCGTGACGCACCGCCTGGGCCTCGGTCTCGGCTATCTCGCGACCCATCATGTTGCACCGGTTCCCGCGCGGGTGCTTGAGGCGCTGGCGGCGCGCAAGCCCAGCCTCGCGGAGCGGATCGAGAACTCCAGCGTGCTCGACACCGAGCGCGACGGCTCCTGGTTCGGCCGGCGCTGGACCAACCTCGCCGACTACGGCCGGTTCTTCCGCGGACGCTCGACCGTCGCGGCATTGTGGGGCGGCCTCGACTATGTGCGCGTGGGCTGGCGGCTCGCGCGGCGACGCGAACTGCCCGCCGAAGCGATCCGGCGGACGGGACGCCTGTTGCGGCGCGCCTTCACATGACCGTCGTCGTCGATCCCGCTGTGACGGAACATGCTGTCGACGCCCGCGTTGAAGCGGTGTTGCCCGACTTTGCGCCCCCGACCGAACTCCCGGTGGACCTCAATGAGGGGCCGCCGCACGGACGTTTCGATCCGTCCGCGTGGGCTTATCTGCTGCACTTCTACAAGCCGCGGTGGCGCAGTCTTCTCGCCCTGCTCGTCGTCTCGGTCGCCCAGGCGATGATCCTCATCCCCTTGCTGTTCTGCGTGCGTCTGGCGCTCGACGTAGCGATCCGCGGCGGCGACATAAAGCTCCTGGTCTTGCTGGGCGCCGGCGTGTTCGGCGCGCGCATCATTTCCTCGATCCTGGCGCTCGGCGCGCGCTCCATCGGCGCCTATGTTGCGAAAGCGGCGGTGGCCGAGGCGCGGCTCGAATTTCTCGAACGACTCTACGCCCTGTCGCGCGCGTTCCACGGCGCGTCCGACGCCAGCCGCCTCTATGCGCGCATCGCCCAGCTCAGCGAGCGCGTCGACCAGGCGACGACCAACGCCCTGTCCGACGCAGGGCCGGCGGTCATCGTCATGGGCGCCATGCTGGCGTGGCTGATCCACCTGAACGCCTGGCTGGTGCTGTTCGCGGCGCCGGTCGCCCCGATCGGCTGGTTCGTCGCTCGGCTCGCGCGCACCCACGTGCGCCGGGAGGTGCGCTTGTTCCAGGACGCCTATGAGCGCTTCTGCAAGGGCGTGCTGTTCGTGCTCACGCACATGGACCTGACCAAGGCGCGCGGCTTCGAGGCGGGCGAGCTGAAGCGCCAGCGCGCGATCATCGACGCGGCGAGCGTTGCGAGCCGCAGCATGGCCATGAGCTATGCGACCTACGGCCAAGCCCAGTCGCTCATCGGCGGCCTGGGCGCGGTGGTGATCCTGGTCGGCGGCGGCATCGCCATCGTCCACGGCGCGTTCACCGTGGGCAATCTGGTCGCCTTCCTGGCCGCCGCCGCGATCTTCAACACCCAACTTTCGCGCGTGATCGGCCTGGCGCCGGACCTGATCGCAGCGGAGGAGGCGCTGGTGCGCATGCGCGATCTCGGCGCCGAGGGTCCGTACGAGCCCTATCCGCTGGGCGGCGAGCCGCTTCCGTTTGGCGGCCGCATCGCGTTGCGTGACGTCGACATCGGCTTCCGCGGCCGCCCGGTGTTGAACAAGGTCACGCTTGAGATCGCGCCGGGCGACACAATCGCGATCATCGGCCCCAACGGGGCGGGCAAGTCGACCCTGTTGAACCTCGTGCTCGGCTTTCTGAAGCCCGAGGTGGGGGTGGTCCTGGCGGACGGCAAGCCCTACGACGTCATCGATCTGCGTCTGCTGCGCCGCGACATCGGCTTAGTGCCGCAGAAGCCGACCTTCTTTGCCGGCACGGTGGCCGAAAACATCGGCTACGGTTGGCCCGACATGAGCCGCGACGAAATCGGCGTGGCGGCCGAAGAAGCCGGCGCGACCGCCTTTATCCGAAGCCTGCCCAAGGGCTATGACACCGAGATCGGCGAGGGCGGGGTGCTGGTTTCGGGCGGCGAGGCGCAGCGGCTGGCTATTGCGCGCGCCCTGGCTGTGCGGCCCAAGCTCTTGATCCTCGACGAGCCGACCAATCACCTCGACGCGGAAGCCGTGCGTTCGATCATGGCCCGCCTGCTGCGCGGACCGACGCGGATGGCGGTGGTTCTGGCGAGCCACGATCCGGCGGTGGTGGACCTCGTGCGGACGGTCTACCGGCTCGAGAACGGAACCCTCACGCGCGTGCGGGGCGGATGACCGAGGTCATTGCGCATCGCGCCGATAGTCCGCCGATGAGCGAGGCGGAGCAGGCGGCCTTTTTCGCCGAGACCCTCGCGCGTGCTCACCAAGCGGAGGCGCGGGCGGGCGTGCGCGAACGCTTCATCGCCGTGGCGGACACAACGGTGCGGCTGGTCTTCGCCGGTGAGGCGCTCGAGCGCGCGCTCTATCGGGCGGTGGCGCATCTGAGTGTGGAGGCCACGGCGGCGCCGGACGCGACCTTCCACGTCTGGGACACGGAGGCGAGCGGCGTCGAGGCGCCCCCGGCGCCGTGCGGACGCGACTGCTACACCGACCGCGGCGATATCTGCGGCATGACCAGCGCGCGCTGGCGTAGCGCCTTCCACTGGGCCGAGTTTTCGCTGAACCTGATGGACACGGCAACCGGCGAGGCGGTGTACTGGGTGCGCACGCCCGGCACCCTGCCGTACTGGACCAGGGCCTCGCCGTTCCGAACTCTGTTCCACTGGCTAATGCAGCCGCGCGGCAAGCAACTGCTGCACGCGGCCGCAGTGTCGACGGACGAGGGCGCGGTGCTGATCGTCGGCCGTGGCGGTGTCGGCAAATCGTCCACTGCGCTGGCGTGCCTGGAGGCGGGTTTCGGCTACGTCGGCGACGATTATGTGGTGGTGGGGCTGGATCCCGAGCCCTGCGCCTTCAGCCTCTACGGCACGGCGAAGTTGGAGCCGCAACAGGCGGGACGCTTTCCCGGCCTGGCGTCACTGATTGCCGCAGTGCCGGTCGAAGGCGAGGAGAAGGCGGTGCTGCGGCTGCATCCCGCGCGCGCGGAGCAGATCGCGAAGCGGGCGCCGCTGCGCGCCATCCTGACGCCGCGCTTCGGCGACGGCGGCCCGACGCGGTTCGAGCCGGTGGAGGTTGCGACCCTGTCGCGCGCGGCGGCCTTCACCACCCTGGCGCAACTGCCGCATGCGGGGCTGGCGACGCACGACTTCATTGGGAGGCTGATCTCCAAAGTTCCAGCGCGCACCATCGTGCTCAGCGGCGACAAGGAGGAGATCGCCGGCGCCATCGCGCGCCTGCTCGCCGATCCGCCGCAGGACGTCGCCGTATCGCGCGCCGGCGTGGCGGGCCGCACGCCGTTAATGAGCGTTATCCTGCCGGTGCACAACGGCGCACGCTTCCTGCGTGACGCCGTAAATAGCATTCTCAGCCAGGCGTGGCCGCGTATCGAGATCATCGTGGTCGACGACGGCTCGACCGACGAGATCGAGCAGGCCGTGCGCGAGCTGCCGGTTGACGTGCGCTTCTTCCGCCAGAACAACCGCGGCGCCTCCGCCGCGCGCAACCGCGGCTATCGCGAGGCGGCGGGCGAACTGATCGCCTTCCTCGACGTGGACGACCTCTGGCCCGAGGGCGCGCTCGACGCCATGACCGCGCGTCTGCTCGAAGCCGACCTCGACATCGTGCAAGGTCACGGCCAGACCTTTCGCCGCGAGGCCGAGGGCGATCGGCTCGTGGGCGACCCCAACGAGGCGTTTCCCTACTACATCGGCGCCGCGGTCTACCGCCGTTCCGCGCTGGAAACGGTGGGCCTGTTCGACGAGAGCCTGACCTTCAGCGAAGACACCGACTGGTTCGTGCGGGCGCGAGAGGCCGCGTTGAAGATCGAGCGGCTCGACCAGATCACGCTCATGGTGCGCCGCCACGAGACCAACATGACGCGCGGCAAGACAATGGTGGAGCTGCATGCCCTGCGCGTGTTCAAGAAGGTGCTGGATCGCCGGCGCATGGGCGCCGGCAAGGTTTGACGCGGCGCCGTAAGCTAGGCGTAAGAAAATCCGCAGGTTTTTGCCCCCGACGCCGCTGGATCACCTCCTGCGGATGCCCTAGCGTCGCCTTGACGTTTCCAGCCGCGTTTTCGGCGTCCCAGGTCATCGACCTGAAGAGGGAGGTACTCACGTGAAGCATCTGCGTACGGTCTGTGTCGCCGCCGCCGCCTCGATCCTGATCGCCGGCGCCGCCTTTGCGCAATCGGGTGGTCCATCGGGCGAGGGCAGCGGGCTGCAGCACGCGCCCCCGTCGAGCGGCCCCATTGTGCTGAACTGGAAGCTGAAAAAGGTCGACGGTTCGGTCAATCTGCTGGTCAACCCGGACGGCAGCTATGTCTTCTCAGGTCAGGTCTCCGACAAAAAGCCGGACAAGGACTTCGACATCGCCGTGGCGCTGAAGAGCAGCACCGGCGCAGTGATCCTGTTCCACTATATCGGCGACATGTCGCACGGCGCGCAGTGGAGCAAGCAGGGCGACAGCCTCATCCTGAAGGACGATTTCGCAACCTTCGCCAAGCACCACGACTACGCCTGGCGCTACACCCTGCCGGAGAGCGACGCCGGCAAGAAAAAGGCCTACGAGGAGCGTGAGCGCAAGCGCGAAAAAATCCGTAAGGAAGAAGCCGACGCGCGTCGTCGTCATGACGCGCAGGTGGAGGCCCAGAAGGAGGCCGAGGAGCGTCAGCTCGCGCAAGAAGAGATGGCCAACTCCGACAGTGAAAGCGCCCTTCAGGCGGTGGGCAACACCATCGGCGACGTCGCCGGCGCAATCCTCAGCATTCTCTGACGCGGACTTTACGAGCGCGGGGGCGGCTTCGGCCGCTCCCGTCTCCAAGCGCTTACGGCGTCCAGAACGCCCAGATGCAGACGAAGGCGATCAGGGTCGCCAGCATGGACAGGACCAGCACCCACAGCAGGCGTCCGTTCAGATAGCCGCCGCGCGCCTCCGCCTCGGTCTCTTCGCGCGAGTCCGGGTGCAAGTCTTCCTTGCGCCAAGCCGTGTCAGAATCAGAACCGTGATGCTCGGAGTTCATGCTCGTGGCGACCTTTATCGCGACGAGGCCGTGCGCGGGCCCCACGCGTCTAAAGGAACGCCTGGTCAGGCTGAGCGTTCCGCCCCAACGTCCTTAATGTGGCGCCGCCGGCGCGTCGGTCTTCAGGATGGTCCCGGTCATCGGAATGAAAAACACGCCCACGTCGCGGCGCGAGTGCACCTTGCCCTTGGCGTCCTTGGTATAGACGTAAAGGATCTGGCCGCGCTTAAACGGCTGGCCGATGGGGATGATCATGCGGCCGCCCGGCTTCAGCTGGCGGAACAGCATCGGCGGCGCGTAGCGCGCGGCGCAGGTGACGATGATGATGTCGAAGCCGTCCTTCACCTCGGGCCAGCCGTAATAGCCGTCGCCGACGCGTGTGGAGATGTTGGTATAGCCGAGCGGCGCGAAGATCTTGCCGACCGCATGGCCCAAGGGTTCGATGATTTCGATCGAATAGGCGTGCTTGACCATGCGCGAGAGCAAACTGCTCTGGAAACCGGAGCCGGTGCCGACCTCGAGCGTCACGTCGTTGGGTCCCGGCTTGCAGAGCTGGGTCATGTAGGCCTGGCCGAGATAGTCCGACAGGGCCGAGCCGTAACCGATGGCCCAGGGCTTGGGATTGTCCTCATAAGCGTCCTCCGGGCGCGCCACGCCGAACATTCCGGGTTTCGCACCGCGACCGGCGTAGTTGTAGTGGTAGTACTCGCGCGGCACGGTCTGAAACGCCTCGACCACGCGCGGGTCCGCGGCGCCGAAACGCTCGGTGAGATAGCGGCGAATGTGCTCGATCGCCGGCCCCTTGCGCTTCTGAATCGCGGCGAAGGCGGCGTCGCTGATGTGGGTCGGGCGGCCTGAGGCACGCATGGCGGCCTCGTAGGCGGCGCGCGTCCAGGCGTGCTCGGGCGCGGCCTGCGCCAGGGTTGGTGCGGCGACGGTCAGCGCGGCGGCGGACGCGATCAGTCCGCGGCGGGTGTGGGCGCCGGTTCGGGCGTCGAACTTTGTATCGTCCATGGCTTTGTCGTCCCCCTCGGGAAAGTCAGGAAGGCTAAGAGATAGAGTGCGGATGCGCTGTAGATCAGCCAGGAGAACCCGGCCTCGCGCGCGACCAGATTGGCCAACGGCGTCGCCACCACCGAAAAGGCACCGTTCAGGCCCCAGGCCCACGGCAGGAAGCCGCCGTCGCCCATGCGCGACAGCCCCAGCGGGAAGGGCATGCCGAGCGCGATCGACACCGGCGCGGTGATGGCCAGCACCATGCCTGCGCGCATCGCCCAACTGAGGCTGAGCGTGGACAGCATGTACTGCTCGGCGCCTTCATACATGGCCGCGCTGAGGCCGATCAGGGCTAGCACGGCGAACACCATGCCCACGCGCGGCAGGCGTGAGAACCACGGCGCGATCATGCTGCCGAACCCGCCGAACACCAGCATGCCGGTGAGGACCAGCGCAAAGGCGCTGACCCGGTCGTTCAGATAGAACGACGCCTTCTCGATCAAGAAGATTTCCACGAACAGGAAGCCGAGACCGAGCGCGGCGAAATAGACCACGGGACGCAGGCCCCCCGATTTCGTTTCGCGGCGCAGCCGGCGCGGCGACAACAAGGGCGTGGCGAGCACGATCAAGGCGATCAGGATCGCCTGGGCCAGTACGGCGAGGTTGACCAGGGCGCCGATCTCCGGCTGGGGCAGGACCTCGAGCCGGTCGATCAGCACATTCATCTGCTGCAGCTGCAGGATGGCGTAAAAGAACGGCCGGTCGAGGCGGATGGGCGTGAGGTTGAAGGCCGCCTCCGATGGCGACGGCTGGCCGGCCAGCACGGCTTGAGCTTCGTCGGCGACGGCGTCGTCGAGGCCTTGGGCGGTCACCTTGCCGGTGATGAAGGAGACCGAGGGCAGGTCGTTATAGATATTGCCGCGCACCGCCTCGATGTTGATGCCCGGGTAGTACGAGACGTCGAACGAGCGGTCGTCGCAGAACTTGCGGATCTGGTCGATCTCGCCCGTGGTCCAGGCGGAGCGTTTGACCAGAATGCGCACGCCCCAGGCGGAGCGGTAGACGACGACGTGGCTCAACGGGTCGTTGATGCGCGCGTCGAGCAGGCCCGCGCGCACGGTCGCCAGCATGCGCACGGCGTAGGCGGGAAACTCGCGGATCGAAACCGGGATCGAGACCATGCCGTCGGGCGTCAGGGCGTGCAGGTCGGACGCAATGGCTTCGGCGGCGAAGGCGGTCTGGTTGGTGTCCTGGGCGTCGAGGAAATCCGACGACAGGTCGATCAGGTCATATCCGCGCGCACCGGCGTCGCGCGCCACGGCCAGCGGGCTACCGTTCAGCAAACGCACGCGCGCGTTCACGGTCAGCGGTGGGGAGGGCCTGAGGCCGTCGACCAGGGCCGCGTGAAGGATCGGTTCGGGTTCGAGCACATCGACCTGGCCCGCGCCGAGGTTCAGCGCCTCGGTCACGCGGAAACCGCCCGAAGCGCCCATCAACAGCACCCGCGCCTTGGGCCGCATCAGATAGGGCGCCGCCGACAGGTCGGAGCTGGCATAGGACGCGTCGATCGGGCCGGCCTTGGGCAGGGAGGCGATACGCACGCCGTCGCGGTAGAGACCGTAGCTGCGCGGCGGATCGGGCAGGCCCATCATCGAGGCGTTGTTGGAGACGTCCGCGTCCATGCGCTCGGTGAAGTCGTCGAGCAGCAGATAGTCGCCGCGGGGTGAACGCGTCTCGTTCAGGACCTTGGCGCCCGGCGTATGCAGCGGCGGGTAGATCGCCTTGTATTCGTTGAACGCAGGCTGCGGCCCCTCGAGCAGCAGGTACTCGCCCCCGGCCAGCGCGACCGCCGCGAGCGCGATGGCGAGCAGTTTGCCTCTTCTCGGCAGGAACAGGGCGCTCAACGCCAGCACCACCAGGATCGCCGGCGCGAGGTCGAACGGGTGCAGGGCGAACATCAGGACCAGCACGAAGGCCGAGCCCAGGCCGGCGCCGGTCAGGTCGTAGCCGTAGACGCGCCCGATCTCGCGGCTGTTCAGCACGAAGCTCAGCGACACGAACACGCCGGCCAGGAAGAAGAACGGCAACAGGGCCACATAGTAGAGGCCGATGTTCTGGACCTGCGGAATCCAGGTGGCAGGGTTCTGCAGCTCCAATGGATTGAACGGGTTGGTCACCGTGTAGTGGAAGCCCGCCGCGGCGGCGGCGACCAGGGCGCCCGGCAACAGCGTCTGCAGCCAACGGCCCGCGCTTGCGAAGGCGTCGCGGAACAGCGCTACGGCCACGCCCGACAGCGCAAAGCCGGCCATAACTATGGAGATGACCCAGTAGCCGTACTCGGACCACTTCGCGACGGCGAAGTACCGCGTCAGCGCGATCTCGAAGCCCACCGCCCCGGCCGAGACCAGGAACAGCGGCCACAGTTGCGCGCGCGATGGCGTGGCGTTGGTCTCCAGCGCCTGTCCCCCGACGGCGCTCACGGCCAGATCTTTCGTTTCACGAAATCCTCGACCGTCGCGTCGAACTTGTCGGGTTCGTCGACGAATAGGGCGTGGCCCGCGTGGTCGAACACGGCGACCTCGGCGGACTTGTGCTTGCGCTCGAGGTTGGCCGCCTGGCCTTCCCAGCGCGGGCGGATGACGTAGAGCACCGGCTTGCCGGTAGAATAGATCGCGTCGCGCCAGAACTCGCGCGGCATGGGAT